>NZ_JBIUWT010000001.1:0-2661024 GCF_044743585.1 Microbacterium sp. NPDC087592 | reverse complement strand
TTTGACAAGTGCACGCTGTTGAGTTCTCAAGGATCGGATGCTCCCACGACCCAGCCATCACAGCCAGGCCCGCAGGGCAACTTCTCTATCTTACCGATCTCGTTTCCGTTGTCAAGTCCGAGTTTCTTCGGCCTGACCGTGGGAACGGACCAGCACCTTCATCCTCTTCACTCAGTGAGTGTTTCAGATTCGGGAGGTGTTCGATGCTTGACGGGAGCCGGTCCGAGGACCTCCGCTCAACCGTTTGGGGCGAACAAGTAATAAGTTACGCGGATCCCGGGGATCGGGCAAATCAGGGCTGACCGCCGGGCGTGTCGCCCGATAACCCGCGTCACGGAGCCGTCCTCGATGGACGGCGAGAGCACACCCTCGATCGCCCGTACGGGCGCGACGTCACGGCGCGGGTGCATTCGGCGGGGAGAGGGACCGGCGTTGCCGCGCACTCTCCCCCGTCACGGTCCGACCGTTGACTCGAGCAAGCACATGAGTGAAGAGGGCGGGGGAAGGCAAAGAGCGCCGGAGGAAAGCAGAAAGCCCCCGGTTCTCACCGGGGGCTTTCGTGTTCTGTGGACCTAAGGGGATTCGAACCCCTGACCTCCTCGATGCGAACGAGGCGCGCTACCAACTGCGCCATAGGCCCGTGAACGAGTTCTACGCTATCACGACGAAAGCGTTGATCGCGTCTACCACGATCACCCCGCGGCGCGACGCGAGAGCAACTCCCGCACGTGCGCCTCGATCTCCGCATCGTCGACGAAGCCCATCTTCGCGTAGGGCGAGGACGCGGCAGGAAGCTGCACCGGTGCTGCCGGCGCCATCTGCTCGGCGCGCTCACGCAGCGCGGCGACTCTGGCTGCCTTGCGGCGTTGCTCCTGCGCCTCGATCTGGGCCTGCGCAGCCTGCGCACGCGATCCCGATACGGACACCAGCGGCTCTGGGAGCGGACGCGGTGTCCACGTCGCCGGACCCTGGTCGTGCAGCACGGGTGCGACACGTTCCTTGACGGGTGGCGCCACCTCATGCGTGGCGCGCGCCGCGCGGTTCGCGACCGCCGCCATCCTCTGGAGCGCGATGCCGGCGGGCAGGATCATCGACCCGCCGAGCCACAACAGCACCGAGGACCCGACGGCCACGAGCTGCCAGATGCCGAATGCGACCACGGCGAGACCGAGCAGGAGAGAGATCGTCGCGACCATGCGCACCCGGCGGCGGGCGCGAGCGCGACGGATCACCGGGTCGGCCCTGGTCGCTGCGAGTTCCTCGCGAAGAGACTCGAGCTCGGCGGCCTCGCGTTCCGACTGCACCCGCTTGGCGAGTTTCTGCTGTGCCAGCGCCGTACGGGCGTTCAGCTCGACGTGCACCTCGGCCGGAGTCTCACTCGTCTCGGCGAGGATGCGGAGCGCCTGGTTCAGTCGAACGGCGTTGCGTTCCGCGGCGTTGTATTGGAAGCGGCCTCTCCACGAAGGGAGCAGGTAGAGCATCCAGAGGAGCACGGCGACGAGCACGATCACTCCCCCGCTCAGCACCGGCCCGTCCATATCGACAACGGTACGGGTTCAGCGGTGACAGAGCCGTACAGAAGGGCGCGTGTCGCGGCGAGTCCGTCAGGATCGCCCGGCGAGCACCGGCTCAGAGGGCGATTCGGTCGGACGGCGGTACCGTCGCGGCGTCAGGCGGCACCTGACCGCTGAGCCAGCGTGCGAGCACACCCTGAGGGACGTCTTCGCGGGTCAGCGCGAACGCGTAGTGATCACGCCAGTCGCCGTCGATATGGATGTAGCGGCGGCGCAGACCCTCGTAGCGGAATCCGAGCTTCTGAACGATTCGAAGGCTCGCAGCGTTCTCCGGTCGGATGCAGATCTCCATCCGGTGCAGCCCGTACTCCGTGAAGCAGGCATCGGTGGCCAGCGCCACTGCGGTGGGGGTGATGCCCCGGCCCGCGAAACGCTCGCTCACCCAGTACCCGATGGTCGCCGAGCAGAGGGAGCCGCGCGAGACGCCCCACACGTTGAGCTGCCCGGCGACCTCGCCGTCGTACTCCATGACGAACGGATAGCCCGATCCGTCACGGTACTGCTGAAGCAGACGACGGATGCTGAGCCTCATGTCGAACGAGACGGAGCCGTACGGGACGGTCGCTTCCCAGGGCTGGAGCCACGATCGGTTCGCGAGCAGCTCATGCTGCAGCGGGCGGGCATCCTTCGCCCGCACGAGTCGCAGCTCGATCGGTCCGTGTCGCATTCCCGTCGCCAGTTCCATGCCGCACCGACCTCCGCAGGATCGCCTAGAGGCGTTCCGCGAACTCCTTGAGCCAGGGCCGCAGCTCGGGGCCGAGGTCCTCCCGATCCGAGGCGAGCTGAACGATGGCCTTGATGTAGTCGACGCGGTCGCCCGTATCGTAACGGCGTCCTCCGAAGATGACACCGACGACGCCGGGTCCGTCGGGATCGGTCGCGAGTTCCTGCAGCGCATCCGTGAGCTGGATCTCGCCGCCCTTGCCCGGCTCGGTGCGCTCGAGGATCTCGAAAACCGACGCGGGAAGAACGTATCGACCGATGATGGCGAGGTTGGACGGAGCGTCTTCCTGCGCAGGCTTCTCGACGAGACCGGTGACCCGGACGGCAGCTTGGCCCTCGATCGGCTCGACCGCCGCGGCGCCATACATGTGGATGTTGGCCGGGTCGACCTCCATCAGCGCGATCACCGCGGCGCCGGAGCGCTCGTGCTCGGCGATCATGTCGGTGAGGAGCGGATCGCGCTCGTCGATGAGATCGTCGCCGAGCAGCACCGCGAACGAACTGTCGCCGACGTGGGTACGTGCACGCAGGACCGCGTGTCCGAGACCCTTCGGCTCGCCCTGCCGGACGAAATGGATGTCGGCGAGGTCGCTCGACTTCATCACTCGCTCGAGTCGCCCCGTGTCGCCCTTCTCCATGAGCCTCACCTCGAGCTCGGGCACCGAGTCGAAGTGGTTGGAGATCGCGTTCTTGTTGCGGCCGATGATGACGAGGATGTCGTCGATCCCGGCGTCCGCAGCCTCTTCGACGACGTACTGGATCGCCGGCTTGTCGACGACGGGCAGCATCTCTTTCGGCATCGCCTTCGTCGCGGGAAGGAATCGAGTCCCCAGTCCTGCCGCGGGAATGACGGCTTTGATCTTGTGGTCAGCCATCCTCCCAGCCTAGCGGTGAGCGTCGCCGTAGACTCGAAGCCATGTCTAATGACGTCGAACACGCCAAGCGCGCTCTCCGCGCCGAACTGCGCGAAAGACGCCAGCTCCTCTCCGATCCGCAGCGCGAGGCCGCGGCCACGGCGATCGGCGAGCGCCTCGACGCCCTGGTCGACGAGCTCGGCGCACAGTCGATCTCGTGCTTCCTGTCGACCACCACCGAGCCGGGCACCCGTGACTTCGTGACGAGGGCGGTGCGCCGCGGCATCCGCGTCCTGTTGCCGGTCACCCGCGCCGACGGTCTCCTGGACTGGGCCGTGGCCACCGACGACGACGAGGTTTCCGAAGGACTCCACGGCCTGCCGGAGCCCACCGGTGAGGTCCTCGGTCCGATCGCCGTCAACGACGTGGACCTGATGATCGTCCCTGCCGCCGCCGTCGATCGCACCGGGATGCGGATGGGCTGGGGACGCGGCTACTTCGACAAGACGATCGGCTCCATGGAGCAGTGCCCGCCCGTCTACGCGGTCATCTATGATTCCGAGGTACTCGACGAACTTCCGCGAGAGGTGCACGATCAGCCCGTGAACGGGATCGTGACGCCGTCGCAGACTCTCACCCTGTCGCCTCGGCGACGCTGACCTGCAAGGACCCCCATGCCCACCTACGCCTATGCCTGCACATCGTGCGGACACAAGTTCGACGCCGTGCAGAGCTTCGCGGATGACGCCCTGACGGTGTGCCCCGAGTGCGGCGGCCAGCTGCGGAAGCAGTACGGCTCGATCGGCGTCACCTTCAACGGGTCCGGTTTCTATCGCACGGACTCGCGTGCCAAATCCGGCGGTTCCGGGGATGCTTCGGCATCATCGAAGACGGAATCGACGACGAGCGCCAAACCGGCGACTGCGTCGACTCCGGCCTCTTCGTGAGGCCCTGATCTACTGGGGGTTCCCATGCTCAAAGGTTTCAAGGACTTCCTGCTGCGCGGGAACGTGATCGATCTGGCCGTGGCCGTCGTGATCGGCACGGCGTTCACCGCGATCGTGACCGCGGTGGTCAACAGCATCATCAACCCCTTCATCTCACTCTTCCTCAAGGCGGATGCCGCAGGGGAGTTCGGGATCCCCGTTCCGAACATCTACGGCGAGACGGTGACGTTCCCGATCGGTGACCTGATCTCGGCGATCATCAGCTTCCTCGCCGTCGCCGCCGTCGTCTACTTTGTCTTCGTACTCCCGATGAACACCTTCAAGGCGCACGTCGAGGCACGCAAAGGCACGCCGGCCGAAGAGCCCGAGGAGGAGCCGGCCGCAGCGAGCGAGGCCGAGCTGCTGGTGGAGATCCGCGACCTGCTCAAGGCGCAGCGCGGCGCCTGACGCCCTCCACTCAGACACGAGACGCGCGATTCCTCTTCGGAGGGACCGCGCGTCTCTCTTTCCGGCTCGGGCTCGTGAAGAACGATCAGTAGTGCGGCGGCACGTCCTGGATGAGCTGATCGTCGTTCGGGCCTTTCGCGCCCTTCGGCCGGGCACGTGGCGGCGTCGGCTGATCGGTCCCCGTCTCCGGGGCCGGGTCACTTCCGGGCACCGGAGTCAGTCGGGCACGACGCGATCCGGCGACCCGCACCACACGTTGACGCGGAGCATCGGGGTCGACCTGGTCAGTCATTCGGGGTGTCGGCGATATCGAGCGGCTGCGTGTCGTTCTCGGCCCGCGGCACGGTGTCGGAGATGCCCAACACGGCGGCGATGCGCGTCGCGACGGTCGCCGGATCGCTGTAGAGATCGAACGCGTGCACGCGCACGTAGTGCCAGCCGAGGCGACGGAGGACGTGCGGCCGCAGCCGCAGCGTCTCGCGCAGGGACTCACCGCGCGATTCCGGGTCGGGCTCGATCACGACCGCCTTGCCGCCGTGCTGCGCGACCAGCGGAAGCAGTCCGCGGTAGTCGACATCGACGGAGGCGCCGAGCCGCCGCAGTTCCCTGGCCAGGGCGAGAGTGAGCGGGTCAGCCAGATCCTCGAGCCGCGCATCCCTGCCGCGGGCGGCGAGACCACCGAGGATCGACATGAGCGTGGCTGCGCCGTGCTCGAGGCGCCCATCGTCGAAGGAGGACGGGCGGATCGACGAGACGAGGACCATCGATCGGCGGGCTCGGGTCATCCCGACCGTGAGCAGACGCTCGCCGTCTGGTGTGGAGAGATCGCCGAAGTCGCTCAGGACACGGCCGTGCTTGGTGAGTCCGAACCCGAGCGAGAAGATCACGCGGTCGCGACTCTCCGCCACGGATTCCTCGAGGGTGAGGACGGCGAACGGCTCTGCGGTATCACGGCTGACGAAGTCCGCCACGTCGGAACGCCCGGCGAAGGCGGAGGTGACAGCGGCACGCACGCGCTCGGCGTGACGCGCACTGGCGGTGACCACCATGAGGGATTCGGAGGGCCGGTGAACGGCGTGCTCGACCACGAGGGTCACCACACGCGCGACTTCGGCATCGGGGCTCTCGACCGCACCGGACACCGGATCAGGGGTACCCGTCCCGCCCTCGACGTAGTCGACCGTGAGGCTGCCGCGACCGAGATAGGAGCCCGCCCACGGCAGGGAGACGATCTCGCCGCCGTAGAACGCATCGTTGATGAGCTCAGCGAGATCCTCGCCACCGGCACGGTAGCTGCGCGTCAGAGTCATCACGGGCAGAAGCTCGGAGAGGCGCTCGAACACCGAGACGTCGTCGAACGACACCTCCGCCTCCCAGGTGTCCTCCGGATCCACGGCGATGTGGAACGGTGTGGGACGCTGCGTGACCGGATCGCCGAACGCGACGACCTGGCGTGCCCGGCAGATCGCCGGTGCAGCCTCAGCCAGATTGATCGCGGCCGCATCGACGAGAAGGACGGTGTCGAACTCGACCGATTCCGGGATCTCCGGCACGAGGTACGGGGAAGAGATCCAGACGGGCGCGAGCACGTCGACGAGGGTCGGCGCGGCGCTGACGACCTGCGCAGTGGTCGCGGCGGGCTGAGTCAGCGCGCGCCGGAGATGCTGCGACTGCTGCGGTTCGTCGACGATCGCGATCCGCCACTGGTTGGCGAGCTGCCAGGCCAGGAGCGGGCCCGCCATCGCGGCGTGTGCCTCGTCCACCAGCCGGAAGTCGCGCTCGAGCCGGTCGACGACGGCGGTGTTCGCACCGAGTAGAGCACGGTTGTCCTGCAGCGCGCGCTCGAGGAGCGACTGCCACCAGGCGAACTCGAGCTCCTCCCCCACCTGCGATTCGGCCACGTGCCGCACCGAGAGTTCCGCGAGCAGCGGCTCGAGCCCGAGGAGCGCGAGGCGATCGCGCAGCTGCGCGCGTTCCACGAGGTTCTCGAACACGTCGGACTTGGCGGCGAGCCCGGCAAGAGTGCGGACTAGTCGTGCGACCGGGAGCGACGCCAACGGCTCGCGGCGGCCCAGCGCGGCATCCAGTTCGGCGAGCTCCGCCTCGACCCGCTGCCAGGCCACGTACACGTCGGCGAGACCGAGCGGGATCTCCGGGGCGACCCCCGCCTCGACGTACCGCTGCCACTGCGTGCGCTGAGTCTGGATCCGCAGCAGCGCTTCATGCATCTCGGTCACGTGGACGCCCGGACGGACATACTCCTTCGCCAGACGCCGCAGCCGCCGCCGGTTCGCTCCGGAGAGACCGGGGGCGTCGCGACGCGAGCCGTGCGCCTGGATGAGCTCGCCCAACGGCCGCTCGAAGACCGTGGGGCTGAAGCGATCGAGTGAATCGCGGATGCCCTGCAGCAGACGCAGATACTCGCCGAGCTCGTCGATCGTCGCAAACGGTCGCATGTGCGTCTGGGCGATCAGTTCGTAGCCGCGCTCGAGAAGAGCGGGGACGCTGTCCGAGTGCAGTCGACCGGCGAGCTCGTGCGCGGCTCTGGCCGCTTCGGTGCTCGTGAAGGTCACGCCGTACCACGGCGAATCATTCGGGCCGAAGCGGAACTCCCCAAGACGCGCGGCCTGAGCGAGGGCTTCTGCAGCCTCGCTGCGATCTGCCGCGAGGCGACGGAGAGCGTCGGTGCCGAGCCGAGCGGTGGTGGACGGCGGCACCGGCAGCGACGCGAGCCTGGTGAGCTGGCGGGTCGCGTCGAGCACCGAGGCATCCACTCCCGCGATGGGAGCCGTGAGAGCCTGGCGGTAGTCGCGCAGGACGGTCCGGAGGCGCACCAGCGCGTCGTCGACCTCACTGACCTTGGGTGGTGTCGCCTTCTCGTTGCGGCCGATCGCCCTGACCAGGTCGCGACGCACGCTGGCCGGCGAGATCGCGAGGCTGTCGAGCCCGATACCCGCGAGCCGATGACGAACGCCGTCGAGTGTCGAACGACGCGCCGAGACCACGAGCACGCGCTTGCCGGCGCGGACGAGTTCGCCGAGCGCGTTGATCACCGTCTGCGTTCCGCCCGTGCCGGGGAGCGTCGCCACCGTGAGCGAGTGTCCGGCGGCGATGCGCGCGAGAACCGCTTCCTGCTCGGCGTCTGCGTCGAGAAGAAGATTGTCCGATGCGGGAGCCCGATCGTCGGGTCCGGTGAGGTGCGGCGTGGCGCGAGGCGCCGTCACACGCTCGCGGTCGCCCACATGGCCGCCCAGCGCATTGAGGAGCACGTGATCGAGGCTTCCGGCGTCGCGGGACATCGCTCCGGAGACGTCGGCGAACGTCGACACCACGAGCCGCGGCTCTACGGAGAAGGTGTCGATCGAGCGGGTCATCACGCGCAGGTTGTCGATGACCGGCTGCGGCTTGAAGATCCCGCCGTCGTACGCGAGCGCTGCGAGGGACGCGGCATCGATCGACAGCCCGAAATGATCACGGGCGATGCGGACAAGTTCGGGATTGACTTCGAACGCGCCCTGGAGCTTGAGTTCGAAGTCGGAGTGATGCCGCCGGATCGCCAGCGGCCGCAGCAGCACGGGCGCGGCGAAGCCCGCTCCGCCGATGCGCCACCGGGCGACTCCGACGGCCAGGTGCACGGCCTCGATGCCACGGACGGTGCGCAGTTCTGTGTTCTTCGCGGTGATCCGCTCGGCGGCCAGCCGCGCGGTGCGCAGACCCACCTCGTCGCGGAAGAGGTTCGACAGCAGGGTCGATTTTCCGGTGATGAACTGCGGCAGGCTGCCGGGGTGGGCCTTGGAGATGTCGATGCCCGATTCCGGGCTGTCGCGGAAGCTCACCAGCGGAGAGGGGCCGCCGAGGTCGGCCGCTTCCGCCCTCAGCCGGGTGCGCTCAGCCTCAGCGGCATGGGCGATGTCAACGCCGGTCGTGGGCTCGTGCAGATCGCCGATGGCCACAGCAGCGTCTGCCGCTGTGTTCTCCGCAGTCTTGTCTTCACGTCGCCACACAATGACACCCTAGGCGCGAGACCGGGCGAGCTGGGGTATCCCGGGCGGGTTTCCGCCGAATATCCGCCTCCGAGAGCCGATCCGCACTCCTCCTGCCCCGTGGCGATGACCGTCACGTTCTCCACCCCGCCCGGGAGGCCGGTGCTCCCCGGACAGCGATGCCAGTCAGGATGGTCGCATGACCTTCCGCTATGACTTCGCTCCGACTCCGTTCGGTGACGCCCTCGCGGTGTTCTCGGACGAGGGCATCGTGCGATTCGACCTCTCCGAATCCGAAGACCCCCTCGTTCCCTGGCTCCTCGAGGGCGTCACACGACAGCTGGGCGCCGTTCCGGAGCCCGACCCCGGGGCCGCCGACGAGCTCGCACATCTTCTGGCCGACTACTTCGACGGTGACCCGGTGCGTTTCGACCAGCACCTCCGGCTCGACTGGCGGCTGGTGGACGGATTCCACCTGAGCGCCCTGCAGACGATCTGCACGATCGAATGGGGCGAGACGATGAGCTACGGAGAGGTGGCCGTCCGTGCCGGACACCCCGGCGCGGCCCGCGCGGTCGGCACCGCGTGTCGGCTCACGCCGTTCTCGATCATCGTGCCGGTGCATCGCGTCGTCCGGTCGGACGGAAGTGTGGGCCAGTACGGCGCGCACCCTGAGCGCAAGAGATACCTGCTCGACCTCGAGGCGGGTTGAGCGAGCGGACGCAGACGTGGACCCGGCGAGTAGGCCGCCGGGTCCACGTCTTGCCCGGGTTCGATCCTCAGGAGGCCGCGGTCAGTGCTCGACCGCCTTCTCCGCGCCGAACCCCGTCAGGGAGCGCACCTCCATCTCAGCGGCGAGCTGCGGAGACTCTTTGCGGGAGCTCGTCACCGTTCCGAGCCAGCCGAGAAGGAAACCCAGCGGGATCGAGACGATCCCCGGATTGTTCAGTGGCCACACGGCGATGTCGATCCCAGGGATCATCGATGTCGGGGTTCCCGAGAACACCGGCGACAGCACGATGAGCAGGATCGCGGACCCGAGCCCGCCGTACATGCTCCACACTGCGCCCCGGGTCGTGAACCGCCGCCAGAAGAGCGAATAGAGAATGGTCGGCAGATTGGCGGAAGCGGCGACGGCGAAAGCGAGAGCGACGAGGAATGCGATGTTCTGCCCCTGCGCTCCGATGCCGCCGAGGATCGCCAGGATGCCGATCACGACCACAGTGCGACGAGCGACGCGCACCTCGCCGTTCGGATCTGCGGCGACCGGCTCGCCGGCAGCATCCTTGCGCCCCTTCTGGATGACATTGGCGTAGATGTCGTGCGCGAACGACGCCGCAGCCGTGATCGTCAGGCCAGCGACCACCGCGAGGATCGTCGCGAAAGCCACGGCGGAGATGAAGCCCAGCAGCACCGGACCGCCGAGCCGGAGCGCGAGCAGCGGCGCCGCCGAGTTCACGCCGCCCGGAGCGGCCGCGATCACATCCGCACCGACCAGTGCTCCGGCACCGTAGCCGAGCACGAGGGTCAGCAGGTAGAAACCACCGATGAGCCAGATCGCCCAGACGACCGAGCGGCGTGCTTCCTTGGCCGTCGGCACGGTGTAGAAGCGCATGAGCACGTGCGGCAGGCCGGCGGTCCCGAGCACGAGCGCCATGCCGAGGGACAGGAAGTCCCACGGGTTCGCGCCGTACTGCAGTCCCGGAGCCAGGATCGCATCGCCCTTGTCGGAATTCGCGACCGCGGCTTCGAGAAGGGTGTTCAGGCTGAAGCCGTTGATCGCGAGCACCCAGATCGTCATGCCGACGGCGCCGCCGATCAGGAGGACGGCCTTGACGATCTGCACCCATGTGGTGCCCTTCATGCCGCCGATCAGGACGTAGACGATCATCAGCAAGCCGACCACGGCGATCACGATCGACTGCCCGAGCCGTCCGTCGATGCCGAGCAGCAGCGATACCAACCCACCGGCACCGGCCATCTGCGCCAGCAGATAGAAGAAGCACACAGCGAGCGTCGTGATCGCGGCCGCCATTCGCACCGGGCGCTGCTTCAAGCGGAACGACAGCACGTCCGCCATCGTGAACTTCCCGGTGTTGCGCATCAGCTCCGCCACCAGCAGCAGTGCGACGAGCCACGCGACCAGGAATCCGATCGAATAGAGGAATCCGTCATAGCCGTTGATCGCGATGGCGCCGCAGATGCCGAGGAAGGACGCCGCGGACAGATAGTCGCCTGCGATGGCGAATCCGTTCTGCGGTCCCGTGAAAGAACGGCCGGCGGCGTAGTAGTCGGCAGCGGTCTTGTTGTTGCGGCTCGCGCGGATGACGATGAAGAGTGTCACCGCGACGAAAGCCAGGAAGATCGAGATGTTGAAGACGGGGTTGATATCGAGAGCGACCGGCTCGACCGCCGCGCGGATGGCGTTCATGCGTGCCCCTGCGCCTTCTCGAGTTCTTCACGGATCTCCGTCGCCAACGGGTCGAGTTTCCGATTCGCGAACGACACGTACGCCATGGTTATGCCGAACGTCGTGACGAACTGTCCGAGACCGAGGAGGAGCCCGATGGTGATATCGCCCCACACACGTTGTCCCATGAAATCGGGCGCGAATGCCGCAAGAAGCACATAGGCGAAATACCACAACAGGAAGAACACGGCGAGCGGAAAGATGAACGATCTCTGCGTCCGTTTCAACCTCTGGAATCGTGGAGACTGCTCGACGGCGATGTAGTCGATCTCACCGTTCGAATCGACGTGCGTCTGATCACTCATGGGGCCTCCTTGCCACATGTCCGGTCCCCGCGCAGCGGAACTGTGCGGATGATAAAGTCGACGCTACGAAACGGGGAACACAGTCGTCACCCCCGGAAGTAGGTAATTGTGAGCGCCCCAGTCCCTCTCGGTTCCGAGTCGGAGCTCGTCGCCCATGCGGTGCGCGAGCTCGCGCGGCGAACACGCTTCCCTGTGGCATTCGGCGGCCTCATCGAAGAGGGCGTCGTGAGCGTGACCAGCATCGTCGGCGCGCGCACCCGATCTTTGGACGGCTTGCGAGTGCGTCCGGAGCGCGGACTCGGCGGGCGGGCGATGATGGAACTGCGCCCACGAATGACGAGCGACTACGGCTCGTCGCAGCAGATCACCCACGACTACGACGTCTTCGTCCTCGGCGAGGGGCTGCGTACGCTCCTTGCCCTCCCGATCGTCGTCCACGGCCGGTCCCGCGGCGTGCTCTACGCTGGCGCATGGGACGAGGAACAGGTCGGGGGTGTCACCACGGCTCCGGCCATGCAGGTGGCCCAGTCCGTCGCCGATGAATTGCGGATCCGCGACGAGGTGCAACGACGGCTGGACACGAGCCAGCTCGGAAGCGAGACCGTGGCTCCCCCGCAGCGTGAGGCCCTCCGGGAGAGCTTCGCCGAACTGCGCAGCATCGCGGCCTCGGTCGACGACGCGGCGATACGCGCACGGATCGCCGAGGTCGAGCGTCGCCTCGTGGCGCTGGCCGGGGATGCGGCTCCTGCCACGACGGGGCCCGTGCCGACCATCCATCTCTCGCGCCGGGAAACCGACGTGCTCGCCTGCGCCGCGCTGGGATCGACCAACGCGGAGATCGCCGCACAACTCGGGTTGCGCGAAGGCACGGTCAAGGCATACCTCGGCACCGCGATGTCGAAACTCGACGCTTCCACGCGTCATGCGGCCGTCACCCGAGCGCGCCGTGCGGGGCTTCTTCCCTGAGACCTGCGCCGAAGCGGATTATGACTGTGCAATATTCAATTGTTGTCGCATTTCGCTTCTGCAGGTAAAGTCGCACGCATGGCTAGACGAATTGTGCACCAGTTGGTCGACGATATCGACGGCAGCGTCCTGGAAGTCGGAGAAGGCGAGACCGTGCATTTCTCGGTCAACGGCGCCTCCTACGAGATCGACTTGAATGCTGCGCATGCGGAGGAATTGCGAAAGGCTCTCGAGCCGTATATCGCTGCGGGCCGACGCGCCGGCTCCTCCAGCACCGCACGTTCCTCTTCATCTTCTCGCAAGCGACCGGCACGCAATCCCGAGGTCGCCGCCATCCGGGCATGGGCCAACGAGAACGGCTACACGCTCTCCGAGCGAGGACGCATCCCCGCCCCGATCCTGGATGCGTACAAAGCAGCCCACTGAGTTCGGCCCCTCGTGGGCCGAACTCTCAATCGGACGGCTGCTGTAACCAGGCTTCGTCTCGCAGCGTGATCTCTTCCGTCATGTCCTGGAGGAATCGGATGACGACATCCCGTTCGGCGGGCGAAAGCCGTGCAGCAGCATAGAAACGCTTCGCCTGCTGTCGGCCGACCGTCTCCATCGCCGCGAGCCGTGTCTCCGGCGTGATGCTGATGCGGAGCGCCCTCCGGTCGGTCGGGTGAGGTGCGCGGGTGATGTGCCCGCCCTTTTCCAGCCGGTCGAGGAGTTTGGTCGTCGCGGCCGTCGACACATCCAGGTGGTGAGCTATCCCTCCTGGTGTCGCCACCAGGCTCCGGTTCGCGCACACGATCAGATAGTGCAGCGCGCGCATATCTGTCTCATTCAGCCGCATGTACCGGCGTGAAGCCTGAGAGAGGGTCTGTTCGGCTTCTCGAAGCCCCGCGAGCGACTCCATGAGGCGGGCGATCTGCCGCAGTTCCTCCGGCGGCACGCCGGTTCGGTCGACCAGTGTGCTCCGCGGATCACTGGCATCGACGTCGTAGATCGCCGCGTGGCTCAACCCATCCGGCGTGCGGTCAGCAGAGCTCGTATCGCCGTCGACGGGCGGATTCATCGCCGGCGACCCCGCGTGCGGGGTGGTGCCGGGCTCCGTGTCCATGCGATCATGTTACACACCCACAGTTTCATGCTAAGTTGACTACTCACCAAGTTAGCAATCTTGAGAGGCTCGAACAAGGGAGATGCCATGGATTACGTGACCCTCCTGGCCGATGACGGAACCGCCGTCGGCACGTTGCCGAAGAGCGACGTCCACACGAGCGACACCCCGCTGCATCTCGCCTTCTCGTGCTACGTCTTCGACGCACGAGGACGTCTGCTCCTCACCCGCCGTTCGCTCGCGAAGCGGACCTGGCCCGGCGTCTGGACCAACAGCTTCTGCGGCCATCCACGACCCGACGAGAAGATGGGGGACGCGGTTCGGCGACGTGGTCTGGACGAGCTCGGCATCCGACTCTCGGGTGTTCGCCTCGTGCTGCCTGACTACCGTTATCGGGCCATCGACGCGAGTGGAATTGTCGAGAACGAGATCTGCCCGGTGCACGTGGCGATGATCGACGGTGAACCCGCGGCCGATCCCGACGAGGTATCGGAATGGACGTGGGTCGAAGTGCCCGCCCTGATCGAAGCCGTCACACACGCTCCGTTCGTGTTCAGCCCGTGGCTCGTCGAGCAGCTTCCCCTTCTGCGACAGGTCGGCGAGGTCTGAGCAATGAGCGCGACAGCCACGGAGGAAGCACTCGGGACACGGATCGAAGCCGCGCTGCGGCGACGCTTCTCCGCGCACACGGCAGCGGCGGAGAAATACGGCCCCGGGTTCACGGAGCTGTGGACGGTGGCGGCCGAACACGCACTCGGCGGCAAACTCCTCCGGCCGCGACTGCTCGTCGACCTGGCGCAGGCCCTCTCACCGCACCCGCTCTCGGCGGAGGCGAGCGAGTCCGCGATCGATGTCGCGGCCGAGGTCGAGCTGCTGCACTTCGCCTTCCTCCTGCATGACGATGTCATCGACGGAGACCTCATCCGCCGGCACGGACCGAACCTGATCGGCACTCTCGTCGCGGGTCGGCCGGACGCCCCTGCCGCACCGAAACTGCACTGGGCGCGATCGAGCGCGATCCTCCTCGGCGATCTCCTGTTGGCTTCGGCGGTGCTGGGGTTCGCCCGGGTGGACGTCTCCGTGCACGCACGCGATCGCCTGCTCTCGCTTCTGGAGCAGACCATCCTCGAGACCGTCGCCGGTGAGCATGCCGATGTCGCTCTCAGCGACGGCATGATCACTCCGGATCTACGAACGATCCTCTCGACGAGCGCCTACAAGACGGCGACGTACTCGTTCGTGCTTCCGCTGCGCGCCGCAGCCGTGCTGGCAGGGTCGTCGTCGGCGACCGAGCAGCGACTCACCACGATCGGCCGACACCTCGGCCTCGCGTATCAGCTGCAGGATGATCTGCTCTCCGTGTTCGGCGACCCCGACGAACACGGCAAGGATCCCTTCTCGGACCTGCGGGAAGGCAAGGAGACCGCGATCATCTCCTATGCCCGCATGACGAGCCACTGGGAGGGGATCGAACAGCACTTCGGCAGACCCGATCTCAGCGGCGCGGACGGCTCCCGCGCTCGCGATCGACTGCGCGAGTGCGGCGCCGAGGCATTCGTGCGTGGGCTCGTCAGCGAGCACCTCGAGGCCGCATCGACCGTTCTCCGCGACGCGGAGTCCGAGGGCACACTCCCACCGGCCGCCGGACGGACGATCCGCGCACTGGCCTCCCGCGTCGATGGTCGCGAGCGATGACCACCATCCCCCACGATCCCTCCGACGACGCCGCCCTCCGCCGATTCAGCCGCACGGCGGAGATCGCGACGAGCGACGTGATCCGCACCTACTCGACGTCGTTCGGACTCGCGACCCGGCTTCTCGGACGGCGACATCGTCAACATGTGCGCAACATATACGCGATGGTGCGCATCGCCGACGAGATCGTCGACGGTGTCGCCGCCGAGGCCGGGCTCGACAGCGCGGCGCAGTCGGCAGCTCTCGCCTCCTATGTGGAAGCGACTCACCGCTCGATGCGCAGCGGATACAGCAGCGACCTGATCCTGCACGCCTTCGCGCGGACGGCCCGGGAGTGCGACATCGGCGAAGACCTGACCACGCCCTTCTTCGATTCGATGAGTGCCGACATCGACCGTGAGACGGGTTTTGCCGCCTACGACGCCGACGCCCACGCGGCATATGTCTACGGGTCCGCCGAGGTCGTGGGGTTGATGTGCCTTCAGGTATTCCTGCGGGACTCGCCCCGCACACCCGAGGAGCTCGAGACCCTCCGACGCGGTGCGCGACAGCTCGGCGCAGCCTTCCAGAACGTCAACTTCCTGCGCGACCTCGCCGACGACACGGATCGTCTGCACCGCGGTTACCTCGGCGGCACCGCGCGTCTGACCGACGCAGACCGGGACGACTGGGTCGACACGATCCTGCGCCAGCTGACCGACGCCCGCGCGGCGATCCCCCTGCTCCCGAAGGATGCTCGCGCGGCCGTGCGCAGCGCGCTGGCGCTGTTCGCCGCACTGACCCGCCGCGTTGCGAAGACACCGGCCGAGGTCCTGTACCGACGACGGGTGCGGGTTCCTGACCCGATCAAGGCCGTGCTCGCCGCTCGCGCGGTCGCCGTGACCGCGATGGAGCGCGACCGATGAGCCGTGTGGTGGTTATAGGTGCGGGCGTCGCCGGCCTCGCGACCGCGGGCCTGCTCGCACGGGACGGGCACGAGGTCGTCGTCCTGGAGAAGAACGACCGCGTCGGCGGGCGGGCCGGAACGATGGAGCGTGACGGCTTCCGATTCGACTCCGGACCGTCGTGGTATCTGATGCCCGAGGTCTTCGACCACTTCTTCGCGATGATGGGCACCACGACCGAGGAGCAGCTCGACCTCACCCGACTGGATCCCGGCTATCGCGTGTTCCGCGAACCGACCGCAGAGGATCCGACGCGCGGCGCGGTGACGGTGCCCGCCGGCAGGCAGGCCGTCACGCGCCTCTTCGAGGATCTGGAACCGGGTTCTGCCCCGGCGCTGGACTCCTACCTGCAGTCGGCACGTCATGCCGGCGAGATGGCGCAGAAGTACTTCCTCTACAACCCTTTCACCCGGACACGGTCGCTCCTGGCGCCGGAGGTCCTTCGAGCGCTGCCCCGTCTGTTCACGCTGCTCGGCACCCGGCTGCAGTCCTTCGCGGCTCGTC
Organism: Microbacterium sp. NPDC087592; assembly: GCF_044743585.1. Lineage (NCBI taxonomy): Bacteria > Bacillati > Actinomycetota > Actinomycetes > Micrococcales > Microbacteriaceae > Microbacterium > Microbacterium sp. NPDC087592. The sequence continues at coordinate 2,644,510 of NZ_JBIUWT010000001.1, read as the reverse complement.
GTTTCCGGCATCCGGTCGTGCGTCAGATCCTCGGCTACCCGGCGGTGTTTCTCGGCACAGACCCTCGCAGCGCTCCCGCGATGTACCACCTGATGAGCTCCCTCGATCTGGACCAGGGCGTCAGCTACCCGCAGGGCGGGTTCTGGCGGGTCATCGAACGGATCGAGGCCCTGGCCCGCGATGCGGGAGCCCGGGTCGTCACGGGTGCCGACGTCACCGGCATCCGCACCGAGGATGGGGACGGCGGAACACGCGTGACCGGCGTCGATTGGGTGGACGGATCGGGTACCTCCCACGTCGAGCTCGCCGATATCGTCGTCTCCGCCGCAGATCTGCACCACACCGAGACCAGGCTGTTGCCGCGATCGCTGCAGAGCTATCCCGAGTCGTGGTGGACTCGCCGCACGAGCGGTCCCGGCGGGGTGCTCGTCATGCTCGGGGTAGAAGGCTCCCTGCCCGAACTCCCTCACCACTCGCTGTTCTTCACCGACGACTGGGATGCGAACTTCGACGCGATCTTCGGCCCCACCCCGTCCGTCCCCGCCCCGGCCTCGACCTACGTCTGCCGACCGAGCGCATCCGACCCCGATGTCGCGCCGCCCGGCCACGAGAACGTGTTCATCCTGGTTCCCGTTCCGGCGGATGTCGAGCTCGGGCATGGCGGATCCGATGGATCGGGGTCCGCGGAGATCGAGCGAGCAGCCGATGCCGCCATCGACCAGGTCGCGGCATGGGCACGCATCCCCGATCTCCGTGAGCGGATCGTCGTGCGCGAGACCAAAGGGCCGGCCGACTTCCGCGACGACTACCGCTCGTGGCGGGGCGGGATGCTCGGGCCGGCGCATATCCTCTCCCAGAGTGCGATGTTCCGTGCTCAGAACGCGTCCAGGCGGGTGCAGGGACTCTTCTACGCCGGGGCCACGACCGCGCCCGGCGTCGGTGTGCCGATGTGCTTGATCAGCGCCGAGATCGTCCTGAAGCGCCTCCGCGGTGATCACTCCCCCGGCCCACTCCCGGAACCGGATGCCCCCACGATCGGGACGGCGAACTCCTGATGGGCGCGCTGTACCTGACCGCGCTCTTGGTCTCGCTGGGCTGCATGCTGCTTCTGGACTGGCGGTTCCGGCTGTTCTTCTGGCGGGATGCGCTCTCGGCCGCCGTCGTCACGGTGGTCGGCCTCGTCTTCTTCCTCCTCTGGGACGCGGCGGGCATCGCGAACGGCATCTTCCTCCGCGGCGACGCGGCGATCGCGACGGGTCTGGTGCTCGCACCGGAACTGCCCGTGGAGGAGCCGGTGTTCCTGCTCTTCCTCATCGTGTGCACGATGGTCATCTACACCGGCTCCGCCCGCCTGCTCGCTCGGAGGCGCGATCGGCTCCGTACGAAGGCCGGTGACGCATGAGTTACATCCACGTCGCAGCCTGCTTCCTCCTCGTCGCCGCCGGCGGTGGCATCGTCCTGGCCCTGGCCTCCCGCCGACGCGGCCCCGTGCCCGCGGCCGTCCTGCTGACGGTGCTCGTCCTGTTCCTCCTCACGGCCGTTTTCGACACGCTGATGATCGCGAGTGGGCTGTTCCACTACGCACAGGGTCCCCTGCTCGGTCTGCACATCGGCCTCGCCCCCATCGAGGACTTCGCGTATCCGCTCGCGGGCGCGCTGCTCCTTCCCGCCCTGTGGACGGCTCTGCGCGCACGGCGGCGAGCGCGCGAAGCCTCGACCGAGAATGACGAGGCCCGCGGATGAACGCCCGATCCGCACGCGAGCGCACCTTCGGACGGGATCTCGCGCAGATCGTGCTCTCCTCGCGGCCGATCAGCTGGATCAACACCGCGTTCCCCTTCGCGGCGGCCTATCTCCTCGCCACGCGAGAACTCGACATCACCCTGGTGATCGGGACCCTCTACTTCCTCGTCCCGTACAACCTCGCGATGTACGGGATCAACGATGTCTTCGACTACGCCTCCGATCTGGCGAACCCCCGTAAGGGCGGCATCGAGGGTGCGCTCCTTGCGCCTCGCATCCATCGCGCTACGCTCTGGGCGGCGGCCGCCACGAACATCCCGTTCCTCGTTTACCTCGTGATCGTCGGGAACCCGGCATCCTGGTTCTGGCTCGCTGTCAGCGTGTTCGCCGTGATCGCCTACTCGGCACCGGGGCTGCGTTTCAAGGAGCGGCCGTTCCTCGATTCGATCACCTCGAGCACGCACTTCGTGAGTCCGGCGATCGTCGCTCTCGCCCTGGTCGGCGCACCGGTGACGATCGGCACGATCATCACACTCGGCGCCTTCTTCCTGTGGGGCATGGCAGCCCATGCCTTCGGTGCCGTGCAGGACATCGGCCCCGATCGCGAAGGCGGAATCTCCTCGACAGCCACCGTCATCGGGGCGCGTGCGACGGTTCGGCTCTCCCTCGGGCTCTGGGCGATCGCCGGTGCGGCGATGCTGTTCACCCCATGGCCCGGCCCGCTCGCCGCCGTCCTCGCTCTGCCTTACGTGGTCAACGCAGCACCGTGGTGGAACGTCGACGATGGCAGCTCCGCGTCGACGAATCGCGCCTGGCGCCGGTTCATCGCCCTCAACTACTTCGCCGGCTTCCTCGCGACGATGATCCTGATCCTCGCGTGGATCTCCTGACTCCTGCCTCCTGCTCCTGACTCCTGCTTCTGAACGACCGTCCTCCCCGAAAGGCACCTGATGTCCCGCCCTGATTCCCCACCGACTCCACCCCTCAGGGAGCGCTCGCGGCAGCACTCCTGGGCGCGGGTCTTCATCCCCGTGGCTCTGATCCTCGTGTGGCTGGTGGGCGCCTCTCTGGGCGGTCCACTGTTCGGCAAGATCGATGAGGTCTCCTCCAACGAGCAGACGACGTACCTCCCCGAATCCGCGCAGGCCACCGAGGTGCAGCAGCTGCTCGGTGAATTCAACGACAGCGACTCGATCCCGGCGATCGCCGTCTTCACGTCCGAGGACGAGCTCACGCAGAGCGAACTCGATGCGATCTCGGATGCGGTGGCCGAGGCCTCGACCGTGGAGGGCGTCGGCGAGGACGTGTCTCCCGCCCTCCCCTCCGATGACGGGCAGGCAGTACAGGCGTTCATCCCGATCGACAGCGACGCCGAGCTGGCCGACACGACGACGGCACTGGGCGAAGAACTGCGCGCCGGCGTCCCGGACGGCATCAGCGTGTACATCACGGGACCAGCGGGGTTCAGCGCCGACCTGGTCGCGGGCTTCGCCGGGATCGATGGGTTGCTCCTCGGCGTCGCTCTCCTGGCGGTGCTGGTCATCCTGGTACTCGTCTACCGCTCGTTCCTGCTGCCGCTGGTCGTGCTCTCGACGAGCCTCTTCGCGCTCTGCGTGGCGCTCCTCGTGGTGTGGTGGCTGGCGAAGTTCGAGGTGCTGCTTCTCAGCGGCCAGACACAGGGAATCCTCTTCATCCTCGTGATCGGCGCCGCCACCGACTACGCCCTGCTCCTCGTCGCACGCTTCCGCGAGGAGCTCCGGGTGGCGCAGGACAAGGGCGTCGCACTCCTGGCGGCATGGAAGGGCTCGGTCGAACCGATCGCGGCCTCGGGCGGCACCGTGATCGCCGGACTCCTCTGTCTGCTGCTCAGCGACCTGAAGTCGAACAGCACGCTCGGCCCCGTCGCCGCGATCGGCATCGTCTTCGCCATGCTGTCCGCCCTCACCCTGCTTCCCTCCCTGCTTCTGCTCTTCGGTCGCGCCGTGTTCTGGCCGCGACGCCCGCGCTTCGAACCGGAAGTGGTCGCCGCAGAGCACGGCATGCGCACGACGGGACTGTGGGCGCGGCTGGCGGGACTCATCAAGCGGCGCCCACGGGTCATCTGGATCGTGACGACCCTGGTCCTCGTCGCCGGCGCGGCAGGTATCACACAGCTCGACGCGAACGGGGTGCCGCAATCGGACCTGGTGCTCGGCGCCTCGGAAGCCCGCGACGGTCAGGTGGCTCTGGGCGAGCACTTCCCCGGCGGATCCGGCAGCCCCGTGTACGTGGTCGTCGACGAGAACCGACTGCAGGATGCCGCGGACGTCCTGCTCGCGAACGACGGGATCGATGCGGTCTCCGTCACCGCCGCGGACTCCCCCAGCGGCACCGCCCCCGTCACCGAGGACGGCATCACGGCCGTCGGCCCGCCGGGCACCCCCGCCCCCGACCCCACGACGGTCGACGGGCAGGTGCTGCTTCAGGGCACGCTGACCGACGCGGCCGACTCGGCCGCCGCGGCCGCCACCGTGAGAGAGGTGCGTTCCGACCTCGGCGACACGAAGGCACTCGTGGGTGGCGTCACCGCGACCTCGATCGACACGAACGATGCCTCCATCCATGACCGCAACCTGATCATCCCCGTGATCCTCCTCGTGATCATGCTGATCCTCATGCTGCTGCTGCGTTCGATCCTCGCGCCGGTGCTGTTGATCCTGACGACGGTCCTGTCGTTCGGAACCGCGATGGGTGTCTCCGCGCTCGTGTTCAACGGAATCTTCGACTTCCCCGGTGCGGACCCCGCCGTTCCGCTCTTCGGGTTCGTGTTCCTCGTGGCACTCGGCATCGACTACAACATCTTCCTGATGACGCGGGTCCGCGAGGAGTCGAAGCAGCACGGCACCCGAGAGGGGATCCTGCGGGGCCTGTCGATCACGGGCGGGGTGATCACGTCAGCGGGTCTCGTGCTCGCGGCGACCTTCGCCGCGCTGTCGGTGATCCCCATCCTGTTCCTGGTGCAGCTGGCCTTCATCGTGGCGTTCGGGGTGCTGCTGGACACGTTCGTCGTCCGTTCGCTGCTCGTCCCCGCACTGACGTACGACATCGGCAAGGCGATCTGGTGGCCTTCCAAGCTGTGGCGCCGCGGCGAGGACTGATGCGCGAGGGGGCGTGCGGACGGTCGCCTAGACTGGACGCACGCCCTCGTAGCTCAGGGGATAGAGCAGCCCTCTCCTAAAGGGCAGGTCGCAGGTTCGAATCCTGTCGAGGGCACGACGTCGAAGAGGGGCCGCCCGAAGGGTGGCCCCTCTTCGACGTCTCAGGCCCTTCGTCAGCGGGCCCCGCCGGCCAGGAGGCTCCACGCGCCGCCCCCTGCTCCCACCGTTCCGCGCCTCACCATCCCGCGGCGCGTGGAGGGGCCGGTGGAGGACTCGAGGGCACGCGGCCGTCACGCCGCCAACGCCAGGTACGGCTCCCACCGCGGGTCGCTGCGCTCGGTTCCGCGCACCGTCCAGGCGGTACCGTGCGGAGGACGAGGGGTGAAGCGCAGTTGCCAGCGCATCTCCTGCGGTGTGCGATCGCTCTTGACGTTGTTGCAGCGGAGGCAGCAAGCCACCAGGTTCTCCCAGGAGTCCGCTCCCCCGCGTGAACGCGGCAGCACGTGGTCGATGGTCGAAGCAGCTTTCCCGCAGTAGCCGCATCGATGATTGTCACGACGCAGCACACCGCGGCGGGTGACCGGCACGCGTCTGCTCGTCGGCACCCGGACGTACCGAGCGAGGATGATGACCGCCGGACGTTCATACACGCCGTGGGTGCCCCAGACGGGGTCGTCTTCCACGCGTTCGATCACGGTCGCCTTGTCATTCATCACGAGCACCAGGGCTCGCTTGAACGACACGATCGCGAGCGGCTCGTATCCGGCATTCAGGACCAGTGTGCGCATTCGTCATCCTCTCGATCCGCCGGGACGGCTTCCCGGCACTCTCGACTCACACGAGGTCGCGCAGGTGGCAGAGCGATCGTGGGGACGAAAAAAGGCGCCGTCTAAAGACAGCGCCTTTCGCGCACGGCGACGCCGTGGCTTCCCCGCGGGCTATGCAGAAGGACGTGACGACCGAGGGCATCCATGGTTCGGATGGTCGGTATTCGCTCCATCAGCCTCTCCCACCTGTACGACAACGGGATCAGGCTAACCCATCCGGCTGCATGCGGGGCGAAACGGCGGGTGAATGGAGCGAGGCGTGTCCGGGAATCAGCCGGCGTTGACCGAGAGCCACGACATGGGCTCGACGAGTCCGCCGTTGATCCAGACCTCGAAATGCAGATGGTTGGCGGTCGAGCGTCCGGTGCTGCCGACATAGCCGATCAGCTGTCCTGCCGCTACCGACTGTCCGACCTGCACTTGGCGCGAACCGTAGATCATGTGACCGTAGGTCGTCTGCACTCGCTGACCGCCCACGACGCTGTCGAGCATGACGGCGACGCCGTAGCCGCCGATGCTCTCGGCGGAAGCGCGGACGACTCCGGCAGCGGCGGCATAGATCGGGGTGCCCGCGGGAGCGAGCATGTCGGCACCGTTGTGGCCGCCGCCGATCGTGCGGCTGACGTTCCAGGAGCCCATCGGGAGCGGGTAGCGGACTTCACCCGAGCCCGGGGAGGTCAGCGCGTAGCCGGCCGTGTTGTATTGGGCAGACGAGGACGCCGTCGATGCCTTTGCGGCAGCGGCCGCGCGAGCCGCAGCGGCCTCTTCTGCCTTCTTTTTCGCGATCTCCTCGGGAGTCGTCGCACTGAAGGAGCCTCGACTCAAGGGAGCAGCTGTGGCCTGCGAGGCCACCACCAGGGACTGCGCGTCGACCGCGGCCAGCTGCTGCAAGGTCGTCGGAGCGGCTTCGCTCGGCTTGGACTGCGCGAACGCAGGAAGAGCGATGCCGGCGACGAGCGCACCGACGGCCCCGAAGATGGCGATGGATCGGAGTGGCTTGACGGCCTTGCGAGCGGTCACCCGCGCACCTGCGCGTCGTGCGCTCACTCGGTCTCCAGATGTCTTCTTCGCGGGCTGTTCGATGTCTGCGGCCAAAACGTGGTCCTCCTGGGCCCTAGCGCTTTCGGGTAGCGCTGGCTCGTCGGCACTCTGCTCTCGTGGCACGAACGTATCTCGGGTACTTTGTGCGTTCCTGCCGTGAAGACGACGAGCCTGAAAGGCGTATCTTCGCGGTCCATCTCCAGCGGGCTTCTTCGCTGGCGACTCGACCGAGGTTACCGGAAGATAACGATCGTGTCACCCCGGGAACCTGACAATCGTCGCAGAGGCCGCATCAGGAGCACTCCACATGCCGCTGCGAGGCACGGAATCCTTGCCGGATCAGGCGGGTTCGCCCACGAGGAAGATGTGCGATGCAAGCTCCACGGGGAGTTCGAGACCGTCTTCCTTGCCGTCCATCTGGATGAGGACGTACCCCTCGCTGAAGCGGAAGTCTCCGTGCGCTCCGGGAACCACACCGGCATCGCGCAGCTGCTCCAGCAGCTCGGGGTCGACCTGCGCGGGCTCGGCGAGGCGACGAACGGTCCCCTCGACGGGCTCGCCCGCTGCGTTGAGTCGTTGGACGAGACCGATGACGCCCTCGTCGAAGGTGCGAGCCGGCAGGTCGCCGAGCTGGTCGAGGCCGGGGATCGGGTTGCCGTAGGGCGATTCGGTCGGGTGCCCGAGCAGCTCCACCAGGCGACGCTCGACCTGCTCGCTCATCACGTGCTCCCACCGGCAGGCCTCTTCGTGCACGTACGCCCAGTCGAGTCCGATGACATCCGACAGCAGACGCTCGGCGAGACGGTGCTTGCGCATCACGTCGACGGCCTTGCGGCGGCCGGCGTCGGTGAGCTCGAGCGTGCGGTCCTCCGAGACGATGACGAGGCCATCGCGCTCCATGCGCCCCACGGTCTGCGAGACCGTCGGGCCGGAGTGACCGAGGCGCTCGGAGATGCGCGCGCGCAGCGGCACGATGTTCTCCTCCTCGAGTTCGAGGATGGTGCGGAGATACATCTCCGTGGTGTCGATCAGATCGGTCATGTGCAGGCCCTCCGGGGTTCTTAGGCAAGCCTACATTCCCGGACCGACATCGGATCCGTCGCCGGTCCGGCGACCCGCCGGGTGCCCTCTAGAATCGACCCATGGCGATCGAGATTCCCGGTGACCTCCTGCCCGCTGACGGCCGCTTCGGCTGCGGCCCCTCGAAGGTGCGCCCCGCGCAGCTCGAGGCGCTGGTCGCATCGGGAGCGTCGATCCTCGGCACCTCGCACCGCCAGGCGCCCGTGAAGAACCTCGTCGGCAGCGTGCGCGAGCAGCTCGCCGCCCTGTTCCGCATCCCCGAGGGATACGAGATCCTCGTGGGCAACGGCGGCTCGACCGCCTTCTGGGACGCCGCGGCCTTCGGCCTCATCGAACGTCGCAGCCAGAACCTCGTCTTCGGCGAGTTCGGCGGCAAGTTCGCCGCCGCAGCCGGTGCCCCCTGGCTCGCGGCACCCGACGTGCGCAAGGCCGAGCCCGGGTCCCTGACCGTCGCCGAGCCCGTGCCGGGTGTCGACGTCTATGCCTGGCCCCACAACGAGACCTCGACCGGCGTCGCCGCTCCCGTCCGCCGCATCGACGCCGACGGCGCGCTGACCGTCATCGATGCGACGAGCGCCGCCGGCGGCATCGACTTCGACGCGGCTCAGGCCGACGTCTACTACTTCGCCCCGCAGAAGAACCTGGGTTCGGACGGCGGCCTGTGGTTCGCGGCGGTTTCACCGGCTGCGATCGAGCGCATCGAGCGCATCGCGGCATCCGGTCGGTACATCCCCGAGTTCCTGAGCCTGAAGAACGCCGTGGACAACTCCCGGCTCAACCAGACGCTCAACACCCCGGCACTGACCACGCTGCACCTGCTCGACAGCCAGCTGCGCTGGATCCTCGACAACGGTGGGCTCGCCTGGGCGGCGGCCCGCACGTCCGAGTCGTCCTCGGTGCTGTACGACTGGGCCGAGGCGTCGTCGGTCGCCACACCCTTCGTGACGGACGCCGCACACCGCTCTCCGGTGGTCGCCACGATCGACTTCGACGACAGCATCGACGCGGCGGCGATCGCGAAGACCCTCCGGGCGAACGGCATCGTCGACACCGAGCCGTATCGCAAGCTCGGACGCAACCAGCTACGCGTCGCGACCTTCGTATCGATCGACCCGGACGACGTGCGTCAGCTCACCCGTTCGATCGACTTCGTGCTGGAGAACCTGGGCGCCTGAGCGCCCGGACTCACTCCTCTTCGTCGACCTCGCCGGCGTCCGCATCCAGGGCGTCGGCGTCGTCGTCGGATTCGTCGAGCTCATCGATGTCGACCCCGTCGAGATCGCCAGCGTGGAGGATGTCCGCAGCACGGTCATCGTCATCGTCGAGCTCATCGTCGTCATCGTCGAGGATGTCGTCGTCGAGAGCATCCTCGTCATCGAGATCGTCGGCGTCCTCGGCGTTCTCTCCGCCCGCGGCGGCCGCTGCCTCCGCGAGTTCCACCTGATGCGCGCGGTACTCGGCCAGACGTTCGGCCCAGGGCACCCATTCCGGCGCCAGAAGGGCTCCGTCGCCGGGCAGAAGCTCGAGCTCGAGGACCGTCGGATCCTCCTCATCGACCTGCGCGACGGTCACGGTCCAGTACCAGCCGGGGTAGCCGGCCAGACGGTTCTCGAACCGCAACGACACAGAGCCGTCCTCTTCGATGAGGTACCCGGCTGCGGGACCGACCGTGGACGCGGGAGTGATCTCGCCCAGCGCTGCCAGGGCGAGATCGTGGGCGCCGACGAGACGCGCGTCGGCGTCAGGCTTCGAGGTCATCAGCGACCTTGCGCAGGACGGCAGCGATCTTGCGGCCGTGTCCGGAGGCGGGGTAGCGCCCGCGGCGCAGGTCTCCGCCGATGCCGTCGAGCAGCTTGACGAGGTCTTCGACGATGATCGCCATGTCATCGGCCGGCTTCCGCTTGGCCTTCGACAGGCTGGGCGGCGCTTCGAGCACACGCACCGACAGAGCCTGGAGACCGCGCTTGCCATCGGCGACGCCGAACTCCACGCGCGCACCGGCCTTCACAGCGGTGCCGGTAGGCATCGCGGAGGCGTGCAGGAAGACGTCCTGGCCGTCATCGCTGGCGATGAAGCCGAAACCCTTGTCTTCGTCGTAGAACCTGACCTTGCCGGTGGGCATGGGAAAACCTCGCTGAGATCGATATGCAGAACAGTGGGCGCGCTCGTGCGCGTCCCCCCAGCCTACCGGTCGCACGGCCCGCGGAACCGATGGGCGCAGTACGAGTAGGCTGGGACGGATGAGCACGCAGAATTCCGAGCCGGAGGTCCCCATCCGTCGGGTGGACCGCTTCCTGACCTTCGGCGCGCTCGGAATCGCCGCTGCCGCTGTGGTGTGTTTCTTCGCCATCATCATCGGCACCTGGGTCGGCATGGATCAAGAGGCTTTCGGCCATGGCGTGTGGCCTCTCATCGCCGCGATCCCCTATTGGGGACTTCCTCTCGCCTTCGTGATGATCATCACCCTCCTCACGATGAGCTTCATCCGAAAGGGCCGCGCGTCTTCGCGTTCGTGAGGCATCGGCCATGAGCACTCACGCGCGACCGCTGGCGGATTGGCTGTCGGAAGCGAGCGACGATGACCTCCGACGACTGTTCACAGCGCGCCGGGTGCGACCGGACGTCGGCTGGCAGGATTTCTTCGACGCCGCCGAGTCCCTCCTCGACCCCACCTCCCTGTCGAAAGTTCTTCCCTCGCTGACCGCCGCGGAGGCGAAGGCGCTGATCGACGCGGCCTCGGGCGTGGGCGCCGGAGTGCAGCAGGAGAGCTTGACGGCACTGGCCCTGCTCCGGGCGGACGGCGCCCCGTATCCCCCCGTGACCGCAGCGCTCGCGGGGCGCTCGGTTCCGGACCTCCCGGCCGATCAGCCGACCGCCGTCCCCTCCTCCGAGACGGCATCGGCCCACGCCGCAGAACGTGCGTTCACGACGGTCGCCGTGCTCGCGGACCTGCTTCTCGTCGCGAGGGAGAATCCGTTCTCGCTGCTCACCGGCGGAGGCGTGAACGCCGGCGAGAAGCGTCAGCTCGGCGAAGCCGGCGTGCCCGTGGAGATCGTGGACACGCTCGTGTCGATCGCGCTCGAGTCCGGGCTCGCGGTCGCGGCGGACCGCCGACTGCGATCGAGCCAATCCGCAGAAGCCTGGCTGCGCTCCTCGGCGGTCGAACGCTGGAGCATGCTGGCGACGTCGTTCCGCGACGCCCTGCCGCGCGGCGTCCGTTCTCCCGACGGCGGGTGGACGCCTCCACAGTCGTGGAGCGACGCGCATCCGTGGGATCCGACGTGGCCCGACCGCGCCCGTGTCCTGCACGAGGCAGCGCGGCTGCTCGGGTTGATCGCCGAAGACGGCAGCGAACCGGAATGGGCCGTCGGGCTGCGCACCGGAGGCGATGCCGACGCTCGGGCCCTCGTGCGGCTGCTGCCGGCGGAAGTGGACCGGATCTTCCTGCAGAACGACCTCACGGCGATCGCCCCCGGTCCGCTGGAACCCGCACTCGATGTGCGTCTTCGCACGATCGCCGCCCGCGAGTCAGCGGCCCAGGCATCGTCGTACCGGTTCACCACGGAATCGGTGGCGCACGCGTTCGTCGCCGGCGAGACCGAGCAGTCGATCCTCGAGTTCCTCGGCTCCCTCTCCCTCACAGGCATACCGCAGCCGCTCGGCTACCTGATCGCACAGACCGCTCAACGGCACGGCCTCGTCCGCGTGTTCACGGATGAGGAGACCGGTCGCACGCGGATCGAGAGCACGGATTCGCACCTCATCCAGGCGATGGCCGTCGACCAGTCGCTGCGTCCGCTCGCGCTCGCGGTGCACGTCGGGTCGCTCACCACCCGCGTCAGCCGCGAGACGGTGTACTGGGCGCTCACCGACGCGAGGTATCCGGCGACTCTGGTCGGCGCGGACGGTGCTCTCCTGGTGCGCGAACGGCACCCCGCCGCCCCGGCGACGCTGCCCGACCTGGACACCCTGGATCTCACCCCCCTCATCACACGCCTGCGTTCGCACCAGGGCCCGGATGCCGACGCCGCCTGGCTCGACCGGGAGCTCGAGGCGGCGGTGCGCGCGAAATCCGTCCTCCAGGTCACGGTCGGGATGCCGGACGGCTCCACCCGAGAACTCCTCCTTGAAGCCACGGGGATGGGTGGTGGTCGTCTTCGCGGCCGGGACCGTGCGGCCGACGTCGAGCGCACGCTCCCGGTGTCGAGCATCCTCGCAGCGACGATCGTCGCGCCGTAGGCCCAGGGCCTCTCGCGACCGGTAAACTGGACAGCTATGTCTGATGGCCCCCTGATCGTCCAGAGCGATCGCACCGTGCTGCTCGAAGTCGCCCACGCCGACGCCGAGAGCGCCCGCCACGAACTCGCGATCTTCGCCGAGTTGGAACGAGCCCCCGAGCACATCCACACCTACCGGATCACCCGCCTCGGACTGTGGAACGCACGCGCCGCCGGGCACACCGCGGAAGACATGCTGGAGACGCTCGATCGCTGGTCGCGCTTCCCCGTTCCGCCGTCGGTCTCCGTCGATCTGCGCGAGACCGTGAACCGCTACGGCCGGCTGGTCATCGAGCGCGACGACGAGGGAACCCTCATCCTGCGCTCCTCCGACCCCGCCGTGCTCGCCCAGGTCGCGAACAACAAGCGCATTCAGCCCCTCCTGATCGGGCATCCGACTCCCGAGGTCTTCGTGGTGGACGCCTGGGCGCGCGGGCAGATCAAGCAGGAACTGCTGAAGATCGGCTGGCCTGCCGAGGATCTCGCCGGTTACACACCGGGCACTCCGCACGAGATCGACCTCGCCGAGGACGGCTGGCACATCCGCCCCTATCAGCAGGACGCCGTCGACGCCTTCTCGAAGGACGGATCGGGCGTCGTGGTCCTGCCCTGCGGCGCGGGCAAGACGATCGTCGGCGCCGGCGCGATGGCGGCGACCAAGACCACCACGCTGATCCTGGTCACCAACACCGTCTCCGCGCGACAGTGGCGCGACGAACTGTTGAAACGCACGAGCCTCACTCCCGAAGAGATCGGCGAGTACTCGGGCCAGGCCAAAGAGGTCAAGCCCGTCACGATCGCGACCTATCAGATCCTCACCGCCAAGCGGAAGGGCGAGTACGCTCATCTCGCGCTGCTGGACGCCCTCGACTGGGGCCTCATCGTGTACGACGAGGTCCACCTGCTGCCGGCGCCGGTGTTCAAGCTCACCGCCGATCTCCAGGCCCGCCGCCGTATCGGACTCACCGCGACCCTCGTGCGCGAGGATGGCCGCGAGGGCGACGTGTTCAGCCTCATCGGCCCCAAGCGCTTCGACGCCCCGTGGAAGCAGATCGAGGCGCAGGGCTTCATCTCCCCCGCCGCCTGCTACGAGGTGCGCGTAGACCTCCCGCCGAGCGACCGCCTCGAGTACGCCGCTGCCACCGACGACGAACGGTACCGACTCGCGGCATCCGCTCCGGCCAAGGTCAAGGCGGTGCGCGAGCTGATCGCGAAGCATCAGGGCGAGCGCATCCTCGTGATCGGACAGTACCTCGATCAGCTCGAGTCGCTGTCGGCCGCCTTGGATGCTCCCCAGATCACGGGTGCGACCCCGATCGACGAGCGCGAGGAGCTCTATCGCGCCTTCCGCGAGGGCGAGATCTCGCTCCTCGTCGTGTCGAAGGTCGCGAACTTCTCCATCGACCTGCCGGAGGCCTCGGTCGCCATCCAGGTGTCCGGCTCGTTCGGTTCCCGCCAGGAGGAGGCGCAGCGACTCGGTCGACTGCTGCGCCCCAAGCAGTCCGGACACACCGCAAGCTTCTACACCCTCGTCGCGCGCGACACGATCGACCAGGACTATGCGCAGAACCGCCAGCGCTTCCTGGCCGAGCAGGGGTACAGCTACACGATCATGGATTCGGACGCGATCGCAGCCTGAGCCTCCCTCCGGCGGCTGTACCGCTCAGCCGTGCAGCATCGGGTCCAGGCGATGGGTTCCGCTTCCGACGTCGGCGCCCGTCACCCTGCTCGCTGTGCGGACGATGCCGAGCCTGCCCGCCCACCGGTCGGCGAGCAGCGCATAGACGACCATCGCGACCGTCGACGCGAGCAGATCGACGGGCGTTCCCGTGGTGGCGTTGGCATCGACGAGGCTGACGGTGCCAAGCAGGAAGATGAGCGCGTTGTTCACGATGTGCAGGGAGATCGCCGCTTCCAGACCGCCCGTGCGCCAGGTCAGCCACGCGGCGACGATCGCGAACATGCCCACGCTCGCCGCCCCCCAGATGTCGTAGCCGTGCCCGAGCACGAACAGCGGCACCGGAAGCAGGATGGCGAAGGCCGGATGCCGCAACCAGCCACCGACGAGCTGCATCAGATAGCCGCGGAACACATACTCCTCGGCGGCGGCCTGCAGCGGGATGAGCAGCAGCACGAGCAGCACCATGACCCATAGCGCCGGGTGGGAGAAGTCGACGACGATCACCTCGCCCGTGGCGGCCGGCCCGCCGAGCACGACCGCGAAGTAGACGACGAACACCGCGAGTGCCAGCAGCAGGCTCCGGACGAGCCACCCCATGCGCAACCGTCCGGTGACAGAGGACAACAGGCCGACGCCGCGCCCCTCGACGATGCGCGACGCGAGCAGGAGCGCGGGGATCATCAGGATCAAGGGCAGCACCAGTGCGAGGAAGAGCCAGGGGCGATCGAGGTCGAAGTACTGCACCGTCGTGAGGAGAACCTGCATCTCGGCTCCCCAACCCGGCACGAGCAGCGAGGCGACGACGAGCGGCACGATCAGGAGGAGCAGGATCGCCACGTAGAGCGCCACTCCGACGACTCCGGTCACGAGCATCCGCCACCAGCGGTACCTCGGTCGCAGGCGTGCCAGACGGTGGTAGGGGATCTGCTCGGCGGGCGAGGGCACGGCCGGAGCGATGGCGGATGCGGGGGCGGCGGGGGCGTCCTCGTTCGAGCTCATGCTCCCATCCTCTCAACGATGCAGAGGTGCGCGACTCCGCGCCGTTCCGGACAATAGTCAGCAACTGCATGGCCGAAGTCACCATAATGGGGACATGACTGCTCCGCGCATCCTGGTCGTCGACGACGAACCCAACATCCGTGACCTGCTCTCGACGGGTCTCAGCTTCGCCGGATTCCAGGTGAAGACGGTGGCCAACGGCGCCGCCACGATCTCGGCCGTCCTCGAAGAGGAGCCGGACCTGATCATCCTCGACGTCATGCTCCCGGACATGAACGGGTTCAGCGTCACCAAGCGTCTCCGCGGCGCCGGGTTCACCGCACCGATCCTGTTCCTCACGGCGAAGGACGGGACCGAGGACAAGATCGAGGGCCTCAACGCGGGCGGCGACGACTACGTCACCAAACCCTTCAGCCTCGACGAGATCGTCGCGAGGGCGCAGGCGATCCTGCGGCGCACGATGCAGGCCGACGAGGAGTCGATCATCCGAGCGGGCGAGCTGTCGATGGATCAGGACACGCACGATGTCCATGTGGGCAAGGAGCCGATCGAACTCAGCCCGACCGAGTTCAAGCTGCTGCGCTACCTGATGCTCAACCCGAATCGCGTTCTGTCGAAGGCACAGATCCTCGATCACGTGTGGGAGTACGACTTCAACGGCGATGCCGGGATCGTCGAGAGCTACATCTCGTACCTGCGTCGCAAGATCGACCCGCACACCGAAGAGTCGCTCATCCAGACCAAGCGCGGGTTCGGATACATGCTCAAGGTCGGCAAGTCGGTCTGACGACCGACCCCGACCACCGGCGCCGTCCCACGGCGTACAGAACGCCCGAGGAGGACCGCATGGCGAGCAAGCCCGATGCGGTCACCGCCTGGTGGCGCCGCATCAGCCTGCGCGCGAAGGTCACCGGGGTCACTGTGGCGGTGCTCGCTCTCGGTCTTCTCGTCGCGGGTCTCGGAACCGTACCGATCCTCCGCAACGCGCTCGTCGCCAACATCGATGCGCAGCTGCCCGCACTGGTCTCCAGCGATCTGGTCGAACGGTACTTCGATGCCACGACGGTCGACGGCGTCACGACCTATACGCCGCGTGAAGAGAAGCCGCGGGACTTCTCTTTCGCGATCTACGACGCGACAGGGGTGCTCCGTGCCACTGCGCGAGGCACGTCGGGTCAGGCCCCTCTCTTCCCCTCGGAATACTCACTCGCCAAGGCGACCGAAGACACCGATCAGATTCCGCTCGAGATCCCCGGCGCAGACGGCAGCGTCTTCCATGGCGCCGTCGCGGTGGTGGGGTCGGAGGGCGGTGCTCTGCGCATCCAACTGGTCGCCTTGCCGCTCGCACCCGCCGACCGCATCATCAGCCAGTACTTCGGCATCTACATCACGATCGCGCTGATCACGATCCTCATCGCGGCACTCCTCACCCGGGGGCTCGTCACACTCACCTTCCGCAGGCTCGGTCAGGTCGAGGCGACGGCCATGTCCATCGCGGCAGGCGACTTCCGGCAGCGGTTGACCGACCTCGAGCCGACCACCGAGGTCGGGCGGCTGAACACCGCGATCAACACGATGCTGGATCGCGTGGACGGCTCACTCGCGCAGCGCGACCGCAGCGTTCAGCACATGCGACGATTCATCGGGGACGCGAGCCACGAGCTGCGCACGCCGCTCGTGAGCGTGCGCGGCTATGCGGAGCTGTATCGCATGGGGGCGATCAAGGGCGAGGAGGACACCGCCAGAGCCATGGAGCGCATCGAGAAGGAGGCCATCCGCATGGGTGTCCTGGTGGAGGACCTCCTCGCGCTCGCACGTCTGGACGAAGAGCGCGAGCCCGAGATCGTCGCGCTCGACCTGCGACCGATCGCCCGGGACGCCGCTCTCGATCTGCGCGCCGCAGCACCGGGGCGGACAGTGACGGTGATCGATCGCACGGTCGAGGCGATGTCGCCCATCCAGCTACAGGACACGGCTGCTCCTCAACCGGATCAGCGGGCGACACCGCCCGCACGAGGGCTCTCCCGCACCGCGCTTTCGCGCCTGCGGCGTCGTCCGCGGCAGCCGGATCGGGCACCGGCGATCGACTTCACCGAGATCCCCGACATCCCCGTGCGCACCCCGCCGATCGTTCTGGGCGAAGAGAACAAGGTGCGGCAGGTCGTGACGAACCTGCTGGGGAACGCCCGCCGCTTCTCCCCCGAGGACGGCCCGATCGAGATCGTCGTCGATTCTGACCGGGTGCTCGGCACCGGCAGCATCTCGATCGTGGACCACGGCGAGGGTATCCCCCCGCAGATCCGGGAGCAGATCTTCGAGCGCTTCTGGCGCGCCGACACGTCCCGCGCACGCGAGACCGGCGGTTCCGGCCTCGGGCTCGCGATCGTCGCGTCGATCATGAAGGCGCTGCACGGCGGCGTCGACGTCTCGGAGACTCCGGGAGGTGGAGCGACGTTCACGGTCACGCTTCCTCTCGCGCCTGCCCGCGCCACACCCGAGCACCTTCTCGAGGACACCCAGCCCCTGGAACGGCTCGACCTGCCCTGACGACTCTGCACGACCCGCCGTGGCTCGTGGTTCTGCACACCCGCTGTGCGCGAGTGGCCTGGGGACGGAGCGGGCGGGGCCAGCCCGCCTAGCGTCGGAACTCCAACAGAAGGAGTTCTCATGTCCGTCTTCACCGTCGACACCGAAGCCGTCCACGCCGCGCACGGAGCGACCAGAGCCACCATCGAACGACTGCAGACCGAGTCGGCCACGCTCATGGCCCAGTTGCGGCAGCTGCAGTCCTCCTGGGTCGGCAGTGCATCCACCGCCTTCCAGGGATGTGCGGAGCAGTGGCAGGGCGCGCAGCTCCATGTCGAGCAGGTGCTCGACTCGATCGGCACCTCGCTCGGGTCGGCAGCCTCTCAGTACGCGGACGCCGACCAGTACTCGGCCAGCCTGTTCCGCTGAACCTCGCCTGATACAAAACGCAGAACGCCCCCGGCCGGAGCCGGGGGCGTTCTGTCATGAGGGCTGGATCAGAAGTCCATGCCGCCCGACGGGTCACCCATCGGAGCAGCAGCCTTCTCGGGCTTGTCAGCCACGACGACCTCGGTGGTGAGGAAGAGAGCCGCGATCGAGGCTGCATTCTGCAGCGCCGAGCGGGTCACCTTCGCCGGGTCGATGATTCCCGCAGCGAACATGTCGACGTACTCACCGGTGGCCGCGTTGAGGCCCTGACCCGAGGGGAGCTCGGAGACCTTGTTCGCGACGACACCCGGCTCGAGACCGGCGTTCAGCGCGATCTGCTTGAGCGGAGCCTCGATCGCGACGCGAACGATGTTCGCACCGGTCGCCTCGTCGCCCGAGAGCGTCAGGCCGTCGAGAGCCTTCGTGCCCGACTGGATCAGCGCGACGCCACCGCCGGGGACGATGCCCTCTTCGACGGCTGCCTTCGCGTTGCGGACGGCGTCTTCGATGCGGTGCTTGCGCTCCTTGAGCTCGACCTCGGTGGCCGCGCCCGCCTTGATGACGGCGACGCCACCGGCGAGCTTCGCCAGACGCTCCTGCAGCTTCTCACGGTCGTAGTCGCTGTCGGTGTTCTCGATCTCGCGACGGATCTGCGTGACGCGACCCTCGATCTGGTCTGCCTCACCGGCGCCCTCGACGATCGTGGTCTCGTCCTTGGTGACGATGACCTTGCGCGCACGGCCCAGCAGGTCGAGCGTGGCGTTCTCCAGCTTGAGGCCGACCTCTTCGGTGATGACCTGACCACCGGTGAGGATCGCGATGTCCTGCAGCTGCGCCTTGCGGCGGTCGCCGAAGCCGGGAGCCTTGACGGCGACCGACTTGAAGATGCCCTTGAGCTTGTTCAGCACGAGCGTCGCGAGAGCCTCGCCCTCGACGTCCTCGGCGATGATGACGAGCTCCTTGCCGTCCTGGATCACCTTGTCGACGATGGGCAGCAGGTCCTTGATGTTGGAGACCTTCTGGTTCGCGATGAGGATGTACGGGTCTTCGAAGACCGCTTCCTGACGCTCCGGGTCCGTGACGAAGTACGGGTTCAGGTAGCCCTTGTCGAAGCGCATGCCCTCGGTGAGCTCGAGCTCGGTGCCGAACGTCTGCGACTCCTCGACGGTGACGACGCCTTCCTTGCCGACCTTGTCGATCGCCTCGGCGATGAGCTCGCCGATCGCCGGGTCTGCAGCGGAGATGGATGCCGTGGCGGCGATCTGCTCCTTGGAGTCGATCTCCTTGGCGCTCGAGAGGAGCTCCTCGGTGATCGCGGCGACGGCCTTCTCGATGCCGCGCTTGAGCGAGATGGGGTCGGCGCCGGCTGCGACGTTGCGCAGGCCCTCGCGGACCAGAGCCTGTGCGAGGACCGTGGCGGTGGTGGTGCCGTCACCCGCGACGTCGTCGGTCTTCTTCGCGACCTCCTTGACGAGCTCCGCGCCGATCTTCTCGTACGGGTCGTCCAGCTCGATCTCCTTGGCGATGGAGACACCGTCGTTCGTGATCGTGGGAGCGCCCCACTTCTTCTCGAGGACGACGTTGCGACCGCGCGGGCCGAGGGTCACCTTGACCGCGTCGGCGAGGATGTTGAGGCCGCGCTCGAGGCCGCGGCGGGCCTCCTCATCGAAAGCAATGATCTTTGCCATGAGTTTTTTCGTCCCTCCTGGACGTAGACGTTGGGTTTAGCACTCAGAGTGTGAGAGTGCTAACGCCATTCTGGCACTCGACACCTTCGAGTGCAAGCCGCCGGAGGCGGGGCGCATCCCGACGTCAGGAGGCAGGCGCCTCTTCCGGCGTCTCAGGTGCCGAGGTCGACCGATCGAGGCCGATCACGACGGTGAACTGCGTCTGTCCGTCCTCCGTCTGACCGGAGTAATAGTCGCTCTGCTGCACGGCTGCACCGTCGAGGAGATCAGCCAGACCGACGGCTGCCAGTTCGTCCGCGTCTTCGACGTAGAACACGGTCGTGTTGGCGAAATCCTGACTGGAGCTGTCGCCCGCGAAGACGTTGTCAGCAGCCCAGCCGTTGTTGATGAGCGTGTCGCGCATGCGCGTGTCGGCGCCCTCGTCGGGCGTGCCGTTCAGGATCATCACCGAGATGCTGGGGTCGACGATCCCCGTCTCCTCCGGCGTCGGAACAGCGCTCGGCGCCGCGTCGGGGAACAGCGAGACACGGCCCATGACCACCAGCGAGCCGAAGATGCCGGCGATGATGAGGACGAGTGCGGCCACGAACGACCAGAGCAGCACGACCCAGCCGTTCATCCCCGGCGCTTCGGCACGGTGTGCTCCCACCCGTCCGGACGTACGGGGAGCATCATCGAAGCGATCGCGGGTGGGCTTTGACACCCCTCGATGCTAGCGGCACCTTCCTGTCAATCCGTGTCGCCG
This sequence comes from Microbacterium sp. NPDC087592, assembly GCF_044743585.1. Taxonomy (NCBI): domain Bacteria; kingdom Bacillati; phylum Actinomycetota; class Actinomycetes; order Micrococcales; family Microbacteriaceae; genus Microbacterium; species Microbacterium sp. NPDC087592. The sequence goes on along the minus strand of NZ_JBIUWT010000001.1, from coordinate 2,624,337 downwards.
CACATGTGGCCCCGCACGCGCGGCCGACCCTTCGGTCAGAGAAGCCTCAGCCGACGAAGCCGGGCAGCCGTGCCGTGCGCCGGTTCGCACGCGAATCGCGGATGCGGCGAAGGCGGCGTACCAGCATCGGATCGTATTCGAGAGCGGCTTCGGACTCGATCAGTCGTCCGAGCAGCTGGTAGTAGCGTGCGGCGCTCATCCCGAGCTGGGCGCGGATGATCTCTTCCTTCGCCCCGCTGTGGCGCGGCCATGCCGCTTCCAGGGCGAGGATCGCGCGATCGCGCTCCGTGAGATCTCCGAGCATGGCTCCAGGTTAGGACGCATCCGCCGGCAGGCCGGGTCGCCACTCCCACCATCGCCCGAGCGGATCTGCGGCCGCGCGGACCCGTCCGTCGAGCGCCACCACGAACCCCCGCCACCGATCCGCATCGACGGGCGGCTCCCAGGCGTCGGTCACCGCGGGCGGATCGATCGTGATCCAGCGGGCGTCCATGCGCGAGATCCTCGCGATCAGCGCCGTCCGCTCCACCCGAGGGATGTGCACCAGCACGCCAGGAGTGGTGATGACGAGGGTCGCCTGCGGGGGTGCCGCCGACGCCAGCGCGGCGAGGTGCGTGCCGGCGTCCCCTTCGACCAGAAGAGGAGGATCACCGGCTGCGATGTAGAGGGCGGCCTCGATGCGCTCCTCGCGCCCCGGCTCCCCCGGCCACACGAGACCGCGCAGCCAACGCCGATCGCGTTCGTCGGCGGCATCGAGCGGCGCCAGGTCGATCCCGGCACGCCACACCACCTCCGGCATCCGGAGCGCGGGAAGCGGACCGGTCACCCGGCTCTCGAGCACGACCGTCGAGACGCCGTCCGCCGGGTCGAGGCCGGCGCGCAGCACACCGTCCTCGTCCACGAAGCGATACGAGTACCGATCGGGGTAGAGACAGAGTCCCGCCGACGCCCCGATCTCGAGAAGCGCGATCGGCCCCTCGATCTCGGAGAGCACCGGCAGAAGTGCCGCGAGACGGAGGGGCTCGTTCGTCTGCAAAGACCTGCGCGCGCACTCGACGACGATCTCGTCCGCATTCCGGAGCACGAAAGCACGCCACCGCGCATACGGCTCGAGCGGGACGCCGAGCAGCCGGGTGACGGCGAACACCAGCGGCGGCTGGCGCCTCGTCTCCGGGATCCGGAGCAGGACGCGCCGCACCTCCTCATCCCCGGCGACCCCCGCCGCCCACTCGGCATAGAGCGCGCTCCGCCCCGGAGCCTCGTCACGGGCGAATCGCGCGTAGCGCTCCTGCACGGCATCCGTCATCCGTCCATTCTGACGCGCAGCGCCCGGGGCCTCGTCCGACGAGAGAGAATGGAATCGACTGAGGAGGACACATGTCGTACAGCGTGGACAAGACCGAAGACGAATGGCGCCGCGAGCTCGGCGATGAGCAGTACGCCGTGCTGCGTCAGGCCGCGACCGAGCGGGCCTGGACGGGTGAGCTGCTCGATGAGGAGCGCGCAGGCCTCTACACCTGCGGGGCGTGCAACGCGGAGCTCTTCAAGAGCGGAACCAAATTCGACTCCGGATGCGGCTGGCCGAGCTTCTACGAGTCGATCCGCCCCGACGCGGTCGAACTCATCGAGGACGACAGCCTGGGCATGGTGCGAACGGAGGTGCGCTGTGCCAACTGCGGCTCGCACCTCGGTCATGTTTTCCCCGACGGGTTCGGCACGCCGACCGGAGATCGTTACTGCATGAACTCGATCGCGATGAACTTCACCCCCGACGCCTCGTGAGTGCTCTCGACGCGGTCCGCGCGCGTCAGTCCTGGTCGAAGGTCGACGAGACGGCGCCGAGCCGTGAAGAGCTGCTGACGTTCGTCGCCGCAGCGGGTCGCGTCGCGGATCACTCCTCGCTCCGTCCGTGGCGGCTCATCGAACTGCGCGGAGCCGATCGCGAGATGCTCGGCGCTGCCATCGCCAAGGCTCAGGGAGACGTGACCCCGTCGTCGAAGCCGCTGCGCGCACCGCTGCTGATCGCGGTCGTCGCCAGCTATCGCAAGAGCGAGAAGGTCCCGCGGTGGGAGCAGGAGGCCGTCGCCTCCGGAGTCGCCCACACCCTGAGCCTGCTCCTCGATGAAGCCGGCTGGGGTGTGATCTGGCGCACGGGGCACTACACGCGCGCGAAGGCCGTCGCCAAGGCACACGGCCTCGACAAGAACGAGGAACTCCTCGGCTGGCTGTACGTGGGAGGCAAGCCCGCGGGCAAGAAGCCCGGCCGCCGCAAGGCCGTGGATGCACGCAAGCTGATCACGCGGATGCCGAAGGCCGGGGCGAAGAAGGCGAAGAAGAAGTAGCGCGTCAGCGGCGGCGTCTTCGCGGAACGGCGACGATCACGGACGCCACCGCGACGACGACCATGGCGATGACCTGCCAGAGGGCCGGTCCTGCTGCCGGAGGCCAGATCAGGTCGATCACGACCGACGTCACAAGCTGCCCGAGCACGGAGCCCAGCCCCATCAGGAGCACACCGGTGTGCGCGACGATGAACGCGCCGAGCAGGATGTAGGCCGCGCCGAGGAACCCGCCCAGGTACAGCCACGGCTCGACGGGGAGCGCATCGGGCATCCCGCGGAAGGCGATGCTCGTCCCGGCCGCGAGCAGCAGGATGACGGTGCCGGTGATGAAGCTCATCAGAGTCGCGGCGAGCGGCGACTGCACACGCTGCGAAAGGCGACCGTTCGTGGCCGCCTGCCACGCGATTCCGACTCCGGCGGCGAACGGCAGCAGCAGCATCCACAGCGGTGCGGTGGCGAGCACGTCGCCCGACAACGAGATGCCGACCGCGGCGAGCGCGAGAACGCCGCCGGCGACCCGGCCGGGGGTGACCGCGACCACGCCCGCAGGGCCGAACCCGATCCGATCGAGCACGAGTCCGTGCAGGGTCTGGCCCGCGACGACGCCGACGCTGAACAGCGAGACGCCGAGGACCCCGGCGGTCAGCCCCTGGGTGGAGACGGTGAGGGCTCCGCACGCCCCGCCCAGCAGCATCCAGAACGGGATCGTGTGATGTCGGATGCCGCTCCAGAGGCGTCCTACTCCGCGCCGGGCTGAGGGGATGCAGCAGATCACGGCGACCAGTGCGAGCAGGCCTACCGAGAACGAGAGGAGGCCCGCCACGATGCCGTCATCGACGCGCACCCCGAGAACGCCGTTGATCCGGGCCTGGATCGCCGTCATGACTCCGATCGCGACGGCCCCGCCGAGTGCCAGGGGCGCGGGGAGTCGACGGGTTTCTGGCACCCGTCGACCTTATCGGAGCCCCAGCCCGCCGTGACGTGACGGATGTCGGCGGCCGGGGCTACGCTGACGGCATGTGCGCGAGCTACGGTCTCGATCCCCGGTTCACCGATGCGGAAGTCCTCGCCGCCGCCGACGATGCGGTGCTCGAGGGCCTGCGTGTCTGGGCGGAGGGGAACGCGGGTGAGACCATCCGTCCGACGGGGAAGAACCTCCGCAACCTCAACCCGGTGATCGTGCAGCCCGATGCCGCTCCCACATTGGAACCCGCGTGGTGGGGCTTTCTCGTGAACGGTGAGCCGGCGAAGTTCCCCTCGATCAACACGCGATCCGAGCGCCTGCAGGAGCGCCCGGGCGGAGCGAAGTCGCGGGCCATCGTCCCGGCGACCAGCTGGTACGAGATGCAGAAGCCGTCGCGGCAGTGGAACGAGTTCCTCATCGACGAGGGCACGCTCTTCGGCATGGCCGCGGTCACGCAGCGCGGTCGCACCGCCGACGGCGAGTGGTACACGTGCTATTCGATCGTGATGCGCCCCGCTCCCGACCACCTCGTCGATCTGCACGATCGCATGCCGCTGCTCGTCCCGGCCTCGCTGAGTCACGATTGGCTGACGGCGCCACCGTCGAGGGAGATCATCGACGAGGCGATCCTCGCCTCCGACGAGGTGGCCGCACGGGTCCACGCCCGTCCCCGTTCCTGAGCCGATCCATCCGCCGCGGGGAGGACATCCTGCTCCGGAGGACGGTACCGGGGGAGGACGCGCGGCGGCCCGACGCTCCGTAGCGTTGTCCTCATGATCACAGCAGAAGGCCTCACGAAGAGGTTTGGAGACAAGACGGCCGTCGATGACGTGTCGTTCACCGTCAAGCCGGGCAGCGTCACCGGCTTCCTCGGTCCGAACGGTGCCGGCAAGTCAACCACGATGCGCATGATCGTGGGCCTCGACCGGCCGACGTCCGGACGCGCCGAGATCGCCGGTCGCGAGTACCGCAAGCTTCGCGCGCCGCTCACCGAGGTCGGCGTCCTCCTCGACGCGAAGGCCGTGCACACCGGGCGGACGGCACGCAATCACCTTCGGGCGATGGCAGCGACCCACGGGATCCCCTCCTCCCGCGTCGACGAGGTCATCGACCTCGCGGGCATCGGGTCGGTGGCCCGCAAGCGAGCCGGGAAGTTCTCGCTCGGAATGGGACAGCGCCTCGGCATCGCCTCCGCACTGCTCGGCGACCCCCACACGCTCATCCTCGACGAGCCCGTCAACGGCCTCGACCCCGAGGGCGTCCGCTGGGTGCGTCAGTTCGTCCGGCACGCGGCGTCCGAGGGACGCACGGTGCTCCTGTCGAGCCACCTGATGAGCGAGATGGCGCAGACCGCCGACCATGTCATCGTGATGGGTCGCGGCCGGGTGCTGGCGGATGCTCCGCTGGCCGAACTCGTGCGCTCCTGGACGCAGAACACCGTGCGTGTGCGCACCCCGCGACCCACCGATCTCGCCGCGGTCGTCGGCGGCCCGGGTGTGGAGATCGTGAGCTCGGCTCCCGACCTCCTCGACATCGTGGGTCTCCCCGCCGCCCGCATCGGCGATCTCGCCGCGGACCGCGGCATCCCGCTGCACGAACTCACCCCCACCACCGGATCACTCGAAGACGCCTACCTCGCCCTCACCGGCGACTCCGTCGAGTACCGCACCAAGGAGATCTCATGACCACGACACAGGCACCCGCGCCCGCGCGGCCGCGCGTCGACACCGGTCGCCGGCTGACCTTCGTCCGCGCCCTGCGTGGCGAGTGGATCAAGCTCGCCACCCTCCGCTCGACGTGGTGGTCCATCGGGATCGCCGCGGCCCTCACCATCGGGATCTCCGTGCTGATCGCACAGGCGGTCGACATGCCGGGGTTCGAGCCGATCCAGGCCGTCGTCATGCCAATCCAGTTCACGATGCTGCTCGCCGGCATCATCGGCGCGATCTCCGTGACGGGCGAGTACTCGACCGGAATGATCCGTTCGACGCTCACGGCGAACCCGATCCGCGGATCGGTGCTGGCGGCCAAGTCGACCGTGCTCGCGGTCTTCATGTTCCTGTCGTCCCTGGTGATCTTCGGTCTCGCAGCCGTCGCGGTCTCGCTCATCGTGGCGCCGCGGGACCAGAGCATCGAGTGGTCGGACCCGGCCGCGTCGTTCCTGCCCATCGTCGTCTCCTCCCTCGCCATGGCGGTGTTCGCTCTGATCGGAGTCGCCTTCGGGTTCATCCTGCGTTCGGGGGCCGGAGCCATCGCAGCGACCGTCGGCGTCCTGTTCGTCCTGCCGATCGTGGCGAACTTCTTCTCGTTCGCCGGCGAGGCGTGGGCATGGGTCATCGACGCATCCGCATACCTGCCCGTAGCAGCTGCGCAGAGCGCGATCCTGCCGAGCGACGGCGCGACACTCGATGCCCCGGTCGCGTTCCTGACTCTGGCTTGCTGGGTCGCCGGCGGTGCCCTCGTCGCGTGGGGCGTGCTGCGCACCCGCGACGCGTAAAGTCGCCCCTGTGAGCAGAACGCGAAGCCGCAGCGACTCGATCCGAGAGGACGAGGAGCTGCGGCTTCCGCGTGCGCCGGGCCTCTTCCGCCGATACTGGGCCCGTCATCCGGTGTTCGCCGACGTCCTGCTGACGTTGTTCTGCCTGTTCCTCTCGCTCGCCCCGGCGGGTCGGTTCGTCGATGAGTCCGTCCCTGAATCCGCCTACATCGCGCTCAACATCGCAACCGTGGCCATGGTCGTCATGGCGTGCAGCACACTGCTGTGGCGACGGCGGGCGCCGCTCGTTCCCTTCTTCGCGGCCATGATCCTGGGGACGGCCAGTCTGTTCACCGGGCCGTCCAGTGGCACCATCCTGCTACTCGTCGCCTGTTACGGTCTCGCGGTCTACCGGTCGTCACGCACCGCCTGGACCTGTTACGGAATCGGCGCGGTGTGGTTCCTCCTGCTCAGCGGGCTCCTGATGCTCACCGGCGTGATCGTGATGCAGAACGGACTCGACACCGCGCTCAGCTACATCGTGCTCGGTCTGATCGGCACACTCATCGGCGTCAACGTCGGCGGCCGCAAGCGCTATCTGTCGGCCGTCATCGATCGCTCGCGGCAGCTGCTCGTCGAGCGTGACCAGCAGGCGCAGCTCGCCGCCGCATCCGAACGGGCCCGAATCGCTCGGGAGATGCACGACATCGTCTCCCACTCGCTGACGGTGATCGTGGCGCTTTCCGAGGGTGCCGCCGCGACGCCCGACCGCGAGCAGGCACGCAGAGCGGCGATCCACACGGCCGACACCGCTCGTGCGGCCCTGACCGAGATGCGATCCATGCTCGGTGTGCTGCGGGATGACGACTCTCCGCTGCCCCTGGCGCCCATGAAGCCCGCGCCGCCGCGCGACACGGTCGAGGCGGCGCAGCGCGCCGGATACCCCGCGACGCTCACGGTCGCGGGGCAGGCCGAAGTCTCCCCCGCCGTCGCCCACGCGATCGGGCGGATCGTGCAGGAGGGCGTGACGAACGCGATGCGACATGCCCCGACCGCGTCGGCCATCACTGTGCGGCTGGAGTACACACCGGACTCCGTGACGATCGACATCGTCAACGACGGCGCGACCGGTGGCATCGGGACCGAAGGTTTCGGGTTGCGCGGACTCGCCGAGCGCGCCGCTCACGTGCAGGGAAGCGTGGAGTCCGCGCCGGCCGACGGGGGACGATGGGTTCTGCGCGCTGTGCTGCCGACGAAGGCGGCTGCCCCCGCCCCACAAGACGAATCGACGGAGGACGACGGATGACGGATGCGATCAGGGTGCTTCTGGTGGACGACCAGGAGTTGATTCGCGTCGGGTTCCGGATGGTCCTCGAAGCGGAGAGCGACATCGTCGTGGTCGGTGAGGCCGGCGACGGGCGGGCGGCGATCGCGCAGAGCGCCGCACTCGCACCCGACCTGGTGCTCATGGACATCCGCATGCCGGAGCTGGACGGCATCGCTGCCACCGAGAGCATCGTGCGGGATCGCCCTCAGACGAAAGTGCTCGTGCTGACCACGTTCGACCTCGACGAATACGCCTTCGGCGCCATCCGTGCCGGTGCCAGCGGCTTCCTCCTCAAGGACGCTCAGCGTCACGAGATGATCTCCGCCGTCCGCGCCGTACACCGTGGCGATGCCGCGCTCTCTCCCCGGATCACGCGGATGCTCCTCGAGCACGTGACCCCGCAGCTCAGCGCCTCGTCCTCCCCGACACCGGATGCCGCGGAGAGCGCGGCACTGGACTCGCTCACCGAACGCGAGAGAGACGTATTCCTCGCGATCGGACGCGGGCTGACCAACGCCGAGATCGCCCACACCCTCTACGTCGGCGAATCCACCGTGAAGACGCACGTCGGCCGGGTGCTGGCGAAGCTCCACGCGCGCGACCGCATCCACGCCGTGATCCTGGCGCACAGACTCGGCCTCGTCGGAAACGAGACCTGAGGCATCAGGCGCCGGCGGGGGTCCATTCAGAGACCCGATCGAGCAGCCCCACCTCGTCGGTGGAGAGTTCGAGGCGAGCACCCGCCAGAAGGTCGGGCACCTGCGCGACCGTGCGAGCACTCGCGATCGGCGCGACCACGGTCGGCTGCGCCCGCAACCAGGCGAGGGACGTCGCGGCGATCGACACGCCGTGGGCCTCGGCGATCTGCTCGAGCGCATCGATGACGCGCAGGCCCGCCTCGGTCGCGTACTTCGCGGCGCCCTGCGCACGCGGGGAGTCCTGCCCCGCGACATCGGTCGAGCGGTACTTGCCGGTCAGGAATCCGCTCGCCAGCGCGTAGTAGGGAACAAGCCCGAGCTCGAACTCCTCGGCGACCGGGATGATGGTGTCCTCGACCTCATTGCGATGAACGAGGTTGTAGTGGGGCTGAACGGCGACCGGCGCAGCGACGCCCGTGCGACGCGCGATCTCGATCCACTCTCTGATGCGTTCGGCGGAGTAGTTCGACACCGCCACGTGACGCACCAGCCCGTCCTCGACGAGCTGTCCGAACGCGGCGACGGTCTCTTCCAGCGGAACGCTCTCATCATCGAAGTGCGCGTAGTACAGGTCGATCTCATCGGCGCCGAGACGCCGGAGCGAGGCCTCGGCCGCCTTTCGCACATTCGCCCCGGAGAGGCCACGGAACTGCGGGTGCTGGCTCACCTTCGTCGCGACGACGACACCGGATGGCTTGCGGGATGCGAGCCACTCACCGATGATCGTCTCGCTCTCGCCACCGTCGTTGCCCGGCACCCAGGAGCTGTACGAATCGGCCGTGTCGACGAAGTCCCCGCCCCCGTCCACAAATGCATCGAGCACCGCGAACGACGCATCGCGATCGGCTGTCCAACCGAACACGTTGCCGCCGAGCGCGAGCGAGAGGACGTCAAGATCACTGGTGCCGATACGAGTCATGACGAAGACAACCGCGGATCGGTCTTCGCGCATTCCCGGATGACGTCACTTTTCGTGGTCGGCAGGGGAGGAATCGATTCTGGGCGTCTCGCCCTCGTCGTAGATCTGGGAGGGCCGCCCGACGAGCCGCGTGTCCGGGGCGTGAGCGACCAGTGGATCTTTGCCGGGGTAGTCGAATCGGGCGAGGACGCACCTCATCGCCTCGAGCCGAGCTCGTTTCTTGTCGTTCGACTTGATGACGATCCAGGGCTCGGTCGGCGTGTCCGTGTGAAAGAACATCGCTTCCTTCGCCGCCGTGTAGTCCGCCCAGCGGTCGATGCTGGCAAGGTCCGTGGGGCTCAGCTTCCACTGCTTGACGGGATCCTCGCTACGGCGCCTGAACCGGCGTCGCTGTTCGGCCTCTCCCACCGAGAACCACAGCTTGATGAGGCGGATGCCCGACCCTACGATCATCCGCTCGAACTGCGGAGCGGTCTGCATGAATTCTTCGTACTCGGCCGATGAGCAGTACCCCATGACCCGTTCGACGCCGGCGCGGTTGTACCAGGAGCGGTCCATCATCACGATCTCGCCGCCGGAAGGCAGGTGCGCGATGTAGCGCTGGAAATACCACTGCGTACGCTCGGCATCCGTCGGCTTGTCGAGCGCGACGACCCGGGCTCCTCGAGGGTTCAAATGCTCCATGAAGCGCTTGATCGCCCCGCCCTTCCCCGCCGCGTCGCGTCCTTCGAACAGGATGAGCAAGCGCTCGGAGGAGTGCTTGATGTGCGACTGGAGCTTCAGGAGCTCGATCTGCAGCAACCGCTTCTCTCGTTCGTACTCCGCCGTGGAGAGCTTCTTCGCGTACGGGTAGTCGTGTTGCCACTCCGGAGTGACCGTCGCCGTATCGGGTGCACTGCTCAAGATCTCGCCCTCTCCCTTGCTGTCTGGGTCCCCGAAACCAAGCAGGCAAGCGCAGGTGGCCGGAGCGGGGAGGCGGCCACCTGCGCGTCTTCTACCTGGCACGATCTAGAGGCCCACCAGGAAACCTGCCTGATGTGTAACATATCATCGACTGAGGCGATACATCGGAATGCGTTTTCAGGTTCGCACCCTCGGCATCGGCGCGGGCACAGGGATTCGGCCCATCCGCATGGGGCGACTATCGTTCTGTCATGGGCACGATCCAGTACGGCAGCGGTGACGAGATCCACATCGAGGACCGCGCACTCGCGCATCTGAAGGTCGTCATCGCGACGAAGCTCCGACGCAACGAGAGTTTCACTCTTTCGTGGCGGCACCCTGAAGGGCAGCCCATGGGACGGTCGACGATCTGGCTGCACCCGTCGATACCGCTCCGCTTCACCTTCGACGAGCCGGAGGCGCCGCAGCTGAATCCGAAATGGATCCAGGACCTGATGCAGTCCGCGAGTTCCACGGGCGGCATCAGCCTCATCGACGAGGTGCTGGACGCACCCGAGATCGCCGCTGAGAACTGAATCCGCGGATCCCCACTCTCGTGAGGGATTGAAGAGCCGACTACGGGACTCGAACCCGTAACCCCCGTATTACAAGTACGGTGCGCTACCAATTGCGCCAAGTCGGCGGGTGCCACCAGCTTAGCGATGGCATCGACCCGGCTTCGACCTACGGGGTCGTGGTGGGCGAAGGCGTCGACGTCGCACGCGAGGCATCGCTCGCGACGCTGAGCACGAACTGCGAGAACTCGGCCGGGTCGTCCAGCGCGCCCACGTAGGCCTCGCCGTTCGCGACGATCATCGGCGCTGCCGTCAGCACCAGATCGTCAGAGCCGGCGAGCGGTCCGTCCAGAGCGCGGGTCGTCGCCTCCTTCGCCCAGCCGACGAAGTCGCCGTCTTCGATGCACGACCGCACGGCCTTGGCGTTGTCGACGCCGACAGCACCGGCGAGGTTCGCGAGGTCCTCGTCGGAGAGGCCGTCGCTGCCGACCTCGGGCTGGTCGTCGAGCAGGTCATGGTTGAACGCGTAGAACTGGGCAGGCGAGTGCGTGGCGACGCAGGCCGCAGCGGCAGCCGAGCGGAGCGAGTACTTGGTTCCGTTGGAACTGGCGGTGAGCAGGGCGACCGGGTGATAGCTGACCGTGACCGCGTCCTCGCCGATCCAACCGGCGAGCTGTCGGGCGTTTGCACGCTCGAACTCCCCGGCGTCGGGCGACAGGTAGTCGACGTACACGTGGATGTCGACCTTTCCGGACGCCGTCGGCTCCGGCGTCGGGCTGGCCGATTCGCCGGCGTCGGTCGCCTCAGGAGACGGGGTCTCCGGCACCGCGCCGGTTCCCGCGAACGACTCGAGGTCGGTGACGACTACGCCGTCCGACTCCATGCCGGTCGGCGTGAGCCGCGGCTTGGTGACCTGGGAGGACACCGCGAGGGTCACCGCCGTGCCGATCGCACCCACCGCGACGAGTGCCACCGCGCCGATGATGATCCGTCGCATGAGACGCGCCCTGGACTGCTGGGCGTGCACTCTCTGAGCCTTCTCCCGTACGGCCTCGCGGGAATTGCGAGGCGTCGGGACGTTCGGCGTTTCGTCGCTCGACATCGTTCCTCTGTGAGTCTCAACGGGGGTCCGGGTTGGCCCCGACCGCCGCCGAGCGACGATCGCCGCTGCGCGCGGCCGAGTTCGATGGTAGTCAGTGAGGCTGAGAAATACCCAGGTACCGCCGTTCATGTCATACTGATCCCGACCCAATGAGGGGTCACGGCGGGGTCACCCGCCGCTTCATCACTACGGATCGTCCGGCACGTACCTGCCGGTGAAGGAGAAAAGACAATGGCATCTGTGACTTTCGACGAGGCCACCCGCCTGTACCCCGGCGGAACCCGTCCGGCCGTCGACAAGCTGAACCTCGAGGTCGGTGACGGCGAGTTCCTCGTCCTCGTCGGTCCCTCCGGTTGCGGTAAGTCCACGTCCCTCCGCATGCTGGCCGGCCTCGAAGAGGTCAACGCCGGCCGCATCCTCATCGGCGACCGCGACGTGACCGACGTCCCGCCGAAGGACCGCGACATCGCGATGGTCTTCCAGAACTACGCGCTGTACCCGCACATGACCGTCGCCGAGAACATGGGCTTCGCGCTCAAGATCGCCGGCGTCGGCAAGGAAGAGCGCGCATCCCGAGTTCTCGAAGCCGCCAAGCTCCTCGACCTCGAGCCCTACCTGACTCGCAAGCCGAAGGCCCTCTCGGGTGGTCAGCGTCAGCGCGTCGCCATGGGTCGCGCCATCGTGCGTCAGCCTCAGGTGTTCCTCATGGATGAGCCGCTGTCGAACCTCGACGCCAAGCTCCGCGTGCAGACCCGTACGCAGATCGCTTCGCTGCAGCGTCGCCTCGGCGTCACCACGGTCTACGTCACGCACGACCAGACCGAGGCTCTGACCATGGGCGACCGCATCGCGGTCCTCAAGGACGGTCTGCTCCAGCAGGTCGGCTCCCCGCGCGACCTGTACGAGAAGCCGAACAACGTCTTCGTCGCCGGATTCATCGGCTCGCCCGCGATGAACCTCTTCGCAGCCGACCTCGCCGACGGCGGCATCCGCTTCGGGTCCGAGGTCGTCCCGCTCGACCGCGACACCGTCGGCCGCGCGAACGGCAGCCAGGTCACGGTCGGCGTGCGCCCTGAGGACATCACGGTCGGACCGGCCGACGGCAAGGGCCTCCCCGTCGTCGTCGACCTCGTCGAGGAGCTCGGCGCCGACGGCTACCTCTACGGCCACACCGAGATCAACGGCAAGCGCAGCGACATCGTCGCCCGCGTCGACGGTCGCAGCCACCCGAACGCCGGCGAGACGGTCACGCTCGCTGCGAACCCGGGCCACGTGCACGCGTTCGACATCGAGTCCGGCGAGCGCCTGAACGACAAGCCGGTCGTCTCCGCCTGATCGGATCCACAGACGCGGCGCAGGCTGACTTCGGTCACCTGCGCCGCGTCTCTTTCTGTCCCACCTCGACCAGGGAGCATCATGCAGGATTCGCTGCGGATCACCGCCAGCAAGATCGATCCGGGGCTGTTGTCCCTCCCCTGGTCCACGACGCTGGCGAAGTGGCCGTCGGAGCACATCGTGTCGCTCCCGAAGGGGCTCTCCCGCCACCTCGTGCGCTTCGCCGACCTCTCCGGCCGGGTCATCGCCGTGAAGGAGACCACGGCGGAGATGGCCCAGCGCGAATACGACATGCTCGGCAATCTCGCCCGCCTCGACGTGCCCTGCGTCGACCGGGTCGCGGTGATCGCCGGGCGTACGGATGCCGACGGCGAGGCTCTTCCGGCCGCGCTGGTCACCTCTCACCTGCGTTTCTCGATGCCCTATCGCGCGCTCTTCACGCGGGTACTGCGCCCCGACACCGCGACCCGCCTCGTCGATGCCCTGGCCCTGCTGTTGGTGCGGCTGCACAACGTCGGCTTCTATTGGGGCGACGTCTCCCTGTCGAACACGCTGTTCCGCCGCGACGCGGGCGCGTTCGCCGCGTATCTGGTCGATGCGGAGACGGGTGAGCTGCACGAGGAAGGGCTGACCGACGGTCAGCGCGCCTACGATCTCGACCTGGCCCGCACGAACATCGCCGGCGAGATCATGGACCTCGCCGCGGGCGGTCGCCTCGAACACGGTGTGGACGCGGTGGCGATCGCCGACGGCATCGTCTCGTCGTATCGATCGCTGTGGGCCGAGCTCACCGCCCAGGAGTCCTTCTCGGCGGCGGAGACCTGGCGCATCACGGAGCGGGTCGAGCGCCTCAACGCCCTGGGGTTCGACATCGACGAGATGTCCATGTCGACGACCGCGGACGGCACCGTCGTCGAGATCCAGCCGAAGGTGGTGGATGCCGGTCACCACCAGCGCCGCCTGATCCGCCTGACGGGGCTGGACGTCGAGGAGAACCAGGCGCGGCGCTTGCTGAACGACCTCGACGAGTTCCGCGCCCGCTCGACGAAGCAGTGGGCGGACGAGGAGATGTACGCGCACGAGTGGCTCACCCGTGTCTTCGAGCCGGTGGTACGCGCGATCCCGTACGAGCTACGAGCCAAGCTGGAGCCCGCCGAGGTCTTCCACCAGGTGCTCGAGCACCGCTGGTACCTCTCGCAGGCGCAGGGGCGCTCGGTGCCGCTCGCCGAGGTGCTGACCAGCTACATCAACGAAGTGCTGCGACACCGGCGTGACGAGGCGACCATCATGGGCCCGCCGACCGAGACGATGAGCCTGCCGGTCGTCACCGGTGCGACTCCGGTGGCGGATGACGACGAGGACATCGACTGGCGCGACCTGGTCTGACACCCTGGCCGGGCACCGAGTGCACGGGTTACTGCCGAGCACACCGCATGCGTGCGTCAGCGAGCCGTGCATTCAGCGATAGCCCGTGCGGTCGCCGAAAGTCGTGGCATCAGTAGCCGACGGTGAACCGCTCTCGGTGGTGGTTGCCCTGCTCGATCTCGTCCACCACGGCGACCGCGAAATCCGCGCCGGAGATGAACGACTTGCCGTCGGCATCGCGGACGATCACGTCGCCGCCGTCGCGATAGTGCCCGGTGCGCTCGCCTTCGGCCCAGGGACCGAACACCTCAGCGGGGTGGATGAAGAACCAGTCGAGGTCGGCCTCCGTCTCCTCGAGGAGCGCGAGGGAGTCGATGCCGACCTGCGCCTCGTGCTTGTACTCCTCAGGGAAATCCTGGTCGAACAGACGCGGCCCGCCGGGGGCCACCAGGCTGCCACCTGCACCGCCGACGACACCGAGACGCGTCTCGGTGCCCGCGACCCGGTCGACGACGTTCGACAGCGCCTCGAGCGCACGATCTTCCATGTCGCCGCGAGGGGAGAGCGCCGACACGACGGCATCCGCCCCGACGAACGCTTCCGCGATCGGATCGAGGTCGAGGGCGGAACCCTGCAGATATGCGGCTCCCGCCACCGGTTCGGTGGGCTCCGATCGGGAGATCGCGATCACCGCATGGCCGCGACTCACCGCCTCCCGGACGATGTGACGACCGGCGTAGCCGGTCCCTCCGAGCACGATGATACGGGCCATGATCTGCCTTTCCTCGGACGGTCTAGTTCTTCGCGGCGCGGAGAGACGCGACCTGGTAGAGCGCGACCGAGGTCGCGATGCCGGCGTTCAGGGATTCAGCGGCCGCAGAGATCGGGATCGAGACGATCTGATCGCACGTCTCGGAGACCAGACGGGACAGCCCCTTGCCCTCAGAGCCGACCACGATCACGACAGGACGATCAGCCAGCTGGAGCTCGGGGAGCGACACGTCGCCGTCGCCGTCGAGGCCGAGCACGAACACGCCCTGCTTCTTGAACTCCTTGAGCTGCGCGGTGAGGTTGGTCGCCAACGCCACGGGGGTCCGTGCGACGGCTCCGGCACTCGTCTTCCAGGCGGCGGAGTTGACACCGGCCGAGCGGCGCTGCGGAAGGATGATGCCGTGCCCACCGAACGCCGCGGTGGAGCGGATGATCGCGCCCAGGTTGCGGGGGTCCGTGATGCCGTCGAGCGCCACGAACAGCGGGACCTCGCCCTTGTCGATGACCTGCTCGAGCAGATCCTGTGGGTGGGCGTACTCGTACGGCGGCACCTTGATCGCGACGCCCTGGTGCACACCGTCGAAGCCGGCCATGCGGTCGAGCTCCGGGCGGGTGACCTCCATCACGGGGATCCCGCGATTCGTGGCGATCGCCAGCATCTCCTTCACACGGTCGTCCATCTCGACGCGCTGCGCGATGTAGAACGCCGTCGCCGGGATCTTCGCCCGCAAAGCCTCGAGGACGGAGTTGCGCCCGGTGACATTCTCGGTGTCGTCCCCCGCCTTGGCCTTCGGCGCACGGTTCGCACCGCCGCCGGACCCCGGACGACTGCCGCCGGGGCGTCCCTTGCCGCCCGACGCGGCATAGCGCTCGGCCGCGGCCTTGCGCTTGCCAGCGGGGTGCCACGCGCGGTCCTCCGCCTTCGGGGTCGGCCCGCGGCCCTCGAGCGCCTTGCGCCCGAGTCCGCCGGTGCCCTTGGTGGGGCCCTTCTTCTTGCCGTTGCTCGCGCCGGGGCGCTGTGGCTTAACCATCGATACTCCAATGAGTTCCGGCCGGAGTGTCCTCCAGCGTGATTCCTGCGGCGGCGATCGCGTCTCGGATGCGATCCGCCGCCGCCCAGTCCTTGTCAGCGCGTGCCTGCGCGCGCTGGGTGATCATCGTCTGGACGAGAGCGTCCAGAGTCCGGTGTTCCGCGAGGTCTCCCCCGGCCGACATGAGTTCATCGAATCCGAGGACGCGGACCATCGCATCCACTCCGACGAATGCTGCCCAGGCGTCGTCGTGCGCACCCTCGTCGATCGCGGTGTTCCCGCGTCGTACGGTCTCGTGCAGCACGGCGATCGCCTGAGGCACGCCGAGGTCGTCGTCCATCGCGAGGGCGAAAGCTTCGGGGACCTCGCCGATCCCTGCCTCGTCCGGCTCCCCGGGGAGGGTGCGGCGGACCCGCGAGATGAAGGTGCCGATACGGCCCAGCGCCGCTTCGGCCTCGGTCCACGACGACTCGCCGAGGTCGAGGCTCGAACGGTAGTGCGCTGCAGCGAGTGCGTAGCGCACCACCAGTGAGTCATGCGCGGCGAGAACATCGGCCGCCAGCGTGAAGTTGCCGAGCGACTTGGACATCTTCTGTCCGGCGACGGTCACGAGCCCGTTGTGCACCCAGTACCGGGCGAAGCCGTCGCCGGCGGCCGTCGACTGCGCGAGCTCGTTCTCATGATGCGGGAAGCGGAGGTCCAGCCCGCCGCCGTGGATGTCGAACTCGGCACCGAGGTACCGCTTCGACATCGCCGAGCACTCGATGTGCCATCCCGGCCGCCCCGCGCCCCACGGCGACACCCATGTCGCATCCGCCGGTTCCTCCGGCTTCGTGCCCTTCCAGAGGGCGAAGTCCTGCGGGTTCCGCTTGCCGCGGGGGTCAGCATCCTCGGCCGCCTCCATGGCGTCGAGGGACTGATGCGTCAGCGAGCCGTACTCGGACCACGAGCGCACGTCGAAGTACACATCTCCGGAGCCGTCGGGAGCCGGATAGGCATGTCCGCGCTCGATCAGCAGCGCGATCAGCTCCTGCATCTGAGGAACGGATGCCGTGGCTCGCGGCTCGTACGTCGGAGGCAGGATTCCGACACCGGCATATGCGGCGGTGAACTCTCTCTCCATTCGGTACGCAAGCGCCCACCACGGCTCGCCGTCCGTCGCGTTGGCGAGCACCTTGTCGTCGATGTCGGTGACGTTGCGCACGAAGGTGACCCGCCCGTACCGGTGCTCGAGCCAGCGACGCAGGAGATCGAAGCTCAGCGCCGCTCTGACGTGCCCGATGTGGGGCCCGGACTGCACGGTGGGTCCGCACACGTACATCGTGATGTTCTCGGGGTCGAGAGGCACGAAGTCGCGCAGCAGCTGTGCGCGGGTGTCGTAGAGGCGGAGGGTCACCGGTCAAGCCTACTCGGGGACTGCTGAGCGCCCGCCCCGCGTGGACGATTCACGGAGGTTGTGACGTTCTGCCGATGGATCGGGGGGTTTCTCAGGCGATCGTCACGTGCTGCGCGCAACGTCGGGCACGACCAGGGCGATCGCGGTCACCGCGATGCCCTCGCCGCGTCCGGAGAAGCCGAGACCGTCGGTCGTCGTGGCCGTGACCGACACCGGAGCATCCAGGACCGCGGACAGGAACGCCTCCGCCTCGTGACGTCGGGGGCTGAAGCGCGGCCGATTCCCCTGCAACTGCACGGACACGTTGCCGATCACGAATCCGGATTCGGCGAGCAGCTCACGCGTGCGAGCGAGGAAGACGTCGGCATGGGCGCCGGCGTACTCGGGGTGGGACGTGCCGAAGTGCTCGCCGATGTCGCCGAGGCCCGCCGCCCCCAGGAGCGCGTCGACCACCGCGTGAGCGACCGCATCGCCGTCGGAGTGCCCGGAGAGCGGCTGCTCCCCCGGCCACTCGAGGCCGGCGAGCCAGAGGTTCCCGTCGCCGCCGAAGGCGTGGACGTCGGTGCCGATGCCGACGCGGGGGATACCCGGGATGTCCACCGACGAGGTCGGGCGTGCCATCGGCGCCGATGCCTCCAGCAGGTGCCGCGCACGTTCCAGGTCACCGGGAGTAGTGATCTTGAACGCGCGGCTGGAACCCTCGATATGCCGGACCCGGTGTCCTGCGGCGGCGAACAGAG
Organism: Microbacterium sp. NPDC087592; assembly: GCF_044743585.1. Classification (NCBI taxonomy): domain Bacteria; kingdom Bacillati; phylum Actinomycetota; class Actinomycetes; order Micrococcales; family Microbacteriaceae; genus Microbacterium; species Microbacterium sp. NPDC087592. The sequence goes on along the minus strand of NZ_JBIUWT010000001.1, from coordinate 2,606,414 downwards.
CCGCATCGTCGGTGTACTCGATGCCGGCGGTCAGCGCTGTGTCATAGGCTGCTTCGAGCTCTGCACGGGGGAACCCCTGCGGTGTCTGCGCGGCAGCCAGCTCGGAACGGTCCACGGCCGAGACCACCGCGCCCCCCGCCACCTTCTTGAGCGTGTCGACAACGGGCAGTACGGGGATGACGCCCTCCCCCGGGACGACGGCCCGAGCGACCGCATCGATCTGCGCCGGAGGAGTCAGGGCGCGAGCCGCATCGTGCACGAGAACCGTCATCACATCGCCCCACAGCGCGGCGAGACCTGCAGCGACGGACTGCTGCCTGGTCGTGCCACCGACCACGACACGGCCGAGGTCGCGTCGATCGCCTGCCGCCGCATCCAGCTCCGCCAGTGCGTCACCTTCGTATCCGGCCGGTGCGACGACGATGACCTGAGCGGGTTCCGCGGTGAAGACGCCATCGAGCGCGTGGCGAAGGATCGAGTGCGCGTCGATTCCGACGAGGGCCTTCGGCGCCCCCGCATCCAGCCGGGTGCCGGAACCGGCGGCGACGACGATGATCGCGATGTCGGGAACGGGAAGCAGAGTCACCGTCTCACGCTACCGCGTGGCGGGAACGACGAAGGGGCGGATGCCGAAGCATCCGCCCCTTCGCAGAGAACTCAGGAGGCGAGGACCTCGTCGAGCAGTGCGCCCGCCTTGTCCTCGTCGGTCTTCTCCGCGAGCGCGAGCTCGGAGATGAGGATCTGACGAGCCTTCGCCAGCATCCGCTTCTCCCCCGCGGACAGGCCGCGGTCCTGGTCGCGGCGCCACAGGTCGCGGACGACCTCGCTCACCTTGATGACGTCTCCGGAGGCGAGCTTCTCGAGGTTCGCCTTGTACCGACGAGACCAGTTGGTGGGCTCTTCGGTGAAGGGTGCACGCAGCACCTCGAAGACATGATCGAGACCTTCTTTTCCGATCACGTCGCGAACGCCGACCAGGTCGACATTCTCAGCAGGAACCTCGATGATGAGATCGCCCTGGGTGACGTTGAGCTTCAGATATTTCTTCGCCTCACCCTTGATGATGCGCTCCTTGACCTCGATGATGGTCGCAGCGCCATGGTGGGGATAGACGACGGTTTCGCCAACCTCAAAAAGCATAAAAACGTGTCCTTTCGGCAACCTCAAGGATACCACAGGGGAGATGCGCTAAGGTTCGCGCCCCCTGGGCCCCGGGCCCGTCACGACTTACCCATAGAATGGATGCGGACATCCCGCCGGACCTCAGGAGGACCCGTGAAATCGCGCCTTGTTGCGTCTGCTGCGCTCAGCGCTCTCGTTCTGCTCGGCGCCACCGGGTGCACATTCATCACTCCTCAGTCCACGAAGACCGAGTACGCGGCCTCCGACGGAGTGAACATCTCCGACGCCGACGGCCCGATCGATGTGCGCAACGCCCTCGTCATCGCCACCGACGACGGCTCGGTCGGCAACTTCATCGCCGGCATCGTCAACCCGACCGATGAGAGCGCCACGCTCACCATCGCCCTCGCGGACAGCGAGACGTTCACCGTCACCGTTCCGGCGGGTGGCACGGTGAGCCTCGGCGCCGACGAGGAGCCGCTGCGCATCGTCGGCCTCGACACCATGCCCGGCGCGACCGTCGAAATGCACTTCCAGTCGGGCGACTCCACGGGCGTCAAGGCCGAGGTGCCCGTGCTCGACGGCTCGCTCCCCTACTACGCAGACCTGGTCCCCTCGGAGTCGGTACCCACTCCGACCCCGATGCCGACCGACACGGCAGCTCCGGCGCCTGCGGACTGACCCTCCGCACGGAACACGCAAGAGGCCGGCACCCCACGGGGCGCCGGCCTCTTCGGTGTTCAGCCCTCGAAGCGGTATCCGAGACCCCGCACGGTGACGAGCATCACGGGTTCGCTCGGGTTCTCCTCGATGCGGGAGCGGATGCGCTTGATGTGCACGTCGAGCGTCTTCGTGTCACCGAAGTAGTCGCTCCCCCAGACCCGATCGATCAGCTGGCCGCGCGTGAGCACTCGACCCGAGTTGCGCATGAGGACCTCGAGGAGCTCGAACTCCTTCAGGGGCATGTTGATCTGTTCACCGGCGACCGAGACGGTGTGCCGGTCGATGTCGAGCGAGACCCTGCCGCCGTCGAGCACACGCTCGTCGAGTTCGCTGTCGGCCTGCACCACCCGCCGCAGCACGGCGCGCATGCGGGCGAGCAGCTCGCGGGACGAGTAGGGCTTCGTGATGTAGTCGTCCGCCCCGAGCTCGAGTCCCACCACGATGTCGACCTCGGAGTCCTTGGCCGTGAGCATGATGATCGGCACCGCCGAGGTCGAGCGAATCTGCCGGCACACCTCGGTGCCGGGCATCCCGGGCAGCATCAGGTCGAGCAGCACGATGTCGGCGCCCCGCTCCCGGAAAGCCGCGAGCGCGCCGGGGCCGTCCTCCGCGATCTCCACCTCGTACCCCTCACGTCGCAGCAGGTACGCGAGCGGGTCGGCGAGGTCGGGCTCGTCTTCGACGAGAAGGATTCGGGTCATGCTCTCTCTCCGTTTCGAACGCGCGCGGATGCCGCAGCCTTGGCCGCTTTGCGCGCACGCTTCTTCTTGCTCTTCTTGCCCGTGTCGGCGTGATCGGGGGCATCGATCCGAGGAAGTCGGATCGTGAAGGTGGATCCTCGGCCGGGGCGCGACCACAGCCGCACCTCCCCGCCGTGGCGCTGCGTGGCGTGCTTGACGATGGAGAGCCCGAGTCCGGTGCCTCCCGTACGCCGGGAACGGGCCTCATCGGCCCGGTAGAAACGCTCGAAGATGCGCTCCCGATCGGCCTCGGCGATCCCGATGCCCTGGTCGGAGACGGCGATCTCGACCACGCCGTCCTCCGCCCGGACGCCGACTCCCACGCGCGAACCGCGGGGCGAGTAGACGATGGCGTTCGCGATCAGATTACCGACGGCCTCGATCAGGATCTGTGCGTCACCGCGCACCCAGACGCCGCGGTCGCCTCCCCTGGCGAGCTCCACGCCCGCGGAGTCGGCCTGCACGACATGGGCTTCGATGGAGGCGGCGATGACCTCGTCGATCGCGACCGGTCCCACCTTGGTCAGACCGTCTTCGGCCTGGAGCCGGGAGAGGCTCATGATGCGTCCGGTGAGCTGTCCGAGCCGACCCGCCTCCGCCGAGATCCGGGCGGCGAAGATGCGCACCTGCGCCGGGTCATCGGCCGCGGACTCGATCGCTTCGGCGAGGAGGCTCACCGCACCCACCGGTGTCTTCAGTTCGTGGCTCGTGTTCGCGACGAAGTCCCGACGCATCTGATCGAGCCGCTCCTGCTCCGTGACGTCGCGGATGATCAACAGGACCAGGCGGGTGCCGATCGCGCTCGCACGAGCCGAGACGAGTCGCGGATCGAGGCTCAGTCCGCCTCGCGTGATGCGCATCGATTCGGTGGCCGTGCCGCCGGCCGTCCTGACCCCGCGTACCAGCTGACGCAGCTCCGGATTGTCGAGCGTCGAGCCGACCTCGATCCCGAACCTGCTCGCAGCGTCCGACGCCGCGAGCACCAGCCCCGACGTGTCGACCACTCCCGCCGCGTCGTCCATGCTGTGCAGCACATCGGTGATGCCGGGAGGGATCGCCAGCGACGTCTCTTCCTGAACCCGGGCCCGCGCCCGATAGGCCCACACCACGAGCAGGGAGAGGCCGACGCCGATCACCAGCCCGATGGCGAGCGAAGACAGCGCGAGCTGCGGCAAGGTCATGTCATAAGCGTAGAGTGCGTTCACCGTCCGTCCGGCGGGTTTCCGCGCCCTGGGGGGAACAGGAGAAGTACTATTCACGTGCTGGGCACCGTTCGTTAACCTTCGAAGCAGACAATCGCTTCGGGCTTGTGCGGGAGCACAGACCTGCTCCTGTGCGGACGACCCGCCTTCTCGCGCTGACTCAGCCGAGATCCGAATGAAAGGTTGCGCCCCAACATGCGCGAAGTCTTCCACCAGTCCCTCGAGGACCTCCAGAATCGCCTCGTCGAGATCGCCGACCTCGTCACGGTCTCCATCGACAAGGCCACCAGGGCTTTCGCCACCAGCGACGTGGCCCTCGCCGAAGAGGTCATCGCGGACGACGCGAAGATCGACGAGCTGGCCGTGGCCCTCGACGAGCAGGCCATCGAGATCCTCGCCCGCCAGCAGCCGGTCGCCCGCGACCTGCGCATCGTCGTCACAGCACTCCGCGTGAGCGCCTCACTCGAGCGCATGGGCGACATGTCCGAGCACATCGCCCAGCTCGCCCGACTCCGCTTCCCCGAGCGGGCCATCCCGAAGGGGCTCAAGGGCACCTTCGTGAAGATGGGCGAGCTCGATGTCGAGGTCGCGCGTACGCTCTCGGAGCTGCTGCGCACCCAGGACCTGCGTTTCGCCGACGCGATCCGCAACGCGGACGACGACGTCGACGAGCTGCACGCCACGGTCTTCGAGAAGGTGCTCAGCGACAACTGGAAGGGTGAGGCCACGGCCACCGTCGACGCGACGCTCGCCAGCCGCTACCACGAGCGCTTCGCCGACCACGCGGTGGCCGTCGCGAAGAAGGTCGTCTACCTCGCCACCGGCGACTGGGCGGTCGAGGAGGAGGACATTCCCCTCGCCGTCGAACAGCAGGAACTCGAGCAGCAAGAGTTCGGGCACGCCTGACCCGCGCCCCGGAAGGACGAAGCCCCCGATGCGGTCGCATCGGGGGCTTCGTCCTTCCGGAGGCTCTTACTTCTTGCCCTGGGCCGCGACGGCGGCGGCACCGGCAGCAGCAGCCTCCGGGTCGAGGTAGCGACCGGGGCCGGTGGGCACGTTGTTCTCGTCCAGCTCGTAGACCAGCGGGATGCCGGTCGGGATGTTCAGCTCGGCGATGTCGTCGTCGCTGATGCCCTCGAGGTGCTTCACGAGACCCCGGAGCGAGTTGCCGTGCGCCGTGACGAGCACGGTCTTGCCGGCCTCGAGGTCGGGCACGATGGCGCTCTCCCAGTACGGAAGCAGACGGTCGATGACGAGTTTGAGCGACTCGGTGCGCGGCACCTCGCCGTCGATGCCCGCGTAGCGGACGTCGTTCACCTGGCTGAACTCGCTCTCGTCGTCGAGCACGGGCGGCGGCACGTCGAACGAGCGGCGCCAGAGCTGGAACTGCTCGGGACCGAACTCCTCGAGCGTCTGCGCCTTGTCCTTGCCCTGCAGAGCACCGTAGTGGCGCTCGTTGAGCCGCCAGGACCGGGTCACCGGGATCCACAGACGATCGGCGGCGTCGAGCGCGATGTTCGCCGTCTGGATCGCACGGCTCAGCAGCGAGGTGTGCAGCACATCGGGGAGGATGCCGGACTCGGCGAGCAGCTCGCCGCCGCGGCGTGCCTCCTTCTCGCCCTGCGCGTTGAGGCGGACGTCCACCCAACCGGTGAACAGGTTCAGTTCGTTCCATTCGCTCCGGCCGTGGCGGAGCAGGATGAGGGTGCGCGTCGCAGTCATGTCGCCAGTTTATCCGTGGCCGGCGCCGACGCTCGATTCGGATGCTGGGAGGATGGAGACATGGCGTCATCTCCCCTCGGCCGGCCGACCCGCGGCACCACGGGGACGAACCGTCTGCGGCGGAACGACCGCTGGATCGCCGCGAGCGATGCCCTGCGCCGAGCATCCGATCCACTGGTCGTCGATCTGGGCTACGGCGCCAGCGGCGTCACGGCATTCGAACTCGCGACGCGTCTGGTCCGGGTGCGCGACGACGTCGAGGTGCGCGGCCTCGAGATCGATCCGGTGCGCGTGGCCACGGCCGATGCCCAGCTCGCCGAGGTCCGAGCGGGGCACACACCCTTCGCGGCCGACCTGCCGGTCTCGTTCGCGCGAGGCGGCTTCGAGGTCCCCCTCCCCGGCGGACGACGAGCCGCGGTGATCCGCGCCATGAACGTGCTGCGCCAGTACGACGAAGGGGATGTCCCCGACGCGTGGGGCCGGATGGCGTCACGGCTAGCCCCCGGCGGCCTGCTGTTCGAGGGAACCTGCGATGAGATCGGCCGCGTCTCGAGCTGGATCGATGTCGATGCGCACGCCGTGCCACTGCGCTTCACGATCTCGCTGCGGCTCGCCGACCTCGAGAGGCCGAGCATCGTCGCGGAACGGCTGCCGAAGGCGCTCATCCACCGCAACATCCCGGGGGAACGCATCCACGCACTGCTGGTCGAGCTCGACCGCGAGTGGGAGCGGGCCGCCCCCCTGTCGACGTTCGGTGCCACACAGCGCTTCCTCGCCGCGGTGGGGGCTCTTCGCGCGCAGGGGTGGCCGGTGCTCGGCGGACGGACGCGCTGGCGGCTGGGCGAGCTCACGCTGCCGTGGGCGGCCGTCGCTCCCTGAGCAAACCGCTGCCGGATGTGGTCATGCGGCATTCCGGTGAGCACACTGTGGCCCCACAGCAACATGTAACGTGTTAGCTGGCGTTCGCATGCGCCGAGGTCGGCAGCACAGTGGCTGCGGAACTCCGAGGACAGGAGATGTGAATGGCGATCACCGATCCCCCACGGGAGCACGATCCCGCGGCGGCACAGGAGAACAGGCGTGAGCGCCTCGGAGACGTCGCAACCGCAGTTCAGGACTTCTCGCATGAGCAGAGGGGATATCGCACCGCCCTGAAACCGCGACACCTGCAGATGATCGCGCTCGGGGGCGCGATCGGCACCGGGCTCTTCATGGGCGCAGGGGGACGATTGCACTCCGCGGGGCCCCTGCTCGCGGTGTCGTACCTGGTGTGCGGTGTCTTCGCATTCTTCATCCTCCGAGCTCTCGGTGAGCTCGTGATCCATAGGCCATCGTCGGGGTCCTTTATCTCGTATGCGCGGGAGTTCTACGGGGAGAAACTGGCGTTCGCGGCAGGCTGGCTCTACCTGCTCAATTGGGGCATGGTGGCGATCGTCGACTCCACGGCCGTCGCCTTGTACGTGCACTACTGGTCGGTCTTCGACGTGCTTCCGCAATGGCTTCTCGCTCTGATCGCGCTCATCGTCGTGGTCGGACTCAACCTCGTCTCCGTGCGACTGTTCGGCGAGATGGAGTTCTGGTTCTCGATCGTGAAGGTCGCAGCGCTCACGCTGTTCCTCGTCCTGGGGATCGTGTTCCTCGCTGCCGGCTGGAAGACGGATCAAGGCGCGACGGGGCTGACGATGCTCGCCGAACACAACGGCTTCGTGCCGGAAGGAGTGCTCCCCGCGGTCATCGTGATGCAGGGAGTCGTGTTCGCGTATGCGTCGATCGAACTTGTGGGCACCGCTGCCGGCGAGACAGAGAACCCCGAGAAGCTCATGCCCCGCGCCGTGAACTCGGTCATCCTCCGCATCGGAGTCTTCTACGTCGGCTCCGTGCTGCTGCTCGCGCTCCTGCTGCCGTACACCGTCTACCAGGCCGGCGAGAGCCCCTTCGTGACGTTCTTCTCACACGTCGGCGGGCCCGAGGTCGGCGCCGTGGCCGGCAGCATCATGAACTTCGTCGTCATCACCGCCGCCGTCTCGGGCCTCAACGCCGGCCTGTACTCCACGGGCCGGGTCTTCCATTCGCTCGCCGCCTCCGGGGCCGCCCCGGCGGTGGCCGGCCGGATGAGCAAGCGTGGCGTTCCCGTCGCCGGCATCGTCTTCACCGGGCTGTTCGCTCTCGGGGGTGTGCTTCTGAACGCGGTCGTACCCGAGGATGCCTTCGAGATCGTGCTGAACATGTCGGCGCTCGGGATCATCGCCGCGTGGGCGACGATCATCCTCTGCCAGCTCCAGCTGCATCGACTCGCGAAGCAGGGTCGGCTCGAGCGCCCGGCGTTCCGACTGTTCGGCGCGCCCTTCACGTCCTACCTCACGCTCGCCTTCCTCGCGGCGGTCATCGTCCTCATGGCGTTCGACTACCCGACCGGGACCTGGACCGTCGCCAGTCTGGTCGTCATTATCCCCGCACTCATCGCCGGGTGGCTCGTGGCCCGACCGAGGATTCAGCAGCTCGCGGCGCTCCGCGCCACGGAAGGACATCACGCCGAGTAGCGCGCGACGCCCATCGCATCAGGACGCAGCAGGGGCGTCGCGCGGATCGGGCGCAGACGGACGACGAGACAGTCGAGTGAGGCGCGGGACGTCGGCCGTGGCACCGGCATCCGCCGGCACGATCACCTGCTGGGACGCCGCGATGTCGATGCCGTCCGCGCGCACCACGAGGTCTCCGATCGGTGCGCGGCGCGAGAGGATGGCGAGCGCGATCGGCCCGTCTTCGTGGTGCCGCGCCACCGACGTGATGTGGCCGACCTCGTCATCCCCCGCGAACACCGTTGCTCCGGGCTCAGGAAGCACGGCGTCGCTGCCGTCGAGATGGAGCGCGGCCAATCGGCGCGGAGGATGTCCGAGGTTGTGCACCTTGGCGACCGTCTCCTGTCCGCGGTAGCAGCCCTTGTTCAGGTGCACGGCACTGCGGATCCAGTCGGACTCGTGCGGCAGCGAGCGCTCGTCGACCTCGGTGCTCCACCGCGGACGCCAGGCGGCGATGCGCAGCGCCTCGGCGGCGAGGAGCCCGGCGAGAGCATCGCGGTCGAGCGATGCGGCGAGCGCATCCGCCGCGTCCGCGCTCAGCATCGCGACCCGCCACGCGTAATCCGCAGCCGGATGCTCGGCGACCTCGGCGTACTGGTGCCCCCCACTGCTGATCCGCTGCCAGGGGTCGGCCCAGATCAGCGGGCTGCCGTTCGGCGCGAACGCTGCGGCGGATGCCGTCGGGGCCACCGCACCTCCGTCGATGTAGCCGATCAGCGCGAGGTCGGATCGCACGTCGACCGTGGCTTGCGTGCGGAACTTCATGCGGGTCAACCAGCCCGCGAGTGCATCGGCATCGCCGGCGTCGGCAAGGAGCCAAGTGGATGTGCCGTCGTCGAGGACGCCGGCCGCGTGCTCCACGCGCCCCTGCGGGTCGAGCACCAGCAGCTCCGTGCTCTCGCCGGCAGCGAGACGGCCCACCGACTGCGAAGTGATCGAGTCGAGCCAAGTCAGCCGTTCCGGGCCCGAGACCTCGATGATCGTCCGGTCACCGAGTGGGGCGAGGGCCGCCCCCTCGGCGAGACGCCGCTGCTCGCGGAAGGCATCACCGAAGTGCATGATCCGATCGCCGTCGGACACGACACCGTCGAGCTCGCCGAAGCCCGACACGTCAGACCTTGGCCAGCCGGGCCGAGGCGTGCGAACGGAGCGGGGTGCCGAGGGCCGCGACATCCCATGCCCACAGCAGATGACCGTCGACCAGGCCGTACATGCGGGAGGAGGCGGTGTGCACCTTCGCACCGGCACTGCGGACCACGGCATCGGTGCCGATGTCGACGCGCGGTCCGTTGATCTCGCCTATGTAGAGCTCGAGTGCGCCGTCGGAGTGAGCGACCGACACCTCGATCGGGAAGCCGCCGCTGGGTGCGCGTAGCTCCTCGACATCGTCGACCGTGCGTGCGACGGGGGGAGCCAGGGGCGGGAGCAGTGCGGGACCCGGATCCGCCGGCGCGGCCGGGCGAGCGAGCCGCCAGAAACCGGTCTCGGCGAGAAGCGCAGTCGACGGTGCGCCGTCTTCCGCGAGGAAGGTCGCGGTGCCGGAGTAGTTGAGGAACGGGCCGCCGTCGTGGCTGAAGCTGACCCGGTGCGTGAACTCGCCCTGCAGACGCTCATCACCCACCGGATAGTCGATGACGCCCGTGCCCTCCCACACGCCGATCAACCACGCGAGCGGGGCGAGGTCGGCGGGAAGGTCGGTGGGGAGTTCGATCACGATCGCGTCAGCGCTGGCCGCGGAAGAGGTTGCGCAGCACCACTGCCGAGACGAAGACGATAGCGAGGCTCGCGAGGCCCAGCAGGCCGATGAAGAAGATTTCGAGCGCCATGAGGTCCATGTGCTCCACCTTACCGCGCCGGGCCGACGTCAGGACGGGATCAGTGCGGCCAACCCGAAACCGATCGAGATGAGGCCCATCAACAGCAGGGCGCCCGTGACGCTGCTCGCCACCCGGAAGATGAAACCCTGCGTGCGCCCGTACCAGAGCTGCACGGCGAACGAGAGCAGAACGACTCCGCCGAAGCCGACCAGCATCCAGGGCACGCGCCATTCCTCCGGCACGAAGATGCCGATCGCGACGGTGGCGACGAACGCCACCGCCCACACGACGATCACACCGACGAAAGCGTTGCGCGGTGCGAGTGCTGGTTCCGTCATGACACCATTGTTGCGCATCGGCTCCCGGTATCATGGCGGCACGGCGTCGATCGCCCGTCGGTGAGGAGTGCGCGTGGCCCTGGTCCTGGTTCTGACCAACGCTCCGCTCTCGGAGCAGGTCCTGCCCGCTCTCGAGTTGCTGAGCCATAAAGCGCGCCAGATTCCGGCGGAAACCGCGCAGCTGGTCAACGCCCCGGAGTATGACGTCGTGATCGTCGACGGTCGTCATGACCTGGTGGCGGCGAAGTCGTTGTGCCGCCTGCTGCGCGCCACCGGACAGGACGCGCCGCTGCTCCTCGTGGTCACCGAGGGAGGGATGAGTGCGCTCTCCGGCGACTGGGGCATCGATGACGTCCTGCTCGTCACCGCCGGCCCTGCCGAGATCGACGCACGACTGCGTCTCGCACTCGCGCGGCGAGATGACGTCGCCGAGCCCGCACGCGTACAGGCTTCCGGAGTCACGATCGATGAGCAGTCGTACTCGGCGAAGCTGCGCGGCAGACCGCTGGACCTCACCTACAAGGAGTTCCAGCTGCTGCACTTCCTCGCGACGCATCCTTCGCGCGTCTTCACCCGGGAGCAGCTGCTCAGCGAGGTGTGGGGCTACGACTACTTCGGCGGGACCCGCACCGTCGACGTGCATGTGCGACGACTCAGGGCGAAGCTCGGCGACCAGGAGCAGATCATCGGCACGGTGCGCAACGTCGGCTATCGCTTCAACGTCAACGAGGACGAGAGCATCGCCGCGGCCGGGTGAGGACGGACGCTGTTCACACGAGCGTCACCCGGCGGTGCTTAGATGTACCCCATGATCGATCCCGCACTCGCCGACGCCGGCCTCGGAGACGCCGAAGACGATGACTTCGACGCCATCGAGTCCCCCGACTCCCAGCTCCCGGACCACCGCTACCTGGATCGCGAGCTGAGCTGGCTCGCTTTCAACCAGCGCGTGCTGGAGCTCGCCGAGGATCCGTCGCTGCCCGAACTCGAACGGGCCAACTTCCTGGCGATCTTCGCCAGCAACCTCGACGAGTTCTTCATGGTGCGCGTGGCGGGTCTCAAGCGGCGCATCATGACCGGGCTCGCGGTGCCGACCAACATCGGCCGCTCCCCCGTCGACGCGCTCGCGGACATCTCCCGCGAGGCGCACGCCCTGCAGCTGCGCCACGCGGACGCATGGATCTCGCTGGTGCGCCCCGCCCTCGCCGAGTCCGGCGTGGAGATCACCGACTGGTCGGAGCTCACCGACGGCGAGCGCTCCGCGCTGTCCGAGTACTTCCAGGCCCAGGTCTTCCCCGTGCTGATGCCGCTGGCGGTCGACCCGGCGCACCCGTTCCCGTACATCTCCGGGCTCTCGCTGAACCTCGCGATCCGCATCCGCAACGCGCGGACCGGTCGGCAGGAGTTCGCGCGCCTCAAGGTGCCACCCATGCTCCCCCGCTTCGTGGAGGTACCCGGCGGCGGCGAGATCAAGCGCTTCCTGCGTCTGGAGGAGCTCATCGCGAACCACCTGGGCGACCTGTTCCCGGGCATGGAGGTGCTCGATCACCACGCGTTCCGACTCACGCGCAACGAAGACGTGGAAATCGAGGAAGACGAGAGCGAGAACCTGATCCAGGCGCTCGAGGCCGAGCTGCTCCGTCGCCGGTTCGGTCCGCCGATCCGCCTGGAGATCACCGACGACATGGATGACGTCACGATGGACCTGCTGGTCCGCGAACTCGACATCACCGACCTGGAGGTCTACCGCCTCCCCGGCCCGCTCGATCTGCGCGGCCTCTTCGACCTGTCCCGCATCGACCGACCCGACCTGCGGTATCCGCCGCACCTGCCCACCACGGCCGTGGCCTTCCAGCCCGCGGGATCGAGCAACCGCGCCGACATCTTCAAGGCGATCCGCAAGTCGGACGTGCTCGTGCACCACCCGTACGAGTCGTTCACGACCAGCGTCCAGGCGTTCCTCGAACAGGCCGCCCGTGACCCGCACGTGCTCGCCATCAAGCAGACGCTGTACCGCACATCGGGCGACAGCCCGGTCGTGCAGGCGCTGATCGACGCCGCGGAGGCCGGCAAGCAGGTGCTGGCACTCGTCGAGGTGAAAGCCCGATTCGACGAGGCCAACAACATCGTCTGGGCGCGCAAGCTCGAGAAGGCCGGCGTGCACGTGGTCTACGGACTCGTCGGGCTGAAGACGCACTGCAAGCTCGCGCTCGTCATCCGCGAGGAAGACGGCAAGCTCCAGCACTACTCCCACGTCGGCACCGGCAACTACAACCCGAAGACCAGCCGTATCTACGAGGACTTCGGCCTGTTCACCGCAGACGCGCAGGTCGGCAAAGATCTGACCCGACTCTTCAATGAGCTCAGCGGCTATGCCATCGAGAAGAAGTTCAAGAGGCTCCTGGTCGCCCCTCTGCACCTCCGGAAGGGCCTCGTCCGCCAGATCGACGCCGAACGCAAGAACGCCGAAGCGGGCGTGCCCGCGCACATCCGCATCAAGGTCAACTCGATGGTCGATGAGGAGATCATCGACGCGCTGTACCGCGCGAGTGCTGCGGGAGTGAAGGTCGACGTCTGGGTGCGCGGCATCTGCAGCCTGCGTACGGATCTCGACGGCATCAGCGACAACATCACCGTGCGCAGCATCCTCGGCCGCTACCTGGAGCATTCGCGGATCTTCGCGTTCGAGAACGGCGGCGACCCGCAGGTGTACATCGGCAGTGCAGACATGATGCACCGCAACCTCGACCGTCGCGTCGAAGCGCTGGTGCGGGTCACCGACCCCGCCCATCTGAAGGAGCTGCAGACGTTCTTCGACCTGGCGATGGATGCCGGGACGACCTCGTGGCACCTGGGTGCCGGTGGAGTCTGGGAGCGCCACGCCGAGGACGCGGACGGCAAGCCCCTGATCGACCTGCAGGATAAGACCATGGGGTTGATCCAGCGGCGTCGCCGCGCACGGGCGGTGCGATGACCGGGCGGCAGCTGCAGCTCCCACCCGACACCGCGAACGGGTCGAAGTGGGCGGACAAGGCCGTGTACGCGGCGGGAGCCGTCGTCTGGCGACTCGTCGACGGCAAGCTGCGCATCCTCCTGATCCACCGCACGAAGTACCGCGACGTCACGCTGCCCAAGGGCAAGGTCGACCCCGGAGAGATGCTCGCCGAGACCGCCGTCCGGGAGGTGCACGAAGAGACCGGCATCCGCGTCTCGCTCGGGGTGTCGGTCGGTGTGAGCCGGTATCACCTGGCGTCCCAGAAGCAGAAGGTCGTGCACTACTGGGCAGCGGAAGCGACGGACTCCGCCATCCGGGAGTCGACGTTCGTGCCCAACCGCGAGATCGCCGCGCTGGAGTGGGTCAGCGTGAAGAAGGCGCGCGCGCGGCTGAGCTACCCCGTCGACCTCGAGATCCTCGACTTCTTCGCCAACCTCGTCGACGACGGAGTGCTGCGCACCTTCCCCGTGATCGCGCTGCGGCATGCGAAGGCCACGCCCCGTTCGGAGTGGGACGGATCGGATGCCTCCCGGCCGCTCACCGAGCGCGGTCGAAAGCAGGCGAAGTCGATCGTGGGACCGCTGCGTGCCTTCGGAGTGCGCCGGATCGTGACGAGTGACGCGGTGCGCTGCGTCGAGACGATCACCCCGCTCGCCCGTGCACTCGATCGCAAGCCGGTGAAGACCGACAAGATGAGCCAGGACGCCTGGGAGGACGGCGAGTCCGATCTGCGCTCGGTCGTCGGACGCCGCATCCGCGCCGGCAAGCCGGCCGTGCTGTGCAGCCACGGCCCGGTGCTGCCCGGCCTGCTCTCGGAGATCGCGCTGGCCACCGGCACCATCCACGGGTCGTATCTCAGCAGCGCCGCAGACCTCGAGCCGGCCGCGTTCTCCGTCGTCCACCTCTCCGCCACGAATCCCGGATCGGGGATCATCGCGATCGAGACCCACGTCCCGAAGGTCTGACGCTTCCTTGATTTCTCGCGGGAGCGCCCCAGAGAGTCGCCCGTCGTTCACCTGCCGTTCACCTGCTCGGGAGAGTCTCGTTAACCGTCGCCCCTAGCGTCACTGTGTGCCCTGCACCGGGCCCCACCCATCAAAGATCGAAGGATCCACAGTGAAGATCTCCCGAATCGCACGAATCGGCGCCATCGGCGCCGTCGCCGCTCTCGCCCTCGCCGGCTGCGCCGCGAACGAAGGCGGCACCGGCTCGAGCGAGGCTCCTGCCGAGTCCACGCTCTCCGGCACCATCGACGCCACCGGCGCCTCCTCGCAGGCCGCCGCCCAGGAGGCCTGGGTCGCCGCGTTCCAGACCGCCAACCCCGACGTGACCGTCAACTACGAGCCCACGGGCTCCGGCACCGGTCGTGAGAACTTCCTCGAGGGCGGCAGCAACTTCATCGGCTCCGACCGCGCATTCAACGATGAGGAGATCGCCGCCGGCGGCTTCGGCGCCTGCACCACGGACGACATCGTCGAGGTCCCCCTCTACATCTCGCCCGTCGCCGTCGCCTTCAACCTCGAAGGCGTCGACGCCCTGAACCTGGATGCCGCCACCATCGCGGGCATCTTCGCGGGCACGATCACCAACTGGAACGCGCCGGAGATCGCCGCGCTGAACGACGGCGTCGAGCTCCCCGACCTGGCGATCTCGCCGGTGCACCGCTCCGACCCCTCGGGAACGCAGGAGACCTTCGCGAAGTACATGAGCGCGACGGCACCCGATGTCTGGACCTACGAGGTCTCCGACGAGTGGCCGATCCAGGGCGGCGAGGCCGCACAGGGCACCTCCGGCGTCAAGCAGGCCATCACGGCCGGCAACGGAGCCATCGGGTTCCTCGACGCATCGCAGGCCGATGGCCTCGGCCAGGTCGCCGTGGGCGTCGGCGAGGAATTCGTCCCGTACTCGGCGGAGGCCGCTTCGAAGCTCGTCGAGGGCTCGCCGCTGGCCGAGGGCCGCGGCGAGGCCGACCTCGTCTTCGACGTCGACCCGTCCGCCGCCGCGGACGGCGCCTACCCGATCGCCCTGGTCAGCTACCTCATCGGCTGCGAGCAGTACGAGGACAGCAACGTCGCGGGGCTCGTGAAGGAGTACTTCTCCTACATCGCGAGTGCCGAGGGCCAGGATGCCGCCGCGGAGAACGCCGGCAGCGCCCCGATCTCGGACGGCCTGCGCGAGCAGGTGCTGGCCGCGATCGACCTGATCCAGGTCGGCTGATCCAGCCGATCCACTGACAGCGGTGCCCCCGCGTCCCGACGGGGCGCGGGGGCACCTCCCGGTCAGTATCCGATCCACATCTACCCGGCCCGAAACAGGGAGATCATGAGCACGACCGCGCAGGCGCCCACACCGGCACCGGCCAAAGCGCCGCCCGCACCGATCAAGGCGAAGCAGCGACTCGGAGACCGGGTCTTCTCCGGCACCGCGCTCGGGGCGGGGATCATCATCCTCATCGTCCTCGCGCTCGTCGCCGCCTTCCTCTTCATCCAGAGCCTCCCGGCGTTCCAGCTCGACACCAGCGACAACCACATCCTCAAGGGCGAATCCTTCTGGGTGTACGTGTGGCCGCTGGTCTTCGGCACGCTCTGGGCCTCGTTCATCGCCCTGCTCATCGCCGCTCCGATCGCCATCGGCATCGCCCTGTTCATCTCGCACTACGCGCACCGGAGGCTCGCGGCCTTCCTCGGATACGTCATCGATCTGCTCGCCGCCGTGCCGTCCGTGGTGTTCGGCCTCTGGGGCGGGCTGGTGCTCGCTCCCCTGCTGCAGCCCATCTACGCCTGGCTGAACACGAACGCCTCCTGGGTCCCGTTCTTCGGCGGCCAGGTCTCGTCGACGGGCAAGACGATCCTCACCGCGGCCCTCGTGCTCGCGGTGATGTGCATCCCGATCATGACGGCCATCTGCCGCGAAGTCTTCCTGCAGACACCGAAGCTCCACGAAGAAGCGGCACTCGCCCTCGGCTCCACTCGCTGGGAGATGGTCCGTATGGCGGTTCTCCCCTTCGCCCGCGGTGGCATGGTGTCCGCCGCGATGCTGGCCCTGGGACGAGCACTCGGCGAGACCATGGCCGTGACCATGGTGCTCTCCCCCTCGGCCGTCGTCAGCTTCCTGGTGCTCACCGCCACCAACCCGACGCCGATCCCCGCCAACATCGCCCTGGCCTTCCCGGAGGCGCACGGCACCGGTGTCAACACGCTCATCGCCACCGGCCTCATCCTCTTCGTCGTGACCTTCGCGGTCAATGCGCTGGCGCGCTGGATCGTCGCGCGCCGCGCCGAGTTCTCGGGAGCGAACTGACATGACCACCCTCACCTCCGCTCCCCCCGCCTCGGCCAACGCTGCCTCGCTCACCTCCGGCAAGCTGCCGACGTGGGCGCCGTGGGCCCTGCTCGCGGCATCCTTCGCCATCTCCGCCGCGATCTTCGGGATCGCCGCCGCAGCCGCCGGGTCCAGCCTCGCCGACTTCAACATCGTCGGCACCGCGATCGTCGGCATCCTGCTCTACATGGTCATCATCACGGTGATCTCGTCGATCGCGGAGAGCCGTCGCAAAGCGATCGACCGACTGATGACGGCGCTCGTCGCCACCGCCTTCCTGATCGCCCTGCTTCCCCTCGTGTCGCTGCTGTGGACGGTCGTGGCCAACGGCGTCGAACGGTTCGATGCCGAGTTCTTCAGCTACTCGATGCGCAACGTCGTCGGTGAGGGTGGCGGCATCGTGCACGCCATCTGGGGCACGGTGCTCATCACCCTGACCGCCACCGTCATCTCGGTGCCGATCGGTCTGATGACCTCCATCTACCTCGTCGAATACGGCCGCGGCAAGATCGCCAAGGCCATCACGTTCTTCGTCGACGTGATGACCGGCATCCCGTCGATCGTCGCCGGTCTGTTCATCTACGCCGCGTTCGCCCTGATCTTCAAGCCCGGCATCTCGATGGGCTTCATGGGCGCCCTCGCCCTCGCCGTGCTGATGACACCGGTGGTCGTGCGCGGCAGCGAGGAACTGCTGCGGATCGTCCCGAACGAGCTCCGCGAGGCTTCCTACGCCCTGGGCGTTCCGAAGTGGCTGACCATCCTGAAGGTCGTACTGCCGACCTCGATCGCCGGCATCATGACCTCGGTCATGCTCGCGATCTCCCGCGTCATCGGCGAGACCGCGCCGCTGCTGCTCACCGCCGGCTTCACCCAGAGCATGAACCTGAACATCTTCAACGGTCAGATGATGACCCTGCCGGTGTTCGCCTACAACCAGTACATGAACCAGGGCACGAGCCCCGACGCCGCCGTCGCGCGCGCGTGGGCCGCCGCCCTCACCCTCATCCTCATCGTCATGGTCCTGAACCTGCTCGCGCGTCTCATCGCGAAGTGGTTCGCCCCGAAGGTCTCCGGCCGCTGAGCGCCCGACAACTCAGAACAGGAATCCACGTGTCCAAGAGCATCGAAGTCAACGACCTCAACGTCTACTACAGCAACTTCCTCGCCGTGGAGGGCGTCTCCCTCGACATCCAGCCGCGCAGCGTGACCGCCTTCATCGGCCCCTCGGGGTGCGGCAAGTCCACGTTCCTGCGCACCCTGAACCGCATGCACGAGGTTATCCCCGGCGCCCGCGTCGAAGGTGAGGTGCTGCTCGACGGCAAGGACCTCTACGGTCCCGGCGTCGACCCTGTGCTCGTGCGCCGTCAGGTCGGCATGGTGTTCCAGCGGCCGAACCCGTTCCCCACGATGTCGATCAAGGAGAACGTCCTCGCGGGCGTGAAGCTCAACAACACCCGGATGTCGAAGAGCGACCAGGACGCCCTGGTCGAGAAGTCACTCACCGGTGCGAACCTGTGGAATGAGGTCAAGGACCGGCTCGACCGCCCGGGATCCGGCCTGTCCGGCGGGCAGCAGCAGCGTCTGTGCATCGCCCGCGCGATCGCCGTTTCGCCCGAGGTGCTGTTGATGGACGAGCCGTGCTCGGCTCTCGACCCGATCTCGACCTACGCGATCGAGGAGCTGATCGGCGAGCTCAAGAACGAGTTCACGATCGTCATCGTCACGCACAACATGCAGCAGGCGTCCCGCGTGTCCGACAAGACGGCCTTCTTCAACATCGCCGGCACCGGCAAGCCGGGCAAGCTCATCGAGTACGACGACACGACGAGCATCTTCACCACCCCGTCCGTGCAGGCCACCGAGGACTACGTCTCCGGCCGCTTCGGGTGAGTCGAGGCTGACGGAAGAGGGTTCGGGAACTTCGGTTCTCGGACCCTCTCGCGTGTCGGCGACGCCTCGACGCTCAGTCGCGCGGGGAGAGCAGGTAGCGGTTCAGGTCGGCCGTGAGGGCCGCGTCGACCGGGAGCGAGACATCGTCGACGGCGGTGATGGCCGCAGCGAGGCGG
The DNA here is from genome assembly GCF_044743585.1 of Microbacterium sp. NPDC087592. NCBI lineage: Bacteria > Bacillati > Actinomycetota > Actinomycetes > Micrococcales > Microbacteriaceae > Microbacterium > Microbacterium sp. NPDC087592. The sequence goes on along the minus strand of NZ_JBIUWT010000001.1, from coordinate 2,587,789 downwards.
ACGCTCGACACGAGCCATGCAGCATCCGCCTGCGGGAGATCCGTCGCCGGGATGCGGTCGTAGCCGACGTCGAAACCCTGTGCCGCGAGATGGTCGTACACGCTGAGCTGGGTCGTGCCGTGCAGGATGCCGCCGTTCGGGGCGGGGGTGACGAAGCGGTCGCCGAACCGGAGGATCAGCGAAGCCGTCGGCGCCTCCAACACGAAGCCGTCGCTCGAGAGGAAGATCGCGTCGTCCGCCCCGCGCCGGTGCGCCTCACGAAGAGCAGCCATGTTCACGGCGTACGAGAGGGTCTTGGCGCCCAGCAGCAGCCACGGCGCCCGCTCGGCCGCGCCCAGGTCGTATCCGCGGTCGAGGGTGACGACGCGCACGCCCGTCTCCCGCACGGCGGAGAAGTCGGCTGCCGGCGCCGCCGTCACCCATGCCGTCGGCGTGGGCCCGTGCTCGACGCCGCGGCTGAGGATGAGCTTGATCACGGATTCGCCCGCACCGAGCTGTGCCGCGGCCCGGTCGATGGCCTGGCGCCACTGCGCGAGGTTCGGCACCGGAAGGTCGCACAGGCGTGCCGAGTGCGCGAGCCGCTCGAGGTGCGGGACGACCTCTTGCGCATGCCCGTCGACCACGCCGATCGACTCGAACACGCCGTCACCGCGCTGCGTGCTCAGCTCTCCCACGCTGAGCGCGGGGGCCGCGGCATCCACCTGCGTGAACGTGTCGGCGTAGTCGGAGCGCTGCTCCTCGGCGGGCACGGGATCGATCATGAGTGCGAAACGCCCGGTCATGATCCGAGCCTAGAGGGCGGGAATAGCCACCGCCGCATCGCGTTACAATTGAGTGGCCGGGCCGCATAACCCCGGGCTCCATTTTTCGCCGCTACGAGCGGCCTTCCGCCGAGAGGCGTTCTTGCGGCCCGGTCTTTTCTTTGTCCGGGCTCTATTCTGCAGGGCCGGCGGCCCGCCGGAGCGTGTCCGTCAGCTGAGAGCCCCCGTGCGCCACAGCACCGCTGCGGCCGCCAGATCCTGCGCATAGCTGCTGAGTCGCAGCGCTCGGGTGGTCAGTTCGCTGGCTCGCGCCGGTTCGGTGGGCTCGTAGTCGTCCGCCGAGTGGGTCGCCCCCGAAGCCTGCACCCGGCAGAACGCGGCGGCGCGGTCGAGAGCCACCGCGAAGTCCCCGCGGAACGCCCCGCGCAGGATCGTGTCGATCAGCGCGACGAGCTCGTCAGGGCTCGCCGGCACCGGAGCGCCGGCGATCACGACATCGGCCGAGGCCAGCTCCACCCGACCGCGGTCGTAGAGCAGCGCGGCCGTGCGGGCGTCGGCGTGGATCGCGAGCTGCAGCACGTACAGGCGCCACAGCGCGCCGGGAAGCGTGCGGGACGGAGCCTTCGACCACAGCTCCGCGATCTCGTCGATGCCGTGCTCGGAGGTGAATGCCACGAGCCGCTCCGCGCTGGCACCGCTCTCGTCCGCACGGACGCGCGTCAGCAGAGCGGATGCCGTGGCGTGTGCGACCCGCGTCTCTTCGGCGGGATCGTGCGCGCCGACGATGTTGTCGAAGGAGGAGGACGGTCGGCGCACAGGGCGGTGGTGCTGCTCAGGCATCCCTCCAGGGTACGCGCGATCGGCGACGCTCAGGCCGTGGGGATGACGATCACCGGGTCAGACGTCGGCTGCCCCGTCGGCGACCCGCCGGCCTGTTCGACGGTCACCGCGATCGCATCTCCTGCCTGCATGTCGCCATCGAGCAGGGCTGTCGCCTCACCGCCGTCGACATCGAACACGCCTGCCGAGACGGGGGCGTCACCGCGCACGAACCAGAGTTCGTAGGTCTCGCCCTCCCCGGGATTCGGGAGCCCGTCGGTCACGAGCACGGCCTTGCCGACCGAGCCCGACCAGTGCGCCGTCGCCGTTCCGCCGTCATCGAGCGCGACCGTCGCCTGCTCGGCGTCTCCCGCCGCTTCGATCTCCTGCAGGGCGACCACGCTCGCGGGGCGGTTCAGCTGCTGATTCAGAGCCACTGCGCCGATGCCGACGCCGACGAGGAGGGCGAGGCACGCGGCCAACGCGAACACCGTGCGAGTCCATCGGCGCGGCTTCGGGGATTCGGCGGCGGCCTCCTCCGTCGTGAAGCTCTCCGGTGCCGGAGCGGCCGCACGCGGCTCGTCACCGTCCGACTCGTTTCTCTGTGGCGTGACGGCGATCTGCGCGAGCAGGGCGGACCGGATGCTCGCGGGCGGATCGACCGTCGCGGCCGTCTCGGCGAGTAGCCCGGCCGCACCGGCATCCGCCTCGACGATGGCCTGCCACTCGGGGTGCGCGGCGAGTGCGTCACGGAAACGGCGCTCGTCGTCTGCCGACAGCGCGTGCAGGGCGGCACCTGCCGCGAGCTCTGCGAACTCTCTCTCGTTCATGCCGTCACCCCCATCGCCGTGCGCAAACGGGTCAGCCCGTCTCGCATCCGTGTCTTGATCGTCCCCAGCGGCGCGCCCACCAGGGCCGCGATCTCGTTCTGACTGTAACCGCCGTAGTAGGCGAGGACGAGTGCCTCGCGCTGCACCTCAGGAAGCCCCGAGAGAGCGTCGACGACCTTCTCGCCTTCGATTCCCAGCTCCACCTGTTCTGCGACGCTGTCGTGTGCCACACCGATGTCCTTGAATCCGGCCCGCACATCGCGGTCGGCGCTCGACTGCGATGCCCGCACCCGGTCGACGGCCCGACGATGTGCGATCGTCATGACCCACGTTCGTCCTTGACCTCTGTTCGGAGCGAAGCGGGAAGCGGATTGCCAGATCTCCAGGAAGACCTCCTGCAGGACCTCCTCGCTCTGCGCCCGGTTCACCAGCACGCGGAGGATCAGCCCGAAGGCGCGGGAGGAGAGGGCGTCGTAGAGGGCCGCGAAGGCAGCCTGGTCACCGTCGGCGACGCGCACGAGGAGGTCGCCGACAGCATCCTGCGTCGCGCCGTCCTCCGGGACGTCCATTCCATCGATGACCATCTCCACAAGCATGCCGCATCTCCTCTCCGTACCCGTGCAGACGTCACCCGAATGTGAAGGAATAGACCTGGATTCCGGGCGGGACGTCGAGCGTGAGGGTGCCTTCGGCGATGTCGGCCTGCTTCAGCAGCTCGTACGAGCGCGGGGTCCCGTCGATCGAGATCGTCTCCGTCGATCCGTCGTCGCGACGGAGCTCGATGTCGCCGGTTCCGGCGACCACGACCCGCACCTCGGCGGCGTGATACTCGAGGCTGATCCGTCCGTCATCGCCCTCTGGCGTCGCGTACTGCGTCTCGATCGTCCAGTCGCCGTCGAGCGCGAAGCTGTCGGCCGGCTGATCCTTCGGGAACGTGTACGCGTTGGTGCCGGAGCGGTAGTCGCCGTCGCCGCCGTAGTTGACGTCCTTCGACGAACCGAGGAATGTCTCCCTCGTCGTCGACCCCACATCGGGTGTGTCATCTTCGACGTCTGTCGCGCCGGGAAGGTCGACGGACGGATCCGCGTCCTTCAACAGCTCGCGGATCATCGACTCGGTCGCGGCGTAGTTGCCCTCTCCGAACGAGATGTGGCGCACGGTTCCCTCTGCATCGATCAGGTAGTGGGCGGGCCAGTAGCGGTTGCGGTAGTTCGTCCACGTCGACAGGTTGTTGTCGAGGGCGACCGGGTATTCGATGCCGAAGTCTCGCGCGCCGGCCGCCACATTGCCCGGGTCCTTCTCGAACGCATACTCGGGAGAGTGGATGCCGATCACCTGCAGGCCCGCATCGCGGTACGCCTCATCCCAGGCGACCACGTGCGGGAGCGAACGCTGGCAGTTGATGCACGAGTACGCCCAGAAGTCGATCAGCACCACCTGACCGCGCAGGTCCTTCAGGTCGAGCGCCTCCCCGTTCGGGGTGTTGAGCCATTCCTGGATGCCCTTGATCGACGGCGCCGTTCCGCACGACTCGAGTTCCTCGGCACCGTTGGTGCACTTGTCGAGATCTTTGTTCTCTTCGTTGACGAGTCCGCCGAGATCGAGGGCGTCCTTCACCTGGTCGGAGTCGGCGATCTGCTCCTGGAGCGGAGCCGTGTAGTCGGGCAGCAGACGCTGCAGCGCCTGGGGCACGTTGAACACGAGCCCGACGGCGAGCGCGATCATCGCGATGCCGGCGGCGATGCGCAGCCCGCGCTCCTTCGAGCGGAAGGAGCGGATGCGTTCGACGACGCTGCGGCCGGCGAGGGCGAAGATCAGCAACGGCACCGCCACGCCGATCGAGAACGACACGGTGAGCAGCACGGTTCCGATGCCGATCTGACCGGTGGAGCCGGCGACGATGATGGCGGCCAGCACGGGGCCGGCGCACGGCACGAAGACCGCACCCAGCGCGAGACCGACGCCGAAGCCGCTCCCCCGGTTCTTCACCTCGCGCTGACCGAACCGCTGGAACGGGCGCTCGAGGATGTGCTGGAACCGCGGCACGATGAGCCCGACGCCGATGATGATCAATACCGCGATGCCGCCCCAGCGGATGATGTCCTGCGGCAGATTCAGCAGCCCGAGCAGCAGTGAGCCGCCGAGCGTGACGAGCGTGAAGCTCAGCACCAGCCCCGCGATCACGAAGTACGGGCGGCTGCGCCTGGCGGGCACCACCTCGTCTTCATACCGCGCGGACTGAGCGCCCCCGGTGAGGAAGATCACGGGCAGCACGGGCAGGATGCACGGCGAGATGCCGGTGATGAGCCCGCCGAGCAGGCCGATGATGATCAGGTCCATGAGGTCCCCACTTCTGTCGGGAGCTGTTCGCTCCGGGGACGACAACGGATTGGATTCGATCGATCTGAGAGATTTCTGAGATTTCTCCCATCCGATCTCGAAGGTGCTCCGAACAGCCCTCGACGCCACGGAGAGGCCGTGGCTCAGTTCTGAAGGAGCTCGACATGTTCAGCACCAAGAAGAAGGTCACCGCAGCCATCACCCTCGGCCTGGCGAGCGCGTTCCTGCTCTCCGCCTGTTCGATGGGCAGCGGCAGCACCACGGAGGAGTCCACCGAGCCCAAGACTCCGGAGACGTCGGAGTCGACGCCGATGGAGGAGATGGACCCGGCCGCGAACCTCGTGGGCCCCGGTTGCGCCGCCTACGCCGAAGCTGTGCCGGAGGGCGCAGGCTCGATCCAGGGCATGTCCCAGGACCCGGTCGCCGTCGCCGCATCCAACAACCCCATGCTGACCACGCTGGTCGCCGCAGTGAGCGGACAGCTCAACCCCGACGTGAACCTCGTCGACACGCTCAACGGAGACGAGTTCACCGTGTTCGCACCGGTGGATGACGCCTTCGCGAAGATCGACCCGGCCACCATCGAGGCTCTCAAGACCGACAGCGAGACGCTGAGCTCGATCCTGACCTATCACGTGGTTCCCGGCCAGATCGAGCCGGCCGACATCGAGGGCATGCACAAGACGGTCCAGGGTGCCGAGCTCGAAGTCACCGGCAGCGGCGACGACTGGATGGTCAACGACGCCAAGGTCGTCTGTGGTGGAGTGCAGACCGCGAACGCGACCGTGTACCTGATCGACACGGTCCTGATGCCCCCGGCTTCCTAAGCACGGGATGGCCGGGAGGAGGACCCGGCACGCGGCCTTCTCGGGGTAGGGGGAGCCACCCGGGAAGGAGAAGGGGCCGCCGGCGACGTTCTGTCGCCGACGGCCCCTCGTCGTGCGCACTAGACTTTGAGCAGGGGCCTCTAGCTCAGTTGGCAGAGCATCGGACTTTTAATCCGCGGGTCGTGGGTTCGAGCCCCACGGGGCCCACCGCAGGGTGAGCGCGGCGGCACCTGTCTCAGGATTCGCCGTCGTGCTCGCCCGCCAGCAGTTCCGCGCGGATGTCGGCCACGCCACTGGGCAGCGTCTCGCCTTCGAGTTCGAACGTCGGGGCTTTCGGGGTACCGCCGATCGCGCACACCGCGACGCTGTCCTGGCCGTCCAGCGTCTTGGGGATGACGACGAACCAGAGGGACTTCTCCGCAAGCCACTCGGTGGTCGCCATGTCGGCGTAGTAGGTCGCGTCCGGTGCCAGGCTGCGCGTCTTCTCGGTGCAGAGCTTCACGAGCTGGGAACCGGTGAACTCCGAGGCGGCCTCCGTCGGGTCCGGTGTCGGCGCGGAGGTCTCAGACGGCGTGGGAGTGGGCGAAGCCGTCCCGGATGTCTCCGATGCCGACGGTGACGGGCTCGGAGCCGGCTCAGGGGCGCAGGCCGCGAGCAGAACGAGCATCGGCAGGAGGACGAGAGCAGGACGAACGCGCATGTCTGGATGCTACTGCTGCCGCAGCGGATTCCGAGGGGAGCGCTCCGGAGACGACGGCTTCTCCTGTATCACCGGCTCCTCGCAGTGGCCACCCCCTTCCCACATTCGGGTGTCCCGGGAGAGGGTGTACTCGTCCGCTCCCCGCGGACGACCCTCCACGAAAGGACGACGAACCATGACTCTCACCGGCAACCGAGTGGCATTCCTGGCGACGGACGGATTCGAGGACAGCGAGCTCACCAGCCCGTGGGATGCGGTGACCGCCGAGGGCGCGAGCGCGACGCTGATCGCCCCGGACGGCGCCGCGATCACCGGGAAGAACGGTCACGAGCAGGCCGTGGATCTCCTCGCCTCCGACGCGTCGGCGGACCAGTTCGACGCGCTCGTGCTCCCCGGCGGTGTCGTGAACGCCGACCATCTGCGCCTCGACAAGCCGTCGATCGCCCTGGCGCGGTCCTTCTTCGAGCAGCACAAGCCCGTGGGCGTGATCTGCCACGGTGCCTGGATCCTCATCGAGGCCGGCGTCGTGGACGGCCGGACGCTCACCAGCTACCCGAGCCTGACGACCGACCTCCGCAATGCGGGGGCGACCTGGGTCGACGAGGAGGTCGTCGTGGACGAGGGCCTCGTCTCCAGCCGCACTCCCGACGACCTGCCCGCCTTCAACGCGAAGCTCGTCGAGGAGATCGGCGAGGGCAAGCACTCCGGGCAGACCGCCTGAGCAGCGGTGTCAGGCCCGCGCCCGGTGCCGTCGGACGGCCGCACGGTTCGCACAGCGCACGGAGCAGAAGCGCTGACGGCCGTTGCGGGTCACGTCCGCGACGACATTCGTGCACGGCGCGGCCTGACACCTGCCGAGCCTGCTCATCCCCCGTGTCACGAGGTGCAGCGAGGTGCCGAGGCTGATGATCGCCCGCAACACGTAGGGCAGTGACGGCACGTCATCGCGGTAGTGCAGGTGCCAGCCCTCCCCGTCGTGGTTAGTGAGCCGGGGGTAAGCGGCTGCTGCCGCGAGCTGGGCGTTCAGCAGCAGAGCCCGGGCATCCGGGTCGGATTCGTCGACGATCGTGAGCCAGTCGTCGATGACCGCCCTGATCTTCTCGTGGTCGTCGGCCGCCGGCGGGAACGTCTGCGTCATGCCTAGCTCGAGGGTGCGCTCCTCGATCCCGGCGCGGTCGGCCGGCCAGTCGTTGGCGAGGGAGGCGGCCAGCAGCACCGCGTATTCGCCGTAAGGGTTGAGATGCATAAGACCATTACATCACGCTGGGTACATGACCTCGCAGAACACGCTCCCGATCCCCCGCACCCGGCCCGAAACCGCGTCCCATGAGCACGCATGGCTCGTCGAGTCGCGGCATCCGACGAGTGAGGGCGTCGTCCTCTACGTGCGGTGCGAGGGATGCGGCACCCGCCGCGTCGACCTGCAGTCGCACCCGCACACGCCGCCGACCGCGCTGAGCACGGAGACCGGCGGGGCCCAGGGCTGAGACTCAGGCCTCGACGATCTCCGGCGCCGTCACTCCGTCACGCCGTCACGCCGTCAGCTCGATGAGTGTGCGCGTCGTCCGGAGGTTGCGGGCGGTGCCGGCCACGCCCAGCGCACGGTCCAGCACTCCCTTCGTGAGCTTCGTGGAGTGCACTCCGCCGCTCCCGTAGTCGATCCACAGGTCGTTCCCCAGGAGCTCCAGACGCTCCTCCGGCAGGAGTCGTCTCTCCAGCGCCTCGACCGCCCCCGCCGAGGGCGTCCCCTCGAGGAACATCGCGTGCACGAACTTCACGTCACCCTCGGGAAAGGGCTGAGCGGACTCCGACGCGACCAGCTGCGTGTGTGTCCGGTGGATGACCGGGGTGTCGACCCCGAACTCCTCGTGGATCGCGACGCGCACGGCGGAGCATGCGGCATCCGGGTTCTCCGGAGTCGCGCAGATGATGTTGCCGCTCGCGATGTAGGTGGACACGTCGGCGAGCTCGGTATCGGTCGCCAGCACCTCTCGCAACCGTGCCATCGGCACGCTGTTGCGTCCGCTGACGTTCACAGCCCGAAGCAGCAGGAAGCTGCGGTTCACGCGTCGGTGCTCTCGACCAGTTCCGCACCTGCGTGCACGAGCTCTGCGAGGGCTGCTTCGCTCGGTTCCGGAGCCACCCCGGCGACGAGGTCGGTCAGAATCCGTACATGGACGCCGTGCGCGATCGCGTCGAGCGCGGACGCCCGGACGCAGTGATCGGTCGCGATGCCGACCACATCGGCACTGAGCACTCCCGCGGCAGTGAGGAGCGCGCCGACGGTCTCACCCGCCTCCGTCTCCCCCTCGAACATCGAGTAAGCGGGTTTGCCCTGCCCTTTGCGGACGTGGTGCGTCACGGCATCCGTCACCAGGAGCGGGTCGTACTCCGCACCGTCGGTACCCGCGACGCAGTGCACCGGCCACGAGTCGACGTAATCGGGCGTGCCGGCGAAGTGTCCGCCGTTGTCTCCCTGCGCGTCATGCCAGTCCCGCGACGCGATGATCACCCCATAGTCGGAGGCATGCGCGGCGAGGAATGTCGTGACGGCAGCGGCCACCGCATCACCGCCCGTCACGGCGAGTGCACCACCCTCCGTGAAATCGTTCTGCACATCGACGATCAGAAGCGCTCTGCTCATGATTCGAGGGTACGCCGCTGGAACGGGAAAGGCCCCGTGATGTTCTTCACATCACGGGGCCTTCGGAGCCGCTTGTCAGAATCGAACTGACGACCTTTTCATTACGAGTGAAATGCTCTGCCGACTGAGCTAAAGCGGCGTGCGACGCGTGAGCGGCGCGATCACCGATATTACCCTGTCTCGTGCCCGGTCGCGAATCGAGCCCGCCTCACTCGCAGCGCAGGCCGTCTTCGGGCACCACATCGTCGAGCAGGAACGCTTCGACGGCGTCGTCCACACAGACGTTGCCCTTGTTGTACCCGGTGTGGCCCTCGCCGACGCGGGTGATCAGGACCCCTTCTTCGAGCTGGTCCGCCAGCGACTCGGACCACTCGTACGGCGTCGCCGGATCGTTCGTCGTGCCGATCACGAGAATGGGTCCTGCACCCTCAGCCGCGATCTCGCCGCGCGTGCCGGTCGGCGGGTAGGGCCAGACCTCGCAGGAGTCCGGTCCGGTCCAGTACGGGGCGATGGTCGGCGCGCCCTCGGCGATCTTGGCCTCGATCGCGGCTTCGGCGGCCGGGTCGTCCTCGACCGGGTAGTCCATGCAGTTGTATGCACGGAAGGCCTCGGTGGAGTTGTCGGTGTAGATTCCGTCATCGCCGCGTTTGTTGTAATAGTCGGCGAGCAGGAACGCCGTGGTCGGGTCTCCCTGCAGCGCCTCATCGAGGGCCTGGGTGAGGATGTCCCAGCTTTCCTGGGCGTAGAGCGCGGCGATGATCCCCGTCAGCAGGGAGTCCGCACCCATCATCCGCCCATCGCCGTTCTCGAGCGGAGTGCGGTCGACGCTCGCCAGCAGCGCCCCGAGATCGGCCATCGCCTCGTCCACTGTGCCGTTGAAGGGGCAGTTCCCCGAGTCGAGACAGTTCTGCATGTAGGCGCGCAGCGCCGACTCGAAGCCCAGAGCCTGAGTCGCCCCGACCTCGAGCCCCGGAACCGCCGGATCGATCGCGCCGTCGAGCACCAGGCGTCCGGCCTTCTCGGGGTAGAGCTTGGCGTAGGTCGCGCCGAGGAAAGTGCCGTAGGAGTAGCCGAGATAGTTGAGCTGCTTGTCGCCCAGCACCGCGCGGATCAGGTCCATGTCGCGGGCGGAGTTGACCGTCGTGATGTGCGGCAGGATGCCGTCACTGTTCGCCTCGCATGCCTCGGCGAACGACTTGTGCGCGTCGAGCAGCTCGGCTTCCCACTCCGCCGTACCACGGGCGGCGGACGGGATGCCGTAGAGGTAGTCGTCCATCTCCGGTGCGTCGTAGCAGGTCACCGCGGTGGAGCCCCCGACTCCGCGCGGGTCGAAGCCGATCACGTCGTAGTTCTCGATGAGATCAGGTCCCACCGCGAAGTCGAGGCTGCTCTGGACGAGCTCCACACCGCTCGATCCGGGACCGCCCGGGTTCGTCAACAGGGAGCCGACGGGGGTCCCCTGCGCGCGATGGCGGATCACCGACAGGCTGATGTCACCGGCTCCCGGGTTCTCCCAGTCGAGGGGCGCCGTCACCTCGGTGCAGTCGAAGCCGGGGCCGCAGTCCGTCCACTCCAGTTCCTGCGAATAGAACGGCAGCAGATCTTCGGCGACCCCGTCGGTGTCGGGGACGATGGTCGTCGCCGGCCGCGACGACTGCTCGGGGATCATGGCGTAGAGACAGCCCGAGAGGGCGACGGATGCCGCGGCGAGGCCGGCGATGACCGCGGCGGCGCGACGGAAGCGGGAAGTCGATCGGTTGTTCACGGTTTCCTCCCGCTCGTGATCGTCACGAGCAAGCTCTCCAGTGCGAGCAGCGGAGCGACGTTGCGCTCCAGCGACTGCCGCGTCTCGGCAAGGTGGTCAAGTACGACAAGGGTACGGGCCTCAGGCCAGGCCGACGCGAGGCCTTCCAGCTCGGGGCGCAGCTCGCGGTTGATGAGATCGTCGCCGCGACCGAACTGCAGCATGATCACGTCGCGAAACAGCGACTGCAGGTCGGTGAGCACGCGGTCGATGCCGTCACGCAGGCTGCGCGTGGCGCGCTTCTTCTGATCGTCTTCGAGCGCCGAGAGCTGTGTGCGCAATGCCGGCGGCACGGCCTGCCCCTCGGCGATTCCGATCGTGCGCAGGAGCGAAGCCCGCTCCTGCGCGTCGCGCTCCGCTGTGAGGGCCTTCGCGTCTTCGGTCGCGGCCTGGATGATCCGACCCGCGACATCGACCGCATCGCCGACACCGCGGACGCCGATGACGGACCGCAGGGTCTCGTCGCGCCGACGCCGAGCCGCGTCATCGGTGGCGAGACGCTGCGCCATCCCGATGTGGCGCTGCGAATGCCGCGCCGCCTGCTCGGCGACGGCCTCATCGGCCCCCGTGCGCAGGGTGATGAGCCGGGCCACATCGGCGACATCCGGCTCCCGCAGTCGCAGCGAGCGGACCCGGGAGCGGATCGTCGGCAGCAGGTCGGCCTCGCTGGGCGCGCACAGGATCCACACCGTCTGCTCGGGCGGCTCCTCGAGTGCTTTCAGCAGCACATTGGAGGTGCGTTCGACCATGCGATCGGCGTCTTCGACGACGATGACGCGGTACCGACCCGCGGAGGGTGCGAAGTAGGAGCGCTCCACGAGAGCGCGGGCCTCAGCGATCGTGATGATCACCTTGTCGGTGCGGAGCGCCGTGACGTCGGGATGGGTGCCCGCGAAGACCTGCCGCATCACCGCCTCATCTTCGGGGTGGTCGGCGACCAGAGCGGCCGCGAACGCGTACGCGAGAGTCGAACGGCCGGATCCGGGCGGGCCGGTGATCAGCCAGGCATGCGAGAGCGCACCCGGATCGGATGCCGCCGCACGGAGCGTGTCGACGGCAGCATCCTGCCCCCACACGTCCGCCCACGGGAAAGGAGGAGGAACGGTGCGGGGCATGCACTCAGCCTAATCGCGACCACCGACGCCGACGGCATGGGTGTCACTCGCGCAGGTCAGCCGAGCAGTGCGCCGACCCGCGCACGGATCTGCTCCGCGATCACCGTCGGCGCTGCGGCGGCGTCGAGGACGAGGAATCTCTCGGGCTCGGCCGCCGCGAGGGCCAGGTACGCGTCGCGAACGCGCCCGTGGAACTCCGCCTGTTCTGCTTCCAGCCGGTCGAACGGCTTGTCTGCGGAGTCGAGGCGGGTGCGGGCCGCAGCGGGGTCGAGGTCGAGCAGCACGGTCAGGTCGGGCAGCGCGCCTTCGGCCGCCCAGAGCGAAAGATCACGGATCTCGGTCGCATCGAGCACACGGCCGGCACCCTGGTACGCCACGGACGAGTCGAGGTAGCGATCCTGCAGCACGACATCCCCGCGGTCGAGTGCGGGTCGCACGACCGTCGCCACGTGGTGCGCGCGGTCGGCCGCGTAGAGCAGCGCCTCGGCGCGCGGCGCGATGTCACCGCGATGATGCAGCACGATGTCACGGATGAGCTGCCCGACCTCGGAACCGCCGGGTTCGCGCGTGCGCACGACGGTGCGCCCGGTGCCTTCGAGCCACTCCGCGAGCAGAGTCGACTGCGTGGTCTTGCCAGAGCCGTCTCCGCCTTCGAGCGTGATCCACACCCCGTGACCTGGGGTCACGAGCTCGCCTTCTCCGCTGCCTTCGCGGCGGCGTTCGCCGCACGTGTGGCTGCAGCCTTCTTCGCCGCAGCCGACCGTGCGGCCGACGTCGCCGCCGTGGTCTTCTTCGCGGGGGCCTTCTTCGCGGTCGTCGACGTGGCCGCCGTCTTGACGGCGGGCTTCTTGGCGGCGGCCTTCTTGGCGGGCGCCTTCTTGGCGGGCGCCTTCTTGGCCGCGCCGCGCTTCGGAGCCGGGCCCTTGGCACGCTTGTCGGCGAGCATCTGCACGGCGATCTCGAACGTGATGTCCTCGACGGTCTGCCCGCGCGGAATCGTCACGTTCGTCTCGCCATCGGTCACGTAGGCCCCGAAACGGCCGTCGCGGATGCGGATCGGCTTACCGCTGACGGGGTCGGCCTCGAACTCGGCGAGTGCGCTGGATGCACGACGACCGGCACCGTACTTCGGCTGGGAGTAGATCTCCAGCGCCTGCTCGAGCGTGACGTCGAAGATCTGCGATTCGCTCTCGAGCGACCGCGAGTCGGTGCCCTTCTTCAGGTACGGACCGAAGCGGCCGTTCTGTGCCGTGATCTCGTCTCCCGATTCCGGGTCGACGCCCACGACACGCGGCAGGCTCAGGAGCTGCAGCGCGGTGTCGAGCTCGATCGTGTCGACCGACATCGAGCGGAACAGCGATGCGGTGCGCGGCTTCGGGGCCGCCTCCTTCTTCGCTCCGCGCTTCGGCTTCGGGGCCTCGACGACCTCACCGGTCGTCTCGTCGACCGCTGCGTCCTCGGACACCGGGTCGTTCTCCTGGACGTACGGTCCGAACCGGCCGTCCTTGACGACGACGATCTTGCCGTTCTCGGGGTTCTCCCCGAGCACACGGTCGCCCGCGACGGGAGCGTCGATGAGCTCCTGCGCCTTCTCGGCGGTCAGCTCGTCGGGCGCGAGGTCTTCCGGCACATTGACGATGCGCGGCTTGGCGTCGGGGTTCTCCGGGTCGGCGACCTCGAGGTACGGACCGTACTTGCCGAAGCGCAGCGTGGCGGTGTCCGTGATGCGGGTGGAGTTGAGGGCGCGCGCGTCGATCTCGCCGAGGTTGTCGACGACCTGGCGGAGGCCGACGTGTGAGTCGGAGCCGAAGTAGAACGACTTGAGCCATTCCACGCGGTTCTGCTCGCCGCGGGCGATCGTGTCGAGGTCGTCCTCGAGCGCAGCGGTGAAGTCGTAGTCGACCAGCTCGGCGAAGTGCTCCTCGAGCAGCCGGACCACGCTGAACGCGAGCCACGTCGGCACGAGTGCCTGTCCGCGCTTGACCGCATAACCGCGGTCGAGAATGGTCTCGGGGATCGAGGCGAAGGTCGAGGGACGGCCGATGCCCTTCTCTTCGAGGACCTTCACGAGCGATGCCTCGGTGTAGCGCGGCTTCGGCGTGGTGCGGTGCCCCTTGGCCTCCGCATCCGACACCGCGAGCTGATCTCCGACGGCGACGGCAGGCAGCGACTGATTCTCGGCGGCATCCGCGTCGCCGCGCTTCTCGTCGCGACCCTCTTCGTACGCCTCCAGGAAGCCCTTGAAGGTGTAGACGGTTCCGGAGGCCGTGAACTCGGCCTTCTTCCCCGCGGCGTCGACGGCGATCGTGACCGTGGTGGTCTCGTACTTCGCGTCGGACATCTGGCTGGCGACCGTGCGCTTCCAGATGAGGTCGTAGAGGCGCTGCTCGTCGCGGTCGAGCTCGGACGAGAGAGAGGCGGGCGTGCGGAAGGTGTCTCCCGAGGGACGGATCGCCTCGTGCGCCTCCTGCGCGTTCTTGCTCTTGGACTTGTACACGCGCGGCTTCAACGGCACCGCGGCGTCGCCGTAGAGGGCCACCGCCTGGCTCCGCGCCGCCTGCACCGCCTGGGTGCTCAGCGACGTGGAGTCGGTACGCATATAAGTGATGTAGCCCTTTTCGTACAGCCGCTGGGCCACGCCCATCGCCTGCTTGGCTCCCATCGAGAGCTTGCGTCCCGCCTCCTGCTGCATCGTGGAGGTGGTGAACGGCGCATAAGGGCTGCGTGTGCCCGGCTTGGCTTCGACCTTGGTGACGCTGCCGGCACCGACGGCGTCGACCGCTTCGGCGAGCGCGGCAGCGGTGGCCTCATCGAGGATGACGACGGCCTTCTTCAGCTTTCCGTCATCGTCGAAGTCGGTGCCGCGGGCGAGCTGGCCGCCGTCGACACGCACGAGGCGGATCTTGAACGACGTGCCGGTCGCGGCTGCCTGAGCGTCGACGTCCCAGTACTCGGCCGAGGTGAACGCCATGCGCTCACGCTCGCGGTCGACGATGAGGCGGGTCGCGGCGGACTGCACGCGTCCGGCCGAGATGCCGGTCTTGACCTTGTACCAGAGGACAGGCGAGACGTCCCAGCCGTACAGGCGGTCGAGGATGCGGCGGGTCTCCTGCGCGTCGACGAGGTCGTGGTCGAGCTCACGCGTGTTGCCGACTGCCGCCTGGATCGCGTCCTTGGTGATCTCGTGGAACACCATGCGCTTGACGGGGACCTTGGGCTTGAGCGTCTCGAGCAGGTGCCAGGCGATCGCCTCGCCTTCGCGGTCCTCATCAGTGGCGAGCAGGAGCTCGTCGGCGCTCTTCAGTGCGCGCTTGAGTTCTGCGACCGTCTTCGTCTTGCGATCGGAGACGACGTAGTACGGGTCGAACCCGTTGTCGATGTCGATGGAGTACTTCCCGTAGGCCTGCTTGTCGGCAGCCGGGATGTCCTTCTTGTCAGCGAGGTCGCGGATATGGCCGACGGAGCTGAGCACCTCATAGCCGTCGCCGAGGTATCCCTGAATAGACCGCATCTTCGTCGGGGACTCGACGATGACGAGCTTCTTGCCTTCAGCCAAGGGTGCGTCCTTTCTTCGAAGCACACCATACACACCACTGTGTGGGGTCGTTCACAGTGAGTGAGGTCGCACGGCCGTCACTGTCCCTCGGGTGGCCCGGCACGGGCTCGGGAGACGGCTGCGAGTCCAGCGTACGCCGCCTGCACCTCCACGGTCGCCACGAAGCCCTCGAGAGAGCAGCCGGTGAGCGCCGCGCCCGCCGCCTCCGCGACCCGCGCGGCGAGCGCACACGGCTCCGCTGCGGTCGGCACGGCACCGTTCGCGGCATCGGCTGCGGCGAGCGCCGCGGCATCGGCCGCCCCGGCCGCGCGCTGCGCCGTCACCGCCGCTCCGCCGACGGCGGCCAGCCCGAGAGACAGCGCAGCGGCGACCACCAGGACCCCCGCGGCCACCGCCGTGCCCGCCATCAGCGGCCTCCGTCGAGCGCGCAGCTCGAAGCCCGGAGGGGCAGCCGCACCAGCGCGCCGATCGAGGCCTCGAAGGTTGCCGTGACGCACACGAGGTCACCCGAGTGCGAAGACGAGATCCCTGCGCCGGGGACGGCCGTGCCCACCACGCGCTGGGCGGCGTCCGCCCCCTCGCCGCGGCCGAGGAGACGTGCCGCATCCGCCGATGCGTCCTGCAGCGCCACCTGGCGCGATGCCGCGCCGAGCGCGCCCGCACCGAGCAGGAGCGCCAGCACCACGGCGGGCAGCCCGAGAGCGAGTTCTGCGGCGACGGAGCCTCGCTCCCCCGCCCCGGCGCGACCGGCGCCGCTCCTCCGGGGGCGCATCAGGACACGGTGAGGGCTCGCCGGACGAGATCCGTCAGGATGCCGCGAACCTCGTCGGATCGCATGATGACGACCAGGAGCCCTGCGAACGCCACGGCGGCCATCGTGGTGATCGCGTATTCGGCCGTGGCCGCGCCGGTGTCGTCGCCGAACAGCGCAGCCGCGCGGCGCCGGTCGAGTCGGGGGATGCGGATCATGATGTACCTCTTTCTCTGTGATGCCTTCGCATCGGTTGGTCGATCTCAGCGGGTCACTCGGCACGTCACTCACAGGGGCAGCGGTGTCGAGGCCAGGACGCTGAGCAGCATCGGCGCCACACCGAGCAGGAGGAACGCGGGCAGGGTGCACACACCGAGCGGGATGAGCAGTCGTGTCGAGAGCTTCGCCGCACGCAGGCGGCCGTGCACCCGCGCGGCATGCCGATCCTGCGCTGCGGACGCTCGAAGGAGCTCCACCGCGGGCACGCCGGCTGCACGGGACAGCTCGAGCACGGATCGGATGCCCTCCTCGGTCCCCCCGCCGGCCGAGCTCTCGGCGACCAGACGGAGGGCGCGGTCGATGGAGGCGCCCCCGGCGAGCGCGACGGCCACCAGTTCGGCTCGCATCCCGGGCGTGCCCGGCTCGGGCGCAGCGCGGCGGAGCAGCCGCCGCGTCCACAGCCGAGCTGCGAGCACGAGGAGAAGGCCCGCGACCACGCAGGCGGCACCGAGCGGATTGCCGACGATGACGCCGACGGTGTCGAAGCCGAGCGCGAACCCGAGAAGAAGTCCCGCGAGCGGCATCCACAGCAGCAGGCGCGCTGTTCCCGCGGGCTCGGCGAGTGCGATGCGCACATCGTCGGCGGCGGACGCGGCGTCGCGCAGAGATTCGGCGATGATCCGGAGCACCTCGGCAAGCGGGGCACCGACCGTGGTGGCGATCTCCCATGCGGCCGCGAGGTCGACCCAGGCCCCACCCTCGGCCTCGATGGCGTCGAGCAGGGGAACGCCTCCCTCCACCCGCTCGGTCACGGCCAGCGCATGCGGGTCGCCGATGTCGGCGAGGTGCCGCCAGGCGACGACCGGCACCGCTCCCGCCTGCAGCAGGACGGCCAGGGTCTGCACCGAGGTCGCGGCATCGCTCGCCCCCGTCTCACTCGCAGGGGGCGCAGGGCGTCGCCGGATCACCACGGCGTGACCTCCTCGATATCCAACCGGTCGCCCGCCATCACGAGTCGTCCGGCCTGCCGGATCCGACGGACGCCCCCGGGAGCACGGTCGAGATGCAGCACCACCGTGAACGCACTCACCGCCTGCCGCGCGAGGGCGACTGCATCCATCCCGGCCAGCGCACCGAGGGCCTCGAGCCGGGCCGGCACATCGCGGAGCCCGCTGGCGTGCATCGTGCCGGCGCCACCGTCGTGTCCGGTGTTGAGCGCGGTGAGCAGCTCTCGGACCTCTTCCCCGCGGCATTCGCCCACCACCAGACGGTCCGGCCGCATCCGCAGTGACTCGCGCACCAGCCGAGCCAGCGTGATCCCTCCCGCTCCCTCGACATTCGCCTGACGCGCCTCGAGGGCGACGTGATGCGGGTGGCGCGGACGGAGCTCTGCGACATCTTCGATCGTGACGATGCGCTCGGTCGCTGGGACCTCGGAGAGCAGCGCGGACAGGAGCGTCGTCTTGCCCGTTCCGGTGCCGCCGGTGATGAGGATGTTGGCCCGTTCGGCCACCAGCCCGAGGAGCCAGGCCTGCTGACGTGCGCCGAAGGAGCCGAGCGCAGCGAGCGCCTCGAGGTCGGCCGCCCGCACCCGAGGGATGCGGATCGAGAGCGCGGTGCCCATCGTGGACACCGGAGCGAGGACGGCATGCACGCGGATGCCGGAATCGAGACGGACGTCGACGCACGGAGCCTGGTCATCGAGATGGCGCCCGCCGAGACCGACGAGGGCGACGGCGAGGTCGCGGACCTCCCGCTCCGACGCCCGCCATCCGCTCACAGGATCGGCGCCGCTGCCTCGGTCGACGAACAGACCCGCCGGGCCGTTGACGAAGACATCGGTGACGGCGTCGTCGATGTGGGCGATGAGCGGACCGAAGGCGGGGTCGAGACGCAGCGGCTCGGGAGCGGCATCCATCGCGCCCGTCACCGGTGCCGCACCACGGGGCTGGATGACGAAGGAATCGGGCATACCGCGAAGGTAGGCGGCCGGGACGGCGCGAGCGATCGGATACGCCACCGCGGCTCAGGCGCTGTGCAGAAGAGTCGCAGTCGCCGACCGGTGCAGGAGACGGACGGGGTCGGGGCGCCGAGAACGGGAGCGCTCCCAACGGAATGGGCGGCATCTCACGGGGGGAATGAGATGCCGCCCACGGCGATGCACGATTGGGGGAATCGGGCATGCCAAGGCCGGAATGAGATTTCGGCTGTCGTCGAGTGTACGCAAGGCAACCGTCCTGACAAAACCGGTGCGACTACCGACTTTCGGCAGTATGCGATGTGTGGCCCCGCGGATAGATTCACCCTGACCGCGCCGTCCACCCCCACGGCCAGGTTCGAACGACCCGAATGCCGCAAAGGAGCGCCTGCCGATGAGCAGCCAGATCGACCACCTTCTCGACGAGACCCGGCGGTTCGCACCGTCGGAGGAATTCGTCACCCAGACCATCTCATCGCCCGAACTCTACGAGCGCGCCGCTGCCGATCGCGAGGCGTTCTGGGGCGAGCAGTCCCGCGACCTGGTGCACTGGCACAAGCCGTTCACGCAGGTTCTCGACTGGACGAACCCGCCGTTCGCGAAGTGGTTCGACGACGGCGAGCTGAACGTGGCGTACAACTGCCTCGACCGGCACGTCGAAGAGGGCAACGGCGACCGGGTCGCTCTGCACTGGGAGGGTGAGCCCGGGGATTCCCGGCGCATCACCTACGCCGAGCTGACCGCAGAGGTCAAGCGGGTCGCCAACGTCCTCGAAGGGCTCGGCATCGGCCAGGGCGACCGCGTCGCGATCTATCTGCCCATGATCCCCGAGGCGATCGCCTCGATGCTCGCCGTCGCCCGCGTCGGTGCGATCCACTCCGTCGTGTTCGGCGGATTCAGCGCCGACAGCCTCCGTTCACGCATCGACGACGCCGGAGCGAAGCTCGTCATCACCGCTGACGGCGGCTACCGCAAGGGCCGGGTGTCCGCTTTGAAGCCGGCGGTGGATCAGGCGCTCGCCGACCGCGGCGATGGCGAGCAGCAGACCGTCGAGCATGTCTTGGTGGTCCGACGCGGCGAGAACGAGGTGGACTGGGTCGAGGGACGCGACCTGTGGTGGCACGACGTGGTTCCCGCGGCGTCCGCCGAGCACACGGCCCAGGCCTTCCCCGCGGAGAACCCGCTGTTCATCCTCTACACGTCGGGCACCACCGGGAAGCCCAAGGGCATCCTGCACACCTCGGGCGGTTACCTCACCCAGGTCGCGTACTCGCACAAGTACGTGTTCGACCTGCATCCGGAGACCGACGTCTTCTGGTGCACGGCCGACATCGGATGGATCACCGGACACAGCTACGTCACCTACGGTCCGCTCGCGAACGGCGCGACCCAGGTGCTCTACGAAGGCACGCCGGACGCTCCGCACCCCGGCCGCTGGTGGGAGATCATCGAGAAGTACAAGGTCTCGATCTTCTACACCGCGCCGACGGCGATCCGTTCGTTCATGAAGATCGGCCGCAGCGTGCCGAAGAAGTTCGACCTGTCGTCGCTGCGACTGCTCGGTTCGGTGGGTGAGCCCATCAACCCCGAGGCGTGGATGTGGTACCGCGAGGTCATCGGCGCCGGCAAGACGCCGATCGTCGACACGTGGTGGCAGACCGAGACCGGAGCGATCATGGTCTCGGCCCTCCCGGGCGTCACCGAGACCAAGCCCGGATCCGCGCAGGTTCCGCTTCCGGGGATCTCCATCGATGTCGTCGACGAGCAGGGTGTCGAGGTCGGCAACGGCAACGGCGGACTCCTCGTGATCACCGAGCCCTGGCCGAGCATGCTGCGCGGCATCTGGGGCGACCCGGAGCGTTACCGCGAGACGTACTGGGAGAAGTTCGAGGACCAGGGTTACTACTTCGCGGGTGATGGAGCCCGACTCGACGAGGACGGCGACCTGTGGCTGCTCGGCCGCGTCGACGACGTCATGAACGTCTCGGGGCACCGTCTCTCCACGGCGGAGATCGAGTCGTCACTGGTCGCGCACGAAGCGACCGCCGAGGCCGCCGTGGTCGGCGCGTCGGACGAGACGACCGGACAGGCGGTCGTGGCCTTCGTCATCATCAAGGAGAGCTACCTCGCCGAGCACGAGCCCGCAGGTCTCGCGCAGCTGCTGCGCCTGTGGGTCGGAGAGCAGATCGGGGCGATCGCCCGCCCGCGCGACGTGTACATCGTGGGCGAGCTGCCGAAGACCCGCTCCGGCAAGATCATGCGGCGCCTGCTGCGCGACGTCGCCGAAGGCCGCGAGGTCGGGGACACGACGACGCTGGCCGACACCGCGGTGATGAGCATCATCTCGGCGCAGGTCAAGTAGGACTCCCCCGTAGACGAAGAACGCGCCTTCCCGATCCGGGGAGGCGCGTTCTTCGTGTGCGGCACGGACGTGCCGGATGGCCGAATGCTCAGGCGAGGATGAAGGTCACTTCGACCTCGACCGGGCTGCCGAGGGGAAGCTCCGCCACACCCACGGCCGCACGCGCATGACGCCCGGCGTCGCCGAAGATCTCGCCGAGGACCTCGCTGGCGCCGTTGATGACGCCCGGCTGCCCCGTGAAGTCTGCGGTGGAGGCGACGAAGCCGCCCACGCGGAGCACTCCGCCGATGCGGTCGACGCCGCCCGCGGCATCCGCCGCCGCGGCAAGGGCGTTCAACGCACAGGTGCGCGCATACGCCTTCGCGTCTTCCGCCGAGACCTCGGCGCCGACCTTGCCGACGGCAGGGAGCGCACCGGAGACGAACGGGAGCTGGCCCGAGGTGTAGACGAGACCGTCGTGCACGACCGCCGGGACGTAGGCGGCGACGGGTGCGGCGACCGCGGGCAGCTCGATGCCGAGTTCGGCGAGGCGGGCGGAGACGCTCATGCCTGGCCTCCCTCGAACTGACGGGCGGCCTGCTCCGCCGCGGCGAGACCGGCGTTGGCGGAGGCATCCGCGTTCACCGGACGCTTCAGGTAGGCGACGAGACCGCCTTCGGGACCCTGCACGACCTGCACGAGCTCCCAGCCCTGCTTGCCCCAGTTGTTGAGGATGGCTGCCGTGTTGTGGATCAGCAGCGGCGTGGTGAGGTACTCCCACGTGGTCATGGCACTCCTGTCGATCGGGGCGCGACACCGTGATTGCGGGCCGGCTCGTCAAAGGTGGTATTCAGGGAACTCCCCTACGATCAAGCGTATGCCCCAAAAGAATCGCACGGTGAGAGGCGTGCTCGGCGGTCTCGTCGGGCTCGTCGGCTTGAGCGCCGTCGCCGGCCTCCTGGTCGCTGCCAGCGTCACGCCCGTCCTCACCATGACCGGTCTCGCCGGCGCCCAGGCACTGACTCTCTTCGACCAGCTCCCCGAGAACCTCAACCCGGGTACACCGATGGAGCAGTCGACGATCTACGCCACGGACCCCGACGGCAAGCCGGTCGAACTGGCCTCTTTCTACGAGCAGAACCGCATCCCGGTCACGTACGAGCAGGTGGCCCCCGTGCTGTACGACGCCATCCTCTCCAGTGAGGACAAGAGCTTCTACAGCCACGGCGGCGTCAACCTCGGCGCGACCGTGAAGGCGCTCGTCGACAACGTGCGCGGCACCTCCAGCCGAGGCGCTTCCACGATCAGCCAGCAGTACGTGAAGAACGTGCTGATCCAGGAGTGCGAGCAAGACGTCGACCGCGCCTCCGAGACCTACACGGACGACCTGCGCAAGTGCTTCGAAGACGCGACCAACGCCAGCGGTAACGAGGGCATCGAACGCAAGCTGCAGGAGATGCGCTACGCGATCCAGGTCGAGAAGGACTTCTCCAAGAACGACATCCTGCTCGGATACCTGAACATCGCGAACTTCGGCGGCACGGTGTACGGCATCGAAGCCGCATCGAAGTACTACTTCAGCACGAGTGCCGCGAAGCTCACGGTCGCGCAGGCGGCGACGTTGGCCGGCATCGTGCAGAACCCCAACACGTACCGCATCGACATGCCGCAGGGCACCACGACGAACGAGGCCGGTGAGGCGCTGAACACCGCCGACAGCGGCTACTCGCTCACGAAGGACCGTCGCCACTACGTGCTGGGCCGCATGCTCGCCGACGGCAAGATCACCCAGGCGCAGTATGACGAGGCGGATGCGTCCGAGATCACACCGACGCTGAAGCAGCCCACGCAGGGCTGCGCGGCGGCCGGCGTCAACGCCTACTTCTGCCAGTATGTGCGGTCGATCGTGCTCGACGACGAAGCATTCGGTAAGACTCCCCAGGACCGCGCCGACCTGCTCCGTCGCGGCGGCCTGAAGATCTACACCTCGCTGGACTACAACATTCAGAATCCGGCCGCACAGGCGATGCGCGACATCGTCCCGGCGAACTACGACAACGACTACTTCGGCGCTGCCGGCGTCTCGATCGAGGTCGGCACCGGTCGCATCCTGTCGATCACGCAGAACACGCAGTTCGACGAGACCACCACCGACGATCTCGGGAAGACCTCGCTCGTCTTCGCCGGCGACCAGAAGCACGGCAACTCCGGCGGTTTCCAGGTCGGCTCGGTGTACAAGCTGTTCACGCTGATCGACTGGCTCGAGAAGGGGCACTCCGTCAACGAGGTGCTCAACGGGCGTGTGCAGACGAACTTGAAGATCCCCGTCTGCGAGAGCCCGCAGACCGCGAACACCAAGGAGATCGGCAACTTCGGCGGCGGCGGCGGATACACCGCGAGCGTCATGGACTTCACGCGACAGTCACTGAACAGCGGCTACTTCGCGATGGCCTCGAAGCTCGACATCTGCGAGATCAACCAGGTTGCCGATCGGATGGGTGTCACTCTCGCCAGCGGCAAGAAGGTCACCGACGAGAACGTCCCCTACGACGTGCTCGGCCCGAAGAACATCTCCCCCATCGCCATGGCGAACGCCTACGCCACGGTCGCGAGCGGCGGCAAGTACTGCACCCCGCGAGCGATCGACCGCGTGGTCGGCCCCGACGGCGCGGAGCGCGAGCTCCCGGCCGCATCGTGCACCGACGGCGTGATCTCGCCCGAGGTCGCCGCAACCGCCGCCTACGCGCTCAAGGGCGTCATGGGCTCCGGCGGCACCGGCGACCGCGCCAACCCGTTCGACGGCACGCCGTTGATCGGCAAGACCGGAACGCACGACCGCTGGTCCACCATGATGATCGAGTCCAGCACCGAGGTCGCCACGGCCGTCTGGGCAGGACGCTGGAAGGGCCAGTCGGACATCTACCAGAAGTGGGCAGGCGACTACCAACTCAACAACATGCGCTATCCACTGGCCAAGGCCGCCCAGGCCGCCGCCAACGCGGTGTACGGGGGAAAGGACTTCCCGCGTCCGGACGACAAGCTCACCCGACGGGTGATGACCGAGGTCCCGAACGTCGTCGGCATGACCGTCGAAGAGGCGGAGTCGACTCTCAAGAGCCGGGGCTTCGGCGTGTCCGTCGGTGCCGCCGTCGACAGCGACAAGCCCACGAACGTCGTCGTCGCGCAGGACCCGCAGGGACAGACCGCAGGCGGGTCGACCATCACGATCTCGCCCAGCAACGGCCAGGGCACCACCGTTCCCGCCGGCCTGGTCGGTATGTCTCGATCCGATGCGTCGGCAGCGCTCACCGCTGCGGGATTCACGTCGATCGCCATCGACAACTCGTGCAACCCGCCGACCGCGGTGGTGTCCGCCACGGACCCGGCACCAGGCACGGCGACCAGCAAGTCCACCGCCGTCACCGTGACGTGCAAGTGACCGCTCGCGGCGCTGCGCACCCGGCCCTCATCGCGCTCGGCGCGGTGGGGGCCGTCGGTGCGGCCGCAGCGGTCTGGGGCATCGGCATCGAGCGCTACCTGTTCACGGTGCGCGAGGCGACCGCATCCGCGCTCCCTCCCGGTTCGGCCCCCTTGCGTATCCTGCACGTGTCGGACGCGCACATGGCGCCCTGGCAGCACCGCAAGCAGGACTGGCTGGCCTCGCTCGCCGAACTGAAGCCGGACCTCGTCGTCAACACCGGCGACAACCTCGGGCACGCGAACGGCTTGGAAGGCATCCGCCGCGCGTTCGACCCGCTCGCGGGCATCCCCGGGGTGTTCGTGCACGGATCGAACGACGTGACCGCTCCGTCTCCCCGCAACCCTCTGCGCTACTTCCTCGGGCCGTCCAAGAAGCAGCCTGAGCCGGAGCACCTCGACACCGCGGCGATGGACCGGTACTTCACGGACGAGCTCGGGTGGACCGACCTGAACAACGCCGCGGCGCGTCTCACCCTCGCCGGCACAGCGGTCGACCTCTTCGGCGTGAACGACGCCCACCGCGACTGGGACCGCCTCGACGTGCTGCCGGACGCCATCGGCGCGCTCGGTCCGCGTGACGCCGGCACACCGATGCTGGGCGTCACCCACGCGCCGTACCAGCGCGTGCTCAACGGGTTCACGGATCTCGGCGCCGACGCGATCCTCGGTGGCCACACCCACGGCGGCCAGGTGTGCCTCCCCGGCTATGGCGCCCTTGTGGCCAACTGCGACATCCCCCTCAAGCAGGCCAAGGGACTGAGCACGTGGTCGCACGAGGGCCGCACGGTGCCGCTCAACGTCAGCGCCGGTTGCGGACACTCGATCTATGCGCCGGTCCGCTTCGCCTGCCGCCCCGAGGCGACGCTGCTCACGCTCACCGCGTAAGGCCGTGGCCCGTGGCCCATGGGCCACGATTTACCACTTGCGGAAGCGGCACAACGCGTTCTGCTGAATCACGCGGAGGTGCGCTCCATCGCGAAACTGCGCAATATTCTTCAATTGCCGCATCGCACCCGCTTAGATAACGTCGACCGAAGGGGATACATCAAATAACCGGAGGAAAGTATGAAATTCAAGCGCTCGTACGCGACTGCAGTCGTACTCGCGTCATTCGCAATCGCCATCCCACTCCCAGCCCATGCGGCCGCCCCGCAGGATCGCGGCGTGACCACCACAGTCAAGATGTGGAACGGCTGTAGATCGTATACCTGGAGCACCGGGACTCCCGACAAGTGCTTCTATCAAGATCTGCAGGCATTCGTCTTGCGGCCATATGGCTACACCGGTGCAATCGATGGCGTCATGGGCAACGGGTCATGGAAGGCGCTCCAGCGAATGCTCAATGCCGGCGGTTGGAACGCAGGCACTGTAGACGGCGTTCCGGGTTACCAGACTAAGACAGCACTGCAGCGGATGCTCCGCGCCCACAGCTACAAGGGAGCGATAGACGGAGTCCTTGGCGCAGGAACCTACAAGGCTTGGGCGAACTACGTTCTCGGAGCCCAGAACTAATCAGGCCTGCCAGACCTGTCGTATCGTGGCATTGATTCGCGCATGCAGCCATGCCACGGTACGTCACCGACCCGGATGACACGAAGGCGATCTACGGTTCCACTGCTCTCACTTGCAATGAGCTTGCGTATGCGGTCGCTTCGTCTTGGCCCCCGACACCAGTGCGAACAGCATCGCCGGCTCGATTCGGCGCACGGAGCATTTCCCTGTAGACTCGGAGGGTTGCAAACGGGGTGTGGCGCAGCTTGGTAGCGCGCTTCGTTCGGGACGAAGAGGTCGCAGGTTCAAATCCTGTCACCCCGACCAGTGACACCGGAAGGCCGCCCCCCACAGGGGCGGCCTTCTCTGTATGGGGAACACGCAGAAGGGGAAGGGAAAGCATGGGATCTCTGCTTCCGCCCCCGCGCCGGCTCACCCGCGTGTGGGCTCTCGCTCTCGGCATCCCGTTCCTCCTGGGCCTTGCGGCTCTCACCCTCACACCGTCTCGGGTCGAGCAGGTCATGCCCAATCTCCTCGATCTGACCCTCCACGCCGCGCACCGCCTCGGCTGGGATTCGCTCGACTTCACTCGACTCGAGATCATCGCGAACATCCTGGTGTTCGTGCCCGTCGGCATCCTCGCCTTCGTCCTGCTCCCCCGCCGGGTGTGGCCGCTCGCCCTGCTGGTCGGGCCGCTGCTGTCGCTCGGGATCGAGACCGCGCAGCGTGTGGCCCTCCCCCATCGCGCCGCCACCGTCACCGACATCGTGGCGAACTCGACCGGCGCGCTCGTCGGCGTCGTGTTCGCCATCCTCTGCACACTGCTGCTTGCTTCACGACCCTCCCAGCGGCCACCTTCTAGGCTGGAGACATCATGACCGCGCCCACACTCGTCGCCTTCGATCTCGATGACACGCTCGCCCCTTCCAAGGGGCTGATCGACCCGCGCATCGCCGCGCTGCTGCGCAGCCTGCTGCGTTCGGTCGACGTTGCCATCATCTCCGGCGGCAACGAGGCGCAGTTCCGCAGTCAGGTGCTCTCGCGCCTGGGCGATGCGGATGCCGCCGACCTCGCCCGCCTGCACCTGCTGCCGACGTGCGGTACGCGCTACCTCCGCCACGACGGGACCGACTTCACACCGGTGTATGCGCACGACCTCAGCGACGAGGACAAGCAGTCCGCGTTGACGGCGCTGCGCGAAGAGGCCGAGCACCTGGGGCTGTGGGAGGCCGAGCCCTGGGGCGAGATCCTCGAGGACCGCGGCTCGCAGATCACTTTCTCCGCACTGGGGCAGCGCGCGCCGCGCGAGGCGAAGCACGACTGGGATCCCACGGGGACCAAGCGCGCGGCTCTTCGTGCCGCCGTCGCCGCCCGCCTTCCCGGACTCGAGGTCCGCTCCGGCGGATCGACATCCATCGACATCACCCAGGCCGGCATCGACAAGGCCTTCGGGATGCGGCAGCTCGCCGAGCACACCGGCATCCCTCTCACCGAGATGCTGTTCTACGGCGACCGACTCGACGAGGGCGGGAACGACTACCCGGTCCTGGCCATCGGAGTGCCGTCCGTGGCCGTCGACGGCTGGGAAGACACGGCGGACAAGCTCGACGGCCTCCTGCGGACGCTCTGACCTCGGGGGCGTCCTGCGACGTTCTGCCGCCCCCTGGTCCTAACATGGCGTCATGGATGCCCTGCTGATCGTCGTCATCACCGCCGCGGTCGCCAGCGCCGTGTGCTGGATCCTCTCCCTGATCACACGAGACACCTCGTGGGTCGATCGGGCATGGTCGATCGTTCCCGTCGTGTACGTGTGGATCTTCGTGGCCGGCGCCTTCGCTAACGGCGACGGCTCCGTGCGTGTCGTACTCATGGGGGTGCTCGCGACCGCCTGGGGCGCACGCTTGACCTTCAACTTCGCGCGCAAGGGCGGCTACACGGGCGTGGAGGACTACCGGTGGGCGATCCTGCGCGGGCGCATGCGCCCGTGGCAGTTCCAGGTCTTCAACGTGCTGTTCATCATCGGCTACCAGATGACGCTGCTCGTGCTCATCACGCTGCCCGCCCTGGTCGCGGCCGAGCATCCCGCAGCCCTCACCGGGTGGGATGCACTGTTCGTCGCTGCGTTCCTCGGGTTCCTCCTCGGCGAGACCGTGGCCGATCAGCAGCAGTGGCGCTTCCACCAGCGCAAGAAGGAGGCAGGGGGCACGCTCGCCCCGGGGTTCCTGACGACCGGGCTGTTCCGCTTCAGCCGCCACCCGAACTTCTTCTTCGAGCAGGCGCAGTGGTGGGCGTTCTACGCGCTCGGGGCGACGGCTGCGGTCGCCGGCGGTGCGGGCTTCGTCGGCGGGGCGCTCAACCCGACCATCGTCGGTCCCGCCCTGCTGACGGTGCTGTTCATCGGGTCGACCATCTTCACGGAGTCGATCACCGCATCCAAGTACCCGGCCTACGCGGAGTACAAGCGCTCGACCTCGATGCTCATCCCGTGGCCGCCGCGTGCGCGCGCCGTGGCCCCGCAGTCCTGAGACGGCGAAACCACCGCGCGGCCGACGCGATCAGTGCGTGCGCGCCCCGGCGTTCGCGCGGGCGACCGGCACCAGACGGGTGAGCTGGGTGACGTGACCCGGCTCGAGCTCGGCCAGCGAAGAGACGCCCAGCAGCCGCATCGTGCGTTCGATCTCGCTGCGCAGGATGGCGATCGTGCGGTCGACGCCCTGGCGCCCACCGGCCATGAGCCCGTAGAGATACGCGCGACCGATGAGCGTGAAGTCGGCGCCGAGAGCGACCGCGGCGACGATGTCGGCGCCGTTCATGATCCCGGTGTCGATCATGACGGTGAAGTCGTCGCCGACAGCCCGCCGGACCTCGGGCAGCAGGTGGAACGGGATGGGCGCGCGGTCGAGTTGGCGCCCACCGTGGTTCGACAGGACGATGCCGTCGACGCCCGCATCACGCAGACGCACGGAGTCCTCGACGTTCTGCACGCCCTTGATCACGATCTTGCCGGGCCAGATGTCGCGGATGACGGCGAGGTCGTCATAGCTGATCGTCGGATCCATCGCCGCATCCAACAGCTCGCCGACTGTGCCGCCGGTGGTGCTCAGCGACGCGAACTCCAGCTTGGGGGTGGTGAGGAAATCGAACCACCACCAGGGACGCGGGATCGCGTTGATGATCGTGCCGAGCGTCAGCTGCGGCGGGATGCTGAAGCCGTTGCGCTTGTCGCGCAGACGAGCACCGGCGACGGGGGTGTCCACGGTGAACTGCAGGGTGTCGAAGCCGGCCGCGGCCGCGCGGCGGGTGAGCTCGTAGGAGATCTCGCGATCACGCATCACATACAGCTGGAACCAGTTGCGCCCGTCCGGGTTCGCAGCCTTCACGCCCTCGATCGACGTGGTGCCGAGAGTGGAGAGTGTGAACGGGATACCCGCGGCAGCCGCCGCACCGGCTCCGGCGACCTCGCCCTCGGTCTGCATCAGGCGCGTGAACCCGGTGGGCGCTATGCCGAACGGCAGGGCCGACGGACCTCCGAGGATCTCGGTGCTCGTGTCGACATCGGGTGCCGGACGCAGGATGCCGGGGTGGAACTCGACGTCCTGGAAAGCCTGACGCGCTCGGGTGAGGGAGAGCTCGCCCTCGGCCGCACCGTCCGTGTAGTCGAACGCGGCCTTGGGAGTGCGCCGCTTGGCGATCAGACGCAGATCGTCGATGGTCAGCGCGGCGTCGAGGCGGCGCTTGCGGCCATCGAGCTCGGGCTTCTTGAACTTCATGAGATCGAGCAGTTCGACGGGGTTGGGGAGCTGGCGCTGCACCATGATGTGCCTCTCAGTTCTGGGGATGGATATCGCGGGTGAGCCCCGCGGACGTGTAGTAGCCGGTGATGTGCGTGCGGACGAGGGTTCGAGCAGCCTCGACATCGGCGGCATCGATCGCGGCGACCAGTGCGTGGTGCTCGGCGCGGAGCCTGGTCGCCATCGCCGCCCAGTCCGGGATCGCCGCGACCCCCGCCTGCACGTAGGACTCGATCGAGGAGCGCAGGCCCGCCATCATCGCGGCGATGACGGTGTTCCCGCTCGCTTCCGCAAGCGAGAGGTGCAACTGGGCGTCGAGGGCGAGGAACTCCCCGGCGGACAGGCCGACGGCATCCATCGCCTCGAGCAGCTCATGAGCTCGTGCGGTGTCGCGATCGGGCGAAGTGGCCAGGGCGGTGACGACCGCGTCTTCGAGGACGAGGCGGGTGCGCACGACATCATCCAGCGCGAAACCCTGAGCCGCCACCTGCAGCCGCAGCAGCGCCGACATGCCACCGGTCGGCGTGGCGATGACGATGGCGCCGGACTGCGGACCGGAACCGGTCGCGGTGCGGATGAGTCCCATCACCTCGAGCACGCGGAACGCCTCGCGGACGCTGGACCTGCCGACGCCGAGCTCGGTCGAGAGATCTCGCTCCGACGGCAGACGGTCACCGGGCCCGAGTCGGCCGTCGAGCAGGTCGCGCTCGATGTGCTCGAGCACGAGCTGCCAGGCGCGCGCCGGCTGGTCGCTCATCGGTCCTCCTGTGGTCTGACCACAGGTTAGCGCGTGTGGTCAGACCACGCAAACGAGCGCGCTCGATCGCCCCGCTGCACGCGCTGCGGGCCGGGTGCCGGGCGATCAGCCCAGGCGTCCGCCGGACTCCTGGAGGTAGCAGGTGCCGCACAGGGACTCGTACGTCGTCAGCTCCGGCGAGGCCGACCCGATGGCCCCCTCGTCGATGGCGACCTGATCGCCGTCGAACACGAAGCGCCCGCCGACGACCCGGCCGTTGAACACGGCCTTCCGCCCACAGCGGCAGATCGTCTTGAGCTCCTCCAACGAGTGCGCGATCGCGAGCAGTCGCGCGGAGCCGGGAAAAGCATGCGTGAGGAAGTCGTTGCGGATCCCGTACGCCATCACCGGGATGCCGTCTTCCACCGCGATGCGGAAGAGGTCGTCGACCTGAGGCGGCGTGAGGAACTGCGCCTCGTCGATGAGAAGGCAGGCGACATCGGTGGGTCCCGCCGGGAGCAGCTCGTCGTCCGACGAATGCTGCATGCGCGCACGGTGCTCCGCGAAGAGCACTCGCGCGTCGTCGTCGGGGCCGATCAGGAAGTCGACCGGACGGGTGACGCCGAGCCGACTCTCGATCTCGGACGCCCCCTTGGTGTCGATCGCGGGCTTCGCCAGCAGCACGTGCTGGCCGCGCTCCTCATAGTTGTAGGCAGCCTGGAGCAGCGAGGTCGACTTGCCCGAGTTCATCGCGCCGTAGCGGAAGTAGAGCTTCGCCACGGTCCGGACTCAGACGTTGATGCCGAGGGTGGCGGCGGTCGCCTCGGTGTACTGCTCCGCCAGCGCCGCATCCTTGTTCAGCTTCTCGCCGAACGTGGGGATCAGGGCGCGGAGTTCCGGCTCCCAGTGCGGATACTCGTCCGGGAAGCAGGCCTTGAGCAGCTCGAGCATGATCGGGACAGCGGTCGAAGCTCCCGGAGAAGCACCGAGGAGCCCGGCGATCGATCCGTCTGCCGACGAGACGACCTCCGTGCCGAACTGCAGGATGCCGCCCTTCTTCGGGTCTTTCTTCATGACCTGAGCACGCTGACCGGCGTCGATGAGAGTCCAGTCCTCGTCCTTGGCCGTCGGCATGAACGTGCGCAGGCTGTCGACCTTCTTGGCGTGGTTCTTCAGCAGCTCACCCACGAGGTACGTGATCAGATCGGGGTTCTTCACCGCGACCTGCAGCATCGGCAGCAGGTTGTGCGGGCGCACCTGCGAGACGATGTCGAGCATCGATCCGTTCTTGAGGAACTTCGGGCTGAACGTCGCGAAGGGTCCGAACATGAGCGAGGACTCACCACCGACGACGCGGGTATCGAGGTGCGGAACCGACATCGGCGGAGCGCCGACGGATGCCTGCGAGTAGACCTTCGCCTTGTGCTGCGCGACGACCTTCGGGTTCGTGGTCTTGAGGAACTGGCCGCCGATCGGGAAGACGCCGTAGCCCTTGATCTCAGGAATGCCGGAATTCTGCAGCAGCTTGAGCGCCCAGCCACCCGCACCGACGAACACGAAGCGCGCCTTGATCTCGTTCGGCGTGCGACCGATGGTCGTGCGGTACTTGACCAGCCAGCCGCCGTCCTTCTGCTTCTTGAGGCTGCGCACCTCGTGGTTCGTGCGCAGCGTGACACCCGACTCGGTCAGGTGGTCGAAGAGCTGGTGCGTCAGGGCTCCGAAGTCGACATCGGTGCCGGCCGGCACGCGCGTCGCGGCGAACGGCTCACCCTTGCGGCGCTGCTGCATGAGCAGCGGCGCCCACTTGTTGATGACGCGGGAGTCCTCGCTGTACTCGATGCCGGCGAACAGGGGCTGCTCCTTGAGCACCTCGTAGCGGGCCTTGAGGTAGGCGACATCCTTCTCGCCGCGGACGAACGTCATGTGCGGAGTCGCGTTGATGAACGTCGACGGCGCGTCGAGCACACCCTTCTCGACCAGCGACGACCAGAACTGACGGCTCTGCTGAAACTGCTCGTTGATCGACACGGCCTTCGCCGGGTCGAGCGGAGCATCGCCCTGCTGCGGCATGTAGTTCAACTCGCACAGGGCGGCGTGCCCCGTGCCGGCGTTGTTCCACGGGTTCGAGCTCTCCTGAGCCACATCGGAGAGTCGCTCGAAGGCGACGATCTTCCACTCCGGCTGCAGCTCATGCAGGAGAGTACCCAGGGTGGCGCTCATGATGCCACCGCCGATCAGGACGACATCGACGTTTTCTGTCACCGAACCAGTCTAGTTCGCGGGCACGGGGTCGCAGACCATGCGTCCGACCCTGCCAGACCGGTTCGACATGGCGGGGATACCGTCAGGCTATGACCAGACGCTCCGCGAGGACCTCGGCGATCTGCACGGCGTTCAGCGCCGCACCCTTGCGCAGGTTGTCGTTGCTGATGAAGAGGACGAGACCCTTGCCCTCAGCTGCCGACTGGTCGGCACGGATGCGGCCGACGAAGCTCGGGTCCTTGCCCGCCGCCTGCAGCGGGGTCGGAACCTCGTCGAGTACGACGCCGGGAGCCGCGCTCAGGACCTCGCGGGCACGCTCGGGCGTGATGTCCCGAGCGAACTCGACGTTGATCGACAGCGAGTGACCGGTGAAGACCGGGACGCGCACGCACGTGCCCGCCACGCGGAGGCCGGGGAGTTCGAGGATCTTGCGGCTCTCGTTGCGGAGCTTCTTCTCCTCGTCGGTCTCGTTGTCGCCGTCGTCGACGAGGTTGCCGGCGAACGGGATCACGTCGAACGCGATCGGTGCGACGTACTTCTCGGGCTCGGGGAAGTCGACCGCCGAGCCGTCGTGCACGAGACGCAGGGTGTCGCCCTGAGCGAGCACGCCCTCGACCTGGCCGAGCAGTTCCTGCGCACCGGCGAGGCCGGAGCCAGAGACCGCCTGGTAGGTCGACACGATCAGGCGCTCGAGGCCGGCCTCGGCATCCAGCGCCTTCAGCACCGGCATCGCGGCCATCGTGGTGCAGTTCGGGTTCGCGATGATGCCCTTGGGGCGCTCATCGATCGCGTGCGGGTTCACTTCGCTGACGACGAGCGGAACCTCGGGGTCCATGCGCCAAGCGCTGGAGTTGTCGACGACCACGGCACCGGCAGCGGCGAAACGCGGCGCGTAGGCACGGCTCGCGGTGGCCCCGGCGGAGAACAGGGCGATGTCGATGCCCGCGGCATCCGCCGTCTCGACGTCTTCGACGATGACCGTCGCCCCACCGAACTCGATCGCGGTGCCGGCGGAACGTGCGGAGGAGAACAGGCGCAGGTCGCGGATCGGGAACGACCGCTCGGCGAGAATCTCGCGCATCACGGTGCCCACCTGGCCGGTGGCGCCGACGATGGCGACGGAGAGTCCTGATTCGGAGATGCGGGTCATGATGTTCCTTGGCGTCGTGCGGTGCGGCGTACGAGGCTTCGGGCGCGGCGTCGGGATGCGGATGCTGCGCCTGGCGCCGGTGTCAGGGTTTCGGTGAGTCTACCGCGGTCCGAGGCGATGCGGCTTCCACGCTGCACACGCCCGCACAGTCGGCAGGAAAGCGAAGGCGGATGGCAGAGATCAGCGTCCGGTGCCGGCGTGGACCGTGGCGTCGGAATCCCCGTCGAGTCCGTAGGCGGTGTGCACGGTGCGCGCGGCCTCGGTCAGGTCGGTGTCGCGCAGGACCACCGAGATGCGGATCTCGGACGTCGAGATCATCTCGATGTTGATGCCGCCGGCGGAGAGCGCCTCGAACAGCGTCGCGGAAACGCCGGAGTGAGTGCGCATACCCGCACCGACGACGGAGAGCTTGCCGATCTGGTCGTCGTGGATCAGATTCTGGAAGCCCACCTCGGTCTGATCCCCCGCCAGCGCCTTGAGCGCTGCCGCGGCATCCGCCTTGGGGACGGTGAAGGAGATGTCGGTGCGCCCGGTGGCCGAGACGTTCTGCACGATCATGTCGACGTTCGCGCCGGACTTGGCCACGATCTTGAAGATCTCGGCGGCCTTGCCGGGGACGTCGGGCACGCCCGCGACCGTGATCTTGGCCTGGCTGAAGTCGGTGGCGACCCCAGCGACGATCGGTTCTTCCATGACTGCTCCCTCGGCTTCGCGAGGGTTCTTCATACCCTCGCCCAGAACGTACGTGCCCTCGGCCGACGAGAACGTCGACCGAGCGTGAATGAGGACGCCATGACGGCGCGCGTACTCGACGGCGCGGATGTAGAGCACCTTGGCGCCGTTGGCGGCGAGCTCCAGCATCTCCTCGCTCGAGACGTGATCGAGCTTCTGCGCCTTCGGGATCACGCGCGGATCGGCGGTGAAGATGCCGTCCACGTCGCTGTAGATCTCGCACACGTCGGCGTCCAGCGCGGCGGCGAGGGCGACGGCCGTGGTGTCCGACCCCCCGCGACCGAGCGTGGTGATGTCGCGGGTGTCGCGGTTGAAGCCCTGGAATCCGGCGACGATCACGATCGCCCCCTCGTCGAGAGCCTCGCGCAGACGCACGGGAGTGACATCGACGATGCGGGCGGCACCGTGCTGCGAGTCGGTGATCATGCCCGCCTGGCTGCCCGTGAAAGAGCGCGCCTCGAAGCCCATCGAGTGG
Source organism: Microbacterium sp. NPDC087592 (assembly GCF_044743585.1). Taxonomy (NCBI): domain Bacteria; kingdom Bacillati; phylum Actinomycetota; class Actinomycetes; order Micrococcales; family Microbacteriaceae; genus Microbacterium; species Microbacterium sp. NPDC087592. Next base: position 2,552,987 of record NZ_JBIUWT010000001.1, on the reverse strand, counting down.
ATCGCCATGGCCAGCAGCGCCATCGAGATGCGCTCTCCGCTGGAGAGGAGCATGTCGAGCTCGCGCGGCGCGGGAATCGGGGCGACCTCGTTGGCGAGCTCAAGCAGCTCGTCGGTGGTGTCGCCCATGGCGCTGACCGCGACCACGACGTCGTGACCGGCACGACGGGTGTCGACGATGCGCTTGGCGACGCGCTTGATGCTCTCTGCGTCGGCGACGGACGAGCCGCCGTACTTCTGCACGATGAGGGCCACGATCACTCCCTGGGATGTCGGGCGGATCCGCCCACGCTCATTCTACGATCGGCGCGTATGCCCCGTTGTGCATGTGTCACGGGGCGCGCGTGGGTCAGAGTGCGGGAGGGAGCGCCTGCGGAGAGACCGGACGCAGACGGCCACCGGTGGCGGCGAACCAGCAGCCGACGATGATCAGCGGGAACCCGAGCAGCAACCCGGGCGTCAGCGGCTCGGCGAGGACGATCGCCCCGAGGATGATCGCGACCACCGGATTCACGTAGGTGAACAACGGGGCGCGCACCGGGCCCACCTCGCGGATGAGGGCGAAGAACGCGAGGAACGCTACGGCCGTGCAGATCATGGCGAGCGCGAGGAGCGCGGCGATCGAGGGCAGTGTGGGGACCTCGTGCTGCGTGAGCAGACCTATCGGGAGGTAGAAGATGCCGATCATGAGCAGCGACAGGGTGATGGTGCCCAGCGAGGGGACGTCGTTGAGCTTGCGCGCCACGATGAACGGGGCGATCGCGTAGAGCACCGCCACCAGCAGGACTTCGCCGGCCGCCAGCAGGCTGACCTCGCCACCGAAGAGACCGGGACCGGCGACCACGATCGCGACGCCGATGAAGCCGACGAGCAGGCCGATTCCGCGAGTGGGCCGCAGCACCCCACGGTCGCCGCCGCCGAGAGCGATCAGCGCGGCGAAGAGCGGAACCGTCGCCACCAGCAGACCGGTCATGCCGGAGGGCAGCGTCATCTCGGCATGTCCGAGCAGCAGGAAGGGACCGGCCATCTCGACGGCGCCGAAGGCCAGCACCCACGGCCAGTGCTTCAGCGCAGCCCGAAGCGCGCCGCTGCGGATGGCGAACGGCAGGAGCAGCAGGGCGGCGATGAGAGTGCGCCCGGCGACGATCGCAGGTGGAGAGAACGACTCGACCGCGACGCTGATGAACAGGTACGGCACGCCCCACAGCAGGGCCATGGCCCCGAAGAGAAGCCAGCCACGACGCGAGAAGCCCGCGTTCGGGGTCACAGGATGCGCCGGCCCTCGAAGGCACGACCGAGGGTGACCTCGTCGGCATATTCGAGGTCGCCGCCGACCGGGAGCCCGGAGGCGAGCCGGGACACCGTGATCTGCATCGTCGTGAGCAGCCGACTCAGGTAACTCGCTGTCGCCTCCCCCTCGAGGTTCGGGTTGGTGGCGAGGATGACCTCCTGCACCGTGCCGTCGGCGAGACGTGTCATCAGCTGCGCGATGCGGAGGTCGTCGGGCCCGACACCGGCGATGGGGCTGATGGCCCCGCCGAGCACATGGTAGAGGCCGCGGAACTCGCGCGTGCGCTCGATGGCCGCGACGTCTTTGGCGTCTTCGACCACGCAGATCAGCGTCTGGCTGCGGCGCGGGTCGCGGCAGATGGCACACCGCTCCTGCTCGGCGACGTTGCCGCAGATCTCGCAGAACCGCACACGGGTGCGGATCTCGCTGAGGAGTTCCGCGAGACGGGCGACGTCGAACGTCGGCGTCTGCAGGATGTGGAACGTGATCCGCTGGGCGGACTTCGGGCCGATGCCGGGCAGGCGACCGAACTCGTCGATCAGCTCCTGAACGATGCCGTCATACATCAGTTGAACCTCGTCGGGGGCTCGTAGGGCTCTTCACGCAGGAACGTCGCGCCGAGCACCTGGCGGATCACGGCCTCGCCGTAGCGTTGAACTCCCCCGACCGAGGGCGCGCGCTCGATGACGACCGGTGGGGCTGCTGCCGCGCGCTGCGCCTGCGGGGCGGGCTGCTGCTGAGGAGCAGCCCGTGGAGGCACTGCCTCCCGCGGAGCAGGCTGCCGCGAGACCGGCGGCTCGTACGAAGGATCGTAGGGCGGCTCGTCATCGAAGGCCGGAGCCTCATCGTCGCCCGGAAGCGGAGGTTCGTCACGATCGACCGCACCATCGGATGGCGGGACGGGAGCGGATGCCGCTGCCTCCACCTCTTCGGGCTCCTCGTCGACGGGGAGCGGCGAAGACGGCGCGGGCGGGGCGCTCGCCGGCTCTTCCTGCGCGGTGGGGATCGGTGCGACCGCCCATTCGGTCACCGCGGATGCCGACGAGCCACGGACCTGCGAGCGGGAGGAACTCGCTGACGCAGGCTCCGATGCGGCAGCGGAATCGGCGGGCGCCGAGGGACCGGATGCCGCCGACTGGCGCGGAGCACCACCGGCAGGCATCGGTGCAGGAAGGTACTTCACCCGCACCCCGAGCTCGTGCTCGATCGCGGACCGCAGGTGGTCGGAGGGACCGGAACCGGGGGTCGTGCCCTTGAACTTCGCGACGTCGTGCTGGCTCGTGAAGCCCAACGTCAGCACCTCGGTGTCGGTGACGTAGGCGAGCGGCTGCACGGCCGTGGCCAGCAGCCAGGATGTGCGGCTGATGCCTTCGAGCCGGGTGAGGACAGCGGGCCAGGACGCACGGATGCTGTCGAACGTGACCGGTCCTCGAGGAGCGGCGGGTTCGGTGGCAGCGGGTTCGGTGGCAGACGGTTCGGTGGCAGACGGTTCGGTGGCAGCCGGCCCTGTCGCAGTCGTTTCCGGAGCGGGCGCTTCGGCCGCGGCTGAACTCGGCGCCGCGGGTGTGGCGACGGCAGGCGCGGACGCAGGTGGCGTGTCCGACACCGATGGAGCGGGAGTGGGCACCGAGGCCGCAGGCGCCGAAACAGGCGCCGACGCTGCGGTGGGCCGCGTGGGCGCCGGGGCGCGCTCGGCACTGGGAGCCGCCGGAGCCACAGCGCCGGCATCCGTCGCACTGGCGAGCACACGCGCCACCATGAGCTCGAGATGCAGGCGCGGGGATGTCGCCCCCGACATGTCGTCGAGGGCTGCGCTCACGACGTCGGCGGTGCGGGACAGGCGCGCGGCACCGAAGACCTCTGCCTGGCCGCGCATGCGCTGCAGGTCGTCTTCGGCGATCCCACGCAGGACGGCCGAAGCGCCGGCACCGACGGCCGCGATGACGATCAGGTCGCGCAGCCGTTCGAGCAGGTCGTCGACGAAGCGCCGCGGGTCTTGACCGGTCTGCACGACACGGTCGATGGCGGGGAACGCGGCGGCGGCGTCTCCGGCGGCGAGCGCGTCGACGATCTCGTCGAGGAGAGCACCGTGCGTGTAGCCGAGCAGAGAGACGGCGCGCGCGTAGCCGACCGTGACGGTCTCGGAACCGGCGGGTGCGTCGGATCCGGCGATGAGCTGGTCGAGCAGCGAGAGCGTGTCTCGCGGAGAGCCGCCGCCCGCGCGGACGACGAGCGGCAGCACGCCCTGCTCGACGATCACGCCCTCTTCGGCGCAGAGCTTCTCGACGTACTCGAGCATCGCTGCGGGCGGCACGAGACGGAACGGGTAGTGGTGTGTGCGGGAGCGGATCGTGCCGAGGACCTTCTCGGGCTCGGTCGTCGCGAAGATGAACTTGACGTGCTCCGGGGGCTCCTCGACGAGCTTGAGCAGCGCGTTGAACCCCTGTGGGGTGACCATGTGCGCCTCGTCGAGGATGAAGATCTTGTACCGGTCGCGGCTGGGCGCGAAGGTCGCCCGCTCGCGCAGGTCACGGGCGTCGTCGACGCCGTTGTGGCTGGCCGCGTCGATCTCGACGACGTCGAGCGATCCCCCGCCGGCGCGCGACAGCTCGACGCAGCTCGGGCAGACGCCGCACGGCACGTCGGTCGGCCCCTCGGCGCAGTTCAGGCAGCGTGCCAGGATGCGCGCCGAGGTCGTCTTGCCGCAGCCGCGAGGGCCGGAGAACAGGTACGCGTGGCCGACCCGATCGCCGCGCAGCGCCGTCATGAGCGGGTCGGTCACCTGGGACTGCCCGATCATCTCGCCGAACGTCTCGGGGCGGTAGCGGCGGTAGAGGGCTGTGGTCACCTCAACAGCCTACGGCGTGCCACCGACCTTCGGCGGGTCGGCCGATCCACGGCGTCCGGAAGCGTCAATCGGTCGACTCGATCACCGGGATGGCGGTGGTGATGACGGGGACGGATGCCGACATCCGGGTGCCGTCGTCGCGGCGGGCGTCGGCGAACTGCCGCAGCGTCGGACGCCCGGGGATCAGTGGTCCCTGATCCGCCAGCGGCACGACGACCTCGTCCTCCACGGTCGCGAAATACGCGGTGTCCCGCACGCTGAAAGGCACCGGGGGGCCGCTGCGCACCTGCACGCGCAGCTCGTCCTTGGTGACCGAGACGTGCAGCGTGGATCCCTGCCACTGCAGCGGGAACGACAGCGACGGCCAGTCGGCCGGCAGGCGTGGATCGAAGCTCAGGTCGCCGGCATAGTCACGCATGCCGCCGAAACCGCACACCAGCGCCGTCCACACTCCACCGGCGGAGGCCACATGCACGCCGTCGGCCGCGTTGTGGTGCAGGTCGTGCAGGTCGACGAACAGCGACTGCTCGAAATACCTCTGCGCGAGATCCTGGTACCCGACCTCCGCGGCGAGGATCGACTGCACGACCGCCGAGAGCGTCGAGTCACCCGTGGTCAGCGGATCGTAGTAATCGAAGTCGGCCTTCTTCTCCTCGGGCGAGAAGTGGTTCCCCTGCAGGAACAGCGCCAGCACGACATCCGCCTGCTTGAGCACCTGGAACCGGTAGATCACCAGCGGGTGGAAGTGCAGCAGCAGCGGTCGCTGCTCGGCGGGCGTGTTGGCGAGATCCCAGACCTCGCGCTCGAGGAACAGCGAGTCCTGCGGATGGATGCCGAGGCCCTCGCTGTAGGGGATGTACATCGCCTCCGCCGCGCGATCCCACGCCTCGGCCTCGCCGACGCCGAGCCCCGTGCGATCGACGAGCTTCACATAGTCCTCGGGGTGGCTCTCCTTGATCTCGCGGACGATCTTCGCCGCGTAGCGGAGGTTGTAGCGCGCCATTACGTTCGTGTAGAGATTGTCGTTGACGACCGTGGTGTACTCGTCGGGCCCCGTGACGCCGTGGATGTGGAAGGTCTCGATCCCGTCACCGGCATCCGCCTCCTCCACCAGCCGCGAGGCACGCCAGAAGCCGAGAGTCGCCCACAGCCGCGCGGTCTCGATCGCGATGTCGGCGCCCTCGCGCCGGAGGAACTCCTCGTCACCGGTCGCGCGCACGTACTTGCCGAGCGCGAAGCTGATGTCGGCGTTGATGTGGTACTGCGCGGTACCGGCCGCGTAGTACGCGGAGGCCTCCTCGCCGTTGATGGTGCGCCACGGGAAGAGCGCCCCCGCCTCGTTGAGCTGTGCGGCCCGGCGACGCGCAGCCGGGAGCATCTTCACCCGCGCCCGCAGTGCGTTGTATGCCCACCGCGGCGTCGTGTAGGTGAGGAAGGGGAGCACGTAGATCTCTGTGTCCCAGAAGTAGTGTCCGCTGTATCCCGACCCGGAGACGCCCTTCGCGGGGACGCCGGCGCCGTCTGCGCGGGCGGAGGCCTGAGCCAGCTGGAAAAGGCACCACCGGGTGGCCTGCTGCAGGTCGTCGCGGCCACCGATCTGCACGTCGCTGCGCTCCCAGAACGCATCGAGCCAGGCCCGCTGACGCTGGAAGACCGTCTCGACGCCCTCATCGGCCGCGCGGTCGAGCGAACGACGGCAGCGATCGACGAGCTCCCGCGGCGGTACGCCCCGCGAGGTGTGGTAGCTGACGAGCTTCGTGACCGTGATGGGGACGCCGGCTTTCGCCTGCACGCGGAACACGTTCTTCGCGATGTCGGGCTCCACGAGCGTGCGGGCGTTGTACTCGTTCTCGGTCTCGACCACGTGGTCGGCCACGACGGCGACCGTCATCCCGGAGTCGGCCACCCGGTACGACAGCGCGGAGCGCAGCCCGTCCTGCCAGTGCTCGGCAGGCTCCAGCACGCGGTCGGCGATCTTCTCGGCCTTGCGAGGATCGAAGGCAGCGGCCTTCGTGCCGATCGGAGTGCCGGCGTACACGCCCGCACCGTCCTGGCGGTTCAGCAGCTGGCAGCTGATGGTGACCGGGGCATCGGCGTTCTCGACGACGACCTCGAGCCGCAGCACGGCGAGGTGCCGCTCCTCGAAGCTCACGATGCGCTCGTCACGCATGCGCACACGCTTGCCCGACGGGGTCTCCCAGACCACGTGACGCTCCAGCACTCCGGTGCGCAGGTCGAGCGTGCGGCGGTACTCGCGCACGTCGGCGTCGTCGAGTGAGATGGGTTCGTCGTCGACGTAGACGCGCATGACCTTGGCGTCGGGAGCGTTGACGATCGTCTGCCCGACCTCGGCGAAACCGTAGGCCTGCTCAGCGTGCCGGATCGGCCAGGTCTCGTGCAGCCCGTTGATGAACGTGCCGTGCTCCTGTGCGCCGCGGCCCTCGATGTGGTTGCCGCGCAGGCCTAGGTAGCCGTTGCCGACCGAGAACAGCGTCTCGCCGACGCCCTCCTCCGAGTAGTGCGTGTCGATCAGTCGCCAGGGGTCGACGGGGAAGCGGTCGCGGTCGATCATGCGGTCTCCGGGATGTCGGTGCGGGTATCGGGGACGAACACGGCCAGGTCGTCGACGACGACGGTGGCGCCGGCGGCACGGAGCGCATCGGCACCGGCACCGCGGTCGACGCCGATCACGCTCGCATAGCCGGCGGCAGCGGCGGAAGCGGCCCCGGAGGTGGCATCCTCCACGGCGACCGAGCGGGCCGGGTCGACACCGAGCGCCACCGCGCCCGCGGCGAACATGTCGGCGGCGGGCTTCGACGCGAGACCGTCGCGTTCGGCCACGACCCCGTCCACGACGATCCGGAAGAAGGAGCGGATGCCGGCGGCGGCCAGCACCTCCTCAGCGTTCTTGGAGCTCGACACCACGCCGAGCGGGATGCCGGCGGCATGCAGAGCCTCGACGACCGCGAGTGAGCCCGGGTACGGCGCGATGCCCTGCCCGCGCAGCGACTGCGCGAAGGCGGCGTTCTTTCGGTTGCCGATCCCGCAGATGGTCTCGGCCGAGGGGTCGTCATCGACCTCTCCCCAGGGCACCTCGACGTTGCGACTGCGCAGCAGACTCGCCACTCCGTCGTAGCGCTTCTTGCCGTCGACGTAGTCGTAGTAGTCGGCATCGGTGTACGGCGACGTGATGCCCCAGCGGGCGAACACGTCGTCGAACACGACCTTCCAGGCGCGCATGTGCACCTCGGCGGTCGGAGTGAGCACGCCGTCGAGGTCGAACAGTACGCCGTCGGCGTGGAACAGGTCGGGCAGTGCTTCTGGCACAGAGCCTCCAGGAGAAGGGCGATCGTCGGGCCGGCACCTCTCCGTGCCACTGTGCAAGCGTAATGCGGTGGCGCTTCAGGAGGTAACCCCGGCGGACGGATCAGAGCAGTTCGGCCGTCTGCCGGGCGATCTGCAGTTCCTCATCCGTCGGCACCACGAGGACCGTCACCGGTGAGGTGTTCGTGGAGATGCGCCGGATGCCGCGTTCCCTCGCCTCGTTGCGGGCGGCATCCATCTCCACACCCGCGAATCCGAGGGTCGCCATCGCGGCCGCCCGCACCGGCGCCGCGTTCTCGCCGACGCCGGCGGTGAAGGAGATGACGTCCACTCCCCCGAGCTGCGCGATGTACGCGCCGGCATAGGCGCGCAGGCGGTGCACGTAAACGTCGAAGGCGAGCATCGCGGCGTCGTCCCCCGCCTCCACCCCGGCGAGGATGTCGCGCATGTCGCTCCGACCGGCGAGGCCTGCCAGCCCGCTGCGGGTGTTGAGCAGCGAGTCGAGGTCGTCGATCGAGAGGCCGGCACGACGCGACAGGTGCACGAGCGCGGCGGGGTCGATGTCGCCGGAGCGGGTGCCCATGACCAGGCCCTCGAGCGGGGTGAGCCCCATCGAGGTCTCGACCGAGCGACCGCCGTCGATCGCCGTCACCGACGCTCCGTTTCCGAGGTGGAACACGAGCTGTCGGAGGCTGCCGAGGTCGCGACCGAGGAACGCCGCCGCGGCCTCGCTCACATACTGGTGGCTCGTGCCGTGGAAGCCGTAGCGGCGCACCCGGTGCTCCGCGGCGAGCGCGGCGTCGATCGCGTAGGTGTACGCGGCGGGCGGGAGCGTCTGGTGGAACGCCGTGTCGAAGACGGCGACGTGCGGAACCTGATCGAACACGGCGCGGGCGGCGCGGATGCCGGCCAGGTTCGCGGGGTTGTGCAGCGGCGCGAGCACAGCGAGCTCATCGATCTGCCGCTCCACATCGGCATCGATCAACGTCGGGGCGTAGAAGCGGGCGCCCCCGTGGACCACGCGGTGCCCCACGGCGACCGGGCGGTGTTCCTCGAGTGACGGGCCGTGCGCGGCGAACTGCGCGCGCATGATCTCGAAGGCGGCGGCATGATCGGCGATCGGGCGCTCGTCGCGATACGTCGCGTCCAGCATCGTCGGCATGGCCGTGCCGTCGGACTCGGGGCGGACGGTGTGGGCGACCGGGCTGGCGTCCTGGCCGATGCGCTCGATGAGCCCGCTCGCCAGCAGGGTCTCCTGCTCGATGTCGATCAGGCTGTACTTCAGCGACGACGAACCGCTGTTGATCACCAGGATCGCGCTCATGCGTGCTCTCCCTGCGCCTGGATCGCGGTGATCGCGACGGTGTTGACGATGTCGTCGACCAGGGCGCCGCGGGAGAGGTCGTTTATGGGCTTGTTGAGCCCCTGCAGCACCGGTCCGATGGCGACGGCGCCCGCCGATCGCTGCACGGCCTTGTAGGTGTTGTTGCCGGTGTTGAGGTCGGGGAACACGAACACCGTCGCCCGTCCGGCCACGGCGGAGCCGGGGAGCTTGGCCTTGGCGACCGCCGCATCCGCCGCCGCGTCGTACTGGATGGGGCCCTCCACCGGCAGCTCCGGTGCCCTCTCGCGCACGAGGGCGGTCGCCGCGCGCACCTTGTCGACGTCGGCGCCGGTGCCGGATTCTCCGGTCGAGTACGACAGCATCGCGACGCGCGGATCGATCCCGAACTGGCGCGCCGTGGTCGCGGAGGAGATCGCGATGTCGGCGAGCTGCTCGCTCGTCGGATCGGGGATCACGGCGCAGTCGCCGTACACGAGCACACGGTCGGCGAGCGCCATCAGGAAGACACTCGAGACGACGTTCACCCCCGGCTTCGTCTTGATGATCTCGAACGACGGGCGGATGGTGTGCGCGGTCGTGTGCGCGGCGCCGGAGACCATCCCGTCGGCGAGGCCGAGATGCACCATCATCGTGCCGAAGTACGACACGTCGGTCACGGTGTCGGCCGCCTGGGCGAGCGTGATGCCCTTGTGGGCGCGGAGGCGCGCGTACTCGGCGGCGAAGCGCTCCACCAGCTCGGGGTCGGTCGGGCTGAGCACCTGGGCCGCCGCGATGTCGACGCCCAGCTCGACGGCACGCGCCCGCACCGCGGCCTCGTCACCGAGGATCGTGAGGTCGGCGACCTCCCTGGCCAGCAGCGTGGCGGCGGCGCGCAGGATGCGGTCGTCTTCCCCTTCGGGCAGCACGATGCGGCGTCGGTCGGCCCTGGCACGTTCGATGAGCCCGTACTGGAACATCAGCGGCGTCACGACGCGTGACTCCGCGAGCCCGAGCTTCTCCGTGAGCTCGGCGATGTCGACATGCGCCTGGAACAGGCCGAGCGCACGGTCGTACCGGCCGCGGGAATCGGCCGAGATCCGGCCACGGGCGCCCATCACCCGTACCGCGGTGTCGTACGTGCCCAGGTCGGTGGTGATGATCGGAACCGTCGAGGCGAATCCGTCGAGCAGCTGGAGGATCGGCTCCGGCAAGGGGAACGGGCCGTTCAGGATGATGCCGGCGATGCGCGGGAACGTGCCGGACGAGTCCGCCAGCAGCGCAGCGAGGAGCACCTCGGTGCGGTCGGCGGGGATCACCACGACCGCCTCTTCGGTGAGCCGCGGCAGCACGTTGACCATCGACATCCCGGCGACCACGATCGTCAGCGCCTCCGCCGCCAACCGGTCGTCGTCGCCCTTGAGGAGCTTCCCGTCGACGGCTGCGAGGATGCCGCGGATCGACGGGGCGACCAGCGCACGGTCCTCGGGGATCGCCCACACCGGCGTGCGCTCGTCGTGGAGGACCGCACGCACGTCATCGATCACGGCGTCGAGCGAGTCGGGGTCCGCCCGGTTCACGGCGACCGCGAAGAGTTCGGCCCGTTCGGCGGCGAGCTCGGACAGCGCCAGCTCTGCGATCTGTCCGACGGCAGCGGCTGCGCGAGCGGTCGTCGTGCCCAGCTGCTCCGCCTGGCGCTGCTGATCACGACCGCTGAGCACGAGCATGACCGGCGCCCCCAGGTTGGCGGCGATCCGGGCATTGAAGCCGAGCTCGGCGGGGCTGGCGACATCGGTGTAGTCGCTGCCGATGATCACCACGGAGTCGCACTGCGCCTCGACCGCCTTGAACCGCGCGACGATCGTCGACAGCGCTGCCTCCGGATCGCTGCGCACGTCGTCGTAGGTGACGCCGATGCAGTTCTCGTAGTCGAGCTGCACGCCGTCGTGGGCCAGCATCAGCTCGAGGATGTCGTCGCGTTCGGTGACGGATCGCGCGATCGGGCGGAACACCCCCACCCGCGGCGAGACGCGCATCAACGCGTCGAGCGCCCCGAGGGCGATCGTCGACTTTCCGGTATGGCCTTCGGCCGAGGTGATGTAGATGCTCTGCGCCACGGCTTCAGCTTAGGCGCGGCATCCGTGAACCCACCGGGCATCCCACCGGAACTATTGCGCCGGCGTCACTCGCACGGGCCCGACAGCGCGTCGACGACCGCCGTGGCATCCGCCTGGAACCGCGAGTAGTAGTCGCGGTCCATGTTGATCTGCACCCGATGGATCGCGTGCGAAGGCGTCATGCTCTGCCAGTCGGGAAGCCGTCCGAGACGGTCGAAGAACAGGGTCGCGGCGGTCGCCGGATCCATCCGCTGCTCGGCACTCCCCCACCAGTCCTGCTGCTGGAACAGCCCGATGCTCGTGGTGCGCGAGCCGTCGGGATTGGTGAACCCGCTCGTCTCCCAGTCGCCGTAGTCGATGTTGCGCAGGCTGCTCTCGCCCATCGCCGTCATCACCCCGAGGATCTGCCCCTCTCGCGGGAAGCCCAGCCCGGCCGCCGTGCGCACGATGGTCGCCGCATTCTCGAGCTGCTCTCCGCTCCACCCCTCGATGCCCGCCTCCGGGAACGTCTGCGGCTCGTCGATGCAGATCGGTGCCGGGTCGCGCGCGAGCCCGAGCGGGATGAGGGCCAGCAGCCCGCCGAGCACCAGGACGGCCGTGGTCGACACGAGCACCCGCTGCAGGATCTTCCGGCGGCGGAGCCGGATCGCCGCCTGCCGTCGCGTACCGGGTTTGCGCCGCCGCGCCGTGCTCTTCCGCTTCGATCTCGGCTTCGTCGTCGCCCGCCTGCGCTTCGCCGGCGACGCCGCGCGTCGAGGACTCATGCCGCGAGCGCTCCGCGCTCTGTTCGCGGGCGACGGCCGATGAGGGCGGCGAGTCCGCCACCGATCGCACCGAAGAGGTGACCCTGCCAGGAGATCCCCTCGGCGACGCCGAACACCCCGGCCAGCATCGTGGCACCGTACAGGGCGAGCACGATCAACGCGATGACGGCGTAGAGGATCCGGTGGGCGACCCGGCCCGGCGCGAACACCCGCATCACGACGTAGCCGAAGTATCCGAACACGAGTCCGGAGGCGCCGACCGTCAGGGTTCCCGGGGCGTTGAACACCCAGGTACCGACGCCGCCGACGATCGCGACGATGGCCGTGACCGTCCAGAACCGGCGGGTGCCCTCCACCGCGACGAGGCAGCCGAGCACGAGGAACGGCACCGAGTTCGCGATGAGGTGCTGCCAATTCGCGTGCAGGAGCGGGCCGAGCAGGATTCCGCCGAGACCGGAGACGTCCCAGGACCGCAACCCGAAGCCGGTGAAAGATCCCGGCAGGATCGCATCGGCGAACTGCACGACCCACATCGCGACGAGCAGGAGCACCGGCGAGGCGAATCGGCCGAGCGGATGCTGCGTCTTCAGCGGCGGGGTGACGGTCACCGGATGATTGTCGCAGGTGCAGCCAGGAGACGACTGAGCGTCCGGCGGATCACCCGCAGAAAAAGAAAGTGACTCTCCGCGCACCCAGCAGAGCCCGGTTACCCTTGCTGCGTTTCCGCCCTGGGGGAATTGGCCTGGATGCCGCCACGCGGAGAGCCGTCAACCATCCTAACCCGATGACGACGGGCCCGACGACAGTCCGCCGCTCTTTGGCGGACTGAGCAGATCACGAATGCGCGACACCGGCGCCGTGGTCGGATTCATCCTCGCTGCCGGCGCGGCGATTGCCGCGCTGCCTGGAGGCGTCGCGGTCACCGCCGTTCTCTATACCGTGGGCGCGGGTGCCGTCGCGGCAATCGCCACTGTGGCCGGAAATGCCTCCGGAGAAGGACGCTGCCTCAAACTGGACGTGCCATCGTTCATCCCCACAAGCGTGAAGTGTTAGATTCGCCGCATGCTTTGGGCAATGATGTCGGCGATGCTCTTCTTGGTGGTGTTCTTCTCGTTCACCCGTCGATCCCAAAAGAAGCACGCCGGGGACAAGACCAGATCTCGGAAATAAGAGGCAAACGCGAGTACGGCCCCCAGAACCAGCTGTGGTTCTGCGGGGCCGTACTTTACTGTTACGGCCCTCGCCTCCTGCGACGCCTGACCTCAGCACGAGGAACTGCCAGAGCGTTACCCCCGCCACAGGGTTACGATCGAGTAACGCGCACCGCAGCGCCGATGTGAGAGGGAACGCATGCCCGAGAACGCCCCCCTGGTCCCGGTGACGATCGACGCCGAGCGGTTCGCCGCGCAGACCTCCGCGATCCTCGGCTCCATCGGCCAGGTCATCGACGGCAAGCCCGATGCCGTGCGCAGCGCGCTCGTCTGCCTCCTCGCCGAGGGGCACCTGCTCATCGAAGATGTACCCGGCGTCGGCAAGACGATGCTCGCGCGGGCACTGGCCGCGAGCGTGGACGCGACGGTGCGCCGCATCCAGTTCACCCCCGACCTGCTTCCCGGCGACGTCACCGGCGTCTCGGTCTACAACCCGGTCGACCGGGAGTTCGAGTTCAAGCGCGGCGCGGTCTTTGCCCACATCGTGATCGCCGACGAGATCAACCGCTCCTCCCCGAAGACACAGTCCGCGCTGCTCGAGGCGATGGAGGAGGGACAGGTCACGGTCGACGGCGCCACGCACATGCTCCCGAAGCCGTTCCTGGTCGTCGCGACCCAGAACCCGCTCGAGATGGAGGGCACCTACGCCCTGCCCGAAGCGCAACGCGACCGCTTCATGATGCGCATCTCGATGGGATACCCGGATGCCGCAGCCGAAGCTCTCATGCTCCGCCAGCGCGATGTGGTGAGCCCGCTCGCCGCGGTGACGCCCGTCGCCGATGCGGCGTCCATCTCGCAGCTCATCGCGTGGGCACGCTCCGTCCATGTGGCCCCCGCGCTGGAGGAGTACACGGTCGCCCTCGCGCAGTCGACCCGCTCCGATCCGAACCTCCACCTCGGCGCGAGCCCGCGCGCCACGCTGCAGCTGATCAGGGCGGCGAAGGTGTGGGCCGCGCTCGACGGACGCGACTACGTCATCCCCGACGACATCACCGCACTGCTCATCCCCGTGCTGGCGCACCGCCTGCTGCCTGCGCGCGGTGCCCACCGTGCCGGCGCGCAGCCCGTCGAAACCGCGCTGACCCAGATCGTCGAGCGGGTGCGCGTGCCCGTCGCGACCCGCTCCTGACCGAGACCCTCATGCGACGACGCCGATCCCTCACCAGCCGCGGCGCCGGTGCGCTCATCGCGGCGCTGTGCTGCATGATCGCCGCCAACGTCCTCGGCGCCCGCATCCTGCTCTACATCGGGGTGCTGCTCGCCGCCCTCACGCTGTTCTCACTCCTCGCCGTCCGCCTCCCCCGCCGCTCCGGGACGGTCACCCGTCAGATCTCCACCGACCTGCTGACAGTGTCGGAGACCTCGAGGGTGACGGTGCGCTTCACGCTGCGTGCGCTCCGCGTGCCGCGAGGGCTGTGGCACGACGTGCTGCCCGACGCCGTCACCGGCGACTCGGGCGGCGAGTACCCGCCCGAGACCGGTCAGCTCACCTACCTGATCACCGGCGTCCGACGCGGCGTCTGGCCGCTTGGGCCGCTCATGCTGCGCACGGTGGATCCGTTCGGGTTGGCGCAGCGCGAGCAGCCGTTCGGCGACACCCGCAGCGTCACCGTCGTGCCCGAGGTCTTCGCCCTCGCCCCGCTCGCCGTGCGGGTCGGAGCCGCCGGAGGAACCGCGCACACCTCGTCGACGAGGCTGGGGCAGGGCAGCGACAACCTGTCACCGCGCGGCTACATCCCCGGCGACTCGATGCGTCGCATCCACTGGAGGGCGACCGCACACCGTGGGCAGCTCATGGTGCGTCAGGAAGAGGAGGAGTCGAGCCCTGACGCGGTCGTCGTGCTCGACCGCAGCAGTCGCCACTGGGATGCGCCGGGCGTCCACGCCGATCCGGCCTTCGAAGCCGCCGTGTCCCTGTGCGCATCCGCCGCCATCCATCTCGCGTCCGAGGGCTACAGCGTCGACGTGATCGACGGCGCGGGAACTCTGCTCGGCGCCCTGCGCGGGCACGAAGACGACCGTGACGGACTGCTCGTGGCGCTGGCGATGGTGACGCCCCGCGGCGAGAGCCGGGACCTGGCGTCGCTCATCGGCGGAACGCCTCCCGGCCCGCTGGTCTTCATCACCGGGCGCCTCGATGAGGAGGACGCCGCCCTGCTGCGTCCGGCGGGAGCCACCGCCCCGATGCTGTTCAGCACCGAGCTGCTGCCCGGCGCCGCCGAGGCCACCATCCCGCACGGCTGGACGGTGGTGGAGCTCGGAGCGGACATCGCCGAGGCGTGGGAGGATGCCGTCTCGGCGCGGATCGGAGTCGGCGATGTTCCGCGCTGAGCGGTCGGCCCCGACCGCGGCCGCCCCCACGCCATCCGCGCCGCAGTGGCACCGCGACCGCGAGGAGACGACCGGCGTCGTCGGCCCCGGTGCACTGGCTGCCGCGGCGACACTCGTGGCGACGTGGCCGTACACGTCGGTCATCTCTCCGGGCACCTGGTCGGGCACGGTCCTCGTCGTGGTCATCGTCGTGGCCGGGACGGGCATGCTGCTGCGGCACCTGCTGCGCCGACGGGCGGCATGGGTCCGGGACACCGGCACCCTCCTCACCCAGATCGTCGTGGCCATCGGCGCCGTGACGCTGCTCGTCGCGGGTGACACCGCGATCTTCGGGGTGGTCCCGACGACGACCACCCTCGCGGTGTTCGGAGCCCTCGGGGCCGCGGCCTTCGAGGAGGTCGCGTTCGGTTCCGCGCCGCTCGACGCCTCGCCCGGGCTCGCCGCCACGATGGGCGCCGGCTTCGCGATCGTCGCGATCCTCCTCGACCAGCTCGTGGCGCACCGCTCGGCCGTGCTGGCTTCGCTGCTGACCGGCGCCATCGGCGCGGTGCCGATGATCGTCACCCTGGGTGAGACGAACGTGATCTGGTTCGTGCTCTACGGCGTGATGGCCCTGCTCCTCTTCCGTTACACCGCGCGCCGGCATCCGGAATCGCCTCGCCGATCGTCGACCTCGCTCGCCGTCGCGCTCGGGGCCGCCGCGCTGGTCACGACCGTGGCCATCGCACCCGCGCTGCCCGTCGCGACGAGCATGGCCGGCACCGGCGTCGGCGTCACGGTCGACGCATCGCTGCGCCTCGGTGACGACCTGCGCCAACCGAACCCGGTCGAGGTGCTGACCGTGGCGGCGGACGGCGAGACCGCCCCCTACCTGCGGCTGACGACGCTCTCCCGATTCGACGGACGCGTCTGGCAGCCAGACCGAGGCGACCTGCAGTCGCAGGACGACGGCTTCGGCGCCCCGGAGTGGGGTGAGGAGATCGCGACGGAGGAGGAGAACACCTCCATCCGGGTGCTGCGCATGTCGAGCTCGTGGCTTCCGGTGCCGTACCCGGCCACCGCCGTGCAGGGTCTGAGCGGCTCGTGGCGGGTCTCCCCCGACAACCGCACGCTCTTCTCCCGCAGCGCCGATGCCGTCGGCAACGACTACACCGTCACCTCATCCCGCCTGATCCCGACGCTCGAGCAGATCCGCGCGATCGACGCCGCGCCCCCCGTCGTCGATCCCGAGGAGGAGCCCGTGGAGCTGCCGGGCATCATCGCCGAGACGGCCACCGACGTGACCGCGGCTGCGAGCACCGACTACGACCGACTCGTGGCACTGCAGAACTGGTTCCGCTCGCAGTTCGCGTACTCCCTCGAGACACCGGTGCAGGAGGGCTTCGACGGCACCGGGGCCGAGGCCGTGGCGCAGTTCCTCGAAGAGCGCCAGGGGTACTGCGTGCACTTCGCCGGCGCCTTCGCCCTGATGGCCGAGAGCCTGGGGATGCAGGTGCGCATCGTGGTCGGCTACCTGCCCGGCGCGCTCACCGACGAGAAACGGGGCACGGAATCGGTGTTCTCCGTGACCAGCGATCAGCTGCACTCCTGGCCGGAGGTGCTCTTCCCCGGCGTCGGCTGGGTTCCTTTCGAGCCGACCGCCTCCCTGGGCGTGCCGACCGTCTTCCGCGCAGGAGTTACGCAGGGCGGTGGCTCCGGAGACCCGTCCGTCCCCGTCCCCACCACGGCCCCGCAGAGTGAAGAGACCTCGGGGCCGGAGGTGGACCGCGAAGACGCCGGCAGCGACTCGGCGGACGGCGACGCACAGCGTGGCCTCGACGCGATGCCGCTCGTGTTCACCGCGCTCGGAGTCGTCGTGCTGCTCCTGCTGCCGGCGCTCATCCGCGTCGTGGAGCGCCGCGGTCGCATGAGCCGAGCGCGAGGCGGAGACTCCGCGGCGGCTTGGGCCGAGCTCCGCGACACGTTGATCGACCTCCAACAAGACGTGTCCGATGCCGAGACCCCACGTGTGCGTGCGGCGGGTCTCGTGCGGTCGAACCAGGTCGACGCGGCGGCGATGCGTCGACTCACGGATGCCGTCGAGCAGTCCAATTACGCCCGCTCCGGTGATGCGGAGACTGATCTGTCCGAGCCACTGGGCCTGGTGCTGAGGCAGCTGCGCGCCAGCGTCGATAGACCGACGCGGGTACGCGCCGCGCTGCTGCCGCGGTCCCTGTACGCTCCGCGAGCCGCCGAGCCGGGCGTCCCGGTCTGACGGCAGGGCTCCGGAACGGCCGGCGCTGGTCGGTCGGAGTTCGCGTTCAGGCGGCGTGAGCCGTGCAGGGCACGGCGACGCAGTCCTCGCACACCACGAACTGCGAGCGGCAGGAGAGGTCGGGGCAGTTGGCTGTGCGCTTGGTGGGCGCTCCGCAGCCGACGCATTCGCCGATGACGCGGGCATGGTCGGAGAAGTCGACGGAGCCACGGCCGTCGAACACATACAGCGAGCCGTCCCAGAGGCCGTCATCGCCGTACTTCTCGCCGTAGCGGACGATGCCGCCCTCAAGCTGGTAGACCTCGCCGAAGCCACGGGCCGTCATCAGGCTCGACAGCACCTCGCAGCGGATCCCGCCGGTGCAGTAGGTCACGACGGGTTTGCCCTTCAGGTCGTCGTAGGCACCGGAGTCGAGAAGCTGCACGAAATCCCGGGTCGTCGCGGTGTCGGGCACGACCGCGCCGCGGAACCGTCCGATCTGCGCCTCGAGGGCGTTGCGGCCATCGAAGAACACCACGTCGTCGCCGCGTTCGTCCATCAGCGCGTGCAGTTCTTCCGGGGTCAGGCGGGTGCCTCCGCCGACGACGCCGTGCTCGTCGACCCGCAGCTCTCCCGGGGCTCCGAACGACACGATCTCGTCGCGCACCTTGACGCTGAGCTTGGGGAAGTCGAGGCTGCGGCCTTCGGCATCGAGCCCCGTCCCCTCGCTCCACTTGATGTCGGCGTCCGCGAACGGCGCGTACGAGCGGAAGGAACGGAGCCACTTCTTGAGGACCGTGATGTCGCCGCCCAGCGTGCCGTTGATCCCGTCCTTCGAGATGAGCAGTCGTCCGCGCAGCCCGAGCGCCTCGCCGAGATCGCGCTGCCAGACGCGCACGGCGTCGGGGTCGGCGAGGGGCGTGAACGCGTAGAAGAGGACGATCTTGGGGGTTGCCACCCAGGAATCCTACGTCGGGTGCGGGTGGTGGGCGGAACCCGCTCAGAGCCGGTCCCTGCCGCGCTACTTCACGTCGCGCTTCAGAAACGCGACTGCGCCAACGCCGAGCACCGCCACCACCCACCCTGCTGCCACCAGCGCGGCCAGCCATGTGTCGAGGGTGTCCTTCGGTTCCACTCCCAGGGCGGTGATGTCGAACTGAAGGGCTTCGAGCATTGCGAGAAGCGGAAGGTAGGCGGCGCCCGCACTCCAGAAGGGCGCCACCAGCATCGCCGCCGCCATCGACATGGATGCGGCGAACAAAGCCACCAGATGGGCCTGGATGACGATCCCGAGCCCCATTCCCCAGAGGCCCGCGACAGCGCCGAGCGCGACGGCGGGGCCGACCGATGACCACTGCACGGGAATGCCGCCCATGGCGATCATCAGCGCAATATGACCCCCCACCACGCCGGCGAGAGCGACGACCGCCCCGCCGAGCGCAGAAGTGGGCATTCGGGCGAGGAAGATCACCCACCGAGGCTGGAGCATCAGACGCTGCGCGATGACACCATCTCGGCGGTCAACCGTGTAACGGAAGGAACCGTAAACAGCCGCGACAACTGCCCCATAGGTCGCGAGCACGGCCCCGAAGGGCGCCATGAGCGCCTCACGGACATCAGCAGGCGCAGCAGCGAACTCCGGCGGGACGCTCGTCGCCAGGGAGAGCGACATCACGAATGCCGCAACCGCGCTCCAGAGGAGGACGACGTCGGCTGCGAAGCTCCGGCTCTGAGCGCGCAGAGCCCGCAGAATCATGAGGCGGCCCTTCGTCTCCGGTACCACGCGAGCGCGACCAGGCCGACAGCCCATGCGAGCGCGACAGCGAGGGCGGGGATGAACTCGAGCAGCTGATCCTGGTACCCGGGAACGCTCAGTGCGGCAAGAGCCAATCCGGGCGAGAACCGCGCCAGCTCGGGTGCGTTCCGCAGCAGCGCGAACTCCACCGCCATCGGGATGGCGAGAACGAGAGCCGCCGTCACATAGTAGTTCCGTGTGATCCATCCGACGGCGCCCCCGACGAAGGCACCGAGCACGGAACCGAGCAGAGCTCCCGCATATATCTGCCAGGCATCCTGGGTGAGCACGAGCGAGAGTCCGTTCTGAGCGAGAAGGAAGTGCACCCCCACCGTCCACAGCACGAAGATGCACACTGACAGTGCGCTCGCGACGAAGGCACCGGCGACGAGCTTTCCCGTGAATGCGCGACGAAATCCGACGCCGGTCAGCGTCCTGTCCATCGAGCCGTAGTAGTACTCGCGGGTGACACCGTATGCCCCGACGAACGCCGCGGCGATGGCGGACCAGGCAAGCGGCTCCAGGAGCCGGGTCGTGGCAGCGCCAGCCTCGACGCCGGCGACATCGAAGCGGGAGCCGTCGGAGAAGAGAACGAACAGGGGCATGAGGAGCGCGATGAAGTAGACGGGCAGAATGGAGAGGCCGCTCACCGCGCGCAGCACCTCGCTCCGAATGGCTCGTCTCATGCGGGTGCTCCTTCGACCAGGTCGAAGTACTTGCTCTCGAGAGAATCGCGGTCGCTCGTCACGAGGTCGCCGAGCCGCCCGGCGTAGAGCGCGCGCCGCTTGATGACGACGACCTCATCCACGACCTGTTCCAGTTCGGCCAGTTGATGACTGGCGATCAAGACGGTGCCGCCGCTTTCCGCGAAGCCGCGGAGGAACCGGCGGAGCCACCGAATGCCGTCGGGGTCCAACCCGTTCGCCGGCTCATCGAGGATGAGAGTGCGCGGAGAACCGATGAGAGCAGCAGCGAGTCCGAGCCGCTGGGCCATTCCCGTCGAATAGGTCTTCACACGGCGACGGGCGTCTGGGGCGAGTCCGACCATCTCCAGGACCTCGTCGACCCGGCCGGAAGATGCGCCGGCCGCGAGTCGGGATATCTCCAGATGCCGTCTCGCGGTGATCCCGAGCTCGAAGCCGAAGCCGTCCATGTGCACGCCGACGTGGAATGCGGGGTTGTCGAGTGCGGTGAACGGGGCACCATCGATGAGGCTGTCGCCGCTGGTCGGCGCGAGCAGGCCCACGATGCTGCGCAGAGTCGTCGACTTGCCCGCGCCGTTGGGACCGAGTAGACCGACGATGGAACCGCGCGGCACAGCGAACGACAGCTCTTCTACGGCCGTCCGGTTCCCATATCGCTTGGTGAGCGCTCGGACTTCGATTGCTTGGTCGTTCATCTTGATCCTCTTTCTACTTCTCGTTCTGGGATGCCGAAAGTGGCTGCATCACGCCGGTGGCCCAGAGGAACTCCCACAGACTCACCATTCCGAGATCGAACCTCGCCTGCCCGACCTCGGGAGGGCTCCCGCCTCTGTCGGATACATCCACTTCTGCGAAGGACACGGCCGAGACCGACACGCCCGCCGCTGTGGCGGGAACCAGAGCATCGAGCGGCACCCTCGTGGGCTCGGGTCGCTGCGGTCTCGCGGTTCCTTCGCCGACCTGCCGGCTGCCCAGGATGCCGCTGCTCAAGAGCACGATAGGGGTCCCGTCGCGCACCTCCACTGCCGTTTGCCCGTCGGCGTGGACAAGGACCACCCGACCGCCTTCTGTGGAGAAGCCGAAGGTGGCGGTCATCGGTACGGGGATCACGGCTCCGGCGATCACGATGATCGCACCCAGCGCGGCGCAGACCGAGATGAAGCGCAGTCGCGACACACCTGACCGGAGCACCCGGTGCAGGGCCCTCCATAAAAGCCCCATCCCGACGAGCACGACGACGGCTTCCAGCGCCACCACGAACATCCCGAGAATTGGTCCACCCGCGGCCAGAGATCGGACCGCGCGTGTGACGGCGAGCAGCACCAGCGCGATCGGTGCGATGAGGCTCGCGAGGCCGAACGGCACGCTCCACCACGTGTTCATGCTCTTGCTCATGCGCCGTCCGCCGAAGAGGAGGCCTGTCAGGAAGTTCGCTCCGTCGCGAATCGTCCGATTCCTGAGGTTCGGCTCGTCCATCGCACTCATGAGCGCGATGTACCCGTCGAACCGCACGAACGGGATCAGATTGACGAGGACGATGGCTGTGCAGGAGAGACCGAGGATCTGCAGGGTCTCGCGGACGACCGGTTGCGGAGCAACCAGCGCCGCCGTGAGTGCGATCGCCGCGACAACGGCGTGCACGGCGGGTCCGGCAAGAGCGACTTCCACGCGCTGCCGACGGCGAGGCAGGCGCCAGCCATCCGTCACATCGACGAAAAAGGCGGGAGCGAGATAGAAGAGCATGACGCCGGCGCGCCGGGGCCTGCCGCCGTAGCGCGTGAGTGTGAGGCCGTGGGCGCTCTCATGGAGCAGGGTGAGGCACGCGAGGACGGCGACGAGAACCACGATCGCCCCCAAAGGCATGGGCGTGGTGACGACGTTCAGCAGCTCTCTCGCCTGAAGGATGGCCGCCACGAACCCCAGGCTGAGCACGGCCGCAACGGATACCAGGATCGCCCGGCGTGGGAGGGGCGCGATCAGACGGTGCAGTCGACCGAAGATGGCGGCCGCACGAAGGGTTGCGATCTGCAGCGTGAACGGGGGCCGGTAGGTCAGCCGACCGGGCGGCAGCTTGGTGTCGCCCTCGAGCAGCCCCGTGGCGCGGAAACGCTGGACCAGCTGGAGGAAGCTCTCGGAGGATTCGGATGCGGCGAAGCGCAGATGCAGATCGTGAAGCGAGGTCGTGCCGTCCATCGCCGACAGCAGGTCGACGACCGGCCGCGAAACCCTGGATGAAGGCACGCCGTGCAGCACTGCTATCCCCATCGATTCATCGCCGACTCCCACGAACGTGACTCCGGACGACAGAAGCGGACACGCGTCTGCAGTGAGCGGTGCTGGTGCGGAGCTCTTTCTCCTCCGAAGGGAACTAGTCGGAAACATCGCCATCCGCCATTCCCCAGGCCCCCGCCCACGACGTCTTGAGAAGGAGGATCTCCGCTCCGAGGTGCGTTCGAACAGGAGATACGGCAGGTTCGTGGAAGCCGGCTTCGACGAGTTCTCTCGCGAGAACCTCGTGGCTGAGCAGCTGCAATCGGCTGGTGAGGACGGTGACTTCGCCGCCTGGGGTCACGTCTGAGGCACGGACCCAATTGACCACCCGCGCCGCGCCGTCCGCTTCCACCTGCTGGGAGAAGAGATAGATGTCGTCTTGGCCTCTACCGGGGACTCTGATCTCACGCTCTGTCGGCACGGCGAGACTCTGCGCAGACGCACCTGCGGCGACGGTGAAGGCGAAGACGCCGCCGGGCGCGAGGTGACGCCGCACGTTCGCGTAGAGAAGCGACCTTCCTTCGTGATCGAGCAAGGTGATGGACGTCGCGCCGATGATGACGAGCTCGTACCGAGCCTCCAGCGAGAAGTGACGCATGTCCGCGACGATGCACTCGACGGCCGACCGCTCCGGCAAGGCGCGTCGCAGGTGGGCGAGCATGTCGTCCGAAAGGTCGATGGCGGTGACTCGCTTGCCGGATCTCACCAGCGGGATCGTCACTCTCCCGCTTCCCGCGGCGAGATCGAGTACAGGCCCCGCGGCATCTCTCGCGAGTGCCAGCATCTCTCGAATCTCGGCACGGTCGGGGCCGACGAGTCGCTCATAGAAGTCGGTGCCCTCCCCTTCGTACAGGTCTTGTTCCCGGGGACGCGCCCCGACAAGGTCGAGTCGCGCCTGCATGGCTTCGGTGATCAGTCCTGGCATTCGATGGCCTCTCAGCGTGAGCAGTGGAGTGCGGGCGGGTGTGGTCCGCCCGCACCCCTCGGTCAGGTTGCGATCGCTGCCGCACCGCCGATGATGGCGATGATGTAGCCCGCGTGCTCCCACCATTCGAGTGGTGCGTCGATCTGTTCGAGTTCCTGGAATTCCAGCGATCTCGTCAGCATTTGGTACCTCCTCAATCGGTAGTCGGATACGACTACTACGTCAGCGCGAGAATCCCGATGATGACGCCCGCGGCGAATCCCCGCAGGAAGTCCTCGCCGTCGTTCAGCGCTTCCATGGCCTCGAGTTCGGTGAACTCGAGCTTCGGCATAGTGGCTTGCATATTTCCTCCTTTCGTTTCGTCACCCTCATCGGGTCGACGAGATCACGTCGCTGCGGCTGCGCCGATTCCGATGAGTATCAGTGCGCCGATCGCGCCCTCATAGAAGCTCTCCCAGCTGGGGGCTTCCATTTCGTCGAGTTCTTGAAAGCAGATCTGCCTTTCAACACCGTTGTTCATTGAATTCACCTCCTTCATGTCGAACGTGAGAGGTTGGCATGGGGGTGCCAACGGGCTGAGCGTTCCAGCACGAATCGCGGAGCACATCACGGAAGTCCGCCGCAAGAAGTCCGCGAAGCATCGGTTGGCGATGCCCCCACGCTTTCTCGGTGGCCGTGGAGATGCGACCGATCTCGTCAACCGTCGGCTTCGCCGGGCACGGGATCCCCCACCCGTCGACGAGCGCAGCCGCGCCGGCGGGCGGATCGAGAGGCAACCCGGTCCCGGCGGTGACCCCGGCCCAGAAATCCTGGAGGCTCTCACGATCTCCCCAGCGTGACTCACCCGAGCAGATTCGCCGCCACACGGCAGCGATGATGCCAGCCGTCGCGACCATCTTGCGAACCCCGAGCACGAACGCGACTTCGTTCGCCAGGTACCAATGACGGGCGCTGTAGGGGTCGGGGCCCCTGAGCGCTGCGGTGCGCTGGGTCGCTGCGCTCAGACGCGCGACGCGCAACCTTCCCATGGGGGAACCCGAGTGACCAGCGGCGGTCTCGAGGAGTGCCCTACCGAGCGTGACGGCGTCGCTGTTCGCCCTCGCACTCCTTCCCGGACTCGTCGACGCCCCTGCCAGGCGAAGGAACGCCTCCAGCGCTCCCTCCCTGACCGAAGTCGGCCGGAGGGTGACCGAATTGCAGGGATCGATGATGGCGTGACGCGGCCTCAGGGAGCGCCCGACGATGAGGCGATTGCCGTGTTCGTTTCTGAGGATGGCGACACTGTTCGTCTCCGACGAGGTGCCGAGCGTCGTCGGCATGGTGACGATGTCGACGGGCGGCGGAGCATCGGGCAGGAATGTCAGTGGCGCCCTCGACGCATGTTCGACGGCGTAGTCGAACACCCGCCCCTGGGCGAGCGCGAGCGCGGCGAGCTTGCTGGCGTCGAGTACGCTCCCTCCACCGACTGCCACGATGACGCGTGGAGGGCGGCGAAGGATCTCGCGCGCGATAGCTACCACCGTCGTGACGTCTGAGGCGAGGGCGTCGATGTCGATCATCCTGGCGTTGCCGTCGTCCAGGAAGGGAACCGTGACGGCCGCATCAGCGATCACCAAGGTCTCCCGTCCCGCCGTGAGGCGCCCCACCGTCTCCCGTGCGATCCCGCTTCCGTGCCATAGCGTGGGAACGCGCCCCGCAAAGCCCCTATTCATGCGGAGGTCTCCCGTGACTGCGCCACACCCGCACGCACCGCCGTATCCATTTCCACGAGTTCCCCGGGAGTGAACCCGTACGCCGGAATCAGTTCGATGGAGCTCGGCCCCGGCTGCACAAGGACGCCGTTCGCTGCGACCGCGGAGACGACGCGAAGAACCTCGGGACCGGAGAGCGGATTCCCATCCTGGTCGCAGAGTTCCAGCCCGAGAAAGCAGCCGCGTCCCGTGACCCCGGTGACGATGCCGTCCGACACCAATCGTGTCGTGAGCTGTGACAACTCGTCTGCCAGTGACATGGTCACCGATTCCGCGTCGATGCGGTGCAGCTCCTCGATGACGGCGACGATCGCCGCCGAACACCCTGGTGTCCCCGCCTGCGTCTCGCCGTGGATGAACGTCCAGCCTCCTCGGACGAACTCGGAGGCCACGCGATGCCCGACAAGGAGTGCTGCGGCGCCCATCGCGCCGTTCGTCAGTGCCTTCGAGAGGATGAGGACGTCGGGCGCGGCCGCCCAGCGGTCGGTAGCGAACATCGTCCCGGTGCGGCCGAATCCCGTCGCGACCTCATCAGCGACGATCAGAAACCCGTACTCCTCCCTCAAAGCGAGAAGACGGTGCACGAAGGCATCTGAGAGCGCGTACGCGCCGCTGCCCAGGACGGGCTCGACGACGACCGAGGCCACCCGCGACCCTTCGCGTGAGAGCAGTGTCGCCAGCTCCTCCCCGTCATCGCTGTGCGACACGTGCCTCACCGATCTGCGATCGACCGAATAGACCGCTTGGTGGAGTTCATCGCCACTCAGTGCATGGCTGCCGTACATGGTGCCGTGATAGCTACCCTTCAGTCCGACGACGAGCGATCGGGACCCGGAGCCCTTCTGCACCCAGTACTGTCGCGCCAGCTTCACGGCGGCATCGTTCGCCGCCCCGCCCGACGTCGAGAAGATGACACGGCGGTACCTGCTCGGTTTCGCCAGTTCGATGAGAGCCTCCGCCGCGATTTCCGCATACCTGTGCGGCGCTCTGAACAGGGACAGGTACGAGGCATCATGTGTCGCTCTGCTCACCGCTTCGGTCACCGCAGCGTTGCCGAAGCCGAGGGGGACATTCCACAGCCCGCTCGTCGCACAGAGGCGCGTGGATCCGTCAGCGAACTCGATGCGGTTTCCTGACGCGCCGACGGCCACTCGGTCAGGCGCGAAGGTGACGTCGGCCGGGAGCATCGAGGTCCACAGCGCGTGCGGGTCGGTCATGCGTCGACTCCCGTGGGGCGTGGTGCGGCGGCAGCGCGTCTGCCGGAGTGGATGCCGAGAGCTGCGAGGGCTGCACGGCACAGGGTCTCCGCTTCCGAGACAGAGATGCCGAGTTTTCGCGCCACCCGCTCAGCCGCGAGGGTGAGCGTGCTGGAAGTCTGGGCGACGGCGACCACCGTGGCAGTCATGGGCGACAGCAGCTGGCGACGCAGTGTGGTGGGGTCGGCCAGTATGAAACCGTCTGCCGTCTCGAGCAGGAATGGATCGCGGATGGGCGGTTCGGCATCGGAGAGGTTGTCGTCGACCAGGGACCAGCCGAACCCCGTGATTCTCGCCGCACCGTTGGCAAGCCGGAGCATCTTCATGAGATCCGTCGCCTGGAGGTATCGACCGATCCACTCCCGATTCGCGAGGTCGGCGAGGAGCACATCTCTGGGCGCGATGTCGTCCCACGCGGCGACACCCGGAAGCGGGATCGTGAGCACCGCCGGCAGGTCATCGACATGGCCGATGTCGGCGCCGCGCACACCGATGCTCACTCTGCCATCGGAACTCAAGCGGATGGCGCTCGGAGTCTCCAGTCCGCGGGGGTCGGCAAGCGCTCTGCGGTCCGCGAGAAGAATCCGGGGGTCGAGCAGAGTCGAGGGAAAGATGCCCGTCCGTCGGGCGAGTTCAGCGTCATCGAGGAAGGCGCGCCAGCTCGACTCATCGAAGAAGCACACCGCAGTGGGGCCGACGATCTGAACGAACTCCGCAGCCGAATAGTCCTGGAGTTCGACTCCACGTTCTCCGAAGAACAGCTCGTCTCCGGGGTCGCGCAGTGCGCCGTTGTAATGGACGGCCGCGGCAGGTCCTCTGTACGGATCGCTTCCTGTCGGCAACAGCATGACGTCGTCCTTACTGGTCACCGCGTCCAGGTTCCGTGCCGAGGCTCCGACATCCACGAGGTACACCCGCGTGTGCTGATCGCGCACTCCGGTGATCCATTCACGCAGTGCCCGGGCTCCGACGCGTTCGATATCGACCGACCCTTCTTCGTCGCGCGTCATGACCCGTGCCGCCGGTAGCCGGTGACGTCGAATCCCGTCGCCGCAAACCTGTCCTGCAGCGCACGCACCAGCGGAGCGACCCTGCTCACCCGCGTGCCGAGTTCGGTGGCGAGCAGGGCCGTCGCCTCAAACTCCTCCGAGGTCGCGATCAGGCATTCCGCAGCCCTCGCGGAATCGACTCCGAGTCGGAGACGTCTGTGGCTCACTCGATCAACCAGGATGTACTCCTCGCCGTCCCCTGTAACGAGGAAGGGTGCATCGGCAGCCAGTATCGAGGGATATGCCCCACCCTCGTCGAGCACCGCGACAAGGTGGCGGCCGAATCCGGAGATGGCAGCACGAGGCGGTGCGCCCTCCCACCCTCGCATCAGATCGAGAGCCGCCAGATACCGCCCGAACCACGGGCGGTCGTCGAGGTCCGCCTCGAGGACGCGAGGGTCGACGACCCCGGCAAACGAGCGCCCTCGCCCTGCTCCCGCCGCGGCCGTCGCCTCGATATCGGCCCGTTCATCGCCCACGCTCCCGAGCCGAAGCCCGTCAGGCCCGTCTCGATACTCCCCATGACGCGTGACGTGGACCCGACCGAGTGAGTCGCCGATGAGGTCCGCCGCGAGACAGGAGGCCCAGGAATCCAACAGCACTTCCGTGTTCAGTAGCTGACCCACGAAGACGCCGGAGTTCCGCGCCGTGTCGGCATCGCTCAGGAAGGCGGCGATCCCCACTGCCGAGAACTGCCGGACGACGGTCGGACCGGCGAAGGTGGTGAAGGGAACAGCGACGTAGTCCTGCAGTTCGAAGGTGTGGCGCCCGCCGAGGGTGATCTCATCGCCGGGTTCGAGGAAGGAACCGTCGTACGCGATGGTCCGCGGATCGGCATGTCGTACGGGGGCGATCACGATGTCGCAGGGCTCCGCCGCGCGCAGCACCTCCGCGATGTGGTCTCCGGATTCGAGGAAGAACACGGCGCCCTCGACGATTCCCCGCCTTCCGCTGACGTACTGCTTGAACGCGGTGGCCGTGCGGTGGCTAGGCCGTGAGCCCATGGTCGCGCTGTCCTGCATACTCTCCCCCAGAAGACGAGGACCTTGATCGAACACGATCTGTCCTCATCTGAGGCTATACAGCTGACGTGTGACATGCAATATTCTGCCCACAGCACGACGAGGATCCGCCCACAGCTGCGCGCGACGGCTCTGTCACGCCACCCTCCCCCGATCGGATAGGATGGACAGGTTGTTCCTGGTGACGTGTCCGAGCGGCCGAAGGAGCACGCTTGGAAAGCGTGTGTTGTGCAAGCAACCGCGGGTTCGAATCCCGCCGTCACCGCCAGAAAAGCAAGAAGGGCCTCCGCACTAGCGGGGGCCCTTCGTGCGTTTCTCTCCAGTACGGGGATTCGGGGAGGAGCGAGTACCGGGGATCCGCCCCCGCTCATTCAGCCGTCGAAGCGCACGCCGTAGATCTGCCCACCGGGCGCTGCGGGTAGGCGCGTCATCCCGAGCCGCTCGTAGAACGCGGCCGCTCCGGCGTTGGTCGGGTCGATCCCCAGGTGCAGTCCGCGCACCCCGCGGCGGGTCAGCTCGGCGAACAGGGTCTCCATGAGACCGCGCCCCAGCCCCTGCCCCTGCGTCTCGGGGAGCAGATCGATGTGCAGATGGGCGGGGTACTCGGCGGCGTTCGGCTCGATGCCAGGGGCTCGCTCGTAGCCGTACTCGACCATCCGCTCCTCCCGGGTCGCGGGCTCCGCAGACCGGGGGTATCGCTCCTGCAGCCCGGGCCACCACTCGTCGCGGAACCAGGTGTAGAACGCGTCGGTGTCGTCCGTCGCCACGATGTACCCGATGGTGCGCTCGTCGTCGCTCTCGACCACCCAGGCGAGGTCGGGATGCCGCTCGGCATAGGGAACGGCGAACAGGTCGCCCCACAGCGAGTCGTCGGAGAGGATGCCGGTCGCATCCCCGCCCGCGTCGGCGGTCCGCATGCAGATCTCGTACAGCGCGGCACGATCGGTGGGGCGGTAGGGACGGATGCGCGACACGAAGGCTCCTCTGACTGAACGGTCCGGTTCAGCCTATCGGCGCCTCGACCTCGGACTTCTTCTGCTGCACCCACGGCAGCAGCCAGGCCGCCAGCACGAGCACGACGCCGGCGCCGACGAGCGCACCTCCGAGCGTGTCGGTGGCCCAGTGCACCGACAGGAAGGTGCGCGAGAGCGCCATCGCCAGCACCCACAGCACACCGAGGATCGCGGTCCAGACCCGCGGGAACAGCACCCAGACCACGAGCGCGATCGTCGCCGCGTTCGCGGTGTGGCCCGACGGGAACGAGCCGTAGTCGCTCACCACCAGCATGTCTTCCGGGCGCGCTCTTCCGAAGAGCTGTTTGAGCAGCTGCACCGCACCGGCGCTCGCGGCGAAGCACACGGCCGCGAAGACCGCACCACGCCAGCGTCGTGCGAGCACGAGCACGAGGATCGCCAGCAGCGGCACCCCGAGGATCGCCACCCAGCCGCCGCCGATCCAGTCCATGACCAGCGCGAACTGCAGCAGCCAGTCACCCCGGATGCCGGCGACCGTCTCGTTCCACCAGTGGTCGAAGCCGGGCGTCTCCGGATACACGAACACCACCAGGGCACCGAGCACCGTCGCGAGCGCGAGGAGGCCCACTCCCCACCACAGCAGCATCCGCCTGTCCATCGTCCCATTCTGCGGGACGAGGCCCTGCCGATCAGGGATTGAGCATCCCGACGGTCCGCGGACGTACGACGAACCAGAGCGAGAGGATGCCGATGGCGGCGCAGCCGACCATGACCGAGGCCATGGTGGTCGCGGTGATCCCGGCGTCGTGGGAGAGCCATCCGACGACCGGTGAGATGAGCCCGGCGACACCGAAGTTCGTCGCGCCGATGATGGAGGCCGCGGTGCCGGCCGCCTTCCCGTGGCGGTCCAACGCCAGCACCTGCACGTTGGGGAACGTGAAACCGCAGGCGGTCATGAACACGAAGAGCGGGATGACCGTTCCCCAGAGCCCGAGACCGAGCTGATCTGTGACGATGATCGCGACGCCGGCGAGCAGCAGCACGGCGGTGGAGTAGGCCATGACCCACTGCGGTCCGAACCGGGCGGCGAGACGAGACGCGGTCTGGACGCCCGCGACGACGCCGAGCGAGTTCACGGCGAAGAGCAGGCCGTATTGCTGCGCATCGAGTCCGTGCGTGACCTGGAACAGGAACGGCGAAGCCGAGAGGTAGGAGAACAGCCCCGAGAAGGTCATGCCACCGATCACCAGCACACCGAGGAAGACCCGATCCGAGAGCACCGAGCGATAGCGCTGCAGCATCGTCGCGCCACCGCGATCCTGTCGGCGGGCGACGGGCAGCGTCTCCGGGATGAACAGGATCGCCGAGGCCAGCATCACGATGCCGTAGGCGGCGAGGACGACGAAGATCCCCCGCCAGGGCATGAGAGTCAGCAGCCACGAGCCGATCAGGGGCGCGATGACCGGGGCCACGCCCGACACCAGCGCGAGACGCGAGAGCATGACGACCAGGCGGCGGCCCCCGAACAGGTCGCGCACGATGGCCATGGCCACCACGCCACCGGCCGCGGCTCCTACGCCCATGAGGACGCGCGCGGCGCTGAGCAGACCGAGGTCCGGCGCGAACGCCGCTCCGACACTGGCCAACACGTGCAGGGCGGTGACCGCGATCAGCGGCACCCGGCGGCCGACCTTGTCGCTGAGCGGACCGACGACGAGCTGCCCGAGGGCGAAGCCGATCATCGTGCCGGTGAGGGTCAGCTGGATCGCCGCGGCCGTGGTCTGGAAGTCCTCTTCCAGCACCGGGAAGGCAGGGAGGTAGAGGTCGATCGTGAACGGCCCGAGCGCCGTGAGCGCGCCGAGCAGGATGATGTACAGCGTCCGACGGCCGAGGGAGATCGCATCCCCCGGGTGCAGCATGATGGGCGCTGTCGCCGGGTTGGCGCCGAGGGTGCGGATGGCGCCGGTCGCGGTGGAGATGCGGATGCTGCCGGTGGCGGTGCGCTCGGGCTCTGCGGCCGGAGCAGCCTCCGATGCATCGGGTCGCGAGGTGGAGATGGAGTCAGTGCGGGGAGCGTCGGACACGACGTCCTTCCAGAGTTCGGGGTGCGTGGTCGAATCGATTCGCCAGGGGAAAGAACCCATGCTACCGCCGACCCGACCCCACCCCCGCGATGGCTCCGGGCGGGAGGTCAGCGCGCGATGCGCTCCAGACCCTGCTCGAGGTCGGCGAGCAGGTCGCCGATGTCCTCGATCCCGACCGAGAGTCGCACGACGTTCTCGGGGACGGCGAGCTCGGTGCCGCGCACCGACGCGTGCGTCATGTCCGGCGGGTACCCGATGAGGCATTCCACGCCGCCCAGCGACTCGGCCAGCTGGAACAGCGAGGTGCTCTCGGCGAAGGCCCGTGCGGCGTCAGCGCCCGCGGCGAGCCCGAGCGAGAGCATCCCGCCGAAGCGGCTCATCTGCTTCGCGGCGATCTCGTGACCGGGGTGCGAGGCGAGTCCGGGGTAGTACACCTGCGCGAACTCGGGGCGCGCCGCCGCCCACTCGGCGATCGCCTGCGCGTTCTCGGAGTGCTGCCGCATCCGCAGCGCCAGCGTCTTGATACCCCGCGTGGTGAGCCAGGCGTCCAGGGGCGCGGAGACGGCACCGACCGCGAACTGCTGGAACTTCACCTGATCGAAGAAACGGTCGTCGCCGAACACGACGGCGCCCCCGAGCACGTCCGAGTGGCCGCCGAGGTACTTCGTCGTGGAGTGCACGACCAGGTCGGCGCCGAGCGCGAGGGGCTGCTGCAGCGCGGGCGAGGCGAAGGTGTTGTCCACGACCACGATCGCACCGGACTCGTGCGCGATCTCGGCGATCAGGGCGATGTCGACGATCTTCAGCAGCGGGTTGCTCGGCGTCTCGAGCCACACGATCTTCGTCTCGGGGCGGATCGCGGCCCGGAGCACATCCACATCCGAGAGCTCGACCGTCGTCGTGTCGATGCCCCATGGTGAGAGCACCTTGGTGAGCAGTCGATACGTGCCGCCGTACACGTCGTTGCCGAGCAGCACGTGATCGCCCGGCTTCAGGATGCCGCGCAGCAGCGCATCCTCCGCAGCAAGACCCGAGGCGAAGGAGAGTGCGCTCGCGCCGCCCTCGAGCGCGGCCAGCTGCGTCTCGAGCGACGACCGCGTGGGGTTGCCGGCACGGTTGTATTCGTAGCCCTCGCGGAAACCGCCGATGCCGTCCTGCACGTGTGTGGAGGACTGATAGATCGGCGGGATGATCGCCCCCGTCGTCGGGTCGGGAGCTTGTCCTGCATGGATGGCGCGAGTGGCGAAGGCGTGGTCGGACATGCCCTCAGCCTACGACCGCCCCCACAGCCGAGGCCCTCCCGTTACGCCCGGGGTCATCCGCCGTCGGAGCGCTCAGCGGGAGAGGTACCCGAGCAGATCCTGTCGTGTCAGCACCGTGTGCGGCTTGCCGTCTTCCGTGACCAGCAGGGCATCGGCGTCGGCGAGCGCCGTCTTCGCCTGGGCGACGGAGGCGTGGATGCCGATGAGCGGGAGTCGCTCCCCCACGTGCGCTCCGACCGTGTCGGTCGCGCTCGCCTCGCCGCGGAACAGCAGGTCGAGCAGCCCCTTCTCGTCGACAGTGCCGACGACCTCTCCCATCATGACGGGCGGTTCGGCGCTGAGGACGACCAGCTGCGAGACGTCGTACTGCGTCATCATCCCGATGGCCTCGAGAACCGTGTCGGTCGGATGCGCGTGCACGAGGTTGGGGATCCGCTCCCCCTGGCGCGACGGCCGCGCGGTGAGCACGTCTGCGACGGTCTCGCCCTCCTCCACATCGCTGAACCCGTAGGAGCGCATCCATCCGTCGTTGAAGATCTTGCCGAGGTAGCCGCGGCCGCCGTCAGGGAGGAGCACGACCATCACGGCATCCGCAGGCAGATCCCGTGCCACCCTCAGCGCGCCGACGACGGCCATGCCGCTCGATCCGCCGACGAGGATGCCCTCCTCGCGGGCGAGCCGCCTCGTCATCGCGAACGAGTCCGCGTCGCCCACCGCCACGATCTCGTGCGGGACGGTCGGATCGTAGGCACCGGGCCAGATGTCCTCCCCGACGCCTTCGACGAGGTAGGGACGACCGGTGCCGCCGCTATAGACGCTGCCCTCGGGATCGACGCCGACGATGCGCACCTGCCCCTCCGACACCTCGCGGAGGTAGCGCCCGGTCCCCGTGATCGTGCCGCCCGTGCCGACGCCGGCCACGAAGTGCGTGACCTGCCCCTCGGTGTCGCGCCAGATCTCCGGTCCTGTGGTCTCGTAGTGGCTGCGCGGACCGTTGGGGTTCTCGTACTGGTTCG
Organism: Microbacterium sp. NPDC087592; assembly: GCF_044743585.1. NCBI lineage: Bacteria > Bacillati > Actinomycetota > Actinomycetes > Micrococcales > Microbacteriaceae > Microbacterium > Microbacterium sp. NPDC087592. The sequence goes on along the minus strand of NZ_JBIUWT010000001.1, from coordinate 2,519,439 downwards.
GCTTGAACGCGCCGGGGATCTCGCGGGTGAGTCGATCACTGACGCTGTAGTACGACTCCGGGCTGTCCGGCGCGACCGACGTGGGCGTCACCACGACCTCCGCGCCGTAGGCCCGCAGCACGTCGATCTTGTCCTCGCCCACCTTGTCGGGAAGCACGAACACGCACTTGTAGCCGCGCTGCTGCGCCACCAGCGCGAGGCCCACTCCGGTGTTGCCGCTGGTGGGTTCGACGATCGTGCCACCGGGCTTCAGGTCTCCCGATGCCTCGGCGGCGTCGATGATCCTCGCGGCGATGCGATCCTTCGACGAGCCGCCCGGGTTCAGATACTCGAGCTTGACGAGCACCGTGCACGCAACACCCTCGGTGACGCGAGTGAGCTTCACGAGGGGCGTGTCGCCGACGAGGTCGACGATCGAGTCTGCGTACTTCATGACTTCAGGGTAGACGCGCGGATGCCGCGGGCGGGGCTGTGTTTCGCCCACCCGCGGCATCCGTTGTCACGAAAGGCCCCCTGTGTCTTCCGAAGCGTCAGCCCTTCGTCGACCCCGCCAGCAGGCCGCGTACGAAGTACCGCTGCAGCGCGAAGAACACGATGAGCGGGACGATGATCGAGACGAACGCACCCGCAGTGAGCAGGTACCAGCCCTCACCACGTCCGGTGATCTCGGCGAGCACCTTCGTGATCGGAGAGGCGGCACCGTCGGCGAACACGAGCGCCACGAGCAGATCGTTCCAGACCCAGAGGAACTGGAAGATCGCCACGGACGCGATCGCCGGCATCGTGAGCGGAAGCACCACGCGGAAGAAGATCTGTCCGCGGGACGCGCCGTCGACGCGCGCGGCCTCGATGATCTCGCCGGGGATCTCCGACATGAAGTTGTGCAGCAGGTAGATCGCGAGCGGCAGCGCGAACATCGTGTGGGCGATCCACACCTGCGCATAGCCGCCGGCGACATCGAGCCCCTCCGTCACCTGCACACCGAACAGGTTGATCCCTCGGGAGAACGATGACAGGAGAGGCACCAGAGCCATCTGGATGGGAACGATCTGCAGCGCGAACACGAAGATGAACAGCGCGTTGCGACCCTTGAACTCGATCCACGAGAACGCATACGCCGCCATCGCCGCGATCATCAGCGGGATGAGCGTCGCCGGGATCGTGATGACGATCGAGTTGAAGAAGGATTCCAGGATCGTCAACTGCGTGGTGCCGGACTGCAGCACCGCCGCGTAGTTGTCGAGCGTCAGCCTCGGGTCGGTGAAGACCGTCCACCAACCGGTGGTCTCGATCGCTTCCCGGTCGCGGAACGACGAGATGAAGAGGCCGAGCGTCGGAACGGTCCACACGACGGCGATGATGATAGCGGCGACGCTCGCCCAGGGCCGGCTGAGACGCTTGCGTGTGCGACCGGCCGAAGCCTCGACCCGGCCCGCGGTCGTGATGGCCCGCGTGCTGTCGCCGGTGTCTGTCTTCACGGTGTCGGTCATCGGATCTCCCGCTGCTTCTTGATCTGGCGTGCGTTGTAGATGACGATCGGCAGCACCAGGATGAACAGGATGACGGAGAGCGCAGCGCTGCGACCCGCCTCGAACTTCGAGAACTGGGTGTACATCTCATTCGCCAGCACCGACGTGCCGTAGTTTCCGCCGGTCATCGTGCGGACGATGTCGAACACCTTCAGAGAGGCGATCGAGATCGTGGTCAGCACGACGATGAGCGCCGGACGGATCGACGGGATCGTCACCGACTTGAAACGCTCCCAGGCGTTCGCACCGTCGAGTTCCGCCGCTTCCAGCAGCTCAGCCGGCACGCCCTTGATCGACGCCGAGAGCACGACCATCGCGAAACCGGTCTGCACCCAGATCAGCACCACGATGAGCGCCAGGTTGTTCCACGGACTGTTCAGCAGGAACTGCTGCGGCTCGCCGCCGAACCAGACCAGGATCTGGTTGAGCAGACCGATCTGCTCGAACTCCGGGCCACGGTAGGCGTACACGAAGCGCCAGATGATGCTGGCACCGACGAACGAGATCGCCATCGGCATGAACACCAGCAACTTGTAGATCTTCTCGCCGCGGGTCCGATCGATGAACACCGCGTACCCGAGGCCGATCATCGTGGAGAGCGTCGGGACGAGCAGCACCCACACGATCGTGTTGATCACCGAGGTCACGCCGTCCGACTGCGTGAAGATCCAGAGATAGTTGGCAAACCCGACGAAGTCGCTGCCGGTCGAGTTCCAGAACGACGCATAGACGGTCTGGATCGACGGCAGGATGAGGCCGGCGAGGAGCAGCAGCATCGCCGGAGCCATGAAGGCCACGAGCTGGATCAGGTAGCCCGCGCCGTCGCGGGACCGGTAGTCCAGGAAGAAGAACAGTGCACCGACGGCGACCGCGACTCCCATCGCCCAGTAATAGGAGTTGAAGAACCACATCACCGCGAGCGGGATGAGCAGGCACATCGCGAGGCGGATGCCGGTGTAGAGAGCGCCCTTGCGCGGGGCGATGTCGACGAGCAGCAGGATCACCACCACGACCACCGCGAACGCGATGACCACGGCGAGCGCCTGGAGGATCGGCGGGAGTGTCCCGATCCATTGGAAGAACACAGTCGCGTTCATGGATTCCCCTTCATGAGACGGAGCTGATCAGCGGTCGGCGCGGCGATGCGCGGACCGGGTGTGAGAAGGAGGGCCGCCCCGCGGGGCGGCCCTCCTCATCCGATCAGCTGGAAGGCCAGCCGGTCTCGATCTGGGTCAGCACCTCATCGGTGGAGGTCCCGTTGATCCAGGCGACCATGCCCTTCCAGAAGGTTCCGGAGCCGACAGCACCGGGCATCTGGTCCGAACCGTCGAAGCGGAACGTCACCGAGTCGTCCTGGAGGAGCTTGATCGACTCCTGCAGGATCGGGTCCTCGACCACGTCGAGGTCGACACCCTTGTTGGCCGACGTCACGCCACCCAGGGCGAGACGGCTGTTGGCCCACTCGGGGCTGGACAGGTACTCGAGCACCTTCTGCGTCGCCTCCGAGTCGCTGAACGCGCCGACGATCTCGCCACCACCGGTGATGAGAGTCTCGTCCGGGTTCGGGCTCGGCGTCAGGAACGCCCAGACATCGCCGTCCTCGGCGAAGTTCGTGCCCTCGGGGTAGAAGCCCGACAGGAACGAGGCCTGGTGGGTCAGCCCACACTCGCCGCTCGCGACCTTCGCGGCCACGTCACCGAACGCGGTGGAGTTGATCGAACGCACGTCGCCGAAGCCGGCGTTGACGTACTCCGGGTTCAGCAGGATCTCACCGGTGGCGTCGAACGCCTCCTTGATCTGCGGATCGGTGAAGGGGATCTCGTTCTTGACCCACTGGTCATAGACGTCGGGACCCGCGTTGCGGAGCACGAGGTCTTCGATCCAGTCGGTGCCCGGCCAGCCGGTCGCGACGCCCGACTCGAAGCCGGCGCACCACGGGGCGGCACCGCTCTTGTCCTTGATGGTCTGCGTCAGCGTCAGCAGCTCGTCCCAGCTGGTCGGCTCCTCGACACCCCACTCGGCGAACTTGGTCGGCGAGTACCAGACCCACCCCTTGACGCTCGCCATCAGCGGTGCGCCGTAGAACGTGCCGTCGTAGGTGCCGAAGTCGACCCAGCCCTGCGTCCAGTACTCCTCGGCGTTCTTCTTGACCGCCTCCGGAGCCGGCTTCAGCAGGTCACGCGACGCGTAGTCCGCGAACAGGCCGGGCTGCGGGAAGATCGCGATGTCGGGCGGGTTGCCGCCCTGTGCGCGGGTGCCGAGCTGCGTCTCGAAGTCCTGGCTGCCCTCGTATTTGATCTCGATGTCGTTCTCCTTCTCGAAATCCGCCCAGGATTCCGCGAGGAGTTCTGCTTCGCCCTCGACGATCGTGCCGTAGATCGTGACGGTGTTGTCTCCGCCGCCACCACCGCCGCCTCCGGAGGTCCCACCGGGAGCCCCGCATCCGGCGAGCGCGATGCCCGCGACCCCCAGCAGGGCGAGCGGCGCGTAACGCCGGGAACGCTGTGACAGAGCCATGTGAATTCTCCTCTTCGAGTACAGGGTCCCACCTGATGCGATGCCACCCCGCGGCACCGGTAGGGAACCGATTCCAGGCCAACCTACTGGCGATCGATATCCCGGCACAACACGGAAGGGTCACAAGCTCACAACCATTCGACTCAGATCGACGCCGTCGATGGGAGCGCTCCCTCGCGCACAGTGTGGAACCGGTTCCTTTTGAGCGCGTCGAGGACTACGCTGTCACCCGGCGCGGCGACCGCGCCGCCACCCACGCAACCGCGTGATCAGGTCGAGGAGGACCGATGAGCACGATCGCGGACGTCGCTGCGCGCGCCGGGGTGTCGAAGGCCACCGCGAGCCGTGCGCTGAGCGGGCGCGGTTATGTCTCGGAGGACACCCGTGCCCGCGTCACGGATGCGGCGCGCGAGCTGTCGTATGTCGCGCACTCCTCCGCGACGAGCCTGGCCACCGGTCGGACGCAGACCGTCGGCGTCGTGATGCCGCCCGTGGACCGCTGGTTCTTCGCCGAACTGCTGGCGGGCATCCAGGAATCTCTGTTGACGCTCGACTACGACCTCGCGCTCTACGGCGTGCCCGAAGGTTCGCAGATGCGAGATCGGCTGTTCGAGAGCGTGCTTCCCGGGCGACGATTCGACGGCATCGTCGCCGTGGACATCCAGCCCAGCGCCCTCGAGCTCGAACGCCTGCAGCTCACCGGGCGTCCGCTGGTGAGCGTGGGTCCATACAGCGAAGGATCCACTGCCGTCTCCATCGACGACGCCGCCGCAGCCCGCATCGCCACCGAGCATCTCATCGAACTCGGTCACACCGATATCGCCTTCGTCGGCGGCGCGTCCGACGGGAAAGCGCTGAGCCTCGGCGACGCCCGGCGACTGGACGGCTATCGCGGCGCGCTGCGCGCCGCGGGACTCACCGAGCACGCGCGGGTCGCGGGCGCCACTCCCACAATGCCGGGCGGCTACGCGGCGACGGCCGGTCTGCTCGGCGACCGTCGGAACCGCCCGACCGCGATCGTCGGGGTGTGCGACGAGGCGGCCATCGGCGCGATCATCGCCGCGCGTCGCCTGGGCATCGCGGTGCCGACCGAACTCAGCGTCGTCGGCATCGATGACCATCAGCACGCCGACATGTTCGCCCTGACCACGATCGGGCAATCGCCCCGCGAACAGGGACACGAGGCCGTGCGCCTCCTCATGCAGCGGATCGACAGGCCGGATGCTCCGCTCGAACATGTGGCGGCGGCATCCGCCCTCGTGGTGCGCAACTCCACCGCTCCGCCGCGCTGACCTGCTCGGAAAGCGCCGGAGACGCACGAAGGCCCCGGGCGAACCCGGGGCCTTCGATCAGAAACGCGTGAGCGTCGCGATTACTTGAGGGTAACCGTGGCGCCTGCCTCTTCGAGAGCAGCCTTGGCCTTCTCGGCGGTCTCCTTGTTGGCGCCCTCAAGGACAGCCTTCGGGGCACCGTCGACGACAGCCTTGGCCTCGCCGAGACCCAGCGAGGTGAGCTCGCGGACGGTCTTGATGACCTGGATCTTCTTGTCGCCAGCAGCCTCGAGGATGACGTCGAAGGAGTCCTTCTCTTCCTCAGCCTCAGCGGCGCCTGCGCCACCCGCAGCACCGGCAACGGCGACGGGAGCAGCAGCGGTGACCTCGAACTTCTCCTCGAACGCCTTGACGAAGTCGTTGAGCTCGACGAGGGTCAGGCCGGCGAACTGCTCGAGCAGCTCCTCAGTGGTGAGCTTAGCCATGATGTATCTCCTAGATAGATGGGGTTTGTAGACGAGATCGCAGGTCGCTTACGCGGCCTCTGCGGTCTCCAGCTTTTCGCGAAGAGCATCGATGGTGGCGGCAGCCTTGCCCATCGTCGCCTTCATCATGCCCGCAGCCTTCGCCAGCAGAACCTCACGGCTCTCGAGCGCGGCGTACTTGTTGACCTCGTCCGCGGTGAGGGCGTTGCCCTCGAAGATGCCGGACTTGATCACGAGAAGCGGGTTGGCCTTGGCGAAGTCACGCAGAGCCTTGGCGGTGGCGACGAAGTCACCGTGCACGAACGCGACAGCCGACGGACCCTTGAGGTCGTCGTCCAGCGCGGAGATGCCAGCCTTGTTGGCGGCGATCTTGGTCAGCGTGTTCTTCACCACGGCGTACTCAGCGTCCTGACGGATGCTGTTGCGCAGCTCCTTGAGCTGGGCAACCGTCAGACCGCGGTACTCGGTCAGCAGGACGGCGTTCGAGTTCTCGAATGACTTCGTGAGCTCGGCGACCGATGCATCCTTCTGCGCCATGGTCACTCCTTGGTGTGTACGAGGCGCCGCACGGTGGTGGGGCGCCGACCTGGACCACCTGCACAGAAAAAAGCTCCGGCGCAAGCGCACGGAGCTTTGAGAAGTTCGTGTCCTGCGCGGGCCCCTGCTGTGCAGAGCTTCGATCCTGCGTGATTGCGCACGCCTGATGACCAGCGGTCTTCGGTTGCCACTACTCTACCTCACCCGCTCCTCTCCCCCAAATCCCCCCTCCTCTCCCCCCTCCTCTCCCTCCCTCTTCGCCGAGTGCACGGGTTGTTGACGAATGCACGGGTTGTTGCCGTGAATACGCGGTGCGCTCGGCGGCAAGCCGTGCACTCGGCGTCTCGATGGGGCGGCGAGGGTCAGGGAGGACTGATGTGGAAGGTGGCGAGGCGCGCGGCGAGGGCGGCGGGCGACCCGATGTGCTCCGACCCCCATCGGGCGAAGCGCCACTGCGTCCGACCCCGGATCCAGTCCTCACGCTGCTTCTCCGCGAGCAGGACCTGCTCGAGCGTGCGCCCCGAGCGCAGAGCCTCGTCGAGGTATTTCGTCTTGCCGTCGAACTCTCCGAAACTGCGGACATCGGCGAGCCCGAAGTCGACGAAGTAGCGAGTGCCGCCGGGCCCGTCCACCGGCACCTGCAGGTCCGGGGCGGCGAAGCCGAGTCTGTGCAGATGCAACCGGCTCACACTCTCACCGGGAAGCTGCGCCCGCCCGTCGGCGAAGTCCGCGACCCACCGCGCCTGACGGATCCCCCGCGCTCCCCCGGCAGCGGTCAACCTGGTTGCAAGTTCACGCCGCCAGGAGAGGACGGCATCCATGTCCCACTCCCACTGCCGCTCCGCCATCTGCCGCTCCGCAGCATCCGCCAGTGCCACGGCCGCGGGCGGCGTCAATGCGCGGATGAGATCGAACACCGTGCGCGACAAGGTGGTGCACCGGATGCCGCTGCGCACTGTGACGTCGGAGATCGGGAGCGGCGCGACATGACGGAACACGTCCGGCGCACTCGAGATCCTCCGCGGCGACGGAGTGGTCATATGGACACGGGCGAGGCGCATCGCGTACAGCGGCAGTCCCCACAGCACGGCCGCCGACGCATGGGACATGACCGCGGAACCGCTCGCATCTCGGGCCACAGCGATGACGTGCGCGTGGTGCCGCTGTTCCGGCCGCAGAGACTCCCGATCGGCGGCGTCCATGAACCACCCTCGCCGGATGCTGAAGAGCACTCCGCTCTGCAGCGCGGCGGCGATCCTCCGATCCGTCCACCCGTTCAGAAAGAGATCTGCCCGCGATCGGACGAGCTGGGTGAGGACAGGCACAGTTGTCATCGGCATGCCTCATAGTTCTGCCCTCCGCCGTCTACACGTCCCTTCTCCCCACCCTCTCCCCTCTTCTTACTGCCCCCGGGTCGTTGTGCAGGACGAGTGCCACACCGCGAGTGCACCGGATGCTGCCGAGCGCACGGGCTACACGCGCGAACGGGCCGTGCGCTCGGCATCAAGCCGTGCACTCGGCGGAAGGGGAGGGCCGGGGATGCGGAGGCGGGAGGGCGGCGTGTGTGCGAGGGAGGGTCGGCGGGCGGGGTTAGGGTCGAAGGGTGACCCCCGAACTCGCCGCCCGCATCGTCGCGGATTCTCGCGACCGCGTGGCGTGGATGCGCGCACGCTCCCGGGGGATCACCGCCACCGACGTCGCCGGACTCACCTCCGAGAAGTCGATCGCTCGCGCGGCGGACTCCAAGCTCGGCGGAGGCCCCCGCTTCGGCGGCAACGCCTACACCGATCACGGCCGGCGGCGGGAGCCCGAGATCGCGGCGTGGGTGGCAGCGACCCACGGCATCCTCCCCTCTTCTGCCCTGTTCCGCGCCGAGGTCGAGCACCGGCACCTGGCCACGCCCGACGGCATCGCGGTCGACGCCGAGGGGCGAGTGAAGCTCGCCGAGATCAAGACGACCAACAAGGCGTTCCGCGGCATCCCGCGCACCTACCTCCGCCAGATCTGGTGGCAGCAGCACGTCCTCGGCGCCGAGCGGACATTGTTCGTCTGGGAGGAGCACGTCGACTTCTCCCCGATCCACGACGAGCCGCGCTGTGTATGGATCGACCGCGACGACCGCGAGATCGCCAAGCTGGTCGGCCTCGCCACCGACCTCATCGACGAGCTCTACCGACGCACCACCGGCCGGCAGGTCCCGAGCCTCACTCCGGAGGATGCCGCAGCCAGCCGCCGCGAGCAGCTCCGCGAACGCGACGCGTTCCGCGCACTGGCACTCGCCGACTGACGTCTCGGCTTCGACCTAGTAGCTGGCTGCGGTGCCCATCGTGCACTGCGGGTTCGCGCCGAGCAGTCCCATGGTCGCGTTCGCCACGAGCCAGTCGGACTTCCACCCGCCCGGCCCGGTGAAGCGGATGCCGAAGGTCTTCGTCGCCCCCAGAAGCCCCGTGAGCAGGCCCCCGTCGATGACGGTGACGTAGGCAGCCGCGGATCCCGTCGTCTGGACGTTCCCGAGGAGATTGCTCAGGATCGGCTCGAGGAGGCCCTGATTGACGATCTGCCCGAACTCGGCTTTCGTCAGGTCGTACCCCGTCGCGGCGGCCGGCGCCCGCCAGGAGATGGTCACCTTCGGGTTGGCGCCCAGCAGTCCGCTACTCGCCACGCAGCCGGGAGATGCGGAGGCGATGGGTTCCGGGACGTTGATCGAGGTTCCGGTCGCGGTCGCCTGCTCGGCATCGGTCCACGCCGCCTCGGTCGACGGGACGGTCGGGGCGAGGCCGACCCCGATCAGCAGCGAGATTCCGAGCACGGCGCCCGCCGACCGCAGACGCTTCTCGGGACTCATCGGACACCGCCGGGTTCACGCGGCTCGACACCGATCGCCACGGCACGACGACGAGCGACGAGCAGGACACCGACGACGACCAGCGCCGCTGCACCGGCGAGCACCCACGGCGGCAGCGGCGTCGGACCGGTCGCTGCCAGGCCTCCACCGGGACCGACGATCACGTCTTCACCGATGCCGCTGGCATGGAGGCGGAGAGTCGTCGAGCCCGCCGCCTCTTCGCCGAGCCCGATGGAGAGCCGGACGTGCGCGACGTCGGTGTCGGTGACCTCGCCGAGCCGCACCTCGCCGCCGTCGCGCGGCACCTGCCATGCCGAGCGCACGATAACGGCACCGCCGGGGCATGCGCTCCCCTCCCAGGCGCGCAGACAGATGGACACGTCGAGGACCAGCGGCGCTTCGCCGGTGGCACTCAGGGCTATCGTCACGACCCCCGGATCCGGTGCCACAGCACTGACGGCGACATCCCATCGCACCTGCTGCCCGGGGAGCAGCGATCCGGCGGCTTCCCAGTCCGCCACCGAGACGAGCCGCAGGATGCGCCCCTGGATGATCTCCGTCGTCGGCGACGCCCACGCAGGGGCCGCCGAGCCGAGCAGCATGAAGAGCACGACGACTCCGACGCTCAGGCGTCTCATGGGCGCCGATCCCTCCGTCTGGCCCCCGCCGCGACCAGCGCGTCCGGAGCCGCTGGACCCTCGACATCGTCGGAGGATTCCTCCGGCGCCACGCGCTCCCTCCGCGGCCAGAACGCCCACACGACCAGCAGCGATGCACCGAGCGTGACCCCGCCGAGCACCCACGGGCTGCCGAACCAGACGATGACATTCGCGAGGGCGGGCACCGAGCCGCGGACGATGCGGACGTCGGACACGATGTACGGCGCCGGATCCTCGACGTCGTTCGCGTCACCCTTCATGGTGAGGGTGCGCATGTCGCCCGCACCCGCCGGCTCGACCCCGGTGACACGGTGCGTGATCGGCAGGGCCGCATCCCGATCCACCGTCACGACGTCACCGACCGCGATGTCGGAGGCGGGTATCTCCTGCACGAGGGCGACGGATCCAGCAGGGATGGTCGGCGCCATCGACCCGGTCTTGAACATGATGAGCGAATAGCCACCGGTGAAGGCCATGATCACGAGCACGATGCAGATCACACCGCCGATGGCTGCCAGAGTGAGCAGCACCTCGCGCACTCCGCGTCCCACTGCGCGGGCGCCCCGTGCGATGGTGGCCATGTCGTCTCTCAGCTCGTGCTTCCGGTGAAGGTCCAGGTCGGTTTCACGGTGCCGCCCTGCGCCGTTCCGGTCGCATCTGAGGGCAGCTCGAGCACGATGCAATACGTGATCGTGTTGAGCGGGGTCACGGTGAGTGTCTGCGCGGGAAGCGCGGGAACCGCGGTCAGAGCGGCCGTCGCGGTCGCCGTCGTCGTGCAGTTGGCGGGTGCAGCGACCACGGCGATGTTGACCCTGATCGCGTTCTGCAGCGCGAGGTCCGCTCCGGTCGGCGCCGTGCCCGCGTTGTTCGTCACAGCGACGGCGGTGAGGTTGACCGTGCCACCCAGGGTGCCCGACGCCTGCACCTGCACATACGCCGCCTTCTTCACCCCGGGGTAGAGGCCCGTCGCGTCGAGAGGCACGGTGAGCACGGTCTCGGTGGGTCCGTGCGACGCGAATGCCCCCTGATCGGACCGTGACACGATCGAGAAGCTCCCGGCGCTGACCGTGCTCGTCGCGAGTTCCTGGTCGGTCCACGCCGCGATCGTCATCGTCGCGCCGACGCCGAGCACCAGCCCGCCGGCGAGCAGGGCCCGCACGCGCCGAAATGCACGCGAGGGCCGCGGGCGAACGGACGCGCGCAACGAGCGGCGGGTGGGCGCTACGGCTGCACCGAGGTCGCGTTCCACTGCCATGTGACGGTTCCCGTGTCGCCCTGCTCGATCCCGCCGGCACCGGAGGCGGCGGTGACCTGGATGCACAGGTTGACGTCCGTGCCCGGCGTCATCGTCGCAGGCACCGCGGTTCCCGCGGCGAACGCGGTCTCGTCGCAGCCGAAGGTCGTCCCCGTCGACACGACGTCGTAGGTCAGCTTGCCCGCGGTGACGAAGTCGCCTGCCCCGACGGGAGCGACGGCGTCGAGCGTGGCGTCGTAGGTGCCGCCGAGACGCAGGGCGTACGGCGCGTACACCACGTCGCCCGGGCTGAGGTTCGTCGGGTTGAGCTCGAAGGTCAGCGAAGCTGCCGCGTCGTCGGTCGCGTGCTCGCTGAACGTCGTTCCGTCGGTGGAGCCCGTGAACGTGAAGGATCCGGCGGTGAAGGTGCCGTTCGCGAACTCGGAGTCGTTCCACGCGGCGAGTGTGACGGCCACCCCCACCCCGAGGACGAGTCCGCCCGCCAGGACGGCGAGAACCTTGCGCTGCGTGTCTTTGGTAGCCATCGGAGTCCCCCTCAGGAATCAGGCGATCGCGTGAATGCCTGAGAACGACCGCCTCGCAGAGGCCCCGCATCCCCGCCGTGCCCTCATCCTCACTGACGCCTTCCCCCAGAACAAGGCGATTTCGCGCACGTCCGAAGCACATCGCGCGCACCGCATTTCCCACCACAATGGTTGACGTAGATCAACGATTCCCATATAGTTGACGCAGTTCAACCATCTTGCGCGCGCCAGAGCTGTCGCAGCATCTGTCCTTCCGACCGCGAAAGGTCTCGCATGACCACGGACTCCCCCGTCAAGATGACGCATCGCCAGGTGCTCGAAGCCCTCACCGGGCTCCTCCTCGGCATGTTCGTCTCGATGATCGCCACCACGGTGGTCTCCACCTCGATGCCGGTCATCGTCCATGACCTCGGCGGCGACCAGGCCGCATACACCTGGGTCATCACCGCGACCCTCCTGACGACAGCGATCTCCACGCCGATCTGGGGCAAGCTCGCCGACCTCTTCAACCGCAAGCTCCTGATCCAGATCGCGATCGTCATCTTCGTCGGAGCGACTGCGGCGGCCGGATTCGCGCAGGACACCAACACCCTCATCGCCTTCCGCGCCATCCAGGGCATCGGCGGTGGCGGGCTCGCCGCCCTCAGCCAGGTCATCATGGCCGACATCATCAGCCCGCGCGAGCGCGGCCGGTACATGGGGCTGTTCGGCGCCGTGATGGCCGTCGCCACCGTCGGCGGCCCGCTCCTCGGCGGTTGGATCACCGATGTCGCGAACTGGCGCTGGAACTTCTTCGTCGCGCTCCCCTTCGCCGTGGCCGCGCTGATCATCCTGCAGAAGACGCTGCATATCAGCACCGAGCGCACCCGCAAGGTGTCGATCGACTACGTCGGCATCGTGCTGCTCTCGGCCGCGGTGTCGCTGATCCTCATCTGGATCACGAACGCCGGCTCGACGTTCGACTGGTGGAGCACCGAGACCGTGCTCATGGTCGGCGGCGCAATCGTCTCGGCCATCGCCTTCATCATCGTCGAGCTCAAGGTCCGCGAGCCCCTCATCCCGCTCACGCTCTTCCGCGGTCGCACGTTCACCCTGTCGGTGCTGGCATCGATCTCGATCGGCGTCGCGATGTTCGGCACCTCGGTGTACCTCGCGCAGTACATGCAGCTCTCCCGTGGCGCAACGCCGACCGAGGCCGGCCTCATGACCCTGCCGATGATGGCGGGGCTCCTGATCTCGTCGATGGTCATCGGCCAGCTCGTGACCCGCTTCGGCAAGTGGAAGGGCTATCTGATCCTCGGCTCCGTGCTGCTGATCGCCGGTTCCGTCATGCTGTCGACGCTGCACTACGACACGAACTTCGCCCTCGTCTCGATCTACATGTTCGTGATGGGCGCCGGCGTCGGCATGACCATGCAGAACCTCGTCCTCATCGTGCAGAACGTCGCGAAGCCGAGTGAGATGGGTGTCGCGAGTTCGGGCGTGACGTTCTTCCGCAGCCTCGGCGGCACGGTCGGGGTCTCGGTCATGGGCGCCGTACTGGCGAACAGTCTCACCAGCCTGTTCAGCGACGGCAAGGAGCGCATCGGGGCGGCGATCGCCCAGCTCGGCGACAAGGGCGCCGATGTCGCCGCGCAGCTCTCCAGCGGAACGCTGCCCGAGGTCCGGCTGCTTCCGGAGCCGGTGCGCTCGATCATCGAGGACTTCTACGCGCAGGCCATCTCGCACGCGTTCGTGATCGGCATCCCGCTCGCGGTGATCAGCCTCATCGCGATCCTGTTCCTGCCGAACCGTCCGCTCACCACGATGACGACCACCGAACGGGCACAGGCGGATGCGGCGAAGGCGGACTCGCCGGCAGACGACGGCAGTACCCCGGTCGACGACGCGGCCGACGTCGCGATCGCCGACGTGACGGCACTCTCCGGCGCGCCGACGACCGGCACCGTCACCGTGGCCGGTCGCACACGCGACGCACACGACGATACGGCCGCCGATGCCGGACGTTGATCACCTCTCCGACACCCCCGAGGCGCGGGCCGCTGCAGTCCGCGCCCTCGAGGCGGAGTTCGGCGAACTGATCACGCACTTCCGTCGGGTGATCTCGGAGAACGCGAACCGCGTGAGTCCCGGCCTGCTGCCGGGCGCGTACAAGATCTTCACCACGATCGCCCGATGCGAGACCGTCACGGTGTCGTCGCTGTCCGAGCGGATGCTGCTGGACAAGGGGCAGGTCAGTCGGATGGTGCGCGAGCTCGAGGAGCTCGATCTCGTCGAACGCTCGACCGATCCCGCCGACGGGCGCTCCTTCCTGCTGCAGCTCACGCCCCTGGGGGAAGAGCGCCTCGCAGCCGCGCGGCTCCCTCAGGAAGGCCGGCTGCTCCGCACGCTCGAGGACTGGAGCCTCGCCGACATCGGGAGCCTCACCCGCCTGCTGCACGCCCTCGCTTCGGGCGCGAGCCCGGACGCGATCGCTTCGGAGTGAGGGGCGTCTCCCCGAGCACCCGACGTGCCTCGGCGGCGATCTCGGCAGCGATGGTGTCGAGCAGCTCTGAGCGCAGATTCCACTGCTGCCAGTAGAGCTGGACCCGAAGCGTCGGGCCGCCCAACGGGATCAGCCCGGAGGACTCCTGCAGGAGCGGGACCATCCCCCACCCGAGCCCGAGCCCGACGGCGAGCGCATAGTCATGGGACGCCGGAACGTAGTGCCGCGGCACCCCCGCCTCGCTGACGGACATCGCTCGGAGCCACTCGTGCTGCAGCGTGTCCCGCCGGTCGAAGTCGACGAACGGTGCGGCCCTCAGGGCCTCCGCCGTCACTCCGTCGGCGAACCAGCGCGCTGCGAACCCCGGTTCCGCCATCGCCCGGTATTCGAGTACGCCGAGCGGCGACACCGAGCATCCGGCGACCGGCGCGGCCTCGCTCGTGACCGCGGCCATCACGGTGCCGGATTCCAGGAGCCGGGCGGTGAAGTTCTGGTCGTCGCGGTGCAGATCGAAGTCGATGTCGTGGCCGGCCGCGAGCCGGGAGAGGGGCGCGAGGAACCACGTCGCCATCGAATCGGCGTTCACGGCGAGCGGGATGCTGATCCGCCGGCTCTCCGCGACCTCGTCGATCCCCACGCCGAGGAGCGCGTCGTGCTCGAGCAGAGCTATCTGGCGGGCCAGGCGGACGACGGCCTCCCCCGCCTCGGTCAACTGCGCGGGCTTCGTACGCACGACCAGGATCCGACCGAGTTGCTGCTCCAGCGTCTTCAGGCGCTGACTCACCGCCGACGGCGTGATCTGCAGTCGCCTGGAAGCGGCGTCGAGCGTGCCCTCGTCGACGATCGCGGCGAGCGTGGCTGCGAGTTCCGGGTCGATCCTCACATAAGCGATGCTAATGGTTCGGTAGGAATCTTCGCTTCTCTTCACGATGCGAGATTCCTAGGCTGGACCCATGCTCACCGTTCTCGCCGGCCTCGGACTCGGCCTCTCCCTCATCGTCGCCATCGGCGCGCAGAACGTCTTCGTGCTGCGCCAGGGAATCCGCCGCGAGCACGTGTGGGCTGTCGTGATCATCTGCGCCCTGTCGGATGCCGCTCTGATCGCCGCGGGCGTCGCGGGGCTCGGATTCGTGCTGTCGGCCGCCCCGTGGCTCGTCGTCGTGGCACGTTGGGCGGGGGCGCTGTTCCTGCTGAGCTACGGCATCCTGGCCGCGCGCCGCGCCTGGCGCGGCGGCGAAGAGCTCCAGGTGGACGGAGCGGATGCCGCCGACTCGGCCTCGGCGACGCCGGGCAGCGCGACGGCGACCCTCACCCGCACCCGGCTGGCGCCTGTCGTCCTGACCACGCTCGCGCTCACGTGGCTCAACCCGCATGTCTACCTCGACACGGTGCTGATGCTCGGCTCGATCGCAGCCACTCACGGCGAGGAACGCTGGCTGTTCGCGGGCGGCGCCATGGCCGCCAGCATCCTGTGGTTCACGGCGCTGGGGTTCGGTGCGCGCTATCTGGGACGCTGGCTGCGTACACCGCGCTCCTGGCGCATCCTGGATGCGGTGATCGCCGTGATCATGATCGCCATCGCGATCAGTCTCGTGCTGCCGGTACTGGGCGGCTGACCGATCAGCCGTCGATCTGCGCCACCCGCGCCCGGACCAGCTGCTCGAGCACGCCATCGGGGATCGGATGCTCCGGCTGGAACCGGATGGTCCCCTTGTCGACGCTGACACCCGGATGACCCTCCAGCGCTCCCGCCACGGCCGCGACGGCATCGGGGCTGAACGGATAGATGCCGATGTGCTTCTTGGCGCGCATCACCGACAGCAGCGGCTTCCCGGCGTGGACGAGGGCCGGCATGCCGTAGCCCTTGCCCTGCTCGGCATCCGGAGCCTCCCGACGTGCGACCGCGTACACGCGGTCGATCGCGTCACGATCCGCAGGAACGAGTTCTTCGAGATAGTCGTCGACAGTGCCCATCACGGCATCCTGCCACCCCGGCCCCGCTCCGACAACGCAGAAACGCCCCCGGGAGAACCCGGGGGCGTTTCTGCGAGTCAGACTCAGATGGAGTTGACGTCCAGCGGGATGCCGGGGCCGAACGTGGTCGACACCGCACCCTTCTGGATGTAACGGCCCTTCGAGCTCGACGGCTTGAGGCGGACGATCTCCTCGAGCGCTGCGCCGATGTTCTCGTCGAGCTGCTCTGCGGTGAAGGACGCCTTGCCGACGACGAAGTGCACGTTGGCGTGCTTGTCGACGCGGAACTCGATCTTTCCGCCCTTGATCTCCTCGACGGCCTTGGCCGGGTTCGGGGTCACGGTGCCGGTCTTCGGGTTCGGCATCAGACCACGCGGTCCGAGCACCTTTCCGAGACGACCGACCTGGCCCATGAGCTCCGGGGTGGAGACCGCGGCGTCGAAGTTGGTCCAGCCATCGGCGACCTTCTGGATGAGCTCGGCGCCGCCGACCTCATCCGCACCTGCAGCGATCGCTGCCTCGGCCGCGGGGCCGGTGGCGAAGACGATGACGCGGGCGGTCTTACCGGTGCCGTGGGGCAGGATGACGGTGCCGCGCACCATCTGGTCTGCCTTGCGGGGGTCGACGGCGAGCTTCAGCGCGACCTCGACGGTCGAGTCGAACTTCGACGAGCCGGTCTCCTTCGCGAGGGCGACTGCCTCGGTCGGAGTGTAGAAACGGTCTGCCTCGATCTTCTCGGCGGCAGCCTTGTAAGCCTTGGACTTGGTAGCCATGATTATTCTCCTCAGCCCTCGACCGTGATGCCCATGGAACGGGCGGTGCCGGCGATGATCGAGATCGCGGCCTCGATGTCGTTCGCGTTCAGGTCGGCCTGCTTGGTCTCGGCGATCTGGCGGACCTGGTCCTTGGTGATCTTCGCGACCTTGACGGTGTGCGGGGTCGCGGAACCCTTGGGGACGCCTGCGGCCTTCTTGATGAGCTCCGCCGCCGGCGGGGTCTTCAGGACGAAGGTGAAGCTGCGGTCCTCGTAGACGGTGATCTCGACGGGGATGACGTTGCCGCGCTGCGACTCGGTCGCGGCGTTGTACGCCTTGCAGAACTCCATGATGTTGACGCCATGCTGACCGAGCGCGGGGCCGATCGGCGGCGCCGGGTTGGCTGCACCGGCGTTGATCTGAAGCTTGATCAGGCCGGTCACCTTCTTCTTCGGTGCCATTCTCTTTCCTTTCATCGAATCGGATGCCGGAGCATCCGCTTCTCCCACAGATCCGGCGTTTCCGGACCGTGGTCGTCTCTGCGCACGCCGAAGCGGCACACAAACCACGCAAGTCTACCTGATCCTGCCGCACAGCACGAACGCCGCATCACGCCGAGCTGAGGAGCCAAGACACGCCGCAATCGCCCGACGTGCTGCGGCGTGTTCTGACCCCTCGCAAGAAGGGAGCGAACGCAAGAACGGCCGCCCCGAAAGGGACGGCCGTTCTCGTGAGGATGTGTGTCAGACCATCTTGGTGACCTGGTCGAACGACAACTCGACCGGGGTCTCACGCTCGAAGAGCGAGACGAGGACCGTGAGCTTGCCGCTCTCGGGCTTGATCTCGCTGATCGAACCGGGAAGACCCGCGAACGAGCCCTCCTTGATCGTGATGGTCTCGCCGACCTCGAAGTCGACCTCGGCCGGCAGCGGACGAGCGACGGCGACGCCGCCCTTCGACGCGATGTTCTTGGCCGTGGGGACGTCCTTGACCTCGACGAGCGACTTCAGCATGTTGAAGGCCTCTTCGAAGCGCAGCGGCGTCGGGTTGTGGGCGTTGCCCACGAAGCCGGTGACACCCGGGGTGTGACGCACGACCGACCAGGTGTCTTCCGTGAGCTCCATGCGCACCAGCACGTAGCCGGGGATGCGCACGCGGGTGACCATCTTGCGCTGGCCGTTCTTGATCTCGACCACGTCTTCCATCGGGACCTCGATCTGGTAGATCTCGTCCTCGACCTCGAGCGTCGACTTGCGCTGCTCGATGTTGGCCTTCACCTTGCGCTCGAAGCCGGCGTAGGAGTGGATGACGTACCACTTGCCCGGGAGCATGCGGAGGTCCATGCGGAAGGCCTCGTACGGGTCTTCCTCGGCGTCCTCGTCATCTTCATCGGCGGAGGAGTCCTCGTCGTCCTGCACGTCGTCAGCACCGAGCTCGGGGCCGTCGTACGGGGTGACCTCGTCGGCCGCAGCCGCGTCGAGGTCGGCGGCCTCTTCGGCCACAGATTCGTTGAGGACCTCAGCGGCAGCCTCAGACTCAGCCGCTTCGTCCAGGTTCAGAGCGTCGTTCACGATCGCGTCCGCCTCCGGGTCGTCGATGTCGATGTCGATGTCAGCCGTGTCATCCTCTTCGCCGTCCTCGTCTTCGACGTGAACCGCGATGTGCTCGGCCGGGGTGGCCGAGAGCTCTTCCTCAGCGAGGACGTTGCCCTCCTGGGCTTCGTCTTCCTCGCTGGACTGCTCTGCGGCGGTCGCCCAGTCGGCGTCGTCGGAATATCGTTCAGACACGTTGTTTCTTCTCCATAGCTGCGGCGCGAGCCGCGGGGGTCATCAGCCAGGGATTCCGAACACCCAGTGCGTCAAGAACGCGAACAGCGTGTCCAAGCCGTAGACGATGCCCATGACGATCAGAACGAAGACGAGCACCACCAGGGTGAACTTGAACAGCTCCTTGCGAGTCGGGGTGACGACCTTGCGGAGCTCGGCGATGACCTGGCGGATGAACAGGGCGATACCCCCGAAGAACCGTGAGAAGGGGTTGCCCTTCTTCTCGCGGGTGGCGCCGGCCGCGACGACCTCGCCGCGCGGTTCGTCCTGATCCATCCTGAATGTACCTTTCGTGTGTCAGCGTTGCGCTGACGCGCAGGGCGGACAGGAATCGAACCTGCAACCTGCGGTTTTGGAGACCGCTGCTCTGCCAATTGAGCTACCGCCCTAGAGACCGGGAGGTCTCGGGGTTCTCTCTCCACTCTGCCACCGCGGCTGTGATCGGGAGACCCCAGGCATGGCGAAAGAATGCAGAGAACAACTGCCCCACAAGCATACGGCATCGATCCGGTGGCGCCGAACCGGGATCGCGAAGGCGTGTTCTTGTTAGGCTCAGCGAGCGTATGCAGGAGGAGGGAGCGCCGGTGAGCGCTGAGGTGCAGCAGTTCCAGGTGGATCTGCGCGGAGTGGTCGATCTGCTCAGCAGACACATCTACTCCAGTCCACGGGTGTACCTGCGGGAACTCCTGCAGAACGCCCGAGACGCGATCACTGCACGCCGCGAGGTCGACGGCGGCGGCGGACGCATCCGGATCACCCCGCTGACCGCGGAGAACGGCGAGTTCGTCCTGCGTGACGACGGCGTGGGCCTGACGGTCACCGAGGTGGCCGATCTGCTGGCCACCGTCGGGCGCAGCTCCAAGCGCGACATCTTCGACCTCCCGCGCAGCGACTACCTCGGTCAGTTCGGCATCGGTCTGCTCAGCTGCTTCATGGTCGCCGACACCATCGTCATCCGCTCCCGCAGCGCCCGCGGCGGCGCCTCGGTCGAGTGGACGGGAAGCGCCGACGGCACGTTCCAGGTGGCGGAGATCGACGAGGAGCTCCCCATCGGCACCAGCGTGCACCTCGTGCCGCGCTTCGACGCCGACGATCTGCTGCGCCCCGCCGCCGTGCACGAGCTCGCGACGACGTTCGGCGAGTTCCTGCCCGTGCGGGTCACGATCGACACCGCCGGCGGCGACATCGACCTCACCAGGGACGCGCCGTTCCTCGACGCCGCCCAGGACCCGGAGTCCGCCGTGCAGTACGGGCGCGACCTCCTCGGAGCGAGTCCGCTCGACGTGATCGAGCTGAGCGAGCCCGCCACCGGCACCCGCGGCCTCGCATACGTGCTGCCCTACGCTCCGCCGCCGGGCGCACGTCAGGCGACGCGCATGTACCTGGGACGGATGCTGCTCTCCGAGCGCGTCGACGACGTCCTCCCCGAATGGGCGTTCTTCGTCCGCGCCGTGATCGACTCCACCGGGCTCGCCCCCACCGCGAGCAGGGAGTCGCTCGTCGACGATGCGGCGCTCGAGCGGGTCCGCGCACAGCTCGGCGCCGGCATCCGCCGTTGGGTCCTGGAGCTGGGGCTGAGCGAGCCGCATCGCCTCGCTCAGTTCGTCGCCGTGCACGAGGTCGGACTCAAGTCCCTCGTACGCCACGACGAGGAGCTGGCACACTTCATCTCCCGCTGGCTGACGGTCGAGACCACGCACGGCACGGTGCGGATCGGCGACCTCGTCGAGCGATACCCGCACATCCGCTATGCGCAGACCGTCGACGAGTTCCGTCAGGTGGCCGGCATCTCCCCCGCCGGAGAGGTGCTCGTCAACGGCGGATACCTGTACGACGCCGGCCTGATCCGGATGCTGCCCGACCTGTACCCGCACGTCACCGTCGAGCAGGTCGATGTCACCGGAGAGCTCGACCGCCTCGATCCACCCCCGCTCGACGACCGCGACGCCGCCGTGGCGCTGGAGACGCGCGCGGGCGCCGTGCTCGCCGCATCCGACTGCTCGGTGGTCGTGCGCTCGATCGACCGGCCCGATCTCGCCGGGCTCTACGTCGCCGACCCGGAGGTGCTGCGCGCGATCGACCGCGGCCGCACGAAGGGCGTCACCGGCGCACTGTGGGGAGGCGTGCTGGACCGCATCGACAAGACCCTGTCCGCGGCCCGCGACGACGATCTCCGCGCGCGCCTGTGCCTGAACTGGTCGAACCGGGTGGTTCGCGCCCTGGTGCGCGTGCAGGACGACGCCGTCTTCGCCCGCACCGTGCAGCTCCTGTACATCCAGGCCCTGCTCGCCGGACATCATCCGCTCGCCGACGCCGACCGTGCGCTGATGACCAGCGCGCTCGCCGACCTCGTCTCGCTCTCAGCCGGCATCGAAGGGGACCAGATCCCCTTCAGCGACGTCCGCTGACACATCCCACCGAAGGGTTCCCCCATGGCACGTCCGAAGAAGCGCTTCCAGCAGCTGATCGAGGAGATCGACCGCACCCCGTGGGGGCCCGCCGAGCAGGCCCTGGTCTCGGAGGCGGTGGCGCTGGCCGTGGAGATCGGCGACGAGCGACTCGAGTACGAGGCGCGGATGCGGCAGACGGCCTCGGCGAACATGGGCGGCGCGACCGATGTGATGCTGAACTCGTTCGCCTGGTGCCTCGCGCACCACGAGACCGACCCGCAGCGGTTCCCTGCCGACCTCGACAACGGCGGCGCCGACCTGATGTGGCAGTTCAAGTGGATGGCGGCGTCTCTGCGCTCCTCGCCGGCGTTCTCCCAGGACCAGATCGCCGCCGTGCTCGACGACATGGAGAAGCACTACCGCGCCGGCGGCCTCGGCCTGAGCGGTGTGCTCACCGCCCGTTTCGAGGACGCCTGGGATGCCGGACGCATGGACGAAGCGGAGACGCTGCGGGTGCAGCTGGAAGCCACACCGCGCGACGACCACAGCCACTGCGACGCCTGCGGTCGGAGCCAGATCGCGGGCTTCTTCGCGGACACCGACCGCGACGCGGAGGCCATCGTCCTGGTGGAAGAGATGATCGAGGGCGGCTTCTCCTGCGGAGAGGAGCCTGAGCACGCCCTCTCCCGCGTGCTCCTCCCCTACCTCCGCGCCGGGCGCTTCGACGAGGCGAAGACCGCGCACCTGCGCAGTTACCGATTGGCCAAGGACAACCCCGACAACCTGCGCATCGTCGCCAACAACATCGTCTTCGCGGCGCTCACCGGGAACGAGGCCCGTGCGCTCGCACTCGTCGAGAAGCACATCGCCTGGCTCGCCCACGACGGGCTGAACGTCGACGCGCACTTCGCCGCCCTCGCCGCCCTCGCCGTCGCGCTCGACCGCGTCACGGCTGCCGGCCACGGCGACACCCCGGTACGCGGAGCGGATTCGCCGGCGCTCGTGCCGTTCTTCGGCGAGCATGAGGGCCGCTGGAGCGCCGCCGAACTCGCGGCGTCTGCCTGGACGGCCGCAGACCGCATCGCCACCGCGTTCGACGAGCGCGACGGCACCGACGGCCACGCACGCAGCCTGGGGCGCATGCGTGCGCTCTCCGACGAGCAGTACGACGTGCCGATCCGCTCGGACGCGTTCGTGGCCCCTGCCCCCTCGACCGCACCGGTGGACGCCGACGGGTGGTTCGAGCGCGCCATGCAGCTCGCCCAGTTCGGTGCGGAGCACGAGACCCTCGACGCCCTCCCCCGTGCCCTCGAGGTCGAGGACCCGTACAAGCGCGCCCAGCTGCTCTCCATGCGCCTCGGGATCCTCATCGCCCTCGAACGCGCCGACGAAGCCCTGGAGCTGCTTCCCCAGCGCATCGCCGCACTCCGCGCCGCCGGGCGCGATGAGCAGGCCGCGCTGGAGGAGCGTCTGGGCCTTGCGACCTTCGGGATCGACACGCCGGAGGCGACGGCCGACCTCGAGGACGCGATCGCCGATGCCGCGTCGCTGCCCGCCTGGTCGCGCGGCGACCTGGCCCTCAGCCGCGCCGCACTGCACCTGCAGGCCGGGGAGGCGGACGCCGCGCTGGACCTCGCCGAGCTCGCCGCGCGCTCCTTCGCGGAGGCGGAGGACACGCGGCTCGCCAACACGACGACTCTGGTGGCGATCTCGGCCGTGCTGCGCAAGGGTGACATGGAGGCGGCGACCGTACTGCTCGACCGTTTCCTCTCGCAGGAAGACCTCAGCACCGGACATCGCGCGCAGGCCCTGCAGACCAGGGCTCGCGTGCGCGGCGGCGGCAACAGCTATGCCGAGGGCGCTGCCGACGCCGACGAGGTATGCCGGCTGCTCGCGGAACTGGGCGCGACCCGCGCTCTCGGCGATGCGCACCTGCTCGCCGGGGCGCTCTGGGAAGACGCGGACGAGCCGGAGAAGGCCGTCTCCCGCTACCGCCTCGCCGCGCGTCTTGCGGGTGAGAGCGAAGGCGACTCGACCGGCGTGGACTTCCGACTCGCCCGGGTCATGCTGCGCGCCGGCGACGCCGAAGAGGCCGCAGAGCTGTTCGGCGACGTCCTGCAGCGCGAGGAGGAAGCGGAAGTGGCCGCCGGCTCGCGCGCGATGACCGCCTCGATGCTGGCACGGTCACTGAGCGCGGCCGGTGAGTTCGGCCAGGCCGTCGGTGCTCACAGCTACGCCTCCGAGCTCTTCGGACAGGCAGAGGAACACGCCGACCAGGCGATGTCCATGACCGAGCAGGCCAAGATCCTCGCCCGCTTCGACGAGCACGACGACGCGATCGAACTGCTCGAGTCCGCCGCCGAGACCGTGCGGCGCGCGCCCGAGGCCGTGGGCGCGCTGAGCGAAGTGCTGCACAGCCTCGGCCAGGCGTACGGCGGACGCGGCGACGAACGCGCGTTCGCGCTCTTCGACGAGGTCGCCGCCCTCGCACAGCAGCACGAGGCCGAGTGGCTTCTCGCCGACGTCACCGATTCCCGCGGACGTGCGTTGGCCGAGCTCGGCCGGATCGACGAAGCGGTTGCCGCCGCCCTCACCGCGGCCGACGGGTTCGCCGCGCTCGGCGACCTCGGCTCGGCCGGCGGCTCCGAGCTCTTCGCCGCCCGCGTGCTGGCAGGGAACGACCGCGCAGCCGATGCCGTACCCCTCTACCGCAGCACCATCGACCACGCCGCCGACCACCCTCCGCTGCTCCAGGTCGCAGCCCTCGAGCTCGGCAACGTGCTCGAGTCGCTCGGACGGCACGGTGAGGCGGCCGAGGTGCGGGCCCTCGTCCAGAGCTGACCTGCGGGTCAGAAGAGCTGGCGCCAGTTAGCTTTCGCGAGGTCGAGGAGCTCGTCGCCGCGGCCGGACATCACCGTGCGGATCGCATAGAGCGCGAACCCCTTGACCTGCGCGGCCTCGATCGCCGGCGGCATGGAGAGTTCCTGCCGCTCGGTGACGACGTCGAGCAGGGCGGGCCCGTCGTGTGCGAGCACCTCGCGCACGGCGTCCGGGAGGTCTTCGCTGCGTTCCACCCGACGCGCGAAGATGCCCATGGCTTCGGCGATCGCCGCGAAGCTCGGGTTCTCCAGGCCGGTCCCGTAGGTGACGAAGCCCGCGGCCTTCATCTCGAGCTCGACGAAGTTCAGCGAGGAGTTGTTGACCACGATCGTCTTCACCGGCAGCTTGTTCTGCGTGAGCGTGAGGAGCTCCCCGAGCATCATCGCGAGCCCGCCGTCGCCGGCCAGCGCGACCACCTGACGGTCGGGATGCGCGACCTGCGCGCCGATGCCGTGCATCAGGGCGTTCGCCATCGAGCCGTGCGTGAAGGAGCCGATCAGGCGACGCTGTTCGGTCATCGAGAGGTAGCGCGCCGCCCACACGGTCGGTGACCCCACGTCGGCGGTGAAGATCGCGTCGTCGGCCGCGTGCTCGTCCAGAAGTCGAGCCAGGTACTGGGGGTGGATGGGCCGGTTGCCCTTGGCGGGGACGGCGAGCTCGTCGAGCTTCTTCCTCGTCTTGCGGTAGTGCGCGATCGCGTCGTCGAGATGGCCGCGGTCGTCTTTCCTCGCCACTCGCGGCAGCAGCGCGTCAGCCGTCGCACGCACGTCGCCGACCAGCCCCAGATCGAGCGGATGCCGTTTGCCGAGCTGCGCGCCGCGGATGTCGACCTGGATGGTCTTGGCGTGATCCGGGTAGAACTGCTCGTACGGGAAGTCGCTGCCCAGCACCAGCAGGGCGTCGGCGGCCTCCATGGCCCGGAAGCCGGAGGCGAAGCCCAGCAGGCCCGTCATCCCGACGTCGAAGGGGTTGTCGTACTCGATGAACTCCTTGCCACGGAGCGCGTGCACGATGGGGGCGCCCAGTTTGTCGGCGAGCGCGATGACCTCGTCGTGCGCACCCTCGACACCGGCCCCGGCGAGGATCGTCACATTCTTCGCGGCGTTCAGCAGAGTCGCCGCCTTCTCGAGCTCTGCCGGGTTGGGTACCACCACGGGCAGCGCGCGCTCGATCACGACGGCGCGGTCGTCGGCGATGTCGGCGAGGGCGACGTCGCCCGGGATCACGAGTACCGCGACGCCCCGCTCCTCGATGGCCGCGCGCATGGCGATCTCGAGCAGTCTCGGCATCTGCTTCGGGTCGGCGACGTACTCGACGTAGACGCTGCACTCGCGGAAGAGCTCCTGCGGATGCGTCTCCTGGAAGTACCCGGTGCCGATCTCGGTGGTGGGGATGTGCGCGGCGATCGCGAGCACGGGCACGCGCGAGCGGTTGGCGTCGTAGAGGCCGTTGATGAGGTGCAGGTTGCCCGGACCACACGAGCCGGCGACAACCGCGAGCTCTCCCGTGGTGGCGGCATCCGCGGCGGCCGCGAAGGCGGCGGATTCCTCATGCCGCACGTGCACCCAGCGAATCGTGCCGTCTTTGCGCAGCGCGTCCGTGAAGCCGTTCAGCGAGTCCCCGGGGATGCCGTAGACACGGTCGATCCCGTTGGCATGCAGAGTCTTGACGATGTTCTCAGCGACGTTGGCCATGCTTCGACCCTACGCCCGGTGTGCTCGTGCAGGGCGGGGCTACGCCCACGCTGAGAGGTCAAGAAACGTCGCTCGCACACCGCGGCATCCGACTTCCTTTGGCTCCTCACCTCAACGTGCCGCTCTGAGCAGACGACGGATCCGGCGCACGAGCGCATCGGGATCGTCGAAGTCTCGGCGGGTGACCACGATCATGCGATAGCCGAGCGATTCGAGCTCGGCGCGGCGGATCTGATCCCGACTCCACTGATCAGGGTCTCGGTGGTGATCCCCGTCGTATTCGATGATGAGCCGTTCGTCGGCATAGAGCATGTCGACTCGCGCCACGAATCGGCGATCGTGCCAGATCTCGACGTTGCACTCCGGACGCGGGAGCCCCGCCTCGATCAGAATCAGCCGCACCATGGATTCGCGCGGGGACTCGGCACGACCATCTGCCAGTTCGAGCGCGCGCTGCCGCACCCTCGCCCCGCGCCCACCCGCGAATCGTTCGTGATGACATGCGAGTTCCTCTGCCGAGACGAGCGGATGCCGGGTGCTGAGGAGCGCATCCGTGAGGGCGAGGAACCGCGGCAGACGCATGACGCGAGACACGTCCACCCACATCCGCGCAGGCGACAGCACGGCAAGACCTCGGCGGAGGACCACGTCGCCACTTTCCAACGCGAGCCGATGACCGAGAACACCCGTCCTGCGAATTCGGGTCTCCTCAGAGGGCACGCCGATTCGTGGTCGCGCCCAGGCCTCCGCTTCCTGCTGCGCAGCCAGTGGCACACCCCACAGGCAAGCGGCCGTCGTGCCGCACACGAACGCGTGCGGCGGAAGCGCTGCCAACAGCAGGGATACGGTCTCCGCACCGACGAGCGGTCTGCGAGCGCGCGTGCCGTGGAAGGGTCTCGAGAGATCCTTCGCTCGCAGACGGCGCGGGGTGACTCCCCGTGCGAGCGCATCGGGGACGGTGAAGCCGATCGGAGTTCCGGAGGGCAATGGCGGTGGATGCATCCGCCGATCTTGACCTCTGCGCATGCCTGGGGTGTGCGTCAGCCCCATGTGCTGTGCACACCCCTCCCTCGTGCTCTGCCGTGTAGAGCGACATAAGCAGCAGGTGAGGAGCCAAAGAACGCCGCCTCCTGAGACCGGGAGGCGGCGTTCTTTGACCCCTCAGGGCGAGAAGCGTCAGCCGATGCGGATCAGCTTCTTGTTGACGAACTCGTCGGCGGCCAGGTGGCCCAGCTCGCGGGCCGTGCCGCTGCGCTTGACGCCACCGAAAGGCAGCTCGGGGCTGTCTGCCAGCACGAGGTTGACGTAGACCATGCCCGCCTCGATCTTGTCGGCGACGCGCTCGGCCTGTTCGGCATCCGTCGTGAAGACGTAGGAGCCGAGGCCGAAGGTGGTGTCGTTCGCGAGCTCGACCGCCGCGTCCTCGTCGGCCACGCGGTAGACGACGGCTGCGGGACCGAAGAGCTCCTCGCGGTACACGTTCATCTCGGGCGTCACGTCGGTGAGCACGGTCGGCGCGAAGAATGCTCCGTCGCGGGTGCCGCCGGTGAGCAGCGTCGCGCCCTGCTCGACGGCCTGATCGATCTGCTTCTGCAGGTTCTCGGCCGCGGCTTCGGAGGCCACCGGTCCGAGGACCGTGTCGTCGAGCGTCGGATCCGTCGCCTCGACAGCGGCCATCTTTTCCGTGAACTTCTCGACGAACGCGTCGTACAGCCCGTCGACGATGATGAAACGCTTGGCGCCGTTGCACGCCTGACCGTTGTTGTCGAGCCGCGCGTCGACGCCGGCCTGCACCGTCGCGTCGAGGTCGTCTGTCGAGAGCACGATGAACGGGTCTGACCCGCCCAGCTCGAGGGCGACCTTCTTGAGGTTGCGACCGGCGATCTCGGCGACGGCGGCCCCGGCACGCTCGGACCCGGTGAGCGACACGCCCTGCACGCGCGGGTCGGCGATCATCGTCGCGATCTGCTCGTTCGTGGCGAGCACGTTCTGGTAGGCACCCTTCGGGAAGCCGGCATCGTGGTAGATCGCCTCGATCGCGGACGAGGACTCCGGGCACTGCGGCGCGGGCTTGAGCAGGATCGTGTTGCCCACGATCAGGTTCGGAGCCGCGAAGCGCACGATCTGGTATGCCGGGAAGTTCCACGGCATGATGCCGACGAGCGGGCCGAGCGAGGAGCGGCGGATGATGGCCGACCCCTCCCCCAGGATCGCGATCGGCTGGTCGGCCATGATCGACTCCGCCTGGTCGGCGTAGTACTCGGCGATGTCGGCGGCGAAGTCGACCTCCCCGAGGGCGGCCTCGCGGGGCTTGCCCATCTCGCGCACGAAGATGTCGGCGAGCTCCTCCCGACGCTCGCGGTGCAGCTCGGCCGCGCGGCGGACGAGGGCTGCACGCTCAGCGACGGTCGACGAACGGGACCACTCGCGGTGGGCCTCGTCGGCGGCGGCGACCGCCTCCTCGATCTGAGCGTCGGTGAAGGTGTCGAAGGACGCCAGCGTCTCTCCGGTGGCGGGGTTGATGACGGCGTAGTCGGTCATGTTCTCTCCTCCTCTGGCTGCTCGGTCAGGAGACCGGGATCAGCGTGTACTTGGTGGACAGGTACTCGTGGATGCCCTCGAACCCGCCCTCGCGTCCGACGCCGGACTGCTTCACTCCGCCGAAGGGTGCGGCGGCGTTGGAGACGACGCCCACGTTGAGACCCATCATGCCGGTCTCGAGCTTGTCGATCATCCGCTGGCCGCGCTGCAGGTTCTCGGTGAACACGTACGAGACGAGCCCGTACTCGGTGTCGTTCGCCAGGTGTACGGCCTCGTCCTCGGTCTCGAAGGTCGCGATCGCGAGCACCGGGCCGAAGATCTCCTCGCGGAGGATCGCGCTGCCGGCGACGACGTCGGTGAGCACGGTGGGCTCGTAGAACGTGCCGGTGCCCTCGACGGCCTTGCCACCGGCGAGCAGAGTCGCACCGCGACCGACGGCCTCGTCGACGAGCTCGCCCGCCTTGGCGACGGCATCCGCGTCGATGAGCGGTCCGATCGCCACACCTTCCTCGGTGCCGCGACCGATCTTCATGCCGTTGACGCGCTCGGTGACACGCTTGGCGAACTCACCCGCGACGTCCTTGTGCACGATGAAGCGGTTGGCTGCGGTGCAGGCCTGGCCGATGTTGCGGAACTTCGCGGCGAGTGCACCCTCCACCGCCTTGTCCAGGTCGGCGTCGTCGAACACCACGAACGGCGCGTTGCCGCCGAGCTCCATCGACACCCGCAGCACGCCCTCGGCCGCCTGGGCGATGAGCTTGCGCCCCACCTCGGTCGATCCGGTGAAGGAGAGCTTGCGCAGCCGCGGGTCGGCGATGATCGGTGCCGACAGCGCGCTGGACTTCGACGTCTGCACGACGTTGACGACGCCCGCCGGGAGCCCTGCCTTCTCGAGCAGCGAGACGAAGAAGATCGTCGTCAAGGGAGTCAGCGCCGGGGGCTTGATGACGACCGTGCACCCGGCCGCGAGTGCCGGAGCGATCTTGCGGGTGGCCATCGCGAAGGGGAAGTTCCACGGCGTCACGAAGAACGACGGTCCGACCGGACGCTGCGACACGACCATGTGGCCGGTGCCCTCGGGGTTGATGCCGTAGCGACCGCTGATGCGCACGGCCTCCTCGCTGAACCAGCGCAGGAACTCGCCGCCGTAGACGACCTCGCCACGGGCCTCGGCGAGGGGCTTGCCCATCTCGAGCGTCATGAGCAGCGCCAGGTCCTCCTTGTGCTCCTGCACGAGGTCGAACGCCGTGCGGAGGATCTCGCTGCGCACGCGCGGGGCGGTGGCCGCCCACTCGTCCTGAGCGGCGACCGCGGCGTCGAGGGCACGGATGCCGTCGGCCGGCGTCGCGTCGGCGATCGTCCGGATCACCGTGCCGGTCGCCGGGTCCTGCACGTCGAAGGTGCCGCCGGTCTCGCCGTCGATCCACTGCCCGCCGATGAAGAGGCCGGTGGGGATGCTGTCGAGGAGCGCCTGTTCGGTCTGAGTGCTCATGATTCTCTTTCTGTGAGGAGGGCTATGCGCGCTTGCGTCGGCTGGGCGGTGCGTCGATGCCCAGCGTCTCGCCGCGGAAGAAGGCGGGCCGGCGGACCGCGTTCCAGATCATGACCGCGATGCCGACGACGATGATCAGCATCCCGAGGATGAAGACGATGCCGACCCCGCCGATCTGCGATCCGGAACCGTATTCCGGGTCCATCGAGTCGATCAGCGTCGTGAAGAACAGCACCGCGAGGATCGCGCCACCGACGAGCGGGAAGAGGAACGTGAAGAAGACGTTCCGCGTCGAGTCGAACCACTGCTTGCGGAAGTACCACACGCACGCGAACGCGGTGATCCCGTAGTAGAAGCAGATCATCATGCCGAGCGTGAGGATCGTGTCCCACAGCGTGTCTTCGCTGACGACGCGCATGACGGCGTAGAACGCGGAGGCCACGATCGCCGAGATGATGGTCGCGTACCCCGGCGTGAAGAAGCGGGGGCTGACCTTCGCGAACGCCTTCGGCAGTGCGCCGTAGTGCCCCATGGCCAGCAGTGTGCGCGCCGGGCCCACGAACGTGGACTGCAGCGACGACGCGGAGCTGGTCAGAACGGCCAGCGACACCAGGAACGCGAGCGGCCCCAGGATCGGGCCGGAGAGGTGGAAGAACACGTTCTCCTGGATGTCCGCGTTGCCGAGCCCCAGCGCCCCGGTGCCGACGCCGGCGAACATGATCATCGCGACCGCGAGCAGCAGGTACAGCGACACGATCGTGAGCACCGTGACGGTGGCCGCGCGACCCGGTGTCCTCTCCGGATCCTTGGTCTCCTCGTTCATGGTGAGGGTGACATCCCAGCCCCAGAAGATGAAGATCGAGAGCGAGAGGCCCGCGGCGACCGCGCTGAAGGAGGAGATCGCGAACGGGTTGAACCAGTTCAGGTCGAACGGCTGGTAGTCGAAGCCGTTGCCGTTCACCGCCTGCACGATGGCCGCGACGGCGAAGAACACCAGCACCAGGATCTGGAAGCTGACGAGCCAGTACTGCAGCTTCTGCGTCGTCTGCATGTCGCGATACGAGATCCACGTCGCACCGAGCATGAACAGCAGGCAGACACCGATGTTGATCCAGGTGACACCGGCGAGGTCGCCGATCTCCGGGTTCCCGGTGATCTGCGACAGCAGCAGGAAGAGGAAGTCGACCGCGACGCCGGCGAGGTTCGACAGCACCAGGATCGTCGCGACGACCAGACCCCAGCCGGCCATCCAGCCGACCCACGGTCCGAACGCTCGGGCCGCCCAGGTGAACGACGTGCCGGAGTCCGGCATCCGATTGTTGAGCTCGCGGTAGCCGAAGGCGACGAGGAGCATCGGGATGAAGCCGACGAGGATGATGGCCGGGATCTGCGCCCCGACCTCGGATGCCGTGGGGCCGACGGCGGCGGTGAAGGTGTACGCGGGGGCGATGCACGAGATGCCGATCACGACCGCGCCGATCAGGCCGACCGTTCCGGCGCTCAAGCCTTTGGTGGAGATGCCGGTCGTGACACCGGATTCGGGCTCCGTCGCCCGGTTCGTGCTGCTCATCAGCGGTCTCCTGCTTCGTTGCGGGTACGCGGGACGACGATCATGGGAACGGGCAGTTCGTGCAGCATCTTCGCTGCCGTGGAGCCCAGGAACAGACGACGCGGTTGCGCCAGCCGGCTGGAGCCGACCAGGACGACCTCGCCGGGAAGCCAGGAGAGATGGGCGACGGCGTCTTCGACCGAGTCGCCCGGTGCCCTCTCGACCGCGGCCGTGCGACCGTCCGGCAGCAACTCCGCGGCGACGGCGAGCACCTCCTGGCCGTGGGTGTCGCCGACCGTGCGGATCGCTCCGGTGTCGAGTCCGGGGGGAACGTCGAACGGAACGAGGGATACGAGCCGGAGGTCGACACCGCTGTCTCCGGCGAGCGCGACGGCCTCGTCGAGGAGGGCGTCGGCACCGGGTCGGGATCCGACGGCGACCGTCACGCGCGGCAGGACGTGATCGTCCTGCTGGGCGGCGCCCACGGGCGCGAGCGCCACCGGAATGGTCGATGAGTGCAGCAGCTCGGAGGCGACGCTGCCGAGACGGTGGCGTCCGAAGATGCCGCCCCCGGCCGCGCCGATCACGATCACCCTGGCGCCGAATTCCTCGCCGGCGGCGATCAGGCCCTCGGCGAACGATTCGGAGAAGCGCACGTGACCGCTGCGGGTCAGCTCCTGCGGGAGCCGGACCACGGCGTCCGCGAGCCACTGCCGCGCCTGCGCCTTGATGTGCTCCTCGTACGCGCGCTCCGGTGGGACTGCCGCGCTGCGCGTGCCCTCGTTCGGCAGCACGATCACCAGGTGCAGGGTCGCACCGAGGCTGCGAGCGAGCCGGGCGCCGAGTGCCGCGGCATCCGCTCCCGCGTCCGTCGCCGTGTATCCGACGACGACCGAGCCGGTCATCAGCTGCCGCTCTCGACAGCGCCGGCGTCGCGACTCGCGTCGACGATGTTCGATGCGACGAGGTGGCCCATGCGGATCGCCCCGTCGACGTGCTGGTACCCGGCGCCGGCCATGTCGCTGCACGCGAAGTGGATCGGGCCGACCGCCGTGCGGAGGTCCGCGCCGTAGCGGTGCAGGCCCCCCATGTCGAAGCTCGCGGCGTAGGCGCCGCGCGTCCACTCCTCGCTGCCCCAGTCGCTCTCGTAGTAGACGACCGGGTTCTTGGCCTCGGGTCCGTAGTAGTGCGACAGCGACTCGAGGATGCGCTCCTTGCGCTCCTCGGCCGACAGCTCGAACACGCCGTCGGCGTTGGCGTCGGAGACGAAGCCGACCAGGGTGCCGCGCTCGTCGCCGTGGTTGGTGTTGTCATAGGCCTCGTGCGAGAGCTCGTACGGGCTGAAGGCGGTGCCGCTGAGGCCCTGCTCGCGCCAGAACGGCCGGTCGTACACGGCGTGCACCTTGATGACGAAGCCCATCGACAGGTGCTGGTGCAGCTGATGCTGTCGGCGCGGCATCGGAGGGTCGAACGCGATGCGGCTGTAGAGCACCGGCGCGTGCGCGAGGATCGCGTGGCGGGCGCGCACCGTGTGCTGATCGGTGGTGGCGACGACACCCGTGTCGGACCATTCGAGGCCGCGCACTGGCTGGTTCAGCAGCACGTCGTCGCCCAGGCGCTCAGCGAGGCGCAGCGGAACCTGCTGCAGACCGCCGACCACTCGCTTGTCGAGGATGAAGTCGGCGTCGACGAGGTTCGAGTAGGAACCTGCGGACGCGGCCATCAGCAGCGACTGCAGCAGGGAGAAGGAGTGAGTGGGCTTGGTGAGCATCGCGGAACCGGTGGCGAAGGCCAGGTTGCGCACGGCCTCGTCGTCGTCGGTCTGCGAGCGCAGCCAGGCGTCCCAGGTGATCGTGTCCCAGTCCTCGGCGCTGGGGTGGGCCCAGGGACGGTCCGGGTCGATCTCGGCGACCAGTGCGTCGAGGATCTCGGTGACCCTGGCGATCTCGGCCTCGGTCTCGGGCGCCACCGGGAACATCTCGCCCGTGAAGCGGTGTGCCTTCCCGTCGGGGCCGACATAGACGCTGTCGCCTTCGCGGTAGCGGCTGTAGGTCTCGAGCCCCAGCTCCTCGATCGTGTCCTTGAGCGCGTCCTGGTCGGGCGACACCCACTGGCCGCCGATCTCAAGCATGGCGCCCTCGATCACGTCGGTCCACAGGCGCCCGCCGACGCGGTCACGGGCCTCCAGCACGGCGACCGAGAGGCCGGCCTTGCGGAGGTCGTTCGCCGCCGTGAGCCCTGCGGCTCCCGCACCGATGATCAGTACGTCGCGTGTGATCTCAGCCATCTGCAACTCCTTCGTTGGGTGAAACAGTGCCGGTCGCGACCCGAAATCCCCCGATCGGGGTCGCGACCGGACAGGGGTGTCATGCCGCGGCGAGCGCCGCAGCGACGATGTCGAGTCCTTCGTTCAGCAGATCGTCGCCGATCGAGAGCGGGGGAAGGAAGCGGATGACGTTGCCGTAGGTTCCGCAGGTGAGGACGACGACGCCCTGGGCGATGCAGGCCTTGGCGACCGCGGCCGTGAGAGCGGCATCCGGGGCCTGGGTCTCGGGGTCGACGAACTCGGCGGCGATCATCGCACCGTGGCCGCGGACGTCGCCGACGCGCGGGTCGTTCTGCTGGATCGCGGTGAGACGCTGCGTGAGGGTCGCCCCGATCTCACGGGCACGCTCGATCACGCCGTCGTTCTCGAACACATCGATCGAGGCGAGGGCGGCGGCGCAGGCGATCGGGTTGCCGCCGTAGGTACCTCCGAGGCCGCCGGAGTGCGAGGCGTCCATGATCTCGGCGCGACCGGTGACGGCCGCGAGCGGGAGACCGCCGGCGATGCCCTTGGCCGTGGTGATCAGGTCGGGCTCGATGCCGAAGATCTCGCTCGCGAACATGTGCCCGGTGCGGGCGAATCCGGTCTGCACCTCGTCCGCGATGAAGACGACGCCGTTCGCGCGGCACCAGTCGACGATCGCCGGCAGGAAACCGTCGGCCGGGACGATGAAGCCGCCCTCGCCCTGGATCGGCTCGATGATGACCGCGGCGAGGTTGTCGGCGCCGATCTGCTTCTCGAGCTGGAGGATGACGCGGGCCGCGGCCTCGTTTCCGTCGAGCCCATCGCGGAACGGGTACGACATCGGAGCGCGGTACACCTCCGGGGCGAACGGACCGAAGCCGCTCTTGTACGGCATCGACTTGGCGGTGAGCGCCATGGTCAGGTTCGTGCGCCCGTGGTAGCCGTGATCGAAGGCGACGACCGCCTGACGTCCGGTGTGCTTGCGGGCGATCTTGATCGCGTTCTCGACGGCCTCCGCACCCGAGTTGAACAGGGCACTCTTCTTCGCGAAGTCGCCGGGGGTGACGCGGTTGAGGGCCTCGGCGACGCCGACGTACGACTCGTAGGGCGAGATCATGAAGCAAGTGTGCGTGAACTGCGCGGCCTGCGCGGCTACGGCTGCCGCGACCTTGGGGTGCGCGTTGCCGACCGTGGTCACGGCGATACCGGAGCCGAGGTCGATGAGCGAGTTGCCGTCCGCGTCGACGATCACTCCGCCGCCGGCTGCCACGGCCGCGATCGGCACGGTGTGCCCCACACCGGCCGCGACGGCATCCGCCTTGCGTGCGAGGATCTCGGCCGAGCGAGGTCCGGGGAGGTCCGTGACCAGGCGACGCTCCTGCGGGAGGTCGGGTCCGCCGAGAGGGACTGCGGGGGCTGCGGTGTCGAGGAGTGCCATGTTCGCGAGCGTACGGCGGCAATGGAGGCCGCCGCACTAGCCAACTTGTACAATCTAGGCGATGGGTTCGCCCGACTGTACAGCCGAAAGGTTTCTCATGGCCGCCACCGAACCGGAGCAGCCGACTCTACGGGCGCTGCTGCGCCGTCGGGACCTCGGGCTCGCACTCGTGCCGCTCGAGGAGGACCTGCCCGAGGGTGCTCTCGACCGCCCGCTGCGTTGGGTGCACAGTTCCGACCTCGCAGACCCGACCCCCTTCCTCTCCGAGGACCTGGCATTGCTGACCACGGGTACGCAGTTCGACCGGGCGATCGATATCGACACCTACGTGGGACGCCTCGCCGACCGGGGCGTCCTCGGGCTCGGCTTCGGCACGGAGGTCCATCGGTCGGGTATTCCGGAGGAGCTCGTCGCCTCGTGCGCCACACACGGGATGCCGCTGTTCGCGGTGCCGTATCGCACGCCGTTCATCGCTGTGGCCCGCGCCCACTCCGAGGCGATCGCCGCTCAGGCGTACGCCCGGCGATCGTGGGCGCTCGACACCCAGCGCGCCCTCGCCCTCGCAGCTCTCCGCCCCAGCGGGCTCGAGGCGACCATCGCGGAACTCGGACGACGCCTCGACGTCTGGGCGGGGATGTTCGATGCCGCGGGCGCGGTCGTCGCCGCCCACCCGCGCGACTGCCTCCACGCCGAGATGCTCGACGCCCTGAGCGGGCGGGTGATGGAGATCCTCACGCGCGGATTGGAAGCGAGTCAGTCGCTCACCCTCGGCGAGCACGCGTTCATGCTGTTCACCGTGGGCCGCGGAGGGCATCTGCGAGGGGTGATCGCGCTGGCGCTCGATGCGCTCGATCCGGAGGCCCGGTCGGTCGTGACGTCGGTGATCGCCATGGCAGGACTCGCGATGGAGCAGAGCGAGCAGCTCGCACGGAGCCGGCGGCGCCTGCACGCCCAGCTCCTCGGCTCCCTGCTCGCCGACGATCCCACGCTGGCGAGAAGAGTGCTCGGCGGTCTGCCCCCCGCTCCGGTGATCGTGGCCGTCGCCGCGGATGCCCCGGCCGGTCCGCTGGGCGAATGGTGGGAGCGGCATCGCTCCGAGCACGGCACTCCCGTCTTCCTCGCCGAATCCGAGGACGGCGTGACCATGTGCGTCTCCGCAGGCGAGGAAGCACTGCTCGACGAGGTCGCCACGCGTTTCGGCATCCGCATCGGCGTCTCCGATCCCGACGGGTACGACTCGTTCGCCCGGGCGCACGCGCAAGCACTGACGGCTCTTCGCCAGCAGGGAACGCACGGGGCGGCACGATACTCCGAGACGGTGGGCTCCAGCATCCTCACCGCGCTGGCGACCGATGAGGCCCGCCTCGTCGCGGAGTCACGTCTCGCGCCGCTGCGCGAGCACGATGCCCGCACCGGCGCCGAGCTGGAGCGCTCGTTGCGCACCTGGCTGGAGCACGACGCCAAGGCGGAATCCGCGGCGACGGCACTCGGCGTGCATCGGCACACCCTGCGGTCCCGCATCGCTCAGGCCGGAGGCCTGCTCGACATCGACCTCTCGACTTTTCCCGCACGGGCTGAACTGTGGACCCTCCTGCAGACGGCACGGGACTGACCTCGCGCGACTCGCGGACGACCAGCGAGGGGCGGGTGGCCTGCCCGCCCCTCGCTGCCCGAACAGCTCCCCACAGCCATCCGTTCACCCGTGGACCGCTCCCACAGCCGTCCACATCCCCGGACGGCGCCCCCGCCATCCGCAACCCCGGACAGCCGTCCGCGCAGCTCCCACAGCCACCCGCACAGCCCCGCAACCGCTCGGACGGCTCCCCCGGCCACCCACGCAGTCCCCATCACCGGGCGAACGCCCCCATCGTCGTTCGCTCCGCCCTCCACCCCTCGCGCCCGAAGTCCCCCGGCGTCGCTGTGCATCGCAATGCTCACCGTCTCGTCCCTTCGCCTGACTCCAGATCGTCCTCTGCCACCCTCACTCAGAAGACAGCAGCGCTCTAGGGCCCTTCGTCCCTCGGCCTCCCGCCGGGAGGATCCTCGTCCGCGCGTCAGCCTTCGTCGTGCATCCGCGAGAGCTCGAAGACCGCCGCCTGCGTCCGATGGGTGAAACCCAGCTTCCCGAGCATCGAGGTGACGTAGTTCTTGACTGTCTTCTCGGCGAGACCGAGCCGGTCCGCGATCTGACGGTTCGTCAGGGCGTCGGCGATGAGAGCGAGGATCTGCCGTTCGCGCATGGTCAAGGACGCGAACCGGGGATCAGCGGAATCAGCCGACCCCGAGGCGACCTGGCCCGTCGCCCGACGCACCGTGGCGGGATCGAGCAGCCGACGTCCGGCAGCGACGGCACGCACCGCTTCGGGAAGGTCCGCAGCGCGCACCGTCTTGAGCAGATGCCCGTCCGCCCCCGCCATCACGGCCGCGATCACCGCGTCGTCGTCGTCGTAGGCCGTGAGGATCAGGCACCGCATCCCCGGATGCTTCTGCCGGATCGCCCGGCACAGGTCGATCCCGCTGCCGTCCGGCAGGTGCACATCGAGGACCACGACATCGGGAAGAGTGGCCGCGATCCGCCTCGTCGCCTCCCGATAGCCCCCCGCCTCACCGACGACATCGAGATCCGGGGTGGCCTGGATCACAGCGGCGACACCCCTGCGCACCATCTCATGATCGTCGACCAGGAACACTGAGGTCATGCCCGCACTCTCCCGTTCCTGCCTGCTCGCTCGCCCGGTCTGCCCAGGCACGTCTCTCGCACCGTAACGGGCGTTTCGCGGCCTCGGCCGGGACCATGGTCCCCGCTCGATCGGGAAAGCGGGCCTCCGGCAGCGGGAGTCCTGCCGGCGACGCGCCTGCCATATACCGGCTGAGCGTTGCAGAGCGGTCGGTCTCCGGGGAAGGTGGAGGGATGCAGGACAGATGCCGACAGACGCATATTACGCCCGGCCCCCAGCAGGACGACGGGGACGACGCTCCCGTGACACGCGCACCTCGGCTCCTCGCCACCCGCCGCCAGCTCCGCGGTCTTGTCGACTTCTCGCCGGACGCGGCGGACCAACTCGACGCCGACAGGATTCTCACACGCATCGTCCGAGCTGCCGCCGACCTCATCCAAGCCCGATACGGCGCGCTGATCGTGATCGACGCGGCCGGCGCTGTCGAGCGATTCATCCACGTGGGCATCGACCAGCAAAGTGCGGCCGCGATCGCCGATCCGCCCGAGCCGGGGACTCTGTTCCGCGCGGTGGTCGACAGCGGACGCACGATCCGTCTGAACCAGATGAGCGACGACGCTCGGTCCGCGGGTTTCCCCCCGCATCACCCTGCCATGGAGGGGTTCCTCGGGGTCCCGGTCCGAAGCCACGGCGAGGTGTGCGGCGTCCTCGTGCTGTCGAATCGGCGAACCGGTGTCTTCACGCTCGAGGATGAGGAGCTCATCGAGTCGATGGCCGCGACCGCGGGAATCACCATCCACAACGCCCGCGCGGCCGAAGAGGCTCGTCGCCAGCAGCGACTGAATCGAGCGCTCTCGGACGTGAGCGCCGTGCTCCTGACCCCTCAGCGCGAGGACATCCTCGACGTCATGGCCGAGCGCGTCACTCACGTGGTCGCCTGCGACCTGGTGACGATCGTCGTCCACGTGGATGCCGACCGTCTCCGCATCGACGCCGCCCGCGGACCGCTGTCCGCCGCATACGAACACGGAGTCCTCCCGGCGGCGAGCTCGGTCGCCGCGCACGCCATCGCCAGCGGAAGGGTGGTGAGCGGAAGCCTCACCGATGAGGACACCCACGCCAGCCTGGCCGGAGACCAGGATGCGGCAGGGCCCACGGTGGCCGTCCCCCTGGTGGCTGCCGGGCATGCGATCGGGGCGCTGTGCGTCACGCGAGTGGCATCCGGTAGCGACTTCTCCCCGAGCGAGATCGACGCGATCTCCGATTTCGTCGCCCAGGCGGGTCTCGCGACCTCACTCGCCTGGGCTCGAGAGGATCGGCAGCACCTCGACATCATCGAAGAGCGCAACCGCATCGCCCGCGACCTGCATGACAACGTCATCCAGCGGCTGTTCGCGACGGGGATGAGCCTGCAGGCGTTCGCTGCCACCGACCCCGCCCACGCCGAAGAACTCGAGCAGCACGTCGCGGAGATCGACGCGGCCATCACCGACATCCGCTCCGGGATATTCTCGCTCCGGACGCGCCGCGTGAAGAGAAAAGACCGTCCTGTGCGCCGGCGCGCGCTCGACGTGATCACCGAACTCACTCCCGCGCTGCCGTCCGCGCCGACGATCACCTTCGTGGGGCCGGTCGATCCGGTCGTCACCGGGAAGCTCGCGGATGACGTCATCGCCGTCATCCGCGAGGCGCTCGCCAACGTCGCCCACCATGCCCAGGCCAGCACCTGCGCCGTGACGGTCGCCGTCTCGGAGAGAGAGGTCATCGTCTCGGTGCAGGACGACGGTGACGGGATCGCGGAGTCCCTCGGCGACCCCGGAGGGACCGAGAACCTCGCCGAACGTGCGGCGCTGCATGGCGGCACCTTCACACTGGATCAGCGGACGGAGCGCGGAACCACGGCACGCTGGAGCGTCCCCCGCACCGTGCTTTCCGACGAGGGGCCTCCTCCGACGGGGCGTCGCCGCGGTGACGGCGGCACCCGGCACCAGCTGCCGCGCGGCACCTCGCCGGAGTGAGCATCCGCTGCGGTGTGGGCCGACCGCTCACACGGTGCACGAGGGTCGGCAGTGCGACATCACGTAAGCCATGAAGTCCGTCATGAATCCGGAGATGCCCTGATCCCTCACGGCCGGGTCGGTACTCCTGATCGCGGGCGCCCATGTCGCGGAGAATGCGGGAGAGACGGTAAGGAACTGCGCGGCGATGGCCGCCATCGCGTCGGCCTGCGCCTGTGTGGACACAGTGATGCCGAGCTCGGCGATCAGTTCGGGGTGCGCATCGGCGAGGGCTCCGCGTCCCGTCATGACAAGGAGCAGCAGTTCCAGGTCGGTCGACGACGCGAGGCGAGGATCGAGGTCGGTCTCGTCCGCCGCGGCCTGCAGCCCGGCACTCGTCGCAGCCACGGGCTCGGGGGTGGCGTAGCCCGTGGCGCCATGAGCCGATGACACACCTGTCAGTGACAGGGTGAGGGCCACGACGGCGGACGTGAAGAAAGCGGTCTTCTTGCGGGCGAGCATGGGTCTTCCTCCGGATCGTCGGTGATGCGGAGAAAGTACCACAGGAGTGAAATGTAAAACAGTACTCTCGGCCAGAGCCGTTCACGAAGATCATCCGCCCGTCGGGCTCACACGCTCTCCACCCTGATCGCGATCGGCCAGAAGCCGTCGACAGCGGCTGACATCGGCCTCGCTCTGCGAGACCAGCGCATCGATTCCCTCGAAGTGCAGCGTCGGGCGCATATGGGCGACGAGCGTCACCGCCAGCGTCCGACCGTACAGATCGAGGTTCACATCATGCAGATGCACCTCGACCCGCCTTTCCCGGTCGCCTGCGAAAGTCGGATTCGTTCCGACGCTCACGCTCGCCTGCCAGACCTCCGGGTCATCGTCGATACGCGTCCACGCTGCGTAGATCCCATCGGCGGGCAGGTCGCTGTGGTCCAGCGCCAGGTTCGCCGTCGGGAAGCCGAGCTCTCGTCCCCGACCATCACCGGGCACGACCACGCCGACGATGGTCGTGAGCGGCGGAGTACTCACACGCTCTCGGAGCCCGCGATGGACCGATAGCGGCTCTGGTGGAAGACGAGCGGCTCGACGTCCTCGAACAGGGTGATGTCGGCGATCTCGTACAACGCGATCTCGTGATCACCGCCGTCGAACGTGCTGCGCAGGCGGCAGGTGAGCCAGAGCGCCGCATCCGACATGAGCACCGCCCCACCCTCGGTTCGGTGCCACTCGTGGCCACCGAACCGGTCCCCTTCGCGGGCGGAGAGCGAGCGGCTCAGAGGCTCGTGGTGCGCGGCGAGTACGCTCATACCGAGTTCGGGTACCGCCCTCAGCACGGGCCACGTCTTCGACGTACGCGCTGCGCTGATCGCGACGAGCGCGGGCTCGAGCGAGATCGAGGTGAAGGAATTGACCGCCATCCCGACAGCACGGTCATCGACATGCGCGGCGAGGGCTACGACGCCGGTCGGATACACCGAGAACGCCCGGCGGAGGGCGAGGTCGCGCGGCAGGGCGTCGGTCACGGCAGTCGTCATTTCGGCTTCCTTTCGTTAGTCAACTTTGACTAGTACTCATAATAGACAAGTTTGATCATGCAAACAATAAGAATGTGGACACCAGCCGTTAGCATGAGGGGCATGTCGACCACCCGCCTCGTCGTCCTCGGTGCCGTGAAGCAGTTCCAGCCCGTGCACGGTTACTTCCTCCGCCGCGAGCTCATGACGTGGCACGTCGACGAATGGGCGCACATCCAGCCCGGCTCGATCTACAACGCCCTGCGCGCCCTCGAGGTCGACGGCTACATCGCCGAGAGCGGCACCGAAGCCGAGGGGAAGCGCCCGGCACGCACGACCTACCGCATCACTCCAGCCGGCGAGGTCGAGCTGCAGCGCATGCTGCGCGAGAACCTCTGGAACGTCGCAGCCTTCGACACCCAGGCCGTCATGACCGTGGCCTCGTTCATGTTCGTGCTGAGCCGCCAGGAGGTGATCGCCGGCCTCGAGCACCGCCTCATCAAGAGCGACGCGATCATCACCCAGAACGGCTTCGACGTGCAGGACACTCTGCGCTCCGAGACGACACCGAAGTACGTGCGGGAGATCTTCGACCTCTCCACCGCCCGCCTCACCGCCGAGAAGCAGTGGCTGCTCGACCTGCTGGAGCGCCTGCGCGGGGGTGAGTACACGTTCGCCGGCGAGACGGAAGAGGTCGCATCGCCCGCCACGCCCCCTGCGCAGTAGCGGCTCAGCGCGAGTCGACGAACGCCGCGATCGATCCGGGCGTCAATTGCGGCGTGGTCGCCCCGCGGTGCTGAGCCACGACGGCTCCCGCCGCGCAGGCTCTGACCAGGGCATCCTCGATCGCCATTCCCTGGGCGAGCGCGGCGGCGAGCGCACCGCAGAAGGCATCGCCGGCTCCCGTCGTGTCCACCGGATCGATCCGGAAGGCGGCGACGTGCACGGGATCGCTTCCCGAGCGATGGAGCGTCACTCCCCCGGCACCCTGCGTGAGAACCACCGTCTGCGCACCGGCCGCATGGAGGCGGTCGACGCCGCCGAGTTCGAGGCACTCGGTCTCGTTCACGACGAGAACATCGACATCGGCGAGCATCCCGATCGTCGCGGCATGCGCGGGGGCGGCGTTGAGGATCGTCAGTGCGCCGGCAGCGCGCCCGGCACGCAGCCCTGCGGCCACGCTCTCGACGGGCACCTCCAGCTGCGCGAGCACGACCCCGGCTCCTGCGATCCCGGCGACCGCGTCTTCCGGGGTGAGATCGGCGTTGGCACCCGCCGCGACGACGATACTGTTGTCCCCGCCGTCGAGGGCGAGCACGTGAGCCACTCCGGTCGGAGCAGCGTCACTGCGGCGGAGCGCCGCCACGACTCCCGCATCCGACAGGGTCCGCTCGAGCACGTCGGCCGCCTCATCGTCTCCGACGACCGCGCAGAACGTCGTGGGCGCCCCGCTGCGGGCGGACGCCACGGCCTGATTCAGCCCCTTACCGCCGGAGAAACGTCCGCCGGCTCGTCCGAGGAGGGTCTCGCCGACGCGTGGGGGCCGCGAGACCTCGACCACGAGGTCGAGGTTCGCGCTCCCCACGACGGCGACACCGGTGAGGGTGTCAGACACGCGACATCGTCCGCCGGTACTGCGATCCGGTGTGCGAATCGGCGAGTGCCGGAGTCGACGTGCCGATCAGGCGCTCCCGCAGCGACTGCGGCTCCGACGACGGCTCGACGATCGCGCCGCGCTCCTTGAGGATCGGCAGCACGTGCTCGATGAAGTCGACGGTCGATGCCGGCGGGATCACGGGGGCGAAGAGGAATCCGTCGAGGTCGGCGCCGTCGGCGAGCTCGATCATGCGGTCAGCCACCTGCTCGGGGGTGCCCACGATCGGGCGGGCGCCGACACCGTGCGCGTGCCAGTCTCCGAGCACGTCGCCGACGGTCTTGTCGGCGAAGCGGGCAACCTGGGTCTGCGACAGCTCGGTGCTGAGCTCGGACATCGGTGTGTTCGGCGCGTACGCCGACAGGTCGAGCCCGGTGAACCAGGCGTAGGAGGCGACGGTGACGTCGGGGTTCTGCGCGTCGGCGACCTCGGCATACTTGCGCTGCGCCTCTTCCTCCGTGCTGCCGACGATCGCGGCGAACGCCGACATGATCTTGACCTCGTCGGCTCCGCGGCCGTTCTTCACGGCCTCCTCGCGGATCGCCGAGGAGTGCGCGCGGAGCTGCTCGACCGAGCCGCTGCCGACGAAGATCGCCTCGCCGTGCTTGCCGCCGAACTCCCGGCCGGCGGGCGACGCCCCGGCCTGGAACAGCACCGGGGTGCCCTGCGGCGAGCGCGATGTGTTGCCGTAGCCGTGCGAACGGAAGTAGGGGCCGTCGTGCGCGATGCGGTGCACCTTGGACGGGTCGGCGAAACGGCCGGACTTGTCGCGCTCCAGCGCCCCTTCCTCCCACGCCTGCTCCCACAGCTTGTAGACGACCTGCATGAAGTCGTCGGCCATCAGGTAGCGCTCGTCATGACCGACCATCGGCACGCCGAAGCCCTGCACCGCGGTGTCGGCCGTGCCGGTGGTGACGACGTTCCAGCCGATGCGGCCGCCGGAGAGGATGTCGAGCGTCGCCATCCGGCGCGCGAACGAGTAGGGCGGCTCGAGGAGGGTCGAGCCGGTGGCCACGAGGCCCAGACGCGTGGTCTCGGGGATGAGGGCGGCGAGGATGATCGCCGGGTCGAGGCGAGGCAGATCGAGCCCTTCGACGGAGCAGATGTCGGGGCGTTCGCCCGCGACGTCGGCCCAGCCCCAGGCATCCGCGAGGAACAGGAAGTCGAACCCGGCGTCCTCGACC
This sequence comes from Microbacterium sp. NPDC087592, assembly GCF_044743585.1. NCBI lineage: Bacteria > Bacillati > Actinomycetota > Actinomycetes > Micrococcales > Microbacteriaceae > Microbacterium > Microbacterium sp. NPDC087592. The sequence goes on along the minus strand of NZ_JBIUWT010000001.1, from coordinate 2,475,464 downwards.
ATGCGCGCGGTGTCGCGCCAGTACTCGAGCTTGTCGAACAGGTAGCGCCCGTTGTCGGGGTGCCGCCAGGTCGCGGTGCCGGAGTCGTTCGCCTGGGCGTTCTCGAAGAGGCCGAGACGCAGCGGCTTGACGGTGTTCTGATCGGTCATGTGCGGTGCCTTCCTGGTGGGTGGTTCTGGTCGTTCTCGAGTGGATTCCGGGCACGCCGGAGGAACCCCGGGGCGGGTGGGGCGCCCGCCCCGGGATCCGGATGCCGCGTCAGCCCTTGGCCGTGACCTCGCCGTCGCTCCACCAGAGCACGCGCTTGCGCACCAGGGCGAGGACGATGATCAGGAGCACGCCGAGGAGGCAGAGCAGCGCGATGCTGGCCCAGGTGACGGGCAGGTTCGCCTGTGCAGCGGAGGTGGTGACGAGCGAGCCGAGGCCGGCCTGCTGTCCCGCTGCGACGAACTCGGCGACCGCGGCGCCGACGACGGCGAGCGGCAGGGCGATGCGGAGACCCGCGAACACGTAGGGCATGCTGCCGGGGAAGCGCAGCTCGCGGAAGATCTCCCACCGCGAGGCATGCAGCGTCTTGAAGACGTCGAGCGCCTTCTGGTCGACGTCACGCAGGCCGGCGAGCGAGTTCACGAGCATCGGGAAGAACACCACGAGGCCGGTCACGATGAACTTCGGCACCATGCCGAAGCCGAAGGCCACGACCAGCGCCGGGGCGATCGCCACGATCGGGGTCACCATCACGATGATCACGAGCGGCATCACGGCCCGTTCGATGATCTGGAACTCGGCCATGATCACCGCCAGCAGGAATCCGGCGAGGATGCCGGCGGAGGCGCCGACCACGACCTCGAGCAGCGTGACCAGGAAGTTCGACCAGTACATGCCGGCGTCGTCGACTAGGCTTCCGCCGATCGCCTCCAGCGTGGGGAGCACGTACGGGTTCGTCCAGGCCACGATCTGCCACAGCAGCGCCGCGATCACGAAGGTGATCAGGGTGGGTCCCCACGATCCCCAGCGCAGCCAGGCGGGGATGCCCCGATGCGGCTGGGCCTTCAAGCGGGCGGTCGCGAGGGTCGCGGTCGTGTCTCTCATCGTCAGCTCAGACATGGGCCTTCTCCGTCTGCGCGCGCAGCGCATCGCGCACGACTGCTTCCATCTCGCGGAACTCCTCCGTGGCATACGACTGCTCGTCGCGCGGCCGCGGCAGGTTCACGTCGATCACCTGGGCGATGCGCCCCGGGTGTGCAGCCATCACCACGATGCGGTCGGAGAGCATGATCGCCTCCGGCACCGAGTGCGTGACGAACATGACGGCCTTGCGGTTGGACTGCCAGAACTCCAGCAGGGCGATGCGCTGCAGGTCACGGTTCATCTCGTCGAGCGCCGAGAACGGCTCGTCCATCAGCATGATGGCCGGGTCGAACACGAACGCCCTGGCGATCGCGGCACGCTGCTGCATGCCGCCGGACAGCTGCCCTGGGTACTTCGTCATCGCCTGACCGAGGCCGAACGTCGCCAGCAGCTCCGCGGGGTCGCGCAGCGCTCGCCCGGAGTTCGCCTTGGCGTTGATGCGCACCGGCAGTTCGACGTTCTCGCGCACGGTCTTCCACGGCAGCAGTGCGGGGGACTGCGGCACGAGGCCGATCTTCTTGTCTCGGGACGCTGCCGTGACGCTCTCGCCGTCGATCGTGACGGTGCCCGAGTCGGCCTCGAGGAGACCGGCGACCACCTTGAGCAGCGTGGACTTGCCGCAGCCGCTCGGACCGATCACTGACACGAACTCGCCCATGCCGATCGTGAGACTCACGTCGTCGAGCACGGTGACCTTCGCGCCGTCGACGCCGAAGGACTTCGAGACGTTCCTGACTTCGACGCCTGCTCCCTGTGCGACCGACATCACTTCGCCTGCCAGATCAGGGTGTCGCCGTCGTAGAGGTCGGCGACGAGATCGGCGTCCATCATGTCGGCGATCGCGGGCAGGTCCTTGACGTCGCCGTACTTCTCGACGAGCGCGTACTCCGGCTCCCACATCGACTCGTTCTGCACACCGGGGTTGCCACCGGCGCTCTCGCGGACCCAGGCGGACTCCACCTCCCAGGTGCGGGCCAGCTGGTCGCGCGGGAACGCGGCGCCCTGGTTGTTGTCCTCGGCCAGCTTCGCGAGCTTGTCGATGCAGGCATCCGACTCGTCGAGGCAGTACTGCAGCGCCTTGAGGCTCGCCCGCATGAAGTCGGCGGCGACCTCGCGGTGCTCGTCGAGGAAGCGGGAGTTGACCTCCATCACGTTGTACGTGCCCTCGACGCCGAGGTCGGAGGGGAGGAACTCGCTGAACGGCAGGTCCTGCGCCTTGAGCGACTGCGGCTGGTTCGAGGCGTAGCCGACGATCGCATCGACCTGCTCGCGCACCACGACCGTCGGGTCGTAGTTGGTCATCTTGACCATCTCGACCTTCGAGACATCGACGCCGGCCTCGTCGAGCATGGCCGAGGCGATCGGGGTCAGGTTGATGAAGTACCCGAGCGATCCCCCCTCGAGGTCCTTGAGGCTCTCGAGCTTCTCGTTACCGAAGATGGAGAACGGCGGAGTGGTGCCGTAGGTGGCGACGGCCGTGAGGTTCTTGCTGTTCGCCGCGGCCAGCATCACGTCGGATGCGGAGCCGAGCGCCGTGAACTGCGCCTGACCGGATGCCACGAGCTGCTGCCCGTTCGCACCGGAGGCGTTGATCTCGACATCGAGGCAGAGGTCGTCGAAATAGCCCAGCTCCTCGGCGAGGAACACGTCGAGCTGTCCGGCGCTGGCGGAGTAGCCGTAGCCGGAGATGTAGGTGATGGTGCCGGCATCCTGATTCCGCTTGCAGGCGTCGGTGTCACTCGCACTCGTGGGGGCGGTATCGCCGCCTGGCGTCTGCGCGGAGCATGCTCCGAGCGTCAGCGTGGCGGCGAGAACGCACGTCAGGGTGGCAGTGATGCGGAATCGGGTTTCCGCAGAGGAAGTAGCCATGAGGGTCCCTTCTCGGCCGTTCGTCATTGATGGCTCGTCGAAAGTAACATAGTCAAGATTGACTAAGCAAGATAAAACTAACTTTTGACGAAACAGCAGGGACTCTCTGAACTCACTGCGGCGCGTGCGCCTCCAGGAACTCGTACACATCAGTCGTGTCGACCCCGGGGAACGCGCCGGTCGGCAGCGTCGCGAGCAGCGTGCGCGGCGTCTTCACGTTCGGCCAGGAGTTCTCCCGCCAGCGGTCTTCCAACTCGGCGGGAGCCCGGCGACAGCACACCTCGACCGAGTGCTTCGAGACGCCGCGGTGCGGGGTGTCCCTCCCCACGAACCACTTGGTGTCGTCGAAGCGCACGCCAACGCTCACCGAGTGCAGCCCCTCGCTCGAGGACTCGACCCGCGCCGTGCACCAGTACGTGCCGTTGCCGGTGTCGGTGTACTGGTAGTACGGGTTGAAGCGGTCGTCCTCGTCGAACACCACGCGCGAGGTCCACCGGCGGCAGCACATCTGTCCCTCGATGGCCCCGAGGCGGTCGGTCGGGAAGTTCACGTCGTCGTTCTCGTACGCCTTGGTGATCGTGCCCGACTCATGCACCTTGAGGAAGTGCACCGGGATGTCGAGGTGACGTGTCGCGAGGTTCGTGAAGCGGTGCGCGGCCGTCTCGTACGACACCGAATACGCATCGCGGAGGTCTTCGATCGAGATCGCCCGCCGCTGCTTGGCATCCCTCAACGCGGGCACGACATGCGCCTCCGGGATGAGGAGGGCGCCCGTGAGGTAGTTGGTCTCGACGCGCTGCCGCAGGAACTCGGCATAGCTGCGCGGCTCGGAGTGCCCGAGGATGCGGCTCGACAGCGCCTGCAGCACCGCGGTGCGGGCATCACCCTTCGCGGGCACGCTGCTCGACAGGTACAGCCGACCGTTCGCGAGGTCGGCGACGCTGCGGGTGGTCTGCGGCAGGTCTGGCGCGTAATGCAGGGTGAAGCCGAGGTAGGCCGCGATCTCGGATGCGGTGCGCTGCGTCAGAGGGCCGCCGGGGTGGCCGACCGCGGCGAGGATCTCGGCGGCCTTGGCCTCGAGGTCGGCGAAGTGGTTGTCCTGCCTGCGCATCAGGTGCCGCAGCTCGACGTTCGCCCGCCTGGCCTCCTCGGGCGTCGCGGCCCGCTCGTCCTTGAGCCGATCGATCTCCCCGTGCAGCGCGAGCAGGGCCTTCAGCGCATCCGTCGGCAGACTCTTCGCGATACGGAACGGCTCGATGCCCAGGGCCTGGAACGTCTGCCCCTTCATCGCGCGCTCCAGGGCGATCTCGATCGCGCTGCGTTCGTCGAGCGGCTCCCCTTCGAGCAGCGCGTCGAGCGTCACACCGAGCGCGCGGGCGATCGCCTGCAGCTGCGTGAGCTTGGGTTCGCGCTTGCCGGTCTCGATCATCGACATCTGGCTCGGCGCCCGATCGACGGCGGAGGCCAGGTCGTCGAGGGTCATGCCCTTCGCCGTGCGGAGCCGGCGGATTCGACGACCGATCGTGAGGGCGTCGGTCTCTTCTGCAGCTTCGTCGATGCTCATGCGGCAGATTCTGTCACAGAAACAGAATTTCGAGCGATCTTCTCTCCGGTATCGGTCGTTCGACGTCCCGAACTTCACGCACAGTGGAACCACGCCACACCGGCACCGCAGCCGGATCCACCGAGGAGACACCATGACGAACACCGCCCACACCCCGACGCCCCGCCCCGCCGGTCTGCGAGCCGGCGACCAGGTTCAGACGGCCGCCGAGCTCCAGGAGATCTGGGACACCGATCCCCGCTGGGACGGGGTCGAGCGCACCTACTCCGCCGAAGATGTCATCCGCATCCGCGGCTCGGTCCGAGAGGACTCCACGCTCGCGCACCGCGGTGCAGAGAACCTCTGGAACCTCCTGCACACCGAGGACTACGTCCGTGCGCTCGGCGCCTACACCGGAGGCCAGGCCGTGCAGCAGGTGCGGGCGGGGCTCAAGGCGATCTACCTCTCCGGATGGCAGGTCGCCGCCGACGGCAACCTCGCAGGTCAGACCTACCCCGACCAGTCGCTGTACCCCGCGAACTCGGTGCCGGCGGTCGTGCGCCGTATCAACAACGCGCTCATCCGCCAGGACCAGCTGGAGCACGCGGAAGGCGAGACCACACAGGACTGGCTCGCCCCGATCGTCGCCGACGCCGAGGCCGGCTTCGGCGGACCGCTCAACGCCTACGAGCTCGCGCAGTCGCTCATCCAGTCGGGTGCAGCCGGCATCCACTGGGAAGACCAGCTCGCCAGCGAGAAGAAGTGCGGCCACCTCGGCGGCAAGGTGCTCGTGCCCACCCAGCAGCACATCCGCACCCTGAACGCCGCCCGCCTGGCCGCCGACGTCGCCGGGGTGCCGACCGTCATCATCGCCCGCACGGATGCTCTCGCCGCCGACCTGCTCACCAGCGACGTCGACGAACGCGACCAGCAGTTCATCACCGGCGAGCGCACCACGGAGGGGTTCTACCGGATCCGCCCGGGTCTGGAATCGGTCATCAGCCGCGGCCTCGCCTTCGCCCCTTACGCCGACCTGTTGTGGGTCGAGACGGGAGAGCCCGACATCACGCTGGCACGCGAGTTCGCCGCCGCCATCCACGCGGAGTTCCCCGGCAAGCTCCTGGCCTACAACTGCTCACCGAGCTTCAACTGGAAGAAGCACCTGTCGGACGCCGAGATCGCGACGTTCCAGCAGGAGCTGGCAGACCTGGGCTACAAGTTCCAGTTCATCACCCTGGCCGGCTTCCATGCTCTGAACCACTCGATGTTCGATCTCGCCCGCGGCTACGCCGATCGCGCCATGAGCGCCTACGTCGAGCTGCAGGAAGCCGAGTTCGCCGCCGAGACCCACGGCTACACCGCCACCAAGCACCAGCGCGAGGCGGGCACCGGATACTTCGACGTCATCTCCACCGCGCTCAACCCCGACAGCGCGACCCTCGCCCTCGCCGGCTCCACCGAAGCCGCGCAGTTCCACTGATCCCCACACCCCTCTTCGTCGCCGTGCTCGACGCGTTCGCCGCAGTACTCGACACGACTCAAAGGACTCACGATCATGACCACTCCCACCGCTCCCCCGATCACGGCTCCGATCCAGACGACCCAGCAGGGTCCGGCGATCGAGGTCACCGGACCCATGCGCGACCGCTACGAGGAGATCCTCACCCCCGAGGCCATCGCCTTCCTCACCGAGCTGCACCACCGGTTCGCCTCCCGCCGCCACGACCGGCTCGCCGACCGGATGCGCCGCCGCTTCGAGATCGGCAACGGGCACGACCCCCGCTTCCGTGACGACACCGCGCACATCCGTGAGGACCGCGACTGGCGGGTCGCCGGTGCCGGCCCCGGGCTCGAGGACCGTCGCGTCGAGATCACCGGCCCGACCGACCCGAAGATGACGATCAACGCTCTGAACTCCGGCGCGCGAGTCTGGCTCGCCGACCAGGAGGATGCCACGAGCCCCACCTGGAAGAACGTGATCGAGGGGCAGCTGTCGCTCCGTGACGCGATCCGCGGCGAGCTGTCGTTCACCTCGTCGGAAGGCAAGGAGTACCGCGTCACGGCGGAGCGCACGCCCACGATCGTGATGCGTCCGCGCGGGTGGCACCTGCCGGAGAAGCACATCGCGTTCATCGATCGCGCCGGTCGTCGCACGTCGGCATCCGGCTCCCTCGTCGACTTCGGCCTCTACTTCCTGCACAACACACAGGCGCTGATCGACGGCGGTCGCGGACCGTACTTCTACATCGCCAAGATCGAGTCGAGCGAGGAGGCGAAGCTCTGGGATGACGTGTTCTCGTTCAGCGAGGAGTACATCGGCATCCCGCACGGCACGATCCGCGCGACGGTGCTGATCGAGACCCTCCCGGCCGCGTTCGAGATGGACGAGATCCTCTACGAGCTGCGCGACCACTGCGCCGGACTGAACGCCGGGCGGTGGGACTACATCTTCTCGATCATCAAGAACTACCGCGGCCGCGGTGCACGCTTCGTGCTCCCCGACCGCAGCGAGGTCACGATGACCGTGCCGTTCATGCGGGCGTACACCGACCTGCTCGTGCAGACCTGCCACAAACGGGGAGCCTTCGCGATCGGCGGCATGAGCGCGTTCATCCCGAACCGCCGCGACCCCGAGGTGACGGCACGGGCGATCGAGAAGGTCACCGCCGACAAGAAGCGCGAGGCCGGCGACGGCTTCGATGGCACCTGGGTCGCCCATCCCGACCTGATCCCCACTGCGCAGGCGGAGTTCGACGCCGTGCTGGGCGACCGCCCCAACCAGGTCGACCGCCAGCGCGACGACGTGCAGGTCGAGGCCCGCGACCTGCTCGACCTGCACATCGGTCGGCCGATCACGGCGCAGGGCGTTCGCGACAACGTGTCCGTCGCCATCCGGTACCTCGAGGCCTGGCTGCGCGGACTCGGCGCCGTGGCGATCGACAACCTGATGGAGGATGCCGCGACGGCCGAGATCAGCCGCTCGCAGGTATGGCAGTGGATCCACCAGGACCGCACCACGCAGGACGGCACCCCGATCACCGCGGAGTACATCGAGGGTCTGATCACCCAGGTGCTCGCACAGGCGACCCGCAGCCACGGCGACCGCTACGACGACGCGGCGGAGATCTTCCGCGAGGTCGCCCTGCAGGAGGAGTTCCCGACCTTCCTCACCCTCGGCGCCTACAGTCGGTTCCTGATCGACGAGGACTGAACGCGTGGAAGAGCCCGGGCTGCGGCTGATACCGCGGCCCGGGGGCTCTTCTGTTTCCGGGGCCGGCGCAACGGGCGAGGCGTAGCCTGGAGACATGACCGACGTCTGGGCGGACATCGCCACCGAGTTCCTGCACTTCTACCCTCGCGGCCGCCGGCTGCTCGCGGTCGCCGGGGCGGATGCCGAGCGCTCGCGACGGGCGGCCGACGACCTCGCGGCTGCGCTGACCAAGGTGGGGCAGCGGGTCCTCCGCGAGCACTCACCCGAGGGCACCGAAGCGGACCTGCGCGCGACCGTCAATCCATTCCGCGAGGGTCCGAAGAGCGATGACGTCCTGCTCGTCTCGGGGCCGGCCGGTCTGCTCGGCGAGCGCACGAGGGGCATGTGGAACTACGCGGTGTGGCAACTGGCCGGCGACGAGCCGCCGCACACGGTCGCCGGGTCCATCGTCGACGTGAGCGACCCCGAGCATCCGGTGCGACGGTTCGCCGACTACTGCTCGCTCCCCGCCTCGTACGGAGCCTGAAGCCCGAGCGGACTCAGCGGAACGACGCCGCCACCGAGTTGCGGTGATAGTCGAACACGATGCTCGTGCGGGTCGAGGCGACGCTGCTCTGCGCCGAGAGATGCTCGAGCACGAACTCGCGCATCTCGGACGAGTCGGCGACCGCGATGTGCAGCAGGAAGTCGTCGTCACCTCCGAGGAAGAAGACCTGGATCACCTGCGGCAGCACGCGCACGCGGTCCGCGAACTCGACGATGCTCTCGCGCCGTCCGCTCGGGCGCAGCGTGACGCCGATGACGGCTTGGAGTCCGGCACCCAGCATCCGCTCGTCCACACTCGCATGGAACCCCGTGATCACGCCGCGGTCGACGAGCGCCCGCAGCCGGGTGTGGGCGGTCGAGGGCGCGACACCGAGGCGGCCGGCGAGCTCGGCGTTGGTCATGCGCCCGTCGGCCGTCATCAGCTGCACGATCCGCGCGTCGATCGCGTCGAGGGCGGGCGCCCGAACGGTGTTCGGCTCTGAGGCTCCTGAAGTCGTCTCCATACGAAGCATTATTCAGGATATTGCGTCATGTCGAATCATCTTCACCGATTCTGTTGTTCCGTCGATGTTTCTGCGATCCTGGTGCCGCACCCATCAACCCAGGAGGATCAATGAAGATCGGCGTCCCCACCGAGGTCAAGAACAACGAGAACCGCGTCTCCCTCACCCCCGCCGGCACAGATCGCCTGGTGCACGAGGGCCATCGCGTGCTCGTACAGTCCGGCGCAGGCCTCGGCTCGCGCATCACGGACGACGACTACCGCGCCGCCGGCGCCGAGATCGTGGCGACCGCCGCCGAGGCCTGGGGCGACGCCGACCTCGTCATCAAGGTCAAGGAGCCGATCGCTCAGGAGTACGGGTTCCTGCGCGAGGACCTCACCCTCTTCACCTACCTGCACCTCGCCGCTGACCGCGCCCTGACCACGGCGCTCGTGGCGGCCGGGACCACCGCCGTGGCCTACGAGACCGTGCAGCTGCCCGACCGCAGCCTGCCGCTGCTCGTGCCGATGAGCGAGATCGCCGGGCGGCTCTCGGTCGTGATGGGCTCGCACTCGCTGCTGCGCTCGCAAGGAGGACGCGGGATGCTGCTGGGCGGTATCGCCGGCACTCCGCGCGCCAAGACCGTCGTGATCGGAGGCGGCGTCGCCGGAGAGCACGCCGCCGCGAACGCGCTCGGTCTCGGATCGAAGGTGACCGTGGTCGACGTCTCGCTGCCGCGTCTGCGCGAACTCGAGCACCGCTACGGCGGAGCGCTGGAGACCCGCGCCTCGAGTCGGTACGACATCGCCGAAGAGCTCACGACGGCCGATCTCGTGATCGGCTCCGTGCTGATCCCGGGTGCCGCGGCCCCCAAGCTGGTGACCGACGACATGGTCGCCGCGATGAAGCCCGGCTCCGTGCTCGTCGACATCGCGATCGACCAGGGCGGATGCTTCGAGGGCTCGCGTCCGACCACGCACGACGACCCCACGTTCGCCGTCCACGACTCGATCTATTACTGCGTCGCGAACATGCCTGGTGCGGTTCCCGAGACCGCGACCCGCGCACTGACGAACGCGACCCTCCCCTACGTCTCGGCGATCGCCGGCAAGGGCTGGGAGCGCGCGGCCTCCGAAGACGCGGCGCTGGCCGCGGGTCTGAACGTGCAGGGCGGACGCATCACGCTCCCGGCCGTCGCCCAGGCGCACGGGCTCGTCGGCTGACCTTCCGAACCCGAAAGAACCTCGGATCTTGGCGATATCCCACACCGCTCCCACCGCATCGAGCCGAGTACGCTCGTAGTCGTGACCGAACGCGCTCCTCTCTCCCGCAAGCTGTCCGCCATCGCCGAGTCCGCGACCCTCAAGGTCGACGCCAAGGCCAAGGCCCTCAAGGCCGAAGGCAAGGACGTCATCTCGTACGCCGCCGGCGAGCCCGACTTCGCGACGCCGCAGTTCATCGTGGATGCCGCAGCCGAGGCGCTGGCCGACCCGGCGAGCTACCGGTACACGCCCGCTCCGGGTCTTCCGGCGCTGCGCGAGGCGATCGCCGCGAAGACGCTGCGCGACTCCGGTCTCGAGGTCTCCCCCAGCCAGGTCATCGTCACCAACGGCGGCAAGCAGTCCGTCTACCAGGCCTTCCAGGCCGTGGTGAACCCGGGTGACGAGGTGCTGCTGCCCGCGCCGTACTGGACCACGTACCCCGAGGCCATCCGCCTCGCCGACGGCACTCCCGTCGAGGTGTTCGCCGGCGCCGACCAGGAGTACAAGGTCACGGTCGCGCAGCTCGAGGCCGCTCGTACCGCCCGCACCACCGCGCTCGTGTTCGTGTCGCCCTCGAACCCGACCGGCTCGGTCTACACGGCCGAGGAGACCAAGGCCATCGGCGAGTGGGCACTCGAGCACGGCATCTGGATCATCAGCGACGAGATCTACCAGAACCTCACCTACGAGGGCGTCAAGGCCACCTCGATCGTCGAGGCCGTGCCCGAGGTCGCCGGTCAGACGATCCTCGTCAACGGCGTCGCGAAGACCTACGCCATGACCGGCTGGCGCGTGGGCTGGATGGTGGGCCCGGCCGACGCCATCAAGGTCGCCGGCAACCTGCAGTCGCACCTCACCAGCAACGTGAACAACGTCGCCCAGAAGGCTGCCATCGCCGCCCTCAACGGCCCGCAGGACGAGGCCGAACAGTTCCGCCAGGCATTCGACCGTCGTCGCCAGCTCATCGTGTCGGAGCTGTCGAAGATCGACGGCCTCGTGGTTCCGAACCCGCTCGGCGCGTTCTACGTGTACCCCGACGTACAGGGTCTGCTCGGTCGCACCTGGGGCGGCGTGACGCCGACCACCTCACTCGAGCTCGCCGACCTCATCCTCGACCAGGCCGAGGTCGCGGTCGTCCCCGGCGAGGCCTTCGGCCCCTCGGGATACATCCGCATGTCGTACGCCCTCGGCGACGACCAGCTGCTCGAGGGCGTGCAGCGCCTCCAGCGACTGTTCGCCTGACCCCGCTCGAACCGAAGGCCCCCTCCTGTCGACAGACGGGAGGGGGCCTTCGGCTTTCGCGGCGTGATCAGTCCTCGGGCTGGAAGCCGATCAGCCAGCGGATGCCGTAGCGGTCGACGAGCGTGCCGTCGAAGTCTCCCCACGGGCGCTTCTGCAGGGCGTCGATCACTCGGCCGTCGGCCGCGAGCTTGTCGTACCAGCCGGTGAGGGTCAGCGCATCCGCCGTGCCGAGGAGTGAGAGGAACATGCCGCTCATCTGCACGGCGTCGTCGTCGGCTCCGGCATCGGCGCCGGCGAGCTCGACCGGCCCGCTCAGCTGGCCGTGCGCGACGGCATCGCCGGGTCCGTCACGCCGGCCCGCCGTGGCATAGTCGAGCAGCTGCAGTTCACCGCCGAACACCGAGCGGTAGTGACGCAGCGCCTCTGCGGCGTTGCCGGGAAACAGCAGGTACGGGATCAGTCCGCTCATGCCGCGAGTGTAGCCGCGACCGACGACGCCCCACAGGACGATCGCCCTACAGGTCGACGCCGACCAGCACCGGCTCCGGCTGCAGCACGAGACCGAACTCGGCGTGGACCCGGCTCTGGATGAACCGCGCGAGCTCGGCGACCTCGCCCGCGGTCGCGCCGCCGCGGTTCGTGAGCGCCAGCGCATGCTTGGTCGAGACCGAAGCGCGCGAGCGCGGAAGCTTGAACCCCTTGCGGATGCCCGCCTGCTCGATCAGCCAGGCTGCGCTGACCTTCACGTCGGAGACGGTCGTCGGCTTCGACAGCGGCACCTGCCCGTCGTAGGAAGCGAGCGGGATCACGGTCACGGCATCCAGATCGGGCGCCACCGGCCAGCGCGGGCACTCCGGCGGCAGTGCGCCTGCCACCGCGGCCGTCACGATCGCGTTCTGGAAGAACGAGCCGACGCCGTGGGTGTCGGGGTCGGCGTCGTCGAGCAGCATGCCCTTCGACGCGCGGGTCGAGAGGATGCGCTCGCGCACCCAGCTCAGCGGAACCGGTGTCTCATCGGTCAGCCCGAGCGCCCGACGCAGCTGCTCGCCGCGCACCACGCGCTCACCGGCGATCGCCAGGTCGACGGTGACGGAGAGGATCACGGCACGTCGCAGCGGCACGCTGCCGTGGTGGTGCTTGAGGACGGAGGTGCGGAAACCCAATCCGAGCTCGGACGCGGGAACGGTCGAGACCACGCCGGTCGACTCGTCGATCAACTCGACCTCGACCAGCGTCTCCTGGATCTCCTGTCCGTATGCGCCGATGTTCTGCACGGGGGACGCGCCGACCGTGCCGGGGATCCCACTCATGGCCTCGAGGCCGGCGTAGCCGTGCGCGACCGCATAGGCGACCAGGTCGTCCCAGGAGTGCCCGGCCTCCGCGCGCAGACGGATGCGACCCGGGTGCGGCGACGGAATCTCTTCGATCCCCTCGGTGCGCACCCGGATGACGGTGCCCTCGAAGGGCTCATCGCCGACGAAGAGGTTGGAGCCGCCCCCGAGGACGAACCACTCGTCGCCGCGCGCCCAGGTGTCGCGCAGCGCCTCGATCAGACCGGCGGTCGTCGTCGCCTCCTGCATCCGCTCGGGCGCGGCGCCCGTGCGCAGCGTGGTCAGCTCGGCCAGGCGGACCGGCTCGATCTCCCGCATCAGAGCGTCCTCATCAGACGGCGACGCGCAGCTGCGCCTTGACGAGCACCGTAGTCTCGCCGAACGTGACCTTGAGGTCGATGCGCGCGACCTCTTCATCGACCGCGCCGACCGTGGCGACGACGGTGATGTCGGCACCATCGACCGCGTCGACGACGACCGGCTTGGTGAAGCGCACCCCGTAGTCGAGGATCTTCGTCGCCGGGTCGAGGGCTGCGACGACCACCGACGAGGCGATGCCCATCGTCAGCATGCCGTGCGCGAGCACGCCGGGAAGCCCGACGGATTCGGCGACATCGTCACGGTAGTGGATGGGGTTGAAGTCTCCGGACGCTCCCGCGTAGCGCACGAGCGACTCGCGGGTGAGATGCACGGTGCGCTCGGCGACCACGTCTCCGACGGTGTAGCCCATCAGGCGGCCTTCCCTTCGTCCGTGCTCTCGGCGCCCACCAGCAGCACACTCGTCGCCGTGACGACATGGTCGCCCGCGGCGTCGGTGATCGCGGCCTCGCTGGTGATCATGGCGTTGCCGCCCATCATCCGGATGCCGGTGACGCGCAGCTGCGCGGTGAGCTCATCGCCCGCCACGATCGGTCGCGTGTAGGTGAAGCGCTGCTCGGCGTGGATCGTGCGGGCGAGCACGATGCCGGAGTCCTCCTGCGCCAGCAGCTGTTGGAGCGTGAGGTCCTGGATGACCATCGCGAAGGTCGGCGGCGCCACGACGTCGGAGAAGCCGGCCGCGCGGGCCACTTCGACGTCGGTGTGCTGCGGAGCATCGGCGAAGACGGCGCGCGCGAACTCGCGCACCTTCTCGCGGCCGACGAGGTACGGGGCCGTCGGCGGGAACTCCCGGCCGACCAGTTCTTGGTTCACTGCCACCCCTCGATCCTACCGAGGCCCGGCCGACGTTCAGCCGCGCTTGCGCCCGCGGACGGCCTTGATCGCCATCTGCACCGCGATCACGACGAGGTATGCCGCGAACAGCATGTTGCCCAGCGTCGGGTCGACGATGGTCGCCAGCCACGCTCCGAGCGCGGTCGTCGTACAGGCGGAGACGCCGATGAGGGCCGCCGCGAGCAGGTCGACGTTGCGGTTGCGGAGGTTGCCGACCGTGCCGGAGATCGCCGTCGGGATCATCATCAGCAGCGAGGTGCCCTTGGCGACCAGGTCGCTCGTGCCGAAGGCCAGCATCAGCACCGGGACCACGATCACGCCCCCGCCGACACCGATCAGCCCGGCGAGGATGCCCGTGCCGACGCCCACCCCGACGAGCGCGATGCCCGTCAGCCAGGAGAGTTCGAAGGCCGCATCACGCGAGGGGATCACCAGGAACAGGCTGACGATCACCACGACGAGGAACCCGACGAAGCCCCACCGCAGCGCCGTCTGCGAGATGCGCGGCAGCAGGCGGGTGCCGATCTGCGCACCCACCACGGCACCCGCCGCCAGGATGATGGCGGGGATCCAGGCCACCGACCCGGTCGTGGCGTAGGAGATGACGCCGACGCCGGCCGTCGGCACGATCGCCGCGAGCGAGGTGCCCGCCGCGAGCCGCTGGTCGAAGTGCAGCAGGAGTACCAGCAGCGGGACGATGACCGTGCCGCCGCCGACGCCGAAGAGTCCGGAGAGGAGACCGGCGAGAAGGCCGATCCCGATGAATGCTGCGTAGGCGCGAGGCCCTCGCGCGGGGGCCTGTACGTCACTCACCGGATCAGCCTACTCGCGGCCTCCTCCCCTCTCGAACCCACCGCCTCGGACTCAGACCTCCGAGTCGGCCTTGATCGGCACCGCGATCGACTCGGTCAGCGCCTGCTCGTACCGGCGCTGCCGACGCCGCAGCCACAGCCCGCCGACGATCAGCAGCGCGAGCACGGCGTAGGCGGCCGCCGCGAACGGCTGCAGGACCAGCGTGCTCAGATCCCCCTGGCTCAGCTGCAGCGCCTTGCGCAGCTGCTCCTCGGCCATCGGCCCCAGGATCATCCCGACCACCAGCGGCGCCACGGGGTAGCCGTACCGCCGCATGAAGTAGCCGAGGATGCCGACGACCAGCAGGATCACGATGTCGGTCGGCGAGCTGTGCAGCGCGTACGCCCCGAAGACCGCGAACAGCAGGATGCCCGCGTACAGGTACGGCCGCGGGATCTGCAGCAGCTTCACCCACATGCCCACGAGCGGCAGGTTGAGCACGATCAGGATGACGTTGCCGATGTACAGGCTCGCGATGAGCGCCCACACCAGGTTCGACTGGCTCTCGAACAGCAGCGGACCCGGCTGGATGCCGTACGACTGGAACGCCGTGAGGATGATCGCCGCGGTGGCCGTCGTCGGAAGGCCGAGCGTGAGCAGCGGCACCAGCACACCCGCGGCGGCCGCGTTGTTCGCCGACTCGGGGCCCGCGACGCCCTCGATCGCACCGCGTCCGAACTCCTCGCGGTGCTTCGACAGCTTGCGCTCGGTCGCGTACGACAGGAACGTGGCGACATCCGCGCCGCCCGCCGGGATGGTGCCGATCGGGAAGCCGATCGCGGTTCCTCGCAACCAGGGTTTCCAAGAACGGCGCCAGTCGGCCTTGGTCATCCAGGAGCGCCATCCGCGGGTCACGGGGATCACATCGACGCCGCCGTGTCGCAGCCGCGCGGCGATGTAGAACGTCTCCCCGACCGCGAACAGACCGACGGCGACCAGGACGATGTCCACGCCGTCGGACAGCGCCGGGAGCCCGAGCGTGTAGCGCTGCTGCCCCGAGAGCCAGTCGGTGCCCACGAGCCCGAGGAACAAGCCGACCCCGAGCGAGAGCATGCCGCGCGAGATCGAGCTGCCGATCAGTGCGCCGACCGTGATGAACGCGATCACGATGAGGGCCACGTAGTCCGCGGGACCGAGGTTCACCGCGAACCGCGCGAGCAGCGGCGCCAGCAGCGTCAGCCCGAGCGTCGCCAGTGTTCCCGCGATGAAGGATCCGATGGCCGCGGTGGCGAGCGCCGCTGCGCCGCGCCCCATCCTGGCCATCTTGTTGCCCTCGATCGCCGTGACGATCGACGCCGACTCGCCTGGAGTGTTGAGGAGGATGCTCGTCGTCGAGCCGCCGTACATGCCGCCGTAGTAGATGCCGGCGAAGGTGATGAGCGCCGCGGCGGGATCGAGCGTGTAGGTGAGGGGCAGCAGCAGCGCCACCGTCATCGCGGGGCCGATGCCCGGCAGCACGCCGACCGCGGTGCCGACGAAGACGCCGAGGAAGGCGAACGCGAGGTACTGCGGCTGCAGCGCCGTCGCGAAGCCCTCCAGGAGCAGGGTCCAACTGTCCATCAGAACATCCTTCCGAGCCAGCCGAGAGCAGGACCCCACGGCAGCGACAGACCGAGCAGACCGCCGAAGACGATCTGGATCACGAGAGCCACGGCGATGCCGATGAGGAACGCCATCCACCACCGCTTGGCGGCGAGCGACCACGCGACCCCGCCGAACAGCAGCGCGGCTGCGGGGGCCCATCCCAGCGGCTCGATCAGGAGGAGGTGCGCGACGACGAGTCCCGCGAGCTTGGCGAGGGTGACCCAGTCGGTCGGGAGGCTCTGATCGACGTCCTCCGCCTCCTCGGCCCCGCCGCGCTCCCCGCGCAGCACACCGATGAGGACGGCGACCGCGGAGGCGAGCAGGATGACCGAGACGAAGATCGGGAAGACCGTGGGACCTGCCTTCATGCCGACGGGGACGTGGATCAGGAAGATGCCGACCACGGCGAAGACGCCGAGGGCGACCATGATGCCGGCGAACACGAGCTCGCCGATGGGGACGGAGGGAGCACGGCGTGCGAGCCGGCCGTCATGGCCGTCTCGCACGCCCCGCTCCTCGGTCCCCGACGATGCGGGGACCGTCATGTCACTGCACCAGCCCGATGTTCTTCAGCGTCGCGGTGACCTCTTCGATGTCCCCGGTGAGGAAGTCGTCGAACTCCGCGCCGACCAGGAACGCATCGGCCCAGCCCTTGGTCTCCAACTGATCGGTCCAGGCTTCGGACTCGTGCAACTCGGTGATCACACGCACCAGCTCGTCCTTCTCCCCGTCCGAGATGCCCCCGGGCGCGATCACGCCGCGCCAGTTGGTGAGCACCACGTCGTAGCCCTCCTCGGTGATGGTCGGCACGTCCGGAAGCTGGGGGACCGGCTCCTCGCTCGAGACCGCCAGCGCACGAAGGTCGCCGCTCTCGACGTGCTGGGCGAACTCGCCGACGCCGGAGATGCCCGCAGCGACCTTGCCGCCGATGAGCAGCGGAACCGCCTCTCCACCGCCGGAATTCGGGGTGTAGTTCAGCTTCTCCGCGATCTCCGCACCGTCGAGGCCCGCATCCTCGAGCATCAGCCCGGCGAGGATGTGATCGGCCCCTCCCGCCGAGCCGCCCGTGATCGTGACCGACTGCCCGTTGTCGGCGATGTCCTCCACCAGATCCTCGAGGGTGTCGTACTTCGAATCGGCCGGGACGACCACGACGAGCGGCTCATCCGTGAGGCGGGCGATCGGCGTCGTGTCCTCGATCCGCACCGCCGAGGCGTTCGTCTCGACGGCTCCGACCATCACGAGCCCCATGACCATGAGGGTGTTCGGGTCCTTCTCGTTCGCGAGCTGCGCCAGGCCGACGGTTCCGCCGGCGCCGCCGACGTTGGTCACGGGCGCCGAGCCGACGATGTCCTCCTCGGTGAGTACCTGCGACAGGGCACGGCCGGTCTGGTCCCACCCTCCGCCGGGGTCGGCGGGGACGACGATCGAGACGTCGGTGACGGCGGCGACCTCGGTCTCACCGCCGCCGCCGTCGCTCGCCGCGCTGCCTCCGGCGCACGAGGTGAGGGTGAATGCGGCCACTGCCGCGAGTGCGGTCAGGGTGGCGATGCGTGCGTTGTTCATGTGCGCTCCTCCTTGAGCGTTCGTGCTGCTGTCCGTCCACCCTGTGAGGACGGATGGCCGCGCTCAAGCTTCGGAAACCATTGGTCGGAGTTTCGGAACTATTGGTCGGAGACGGTGTCGTCCCCCCGCTCGCGAGGCCGGGGACGACGCGTGAGAATGGGGAGGTGGTGGCCTCGAAGATGACGCTCCGCGTGCAGCTCCTCGTGCTGCAGGCGCTGATCGTGTTCCTGGTGACCCTGGCGACCGGCATCGTGGCCGGTGCGTTCCAGGAGCAGGCTCTCCGCGAGGCCTACAAGGACCGGATGCAGGCCGTGGCCCAGTCGGTGGCCGCACTGCCGACCGTCCTCGACGCCTTCGACGATGCGGAGCCCTCGACCACCATCCAGCCGATCGCCGAGGTCATCCGCGAGGCATCCGACCTCGCGTACGTCGTCGTGGCCGACGAGGACGGCATCCGCTACTCGCACCCGAATCCGGAGCGCATCGGGGAGAAGGTGTCCACCGACCCCTCGATCCCCCTCTCCGGCGAGGTCTACGTGGGCACGCAGACCGGAACACTCGGCACGTCCTGGCGGGTCAAGGTCCCGATCCGCGACGACGACGGCACCGTCATCGGCACCGCGTCGGTCGGGATCCTCGAATCGGAGCTCAACGAGGAGTTCACCGCGAATCTGGTCTGGCTGATCTCGGCGATGCTCGCGGCCGCGGTGTTCGGGGTGTTCGGTTCGGCATGGGTGACGTCGATCATCCGTCGTCGGATCTACGGGCTCGAGCCCCATCAGATCGCCGCGCTCGTGAAGAACCAGGAGACCACACTGCACGGGCTCAGCGAAGGCGTGATCTCGGTGGACGGAGCGGGACGGATCACCCTGGTCAACGACGCGGCCGCGCGCTTCCTCGGCCGGGATGCCGCCGACCTCGACGGTGCCTCGGCCGCGGAGGTGCTGGGCGACGAATTGACGACCGTGCTCCGCGAGGGCGAGGCGGCCGGGCGGCCCGTGATCGTCGGCTCGCACGTGCTAGTCGCCCGGAGCACCGGCAGCGACGCGGACGGCGGCGAGATCGGAGCGACTCTGCTGCTCCGGGATCACACGGAGCTCCACGACGTCGTCCGCCGCGTCGAGGCCGCGGACGCGATCATCGCGTTCCGTCAGCGCTTCGGCGTTCCCAAGGGGCTCAGCGCCGAGACGCTCGATCGCGTGGTCGCGGCACTCGCGGCCCGCCCCGATGCCTCGGCGACCGAGATCGGGGATGACCTCGCCATCTCCCGGGTCAGCGCGCGACGCTACCTCGAGCACCTCGCGAGCGCCGGTCGAGCGATCCGCACGCTCGACTATTCGACGAAGGGTCGGCCGAGCACGCGGTACCGGCTGCACGGCGCGGTCTGACCTCTTCCGAGCCCTGGGACTCGGTGCCGTTGTATGCGACACTGGATCGCATTCGACGACGACGTCGGCATCCCGGATCGAAGGAGATCTCATGGTTCGCAGCGCCTACCCCGATGTGGAGATCCCCGAGGTCTCCATCCACGAGTTCCTCTTCGGCGGGCTCGACGAGACCGAGCTCGACTCGATCGCGCTCATCGACGGAGCGAGCGGGGCGACGACCAGCTACCGGCAGCTCGTCGGACAGATCGACCTCTTCGCGGGAGCCCTCGCCGCCCGCGGGGTGGGTGTGGGGACCACGGTCGGGGTGCTGTGCCCGAACATCCCCGCGTTCGCGACGGTGTTCCACGGCATCCTCCGCGCGGGGGCGACGGCGACGACCATCAACTCCCTCTACACGGCGGAGGAGATCGCGAATCAGCTCGCCGATGCGGGGGCGACGTGGCTCGTGACCGTCTCACCACTGCTCCCCGGGGCTCTGGCGGCCGCGGAGAAGCTCGGCCTCTCGGCCGATCACGTGATCGTCCTCGACGGAGTGGAGGGCCATCCCTCGCTGCCGGCCCTGCTGGGCGAAGGGCATCACGCACCCGAGGTGTCGTTCGATCCGGCGACGCACCTCGCCGTCCTGCCCTACTCCTCCGGCACGACCGGGCGACCCAAGGGCGTGATGCTCACGCATCGGAACCTCGTGGCCAACGTGTCGCAGTGCCGGCCCGTTCTCGGTGTCACGGCGAGCGATCGGCTCCTCGCCGTGCTCCCCTTCTTCCACATCTACGGGATGACCGTGCTGCTGAACTTCGCGCTCCGCCAGCGCGCCGGACTCGTCACGATGCCGAAGTTCGATCTGCCCGAGTTCCTCCGCATCATCGCGGAGCACCGCACGACCTGGGTGTTCGTCGCGCCCCCGATCGCCGTCGCACTGGCCAAGCATCCGATCGTCGACCAGTACGATCTCTCGCCGGTGAAGGTGGTCTTCTCCGGCGCCGCTCCCCTCGACGGCGCGCTGGCGTCTGCGGTGGCGAGCCGGCTCGACTGCATCGTCACCCAGGGGTACGGCATGACCGAGACCAGCCCGGCCGTGAACCTCACCTCCGAGACCCGCGACGACATCGACCGCTCCGCCATCGGCCCACTCGTGCCCAACACCGAGGCACGACTGGTCGATCCGGAATCGGGCGAGGACGTGCCGGTGCCCGCCGAGGGCGCCAGCGAACCGGGCGAGCTGTGGGTGCGCGGGCCGCAGGTCATGGTCGGATACCTCAATCGCCCCGATGCCACCGCCGAGATGCTCGACGCCGACGGCTGGCTGCACACGGGCGATGTCGCGACCGTCACCCCCGACGGCATCTATCGCATCGTCGACCGGCTCAAGGAGCTCATCAAGTACAAGGGGTACCAGGTCGCCCCCGCCGTATTGGAGGCGGTGCTGCTCGAACACCCTGCCATCGCCGACGCCGCCGTGATCGGCGCCCTCGACGAAGACGGCCAGGAGGTGCCGAAGGCTTTCGTCGTGCGGCAGCCGGATGCCGACCTCGGCGCGGATGCGGTCATGGTGCACGTCGCGGCCCATGTGGCCCCGCACGAGAAGGTGCGACAGGTCGAGTTCATCGAGGTGATCCCGAAGTCGAGCTCCGGGAAGATCCTCCGCAAGGATCTGCGGGTCCGCTGACGCCGTGGTCGGCGCCCACCGGGCGCCGACCGCGATCAGTCCGCGTCGAGGAGATCGGCGTACGTCTGCAGGGACACCGGCTTGACGGGCAGCTGAGCGGCGAAGCGACCGGCGTCGGCGACCGTCCCCCCGCGCGCCGCGGCGACCGCACCGGCCACGGTCGTCTCGCAGTAGCGACCCTGGCAGGGGCCCATACCCGTCCGACAGCTCAGTTTGACCGCATCCACGGTGTCGGCATGCCGGTTCGCCTGCAGGAATCCGTCGATGTCCGATCGCGGGATCCCTTCGCACCGACAGACCGTCGTCGCCGGGGAGGCGAGCGCTGTGAGGCCGGGTCGCTCGGGCGCGAACATCCGCTGCACGACCGCGGCGAACCGTCGGGAGCGGCGCAGGTCCCGTTCGATCGCGCGAGCACGGATGGCGTCGACGGGCCTGCCGAGACCGGCGGCGATCGCCGCCGCAGCCGCGGCCCCCTCCGCCCGTGACTGCTCGGCCCCGGAGACACCGGTAGGCTCGCCCGCGACGAAGACTCCGGGCAGGCCCGTCTCGAAGTTCCCGTCGACGTCCACCAGCCATCCGCCGGCAGCGGAGTCCCATCGCACCGGGCATCCGAGCTGACGCGCGAGCTCGGTGGAGGCCTGAAAACCGTACCCGAGGACGACGGTCCGCGCCGGGACCTCGCGCTCGGGTCCGCGCACGCGCCACGCCCGGTCGGCCTTCGCCAGTCGGATGCCACTCACACCACCGTCGCCGACGATCGCCGTGGGGACCGTCGACGTCGTGATGCGCACTCCGTGCCGCACGAGGGTCAGCACGCAGCCTGCCAGCTCGGCCAGCAGGCGCACATGCCCGGGCACGGCCGGAGCGGCGAGGAACAGCTCGCGCACGGAGGGCAGTCCGCGGGCGAAGACCACCTCCGTCACCTCAGCCCCCGAACGGACCAGCTGGGCGGCCACGATCAGCATCAGCGGATGCGAACCCGCCAGCACGACCGGACCCGCTGCGCGCACGTGCTGTGCCTTCAGGAGTCCCTGTGCCGCGCCGGCCATCAGCACGCCAGGCATCGTCCATCCGGGGATCGCCACCGGCATGTCGTAGGCGCCGGTGGCGACGAGCAGCCTCCGCGCGTGCGCGCGCCGCGAACCCTGAGGGCCCGTGACCAGCACCTCGAAGTCGTCGCGCCCGGTCGAGCGCGCATCGAGCACGCCGAACACGGTCGACTCGAACCACCAGTCGATGCCGGTCGCCGCGGCGGCATCCGCGAGCAGATCCGCCGCCCAGGGATACCCGACCGGAGACCGCACCGGCTCGTCGAACTCGGTGGGCGGCTGACGGAAGATCTGTCCCCCGGCGGCGCGCTGCTCGTCGATCACGAGCGTCCGGAGACCCTGCGCATGCGCCTGCAGCGCCGCGGCCAGACCGGCCGGTCCTGCCCCGACGATCGCGAGGTCGTAGAGGTCGGCGCTCATGCGTCGGTCCGCACGTTCATGCCATCGCGGACGGTGGTCAGACAGGTCCGCGTCATCGGCACGCCGTCGACCGTGATCGCGCACTCGAAGCAGGTGCCCATGTTGCACAGCGGCGCGCGCTGCTCGCCGCCCCGCCGAGCGAAGCACCGCTCGCCCTCGGCCAGCATCGCCGCCGCCACGGTCTCCCCCGCCGCAGCGCGCACGGACCGACCGTCCACGACGAAGGACACATCCAGTCGCCGCGGCACCGCGCGATAGGCGAGGGGCTGGTCGTTCATGCCATGACTCCGAATCTGTCCGGGGCGTAGGGCCGCAGGTCGATGTGGGGTGTGCGACCGGCGGCCAGGTCGCAGAGGGAACGGGCGAAGCTCGGCCCGAGCGTGAAGGCCGATCCGCCGGTGGCCACGAACATCCCCGGGCATCCGGGCACCTCTCCCACGAGTGGCAGCTGATCCGGCGTGACCGTCGTGGTCCCCGCCCAGGACCGCACGATGGGCAGTCGGGCTGTGCCCGGCACCACGCCGATCGCCGCGCGGGCGTTGCCCACGATGGACTCCGGGAGAAGGCGAGGACGCGTCTCCAGGTCCGGGGAGCCCGCGCGGCGGCTGAGTGCTGCCGGCCACCCCCCGCCGATCAGCACCGTGCCGTCCTTCGTCTGCTTGAGCGAGAGCTTGGCGCCGGCGTGCTGGATCAGGTGTCCGATGAAGGGCTCGACCGGCGCGCTCACGCTCATCATGAGAGCCAGCGGGATGGTCGGCAGGTCCGCCCCGGCGAGGGCACCCACGTCCGTGGTCCACACCCCCGCGGCGATCATCACCGTGTCGGCGTGGATGCTCAACGTCGAATCCGGACCGGCGGCGGTCACCTTCCAGCCGCGCGCGTCGCGCTCGAGCCCGGTCACACGGGTGTGCGTGCGGACTTCTGCGCCGAGCTTCACGGCACCCCGCACCAGAGCGGGTCCCGCGGTGCGCGTCTCGGCCTTGCCCTCGATCGGACAGAAGGCGGCCGCGAGCACCGACTCCGACAGGTAGGGCGCGATGCGCCGCGCCTCATCACCGTCGAGGAGGGTGACATCCAGCCCCCACTCCTGCTCGAGACCGACCTTGCGTTCGAGCACCGCGACCTGCTCCGCCGTCTCGGCGAGCATGAAGCCGCCGCGCTGCACGACACCGACCGATTCGCCCAGCTCATCTCCCAGCCGCGTCCAGGCCTCGGCGGCGTCCAGATGCAGGGGCATGGCTGCGGCGGCGGTGCGCGCCGACTCCCACCCGTTCTCGACCATCCGATACTCGAGCTGGAAGTGCAGGCTGCCGGCGTTCTGGCCGGAGGCGTGCTGGTTCAACTGGTCTTTCTCCAGCAGCAGTACGGAGGCGCCCTCGCGTGCCAGCATCCAGGTCAGTGCCCCGCCGAGCAGGCCACCGCCGATGACGACCGCGTCGTACCGCATGCTCACGACAACGGCACGGTCGCGATGCCGAGCCCCTCCAGCGTGGTGCGGACACGGTCCACCTGCTCGGTCGAGAGTTCGAGCAGGGGGCGGCGGACGAAACCGGCCGGAACGCCCTGCAACCGAAGGGCGGTCTTCATGATCGCCTGCTGGTTTCCGAACTGCGCGCCGTAGTCCGGCCCGAACCAGCTGGTCATGACCACGCGATCACGAGCGCCGAGTTCGATCGCCCGCGCCCGATCCCCCGCGGCGAGCGCATCCCAGAAGCCGGGGTGGTCGTTGCCGAGCGGGGCTCCGGAGCCCATGAGACCGTCTCCGTGACCGAGCGTCGCGAGGTCGGCTCCGAGCGCGTTCGTCGGGACGCCGAAGTAGCGCACGCGATCCTCCACGAGATACATGGCGTCGAGGAAAGCCCGGAAGTCGCCGGTGGAGTTCTTGATCGCCACGACGTTCTCGATGTCGGCCAGTTCGCTCAGGAGGTCCGGGCTCAGGTCGACGATGCAGCCGCGCGGCCAGTTGTACACGGTGACGGGGAGCGATGTGCCGTCGGAGACCTCCTGGTAGAAGGCCACGATCTCCTCGCGGGTGGGCACCATGTAGGGCGGCGGCGTCACGAGGATGCCGTCGAGCCCGGCCTCCTCCGCCGCGTGCGCGTGCCGGATCGCCTCGGCCGCCGTGAACGCGTTGCAGCCGCCGATCACGCGCATGTCCGCGCGGAACCGGCCGCCGAGTGCGAACAGCTCTGCCCGTTCGGCCTCGGTCATGCTGAACCACTCGCCGGAGGTGCCGGCGAGGATGACGCCGTGCATCCCCTGCGCGGCCAGCCACTGCATCTGCCCTTCGAACGCGACGGGGTCCAGCTCCCCCTCGCGCGTGAACGGGGTGGTGATCGCCGGGATGTACCCGTGCCAGTCGACGGTGTTGCGGTCCATCTGTCTCTCCTTGCTCCGACTCGTGCGACTCACTCGACCGGCATGTCCTGGGCGTGGTGGTGCACGATCCGCCATCCGTCGGCGTCACGACGCACCACATCCGTGACGCGCACGACCTCGACCAGCGGCTCGCCCGCCGCAGGGCGCACCTCGAGCACGTACCGGATCACCCCGGTGTCACCGAAGTCGCTCGTGACGATGCCGGTCGGCACGACGCTCGGCAGGGTCCGCCGGCGCTCTTCGGGGTCGGCGGCGGGCCCCCGCAGCTCGTCGAGTTCGGTGATGCCGTGCATGAGCGTCGGCCAGGGCGTCTCCCACACCGTCACGTCGTCGGCGAGGCGCGCATCGAACGCGGCACGGTCGGCGAGGTCCTGGTACAGGTCGACGATGAAGTGCTCGAGTTCGGCGGTGGTGGTCATGCGTGTTCCTTCGTCAGATCCTGCAGCAGACGCTCGCGCAGCGGCGCGAGCCCCATCGGTCCGAGCGCGAGGGCCCGGGTGTGGAAGTCGAGAGTGGATGCGGTGCTCGCCGTGCGTGCCTCGGCCCAGAGCTTCGCGCCGACCTTGAACGCCAGGGCTTGGCCCGGCCAGCCGAGGTAGCGGTCCACCTCGAACCTCGCGGTCACGGGGTCGACGAGGCCGTAGTGCACCAGGAAGTCGCGGGCGATCGCCGGCGTCCACTCCGTCTGGTCGGTGACTTCGTTGCGTCGCAGCGGCCGGCCGGTGTGCAGCCCGATGTCGGCGACGATGCGCACCGTGCGCCACAGCTGTCCGAGCAGCATCCCCAGCCGTTCCGGGGCATCTCGCAGCAGGCCCAGCTCGTCCGACAGCGCCTCCGAGTAGTGCGCCCAGCCCTCGGCATACCCGTGGATCTCGCAGAGGTAGCGCTGCCAGGGGTGCAGGGACGCATTGGCCCGGTTCAGCGCATGCTCGAGGTGGTGGCCGGGGACGCCCTCATGGTGGAGACTCGTGAGCTCCTGCCAGGTCGGCACCGACGTCGCTCCGGCGGGGATCGTCCAGACGATCTTGCTGCGCACCGAGCCGTCGGGCGCACCGGGCGTGTAGTAGACGACGCCCTTCGCGGCCCGCGGAACGACGAGGTCGACATCGCGCACGTCCGCGGGCAGCGTGAAGGCCGTGCCGTCGACCCGATCCAGGGTCCAGTCCAGGCGATCACGCAACCAGCCGATGACAGCGTCCGCATCGACGCGGTGCCCGGGGTCCTGCGCGAGCGCGCGAGCGGCGACGGAGACGTCTGCCCGCGCGCCGGTGCCGAGGATCTCCCCCGCGACGCCGCGCGCCTGCCGCCACAGCCGATCGAGTTCGTGCCAGCCGTAGTCGTACACCTCGTCGAGGTCGAGCTCGGTGCCGAGGAAGCTCTGCGCGGTCGCGCGATAGACGCTCTCACCGACGGCATCCTGCCGTGGCGCATGGGGCAGCAGTTCGTCGCGCAGCATCCGCTCGAACCCCGCCATCGCGTCGGTCGCCGCGAGTGCCGCACGATCCAGAGCGCTGCGGCGGGAGGTGGACAGGTCTGTCGCGCGGAGGGAGCGGAAGTAGTCGACCCCATCCGGATCGATCCAGCTCGCGATCTGATCCGCGACCTCGCGCACCTGCCGTTCCGCGGCGATGCCGGTGCCGATGAACTCGCCCCGCTCCCCCGCCGCACGCGCCCACTTCAGGCGGTCGTCGAGCTCGGTCAGCGCCCGGGGCACCCCCGACAGGCGGGTGATGATCTCGTCGCCGGCGGCGTCATCCGTGACGGTGACGTCGTCGAACGCCTCGCGCACCAGATGCACCGGGGTCGCCAGCGGTGCGAGCAGCCGTGCGGTGAAACCGGTGTCGAACAGGGCGATGTCGCTGTCCATGCGTTCCCGAAGAGCGGCGTGCAGCGCGGCATCCGCGGTCGTCGGTTCGACGGTCGCCAGGGCGTCGCGCGTGCGCACGGCGAGCGCGCGGCGTTCGACCGCCCACTCGGCGCTGAGATCGGGCAGTCGATCCAGCGCGGTGACGCCGAGCGCCTGCGCAGCGGCCGGCTCGTGGTCGGCGAGTGTCGCGACGTACTCGTCGGCGATGCGCACGGTCGAGGTGCCCGAGGTCGGGGTGTTCACCGTCCGGCCCGGTCGTCCCGCAGCACGGCGCCGCCCTGCATGACCCAGTCGATTCCGCGCAGCGCAGCCACATCCGCTGTCGGATCCGCGTCCGTGGCGATGAAGTCCGCTCGCGCACCGACCTCGACGACGCCGAGGTCGTCAGCTCCGAGCAGCTCCGCCGCGTACGAGGTGGCCGAGCGCATGACGTCCAGCGAGGTCATGCCCGCGTCGACCATGAACTCCATCTCGCGCACCGTCGCGGTCGTGCCGTCGAAGTCCGCGGCGGGAGGCATGTCGGTGCCCATCGCGATGCGCACCCCGCTCGCGATCGCGTTCTCGAGGCTCTCCCAGTGACGCGGGCCCGCACCGAGCGCGCGCTCCTTCATCCAGGAGGGCACACCCTGCGCATCGAAGAACTCCTGGCACCGGCTGACCGTGATGGTAGGCACGTACCAGACGCCGCGCTCGCTCATCAGATCGGTGACCTCGCGGGTGAGCTCGTAGCCGTGCTCGACGCAGTCAAGGCCGAGTTCGATGGCGCGCCGCAACGTCTCGGACGGCCCGACGTGCGCGGTGACCTTGCGGCCCCAGTCATGCGCGGTCTGGATGACGGCGGCCATCTCGTCGTCGGTCAGCTGCGGGGTGTCGATCTGCTCGTGCTCCCCCGCGATCCCGCCCGAGATGCAGACCTTGATCAGGTCGGCGCCGTGACGGATCTGCAGGCGCGTCAGCCGACGCAGGTCGTCGGCGCCGTCGCCCTCCAGTGCGTCGGACTCCCACCCGTGCCCACCGGTGCAGCACAGTGCGTGTCCGGCGGTGTACAGCCGTGGGCCCGCGATGATCCCGGCGTCGATGCCGCGGCGCAGGGCGAAGTCGAGGTAGCGGCTCTCGCCGACCAGCCGCGCGGTGGTGACGCCGGCATGCAGGGTGCGTCGGGCGCTGTCGGCCATCACCAGCAGCAGGTCGGGGTCGCCCTTGGAGGCGATCTCCGCCCCGGCGGTCCCGGGCAACGCGAGCCCCAGGTGCACGTGCATGTTGATCAGCCCCGGGCTGAGGATCCGGCCGGCCAGGTCGATGACCCGTGCGTCGCCGGCGTCGAGGGTGCCGGTGGCGCCGAGCCCCGCGATCACTCCGTCGGCGTCGACGAGGACGTCGAGCCCGTCCCGCAGGTGCTCGGAGCGCCCGTCGAAGATGCGGGCTCCGGTGAGGAGGACACGGCGGTCCTCGGCGATGGTGATCATGCTTCTCCTCCCGTGGCGGGGGCCGCGACGGCCTCCGCGAGGTCTTCTTCTCTGCCCGGCAGCCGCTTCGTCGGGCCGATCTCCGGGATGGCATCGATGAGGCGCTGCGTGTACGGGTGCTCTGCGTGCTGCCACAGCTGTTCGCTGGGCCCGCGCTCGATGATCTCACCCGCGTACATCACGGCCGTCTCGTCGGCGATGGCCCGCACCAACGACAGGTCGTGCGAGATGAACAGCATCGCCATGCCGAGTTCGCGGACGAGGCCCTGCAGCAGCTCGACGATCTGCGCCGACGAGAAGGCATCGAGGGCCGTGACCGGCTCATCGGCGACGATCACGCTGGGCTGGGCGGCGAGCGCACGGGCGATCGCGAGCCGTTGCCGTTGACCACCCGAGAACTGGGTCGGGTAGCGAGAGGCGGCCGACTCGTCGAGTCCGACCAGTCGCAGCAGTCGCGATACCTCGGCAGCACGGGCGGATCGCTCCAGCGCATCGGGAGCACCATCCAGCAGCTGCGCTCCGATCGAGCGACGTGGACTCAGCGAGGCGTACGGGTTCTGGAACACCATCTGCAACCCGCGGTCGCGGCTCGGGCGGCGGCGCATCGTGAGCGGATGCAGCGGCTCTCCGTCGAAGCGCACCGTGCCGGAAGTCGGACGGTCGATCCCCACGGCGACCCGGGCGAGCGACGACTTTCCGCATCCCGACTCCCCCACGAGCCCGACGATCTGGCCGCGTTCGACGGTCAGCGAGACGCCCTTCACCGCGTGTACGGGCGGGGCGCCGCGCCGGCGGTGCGTGACGACGACGTCGTCGATCTCCAACGCGCTCATCGTGCGCCTCCTCGGTGGGTGCGCTGCGCGGCCAGCGACTGCGCCCTGGATGCGATCAGCGCGCGGGTGTACTCGTGCGACGGCGTGTTGAGGATCTCGTTCGTCGGACCGTGCTCGACGACGGTGCCGTCCTTGAAGATGTAGGTGCGGTCGGCGATCGCGCTCATCACCCCGAGGTCGTGCGTGATGAACAGCATCGACACTCCCGTCTCGCGCGCCAGGCGGTCGAACAGACGGAGGATGCCGGCCTGCACGGTGACGTCGAGCGCGGTGGTGGGTTCGTCGGCGATCAGCAGGCGGGGCTCGCACGCGAGCGCGATCGCGATGGCCGCGCGCTGGCGCATGCCTCCGGAGAACTGGTGCGGGTACGCCGTGATCGCCTGGTGCGGGTCGCGGATGCGCACGAGATCGAGCAGCTCGATCGCCCGCGCCTGTGCCTGCTTCTGGCTCACGCCGGTGTGGTGGATGAGGTGCTCGGTGATCTGCGTGCCGATCCGCAGCAGCGGGTGCAGTGCGGCGGTCGGGTCCTGGAACACGATCGAGATGCGGTTGCCGCGCACCTCGTTGAGCTCCCGGGTGCTGAGGGTCAGCAGGTCCCTCCCTTCGAACAGGACCCGGCCGGAGGCGGTCGCGCCCTCGGGGAGGATGCCCATGACCGCCGAGGCCGTCATGCTCTTTCCCGAGCCGCTCTCGCCGGCGAGGCCGACGACCTCACCCTGGCCGATCCGGATGCTCGTGTCGTGCACGAGCTCGATCTCGCCGTCCGGCGTCGGCATGACGACGGAGAGGTCCTCGATCGAGAGCAGCGTCGCGTCGCTCATCGCTTCCTCGCATTCCGTGAGCGGGGATCCAGGTAGTCCTGGACGGCGTCTCCCAGCAGGTTGAAGGCCATCACGATCGTGAGGATCGCGAGACCGGGGAACAGGCTGATCCACCAGTTCCCGAGGTTCTGCGAGCCGAGGGCGATCATCGCGCCCCATTCCGCAGCCGGGGGCCGGGGGCCGAGGCCGAGGAAAGAGAGCGCGGCGAGCATGAGGATGGCATTGCCGAGCTCGATCGTCGCCATCACGAGCGCGGGGCCGGCACTGTTGGGGATGACGTCCTTGACGATGGACTTCAGGGTCGTCGACCCGAGCAGGCGTCCGGAGAAGACGTATTCCTGCTCGCGCACGCTGAGCACCGAGCTGCGGATGATCCGCGCGTACAGCGGCCAGGAGACGATCACGAGGGCGAGCACGGCGTTTCCGACGCTCGGCCCGAAGGCCGCGGCGACCGCCATGGCGAGGATGATCTGCGGGAACGCGAGCACGAGGTCGGCCACGCGCATCAGCACGTTGTCCGCCGCCTTGCCGAAGTACCCGGCCGCGAGGCCGACGGTTCCGCCGACGAGCAGCGAGAACACGACGATCGCGAGGGCGAGGGGCAGCGAGAGCTGGGCACCGTAGATCACTCGGCTCAGAACGTCGCGACCGAGGTCGTCCGTCCCCATCCAGTGCGCGGCCGACGGTGCGTCCAGGAATGGCCCGCTCGTCTCGAGCGGGTCGTACGGCGCGATGACCGGGGCGAGGAGCGCCGCGAGGATCCACGCGGCGATCACGCCGAAGGAGATCACCGTCACCGGCGTCCAGAACGAGGTGCGCGGTGTGAACCGGCGGCTGCGACGGAATCCGCGACGCCGCGGCTCCTTCGCGACGGCGAGCCGGTCGGAGGACAGGATGGTCATTTCGCTCCGATCCGGGGGTCCACGATCGTGTAGAGCACGTCGACGAGGAGGTTGATCAGGGTGTAGACGACGGCGATGAACAGCGTCACGCCGAGGATCGCCTGCAGATCGAGAGAGAGGGCGCTCTTGTAGGCGTACTGACCGAGCCCCGGCCACGAGAGCACCTGCTCGACGAGCACGGCGCCACCGAGCAGCGAGGCGAACATCAGCCCGGTCACCGTGAGCACCGGAAGCAGTCCCGCTTTGAAGACGTGGCGCCAGGTGATCGTCCGCGCCGGGAGGCCCTTCGCGGTGGCGGCGCGGATGTACTCGGCGTCCAGCACCTCGATCATGGCGGAGCGCACGAAGCGCAGCAGGCCCGAGACGGTGAGCGCGGTGAGGATGCCGACGGGGAGGATGAGGTGCCAGACGGCGTCGGCGAACACGTCCCACTGCCCGGCGAACACGGCGTCCAGCGTGTACATGCCGGTGACGGTGGGCGGCGGGTCGTATTCGTTGCTGAGGCGCCCGCCGTTGGGGACGAGTCCGAGCGCGTAGAAGAAGACGTACAGCGCGACGAGCGCGAGCCAGAACGGCGGGGTGGAGAGCCCGATGAGGGACACGCCGCGGATGCCGCCGTCGATGGCCGAACCCTTGCGGGTGGCGGCGATCATGCCCAGCGCGACGGCGATGACGATCGCGAGGATCATGGCGGGCAGCGCCACCTCGAGCGTCGCGGGGATGTACTGCGCGAGGTCCTGGGTGATCGGGCGGTGGGTCTGCTGCGAGATACCGAGATCACCCTGGAAGAGGTTCGCGATGTAGCGGCCGTACTGCACCCAGATGGGCTGGTCCAGCCCCCATTTCTGCTCGAACGCGGCACGCAGCTCGGGGTCGTCGTAGGCCTGCTGCGACAGGTTCGCGGCGGCCGGGTCCCCGGGGACGATGGTCATGAGCGCGAAGGTCACGACGGTGACCCCCCAGAGGAGGATGATCGCGCTGATCAGCCGGCGGCCGATCATCTGCAGGAGGGCTGGCATTGCTCGTTCGCCTTCGGTGAGGTGGTGAGAACCGGAGGTCGGCCGCCCGACAGGAGGGACAGGCGGCCGACCGCGGCGGACTACTTCGCGGAGATGGCCGCGAGGTCGACCGTCCAGCCTGCCGGCGTGTACGACGCACCGACCAGGTTCGAGGTGGCGACGACGATGCCGGCGTTGTTCGCGAGGACCACGAAGGGCGAAGTCTCGTTCATGATCTTCTGCCAGGCGATCATCGCCTCGGCACGGCCTTCCGGCGTCACCTCGGCGTTCACGGCGTCGCTGGCCTCGACCGCGCGCGGATCTGCGCGCTCCACGGTCCATCCCGCACGGGTCGAGGTCGAGGCGCCGGGTGCCATGTTGTTCACGAGCGAGTCCGCGGCCGGGTAGTTCAGGCTGTTCGGCGAGAAGTTGATCTCGTTTTTGCCCTCGGACTGCGACTGCAGGAAGACGTTGATCGGCTCGGGCTGGAGTTCGATCTCGATTCCGGCCTTCTTCGCGTCCTGCTGCACCTTCGTGACGATGGTGCCGAGGTCGACGCCACGATAGGTGATCGCCGGGTACACCAGGTTCACCTTCGGTGCGGGGATGCCCGCCTCCTCGAGCAGCGACTTCGCCTTCTCGATGTCCTGCGGCTGCACCTCGGACTCGTCGAGCGCGCCGCCGAATGCGGGCGGAACGAGCCCGGCCGCGGCCGTCGCGCCCTCGCCGAAGATCTCGGCGATCCCCGCACCGTCGACGCTGGCACGCAGCGCCGCGAGGAACGCCGGGTTGGAGGTGATCTCCGAGACGGCGGGGTCCTGGTTCACGCTGAGGAAGTAGGAGGTGTCGGCGACCCCGGAGACCTGGAGGTCGTCAGAGAGCTCGGCCGCCTGTGGACCGGAGAGATCCAGGGCGATCTCGTCTGCCTTTGCGCGCGAGATCGTGAGCTTCTGGTTCTGGACGTCGACGTTCTGCACGACCACGCGCGAGTAGGCCGGGGCGTCGCCCCAGTAGTCCTCGTTCACCTCGAGCACGACCTTCGAGCTCGAGTCGTAGCTCTTGATCTTGTACGGACCGGAACCGAGGCTGACCTCGTCGAGCTGCGTGCCGATCGTGTCCGCGGAGGCTGCATCGGCCGCGTCGGTCGCGCCGAGCTTCTCCGCCTCCTCGGCGTTCAGGATGCTCGCCGCGGGCATCGCGAGGACGACCGGGACGTTCGGGTTCGGGGTCGGGCTGGTCACGACGACGGTGTCGTCACCGTCCGCGGCGAAGGTCAGCCCCTCGACGGTCTGGGAGGAGGACCCCTTGAGGTTCTGCAGGCGCGTGAGGCTGAACACGACGTCCTCCGCGGTCACCGCGGAGCCGTCGGCGAACGTGGCGTCCGGGTTCAACGTGAAGGTCCAGGTCGTGCCGTCGTCGGACTGCACCCACTCGCTGGCGAGTTCCGGCACGACAGTGGTGACGTCGGAGCCCTCGTACGTCACGAGCGTGTCGTACAGCGCGTGCACGATGATGTTGCCGGTCTGCTCGTAGACGAGTCCCGGGTCGAGGGTCTTCAGCACGAACGAGGTGTCGACCGTGAGGGTCCCACCGCCGCCCGAGGCTGCATTGTTCGATGAAGCTGAACAACCGGCGAGCACGAGTGCGGCGACGGCGAGAGATGAGGCCAGTGCGAGGGGTTTCGCGAAGGATGAAGTCATCGTCGATCTTCCTGTGATCAGGGGGCAGGACGCAGTAGAGTTCTGGGAAGTTGATCCGGTTGCTCGCGCGTTCGGGGGAACGGATTTCAATCTGATCGAGATTTTCAATCCGATTAAAAGATACAATCACATTGAAATCGAACATGCAACAGTCATCCGTTCGATCGAAAGGATCGATGAATCACGTGCTCGGCGAACGCCTCAAATCCCTCAGGGCCGCAAAGGGTCTCACCCTGCGGCAGCTCTCCGACCTGTCCGGCCTCTCGGTCAGCATGCTCAGCCAGATCGAGAGCGGCTCGGCCGACCCGAGTCTCGGTTCGCTGCGCAAGCTCGCCCAGGTGTTCGAAGCCTCGATCGCCACGCTGTTCAGCGATCCGGATGCCCCCAACGTGTCCGTCAGCCGGCCGGGCGCCCGGCATCGACTCAGCGGATCCGACGCGGGCTTCGTCTACGAGCGACTGACGCCGGGACGCGGCGACCTCGAAGTCCTCACCGCCGACATCCCCCCGGGGGCCGCGAGCTCCGCACACCCCTGGGGCCACCCGTCGACCGAGTGCGTCTTCGTCATCAGCGGGGAACTCACCGTCGAGATCGCGGGGCAGACGTACATCATCGTGGGCAGCGAGTCGATCACCTTCGACTCCCGCCAGCCGCATCGCTACATCAACGCCAGTGACGCGATGACCTCGATCGTCGTCTCGGTCACTCCCCCGTCACCGTGATATGACCCCGCCGCGGCCCACCGCCCGGCACACGAAGAAGCCCGCCACCCCAAATGGGGCGGCGGGCTTCTTCGTGAGCGAAGTGCTTACTCGGACTTCTTCTCGACAGCGTCCTCAGCGGCAGCCTCGGCTGCTTCGCCTTCGGCCTGCGACTCGGCGCCGGCCTCGGCTGCGTCCTCGGCGGGAGCCTCCTCAGCGGGGGTCTCCTCGACGACCTCGGCGGGCTTCTCCGCCTTCTCGGCCTTCGGCGCAGCAGCAGCCTTCTTGGTCGACTTCGCCTTCGGGGTGACGGGCTCGAGAACGAGCTCGATCACGGCCATCGGAGCGTTGTCGCCCTTGCGGTTGCCGACCTTCGTGATGCGGGTGTAGCCGCCCTCGCGCTCGGCGACGAGCGGTGCGATCTCGGAGAACAGGATGTGCACGACTTCCTTGTCACCGATGACCGACAGCACGCGACGACGCGCGTGCAGGTCGCCACGCTTGGCGAAGGTGATCAGACGCTCGGCGAGCGGACGAAGGCGCTTGGCCTTGGTCTCGGTCGTCTTGATCGACTTGTGGGTGTAGAGCGCCGCCGCGAGGTTGGCAAGCATCAGGCGCTCGTGTGCGGGGCCGCCTCCGAGGCGGGGACCCTTAGTGGGCTTGGGCATAATCGTCTAACTCCTGGTCAGAAAGGTCGGGTTTCAGAAGGACTCGTCTTCGCTGCCGCCGTAGAAGTGGGCGCCGTCGAAACCGGGCACCGAATCCTTGAGCGACAGACCGAGCGAGATGAGCTTGTCGCGCACCTCGTCGACCGACTTCTGGCCGAAATTGCGGATGTTCATGAGCTGCGTCTCCGACAGGGCGACGAGCTCCGAAACAGTGTTGATGCCCTCACGCTTCAGGCAGTTGTACGAGCGGACCGACAGGTCGAGATCTTCGATCGGCATCGACAGCTCGCTGGAGTTCACAGCCTCCACCGGCGCCGGGCCGATCTCGATGCCCTCGGCCTCGACGTTCAGCTCGCGGGCGAGACCGAACAGCTCGGTGAGCGTCTTCGCAGCCGACGCGACGGCGTCGCGGGGGCTGATCGCCGACTTGGTCTCGACGTCGAGGACGAGCTTGTCGAAGTCGGTACGCTCACCGGCACGAGTCGCCTCGACGCGGTAGCTCACCTTGAGGACCGGCGAGTAGATCGAGTCGATCGGGATCTGACCGGCCTCGGCGTACTCGTTGCGGTTCTGCGTCGCCGAGACGTAGCCACGGCCACGCTCGATCGTGAGCTCGAGCTCGAACTTCGCGGTCTCGTTCAGCGTCGCGATGACGAGCTCGGGGTTCTGCACCTCGACACCGGCCGGAGCCGAGATGTCGGCGGCGGTGACCTCGCCCGAACCGGTCTTGCGCAGGTACGCCGTGATGGGCTCGTCGCGCTCCGAGGAGACGACCAGCTGCTTGATGTTGAGGATGATCTCGGTGACATCCTCCTTCACGCCGGGGATGGTGCTGAACTCGTGCAGCACGCCGTCGATGCGAACGCTGGTGACAGCAGCACCGGGGATCGACGACAGCAGGCTGCGGCGCAGCGCGTTGCCGATCGTGTAACCGAAGCCGGGCTCCAGAGGCTCGATGATGAACCGGCTACGGTTCTCGACGATCTTTTCCTCGGTCAGTGTGGGACGCTGTGCAATAAGCACTCTGTGTTCCTTTCGATCACATGCCCGCTATATGACATGTGGTGGGGTGAGGTTTTGAGTTGTGGAAGTCGATGCCCGTACGCGGGCGTCGAGCCGCTCGGACCACGAATGGGCCGAGCGGCTCGAGGCGCGTATCAGACGCGGCGACGCTTCGGCGGACGGCAGCCGTTGTGCGCCTGGGGGGTGACGTCCTGGATCGAACCCACCTCGAGGCCTGCGGCCTGCAGCGAGCGGATCGCGGTCTCGCGGCCGGAGCCCGGACCCTTCACGAGGACGTCGACCTTCTTGACGCCGTGCTCCGCGGCCTGGCGGGCTGCGGACTCGGCAGCCATACCGGCGGCGTACGGGGTCGACTTGCGGGAGCCCTTGAAGCCCACGCCACCCGACGATGCCCAGGCGATGACAGCGCCGGACGGGTCGGTGATCGAGACGATCGTGTTGTTGAACGTCGACTTGATGTGGGCCTGGCCCAGCGCGATGTTCTTCTTTTCCTTGCGGCGCGGCTTGCGCGCGGCGGCCTTGGGTGCAGCCATGAAAGTGTTCTCCTAGTCCCTGGGGCCGCGCTTAGCGGGCCTTCTTCTTGCCTGCGACGGTGCGCTTCGGGCCCTTGCGGGTACGGGCGTTGGTCTTGGTGCGCTGACCACGGACCGGGAGACCACGACGGTGGCGGATGCCCTCGTAGGAGCCGATCTCGACCTTGCGGCGGATGTCTGCTGCAACCTCGCGGCGCAGGTCACCCTCCACCTTGTAGTTGCCTTCGATGTGGTCGCGGAGGGCGATCAGCTGGTCGTCGCTGAGGTCCTTCACGCGGATGCTCTCGTCGATCTCCGTCGCCTTGAGGATCTCGACCGAGCGGGTACGGCCGACGCCGTAGATGTAGGTAAGGGCGATCACCACGCGCTTGTCGCGCGGGATGTCAACGCCGGCAAGACGTGCCATGCGGTTCTCCTGGGTGTTGTGGAGGTGTGGAACAGGATCGGTGCCCGGGCCTCCGCCCCGAGGTGTCCCCCGCTTCCGCGGGTTCTGATCCTGCCGTTGTGTTTTCAGTTATGAGATGTGCGTGAGCGATGCCGCGCAGCTCGGGCCCGTCGAGCGGATCGGCGGGCCCGCCGGGGACTCAGCCCTGGCGCTGCTTGTGACGCGGGTTGCTCTTGCAGATCACCATGACGCGGCCGTGACGGCGGATCACCTTGCAGTGATCGCAGATGGGCTTGACGCTGGGGTTGACCTTCATGATGTTTCCTGTTCGCTGTCTTCGTACCGCCCCAGGCAGGGGCAGGCCGTTACTTCTCGACCGATCAGCGGTAGCGGTAGACGATACGGCCGCGGGTCAGGTCGTAGGGGCTGAGCTCCACGACCACACGGTCCTCGGGGATGATACGGATGTAGTTCTGCCGCATCTTGCCGGAGATCGTTGCAAGGACCTTGTGTCCGTTGCTGAGCTCAACGCGGAACATCGCGTTGGGCAGAGCCTCGGAGATCACGCCCTCGATCTCGATGACACCGTCTTTCTTAGCCATAGCCTCGCTGACGCTTCTGCAGATCGGTCGATCTGCGGTGGGTGATTGGGTTTATGGTGCTGCGCCGACGGACACGCCGAATCAAGGCACAAAGCACCAAAGATCTATGTTAGACGCTCCGGAGTCATCCGGCAACTTGACCGCCAGTGGCGGACAGCTGTCGGATCAACCGATCAGCTTCTCCATCTCGGTGATCTCGCCGGCCTGCAGGTCGAGGCGCTTGCCGTTGACCTCGATGGTCGGCGTGCCGCCGATTTCATGAGCCTTCGCCTGCGCCGCTCCGAACTTGCGATAGGTCTCGTCAGTGATGCACGAGACCGCATCGTCAGCGCCGACCTGCGATGCGAAGTCGGCGAGCTGATCCGTTGTGAGACCCGCGGAATTCTCTGCCGGCTGGTTGTCGAACAGCGTCTTGGAGTAGTCGAGGTAGAGATCCGGGTTCGACTCCGCAACGCAGAAGGCCGCGCCGGCGGAGCGAGACGAGTACTCGGTGCCCTGCGAGTAGCGGTCCAGAATCGCGATGGGGTGGTACTCGAGGGTGATGCGACCGTCGGCGGCAGCGGCTTCCAGCTGCTCGCCGTACTGCTCCTCGAAGCTGGCGCAGATCGGGCACTGGAAGTCGACGAAGACCGCGACAGTGTCCTCGCCGTCACCGAACGAGATCGCACCGGTCTCTGAATTGAACGTGTCGTTGGCCTTCGGTGCCGCGCCGGGCGAGGTGGCCTGGTTGTTGAGGAACACCACGAGTCCACCGATCGCCACCAGCACCACGACCACGGCGATGGAGACGCCGATCGCGAACCAGTTGGTGTTGCTCTTCGCCGCTGCCATTACTTTCCGATCTCTCGAGGCTCGACTCCGAATGGAGCGAGTCCGGCTCTTCCGCCATCGGGCGCAGTCAGCACCCAGATACCCCCATCATGCAGGGCGACGCTATGTTCCCAATGGGAGCCGTCCGTGCCGTCGACCGTCGTGACGGTCCAGTCATCATCCTCGATGAACGTCGAATCCCCACCCGCGGTGACCATCGGCTCGATCGCGAGCACGAGACCGGGTTTGACGTCTTCGCCACGGTCGGGCGTGCGGTAGTTGAAGACACTGGGGGCTTCGTGCATCTTGCGGCCGATGCCGTGCCCGACATACTCACGGAGGATGCCGTACGGGTCCCCCGACACCGCCGATGGGCCCTGAGCCTCGATGTAGTCCTGGATGGCCGCGCCGATCTCATCGATCGACGAGACGGATGCCATCGCGGCGATCCCCGCCCACATGGATCCCTCGGTCACGCGGGAGAGCTCTTCGCGCTGCGCGACCAGTTCCGGCCGCTCCGGGTCGGGAACCACGACCGTGATCGCACTGTCGCCGTTCCAGCCCTTGAACTGCGCGCCGCAGTCGACCGAGACGATGTCGCCGGGCTGCAGCACGCGCTCACCCGGGATCCCGTGCACGACCTGCTCGTTCACCGAGATGCACGTCGTGTGATGGTAGCCGCGCACCAGCTGGAAGTTCGACTCCGCGCCGCGGGCCAGGATCGTGCGGTTGGCCATCGCGTCCAGCTCGAGGGTCGTCACGCCGGCCTTGATCAGCGGGCGGACGGCATCCAGCGCTGCGGCCGTGATGAGCCCCGGCTCGACCATCGCTCGCAGCTGAGCCGGGGTCTTGTAGATCGACCGGCGGAACATCTCAGGAGGCGGAGGCCGCGAGGCGCAGGCCGCGGGCGGCCAGAGCCGCCGTGATCCGCTCGGTGACGTCGTCGAGAGCGCCGGTACCGTCGATGCGGTCGACGATGCCCTTGGCACCGTACACCTCGATGATCGGAGCGGTCTCCCGCTCGTAGATGTCGAGACGGTGGCCGATGGCCTCCGGGGTGTCATCCGAACGGCCCTGCTCGGTGGCGCGGAGCGTCAGACGCTCCAGGCTCTCCTCACGTGGCACGTCGAGGAGGATGACCGCGTCGAGCGACTCCCCCCGCCCCGCGAGGAACGACTCCAGGTGGGCGACCTGCGCAGTGTTTCGCGGGTACCCGTCGAGCAGGAACCCGTGGGCTGCGTCGTCCTGCGACAGCCGGTCGCGCACGATCTCGCTCGTCAGCTCGTCCGGAACGAGGTCACCCTTGTCGAGGATCGCCGTGACCTGCTGGCCCAGCGGTGTCCCCTCCTTGATGTTCGCGCGGAAGATGTCACCGGTCGAGACGACCGGGATGCCGTAGGACTCGGCGATGCGCACGCCCTGCGTGCCCTTGCCGGAGCCCTGCGGGCCGACGATGAGAAGACGTGCGGATGCTGTCATCGGAGGAGCCCTTCATAGTGTCGCTGCTGCAGCTGAGCGTCGATCTGCTTGACCGTCTCGAGACCCACACCCACGATGATGAGGATCGAGGCGCCGCCGAACGGGAAGTTCTGGTTCGCGCCGACCGTGGCCAGTGCGATCAGCGGGATGAGCGCGATCAGACCGAGGTACAGCGAGCCCGGGAGCGTGATGCGGGTGAGCACGTAGTCGAGGTACTCGGCGGTCGGGCGACCCGCACGGATGCCGGGGATGAACCCGCCGTACTTCTTCATGTTGTCCGCGACCTCGACCGGGTTGAACGTGATCGCCACGTAGAAGTAGGTGAAGCCGATGATCAGCAGGAAGTAGGCGGCCATGTACACCGGGCTGTTGCCGGTGGTGAAGTTCGCGGTGATCCAGCTGACCCACTCGGGCGGCGTGGATCCGTCCTGCGGAGTGTTGAACTGCGCGATGAGAGCCGGGATGTACAGCAGCGACGACGCGAAGATCACGGGGATCACACCCGCCATGTTCACCTTGATCGGGATGTACGTATTGGTGCCGCCGTACGTGCGGCGACCGACCATGCGCTTGGCGTACTGCACGGGGATCCGTCGCTGGGATTGCTCGACGAAGACGACGAGCCCCATGACGATGATTCCCACCAGCAGCACGAGGAGGAAGACCTCGAAGCCCTTGGTCTGCCAGATGAGGCCCATGGCACCGGGGAACGTCGCGGCGATGGAGGTGAAGATGAGCAGCGACATGCCGTTGCCGATGCCGCGCTCGGTGACCAGCTCGGCGAACCACATGATGAGACCGGTACCGGCCGTCATGGTCATGATGATGAGCAGCTGCGCCCACCACACGTCATTGGTCAGCAACTGCTGGCAGGCGGCGAGATCGGTGGATCCGAACAGCTGGCCGCTGCGCGCCACCGTCACGAGCGTCGTCGACTGGAGGAGCGCGAGCGCGATGGTGAGGTACCGGGTGTACTGGGTCAGACGGGCCTGACCGGCCTGTCCTTCCTTGTGCAGCGCCTCGAAGTGCGGGATCACCACGCGAAGGAGCTGGGTGATGATCGTCGCCGTGATGTACGGCATGACGCCGAGCGCGAAGA
Source organism: Microbacterium sp. NPDC087592 (assembly GCF_044743585.1). Classification (NCBI taxonomy): domain Bacteria; kingdom Bacillati; phylum Actinomycetota; class Actinomycetes; order Micrococcales; family Microbacteriaceae; genus Microbacterium; species Microbacterium sp. NPDC087592. Next base: position 2,434,844 of record NZ_JBIUWT010000001.1, on the reverse strand, counting down.
TCGACAGCTGCAGCAGCGCGCCGCCGGAGAAGAGGTTGACCAGTCCGAGCAGGCCGTCGGTGCCCGCGTTCGCCGCGAGGCACTCCTCGACGTTCGGGAAGTTCACGAACGGCGCAGGGACGTTGGAGCCGAGACGGTAGATCGCGATGATGGCGAGGGTGAAACCGATCTTCCGACGCAGGTCCGGGGTGCGGAAGATCCGCGCGATGGCGCTAAACAAGGACGTTCCTCCTGAAAAGTTGCCGATTCCCGAAGGACGGCTGAAAGACCAGGGTAACGCAATCCGGGGTTCCCGGAATTCGTCACCGATACCAGGCCCGCCGGATGCGGCCCCAGAGCGAGGTCTCGGAGTGTGAAACGACGAGAGGGGCCGGAGAATCTCCGGCCCCTCTCATCTTGCGGTTACTTGACGGATCCGCCCGCCGCGACGATCTTCTGCTCGGCAGAACCCGAGACCTTGTCGACCGAAACGGTGAGCTTCACGGCGATGTCGCCGTTTCCGAGAACCTTGACCTTCTCGTTCTTGCGAACGGCACCCTTGGCGACCAGGTCGCCGATGGTGACATCGCCACCCTTGGGGTACAGCTCCGCGAGCTTCTCCAGGTTCACGACCTGGTACTCGACGCGGAACGGGTTCTTGAACCCGCGCAGCTTCGGGGTGCGCATGTGCAGCGGCATCTGCCCACCCTCGAAGCCGACGCGAACGGTGTTGCGCGCCTTGGTGCCCTTGGTACCACGACCGGCGGTCTTACCCTTGGAGCCCTCACCACGGCCGACGCGAGTCTTGGCGGTGTTGGATCCGGGGACCGGACGCAGGTGGTGCACCTTCAGGACGCCGGGGCGGGATGCCGGAGCATCCTTCGCAGGCGCAGCCTTCTTGGCGGCCGGCTTCTTGGCCGGAGCGTCAGCCTTGGCGGCGGACGCAGCGGTCTTGGCCGGAGCCTTCTTCGCGGCGGGCTTCTTCTCAGCGGCAGCCTTGGGAGCTGCAGCCTTCTTCGGGGCCTTCTCAGCCTCGACGGCCTCGTTCTTCTCAGCCATTAGTCGATCTCCTCAACCTTGACGAGGTGTGCGACGGTCTTGACGTAACCGCGCGTCTGCGCGTCGTCGGGGCGGACGGTGGTGTCACCGATCCGCTTGAGACCGAGGCTGCGCAGCGTGTCACGCTGGTTCTGCTTCTCGCTCACCTTGGACTTGATCTGCGTGACCTTCAGTCGCGCGGCCATCAGGCACCTACCTTCTGCGCGGCGATGGCCTCGGCCTCTGCGCGCACGAGGCGGGCAGGGGCGACCTGGTCGAACTCGAGGCCACGACGCGCGGCGACCGCACGAGGCTCCTCGAGCTGCTTCAGGGCCGTGACCGTCGCGTGCACGATGTTGATCGTGTTCGACGAGCCGAGCGACTTCGACAGCACGTCGTGGATACCGGCGCACTCGAGCACGGCGCGGACCGGACCACCGGCGATGACACCGGTACCGGCAGCGGCCGGACGGAGCAGGACCACACCTGCGGCGGCCTCACCCTGCACGGGGTGCGGGATGGTGCTGCCGACGCGCGGAACGCGGAAGAAGTTGCGCTTGGCCTCTTCGACACCCTTCGAGATCGCCAGGGGGACCTCTCGGGCCTTGCCGTAGCCGACGCCGACCAGACCGTTGCCGTCACCGACGACCACGAGGGCGGTGAAGCTGAAGCGACGACCACCCTTCACGACCTTCGAGACACGGTTGATCGTGACGACGCGCTCCAGGAACTGGTTGTCACCACGGTCGCGCGAGTTGCGGTCGCGGCCACCCTGGTTGCGGTCACCGCGGCCACCGCGGCGGCCATCACGCTGATCGCGAGCCGGCTCTGCCTGCGTGGTGCCCGCAGCCGTCTCGGAAGTGGCAGCTGCCGCTTCGGTCACTTCGTTCTCCTTGTTGTCACTCACAGTGCCAGACCCCCTTCGCGGGCGCCGTCGGCGATGGCGGCGACACGACCTGCGTAGCGGTTGCCGCCACGGTCGAACACTGCCTCGGAAACGCCGGCAGCCTTCGCACGCTCGGCGAGGAGCTCGCCGACCTTGCGGGCCTTGGCGGTCTTGTCACCCTCGAGCGAACGCAGGTCGGTCTCGAGCGTCGAAGCCGACGCGACGGTGTGACCCTTGCTGTCGTCGACCAGCTGCACGAAGACGTGGCGGGCCGAGCGGTTGACGACGAGGCGCGGACGCACCTCGGTGCCGACGACCTTCTTGCGAAGGCGGGCGTGACGACGCGCGCGGGCGTCAGACTTTGACTTGAGAGCCATGGTTACTTACCACTCTTTCCGGCCTTGCGACGCACGTTCTCGCCGGCGTAGCGCACACCCTTGCCCTTGTACGGCTCGGGCTTGCGGATCTTGCGGATGTTGGCAGCTGCCTCGCCGACAGCCTGCTTGTCGATCCCGCTGACGGTGAGCTTGGTGGTGCCCTCGACCGTGAGCGTGATGCCGGCGGGCGGGTCGATCAGGACCGGGTGCGAGAAGCCGAGGGCGAACTCGACCGAGCTCCCCTTCTGCTGCACGCGGTAACCGGTGCCGACGACCTCGAGACCCTTGGTGTAGCCCTGGGTCACGCCGATGATGTTGTTGTTGATGAGCGTGCGGGTCAGGCCGTGAAGCGACCGAGACTCGCGCTCGTCGTCGGGACGGGAGACCAGAACCTGGTTCTCCTCGACCGCGACCTCGATGGGGTTGGCCACCGTGAGGGTGAGCTCACCCTTGGGGCCCTTCACCGAGACCACGCGGCCTGCGACCGAAACGGTCACGCCCGCGGGAACGTCGATGGGAAGTCGTCCAATACGCGACATTTCGAATTACCACACGTAGGCGAGAACTTCTCCGCCCACGCCCTTCTGCTCAGCCTGACGGTCGGTGAGAAGACCGGAGGAGGTGGACAGGATGGCCACGCCGAGGCCGCCGAGGACCGTGGGGAGCTCGGTGGACTTCGCGTAGACGCGGAGGCCGGGCTTCGAGACGCGCTTGATACCAGCGATCGAGCGCTCACGGTTGGGGCCGTACTTCAGCGTCAGCGTGAGGTTCTGTCCGACGCGGGCGTCAGAGGTCTCCCAGCCGGCGATGTAGCCCTCCTGCTGGAGGATCTGAGCGATGTTCGTCTTGAGCTTGCTCGACGGCAGGGTCACGGAATCGTGGTGCGCCGAGTTCGCGTTACGCAGACGGGTCAGCAGATCTGCGACCGGGTCTGTCATTGTCATTGTTGTTTTCCTTTGTTCATGAGGTTCCGGCTGCCGTTACACGACAGACGGCCTGCGATGACACGCAATCTTCAATTGTAGGTGCATGTCGGCGAGTACTTCGACAGGCTCAGCAACCCATGGGTCCCTGAGCCTGTCGAAGGGTCACGCCTGTGCGTCTTCCGAGCGGAACGGGAAGCCGAGGTGACGGAGCAGTGCTCGTCCCTCGTCATCCGTCTTCGCGGTGGTGACGACGGTGATGTCGAAACCGCGAACCCGGTCGATCTTGTCCTGATCGATCTCGTGGAACACGCTCTGCTCCTGGAGACCGAAGGTGTAGTTGCCGTTGCCGTCGAACTGCTTGCCCGAGAGACCGCGGAAGTCGCGGATACGGGGCAGGGCCAGCGAGACGAGACGGTCCACGAACTCCCACGCGCGGTCACCGCGGAGGGTGACGTGCGCGCCGATGGCCTGGCCCTCACGCAGCTTGAACTGCGCGATGGACTTGCGGGCCTTCGTGACGATCGGCTTCTGGCCGGTGATCTTGGTGAGGTCGTCGACCGCACCATCGATCACCTTGCTGTCGCGAGCTGCCTCGCCGACACCGGTGTTCACGACGACCTTGACCAGTCCGGGGATCTGCATGACGTTCGCGTAACCGAACTCGTCCTGCAGAGCCTTCTTGATCTCGCTGTTGTACTTCTGCTTCAGGCGCGGCTGGATCTTGCCAGCCGGCGCGGCAGTGTCGGTGCTCATCAGAGGTCCTTACCGCTCTTCTTCGCGTACCGCACGCGGACGGTGCGCTTGACGCCGTCCTTGGTCTGCTCCTCGACCCGGTGGCCGACCTTGGTCGGCTTCTTGGTCGAAGGGTCGACGAGTGCGACGTTCGAGATGTGGATGGAGGCTTCGACGGTCTCGATGCCTCCGGTCTTGGTGCCACGCTGCGTCTGTCCGACGCGGGTGTGCTTGGTGACGTAGTTCACGCCTTCGACGATCACGCGGTTCTTGTCACCGAGGACGTCGAGGACCTTGCCCTGCTTGCCACGGTCGCCGCCACGCTCCTGCGTGGCACCGGTGATGACCTGAACCAGGTCACCCTTCTTGATCTTCGCCATGATTAGATGACCTCCGGCGCCAGCGAGACGATCTTCATGAACTTCTTGTCACGAAGCTCACGACCGACCGGCCCGAAGATACGGGTGCCGCGGGGCTCCCCGTCGTTCTTCAGGATCACTGCGGCGTTCTCGTCGAACTTGATGTAGGAGCCGTCCGGACGACGGACCTCCTTCTTGGTGCGGACGATGACCGCCTTGACGACATCGCCCTTCTTCACGTTGCCACCGGGGATCGCGTCCTTGACGGTCGCGACGATGGTGTCGCCGAGACCGGCGTAACGACGCTTCGAGCCACCGAGGACACGAATCGTGAGGAGCTCCTTGGCGCCGGTGTTGTCGGCGACCTTGAGTCGGGATTCCTGCTGAATCACTTGGCCTTCTCCAGAATCTCCACCAGACGCCAGCGCTTCGTGGCGCTCAGCGGGCGGGTCTCGTTGATCAGGACCAGGTCGCCGATGCCGGCGGAGTTCGCCTCATCGTGCGCCTTGACCTTCGAGGTGCGGCGGATGACCTTGCCGTAAAGCGGGTGCTTCACGCGGTCCTCGACCTCGACCACGATGGTCTTGTCCATCTTGTCGCTGACGACGTAGCCGCGACGTGCCTTGCGGTAACCGCGGGCAGCGGAGTCGCGGACGTCGTGCTCGGACGACTCGTGTCCTGCGGCCTGCGTCTCCACAGTCGCTTCCTTCTTGGTGGCCATCACTCAGCCTCTTCCTTCACGGCGTCGTCGGCGGAGTCCGCCTTCTTCGCCTTCGACTTGGTCGCCTTCTTGGCCGGAGCCTCGACCGGAGCGGGCGTCGCACGGATGCCCAGCTCACGTTCGCGGATCACGGTGTAGAGGCGCGCGATGTCGCGCTTGACGGCGCGGATGCGGCCGTGGCTCTCCAGCTGGCCGGTGGCCGACTGGAAACGGAGGTTGAACAGCTCCTCCTTGGCCTTGCGCAGCTCCTCAACGAGGCGCTGGTCTTCGAATGTATCGAGCTCTGCCGGGGCGAGCTCCTTGGTGCCGATCGCCATTACGCGTCGCCCTCCTCGCGCTTGATGATGCGTGCCTTGAGCGGCAGCTTGTGAATTGCACGGGTCAGAGCTTCGCGAGCGAGCTCCTCGTCGACACCCGCGACCTCGAAGAGGACACGGCCCGGCTTGACGTTGGCGACCCACCACTCGGGAGAACCCTTACCGGAACCCATGCGGGTCTCGGCAGGCTTCTTCGTGAGCGGACGGTCGGGGTAGATGTTGATCCACACCTTTCCACCACGCTTGATGTGACGGGTCATCGCGATACGAGCGGACTCGATCTGACGGTTCGTCACGTAAGCGGGGGTCAGAGCCTGGATGCCGTACTCGCCGAAGGAGACCTTCGTGCCGCCGGTTGCCTGGCCCGAGCGACCCGGGTGGTGCTGCTTGCGGAACTTGACCTTACGGGGGATGAGCATTATGCCGACGCTCCTTCTGCGACAGGTGCCTCGTTGCGCGGGGCACGGCGGCGGTCGCCACCACGGTCGTCACGACGAGCCTTGGGTGCGTTGGCCTGCTCGCGAGCGAGCTCCTTGGCGGTCAGGTCGCCCTTGTAGATCCAGACCTTCACGCCGATGCGGCCGAAGGTGGTCTTCGCCTCGTAGAAGCCGTAGTCGATGTTCGCGCGCAGCGTGTGCAGCGGCACACGACCTTCGCGGTAGAACTCCGAGCGGCTCATCTCGGCGCCGCCGAGGCGGCCGGAGACCTGGATGCGGATGCCCTTGGCGCCGGCGCGCTGAGCGCCCTGCAGACCCTTACGCATCGCACGACGGAACGCCACGCGAGCAGAGAGCTGCTCGGCGATGCCCTGTGCGACGAGCTGAGCGTCAGCCTCGGGGTTCTTGACCTCGAGGATGTTCAGCTGGATCTGCTTGCCCGAGAGCTTCTCGAGGTCGCCACGGATGCGCTCGGCCTCGGCGCCACGACGACCGATCACGATGCCCGGACGGGCGGTGTGGATGTCGACGCGGACGCGGTCACGGGTGCGCTCGATCTCGATGTTCGAGACACCGGCGCGGTCGAGCTGCGTCTTGAGCAGGTTGCGGATCTTGATGTCCTCGGCGACGTAGTCGGCGTAACGCTGACCCGGCTTCGTCGAGTCAGAGAACCAACGCGAGACGTGGTCCGTCGTGATGCCGAGACGGAAGCCGTACGGGTTTACCTTCTGTCCCATTACTTGCTCGCCTTCTTGTTGCTGTCGCCCGCGGCGGCCGGAGCTGCCTCAGGCGTCGAGAGCACGACCGTGATGTGGCTCGTGCGCTTCTTGATCTGGAAAGCGCGACCCTGTGCACGGGGCTGGAAACGCTTGAGCGTGGTGCCCTCGTCGACGTACGCGTTGGCCACGTACAGGTCCTTCTCGTCGAGGAACTCGCCGTCGCGATCTGCCTTGACCTGCGCGTTGGCCATGGCCGACGCGACAAGCTTGTAGATCGGCTCGCTGGCGCTCTGCTGTGCGAACTTCAGGATCGCCAGAGCCTCCTGGGCCTGCTTGCCCTTGATGAGCGCGACGACACGACGAGCCTTCTGAGGGGTCACGCGGATGTGTCGCACGCGTGCGATCGATTCGACCATTAGCGGCGCCGCCCCTTCTTGTCGTCCTTCTCGTGGCCGCGGAAGGTGCGGGTGGGCGCGAACTCGCCCAGCTTGTGACCGACCATGGTCTCGGACACGAACACAGGGATGTGCTTGCGTCCGTCGTGGACCGCGATCGTGTGACCCAGCATGGCCGGGATGATCATGGACCGACGGGACCAGGTCTTGATGACGTTCTTGGTGCCGGCTTCGTTCTGCACGACCACCTTGCGAAGCAGGTGATCGTCGACGAAGGGGCCCTTCTTAAGACTGCGAGGCATCTTCTCTTACTCCTACTTACGCTTCTTGCCGGCGTTACGACGACGCACGATGTACTTGTCGCTTTCCTTGTTGGCGTGACGGGTACGACCCTCAGCCTGGCCCCACGGGGAGACGGGGTGACGACCACCAGAGGTCTTACCCTCACCACCACCGTGCGGGTGGTCCACCGGGTTCATCGCGACACCACGCACGGTCGGGCGGACGCCCTTCCAGCGCATGCGGCCGGCCTTGCCCCAGTTGATGTTCGACTGCTCGGCGTTGCCGACCTCGCCGATGGTCGCGCGGCAGCGCGCATCGACGTTGCGGATCTCGCCCGAGGGAAGACGCAGCTGGGCGTAGGGGCCGTCCTTGGCGACGAGACGGACGGATGCACCGGCCGAACGTGCCATCTTCGCGCCGCCACCGGGGCGGAGCTCGATCGCGTGGATGACGGTACCCGTGGGGATGTTCTTCAGCGGGAGGTTGTTGCCCGGCTTGATGTCAGCCCCGGCACCCGACTCGACGATGTCGCCCTGCTTCAGCTTCGCCGGAGCGAGGATGTAGCGCTTCTCACCGTCGAAGTAGTGCAGCAGCGCGATGCGCGCGGTGCGGTTGGGGTCGTACTCGATGTGAGCGACCTTGGCGTTGACGCCGTCCTTGTCGTTACGACGGAAGTCGATGACGCGGTACTGGCGCTTGTGGCCACCACCGATGTGACGGGTCGTGATGCGGCCCTGGTTGTTGCGACCACCGGTCTTCGAGAGCGGGCGCAGCAGCGACTTCTCCGGCGTCGATCGAGTGATCTCGGCGAAGTCAGCCACCGACGAGCCGCGACGGCCCGGGGTCGTGGGCTTGTACTTGCGAATAGCCATTATTGTCCTTATCCCCCGGGTCAGCCGATTGCCGTGAAGATGTCGATGGTGCCCGACTTCAGGGTGACGATGGCGCGCTTGGTGTCCTTGCGCTTGCCGGTGCCGAAGCGGGTGCGACGAGCCTTGCCGACGCGGTTGAGGGTGTTGACCCCTGCGACCTTGACGCCGAAGATCTTCTCGATGGCGAGCTTGATCTCGGTCTTCGAAGCGCGCGGGTCGACGAGGAAGGTGTACTTTCCTTCATCGATGAGCCCGTAGCTCTTCTCGGACACGACCGGCTTCAGGATGATGTCGCGCGGGTCCTTGTTCAGGGCCGTCTGGAGAACAGATGCCTGCTCGCTCATGCGGAGACCTCCTGGTTGGCGCCGGGCTTGGAGGCGATGAAGCCCTCGAGCGCGGCCTGGGTGAAGACGATGTCGTCGGAGACGAGCACGTCGTATGCGTTGAGCTGGTCGAACGTCAGCACGTGCAGGTTCGACAGGTTGCGGATGCTCTTCAGCGTCACGTCGTCGTTGCGCTCGATCACGACGAGCACGTTCTTCGACGAGACGACGTTGGTGAGGAAGTTCACCGCGGTCTTCGTCGAGGGCGTGCCGTCGATCCCGAAGGACTCGATGGCGTGGATGCGGTCGCCACGGAAGCGGTCGCTGAGCGCGCCCAGCAGGGCGGCCGCGATCATCTTCTTGGGCGTGCGCTGCGAGTAGTCACGCGGCTTCGGCCCGTGGACGATGCCACCACCGGTCATGTGCGGCGCACGGATGGAACCCTGACGGGCGTTACCCGTGCCCTTCTGCTTGAAGGGCTTGCGGCCGGCACCGGAGACCTCGCCACGACGCTTGGTCGAGTGCGTGCCCTGGCGAGCCGCCGCGAGCTGCGCGACGACGACCTGGTGGATGAGCGGGATGTTCGTCTTGGCGTCGAACAGCGCGGCGGGAAGCTCGATGGAGCCTGCCTTCTTGCCGTCTGCCTTGAGGACGTCGAGCGCGAGAGTGGAGTCAGCCATGTTCAGGCACCCTTCACTGCGTTGCGGACATAGACGATGCGGCCACGAGCACCGGGGACAGCGCCCTTGACGAGCAGCAGACCCTTCTCGATGTCGATGGCGTGCACCGTGAGGTTGAGGACGGTCACACGCTCGCCACCCATACGGCCGGCCATGCGCATGCCCTTGAAGACGCGGCTCGGGGTCGACGATGCGCCGATCGAGCCGGGCTTGCGGTGGTTGCGGTGCGAACCGTGCGAAGCCGAGACGCCCTTGAAGTTGTGACGCTTCATGACACCGGCGAAGCCCTTGCCCTTGCTCGTGCCGACGACGTCGACGAGCTGGCCGGCTTCGAAGGTGCCGTCGACCGTGAGCTCCTGGCCCAGGCTGTAGTCGCCGGCGTCCGCGGTGCGGATCTCGGTGACGTGACGACGCGGCGTGACGCCGGCTGCCTCGAAGTGGGCCGTGAGGGGCTTGTTCACCTTGCGCGGGTCGATCTGGCCGTACGCGATCTGCACGGCGTTGTAGCCGTCCTTCTCGGGCGTACGGATCTGCGTGACCACGTTCGAGGCGAGCTCGATGACGGTGACGGGAACGAGCTTGCCGCTCTCGTTCCAGACCTGGGTCATGCCGAGCTTCGTGCCCAGCATGCCCTTGGAAATCTTGGAGTTGATGTCAACCATGTCCGACCTCAGAGCTTGATCTCGATGTTGACATCGGCAGGCAGGTCGAGACGCATCAGCGAGTCGACGGCCTTGGGCGTCGGGTCGACGATGTCGATCAGACGCTTGTGGGTGCGCATCTCGAAGTGCTCGCGGCTGTCCTTGTACTTGTGCGGCGACCGGATGACGCACACGACGTTCTTCTCGGTCGGAAGGGGCACGGGTCCGACGACGGTCGCACCCGCACGGGTCACGGTGTCGACGATCTTGCGTGCGGACGTGTCGATGACCTCGTGGTCATACGACTTCAGGCGAATGCGGATCTTCTGTCCCGCCATTGTCTGCTCTCTCTCTTTAGGCGTCATACCGTCCGGGACCGGGTGGCCCTGGGGCATTGGACGCACGTCGGCGCTGTTCGCGCCTCGGCACGAGAACGGCTCTGACGAGTCGATCTGCTGCACCACTGTTCTTCTGTCAGCCGGACGCCGCGAGGCGACCGGATGCCCGACCTCCGCCGCGCACGGCGAACCCTTCGGCGAGAAGGGTGTCGGGGTGTGTGTTCTGCTACCCGCGGCCTAGAACCCTGCAGCCCCCATGAGGAACCGCCGTCTATGCACTGCCCTGGCAGTGATCCGGCGCACGCACAGCGGCGACGGAATATCGAACCTGTCTATTCTGCCACGGCTGATTTCACTTCTGCAAACCCGGGCGTGTCGCGCCTCTCAGCGAGGCGGTGACCGACGTCGAAATCCGGCTCAGAAGGAAGGAGATAGCGGGGCGAGGCATCCCCATGCCTCGCCCCGCTTGGGGAGGGCGTTCAGTGCGAGGGGGCACACCGAACGCGAGTAGCCCGGCGTGAAGGGACGCCGAACTCCTCGTTCGAGGGCGCGGCGGAAGACCCGCCGCGCAGGCAGGGTGACGCTCAGGCGCACAGAGTGCGCGCGTCGCACGATGATCCCCAAGATCGCTTATCCCCAGTTTCAACGCGGAAAGCCCGCGTGCTTCCGGAAACCGAACCCCTTCGGCTTCCCCGACCGCAAGATCCCCAGGCGGTCGAGACGATCCTACTCGATACATCTGCGAATCCGCCACATCTGACGACCACTAGATCGAACGGGGGCGTGCCTCTGCATACGAAAGCGGCGATCCACCCGGTGGTGGATCGCCGCTCGAAGAGTGCGGGGCTGCTACTCGTTGCCGACGGCCTTGTCCGCGCTGTCCCGGATCTCGTCGATCTTGTCTGCTGCACCCGGGGCGATCTTCTTCGCGAAGTCCGCGACGCCATCGAGGACCTTGTCACTGATGTCCTCGGCCTGGTCGCTCTTGACGGCCTCGGCGATCTTGTCCTTGTTCTGCTCGTAGAGGTCCTTGCCCTTGTTCACCGCGTCATCGATACCCATGTGAATCCCCTTCTCAGGTGTGCGTCGACGGAGAGGCCGACGAGATCATTGTGCACGTCTTGGCGCGGAGAGGAAACTCCCGACACGATACAAAGCACAGAGGGGCCGGACCCGAAGGTCCGACCCCTCTGCGAGGAAGCAGGTGCTTACTTGACGATCTTCGTGACCGTACCGGCGCCCACGGTGCGTCCACCCTCACGGATGGCGAAGCCGAGGCCCTCCTCCATGGCGATCGGCTGGATCAGCTCGACCGTCATGTCGGTGGTGTCGCCGGGCATGACCATCTCGGTGCCCTCGGGCAGCGAGATGACGCCGGTGACGTCGGTGGTGCGGAAGTAGAACTGCGGGCGGTAGTTCGTGTAGAAGGGGTTGTGACGCCCACCCTCGTCCTTGGACAGGATGTACGCGGTGCCCTCGAAGTCGGTGTGCGGCGTGACCGAACCCGGCTTGACGATGACCTGACCGCGCTCGACGTCCTCACGCTTCGTGCCACGGAGCAGGAGACCACAGTTCTCGCCGGCCCAGGCCTCGTCGAGCTGCTTGTGGAACATCTCGATACCCGTGACCGTGGTCTTGACGGTCGGACGGAGTCCGACGATCTCGACCTCGGAGTTGATGGCCAGCGTGCCACGCTCGGCGCGACCCGTGACGACGGTTCCACGACCGGTGATCGTGAAGACGTCCTCGACGGGCATCAGGAACGGCTTGTCACGGTCACGCTCCGGGTCCGGAACGCTGTCGTCGACAGCCTGCATGAGGTCCAGGATCGCCTGGGTCCACTTCTCGTCGCCCTCGAGAGCCTTGAGAGCCGAGACGCGGACGACAGGAGCGTCCTCGTCGAAGCCCTGGGCTGCGAGCAGCTCGCGGACCTCGAGCTCGACGAGCTCCAGGATCTCCTCGTCGTCGACCATGTCCGACTTGTTCAGCGCGACCAGCAGGTACGGCACGCCGACCTGCTTGGCGAGCAGCACGTGCTCACGCGTCTGAGCCATCGGGCCGTCGGTGGCGGCGACCACGAGGATCGCGCCGTCCATCTGAGCAGCACCGGTGATCATGTTCTTGACGTAGTCGGCGTGGCCGGGAGCGTCGACGTGAGCGTAGTGGCGCTTGGGGGTCTCGTACTCGATGTGCGAGATGTTGATGGTGATTCCACGCTGGCGCTCTTCCGGCGCCGAGTCGATGGAAGCGAAGTCACGCTGCACGTTGGTGTCGGACGGGAACTTGTCAGCAAGCACCTTCGAGATCGCTGCGGAGAGCGTGGTCTTGCCGTGGTCGACGTGACCGATCGTTCCGATGTTGACGTGCGGCTTGGTCCGCTCGAACTTGGCCTTAGCCACTGGGTCCTCCTCAGGACGTCGTTGTAAAGGTGACCGGGCACTGGTTTGCGACCGGTTCTCTACGGGTTAGGTTCTCAGTTTAGTAGAGAGGGAATGTGAAGTTGTAGGTGACCTGGGAACCCCGCGGCGCTTCGCGGTGCTCGGCGCCGCGGGGAGCCCAGAAGAGCGATTACTCGCCCTTGGTCTTCTGGACGATCTCGTCGGCCACTGCGCGGGGAACCTCAGCGTAGCTGTGGAACTCCATCGAGTAGACGGCACGGCCCGAGGTCTTCGAGCGCAGGTCGCCGATGTAGCCGAACATCTCGGACAGCGGGACCTGAGCGCGGACGACCTTGACGCCTGCGGCGTCTTCCATCGACTGGATCTGGCCACGACGCGAGTTCAGGTCGCCGATGACGTCGCCCATGTACTCCTCAGGAGTACGGACCTCGACGGCCATCAGCGGCTCGAGCAGCACGGGGTTGGCACGGCGAGCGGCCTCCTTGAAGCCCATGGAGCCCGCGATCTTGAACGCCATCTCCGAAGAGTCGACGTCGTGCGCCGCACCATCGACGATGGTCGCCTTGACGCCGACCATCGGGTAGCCCGCGAGCACACCGACGTTCATCGCGTCCTGGAAACCGGCGTCGATCGAACCGATGTACTCACGAGGGATGCGACCACCGGTGACGGCGTTCACGAACTCGTAGGTCTTCTCGGAGTCCAGGTCCATCGGCTCGATGGTGAACTGGATCTTCGCGAACTGGCCGGAGCCACCGGTCTGCTTCTTGTGCGTGTAGTCGTGCTTCTCGACGGCCTTCTTCAGGGTCTCGCGGTACGCGACCTGCGGCTTGCCGACGTTGGCCTCGACGTTGAACTCGCGCTTCATGCGGTCCACGAGGATGTCGAGGTGAAGCTCGCCCATGCCCTTGATGGTCGTCTGACCGGTCTCGGGGTTGAGCTCCGTGCGGAAGGTCGGGTCCTCCTCAGCGAGCTTCTGGATGGCGACACCCAGCTTCTCCTGGTCGGCCTTGGTCTTCGGCTCGATCGCGACCTCGATGACGGGCTCGGGGAACGTCATCGACTCGAGGACGACCGGAGCTGCCGGGTCGGTCAGGGTGTCACCGGTGGTGGTGTCCTTCAGACCGATGACCGCGTAGATGTTACCCGCGGTGACCGAGGGGACCGGGATCTCCTTGTTGGCGTGCATCTGGAAGATCTTCCCGATGCGCTCCTTCTTGTTCTTGGTCGAGTTGATGACCGCAGAACCGGACTCGAGGTGACCCGAGTAGACGCGCACGTAGGTGAGGCGACCGAAGAACGGGTGCACAGCGACCTTGAACGCGAGGGCTGCGAACGGGTCATTGGCGTCGGGGTGACGCTCGATGATCGTGTCGTAGTCCTTCGGGTCGTGCGCCTCGATCGAGCCCACGTCGAGCGGGTTCGGGAGGTAGTCGACGACCGCGTCGAGCATCGGCTGGACGCCGCGGTTCTTGAACGCGGAGCCGCAGAGCACCGGGTAGATCTCGGAAGCGACGGTCAGCTTGCGGATCGCGCCCTTGATCTCGGCGACCGTGAGCTCCTCGCCACCGAAGAACTTCTCGAGCAGCGCGTCGTCGGTCTCGGCGACGGTCTCGAGGAGCTGCTGACGGTACTCCGCCGCCTTCTCCTTGAGGTTCTCCGGGATCTCCTGGATCTCGTAGGAGGCGCCCATCGTGACGTCACCCTTGGAGTCTCCGGCCCACACCAGCGCACGCATCTCGACCAGGTCGACGACGCCGATGAAGTCGCTCTCCGCGCCGATCGGCAGCTGGATCACGAGGGGCTTGGCACCCAGGCGGTTGATGATGGTGTCGACGGTGAAGTAGAAGTCCGCGCCGAGCTTGTCCATCTTGTTGACGAAGCAGATGCGGGGGACGTTGTACTTGTCGGCCTGACGCCAGACCGTCTCGGACTGGGGCTCGACGCCCTCCTTGCCGTCGAACACGGCGACGGCACCATCGAGGACGCGGAGCGAACGCTCCACCTCGACCGTGAAGTCCACGTGGCCGGGGGTGTCGATGATGTTGATCTGGTTCTTGTTCCAGTAGCAGGTCACGGCGGCAGACGTGATCGTGATGCCGCGCTCCTTCTCCTGCTCCATCCAGTCGGTGGTCGACGCGCCATCGTGCGTCTCGCCGAGCTTGTGGTTGACGCCCGTGTAGAACAGGATGCGCTCGGTCGTCGTGGTCTTGCCGGCATCGATGTGCGCCATGATGCCGATGTTGCGGACCTTGCTCAGGTCCGTGAGCACGTCTTGTGCCACAGGAGTGTCCTTATCTTTTGGAGCAGTCGTACTGCGAAGAGGGGGTGCCCGCCCTTCGGCGAGTGGCCGAAGGGCGGGCGAAGCTGGTTACCAGCGGTAGTGAGCGAACGCGCGGTTCGACTCGGCCATCTTGTGCGTGTCCTCGCGGCGCTTGACCGCGGCACCCAGGCCGTTCGACGCGTCGAGGATCTCGTTCTGCAGACGCTCGGTCATCGTCTTCTCACGACGGCCCTTCGCGTAGCTCACGAGCCAGCGCAGAGCGAGCGTGTTGGCGCGGTGAGGCTTGACCTCGACCGGCACCTGGTAGGTCGAGCCACCGACGCGGCGGCTGCGGACCTCGAGGGTCGGGCGCACGTTGTCGAGCGCCTTCTTGAGCGTGGCGACGGCGTCCTGACCGTTCTTCGCCTCGACGCCGCGGAGGGCGCCGTAGACGATCGACTCGGCCAGCGACTTCTTGCCGTCGACGAGGATCTTGTTCACCAGCGAGGTGACGATCGGTGCGCCGTATACCGGGTCGTTGACGACGGGGCGCTTGGGGGCTGGTCCCTTACGAGGCATCTAACTCAACCCTTCTTCGCGCCGTAGCGGGAACGAGCCTGCTTACGGTTCTTGACTGCCTGGGTGTCCAGGGCGCCACGGACGATCTTGTAACGCACACCGGGGAGGTCCTTGACACGACCGCCACGGACGAGCACCAGCGAGTGCTCCTGGAGGTTGTGACCCTCACCGGGGATGTACGCGGTGACCTCGGTGCCGTTGCGGAGCTTCACACGAGCGACCTTGCGCATCGCCGAGTTCGGCTTCTTGGGGGTGGTGGTGTAGACGCGGGTGCAGACCCCGGCCTGCTGCGGGTTCGACTTGAGCGCCGGCGCCTTGGTCTTGGTGACCTTGGGCGAGCGACCCTTGCGAACCAACTGCTGAATGGTTGGCACGTTCTCTCCTCATAGTGCTGCACGGTGACAGCGTGATGGGTTTCACATCATGACCCACCGGCACGCCGGAATCGACGCGCTTTTGGTGTGGTGGGTATGCCGTGGGGGCGGACCGGCATGGTGCCGACGCCCAGTGCGCACGTCAAGACGTGCACACACCTGGTCAAGTGTAATGCCGCGTAACGTGGTGGTCAAATGAACGCAAGTCCGGTGTGACGGCGGAGCGGCGCTCGGAGCATCACGGCAGGTCGGGGTCGAACGGCGAATCCAGCGACTCCGTCAGCTCGGCGAGCAGTGCCTCGATCTGCGGCTCCACGTGCTGGGAGATGGCCGCCTGGATGTAGATCCGGTGGCGAAGCAGGATGCCGCAGATCTCCCGCCCGACCATATTGGCGTACTCGTCGGCGAGGGCGACCTCCTGCCGGAGGGCGATCTTGGCTTCCTCGGTCAGAGGTGGCAACGCCGGCAGCTCCGCGGCGGAGTCATCGGCGAGCCCGGCGATGGTGAAGAGGAACGGCGCGCCGGGAACCGGCTCGGGGTCGAGCGGGAGGCCGTCGAATTCCGGATCGAGGTCTTCGGCAGGGCGGTAGCTGCGGGCGCGGTTCCGGGCGGCCTGCTGATCGAGCTCGCGCTGCAGCATGGGGAGATTCCGTGCCGTGTAGTCCGCGACGGCGTGATCGACGATGGTCTTGATGCGCGTCGAGAGTCCGTGCTGCACACCGTGCGGGGTGTTCGCACCGATTCCCGCCGCCGAGAGGATCGGCGATCCCAGACAGCGGCGGCATGGCGCGACGCGACCGCGGTGGGTCGCCGGCTCCCAGCGCGGCACCCAGCGCAACCAGGCCTCGACGGCCTGGTCCACCTGCGTCTCCAATGAGCGCTCCACCCCACCAGCGTACGGCGCGCCGCCCGTCGTGACCGCGATTTCGCGCATCGCGGCGGGGCGGCCGCGTCACTCCTCGTCTTCTTCGCGCTCCCAGGGCCAGCGCGGCTGCTCGGCACGAGTGCGACGGAGGGCGATGCCACCCCAGCCGGCTATCAGCCCCGCGACCACCAGCACCGCACTCGCACCACCGCGGACCAGATCCCCCGCCACCGCAGTCGCGATCACGAAGTCGGACGAGCCGAGGACGACCGTGATCCACACCGCCGCGAGATGAGCCAGAGCTGCGAGGAGAGCGATCGCGATCGTCGCCACGAAGGAGGGATGGCCACGACGGAGCGTCGACCACAGCATGAGCGCGAAGACCGCGACCGCCGCCAGCATCCCGACGGCGCCCGGCGCCTGCCCCAACCCTCGCACCGCGATGATGTCGGTATCGGTGGCCACACTCAGGGCCCCCAGGCCGAACACCGCGAGCGCGAAGAAGCCGATCGTCGCGAGCACCACGGCCAGGACAGCCGAAACCCCCGCGGACTCGGGCCCGCGGGGGTTCGGCGTGGTGGAGTTCGTGATTACCTCGACAGCGTCGGACCGGCTTCGAGGGTGCGCTCGTACTCGCGCTGCGCCTCGGCGTTCAGTTCGGTCTTGCGAGCGCCGCTGCGCGACACCCATGCGCCGAACCAGATGGTCAACTCGCGCGCGAACACGAATGCGGCGATGGCGAGCGGGGCGAGCAGCTGCTCGCCGACGAGATCGAGGCCCTGAGACGACGTGAGCTTCCAGAACGGCGCCTCGAACAGCTGTCCGAGGATGTGGCCCGCATAGGCGATGACGCCGACGATGATGCCGAAGACCACCCAGAGGCCCCAGCGGCCGCGGTTGATGATCGCGCCGAGCAGCCAGAAGCCGAGGAAGAAGACGACGACCGGCGTCCAGTACCCCCAGGTCATCAGCGGTGCCAGCGCGGCCTCACCGATGTTCTCGCCGTTCACCTCGCCGGCGATCGCGCCGAGACCCAGCGCCGTGCCGAGGTACAGCACGGCGAAAACCAGGGTCGCGAGCAGGCCGATGAGGCCGGCGGTGCCGCGGTTGCCGCGGTCGCGGGGCGGCTCGGGAGCCTGCACGAAGATGGGTTGAGGCTGCGCTGCCGCGGCGACACCCGTCGCACCGATCAGCGGCTCCGACGGCACGATGCGTGTCTCGGTGTCGTCACCGTACTGGGCGTAGGCGGCACCGGCCAGGCCGGACTGCTCGTGCCCGAACGGCACGGGCTCGCCCACGATCGGCTCCGGGTAGAAGGATTCGGTCTCCGCGTCGGCATCCGCCCGGACGTCGCGCGCGGTCTCGCGCGACTCGACGATGGGTGCCGGAGTGACGGCGGGAGGCGGGGACGCGAACGTTCCCGGGTGGTCGCGCTCCGCGGCTTCGAACGCGGCGAGATCGGGGTCGACGATCTTCTCGTCGACGGCCTCTGCCGGTTTGTGGTCCGGCGCATCGGCGGAACCGGGGACATCCGCACCCGCCGCGGCGGCGGCGTCGAGACCGGCGTTCGCGCTGCCGACGACGTCGTCGACGTCAGTCGGCTTCTCGGGCTGGGGAGCGTCGGGGTCACTCATGGGGTGCGCCTCTCGTCGGATATGTGCATTGTGAGGGTACCGCCGGGCCGACGGCCGTCGACGCAGGCGTGCCGACGTGTCGGGATACACGCGTCGGCGTCCCCTCGCGAGCCGTCAGGGAAGGGCGTTGCGGAGCGCGGTTCCCGCGAACTCCGCGAGAGTCGGAAGGATCGGGAGGGACAGCCAGACGAGCGCCCCGATGATTCCGGCGCACACGATGCCGGCGAACCAGCTCATCGCCAGATTGCGCCCCGCCACCCGTGCCATGTCTCCACGGTATGGCCCGACCGGGATACTGGCCGGGCGCAACGCCGAGCATGCACGCGGTGTGGCGGGGCGTGACTCAGCGAGCGACGCGCCCCCGGAGCCGCCAGAGCAGCCAGAGACCCGACGCCGGGATGAGGAGGAACCCGAGGAGAAGGAGGACGTGCCAGGCACTGAAGCCGGGCAGCAGCGGGTTGTTCACGACCTCATCGGCAGGGGTGCCGGTGCCGGACGAGCTGCCGGTCGAGCTGAACTCCACGAAGCTCATGAACTGCACCAGGAACAACGAGACCGCGCCGAAGACGAACGGCACGATGATCGCGACGACCTTCTCCCACGTCTTCCAGAGGGTGCTGATACTGACGAGTACCGCGCCGACGAACCAGCCGAGCACCGGGACGAGGAAACCGCCGAAGCTCAGCGTCAGCGCGGCAGCGATCGCGAAGCCGCGCGTCGAGGTCGCCGGCGGTCGGGGCGCGGGCGGGGCCGCGACCGGCGCAGCGACCACGATCGCGGGGTTCGCCGGCACCTCGTCCTGCGCCTCCCTCGCGATGGCCACCGGATCACCGAGCCGAGCGATCCGCGCGGCGGTATCCGCGGCGTCGAGGCCCTGCAGCTCTTCGACGATGCCGCCACGGATGTCCGACGCGACGCCGTGCGGGAGCCCGCGCATCGCCTCGTCGAGCCGGGCGAGGTACTCCTCGCGCAGTGTGTCTGCTGTCGTCTCTGTCATGGTCGTCCCTCTCCGACGATGCCCGTCACGACACGGGCGAACGGGGTCCACTGCACTCGGAAGCGCTCGAGCTGCTCGGTACCCGACTCGGTGAGCCGGTAGTACTTGCGCACGGGTCCGCTCTCCGACGGCAGGTCGAACGTGCTGACCCAGCCGTTGTCCCGCAGCCGTCCCAGCAGCGGGTAGAGCGTGCCGATGCTGGCGATCAGTCCGGCGCCGGTGAGTGCATCGGCCAGCTGCCAGCCGTACATCGGCTCACGCGCGAGGAGTCCGAGCACGCAGTACTCGACCACCCCTTTGCGCATCTGCGATCCGACGTCAGCTGTCATGCATGACAAGCTACCATGCCATGCACGCTACCGGCGACACCAGCCCCGCGGGTGAACCCCACCGAGGGTCAGCCCTTCGTCGCCCCCGCCGTGAGACCGCCGACGATGTACTTCTGCAGGAAGAGGAACAGGATCATCACCGGGATGGCGGCCATCACCGCGCCGGCCGAGAATGCCGACCAGTCCGCGTAGCGCGGATTCGCCACGAGCTTGGTGAGTCCGACGACGAGCGTCTGCTGCTCCACGTCGACGAGCATCACGCTCGCGATCACGTACTCGTTGACCGTGCCGATGAAGGAGAGGAGTCCGACGACGGCGAGGATGGGCGCGACCAGGCGCAGGATGATGGTGAAGAAGATGCGCGCGTGACCGGCCCCGTCGATGCGGGCTGCCTCGTCGATCTCCTTGGGGATCGTGTTGAAGAACCCGTACATCAAGTACGTGTTCACGCCGAGCGCTCCCCCGAGGTACACCAGGATCAGGCCGGTGTGGGTGTTCAGCCCGATGGCGGGGAACCAGTCCCCCAGGGTCGACATGAGCAGGAAGATCGCGACCACGGCGAGCAGCTGCGGGAACATCTGCACGACCACGATCGTGACGAGCCCGACACGGCGCCCGGCGAAGCGCATGCGCGAGAACGCATATGCCGCGCAGGCGCCGATGAAGACCGTGACCGCCCCAGTCACGACGGCGATCAGCAGAGTGTTGAGGAACCACGTGCCGTACGGGTTCTGCGGGTCGCTCAGGATGCGCACGTAGCTGTCGATCCCGATCGCGGAGAACAGCTGGTTCGATCCGGTCAGCGTCCCCTTCGGATTCAGCGACGCCGAGACGACGTACAGAAGGGGGAACAGAGCGAAGGCGCTCACGACGATCGCGACGAGGTGTCGCCATCCGGTATCGGCGAACCAGGCGCCGAAGCTGCGGCGACGCGGGCCGGGTGTGCGCTCATCGGTCTTCGAGGCGGTGGAGGCGGTGGTGGCGGGGCTGGCGGTGCTCATGTCAGTTCAGCTCCTCGAGGGCCTTGGTCTTGCGGAAGCTGATGATCGAGATCGTCGCGACCACGATGAAGATCAGGATGGTGAACGCCGAAGCCAGCCCGTAGTCGCGGGTCTGCCCGGTGAACGCCACCTTGTAGACCATCGAGATCAGGATGTCGGTGTGCCCGACCGGGATCGACACGTCGCTGAAGCGGGGCCCGCCCTTGGTGAGCATGTAGATCAGGTTGAAGTTGTTGAAGTTGAACGCGAAGGACGAGATCAGCAGTGGCGCGACCGTGACGAGCAGCAGCGGCAGCTTGATGCGGCGGAAGACCTGCCACGGGTTCGCGCCGTCCATGACGGCAGCCTCGTTCACGTCCTCCGGGATGCCCTGAAGGGCGCCCATGCAGACGAGGAACATGTAGGGGAATCCGAGCCACAGGTTCACCAGCAGCACCGACACCTTGGCCAGCGTCGGATCCGTGAGCCACGGGATGTCCGCTCCCCCGAAGATGACCTGGTTGATGAAGCCGAAGCTCTCGTTCATCATGCCGGCCCAGACGAGCGCCGACAGGAACGCCGGGAACGCGTACGGGAGTATCAGGATGATCCGGTACCCGTTGCGGAACCGCATCCGGGTGTTGTTGAAGACCAGCGCGAGCAGGAGCCCGAGGAAGAACGTCGTGGCGACCGAGATCAACGCGAACGCGAAGGTCCACAGCGTCACGGCGATGAGCGGTCCGCGGATCGAGGAGTCGGTGACCGCGCGCACGAAGTTGTCGAAGCCGACGGTGGTCTGCCATCCCGGCAGCAGCTGCTCGCCGTCATCGGCGGTGAAGGCTCCCTCGCCGGTGTCGGAGTAGACCGTGCCGGTGGTGGTGTCGGTGATGGTGTCGGCGGCCGCGTCGTACTCGAGCGTCGAGACGTACAGATACCCCTTCTGGCCGTCCGGAGCCCGCAGGGCGCCGTCATTGGGGTCATCGCTGAAGGGAACCGACAGCTTCTCGAGCTCTTCGGAGAGCGTGAACACGGTGGCCAGCGGGAGCGTCGTCCACCCGTCGACCGCGACGGCCTGTCCGCCCTCGAACTGCGCGTCCACCTCTTCGAGCGGCTGCTCGGCCGTGCCGAGAAGCGCGTCGCCGGAGTCCGGGTCGGTGACCAGGAGACCATAGGTGCCGAACTGTTCTACGACCGTGACCGGATAGGTGGGAGAGTCCTCGACCCGCTCCTGCGCCGACGCGAGGAGCGAGGAGATGGCCTGGTCTTTCGTGCCGTTGTGCCCGGTGCCGTAGTTCGTGAAACCGATGTAGCCGGTGTAGAGCAGCGTGAACACCTGGAACAGGATCAGGAAGATGATGCCGGGTGTCAGGTACTTCGCCGCGATGCGCTTGCGGGAGAAGTAGATGTAGTTGACGAAGACGGCCACCACGACGACGATGCCGAGGATCAGCCATTCCTGGTGGGCGAAGAGCACGAACGCCGCGTACAGCGCGATCGCGTCGACGACGGCCAGCAGGAGGATCTTCAGCAGCATCCAGCCGATCGGGCCGGACGCGGCCTCGGCGATCTTCGCGGCCTGTCGCTGGCGTCGGGTCGGAGGAGCAGTGCGCTCGTCGATGTCTGTCATGTCGTCCTCGTCATGATCCTGCCGGGGCGGACCGGAGCGTCCACCCCGGCAGGGCCAGTGGGTGCTGTTACTTGATCGCGGCGGTCACGTCGTCGACGAGCTTCTGCCACGTCGTCTTCGGGTCCGCGCCGTTGATGATCGCGGCCTCGGCCACGCCCCAGAACTCCCACACCGCGCCCATGGCCGGGATGGCCGGCATCGGCACGGCGTCTTCGCCGACGGCCTGGAAGCCGGCGATGATCGGGTCGGACGCCGCGGTGTCGGCGGCTGCGGTGAGCGCCGGCAGGATGTTGCCGGCCTTGAACAGCTCGAGCTGCACGTCTTCGGTGCCGATGTAGTTGACGAGGAAGTCGTTCGCGGCGACCTTGTTCTTCGACTCGGAGCTGACGAAGAAGCCCTTCACGCCGGCGAACGGCGAAGCGGTCTCACCGGTCGGGCTCGGGATCGGGTCGATCGCGACGTTGATGCCGGCGTCGGTTGCGGCGCCCACGTTCCACGGACCGGTCAGCCAGAAGGCTGCCGTGCCGTCGAGGAACTGCTGCTTGGCGATCTCGCCGTCGACGTCGGTGTTCAGCACGCCTGCGGCGCCCTGCGCACCCAGCCAGTCGGCGAACGCGAAACCGCCCGCACTGCCGAGCTGCAGGTCGGTGGGGTCATAGCTCCCCGAGTCGTCGGTGCCGAAGACCGGAGCACCGAACGCGGTCTGGAACGGGTACAGGTGGTACGGGTTGCCCTCGGTGCCCTGCTCGACGACGAAGGTGCCCTTCGAGACCATGTCGTCGAAGCTGGTCGCGGCGGCCGGGACGAGGTCGGCGTTGCGCAGCACCGCGATGTTCTCGACTGCGTACGGCAGCATGTAGACGGTGCCCTCGTACGTTGCGGCCTGCAGCGCGACGGGAAGGTAGTCCTCCGAGCTGTCGCCGAGTTCGATCGGCGCGACGACGCCGTTGGTGGAGAGCTCCCCCAGCCAGTCGTGCGCGCCCATGACGACATCGGGGCCCTTACCGGTCGGGACCTGCTGGATGAAGTCGTCCTTCATGTCGTCGACCGACTTGCCGACGAGCTCGACCTTGACGCCGGTCTTGTCCTCGTAGGAGTCCGCCGCGGTCTGCAGCGCGTCCACGCGCTCGGCGTCGACCCAGACGACCAGCTTGCCGCTGCCTTTGGAGTCGGAGGTGTCGTCGCCGCTGGTCCCTGCGGAGCAGCCGGCAAGCGTCAGAGTCGAAACGATGGCGATCGCGCCTGCGGCGGCGATGCCCCTCTTGTTCACCTTCATTGGTGTGTGCCTCTCTCGGTGCTGGTGGCCTGCACAGACTGCAAGCGCTTACAGTATGCATCGGATACGACTCCTTTTGCAACGAAGAAGAGCGTCGATACCAAGCCGTGACCGGGATGAATGGAAGCAAGGCTTGTGAAAACGCTTCCATGGGACGCGAGACGGAGCGCTCGTAGACTGGGGCCATGACGGATCGTTCCCTTCGCGTCGCGCGGACAGCGGCGGGTCTCCTCCTGACGTTGTCGGCGATCGCCCTGAGCGGGTGCACCGCGTTCGCCACCAACTACGCCGTGCTGGATCGTGAGGCCGAACCGGCGGACGCGCTGCCGGACGCCGTGGCCGCGCAGTACTCCGTCGACGACGCGGATCTCTCATCGGCGCGGTTCGTCGGTGAGCACTCCGGCGGCTCGATCTGGCTGTTGCACGGCGCCGACGAGGGGACGGTCTGCGTGCTCGCCCACCTCGACGAGACCGCAGGCGGCATGGCCTGTGGAGGCGAACGCGGGCCCATCGGGATGAGCGGACCCGCAGGTCACTTCATGGTGGTCCCGGACGACTACCCCACTCCCGACGGAGCAACCAGGATCTCCGACAATGTGTACGCACTGAGCCCCTGAGTAGGATGAAACCATGGCTGACAGCTCATTTGACATCGTCTCGAAGGTGGATCACCAGGAGGCGGAGAACGCCCTGAACCAGGCCCGCAAGGAGATCGAGCAGCGCTACGACTTCAAGGGCACCGGTGCGTCGATCGCCTGGAGCGGCGAGAGCATCCTCATCATCGCGAACACCGAGGAGCGGGCGAAGGCCGTGCTCGACGTGTTCCAGTCCAAGCTCATCAAGCGCGGCATCTCGCTGAAGAGCCTCGAGTCTGGCGACCCGTTCGCCAGCGGCAAGGAGTTCCGCATCGTCTCGACGCTCAAGGACGGCATCTCCTCGGAGAACGCGAAGAAGATCAACAAGATCATCCGCGACGAGGGCCCCAAGGGCGTCAAGAGCCAGATCCAGGGCGACGAACTGCGCGTGCAGTCCAAGAGCCGCGATGACCTGCAGTCGGTCATCGCGCTGCTGAAGGGCGCCGACCTCGATCTCGACCTGCAGTTCATCAACTACCGCTAGGCGAACCTCCCGCCTGTACGACGAAAGGCCCCACTCGGCGAAAGACCGAGTGGGGCCTTTCGTCTGCCCGCCGGCGCGACTTCGGTCTTCCGGAGCCGCGCAGTAGGATCGCATACCGGAATACCGGCCCGAGTGGCCAAGACTGGAGAGGTCGCCGACAGCCGTGTGCCCCCACACGCGTCGACAGGCGTAGATCGTGTTGGAAACCGACGCGACCTCATGATGCGGTGGCCCACCCGGGGCGAATCATGGGGATGCTCGGGAAATGAAGGGCAACTGGGGGCAGGTCCATGAGCATTATCGGATCGACGAGTGTCGGCGAGAGCAAGCAGCTTCTGGCCGAAGAGGTGTTCCACCACCTCGGCAGACAGATCATCGAGGGCACGATCGAAGCCGGCGAACGCATCCGCGACGTCGACGTGGCCGAAGAGCTGCACGTGTCACGAACTCCCGTTCGCGAAGCACTTCAGCGTCTGGAGCGGCTGGGGATGGTGACGATGTATCCGAGCCGGTACACGGAGGTGA
This sequence comes from Microbacterium sp. NPDC087592, assembly GCF_044743585.1. NCBI lineage: Bacteria > Bacillati > Actinomycetota > Actinomycetes > Micrococcales > Microbacteriaceae > Microbacterium > Microbacterium sp. NPDC087592. The sequence continues at coordinate 2,409,855 of NZ_JBIUWT010000001.1, read as the reverse complement.
CCGAGGTGACGTCGGAGACGATCGCGCAGTCGCTCGAGTTCGCCGGGTACCAGGCGGCGATAGCCGCCCGGCTGGCCGTGCCGCGCATCAGCGACGCGCAGCGCGATCACGTCGTGCGCCTCGTGGCCGCGATGCACGCGTCCCTCGAACACCCCGAGACGACCTCGGACGCGCGATGGGCGGTGTTCTCGTATCTCGGAGATCGGAGCGGGAACGCGCAGCACCGAACGCTGATGGAGGACGCGAGCATGGTTCTATTCCGCAACCTCCGCGACTGGGTGGTCCCCGTGACGGACCGCGCTCGGATGCGCGACGTGTACATCGCCTTCGCGGGCGCCGTCCGCGACGGCGACGGCGATGAGGCGGAGCGCCTCGTCCGGACGATGTACTACCTGTGACGCGAGATCAGATCACCGCGCGCCAGCCCGTGACCCAACGCTCGAGGCGTCGGTAGGCGTCCTCGCGCGCGTCGTGGCGCGAGAGGAAGACGTCGTGCAGCGCACCGTCGATGCGCTCCACCGTCACACTCGCCCCGAGCCGCAGCGCCGCGCGCGCGATGTCGTCGACGACGAGCACGGAGTCTGCGCTGGTGAGCTCTTCCGACCACCGCGTCGGGGGCACGAACCGCGCCGAGAGCAACACGCACACCGGAGCCGTGATCCCCAGTCCTGCGGCCACGGCCTTGTGCCCGGAGAGGATCGCGTGCAACCAGCCCGCGTACACCGCCATGGTCTGCGCGGGGCGCCATAGCGGATTCACCTCCATCGGATCATCCGGGTCGGCGACCTCCAGCTGAGCACGGGTGTAGAAGCCCAGGTCGACCTGCGGCGCCGCCTCCATGGGCCGGATGCGAGCCTGCAGCTCCACCATGGGCGCGATCGCCGCCCGCGCCGGCGCGAACTGGAACTCCAGCCACGGGCTGTTCAGGATCACCGCATCCGCCGCACCAGGATGACGAGACGCCCAGAGGCTCAGGACGAGCCCGCCGGTCGAGTGTCCGAGCAGCACCAGACGCCGGGACGACTCGATTCCGCCCTGCCCCCGTCCCATCGCTTCCAGCGCCGCCCCGATGTCCTCGTCGTAGGTGGCGAGGTCGGCGACGTAGCCGGGCGTCTGTCCGTCGCGGAGGCTGCGACCGTATTTGCGGAGGTCGAGCGCGAAGAAGCGGGCACCCCGCGAGGTCCAGAAACGCGCGAGCCGTTTCTGGAAGAAGTAGTCCGACCAACCGTGCACGTAGAGCACGTCGACGCCGTCGAGCAACGGCCACCGTCCACGGATGCGGTTCCAGAGGTCCGGCTCGGCCGGGAGCGCGCGCACCAGGGTGGCCACCACCGGACCCTGCTCATCGGTACCGAGGTCGAGGGTCAGCTGCTGGAACTCATCGCCGAGCACATCCCGGATCCATTCGGTCATGCATTCCTCCCCCGTCGTCGCCAGGCTAGCCGACGAGACCGGGGACGGCGGAGGCGAACCTCCTACTCGCCCCGGGAGACGCGCACCATCTCGTCGCGCGGCACGACCTTGACGCGGGCGCGCTCCTCGGGAGCGCCGAGGGAGATCTCATGCTCGTCGAGACGGTGCCACCCCTCGAGGTCGGTCCAGCGCACGCCGCGCTCCCGCAGCAGCTCGACGACGGCCTCCTCGGACGGATCCTCCGGGTGCCACCAGGAGCCCTGGTCGTTGATGATGTGCCGAACGGTCTCCATGGCGTCGGACTTCGTGTGCCCGATCAGACCCACCGGGCCGCGCTTGATCCACCCGGTCGCGTAGATGCCGGAGACCCGCTCGTTGGAGTCCTTCGCGAGCACCTGGCCCTCACGGTTCGGGATGACGCCGTGCTTCTTGTCGAACGGCACACCGGGAAGGGGCGAGCCGAAGTATCCGATCGCACGGTACAGCGCCTGGATCGGCACCTCGCGCAGCTCCCCGGTTCCCACCGCACCGCCCTGCCCATCGGGCTGCGTGCGCTCGTAGACGAGTGCCGCGACGCGGCCGTTCTCGTCCTTGCGCACCTCGACAGGGCGCGCCCAGAAATGCAGGTGCAGACGGCGCGAGGCCGTGCCCCCGGCATTGTTCACCGAGTCGCGCTTGCGCCACGACTGCAGGATGCGGTCGATGACCATGACTTGCTTGTTGCTGGCGACCGCATCCTTCGAGGCCTCGTCGTAGTCGAAGTCCTCGTCGTAGACGACCATGTCGACGTCGCGCAGCTCGCCGAGCTCGCGGAGCTCCAGCGGCGTGAACTTCACCTGCGCGGGGCCGCGGCGGCCGAACACGTGCACGTCGGTGATCTCGCTGGCCTTGAGACCCTCGTAGACATTGGCCGGCACCTCGGTGACGAGCAGATCCTCGGCGTGCTTCGCGAGCATGCGCGCGACATCGAGCGCCACGTTGCCGTTGCCGAGCACGCCGACGGATGCGGCATCCAGCGGCCACTCGCGCGGCACGTCCGGGTGTCCGTCGAACCAGCTGACGTAGTCGGCGGCACCGTAGGAGGCGACCGCATCGATCCCCGGGATGTCCATCGAGGTATCGCGGATCGCGCCGGTCGCGAAGACGACGGCGTTGTAGTGCTTCTTCAGGTCGTCGAGGGTGATGTCCTCACCGAAGCGCACGTTGCCGAACAGGCGGATGTCCCCGCGGTCGAGCACGTCTCGCAGCGCGTTGACGATCCCCTTGATACGAGGGTGATCGGGGGCGACGCCGTAGCGCACGAGTCCATACGGTGCAGGGAGCTGTTCGAAGAGGTCGATCGAGACGTCGAACTTGCGCTCGGCCTTCAGCAGGATGTCAGCGGCATAGATGCCGGCGGGGCCCGCACCGACGATGGCCAGTCTGAGCTTGGTCATGGGAGGTCCTTTCGTATGCCGACGCAACCGGCGCGCGACCCGACGGTCACGTGCGATCAGCTGGAGCGTTCGGCGAGGGTCTCTGCGAATCGGGTCAGCGCCTCGCGCACGGTCCCACGCGGCAGCGGTGCGAGCGCGTCGACGGCATCCCGCGTCCACGCGTGCGCGAGTTCGAGGGTCTTCTGCGTCACCCGGTGATCGCGCAGCTCGTCGAGCGGGCCGTCGAGGATCGCGGGGTCGGCGCCATCGGCGATGAGGGCCACCCCGTCATCGATGCGCGCCGCGAGGTCGACGGCGGCGTCATCGGGCTCGGCCTTCAGCAGCAGGTACGGCATGGTCGGGACGCCGGCGCGGAGATCGGTACCCGGCACCTTCCCGGTCTCTTCGGGCTTGGCCGACAGGTCGATCACATCGTCGAGCAGCTGGAACGCGACGCCGATCTTCTCGCCGTACACGCGCAGCGGCTCCTCGTACTCGCTCGGCGCGTTAGAGAAGATCACACCGCCCTGCGTGGCGGCGGCGATGAGAGAGCCGGTCTTGTCGGCGAGCACCTGGATGTAGAACGCGATCGGGTCGTCGTCCTGCTGCGGCCCGAGCGTCTCGTGCATCTGGCCGAGGACCAGGCGCTCGAACGTGTCGGCCTGGAGCCGGATGGCGCGCTCACCGAGCCGGGACATCAGCTGGCTGGCGCGGGAGAAGAGGATGTCGCCGGTGAGGATGGCGATGTTGTTGCCCCACACGGCATGCGCCGCCGGCACGCCACGACGGCGGTCGGCGCCGTCCATGACGTCGTCGTGATACAGCGAGCCCAGGTGGGTGATCTCCAGCGCCTTGGCGACATCGATCACCTCGGAGGTGTTGCCGTCGCCGAGTTGGGCGGCGAGCAGCGTAAGCACGGGACGGATGCGCTTGCCGCCCGCCTCGTACAGATAGCGGCTGGCCGCATCGGCCAGCGGGTCGGCGACCCGGACGTCTTGGGCGAGGCCGGTCTCGACGAGCTCGAGGCCGTCTTCGATCGCGCGCGCGACCTTGCGTGCGGCAGGGCCGATGAACACGCGGTCGCTGAACCCCAGACGGCTGGCCAGCCGTGAACCCGGGGCGATGGGGCTCGAAGTCACGGTCCCAGCCTACCTGCGCCGGGATGCCGCAGTTGCGTGCGCGGCGCTCACGCGGGCTTGCGCGCTCGGTGCAGGGCCACGATGCCGAACGTGAGGTTGCGGTAGGCCACGTCGCCCCACCCCGCCTCGCGGATCCAGGCCGACAGCTTCTTCTGGTCGGGCCACTCGCGGATCGACTCGTTCAGGTAGTCATACGCGTCGCCGTTCGTGCCTGCCACCCGGGCGACACGGGGCAGCACCTGCGCGTTGTAGAACCGGTATGCGCCGCGGAACAGCTTCGCCGGAGGCGTGGAGAACTCGTTGATCACGAGCCGGCCGCCGGGCTTGGTCACCCGATACAGCTCGCGCAGCGCCTTCTTCGGATCGTTGACGTTACGCAGCGCGTACGACATCGTGACCGCGTCGAACTCGGCATCCGCGAACGGCAGCGCCGTGGCATCCGCCTGCACGAACGAGAGGTTGCGCATCGCACCGTGGCGGCGCCGGCCTTCTTCGAGCATCCCCGGTGAGAAGTCGGCCGCGACCACCTCGGCGCCGCTGCGGGCGAGCGACGCCGACGACGACGCGGTACCTGCACCGAGGTCGAGGATCCGCTCCCCCGGCTTCGGGGCGACCGCACGGGTGGTCGCCGCGCGCCACAGCACGTCGTTGCCGAAGGTCATGGCCGTGTTGGTGCGGTCGTACCCGGCGGCGACCTGGTCGAACATGCCGCTGACGCGGGCGGGGTCCTTGCCGAGATCGGCGCGGTTCTTCTCGTTCGAAGTCACGCGTTCAGTCTAGGCGCGAGGCCCAGGGCTTCGAGGCGGTCGAGCCACGGATCGGCGGTGGCATCGTCGAACGGTGCGACCTGCGCGCGCACCCGATCCTCCAAGGCGAGCGCGAGCGTCTCGAGATGCTCCATGACGTCGACGGGATAGCCGTAGCGGACGCTGTGCTCGGCCCACTCGTCGCGGTCGTCGACCCAGGTGCCCCGGGCCCCGGCCACGCGCACGACATCGAGGTCCATGTCGATGCCGGTCGCGAGGAGCGGGTCGTCGGACCAGTGGATGTCCCACCCCAGGTCGATGTAGATCCGCATGCCGCGGCGGTGGCGACGGTTCACCGTCACGGCGTGGTCGCCGCTCGCCGGAACGAGCGTGACGTTGGGTCCGCCCGCATGGAACTCGGCCCCGGGCCGGAAGCTGTGCCAACCCACCGGCTGCCCGATCCAGTCGCCCCATTCGTCGGCGCCGAGATACACGCACTCGTGCCGCCAGTGCGGCGACCCGTCCCACTTGCGCCACTGGAAGACCATCTCGGTGCCGGGTGCGGGGCGTGCAGCGCTCATCCGTTCACCCTACGTCGGCGCAGATCCGTGCCGTGAGAGCGGCATAGGCTGGATGCGTGCACACCACCCACCTGGTCGTGGAGACCCGAGAGATCGACCCGGTCGAAGACCTCCTCGCCTACGCGGATCCCGCCCGCCCGCTCGCCTGGCTGCGGCGCGGAGACGGCATCGTCGCGGTCGGAGAACCGCTCGCCGAGGTCCGTCAGCCGTCGGCGGCCGGACTGTCGCGCACCGCGGCGCTCGCGAACGCCTGGCGAGGCATGGTGGCACAGGCCGAGATCTCCGACCCCGTGGGCCTGCCCGGCAGTGGGCTGGTGGCTTTCGGCGCGTTCGCCTTCGACGAGGAGTCGGCGGCCGACAGCGTGCTCGTCGTGCCGAGTCAGGTGCTCGGGCGCCACGGCGATCGGTTCTGGGAGACCCGCATCCGCCTCGCCGCATCGCCCGTCTCCGAGGAGCCGTTCGCGACCCAGCCGTACGGTCCGCACTGGGCCGGCACCGTCGGCCCGGGAGCCCAGAGCCCGCAGGGCTACCAGGACTCGGTGCGCCGCGCGCTCACCCGCATCGCCGACGGCGAGCTGAGCAAGGTCGTGCTCGCGCGCGACCTCACCGGCAGCGTCCCGGCCGGGTCGGACCTGCGCCGTCTCGTGCGTGCCCTGTCGACCGGCTACCCCGACACCTGGGCCTTCGCCGTGGACGGGCTGATCGGCGCGAGCCCGGAGACCCTCGTCACGGTGCACGACGGCACCGTGACCGCTCGTGTGCTCGCCGGTACCATCGGCCGGGGAGCGGATGCGGACGCCGACACCGCGGCATCCTCCCACCTCGCCTCGAGCACGAAGGATCTCGACGAGCACCAGTACGCCGTGCAGAGCGTGCTCGCCTCGCTCCGGACGCACACCCGGGCGTTGGCCGCGAGCGAGCAGCCCTTCCTTCTGAAGCTGCCGAACCTCTTCCATCTCGCGACAGACGTCGAGGGCGAGCTCGCCGACGGCGAATCGGCGCTCGACCTGGTGCAGGTGCTGCATCCGACCGCCGCCGTCGCCGGCACCCCGACGCCCGCGGCCATCGCCGCCATCCGCGAGCTCGAGCCCTTCGACCGCGGCCGCTACGCCGGCCCGGTCGGCTGGGTGGACGCCGCGGGCAACGGCGAATGGGCTATCGCCCTGCGCTGCGCACAGTTCACGGCAGGATCCGGGGAGATCGGGGTGACGGCATACGCCGGCGCAGGGATCGTCGCGGGCTCGGACCCCGAGAGCGAACTGCTCGAGACGCGGGTGAAGTTCCGGCCGCTGGTCGACGCGCTGGCCTGAGCGCGCTCAGCTCGCGGCGAGGCGCTTCTTCTCGGCCTCGACGTCGAAGTCGGCGACCGGCCACTGCGGGTCGATGTCCTCCAGGGCTGCGAGCAGCAGCTCCTGCACCGCGAGGCGGGCGTACCACTTGGCGTTCGCCGGGATCACGTGCCACGGGGCCGCCTCGGTGGAGGTGCGGTCGAACACGGTCTGGTACGCCTGCATGTACTGCGGCCACAGCATCCGCTCGTCCACATCGCCGGGGTTGTACTTCCAGTACTTGTCCGGGCGTTCGAGCCGCTCCATCAGCCGCTCCTTCTGCTCGTCGGGCGAGATGTGCAGCATGACCTTGATGATGCGGGTGCCGGATGCCGCGACGCGGGCCTCGAACTCGTTGATGGCGTCGTAGCGGCGCTCGATCTCCGGTGCGTCCGCCAGCTCACGCACCTTGCCGATCAGGACGTCTTCATAGTGGGAGCGGTCGAACACCCCGATGAAGCCCGGCTCCGGCAGACGCTTCTCGATGCGCCACAGGAAGTCGTGGCTGCGCTCCTCGGGTGTCGGCGCCTTGAACGCGGCGAGCGCGACGCCCTGGGGATCGACCCCGCCGACCACGTGCCGCACGATCCCGCCCTTGCCGGCCGAGTCCATCGCCTGCAGCACCAGCAGTACGGCATCCTTCGCCACCCCGACCCGACTCTCGGCGAACAACCTCTCCTGCAGATCGTTCAGCTTCTCGAGCCCCGCCGCGAGGTCACGGGCGCCGTGCGACTTGCCGCCGACGTATCCGGGCTTGGTATCGGGGTCGAGATCGGCGAGGCGGAATCCCTCGCCCACTCGTAGCGTCTGCGTCCAGCGGTGCGCGTCCATACGCACATCCTGCCAGTCAACGCGGCAGCGGCACCTCGATGATCTGACGGCCGCCGCGCGGAGTGGTCAGCGCCTGGTCGAGCGCCGTGCGGGTCGTGACCCTCTGGTACTCCCAGCCGTAGGCCGACGCGAGGTGCTCCAGGCGCACGGTGTGCGGGGTGTAGAAAGCGCGATCGAGGTCGGCCGGCGACGCGGACCCTGCGACCTCCAGGGAATCGAAGATGGTGCCGCCGCCGTCGTTGCCGACGATGACCTGGAGCCGGGGCTCGGTCTCGTCCGGAGGCAGCAGCAGCGCACCGACGTCGTGCAGGAAGGCAAGATCACCCAGCAGCACCCTCGTCACACCGGGGGCTCCGGCTGCCTGACTGGCGAGTGCGATGCCGGTCGCCGTCGCGATGGTGCCGTCGATCCCGGCGAGTCCGCGGTTGGCGTGCACGGGCACCTTCTTGCCGCCGAGCACCTGATCGGCGACGCGCACCAGCCGCGAAGAGCCGAACACCAGCCGGTCGTGCGGCCAGGTGGCGCGCCACACGGCGTCGACCAGGAGTGCACGGTCGAGCGGGCGGCGGACGGCGTCGAGCTCGGCCTTGACGGCGTCCCTGCGGGCGGCGAAATCCGTGGAGGCCAGCCCGTCGGGGTCGGGGGCGTTCTCACTCAGGTCGACGACCTCGGCGGCCGAGGCCTGGAGCCAGTCGCCGAGCCAGGCGCGATCGGCGGGACCGGGTGCGACGGACACGGCGCCGACGGCACGGGTGCGGTGGTTGAGGTTCAGATCCTCCCCGCCTCGGCGCACCGCGATCACGTCGACATCCGTACGGGCGAGGAGTGCTGCCACCTCACGGCTGAGCGTCGGGTGGCCGAGCACGACGACCCGTTCGATGCGCCCGCCGAGCTCGTCGCGCGACAGCAGCCGACGGTAGCCGTGCACGACCTGTCGCCCGAAGCGCGCACCGCTCACGATCTCGGCGATCAGGGGCCAGCCTCCTGCGTGGGCGACCTCTTCGGCATCCGCTCCCGCATCGGCGCCCGCGATCACGACGGTCCGCGGACCGCGCTCGAGTGCGAACGGCTCCTCCGCGAGCGGACGGGGAGCGTCGCCCGAGGCTGCCGTGGTCGCGGTGAGGTCGCCCGAGAGCGGTTCCCTGGCGGGGAGGTTGAGGTGCACGGGGCCCGCGACGCCGGGCAGCGCGCCATCGACCTCGCGCGCTCCCATCGCGCCCGCCACAGCACGCTCGGCGAGTCCGGCCCAGTCACCGTCCCCCGGCACCGGGGCATCGATCTGGTCACGCACCCAGGGGTGGAAGAGACCTTCTTGGCGCGTCGCCTGATTCGCTCCGACGCCGCGGAGTTCGGGCGGACGGTCGGCGGTCAGCAGCAGCAGCGGGACACCGGCGTGGAAAGCCTCCAGCACCGCAGGAAGCAGGTTGGCGACGGCCGTGCCCGAGGTGCAGATGACGGCCGCGGGCGCACCCGTCTCCCGGGCGATCCCGAGCGCGGTGAACCCGGCGACGCGTTCATCGATGCGCACGTGCACGCGCACGTGCCCGTCATCGGCGAAGCGCACGGCGGCGAGCGCGAGCGCCTGCGAGCGCGAGCCCGGCGACAGCACGACGTCGCGCACACCGTTCGCGACGAGGTCGGCGAGCAGGGCAGCCGCGGCCTCCATCGCCGGCGACGACGTCACGGGCGCGGGTCCGAGGCGGGAGGCTCGTCGGTCTCCTCGTCCAGACGGGCGAGCTCCTCTTCGAGGCGGCGGATGCGGGCATCCTGCTCGGTCTTGCTGATGCTGCGCAGGAACGCAGGATCGTCGTCCGGCGCGATGACGGGGCGGGTACCGGAATCGTTCGCACGGCGCCGGCCGATCACGAACCAGAGGATTCCACCGATCACGGGGAGGAGCACCACGATCGCGATCCAGGCGGCCTTGGACACACCCCGGTGCCGCGTCGCCGGCTGCACTGCGCAATCGACGATGCTGTACACCCAGAACACGGCGGCGAGGAAGCCGCCGACGATCAGTAGTCTCGCCACCCCTCCAGTGTAGGCGTGTCAGCGGTGGCCCGGCCCCGGAGAGACAGAGGCACCGTTGCTAGACTGCGCGGGAAATGCTGCCCTCACCGCCGGATCGGATGCTGCGAGCGCGGGCTGATCGGACGCTGATCGCCCGCGCGATCACCGCCGTCGGCCTCGCGCTCCTGCTGGTGATCGGCGCCTGGTCCAGCTCCCACGGCCCGGCCGATGTGCACGCCACCCTCTGCCTCGCGTCCGGCGTCTCGTCTCCGACTGACACCGTGGCCGCCGGTGGTGGCCCCGACAGCGCGACGGCCATCGACGTGCTCTCCTCCGACATCGGCGTCTGCGTGCTCGCCGTGCTGTGCGGCGTCGCACTGGTGCTGCTGTTCCTCCGGCTCCGCGGTCGGGGCTCCCGGCCCCTCGGCACCCGCGCTCCCCGCCTGACGTCGCCGAGCCGTGCCGGCCCGCGCCTCGTCGTCCCCGCCCTCTCCCTGACACAGCTCTCGATCTCCCGCACCTGACCCCCGACGCGTGCAGCGAGCCGCCTCGCGCGGCATCCTTCCCCGTCGTACCCCTGTGTCTGGAGACCCCATGAAGAACTCTGTCAAAGCGACCCTGATCGCCATCGCCGTCGCCATCGTGCTGCTGATCGTCGGCATCGTGTTCGCCCTCAACCAGAAGGCGACCACCGCGCCACCCGAAGGCGAGGAGCGGCAGACCGTGCGCACCGACTCGCACGTGCTCGACGACGGCGGCGAGGGCGCCGTCACCGTGGTCGAATTCCTCGACTTCGAGTGTGAGGCGTGCGGGGCGTTCTACCCGATCGTCGAAGAGCTCCGCGAGAAGTTCGACGGCGAGATCACCTACGTCGTCCGCTACTTCCCGCTGCCGGGGCACATCAACTCCACCCAGGCCGCCCTCGCCGCCGAGGCGGCGGCGCAGCAGGACCGATTCGAGGACATGTACCACCGGCTGTTCGAGACCCAGGCGCAGTGGGGCGAGCAGCCCGAGGAGACACCAGAGGTGTTCCGTGGCTTCGCCGAGGACCTGGGCCTCGACATGGCTGCCTACGACGCCGCGATCGCCGACCCCGCCACCGCGGAACGCGTGCAGGCCGACAAGAGCGACGGCGAGAAGCTCGAGGTGAGCAGCACCCCGTCGTTCTTCGTCGACGGCCGAAAGGTCGAGCTGCAGGAGTGGGACGACCTCGAGCAGGCGATCGAGAAGGCCGTCAACGGCTGACACGGCACGCCGGCTCAGGCGCCCTCGGAGACCGAGGCGCTTGAGCCGGCAGCCTCGGGCGACAGCAGCATGTCAGCGAGCCGGCGCCGAGCATTCCGATACCGCCCCCTCGCCGTGGACGCGGGGATACCGATGATGCGCGCCGCCTCCTCGAGCGTGAAGCCTTCCCAATGCACGAGCCCGATCAGATCCCTCAGATCGTCCGGGAGCCGGCGGACCGCATCACGCACATCGATCGCCTGGGCGTCGTCGTGCGTGTGCGGATGGGTGGCCAGGTGGCCCCGCAGTCGCTCCGCGAGCTTCCACCGCCGCACGGCTGCCCGTTCGGCGTTCGCGAGGATCCGCCTCGCGACCCCGAACAGCCACATCCGCGCCTCGATGTCGTCCTTCGGCAGGTCGTCGATACGCCGCCATGCCGTGAGCATCGTCTCGGACAGGAGATCGGCGGCGTCAGCGCTCGCCGTTCTCCGTTCGAAATACGCCAGCAGATCCGGCGAGCATGCCGAGATGCAATCGAGGGCACGGGCTCGGGCGCCCCCTCCCGACACCGGGTTCACCGGCCCTCCTCCGTGCAGATCGCCTGCCCGCTCGAGGCGATCATGTTGTCCGGCCGCTCGGGGTCGAACCCGCGCTCCTCGAGCTCGGTGATGACGACGTCGTTCACCGCGCGCGACATGGCCATCTGCGCGATGACGTCGTCGACTGTGGGGAGGGTGGTGCGGCCCGATTCGATCCACGAGCGGGCGGTCTCGGTGACGTCGGGCTGCGCTTCCAGCCGACGCTCCCACTGCACGGGATCGGCCGCCGCGACGACGTCGGTGTCCCGGAAGATGCTCTGGATCGCCGCGCGCACCTCGGGATTCTCTGCCGTGATCTCGCCCACCCGCTCCTCGCATTCGATCCCGCTGGGCAGCACATAGGTGAACGTCCCGTCCGGCGTCTCCGCCCACGGCCGCCAGAGGCCTGTGGCCGCGGCCGCTGCGCCGCCCGCCAACAGGAGGGCGACACCACCGGCGGCCGCGATCGCTCCGACCCGATGGGACCGAGTTCGCCGACCACGCGTTCTCGTCGCGACCGAGAGCCTCGCCAGCTCCCATTCCAGCTCCGGCGTTCGCGGCGCGATCAGCTCGCCCGCGACCTGCAGCGCGCGGTCCAGATCGTCATCCCCGATGCCGCGCATCTCGTTCTCCTCGATTCGCTCCATACCTGTATATGTGCAGCACAGGACGAAACGTCCACGCCCACCCCGAAACGGTGAGAACGCCGGATGTGCACTCCCGATACGCTGAGACCAAAATCAGGGAGAGGGCCCGGACGACCATGGAACTGACGTCGATTCTGCAGGGGACGCACAACGCTCGAGAGCTCACCGGGCTCCCGCTCACCGGCGGCGGAACCCTCGCCTCCGGTCTCCTCTTCCGCTCCGACGCCCTCGCAGGGCTCACCGACGAGGGGCTGCAGGAACTCGTCGACCTCCGCATCGGGACCGTGATCGACCTGCGCACCGACGGCGAGCGCTCCCGCGCGGCGGACCGGCTTCCCGAAGACGGCAGCGTCACCCTGCTGCCCCTGCCGATGCAGGGCGGCGCCATGGACGAGATGGTGAAGCAGCTGCTTCCCGCGGTCGGTGGTGCGAGCCTGTCCGTGACCCAGGTCGCCGACGTGCTGAAGCAGGTGCCGACGCTGGAGGGACTGTACGTGGCCATCCTGGAGGCGAGCGCCGTGCAGTTCGCGACGGTGGCGCGCACCGTGCTCACCGCGTCGCGCACCGACCGCCCCGGCGTGCTGTTCCACTGCACGGCAGGCAAGGATCGCACCGGACTCGCCGCGGCGATCCTGCTGTCGGTCGCCGGCGTGCCGCGCGAAGCGATCGTCGACGACTACACGCAGACGGAGAAGAACCTGGCTCTCGGTTTCGCCGAGGCGCTCACCGGACTCATCACCTCCCTCGGCGTCCCCCTCACTCCCGCCCTCAAGACGCTGGCGACCGAGTCTCCCGCCTCGGCGATCGAGGCGGCCCTGGAGTGGATCGACGCGAACCACGGCGACGTCTCGGGCTACCTGCGCAGCGGCGGCATGACGAACGACGAGATCGCGGACCTCCGCCGGGTGCTGCGCGGAGAGTAGCCACAGCACGGAGCCCCCTCGCTACGCTGAGCGCATGACTGAGGAGCGCTCCCCCACGCCCCACCCGGCCATCGCCGTCGTCCGCCGCATCCCGGCGACGCTGATCATGGCGCTGCTGATCCTCATCGTCGGGGTCGTGTGGAACGGGCTCTGGGCACCGTTCGAGGACACGAAGCTGTTCCCGACCGTGGCCTACGGTCTGCCGAACCTCGTCGACGGCAAGTGGTGGACCCCGCTGACCGGCACGTTCTTCGTGAACCAGCCGTGGGTCTACGTGTTCACGATCGCCGGCTTCTGGGGCATGGCGTACCTGGAGTTCCGGCGCGGATCGCGGGTCGCACTCGCGTACTACTGGATCGGTCAGCTGTTCGCGATCTTCGCCACCGCGCTGCTGCTCCTCCTGCTCTCGCAGTTCCCCTGGGAGTGGGCCACGACCCAGGCGCGGGCGCTCGACGTCGGAGCATCAGGCGGAACCATGGCCTGCATCGCCGCGGCGGTCGGCCTGTTCCGCCCACCGTGGCGGGTGCGCGGCTGGCTGATCCTGCTCGGCTTCGTGTTCATCGCGATGCTGTTCTGGGGCAAGATCGCCGACCTCGAGCACCTGCTCGCCGTGCTGCTGATCCTCGTGGTCGACCGCTCGCTGCGCGTGCGGCACACGACCGTCCGCGAGCAGAGGCTGATCGCGGTGATAGCCATCCTCGTGCTCGGCGCAGTCGAGATCATCACGACCCTCCTCCCCACCGACGGCCCGTTCGGCCCGACCGAACCCGCATCGGGTGGCTTCATCGACCTCGCGATCGACGTCGTCGTGATCCTGGTGCTCGTGAACGGTCTGCGCCGCGGCCGCCGCTGGACCTGGGTGCTCGCACTGCTGCTCGGAATCTTCAACGTCCTGGTCGCGGCGCTCGTGCTCACCCTCATCACCGTCTTCAGCCAGGCCCAGGTGGACTTCCGCTGGGACGGTGAGACCGAGCTCTCCCTGGCGAACGGTTTCCTCTGGCTGGTCATGCTCGTCTACCTCATCTGGGTGCGCCGGGCGTTCGGGGCCAGGCGCAAGACGAAGCTCGGCATCCAGCCCTCCCCCACGGCGGACGACATGAAGAAGGAGCTGCGCACGCACGGCGGAGGCACGCTGTCGTGGATGACGACCTGGGACGGCAACAGCTACGCCCGGGTGACCGGCGGCATCGTCGCGTACCAGCGGCGCAACGGCGTGGCTCTGGCGCTCGCCGACCCGATCGGCCCGGCGGATTCTCGCGCCGAGGCCGTGACGGAGTTCATCCGCACCGCTGAGCAGGCAGGTCTCGTGCCGTGCTTCTTCAGCGCCGATGAGGCCACCCGGGCCGCAGTGCCCTCGACCTGGCGCAGCATCGTCGTGGCCGACGACACGATCGTCGACCTGCCGGGGCTGGAGTTCACGGGCAAGCGGTGGAACTCCGTGCGCACCTCGCTCAACAGAGCCGGCCGCGACGACATGACCTTCCGGATGACGCACCTGAAGGCCGAGTCCTGGGGTGTGCAGCAGCAGCTGCGGGCGATCTCCGAAGCCTGGGTCGGCGACAAGGATCTGCCGGAGATGCGCTTCACCCTCGGCACGCTCGATGAGGCGGAGGACCCGGAGGTGCGCCTCGCGCTGGCCGTCGCCCCCAACGGCGACATCGACGGCTTCCTCTCGTGGCTCCCCGTGTACGGCGGCGACGGCGCGGTGCGCGGGTGGACGCTCGATCTGATGCGCCGCCGCGACGGCGGGTTCGGACCGGTGATGGAATATCTCATCGGATCCTCGGCGAAGCAGTTCTCCGAGGAGGGGGCCGAGATCATGTCGCTCTCCGGCGCTCCCCTCGCCCACGACTATCCGCCGGATGCCGGTGTGATCGCCGCGCTGAGCGAGCGACTCGCGGATGCCCTGGAGCCGGTCTATGGCTTCGGCTCACTGCACCGTTTCAAGCAGAAGTTCCACCCGCGCTACGAGACCATGTACCTCCTGTTCCGCGACGAGAGCGATCTCACCCGCATCGGCGGCGCGCTCACGCGGGCGTTCCTGCCGGATGCCACGCTTCGGCAGTTCGCCGGGGCCGGACTCGAACTCGTCCGCGGCGGTGGAAAGGACTGACTATTACGTTTTCCGGATAACACAACGCTATGCGGATTTCCGGATATCACCCGCCCCGCACCCGGCGGGCACGACGTGAGTACGATCGGTGTCGTGCTCGATGAAGACCGCCTCCGCTCCATGGCCGACGAACTCACCGGCGTGCCCGGTGTGCGCGCCGTCACACTCGGAGGCAGCCGAGCCCGGGGAACGCATCGCCCGGACTCCGACATCGACCTGGGTCTCTATGTCGACGCGGACGTCGACCGCGCGGGCCTGGGGCGTGTGGCGAGCAGCTGGACGGGTGCGCCCGTCGAGATCGCCGAACGGGGCGGCTGGGGTCCATGGGTCGACGGCGGCGCCTGGCTGATCGTCGACGGCGTGCCGGTCGACCTCATCCTCCGCGACGTGGACCGGGTGGCGGAGCAGTGCGCTCGCGCCGCGAGGGGCGAGTTCGCCTTCCACCCCCAGCCGGGGCATCCGCTCGGCTTCCTCGACGTCGCCTACGCCGGCGAGGTCGCGACGAGTGTGCCGCTGCGGGATCCGGACGGGATCCTGGTCGGTCTGGCTCGCAGCGTAACCCCCTACCCGGAGGCACTGCGGGACGCGTTCCTCGCGAACCTCTGGCAGGTCGACTTCCTGCTGAACGCCGCCCTGAAGGGTGCGAAGTCCGGTGACGTCGCCTACGTGTCGCTGTGCGGGACCACGACCACCATGCTCACCGCGCACGCCTGGCACGCCTCGGCCGGCAACTGGGTCACGAACGAGAAGGGGCTCGTCACGAACGTCGCTCGCCTGCCGATCGACACCCGCGGGTTCAGTGCGGCGGCCGCCGAGGCGCTCGGGAGCCTCGGCACCTCCCCCGAAGAGCTGCTCGCATCGATCGTGCGGCTGCGGGAACTCCCGCGACCGGTCGCCCACCCGGCGGATGTCCGCTGACGAAGCCACGCGACGCCCGAAGGCCCCAGATCGGCTCAGTGCGCCGCGGGCGTCTGGGGGTGCAGTGCGAGCCAGGCGGTCCGGACGGCGCTGAGGGCCTGGTCGAGGTCGAGATCGAGATCGCCGATGGTGCTCACGTAGCGCTTCGCCGCACGCTGAACCTCTGGAGGATGTGCTTTCCCCGGCGCGACTCGGGTTCCTCGAGTTCTGCTGGTTTCGATGAGACCTTCGGATTCGAGGGTCGCGTAGGCCTTCGCCACCGTCCCGGCCGCGACGCGCAGATCGGCGGCGAGTTGGCGTATGGAGGGCAGTCTCTGGCCGTCGGCGAGGTCCCCGGAGCGGATCAGGTCGGTGATCTGCCCGCGGATCTGCTCGAAGGGGACGACGCTGCTCTGCGGATCGAAGGTGATCATCGAGGCAGTCCCGCAGGCGCGGTCTCGGCGTTCCGCGGACCGGCCGGTGCTCCGGCGGCGAGCGCCGCGTCCGGGAGCGTGAAGGCCCAGAGCGTGGCGAGCGTGAGGACGACGATGCTGCCGATCATCAGGGCGAGTCCCGCTCCCGCGAGCGTCTGACCGAGAACGTCCCAGATCGGGGGGACGCCTTCGAAATAGGTGTTGTGCATCGCCGACCCCGATTGGAGGGCGGTACCGCCGAACTGGAGCAGGAGCATCGCGCCGCCGACGGCGAGGATGATCCGATTGGTCGCCCGCCGCCAGCCGGCATCCACGTCGGCGCGCTCGCGCTGGGGCAGTGCGGGTGTGGAGCTGACGCGCCAGAGTGCGAGGAACGTGGCTGCCACGAGGACCACCGTCGCCACGAGAAGAGGAACACCATAGAACCAACCGGGGTAGGGGCTGCTGGCGCTGGCGGAGTCCGCGGTCTGGAAGGCGATGGTCCGGTAGCGGCCCGATCCGTCCGGACTCGACGTCACCCCCGTGAAGATGAGGAACGCGACCTGGAGGATCACGGCCGCCGCGAGCAGGCCCGTCCCCACCGGGGGCACGAACGACAGGGGTGTCCGGGGCGTCAGGGATGCTTCGCGTGCGGCGCCGGAGGCGACCACGACCGCACGAGGCGGGGTGGCGGAGTAGAGAAGCAAGCCCGCAGAGCCGCCCAGGGCAGGGGCGAGAGCGATCGGAAGGCCCGCCAAAGACTGCAGGAAGGACCCGGCCAGGAAGAGGGCGACGATCACGACGCCGGAGAAGACGACGGCGATCACCGCCCGCCGCCTGGCCGCGTCGAGAAGCGACTGGACGGATGCCGCCAGCGGCTCGGTTCGCCGTGGACGGCCACGGACGACCAACCACACGACGGCGACCACCGCCGCGACGCAAACGATGTATCCGACAAGCGCGATCCCCGCCATGGTTCTGCCTCCGTGTATCACTCAGGTGATACAGAGTCTGCCCGTAGTGTATCAATCTGTCAATACACCAGCCGACGGATCACGCTGCACGACGGACTCCCGCGGGGCATCCGCATCCGCATCCGCGCCGACCGGGCGCTTGGCGGTGTTCGCGATGTGAGCGCGGCTGACCACGACCACGGCGACGATCATGATCGCGACGCCCAGCCAGTACGGGGCGGCGGGGCTGACCAGTGCGTAGAGCGCGCCCGCGATGAGCGGGGCCGCCGTGCCCATCGCCGCGTTCAGCGACTGCGTCGCCCCGCCGAGCCAGCCCTGTTCGTCGTCGCCGACGGCGTTCGACATGGCGCCGTCCATCGCGGCCTGCGAAGCACCCTGGCCGGCGGCGAGCATGAGGGCGCCGACGATGAACACCCACGGCTGGGCGAAGATCGACGCCACGATGGCGAGGGCTGCGAGGCCGATCATCTGCGCGACGATGCCGCTCACGATCACACCGCGCTCCCCGATGCGCGGGAGCAGGATGCCGAGCAGCACGCCCTGGATGAGGATGTCGATGATGCCGACCGCCGCGGTCAGGAGTCCGATCTGCGTCGGCCCCCACTGGATCGAGTCGAGCGCCAGCACGCTGAAGTTGTTCACGAAGAAGCCGAACGGCAGGGCGAGCAGGCCGAAGCCGATCATGAGCCCGCGCAGCTCCTTGCGTCCGAACGCCTCCTTGAACACCGCGAAGGGCTGCACGTCACGGAGCTTGATCGTGGCGATGCGGTTGCCGGGCTTCAGGCTCTCGGGGAGCAGGAAGATACTGAGGATCGCGATCGTGAGGGCGACCGCAGCTGTGAGGAAGACCGGGAGTTGGAGGCTCACGGCGGCGAGCAGACCGCCGATCCCCGGGCCGATCATGGTCCCGATGCCGGACAGCGCACCGAGCAGGCCGAAGCGCTTGGCACGCTGCTCGGGCGGGGTGATGTCGGCGAGGTAGGCGAAGAGGGCCGGCAGGTCTCCGGCCGTCAATCCCTGGATGACGCGGGCGAGGACGAGGACCCAGATCGCGCCGCCGATGCCGAACAGCGCCATCGAGAACGCGGCCCCGAAGGCGGCGACGATGATGACGGGTCGACGGCCGAACCGGTCGGAGAGGCGGCCGAGGAACGGTGCGGCCAGGAAGGCGCAGAGTCCGTTGACCGCCTCGAGCACGCCCACCCAGATGGCGAGGTCGCTCTCGTGGGAGACGTACTGGAGCACCACGAAGGGCAGGACGGGGAGGACGACCGTCATGCCGATGACAGTCAGCATCGTCAGCACGATGAGCATGATCCACGCGCGGTTCTGTTCCCGGCGCGTGAGGGTGTTAGGTGAAGTCATACCGAAAGTGTAGTCATACCAGTTTTGGTGTCAAGCCAGCTTTGTGGTCGGTTCACGATAAGGTGAGGACCATGACGACCCCAGAGCCCCTCGGGCGCCGCGAACGGAAGAAGGCCGCGACCCGCAAGGCGATCTCCGACGTCGCGACGATGATGTTCCTCGAGCGCGGCTTCGACAACGTGAGCATCCGCGAGGTCGCCGACGCCGCCGACGTCTCCCCCACCACCGTCTTCGCGCACTTCCCGCAGAAGGAAGCCCTCGTCTTCGACGAGGACGACGAGCAGCGCGACCGCCTCGTCTCCACCGTCCGAGACCGGCCGACGGGCACCACGATCAACCGTGCGATCCACGACTTCTATACGGCGGAACTCCGCGCGAACGTCGACGAACACGGCAACGACGTCACCCGCGTGTTCCTGCGCTTCCTCAACGAGACCCCGGCACTGCGCGACTACGCGGCGAAGATGTGGCTCCGGCACGAAGACGCCCTCGCCGACGCCATCGCCAAAGAACTCGGTCTCGCCGAACCGATCGCCGAGATCCGCGTCTACGCCCGGTTCGTGCTGCAGATGCAGCTGCTCGTCAACGACAGCGACGACCCCCTCGACACCCTGGACGCAGGATTCCGGCTGCTCGACAGCGGCTGGGCGCCGATCGAGGCGAAGATCGCCGAACTCCGGACTTGATTAACTTTAGATGCGCTAAAGTTAATCAAGCGACACGGTCGCCCACGTTAGGAGGCGACCATGGCACGTTTCGTCGAACGCTTGTGGAACCCGACCGGGTACGGTCAGCTGAGCCGACGCGACCGCGCGGCCGGACGCTACCGCGCCTACATCCCCGATGAACTCGGGTCTGCACTCCCTCCGATCGGCCCCGACGCCCAGGCCGCTGCGGAAGACGCCCTCACCGTACTCGCGCGTGCCGACGAGCGCATCGGCTCCCGATCCTCCTATCTGAACCACCTGCTCATCCGGTCGGAGAGCATCTCGTCATCATGGATCGAAGGCAACCGCATCACACCCAAGCGCCTCGCGGTGGCCGAGCTCCTCCATCACGGTCCCCGCGTCGCGCTCGACGTGATCGCCAACGTCCGCGCAACCGAAGACGCGATCGACACGCTCGCAGATCACCGTCACGTCATCAGCGTCTCCGACATCGAGGATCTGCAACACGTGATCGAGCCTTCCCTCGAGCGCGGGCTCCGGACGGAGCAGAACTGGGTCGGGGGAGCCGGGTGGAGCCCCCTGCGTGCCGAGTTCATCCCCCCGCCCGAGTCCGAGGTGGAACGACTGGTGTCCGACCTTGCCGGATTCCTCACCGAGACCTCAGGAAATGCCGTGGTCCGTGCCGCCATCGCCCATGCCCAGTTCGAGACGATCCACCCTTTCATCGACGGCAACGGGCGCACCGGGCGGGCGCTCATCCACACGGTACTGCGACGTGCGGATGCCGTGCGCCATGCACTGATCCCGATCAGTACCGTCTTCGCCGGCGATACGGATTCATACATCGCCGGCCTCTCGGCCTTCCGAGCGGACCCTCCGCGCCTCGACGAATGGGTGCTCGGCTTCGCGAGGGCGACTGAGATCGCCGCCACCAACGCGGTGCGCCTCGCGGATGACATCGCCTCGCTGGACGCACAGATCAAGGCCGACTTCATCACCTACCGCCGCGCGCAAGGCCTCGCGCCTGCCGTGCCGAGACGCGACTCCGTGGCCCTCCGCATCCTGGAGCACCTTGCGGCCGAGCCGGTCCTGACGCTCGATTCGGTCGCCGAGCGCCACGGCGTCTCGACCACGGCCGCCCATCGAGCCCTCACGCTGCTGGCCGACGCAGACATCCTGTCCCGCACCAAGGACCAGCGCGGACGGCTCGTGTGCTGGACCGCCGATCGCCACCTGGCCCTCGTCGCGCTCACCGAACGCAGCAACCGCGTCGGCGGAGCTGATACTGCGGCGCGGACTCCGAGATCAGGACCACCCCTGCCGGACGTCGACCGCCTCGGACCGCTGCGCGCGGAGCCGATCGACGGCGACGAGACCGCGATCAGGCGACAGTGACCGAGGTCGAGGCGTAGTCCGGGAGCTCGATCGCCTCGGACTTGTCGAGCATCCGCGCGACGATCTGCCGCATCGGCCAGTGGTGCATGAGCCGAGCGGTGAACACCCGCATCCGGAGCATGAATCGACCGCGCGGGAGGAAGCCGTCCACACCACCGGGTGCCAGCGTGTGGGCAGTCGCGACGTAGGGGCGCATGATCTCCTCGTAGCGGGCGAAGGCCGCGGCATGATCTCCGGCCGCACGCCCGAGCTCGCCGGCCAGCACATACGCGCTGCTCGACGGCATCGAGAGCTGGTTGCCGCGCGGACTCAATCCTCGCGAGGTCGGCGGCGCAGACTCTTGACGTCGGTACGTCGCTGCTTGGCCTTGAGGCGACGCTCCTTCGACCCGCGACTGGGCTTGGTCGGACGACGCGGGGGCGCCGGCGGGCGCAGCGCCTCGGCTACCAGCGCGACCAGCCGGTCGCGCGCGGCGTCGCGGTTGCGCAGCTGCGCACGGTGCTCGGATGCCGCGATCGTCAGCACCCCGTCGACCAGACGGCCGCTCAGCCGATCGAGGAGCCGCTCGCGCTGATGCGGCGTGAGCGCAGTGGAGTTCGCCGCGTCCCACACGAGTTCCGCACGCGAGTCGGCGGTGTTCACGCCCTGCCCTCCCGGACCCGACGACCGCGAGAAGCGCCACGACAGCTCGGCCTCGGGGATCGTGAGACCCGACGAGACCCGCAGACCGGGGCGATGGGCGGAAGGCATGTCTCCATCATCGGGCCTCACGCAGCCTCCCGCTGCAGTCCGGCTAGCATTGCGGGGTACGACGAGCCGCGCAGCATCCACTCCACGGCAGCGCACGCGGCCCTCACGCGGAGCACGATGAACTCATTCCGGCAGGACGACTGGGCGGCGAGCCCCTCGTTCCCGTCGACGGTGGCAGAGCCCTATCTCATGGGCACGGGTGTCGTCACGGCCGAGGACACCGGCTCCCGCCCACTCTCCCCTCCGCACAGCCACGCCGACCCGATGCTCGCCTGGTGCTACCGCGGCACGGTCTGGGTGCACCTGCAGGACGCGCGGTGGCGCCTGGCCCCGGGGCAGGGAGTGTGGATCCCCGCGAACACCCCGCACACCGCCCATCACGAGCCCGATTCCACCGGCTGCTACACGTACATCCCGGACTCCGCCCTGATCGCCCCGATCGACGACATCACCCGCGTGCTGGTGCCGCGGGCGGTGCAGGAGATGCTCCTCCACCTCGGCATCAACGACATGCCCACCGACCTGCGCGTGCGCATCCAGTCGGTGCTCATCGAGATGCTGCAGCGGCCGCTGCCCGAAGCCGCGAGCGAGTGGGGCGAGGTGCCGATGCCCGCCGACGAGCGCGTCGCCGCACTGGTGCAGGCCGTACTCGCCGACCCCGGCGATCCGCGAGGTTCCGTCGAGCTGTTCCTCGCGCACGGGCTCCACGAACGCACGGTCCTGCGCATCTTCCAGAACGACGTCGGCATGAGCTTCGGCCGCTGGCGCACGGGAGTGCGGATGACTCTGGGGGCACGCCTGATCGTGGACGGCACCCCCATCGGCGCCGCCGCGCATCGCTGCGGCTACGCGACCACGAGCGCATTCTCCGCAGCTTTCAAGGAACGGTTCGGGCTCACTCCCCGCCAGCACGTCGCACGTGTGCAGGCCGACGCGGCCCATCAGCTGTACTGGCGCTGACCGCTCACGGTTCTTCCGACCGCCATTGTCGGATCCGCGACACAACTCGTCGCTCCGGCGACACTGAGCGAGTCATCCGCGTTCTAACATCTTTCTGTTAGGGCATGCTTACCTAACTTCTCGCCGCGTTGACGCGGCACACCCCTCCCCCCCTTCCCGAAGGAGAACCATGTCGCACGCTTCTGCGCGCCCGAAGATCCGCCGAGGGTCAGCCCTCGTCGCCGCGGCCGTCGCCGCCGCCCTCACCCTGGCGGGGTGCACGGCATCCGGTGAAGCCGCCGGATCCGCACCCACGTCGGCCGCCGTCGACGGGGTGGTCATCGAGCACGGCCACGGGAAGACCGTGATCCCCGAGAAGCCCCAGCGCGTGGTCGCCCTCGGCTGGATGACGCCCGACATCGTCGCGGCCCTCGGCACCAACCCGGTCGGCATCGAAGAGGTCTGGGGCGCCGACGAGAGCGGCTACCAGCCCTGGTTCGAGGACTACGTCACCGAGGAATACGGCGAGACCCCCGAGATCATCCCCTTCGTCGAGGACGGCCCGAACTACGAGGCCATCAAGGAGCTCAAGCCCGACCTCATCCTGAGCCTCTACTCGGGCGTCACCGACATCGAGTACGAGCGCCTGAGCGAGATCGCTCCGACGGTGCCGTACATCGAGGGTCCGTGGAACCCGGGCACCTGGGAGGGCATGACCCGCACGGTCGGCAAGGCCCTGTCGGAGGACGCGAAGGCCGAGGAGCTGATCGCCGAGACCGAGGAGCAGATCACCACCCTCGCCGGCGAGCACCCCGAGTTCCAGGACAAGACCTTCGTCTGGGGCCTGACCCTGAACGAGGGCGGCACCGACCTCGGCGTCTACCTCGAGTACGACCCGCGCGTGCGCATCACCGAGGCGCTGGGCTTCACCTCCACCTCGGCGATGGACAGCTTCCTCGCGAGTGCCGAGGGCGACAACTGGTACACCGGCGTCAGCCTCGAGAACCTCTACGACGTGCAGGCCGACCTGTTCGCGGCCTGGGGCGGCAGCGCGGATGAGGGGAAGTACACGGTCGAGAACAAGGTCGTCTCCCGCTGGGAGCCGATCGCCGCCGGGTCGTACGTGATCTACGCGAACGACGCCGAGGCCTCCGCGATCAGCGCACCGACCGTGCTGTCGCTGAAGTACATCCTCCCGAAGTACGTCGACGACCTCGCAGCCGCACTGCAGGGTGAGCCGACCATCGACGGGAAGTGACCCGCGAGATGTCCCTGGCGACGCAAGACGACACGGACGTCTCGAACACAGGTGCGGGGAGTCGCAGCGACGACTCCCCGCACCGCAACGGGACGCTGGTGCTGGGACTCATCGTCTCCACCGCGGTGCTAGTGGTCGCCGTCATCGCCTCGCTCGCGATCGGCAGCCGCGCGATCGACCCTCTCACCGTGCTGCAGTCCCTCTTCTCCTACGACGACGAGAACCCGCTGCACCTGATGGTCATGGAACTGCGGGTGCCGCGCACGCTGCTCGGCATCGTCGTCGGTGCCGCCCTCGCCGTGTGCGGCGGACTCATCCAGGCCTTCACCCGCAACCCGCTGGCCGACCCCGGCATCCTCGGCGTGAACGCCGGCGCCTCCTTCGCCGTCACCTTCGCGGTCGGCGTGCTCGGCCTGACGGCACCCGGCGCCTACGTGCCGTTCGCCCTCGCCGGCGCCTTCGTCCTGACCGTGCTCGTCTACGTGCTCGGCTCGTTCGGGGCATCGGGTGCGACCCCCATGAAGCTCACCCTCGCCGGAGTCGCCCTCGGCGCGGCCTTCACCGGATTCACCACCGCGATCGTGCTGCGCGACCTCGGCACCCTCCAGGTCATGCGGTTCTGGGGTATCGGCTCCATCGGCGGACGGACCCTCGACCAGCTCGCGTGGGCAGCCCCGCTCATCGCGATCGGTCTGCTGATCGGCCTCCTGTGCGCGCGCTCGCTGAACGCCCTCGCCCTGGGCGATGACCTCGCGCAGGCGCTCGGCGCACGCGTGCGCGTGACGCGGATCCTCGTCATCATCGCCGTCACCCTGCTGGCGGGAACCAGCGTCGCCGCCGCCGGCCCCATCGCTTTCGTCGGGCTCATGATCCCGCACGTCGTCCGCTGGTTCACCGGACCCGATCAACGCTGGGTGCTGACCTACTCGATGGTCATCGGCTCGGCGTTCCTGCTGTTCGCCGACATCCTCGGCCGCATCGTGCTCCCCAACGGGGAGATGCGCGTCGGGATCGTGACCGCTCTGCTCGGAGCCCCGATCCTGATCATCCTCGTGCGCCGGAAGCGGGTGAGCGGACTGTGAGCATCGACCAGAAGCCCGTCGCCCTGCCCACCATCGACTCTTCGCACACCGAGTTCGCCCCGGTCGATCACGGGCGTCGCCTGATCCGGATCGAGACCCGGCGCATCGCCGCCCTCATCCCGGTGCGCTCCGTCATCGTCAGCGTCGTGCTCGTCATCGTCATCGTCGGAACCGGCCTGGCCTCGATGACCATCGGCGCCTACGAGGTCGACTTCCCCTCAGTCCTGCGCGCCATCGTCGATCCGGCATCCGACCCCGACATCCGCCAGGTGGTCTTCGAGTGGCGTCTACCGCGCGTGCTCTCCGCGGTGCTGTGCGGAGCAGCGCTGGCCCTCGCCGGCGGGATCTTCCAGTCCCTCACGCGCAACCCGCTCGGCTCCCCCGACATCATCGGCTTCGGCATCGGAGCCCAGTTCGGCGTGACGCTCGTGATGGTCGTGCTCGAGCTGAACACCTACATGTTCAAGGCGGCGGGAGCCCTCGTCGGCGGTCTGCTCACCGCGCTGCTCGTCTACGTGCTGGCCAACAAGAACACCATGTCGTCGTTCCGCCTGATCATCGTCGGCATCGGCGTCTCGGCCGGACTCGGGTCGCTCACCTCGTGGATCCTCATCTCGGTCAGCGTCGAGAAGGCGATGATGGCCGCGACCTGGGGCGCGGGCTCGCTCGCCTCACTCGGCTTCGACCAGCTGATCCCGGCGGCGATCGTGTTCGCGATCGTGACCGTGCTCTCCCTCCCCCTCGCCCGCACGCTGCCGGTGCTGGAGATGGGCGACGACGCGGCCACCGCGCTCGGCATCAGCCCCGGGCACACCCGCCTCGCGGCCATGGTCTTCGGTGTGGCCCTGGTCGCTCTCGTCACCGCCGCCGCCGGACCCATCTCGTTCATCGCCCTCGCGGCCCCGCAGATCTCGCAGCGGCTCACCCGCTCGAACACCCCGATGGGCACGGTGCCCGTGATGCTGACCGGCGCCGCGCTCGTCGTGGTGTCGGATGCCGTCGCCCAGCTCGTCGCCGTGCCGGTCGGCGTCGTGACGGTGTCGGTCGGCGGCATCTACCTCGCCTGGCTGCTGGCCGCCCAGTACGCGCGCCGCACCTGAAAGGAACACCCATGACCGCTTCGCTGCTGGCCCGCGACATCACGCTGGGCTACGGAGAGACCCCCATCATCTCCGACCTGTCCCTCGAGGTCCCCGACGGCTCGTTCACGATCATCATCGGACCGAACGCGTGCGGAAAGTCGACCCTGCTGCGCGGGTTCGCCCGCCTGCTGCGCCCGACGACCGGCGCGGTGCTCCTCGACGGCGATGAGCTGCGCTCGCTCAAGCCGAAGGAGGCCGCCCGCAAGCTCGGCCTGCTGCCGCAGTCGTCCATCGCCCCCGACGGCATCACCGTCGCCGACCTCGTGGGCCGCGGTCGGTTCCCCCACCAGAGCGCCATGCGCACCTGGAGCAGCGCCGACGAGCGCGCAGTGTCCGAGGCGATGGCCGCGACCGGGGTCACCGACCTGTCGCGACGCCTGGTCGATGAGCTCTCGGGCGGGCAGCGGCAGCGGGTCTGGGTGGCGATGGCCCTCGCCCAGCAGACGAAGCACCTGCTGCTCGACGAGCCGACGACGTTCCTCGACATCGCGCACCAGATCGACCTGATGGAGCTGTTCGCCGACCTGCACCGCGACGGCACGACGCTCGTCGCCGTGCTGCACGACCTCAACCACGCCGCCCGCTACGCGACGCACCTCGTGGCGATGCGCGACGGGGCGATCGTGGCACAGGGCGACCCGCGGGAGATCATCACCGCCGAGCTCGTCCAGGCCGTGTACGACCTGCCCTGCAAAGTCATCACGGACCCGGTGTCGGGCACTCCGCTGGTGCTGCCGCTTGGACGGCGGACGCCGTGACATCCACTCCGCGAAGGCTGTTCGGGATCGCGCTGAAGTCCGAGGGACGCGGCATCGCCCTCGCCGGGGCGACCGCATTGCTCATCGTGCACTCGCTCGCCGAGGCGACCATTCCCGTCCTCATCGGAGCGACGATCGACCGCGCCGTGCTGCCCGCCGACCCCGCAGCCCTCGCGCTCTGGCTCGGCGTGCTGGTCGGCACGTTCCTCGTGCTGACCGCGAGCTACCAGGCGGCCTCGCGGCTCATGGTCTCGATCTACGGCTACGGCGAGCAGGCGCTGCGACACCTCACCCTCTCCCGCATGCTGCGCCCCCGGCTCTCCCGCCGCGCGGTCACTCCGGGCGAAGCGCTCACGTTCGTCACCTCCGACACCTACCGCGTGGCCGGAGTCGCCTGGTCGGTCGCGCAGCAGTGCTCGACGATCGCCGCGATCATCGGGGCAGGACTCGCGATGCTGGTGATCTCGCCCGTCGCGACGATCGTGGTGTTCGGCTCGACCATCGCGATGATGTTCGTGATGCAGGTCGTCTCGCGCCCGTTGGAGCGTCGCGGCTTCGCCGAGCAGCACGCCGCGACCGAGGCCGGGGCCGTCGCGGCCGACTTCATGGGCGGCTTCCGGGTGCTCGTGGGAATCGGTGCGCGAGAAGAGGCCGTGCGGCGGTACATCGCCGCGAGCGACACCTCTCGACGTGCCGCGACGGCAGCCGGAAGATCGCTCGCCTCGTACGAAGCGGTGAGCGGCACCCTGGCCGCGGTCGCGACGACGGCCCTCGCCGGCATGTCTGCGTGGTTCGCGGCCGAGGGACGCATCAGCATCGGCGAACTGGTGACCGTGCTCGGACTCGCCCAGTTCATCAGCGGGTATCTCGCGTACGCGGGCTCGTTCCCGAGCAACTGGATCCACAAGCTCGCCTCCGCCAAGCGCCTCGCCGAGGTGATCGACGCCGAGGATCTGCTCGATGCGCCCGCCGTATCTTCTCCGGCAGAACCGGCCGGCGATGTCGTGCTGGCTTTCCGCGCCGGCTCGGAATCCCCGCTCGTGGAGGTGCGCGAGCGCGAGGTGCTCGGCATCCGTCCCGCCGACAGCGACGCGGCCCGCGCGCTCTCCCGCCTGCTCGGGCTGCGCTCGCGCGCCGAGCCCGGGCTGGTGTCGGTCGCCGTCGACGGCGGACTCCGTGATCTGACCACCCTCGACCCCGTCGAGTACCGCCGTCGGGTCGTCGCCCCGCCACACGAGCAGACGATCGTGAGCGGGTCTCTGCGCGAGGCCGTGCGCGGCCACGGGGCGGACGGACCCGCGCATCCGCCGTTCATCGAAATGGCAGCACTGCACGACACCGTGGCGCAGGTGGGCGGCTGGGAATCGCAGGTCGGCGAGGCCGGTCGACGGCTCTCGGGCGGACAGCGCCAGCGCATCGGGATCGCCCGCGCCCTGCACGCGGAGGCCGACGTGCTGGTGCTCGACGAGCCGACCTCGGCCGTCGATGCCCTCACCGAGGCGCACATCGCCCGCGCCCTCGCGGAGCACAACGAGACCGTGATCGTGATCACCACCTCCCCCGTGCTGCTCGACGCCTGCGACCGGGTCATCGACCTCCCCTCTCCCGGATCGGATGCTCCCCATGAGTGACACGACCCCGACCATCGCTCTGCTGCCCATCTCCTCCGGGGCTCGTGTACGGGCCGTCGTCGGCGGGCTGCTGCGGCAGCATCCGGGCCGGACGGCGGCGGTCGCTGCCCTCTTCCTCGCGGCATCCGCTCTCGGGATCGTGATGCCGTCATGCCTCGGCCGGATCGTGGATGCCGTCTCGTCGGATGCCGGCTTCGCGACCATCTCCGGGTGGGTCGCCGGGGCGGGCCTCGGTGCGATCGGCGCGGCCGTGGTGATGCTGTGGGCCGTGCGGGTGCTCACGGGTCTGGTGCAGGACATGCTCGCCACCCTTCGCGAAGACGTGTTCGCCTCGGCGATGCGGCTGCCGGTCAGCGAGGTCGACGACGGCGAGAGCGCCGACCTGCTCTCCCGGGTCACCGGAGACGTGGATGCCGTGGCCGAGGCCGGCGGCAACGTCGCACCGACCCTCCTGTCGGCGGGTTTCGCGATCGGGGTCTCGGTGGTCGCACTGACCGCCCTCGACCCGTGGCTCGCCCTCGCCGGAATCGCCTCGGCACCCTTCTATGTGCTCGGCACCCGCGCGTTCCTGCGGCGGTCACGCGTGGTGTTCCGCGAAGTACGGGTGCGCGAGGCCGCGCGCAGTCAGGCCGTGCTCGACGCAGTCGAGGGCATCGAGACGCTCACCGCGTTCAACGAGCAGGAGCCCGCGCTCGAGCGGGTCCGTGAGCGCGCCGAAGCATCGATCCACATGCAGATCGAGGGCGTGCGGGTGACGAACCGGCTGTTCCGGTGGATCAACGGCGGCGAGCTCGTCGGGCTGGCTGCGATCCTCGGCACCGGGTTCCTCCTGCAGTCGGCAGGCGCGATCACGGTGGGAGCCGTCACCACGGCCGCGTTGCTGTTCCACCGCTTGTTCGGCCCGGTCGGGCAGCTGATCTTCGGGCTCAACGACATCCAGCGTGCGGCGATCGGGCTCGCGCGACTCGTCGGGGTCATCGACCTCGCGCCCGCCTCGGCCCCACGGGACGAGGAGACGGATGCGGCACCACGGGCATCGGTCGGCATCGAGGTGCGGGACCTGACCTTCCACTATCCGACCACCGGTCGCGGCATCAGCGATGTGAACCTGCGGGTCGACCAGGGCACCACGGCGGCGCTGGTCGGCACCTCGGGGTCGGGCAAGAGCACGCTCGCGCGTGTGATCGCCGGGCATCATCCGCCGACCTCGGGCAGCGTGCACCTCGCGTCGAGCGCGGATGCCCCGTATTACCTGTCGCAGGAGCTGCACCACTTCCGCGGCACGATCGCCGACAACCTGCGGCTGGTCGCCCCGGAGGCGAGCGACGACGAGATCGTCGCCGCATTGCGGGCGGTCGGAGCGGAGTGGGCGGTCGAGGCGATAGTCCTCGAGCGGGACGGCGGTGCTGCATCCGAGTCCGCCGTGCCGCTCGACGAGGGACGCATCCAGCAGCTCGCGGTCGCGCGGGCGTTCCTCGCCGACCCCGACGTCGTGATCCTCGACGAGGCCACCGCCGACGTCGGTCTCCATCACCGCGAAGCCGTGGAAGACGCGATCGCGGCGCTGCGCAAGGGCCGCACCGCCGTGCTCATCGCGCACCGGCTGCAGCAGGCCGTCACCGCCGAGCAGATCGTCGTGTTCGCCGACGGCAGGCCGACGCAGCGCGGCACGCACGACGAGCTCATCGCCACGGCGGGTCTCTACCGCGACTCCTGGCTCGCCCAGACCCGCAGCACTCCCCACCCCCAGACCCCCACCGGCCACACCCCTGCCGGCCAGACCCCCACCACAGAGACGGAGACTCCGTGAGCATCCACCGCGGCATCGTCAGCAGCACCACCACCCTCACTCCGACCCTGGTCCGCGTCACACTCGGCGGCGACGGCATCACCGACTTCCTCAGCACCGGCATCGGCGACGAGTACGTGCGGGTGTTCTTCCCGCACGGCGAGGACCCGAAGGATGTCTCGCTTCCCGTGCCCGCGGGCGACTGGTGGGAGACACCGGAGGGCGCGCCCGAAGCCCCGATGCGCACATACACGATCAGCGGCGTGCGCCCGGATGCCGGCGAGCTCGACATCGACTTCGTGATCCACGAGGCGGGCGTCGCGGGGCCGTGGGCTGCGCGCGCGGAGCCGGGGCATGTGCTCGGGCTGAACTCCCCGACCGGCCTGTACTCGCCGCCGGAAGACATCACGTGGCAGGTGCTCGTGGCCGACCTCACCGGGCTTCCCGCCGTGGCGCGCATCATCGCCGAGGTGCCGTCGGGCGTGCGCACCCGGGTCGTGCTCGAGGTGCCGAGCGAGGCGGACCGCGTGCCGCTCGAGGTCGGCCCCGACGTCGAGGTCACCTGGGTGGTCGGCGGCAACGGCCACGGTCCCAGCGCGCTCGGCCCGCTCGTGCGAGGCATCGTCGACGACCGGCTCCCCCTCGACGAGGGGTACGTATGGGTGGCCGGCGAGACCGTGGCGCTGCGCGACGTGCGCAAGTACCTGCGCAAGGAACTCGGCCTGCCCGCGACCCGCTTCAAGGTCGTCGGCTACTGGACACCCGTGGCCGCGTGGAACGAGAAGTTCGCCGCGCTCCCCGACTCCGTGCAGAAGGAGTTGGACGCGATCTGGGCCGATGCCGAGGGCGACGAGCCCGAAGATGTGCAGGTGCGCTTCGAGGAGCGGCTGGATCAGTTGGGGTTGTGAGGGGCCGAGGTCGACGCCCCCTAAGAGCCTCGTCGGTCGACATCGACGCACCCGACTGGCAGGGTGAAGTGATGCGAGGCAACGGAACCAGCACCGGCATCCGCTGGGGGCTGCTCGCCTTCGGCGCCCTCTTCGGGCTGACCTGCGCGGTGCTGATCCTCACCGAGGTGCTGAGCCCGACCCTGTGGTTCACCGTCGTCGCGATGGCCTGCGTGGTGCTGTCTCAGGCGCTCACGATCCGTTCGAAGCGACGGAACCGCTGACGATTCCGCCTGGCGGCTGGCGGCTGACCTGAAGTGGACGCGATGGCGGGAGTCGAACCCGCAACGCCATCAGGTATGAGCTGAGGCCCGGGACCGCCCGGATCGCCGCGATGGGAATGACGTTACCCGGCCGTGATCTGACCCGCCAGGACCGTTGCCTGGGATAACCCTATGAGTCCGAGGATGACGGATGCCGGTCACGCGGCGTCATCGGGCTCCGGGGCGTCGAGGGCGCGCAGCAGCCGGGCGACGGCCTCGCGCAGCTCGCTCCGGTGCGGTTCGGCGAGCGCCACCGCGTACTCGACACCCTCGGGGATCCAGAGCAGTGCATACATGGCCTCGCGCCAGTCCGAGCCTCCGAACGGCCACCGCGTGCGGTCGTCGCCCACCGCCGTCGCTCCCTGCGACCACGGGCCGAAGCGCTCCTGCATCTCGGCGAGCGGCAGCTCCATCACCGCGGCTGCCTCGACCTTCTGCGGCGACCACGACGAGGCGATCAGCACGCGTTCCTCGATCTCCTCGTCGGTGATGTCACGGCGGGCGAACAGCACGCGGGTGTGCTCGACGGCAGCGATGCGGTCGACGCGGAACGTGCGCCAGTCCTCGCGGTCGAGGTCCCAGCAGAGCAGGAACCACTTGCGACCGGCCGGCGCCAGGGCGTGCGGCTCGACCCGGCGCATGCTCTCGCGCCCTTCGCCATCCACGTACCGCAGCCGCAGCCGCTCGGTGTCGCGGGTGGCGAGTGCTATCTCCCCCAGCACCTCGGGCGAGACGACCGGACCGTCGCCGATGCGCGGCGCCTGCACCGACGCGGCGAGCGCGTTCACCCGCTGACGCAGCGCCGACGGCAGCACCTGCTCGAGTTTCGCGAGTGCCGTGAGCGTGACCTCGGGACCGCCGACGAGCTGCTGCGTGGCGGCGACCCGCAGTCCGATCGCCATCGTGACCGCCTCGTCGTCGTTGAGCAGCAGCGGCGGCACCGCACTCCCGGCCTCGAGTCGGTAGCCGCCGGCGATGCCCGGGGTGGACTCCACGCGGTACCCGAGCTCGCGCAGCCGGTCGACGTCGCGGCGCACGGTGCGCTCGGTCACGCCCAGCCGGGTGGCGAGCTCGGTGCCCGGCCAGTGCCGGTGCGTCTGCAGCAGATTGAGCAGAGCCAGTGCACGCGAGGTGGTGTCGGTCATGCGTATCAGATTGCCAGATGATGCGGACAGGATCTGTCCGCATGGGTTTCTACGCTCTCCCCATGAACGAATCCCTCATCGAGACCGAAGGCCTGACCAAGGTCTTCACCGTCAAGAAGTCGCCGGTGCATGCCGTGACCGACGTCTCCTTCACCGCCGTGCGCGGCGAACTCGTCGCCTTCCTCGGCCCGAACGGCGCCGGCAAGTCGACCACCCTGCGGATGCTGACCACCCTCATCCCGCCCACCTCAGGGAGCGCACGCGTCGTCGGCCACGACATCCGCACGGATGCCGCCGGGGTGCGCGCCCGCATCGGCTACGTCGGCCAGCTCACCAGCGGAAGCTTCTCGCAGCGGGTGCGCGACGAACTGCTGAGCCAGGGCGCCTTCTACGGGATGACGCGGAGGGACAGCGCGAAGCGGGCCGACGAGCTGATCGAGTCGCTCGACCTCACCTCCTTCGCGACGCGGACCGTGCAGCAGCTCAGCGGCGGGCAGAAGCGCCGACTCGACATCGCACTCGGGCTCATGCATGCGCCGCCGCTGATCTTCCTGGATGAGCCCTCCACCGGACTCGACCCGCAGAGCAGGGCGAACCTGTGGGAGCACATCCTCGACCTGCGCACGCAGCACGGCACCACGGTCTTCCTCACCACGCACTACCTGGAAGAGGCCGACCGCTACGCCGAGCGCGTGATGGTCATGGACAAGGGGCGCATCATCGCCGACGACGACGCCGCCTCCCTCAAGGCGACACTGGCCGGCGACGTGCTCACCTTCGGGTTCGCGGATGCTGCCGAAGCGGCGAGCGCCCGCGCGGTGGTCGCTCGCCTCAGCTCCGCCGAGGTCACGGTCGAGGGCGAGTCCATCTCGCTCGCGGTGCAGGACGGCGACCGGCTGCTGCCGGTGATCGTGCGCGAGCTCGACGCCGCCGGCATCCTCGTCCGCCGCGCGACCGGCGTCCCGCCCACGCTCGACGACGTGTTCCTCGCCCTCACCGGCCGCACCCTGCGCGACGCCGGCGAAGGAGCGGATGCCACCGGCGACGCATCCGATTCCGCCGACACCAGCACGACCTCCGCGAACAGCACGACCTCCGCGAACAGCACGACAGGAGTCCTCTCATGACCGCCACCGATACGCTCGTGCGCCCGAACCTCGCGCGCGACACCCGCAACGTGCTGACGCGCGAGCTCAAGCCCGTGGTCCGCGATCCGTTCACCCTGATCTTCAGCCTGCTGCAGCCGCTCGTCTTCCTCGGGCTGTTCGCTCCGCTGCTGATCGGCGACTCCGGGCAGCCGGCCGGCGAGACCCTGGCCTGGTTCGTGCCCGGCGTGCTCGTGATGATCGTGCTGTTCGGCACCGGTGCCACCGGTTCGAACCTGCAGTACGAGATGATGACCGGCTCGCACGAGCGCACCCTGGTTGCCCCGCTCGCACGTTCCTCGCTGCTGGTCGGGCGTGCGCTCAAGGAGATCGCGCCGATCGTGGTGCAGGCCCTGGTGATCGTACTGATCGCCTGGCCGTTCGGCTTCGCCGCCGACATCCCCGGGCTGCTCATAGGACTCGCACTGCTGGCCGTGTTCGGGGTGGGCCTCGGCTCGCTGTCGTACTCGCTGGCGCTGGCGACGAAGGACCGGGAGTGGCTGTTCTGGGGCGTGCAGCAGTCGCTGATCTTCCCGCTGCTGATCCTTTCGGGGATGCTGTTGCCGCTGGACGATGCTCCGGAATGGATGCGCGCCGTGGCCTCGGTCAATCCGGTCAACTGGGTCGTGCAGGCCGAGCGGGCGCTGTTCGCCGGAGACCTCGGCGACGTGACTGTCCTGTGGGGGTGGGTCTCTGCTCTCGCGGTCGCGGTGGTCGGGCTGATCGTCGGGGTGCGCGCCATCCGCCGCAGCAACTGACCCGGCCCGACGGTGCGCCGCCCCTGCGAAAACGCAGACGAAGCGGCGCACCGTCGGCGTGTCCATCCGCGACGCGCCGGCGCCAGCACGATGCGTCCGGGTTTCGGCGGCCGACCCCGAGCGTCAGTCGTTCGTCACCACGACCTTGCCCCGGCTCACCCCGGCGGCGAGGTCGGCGAGCGCCTGCGGCAGACGGTCGAACGGGTACGTCTTCGCGACGACGGGGCGGATCGCGCCGCTGTCGACGAGCGCCGTGATCTCGCGCAGCTGGTCGCCGTCCGCATGCATGAAGAGGAACTCGTACCGCACGCCGAGCTTCTTCGCCTGCCGCCGAACCTTGCGGCTGAGCGCCGCGACGGCCAGCCGCACGACGAGGTTCAACCCCTGGGCACGGGCGAACGCGGGGTCGGGCGGTCCCGATATCCCGACGACCAACCCACCCGGCTTCAGCACCCGCAGCGACTTCTCGAGGTTCTCGCCGCCGAGGCCGTCCAGCACGAAGTCGTAGCCCGACAGCTCCTCGGCGAAGTCCTGCCGACGGTAGTCGATCACGACGTCGGCACCGAGCTCACGGACGAAGTCCGCGTTCGCCGCACTGGCCGTCGTGGCGACCGTGGCTCCGAGGTGCGCGGCGAGCTGGATCGCGATGGATCCGACCCCACCGGCGCCGGCGTGGATGAGCACCTTCTGCCCCGCCGTGACCCCGCCGCGCTCGACCAGGGCCTGCCAGGCCGTGAGGGCGACGAGCGGGAGCGACCCGGCCTCGGCCATCGAGAGACCGGCGGGCACGGGGGCGAGATCTTTCTCGGCGACGGCGATCCGCTCGGCGAACGTCCCGATGCGGTCGGCGTCGGGACGGGCGTACACGCGGTCGCCGGGCCGGAATCCGTCGACGAGCCGGCCCACGCGGATCACCGTCCCCGCCACGTCGTTGCCGAGGACCAGGGGCAGGTCGTAGGGCAGGATCTGCGCGAACTCCCCCTGGCGGATCTTCTCGTCCAGTTGGTTGAGCCCCGCCGCCTCGACCCGCACCAGGACGTCGCGGTCACCGACCTCGGGTTCGGCGACCTCCCGCTCCTCGAGCGGCTGCTTGTAGGCGCTGACGACGAATGCGCGCATGATGTTCGACTCCTCCGATGATTCGCGGGATTCAGGCGTTCGCCCGCAGCTGCGGGTAGACGGCTTCGAGCGGGGCGCTCAGCCCCGCCTTGACCTGCACCGAGATCTCATCCGCGAGCACCTCATACTCGTCGCGCTCGGTCGCGTCCAGCACGGCCCGGACGAGGTCGGCCGGATCGGTCTTGGGGTCGGTGACGTGCTCGGCCATTGCGGTGTCGACGTAGCCGACGTGCACCCCCACGACGTGCACCCCCGCCGGGGCGAGCTCGAGGCGGAGCGAGTTCGTCGCCGACCACAGCGCCGCCTTGGTCGCGCTGTAGATCCCGCCGACGGCGTACCAGGCGAGGGCGGAGTGGATGTCGATGATCGCGGCCCCGGGGCGCCCGGCGAGAAGCGGTGCGTAGGCGCGCGCGAGGAAGAGCGGCCCGAGGAAGTTCGTTTCCACGTTCCGACGGATGTCCTCGTCGGAGTGGGTGAGGATTCCCGCGGTCGGCACCGAGGCGCCCGCGTTGTTGATCAGCACCGACACGTCGGGCGCCGCGTCGACGGCGGCACGGATCGACGCGGCATCCGTCACATCGAGGGCGAGAGGGACGACGCGCTCGTCGTCCCAGGTGCGCGGGGTGCGGGCGCTGGCGTAGACCTTGGCGGCTCCGCGCGCGAGCGCCTGGTGGACGAACTGCGTGCCGATGCCTCCGTTCGCTCCGGTGACGAGGACGACGGCTCCGTGGAGTGAAGGCATGGACTGCTCTCTTCTTTGCGATGATGAGTGATAGTTGAGCGTGCGCATAAGCGACTCTCGTCATAACTGAGCGTAATCAGTTTCTATTCCCGGAGGAAGAGCATGTCGACGTCCGCTTCGAACGCCCTCGGTCGTCGCGAGCGCAACAAGCAGCAGAAACTCGAACGGATCACGGCCGCGGCGTCGGAGCTCTTCGCCGAGCACGGCATCGACGATGTCACGACCCAGCAGATCGCCGAGCGAGCCGATGTCGGCACCGGCACCCTGTTCCTCTACGCGAAGACCAAGGGCGAGCTGCTGCTGCTCGTGCAGAACGCGCACTACGCCGTCGCCCTCGAGAAGGGCATCGCGGCGGCCGAAGCGACTCCCGATGCGCGCGCGGCGATCGTCGCACTGCTGCGACCGATCGTCGAGTGCAACCGCGTTCAGGTCGAGAACGGACGCACCTACCTGCGCGAGATGGTGTTCGCCGAACCCTCTGACGGGCACCATGCCGAAGCGCTCCGCATCGTGGGCGAGACCGAGGACGCCGTGGCGTCGATCCTCCGCCGCGACCCGAAGACGAGCGAGGAACGTGCCGCCGCCCTCGCCCGTATCGTGTCCGCCATCATGTTCCTCACCCTGACGGCGAGCACGAACGTCGACCTGACCGTCGACGAGCTCGTCGACGACATCGACCGTCAGATCGTCGCCCTCCTCGGAGGCTGAGACGGCCGGTCAGCGCCGGAGGGAGTCGTCGAACGGGTTCGGCTCGAGCGTGTAGTCCGTCGACGCATCGGACCAGGTGCCGCCGTCGGCCGGGGCACGCCGCGTGCGCACCGCGGCCATCGCGCGAGTCGCGGGAGCCCCCACGGCGAGCGCGACAGCACCCGGCACCGTGCGATCCTCGGCGCCGAGCACGCTCGCCCGATGCCACGCCTCGTGCAAGGCTCCCCCGCGAGCCGCCGGCACACGACGCGCCGGCAATGCCCCGGAACGCCGAAGAGCCACGAGCTGCTCGACCCGCTCCCACCACGTCGACTCGCCCTCGGGATGGAAGTAGTTGTCGCGGAGCCAGTCCGGATGCGGATGCCGGAACCGCCCGGCCACGACCTCGCTGCGACCGCCGAGCAGCCCGCTCCCCACGAACACCGTGTTCAGCAGGCTCTTGCTCACCCCGAAGGAGTCGAGCGCGATGACGGGCACCCCGAGCGCGGTGGCCTCGATTGCGGCGGTCGAGCTCACCGTGACGAGACCGGCGGCCGTCTGCAGCGCGGCGGACATCGAGTCGTATGAGAACACCAGGTTCCGCGGCGGGCGCGACGGCAGCATCCCCGCGTAGGGTTCGCGTTCGAGGTGGGTCTCCGACTCCCCCGGGCGCGACCGCAGCTTCACCACCACGCGTCGCGCGGGCTCGGCCTCCGCCGCCCGCAGCAGCATGGCCGCGATCTCGGCACGCTCGTCCTTCCCGACGGGCACGAGCGCCTGCGCGGCGAACACGATGTCGGTCGCAGGCGGACGTGCCGGTGCCGGGCGCTCGGCGACCGCGATGCCACCGCGACCACCGGACGCGGCGTCGACCCGCATCCGCTCCGGGCGCAGCATCCGCTGCCGGCGCCGGGCGAACGGCAGGGTCGCGAGCGCCACGGGCGTCTGCACGCCGATGCGTCGCCCGAGCTCTTCGAAGGCCCGCACCTCTCGATGGGAATGCACGACCAACAGGTCGGTGTGGCGTCGATAGTCGAGCGCCCCGCGCTGGGCGGGGATCGCCATGCCGGGAAGCCCCGAGACGGTGACCGGTCGATGCTCCAGCGCGTCGATGACGCGCCCCATGAGCCGCACGAACGGTCCGCGCCCGGCGAGCAGCACCACGTCGGGGCGCTGCCCGGCCAGCCAGGCCGCCGTCTCCGCGAACCCGATGCGGGTGATGTCGTCGGGGCCGAGCGTCGTGCCCGCGAGCGCCGTGCGCTGCTGTTCGACACTGGCCGTGAGCGGGGTGCGCACGAGCAGCAGGTGCGGACGCAGGCCCGGTACCGAGCCGAGCAGCGAGGCCGCCCACTTCACGAAGGAGTCGGCGTCCGCGATGGCGACGACGCGGATGCCGGTGGCCTCGGTCATGCTGAGATGCGTCGCAGCTTCGCCATGGGCGCGCGCTCGCTGTCGAACACGCGCTTGACGCCGTCGCCGGTCGCGCGCTCGATCACGCGGATGTCGCGCACCAGGTGCTCGAGACCGGTCGGCTCGAGGGAGGCCGCGTGGTCGGAGCCCCACATCGTGCGGTCGAGCGTGATGTGGCGCTCGACCGCGACTGCGCCGATGGCCACCGCGGCGAGGGAGATCTGCAGGCCGCGCTCGTGTCCCGAGTAGCCGACGGGCACACCGGGGTAGCGGTCGCGCAGGGTGGCGATCACGCGCAGGTTCGCCTCTTCGGGCTCGAGCGGGTAGGTCGACGTCGCGTGCATGAGGACCACCCGGTCGGTGCCGAGCGTGTCGAGCGCCCGGTCGATCTGCTCGATGGTCGACATGCCGGTGGAGAGGATCACGGGCTTGCCGGTCTCGCGCAGGGCGACCAGGAGCTCGGTGTCGGTGAGGCTGGCCGAGGCGACCTTGTGCGCCACCACGTTGAGGTCTTCGAGGAAGTCGACGCTCGGCACGTCCCACGGCGACGCGAACCAGTCCAGGCCGAGCATGGTGGCGTGATCGCCGATCTCGACGTACTCGTCGCGGCCGAACTCGACTCGACGGCGGTAGTCGAGGTAGCTCATGACGCCCCACGGCGTCTCACGCGGAACGTCGCGCATGTGCTCGGGAGTGGAGATCTCGGGCGTGCGCTTCTGGAACTTCACCGCATCGGCGCCGGCGCGGGCCGCGACGTCGATGAGCTTCTTCGCGATGTCGACATCGCCGTTGTGATTGAGTCCGATCTCGGCGATGACATAGGCGGGACGACCGCCGCCGATCACTCGTGAGCCGATGCTGACAGTCATGATTCCTCCGGTCGTCGAGCGCTGGTGCAACCCCTCCCTCCTGACTACGGGCCGAGGATGAACACCGGGCGACGACCGGGTTACCGGCATCGGTCAGCTCGACAACACCCGTTCGATCAGTTCGCGAACAGCACCCTCGCCACCGCGGCGGCTCAGCACGACCCGGGCCTCTTCGATGACGAGCGGATGCGCGTTCGCGACCGCGATGGGCCACCCCACGATCCGCAGCGCCGGTAGATCGTTCACGTCGTTGCCGAGGTAGGCGATGTCGGCGAGGGGCACGTCGTTCTCCCGCGCCCACTTCCGCAGCGCCGTCTCCTTGTCGTCGATGCCGTGCAGGACCGGCACGCGGAGCTTGTCGGCGCGAGCGCGGACGACCGGATTGACCTCGGTCGACAGGATCAGCAGGGGCACACCGGCGCGGCGCAGCAGGGCCACCCCCATCCCGTCCTCGCGGCTGACCCGCACCCGTTCCCCGCCGTCGGCATCGATGATCGCGGTGTCGTCGGTGTGCACGCCGTCGAAGTCGGTCACGACCGCCCGCACCGGGATGCGCCCTGGAACCTCGTGCAGGGTCGCGAGAGCACGGGCGACCCGGAGCTGATCCGCATCGTCGATCTCGATCGCCGTCCACTCCGGCACCGCAGCGATGCGGATCCTGCCGAAGAACCGATGCCGGCTCTCACGGAACCCCGCGGCCCGGAACACGTAGAAGGCGCCGGTCTCGAGGTGGTGCGGCTCCCGGTCTTGCCGGCGCGGGCGGTGCGCGGCCTCGTGGTTGATCGCGACCGCCTCGCCGCGGTCCTCTTCCCGCCACAGGAATCCGTAGGTCTCATGGGCCGCGAACACGCTGTCGGCGCGGTCTGCACGAATCTCCTCCACGGCCGCGGCGAGCGCGTCACTCGGGATGAACGGCGACGTCGCCTGCAGGAACGCCACGATCTCGACCCTCTCTCCGGCTGCTTCGAGCTCGTCGAGGGCATGCAGGATCGCGCTCTCCGAGGTCGCCGTGTCTTCGGCGAGCTCGGCGGGGCGGCGGATGACACGGGCTCCCGCGGTGTTCGCGACCGCGGCGATCTCGTCATCGTCGGTGGACACCACGACCAGGTCGATGCCGGATGCCGCGGTCGCCGCCCGAACAGCACGCTCGACCAGCGGGACTCCGCCCACTCGCTGGAGGTTCTTGCGCGGCACCTGCTTCGACCCGCCGCGCGCGGGGATGATCGCCACCGTGAGGGGCCGCTGCTCGTCCATGTCGTTCATCCTCGTCGTCATCGTCATCGTCGTCATCGTCATCGTCATCGCCCGCGCAGCGCTCGCCAGGCACGACCGACTCGTCGCCGCGCGCCGAGGGCGTGCAGCCGCCACTCCTCGACCCTGCCCACTCCGCCGGCGGGGCGCAATGCACGGTTCAGGGCGCTCTCCCGCGGTGCTCCCGGCAACCGCAGCTCCGCAAGCCGTCGTGGCGCGAAATACCGATCCCGCTCGACCGGGTCCAGGTCGTGCAGCAGCTCTTCGGCGCGACCGCGCAGGTGGGCGGTGTTCTCGGGCTGCATCGCGTAGCCGACCGCGTCGACCAACAGCTGCAAGCGGGCGGGGTCGCCGTAGGGCGCGTCGTCGCGGGTGAGGGCATCGACCAGGGTCACGGGTATGCGGTTGCTGTTCTCGAACGGCGTCAGCGCCGCCAGCACCCGGTCGTTGCCCGCCGATCCGATCGCCCGACCGAAGAGCGTGTGCACGGTCGGCAACGCGGTCGAGAACCCGGCGACGACGGCCAGCGCATCCAGTCGTTCAGCGAGCAGCTCGGCCGCGAGCGGGCCGCGATACTCGACGAAGTCGATCCCGTGCACGTGCGCCCGATCGCGAACCGCCGCGGTCATCAGCGGCGGTGCGGCGGGGTGCGGCTTGAAGACGATGCGCTGCGGAGCCCACCGCGCGGCGCGGTCGATCAGCTGCTTCTGCAGGTCGATCTCCGCGGCGGGCGTCATGAGTCCGAGCGCCGACAGGTACTGGCCGAGGACGAGCACGCTGGGCGGATCGTCGCCGACGCCCGGGTCACCGGCATCCGTCTCCCGCAGTGCCGCCGCGAACACCGAGGGAGGAACCGGCACGATCTCCGCCCGAGGAGACCCGACGAGCGGCCGCACTCCGGGCACCACGTCCGCATGGACCACGCGTTCGATGCGCGCCGCGACCGCATACGGCAGTCGCACCCGCATCGGCGAGTACGTCATGAGGCCGTCCCCCACGATCGTGATCCGCGCGTGCGGGAACAGCGCCATCAGGGTGCGGGCCGGCGCGACCTGCGGGCTCTGCACGAACAGCTCCAGGCCCTGAGGATCGAGTCGCCACGCCCGTACGAGCAACCGCTCCAGGATCGGGAGGTCGGCCTCAGCGGGTTCCCACGAGCTCGGATGCAACGGGCCGAGGACATCTTCCAGCGGCTCGACGCGGTCGAACCGCGCGCGCAGCGGCCCGAGCACGGGGTCGCCCGCGATGCCGACCGCCGTCTCCGGCACCCGGCTCGAGGTGAACGGCACCAGGATGCGCTCCGCCCCGCCGTCGCGGCCGAGGAGCCCGGCGTCGATCGCCGCGGCGGCCGTGGCGAGTCCGTACGCACTGTGCAGCGCGAACAGCTGGGTCATGCCGTGCGCCCCGCCTGTCGGAGAACGCGCGCCAGCACCCGCCGGCGCGGCCCGTCGAAGCGCGTGAGCGTCTCGTCGAGTTCGTCGTCCGGCAGGCGGCGGAGCATGTCCCGGATGCCGCCGCGCATCTCGGCGCGCAGCCGCGGGCTCATCCGACGCGCACGCACCAGGTGGTGGGAACTGAGCGCGAGCGCGGTCCACACGACCTTGGGCAGGAAGCGCTCCGCCTCCGCGTCCTGCTCCACGACGGCGATGACCTCGTCCATTGCCCGGGCGAAGTCGAGCTGGCGGCGATCCCTGGCCTGGGTGAGGGATGTCGCGACACCGCGTCGGTAGAGCAGCGCGGGGGCATCCACGACGGCGAACGACCGCGCGCGAAGATGGAGCCGCCAGATCCAGGGTCGGTCCTCCGCCGTGAACAGCCCCTCGGGGAACCGCGCCAGCCCGTCGTCGAGAACGCGGCGGTGGAAGACACCCGCCCACGCGTAGGGGTAGTCGACCATCGTGGATTCATTCTCGGGCAGGATCGCCTCCCTCGGAACGAGCACGCGTTCACGCCACGGGTGCGGGGCACGCACGAGCGCCCGGTGCGTTCCGCTGACCGTGACGTGGTCGGTGCGGAGGAAGTCGCAGTCCAGTTCGCGCAATCGCGACACCAGCACCTCAAGCCGCCGCGGCTGCATCCAGTCGTCGCCGTCGAGGAAGCAGAAGGCGTCGCCCTCGACCCGTTCCAGCCCCTGATTCCGGGCGGTCGCGAGCCCCCGGGCGATCGGGTTCCGGATGAGCTCGACGTTCGGGAGGCGCTCGGCATACGCGCGCATGAGTGCACCCGTGTCGTCGCGTGAGCCGTCGTCGATCGCGACGAGCTTGAGCGCCGACGCATCCTCGAACTGGCGGGTGAGCGTCTCGAGCGTCGTCCCGATGTACGCGCCGGCGTCTTTCGCGGGCAGGATGACGGTGACGAGGGGTGTGCGCACGGAACTCCAGGGACGGTGGTGTCCCGGAATCGTGCCAGACTGCCGTTGCCGCGCGGCGACGCGGAGGTGAACGACCGGTGTCCGCACAAGCAGCCGAGGCACGCAGTGAGGTGTGGCCCCGTACCCGAACGGAGCCACACCTCCCAGTGCTACGCACTGCCGAACGCGAGGCGTTCGGAGAGCGGGGCCACCGAAGATGGCCCCGCCCGCCTCGTGCCCTGCTGACCCC
The DNA here is from genome assembly GCF_044743585.1 of Microbacterium sp. NPDC087592. Taxonomy (NCBI): domain Bacteria; kingdom Bacillati; phylum Actinomycetota; class Actinomycetes; order Micrococcales; family Microbacteriaceae; genus Microbacterium; species Microbacterium sp. NPDC087592. Next base: position 2,366,910 of record NZ_JBIUWT010000001.1, on the reverse strand, counting down.
CATCAGCCGGACCCGGGACGTTCCGTGTCGTCGCGCTCCCTCCCCCTAGAGATCAACGCGATGACACGTAACATAATACATGTCGCATTTCGTGAAGCTGTACATCGGCCGAGATCCGACGCACGGTTCGTTGTCGAGTTCGCGACGACGCCTTCGATCGGCCACGATGGGAGCATGCTCTGGCCGTTCGGATCGACGTGGCGTCCGGTGCGGCAGAAGCAGCGCGACACCCTGGACCTGCGATGGCTGACCGCCCGGACCTGGACCCGACGCTGGTACCCGCAGGGCATCGACCTCGGCGAGTGGCGGGGTCGACGCACCGTGGCGGTGAGCTGGTTCCGGCAACAGCTCGACGGCGTGCATCTCGCCTCCCGCGTGACGTTCGTCGACCTCGAGCGCTCCCGCCATCTCGACGTGCTGCTCGCCGTCCCCGACGACGAGGGCGAACTGCAGCCGGCACCGATCCACGCCGGGGGCCTCGCCTGGTTCGACGACCGGCTGTTCGTCGCGGCGACCGGTCGCGGCATCTGGGAGTTCGATCTCGCGGATGTGCGGACGGTCCGCGGCGCCACCGCTCAGCGCATCGCCGGCGGGCGACCTCGGCGCGGTCGCACCACGGCGCTCGTCGCCGTGCGCACGCGCGTGCACCCCGTCGCGCTGCGCTGCTCGTATCTGGGTCGGGTGTTCGACGAGGACGGCACTCCACTGCGGCGCGTGCTCATCGGCGAGCACCGCACCGACGACCGCGGCCGGATCGGCGAGTTCTCGATCCCGGAGAACGCCGACGGCCGGTTCACCGAGGAGCACGTCTTCAGCCCCGGCATCCCCCGCATGCAGGGAGCGGTGCGGTGGGGAGACCGCCACTTCGTCTCGCAGTCCGACGGCCTGCGCCCCGGTGCGCTGTGGAGCGGGCCGCGGTCGGCGCTGGAGCAGGACGACATGCCCCTCCCGGTCGGCTGCGAAGACCTGGCGCTCGACATCGACGCGGGGCTGCTCTGGTCGCTCGGGGAGCACCCGTGGCATCGGGTCGTGCGCGGCATCCCCTTCGCTCGACTCGGCATCGAGGGCACCGGCGCCGAGCCGCCCGCGCGGCGAACGTAGACTGGAGGGGTGAAGAAGCCCGCGCCTTTCCTCGTCTACACCGTGCTGCGGCTGCTGGCGTTCCTCGTCCCGCTCGCCATCCTCTGGTTCTTCTTCCCGATCTTCCGCGAATACTGGTGGCTCGCCGCGATCTTCGCCGCCCTCATCGGCATGAGCATCTCGATGCTGTTCCTGCGCACACCGCTCACCGACGCTTCGGCCCGACTCGCGGAGCGCCGCGAGAGTCGGTCATCGGGCAGCCAGGCCGATGCGGATGCCGAGGACCAGGCGATCGACGCGAACGAGCCCGGCGACGACCCAAAGGTCTGACCGCCGCGCTACTGCTCAGCCGACGAACGCCCAGAACAGGGCGCCGGCGTACAGCAGTGATGTCAGCGACGTCAGGGCGAGCGCGGTCACCAACTCCCTCGGCTGCCGGTAGGCCCAGACGATGACGATGGCAGGGAGTCCCGCCAGCAGTGCGAGGAGCGAGATCCATGCGATCGGGAACAGCAGCGCGAGGAACACGGCGATGCCGAACGGCGCCAGGACGAACAGGGTGAACAGCACCTGCGTGGCGCGGCGTCCGATCAAGACGGTCAGGGTGCGCTTGCCGACCTCGCGGTCCTGGTCGATGTCACGCAGGTTGTTGGCGAGCAGCACGGCACACGCGAACAGGCCTGCTGCGATGGCTCCGAGCCACGCCTGCAGCGGCAGCTCGAACACCTGCACCCAGGTGGTGCCGAGCGTGGCGACGAGGCCGAAGAACACGAACACGAAGACCTCGCCGAGGCCGTAGTACCCGTACGGCCTCTTGCCGCCCGTGTAGAACCAGGCCGCGACGATGCACGCCGCACCGACGGCCAGCATCCACCACTGCTCGGTGCGCACGACGATCGCGAGTCCGACGACCGCGGCGAGCGCGAAGAAGATCAGGCCGATGATCAGGACGGTGCGCGGCTTCACCCGCCCGGATGCCGTCAGGCGCGCGGGCCCGACCCGGTGGGCGTCGGTGCCGCGGACACCGTCACTGTAGTCGTTCGTGAAGTTCACGCCGATCTGCAGCAGCACCGCGACGGCGAGGCACGCGAGCGCGATCACCCAGTGGAACTCGGGGCCGGTGCTGCGCGCCGCACCGGTTCCGATGATCACCGGGGCGATCGCGAGCGGGAGGGTGCGCAGCCGCGCGGCCCCGATCCAATCGGATGCGGTGACCGGCCCCGCCTCGACGACCGGACGCCGCGCCGGGTTGCCGCTGGTGCGGGCCGGGGTGTGCTTCGCGGTCCGACTCTTCTTCTTGCGCTGGGAGGATGCTGCCACGCAGGGAATCCTACTGGCCGGGGCGATGCCCGACCTCAGCGGGACGACGGATCAGGGGTTCGGGTTGCTGTCCTTGCCGTCGAGCCAGAGCGTGTCGGAGGCGTCGCCGTGCGCACCGCCCGTGCCGACGTGCTTGCTGCTGATCTGCGGGCCCTTGGTGATCACGTGCACGAGGGCCATCGCGTGCCCCTGCCCCAGCGCGTAGTCCTCCTTGAGCCACGCGACGATGGGCGTGGCCTTCGTCGTCCGGTCGAACCCCTTCTCCGTCGCGAGCTCGATGAACTGTCGCGGGGTCAGCCCCGTCTTGGTCTCGATGTTGTCGAGGTATGCCTGGAAGGACATGGTGCTCCTGGTGCTCAGTCCTCGTCGAGGAACAGGGGTGGCCGGGGATCTGCCCGAAACCTAGCACCGCACCCCGACATCGCGGGAGGCCTTGTCCTTCGTTCTACTCGGCCGAGCCGACGGGGATGATCGGCCGGTGCTCGTAATAGGTCTGCAGCACCACGGTCGTGCGGGTGCTGACGTTGGCCGCGAGCCGCACGTCGCGGACCAGCTCCTCCAGCGCGCGCGGAGACGGGACCCGCACGAACAGCATGTAGCTCGCGTCGCCGGCGATGGAGTGGCAGGCCTCGATCGCGTCGAGGTGCTCGAGCAGTTCGGGGGCATTGTCGGGCTGGGCGGGGTCGAGCGGAGTGATCTCGATGAACGCCGAGAGCGGGGTGCCCACCTGCTCGGGGTCGAGGATCGCCTGATATCCGGCGATGACACCCCTCGTCTCGAGTCGTCGCAGCCGCGACTGGACGGCCGAGACCGAGAGCCCGACGGCATCCGACAGCTGGGAGAGCGTGGCGCGCCCGTCACGGGAGATCGCGGTCAGGATCGCACGGTCGACAGAATCATCCATGGCTGTAAGATTATCGTGAGTATTCCGTTTATACCGGAATCTTTCCGTTGAAAACTCCGATCGGAGGTCCCGATGTCCCTTCTTTCCGCCAACAGTTCCGCTGTCCAGGCCATCGTCGGCGAACCCGGGGTCGTCGAGGACGCGTCGATCGCCGAGCAGTCCGCCGCCTGGGGGCAGCTCAAGGACGCCGCGATCGCGATCCGCGAGATGCAGATCAAGGACGGCTCGATCCCGGATGCCGCGCACCACGCCGCGGCCCGCGAGCTCGTCGGCGCGATCACAACCGCGATCCGCGCCCTCGCCCCCGCCTTCCCGCACGACGCCGATTACCTCGCCGCTTCCGTGGTCGACTTCGACCGCTGGGCGTCGGAGGACTTCGGCGTGCCGGACTTCCTCGACTCGCTGATGGCCTTCCAGCCGCAGCAGACCCGCGTCGACGGCATCCGTCACCTGGTCGTGTTCCCGATGTACACGCAGAACGGCTCGAGCGACCGCCTGGTGGAGGCGCTGATCGTCGAGACGATCTGGCCGGAGTTCATCGCCGCCCTCGAGGCCGGCGACTACGGCAACAAGCTGTTCGTCTCACTGCGCCTCGTCGACTTCACGCCCGGCTACGACACGAACTCGGCTGTGCTCTTCCCCGAGACCGTCGCGATGCGCGAGATCCCGACCTTCACGTGGGGCGCGATCTTCCAGGACCGCGAGGCCGCTCGCTACCGTCGCGTCACCCGTGCCGCAGCCGAGATCACCAACCTCGACCTGCCCGAGCGGGCCGCCGCGATGCTCGACGACCAGCAGGTGGCCGAGAAGACCTTCGTCATGTGGGACATCATCCACGACCGCACCCACATGCGCGGCGATCTGCCGTTCGACCCGTTCATGATCAAGCAGCGGATGCCGTTCTTCCTCTACTCGCTCGAGGAGATGCGCTGCGACATGACGGCGTTCCGCGAGTCGGTGAAGATCGAGCGCGCCCTCGCGGCCCGCATCGACGCCGGTGAGGAGCTGACCGAGACCGAGCAGGAGATGCACGACTACGCGCACCTGGTGCAGTACGCGGTGATCTTCGACCGCATCTTCCGCTTCTCGATCACGGGCACCCGCACGCGCAACTACGACGCGGTGGGCGGACAGCTGCTGTTCGCGTGGCTGCACCAGCGCGGCGTGCTGCACTGGACCGACACCGCTCTCACCTTCGACTGGGACGCCGTGCCGGACGCCGTCGTGGCGCTCGGCGACGCGATCGACGACCTGTACTGGCACTCGATCGACCGCCCCAAGGTCGCGCACTGGCTCGCCGCCTACGACCTCGTCCGCGGCACGCTCACCCCGCACCCGGCCTCGCAGTGGGCCCGCGGACTGTCGGACGAGATCCTCGCCGGGGCGCCGAAGGGCTACACGGATGCCGTGATGGACGACGAGTTCCCGCTGTCGATGTTCTTCGAGACCCTCCACAAGAAGATGAAGCCCGTCATCGAATCGACCGTGGGCATCCGCGGCACGGACGACTGATGACCACGCGCGCATGGCGCGCGTTCCGAGTGTGACGCTGGGGCGCACCGCGCTGCGGCCGGAACCTGTTCTGCGGATATCTCCGCGGGTTCCGGCCGCAGAAGCCCCTCCGAACCGGAAGAGTGAGCGACATGGATGAACTCATCGACTCGAGACTGTCCGGCCGCACGGTGGTGCTCGCCGGAGCGACCAGTGCGGCGGGGCGGGCGGTGGCACGTGCCCTGCACAGCGCGGGGGCACGCGTGATCGCGACCGGCCGTACCCCCGAAGGGCTGCAGCCGTTGGCAGATGCGGGCGCGGAGGTCTTCCTCGCGGATGCGACCTCGCTCGACGAGATGACGGCTCTGGCGGCGCAGATCGGCTCCGTCGATGCGGTGGTCCCCCTCGTCGGGGGTTGGCGCGGGGGCGGCGGCCTCGCCGGGCAGTCCGACGAAGACTTCGCCGCACTGCTGCCCGCGCTCGAGGCAGTTCGCGCGACGAGCCGGGCGTTCGACGCGGCACTGCGTGCATCGGGTGCGGGTCGGTTCGCGATCGTCTCGTCGACGGCGGTCGCGCGGCCCCTCGCCGGCGGGGCGAACTACGCCGCGGTGAAGGCGGCGAGCGAGGCCTGGACCCGGGCCGTCGCCCAGGGGTACGCGAAGTCCGCACGCGATTCCGGCGAGCAGCTGCGCACGGCATCCGTCGTGTTCCGGGCCAAGTCGCTCGATCCCGAGGTCTTGGCCGCACGGATCCTCACCCTCTGGGACACCGACGCCACCGCCCTCAACGACCGGGTGTTCGACCTCGACTGAGCCCGACGCTCAGCGGGACTCGGGCGGCATTCCCGGCACGATGGGTGGGGCATCGGCATGCCGCCGCTCGCCCGCCCGCTCCTCTTGCGCGCCCGCCTCGACCCCCTGCTCGCCCCCGCCGGTGTCTCCGTGGTCGATCTCCTGCTCCGGCGCCTCGGCGTAGAGCTCGGTGAGCTTGCGGTACGACCGGGTGAAGAAGGCCAGCGTCGCGGCCACCACCATGATCAGTCCCGCGAACAGGCAGATCAGTGCGATGCCTCGAGCCTCACCCTCGCCGAGCAGCCAGCCCCACCTCTGTTGCCCCTCGCGGGTGTTCATGTACGGGATGATCAGGAACTCGGCGATCGGGGCGATCATGAACGCCGTGATCGGGGCCGCCGCCGCCTCCATCGCCGCGGCCACGCCGAACACGCGCCCCTGCCGTTCGTACGGCACGACCTTCTGGATGATGGTCTGCTCCGCCGCCTCGACCGGCGGCACCAGCGCCATGTACGCCCACATGCCGATCACGTACAGCGGCCACCACTCGCGCAGCATGAACACCGAGCCCAGCAGCCCCATGGCGATCACGACGAGCAGCATCGTGCGCATGGGCTTGGGGCCGAGCCCGAACTTCGCCACCAGGCCGCCGCCCACCAGGAAGCCGGTCGAGGCGAACGCCAGAGCGAAGCCCCAGGTCTGCGCATCGAAGAGGGTCAGGCCGTACGGGTCCATGAGCGCCATGTAGACGCCCCCGATGAGGTTGTTGAAGGTGGAGAAGATGATCAGGGCGAACAGGCCGGGAGCGAGTCGGATCGCCCGCACGCTGCCGCGGAAGTCGAGTGCGCTCGATGCGTTCGGGTCGGGCTCCGGAGCGCCCTCGGGGATGCGGATGAACAGCAGGTGGGCGAACGTGAGCGCCATGGCCGCGATCGCGATCGCGAGGGTCCATCCCATGCCGAGGAACCCGATCGACAGACCCGAGAACACGCTCGTGACGAGGAAGGCGATGCCCTGCACCGTGCCGACGAGCCCGTTGGCGTTCGCACGCTTGTCTTCGGGGATCAGCAGAGTCACCGTCGTGGACAGCGCGATGTTGCGCAGCTGCTCGATCACACCGCCGAAGAGGATCACCCCGGAGAACAGCCAGAACCACGGGCCACCCAGATCGAGCAGTGCCGCCTCGGGCTGCCAGAGGTAGAGGAGCCCGGCCACCAGGAAGGCAGCGGCGGAGATGACACTCGAGATCACCATGACCGTGTGCTTGCGGTTGCGATCGACGATCGTGCCGAACGCCATCGCGAAGAACGCGACGAACAGCATGTACGCGCCGCCGATGATGCCCGTGGCCAGCACGGACTGCGTCTCGATGTACACCCAGAACGTGAGCGCGAACCAGAGGAAGCTCGTCGTCACGTTCGCGATGAGCGTGTTGACGAGGACATTCCCGAATGCCCGAGTGGCCGCGGTGCGCTCCATGAAGTCGAGGGTAGGGCCGGCATCCGACATCCGGAAGACCCTCCCCCGGACCGCGAGGGCGATGCGGACAATTAGGCTGGGTCGGTGAGCATCCAGCATGACCCCGCGATCCGGGGCTTCGCCAGTGACAACTACTCCGGCATCCACCCCGAGGTCCTCGCGGCCATCGCGGCGGCGAACGGCGGACACCAGAGCGCCTACGGCGAGGATGCGTACACCGCGCGCCTGCAGGAGGTCTTCCAGGCGCACTTCGGCGTGGGCGTCGAGGCGTTCCCCGTGTTCAACGGCACGGGTGCGAACGTGACGGGCCTGCAGTCGATGCTGCCCCGCTGGGGCGCGGTGATCGCGGCATCCACCGCGCACATCAACGTGGACGAGGCAGCGGCACCCGAGAAGATCGGCGGCTTCAAGCTGCTGACGGTCCCCACCGACGACGGCAAGCTCACCACCGAGCTCATCGACCGCGAGGCCTGGGGCTGGGGCGACGAGCACCGCGCGCAGCCGCTGGTGGTCTCGATCACCCAGTCGACCGAGCTCGGCACGCTGTACACGGCCGACGAGATCCGCGCGATCGCCGACCACGTGCACGAGCGCGGCATGAAGCTGCACCTCGACGGTGCGCGCCTCTCGAACGCCGCCGCCGCCCTCGACCTGCCGCTGCGCGCGTTCACCCGCGACGCCGGCGTCGACGTTCTCACGTTCGGCGGCACCAAGAACGGCGCGATGCTCGGCGAGGCGATCGTGGTGCTGAACCCCGACGCGGCCGACGGCCTGAAGTACTCGCGCAAGTTCAACATGCAGCTGTCGTCGAAGATGCGGTTCGTGTCGGCGCAGCTGATCGCGCTGCTCGAGGGCGACCTGTGGCTGCGCAACGCGAAGCACGCGAACGCCATGGCCGCGCGTCTGCGTTCCGAAATCGAGGCCGGCATCGCCGACGGATCCATCCAGGGCGTCGACTTCACGCAGCCGACCCAGTCCAACGGCGTCTTCGCGATCCTGCCCGACGGTGTCGCCGACCAGCTCCGCGACTCGTTCCGCTTCTACGACTGGGATGCCGCGCGCAAGGAAGTGCGCTGGATGTGCGGCTTCGACACCGAAGAGGCCGACGTCGACGCGTTCGTCGCCGAGCTCTCCCGCCTCACCACGCGCTGACCTGCCCGAGCCCCTCGGGCGTCAGGATTCGACGACGCGCGTGAATTCCTCGCGCGTGGTGCGCAGGTGCGCGCGCATCGCGGCATCTGCGGCCTCGGCGTCGCCCCGACGCACCGCGTCGAGGATCTGCTCGTGCGCCTGCCAGCTCGACTCCTTCACGAAGTCGAAGCTCATCAGGTCGACGGGCTCGAACATGCGAACCCTCGCCTCCTCGACCGCATCGCGGACGAAGGAGTTTCCGGAGGCCTCGGCGAGGGCGATGTGGAAGTCGGTGTCGGCGATGCGGGACTCGGCCTTCGTGCCGGCGGCGGCGAGGTCGCGCTGCGCCAGCACCATCGCCTCCAGGTCGGCGTCACTGCGGCGGTTCGCAGCCAGCGCCGCCCCACCGGACTCGACGATCGAGCGGAACTCGGTGAGCTCACCGATCTCAGCCGAACGCGTGCGCACCTCCTCGCGGATGAGCCGCGGGTCGAGGGCGGCATCCTGCACGAACGCCCCACCGGACGCACCGCGCGAGATCACGATCTGCCCGCTGCCCTCGAGGATCCGCAAGGCTTGACGCAGCGTCTCGCGCGAGACGCCGAGCTGCTCCGCGAGCCGACGCTCCGGCGGAAGCCGATCGCCGGGGCGGATGCGGCCGAGCGCCATCTCGCGCCGCAGGAACCCGGCGACCGCCTGATAGCCGGAGACCGGCTGCAGGACGGCACGGGAGAAGTCGTGCGGCGCGTCGTCACGCTCGCTCATCCGTGCTCCTCCGATCAGAGGGGCAGACCCGGGCGGTCGGAGCCCACGATCTGCTTCCCCACGAAGAAGTCAAGCACATCGGCGTCTCCGTGCCCTCCCAGTCCGCTCGCGCCGAAGAAGCTCTGCGACGACTCCGGCGACATGTCGAGCACGCTCGTGCCGTTGACCTTGACCTCACCGGCGACGAGCCGTGTGCCGAGTGCGGCCGCGGCGTGCTCGTCGGCGCCGAACACGTAGCCGGCGAGTCCGACCTGTCCGGTGTTCGCGAGCGCCACCGCCTCGCCCTCGTCGGCATAGCCGCCCACGAGCAGCAGGGGTCCGAAGACCTCGTCCGCGAGGCCGGGACCGTCGAGCACCGCCACCGTCGGCTCGAAGAACCATCCCTGTGCGGGCACCTGCGTGACGCGCAGCAGCTCGGCACCGGCCTGCGCCAGCCGCTCCCGCTGCTCGACGAGCTCGTCGCGGCGCCCGGCGAACGCGACCGGGCCCACCTCGGTCGCATCGTCCAGGCTCGACCCGATCGCCCGGCGGCCGAACTCGGCGATCAGGAGACCTGCCAGCTCGTCCCGGCGCGCACGGTCGACGAGCACCCGGCGGGGTGCCTCGCACCACTGGCCCGACAGCTTCAGCACACCATCGGCCAGCGCCTTCGCCGTCTGCTCCAGGTCGGCGTCGGGGCGGACGATCGCGGCGTTGTTCGAGCCCAGCTCCAGCTGCAGTCTCGCGAAGCGCGGAGCGGCCGTCGCGGCGATCGCGCGCCCGGTCGGCGTCGAGCCGGTCATCGAGATCGCGGCGATGCGCTCGTCGGCGACGAGGCTGCGTCCGACGCCGCCGCTGCCCTGCACGAGACCCACCACCGCGTCGGGGATGCCGACCGCGTGCACACCCTCCAGCAGCAGCTGGGCGCTCCACGGCGAGAACGAGGACGGCTTGAGCACGACCGTCGCACCGGCCGCGAGCGCGAACGCCGTCTTCTTCACCGCCATGGCCGACGGGGCGTTCCACGGCAGGATCAGCGCGGTCGGCCCCCAGGGCACACGGTGCAGACGCACGGGCCCGTGCTCGGCGACGAGCGCCCGCGAGTCGCCGACCGCGACCGCGCGCCGGGCGGCATCCCGCAGGGTCGCGCCGTTCGCCCCGCCGAACAGCCGCGTGACGGAGATCGGCACGCCGCTGTTGAGTGCGTCGAGATGCGCGACCTCCTCGGCCCGCTCGTCCAGCCAGTCGGCGAGCGCGTCCAGCTTCTCCGCGCGGCGCTCGGGGGCGAGGCCGCGCCAGCGCCCGTCGTCGTGCGCCTGCTGCGCCGCGGTCACGGCACGGCCGACCTGGTCGAGTGAGCTCGACGCGGAGGCGACCAGGGCCTCCCCCGTGTTCGGGTCATGCAGCCAGGTGCCGTCGCTCTCGGGGCTGTCCTCGGCGACGCCGGCGATCCAGGTGCGCAGGGCGGGGTACGTCATGTCAGATCCGATCGAAGTAGCGGTGCAGGTCCCAGTCGGTGACGCGGGCCATGAACGTCGTCCACTCGTGGTCGAGCAGCACCTGCTGATGCGAGATCAGCTCGGGAGTGAGCAGCTCCTGCACGAGCGGGCTCTCGCCGAACAGGATGCTCGCCTGACGAGGATCCGCGGGCATGGCCCCGTCGGCGGGAAGGTCGTAGGCGCTTCCGACCACGGCGTCACCCAGCACGGTCTCCTTCTCCATGCCGTCGCGCGCCGACGCCAGGACCCCGGTGAGGGTGAAGTACGGGTTCGTGTCGGCGCCGGGCAGGCGGAACTCGAAGCGCAGCGCCTGCGGCGAGTGCCCCACCACCCGCACAGTCGTGGTGCGGTTGTCGAAGCCCCAGGTCTGACCGCTCCCCGCCACGTCGGACGAGTTGCTGCGGCGGTAGGAGTTGACGGTCGGCGCGTACCAGGCCATCAGCGCGGGGGCGTGTTCGAGCGCGCCGGCGATCGCCGACCGCATCCGCCCGCTGAGGCGATCCGGAGCCGACTCGTCCCAGAACACCGCCATGCTCTCGTCGTCGACGAACGAGACGTGCACGTGGCAGGAGGATCCGGGCTGGTCGTTGAGCGGCCGCGCCATGAACGTCGCCGACATGCCCGCGCGAGCGGCGGTGTCGCGCACCGCCAGCTTGTAGAGCGCATGCCGATCGGCCATCTCCAGCGGGTCGCCGTACTCGAAGGTCATCTCCCACTGCCCGAGTCCCCATTCGCTCTGCGCGGCTTCGACGAGGATGCCGCTGGCACGGAGGTCGGCGCGCAGCTTCTGGAAGAAGGGCTCGTAGAGATTGCCCTCGTGGATCATGAAGTCCGACGGCGTGAGGGTGGTCGGGTCGAGGTCACGGAATCCGGAGCGGCGCAGCTCCCTGGGGTCGTTGCGGAACAGGTAGAACTCCAGTTCCGTCCCCGCGAGCGGGGTGAGCCCGAGCTCCCGGATGCGGGCGAGCTCCTGCTTCAGCAGCACGCGGGGTGAGAGCGGCATCGGCTCGTGCGTGTGCACGTCGACCGGGTCGGCGAGGCAGATGGCCACCCCCTCGAGCCAGGCCGCGGGGCGGAGGGTCTCGAGGTCGGGGATCAGCGTCACGTCTGGGACGCCGTTGTGCATCCCGCACAGCGCGAACTTGTTCGCATCGATCAGTTCGAGGCCCTGGTCGATGTCCCACGCCCAGGCACAGGTGCAGATGTCGACACCGTTCTCCACGACGCGGCCGAAGCCCTCGACCGGGATGCGGCGGCCGACGAGTCGACCCTGCAGGTCGGGCGTCGCGACGATCACGGTGCGGATGCCGGCAGCCTCCAGCTCGTCCGGAGCCAGGCGCACGTCGTCGATCATCGCGTCAGCCACCCTCCGTCGACGGGGAGCTGGATGCCGTCGATCCAGGACGCCTCGTCGCTGAGCAGCCAGGAGACCGCGGAGGCGATGTCGGCGGGCACGCCCACCCGCGGCACCAGGAGGCGTTGCTTCATGAACTCCAGAGCCTCAGGGCTCGTGACGCTCTCGTAGTCGAAGAAGTCCGTCGCGATCGGGCCGGGGGCCACGCAGTTGACGCGGATGTTCTTCGCCGCGAGCTCGACCGCGAGCGCCTTCGTGAGCATCGGCACGCCGCCCTTGCTCGCGTTGTAGTGCGGTTGCGCGGTGCCGGTGCTCGTCACGACGACGAGGGCCTCGACGGTCGACAGGTTCACGATCGCCCCGCCGCCGGACTCGGCGATGAGCGGGGCGACCTCCTGCGCGACGAGGAACTGTCCCTTGAGGTTGATGTCGAAGACGAAGTCCCATGCCTCCTCGGTGAGGGTCTCGAACGAGTGCTCGGTGACGACTCCGGCGTTGTTCACCAGGAGGTGCAGCGACCCCCAGGCCGCACGCGCGAGGTCGACCGCCGTGCGGATCTGCTCCCGCGAGCGCACGTCCACCACGGACGCGAGGGCGGTGCCGCCTGCCTCCTCGATGAGGCGGACCGTCTCGGCCGCACCATCGGCGGACACGTCGGTCACGAGGACGCGCGCTCCCTCACCGGCGAGCCGGAGGGCCGTCTCCCGCCCGATGCCGGAGCCTGCGCCCGTGATGAGGGCGTTCTTGTCTGCGTGTCGCATTTCTTCTCCTTGTTCGGTGACGCCTAGGCGATGTTCTGTGTGGCGGACGCGGCGAGCGTCGCACGGGCGGCGGCCTGTGCGACCAGCCAGCCGAAGACCGGGTCGGCTCCGAAGGTCTCGGGATGCCACTGCACCCCGATCGCCGGAAGGCCCTCGAGCTCGATGGCCTCGACGACGCCGTCCGGCGCCCACCCGGTCACCACGACTCCGCGGCCGGGCACGTCGACCGCCTGGTGATGGAAAGAGTTGACACGGGTCGTCTCGCCATAGAGCGTCTGGGCGACGCTGCCCGGCGCCGTGCGCACCTCGTGCACCCGATGGGCGCGCGGGTAGGCGTAGGAGCCGTGCGACTCCCCCTCGCCCGGCGCCAGGTGCGAGTGGAGCGTGCCGCCGCGGACGACGTTGAGGAGCTGTGCGCCGCGGCAGACTCCGAGCAGCGGGATGCCGCCGCTGATGGCGGCCTCGATCAGCCCGGCCTCGAACGCGTCGCGCTGCGGGTCGATCAGAGGGGTGAACGGTCCCGGGGTCTGCCCGTAGAGGCGGGGATCGACGTCGTCGCCGCCCACGATCACGACGCCGTCGAGGCGCTCGACGAGCTCGGCCGGCACGGCATCCATCGGCAGGTGCACCGGCAGCCCGCCGGCGTGGAGTACCGAGGTCGAGTACTCGCTGAGGTAGGCCTCGAGCGGAGCGTCGGCGAAACCGTGCGGAGCGCCGATCGCCGCGCCACGCAAGCGTCGTCCGGAGATGCCGATCAGGGGTCGGGGCAGGGCGGGGGTGCTGATGATGTCCATCCTTCGGGTGCGGGGCGGGTGTGTCGAGGGTCAGGCGTTCTCGTCGAATCGACGCACGATCTGGGCGTACGCCTCCGGTGCCTTCGCGCGCATGATCGCGGCCTGCACGAGTCCGATCACGGGGGCGATGACCACGACCCCGACCAGGGTGATGCTGATCGGGCCCCAGGCGGGGTTCCCGTCGGCGTCGACATCGCTCACGAGCAGCGGGAAGTTGGCAGCGATGAGAACGGCGGAAACGGCGAGACCGACGAACCCCAGAATCGGGGCGATCACGGTGTGCCAGGGACTGCGCAGCACCCGGGTACGGGCGAAGTAGACCACGACCGAGAGGCACGTGACCGCCATCAGGATCACGATCGCGAGCGTCCCGATGCCGGCGAACCAGGAGAAGATGTTCTCCGGCGCGAAGCCGATCAGGGCGAGCACGATGATCGCGATGCCGGAGGTCGCCACCTGCACGATCGAGGCGACGTGCGGCGAACCGTGCTGCGCGTGCACCGTGCCGACGCGGTCGGGCAGCACCCGGGCGTTGGCCATGGCGTGGTGGTAACGGGTCAGCACGTTGTGCAGCGACAGCACCGCGGCGAACATGCTCCCGAGGAACAGCACGGCGACGGCGATCGATCCGACCGGGCCGAGGTACTGCTCGGTGACACGGGTGATCAGCGTGGTCGGGTCGGCGGCCGCTTCCTCGATGATCGCTCCCTCGCCGACACCCACCACGACGGCCCAGGCGGCGAAGGCGTAGAAGACGCCGATCACGATCGCGGACGCGTAGGTCGCACGGGGGATCGTGCGCTCCGGCGTGCGCACCTCATCGCGGTAGACGACGGTCGACTCGAAGCCGATGAAGCTCGCGATCGCGAACATCAGGCCGAGTGCGGGCGCACCGGAGAGGACGTTCTGCAGCAGGAACGACCCGAAGGTCACACCCTCCGCACCGCCGGTGACGAGGATGACGATCCCCAGCAGCACGACGATGCCGATCTCGGCGAGCAGCACGACCACGAGGACGCGGGAGCTGAGCTCGATCTGCCGATAGCCGAGCGCGCCGACGAGCGCCACCGAGGCGAGGGTGAGCAGCCACCACGGGATCTCGGGGCCGCCGAGGAGGACGATGCTCGAGCTGATCGTCGCGCCCAGGTAGGAGAACACCGCGATCTGCACGGTCGTGTAGCAGACGAGCGCGAGGTAGGCGGTGGCGAGCCCGGGCGTGCGACCGAGCCCGTGGGTCGCGAACACGAAGAACGATCCTGCCTTGGGCAGGAAGCGGCTCATCGCCGTGAGGCCCACCGAGAAGAGCAGCAGGATCACGGTGGCAACGAGGAACATGACCGGGAAGCCGATGCCGTTGCCCACGAGGAAGCCGATGGGCACGAGTCCGCCGACGACCGTGAGGGGGGCTGCGGCCGCGATCACCATGAAGGTGACGGACACCGCCCCGAGGTTCCCGCGGAGATTGCGCTCCTGGGGTGCTGCCGTGCTGCGCGACGTCGTTGTCGAAGCATCCATGTCGAAGCATCCTTTTGCCGATTGGACTAATGGTCTACTTTCTAGCCCATTAGATTCGTCGACGCAAGAGTCACCCTCGGGAAGGCCTAGGCCGACCGGAGGGAGTGCGGGGTGCAGAGCCGACTAGCGGAGCAGGCCGAGGTAGGCGAGAGCCTGACGGATGAGGGTGCCTCGTCCGTTCTCCATCTCGGCGGCGACCGCATCCGACCCCGCGGCCTCCGGCGAGAACCAGGTGACCTCGAGGGCATCCTGACGCGGCTCGCACGTGCCGGTGACCGGCACGACGAACGCCAGCGACACGGCGTGCTGCCGGTCGTCGTGGAACGCGCTCACACCGGGCATCGGGAAGTATTCGGCCACCGTGAACGGCAGCGGCTGCGGCGGCATGATCGGGAACGCCATCGGACCGAGATCGTTCTCGACGTGCCGGAACAGGGCGTCGCGGATGGTCTCGCCGAAGCGCACCCGACCCGACACGATCGTGCGGGTCATCTCCCCCATCGGCGTGGACCGCAGGAGGATGCCGATCTCTATGACCTGCCCGGAGCCGTCGGTGCGCACCGGGATCGCTTCGACGTAGAGCATCGGCAGTCGGCGCCGCGCCTCTTCGAGTTCGAACTCGCTCAACCAGCCGGGGTTGCCGTCGGGCGCCGGCGGGTTCGCGTCCGGGAACGCGCCGAGACCATCGTCTTCGGGCTCCGGATCGGGATCAGGTGTGCGGACCGCCATGTGTCCTTTCTACCAGCCGCCTCCCCCGACCGACACCGCGTGCACGTCCGTCGTCCCTGGCAGGATGACGGTGTGAGCGAGAACCTGACGATCGACGACACCGCGACCCGCTGGTCGACCTCCGACCGCGGACGGATGCCGCTGCTGGTGCTGCTGCACGGCTACGGGGCGGATGAGCACGACCTGTTCGGACTCGTCCCGTACCTCCCCGAGGGCGTCGCCGTCGCCTCCGTGGCCGCTCCCCTCGCGCCGCCGTGGCCGATGCCGGGGCGGTCCTGGTACGCGATCGAGGGGCTCGACGGACGCAGCCCCGAGGCGGTCACGGTCGCCGCCGAGGCGTTCCTGCGCTGGCTCGACGCCGCGGTAGAAGATGCCCCCTCGGTCGCACTGCTCGGCTTCTCGCAGGGCGCGGCGGTGTCGCTGCAGGCTCTCCGACTCGCACCCGAGCGCTTCAGCGCGGTCGTGGCGCTCAGCGGCTACGTGGCATCCGGCGAACTGCCGCACGATGAGGCACTGGCCGAGCTGCGCCCGCCGGTCTTCTGGGGGCGCGGCACACACGACGACGTCATCCCGCCCGAGCTGGTCGATCACACGGCGCAGTGGCTGCCCGGGCACTCCGACCTGTCCGGCCGGGTGTACACCGGGCTCACGCACAGCATCTCCGAAGAGGAGCTGACCGACGTGCACCGCTTCCTCACGAAGTGGATCGACGGGATCGCGAAGAGCTGAGCTACGCGACCACTCCGCGACACGCCCGGGGTTGCGAAACTCCGACACGCCCGGGTATCGTCGGGGAGTCCTGTCCGCCGTGTCTGGAAGTCCTTTGATCTGATCCGTCGCCTCCGCGCTCCTCTTTCCGCGCGCTGAACCGACGATCGCCGACTCCACGGCAGACCCTCCCCTCCGCATCCGTGACACGTTCACGCCCGGCCGGGGCTCGGTGTCAGTGCACCCTCGCACTCGACAGGAGACACTCATGTCACAACCCACCACTCTTCACGCGTCGGTCGTCCTCGACCGACTCACCTTCACCTGGCCCGACGGGTCGATCGCGCTCGACGGCGTCTCCGGGGCCTTCGGCTCCGGACGCACCGGCCTCGTCGGCCGCAACGGCGCCGGCAAGTCCACGCTGCTGCGACTGATGGCCGGCGAGCTCGAACCGACCTCGGGCATCGTCACGGCATCCGGTGAGGTCGCCTACCTTCCGCAGCAACTGACCCTCGACGTCGACCGCCGCGTCGCCGAACTGCTCGGCGTCTCCGAGGCGCTCGACGCCGTGCGGGCGATCAGCGCCGGCGACGTCGACCCGGCCCACTTCGACGCGGTCGGCGACGACTGGGACATCGAGGCGCGGGCCGAGGCATCGCTCGCCGAAGCCGGCCTGGCGCCGGAGTTCCTCGACCGCAGGGTCGGGGAACTCTCCGGCGGCGAGGCCGTGCTCGTCGCGATCGCCGGCATCCGCCTGCGTCGCGCGCCGATCACACTCCTCGACGAGCCGACCAACAACCTCGACCGTGACGCCAGGGCGAAGCTCGCGGCGATGGTGCGCGCCTGGAAGGGCACGCTCATCGTCGTCAGCCACGACCTGTCGCTGCTGGAGCTGATGGACGACACCGCCGAGCTCTACGCCCAGACGCTGAGCGTGTTCGGCGGACCGTACTCCGAGTGGCGGGCTTGGCTGGACGCGGAGCAGGATGCCGCGAAGCAGGCCGAGGTCACCGCCGCGCAGGTGCTCCGCAAGGAGAAGCGCCAGCGGATCGAGGCCGAGGTCAAACTCGCGCACCGCGCCCGCACGGCGAAGAAGGCCGAGATCGAGAAGCGGGTCCCGAAGATCATCGCGCACGGCCGCAAGATGGCAGCCGAGGTGTCGGCGGGCCGGCTCCGCACCGAGGTCGGCGCCAAGGAGGAGGCCGCACACAACGCTCGCGAGGAGGCCGGGCGCCGCGTGCGCTCGGACTCGTCGATGAAGATCGAGCTGCCCGATCCGCAGGTGTCCCGGAGCCGCCGGATCGCGACGATCGGAGACGAGGAGCGGGCCTGGGTGATCCAGGGTCCCGAGCGTGTGGCCCTGATCGGCCGGAACGGCGCCGGCAAGACGACCCTGCTGGAGCGGTTGGTCGCGGGCGGTGTTCACAACTCAGGAGAAACAGCACCCCCTGCGCCGAATCGGACGGGTCAGCCTGATTCCGACTCGGATGTCCTGAGTTATGAACGGCCGACCCTGCACATCGAGGCCCACACCGACCTGATCGGCTACCTGCCGCAGCGGGTCGACGGCCTCGTCGAGGAGCAATCGGTGTTCGAGAACATCGCGGCCGCAGCGCCCCAGGTACCGGAGAAGGAGCTGCGCAACCGGCTCGCCCGGTTCCTGATCCGCGGGGCGACGGCGGAGCGCCCGGTGTCCGCCCTCTCCGGCGGCGAGCGCTTCCGTGTGGCGCTGGCGAAGCTGCTGCTCGCCGATCCCGCCCCGCACCTCGTGGTGCTCGACGAGCCGACCAACAACCTCGACGTCGACACGGTCGATCAGCTGGTCGAGGCGCTGCGCGCCTACCGGGGCGCGGTGCTCGTCGTCAGCCATGACGACGCGTTCCTGCGCCGACTCGACCTCGATCTGACACTCGAGATCGACGGCGAAGGGGTTCTGCAGGAGGTCACGCTGGGGTCGTGACGCGCGGCGCACCTGCACGACGCGATCACGCCTGCACGATCGGATCCCCCCGTCCGCTCGTGCCGGCGTGGTGTCGTCGTGCGGGTGTGGCGACCCCGATGTCCCCGGCCTCGACGAAGATGGAGGGATGAGCGACGTGCTCGAACGCTTCACCCCCGCCACGCAGGATTGGTTCCGGGGTGCTTTCCCCGCGCCCACTCCCGCGCAGGCGGGTGCCTGGGACGCGATCTCCGCCGGCAAGCACGCGCTCGTGGTCGCTCCGACCGGTTCCGGCAAGACGCTGTCGGCGTTCCTCTGGGCGATCGACAGCGTGTTCCGCGAGCGCATGAGCGAGACCGCCCCGCCCGCGAAGGGTGAGCCGCGCACCCGCATCCTCTACATCTCCCCGCTGAAGGCCCTCGGCGTCGACGTCGAGCGCAACCTGCGGTCCCCGCTCATCGGCATCGGACAGTCGGCCCGGCGGCTCGGAGTGCCCGCCCCCGCGGTGACGGTCGGCGTGCGCTCGGGCGACACGACGTCGAGCGACCGCCGCAAACTGGTCTCCGATCCGCCCGACATCCTCATCACGACGCCCGAGTCGCTGTATCTCATGCTCACCAGCCGCGCGGGCGAGACTCTGCGCGGGGTGCACACCGTGATCATCGACGAGGTGCACGCGGTCGCCGCCACCAAGCGCGGAGCGCACCTCGCCGTGAGCCTCGAACGCCTCGACGCGCTGCGCCGGCTCAACGGCATCGAGACCCCGGCGCAGCGGATCGGCCTCTCAGCCACGGTCCGCCCGATCGACGAGGTGGCGCGTTTCCTCGGCGGCTCGGCACCGGTCGAGATCGTCGCACCGCCGGCATCGAAGACCTTCGAGCTCGGGGTGGTCGTGCCGATGGACGACATGACCAACCCGCCCCCGCCGCCCGGGGTGCCGGGGGACGCGGCGGATGCCGAGTACAGCGAGGTCACCGGGTCGGTCTGGCCGCACGTCGAAGAGGCGATCGTCGACCGCATCCTGCAGAACAACTCCACGATCGTGTTCGCCAACTCCCGTCGGCTCGCCGAGCGCCTCACCGGTCGCCTGAACGAGATCTACTCCGAGCGGATCGGGGTCGAGCTCCCGGCCGCGACCGTTCCGGCCGCGATGATGGCGCAGGCGGGAGCGACCGCGGGCGCCGATCCCGTGCTCGCCAAGGCGCACCACGGCTCGGTGTCGAAGGAGCAGCGCGCCCAGGTCGAAGAAGAACTCAAGTCGGGCGTGCTGCGCTGCGTCGTCGCGACGAGCAGTCTCGAGCTCGGCATCGACATGGGAGCGGTCGACCTCGTGATCCAGGTCGAGGCCCCGCCGTCGGCCGCCTCCGGGCTGCAGCGCGTCGGCCGAGCCGGGCACCAGGTGGGCGAGATCAGCCGTGCCGCCCTCTTCCCGAAGCATCGCGGCGACGTGCTGCACACCGCGATCGTCACCGAGCGGATGCTGGCGGGCAAGATCGAGGCGATCCAGGTGCCGCGCAATCCGCTCGACATCCTCGCGCAGCAGACCGTGGCGGCGAGCGCGCTCGGAGCCATCAGTGTCGAGGAGTGGTTCGAGACGGTCCGCCGTTCCGCGCCGTTCCAGTCGCTGCCCCGCTCGGCGTACGAAGCGACGCTCGACCTGCTGGCCGGGCGCTTCCCCTCCGACGAGTTCGCCGAGCTGCGGCCGCGGCTCGTATGGGATCGCGACGCCGGCACGCTTACCGGCAGGCCGGGTGCGCAGCGCATCGCCGTGACCAGCGGCGGGACCATCCCCGACCGCGGCCTGTTCGGGGTGTTCGTCGCGGGCGAGAGCACCGGTGCCCGCGTCGGTGAACTCGACGAGGAGATGGTCTACGAGTCGCGCGTGGGCGACGTGTTCACGCTCGGCACCACCAGCTGGCGCATCGCCGAGATCACCCATGACCGTGTCAACGTGATCCCCGCGTACGGCCAGCCCGGCAAGGTGCCGTTCTGGCACGGCGACGGCATCGGTCGCCCCTTCGAGCTCGGTGAGGCGCTCGGAGCGTTCTCCCGCGAAGTGTCGGCGGCGACCCCCGAGAAGGCGGCGCAGCGACTGATCGACGCCGGGCTCGACGAACAGGCGCGGGCGAACCTCATGGCGCACCTGACCGAGCAGCGCGAGGCGACGGGCACCCTCCCCACCGACCGCACGCTCACCGTGGAGCGCGGCCGCGATGAGGTCGGCGACTGGCGGGTCATCCTGCATTCCCCGTACGGCATGAAGGTGCACGCCCCGTGGGCGCTGGCGATCAACGCCCGGGTCCGTGAGCGCCTCGGTGTCGAAGGATCGGCGGTCGCGAGCGACGACGGCATCATCGTTCGCATCCCCGATGCCGAAGCCGAGCCGCCCGGAGCCGAGCTGTTCGTGTTCGAGCCCGACGAGCTGGAGCACCTGGTCACCGAGGAGGTGGGCGGCTCCGCGCTGTTCGCCTCGCGGTTCCGCGAGTGCGCGGCCAGGGCGCTGCTCATGCCCCGCATGAACCCGAACAAGCGCACGCCCCTCTGGCAGCAGCGGCAGCGGTCGGCGCAGCTGCTCGAGGTGGCGCGGCGGCATCCGACGTTCCCGGTGATCCTCGAGACGCTGCGCGAGGTGCTGCAAGACGTCTACGACCTGCCGTCCCTGCGCAAGCTCGCGACCTCCATCGCCGATCGCCGGATCCGCCTGGTCGAGACCGAGCCCGGCCAGCCGTCACCGTTCGCGCGCGACTTGCTGTTCGGATACGTGGGCGCCTTCATGTACGAGGGCGACTCGCCGCTCGCCGAGCGCCGCGCCGCCGCGCTCTCGGTCGACCCCGCCCTTCTCGGCGAGCTGCTCGGAACCGTCGAGCTCCGCGAGCTGCTCGACCCCGAGGTGATCGCACAGTTCGAGCGGGAGGCGCAGCGACTCGATCCGGACCGCCGTGCCCGCGGGCTCGAGGGCGTCGCTGACCTGCTGCGGATGCTCGGACCGCTCGATGCGGAAGAGGTCGCGGCTCGTCTCGACCCCGCGAGTGTGCTCGAAGCGGAGGCCGAGTCCGTCGACACCGCGACCGCCGCCGCACTGCTCAACGACCTGATCACCGCCCGGCGCGCGATTCCGGTGACGATCGGCGGCGTGAGCCGGGTGGCTGCGATCGAAGACGCGGGCCGACTGCGCGATGCGCTCGGGGTCGCGCTCCCCACGGGCATCCCGGTGGCGTTCCTCGAACCGCTGGCCGACCCGCTGGGAGACCTCGTCGCCCGGCACGCCCGCACGCACGGCCCCTTCACGACGGATGCCGTCGCCACCCGGTTCGGACTCGGAGCCGCGGTGGCCCGCCACACCCTGCAGCGGCTGGAGAACGCCGGCCGACTCACGAGCGGCTACTTCCTGCCCGAGGCCGCCGGCAGCGGCGACGCGATCGAGTGGTGCGACAGCGAGGTGCTGCGACGCCTGCGGATGCGCTCGCTCGCGGCCATCCGCGGGTCGGTGGAGCCGGTCTCCCCCGAGGCGTATGCCCGCTTCCTGCCCGACTGGCAGCACGTGGGCCGACCGCTGGAGGGCGTCGACGGTGTGCTGAGCGTGATCGAGCAGTTCGCCGGAGTGCCGATCCCCGCGAGTGCGTGGGAATCGCTGGTCCTGCCCTCGCGGGTGCGCGACTACTCCCCCGCCATGCTCGACGAGCTCACGGCAGCGGGCGAGGTCATCTGGTCGGGCCACGGCACGCTCGCGGGGCGCGACGGCTGGGTGTCGCTGCACCCGGTCGACATCGCGCCGTTCACGCTGCCCGAGCGCGACGCCGAGATCGCGTCCGACTCGTTGGAGTCGCGCATCCTCATCGCACTCGACGTCGGCGGCGCGTACTTCGCGGCGCAGCTGAAAGACATGGCGGCGGCCGAGAACGAGCAGTCCGTGCTCGAGGCGCTGTGGTCGCTGACGTGGTCGGGCTACGTCACGAACGACACGTTCGGCCCCATCCGCTCACTCCTCGCCGGCGGTTCGCAGGCGCACAAGGTCAAGCGCCGGGCTCCCCGCGCTCGCACCTACCGTGGCGTGTCCTTCACGGGTTCCCCTGCGCCGCGGCCGACGTCGATCGGCGGGCGCTGGTCGCTGCTGCCAGCGCTCGAGACGGATGCCGCCCGCCGCGCCACCGTCACCGCGGGCCTCCTGCTCGACCGCTACGGCGTGGTCACGCGCGGAGCCGTGCAGGCCGAGGGCGTTCCCGGTGGCTTCGCCCAGGCCTATCGCGTGCTCGCCGGTTTCGAAGAGGCGGGCCACTGCCGTCGCGGTTATGTGATCGAGAAGCTCGGCGCCGCACAGTTCGCCGCCTCGGGCACGGTCGATCGCCTGCGCACCTACGCGGGGCTGGCCGACCCGCCGCCGCGCAAGGCCGTGACCCTCGCGGCCACCGATCCCGCGAACCCCTATGGCGCGGCCCTCGGCTGGCCCAAGCTCGACGGGGTCTCGCACCGCCCGGGCCGCAAAGCGGGCGGCCTGGTCGTGCTGGTCGACGGCGTCCTCGTGCTCTCCCTCGAACGCGGCGGCCGCACCGTGCTGTCGTTCAGTGATGACGGCGAAGTGCTCCGCGCCGCCGCGTCCGATCTCGCGGCCACCGCACGCGCCCGCCAACTCGACACCCTGACCGTCGAGAAGATCAACGGCGAGGGTGTGTACGGCACCGACCTAGCACTCGCCCTGCAGGAGGCGGGCTTCGTGGCCACCCCGCGGGGATACACCCTCCGCAAGGTCGTCTGAACCATCCAGAGTGGTACCATAAGTGGTACCGGAAGGGATGCACATGGCCATCACCGCGAGCGAAGCGCGCCGCGACCTCTTCGGCCTGATCGAGCGCGTCAACCTCGATCATTCCGAGATCGAGATCGTCTCCCGCCGAGGCGCCGCCGTCCTCATGTCGAAGTCCGAATACGACTCCCTGATCGAGACCAGCCACCTTCTGCGCTCCCCCGCGAATGCGAACCGGCTGCTCGTCGCTCTCGCCGCCGCACAGGCGGGCGACGTCGCAGAACATCCACTCGACGAGGCATGACCTCGCGAGTACTGGTCTGGACGTCGCAGGGGTGGGAGGACTATCTCCATTGGCAGACCGAGGATCGTCGGACTCTGAAGCGGATCAACCTCCTCCTGACCGACGTCCTGCGCGACGACCCCTTCGAGGGGATCGGCAAGCCGGAACCGCTGAAGCACGCTCTGGCCGGAGCCTGGTCTCGGCGCATCGATGAGACGAACCGACTGGTCTACACCGCCAACGACCATCAGGTCATCATCCTGCAGGCCCGCTACCACTACTGACCCCCCTACGCTGGAAGCCATGATCCGAGAGTTCGCCGCCGGCATCCGCACCCTGCTGCGCGGATTCGGGTTCTGGCGCACGCGACCGGGCCTCATGGTGCTGGGCCTGATCCCGGCGATCATTGCCGTCATCGTGCTCGCCGCCCTGCTCGTGCCGCTGGTGATCGGCATGCCGTCGCTGTCCACGTGGCTCACCCCGTTCGCCGACGGATGGATCGAGCCGTGGCGCGGTCTGCTGCGCGCCGCCGTGAGCCTCGTCGTCGTCGCCGCCGCCCTGGCTCTCGCGAGCGTCGTCTTCAGCGCGCTGACCCTGACCATCGGCGACCCCTTCTATCAGCGCATCTGGCACGCGGTCGAGGTCGACCTCGGCTCGCCCCCGCCCGCCGACGGCGGCAGCTTCTGGACCACGCTCGGCGAGGGACTGCGACTGGTCCTCCTCGGCATCCTCATCGCCGTCTCCGTGCTTCTCATCGGCCTCATCCCGGGCGTCGGCGGCTTCCTGGGCGCTGTCGCCGGCGTCGTCCTGACCGGCCGACTGCTGGCGCGCGAGCTCACCGGCCGCGCCTTCGATGCGCGCGACCTGAGCCCCCTCGATCGCGCCGCGCTGTTCTCGGGCAGCCGCGCACGGGTGCTCGGCTTCGGCGTCGCCACACAACTCTGCTTCCTGATCCCCGGGGGCGCGGTCGCGATCATGCCGGTCGCCGTCGCCGGCAGCACGATGCTCGCCCGCGACATGCTCGCCCGCACGAGCACCAGGGCGGCGTCGGCCTCCGGAACGACGATGACACCTCCGCCGCCCGCACCGAACGCCGTATCGTCACCGCTTCCGCCGCCCCCGCATCTCGGGACCAGGCCGGGAGCTTCCTGATGCCCGAGGGCGACACCGTCTTCCGCACCGCGCGGCGCCTGAACGAGGCACTGGCGGGCGGCGAGGTCACGCGTTTCGACCTCCGCGTCCCCCGTTTCGCGACGCTCGACCTGACCGGGCAGCCCGTGCACGGCGTCGTCCCCCGCGGCAAGCATCTACTCATGCGCATCGGCGACAGCACGCTGCATTCGCATCTGCGCATGGACGGCGCGTGGTTCGTCTACCGCCAGGGCGAGAAGTGGCGGCATCCGGCCTTCAAGGTGCGTGCGATCGTCGGCACCTCCGAGCGGGAGGCGGTCGGGGTCGACATCGCCGAGATCGAGGTCGTGCCCACTCGTGACGAGGACCAGCTCGTCGGCTATCTGGGTCCCGATCCGCTCGCGGACGACTGGGATGCGGCTGAAGCCCTCCGACGACTCGGAGCCGACACCCGCAGCATCCACGTCGCCCTCCTCGATCAGCGCAACGTCGCAGGGTTCGGCAACGAGTACGCCGCGGAGCTTCTGTTCCTGCGCGGAATCCTGCCGACACGGCCGACACCCGAGGTGGATGTGGCCGCCCTCCTCGACCTCGGTGTGCGCACCATCCGGGTCAACCGCGACCGCCGCAACCGCACCTTCACGGGCATCGACCGTCCGGGCCTGGGCACCTGGGTCTACGGCCGCGCCGGGCGCCCGTGCCGCCGCTGCGGAACCCTCATCCGACGCGGCGAGCAGGGCGCGGATCCGACGCGCGAGCGCGTCACGTTCTGGTGTCCGGTCTGCCAGCACTGAGTATCAGGCAGGAACGGCGCGAGTCGTTCAACCGCCGACGTGCACCGGCCGAGCGTTCACCGGCGGGGCCCCGACCTCCTGCACGGTATGACCGCTGCAGGCGGTGTTCGTCATGCGAGCCTGCTCGATTCGCGACACGACGAACCAGCGCATCGCGTCGCGCAGCAGACACCATCCGACCAGGTACCACCGGCCGTTCGTGGAGGCGAACATCACGGGCTCGATCTCACGCGCGGTCGTGGCACCGGCGAGGGAGGTGTACTGGATCCTGACCGTCCGCTGTTCGGCCATCGCCTCCTCGAGGACCGACCGGACGGCGCGGGAGGACGGGGGCGATCCATCGACCCACACTCGACTCCCCAGCTCGGCGGCCCTCTCCCGCGTGCGGGGATCGAGCACGTCCATGATCTTCTCGACACCCGCCGATGCCAGGTCGGCGTAGGGGGCGTCGGATGCCGCCGAGACAGCCGCCAGGAGCGCCACGGCCTGCGCCGGCGAGAGCGTGATGGGCGGCAGGGAGGCGCTCGATGCCAACCCGTAGCCACCACCGGGTCCCGGGCGCGACCACACCGCGGCGCCGCTGCTCGCCAGCGCGGCGAGGTCGCGCTTCACGGTGCGGACGGACACCTCGAACTCGGCGGCGAGCCGATCCGCGCTGCATCCCCGCGTGCCGTTGCGGCGCAGCATCTCCGTCAGGGCATGGAGCCGCTCAGTCCGCTTCACCGCCGGCACCTCGTTGAATTCATGACAGAAATAGTGCCATACACCTGTCCGGAGCTGCTGCGAGCATCGAGACATGACGACAGAAACACGGAATCCGACCATCATCCTGATCGCGGGCCACTGGCTCGGCGCCTGGGCCTGGGACGAGGTGCAGGAAGGGCTGACGGCCGACGGTCAGAACGCCGTCGCGATGACACTCCCCGGCCTCGACGCGCACGATCCCGAACGATCGTCCCGGACCCTCGACGATCAGGCCGCGGCGATCGAAGAGGCCATGGCCCGCGCCGACGCCTCGGTGGAGAACCCCGTGGTGCTCGTGGGTCACAGCGGGGCCAACGCTCCGCTCAGCATCGTCCTCGACCGGCATCCCGAGCGCGTCCGTCGGATCATCTGGGTCGACTCCGGACCCGTCGCACCGGGAAGCGTCTTCGCCCCGGAGCTCCCCGACACGGTGGCGGAGCTGCCTCTGCCGCCCTTCGAGGTCCTCGGAGAGCAGGCCAGCCTCGAGGGTCTGAGCCCCGAGATGCTCGAGCGCTTCCGTGCCCGAGCCGTCCCCGAGCCCGGGCCGGTGCTCCGGCAGCCCGTGAAACTCACGAACGAGGCGCGCCGCCGAGTCCCCACCACCCTCGTCTGCTGCTCCATCCCCAGCGCACAGCTTCTGGAACTCGCCCGCGCCGGGCACCCCATGTTCGCCGAGGTCGATGCCCTCGATGACCTCGAGGTCATCGATCTCCCGACCGGACACTGGCCGATGTGGAGCCGCCCTGCGGATCTCGCGAAGACGATCGGTTCCGCGGCGACGCGCGTCGACTAGCGAACCGAAACCTACCGCGCTCCCTACATCCATCCGCGGGAATGAATCCGCCCGTGCCGTGGTTGTTGATATATCCGGAGAACTCCGGAGCACGGGAGGAATCGTGGGTAAGAACTACGTCGACATCGAGAACGACCAGGGAGCGACGCTGCGGTACCGCAAGCACGCGAACGGTCGAGGTCTCGTCGCGCATGGCGCGAAGGTGCATCCGAAGGCGCACATCGAGGCGGGTGCCTATATCGAACCGGGCGCGCGCGTCGGCGCCGGGGCCACCATCGCCCGCGGCGCCTGGATCGACGAAGACGCCGTGGTCGGCGAGGGAGCTTTCGTCGATGCGCACGCGCACATCGGTCAGGGAGCCGCGATCGGCGACCACGCGTACGTGGGTGTCCGCACCGACGTCGGCGCCGGAGCGCGCATCGTCCGCGGCGCCAGGATCGGCGACGACGAGACGGTCGCCGCCGGACTCACCATCGCGACGGATCAGAAGGGCCTCTGGCTCGCGGCCTGACGCCCCGCGCTCGACCTGAGCGGGTCGGGTGGAGCGACTACAGCAGTCGCCGCTCCGACGCCCACGCGGTGAGTTCATGCCGCGACGAGAGCTGCAGCTTGCGCAGCACGGACGACACGTGCGTCTCGACCGTCTTGATCGAGATGAACAGCTCCGACGCGACCTCCTTGTAGGCGTAGCCGCGGGCGATCAGACGCATGACCTCCTGCTCGCGCGCCGAGAGCCGGTCGAGCTCATCCGTCGCGGTCGCTGTCTCCCCCGCGACGGCCCCGAACGCGTCGAGCACGAAGCCGGCGAGCCGCGGCGAGAACACCGCATCACCGTCGGCCACGGCATGAACCGCCTTGCTGACCTCGATGCCGGACGATCCCTTGGTGATGTAGCCGCGGGCGCCGGCGCGGATCACCCGCACGACATCGGCCGCCGCATCCGACACGCTCAGCGCGAGGAACCGGGCCGTCGTCGGCGCCGAGCCGCGGATCACGGCCTCTCCCCCGGTCGCGTCGTCGCCCGGGCCGCCCGGCAGGTGCACGTCGAGCAGCACCACATCGGGCTGCGTCGCGCCGATCACCGCGATGGCGGACGGCACGTCGGCAGCCTCCCCGACCACATCGACACTGGCATCGAGGTCGGCCCGCAGACCGGAGCGGAAGATCGAGTGGTCGTCGACGATCACGACGCGGATGCTGTCAGCCACGGTTCTCCTCCCGGGACGTGATGCTCAGATGCACCTCGGTGCCGTTCTCGTCGCTGCGGACCCCGCCAGAGCCGCCGGCGCGACGCATCCGGCCGATGATCGACTCCCGCACCCCGAGGCGGTCGCTGGGCACGTCGTCGAGGGAGAACCCGGCACCGCGGTCGCGGATGAACACGTCGACGCCCGTCGCGCTGCCCTCGATGTACACCGAGATCTCGCCACCGGCGTGACGAGCCGCGTTCAGGATCGCCTCTCTGGCCGCCGCCGCGAGCTCGCCACTCGCACGCTCGGCGGAGAGGCCGGCCGAGACCACATCGATGCGCACCGGGTAGTCGAGTTCGAGCGCTCCGGCGTAGTCACGCAGGTCCGTCGGCAGGTCGCTGTCGGCCGGGGCGTCACCGTCGTACAGCCACGCCCGCAGCTCGCGCTCCTGCGCCCTGGCGAGACGCGCGGCCTCGCTGGAGGCACCGGCCCTGTTCTGGATCAACGCGAGCGTCTGTAGCACGGAGTCGTGCAGGTGCGCGGCCATCTGGCTGCGCTGCTCCTCGCGGATACGGCGGACCCGCTCACCGGAGAGTTCGCGCCACCGCGGGATCAGGGCCGACGAGACCACGGCGGCGAGCCCGGCGAGCGGGAGGAGCACGAGCGCCACCCCCGACCGAGCGATGGGCCAGGAGAGCAGCACCGTGAACAGCAGCGCCAGCAGCAGGATCGCGACGACCCGCACCGTCATCGTGTGCCGTGGCCCGCGGGCCGTGTCCGTCCGGTCGATGAGGGTGGCCCACAGCCCGGCGCCGGTCGCGAACGCCGCCGCGCCGCCCACCACGACCGCGGCGAGATCCGGGGGGATCGACCCGCTCAGCCAGTCGCTGCCCCCGCGCCAGACCAGGACGACGAGCATCCCCACGGCGGCAGGAGCGATCAGCAGCCAGGCCACCGGCATCCGCCTCGTCGGTGCGCTCTCGCCCTCGGCCCACGGCATGAAGACCCAGCACCAGGCATAGAGCAGGATGCCGGCGCCACCGCACAGTGTCAGCGCGATGAACAGCGCCCGCACCAGCCCCACGCGCACGCCGAGGTGACGGGCGAGACCGGCGCTCACGCCGGCCACCAGGCAGTCGCGGTCGCGGGTCAGCGGCGGGCGCGGCGGTGCAGCCACGCGCGGAGGTCGCGCAGGAGCGTGCGCCGAAGAGGACATGTGGCAATCCAATCATCCGCGTGCCCGCTCCGGGTCCTCCCCTGCCCAGAATCAGGGGTCGCTCAGGGGTTCCCCCCATGGCAGGCAGTACGCGGCTGCCGCCAGGATCGAAGCATGACGATTCCGACTGCGCCACCGCCCCCCGCCGACCACGCCGCTCCGGCCACCGGTACACCGGGCACCGGCATCCCTCGCGGAGCCGAGCGATTCCTCCTCTGGGTCGCCGGTCTCGGCGTCGCCCGGTCCGAGGGCTGGCTGGGCGGTGTCTCGGCGGGCATCGCCGCCCGACTGCGCATCGACCCGCTGATCGTCCGCGGCGTCCTCGTGGTCGCGGCCCTCTTCGGGCTGCCGGTCATCTTCCTGTACGCCGCGGCCTGGGCGCTGCTGCCGGACGTCGACGGCCGCGTCCACGTCCGCGATCTGCTCCGCCGCGACTACCAGCCGGTGCAGTGGGGCATCCTCGCGATGGCCGTCATCGGGCTGTTCCCGACCGCTCCCCTCGCCGGCCGCCTCTTCGGACTCGGCTACGACGGCTGGTCGGCCCTGTCTCTCATGAGCTGGATCATCGGCCTCGTCCTCGTCGCCGTCCTGCTCATCCTCATCGTGCGTGCTGCGAGCCGCACCCCGGGTGCTTCCGCGCCGGATCTGCCGATGGCTTCCGCAGATCCGGCGGCCCCGGCCGCGTCCGTCGCCCTCGGTGGTTCGGGTACCGCCGAGGCGACGGACGCCACACTCCCGTACGGCGCGTACGCTCCGGCGGATGCGGACACCGTGGTTGCGGACACGCCTGCCTCGGCCGCCCTCGCCGATGCCCCGCCGCTCGACCCGGCAGCGACCGCGGCGATCCCGCCCGCGCCTCCCGCCCCCCTGCCTCCCGGCTCGCAGGACCCCGCCGCCCTCGAGGCCTGGCGCGGCCAGCACGCCGCCTGGAAGGAACAGGACCAGGCGTGGCGACGCCAGCAGCAGGACATCGAGCGCGCCGCCCGCGATCAGCTGCGCCGCGAGCGCCAGGCCGAGGCCGCCGTCTTCGCCTCCGAGGCGGCCGAGCGTCGGCGCATCCGCCGCGCATCGAACCCGCGCGCGGGCTTCGCATTCGCCGCGACCATCCTCGGTCTCGCGATCATCACGGGGGCGGCAGTCGGCCTCGTCGCGGGTGGCGACGTAGTCGGCACCGCGCTCGGACTGCTCGCCGCCGCCCTCATCCTGGCGCTCGGGATGATCGTCGCCGGGGCTTTCCGTCGACGCAGCGGCTTCCTGGCCTTCATCACCGTGCTCACGCTGGTGAGCGGGCTCGTCGTCGGGGGGTTCTCCACCCTGCAGGGCTTCAGCCTCGGCTGGGCGTCGGTCACGAACTACCGTGCGGAGCACATCCGGCAGCCGTTCGGCGAGCTCAACGTGACTCTGAATCAGCATGACGACGCGCCCCGGCCGATCGTGATCGAGAAGGGCTCCGGCGCGACCAACATCTACGTCGATCCGGGTGTCCAGCTGCAGCTGCGTGCGACCGTCGACACGGCGGACATCACGTGGACCCGCGTCGACGCGGAGTACTACAACGTCATCGATTCCGGCACCTGGGCGGGCACGCGGCGCGACGGGGAGTCGGTCGTCTCCGAGAACATCTCTGCGGAGAACATGTCGACGACCACCATCCAGCCCGTCACCATCGATCAGAACAGCGGCGAGATCTCCATCACCGTCGTCGAGCCGAAGAAGGAAGACCAGTGATGAGCACTCCCACGACCACCGAACCGACCACCGCGCCGCGCACCCGCTGGGCGGCCATCATCTGGGGACTGCTGTTCGCGACCATCGCGGCCCTCGCCCTCGGCCAGCTCGCCGACCCTTCCCGTCGGGAGACGATCGCGGACGCGCTGATGACCATGACGCCCACGACGATCACCGCGATCGTCCTGCTCACCGCCGGTGTGCTGCTGCTCGTCGGCGGGGCCGCCGGGCTCATCCGCCGTGCACAGCGCAAGCTGGCGGCCGCATCCCACCCGCAGCAGGAAGTGGCCGCGCCCTTCGCCGAGTAGCCTTGTCCGCATGGCGAATCAGGGAAGACGGCCCGCGAAGGGCGCAGGCCGCGGCACCCCCGTACGGCGCAACAAGGCCGCCCCCGCCGAGCGGTTCCCCCCGCAGAAGCCCAAGAAGAAGACGGCCAAGGTCGTCTTCGACGCCCCGCAGTCCGAGCCCGAGGCACCGCGCACCTTCCGATTGGGCGCGGTGCCCGGTGCGACTCCGGGCAAGTGGATCGATGCGTGGAAGCAGCGGATGCCGCGCGTGCCGCTCGAGCTCGTCCCGATCGAGGCGGCCACGCAGCGCGCCGCCCTCGACCAGCTGGATGCGGCGCTGGTGCGACTGCCGCTCACGGACGAGTCGCTGCACATCATCCCCCTGTACGACGAGGTCCCGGTGGTCGTGGCCGCCGCCGACTCGCACCTGATGGCGGTCGAGGAGCTCACGTCCGCCGACCTGGAGGGCGAGGTCGTGATCGGCCTGACCGACGACGTGCTCGGACCGCTCGACCTCCCCGGCACCACGCCGGCGGGCTTCGCCGCCCTGCCGACCCACGAGGCGATCGCGACCGCGGCATCGGGAGTCGGCATCGTGGTCGTCCCGATGTCACTCGCCCGCATGCATCACCGCAAGGATGCCGACCACCGCATCCTGGCTGAAGGACCGACCTCGACCGTCGCCCTCGTCTGGCCGCGCGAGCGCACCACGCCCGACGTCGAGACGTTCGTCGGCATCGTCCGCGGGCGCACCGCCAACTCCTCCCGGTGACCGGCGACGGTCGTCGCGCTCGTTAGAATCTCCTGGTGGCCTCGCTCCTCTACGTCTGCGTGCGTCCCGAGCTCGGGGCGGCGGATGCTGAGCACGCCTCGTTCCGGCGGGCGCTCGGCGCCGACGTGGTCGACCGGCTCGACCTGCTGCACACGCCGCTCGACCTCGAGCGCGCGCGGGGCTATCGGGGCATCGTCGTCGGCGGTTCGCCGTACAACGTCTCCGACACCGTGAAGTCCCCGGAGCAACTGCGCGTCGAGGCCGACCTGCGCACCCTGGCCGATGCGGCCGTCGCGTCCGAGGTCGCCGTGTTCTTCACGTGCTTCAGCATCGGCGTCGTGACCCGCATGCTCGGCGGAGATGTCGTCACCGACACCCCGGAGCCCGCGAGCGCCACGGTCATCGACGTCACGCCCGAGGGTGCAGCCGACCCGGTGTTCGGCCCCAGCGGGCCCGCTCTCACGGTCTTCACGGCACACAAGGAGAGCGCGGCGCACACCCCGCCCGGCGCCGTGCTGCTCGCGACGAACGAGGTGTGCCCGGTGCAGGCCTACCGCGTGGGCACGCATCTGTACGCGGCGCAGTTCCACCCCGAGCCCACTCCCCGCGACTTCGCCGACCGCATGACGTTCTACCGCACCACCGGCTACTTCGACCCCGACGAGTTCGACGCGGTGCAGCAGCAGGTGCTCGCGGCATCCGTCACCGAGGGCGCGGCGCTCCTCCGGCGATTCGCCGAGACCTTCGCCTGAGTCAGCGCGCCTGAGTCAGCCGGCTGCCCCGTCGCGCAGCAGAGCCACCCGCTCCCGCAGGTATGCCTCCAGCGGCATGAAGCCACCGGCGGCGCTCCAGCGTACGGACGGGACGCCGTCGACCAGGGCCAGCGGACCGGACGAGCGACCGGCGTCCACGGCGTCGACGTCGATCACGCTCCACCCCACGTGCACGACCTCGCCCTCGTCGAACCCGCCACGCAGCGCCTCGGCCCGACGCTCGGCCCGCTCGCGAGCCGACTCGGCCGTGTAGCCGCGGCGGCCGGGATCGGCGGCCCGCAGCACCTCGGCGGTCGCCAGCGCATGCGTGTCGGTCAGCAGCAGCGCCCCGAGATGCCAGGCTTCGCCGACGCGCACGATGCGGCGCCCGCGCCACCGCGAATCGCGCTGCTCGCCCAGCCCCTCTTTCGGGGCGCCGGCGAGATCGGCCACAGCCGCGGTCAGCAGCGCCAATGCGGTGGTCACAGTTCCCCCTGCACAGCCTCGCCCGCGCGTGCCGGTCCGACGACCTCCGCGCGATCGCCGCGCAGCGTCATCCCGATCAGCGGATACAGCAGCACCGAGAGCATGCCGGCCCCGACGAGTGCGGCGGCCGTGCCGGTGTCGAGCATGTCCTGATCCACACCGATCGCGGTGACCGCGACGATGATCGGCAGACCGGTGGCGGCCAGCAGCCCGAGGGCTGCCCGGTCGCGGACGCTCATCCCCGCGGGAGCCGAGAGCTGCGCCGCCGCACCGCGGATCACGAGCAGGGCGATCAGGAAGATCGGCACCAGCGCCAGCGCGGTGGGTGAGGTGAGCAGCGCTTGCAGGTCGAACGTGACACCGGTGTAGAGGAAGAAGATCGGCACCAGGAAGCCGAAGGCGATGGCCTCGATCTTGCTCTCGATCTGCTCAGCGGACTCCTTCGGCGCGCGCGTCATGATGATGCGCCAGACCGCACCGGCCACGAACGCACCGAGCAGCATGTCGAGGTCGAGCATCACGCTCAGCCCCACGAGCGCCGCGATGAGGAGGATCACGAACCGCACCCCGAACTGGTCGGACGTGTGCAGTGTGGCGAGGACGATGCGATGGAGTCGGCCGTGGGGCACGCGATGCGCCAGCAGCACCGCGAGTCCGGCCAGCACCACGAAGGTCAGCAGCACGGCCGTGGCGATCGGCGTGGTCCGAGTGCTCAGGAAGATCGAGATCGCGATCAGGGGCAGGAACTCCCCGACGGCCCCGATCGTGCTGATCGCTCGCCCGAAAGGCGTGTCCAGCTCGCGGGCATCGCGCAGGATCGGCATCAGCGTGCCCAGCGCCGTGGAGCTGAGCGCGATCCCGACGACGATCATCCCCTCGCCCGGAGCGAAGAAGAAGCCGAGGCCGATGCCCAGCAGCACGCTGAGGAGCCAGCCGGCCGATGCCCGCGCGAGCGGCTTCCCGGCCACCATCTTGAAGTCGATCTCGGTGCCGGCGACGAAGAACAGCAGCGCCAGGCCGAAGTCGCTGAGCTTCTCCAGCAGGGGGCCGGGCTCGACCCAGCCGAGCACGGCAGGCCCGACGAGGATGCCGAGCACGAGCTCGAACACGACGATGGGCACCCGCACCACGGGACGCACGCCGCGGGCGAGCAGCGGCGCGGCGACAGCCAACAGGGGGATCAGCACCAGGCCGAGGTCACTCGCTTCCACGGTCTCAGAGTAGCGAGTCGCCTCCCGCGATTCGCCCCCGCTCAGCATCCACGGCAGAATCGATGCACACCCTCGAGGAGCCCCCATGTCTCAGCCCGATACCGCCCGCCTGCTGATCGCCTGCGACGACCAGCCCGGCATCGTCGCCGCTGTCGCCGGTGTGCTCGCCCAGCACGGCGCGAACATCATCTCGCTCGACCAGCACTCCACCGATTCCGAGGGCGGACGCTTCTTCCAGCGCACCGTGATCCACCTCGACGGACTCTCCGCCGCGCGCCCGGCCCTCGAAGCCGACATCGCCGCCGTTGCCGAGCGCTTCGGCATGGAATGGTCGCTGCACGACGTGGCCCGCCGCAAGCGCGTCGCGATCTTCGTGTCCAAGTACGACCACTGCCTGATGGAGCTGCTGTGGCGCACGCAGCGCGGCCAGCTCGACATCGACATCACGATGGTCGTCTCCAACCACCCCGATCTGGCCCAGTCGGTGCGCTCGTTCGGTGTGCCGTTCGTGCACATCCCCTCCGGCGACAAGGCCGCCATGGAGGAGCGTCAGCTCGAGCTGCTGCACGGAAACGTCGACCTCGTCGTGCTCGCCCGCTACATGCAGATCCTCACCGACGACTTCATCACCCGTCTCGAGGTGCCGGTGATCAACATCCACCACTCGTTCCTGCCCGCGTTCATCGGTGCGAACCCGTACGCGCGTGCCAAAGACCGCGGCGTCAAGCTCATCGGCGCGACCGCGCACTACGCGACGGCCGACCTCGACGAGGGCCCGATCATCGAGCAGGACGTCACGCGCGTGACCCACTCCGAGTCGGCGGCTCAGCTGCAGAGCCGTGGTGCCGACGTGGAGCGCCTGGTGCTCGCCCGCGCCGTGCAGTGGCATGCCGAGGACCGCGTGATCGTGCACGGCAAGTCCACGGTCATCCTCTAGCGGTCGGCGTCGTCCCAGGCGTTCCGGTTCTCTTCGATCCGCGCGTCGATCTCCGTCGAGGACGCGGACCGGCGAGCCCGGTCCGCCGGAATCCCCGCCGCCAGCTCGGCGAACACCTCAACGGCGGAGTCGTGGCGCACGAGTGGGGCGGCCTGGCCCATCCACAGCGACTGCAGCGCGCCCAGGTTCTGTTCCCCCGCCGCGGTGCGGAAGCGGCCGGTGAGCCAGTTCTGCATCGGGAATGGAGCGATCGTGCCGCTCGCCTCGATCGCCCGCACGACGCGGTTGCGCGCCCCGCGAGCCAGTCGCCCGCTCATCGCGCGCGTGAGCACGGTCTCGTCGGCGGCAGTGGACCGGATCGCCTCACGGTGGGCCTGGTTCGCTGCAGACTCGGCGGTCGCGAGGAACGCCGTCCCCACCTGCACTCCGGAGGCGCCCAGCGCGAAGGCCGCGGCCACCCCACGCCGGTCAGCGATGCCTCCCGCCGCGATCACGGGAACGTCGACCGCATCGACGACCTGCGGCACTAGCGCGAACGTCCCGACCAGCGACTCCTCCGCCGGGCGCAGGAACGACACCCGGTGACCCCCGGCCTCCGCTCCGGTGGCGACGACGGCATCCACGCCCGCCTCGGCGAGGGCGACCGCCTCGGCCACGGTGGTCGCGGTCCCCACGAGCCGGATGCCGCGGCGGTGAGCCTCATCGACCATGGCCGCAGACGGCACGCCGAACACCACGCTGAGCACCGCGGGCGCGATCTCCCAGACCGCCTCGAGCTGCTCCTCCAGAGGCGGGTTGTACCGCTCCGGCCGGGCGGGCACCTCGATGCCGACCGCCTCGTAGAACGGCTGCAGCGCCTGCGCGAAGATCGTGTGCTGCGGGTTCGGCTCGACCTCATCGCCCGTGGGGATCCAGATGTTCACCGCGAACGGCCGGTCGGTCGCCGCCCGCAGCTCGGCCCCGGTCGTGCGGACGCGGTCACCGTCGTAGCCGTACAGACCGAACGACCCGAGCCCGCCGGCGTCGCTCACCGCGGCGGTGAGGGCGGTCGAGGAGAGCCCGCCGAACGGGCCGAGGATGATCGGATGCTCGATCCCGAGCAGGGCGCGAAGGTCACTCATGCTTCGACGTTACGCCCGCAGCGGAGGGAGACGGTCGACCGTGACGGCCGGTCCCGCGGTCCCCGGTGCTACCCTCGGCTGCAGAGGGGAGTGCGCATGAGCGAGTGGTTCGGGCAGATGCTGAGCTTCGTCGCGACCGCGCTCGGACTCGTCTCGATGCCGGATGCCGCGGCCCTCGGTCTCGCCATCGCACTGCTCGCCGTGACGGCGCTGACGCTCGCGATCGTGCTGAGCGTGCGCCCCGAGGCCACCTCCGACGCCCCGCATCCGCTGCGGGCCATCGATGTCGGAACCCTGCTCACGCAGAGCGATCCTGACGCCGCCGGTCATCCGCGCCCGCGGGCGCCGGGAGTCGCGACCGCCGCGTAGTCCGTCCACACGACGGGATCGCGCGGCTTTCGCCGACCCTTCCCGACGCCACGAACGGACACTTCCATGGACCCCTTTGCCTTCCCCCCACTCGCCGCCCTCCTCGACGCCGCCTACGGCGCGCTGACCGGGCTCTCCGACCTCCTGACCCCGATCGCCGGAGCATCGGCCGCCGCCCTCGCGGTCGTGCTCGTCACCCTGCTGGTGCGGGCGCTGCTCGTCCCCGTCGGCATCTCGCAGGCCAAGGCCGAGCAGACCAGGGCGCGCCTCGCCCCGAAGCTGCGCGAGCTGCAGCGCCGCCACAAGAAGAACCCCGAGCGCCTGCAGAAGGAGATGATGGCGCTGTACAAGGCCGAGAACACCTCGCCGTTCGCGGGGATGCTCCCGGTGCTGGCGCAGGCCCCCGTCGTCGGCATCCTCTACACGCTGTTCCTCCGGCCGGAGATCGCCGGACATCCGAACGAGCTGCTCTCTCACGACCTGTTCGGTGCTCCGCTGGGCACGAGCCTGTTCTCGGCGCTGTTCGGCGGCACGGCCACTCCGGCGACGTTCCTGGTGTTCGGGGTGCTGCTCGCCATCATGATCGCGGTCGCCGAGGTCACCCGCCGGGTGTTCCGCCCGACGCCGGTCGAGGGCGACGATTCGCCGCTGAACTCCCCCACGATGCTGCGCGTGATGTCGTCCCTGCACTACCTGACGGCGGTGTTCGCGGCCTTCGTGCCCCTCGCGGCTGCGCTGTACCTCACGGTCACAGTCGTGTGGACGCTCGTGCAGCGCGTCATCCTGCGCCGACGCTTCCCGCTGCCGACGCCGGCGGTCAGTCGGGCAGCGGTATCGGGGCGGTGAAGGGGCCGGAAGGACCGCCGTCGCGGCGGTCCTTCCGCACGCCGAGCGTCGCGCCGACGCTGGCGGCGATCACGAGGGCGACCGCCAGCAGCCGCAGCGGGGTCGCGTCCTGCCCGAGGATCAGCCAGCCGGCCAGTGTCGCGAACGCCGGCTCGAGGCTCAGCAGCACGCCGAACACGCGCTGGGGCAGACGGCGCAGTGCGGCCAGCTCGAAGCTGTACGGGATGACCGACGACAGCACCGCGGTGATGGCGGCGAGCAGCAGCAGCTGCGGATCCATCGCGACCGTCGATGCGGCCGGGATGCCGACCGGGATCAGCAGCACGGCCGCCACCACGAGCCCCATCGCCAGGCCGCTGCTGCCGGGGATGAGGGCGCCGACACGGGCGCTCATGCGGATGTACATCACCCAGAACCCGGCCGCGATGAGGATGAAGACGAGCCCCAACGGGTCGAGCGGCTCGGCTCCGATCAGGCCGTCGATGCCCAGGGCGACCATGCCGAGGAGGGCGACACCGACCCAGGCGGCATCCGCCAGACGACGGGTGAGCACCGCGGCGAGCACGAGCGGCCCGAGGAACTCGATCGCGACAGCGGGGCCGAGCGGAATGCGGTCGATCGCCGCGTAGAAGAAGCCGTTCATCGCGGCCAGCGAGACGCCGAAGAGCACCGCGGCGAGCCACTGCGGGCGCGTCCACTTCCCGGGCCGCGGCCGCACGATGACGACGAGCAGGATCGCGGCGATCGCGACCCGCAGCGAGGTCACGCCCCACGGCCCGAGCACCGGGAACAGCTGCGCCGCAACGGCCGCGCCGAAGGGCAGCGAGAGGCAGGAGCCGATGACGAGTGCGACGCCCACGAGGGGGCCGGATGCGGCGGGCTTCTGCACCAGACAAGCTTAGGCGGCCGCCCGCCGCCGGCCGCCCTCAGATCAGAGCGGCTTGCCGCCCGTCACCGCGATCACCGAGCCGGAAGTGTACGAGGACTCGTTCGAGGCGAGGTACACGTAGGCGCTGGCGAGCTCCGCCGGCTGACCCGCGCGTCCGAGGGGCGTGTCCTGCCCGAAGGTCGCCAGCCTCTCCGCGTCCCAGCCGGTCGCGGGGATCAACGGCGTCCAGATCGGACCGGGAGCGACCGCGTTCACCCGGATGCCTCGGGGCCCTGCCTCCTCAGCGAGCGCCTTCACGAACGCCACCTGCGCGGCCTTGGTCATCGCGTAGTCGATGAGGCCCGGAGACGGGTTGAACGCCTGGACGGATGCCGTCACGATGATGCTCGCTCCGGGCTCGAGGTCGGGGTACGCCGCGCGGGCGGAGAACAGCAGACCGACGAGGTTCGTGTCGAACACGCGCCGCATCCGGTCGGTCTCCAGGCTCTCGAAGCCGTCGATGTCGTGCTGGTACGCGGCGTTGAGCACGAGCGTGTCGAGTCCGCCGAGCTCGCTCCGTGTGCGGGCGACGATGTCGGTGGCGAAGGCCTCGTCGCGCAGATCTCCGGCGAAGCTCACCCCCGTGCGTCCGGCCTCACGAACCAGGGCCAGAGTGTCCTCCGCGTCGTCCTGCTCCTCCGGCATGTGCGCGATCGCGACATCGGCGCCCTCGCGCGCGAAGGCGATCGCGACGGCTCGCCCGATGCCGGAGTCCCCGCCGGTGATGAGCGCTCGGCGCCCCGCCAGCCGGCCGTGGCCGACATAGCTCTCCTCGCCGTGATCGGGGTCGGGACGTGTCAGCTCCGTGAGCCCGGGCTGGTCCTGCTGCTGCGCGGGGAAGCCTTCTTCGCGATGCGCGTGCCGGGGGTCGGAAGTGTTGTCGGTCATGGCCGATCCTCCTCGTCTCGATGTGTCCGACCGACTCTTCCGGATCGGCAGCCGCGAGTGCAGGGGGTTGACAGCCGTGCGGGGAGGCAGGAGGAGCGCCGCCGCGAGAGGAGCTGTGCGGCGGGTCAGAGCTGAGGCGTGACGGGGACCTCTTCGGTGCCGGGTTCCACGCCCGCCTCGGCGGGTTCGGGAACCAGGTACAGCCCGCTCGGCGCGTTGGCGGTGAAGGCGAGCGCCTCGATCCACGCCCGGTTGATGGAGGGCTGACGGCTGCCGAAGTACTTGAACACCAGCGAGCTGCCCGGCTGGATCCAGACCGTCGTGCGTCCGCCGCCGACGCTCGCGTCTTCACGCCAGCTGAACGGGAACGGCTCGCCACGGCGCAGCTTCGCGGTGATGACGAGCTGCAGGTGTGTGAGAGCGCGGTCCTCGATCTCGGTCTTCACTCCGCCTTCATAGACGAACTTGCCCATTCTGTGCTCCTTGGTCGCAGTCTGGCCGAGACGACGGCTCATCCTATTGTCGCTCACGCGGCGACAGTATTCTGCCTCTGTTCAGACCGATGGCGGATGCGGGTCCGCCATCGCGAAGTCAACCCCCTCGGCAGAACGAACACGCTCACCCTAATCTCGAACACCCGAGCTCGAGGAGGGCATTTCCATGAACGCACGACACATCGACGATCGCCCCGACGAGGGGTACACCCCCGGAACCACGCACGCCGAGTGGGGCGCGGGAAACCCCCGGCTGCGCATCACGCGCGACGATGAGCGCACCGAGTTCGCGCTCGAGGCCGACGTGGTCCGGGTCGGCTCCGCCGAAGGCAACGAACTGCGTCTGGCGGACACCGATCCCGTGCACGCCACGATCACGCACGACGACCGCGACGAGTATGTCCTGACCCTGCACGGCGAGGGCGAGATGAACGCCAGCGCCGGAGCGGACGCCACGCACCCGGGTGACGATTCCGAGACGCTCCGCACCGGTGCGCATTTCACGGCGGGACCGTGGACGCTGGTGTTCGCTCGCGACGAGTTCGCCGACCACGGGCGCCCCTTCGGCGGCCGCGCGGGCGGCGAGTACTCCGATCAGCCGCTGCAGCCGCCGCGTCCGGACTACGACGGCGACGAGTCCCGCTGAACGACGACGGGCACGACATCGGAGAGCGTCTCGCAGTGACGGATCACATCGAACGACTGAGCGACCTCGCCCGCGAGCGGGGGCTGCGTGTGGCTGTGGCGGAGTCCCTCACCTCGGGCCGGCTGGCGAACACCGTCGGTTCCGGGGCAGACGCGTCGGAGTGGTTCGCGGGCGGCGTCGTGGCGTATCTGACGGATGTGAAGGAGCGGGTGCTCGGACTGGTCCCCGGGACGGACCCGTGCTCTGCAGCGTGCGCCGAGCAGCTCGCCATCGGAGCGCGCGATCTGCTCGACGCCGACCTCTGCGTGTCGACGACCGGCGTCGGCGGGCCGGATCCCGACGGCGGCCATCCGCCCGGGACGGTGTACCTCGGGTGGGCCACCCCCGACTCGGTCGGACACCGCCGCCTGGCGCTGACGGGCGATCCCGAAGAGGTCCTCGCCACGACGGTCGAGGCCGCCGTCCGGCTCCTGGCCTTCCATGCAGAGGGCCTGCGACCCGCCGGGCCCCGCCGAAGCCCGCAGCAGACCGTGTAGCTCCACCGACCACCGCGGCCGGGTCAGTGCCCCGGGAGCAGTCCGATCCGCAGGGGGGCGTCGGCTGCCGCCGCTTCTTCGAGGGCGGCATCGATCTCGTGCAGCCCACGCACCGCGCCGACCGCGTCACCGAACGGATAGGCACGCCCGCGTCCGGCCAGGAACGCGACGGCCGCGGCGAGCTCGGCTCCCGTGTAGTTGTGGATGCCGGCGACCGTGACCAGGCGCCGCACGATGCTCTCGGCGTCGAACGGCACCGGATCGGCGGGGAACACGCTGCCGACCAGCACCACCGTGCCACCGACGGTCACCCCGGCGAGCGCCTCGCCCACAGCGTGGCCCGAGGCTTCGATCACGACGTCGGGCTCGCGGTCCAGACTCGTCGCGCCGAACCGTGCAGCGAGCGCGCGACGGTCCGGGTTGGGGTCGAGCACCTCGACCGTCGCCCCCTGCTCCGCGGCGATCGCGGCGGCGGAGAGCCCGACGAGCCCCGCACCGTGGATCCGCACGGCGGCACCATCGAGGTCATGGTCCCGGGCAGCCCTGGCCACGGCTGCCCACGCGGTCGCCGTCGCGCACCCCGCCGGGGCGAGCACGGCGGCCGGCAGCGCCTCGGGCACGCGCACGATGGCGGTACCCTCCCGCAGCTGCACGTGACTCGCGAACGCACCGGTCAGGTCGCCGTGCGCACCGACCCGGTCGTGCCCGTACTTGCCCAGGCTGCGGCACTTCTGCGGCATCCCCCGCAGGCATCGGTCGCAGCTCGCGCACGAGATCGTCACCGACCACACCACGCGGTCGCCGATGCGCAGCGGAGTGCCGTCGACCGTGCTCGCGCCGGTGTCGCCGGTCGCGATCACCCTCCCGACGCTCTCGTGACCGAGCACGAGCGGGGTCGGCGCCGACCGGCGGCCCTGCACGGTGTGCACGTCGGAGCCGCAGATCGTCGACATCTCGACCGCGACGAGCACGTCGCCGTCGGCGAGCGCGACTCCCGGCACGGCGATCATCTCGTGCGGATGGCCTTCGCCGATCCAGACCATCGCGGTCGCCGCCGGACGCAGTGCGACATCTCGGCGGTGACCGGGCGGACGGATCAGCAGCGTTCCCATGGCGATCTCTCTCAGGAGGTGGTGACGAGCGGAAGCAGCTCGCGCTGGGCGAGCACGCCGCGGAGGGCCGTCACGTCGCTCAGCACGGCATCCGCACCCGCGGCGC
The DNA here is from genome assembly GCF_044743585.1 of Microbacterium sp. NPDC087592. NCBI lineage: Bacteria > Bacillati > Actinomycetota > Actinomycetes > Micrococcales > Microbacteriaceae > Microbacterium > Microbacterium sp. NPDC087592. Next base: position 2,324,560 of record NZ_JBIUWT010000001.1, on the reverse strand, counting down.
TCAGCGCTGGGCGATCGTGAGCACCGGAGAGCACACCGGCGACGAAGCCGGCACCGGCCCGACGCCCGGACTCGACGTCGCTGACCGTGTCTCCAGCGACGGCGACCGCCCGCACGGAGGACGTCTGCGTACGCAGCAGGGCCGTGAGCACGAGGTCGGGTGCCGGGCGTCCGCGCCCCGCGTCGACGGGCGACAGCGCGAGGTCGATGAGCTCCTGCCAGCCGAGTCCGTCGATCAGGGCATCGCGGGTCACCGGGGCGAACCCGGTCGTCAGCGCGACCTTCAGCCCGGCATCCTTCAGCTCCTGGATGGCGTCGGCCGCGCCGGGGATCTCGGAGACGCCCTGCTCGGCGACGACCTCGGCGTAAGCCCCCTCGAACGCGGCGGTGGCGCGCTCGGCCGCGGCGCGGTCGCCCGAGGCGAGGTGGGTGAAGACGTCGATCTTCGACTGGCCCATGGTCACGCGCACGTAGTCGAGGGCCTCGGCCCACGGCATCCGGTCGGCGACTCCCGTGCGCTCGGCGGCGCGCTGGAACGCCTGCTCCACGACGCCGTCGTCGAGCACGGTGGTTCCCGCCATGTCGAGGACGACGAGTTCGAGAGGAGTGGTCATGATGTTCCTTCCATTGCTGCCGTCCACCCGAAGGCGGCGGCGAGGTTCTCTTCGGCCAGGCCGAGGCCCGTGGTCATGCCGATGCCGGTGGTCGCGGCGAGCACGAGCACGCCGTCGTCGCCGCGGTCGATCAGGAACTCCTGCGGCCCCTTCGCGTACACGCCCTGCCACCGCTCGATCACGCGCGGGGCCGGGGCGTCGAACAGCGCCTCGGCCTCGGCGAGGAATGCGGTGAAGGCGGCCTCGGGCTGGAAGGGCGCCGGAGCGACCGCGGTCGCGTGCGAGTCGCCGATGATGAGCGTGCCATCCGGCAGCTGCGTGTACATCTGATTGAGGTCGATGGCCGCGAGGTCGGGCCGCTCGGCATACAGGCGTTCCCGCAACACCGTGGCCTCGACCCCGTCGGCGAAGCGACCGTAGCGCACGAGCGACCAGCCGGTGAGCAGTGGCGCGGCGAGCGGATGCCGGAACGACACCGCCGCCCGCATCATGTCGAGGGCGCAGCGCGCGATCCCGTGCCGCTCGGCGACCTCGGGCAGAAGCTGATCGATGTCGTGGTTCACCGCCACGACGACGCTCCCGCAGCCGATCGGGCCTCGGGTGGTCTCGACCCGGCCGGCCCCCACCGCGGTGACCGCGGTGCGGAACCGGAACTCCACTCCGAGGTTCGCGAGATGACGCACGATCGCGGTGGCCGCGGTGCGCGGATCGGTCTGCAGGTCGACCTCGATGTGCGCGCCGCCGACGAGGCCGTCCGCCCGGAGCGGGGCGAGGCGCAGGAGCTCGTCGGCCTCGAGCAGGCGGATGCCGCCCTCGCGCGAGGCCGCCTCCAGCACGGCGATCTCGTCGTCGTGGCGGGCGGCCACGAGTGTGCCCGACTCGCGCAGCCAGAAGCCGGCGTCTTTGGCGAGGCGCAGCCACAGCTCGCGGGAGACGTCGGCGTAGCGCCGCGCCTCCCCGCCCTGGGCGCCGATGCAGAGGTGACCGAAGTTGCGGATCGTGGCGCCGACCGGGGCAGCGGTGCGATCGACGACGATCACGCGCAGCCCGCGACGGACCGCCGCGTAGGCCGCACCGAGGCCGACGATGCCCGAGCCGACGACCACGACGTCGGCCGTGTCCGGAGTGCCGTTCATCGGAACACCTTCCGCATCCACATGGCGAGCCCTTCGACCACGAGCACGGTGGCGAGGATCATCAGGACGATCGCGGTCACGGTCTCGTAGCGCGAACCCTGGCTGGCATTGAGCAGGTAGTACCCCACTCCTCCGCCGCCGACGATGCCGAGGATCGTCGCCGCGCGGATGTTCGTGTCGAGCATGTAGAAGCTGTGGCCGATGAGCGCCTGCATCCCCTGCGGCACGGTGGCCGAGGTGTAGGTCTGCAGACGCGTCGCGCCGACCGCGCGCAGCGCCCGCTCGGGGCCGCGGTCCACCTCTTCGAACGAGTCGGCGATGAGCTTGCCGAGCAGTCCGATGCCGCCGATCGCGAGCGCGATGACGCCCGCCTGCGCACCGAGGCCCGTGATGACGACGAGCACGATCGCGAGGATCAGCTCGGGGATGCCGCGGATGCCGACGAGCAGCAGTCGCGCCGTTCCGCGCGCCCCCGGGCTGGGAGCGACGTTGCGGGCGGCGAGCGAACCGAGCAGCAGTGACGGGAGCAGGGTGAGCACGGTCGCGGCGAGCGCGATCGCGACCGTGTCGCGCATGGCCTCGAACATCGCGCTCGCGTCGTAGCTTCCGAAGGACGGCGGCCAGAACCGGGCGGCGACCTCGGGCAGCTTGGCCCAGAACGTGACGAAGTCCATCCAGTTGATCTGGCTCACCACGACGCTGCCGATCACGACGAGCACGGCGACGACACCGGCGATCGTGTGACGCACACGCTGCGCCGTCCAGGGTCGCCGCACCGCGGTCTGCGGGCTGGCGGCCCACGCGGGGCGTCCGGCGGGTGCCGCTGCGGCATGCGCGCCGAGTCGGGGGTGCAGCATCCGATCCATCCAGGAGCGGGTGTGCTTCTGCTCGCCGAGCATCGCCCCGCGGACCATGCTGGAGACGATCTCCATCACGATGCAGAGGATGAAGATGACCAGGGCGATGCCGAGCCCCTTGCCGTAGTTGAGCGACTTGAAGGCGTACGACATCTCGAGGCCGAGGCCGGCGACGCCGACGTAGCCGAGCACCACGCTGCCGCGCAGGTTGATGTCGTTGCGGTGCAAGACCGTCGCCACCCAGCTGGGCAGTACCTGCGGCAGGATGCCGGCGCTGAACTCCTGCATCTTCGAGCCGCCCGCGGCGCGGATCGCGAGACGGGGGCCCTCGTCGATCTGCTCGATCGCGTCGGCGAACATCTTCGAGATCATGCCGATCGAGTGGATGCCGATGGCGAGGATGCCCGGGAGCGTGCCGAGCGAGAACATCAGCACGAACGCCATCGCGAGCACCACGTCGGGCAGAGCGCGGGTGAGGACGCCGATGAACCGGGCGGCGGCGCGCCAGCCGTTCCCCGGCGTCGTGTTGGATGCGGCGAGGTAGGCGATCGGCACCGACAGCACCGCGGCGAGCAGCGTGCCGACGAGCACGAGGCCGACGGTCAGGGCGATGAGCCAGGCCAGGTCGGCGGGCTCGGGGAACGAGAGGCCGCCCACACGCGCCATGAAGTTCTCGGCGTTGCCCCAGCTCTGCACCATCGCCGGGATGGAGATGTCGACCTCGCGGACGGCGAGGATGCCGAGCACGACGAGCGCGACCAGAGTGAGGGACGCCGCGATGCGCTCCGGCGAGATCGGTCGCTTCGGAGCCCGCTCGGCGACCGTCGAGGCCGCTGCGGTGCGCGGACGGTCGGCGAGGAGCGTCATGATGCCGCCACCTGCGCCGCCGCGACGACCAGCTCTTCCTGCACGGCCCGGATCTCGGCGGTGGTGGTCGCGACGCGACCGTAGATCTCCATGACCTCGGCCTTGGTGAGGTCGGTGGTGGGGGTGTCGAGCACGACCTCGCCGTGGCGGAGCCCGACGATGCGGTCGGCCCAGCTGATCGCCAGGTCGACCTGGTGCAGGCTGCACACGACCGTGAGTCCTTCGTCGGCGGCGATCTCGCGGATCAGTGCCATGACCTGCTCGCTCGATTCCGGGTCGAGCGAGGCGACCGGCTCGTCGGCGAGCAGGATGTCGGGCTTCTGCATGAGGGCGCGGGCGATGGCGACGCGCTGTTGCTGTCCACCGGAGAGGGTGTCGCTGCGCTGGTAGGCGCGGTCGAGCAGACCCACGCGGTCGAGGTGCTCGAGCGCGGTGAGCTTGGCAGCCCGCGAGTAGCCCCAGAGCCCGAGGCGCGGTCCGCGCACACCCGACAGCGAGCCGGTGAGCACGTTCTCGAGCACGGTGAGCGAGGGCACGAGCTCGAACTGCTGGAAGATGAACCCGACGCGGCTGCGGAGGCTGCGGAGCGCCCGGCCCTTCAGCGAGGGAACCTGGGAGCCGAGCACCTCCACGGAGCCTGCGGTGGGGACCTCGAGCCCGTCGAGGTGGCGCAGCAGTGTCGACTTCCCCGAGCCGGAGAGGCCGAGGAGAACGACGATCTCGCCGCGGGAGACCTCGAGCGAGGCACCCTTCAGGGCAGTGGTCGTGCCGAAGGTCTTCGTCACGCCGTCGAGACGGATGAGGGCGTCGGATGCCGAGGCGGTCATGTCGGAGCTCCTGTGATGTGGTGTGTGTCCTGCGGTGGGGCCCTCCGGCTCGCCGCGCGGGGCGGACGAGGCGGAGGGCACCGGGTGAGACGAAGGGGTCAGGCCGGGCTCAGCCCTGGCACTGCTCCGCTTCGGTCTCCTTGCAGATGTCGCGGATCAGGTCGTAGTAGGCGTCGTCGACCGGCTTCGTGGCGTAGAAGACGCTGCGGAAGGAGTCGCTGTCGGCGCTGTCGATGCCGGCGGCGATGATGTCGTCGATCGTGACCTCGGAGAGTCCGTCGACGAGCTGCTTCGAGACCTCCTCCGGAAGCGCCGACGAGTACACGAGCGGGGCGCCGGGGACCATCGTCTCAGCGACGACCTTGACCTTGTCCGACTTCTCGACCTCGGAGTCCTCGGCGAAGCCGACCTCGCACTCGGCGCCTTCGCCGACCTTGGTCACGCTCACATCGTGCTTGCCGGCGAAGACCGGAGTGATGTCGGTCTTCGGGTCGATGCCGGCCTCGATCAGGTTGTACGAGGGGAAGAGGTAGCCCGAGGTCGAAGACGGGTCCACGAAGCAGACCTTCTTGCCCTTGAAGTCCTCGAGGCTCTTGATGTCGCTGTCGACGGGCACGATCGCCTGCGAGTAGTAGCCGGGCTCCTGGCCCTCGTCGGTGACGATGGAGGAGATCGGGGTGAGCTTGGCGCCGTTGTTGGTGGCGGTGACGTAGGTGAAGCCGGAGAACGAGGCGACGTCGACCTTGCCGGCGACGGCGGCCTCGATGAGTGCCGCGTAGTCGGTGGACTCGTGGTACTCGACGGTCTTGCCGGTCAGGTCGGCGATGTAGTCCATGAGGGGCTGGTAGTTCGTCTCGGTGTCGACCGAGTCGGGGACGACGCCGAAGACGAGGGTGTTCTCGTCGACCGCGAAGCCGCTGGCGGTGGACGACTCGTCGGCGCCGGGGGTGCCGGTTGCCTCGGCGGAGCCGGCACAGGCGGCGAGACCGAGGGCGAGGAGCGCGACGCCGGCGAGGGCGGGGAGAGCGCGAAGCTTCATGAGGACCTTTCAGGGTGTGAGGGGTGATCCACGGAAGACTCTCGCAGGTGCCGCGCCGAGATATGTACCTAACTCGGATCTGTTCAGAGCTCGTTTACCGAGCATTCTTCTGGATGAACACCCCAGGAACACGCTCGCGCCCGTCAGCCTGATCAAGTAATGTACCTATGTGGCTGAAGCTGTGTACACCCAGATCGCCGACGACCTCCGCGCGCAGATCGCTGCCGGCGGGTTGCGTCCTGGCGACGACGTCCCGACCGAGGCGGAGCTCGCCGAGAGGTGGCACACCTCCCGCGGGCCGATCCGCAACGCGCTGGCGGCGCTGCGCGGCGAGGGCCTGATCGAGACGAGCCGCGGACGGCCGGCCCGCGTCGTGGCCCGCAAGGCGAATCAGGCCGTGGACGTGTCGGTGCCTTTCACGCGCTGGGCGCGCGAGCTGGGCGTCTCCCCCGGGGCCGAGACGCAGGAGCTGAGCCTGCGTCGCGCCGGCGACCTGGCGGCGGCGCTCGACGTCGACCCGAGCGACACGATCGTCAGCGTCGTGCGGCTGCGCCTGCTCGATGGTCGCCCGACGATGCTCGAGCGCCTCAACTACACCCAGGTCGCGGGCAGACACCTCTTCGACGTCGATCTCGACCAGGTGTCGATCACCGAGCACCTGTCGTCGGTGGGCCACCCGATCGTCACCCTCCAGCACGTGATCGATGCGGTGGCCGCCGATGATCAGGATGCCGCTCTGCTGCGTGTCCCGCGCGGCACGCCCATCCTGCGGCTGACCCGCACGTCCCGTGACGCGGAGGGTCGGATCTTCGAGGCCTCGGAGGACCGCTACCTGAGCGAGGTCGTGCGCTTCACGGTCGCCGCATCCGGCATCTCCACCGACGGGCATTACATGCGCGCGGTCGGCGGCTAGCGAAGCGGGTAAGCCCTGCTCGGAGGCCGGAGAAACGGGCCGTTAACGCAGAAGGCGATCGCGAGCGCGCAAGTTTTTCAGAAGCCAGAAAGACCGCGCCCGCGATCGCAGCGCTGGGGACGCTTTATCTGGGGAGCCTCCAGGATACGTCGGAGTGCAACGCGTTCCACAGTGTCGAACGTCGAGACTTTTCTAGACTTTCGTCTAACTTCTCGCGGATCGTGGAAGGGGTGCTCACACACTCTAGAGCATCAGACGACCGGAAGCCGGGCCGACACGACCCAGAATCCATCGACTTCGCCCGCGCTGAATTCGCCGCTCGCGCCCATGACCCGCTCCGCCATCCGACCGAGACCCGTGCGGCTCGACGAGAGCTCGCGGCGCGGCGTGGTGGGCAGGGGGCTGCGCAGCGTGAGGAGCGCGACCTCATCGTCCACGGCGAGGGTGATCTGCACCTCGCCGGGGCCGGCGTACTTGAGGATGTTGGTGGCGGACTCGCGCGTGATGCGCGCGAGGACGATCTCGACGGCTCGCGGTATCCGCTCGTCCTGCGGATCGCCTTCTCGCGCCACGGAGTGTCCGGCGGCTTCGAATTCCTCCGCCGCCTCGTCGATCGCGGCGGCGAGGTCGCCGGTCTGCACGCTCGACGACTGCGGACCGTCGTCGGCGAGTTCGATCACGAAGCGGAGATCGGTCATCGCCTTGCGCGCGGCGACACGGATCGCCTCCTGCGAATCGGAACTCGTCTGGGGGTCTTCGAGCATCTGCACGTGCAGCGCCACCACCGTGAGGTGGTGCGCGATGCTGTCGTGCAGCTCGCCGGCGATCCAACGTCGCTCGGCGAGGACCGCCTGTCGTTCCTGCTCGGCACGCGCCTCGAGCTCACGTTCGAGACGACTGCCACGGGCGAACGCGAGCCGCAGGGCGAACCCGACAGCTCCGGCCACCGTGGCGAAGACGAGATAGAGACCGACGTTGACGTTGACACCGGGTTCCGCGGCGAAAGGAACGAGCGCCGCGGCGACCAGGAATCCGCCGGTGTACGAGAGGATCAGCGAGGTCCAGCCGAGCCTCATGACGAGAGCTGCCGAAACGGCGGCGGCTGTGAGGACCTGTAGTTCTGCTCCAGGGATGAAGGACAGTGCGAACACGACGCCGAGGGCGCATGTCGCGATGAGGGGCTTCCAGAGATAGAGCGCGAACACAGCTGTGGACGCGACGCTCACCAAGAGAGCGACCGGGTTGACACCCGGTGTGGTGAAGAAGCCGATGACGTCTGCGGCGATGGTGATCGAGACGATCACCAGAACGACGATGCGTTCTATCGCACTGAGCTTCTCGCCGCGGGTAAGGCGGAGTGTGTCCGCGGGTTCCCGGGTCGAGTGGTCAAAGGCCATGCTTCACTATCTCCTATTTGCCAACTAGATTAGTTGTGGAGACCAAAGAACTTGCCAACCTGCTGCCAGAAAGTCATAACGTTCACCTCCATTTTGTAGTCGTTCGTCGATGTCTGTATTCATCTTCTCGGCGAATCGCGGAGCGCACATCTGTCTCTCGTCTAGAGGTTTTTAGCCAAAGGTCTACACCGTCATCACCTGTCGCCCGCGCCGTTAGGCTTCCCCCATGCAGGAAATCCGTGTCGTGATCGTCGATGACGATCCCCTGGTCCGCTCGGCGCTGTCGCACTTCGTCTCCCGCGACCCCGAGATCACCGTGATCGCCCAGGCGGAGGACGGCGTGGAAGCGATCGCCACGGTCGAACGCGAGCAGCCCGACGTCGTGATGATGGACGTCCAGATGCCCGAGATGGACGGCATCGAAGCCACCGGAGTGATCGCCGAACGCTGGCCGCACGTCCGCGTGCTCGCGGTCACCACGCTAGACGGCAGCGACACGGTGCTCCCCATGCTCAGCGCCGGCGCCTCCGGATACCTCCTCAAGGACTCGAGCGCCGAAGAGATCGTCACGGGTGTGCGCGAGGTGCACAGCGGCGCGAGCTCGCTGTCTCCGCGGATCGCGTCGATGCTGATCAAGCACGTGCGCGACTCCACCCCCGTCGCCGCGGACGCCGACGCCCTCGAACCTCTCACCGATCGCGAGACCGAGGTGCTGAACTGCCTCGCGAAGGGCATGTCCAACGCCGAGATCGCGAAGGCGCTGATCGTCTCCGAGGGCACGGTGAAGGCGCACCTCGGACGCATGATGTCGAAGTGGCACCTGCGCGACCGCGTGCAGATCCTGGTCACCGCCGCGCACGCCGGGCTCGTCAGCTTCCGCTGATCAGACCGCGAGGAGGACGATCCCCGCGACCACGACGAGCGAAGCCGCGATCCGCCAGCCCGGACGCGACTCCCGCAGCGCGAACACCCCGAACAGGCTCACCAGCACGACGCTTACCTCGCGCAGCGGCGCCACCAGCGCCACCGGAGCGATCTGGATCGCGGTCAGCACGAGGATGTACGACAGCGGCGACAGGATGCCGAAGACGAGGATCCGCCGCCACTGCGCGCGCCCGAGCGCCCAGACGGCATCCCATCGACGGCGCACCGCGAATGAGTAGAACGGCACCTGCAGCAGGCTCGTTCCGACCATGAACGCGACGGGCGAAAGGCTCCAGGTCCGCACCGCGTGCGCGTCCCAGATCGTATAGACGGCGATCGCGACCCCGGTGAGCAGGCCGAACAGGATGCCGGGATCGATGCGCCGCGAGCCAGCGCCGGTCCCCCGATCGACCAGGCCGATCGCCACGACGCCGACGATCACGGCCGCCACCCCGATCAGCGCCACGATGGAGGGCCGCTCCCCGAGCAGCAGCACCGCGACGATCACCGAGAGGAACGGCCCGGTGCCCCGTGCCGTCGCGTACACGGTGGAGAGGTTGCCCTCGCGGTAGCCGCGCTGCAGCACCGTCATGTAGGCCACGTGCAGCACGGCCGAGACGGTCACGCCGAGCGCGAAGGAGCCGAGGTCATCCGTTCCCAAACCGCCCGTGAACGGCACGACGCCGATCCAGACGAGCGTGCTGCCGACCGCGCCCCACCAGAGGAACGGCGACCCCGCTCTGCTGACGCCGTGGGCGATGATGTTCCACGCGGCATGGGCGATGGCCGCCCCGAAGACGAGGACGAACGCGAGAGGAGACACGACGAGACCCTTCCGTCCGGCGCACGGCGCGACGAACAGGGTCCTCCGGGCTTTTGTCCTGTCAGATGACGGCCCTCCTACGGAGGAGGACCGTGGCGCCGCTCGGACCAGACGGGTGTGGACCCCGGAACCCTAGGCGCTATCGAGACGAGCCTAACCCTCCGGGATGAACGGCCGGGAAACGACAGCCCGTGGCAGGAAGCGGACCCGCGCATCACCCCGGCTACGCTCGAAGGACCGCTCGTCTCCAGGAAGGCCCGCCATGCCCGTCACCCCGGTCGCACTCGCCCACGCCGAGGACCTCGCCGACTTCGTCGCCGCCTCCCCCTCGAGCTATCACGCGGCGGCGGAGGTCGCTCGACGGCTGGAAGACGCCGGCTTCACGCCGCTCCGCGAGGAGGAGGCCTGGCCCGTCCAGGCGGGTGGACGCTACGTGGTCGTGCGCGACGGTGCCACGATCGCCTGGGTCGTGCCGGCGGATGCCACCGCGACGACTCCCGTGCAGATCTTCGGTGCGCACACCGACTCCCCCGGCTTCAAGCTCAAGCCGCAGCCGACGACGGGTTCGCGCGGGTGGTTGCAGGCCGCCGTCGAGGTCTACGGCGGCCCGCTGCTGAACTCCTGGCTCGACCGCGAGCTGCGCCTCGCCGGACGCCTGGCGCTGGCGGACGGCCGCGTGGTGCTCGCCGACACCGGGCCGCTTTTGCGCCTCCCCCAGCTCGCGATCCACCTCGACCGGGGCGTCAACAACGGGCTCGCGCTCGACAAGCAGACCGAGACGCAGCCGGTGTGGGGACTCGGCGACCCGAGCGAGGCGGACATCCTCGCCGAGCTCGCCGCATCCGCCGATGTGTCGGCCGCCGACATCCGCGGCTACGACGTCGTGGTCGCCGACACCGCGCGGGGAGCCGTCTTCGGCAAGGACAGCGCGTTCTTCGCCTCCGGCCGCCTCGACGACCTCGCCTCGGTGCATGCCGGTGTGGTCGCACTCGCCGCGCACGAACCGGCGGCCGGTGGGCCGATCGCCGTGCTCGCCGCCTTCGATCACGAGGAGCTCGGCTCGGCGTCGCGCTCAGGCGCGGCCGGCCCGTTCCTCGAAGACGTGCTCGAGCGCCTGTACGCCGGGCTCGGGGCGGATGACTCCGAACGTCGGCAGGCGTACGCCTCGTCGTGGTGCCTGTCGAGCGACGTCGGCCACTCGGTGCACCCGAACTACGCGGCCAAGCACGACCCGGTGGTGCAGCCGGTGCTCGGCTCCGGTCCGATCCTGAAGATCAACGCGAACCAGCGGTACGCGACGGATGCCGTCGGCGCGGCATCCTGGTCGGCCTGGTGCGAGCGCGCCGGTGTGGCCGGCCAGGAGTTCGTGTCGAACAACGGCGTGCCCTGCGGATCGACGATCGGCCCGATCACCGCGACACGGCTCGGCATCCGCACGGTCGACGTCGGCATCCCGATCCTCTCGATGCACTCCGCGCGTGAGCTCGCCGGGGTCTCGGACCTGCACGACCTCACGCGCACCGCGCAGTCGTTCTTCGCGGGCTGACCCGCGGGCAGGATCTGGCTCGAGAACTCCGCCCGACCGCCTCCCGGCAGTGCCAGGATGTGACCATGACGGACATCAAGCCGGCCCTGATCGAGCGCGCGGGCATCGAGATCATCCCCGAATCCGAGCGGACCGCGAAGCCGCGCGACCTCTTCTGGCCCTGGTTCGCGGCGAACGTGTCGGTGTTCGGCATGTCGTACGGCTCATTCGTCCTGGGCTTCGGCATCTCGTTCTGGCAGGCGACGCTCGTCTCGGTCATCGGCATCGTGGTGTCTTTCCTGCTCTGCGGGCTCATCGCGATCGCCGGCAAGCGCGGATCGGCGCCGACCATGGTGCTCTCGCGTGCGGCGTTCGGCGTGCACGGACAGAAGGTACCGGGCATCGTCTCGTGGCTGACCTCGATCGGGTGGGAGACGTTCCTCGCGATCATGGCCGTGCTCGCGACCGCCACCGTGATCACGCAGCTCGGCGGCGACGGCGACAGCATCGCGCTGAAGATCATCGCGACCGTGATCGTCGCCGCCCTCATCGTGACGGCATCCGTGCTCGGTTATCACACGATCATGAAGCTGCAGTCGGTGCTCACCTGGGTCACCGGCATCGTGACGGTGCTGTACATCATCCTCGCGGCGCCGCAGATCGACCTCGCAGCCGTGCTCGCCCGCCCCGACGGCGGCATCGGCCAGGTGGTCGGCGCGCTGGTCATGGTGATGACCGGGTTCGGGCTCGGCTGGATCAACATCGCCGCCGACTGGTCGAGGTACCAGAAGCGCACAGCATCCGACGGAGCGATCGTCGCCTGGAACACGATCGGCGGATCGGTGGCCCCGGTGATCCTGGTGGTGTTCGGTCTCCTGCTCGGGGGGTCGAACGACGACCTCATGGACGCGATCGCCGCCGACCCGATCGGCGCCCTCGCCTCGATCCTGCCGGTGTGGGTGCTCGTGCCCTTCCTCCTCACGGCCGTGCTCGCCCTCGTCTCCGGTGCGGTGCTCGGCATCTACTCGTCCGGGCTGACCCTGCTGAGCCTCGGCATCCGAATCCCTCGCCCCTCTGCCGCCGCGATCGACGGCGTCATCCTCACGATCGGCACCATCTACGTGGTGTTCTTCGCGACCGACTTCCTGGGCCCGTTCCAGAGCTTCCTGATCACGCTCGGCGTGCCGCTCGCCTCGTGGGCGGGCATCTTGATCGCCGACATCCTGCGCCGGAAGAAGGACTACGACGAAGAGGCGCTGTTCGACAGCCGCGGCCGGTACGGAGCGTGGGACTGGACCTCGATCGGCACCATGGTCGTGACGAGCGCGATCGGCTGGGGGCTGGTGCTCAACGGCTTCGCCGAGGATGCGCCGTGGAACAACTGGCAGGGCTACCTGCTGTTCCTCGTCGGCGGGCCCGACGGCGCCTGGGCGTACGCGAACCTCGGAGTGTTCTTCGCGCTGGTGCTGTCGTTCCTGGTGACGTACTTCGCCAGGGCCGGGAAGATCCGGCGCCAGGAGGACGCGTGACCGCTCGGGCACCCGACGACGCCTGGCTCGTCGTGATCGATCCGCAGGCGATCTTCGCCTCTGCGGACTCCGCCTGGGGCTCGCCGTTCTTCGCCGAGGCGCTGCCGCGCATCCGCGCTCTGGCCGCGGCATTCGGCGACCGGGTGCTGGTGACCCGGTGGATGCCGACCGCCGACCGGTCCACCTCGTGGGGCGACTACTTCGCCGCCTGGCCCTTCGCCGACCAGCCGCCGGGCGATCCGCTGTTCCAGCTCGTCCCCGAGGCGGCCGGGCTGTCACCGCATCCGACCATCGACCTGCCCACATTCGGCAAGTGGGGCCCCGAGATCGAGGCGGTCGTCGGCCACGGCGCTCACGTCGTGCTGGCCGGCGTCTCCACCGACTGCTGCGTGATCTCGACGGCGCTGGCCGCGGCCGACGCGGGCACGCACCTGACGATCGCGGCGGATGCCTGCGCCGGGTCGACGGCCGAGAACCATGCGGCCGCCCTGCAGGTCTTGGGGCTCTATCCCCCGCAGATCACGATCAGCGACACGGCGACCATCCTCGCCTGATACGTCGTCAGGCCGAGGCGCGGACCGCGGCGGCGATGTCGGCGGGCGAGCCGTGCCAAGGGGCTCCATGCCCCGGCAACACCCAGGACGCGGAGAGGGAGCCGAGCCGGTCGAGCGAGGCGAGAGCCTCGGCGGGCTCGTCCGTGAACGGCGCGGGCTGCGCACCGGTCCGCCCGGTCAGCACGTGCCGCGTGGTCAGGGCATCGCCGACGAACACGGCATCCACGGCCGGGACGTGCACCGCGATGCTGCCGGGAGAGTGACCGGGCATTCCGATCACGACCGGAGCGCCCGGGAGGTCGAGCACGTCGCCGTCGGCCACCTCGACCACCTCGGCGACGTGGTGCGTGCGCAGCGCATTCTTGCGGATTCCGTAGGCGAAGAAGCCCAGCGTGGGACCGAATTTGGCGGGCCCCATCGGCGTCTTCGGCTTCTCCCCCGTGCGCACCCGGTGACTGTCGGCCGCGTGGATGAACACCGGGACGCCCACCTCCTGACGGAGCCGCTCGGCGAAGCCGATGTGGTCGCTGTCGCCGTGGGTCAGGACCAGACCGCGGATGTCCGTGAGCGGACGACCGATGTCGTCGAGCTCGCGCTGAAGGTCGTGCCAGTGCCCGGGGAGGCCCGCGTCGATCAGGGTGATGCCCTCGGGCAGGTCGACGAGGTACGCGGCGACGATGTCGTTGCCGATGCGGTGCAGGTGGGGGGCGAGCTTCATGGCGGATCCTCTCGGAGCGTTTGCGATGGCTACGTTACGTAGCTATCATGGCTATTGTCAATAGCCATGCAGGAGGACGCGATGCCGACACCCGAACGCACATCCGTCGAGGAGATCGTCGCCGCGGGCCGCGAGATCCTCGAGATCGCCGGCCCCGCGGGACTGACGATGCAGGCCGTTGCCGAGCGCGTGGGCGTGCGCGCCCCATCGCTGTACAAGCGGGTCCGGGACCGGGACGCGCTTCTCGCCGCGGTGGCGACCGCCTCCATCGAGGCGCTCACGGCTCGACTCGAGGCCGTGGGCGACGACCTCACCGCCCTCGCCCACGCCTATCGGGCGTTCGCCCACGCGCATCCGGAGGGCTTCCGGCTCATGTTCACCGTCGCTGCGCCCCACGATGCACTCGATCGCTCGGCCGCGCCGCTGATCCGTGCGACAGCTGCGCTGGTCGGCGAGGACGACGCACTCGATGCCGCCCGTCTCTTCACCGCCTGGGCGACGGGGTTCCTGCAGATGGAACTCTCCGGAGCCTTCCGCCTCGGGGGTGACGTCGACCGCGCGTTCGACTACGGCCTGCGTCGACTCCTCGCCGGGCTGGCCGACTGACCCCGGCCCCGGACTACTGGCACACTGATCGGTGGAGGGGTCCATGAGCATCGACGCGCACACCGAAGAACCCGCACGCCCGGCGAAGGCCCGCAAGCCGTGGCATCGGACGAAGATCGCCCTCGGCATCATCCTCGCCACGGTCGCCGTGGTCGCGATCATCGGAACGATCACGCCCTGGCCGTCAGCCATGGTCATCCGCTCCGTGTTCACCCAGGGCGGCGATGACACCGCCGCCGAGATGGACAAGCACGTCCCCGACACGAAGCTCGCGGTGCAGACCGATGTCGCCTACGGAGACGACGGGGCGGACACCACGATGGATGTCTTCCGCCCGGCATCCGCCGACGGCCCCCTGCCGACGGTCGTCTGGATCCACGGCGGCGCCTGGATCTCGGGCACGAAGGAGAACGTCGACCCGTACATGCGCATCCTCGCCGCCGAGGGGTACACGACCATCGCCGTGAACTACACGATCGGCCCGGAAGGCGTGTACCCGCTCGCCGTGCACCAACTCGACGCAGCCCTGGCCTACATCGACGAGCATGCCGAGGAGCTCGGCGTCGACCCCGACCAGCTCATCCTCGCGGGCGACTCCGCGGGAGGCCAGCTCGCCAGCCAGATGGCGACGCTCATCACCAGCCCGGACTACGCCGAGATCATGGGCATCACCCCATCGCTCGCGCCGGACCAACTCGTCGCGACCGTGCTCAACTGCGGCGTCTACGACCTGTCGGCTCTCGCCCAGCTCGACGGCATCGCCGGCTGGGGGTTCAAATCGGCCATGTGGGCTTACTCGGGCACGAAGACCTGGGCAGAGGACTCGACCGGCGCCACGATGTCGACCATCGACTGGGTCACCGAGGACTTCCCGACGACCTACATCTCCGGCGGCAACGGCGATGGGCTCACCTGGCTGCAGTCGATCCCGATGGCGAAGCGCCTGGATGAGCTCGGGGTCGACGTGACGACACAGTTCTGGCCCGCACCGCACGAGCCGCGGCTCCCGCACGAGTACCAGTTCCACCTCGACCTGCCGGATGCGCGGACCGCTCTGCAGAAGACGATCGACTTCCTGGACGCGAACACCACACGCTGACGGTCTCACTGCGGACCGCGCAGACATTTCACTTCTGTGACGATCGACTCAGAAGTGATATGTTCGGCGCATGCACACCGAGAACGAACGCGCCCTCGAATCCGGGATCGTCACCGACCTTTCCGGGCGGATGACCTACGGGTCGTACCTGGCGCTGGACCAGCTGCTCACCGCGCAGCATCCGGTGAGCGACCCGCAGCACCACGACGAGATGCTGTTCATCATCCAGCACCAGACCACCGAGCTCTGGCTCAAGCAGCTGCTGCACGAACTCTCCTCCGCCCGCGAGCTGCTGGCCCGAGACGACCTGCGCGAAGCCCTCAAGCGCATCGCCCGCGTCAAGCGCATCCAGGATGTGATGACGCAGCAGTGGTCGGTGCTCGCCACCCTGACGCCCACCGAGTACGCGCAGTTCCGCGGGGCGCTCGGCAACTCCTCGGGCTTCCAGTCCGTGCAGTACCGCGCGGTGGAGTTCGCCCTCGGCAACAAGAACGAGAAGATGCTGAGCGTCTTCGCCGACCACCCGGCCAACCTCGCGCTGCTCACCGCCGAGTGGGAGAAGCCCACGCTGTACGACGAGTTCCTGCGCTTCGCCGCGCGCCGCGGACTGCCCGTCCCGACCGAGATCCTCGACCGCGATGTGCGCGAGCCCTACCGTGAGACGCCGGAGCTCGTACCCGCGATCCGCGAGATCTACCAGGACCCGAGCCGGTACTGGGACCTGTACGAGGCGTGCGAGGACCTCGTCGACCTCGAGGACAACTTCCAGTTCTGGCGGTTCCGGCACCTCAAGACGGTCGCCCGCACGATCGGCATGAAGGTCGGCACCGGCGGCTCCAGCGGCGTCGGCTTCCTGCAGCGCGCCCTCGATCTGACCTTCTTCCCCGAGCTCTACACCGTGCGCACCGAGATCGGCCGCTGATGCCCGCCGCCACGTTCTTCGACGGGATCGGCTGGCGCGAGGGCGTCGTCGAGCTCGTCGACGGGCGCGTGCGGCTGCAGGATGCGGTTGCGACCGCCGGACTCCCCCGCCTCGACGGTGTCGTCGTCGGCGGATTCACCGACCATCACGTGCACCTGCAGCTCGTGGATCACTCCCAGCTGGCGGGCTCGCGCCTCGGCCGGGTGGTCGATCTCGGCGGAAATCCGGACGTTGTTCGGCGGCTCGCTGTTCACCAGGTCCGCATCGAGTTCGGCGGCGCCTTCCTGACCGCGCCGGGCGGTTATCCGTCGGACCGCTCCTGGGCGCCGGAGGGGTCGGTGCGGGAGATCGCCGATGCGGATGCCGCCGCCGCGGCCGTGACCGAGATGGCCGCGGCTGGAGCCTCGTGCATCAAGGTCACCAGCAACGGCACCGCCGGGCCGGTGTTCTCGGACGAGCTCCTGCGCACCATCGTCGGGCTCGCCGCCGACGGCGGGCTCCTCGTCGTCGCACATGCCGAGGGCGCAGGCGAAGCGGAGCGGGTCGTCGGTCTCGGCGCCGCCCGACTCGCGCACGCGCCCTTCACCGAACGCCTCGACGATTCCGTGATCGAGCGGCAGGCAGCGAGCGCCTCCTGGATCTCGACCCTCGCGATCCACGACGACCCCGAGCGCGAGATCGCCATCGACAACGTCCGCCGTTTCCACGCGGCGGGTGGCACCGTGCTCTACGGCACAGATCTGGGCAACGGGCCGATGCCGGTCGACCTGAACCCGCGCGAGATCACCGCCCTCCGCGAGGCCGGGCTCGACGACGCGGCTCTCCTGCGTGCTCTCTCCCCGGTGGACCTGCTCGACCCCGCCTCGCCCCTCCTGTTCCTCCCCGGAGGCACCCCCGCGGCCGCCGACCCGCTCGATGCCCGCCCCCTCACCCCCGCCGACCTGAAGGTGTGACGATGACCGACTCCCGCGATACCGACCTGCTCGACGCCGCCCGTGCCCTCGACGCCGCCGATCCGCTGCGCGCCCACCTCGACGCGTTCGCCGAGGCTCCGGGCGTCACGGCCTACCTCGACGGCAACTCGCTCGGCCGGCCGCTGCGCGACATCCCGGAGAAGCTCGCCGCCTTCGTGCGCGAGGACTGGGGCACCCGGCTCATCCGCTCGTGGGACGAGCAGTGGATGGCACTGCCGATGGAGCTCGGCGACCGCATCGGTCAGGTCGCGCTCGGCGCAGCCGCCGGACAGACCGTCGTGGCCGACTCGACGAGCGTGCTGATCTACAAGCTCATGCGCGCCGCCGCGGCCGCCGACCCTGACCGCACCGAGCTCGTGATCGAGGCCGGCAACTTCCCCACCGACCGATTCCTCGCCGAGGGCGTCGCCGCCGAGACGGGCATGACCCTGCGCTGGCTCGAACCCGATCCCGTGCACGGGGTGACCGTCGCCGACGTCGAGGCCGTCGTGTCGGAACGCACCGCCCTGGTCTCGCTGAGCCACGTCGACTACCGCTCCGGTGCCCTGGCGGACATGCCCGGCATCACGGCGGCGGCGCACGACGCGGGCGCGCTCATGATGTGGGACCTCTGCCATTCGGCCGGGGTGATCCCGATGCAGCTCGACGAGTGGGGCGTCGACATGGCCGTCGGGTGCACCTACAAGTACCTCAACGGCGGACCGGGCTCCCCCGCGTTCGCCTACCTGCGCCGCGGACTGCAGGGCGTGCTGCGTCAGCCGATCCAGGGCTGGTGGAGCGCCGCCGACATCTTCGCCATGGGCCCGGAGTACGTGCCGTCGGGAGACATCCGTCAGCTGCTGAGCGGCACCCCGCCGGTCACGTCGATGCTCGCGATGCAGGGGATGCTCGACCTCATCGAGCAGTCCACGATCGCCGGTGTCCGGGCGAAGTCGCAGTCGCTGACCGACCTCGCGGTGCGCGCGTACGACGAGGTGCTCGCACCTCTCGGCGTGCGGCTGCTGAGCCCGCGCGACGCCGATCTCCGGGGCGGCCACGTGACGATCGGCCACCCGGACTTCCGTGACGTGACACGACGGCTGTGGGCCGACGGCATCATCCCCGACTTCCGCTTCCCCGACGGCATCCGCCTCGGGCTCTCCCCGCTGAGCACCTCGCACGCCGAGACGATCACCGGGATCCTGGCCGTGCGCGATGCCCTGGAGTCCGGTGACTTCTGACCTCGCCGCCGCGCCCGTGCTCGACGACATCGATGCACGCCCCGGCAGTACCGCCTCGCTGCTGCGGACACTCGTCGGAGTGTTCCTGCGCCCGCTCGGCGGCTGGATCTCGGCGGCCGACCTCGTCGCGCTCGCGGGCGACCTCGGGATCGAGGCGGGCCCCGCTCGCACCGGCATCACCCGCCTGAAACAGAAAGGGCTCCTGCTCGCGGAGCGCAACGCCGGGATCGGCTATCGCCTCAACCCGGCCGCCGTCGGGATGCTCGAGCGCGGAGACCGCCGCATCTTCGAGATGCGCGAGATGACGGATGCCGACCCCTGGTGCCTGATCACGTTCTCGATTCCCGAGAGCGCACGCAGCATCCGCCACCAGCTGCGCCGCCGCCTGCAGTGGATCGGCGCCGGCGTCGTCTCCCCCGCGCTGTGGATCTGTCCGGGGCATCTCCAGGAGGAGGTGGAGCAGATCCTGGAAGAGCTCGGCGCCCGGAGCTGGGCGACCCTGTTCCAGGCGTCCGCCCCCGCGCCGGCCGGCACGCTCGAGGAAGCTGCCGCGCAGTGGTGGGACCTCGCGGCCCTGCGCGCCGAGCACCTCGCCTTCCAGGCTCAGCTCGCCGCGTTGCCGTCCGAGCCGTTCGCCGCCTACGTGCAGCTGATCGACCGCTGGCGGGTGCTGCCGTACACCGACCCCGGGCTTCCGCCGTCGATGCTGCCGGCCGACTGGCCGGGGCGACGCAGCTTCGAGGAGTTCGCGCGGCTCTCCGCCGCGCTGGCCGCTCCCGCCCGCGCGCACGTGCGCGCCCGAACGACCGGACGCGCACGCGCCGTCTAGGACCTCGGCCCCGCCACCTCGGCGAGGAAGCCGGCGACGTGCTCCTGCAGACGCAGGATGCGCAGATCGCGCGCGAGCTCGCGGTCGAAACCCTGGTAGGCCAGCGGCGGGAGGATGCGCACGTTGCGGTTGCAGCCGAACTCGGCGCACGTGAGCACGCCGATCGAATCACCCTTGCGTCCGGCGGCACCGGCCTTGCGCGCCACGAACAACTGCACGTCGTTGCGGAGCGTGACGTCTTCGCACCAGGAGCACTGCGCCCGGGCGATCACGCGCTGCTCGGCACGCTGCAGGAACACGCCGACCGGGGCGTCGTCGACCCACGTGACGACGTACGCGCGGCGGGGCATCTTCGGATCCACCCAGCCGAGGAAGTCGAGCCGATCGAAGTCGATCTCGGCGAAGCCGGGCGGGAGGGTCAGGTCGGAGACCTCCTTGCGGGAGGCGTTGAGGAAGGAGGCGCGGATGCCGCGCTCGTCGATGGGACGCATGAGAGAAGTGCTTTCGGAGTGGTCGCCCCGGAGGGCGAGTCGATCGGGGTGAGGATCCCCGGACGGATGCCGGGGTACGACGCAGCACCGGGGACGGGGGTTCCGCCTCCGGCCGGTCTTCAGCCTCTGCCTGCGGCGCGGAAGGCGCCTGCAGCTCCGCTCTGCGCCCGAGGGGCGCTCATCGACGACAGCACCCCGAGAGACTACACCCGTTTGTTTCACTCCGTGTCGGCCCGCCTGGCTCCGACCCGGAAGCCGACCTAGTCTTTCCGGAACGTCGATCCTGAAGGAGACCACCGTGTCCACGCCGCTGAACCGCCTTTCGCCCCTCCCGGTGCGTGAGCGTGCAGCGTGCATGTGCAGCCACGGCGACCGGTGCTCCTCGTTCGCACCCGGCCACGCGCTGCACCTGATCCAGGCGCGCATCGCCTCGGCGACACCCGCCGAGTGGGTCGACGCCCTGGTCGTGACGACGGATGCCATCGCCGGCGACCTCGTCGTGCGCACGCTCGACGGCGAGGTCCACGAGCTGTGGAACGGATCCGGCGCGGCACTCGAAGCGGCCCCGGGCACGCCGGTCGCGCTGCATGCCCGCTACGGCGTGCTCGCCGTGGGGCGCACGCAGTTCAACGTCGCCACCGTCTGACGCGGCCCGTCACCGACGGGGCGTCGAGAGCGATCGCGCCTCAGGCGCTCGCCATCATCATGTCCTTCATGGCCGTGCAGGCATCCATGCACGCCTGGCATGCCTGAGCGCACATGCGGCACACGTCGCTGTCGTCGGCATGTCGCATGCACTCGTCCATGCAGACCTGGCACATCGCGATGCACGCGTTGAGCATGGCCATCATCGCGGCCGGGGTCATGCCCTGCATCCGCATCATCGAACGCATCATGGTGTTGCACATGTCTGCGCAGTTCATGCACGCAGGCGAACAGTCCATCATCTGCGTCGAGCACACCGTGCACGCCTGCTCACACGCGGCACACGCATCCATGCACGCCTGCATGACGGACATGTCCATCATTCCCATGTCGGGCATCGACTCCATGTTCTTCGACATGGCGCCCATCATCATCGAGTCCATCGCTCACCGCTTCCTTCGAGGTCCGCGGGCAGGACCACCCGCCTGGCGCCAGGCTAGTCCCTCGGGGACCCCGCGTCGATGGGGCGGAACGCTGACATGAGCGGGCCGGATTGTCAATCCCGTGGCCCGTTCCGCGCACGCGTGGAAAGGTCGGGATCAATCGAATCCGCCCTAGGAGAGGAGCAGAACATGAGTGCTGCAGATGACGTCAAGAACGCCGCCGAGAAGGCCGCAGGAAAGGTCAAAGAGGGCGTCGGCAAGCTCACCGACAACGAGCGTCTCGAGGCCGAGGGCCAGGCAGATCAGGTCAAGGCCTCGACCAAGCAGGCCGGTCAGAACGTGAAGGACGCCGCCGAGAAGACCGGCGACAGCGTGCGCGACGCGTTCGACAAGAAGTAGGACGAGAGTCCCCCGGAAACGGCAAAGAGGTGGGGCCCGCCATCGGGCGGGCCCCACCTCTTCGGGATCAGACCTCGGTCAGACCTTGCGGCTGCCGCTGATCGCTCGGATCAACCAGGCGATCACAGCGATCGCGAGGAGGACGAGTCCGACCCACAGGAGGAACTGGAGCGACTGCACCAGTCCTCCGGTGATCGCGAGGATCACTGCGACGACGATGACGATGATCAGGAGGATGTTCATCGGTCTTTCCCTTCTTTCGGGGCGCGAACGCCCGCCTGCGGTGACCCCACGCTAGCTCCCCGGAGCCATCTTCCCGAGGGGGTTGACTTCTACCCTCCGAGTGCGCGAAAGGATGAACCAATGCCAGGACGACGGAACAATTCGCTCAAGGACCCCGAGCTGTACGAAGAGCTCAGGGACGACGGGGCGTCCAAGGAGAAGGCGGCGCGCATCTCGAACGCCGCCGCGAAGGAAGGTCGCAGCACCGTCGGGCGCCGTGGCGGAGAACACGGCGACTACGACGACTGGACCGTTCCGGAGCTGCGCAAACGCGCGAAGGAGCTCGGACTCACCGGCTACAGCGGAAAGCGGAAGTCCGAGCTGATCTCCGCCCTCAGGAATCACTGAGGCCGGGGATGACCCGCTTCGGCATCGAGGAGGAGTTCCTCTTCCTCGATGAGCACTCGCTGGTGCCCGTGGCCCTGGCCGCCGGCACGCGCGAGCGCATCACGCGGCTCCGCACCGGCGGCGAGGTCACGAAGGAGTATCTGACCTCGCAGATCGAGTGCCTCACCGAGCCCGTCTCGACCGGAGCGGATGCCGAGGCACAGCTGCGACACCTGCGCGAGCTGATCGGGTGGCACGCGCAGGAGCAGCAGGCGATCGCGGCCTCGTCGGGAACACCGTTCGCCACGACGCGCTCCTCCGCCGTCTCCCCGTCTCCGCACTACGACGTGGTCGCCGAGCAGCTCGGTCACCTCACTCGCGATCACGAGGTCAACGGCCTGCACGTGCACGTCGAGGTGCTCGACGACGAGGAGCGGGTGCGCGCACTCGACCGCGTGCGCGGTTGGTTGCCCGTGCTGCTGGCCCTCGCCGGGAACAGCCCGTTCGTGGAGGGCCGCGACACCTCCTTCGCCAGCTGGCGCAGCATCCTGATCCGTCGTCTGCCCGGCTCGTGGAGCCCGCCGCACTTCCGCGATCTCGCCGACTACCGCGCGGGGGTGCAGCGGCTCATCGATCTGCGGGCCATCGCCGATGCCGCGTCGCTCTCCTGGGCGGTGCGCATCTCGGAGCGCTACCCGACGGTCGAGGTGCGCGTCTTCGATGCGCAGCTGACTCCGGAGGAATCGGTGCTCGCCGCACTGCTCAGCCGGGCGATCGTGCTGACCGACGACCAGCCTCCCGCCGCGATCGGCGCAGATGTGATCGACGCGTCGCTGTGGACCGCTGCTCGCCGCGGCATGGACGCGCGTGTGATCGACCCGACGACCGGGGAGATCGACGACGCGCGGACCGTCGCCGAACGGATGCAGGCCGTGATCGCCCCGGCGCTTCGTGAACTCGGCGACGAGGAGTGGGTGAGTGACGGGCTCGCCCGCCTGCGCGCCGAAGGTACCGACGGCACCGGCGCCACTCGGCAGCGCCGCAGCGTCGAGCAGGACGGGATGGCCGGGCTCGCGCGACTCCTCCGCGCCGGAACGCCGGCACCCCACCCGGCGCCCCCTGCGCCTCGACCGGATCCGCACGGGGAACGACAGGAGCCCGCGCCCACGCCGGCAGCCTGACCACCGCCGCCCGGGTGTCCGCCGCCGGGAGTAATGTCGGCCTGTGGCCTCTTCCTTCGCCCCGCTCCAGCGGCTCGTCATCTCGATCGCCGTGCTCGCCTCGTTCGTGACGTTCCTCGACGGCACCGTCGTGAACGTCGCTCTGCCCGCGATCAGCCGCGAACTCGGCGGCGGCATCACCACCCAGCAGTGGGTGGTCGACGCATACCTGATCACGCTGAGCGCGCTGATCCTGCTCGCCGGATCGGTGTCCGACGCCTACGGCCGCGTGCTGGTGATGCGCATCGGCCTGATCGCGTTCGGAATCGCCTCCATCGCGGTGGCCGCGGCCTTCGATCCGCTCATGCTGATCATCGCCCGGGCCGCGCAGGGTGCGGCCGGCGCGCTGCTGGTGCCGAGTTCGCTCGCGCTCATCACCGCGACCATGCGCGCCGACGTGCAGTCCCGGGCGATCGGTGTGTGGACCGCCTTCACGACCGGAGCCCAGCTCGTCGGCCCGCTGCTCGGCGGCCTGTTCGTCGACTACCTGTCCTGGCGCTTCGTCTTCCTCATCAATGTGATCCCCATCGGCATCACCCTGCTGCTGCTCGCCCGCCTGAAGCTGCCGGAGCACCCGCGCGGCATCAAGGTCGACTGGTGGAGCGGTGCGCTGTGCGCGCTCGGCCTCGGCGCCGTGGTGTTCGCCCTGATCGAGCAGCCCAACATGGGGTGGCAGTCGCCGGCGATCTGGATCCCCGCCGTCGTGGGCGCTGCCCTGTTCGCCCTGTTCCTGTGGCGTCAGCAGCACTCGGCCTCGCCGCTCATGCCGCTGTGGCTGTTCCGGGTGCGCGACTTCGGCTGGGGCAACCTCGCCACCCTCTTCGTGTACGCGGCGCTGTCGCTCAACGGCTTCGTGGTCGGCGTCTACCTGCAGCAGGGCGCGGGTCTCAGCGCCACGGCGGCCGGGCTCGCGAGCCTCCCGATGACGATCCTGATGATCCTGATCTCCTCCCGCGCGGGACAATGGGCCGGCCGGTGGGGGCCACGGATCTTCATGACCATCGGTCCGCTGATCATGGCGGTCGGCGCACTCATGCTGCTGCTCGTCGCAGACGACTTCGACTACTGGTGGCAGGTGCTGCCCGCGATGATCGTGATGGGTCTCGGCCTCTCGCTCACCGTGGCGCCGCTGACCGCGGCGATCCTCGGGGCGATCGATGAGAACCACTCCGGCATCGCCTCGGCGGTGAACAACGCGATCTCCCGCGTCGCCGGCCTGCTCGTCGTCGCGATGCTCTCGACGATCGTCGGCGGCACGCTCGACCTCGACGGGTTCCACAATGCGGCCTGGGTCACGGCGGCGTTGCTCGTCGTGGGCGGCGTGGTGTCGTGGATCGGCATCCGCCGCAACCCGGCCGAACCGGCACCGGCCGACGTCGCCGCGTCCGGCGCCCCGCAGTGACCGTGCCCACGAGGACGCGCCGGGGCGGGACGCCGCTCGCCGCTGCCACGCTGGTGCTGGCGCTCGGCGGATGCGCGGCGCCCGCCGCTCCCCCCGCGTCCGGCGAATCGTCGGCACCCGCCGCGTCGTTCAGCCTTCCGCCGTCCGGCGCGACCCCCGACTACCAGCTCGGCGGTGCGTACGAACCGGCGTCCGAGGTCGGGATCATCGGCCGGGACCGGAGCGCGGAGCCGGCCGAGGGCGTGTACTCGATCTGCTACGTCAACGGATTCCAGACGCAACCGGACGAACTCGACTCCTGGCCCCGCGACCTGCTGCTGCAGCGTGACGGCGAGGTGGTCTTCGACCCGGACTGGCCCGACGAGGCACTGCTCGACACGTCGACAGCCGAGCGCCGCGACCGGATCGCCGCCACGGTGATCCCGTGGATCGAGGGGTGCGGGGATGACGGCTTCGACGCCGTCGAGTTCGACAACCTCGACTCGTACACCCGGTCGGACGGGGCGCTCTCGTTCGACGACAACCTGGCGCTGGCCACACTGTTCGTCGATGCGGCCCATACGGCCGGCCTCGCGGCCGGGCAGAAGAACACGGCCGAGGATGCGGCCGTGCTGCACGAGCGGGCCGGGTTCGACTTCGCGGTCACCGAGGAGTGCGCGGTCTACGCCGAGTGCGGCGCCTACACCGCGGTCTACGGCGATCACGTCATCGACATCGAGTACGCCGACGAGCTGCCCCGCCCGTTCGCCGAGATGTGTGCGGACGACGACTCCCCGGCATCGATGGTGCTCCGCGACCGCGACCTGGTCACCCCGACCGACGACGACTACGTGTTCGAGACCTGTCGCTAGGCTGACTGCGTGACGAGGACAGGCGGAGTGGTCGATTCCGTACGCCAGGCCGCCTCGGGTGCCTTCAGCCGTGCGGCGGTGCCGCTCTGGGCCGCCTCGGGTGCCTTCAGCCGTGCGGCGGTGCCGCTCTGGGCCGCCGTGGTCGCGATCGTCGGCCTGCTGGGAGCGTTCGTGGCATTCGGCGGCCTCGCTCCGGCGACGACGCAGCCGTCGCTCGTTCCCGTCGGCAGCGAGGTGCGCACCTCGCTGTATACCGTGACCGTGATGGACGCTGAGGTCACCGACGAGGTCGAGGAGCAGTATCTGGAGGCGGAGCCGGGTGAGACCCTGCTCATCGTCACGGTGCGACTGGAGAACCTCTCCGACCGCGCGGTCGGGGTGGAGGGCACGGCCGACCAGGTTGCCTCACGGCTGCTCTCCTCGAGCACACCGCTTCTCGAACTCTCAGGCGTGACCGTGACCGACACCGCGCGCTCCTGGCGGGCGGACGGTTCGCTGCGCGCGGTGGTGCTGCAACCCGGCGTCCCCGCCGATGTGCGCATCGCCTTCCCCGTCGCCGACGATGCTCTCGACGAGCACGAGGCCCACCTCGATGTGTACGACGCCAGGGAGCAGTCCGGCCAGGTCATCCTCTCGTCGTCGGCGATCACGTGGCGACGGACCGACCTGATCGCCCGCACCCCCGTGGAGGTCGGTCCGTGAGCGCGCGCGGCGGATGGATTCCGTGGGCCGCGGGTATCGCGCTCGTCCTCGCGGCCGGCGTGGTGACGGCGGTCACACCGCCCGAGGATGCGCTGACCGATCCCTTCTTCACGAGGGCGGCCGTCGACGACACGGCGACGTCCCGTACCCTGATCGCCGCGGTGCAGGGGGCCTCGTTCGCCGACCGGCTGACGGTGGCGGACAAGTGGGAGGCCGACGGGAACTGGCTCGTGATCGAACTCGCCGTGTCCGCACCGACGACCGAGGAGGATGCCGTGATCGGCGTCGCCAGCCTCGTGATCGACGGGCAGGTCTTCCTGGCGAGCGAGCGTCCGCCGACATCGCTGCTCCGGGCCAAGCTGCGAGTGGGCACCGACACCATCGGGACACTGGCGTTCGAGCTTCCGGAGGGCCTACGGACCGGGAACGGAGAGCTGCGACTCACCGGTGAGTACCCGACGCCGCGTCTCGACGACGTCATCACGTTCCCCCTCTCCCTCGATGAGGTGCCGCAGGACACCGACAGGGAACTCGACGAGCCGCGATTGGGGGCGCCATGACCTGGTGGCGGACACAGCGCTTCGCACTGGTGGCGCTCGTGGTGGCCGCGGCCGCCGCGATCGCCGTGCACGTCTGGTTCGATGTGCTGCCCGCCGCCCCGAAGAGTACGCAGGTGCAGGAGGCGGAGGACGGGAGGGCCGAGGTCGCCGGGCAGAAACTCCGTCTGGACTCCGCCCGCTGGGATGAGTTCGAGGCACCGGCGGGATCGCGGACGCTCAGCATCCGGATCGATGCCAGGGCGGAGGGCGAGTCCGCCGGATGCGGGATGTTCACCCTCGCCGAGACCGACGGCGCGCGCGTCTGGACCAACGCCCGATCTGCGCTCGACGTGCCCTATGACGAGGGCGAGTCGGGCTGCCAGAAGGAGTCAGGCTCCTACGCCATCCTCGCGGTTTTCCTGCTCCCCGACGACGCCGACGGGCCGTTCGTGCTCGACGTCCCCGGTACCGACGAGATCGCGCGCTTCCCCATCGAACCCTGATTCGCGGGTACCCATCCCTGCTTCCGGGCGACCGACAACCGTGTCGAAGGCGGTCGCCACGATCGCGACGCGCAGCGGCTCGGCCACGGCGGCCACGGCGACGAGGAGAAGCGGGAAGAAGCCCGACCAGAACGCGGTGTCGTGCGCGCCGACGAGCTGCAGCAGACCGCGCGAGCCGACCTGCTCGGCCCACGACCACACGGCATACGCCAGTGCCGTGCAGCCGAACACGACGGGGCCGCCGCGCCAGATCAGGGCCAGTGCCGCCCAGAGCCCCTCGAGGCGGAGTGCGAGGTTTCGCGCGAGGTTCGACACCGCACCAGGGGGCGCCTGCTCGATACGCCCCAGCACCGCCGGAGTCGCGTCGAAGGTCGTGCCGTAGATGACGCCGGCCACGGTCAACCATGCCGCGGGCACGACCACCGCGGCGACCACCAGTCCGACCAGCCACAGCACCGTCTCCCACAGCGTCGCCACCGGGAGCACGTTGGCCCCGAACCAGTCGCCGATGCCCTCGAACCAGGCGACGCCCGCTCGATCGGCGATCCACTCCTTGGCCTGCGCCCACCACTGGCCCACCAGGGTGAAGAGCATGAAGGTCCAGACCACCTCGGCGTACGCGGCGAGCGCGAGCGTCCATGTCGGAAGTCTCCCGCCGATCCGAGCGAGGAGCACGCGCACGACGAGCGCGATGACCAGCACGGCGACCGGCAGCACGCCCACCGCGATGAGGCCGCCGCGGTCGCCGAGCTGGGCGGCGTCGTAGCTGGCGTCACGCAGGGCGATGCCGCTCGCGATGTTGAAGAACGCTTTGATGTCGACGTCGAGCATTCCCCAGGCGGCATAGAAGGCGAAGAACGGCAGGATGGCGACCAGCGTCGTCTGCGCGAATTGCCGGTAGCCCGGGCGGTGGTCGGATGCACTGTGCGGCAGCGACCGCTGCACCGTGAGGTACATGGCGACGTACGACACCAGGCGCGCGGCCACGGCGAGCGGCAGGAGCAGGAGTCCGCCGAGCGTGGTGAGTCCGCCTATGAAACCCGCGAGCTGCACGAAGATCTCGTGAAGAGCCTCGCCGGCGAGATACCAGGCCGCCAGCGCGAGGCCGTGCCGTGCGAGGAGGCGCCCGAAGGTGCGCACGGCCGGGATCATGCCCCCACGGTACCGGTTCGCTGACCGCCCCTGCGGAGCGGATGTCGACACCCCGCCCGCGCCGCGGCGTGTATGCCCCGCACGCCCGTCTGCGTCAAGTCCCTGGAGCGGATGATCCACACGCGGCAGGATGCGAAGCATCGCACCGATGGGAGCCCTGCTCATGACCGTATCCGCCCCGGCATCCGCCCCGGCCGCAACCCTCCCCTTCACCGACCGAGGGCCGCTGAGTCACGCCGTCATGTCGCAACTGACGGGCGACGACGCCGCTGCCGCCGACCACACGGGCCTCGCGACCGCTGCCGTGGCGGCGAGCGCCGACGTGGTGCGCGACGACGACATCCAGCTCGCGCTCTTCGTCCTCTACGCCTCGTCCTACGGATCGCTCCCGCAGCTCGATGCCGACCTGGAGTGGGACCCCGCCCTTCTCACCACCCGCCGGATCCTTGAGGAGGCGTTCGAGAGCGCGCTGCGGGCGAGGGTGCCGCTGCCGGAGTCCCCCGAGCCGACCGTGGATGCCGTCGGCCGCGCGCTTTTCGCCCTGGCCGCCGCCGACACGGGACCGAGCCTCTCGCGGCACATCGCGAAGAAGGCCACCAGGGAGCAGGCGGAGGAGACCCTCATCCAGCGCTCGGTGTACACGCTGCGCGAGGCGGATCCGCACTCCTGGGCCATCCCGCGCCTGGAGGGACGCGCCAAGGCCGCCCTCGTCGAGATCCAGTCGGACGAGTACGGCGGCGGGCGACCGCAGCGCGTGCATGCCGAGCTCTTCGCCCGCGCGATGCGTGCCGCGGGCCTCGATGCCACCTATGGAGCGTACGTCGACGACGTGCCGGCGATCACTCTCGCCTCGCACAACATGATGTCGATGTTCGGGCTCAACCGCCGCCTCGTCGGCGCGATCGTCGGGCACCTGGCCGCATTCGAGATGACCTCGTCCATCCCCTGCCGCCTGTATGCCGACGGCCTGCATCGTCTGGGATTCGACCCGGATGTGGCGGCCTACTTCGAGGAGCACGTCGAGGCGGATGCGGTGCACGAGCAGATCGCCGCGCGAGACCTGGCCGGCAGCCTCGCCGAAGACCACCCCGAGCTGCTGCCCGACATCCTGTTCGGCGCGGCGGCGTGTCTGACCGTGGACGGTTGGGGCGGCGAACACATCCTGGAGTCCTGGCAGGCGGGCACCTCGTCGCTCCGACCGCGGGTGGCGTCATGAGTGCCCGGACCGAACCGCCGTCGATCACGCCCTATCCCGACGGACCGCTGCTCGTGCGCGGCGCCGTCGAACTGCGCACCGCCGACGGGGAGCCGATCGAGCCGCATCGCCGAACGGTGGCCCTGTGTCGCTGCGGGCTCTCGGCCCTCAAGCCGTTCTGCGACGGCACCCACAAGGCGGCGGGTTTCCGCACCGACGACTGATCGCCGCGCCGACGTCGTCGCGGTTCAGGCCTCGGGCCAGTAGTAGCTGTCGGGGAGGGCACGGGCGCCGAAGATCGCCTGACCGACACGCACGCAGGTCGCCCCCTCCTCGACCGCGATCTCGTAGTCCCCCGACATCCCCATCGAGAGCTCGCCGGAGCCGATGAGGTCGGGGGCGTCTTCCCTGGCCTGGTCTCGCAGCGTGCAAAGGAGGGAGAAGCACTCGCGCACCCGCTGGTCGTCGGGCGTCAGGATGGCGAGCGTCATGAGTCCGCGCACGCGAAGGCTCTGACACGAGGGCAGCGCCTCGAGGAAGGCGGGGAGTTCCGCCGGCGGCATCCCGAACTTGGAATCCTCGGCAGAGGTGTTCACCTGCACGAAGACGTCGAGGCTGCGTCCTGCCGCCTGCAGGCGCCGATCGAGCGCCTCGGCGACACGCAACCGGTCGAGGGCCTGGAATTCCGTGGCGAAGGTGGCGACGTCCCGTGCCTTGTTGGTCTGCAGATGTCCGATGATCGACCAGGACACGTCGAGGTCGCTCGTCTCGCCGTGCTTGCGCACCGCCTCTTGCACCTTGTTCTCTCCGAGCAGCCGCATGCCCGACTCGATGGCGACCCTGACGCGCTCGGTGGGGACGGTCTTGCTCACCGGAAGCAGCGTGACCTCTTCCGGGAGGCGTCCGGCGCGACGGGCCGCCTCGTCGATGCGTGTGCGGACGGCTGCGACGTTGTGGTGGAAGTCGTCGACGGTGAACGCCGTGGGGTATCGATCGTCGACCCCGCTCGGCTGCTCTGGTTTTGACATAGGTCAAAGTCTAACATAGTCTTAGGCCGATCTGATGCGAGGCTGGATCGCCTCGCGCCACACCCGACAGGAGCCACCATGTCCCCGCTCGACGTGCTTCCCGACCGCTCATCCGCCCCTTCCCTGCGCACCGAGGTGCCGGGGCCGCGGAGCCGTGCGATCCACGAGCGGCGTCAGAGATCCGTGGCCCGCGGGGTCGGCAGCGTGCTCCCGATCTACATCGACCACGCGGACGGACCGTGGGTGACCGACGTCGACGGCAACCGCTTCCTCGACCTGGGGAGCGGCATCGGCGTGACCACGATCGGCCACGGGAACCCCGCCGCCATCGCAGCGGCCGCCGCGCAGATGGAACAGGTCACGCACACCCTCTTCACCGTGACCCCCTACGAGGGATACGTGCGCCTCGCGGAGCGCCTCGCCGAGAAGACTCCCGGCGACCACGAGAAGCGCTCCTTCTTCGCCAACTCCGGGGCGGAGGCCGTGGAGAACGCGGTCAAGATCGCCCGCAGACACACTGGCCGCCGCGCGGTCGCCGCGCTCGACCACGCCTTCCACGGGCGCACGAACCTCACGCTCGCCATGAACCACAAGGCGGCGTACGGCACTGGTTTCGGTCCCTTCGCTCCCGACATCCACCGCGTACCGAACTCGTACCCGTACCGCGACGGACTCACCGGAGAACAGGCGGCGCAGCGCACGATCGACCACCTCGAACAGCGCATCGGCGTCACCGACCTCGCGGCCCTGATCGCGGAGCCCATCCAGGGCGAGGGCGGCTTCGTCGTGCCCGCCGACGGCTACCTGCCCGCACTGCAGGAGTGGTGCACCCGCAACGGCGTCGTGTTCATCGCGGATGAGATCCAGACCGGCCTCGGCCGCACGGGGACCTGGTTCGCGAGCGAGGGATTCGGTGTGGTGCCCGATCTCGTGCTCACCGCCAAGGGCATCGCGGCGGGCCTCCCGCTCGCTGGTGTCACCGGGCGCGCCGAGATCATGGATGCTGCCGACCCCGGCACCCTCGGCGGGACGTTCGGCGGCAATCCGGTGTCCATCGCCGCCGCCCTGGCCGTCTTCGATGAGCTCGAGCACGGAGACTTCTTCGCCGAGGCGTCGCGCATCGGCGAGAGGCTCGAGCAGCAGCTGAACGACCTCGCCACGCGTCATCCGCTGATCGGGGACGTGCGCGGTCGGGGTGCGATGTACGCGTTCGAGCTGACCGAACCCGGGACGTCACGTCCGGCGGCCGGCGCGGCCTCGGCCATTGCGGCTTTCGCGGCACAGGAGGGGATCCTCCTCCTCACCGCGGGCAGCGACGCGAACGTGATCCGTTTCCTGCCGACCCTCACCACCACCGACCAGCAGCTCGACATCGCGATGGACGTGATCGATCGAGCATTGACGGCTCTCGCCTGATCCGTGCTCGACCGAACATCCTCACAGATCGCTCCGGATCCTCACCACCCCCGAAAGAACTCCATGCCCACGAAGATCGCCATCAACGGACTCGGGCGGATCGGGCGCAACCAGCTCCGCCTTCTCATGACGCGCAGGCCCGACCTGGAGCTGGTCGCGCTGAACGACCCGCGCGGCGCTCGCGGGATCGCCGACCTCCTCGAGAGCGACCGGGGAAGCGGCCGGCCGACGGCCGCGGCCCGACACGACGACAAGCATCTCTTCGTCAACGGTCACGCGATCCGCGTGTACTCCGCGCACGACCGCCGAGGCCTGCCCTGGGAAGAGCTCGGTGTCGACATCGTCATCGAGTCGACCGGCCGGGCCGCCCGCGCGGACACCGCGAGGGAGCACGTCGCCGCCGGCGCCGAGAAGGTGATCATGACGTCGCCCGCGGCCGGCGACGACGGGACCTTCGTGCTCGGCGTGAACGAGGGATCGTACGACCCCGACCGGCACCACGTGATCTCCAGCGGCTCGTGCACCACGCTCTGCCTGGCGCCGGTGCTGCAGGTGTTCGATGACGCCTTCGGGATCGACGCGGCGCTGATGACGACGGTCCACTCAGGCTCCGTGGACGACTGCGTCCAGGACATCCCCCACGCCGACCTGCTGCCCGCGGGAACCCGAGACGCGAGGATCACGGCGAGCAGTCTCGGCGCCGCCGAGGCCGTCACGCGCGTCCTCCCGCACCTCGACGGGCGGCTCGAGGGCACGGCGCTGCGGGCTCCCACCCTCAGGGGGTCGATCACCCATCTCACCGTCACCGCGAATCGGACCGTCACCGCCGACGAGGTGCGGGCCGCGTACCAGGCCGGCGCAGACGATCGACTCAAGGGGATCCTGCGCTGCGCCGACGACGAGATCGCCATCTCGGACTCGGTCATCGACCCGCACTCGTCGATTCTGGACACCACGCTGATCCGGGTGATCGGCTCGCAGGTGAAGATCTCGGCCTGGTACGACGACGAGTGGGGATACTCGCACCGTCTCACCGAGCTCGTCGCGCACGTCGCAGAAGGACGGACTCCATGACGACCTCGTCCTCGCCGCCGCGCACCGCGCTCGCATTCCGGCACGTCCACTTCGAAGGCCTGGGCATCCTCGAGCCGCTGCTGATCGAGCGGGGGTATCGCGTGGAGTACGTCGACCTCGGCGTGCAGGCGATCGACATCGAGCGGGTGGACGACGCGGATCTGCTCATCGTGCTCGGTGGCCCCATCGGGGTGTACGAGACCGTGCACTATCCGCTCCTGCACGCGTCGAAGGAGGCGATCGCGCACCGGTTGCGCGACGGCCGGCCGATGTTGGGCATCTGTCTGGGCGCACAGCTCATCGCCGAGGAGATGGGAGCAGCGGTCGCTCCGACCGGCTCCGTGGAGATCGGCTATGCGCCGCTCGAACTCACACCCGAGGGCCTCGACTCTCCCCTGCGTCCCCTCGACGGTCTGCCCGTCCTGCACTGGCACGGCGATGCCTTCACCATCCCTGAGGGCGCCCGCCAGCTCGCCCGCACTCCGGACTTCCCGAACCAGGCGTTCGCCACCGACACCGTGCTCGCACTGCAGTTCCACCTGGAGGCCGACCATCGCACGATCGGGAACTGGCTGATCGGGCACGCGCACGAGCTGCACCACCACGGCATCGACCCGCGCACTATCCGCGAGCAGGCGAGGATCCACGGCCCGCGACTCGAGGCCGCCGCCCGTGCCGCGATCGCCACCTGGCTGGACGAGGTCGACAGCCCGGCGCACCACGCCGATGCGAACTGAGACGGCACGACGAAGGGCCGGGACCTGACGGACCCGGCCCTTCGTCTGCGGCAGATCAGCTCGCGCGGCGCAGTGCCACGCTCGGGAAGTCCACCGGCACATCGAGGGCGATGTTCACGTAGTTCGTGAACAGGTTCAGCGCCACCTGGCCGATGGTCTCGACGATCTGCTCGTCGTTCCACCCCTGCGCGCGGACCGCGTCGACATCGGCCGAGGACACCTGTCCGCGGGCGTCGACGAGTTTCAGCGCGAATGCGAGCAGCGCGGCGGTGCGCGGGTCGTCGGACTCGCCGACCTGTGCTGCAGCAAGCGTCTCGCGCGTCAGACCGGCCTTCTTGCCGAGCGCGGTGTGCGCCGCAAGGCAGTAGTTGCACGAGTTGCGGTCGGCCACCGCCACGGCGATCTGCTCACCGAGGGCCGCCCCGAGGGTGCCGCCGCCGTACGCGCCGAATGCGCTCCACATGCTCGTGAGGGCAGCCGGGGAGTTCGCGACGGCGCGGAACATCGCCGGCACGGTCCCGAAGGCGCCGGCGATCTGGTCGAGCTGCTCCTTGACGGGTCCGGTGGCCGATTCGCGTTCGATGAGAGAGACGTTGGGCATGTGATGCTCCTTCGTTAGTCGGGTGAGGCCGATCGGCCTCCCCTCGAGTCTTCCGAGAATCATCGGACGATGCGCAGCAGAACGTCTTGCATTCATGACAGATCGTCCAGATACTGGAGGTATGCCTCCTGTAGACCGACTCACCGCGCTGCTCGAGCGGTTCCGCGTGCGCACGCGCCTGTTCCACTCCGGCGCCCTGTGCGGCACGACGGTCTTCCCGGCGAGCGGCGGCCACGGCTACCTGCATGTGCTGCGACGCGGCGAGATGGAGGTGACCCACCGTCGCCCCGACGGCAGCACCGAGCGCGAGCTCATCACGCGGCCGAGCCTGCTGTTCTTCCCGCGTCCGCTCGACCACACCTTCCTCAACGCGCCGACCGACGAGTCGGACTTCGCGTGCGCGACGCTGGACTTCGACGGCGGGGCCACACATCCGCTCGTGCGCACGCTTCCTTCGACGATCGTGCTGCCCCTCGATGAGGTCGCCACGCTCGCCCCGGCGCTCGACCTGCTGTTCTCCGAGGTCGACAACGTCCGCTGCGGACGCCCTCTCGTCGCCGACCGCATGTTCGAAGTGGTCCTGATCCAGCTGCTGCGGTGGATGCTCGACAACAGCGGGCGCCTCGACCTCCCGCCGGGCCTGCTTCCCGGGCTCGCGGACGAACGGCTCGCCCCGGCACTCGTCGCGATGCACGAGGCGCCCGGCGATCCCTGGAACCTGGAGTCGCTGGCGCGCCGGTCGAACATGTCGCGGAGTGCGTTCGCCGCGCGGTTCAAGGACGTCCTCGGACGATCGCCCGGGGACCACCTCACCGAGTGGCGTCTCACCGTCGCACAGGAGCAGCTGCGCGCCGGGATGCCGGTGAGCACCGTCGCCGCGGAGCTCGGCTACGCCAGCGCCTCGGCCTTCTCTCGGGTGTTCGCCCAGCGCATCGGCCATTCGCCGAGAGCGTGGCTCGCCCTGGCCGCCTAACCCGCAGCGGAACCCCGGCGATCAGCCGCCGGCCGACATCACGGCCTCGAGACCGTTGACGACCCGGTCGAGGTCCTCGCGCGTGAGCGACGGGTGCACCGGGATCGAGAGCACCTCCTGCGCCGCCCGCTCGGTCTCGGGCAGGTCGGCCCCGGGGGCGTATCGCTGCAGCGAGGGCAGCCGATGGTTGGGGATCGGGTAGTAGACGCCCGCCCCGACCGCGTGCTCATCACGCAGAGCATCTCGCACCCGGTCGCGCTCGCCCCCGGCGATGCGCACCGTGTACTGGTGATACACGTGCTCGGCGCCGTCGGCGACCCGCGGGATCGTGAGCCCGTCGATGCCGGCGAGAGCCGCATCCAGCAGCGCCGCATTCCGCTGACGCTGCCGGGTCCACTCCCCGACCTTCCGCAG
Organism: Microbacterium sp. NPDC087592; assembly: GCF_044743585.1. Taxonomy (NCBI): domain Bacteria; kingdom Bacillati; phylum Actinomycetota; class Actinomycetes; order Micrococcales; family Microbacteriaceae; genus Microbacterium; species Microbacterium sp. NPDC087592. Next base: position 2,288,794 of record NZ_JBIUWT010000001.1, on the reverse strand, counting down.
TTGCACGCGTCCCACCGCGGCGTGCACCTCGCTCATGCGGTTGTTGTATCCGACGATCTCGTTCGCGTACTGCGTCTCCATCCCCTGGTTGCGCAGCAGCCGCATGGTGCGGGCGATGTCCTCGTCGGCGCACGCGACGATGCCGCCTTCGATGGCCGTCATGTTCTTGGTGGGATACAGGCTGAACATCCCGAATGCGCCGATCGTGCCGGCGGGACGACCGCGCCAGGCCGCGCCGTGCGCCTGCGCCGCATCCTCGTAGATCGCCAGACTGTGCTCGGCCGCCACCGCTTCGATCTCGTCGACGAGGAACGGATGCCCATAAAGATGCACCGGCATGATGCCCTTCGTCCGCGGCGTGATCGCCGCGCGTACCCGTGCCGGATCGAGGGTGAAGTGCACCGGCTCGATGTCGACGAAGACGGGGGTCGCGCCCGCGAGGACGACGGAGTTCGCGACCGCCGCAAACGTGAACGACGGCACGATCACCTCGTCTCCCGGTCCCACTCCCGAAGCGATCAGGCCCAGCAGCTGCCCGCTCGTGCCGGAGTTGACGGCGACCGCCGTGCGCCCCTGGAGGAACTGGTCGGCGAACTCCGCCTCGAACGCGGCGACCTCCGGGCCCTGGGCGAGCATCCCGCTGCGCAGTACGCGCTCGACAGCTGCCACCTCCTCGTCGCCGATGAGCGGTTTGGCTGCGGGAATGAATGCGCTGTCCACGGCGGATGCCCTTCGTCGGCGTCGGCTCTCTCGAGCCCGGTCTGAGGTGGAGGCAGGAATCGAACCTGCGTGCACGGTCTTGCGGACCGCGACCTGGCCACTCGGTCACTCCACCGGGTCGGAGGCGCTCAGCCCCCTGGCGGAGAGTATCCGCTCAGAAAGGAGCCGAAGCGTCGGAGCGCGTCGGCGAGCACGTCGGTCTGGGGGAGGAAGGCGATCCGCACGTGATCGGGGGTACGCAGGTGGAACGCCCTCCCGTGCACGAGGAGGATGCGCTCCGCGTCGAGGAGGTCGAGGACCAGCCGTTCATCGTCGTCGATGCGGTGCAGCTCCGGATCGAGGCGCGGGAAGAGATACAGCCCACCACCCGCGACCTGGGTGCGGACACCCGGAATCGCGTCGAGCGCTGCGAGCGCTGCGTCCCGCTGCCGCGTGAGCCGGCCATCGGATGCGACCAGCACGTCGAGCGAGTCATCCTGCGTCAACGCGGCCGTGATCGCGTGCTGCGCGGGAACCGACGCACACATCCGCATGGATGCCAGCAGTCGCACGCCGGAGAGGAACTGGTCATCGGCATGGAACCCGGTGGCCGTCATCCAGGCAGCGCGGTAGCCCGCGACGCGATGGGTCTTCGACAGCCCGGCGAACGTGACGCAGGGCACATCCGGCGCGACCTGCGCGGTGGAGAGGTGCTCGAATCCGGGATAGACGACGCGGTCGTAGATCTCATCGGAGAGCAGGAGGAGCCCATGTCGTCGCGCGAGCTCGGCGATCTGCTCGAGCACCTCGCGCCCGTAGACCGCGCCCGTCGGGTTGTTCGGGTTGATGACCACGATCGCCGCGGTGTGCGGGCCGATCAGCGCCTCCATAGCCGCGATATCCGGCATCCAGCCGTCGGACTCGACGCAGGGGTAATGCACCGGCTGCCCTCCGGAGAGCACGGTCGATGCGGTCCACAGCGGATAGTCCGGGCTCGGGATCAGCACCTCGTCGCCCGGTTCCAGCAGCGCCTGCAGCGTGAGCCCGACGAGCTCGGAGACGCCGTTGCCGACCGTGATGTCGTCGATCGAGAGAGCGGGGAAACCGCGGCGGTGGGCGTAGTGCGCGGCGATGGCCTCGCGGGTCTCGGGCAGACCCGCCGATTCCGAGTAGCCGTGCGCGTGCGGGAGCGCGGAGCGCAGTGCCTCGACGATGGCCGCCGGAGCCTCGAACCCGAACGGGGCCGGGTTGCCGATGTCGAGCCGCAGGATGGACTCACCACTGCGCTCGAGTTCGGCTGCGCGTGCCGCGACGGGGCCGCGGAGGTCGTACAGCACGCCCTCCAGCCGGGAGGAACGCCCGATCCGGTACTCGGCGCCCGCCATACCGCCCGCCCTCACGCCCCCTCCCGCGTCGCGCGGACACCGGCGATGGCCGCGGCGAGGTCTTCGACGAGGCGCTGCGTGTCGGCGTCGTCGAGGTCGTGCACGGTCAGGCGCAGGTGCGAGTCACCCGTCGAGCCGTCCGGATCGAGCGCGAACTCCGCACCGGAGCGGGCGAGCCAGCCCCGCAGGGCGAGACGACGGGACACCTCGGCGGTATCGCCCTGGACGTCGACCCAGACGTTGAGTCCGTCGTCACCCTGCGCGTGCACTCCCCGTTCGGCGAGCAGCGCGACGAACGCGCGGTTGCGTGCCGCATAGTGCGCGCCGGAGTCGGCGATCAGGTTCTGGGTCGCCGTATCGCGCAGCATCCCGGCGGCAAGCCGCTGCATCACATGGCTCACCCACATCGTGCCGGGGCTGAGTCGCAGGGCCAGCCGGTTCGCGGTGACCGGATCGGATGCTGTGACCGCGAGGCGCATGTCGGGTCCGAGGAACTTGGACACCGAGCGCACCAGCGCCCATCGTTGATGGGTGGGCGCGATGATGCTCGAGTACGGCGTCGTGGAGAGCAGCGAGAAGTGGTCGTCTTCGATGATCAGCACGTGCGGGTGCTCGGCGAGCACCTCGCGAAGCGCCATCGCCCGTGCCGCGGTGATGCCGACCCCGGTCGGGTTGTGCGCGCGCGGCGTGCAGACGATCGCGCGGGCGCCGCTCTCCAGTGCGGTGCGCAGCCCCTCGACGGTCATCCCCTCGCGGTCGACGGGGATCGCGACGGGCGTGTACCCAGCGAGGCGTGCGGTGTGGATGCTGGAGAGGAAGCACGGGTCTTCGAGGCCGACGCGGTCGCCCTGCACCAGGCTCTGGGCGAGCAGGCGTTCGACGGCGTCCACGGCACCGGCGGTGATCGACAGACGGAAGGGTCGAGGGTGGTCGGCGGCGATCCACTCCGTGGCCCATTCGGCCAGTGCGGGATCGATCACGGATTCGCCGTAGAGCACGTGGGCGGGCTCGATACCGGCGAAGGCGGCGGCGAGGTCGGGAAGGTGCGCGGCATCGGGGTTGCCGCTGCCGATGTCGCGGAGCACCGTCCCCGCGGTGAAGCCCTCGTCGGGGTTCTGCGCAGGACCGAGCACCGTCGTACCGGTGCGACCGCCCGTGATAGCGATGCGTGCGGTGACCAGCGAGCGGTAGGCCGCGAGCACCGTGTTGCGATTGACGCCGAGACGCGCGGCGAGGGCCCGGACCGAGGGGAGGTGATCGCCCGCGGCGAGCTCTCCGCGATCGACGAGATCGCGCACGCTCTCGGAGATCTCGGCGGCGGAGGCGCCCGAGATGCGGTCGGAGACGTCGTCGCGATCGCGTGCCTGTGCCATGGCTCGACGCTATTCGAGATTTTGGCCTATGTCAAAATTCTTCCGGCATCCGGCGCCGTCCGCGTCAGCCGCGCTCGTCGACCTCCTTCCCGAGCCGCTGTGAGATCCACACCGGGATGAAGGACGCGACGATGACGACCGTCGCGACGACGTTGACGACGTTGGCCTCATTGGGCCGGGCCATCTGGTTCATGATCCACAGCGGCAGGGTGTCGACGCCGGGAGGCGCCGTGAAGATCGTCACGTACACCTCGTCGAAGCTGAGGGCGAAGGCGAGGATGGCGCCGGCGATGAGCGCGCTGCGGAACTGCGGCAGCGTCACCAGCACGAACGTCTGCCACGGGCTCGCTCCGAGATCCTTCGACGCCTCCTCGATGCCGGGGTTCATCCGTCGCAGCCGCGCGAGCACATTGTTGAACACCATGACGATGCAGAAGGTGCCGTGCGCGATGATCATGCCGTAGAACCCGACCTGGATGCCGATGGGCTCCAGGATCTGGTTGTACGTGTTGTTCAGGGCGACACCGGTGACGATGCCGGGCAGGGCGATCGGCAGCACCACGAGGAGGTTCACCGCACGCTGACCGAAGAACGAGTACCGCTGCAGCGCGAAGGCCACGAGCGTTCCGAGGATCACGGCGATCACGGTGGCACCGGAGGCGACGAGGACCGAGTTCAGCAGAGCCGCGCGCACCGGCTCGCTCGTGAACGCCTTCCCCCACCATTCGAGCGAGAACCCGGTGACCGGCCAGCTCACGATGCGCGCGGAGTTGAACGAATTGAGCACGACGAGCGCGAGCGGGATGTACATGAACGCGAGCACGATCGCGACGATGATTCCGAGCACGACCTTGGAGGTGCGGGACAGTCTCAGCATGCGCGACTCACATCCTTTCCAGAGCACCGGTGCGCTGGACGCTCACCAGGTAGACGACGACGAAGGCGATCGGCACGAGCGAGTAGGCGGCCGCCAGCGGCGGGTTCAGGTTGATGTTCGACGCGATCACGCTGCCGATCATCTGCGTGTCGCCGCCGACGAACCGGGCGACGAGGTAGTCGCCGAGGCTCAGGGAGAACGTGAACACCGAACCCGCGATGAGGGCGGGCTTGATGAGCGGGAGCACGACCGAGACGATCGTGCGCCACGACCCCGCACCGAGGTCGGCGGAGGCGTCGAAGAGGTTGGGCGGCAGTTGTCGGATCGCGGTGTACACCGGGACCGCCATGTACGGCAGCCACAGGTACGTGAGGGTCAGCACGACGGTCAGGATGCTGAAGCCGGGGCCGGAGAGCCCGAGGGGCGCGAGCAGCCAGTTCGCGAAGCCCTGCTCGGTGAAGGTGATGCGCATCGCGAGCACCTTGACCAGGTATCCGGCCCACAGCGGCAGGGTGATCGAGACCGCGAGGAGTGCCCGCAACCAGGGCGCGGCGACCTTCGCCATGAAGATGCCGAGGGGGACGGAGATGAGCACGGCGAGCACCGTCACGGCGAGCGCGATCCCGAGGGTGCGCAGCGAGGTCGACAGGTAGGCCGGATTGACGAAGAGCTGCTCGAAGTTGCGCAGCGTGAAACCGGGCTTCACCTTCGAGGTGAAGGGGTCGGTGATCCAGAAGGCGGTCACGAGGAGCATGACCAGCGAGAAGATGTAGATCCCGATGAGCCAGGTCATCGGAAGAGCGAGGAGCCCGGCGATGCGGAGGCGGCGCTTCATGTCGATCCCGTTCGTGGTGGCGGAAGATCTGCGGAGGTGAGGGGCGGGCCGGAAGACCCGCCCCTCGATGCGGCTCAGCCCTTGACCGAGAGCCAGGCGTCCGTCCACTGCTGGAAGTTCGTGCAGGTGACGTCGGTGCGGCCGTCGATGCACTGCTCGATCGGCGTCGTCCAGAACCAGACGTTCTTGAAGTACTCCTCGTCCGTGGCGTTGAAGTAGTCGCAGTGCGCCTTCGCCTCGTCGCTGGTGTCGCAGAAGGCGGCGTTCGCGGGCGCCATGCCGAAGTTCATCGCGATCGCGCCGTTCACCTCCGGCGAGGACGAGTAGTCCATCCACGCGTAGGCGCAGTTCGGGTTCTTCGACTCGGTCGCCATCATCCAGGCGTCCGACCACCCGGTCGAGCCCTCTTCCGGCAGCACGCTCTTGAACTTGTCATCCTCGGTCAGCTTGCGCAGCACCTCCCACGACGTGCCGAGCACCGTGGTGCCGCCCGCGAACGAGGTGATCTGCGCGGCCGGGTCGGACCAGTACTCGGAGACGATGTCGTTCTGCTGCTTGAGCAGGTCGATCGCCGCATCCAGCTGCTTCTGGTCGAGCGCGTACGGGTTCGTGATGCCGAGGTCGGGCTCGTGCGCCATCAGGTACACCGCGGCGTCGGCGATGTAGATCGGGGCGTCGTAGGCGATGACCTTGCCCGCGTAGGGGCTGTCCTTCTCCCACGCGATGTCCCAGCTGGTGGGTTCCTCGGTCACGACCTCGCTGTTGTACTGGAGGATGTTCGCGCCGCGACCGATCGGGATGCCGTAGGACTTGCCGTTGATGGTGTCGTAGATCTGACCCTTCATGCCCTCGACGATGTCGTCGCCGAAGTTCGGGATGAGCTCGAGGTTGAGCGGCTGCACGTCGCCACCGGCGATCAGGCGCAGGCTCGCGTCGCCCGAGGCGGAGACCAGGTCGTAGTCGCCGGTGCGCATGAGCTGGACCATCTCATCGCTGGTGCCGGCGACGCGGCGGTTCACGACGCAGCCGGTCTCGGTGGTGAAGGCGTCGCTCCAGGCGGGCTCGACGAATCCACTCCAGGCGACGATGTTGACCTCGCCCTCGTAGTCGCCGAGCTCCTCCTGCATCGCGATGTCGGGAACGTCGATCTGGAGTCCGCCGCCCCCTTCGGCCGGCGTCTCCTCTCCGCCGGTGGAACAGCCGGACAGTGCCAGGGCGGCGACCGCGGTCATCGCCGCGGTGGCCAGGATCTTCTTACGCATGGATCGCTCCTTCGTGATCGGTGCTGCTGTGTTCTCAGGTGTTCGGGTGTTGCGGTGTTTCACGTGCGGTTCTTCAGGGAAGCCGGGCCGCGTGGTCGGGTGACCAGACGGCACGGACGTGGTGTCCGCGGGCGAGGTCGTCGTCGGCGGAGTGGCGCGCGTTCGGGCGTTCGGCGATGAGGTCGAGGCCCGCATCGGTCGTGACGAGGTAGCGGGTGGCGGGGCCCGTGTAGACGACCTCGCTGATGGTGCCGGTGAGCGAGACCTCGCCCGCGGCGAGCGCCGCATCCGGTCCGATCAGCCGCATCCGCTCCGGGCGCACACTCATGGTCCGCCGGTCGCCGGTCAGGCTCTCGGCCAGCTCTCCGCCGATGAGGTTCGAGAGCCCGAGGAAGCGTGCGACGAACTCGGTCTCCGGGCGCTCGTACACATCGCGTGCGGTGCCGACCTGCTCGATCCGGCCGCCGTTGAACACCGCGACGCGGTCGCTGAGCGTGAGGGCCTCCTCCTGGTCGTGGGTGACGAAGATGAAGGTGATGCCGACCTCGCGCTGGATCTGCTTGAGCTCGATCTGCATCTGCTCACGGAGCTGCTTGTCGAGCGCACCGAGCGGCTCGTCGAGCAGCAGCACCTGAGGGCGCAGGATGAGGGCGCGGGCCAGGGCGATCCGCTGCCTCTGACCGCCGGAGAGCTGGTGCGGCAGGCGGTCGGCGACGTGGTCGAGCCGCACCTGCTCCAGCGAGGTCTGCACCCGAGCGGCCCTGGCGCTCTTGCCCTCGCCGCGGACGCGCAACCCGTAGCCGACGTTGTCGGCGATGGTCAGGTGCGGGAACAGCGCGTAGTCCTGGAAGACGGTGTTGACCGGACGGGCGTGCGGAGGGGTCCTGGTCACGTCGACGCCGGAGAGGCGGATGCTGCCGGAGGTGGTGTCTTCGAACCCGGCGATCATGCGCAGCACCGTCGTCTTGCCCGAGCCCGACGGACCGAGCATCGACAGGAACTCGCCCGAGGCGACCTCGAGGTCGAGGTCGCGGACGGCGGTGAACTCGCCGAACGACTTCGTGACGCCGCTCAGGGTCACCGTCCCGTCGGGGCGGGCGGCCTCTGCGGCTGCGGGTGCTGCGGGTGCCGTGGCGATCATCTCGCGCTCCTCGGTCATCGTCGAACTCGGAAGATTCCCCAAAACATATAAACCCAGAGGTAATATGTCAACAGCGAGTTTCTTGGGTATGGTGAGCGCGGAAGGGAGAATCGCAGAATGGCATCGAGCTCGACGACGCATCCGACGCACGCCCCTGCCGACCCCTCCCCCGACGCGGAGCACGAACAACCACACCGCCTTCAGGGCGCACTGTTCCAGCCCATCGGCGACGAGGGCAGGGCCGAGCTCGTCGAGCGCCGCCTGGTCGACGCGATCACCCGCGGGCACCTCCGCGCCGGCGAGCGCCTCCCCTCCGAAGCCGACCTCAGCAAGAGCCTCGGCGTCGCTCCGGTGACCGTGCGCGAAGCGCTGCTCGCGCTGCGCGGTCGCGGCCTCGTCGTGACCCGACGCGGACGCAACGGCGGCAGCTTCGTCGCCGCACACGCCGACCCCCTGACGTTCGCGCGGGAAGCGGTGCGGCGCACCTCGCGCGTCGCCCTGCGTGACCTCGGCGCGCACTACGCCGCGATCACCGGTGCGTGCGTCCGCCTCGCGGCGAGGCGCGCCGACCCGAGCGAGACGCAGCGGGTGCGCCGTCGGATGGACCGGATCGACGAGCTCGACACCGAGGCGCAGCGCCGGCTGCTCGACGACGTGCAGATCGAGATCGTGGCCCTCAGCCAGTCCGCGCGACTGACCCGTGAGCAGATGAAGCTGCAGGCGGAGCTCTCGCCCTACCTGCGTCTCGTCGCGCACGAGACCGAGAATCTTCGACGGCAGGGCGCGCACCTCGCCGCCGTCATCGACGCCGTGGAGGCCGGAGACCCCGACGCCGCCGGGGCGAGGACCGAGCTCATGGCCGCCGAGACCATCGACGCGCTGATCCGGCTCCAGGCCGCGAACGGTTAGTTCCGAAGACCCGCATCGACGTGCACAGGAGGACGCGATGAACACAGCAACCGACACCGCCACCCAGGCCGCGGCCGCGATCGTGGAGGACTACTTCGCAGCGCCCGTGCGGGCACTGGTCGACTGGGTGGGCCCGTTCGCCACCCAGGTCGCCGAGGCCAGGGCCAGCGGACCGCTCACCCGCTCGAAGATCGATGCCCTGGTGCGACCGCATGCCCTGAAGACACTCGACCTGCGCGGCGTGCCCGTGTACGGCGCCGGGTTCATCGCGGCGATCGATCTGCTCGCCGACGCCCACAGCCACCTGGCGTGGTGGCAGGGCGACGACCGGCGGCAGCTCGTGCTCGCCTCGCAGTCGCTCAACAAGGAGAACATCGACTACAGCGCGCTCGAGTGGTACCGCGTGCCCATGACGACCGGGGAGCCGCATGTGGCCGGCCCCTACGTCGACTACCTCTGCAGCGACGAGTACACGATCACGATCGCCGTGCCCGCCGATGTGGACGGCGAGCGGATCGGCGTCGCCGGACTCGATCTGCTCGTCTCGGCGGTCGAGCGGGACCTGACCCACCGGTTCGCCGCGCTGGGCAGCGAGGTCACGCTGACGAACGGCGTCGGACGCGTGGTCGTGTCGACCGATCCGCGATGGGCGACCGGCGACTCGGTGCGAGGCAGCGGTCTCGCCGACCTCCCGCGCGTCGCCTGTCCCACCGTCGCGCTGGACGTGATCGTCGGCTGACCTGGGGCGATGCCGCCACGCGCAATAGCCCGACCGCGAGGCGCGCAGCGCCCTACAGGCGGTGGAGGAGCGACGAAGAATGGGCACGAATCGCTAATGCGATCGCGCCCATTCTTGGTGCGTGTGTTGGCTGAGTGCCTATTCTCTTCTGCGTCGGTCCGCGTAGACGATGAAGAGGATCAGCAGCCAGAAACCGACGTCGATCGATAGTACGGACATGAGATCTGCGGAGAACTTCCAGGCCCCGAATCCCAGGAGTGTGAGCTGAACCGCGAGGACGGGTGCCATCACAATTGTGGCGAGGAGCGCCGGATGGATCTTCTTCATTGCTACGGGAGACACGAGGTCACTGACAGCTGAAGCCAGCGGGACCGGCAAGGGGGTAGATGCGCATCTGACGATTGTTCTTGCAGACTCCGTTCGCGACGATGATACCGACGATCATCGCGATCACGGCGGCGCCGACACCGCACCCGACGCCGGCTGTTTCAGGGCCGAGCAAGGCGCAGATCGCGACGACCAGCGTGCCTGACGCTCCGGTCACCATCGCTTGCTGCTCTGCTCCCGTGAGTTGAATGTAGGGGAAGGGGTCTGAGCCCCCTGTCACAAACACACTCGCAAAGGCTCCGGGGTCGTCGGGGAAGGTGATTGTGACGCCCGGCGCCAACGCGTAACTCCCGTCGTCGGCATTTCCAGTGGTCCCGGTCACTATCGACGCATTCGATTCCGCCAACTTGTCGCGGAGTTCGGTGAAGAGTGAGTGCAACCGCGACGATTCAAACACATGTAACCCCTAACACTTTAGATGAGAGTCTGATCTTCGCACGGTGATCTCGCCGTGTACACCCCGACCCGCGATGGGCGACGGGCGACTCCGTGCGGGGCCGTGGTCTCGCCGATCTGCCGCGGGTCGCGTGCCCCACCGTCGCGCTCGACGTGATCGTCGGCTGACCTGACGAACTTGGTCAGGCGGCCTCGCCTGATGCGGCGGCGACGAGGCAGTCGTGAGGGTTGGATGCTCCTATGCGTGTCAGACTCGGACGGTGGGCTTCACGGTTACAGATGAGATCCCTGCGGTCGACGAGCTTGTTGAGCTCTACCGAACGGTTGGCTGGACGGCCTATGCCGCGGACCCCGCTCGACTCCTCGCGGCCGTGCGTGCTTCACACACCGTTCTGACGGCACGCAGCGAGACGGGCACACTGATCGGCTTGCTTCGCACCGTCTCGGATGGCCTGACGATCGTGTACATCCAGGACATCCTCATCACACCCTCCCAGCAACGCGCAGGCATCGGGGGCACGCTCCTCGATGCCGTCATCGCCCGAACGGACGGGATCCGCCAAATGGTCCTTCTCACTGACGACGAAGCGGCACAACGGGCGTTCTACGAATCCCGCGGGTTCACGGAAGCGCACGACATCGCTCCGAACCCACTTCGCTCGTTCGTCCTTCTCCGCTGACGACGCCAGCGTGAACCGGTGCAACCAGCTTCCGAGGAAATAGACACCGACGCCCGGCGAACGTCGGTGGCACCGGGCACGATGGGGGCATGACCGACGGCTACGATCCGGAGTTCCTCGGAGCGACCCTCCCCCTTCCACGCCCGACGCAGCCGGTGCGCCCGCTCCCCTATCCGCGCTTCACGGTGCTGCTCGATCCTGCACGGCAGCTCGCCGCAGTGACCGCGGTGAACATCGACGGCGCCTCGCTGCAGGATCTCCCGCGCACCGGCGACTGGCGGCTCGACGAACGCGTGCCGGCCGCCGAGCAGACCGGGCCGGAGGCCTATGCCCGCAACGACCTCGACCGCGGGCACCTCGTGCGCCGCCGCGATCCCGGATGGGGACCGGTCGATGCGGCTCGCGCCGCCACCGAGGCGACCTTCTTCTACCCGAACGCCGCACCGCAGGCCGCCGGCTTCAACCAGTCGAAGGAGCTCTGGCTCGGCCTCGAAGACCATGTGCTCGCCTACGCCGAGACGACCGATCAGCGGGTGTCGGTCTTCACCGCGCCGGTCCTGGCCGACGACGACCCGCCGTACCGCGGCATCCGGATTCCGCTGCGGTTCTGGAAGATCACCGCCTGGCAGGGGCCGGACGGGCTCGCCGCCGCCGGTTTCGTTCTCGATCAGTCCGAGCTCGTCGACACGCGGGAGGGGGTGCTCGCGGTGCCGCCGCTCGGCGCCTTCCGCACGTTCCAAGTGCCCGTCGCCGACATCGCCGCCCTGACCGGCATCGACCTCGGACCCTTGACCGGGTCGGATGTGCTCGGCGCTCAGACCGCGCTGCCGGAGCGGTGGCGGACGTTGACAAAGAACAACGACATCGCCCTCTGAAGCCGCCATCGACGTGATTACGACGTTGTATCATCAAGGACGGTGATGACGTCTGGGAGGTCGTATGGCAGCCACCCTCCACGACGTGGCGAATCTCGCCGGTGTCTCGATCAAGACCGTCTCCAATGTCGTCAACGACTACCCGCATGTCAAGGAATCGACGAGGACCCGCGTACGCCAGGCGATCGAAGAGCTCAACTACCAGCCCAATCTTTCGGCACGCTCTCTCCGCTCCGGACGGAGCGGCGTGATCGGGCTCGTGCTCCCCGAACTGAGCCTCAGCTACTTCGGGGAGCTCGCTGACGCGGTCATCGCCGAGGCGGAGAGACACGGTCTCGTGGTACTCATCGAGAAGACCGGCGCCGACCGTGACCGCGAGATCGCCGTCCTGACGAGCCCACGCATGCAGCTCACCGACGGCCTCATCTTCAGCCCGCTCGGCATGGGGCAGGCGGATGCTCAGCACTTCGAGGTCGACTTCCCGGTGGTGCTCCTCGGCGAGCGCATCTTCGGCGGTCCTGTCGATCACGTCACCATGCGCAACGTCGAGGCCGCGCAGGCGGCGACGGAACTGCTCCTGAAGGCCGGCCGCCGACGCATCGCTCTCGTCGGCGCACACGTCGATGAGGATGTGGGATCCGCCGCCCTGCGCACGCAGGGCTACGAGCAGGCCCTCGCCGCCGCCGGCATCGAGGTCGATCAGTCGCTCGTGCGGTATACGACGCTCTGGCACCGGTCGAACGGAGCTGAGGCGATCCGAGACCTTCTGAGCGACGGCGTCGAGTTCGATGCCGTCTTCGGGCTCAACGACGCGCTCGCGCTCGGAGCGATGCGAGCTCTCCAGGAGGCGGGCCTCCGCATTCCGGATGACGTCTCGGTCGTGGGCTTCGATGACATCGACGAGGCCCAGTACACGCTCCCGAGCCTGTCGACGATCGACCCCGGTCGGGAGCAGATCGCCGCTCTCGCCGTGGAGCTGCTCCTCACCCGCATCCGTGACGGCGCCGGTCGGCCGTCCGACCCCCGCGAGGTGCTGGTCGACTTCGAGGTGGTCGTACGCGAATCCGCCGTCCCGTCGGACTGACCCGGGTCGGGACACAGGCGCGGAGCGGCCGATGTCTCCGACCGCCCCGCGCCCTGCTTTACTCCCGCATCACTCCCGTGTCACTGGATGCCCTCCTTGATGAGACGCCACTCCTGGCACGCCGCCCCGGTCGGACCCCACTGCTGCGCGACCGCGCCGTCGGCCGTCGAGCACGAACCGATCTCAAGGAGCTTCGCACTGTTCGCATTGGCGATGGTCCAGTAGCCCGCACTGTTGGGTGACAGGTTCCAGCGCTGGGTGGCGGTGCCGCTCGCCGACCGCTGGACCGCGTCGGTGCCGTCAGCAGTGGAGGCGCCGGGGATCTCGAGGAGCTTCCGGCTGTTCTTGTTCACGAGTTCGAACGTTCCCCCCGTCGCGGGCTGCACCTTCCAGATCTGCGTGGCATTCGCCGTCGGCCCCCACTGCCCGGCGGGAGCACCGTCGGTCGTGAGCGCGGACAGGATCTCGAGCACCTTGCCGCTGTTGCGGTTCTGCACCTGGAAGGTCGCCGGCAGGGTCGTTCCACTCTTGTGGAGCTGGATCTGGTCCAATTCAGCGAAGGTCCCCGAGTAGGCGAACCGCACGGTGTTCGACCCGGCGTTGAGGGTGACGGTCTTCTGTGCCCAGAGGTAGCGCCCCCAGTCAGCGGTGGTGGGATAGCTGATGTTCGTCGCGGTCCCTCCGTTCACCGAGACCGCGTGACCGCTCGTGGAACCCATGCCGTTGGCGTACCGGACATTGAGGTCGTATGTACCCGCCTGCGGAGCATCGACGGTGAAGGTCACCGTGCTGTCCGCGAAGTTGATGTTGCCGACCTTGCTCCCGTTCGAGGCGTCGCCGTGCGTGACGAGCGTGGTGTTCGTCCGCGCGGCGTTCTCCGCCTCGTAGGCGGTCGCGGTGAGCGGGATCGTCCCGACCCGGATGTCGTTGTAGAGGTAGGTCTGACTAGGGTTCGACGGATTCGCGCGGTAGTTGTCGACGTTCACCGCCTGGTACAGCGTGCGTCCGTCCGGGCTGTAGTCGATCCCCTGCGCGAAGCCGGTGATCGAGCTCGGACCGTTGAACGTCACCGCGAAGGGCAGTCGCTCCCACGGACCGGCGCCGAGGTTGTAGTTGACGAAGAAGTTCTGTCCGCCGTCGAGGTTGCCGGCGGCATCGAGCCCCCACTTCGAGGCGACGACGATCATTCCCTTCGGCCCGCCGGTGGGCACCCACTTCACCGTCGGGGACGATCCGATTCCGCGACCGTCCGCGAGTTCGACCGGCGTTCCCAGACTCGTCGTCGATCCCCAATTGAGTCCGTCGGGCGACTTCTTGAAGAACACCGGCGACGCGTTCGAGAAGGCATATCCCTGCGCATTCACCACTTCATACGTCGCGATGTAGGAGCCGTCGGGCAGCTTGTCCACCGTGATCATTCCTGGGCGATGCGTGGAGTCGGTCGGAGCGGACACGTTCGAGAGCGCGCCCCACGTCTGGCCGCCGTCGAGCGAGCGCCGGTAGGACACGGCCTGGAGAACGCCATTCGCCTTCTGCCGTTCATCCGAGAAGTAGGCGACGAGCCCGCCCCCTCCATCGATCGCCAGCGTCGGCTCCCAGACGGTCGTGGTCGTCGACGTCGAGGAGGGGTCGTAGATCGCCGGTCCACCCGTGTCGATCGTGCTCACGTAGCTCCACGAGGCCCCTCGGTCGGTGCTCTTGTAGACGACGAGCTTCGTCACCGACGACGCGGCGTTGCGGTCAGCGGGTCTGATCTGACCGGTGAGCAGGATCGTGCCCGCCGCGAGGTTTCCGGTTGTCTGCGGGACCTCGAAGAGGAAGGGCTGCGCCAGGCGGTCGAGCTGCGTCGTGCTCTCCTGTCCGGCGGTCCCGGGGAACTGCAGCCCCGGGTTGACCGCCGAGATCTTCTGCCAGCTCGTGCCGTCGTTGGTGCTGCGGAAGATCGGCCACTCCTGGTGGCACGCCAGGGCCGGGTTCGCGAGGCAGGCCTGCGTGTCCGTCGTGGGGTTGGAGCTCGGGTTGACGTCCTTGATCAGACGCCCGTCGTCAAACGTGTTCAGGAGCGTCCCGTTGGAGGTGCCGTTGTGCTTGAGGGCGATGATCTTCGCGTAGGCAGTGCCCGTCGCGTCTCCGCCCTCATCGTTGAACGACGAACCGTCCGGTGGGGCGTACACGAGCGATCCGTTGCCCGTCGTCACCGCCTGAGCCGATGTCGCGACGAATCCCGTCGCCACGAGTGCCAGCGTCGCGGCGATGGCGGACAGTCCTGCCAGCCTCCCGCGCGATCTCTGTGCCGATAACCGCTTCATTGCGTCCTCCGAGGTTGAGGTCCTGACGCGGAGTTCCCCATCAGGATTTACATCGTTGTAAATGGAGAATTGCACAACGTTGTAAATCAGTCAAGAGCCGCGGCGATCAGCGCCGGGAATGCCGCAGGAACGCGTCGGCCACCGGCGTGCGATGCCGCTGGAGCACACCATCACTGTCCTCCTCGAGCGCCCACAGTCCCATGGAAAGGCGGTAGTCCATCGGCTTGCCGTCTCCCGGGCGATAGGACCACTCGACCATGTCCGTGATGCACCACCACGTGTATCCGATGACGTCGACGCCGGCCGCGCGAAGGTCCTCGACCGCCGCGATCGACGCATCCATCCAGGCGATCCGCTCTTCGACGGTGCCGGTATAGCTCGTCTCGGTCAGGAAGACGGGCCGCTCGTAGCGCGCGGCGAACGACTGGATGACGTCCGCCAGACCTTCGGTGCCGGCATCGAGGCGCGGCCGAAGATCGCGCGGACCCCCGGTGTGCACGACCCCTGCTTCGAACACCTCCGTGGAGTGCTGCGGGTAGTAGTTGACCCCGACCACGTCGGGGATCGCCGTGTTCTCGATGGCCCAGGCGAAGTCCTCGTCGGTGAACCCGTTCTCCCGCAGGTATTCGGCGAGCGGGTGGTCGCCGCCGACGCGACCCATCACGAGATCCTGGACGATGTACGCGCGATGCCGGAGGTGCTCGTGAGTCTCGCTCTGCGCAGCGGTGTCCCCCGCGAACCGGAAGGAGGCCTCGACATGCACGAAATCGGCATCCGGATCGGCGGCGGCGATGGCCCGCTGCGTCGTGACGATGCCGCGGGAGATCCCACGGAGCACCTCCACGAAGCCACGATCGCCGGAGCAGTACGGCGGCCACTGCGCGAACTCACCGCAGTACATGATGTTCAGAAGCGGTTCGTTCAGAGGCGTGTAGTGCCGGATTCGACCTCGATACCTTTCGGCGACGGCGGCGGCGTACTCGGCGACGCGCTCCGGATACTCCGGGTTGACGAACTGATCCTCGAGCCAGAGCGGCGTCCCGTAGTGGACGAGATCGGCGATGAGCTCGATCCCCAGCTCGTCGAAGCGGTCGATGACCTTATCGAGCCACTCCCAGTCCCACTCACCCGGGGCCGGGTTCACGCGGTACCAGGGGATGCCCCACCGCACCATCTCACTGCCCACGTCGGCGCAGTAGCCGAGATCCTCCGACCAGAAGCGGTAGTGCTGCATGAGTTCGTACTCATCCAGCGCGCGCTCACCCGGCCGGGTCTGAGGGATGAAGGTGTCTTCCACTCCCATCGCGAATCGCAGGCGTCCGTCCTCGAACCAGTTCACGTCGTCGTTCTCCTTCTCGGATCCGCGGATCCGTTTCGATCTCTCTGCCGCGTGTCGGCGCCCGACACACGGCAACCCGCACCGATCGGGAGCGTCGGTGCGGGTGGTCGTGCAACGGAGTCAGCCCGCCAGGGCCGCCTCCATCTCCTGCTGCGCCGTGCGGAGCAGCTCCGCGGGGTCGCCCCCGGCGAGCGCTTTCTGCGTGGCGGTGTCGAGCGCGGTGAGCACATCCGTCGACGGGATGACACCCGGCAGGAGTGCGGCACCGTATTGCGACTGCTCAGTGAGGGCCGACACGACGGGGTTCTCCGCCACGTCCTCGGCCGTAACCTCCGACGTGAGCGGGGGCCAGCCGGAAGCGAGCGACCACGTGACCATGTTCTCCTTCTGGTAGAACCAGCTGAAGAACTTCTCGGCCGCCGCCTTCTCCTCCGCTGACGCCTGAGCCGTGATGCTCATGTCGACGGCGAGAGCGGAGGCCACGATGCCGTCAGGCCCGGCCGGGAGCGGCGCGATGCCGTAGTCGATGCCCGATTCTTCGGAGACGGTGGCGAGCCACGGCCCCCCGAGGGTCATCGCGACCTTTCCCGCACTGAAGAGTCCGTCGGCGTCGGCGCCTGTGAGACCCGTCGGCGAGAACTTGCCGGCGGTGACGGCATCGGCCCAGTACGTGAGCGTCTCGACGTTCTCCGGCGAATCGACCACGACGTCACCGTCGGCGGTCACGACATCGCCACCGCCGCTCTTGAACAGAGACGGCCAGACGCCGTTGCCCACGGTCGCATTGTCCTGGAGCGCGAGTCCGTACTGCTCGGGCTCACCGTCTCCGTTCGCGTCGACGGTGAGCGCGGTCGCGGCAGCGACCCACTCGTCCCACGTCGTCGGCACCGAGACACCGGCTGCCTCGAACATCGCGGCGTTGTAGAACATCGTCAGCGGGGTGAAGCTCAGCGGAGCCCCGAAGCGCTCGCCGTCGACGATGCCGGTATCGACGGCACCGGGATTGAGGACGTCCGAGGCGCTGTCGCTCTCGTACCAGTCGTCGAGGGGCTGGAGCGCGCCTTTCGACGCGAAGACCGGGATGTTCTCGGGAGGGATCGCCATGAGCTGCGGCCCCTTCTTCGCGGTGAGCGCGGGCAGAGCCGAGTCCAGGAGTGTCGCCCAGGGCTTGACCGACGGCGTGATCTTGACCTCGTCCTGCGACTTGTTGAACTCGGCGACGAGGTCGTTGAGCACCTCGCCATCCGCTTCCGTGTAGCCGTGCCAGAAGTCGAGCTCGATCACTCCGCCTTCCTCGGAAGGGGTGCCGGCCGACGAGCAGCCGACCAGGGCGAGCAGAAGGACGCTCGCAAATGCTGCGGGTAGTGCTTTCTTCATCAGGGGAACCTCCACTGTTCGACCACTCTGTCGGCGCGGAGGACGGGTGTCCTCATCATCGCTTTACAACGTTGTAAGTAAACGTTATAGAGGTTATGGTTCTCGATGTTCCGAGAAAAGTCAAGCCACTCGGCCCCTCGTCCCACCTGGGCGCTCCCGCAGCCGTCCAGCGCTCGTGACCGCGAGTTGACGAGCCGACCCCAAGGTCCTTACTGTGTGGGTTACAACGTTGTAGAGAGAAGTGACAATGACCGCCACGACTTCCCCACCCGCCCGCCGCCGTCGCCCGCCGGCGCAGCTCGGCGGACGCGGCCCGATCGCCGGGATCGCGAAGCGCCGCCTCACGATCCTCGCCTTCCTCGTGCCGGCCCTGACGATCCTCGCCCTGTTCGTCTTCTGGCCGATGGTGTCCGCACTTCGGCTGTCCTTCACCGACGCGAGCGGATTCGGGCTCGAGGAATACGTGGGCTTCGCCAACTACGTCGAGGTCTTCACCGACCCCGACATGCTCCAGGCGATGAGCAACACCGTGCTGTACACCGTGCTCTTCACGCCAGTGGCCGTCGTGCTCGCACTCCTGCTCGCCCTCGCGCTCAACAGCCCGCATCTCCCCCTGCGCGGCATGTTCCGCACGTGGCTGTTCCTGCCGTTCATCGTCTCCCTCGCCGTCGCCGCATTCGCCTGGCAGTACCTCCTCGACCCGCAGGTCGGTCTGGTGAACTACTGGCTGCAGGCCTTCGGCATCCGCATCGGCAACGTCCTCCAGGATCCGGTGCTCGCGATGCCGACCGTCGTCCTGGTGGCCGTGTGGAAGAACTTCGCCTTCTACATGATCGTGTTCCTCGCCGGGCTCCAGGAGATCCCGAAGAGCCTGTACGAGGCGGCGAACATGGACGGCGCCGGCCCCCTCGCGCGCTTCCGCAACGTCACCCTCCCCCTGCTGGGCAACACCACCGGATTCGTGCTCATCATCGCGACGATCGCCGCACTCCAGGCCTTCGACCAGATCTACGTCCTCACCGGCGGCGGCCCGTACCGCAGCACGCAGACGATCGTCATGCAGATCTACCAGTCCGGATTCCGCGACCTCGAACTCGGCTTCGCCTCGGCGGTGTCGTACGTACTGCTCATCGCGACGCTCCTCCTGAGCCTCGTGCAGTTCGCCCTCTCGGGCCGTCGAGCGAAGGACGCCGCATGACCACCATCACCCTGCCCCGCCGTCGACCCCCGCGACTCCGCGTCGGGCGCGGACTCTACTTCCTGGCGATGCTGATCGTCACGCTCCTGATCCTGCTCCCGATCCTCATCATCGTCTTCACCGCCTTCAAGCCGGTGCCCGAGGTCAACGCGTTCCCGCCGTCGCTCGTCCCGGGGGCATGGACCCTCGACAACTTCGAGCGGATCTTCACGGAGCTGCCGTTCGCCCGACTGATCCTCAACAGCTTCGTCTTCGCGGGCGGGGTCACGATCTGCGCACTCATCTTCGACTCGCTCGCCGCGTACGTGCTCGCCCGCATCGACTTCCGCGGGAGTCGCGTGCTCCTCGTCGTGATCGTGGCGAGCCTGATGATCCCGTTCCAGGCGACCCTCATCCCGATCTACCAACTCGTCTCGGACTTCGGTTGGGTGAACACCTTCTGGGGCCTCATCATCCCCCGCGCGGCCGACGCCTTCGGGATCTTCTTCCTCCGGCAGTTCTTCCTGTCGCTGCCGCGCGACCTCGACAACGCCGCCCGCATCGACGGGGCCTCGGAGTTCCGGATCTTCCGCAGCATCGTGCTCCCCAACGCCATCCCCGCACTTCTCACGCTCGGCATCTACACCTTCGTCAACAACTGGAACGACCTGCTGTGGCCGCTCGTCTTCACCACGGAGCAGGAGATGGGAACCATCACCTCCGGGCTCACGCTGCTCACGGGGCCGAGCGGCATCATCCCCTACGGCGTCATGATGGCGGGCTCCCTGATCGCCGTGGTGCCGCTCGCGATCATGTTCCTGTTCGTCCAACGGCGCTTCATCGAGAGCGTCGCGAGCACCGGGCTCAAGTAGACCCCCATCCGCACGCCGGCCGCGACCCGCTCGCCAGCACCGTGACGATCCGACCGAAAGGCAGAAATGACCGCCGCACGATTGACCTTCGACCCTCAGCTTCCGGTCGGAGCTGTGAACCGCCGAGTCTTCGGCTCCTTCGTGGAGCACCTGGGCCGATCCGTCTACGACGGCATCTACGAACCCGGACACCCGAGCGCCGACGCCGAGGGCTTTCGCACCGACGTGAAGGCGCTGGTGTCCGAGCTCGGCGTGAGCGCGATCCGCTACCCCGGTGGCAACTTCGTCTCCGGCTTCCGTTGGGAGGACAGTGTGGGTCCGCGGTCGCAGCGCCCCGCCCGACTCGACCTCGCCTGGCATTCGGCGGAATCGAACCAGGTGGGCCTGCACGAGTTCGCGTCGTGGCTCGACTCCGTCGGCAGTGAGCTCATGCTCGCCGTGAACCTGGGCACGCGCGGAACGCTGGAGGCACTCGATCTCCTGGAGTACACGAACCTGCGATCGGGCTCGGCACGGGCCTCCCAGCGCGCTGCGAACGGCCGGGCCGAGCCGTTCGACGTGCGGATGTGGTGCCTCGGGAACGAGATGGACGGCCCGTGGCAGCTCGGTCACCGCTCGGCGGACGACTACGGCAAGCTCGCCGCGCAGACCGCTCGCGCGATGCGGATGTTCGATCCGACCCTCGAGCTGGTCGTCTGCGGCTCCTCCAGCCGCTCGATGCCCACCTTCGGGGAATGGGAGCGCGTCGTCCTCTCCCACACCTACGACGACGTCGACTACATCTCCTGTCATGCCTACTACGAGGAGAAGGACGGCGACCTCGGCAGCTTTCTCGCGTCGTCCGTCGACATGGACGAGTTCATCGAGTCGGTGATCGCGACCGTCGATCATGTCAAAGCGACGAAGCGCAGCGACCACGTCGTGAACCTCTCGTTCGACGAGTGGAACGTCTGGTACAACACCCGGTTCGAGACCGTCGACAAGATCACCGGCGCGCAGAACTGGCCCACCGCGCCGAGGCTGCTCGAAGACGCCTACTCCGTGGCAGACGCCGTGGTGGTGGGCAGTCTCCTCATCTCGCTGCTGCGTCGCGCCGACAGGGTGACCAGCGCCTCGCTCGCTCAGCTCGTGAACGTCATCGCCCCGATCATGACGGAGCCCGGCGGCATCGCCTGGAAGCAGACGACGTTCTTCCCGTTCGCCGTCACCTCGGAGCTCGCATCCGGGCAGTCGATCCCCACGCACATCGAGTGCGACCGCTATGAGACCGAGACGTACGGGAGCGTGCCGGTCATCGATGCCGTGACGACGTTCGACGCCGCCACGGGCAGCGTCAGCCTGTTCCTGGTCAACCGATCGCAGACCGACCCGGTGACACTCTCGTTCGACGTCTCAGAATTCGGAGCGGTGCGGGAGGCCCACGCCCGCACGCTCAGCGACGATGACGTGTACGCCGTGAACACACTCGAGGACCCGGAGCGCGTTGCTCTTCGCCAGAACGAGACCCTGGTGGTCTCCGATGGCGTCGCGGTCGTCGAATTGCCGCCCGTATCCTGGACGGCCGTCAGCTTCCGGGTCGCACCGGCAGCGCACTGACCGATGGTCCGCCGCTGCGCCTGGCGGCATACGTATCGAGCAAAACAAGCACGCCGATGCCCCTGTGTGGCGCCCGCCGATCGGGCACACTGGATCGATGGAGTACAGCGGAGTGGTCCCGATGGACGCGCCAGACCCGAGCATCGCGGCGGAGTCCCGACTGCAGAGCCTTCCGTTCCCCGTCTTCGAACTGAGGCCGCAGCCCGCGCTCACGCGTCTGCCGATCGCCGGCTTCACGGAGATCGGCGGTGAGACCGGGCGCGAAGAGGTCTCCGCGGACTTCAGCTACACACTGTGGCGGTACCCCGACGATCACGCTGATCCCCGCAATGAGATCGAGCTGGACGAGGCGACGAGGCGTTCCCTCGAAGACGAACCTCCGTGGGGACGCCCCGCCTGGCTGATCGAGCAGGTGAGGGCGTTCCGGTACCCGATGCTGTGGGAGGCGGTGCGCACCACCTGGCGTGCTTCCCCTGCTCGCGAGGGGAGCACCCTCGACGAGCAGCTCGTCGCCCACACCAACCACATCCTGCGCAACCGGTTCCGCGAGGAGCTCGGCCTCTCGTGGGATCCGCGCGCCGATGACGACGACGCGTGGGCCGCGACGACCACTGCGGTGTCGGACGCCTCACTCGATGTCGACGGAGAACACCGCCCCGCGCGGCAGATCGACACCGACCCGTTCGTCTACAGCGTCGGATTCCGCGTCGACAAGCATGTCGTGTGCTCGATGGTCGTCCCCCGAGATGCTCTGCCCCTGGTCGACCTCGCTGTCACGCGCCTCGCGACGGGCCCTCAGACCCCGGCGCGCACGACCTCCAGCGACGGGTAGTCGGTGTACCCCTCCGCCGTGCGCCCGTAGAACAGCTGCGGGCGCGGGTCGTTGAGCTCCGCTCCCTCTCGCCAGCGCTCGACCAGGTCGGGGTTGGCGATCACGGGGCGGCCGGCGGCCACGGCATCCGCCCATCCGTCGGCGACGAGCGCCTCGGCATCCTCCCGCGTCGTGACGACACCGAAGCCGGTGTTGATGATCAGGGGCGCGTCCGCCGTGCGCCTGATGTGCTGCACGAGCTCGCTCGTCGGTGCAGCACTCAGCACATCGATGAAGGCGAGACCGAGCGGGGCGAGGCCCTGAGCGACGGCGGCGTAGGTCGCGTGGACATCTGCGTCGTTCTCCTCCAGCACACCCTGGATGTTGTGCTGCGGCGACAGCCGGATGCCGGTGCGGTCGGCTCCCACCGCCGCCGCGACGGCGGTCGTGACCTCGATCGCGAAGCGGGCGCGGTTCTCGGGCGAACCGCCGTAGCGGTCGTCGCGGATGTTCGACACGGGCGAGAGGAACTCGTGCACCAGGTAACCGTTCGCCCCGTGCACCTCGACGCCATCGAAGCCCGCGGCGATCGCGTTGCGCGCGGCCTGCGCGAACTGCTCGACGACCTCGGGGATCTCGTCGAGGGTGAGCGCGTGGGCGACCGGAAGATCGGCCTTGCCGACGGGCGTGTGCGTCTGGCCCGGTGCGGCGAGGGCGCTCGGCGCGACCACGCGCGGCTGCCCCGAGATCTCCGGATGCCCCACGCGTCCGCCGTGCATCAGCTGCATGACGATCGTGCCGCCCGCCTCGTGGACCGCTGCGGTGACGGGCCGCCACCCCTCGATCTGCGCGGGCGTGACGATGCCCGGCTGGCCCGCATAGGACTTGCCCTCAGCAGCCGGCCACGTGCCCTCGGAGATGATGAGGCCCTGGCCCGCGCGCTGCCGGTAGTACTCCACCATCACCTCGGTGGGCACCCCGTCGTCATCCGCACGTGTGCGGGTGAGCGGCGCCATGACGACGCGATTGGACAGCTGCAGGGCGCCGAAGACGGCCGGATCGAAGAGAGTCACAGAGGGAGGTAAGGCTCGGGGCGAGCCACGTATTCCCCTCAGTTGCCACCGAGGGCCGACAGCAGGTCGGCGAAGTGGTCGAGGTCGGCGGCCGTCCACTTGCGCAGCCGCTCGCCGATGCGGCCCTCGTAGCGGGAGCGGGCGACGGCGATCCGCTCCTGCGCCAGATCGGTCGCGACGAGGACGCGCGCGCGGCGATCCTCTGGATCGTGCACGCTCTCGACGAGTCCGAGCTGCTCGAGCTGGCGCACCTGACGACTCACCGCCGACTTGTCGGTCTGCAGGTGCTCGATGATCGCACCCGCCGAGGTCGCCTTGCCTGTCGCGATCGACGTGAGCACCTGGTATCCGAGTGGCTGCAGTTCGGGATGGACGGTCGCGGCGGCCTCACGCCAGCTGATGCGGATCCGCGCGAAGAGACGACCGAGTTCCTGCTCGACCCTGGTGACGGCCTGGTCGAGGTCCGCCCCGCTCAGACGGCCCTCTTCCGAGGGAGATGCGGGGGCGTCGGCGGGGGCGTCGGACGAGGCGCTCATGCTCGCCAGTGTACGGCGAAGCCCCACTGTCGAACGTGACAGCGGGGCTTCACTCAGACCTCGGCGAGGAGTCGGAACACCTTGGATGCGGCCTGGATCTCGTCGGGCGTCAGCTCGTCGACCACGGCCTGCAGGCGGGTGCCGTATTCGCGGCGGACCTCGGCGAGCGCCGCGCAGGCCGACGGCGTCGCACTCAGCACCCGGAGCCGCCCGTCCCGCTCGTCCGGCCGGGACTCGAGAAGTTCTGCCTCCTCCAACATCCGCACCTGACGACTGATGACCGACTTGTCCATCTCGAACCGCTCGGCCAGCTCATGCGCGTTCGCGGTGCCCGCCCGGGCGATGAACGTCAGCAGCTTGTACCCGGCCACCTGCAGCTCGGGGTGCACCCGAGCTGCAGACTCCTTCCAGAGCGACCTGGTCCTCGCGAAGATGAGGTTCAGGTGCGCCTGGAGGTCACCGAGCGCGCTGTCGACATCCGCCTGTCCGACCGCTTCGGGGGCCAGCATGTCAGCGCTCCTGGTCCCGATCTTCGCGTTCGAGGACGCGCACCGAACCGGTCGCGGGCGACGCGGACTCCGCACCCCCGAGCCGGATGGCCCCGGTGGAGAGCGACGCGCCGACCTCGGCCTCGGAGACCTCGATGACGGATTCCTCCGCCTGCTCGAGCATCTGCTCGGCGGCGTTCTTCGTCGACAGCGGCTTGTTCTTGATGAACGCGATCGCGATGATGGCGATCACCGCGAGCGGGATGGCGATGATGAACGAGTCGGCGATGCCGTGGCCGTAGGCACCCTCGACGATCGTGCGGATCGTGTCGGGCAGCTGTCCGACCTTCGGCACATCACCCGAGGCGAGGTGCTTGAGCGCATCGACCTCGGCGGGGGTCGTCGGCGTGAAGCCCTCGAGCGAGTCGGTGATGTACGACGCGACGCTGGTCGACAGCATCGCACCCATGACCGTGACGCCGATGGTGCCGGCGATCGTGCGGAAGAAGTTCACGTTCGACGACGCGGCGCCCAGCTGCTGCGGCGCGGTGTCGTTCTGCACGATGAGCGTGAGGTTCTGCATGACCATGCCGAGGCCCGCACCGAGGATGAACATGTAGACGGCGACCAGCGGGAACGGGGTGTCGTAGCGCAGGGTGGCCATCAGGCTGACGCCGATGGTGGCGAGGACCGAGCCCGTCAGCATCCAGCCCTTCCACTTGCCGAAGCGGCTCACGAGCTGGCCGATGATGATCGACGCACCCATCTGGCCGATGATCATCGGGATGGTCATCAGGCCGGACTCGGTGGGCGTGGCGCCACGAGCCAGCTGGAAGTACTGCGCGAGGAACACCGAGGTGGCGAACATCGAGACGCCGATGGCGATCGAGGCGATCACCGACAGCGTGAAGGTGCGGTTGCGGAACAGCGACATCGGCACGATCGGTTCCTTGACGAAGAACTCGACCGTGATGAAGGCGGCGATCGCGACTCCGGCGATCACGGCGAGCATGATGCTCGTCGAGGAGTCCCAGTCGAACTGGCTGCCGCCCATCGAGACCCAGATGAGCAGGGTCGAGACGCCGACCGCGAGGAGCACGATGCCGAAGTAGTCGATCGAGACCTTGCTGTCACGCTGCGGCTTGGGCAGGTGCAGCGTGAACTGCAGCAGGACGAGGGCGAGGATCGCGAACGGCACGCCGACGAAGAAGTTGGAGCGCCAGCCCCACACGTCGGTGAGGAGTCCGCCGAGCAGCGGGCCGCCGATGGTGCCGAGGGCCATGATGCCGCCGACGACGCCCATGTACTTGCCGCGCTCACGCGGGGAGATGATGAGGGCCACGGCGATCATGACGAGCGACATCAGGCCGCCGACGCCGATGCCCTGGATGACGCGGACCGCGATGAGCATGTTCGTGTCGGTCGAGAAGCCGGCGATCACGGTGCCGACGGTGAAGAGGATGAGCGAGATCTGTACGAGGACCTTGCGGTCGACGAGGTCGGCGAGCTTGCCCCAGATGGGGGTCGAGACGGCGGTGGCCAGCAGGCTCGCGGTGATGACCCAGGTGTACTGCGACTGGGTGCCGCCGAGGTCGGCGATGATGACCGGCATCGAGGTCGACACGACGGTGCCCGAGAGCACGGCGACGAACATGCCGACGACGAGTCCGGAGATCGCGGTGAAGACCTCGCGCGCCGAGCGGGTGGCTTCGGGTGCTGAGGATGGGGTGTGTGTCACGGGGGTAACGCTCCTGCGTAGAAAGTTGATCGAGGTCAACCATACTCCGATAGTTGCGAAAGCGCAACTATCGCGTGGGCGTTCACGACTCCTCAATGAACGCGCGCGAAACCGCCCCCAGTGCCCCTGATCGCGAATATCCCGACGATTTTGAGGAGTTATGCACGGCGCGCGTCTCGCTCACGAGCACCGCGGCCACACCGCCGGCGCACAGGGCGAAGCCGAGAACGGTGAGCACCGTGAGCGGCTCACCCAGCAGCAGCGCTCCGGCCAGCGCGGTCGTCGGAGCGATCAAGAAGAGCAGCGCGTTCAGAGCCGTGATGCCGACCCGGCGCAGCAACCACCAGTAGAGCCCGTACGCGGCAAGCGTCGGGAAGACAGCGGCGAATCCGGCGGAGATCCAGAACGATGCGGATGCCGGCGGCGCGAGGGCACCGAGGACTGCGGCGACCGGCACGAGGGCGACAGCGGTCACCGTGACGTGGATGGTCAGCGTCACCAGGGTGCTCGTCCGCGGTTCGGAGCGGCGCTGCAGGAACGTGGCGACGATCAGGGACGCCATCGCGAGGGCGGGCCATAGGTAGGCGATCGGGTACGCCGTGGAACCCTCGAGCTGCGAGCGCACGACCAGCAGGACCCCCACGGCCCCGAGCAGGAGTCCGGCCCACTGCGCCGCGCGCACGCGGAGTCCGAGCAGCGGACCGACCAGCGCTGCGACCACGAGGGGCTGAACGGCATCGATCAGGGCCGTGGTGCCGGTGGCGACGCCCGAGGCGATGGCCATGTACACCGCCGTGCAGTAGCCGAACTGGGCGAAGAGTCCGATGAGCGCCTGGCGCCCCAGATCGCGCCGCGTGACACCGCGAGCAGCACCGGTGGAGAGCACGATCGCGAGCAGGATCACAGCGAGAGGAACGAAGCGCCAGACGAGCAGCGTCAGCGGCGGCACCTCGACGGCGGCGATCGCCGGCACGAGGAAGCCGGAGCTCCAGGTCACGACGAACGCCACGGATGCCGCGATCGTCACACCGACACGAACTATACCGATCTGTATACCCATTCCCCCGACTATACAGGTTGGTATACTCGGGATATGGCCGTCCTCGTTCCCGACCTCGCCCCGCTCACCCCTGGCGCTTCCCGCGTGCTCGACGCGGCGTCGCTGCTCTTCTACGAGCGCGGCATCCACGCGGTGGGAGTCGACACGATCGCCGAGGCCGCGGGTGTCACCAAGAAGACCCTCTACGACCGCTTCGGGTCCAAGGAGGCACTCGTCGTCTCGTACCTGCAGCACCGGGATGCACGGTGGCGGACACACGTCACCGAGCACCTGTCCCGCGTACCGGAGCCCGGCATCGAGCGCGTGCTCGCCGTGTTCGACGCGGCGATCACCTGGTCGGACGAGAACAGCCCGAAGGGGTGCAGCGCGATCAACGCCCGCGCCGAGATCGGCGACGGCCACGACGGGCATCCCGTCTTCCCCGAGGTGGCCCGTCAGAAGGCCTGGCTGCTCGACCTCTTCGCCGAGCTCTGCCGCGAAGCCGGCGCCGCGGACCCCGACCTGATGTCGAAGGCGATGATGCTGCTCTACGAGGGCGCCATCGTCACGGTCGGCATGGAGACGTTCGGCACGCCGTTCGAGGTGGCTCGCGGGCTGGCTCGCACGACGCTGGAGCGCGATCGGGGACTCCTCTCACCGTCCCGCTGATCCGCCTCATCCTGCGCGTGGTCCTTCTGCACAGGTCCACCGGGGAGTAGCTTTTCAGCGTGTCGACGGATTCGAGGAGTGAGCGGGCGCACATCGCCCCGGCAGACCTCGACGCGGCGATCGGCGACGTCGACTGGACGGTGCCGCCGCCCGGGTCGACGGCCTCGCGGTTCTCAGCGCCGAGCGGCGAGCTGGCCGTGGTGTCGCTGGGCGATCCCGCGCATCCGCGCGTGGTCCTGGTACCGGGGGCGACCGGTTCCAAGGAGGACTTCGCACTGATGCTGCCGCTCCTGGCGGAGGCGGGCTTCTTCGTGCAGTCGTTCGACCTCGCCGGACAGTACGAGTCCCACGCCGCCGGGGCGCACACGAGCTACACATACGAGCTGTTCATCGGCGACCTCATCGCCTTCCTCGAAGCCGGCACCCCCGCTCATCTGCTGGGCTACTCCTTCGCCGGCACGGTCGCGCAGCTGGTCGCCGTCCGTCGCCCCGATCTCGTGCTCTCCCTGGCGCTCCTGACCACTCCCCCCGGCGTCGGCAACGTCTTCGCGACCATGAAGTGGCTGGGCCCGATCGCCCCGATAGCAAGCCCTCGCCGGGGCGCCGGACTCATGATCTGGGGGATCGTGACGAACAAGAACCGCGTCCCACCCCGGAGGCTCGAGTTCGTCCGCTCCCGGTTCGCGCTCACGAGCAGGCGCAGCGTCGACGAGATCGTCGGGCTCATGATGACCGCACCCGATGTGCGCGGCCGCGTGCGGGCACTGGACATGACGAAGCTGGTCGTCGCCGGCTCGCATGACCTGTGGCCGCTCGCCGCCCATGAACGCTACGCCCACGACATCGGCGCCGACTTCCGCGCTTACGCGACCGGGCACAGCCCGAGCGAGACCACTCCGCATCAACTCACGGCTGATCTGCTCGATCTCTACGCGCGCGCCGACGGCTGACTCAACCGCGGAGGGCCTCCGCATCAGCCTCACGCCGCGCCCGTCGCCGCACGCGCAGCGGCTCGTGCGACAGATGCAGCCGGACCGTGGGGAGCACATAGCTCAGCCGACGCCGGAGTGACGCCCAGTCCCGGAACGGGCGCGCCGACACCTCGACGACCAGACTCCGGTCCCGCAGCACGGTCATCTCGGGGCGCACGTGGAACGACAGGTCGAAGTCGTCGTGGATGTTCTGCTCCTCCCGGTGCACCTCGCCGCTCAGCATCCGCCAGGTCTCGGCGCGCATCGCCATGTTCGAGCCGAACAGCGGTGCATGCCCGAGCAGCGGGGTGAGCACCGTGTACATGCCGCCGATGTAGAGGTGCTCCCCCATCCAGTGCACCAGCGGCGTGGAGCCGTAGAAGCTCGGGTCGCCGGTGAGGAAGTCGAGGCCGTCGCGGCTCCGGAACGTCCGCTCGATCCGCTCGATCCAGTCGGGCCTCGGGCGCGAATCGGCATCCAATCGCGCGATGATGTCGCCGGTCGCCGCGTCGTAGCCCGCCGCCGAGGCCCGAGGAATGCCCTGCACGGGCTCGGTCACCACGCGTGCGCCGAACCGCTCGGCGACGGCCACCGTGTCATCCGTGCTGCCGTTGTCGACGACCACGACCTCGTCGGGTCGGCGGGTCTGCCGCTCAAGAGCGCGGAGGCAGTGCTCCAGAAGGACGGCGTCGTTCCGCACCGGGATGACCACGGAGACGGAGCGGGGGAAGACGGTCGTCATCGTTCTCCTGTCGTGCGTGTGGGCGTCGGAGACAGTCTCCCGCGTGCAGCCCCGTCAGACGGCGATTGAGAGAGGATGGACGGATGATCCGTGTTGTGCTGTTCGACCTCGACGGGGTGATCCGTCACTTCGATCCTGCCCACGTCGCCGAGATCGAGCGCCGCCACGGCCTCGACTCGGGAATCATCGCGGGCACCGCATTCTCCGCTCCCCTGATCGACGAGGTCACCACCGGGCGGATCACCCGCGCGGAGTGGGTGCGCCGGATCGGCGAACGGATCGGTAACGCGGCGGCTGCCACGGAGTGGGGCGCCCACCCGGCCATGGTCGACGGGGACGTGCTCGATCTGTCCGACGAGCTCCGCGCCGCCGGGCTCCGCACAGCAGTGCTCACGAACGGCACCGACACCATCCCCGCCGAGCTCGCTGCCCACGCCATCTCCGACCGCTTCGACGCCGTCTTCAACTCCGCCGATATCGGCTTCGCGAAACCCGATGCACGCGCGTTCCAGCATGTGCTCGATGCGCTCGAGGTCTCGGCAACGGAGGTGTTCTTCACCGACGACTCCGCGGGGAAGCTGGTCGGAGCGGAGAGCCTGTCGATGCACACTCACCTCTTCGCGGGAGTGGAAGACCTGCGTGCGCAGCTGATCGCAGCGGGGATGGGGATCGGGCGCCCCGCGCGCGAAGTCTTCGAGGAAGCGAAGTGACCCGGGAACGACGATCCCGCGCGGGGGTCGCGCGGGCGTTCGCCGCGTCGCTCGCCGTGCTGGTCGGCGTCGGCACGGTGGTCTACCGCCGCATCATGTTTCCGCCGCTCCCGCGTCGACGCGAGGCACGGATCACGATCGCCGCCGTGGGCGACAGCAACACCTACGGGGCCGGCGCACTGCTCCGTGGCCGCCAGCGCAACTCGTATCCTGCGCAGCTCGAGCGGATCCTCGGCGACGGATACCAGGTGCTCAACTACGGCGTGAATCGGTGCACGCTGCAGCACGAAGGCGACTGGCCGTACGACGCGACTCCCCAGGCCACGGCGTCTCTGCACGCGGGGGCGGACATCGTGCTCGTCATGCTCGGCTCGAACGATGCCCGCGGCGACAACTGGAATGCGGAGCGCTACGAGACCCAGCTCGCCGCGTTCGTCGAGCGCTACCGCACGCGCGGCGCGACCGTCTTCCTGCTGACTCCACCCGTCGCGTTCCCGAATCGCCGCGGGGTCCACGAGCGGATCATCGCCGAGGAGGTGGCCCCGATCGTGCGCGCCGTCGCGAGCAGGCTGGGGGCCGACCTGATCGACGTCTTCGACGTCACCCGCCGATCCGTCACACGGCATCCGGACGGCATCCACCTCGATGTCCGCGCCAGCGCCCTCGTGGCCGAGACGGTCGCCGAAGCCCTCCAAAGCCCGGGGAAGTCCGCGGAGTAGTCGGCACGCGAGCGCCGACCGACCTCGATCTCAGACGCGCGGCCTGCGGCGCATCGCCAGCGTCAGTCCCGCGAGGAGCAGCAGCACGCCCGCAGCCAGCCCGGGTGCCGCATCCGCCCCGGTGAACGCCAGCCCGCCGCCGGTTCCGCCGCCAGAACCGCCACCGCCGCCCGACGGATCCGAGCCCGCACGCACGGCCCAGATCCCCTGCGCATCGTTGTCCGTGGCGGAGGCCTCGGTGTCGGTGTCGATCGTCGGCACCTCGAGCGGGTTCAGCTGCTCGAACACGACGTCGTCGAACCCATCGCCGTCGAGGTCGGTGGTCCCCGCCGGTGCGACGTAGGCGACGTTGCGCATCGCCTCGGTGCCGGCGGGCACGGAGACGATCCGGACGACGACCGACAGCACCGGCCCGTCGGCGCCCGCCGGCAGCTCTTCGGCGGCCGTCGCCGTGAGTCCGTCGACCGTGTACCCGTCGCCCGACATCGACACGAGTTCCACCCCGTCGGGCAGCAGCTGGGTGATCGACCACCCGGCCGGCGCCGCCCGCGGTCCGATGTTCTGCGGCGTGAGAGTCCAGGTGACGGTGTCGCCCGCCGCGAGGACCTGATCGTCGTCGAGTTCGAGCGTCTGCTGGAGTGAGAGGTCGATGCAGTTCATCGGGTAGAGGACCGGCGCCTCCGTCAGCTCGTAGACGGCGGCCCCGCCCCCGTCGTAGAACAGCGCGTCATCGAGGTATCCGGTCGCCAGGCACTCGGAGCCCCAGTCGTTGGGGTCGTCGTGGTTGCGGGCATCCACCGCCACGGGGCCGTCTCCGGGCAGCGAGCGCTCGACACCCGCTGCCGCATCCGCACCGACGACGGCATTGAGGAACGTCCGCACCGCCGTGGAGTCCGGATCGAAGGTGTTGCCGACGACGAGGACCGGATCCCGCAGAGTCCGTCGCTCCGCCTCGGGGCTGGCCGGATCCGCGGTGCCGACGACCACGGATGTCCCGACTCCGGTGAAGACGTTGTCGCGCACGCGGACCTCGGAGGACGAGTACGAACCCGGCTCCGCGCCGTCCTCCCAGAGCGGTGCGACCCGCACCCCGACGCCGTCGGCCGCGTGGTCGATGTCGTTCTCCGCGACGAGCAGATCGTGCGCTCCTCCGGCCGTCACCACGTCGGACTGGCCGCTCACCGTGTTGCGCACGACCTGGGTGGCCGTCGTCCCCTGGAGCACGTGGATCCCGCCGTCGTTGTCGGTCATGACGTTGTCGTGGATGACGATGTCGTGGCTGATGCCGTTCTCGGGTGTCGTCACCACGAATGCGCCGACCGCGGCGTTGCCCGTGAAGGTGGAGGAACCCACATCGAGGTTCGAAACGCTGCGACCGTAGAGCGCGCGCTCCACCACACCGGCGACCGTAGCGTTCTGCACCGTCGCTCCGGAGGTCGCCGAGTAGAAGAACCCGTATGAGCCGGCGTCGATGGATGCGCGATCGACGTGGACATCCTGCGAGCCGTAAGCCCGGAGGATCGCCGCACCGGTCACCGGCGTCGGACCGGAGCGGCCGTGGACGACGATGTCCTGCGCACGCACACCGATGGACTGGTGGATGACGAGCGCCGCGCCGGTCAGTTCGGCATCGACATCCGAGATCGTCGCGTTCGTCACACCGAGCAGGTAGATGCCGCTCGAGGCATCGGGCGCCCCGTCGGCGCGGACATCGGAGATCCTGATGTCCGCGCGATCCGACTCCGGGGTGAACGACGACTGCGAACCGATCGCGTAGAGGAACCCCGTCGCCTGCACGCCTGTCACCGTCACGCGGCCGGCGTTGACGAGATTGATCCCGGTGCCGCTCTCGCCCCACGCTCCGGCGTCGAGCACAGGATCCGTGACCGAGGCCCGCTGCGTCGAACCGAGAGTGATCCCGCCGAACGCGGTGATCCGCGGGGCGATGATCTCCGGGCCCTCACCGTCGTTGTCCACGTGCGTCGTGATGCCGTACATCATCCCGGTGATCGTCGGTGCGTCGATCCTGACGCTCGTCGAGCAGAGGGTCAGGATGCCCGTCGACTGGACGGCACCCGTGCCCGTGATGTCCGCGCGGACGATGCTCGCGCCCGTGGTGGCACCGAGCGCGATGCCCTCGCGGCTGGCCCCGGTGATGGTCGCGTCGGTGATGGTCGCACCGGCCGAGGCGTTGGTCGTGGAGGTGCCGATGCCGCGGGCGAAGCCGTCCACGCTCACGAGTTCGACGCGTGCTCCGCTCGAGTTCGCGAGGTCGATCCCGGTGCCCGTCCCGGCGGTTCCGGTGACCTCGGCTCCCGAGATCTCCGGTTCCGTCGTGGCCCCCAGGGAGATACCCGCGGTGGCCGCGGTGAAACTGCCCCCGGTGATGACGATCCCGCCGGCGGTCGAGGCGGCGGTCACCGTGACGCCGGTCGCCACGCCGCTGATCTCGGCATCCGTGATCGAGGCCGACCCCGTCGTCAGATTGATGCCGTACGACGAGACGACTCCGCCGCCGTCCATCGTGAAACCGTCGATGACGACGCCCGTCAGCCCCGCCCCCACCTGGATGCCGGTGGGCCTCGCGACCGCATTCGGATTCCGCACCGTCACATCCCGGAGCGCGACGCCGGCGCCCGTGACCGAGATGGTGGCCCCCGTCGATGCAACGCCCACCGTGACGTCATCGGCCAACTGCAATCCGCCGCTGCTGACGGTGAACCGCGTGTACAGCGTGGAAGCGGCGCTGGTGTCGAGCGTCACCGCGCGAGTGACCGTGAGCGCTCCGGTGAAGGCGTAGTCGCTGGGGACGAAGGAGACGACCCCGTCCGCCGGGGCCGCGGTGATCGCCGCCTGGAGCGTGAGCAACGCACTGTCTGCCGGGCGCTGGTCCGGTGTCCCGACCCACGCCATCCGCACGGTGTTGGCGTTCGGAATCAGATTCGGCGCCGGAGGGGGCGGGAACTCGATGACGGAATCATCCGGAACGGGCGACGGTTCGTCCAGGCCATCCGGAACCGGAGTGTCGTCCGGCGGCTCCGGGTCGCCTGTCTCCACGGCGGTCGGCGGCAGCGCTGCGGGAACGGGGCCCTGCATGCTCGGTGCTGCCACGGCTGGCGCCGAGGCGACTGCACCAGCCGCCAGAGCCGCAGCGAGCGCCACCGCCACGAGCAGCGGACCGCGCCGAGGTGCAGCAGTAATGCGGTTCATGTGGCCCCCTCGTGCCGAACCGGGACCGGCCCTCCGCCGGTGGTTGCCGATCGTAGCGCCCTCCGCTTTTTCGGAACAGCCCCCTTGCCCGGATCTCACCCGGAGGGGTGATCCGCAGCCGCGAAGCCGCGTGAGAGCATGAGGGCGATGCGGTCCGAGGCCTCTGTCGCGAGTCCCCGTCGGCACGCCTGGCTGCGTGTCGACGTCATCGTGGCGCTCATCGCCCTCGTGATCCTGCTGCCGTCGAGCATCGCGATCCTCACAGAGCCGGCCACGCGCCCCGAGCCCTGGATCCTCGCGCTCATGATCGCCCTTTACGTGGTGCTGCACCTCACGACGCTGCTCGCCGTGCGGCACCCGGTCGCCGCGATCGTGATCGCGAACGCCATCATGTGCGCACTCGTGCTCGTCCCGGGTATCCGCGCGGCATCCGGCGCCTTCCTCCCCTCGGCCGCGGCCTACCTGCTCGTCATCGGCCAGGTCGCCGCGCAGACCCGCTCGAGCGTGCGGATCGCGGCGTTGGCGGGCGGCATCTTCGGCGCGGGCCTCATCGCCTTCACCGAGCTTCGACTCGACGATCCGGAGCTCCGCCTCGGGGCGTTCCTCGGACTCAGCGGCGCGATCGCGGCGGCCTGGGCGCTGGGGCTGGTCCTGCGGGTGCGGCGCGACCAGGCCGAGGAGCGGATGGCGGCGCGCGTCTCGCAGGCGATCGCGGATGAGCGCGGACGGATCAACCGCGACCTGCACGACATCGTCGCCCACTCGATGACGGTGATGATCGCGCAGGCCGAGGTCGCCCGCACGGTGCGCGCCGACGACCCCGACCGGAGCGACGCCGCTCTCGGCATCGTCGTGGACACCGGCCGTGAGGCTCTGCGCGGAATGCGTTCGGTCGTCGCCGACGATGCCCCGCGCCAGCCGTTGCCCACCGTTGACTCCCTGGAGGAGCTCGTCGAGGGCGTGCGTACTCCCTCGACCGACGTGCGGCTGAGCGAGTCGGGCACCAGGGCTCCGCTTCGCGCCGACGCCGCGCTGGCACTGCATCATGCGGTGCGCGAGGCGCTCACGAACTCCGTCCGACACAACGCCTCCCCGGTAAAGATCGAGGTGAGCCTCGACTGGCGACCCGACTCCGTGCATGCCACGGTGCGCGATGACGGCGGGTCGGGCCCGGTCGTGACCGATCTCGGCAGCGGCGTGGGCCTGGTAGGCATCACCGAGCGGGTGCGGCTCGCCGGCGGCACGCTCACCGCGCACGGACGGGATCTGCGGGGATGGATCGTGACGGTGGATCTTCCGACCGAGAGGAGCATCGGATGACCCTTCGCATTCTGATCGTCGATGACCAGGAGCTGTTCCGCACGGCCATCGCGCTGATGCTCTCGCGCGACCCGCGCCTGTCGGACGTGGCCACCGCCTCGTCGGGTGAAGCAGCGATCGAGCATGTGCGCGCTCATGCCGTCGACGTGGTCCTGATGGACATCCGGATGCCGGGGATGGACGGCATCGCCGCCACCCGGGAGGTGCTGCGGCTCCGGCCCGCCACCCGGGTCCTGATCCTCACCACCTTCGACTTGGACGAGTACGTGTATGCCGCGATCCGCGAGGGGGCGAGTGGCTTCCTCACCAAAGACGCCAGCCCGGCGGAACTCGCGGATGCCGCCGTCGCCGTGGCCTCCGGCGAGTCGGTGATGTCCTCACGCGCCACCGAGGCACTGATCGGGTTCGTTCGCGACGGGGCCCCCGGAGCAGACCCGGCGTCGGCGCTCGCCGCCCTCAGCCCTCGCGAGCAGGAGGTCGCCCGCGCTCTCGCCACCGGCGCCTCGAACGACGACATCGCTCGGACGCTGTTCCTCTCGGCGAACACGGTGAAGACGCATGTGAAGGCCGTCCTCGCGAAGCTCGGCGTTCCCGACCGGGTGCACGTCGTCATCTGGGCATACGAGAACGGGCTGCTGCGCCCGGGACGCTGACCGCTCTGCGCCCGCAGGTTCACTCCTGCGGGTGAGGAGGATGACCCCTGCGGTTGAAGTCGGCGGCGGAACGCGTTCCTAGCGTGGAAGCATGTCCATTCCCACACGCATCATCGTCCTTCTCGCCGCCGCTGTCGGCGCCCTGGCCGTGACCGTCACCAGCCTCGTGAGGATGCTCACCCCCGGCACCGACGCACTGCCCTCGAGCCTGATCGGCAACCTCGGCCACGGGGTCGAACTCGCACTCTCCCTCACGGGGGCGCTCGCCGCGCTCCTCGTATCCGTGTCCGCACTGGCGACTCGTGACCTCGCGAACCGCGCCGTGCCGCGGTGGCTCCTGCGCACGGTCGGTCTCGTGGCCGCGGGGATCCTCGCCGTCACGATGCCCGGAGGAGTGATCGCCGCGGCGGGCTACACCTTCGCGATGATGGTCATCGTCGGAGTTCTGGTCCTGATCGTGCTCACGGTGCTGCGCCGTCCGCTGCTCGGTCTCCTCCTCGCCGCCGGGGTCGTCGGCGCCCTCGCTTACGCCGCCATCGGACTCGGGGCCGGGCCGCTCGTCCCACAGATCCTGGGCAGTTACGGCATGATCCTCCCGCAGGCCGGTCTGGCACTCGCGCATGTCGCCGCGGCCGCCGGCCTGCTGATCTGGATGATCGCCGACCCGTCGTCCCGCCGAAGCCGATTCGCGCGCGAGGTGCTCCGTCACCGCCGCGCGATCACGATCGTGGCGGCCGCGTGCGCTCTCCCCTACGCGTTCGCGCGTGCGAGCTGGCTGACCCCGTGGCCGCTGTTCGGCGGAAGCGCGGAGATGTTCGCCGCAGACCCGTCGGTCCGTGCGCTCGGTCTCGCGCTCGGCGCGGCCATGCTCACCGGAGGCGTGCTCACCCTGGGCCTGATCCTGCCCTGGGGCGAGCGGTTCCCGCGCTTCCTCGCGGGGCTCAGCGGTCGATCGGTGCCGCCCGGGCTGGCCATCGTCCCGGCGAGCGTCGTGAGCGTCCTGTTCACGGCCGCCGGCATCCAGTTCGCGTTGGAAGGGGTGGGTACCGTGGAGAACTCCGTGTACGTGCTTCTGATGTTCCCGTTCTGGCTCTGGGGACCGTTCCTGGGTCTCGCCACCTGGGCCTATGCGATGCAGCGGGCGACGCCGGCCGCGGCGAAGCGATCGAACTCCCCCGCGGCGCAGGTCGCGGCCTAACCGGTCGGCGCCTCGGATCCGGCGCGACGGTCCGGGGCGCGCCTGCCTCTGGCGGTCCTTTCGGAGTTTTCCGCCCGCAGGCAAGAAGGAGGGGACGACCAGTCCGGTCGTCCCCTCCTTCTGCGTGCTCGTCCGACTTGAATCAGTTCGGGGCGTTGCTGATCTTCGAATTCACGAGATACCAGCGTGCGATGAGA
This sequence comes from Microbacterium sp. NPDC087592, assembly GCF_044743585.1. Taxonomy (NCBI): domain Bacteria; kingdom Bacillati; phylum Actinomycetota; class Actinomycetes; order Micrococcales; family Microbacteriaceae; genus Microbacterium; species Microbacterium sp. NPDC087592. The sequence goes on along the minus strand of NZ_JBIUWT010000001.1, from coordinate 2,251,408 downwards.
CAAATTACGCCGACAACGAGGATTGCCCCAAGAGCGAGGAAGAAGACCCGAAATCCAACTTCGGTTGCGATCGTCGCGTTGAGAAACGCGAGAGCTCCGCAGAAGAGAACTGCCACCCAGCCAGTGATGACTGCGCCTGATGGACGCGTGGTTCGCGCTTCGGTCACGTTGAACTCCTCACAACCTCGGAAATCTCTTGATCAGATTCCCGAATGACTCCGAAGTATAATGTTAGCGACTGGACTCAGCGTCGGTTCGCGCATGCATGCGGGCGTTCAGCGGTGATCAAGCTCACCATCCTGACCGAACGCCTCAACTGAGACGTCGGCCAGGAGCGCGGTCAGCCGTCTTCGGGGTCTTCCGCGAGGACATCGGCGTCGTCGGCGTCGCCTCCGTCGCTCGGGACCACCGTGGGCGGGTTCCCCTTGCCGTCCTCGGCGCCGAGGTTGTCGTTCTCCTCTGCACCCGGGCCCGGCTCCGTGCTGATGTCGTTCCGGTCGGTGCGGATGTCGTCGCTTCCACCACTCATGTGCGTTCCTTCCCGTGGGCAGACGCCGCAGGCTCCGCGCATGCGGGGCGGCGTCCATGTCGGTCCGACGCTACGGCGGTGCAGGCGCAGTGGCACGCCCCTTGACACCGATGCGATCAGCGAGCACCTCTCGCGGTCAGCCGCAGAACGCGGAGGCGGAGTTCTTGAGCTGCTCGATCGCCTCGACTGTCTCGGGCGCCTGCAGGTCTGTCATCCCGCCGATCTTCTCCGCACCCGAGCGGATGAGGTCGCCCAGCTGACCGTCGGTGTTCTCGGCCAGCCCGTTGAGGGAGGCGACCAGGTCGTCGCGCGCGGCATCCGCCTGCTCGGCCGAGAGCTCCCCCTGGTCGAGCAGCGTCTGGTACTGCCCGTACGCGTCGTCGATGGTGGTGCAGGCGGCCTGCACGTCGACGCCGAGAGCATCGCCCGCCATCTGCGTCACCTGCGAGCAGCCCGCCAGGATGAGGCCGGCGGCGAGCACGAGCGGGAGGACGAGGATTCGGCGCATGCCCCGAGGGTAGCGGCTCGACCTGGCGCCTTCCTGCGACCCATGCCGGTCGCCGTATGGAGCACTTCCACGGGCGCAGGCGTCTAACATCGCAAGCGCGCGATGGCCGAGGAGGTGGGCGCCTGATGAAGGTCATGCTCGTGGATGACGATGCGGAGATCCGCCTCGGCTTCACGACCGCCCTGCGGCGCCGCGGTCACACCGTCGACACCGCCGAGGATGTCGCCTCTGCCCGCGTGCTCGCCGAACGGATCGCTCCCGATGTCGCGATCATCGACGTCATGCTCCCCGACGGCGACGGGTTCTCGCTGTGCCGCGAGATCCGCACCCGATGGGGCTTCCCGACCGTCATGCTCACGGCGCGCGATGAGGATGCGGACGTCGTCATCGGCCTCGACGCCGGAGCAGACGACTACATCACGAAGCCGGTCAGTGTGGCCGTGCTCGAAGCGCGCCTGCGGACGGTCCTGCGCCGCAGCTCCCGCCTCACCGCGGAGCCGCTCCGGGTCGGCGCACTCGAGCTGCATGAGGACTCCGCGGAGGCACTGGCCGACGGCGAGGCCCTGCCACTGAGCCCCACCGAGTTCCGCCTGCTGCATGAGCTGGCACTGAACGACGGTCACGCCCTGAGCCGCTCGCGCCTGATCGACGCGGTCTGGGCGCAGTCGCCACCCGACACTCCGCGGGTGGTCGACACCGCCATCCAGCGGCTGCGTGCGAAGCTGACCGCGGCGAACGTCGCGACGCCACAGCTGGAGACCATGCGGGGGATCGGATATCGGCTGCGATGACCGCACGTCGTCGTCGCCCCACCCTCCGCACGGCCATCGCCCTCGCTCTCGTCGGCAGCACGATCGCGGTCTCGGTGCTCGTCACCGGTGTCGTCGTGTTCACGGCGGGGCGCATCGTGTACGAGTCGCGGCAGGAAGGTCTGCTCGACGAGTTCTCCACGACCGCTGATGCCCTCTTCACCTCCATCTCCACCGCGTCCCCGAAGGACACGTGGAAGTACTACGCCGAGATCCTCCCCGGCGAGACCGTCATCATCGACCTCGACAGTGGCCGCAGCGCCGGAGAGCTCCGTCCGGGTCAGGTGCCGGATGCGCTGGGCATCGACGACAGCCGTCGCTCCGGCGATCTGACCTCGCTGATGACCACGCTCGACGGTCGTGAAGTGTTCTTCGTCTCGACGGTCCGGGACGATCTCCCCCAGGATCCGAGCGCTCGCCTCGCCGTCGTCACGGCGTACTCGATGCAGCCGCAGCAGGATCAGGTGCGAGAGCTCATCGTCTCGGGCGCGCTCCTCAGCGGGGGCGTCGTGGTCCTCGTCGTCCTGCTCGAGCGTCTGCTCGGCGGTGCGTTGACGCGCCCGCTTCGACGTCTGGTCGACACCGCTCATGCGGTCGGATCCGGCGAAGGCCCGCGGGAATGGAAGCCGTCGTTCGACGACGTCGACCGCGTGGCCGACGCCCTCCACCGCTCCTCGGAGCGTCTGGGCGACACCATCGGGCAGCTGCAGCGCCGTGAGGCGGAGTCCCGGCAGTTGGTCAGCGACGTCGCCCACGAGCTGCGCACACCGCTCACCTCGATGATCGCGGTCGACGAGCTCCTCGACGACGACGACGAGCAGGCGACCGCGGAGGAGCGGGCGGTCGCCGCTGCGGTCGTGCGCGCCGGAACGCGCCGCCTGCACTCCCTGATCGAGCACCTGCTCGAACTCTCCCGCCTCGATGCCGGGGTCGCGCGCGTGCACCGCACGGCCGTCACGCTTCCCGACCTACTCGCCGACGTGATCGACGCGACCGGAGTCGACGTGGCCGAGCTGTCGGTCGCCCCGGACCTTCGGATCCGCACCGACTCGTCGCGGCTGCACACCGTGGTGGCGAATCTGCTCACCAACGCATCCCGGCACGGTCGCCCGCCCGTCACGGTCCGCGTGCACGAAGACGGCGACATGCTGCACATCGACATCGGCGACCACGGCCCCGGCATCGGCGAGCCCGATGCCGAACGGGTGTTCGACCGCTTCGTCACCACCGACCGTTCGCGCTCCGATGGTGTGGGCACTGGGCTCGGACTCGCGATCGCCCGCGACAACGCGCGGCTCCTCGGCGGGGAGCTCGCGCTGCTCCCCCGCTCCCCCGGCGCGACGTTCCGCGTGACCCTTCCTCGCCTGTGACACTCGTGTGACATTCGTCCTCGACGATGGCTGCTCGCCCATGTCGAGAGGTCTTCCCATGAGTCTCCCCCCTCCCCCTTCTCCGAGCCGACGACGCCGGAGACGCCTGCGGCGCTTCCTCACACTGACTGCGGTCGGGATCCTGGTCATCGCCGGCGGCACGGTCGCGATCGCGGCGATCCGGCTGTCCCAGAACGTGACCACGGTCGAGCTGCAGCCGGTACGCGACAGCGAGGAGCCTCCCGCCGTGGCCGACTTCGACGGGGAGTTCGACGTGCTGCTCGTCGGATCGGACGGCCGCGCCGGGCAGGGCGTCCAGTACGGGGAGGGCGGCGATGTCGAAGGCAGCCGGAACGACGTCACCCTCCTGCTGCACGTGAACGAGACGCACGACGCCGCCACCGTCATCTCCTTCCCGCGCGATCTGCTCGTCGACATCCCCGCGTGCACCGATCCCGAGACGGGAAGCACCTGGAACGCGGGCTGGCGGGTGCAGTTCAACGAATCGCTCGCCCGCGGCGGACTGGGCTGCGTCACCTCCACCGTCACCGCACTGACCGGCATCGACCTCGCCTACGCGGCGGAGATCAGCTTCACCGGCGTCATCGAGGCCTCGAACGCCGTCGGCGGCGTCCCCATCTGCTTCGCCGGCCCCATCCACGATCGGCACTCCGGACTGGAGATCCCCGCCGCGGGGACGTACGACCTGAGCGGCGAGCAGGCCCTGGCGCTCCTGCGCTCCCGCTACGGCGTCGGCGACGGCAGCGACCTCGCCCGCATCTCCACCCAGCAGGTCTTCCTCTCCTCTCTCGTGCGCACGCTGCGCGACCAGTCGACCCTCACCGATCCGGTGAAGCTCTACGGCATCGCCGATGCGGCGACGCGGAACATGACCCTGTCGACGCAGCTGGCCGACCTGGGCACGCTGACCTCGATGGCGAAGGTGTTCAGCGACCTCCCCCTCGAGAACATCGCGTTCGTGTCGTACCCGCACCTGCCCGCGGGCGACCGCGTGGTCCCCGACGAGCACGCCGCTGCCGAGCTGATGGACCGGGTGAAGGCCGGCGAAACGGTGAACATCAGCGCCGACCGCACCGGCCGCGGCAGCGAGTTGTCCGACGACACCGCCCCGCCGAGCTCGGAACCCGACGATGGTGCGACCGAGGAGGAACCACCGGCCGACGCCGCCCCGCTCCCCGAGAACCTCGATGGCCAGAGCGCGGCGCAGGACACCTGCGTGCGCCCCTACGGGGGCTAGCGGTCAGCGGGCGCGGGGCGGCGCGCCGAGCGGCACCCGCGCGTTGAGCACGACCAGAGCGATGGCTCCCACGGCGGCGATCGTCGATCCACGGGACCGCGTGACGTCCTTGATACGTTCGAGGCATGAATGTGTTCGGCGTGCTCCTCTCCCTGGCCGGCTCGATCCTCTTCCTGACCGCCCTGGCGATGACGCTGCGTGCGAATGCGACGAGCACGGTGCCGTTCTGGCGCAACCCGGCCGCGACTCCCGTCGGCTCGGTCGCGATGCGTTCGACCGGCGCGGGTCTCCTGGTCTTCGGAGCCGTGATGCTCACCGCTGAGGGCTGGCGGTGGCCGGTGCTGATCGTGCTCGTCGTTCCGGGAATCGCCTTCGTGGCGCTCGCCCTGCACAACCGGCGCATCACGGCCACCGCGGGCGGTGACTGAGCGCGCTCAGGACGGCGTACGCCGCGTCGCCTCGACGTGGCCGGTCATGCGGCGACCGTGTCGATCGTCGCGACGACCGTCTCGAACCGTCCGCCCGAGACGACGTACTGCTCGTCGAGACCCGGCACGCGGATCGTGCCCTCGACACCGGTGGGGACGGAGAGCGAGTACCGGATCCCTTCGGCCACACGCTCCCATGACCCTTCGATGAGGCCGTAGGGCGAGTCGAATGCCACCCGGGCATGCTCGAGATCACCCCCGGGCTGCGGTGCCCACTCGATGAGGCGGTATCCGGGAGCGGCCGGCGAGAGTCCGCCGATGACCCGGTGCATCCAGTCGGCGACGCTCCCCAGCGCGAAGTGGTTGAAGCTGGTCATCTCGCCGGGGTTGATCGATCCGTCGGGCAGCATCGAATCCCAGCGCTCCCAGATGGTGGTGCCACCCATCCGCACGGTGTACAGCCACGACGGGCACTCGGTCTCGAGGATCAGGTCGTAGGCCGTCTCGACGTGTCCCGTGGACGTGAGCGCGTCGCTGATCACCGGGGTGCCCGCGAAGCCCGTCGCGATGCGGTTGCCCGCCTCGCGCACGAGTGTCGCGAGCCGGCGGCCGGCGGCGACCTCCTCATCCACGCTGAGCAGACCGAATCGGATCGCGAGCGCGTAGGCCGTCTGCGCGTCGGACGTGAGCGTCCCGTCCCCGCGCACGTACTCGGCACGGAACGCGTCGCGGGCTTCCTCGGCGATCCGCGCGTAGCGGTCGGCGTCGGCCGCGAGACCGAGTAGTCGAGCCGTGTCCGCCAGGCGCCGCGTCGAGAACGCGAAGTATGCCGCGGCCACCAGGTACCTGTCGGTGCGCGCGTCGGCCGGATCGTGCGGCGGTGCCGCCGGGTCGAGCCAGTCACCCAGCTGGTGACCGTCGCGCCAGAGCCGTGACGGTCCGGACTGGTCGATCATCCGCTCGACCCACTTCCGGCCGCTGTCGTACTGGCGGCGCAGCACCTCGAGGTCGCCGAACCGCTCGTGGAGCGTCCACGGCGTGAGCACCGAGACGTCTCCCCACACGGCCCCCGTCCGGATCGGGTTCCAGGTGGGGCCACCGGGAATCACCGGGACGAACCACGGGATGGTGCCGTCGGGCAGCTGCTCCAAGGCGACGTCGGTGAGCCAGCTCTCGAGGAAACCGGCCGAGTCGTAGAGGAAGGATGCCGTGGGCGCGAAGACCTGCACATCACCGGTCCAGCCGAGGCGCTCGTCGCGCTGCGGGCAGTCGGTGGGGATGCTGAGGAAGTTGCCGCGCATGCCCCACCGCACGTTCTCGTGCAGGCGGTTCAGGTCGGGGTTCGACGTCTCCAGCCATCCGGTGCGGCGCATGTCGCTGTGGATGACGCGGGCGACCACGTCCCCGTCCCCGATCTCGTCGAGGCCGGTGACCGTGGCGTAGCGGAAGCCGTGGAAGGTGAACTTCGGCTCCCAGAAGCGCGGCTCGCCACCGTCGAGCGTGATCAGATCCTGCGCGTCGGCCAGGCGCAGCGGACGGATGCCGAGCTCGCCGTGCTCCAGCACCTCGGCATGGCGCAGCGCGACCACGTGCCCGGCCGGCCCCTGCACACGGACGCGCAATCGCCCGACGAGGTTCTGCCCGAAGTCGAGCAGGTGGGTCGTGTCGTCGACGCGGGTGACGGTGACGGGCGCGAGCTCCTCGGTGCAGCGCACCGGCGGGAGTGCCGGGGCGACCAGCGTCGCCGGGTCGCGATGTCCGACACGTACGGGGCTCCATCCGTCGTCACCGGCTCCGGGGCGCGACCACCCGGGCTGCTCCTCGCGGGCATCGTGCTTCTCACCGTCGTACAGGCCCGATACCAGGATCGGGCTCGGCGCGGCCGACCAGCTCTCGTCGGTCGCGACGACCGTCGTGGTCCCGTCGTCGTGCGTGACCTCCAGCTGGGCGATGAGGGCCTGATCCGTGCCGTAGAGGTCGCGGTAACCGCCGTTGAAGCCGAGGCGGCCGCGGTACCAGCCGTCGCCGAGCCAGGCGCCCAGGGTGTTCTCTCCCTCGACGAGCTCGTCCGTGACGTCGAAGGTCCAGTACACGAGACGCTCGTCGTACTTGGTCCATCCCGGCGAGAACTCATGGTCGCCGATGCGCGCGCCGTTGATCTCCGCCTCGTAGAGTCCGTGCGCCGTGACGTACAGGCGTGCGCTCGAGACCGGGCGGTCGAGACGGAAGGTGCGCCGCACGAGTGCCGGGCGACGATCGGTGTCGGGCGTCTCGGGCCATGAGGCTCCGACGGGAGCAGCGATCCAGTCGGCGGCATCCAACAGCCCCGCCTCGGCGGTCGTCTGGTCGCTCCACGACGACCAGCGCTGATCCTCGTCACGGACACGCACGCGCACGCGCACCTGTTCGCGGGAAGCCAGCGGCTCGAACGGCCACGCCACGAGCACCTGGTCGGCATTCGTACCGGAGGCGATGACCGTGCCGTCCGCGCGCTCGCACTCGAGCTGCCACCCGTGCTGAGTCCAGCCCTCCGGGGCTTCGGTCTTCCAGGAGAGCCGCGGCGTGCGAGCCCCCATCCCGAGGGTGTCGTCGATGTGCTCGAACCGGGGAGCGGAGACCTTCACGAACGTCCTTTCAGAGGTGGGCGCGCTCATCCCTTGACCGCTCCGGCCGTCAGGCCCTTCTGGATGCGCTGGTTGAGCACCAGGTAGATGATCAGGAGGGCGAACACGTTGATGCTGATGGCGGCGAACAGCGGACCGTACTGGGTCGTGCCGAACTGGCCGTTGAAGTTGAGCAGCCCGACCTGCAGGGTGCGCAGGTCGCCGGAGTTGGCGAAGGTCAGCGCGATGAGCAGGTCGTTCCAGAAGAAGAAGAACTGCACGAGTCCGACCGTGAAGAGCCCGTTCTTCATCATCGGCAGCGCGATGGAGAAGAACTGCCGGTAGATGCTGGCGCCGTCGAGCGTCGCCGCTTCAAACACCTCACGGGGGATCGCCCGGAAGTACGTCGCCATCAGGAAGACCGTCAACGGCAGACCGGTGGCCGTGTACGTGATGATCAGCGGCCACAGCGAGCCGGTGAGCCCGAGCTGGAAGTAGGTGCTGAACAGCGGGAGCAGGATCATCTGCGTCGGCACCATGATGCCGGCGAGGAAGATGATGAGCACCCCGTTGCGACCCTTCCACACGAGCACCTCGAGCGCGAACGCCGCCGCGGTGCCCAGGAGCAACATGAGGAAGAGCGACGGCAGCACCGTGATGGCGCTGTTGAAGAGCGACTGGCCTAGGCCGGCCGTGTCCCAGGCGACGATGTAGTTGTCAAAGTTCCACTGCTCGGGCAGCGCCCAGGTGGGTGACTCCAGGAACTCCCGCTGGCTCTTGAACGAGCCCAGCAGCAGCCAAATCAGCGGGTAGCCGACGATGACCAGGAGCACGGCGACGAGCAGCCAGATGGGTGTGCGGCGCAGCATCCTCGCCGCACGGCGGGATACGGGTGTCGACGCGCTCATGCCACGCCTCCCTTCTTCGCCGTGCGGGCATTGGCACGGAAGATGAACACGGTCACGACGAGGCAGATGATGGTGAGCAGCATCGCGATGGTCGAGCCGTAGCCGTAGTTGCCGTAGGTGAAGGCGTTGTCGAACATGGAGATCGTGAGGGGGCTGGTCGAGGTGCCCGGGCCACCGTTGGTCAGGGCGAGCACGCTGTCGAACACCTTCAGGGTTCCGTTGACCGAGAAGATCAGCGACGAGATCAGCACTGGGGCGGAGAGCGGCAGCACCACGTGGCGGACGAGCTTCCATCCGCTGGCGCCGTCGAGGCGGGCCGACTCCAGCACATCCTCGGGGATGTCGATCAGCCCGGCGTAGAGCAGCACACCGTAGAAGCCCATGGAGCGCCAGATGTCCATGATCGCGATGACGATGAACGCGCTCGCGCCGTCACCGAACCAGTCGACGGGGACTCCGCCGAGACCCGACAGCATCGAGTTGACGACACCCTCGGTCGGCGCGATCGAGAACAGCTGCTGGAAGAGCAGCGCGACAGCGACCGTCGGCATCACGACGGGGAAGAAGACCAGCGTCCGGACGAGGCCGGACGCGCGCTTGAGCGCGAAGACGTAGAGGAGCGAGAGCAGGTACCCGAGCAGGACCTGCCCGATGGTCACCACGGCGGCGTACTTCAGGGTGAACAGCAGCGCGGCGTGCACCTCGGAGTCGCCGATCAGCCGGACGAAGTTGTCGAGGCCGACGAACTCGAAGCCGACGATGGCGTTGCCCTCGAACAGGGTGTAGCCCAGCGACCAGAACACGGGGATGAGCATCACCACCGAGTAGATGAGCAAGGCGGGGCCTAGAAGGATGGCGATCGCCTTGCGGTCGCCCAGCACGTTCTGCATTCGTTCTCCTGAAGGATGAGGGGGCGGCGCGCGGGGACGCCGCCCCCTCTCGTTTTCTCGCTAGTCGAGGTCCGCCTGGATCATCGACATGAACTCCTCGGCGGAGACGCTGCCGGTGATCAGCGGTGCCGCGTTGCGCTGGCTCGTGGTCGTGGCCTCCGCAGAGAACAGCGCCTCGAACCAGAGGACGGTGGTCTCGGTGTCGGCGACCTGCTCCTGGATGAGCTGCGTGAGCGGCGGCACATCGGTGACCTCGGTGTTCAGCGCGAAGCCGGACACGCGGTTCTCCTGCTCGAGCGCCACGGAGCCGTAGTTCTCGGTGATGCAGGACAGCCACGCCTCGGTGTCGTCGTTCACGGCCTTGGCGTTCATCGTGATGGGAAGGCCCACGTTGGCGGCGAGCTGCGAACGGTCACCCGCTCCGCCCTCGACACCGGGGAACGGCATGAAGCCGACGTTCTCGGCGCCGATCTGGTTGACCTCGGGGTCGTTCGCCTGGCTCAGGAACCACGAGCCCATGTAGAACATCGCCGCGGAGCCGTTGAGGAACTGGTTCTCGCTGGTGGCCATGTCGATGGAGCCGACTCCCTTGCCGAAGTAGCCCTCGGCGCCGAGGTCGGCGATCGCCTGCGCGGCGGCCACATACTCGGGGTCGGTGAGCTTCGCCTCGCCGTCGGCGACCTTCTGCAGTGCGTCCGGACCGAGGTCGCGGAAGAGGTAGCCGGAGATGAGGCGCGTGATGGGCCAGCCCTGCTCGCCACTCGCGGAGAACGGCTGGATGCCGGCCGCCTCGAGCTTCGCGGCGGCGGCGGTGAGCTCGTCGAAGGTCTGCGGCTCGTCGATGCCCTGCTCGGCGAAGATCGCCTTGTTGTACCAGATGCCCTCGACGTTGTATTCGAAGGGCAGCACACGGAAGCCGCCGTAGAGGTTCTCGATGGTCGAGATCGCCGCGGGCTCGATGTTGTCGATCACGTCGAGGTCGGTGAGGATCTCCTCGAAGTCGGCGACGTTGCCCGAATCGGCGAGAGTCTTGGTGAGTGCGGGGGCGTTGCCCGCGCTGAAGAGCACGGGCAGGTCGCCCTGGCCGGCCTTGAGCTGCAGCTGCTGGTCGAGGTTCGACTGCGGCACCGTCTCGACATCGAGCGGCAGGGTGTCGGCCTCGGCGGAGCACGCCTTACCGGCGAGCGTCTCCAGGATGGCGGGTACTTCGGTGTTCTCGACGTTCACGAACAGGGACAGCGAGTCCGTGCCCGCCGTCGATCCCCCGCCGCCGCCGCATGCGGTGAGTGCGAGGGCCGATGCTCCGGCGATGGCGGTGATCGCACCGCGTCTCCAGAGCCGTGCTGTGGTCAGCTTCATGATTTCCTCCTTGAAACGGGCGAGCCGCATTGATCACACACTTGAAGCGCTTCAGATAGTACGCTTGAAGCGCTCCAAGATGCAAACGGCAATTCGTGACGAATGGACGTCGAACACATGAACACCTCCCCCGACGCGAGTCGGCCCCGCCCGGTGATGGCTGACGTCGCCCGGCACGCGGGCGTCGCCCTCGGCACGGTGTCGAACGTGCTGAACAATCCGCAGATCGTCGCCCAGGAGACGCGCGAGCGGGTGCTGAACGCCATCGACGAACTCGGGTTCGTGCGCAACAACGCCGCGCGCTCTCTCGTCACCGGACGAGCGGACACCGTCGGGTTCGTGGTCGTCGACGTCGGCAACTCGTTCTTCGTCGACATGGCGCGCGGCGTCGAGGAAGAGCTCGACGCGCACAACATCCGCCTCCTCCTCGCCAACAGCGACGTGAACCTCGCGAAGCAGGACTCCTACATCAGCGTGTTCGAGGAGGCGAAGGTAGCCGGCATCCTCCTCGCGCCGCTCGACGCACCGCTCGATGCCGCTCGCGCCGCCCGCCACCGCGGCATGCCCGTCGTGCACGTGAACTGGCCGGGAGATGACGACTCCTGCGGCGTGGTCGTCGACGAGGAGCTCGGCGGTTACCTCGCGACCAGGCACCTGCTCGACCAGGGTCTGCGACGCCTGGCCTTCGCCGGAGGGCCGTTCTCACTCTCCGCGATCGCCCAGCGTCACATCGGAGCGCAGCGGGCGGTGGCGGAGGTCGCCGATGCCCATCTCGAGACGATCGAGACGCACAGCATCACCGTGCGCGGCGGCTATGCGCTCGGCGAGATGCTCAGCTCGCGCCCCGTCGGCGAGCGCCCCGAAGGGCTCTTCGCCGCCGCCGACGCCCTCGCCGCGGGAGCGATCCAGACCATGCAGCTGGCTGGCATGCATGTCCCCTCGGACATCGCGGTGGTCGGCTACGACAACAACCATTTCGCGCAGGACAGCTCGATCCCGATCACCAGCGTCGGCCAGCCGGGACACGAGATGGGGCGCACCGCCGCTCAGGTGCTCTACGAGGAGATCGCCGACCCCGCCGACCACACGCACCGCACGATCACGATGACGCCCACGCTCTTCGCCCGCGCGAGCTCGGCCGTCGTCTGACGCGCATCCGCAGCGCGGCCTCGGGAACGATGATCCGCTCCCGAGGCCGCGCCGTCCGAGATCGCGACTACCCGCCCGCGCCGGTCAGCGTGAACGGCACCGTCGTGGCGTTACCCGCTACGTCGTACACGACCAGCGTGTTCGCCCCGACCTTGGCGCCGAAGGCTCCCGGCTTCACGAAGTTGAGGTCGGACCAGACGTTGTCGGTCAGATCCTTCGCCACTCCGTTGACCGTCAGCCGATCGACCTTGCCTGCATCGTTGAGCTTGTACGACACCAGGCTGTAGGAGCCGTTCGCACCGACGGTGTACTGGCCACCCTCCTTGACCGTGACGGCGGGAGCCGTGACGTCGAGCGTGAAGGTGACCGTGGTGGCGTTGCCCGCCACGTCGTACACGACCAGCGTGTTCGCCCCGGCCACGGCGCCGAACACTCCCGGCTTCACGTGGTTCAGGTCGGACCAGACGTTGTCGGTCAGATCCTTCTCGACGCCGTTGAGGGTCAGTCGATCGATCTTCCCCTCGTCGTGGAGCTTGAACGACACCTTGCTGTAGACGCCGTCACGACCGACCGTGAACTCCGCGCCGCTCTTGACGGTCGCCGCCGGAGCCGTGGTGTCCGTCGCCGCCGCCGTGACCGAGAGGTCGCGGAGACGCCCGAAATTGTCGAACGAGCCGAAGCCCACCCGACCCTCGGGGAACGTCTTGTCGTTCGCGGTCATCAGCGGGGCGTCGAGTCCATCGACGTAGACGGCGATGTCGCCGCTGTCCACGCAGCGGACCACGCGCACGTCGTGCCACTCCTCGTCGGTGACCGCCGGCGGAGCACCGACCGCACCGTCCCACTGGTCGTCGATCCGCTCGCGGTCGGCCTTGTTCACTTTGAAGATGCCGTTGTGCGGGTAGATCGAGTTGTCCTGCGAGAGATGTGCGTAGTAGTACTCCGTGTCCGACTTCCAGCCGAAGACGATGATCACGTCGCGGTTGTTCACGGAGGCCTTCTCGTCGAGCCGCACCTGGCCGGTGAGGTCGAACGATCCGAGCTCCGGCCCTTCGGTGAGGACGGCGTACTCGAACGGTCGGCGGATGCCGTCGTTCGGGTTCGTCCCCGCCTCGGTGAGCACGACCTCGTCGCCGGGGAAGTCCCACTTGGCCGGGGTCCGCGGTGCCCAGTCGCCCTCCGCCATCACGTCGGTGATGACCTCGCCGTCGGGCGTGCAGGTGGGCGGCGTCGGCGGTTCGACCGGGGGCACCGCGTACAGCGCGTACTGTGCGGCGACCTGTTCGGCCGTCGGCACGGTGTCGAGCAGCATGATGTCGTCCATCCGCCCGTTGAACGGGTTGGCTTCGCGCGTGTTCTGCGGGAAGCTGCCGCCGATCTTGATGCCGGCCGGTGCGGTGTCGGACGTGGATCCCTCACCCCACGGGTTGGCCGCGGTGTACTTCCCCGCCAGCTCCTCGCCGTTCATGAACAGCTTCATCTCGCCCGCCGCGAAGTCGAAGGTCGCCGCGAGATGCACCCACTGCCCCTTCTTGAGGATCTCGTTCCACGGCAGGTCGGCCGCGAACGTCCAGGAGCCGGCACCGTCGACACGACGCCCGAGCGCCACGAGCTTGAGCTCGCCGTCGACCGTGATGACCTCGAGCAGCGCCCGCACCGCGTGTCCGTCGGAGGTGCCGGTGAGCACGCCCGCGAGACCGATCGCGTTGTACACGTCGTCCGGGTTCGCGGTGCCCGAGTTCAGTGCCGGGTGATCGCCGGTCGGCTTGAACCAGCCCATGACGGAGGCCTTGTCCGTACCGGCGAACGCGTCCAGCGACTCGACCCCGTTCGCGTTGTAGATGCCCGCCTTCCAGTCGTCGTTCGACGCGGTCCGCGGACTCATCTGTTGGGTCTGCAGCGCCTCGCCCGCACCGGGGTAGGCGCGGTCGGCGACCCGCATCTCGACCCCGCCGTTGATCAGCGAGATGTCGGTGCCGGAACGACCCTGGTCGACCTCGATCGTCGGCTTCGCCGCATCCGGGTGATCGAAGTCGTGGTGCGTGACGAGGTTCGGCGCGAGCGCCGGGAGGACGAACGGGTTGGTCGGCTCATCGACCGAGCGCGCCCCCGTGACCTTCCAGATCTTGCCGTTCGCCTTGGAGACGAGGTACAGCTCGCCGTCGGCGTCGGAGCCGAACCGCAGGTCGACGCGCTTGTCGCCGACCAGCTCCTGGAACGTGGTCTCCTCGCCGTCGGCGAAGACCCGCAGCTCCTCGATGGTGGCGAGGTCGTCGATGTCGCCGTCGTTGCGCACCATCTCCTCGGCATCCGTGGACAGCACCCAGCCGCGCACCAGATCGGTGAAGAGGTAGCGGCCCTGGAGTTCGGGGATGTCGCCGCGGTAGACGAATCCGCCGTTCACGGCCACGCCCGCATCACCGGTCTGACCGGGGTCGCGGTTGTGATCGTAGGCGGCCACCGGGTAGGTGAAGCCGTTCTCGGCGTCGTCCTTCGGCAGCGGGAAGATCTGCCGGTTCTCGGCCAGGAACGAGCCCTCGCGCACCGACCAGCCGAAGTTGTCCCCCGGCTCGACGGCGTAGACCGACTCGACCTGCCACTCGCCGATGTGCGCGAGATACATGGTGTGGTCGCCCTCGGTGTCCCAGCTGATGCGGTGCGGGTCGCGCATGCCGACGGCGTAGATCTCCGGCAGCGCATCGGCGTCATCGACGAAGGGGTTGTCGGCCGGAACGCCGTACTCGCCGTTCTCGCTGTCGTCGCCCGTGGGGTTCACACGCAGGATCTTGCCCTGCGGCGTGGCCAGATCCTGCGGGTTGCCGTTCCCGACGCCGTTGCCGCCGTCACCGACCAGGATGTAGAGGTTGCCGTAGTCGGCGTCGCCCTCCGACACCGTCGGGTTGAACGCGATCTGCTGCACGGTGTGCACGCGGCCCGCGAACGGGATGCGCATGACCTCGCGGTGCGTTCCGGCGAAGGTCGCCGCCGACGGGTCATCGGCCTTCCACTCGGTGATCACACTGTGGAACGCGGTGGTGCCGAAGGCCGGGAAGTCCGGGGTGTCTTCGGTCAGCGCGGTGCCGCCCTCGGTGTGCACGGTGTAGAAAAGCCCGTTCTCAGCGAAGTCGGGGTGGAACTCCGCGGAGCCGAGGCCCGTCCCGAGCCCTGCACTGTTGTGGAAGTTGTCGATGAACTCGTTCCGCACGTTGAGGTACGGCACGTATTCGCCCGACTCCTTGTCGACCAGATAGAGGATGTCGTTGTTGTCGGGAACCATCAGCCGGCCGGAGTCGTCGGGCACCTCGTCGAGGTGCGTGATCCGGTTGTGGCGCACGAGGCGCTGGTCCTGCGTGGCCGGGGTGGTCTGCGACTTCGGCAGCTGCGCGAGCTCGGTCACCTCGATGCCGAGGTCGGCGAGCGCGGGGTCGGGCAGCGGGTTCAGCAGCGGCTCGTTCGCCGTGCCGCCCGGTGCACAGTCGCCGGGGTTGCCGGTGGCGATCGCGAGGTTCTCCCCCGTGTTGTCGACGGCCACGTCATCGAGCAGCAGGCGTCCGGTGCTCGTGGCGCCGTTCTTCCAGAAGAACCGGTCGAGCGCGCCGTTCACCGCCTGACGGAAGCCGAACTGCTGTTCGGTGCCCTCCGGGAGACGGGTCTGCTCCTCGTACGCGCCGCCCTGGCTGTACACGGTGACCTTGTCGGTCGCGTTGTCGGCGACGATCCACACGCACTGCCAGGCGTCCTTCGACCACACGCCCGCGGGCTTGAAGGCGCCGCCGTCACGCACGCGCAGCACGTCGTCGTTCTGGTTGTTCACGTAGGCGCGGCTGTTCACGTAGTCGTTCGGCGCATCCACGTCGGTGAGGCCGAACGAGGTGTCGACGCTGCCGGTGCGCAGGAAGCGGAAGAACAGCGTGCCGGTATCGCCCTCGGCGATGGCCGGGATCGCGCGATACGACTGCTGCCCGCCACCCACGGACTCGACGACCTGGTTGTTGCCGTTGAGCGGGTCGGCGATCACACGCGGAGCCGCAGACGACGTCCATCCGTCCTGCCCGTTCAGCGCGACGCGCTCGTACGCCTCGAAGTCGACCAGCTCGGTGAAGGGTTCCGCCGCGGCAGCGGGGGTCGCGGTGAGCAGGGCTCCGACGACGGCCGCCGCGGCGACCAGCGCACCCGTTCGTCGCACCCCGAAGGATCGAGGAGGAGGTGCTGCCGATCGAGTGCTCGAGCTCGCGGGTCGCATGGATCGTTCGTGCATCAGAAACCTCTCAACGTCGTCGTCGTGTGGTGTCGTGCCGATGGGTCGTGCCGCCTTCTCCGGGGCGGCACTGCAGCGGAGAAGGCGTGGAACGGTACTGCGGGTCGGGGGCGGAAACGCTTTCGCAAGCGCTTTCGTCGGATGGACGAGAAAGGCGGGAGGAGGCAGTCGCTGCCTCCTCCCGCCGGAGGTTCATCCCGCGTCGGGGACGGTGGGCTTGCCGCCGAGATACAGCGCGGCGAGGGTCGGATCCGCGAGGAGCTCGGATGCCGGACCCGAGATGTGCACGCGACCGAGGTCGAGCACACACCCGATATCAGCGGTCTCGAGCGCCCGTCGCGCGTTCTGCTCGACGAGCAGCACGGCGGTGCCCGCATCGCGCATGCGCACGATCTGCTCGAACACCTTCTCGGTCGTCTTGGGGTCGAGGCCCATCGACGGCTCGTCGAGGAGCACGACCTTCGGGCTCACCATGAGCGACCGCGCGAACTCGACCTGCTTCTGCTGACCGCCCGAGAGCAGGCCGGCGAGCTGCTTCCACCGCTCCCCCACGATCGGGAAGAGGTTCTGCACGAAATCGACGCGCTCCTGGATGACCTTCTGATCCTTGAGGGTGAAGGCGCCGAGCATCACGTTCTCGCCGACCGTCATCTCCCGGAACACGCTGTGCCCCTGCAGCACATGCGCGAGCCCGTGCCGCAGCATCGACTGCGGTCCCTCGCCGGTGATGTCACGACCATCGACGCGGATGCTGCCCGAGCGGGGCTTGAGCATGCCGGATGCCACCTTGAGCACGGTCGACTTGCCGGCGCCGTTGGGCCCGACGAGGCAGACGACCGATCCGGGCGGCACCTCGACCGTGAGGCCGCGGAGCACGAGCGCCGCCCGACCGTAGCCGGCCTCGATGTCGCGCAGCTCGAGCAGGTTCTTCGCTTCAGACTCCAAGGTAGGCCTCCAGGACTCGCGGGTCTTGCTGGATGATCTCAGGCGTTCCCTCGGCGATCTGGCGCCCGCGGTCGAACACCACGACGTGGTCGCACAGGCTCATGACCATCTCCATGTTGTGCTCGACGATGATGAACGTCTTGCCCTCTTCGTTGAGCTCGCGCACCAGGGTGGCGATGCGTCCGATGAGGGCGGGGTTCACCCCACCGGCCGGCTCGTCGAGCATGATCGTGTCGGGTTCGCCCATGAGCACGCCCGCCAGCTCCAGCAGTTTCTGCTGGCCGTAGCTGAGGTTTCGCGCCTCGGCGTGCTCAAGGTGGTCGATGCCGACGCGTCGCAGCCAGCCGCGCGCCCGCTCCAGCTCCTCCGGATCGTGCGCCGAGCGCAGTTGCTGGCGGATGCTGGTGCTGCGCACCGCCACGAGCAGGTTCTCCATCACGGTCATGCGAGGGAAGACCCGGCACAGCTGGAAGCTGCGGCCGATGCCGGCGCGGGCGATGCGGTCGGGCGACTTGCGGGTGATCGCCTGCCCCCGGTAACGCACCTCGCCCGAGTCGGGCTTGATCATGCCGGTCACGCAGTTGAAGAAGGTGGTCTTGCCGGAGCCGTTCGGCCCGATCAGGCCGTTGACCTTGCCCTCCTGGAAGGTGACCGTCGCACCGTCGACGGCGGTGACGCCGCCGAACGACTTGGTCATCTCGACCGTGCTCAGACTCTCCAGCGTCGTGGGCTGTGCCGTGGGGGCGTTCATGACGACGTCTCCTTCGTCGAGGCATCCGCTGTTCGGGCCGACGCATCCGCTGCCCGCTTCTCGTTCTGCTCGAGCAGCTGCCCGGCGGTCAACTCGCGGATCGATGCCGCGTTCGACGACCGCGTGAACAGTCCCTTCACGGCGGGGATGATGCCGTCGGGCATGAAGAGCACGACGATGCCGAGCAGGATGCCGGTGGCGATGAGGTGGAACTGCGTGTCGCCGAACTCGAGCTTGAAGTACTCGAGCGCGAGACCGACGACGACGGCGCCGAGCAGCGGACCGAAGAGGTTTCGCACCCCGCCGAGCAGCGCCATCAGCACCATGTACGAGCCGATGAGGATGGAGAACTGGAAGATGGGATCCAGGTCTCCGAACCACAGCGCGTAGAGTCCGCCGCCCAGCGACACGAAGAGTGCCGACAGCACGTAGGCGATCAGCTTGTACCGCGTGGTGGGCACGCCGAGGGCCTGCGCCTTGTCCTCGTCTTCACGCACAGACTTGAGCGCGGTGCCGAACTTGGACCGGTCGATGGTCCACCACACCACGAGCGCGAAGGCCAGCAGGCCCGCGAACAGGTAGTAGAAGATGCGGTGGTGCTCGGGTCGCAGCACGTCGAACGGACGCGGGACGTTGAGTCCCTCGGAGCCGCCGGTGACGTCGCGCCAGCTCTGGAACACCAGCAGCATGATCAGCACGAAGGCGATCGAGACGATCACGAACGAGGCTCCGCGCACCCGGAGGGCGGCGATGCCGATCGGGATCGCGATGATCGAGACGAGCACGGCCGCGAGGATCCAGGCGACGAAGCCGGGCAGCGCCAGGTACTTGATGAGGAGTCCGGTGCCGTAGGCGCCGAGCCCGAAGTAGGCGGCGTGTCCGAGGGAGATATAGCCCGTGAACCCGCCCATGAAGTTCCACCCCGTCGACAGCACGGCGTAGTTGAGGATGACGACGCCCGCCGACAGGATGTACGGGTTCGGGGCGATGGTCGGGAACGAGAGGACGAGGGCTGCGCCCACGACGAGGAGGACGATCCGCACCCACTTCGACGACGAGCGCCGCACGGGGGCGGGAGGAGCGATCACGACCGTTTCGGTGGGGATCGGCTCTCTGCTAGAAACGCTGGGCAAGACGACCTCCGAAGAATCCTTGCGGACGGAACATGAGCGTGGCGAACAGGGCGACGTAGAACACCGTCTGTGCCCAGGTCGGCCCCAGCGGGAGCTGGAGCAGGCTCTGTGCGACGCCGAGGACGAGAGCCGCGATGGCGGCACCCGGGATGCTGCCGAGTCCGCCGACGACGATGATCGCCATGAGCGGTCCGATCCAGTGCCAGTGCAGCGACGGGTAGATCGTGGCGTCGAGCGAGAGCGCGGTGCCGCCGATCGCCGCCGTGGCGAGCCCGAGTCCGAACCCGTAGCCGGCGACCCGGTCGGTGTTGATGCCGACCAGTCGCGCGGCCTCGGGGTGCTGGATCGTCGCCCGCAGCGCCTGCCCGAACTTCGTGTACTTCAGCAGCACGAACAGGAGCGCGAGGGCCACCGCCGCCAGCCCGAAGGCGATGAGCTTGACCACCGGCACCTGCGCGCCGAAGAAGTCGAGGCTCGCACTCGCGTACGGCAGGGGGATGCGGCGCTGGGTGCCGGTGAAGAAGAACCCGAGCGCCCCCTCGATGATCAGTGCCACGGCGAACGTGAGCAGCACCGACATCATGGTCAAGGTCAGCGGCTTGAGCCTCGAGACGAGCAGTCGCTGCATCACGACACCCGTCAGGAAGAACAGGGGCACCGTGACGACGAGCGACACGAGGGGGTCGATGCCGGTCTCCCGGTTGAACCACCACGCGAGGTACGCGGCCAGGATGAGGAAGGCGGAGTGCGCGATCATGACGACGCGCATGATTCCGAAGTACAGCGTGAGCCCGGCCGCCAGGAGGGCGTAGAGCCCTCCCAGCAGGATGCCGAGGATCAGGCTTTGCAGCAGCAGTGCTCCACTCACGATGTGCGGATCACCACGTCGGCTTCGGGAAGAGGAAGTCGGCTTCCTTGACGTCGTCCGGGAGGACGATCAGGATCTCGCCGTCGATCCACTGCTGGATGAGGTGCGCGCCGGTGGGCTTGCCCGTCTCGTCCCAGCTGAGCTCGCCGACGACGGTGTCGACGGAGTTGTCGCGCAGCCAGTCGATGAGCTCCTGCTGGCATTCACCCTGCTCGGCGCAGCCCGCGGCCTCGACCGCAGCGGCGACGACCTGACCGGTCGTGTACGCGTTGGCCTCGTCCTCGGACGGCGGGTTGCCGTGCATCTCGGTGTACTTCTCGACGAACTCGATGTTGCTGGGGAACTGCGACTTCGGCGAATAGCCGGTGGGAGCGAGGATGCCCTCGGTCGCACCGCCGATCGCAGCGGCGAACTCGGGGTTGGTCGGTGCGGTCGAGAATGCCGCGAGCTCGGGCTGATAGTTCAGCTGCTGGAGGGCGATGATCAGGTTGACGGCATCCTGATACTGCGTGCCGCCGATGACCATGTCGGCGTCCGACTGCGCGATCTTGGCCGCGATCGTGGAGAAGTCGGTCGTGTTCGGCGGGTAGACCTCGTTCACGACGACCTCGACCCCGCCCTCTTCGAGCTTGTCCCGGAGGCCGTAGGCGGTGCCCTGCGCGAAGGGGTCGTCCATCGCGGCGACGGCGACCGTCTCGGGCCGCTCTGCTTCGGGAAGCGCGAGCAGGTAGTCCGCGAGGTTGTTGTAGTGGTCGTTCGCGATCGCGGGGGCCGCGTAGAAGAGGTTGTCGAAGCCCTGCTCGAAGACCTCCTCCGCCGCGCCGGCCGGCTCGACGAAGAGCATGCCGTATTCCTGGGCGACGCGCGCCGAGGGAACGACGAGTCGGGTCGAGAACGGGCCGAACACGAGGTCGACGCCGTCCTGCGCGATCAGCGACTCGTAGTCCGAGACCACGCGGTCGGCGTTGGACTGGTCGTCGAGGATCTTCAGCTCGACCTGGCGTCCGAGGAGGCCGCCGTTCTCGTTGACGATGTCGCGCCAGGCCTCATAGCCCCGCTCGACACCCTTGCCGGGTTCGGAGAAGTCGCCGGTGAGCGGCAGCGAGATGCCGATGACGATCGGATCGTCGGATCCACCCCCCTCCGCCTGATCGCCGGGGGCCGAGCAGGCCGAAACCGTGAGCGCGGCGATCGACAGCGTTCCGATCGCTGCCGCGATCCGTCGACCGTGTCTGGGTGCAGTCATCCGAGTCTCCTACGTCATCGTAGCGAAAGCGCTTTCGTAAGCGCTTCCGCCACTATAGTGGGACCGAAGAACGAAGAGCAACCTACCTCGCAATCAGCGTTGATCTTGCTCCACAAGGGGGAGGTTTCGTGAAGCGTGAAGGCGCGCCACGACTCATCGATGTGGCCGAAACCGCAGGGGTCTCCCTGGCGAGCGCGTCGCGGGCGATGACCGGAGGCTCCGGCATCTCTCCCGAAGTGGCGGCGCACGTGCGCGTCATCGCGAAGCAGCTCGGTTACGAACCCAACATGCATGCGCGAGGTCTCGCCGGCGGGCTCGTGCCGACGATCGGCCTCGTGGTGCACGAGATCGGCGACCCCTACTTCTCCGACATCGCCAGCGGCGTGATCCGCAGTGCGACGCTCGAGAACCGATCCGTGCAGATCGCCCAGGCCGACCGCACCCCCGACAGCGAACTCGCGCAGGTCAAGTCGCTGTTGCGCCAGCGCGTCGGCTCGATCATCATCGCCGGTTCCGGATACGCCGACCCCGGACGCGAGCAGGGCATGACCGAGGCGCTGCTCGACTTCACCCTGTCCGGGGGCCGTGCCGCGGTCATCGGCCGCCACCACCTTCCGGTCGACGCGGTGCTGCCCGACAACCACCGGGCGGGCATCTCGGTCGGACGCCACCTCGCCGAGCTGGGGCACCGACGGATCGGCGTCGTCGCCGGCCCGCTCGACCTCAACACGGTCGCCGACCGCATCGCCGGGCTCCGCGAGGGCACGAGCGATCCGGACCTGGAGCTCGTCGTGGTCTCCCACGAGTTCACCCGCGAGGGCGGCATCGCCGGGGCCCGCGAACTGCTCGACCGTGACGTCACCGCCATCGTCGGCCTCAACGACGCGATGGCCATCGGCATCCTCAGCGAGTTGCGACAGCACGGCATCCGCGTGCCGGAGGAGATGTCGGTCGTCGGCTTCGACGACATCTCCGTCGCCCCGGATGTCGCGCCGGCGCTCACCACCGCGCGCATCCCGATGTTCGAGATGGGGCAGCACGCCGTCTCGCTCATCCTCCGCCCCGCGAGCGATGAGGCGCGGACGATCGAGACCGCGCACGAGCTCATCATCCGCCAGTCGTCCGGCCCGCCGCGCGGCTGAGCCAGCGACCGCGAGCCCGCCGCTATGCGGCGACGGGCCCACGGTGCGTCGGTCAGGAGTTGCCGGCTGTGGTGTTCAGCTTCTTCATCACCTGGTTGATCGTGAACGACGCCGACTCCTGCCGTGCCGGGAACTCGACGAGCGACTGCAGCATCCGGGCCACATAGGCCTGCGCCGGCACGAACAGGAAGATGCGGTCGATCACCCAGTCCCAGTAGGTGTTCGACGTGATGTCGGCCCGCTCGAACGGATCGGTGCGCAGGTTGAACAGCTTCGGGAAGCGCAGCTCGGTGTACGGCTCCTGCCACACCAGCAGGGTCCCCGCGGCGCGCTGCTCGAGGAACACGAGTTTCCAGTTCTCGAACCGCAGCGCCGTGAGGTCGCCGTCGTCCGAGACGTAGAAGAAGTGTCGGCGCGGACTGTGCTCGACCGCACCCGTGATGTAGTCGAGCTGGTTGTGGCCGTCGAGATGCACCTTGTACTCGGTGCCGTGCAACTCGGTCCCGGACTTCAACCGCTCGGCCACGTCGTCGTCGCCGACGGCCGCGAGCAGCGTGACGAACCAGTCGTTGTGACTCACGATGCCGTTGAGCGTCGTCCCCGCGGGGATGTGCCCGGGCCAACGGACCATGGCGGGCACCCGGTAGGCACCCTCCCAGTTGGAGTTCTTCTCGTTGCGGAACGGGGTCATGCCCGCATCCGGCCAGCTGTTCATGTGCGGGCCGTTGTCGGTGGAGTACATGACGATCGTGTTCTCGGCCAGTCCGAGCTCGTCGAGCAGGTCGAGCAGACTGCCCACGACGTCGTCATGGTCGAGCATCGTGTCGTGGTAGTTCGACTGCCAGCGTCCCGCACGCCCCTTGCTCTCTTCCTTGGTGTGCGTGCGGAAGTGCATGTGCGTCGAGTTGAACCAGACGAAGAACGGGGTGTCATCCTCGGCCTGCGTGCGGATGAAGTCGGCGGCCGCGTCGCGGAACTCCTCGTCGACCGTCTCCATGCGCTTCTTCGTCAGCGGACCGGTGTCTTCGATGCGCTGCGTGCCGTCACCGTTCGCCCAGGAGTGCAGCACCCCGCGCGGACGGAACTTCTCACTGAACCCGGGGTACTCCTCGTCCGTCGGGTAGTCCGGGTGCTCCGGTTCCTCCTCGGCATTGAGGTGATAGAGGTTGCCGAAGAACTCGTCGAAACCGTGCGCGGTGGGCAGATGCTCGTCCCGGTCACCGAGGTGGTTCTTGCCGAACTGTCCGGTGGCATAGCCGTGGTGCTTGAGCGCATCGGCGATGGTGGGGTCCTCGGGCTGGAGACCCAGCTTGGCCCCCGGCATCCCCACCTTCGTCAAACCGGTGCGGTAGGGGTTCTGGCCGGTGATGAAGGCCGCCCGCCCCGCGGTGCAGCTCTGTTCGCCGTAGTAGTCGGTGAACTTCACGCCCTCGTCGGCGATGCGGTCGATGTTCGGCGTCCGATAGCCCATGAGGCCGTCGGAGTACGTGCTGAGGTTGCTGATGCCGATGTCATCTCCCCAGATGATGAGGATGTTGGGCTTCTCAGCCATGAGTGACTCCTAGCTTCGACCGGTGAGGCGGGCGCGTGCCCTCGGTCGAAGCCAAGCAGTATTCCGGGCGTGTGCCCAGGGGCCCTCACTCGGAGCGGGTGAGCCGGAATCCGATGTGCGACATCCCCGTATCCTCGGCCTGCGGCGAGCGCGCGGCCGGTCGGAAGCGCAGGCAGTAGTCCGGGGAGCAGAGGTGCGACCCGCCCTTGAGGACGCGCCGGGGGATGTCGGGGAAGCCGTCCTGCGCGCTGGCGGCGGCGAGCAGGTTCGTGCGCTTGCCGGCATCGACCGGGGTGTCCGAGAGGCGGAGGTGGCGCGGGGTGTAGAAGTCGGTCGTCCACTCCCAGACGTTCGCGATCATGTCGTAGAGGCCGTAGCCGTTGGGCGGGTACGAGCCGACGGGCGCCGTGCCGCCGACGCCCTGATTGTCGTACGGGAAGCGTCCGAGCCACGAGTTCGCCTGTGCGACCCCGTCGGGGTACGCCTCGTCGCCCCAGGCGAAGGCCGCGCCCTCGAGTCCTCCCCGCGCCGCGTATTCGTGTTCGGCCTCGGTGGGCAGCCGCATCCCCACCCAGTCGGCGTAGGCCACGGCATCCTCGAACGCGATGTGGACGACCGGATGCTGCAGCCGGTCATCGATCGACGAGTCAGGGCCGAACGGCTTGCGCCAGAACGCCCCGGGCTGCCAGCGCCACCAGTTGCGCCAGTCACCCAGATTCGTCGGACCGGCGGTCGGAGTGAAGACCATCGCCCCGGGAACGAGGTCGGCGGGATCGGCTCCGGGGAACGCCGCGGGATCGAGCTCTCGTTCGGCGACGGTCACGTATCCGGTCGCGTCGACGAACTCGGCGTATTGCGCGTTCGTCACCTGGTAGCGGTCGATGAAGAACGACTCGACCTCGCGCTCGTGCGCCGGCCGTTCGTCCGGATAGAAGTCGTCCGACCCCATCAGGAACGTGCCGCCGGGGATGTGGACCATGTCGCGCGAGTTCGTCACGAGACTCAGCGTAGTGTTCGGCCGCGGCGGGAGGACCGGGAGTATTCCGGCCGGCGGATCCGGCGCTCAGCGGGTCGCGTCGAAGGCCCTGGTGCTCCCCCACAGCGGGCGGAACGCCAGCTCGGCTGCACCGACGAGCAGCCGATCGGAGCCGAGTTCGGCGGCGCGGATCTCGACCGCGGCAGCACTCTCGGGCATCGCCAACCGCGAGACCTCGTCGACCAGCAGGTCGTGCGCCCCCTCGTCGACGAGCGCCAGGAAGCCACCGAGGATCACGAGAGCCGGATTGAGCACGTTGACCGCGTTCGCCAGCGCACTTCCGAGGATCTTGGCCTGCCGCACGAGTTCCGCGTGCACCTCGGGCGCCTCCGTGGCGGCGAGGGCTGCGGCGAGCTCGTCGTCGTCGGCGTCGTCGAGCCCGAGCAGGTCGAGGAGGTGCCGGCGATTCACCTCGTCTTCGAGCACGCCGTCGTCGGTGCGACGGTCGGCACCGTCGATGCCGGGCCGGTTGTGCCCGAACTCGCCCGCGTAGCCGCTCGCCCCGGTGGCGGCCAGACCGTGGATCACGAGTCCTCCACCGATGCCGGAGGCGCCGCCGTTGAGGTAGACGAGTTCGTCGATACCCCGGCCGGCGCCGAAGAGGTGCTCGGCGAGCGCGCCGAGGGTCGCGTCGTTGTCCACCGCGGTGCGGATGCCGGTCGCCTCCTGGATCAGGGCGGCCAGCGGCTCGTCGAGCCAGCCGAGGTGCGGGGCGTTGCGCACCACGCCGTCGGCCGAGCGCACGAGGCCAGGCACGGCGACGCCGATACCGATCACGGCGCAGTCGGCGAGAGCATCCGTCCGCCAGCTCTCGAGGCGCTCGGCGACGAGGGCAGCGACATCGGCCGTGGTCGGCTGACCGGTGTTGACGATGCGCTCGCGGACGCGAATGCTGCGGTCGAGGGCGACGGCGGCGATCTCGACCGCGTCGACCTCGGGGTGCACGCTGATCGCGACGACGTCAGCCGAAGGCGCGACCACCGGAGAGGGGCGTCCGGCTCGCGCCGAGGATTCCGGCGGCCGCTCGTCGACGAGTCCGGCGGCGACGAGCTCCGCCACCAGCGCGGCGATGGTCGAGCGGTTGAGGCCCGTGGCCTCGGTCAGGGCCGAGCGGGAACGGGGGCCGTCGTGGTGGACGATCGAGAGGATCCACGCCAGGTTCGCTTCGCGGGAGCGCGGGGCAGCGGATTCAGGGGGCACGTTCCCACTTTAGGGGTGCGAATGCCACCTGTCATCGGTTATGTTGTGAAGCACAACTTATTGCGTCCGTGCATCCCGCGCGCCCGCAGCATTCGCAGAGGAGCGATCATGCCCAACCCCACCCGCGACGACAAGTTCTCGTTCGGACTCTGGACCGTCGGCTACAACGGCACCGACCCGTTCGGCGGCCCGACCCGTCCGGCCCTCGACGTCGTGCACGCGGTCGAGAAGCTCGCCGAGCTCGGCGCCTACGGCCTCACCTTCCACGACGACGACCTGTTCGCCTTCGGATCCACGGATGCCGAGCGCCAGACCCAGATCGACCGTCTCAAGGGCGCACTCGCCGACACCGGCCTGATCGTTCCGATGGTCACCACCAACCTCTTCAGCGCCCCGGTCTTCAAGGACGGCGGCTTCACCTCGAACGACCGCCAGGTGCGCCGGTTCGCGCTGCGCAAGGTGTTCCGCCAGCTCGACCTCGGTGCCGAGCTCGGCGCCAAGACCTTCGTCATGTGGGGCGGCCGTGAGGGCGCGGAGTACGACTCCGCGAAGGACGTGCGCGCGGCACTGGAGCGCTACCGCGAGGCTGTGAACCTGCTCAGCGACTACGTGACCGACAAGGGCTACGACATCCGCTTCGCGATCGAGCCGAAGCCCAACGAGCCCCGCGGCGACATCCTGCTGCCGACGCTCGGCCACGCGATCGCGTTCATCGACTCGCTCGAGCGCCCCGAGCTCGTGGGCGTGAACCCCGAGGTCGGTCACGAGCAGATGGCCGGACTCAACTTCACGGCCGGCATCGCGCAGGCGCTGTTCCACGGCAAGCTCTTCCACATCGACCTCAACGGCCAGCGCGGCATCAAGTACGACCAGGACCTGGTGTTCGGCCACGGCGACCTGCACAACGCGTTCTCGCTCGTCGACCTGCTGGAGAACGGCGGCCCCGGCGGTGTTCCCGCCTACGACGGCCCGCGTCACTTCGACTACAAGCCCTCGCGCACCGAGGACGAGGCCGGCGTCTGGGCCTCGGCCGCGGCCAACATGCGCACGTATCTGCTGCTGAAGGAGCGCGCCGCGGCCTTCCGCGCCGACCCCGAGGTGCAGGAGGCACTGGCCGCCGCGAAGGTCGCCGAGCTCTCGACCCCGACGCTCAACGAGGGCGAGTCATACGACGACTTCCTCGCCGACCGCTCGGCCTACGAGGACTTCGACGCGAACGCGTACCTCGGCGGCAAGGGCTTCGGCTTCGTGCGCCTGCAGCAGCTCGCCACCGAGCACCTGCTCGGCGCGCGCTGAGTCCGGCGATGGCACTCGTCCTCGGGGTCGACTCCTCGACCCAGACCTGCAAGGTCGTCGTCGTCGACTCCGAGACGGATGCCGTCGTCCGCTCCGGCCGCGCTCCGCATCCCGATGGCACGTCGGTCGATCCCGAGGCGTGGTGGGTCGCGTTGCAGGCGGCCATCGCGGATGCCGGCGGCCTCGACGACGTCGCAGCCTGGGCGATCGGCGGGCAACAGCACGGCCTGGTCGCCCTCGATGCGCAGGGACGCGTCATCCGCGACGCCCTGCTGTGGAACGACACCCGCTCCGCGCAGGCGGCGGAAGACCTGATCGGCGAGTTCGGGGCCACAGCCCTCGCCGACCGCACCGGCCTCGTGCCGGTCGCGTCGTTCACGATCACGAAGCTGCGCTGGCTGCGCGACCACGAGCCCGAGAACGCGGCTCGCGTCGCCGCCGTCGCCCTGCCGCACGACTGGCTGACCTGGCGGCTGCGCGGGTTCGGCCCCGAACGGCCCGACTTCGATGAACTCGTGACCGACCGGTCGGATGCCTCGGGCACCGGCTACTGGAACCCGGCGACCGGCGAGTACGACCGCGAGTTGCTCGTCGCCGCCCTCGGCCACGACGTGATCCTGCCGCGAGTGCTCGGACCGCGCGAGTCCGTGACGGACGCTGCCTCGCGTCGCGTCGCCCCCGGTGCGGGAGACAACGCCGCCGTCGCGCTGGGCCTCGGCGCGCGGACGGGCGATGTCGTCGTCTCGATCGGCACCTCGGGCACGATCTTCGCCGTGACCGACCGCCCGGTGGCGGAGCCCACCGGCATCGTCGCGGGCTTCGCCGATGCCGACGGCGGACACCTGCCCCTGGTCTGCACGCTCAACGCCGCACGGGTGCTCGACGTGATCGCGCGCCTGCTCGGGGTGGACCACGACGGGCTGAGCACGCTCGCCTTGACCGCCGAACCCGGCGCCGGCGGACTCGAACTCGTGCCGTACTTCGAGGGCGAGCGCTCCCCCAACCTGCCCGATGCCACCGCGAGCCTGAACGCCATGACGCTCGCTTCCACCACCCGCGAGAACCTCGCCAGGGCTGCGGTCGAGGGCATGCTCGGCGGACTGCGCTTCGGGCTCGATGCGCTGCGCGAGCTCGGCATCCCCCTGGAGCGGGTGCTGCTGGTGGGCGGGGGCGCGCAGTCGCAGGCCGTCCGCGAGATCGCCCCGCTGGTCTTCGAACTGCCGGTCGAGGTGCCGGAGGCCGCGGAGTATGTCGCCGTCGGCATGGCACGTCAGGCGGCCTCGGTGCTCTGAGAGGATCGGGGGATGATCACCGTTCACCTGCGCTACGAGATCGACCCCGACAAGCTCGACGACTTCACCGAGTACGGGCGCACCTGGATCCGGCTCGTGGCCAAGCACGGCGGCACCCACCACGGCTACTTCCTGCCGAGCGAGGGCGACAGCGACGAGGCGTTCGCGCTGTTCACGTTCCCCTCCCTCGCCGAGTACGAGGTCTACCGGACCGCATCGAAGACCGATCCGGAGTGCGTCGAGGCGTTCGACTTCGCCCGCCGGACGCAGTGCATCCGCCGCTACGAGCGTCGCTTCCTGAGCCCGGTCTTCGAGTGACCACGCGGGAAGCGGAGCCCGAGGACCGGCTCTCCGAGAGCGAACCCATCGTCGTGATCGGCGCCGGTGTGATCGGCGCCTCGATCGCCCATCATCTGGCTCGCGCGGGACACGACGTGATCGTGCTCGACCGCGGGGAATCGGGGGCGGGGGTGACCGCCGCGTCGTTCGCCTGGGTCGGCATGGCTAAGAGTCCCGCCGACGCCTACGCCGGGTCCCTTCGTCAGCGTGCGCGGCCGGAGTTCGATCGTGTCCTCACGGAACTCACCGCACCCATCGGGCTCCGTCCATTCGGCGCGGTCACGTGGGAGGAGTCCGATGCTCTGACTCGCGCCTTCGTCTCCGATCACCAGGCCGCAGGGCACCGGATGGAACCGCTCACGGCGCGCGAGGCTTTGCGGCGAGAGCCGGGGCTTCGCGCGGTACCCGACGTCATCGCCTACGCCCCCGACGATGTCGGAATCGACCCCATCGCGTATACGCGTGCTCTGCTGCAGAGCGCGCAGGAGCACGGTGCGAAGGTGCGGACCGGGACGGCCGTCGTGCAGTTGCTGAGCGATGGCGGAGGGGTTCGAGGCGTTCTGACCGACCATGGCGAACTCGTGGCGAAGAGCGTCGTGGTCGCTGCGGGCACCGCCTCCGTGGGGATCGCCGCATCCGCCGGAGTGAACATCGACGTCGTGGGGTCGCCGTGCTGCCTGCTGCGCTTCTCCACGCCCCGCCCGCTCGTGCGCGGCATCCTCTCCACCCCGGACCTCGAGGTTCGTCAACTGGACGACACCACCCTTCTCGCCGCAGAAGACGTTCCCGAGGGCTTCTCCGGTGATCCGAGAGAGCTCGCCGTCGCCACCCTCGCCGCGATCCGCCGCTCTTTCGTCGACGCCGATGACGTCCGCCTCGAGCACGCCGTCATCGCCGACCGTCCGATCCCGGCGGGCGGTCACCCCCTGGTCGGGCCGGTGCCGGCGATGCCCGGCCTCCATCTGGCGATCGCCCACCCCGGCGTGATCCTGTCGGCCGAGATCGGGCGCCAGGTCGCCGCCGACCATGCCGCGCTCTGAGGCCTCCCGGGGCCCGATCAGCCGTCGAGGTTCCTGCGCAGCGCAGTGGTGATGTCGTCGACCTGCGCGAGCTGCTCCGGCGAGAGCGCATCGACGAACAGCGAGCGGATGGCGCGGAGGTGCGGCACGTTCGCGGCCCGGAACGCGTCGGCTCCGGTCTCGGTGAGAAGCACGTCGACGCCGTGCACGCCGTCGGCGCAGGGAACCCGTCGGATGAGCGCACGCTTCTCCATCCGACCGAGGTGGTGAGACAGCCGACTGCGCTCCCAGTCGATCAGCGTCGCAAGCTCAGACGAGCGCGCCCTGCGGCCGTCGGCTTCGCTGAGCGCGAGCAGCACCTGGTAGTCGCCGGAGGAGAGCGATGACTCGCCCTGCAACTGTGCGGAGAGACGAGAGCGAAGGACCTCACTCGTCTCGATGAAGTCCCGCCAGATGCGCAGCTGCTCGGGCGTCGGCGTGCGGCGACGACGTTCTTCGATCATGACACCTCCTGGGAATTGATATGTCAATTGTACGGTTGCAAGGTATTGACACGTCAATCCGGAGGGACCGGTGCCGTGGAGAAGGGTCGTGATGGACATGACGGAACTCGAGTTCGGGCTGAACTCCTTCGGCGAGGTGGCGACGGACGGCGGTCGCATCCTGTCGGACGGTGAGACGCTGCGGCTGCTCGTCGAAGAGGCGCAGCTCGCCGAGTCGGTGGGCCTGGATGTGTTCAGCGTCGGCGAGCACTACCGCGAGGGACACATGGACTCCGCGACCCCGGTGCTGCTGGCCGCCGCGGCGCAGGCCACGTCGACGATCGGGCTCGGCTCGTCGGTCACGGTGCTGTCGACACAGGACCCGGTGCGGCTCTACCAGGAGTTCGCGACGGTCGACGGGCTTTCCGACGGACGCGCCCAGCTCATCCTCGGGCGGGCGTCGGCGATCGAGTCTTTCCCCCTCTTCGGGTACGACATCGCCGAGTATGAGCGGATCTTCGAGGAGAAGCTCGACCTGTTCCTGCGCCTGATGCGCGAGGACAACGTCACCTGGAGCGGCTCCTACCGCAGCCCGCTCGAGAACGTGCGCCTGCATCCGCGCATGCCCGAGGGCGGCATCCCGGCATGGATCGGGATCGGCGGCAGCCCCGACTCCGTCATCCGCGCCGCCGAGAACGGACTGCCCTTGATGATGGCGATCATCGGCGGACGACCCGAGCGGTTCGCCGGCCACGCGCGCCTCTACCTGCGCGCACTGGAGCAGTTCGGGCGGGCGGAACTCCCGATCGGGCAGCACTCGCTCGGCCTGATCGCCGACACCGACGATGAGGCGAAGAACGTGCACTGGAAGCACTGGGAGCCGGTCGTGACTCAGATGAGCAAGGAGCGCGGGTTCTACGCGCCCACCCTCGAACGGTACGAAGAGGAGGTCGACACCGGCGCCCTCTACGTCGGCTCCCCCGAGACCGTCGCGCACAAGCTCGCCGCCGCCGTTCGGAGCAATCACCTGTCGCGGTTCGACCTGAAGTACGACCTCATGCACCTGCCGAAGGACGTGCGCGAGCGCAGCATCCGCCTCTTCGGAGAGAAGGTCGCCCCGCGCGTGCGCGAACTGCTCGCCGCCGACCCGGGAGAGGGTGCGTTCGCTGACCCGGGTGTGGCGCGGATCACGAAAGACGGCAAGGCCGTCCACGCGTGAGGGAGATCACCATGAACGACACCATCGAAACCATCGGCATCCTCGGCGCGGGCAAGGTGGGCACCACGATCGCCCGCCTCGCCCTCGCCGCGGGATACCGCGTGCTCATCGCCGGCTCGGGCGCTCCAGAGCGGATCGCGCTCACCATCGACGTCTTCGCCCCCGGGGCCAGCGCGGTGACGGCCGCGGACGCGGCTGCCGGGGCGGATGCCGTCATCCTGGCGCTTCCCCTCGGCAAGTACCGCACGCTCCCGGTCGAGCAGCTGCGCGGGACGTTGGTGCTCGACACCATGAACTACTGGTGGGAGACCGACGGGATCCGTGACGACCTGAGTGATCCACGCACCTCGACCAGCGAGCTCGTGCAGGAGTTCCTGCCGGAGTCGCGGGTCGTGAAGGCCCTGAACCACATGGGCTATCACGACCTCGAAGACGAATCGCGACCCGCCGGAGCGCCCGGGCGCAAGGCCATCGCCGTCGCGGGTGACGAGTCCGCCGACCTCGCCCGCGTCGCGGAGCTGATCGACAGGCTCGGCTTCGACCCCGTGCTCATCGACACTCTGGCGGCCGGAGCTGCGCTCCAACCTGGGAACCCCGCGTTCGGCGCCGACGTCACCGCAGAGGAGCTGCGCGGACTGATCGGCATCCCCTCGCGGAGCGCGCCGCACTGACGGCCCGGTCGGGCAGACGACCGCGACGGCCCGGCTAGGCTCCCAGAAGCCGTCGACCCCCACGGAGGCATTGATGCCCACTCCCCTCAGACTTCGCGCGAGCGCACTCGTGCTCGCAGGCATGCTGGCCTGTGCTGGATGCTCGGCGACAGCCGTCCCGAGCCCGCCGGCGGCCGTCGGCGACGACTTCCCCGGCACCTGCCTGCCGTCGGAGGTCTCCTGGCCGTCCGACTTCCTCGAGTCCCTGCCCGGAGAGTCCGAGGCGATCGGCGGCGCCATCGTCGGTCTGCGCCTCGAGTGGCTCGACGACGATTTCGCGTGGCGGCTGCGCAGCGCCGACACCCGTAAGGACACGTTCGGTGAGCGGGTCGACGACCCGAGCTTCGGCCGGGAGTCGCTGGTCGACGTCCGCACCCTGGAGGTTCTCTCGACCGGCGAGACGGAGCTCACCGAGGCGGAGCAGCAGCTGAACGGCAGCAGCGCCTACACCGCGGCGCAGCTCTCGGGCGAGGAATACCCCAGTCCACTCATCGTGGAGATGGCCCGCGTGATGGACGACGGCGCGCCCGTGTGGCAGCTCACGATGTGCGACACCGCCACCAACGAGCTGACGGTCACGACCCTGAATTGACGCACGCCCCGACCGCTTTACTCAGCTAACTTGCACGCTCGTGTGCACGTATTGTGTAAACTCGTCCTGTGAAACAGAGCTGGCGGGTCTACAAGCGCGACGTCAAGAGACTCTCCCGCGTACCCAAAGCCTGGATCATCATCATCGGGGTGCTCATCACCCCGGCCCTGTACGCGTGGTTCAACATAAACGCGTTCTGGGACCCCTACGCGAACACCGCGAACATCCGCGTGGCGGTGGTCGATCTCGACGAGGGCGCCACCTCCGACCTCACCGGTCACATCGACATCGGCGAGCAGGTGACCGCGCAGCTCGAGGACGACGACCAGCTCGGCTGGACGTTCATGGGCGAGGACGAGGCTCAGGAGGCCGTGAAGAAGGGCGACGTCTACGCCGCCATCGTCATCCCCGCGCAGTTCAGCGAAGATCTGCTCAGCATCACCAGCGGTGACTTCACCCAGCCGGCGCTGGAGTACTACGTCAACGAGAAGGCCGGGGCGATCGCGCCCAAGATCACCGACGTCGGCGCTTCCGAACTCGACAAGCAGGTCACCACCGCTTTCAAGGAGCAGGTGGCACTCGCCGCGACGAACGCCCTCAAAGACGTCGGCGACTCCACCGAGCTGCGGCTGCTGAACGCCAGGGACAACACCCTCAACGCGTTCGACCAGGCAGCGCAGACCATCTCGTCGGCGCGCGAGAACCTCGCCGAGACGCAGGACGGGCTGACCTCGTCTCGCGGCACGCTCGCCTCCGCCCGGAGCACGCTCGGCGACGTCGACAAGACGCTCGGCGATGTGCAGAAGTCGCTCGACCAGACGCAGTCGATCATCGCCGAGACGCAGAAGGAGGTGATCGCCTTCACCGACAGCGCCACCACCGCGTTCCTCCAGGGCACCACGCTGCTCGCCGATGCGTCGTCGAAGGCGAACGTCTCGATCACCCGTCTCACCCAGAGCCTCGAGCAGGCGGGCGTGCGCATCGACGCCGGGATCGACGACGTCTCGAACGTGCTCGAGGCGAACGAAGCGGCCGCCGCGCGTCTGCAGGCGCTCGTGGACGACACCGACCTCAGCGACGAGACGAAGCAGCAGCTCACCGAGGTCATCGCCTCACTGCAGCAGCGCAACGCCACCGACCAGCAGCTGCTCGCAGACCTGAAGGACCTCAAGGCCAGCGCATCCGACACCGTGAGCTCCGTCCAGGCGACGGCCGACGCGGTCGACAAGGCGATGCAGGACACCCGAGATGCCTCGTCGGCGATGCGAGACATCCTCACCCGCACCGTCCCCTCGCTGAACAGCGCGATGTCGCAGTTGTCAGCGAGCGTCGGATCGTTGTCGGCGGCGCTGGATGCGCAGAAGGGCGTGCTCGCCGAGGCCGACCAGCTGCTGGGCGGGTTGGACTCGCAGCTCGTGGCCACCTCGTCGGCACTGGAGAGCTTCGACGGCGACCTCGCCGGCATCGAGCAAGGGCTGCAGACCTCGCGCACCGACGTCGTCGCCCTCAACGCCGCATCCGAATGGGGTCTGCTGGGCACGCTCACCGACCTGGAGCCCGAGCAGATCGCCCAATTCATCTCCTCCCCCGTCGAGGTCGACGAGCACCTGGTGTTCCCCGTCGACACCTACGGGTCGGCGATGGCCGCGCTCTTCACGAACCTGTCGCTGTGGATCGGCGCCTTCGTGCTCATGGTGATCTTCCGCGTCGAGGTCGACACCGAGGGCGTCGAGGGCGTCACCGTGCGCGAGGCCTACTTCGGCCGCTTCTTCCTCTTCGCGACGCTCGCCGTCGGCCAAGCGCTGATCGTGTGCACCGGAAACCTCATCATCGGCGTGCAGACCGTCAGCGCCGCTGCCTTCGTCGGCACGGGTGTGCTCATCGCCCTCGCCTACGTGAGCATCATCTATGCCCTCTGCGTCGCGTTCGGGCACGTCGGCCGCGGCCTGTGCATCCTGCTGGTGATCATGCAGATCCCCGGAGCATCCGGGCTGTACCCGATCGAGCTGATGCCCGGATTCTTCCGTGCCATCTATCCGCTCCTCCCGTTCTCGTACGGCATCGACGCGATGCGCGAGACGATCGGCGGGTTCTACGACGGCCACTACTGGCGGTACTTGGGCGCCCTCGCCGTGTTCGTCGCCCTGGCGTTCCTCATCGGGCTCGTGCTCCGCCGCCGGCTCGCGAACTTCACCCTGCTCTTCAACCGGCAGGTGCTCGCGACCGACCTCCTGATCGGCGAGAAGGTGCAGGTCGTCGGCAGCGGGTACCGGCTCACCGACGTGATCCGCGCGCTCTCGAACCGCAGCGAATACCGCGAAGACCTCGCTCGACGCGCCGAGCCGTTCACCCGCCGCTACCCCACCCTGTTGAAGGCGACGGTGCTCACGGGGGTCGCCGGGCTCGTCGTGCTCGGAGTCATCACCTGGGCGCTCCCCGAATCGAAGGCGCTGCTGTTGGGCCTGTGGACTCTCTGGATCCTGCTCGTCATCGGATTCCTCGTGGCCATCGAGTACATCAAGCACAGCTTCGAGAACGGCGCAGAGGTCGCGGCCCTCGACGACGCCGAGCTGCGTGAGCTCGCCCTCGTCGGTCCCGCCGGTCGTGACGCGGTCATGCCCGCCTCAGCGGACGAGAATTTCGACACGGTCCCGTACACGCCCGTCGTCCCCACCGAGGCGGATGCGCCTGATGCGCCGACTGCACCGGACGCACCGGCCGGCGGCGCCGAGGCAGACGCCCTGCTCACCGAATGGTTCGAGCCCGAGCCGGACACGCAGCCGTACCCGGAGACGGCGACGGAGACGGAGACAGGGCCGGAGACGGAACCCCGCATCGGACCGGATGCCGGGCAGACCGCCGAGCAGACCGACGCCGAGCAGACAGAAGAAGATCTCGCGGACGAAGATCCACTCACCGACGAAGACGAACACCGGACCGCAGAAGGAGAGGACCGCGCATGAGGGACATCCTGCACCTGACGGCCCGCGACGTGCGGCACGCGACCCAGAACGTGATGGCGTGCATCGTCCTGTTCGGCCTCGTCGTCATCCCGTCGCTGTTCACCTGGTTCAACGTCATCGCCAGCTGGGATCCGTTCGCGAACACGAAGGATCTGAAGATCGCGGTCGCGAGCACCGATGCCGGGTACGAGAGCGACCTCGTGCCGATCCGCGTGAACGTCGGCGAACAGGTCCTCTCCCAGCTTCGCGGGAACGACCAGCTCGACTGGGTCATCACGGATGAGCACGACGCGATCGACGGGACGAAGTCCGGCGAGTACTACGCCGCCATTGTGCTGCCCGAGACGTTCAGCGCCGACATGCTGACGTTCTACGCCGACGGCGGCGACCGCACGCACATCGCCCTCTACACGAACGAGAAGAAGAACGCCCTGGCGCCGAAGATCACCGGACAGGGCGCGGAAGGGGTCTCGTCCGCCATCAGCAGCACCTTCGCCGAGACGCTCGGCGACGTGGCTCTCGGCCTCGTCTCGTCGATGTCGGACTACCTCACCGATGAGGACACGCAGGCCGCACTCACCCGCATCGAGGCCCGCCTCGGGAGCGTGGGAGATCAGCTGCGGTCCGGGGCGCACACGGCCGACACCTTCACGGCGCTGCTGGAGGCGAGCCGGCCCCTGCTCGACAGCGCCTCGGGCCTGATCGGCTCGGCCGGTGACGCATTCACCGACACCTCGGGCGCGCTCGGCAGCGGTGTGGATGCGGCCGGCACGCTGAAGTCCACCCTCCAGACGGCCGCCCAGTCCCTGACGGATGCGCTCGCGGCGACGGCGAGCAGCTACGACGCCGTCGGCCATCGCATCGACGAGCTGTACGCCGGTGCCGACTCGCTCAGCGGCAGCCAGGTGCAGGCGATCACCACGCTCGCCGAGCGCGTGCAGCAGCAGATCGACCAGTACTCCGCGGTCAAGAACACCCTGGAGACCGAGGTCGGACCGAACCTTCCCGAATCCGCGCAGCCCGACTTCGACGCCGTGATCAGCCGACTCGACGAGGCCATCGCCCGGCAGCAGGCCCTGCAGGAGCGCCTCCAGACCGCGGCGACCGAGATCGCGGCCGGCAACGACTCGGCGCAGAGCTCGCACCAGGAGATCACCGCCGCCATCGCCGCGGCGAAGAAGGCGATCACGGACGCACGGAGCACCTACGACAATGGGCTGAAAGCCCAACTGAACGCCCTCGCGTCGACCCTCACGCAGATCGGCTCCGACGTGTCGGCGGTCCGCTCCGACCTCTCCGGCATCACGTCCGGCCTCTCCGGAGCATCCGATTCCGTGCAGTCGACGCTGTCGCGCGCACAGGAGGCCACGACGCAGCTGTCGGCATCGCTGAACACGTTGGCCGACCGGTTCGACACCGTGCAGCAGGCGATGACGAAGGCCGCGGACACCGGCGACCTCAGCGAGCTGATGGGCGCCGACCCCGGCGTGCTCGCCACCTCCCTCGCCGAGCCCGTGCGCGTGGACCGCACCGCGGTGTTCCCGGTGGCCGGTTTCGGCGCGGCCATGGCACCGCTGTACATGATCCTGGCCCTCTGGGTGGGTGCGCTGCTGATGACCGTGACGATCCGCGTCGACGTGAACGCCGAGACGCTCCCCGACCGCGCCGAACTCACTCCGACGCAGAAGTATCTCGGCCGCTACGGCATCTTCGGCCTGGTCGGGCTCGCACAGAGCACGCTGCTGACGCTCGGGCTGATCCTCTTCGTCCAGGTCGAACCCGCACATCCGCTCCTGCTGATCCTGGCCGGGTGGGTGATCTCGACCGTGTTCACCCTCATCGTCTACACGGCCGTGGTCGCGTTCGGCAATGCGGGCAAGGCGCTCTCGGTGCTGCTCCTGGTGATCCAGATCTCGGGTTCGGGCGGCGCGTATCCGCTGCAGCTGCTGCCCGACTGGTTCCAGAGCATC
Source organism: Microbacterium sp. NPDC087592 (assembly GCF_044743585.1). Taxonomy (NCBI): domain Bacteria; kingdom Bacillati; phylum Actinomycetota; class Actinomycetes; order Micrococcales; family Microbacteriaceae; genus Microbacterium; species Microbacterium sp. NPDC087592. The sequence continues at coordinate 2,213,584 of NZ_JBIUWT010000001.1, read as the reverse complement.
AGCCCGTTCCTGCCCGCGACCTACGCCGTGAACATGGTGCGATCGGCGATCGCCGGCGTCTACCAGGGCGACTTCTGGTGGTCGCTGGGCGCGCTCGCGCTGTTCATCATCCCCGCACTGCTCCTCGGTCTCGTGCTCCGGCGCCCGCTGATGACGTACAACCGCAAGCTCGTCGACGCACTCGCGTCGACCAAGTTGATGTCGTGACTCCTGTGTCTCCGCGAAAGGACCATGAAGTGACCGCACCGAATCCCCGGCGTCGGCGCGATGCGCTCGCCAACCGCGAGGCCCTGCTGCGCGCGGCGCAGTCGGTGCTCGCGACCAACCCCACGGCGTCGCTCGACGTGATCGCCCAGGCCGCCGGCCTCACGCGGCGCTCCGTCTACGGCCACTTCGCCGACCGCGACAGCCTGCTGCGCGAGGTGATCGCCGTCGGCGCACAGCGGTTCAACGCGATCGCCGAGGCGACCGACGAATCCGACCCCCGCGTCACGCTGGCGCGGATGGCGACGCGGCTGTGGCGGGAGGCCTCGGCCGTGCGCGCTTCGGCCAACATCGCCCTCGATGATGCTCATCTGACCGACACCGTGCTCGCCCTGGCACCGCTGCGCCGACGGATCCGCGATCTGACGAGGGCCGGAGTGGACTCCGGGGCGTTCCGTGCAGACATGCCGGCCGAGCTGCTCGCCTTCCTCATCGAGGAGACGGCGCGGGCGACCCTGCGCGAGCTGCGGCTCACCACGACCGACGCGGACTCGACCGTCGTGCGCGTGGTGCTGAGCATCGTGGGCCTCTCGTGGACGGAGCAGGCCGAGCTCATCGGCGCGCACCCCGAGATCTTCGCGCAGGGCTGAGGCCGCGGCGGGCGCACGCTCGCGCCCGCTGGTGATCGTTCAGGCGCTCGCTTCGCCGAACCGCCCCGGACTCGCCACAGCTTCGGCAGTGACCGACCGATCCCCCGCGCGCACCCGGAACCAGAGGGTGAGCTCGGTCAGCGCCCGGACGAGGGTGTCCACGTCTGAGCCGGCGTCCAGGTCGGCGAACGAGTCCCGGTACCCCTCGGGGCGCCTCTCGCCGCGATGCAACACCTGGTACCCCATGGTCCAGTCCGAGAAGCGGCGCTCGGCGATCGACTCCTGCATGAGCACGCGCAGGTCGTGGTGTCGGGAGTCGTTGCGGATGACGTCGACGAGGTCCGCGACGGTCTCCGGATGCCCCTCCAGCACCTGGATGAAGCGCCCGTCTCGATGAAGGAGCATGCCGGTTATGGCACGCCCATCGTTGAGACGGCGGCACACGGTGAGGAGCTGCTCGAGTGCGGATTCACGGAACGGCTGGGAAGCAGTGCTGGTGTAGACCAGCGAGACCAGACCGGTGTCGGCTTTCGTGCTCACAACGCCACCCCCTGCTCGCCGTCATGGAACTCGGGCGACGACTCGACCATCAGCTGCTCCACCGCGGCCGTGGCCGCCGGCAACGTCGGGAAGTCACCCTGGGGCCGTGACCGGGCATCGAACGCGCGATACCCTCCGTCCGGTTGCCTGTCGATGTATCCGAGGAAGTCGCCGCGGCGGCTTCCGACATGGAAGCCCTCCTCGACGCAGGCCCAGAGGACGTCGTGATCGGGTCGGGCGGAGTTCGGCACTCTGGAACGATACGTGCGCACCGTCCACAGCGCGCTCCCCTTTACAGCCGCCGCAAGGGTGCGCTAAGCGCGCGCCGTAGGGGTTGCAGGAGCGACGATCCGCACGGTATTCGGCATCCGCTTCGAAAGCAGAGCCTTCGATCACCTCGATCGGCGGCTCCCGTCCGGGAGAATGGACGATATGTCCGCGACACCCCGCCGGCCGCTGCTCTCCGCTGTGCGCCGCCTGCTGCACACCGACCCCTCCACGGTCGCGCACACCGAGGTCCTGCCCGTCATCGACGAACGCACGGTGCCCCGGGTGCTCGACCTGGCGACGAGGATCGGGGAGTCGATGTTCGCGGTCGGCGCCTCGGCCCACGAGGTGACCCTCGCGATCACCCGCGTCTGCGACGCGTACGGGATGAAGGGCGTGCAGGTCGACGTCACCTACAACTCGATCACGGTGTCGTTCCACCTGAGCGGCGAGGTCTGGCCCGAGACGCTGGTTCGCGTCGTGCGGGTCACCGCCCCCGACCACGCGAAGCTGCAGCGGGTGCAGGCTCTGGTCGCCGACATCGACGGCGGGCTCGACCTCGAATCCGCCCGCACGACCTTCCGAGCGATCCGCCGGGTGCCGTTCCGCTATCAGCAGCCGGTCGTGATCGTCGCCCGAGCGCTGCTCGCCGTCGGCGTGAGCATCATGCTCGGCGCCTCCCCGATCATCGTCGGACTCACGTTCGTCGCCGCCCTGTGCGCGGCTCTGACCCAGGCCGGTCTCGCTCGCCTCCGCGTTCCGCTGTTCTTCAGCCAGATCGCCGGAGGGTTCGTGACCACCGTCGTGGCGGTCGTCGTCTCGGCGCTGGGCTCGGCGGGGATCGAGCCGTTCGTCGGCATCCGCCCGTCGATCATCGTCGCCTCGGGCATCGTGCTGATGCTGGCCGGTCTCACCGTGGTCGGCGCCGCGCAGGACGCGATCGACGGCTTCGCGCTCACCGCGGGCGGACGCATCCTCGACCTCACGATGCAGACCCTCGGCGTGGTGATCGGCATCCTCGTCGGCCTGGAACTCGGGAGCGTCCTGGGGTTCACCATGGACCTTCCCGACGACCCGGCACCGTTCGGCCCGATCCTGAACCAGTTCGTCGGCGCGATCATCATCGCGATCGCCGTCGCGGTGTTCAACGGCGCCGGCATCCGCATCATCCTGGTGAGCGCGCTGCTCAGTGCGGTGACCCTCGCGGGCTACGCGGGTTCGGTGGCGCTGAACCTGCACCCGGCTGCGGCGAGCGCGGTCGGCGCTCTGCTCGCGAGCTTCCTCGGGATGCTCATCGCCCGCAACCTGCACGTCCCGTCGGTCGCGGTCACGACGGCGGCGATCGTGCCCCTCGTTCCCGGTGTCGCCGTGTTCCAGGGCCTGCTCGAGATGGTGCACGCCACCGGGACGTCCACGGGGATGCTGGTCGCCGGCGGATCGCTCATCGACGCCGCAGTGATCGGCATCGGTCTGGCGTCCGGCGCCTCGCTCGGCCTCTACCTCGGGACCCCGGTGCGGGCGACTCTCACGAGCGTCGCGAAGACCCGCGCCCGCGTCCGCCGCTGACCCCGGGACCCCTCCACGCCTCCCCTCTCCCCCCCGCCTCTCCGCCGAGTGCACGCCTTGTCGCCGAGTGCACGGGCTATCCGCGTCGACGATCCGTGCACTCGCGGGCACGCCGTGCACTCGGCGGCCCCACGCGAACGACGCGCACCGGAAGTTGAGCAACATATCGGGTCGGACGTAGAATTTCGATGAAATCCGGCGGGCTGAAAGGGCGCCCGTTCGACCGCACGATGCAGGGATCTGCATCCTCGGATGCGGTGCGCTCCTCGCCAGCCGATGCCGGCCGACTGATTGGAGTGTTGAGATGTTCACGATGCCCGATCCCCGATTCGAGCTCAGGAAGATCACCGATACAGAGTGGTTGATCCTCGACCACCGCTACGCCGCGGATGACTCGCGCCGCACGGTCGCCTGCATCTATCAGGTCGACACGGTCGAGGTCGAGGCCGTCTGGCTGCGAGACCTGCCGCTCGCGACCTACTACATGTCTGCGGCGGATGTTCTGGAGGACGTGCAGCGGTTCCACTCGCCGAGCCGTGCCGGCCGCCCGGTCCCGATCCCGCATCTGCCACCGCTGGCCACCGCCTGACGTCGACGAGACGCCGCCGCCCGACCCACCGAGGGTCGCGATTCTCCGGCCCGGCGCACGCGTCTGTCAATGGGCACGCGTGCCCGGGCCGGCAGGGCGAGACTGAACTCCCACCCTTTTCATCCGAACGGAGTCTCTGATGTCAGATCCGCAGAACAACCACGATGACCAGCCCGTCGTCGACGCCGTCGGCATCGACCCGGACATGCCGTCCACCGATGACGACATCGACGACGACGACGACATCGACGTCGCCGACCAGGACGAGTGACCTGATTCGCGCGTGCGCAACCCCCTGGCGCTCTCTTCCGAAGCGTCGCATCCTCGGGGCATGACACACCCAGACGACATCAAACAGCCCCTGGACCACCTGCCTCCCCTCGAAGAGCGGGACAAGGCGATCGAGATCGAAGAGCCGAGCTATCCGACCTCCGAGGCACCCGTCGGTGAGACCCACGCCTCGCCCGAAACAGCGGCCGAACCCGGCAAGCCGAACCGGCACGGCGTCGACAAGCTCCCACCCGGAACGAACTGACGCTGAGGACCGGCGGTCAAGATCATCGGCATCGTCCTCTCCGGCTGCGCCACCGCCCTCGCGGAGGACATCCGCTACAGCGAGAGTCGCCCCGTGGAGCGGATGAGCATCAAGGACACGTCGAGTATCGACGGCCTGATCCACCTCACCGTGACCTCGGCCTGCATCGTCGAGTAGCGGGCCGTCCGGGCCGGAGGATCTAGCCGTCGCCCCGCTTCTCCGCCTCTTTCTGCACCTTCTCCGCCTGCTTCCTGGCCTCTTCATCGGCCTTCTGCTGCGCCTTCTCCGCTTCCTTGGCCGCTTTCTCGGCGGCTTTCTGCTCGTCGGTCGGCTTCCCGCCGCCGGGCTCGGCGTCCTCGACGGGCACGACGGGCACGACCGGCTCAGCAGGCTGCACGGGAGCGTTCGCGGGTGTCGTGGAAGGCTCCGGAGTCGTCGCGGGAGACTGCTCGGTGTCGACGGTGTCGGTCACCTCCGGATCCACGGGGCCGAGGCCCGACAGCCACACCCCGGTCAGGACGGATGCCGCGACCACCGCGACCACCGCGCCGCCGATGATCCCCCGGCGACGTCTGCGAGCCTTTCGCGCTGTCCGACCGCTCGGTCCGACAGCTCCGTCGGGAAGAAGGAGGGTCGGGGTGGTGGCCGGCGATGACACGGCGCCCGCTGCGGCCATCGCGGCGACCGTGGCCGGAACGGCAGGACGCGGAGGCGCAGGAGGTGCCGGACGCGACGATGCTGACGGTGCCGTCGCGAGTGCCGACGAGGCAGCGAACACCTCCGAGGCGCTCGGCCGATCGCCCGGGTCCGCTGCCAGCATCCGGGTCAGGAGGGTGGACCACTCGGATCCCAGCGCCGCCGGCACCTCCGGGGTCTCGATGAGCCGGGCCATCGCGGCGCCGATACCTTCGGCCTCCGGGAACGCGCGAGTGCCGGTAAGGGCCTCGAGCAGCACCAACCCCAGCGAATAGATGTCGGCGGGCGGAGCGGGCGGCTCCCCTCTCAGCTGCTCCGGGGCGAGATACGCCGCGGTTCCGATCACGAGCCCGGGGGTGGTGAGCCGCGCGCCGTCGACGAGGACGGAGATCCCGAAGTCCGCGAGCTTCGCCCCCGACCGGCTGCCGGCGAGCGGCGTCCGCGACATCAACACGTTCGACGGCTTGATGTCGCGGTGCACGATGCCCGCGCCGTGCACGACGTGCAGCGCCTCGGCGAGGTCCGCTGCGAGCCGGGCGACCTCCGCGGGCGCGAGCGGCCCCTGCGCGATGCGGGCGGACAAGGTCGGCCCATCGATGAACTCCATCACCAGGTACTCGGCTCGCCCCGGGACGAGCTGCGCGTCATAGAGCGTGACCAGGCCGGGGTGATTGAGCGAGGCGAGAACCGTCATCTCGCTGCGCGCACGACCGGATGACTGGGCGTCGTCCATCTCCTCGCGCAGCATCTTGATCGCCACGGTGCGGCCGAGGAAGATGTCGTCGGCGCGATACACGCGGGCCATGCCGCCCTGCCCGACGCATTCCTGCAGCTGATAGCGCCCATCGAGCAGCGCTTCGGTAGGAAGCGAGTCATCGGTCATCGTCGAATCCTCCTGACGCCCGTCGGGTATCGGGCGGCGACCGCCCACCTTACGGATTCGACGCGCTCGAGGCTCGGGCCTTGACACGAGCGCCCCCACACCCCCGGTACTGTTTTCTCAGGAGAACGGAGCCGATCATGGATGCTGCCGATGCGATCGGGCTGATCGCCGAGATCCTGTCGTGGATCGGCCTCGGGATCGGTCTCCCCCTCCTGCTCATCGTCTTCCTGGTGAAAGTGCACGATGGCCGCTGGGTGCCGCAGGAGGTCTTCATCCTCGAGGACGACGGCCGCGCCCGTGCCCGCTGGTTCACCGCCGGCGACTTCTGGGAGCGCCCGCTCCGCGCCGACGAATCCGGCCACTGGCAGGGACGGGAAGAGGTCGACGCGTTCGTCAGCGAGCACCACCCGAGCCTGATGCGATTCGAACCCCGCCGCCCTCTCCTCCATGCCGTTCAGGTACTCGGGGTCACGCTCGCCAGCGTCGGTGCTGCGGCGGTCGTGCTCTCGATCATCCTGTTGTTCGTGGGATGAATCGACGGCGGCCGGCCTGACAGGCACCGGCATTCCCCGGCAGGATGGAGGCATGCCCGTTCCTCCCCTCTCTTCACGCCCCTGGCTCGACTCGTACGCGGAGGGCGTCCCCGCGGAGATCGACGAGCCGACGCAGACGCTCCCGGAGATGCTGTCGGCGAGCGTGAAGGCGTTCGGCCGGCGTCCGGCGCTGGACTTCTTCGGCGCGGTCACCACCTACCGGGAGCTCGGGGAGCAGATCGAGCGAGCCGCCGAAGGTCTCCGGCGGCTCGGGGTCGGCAAGGGCGATCGCGTCGCCCTCGTGCTTCCCAACTGCCCGCAGCATGTCGTGGCCTTCTATGCGACTCTGCGACTCGGCGCGATCGTGGTCGAGCACAACCCCCTCTACACGCCCCGCGAGCTGCGACACCAGTTCGAGGATCACGGCGCCCGCGTCGCCATCGTCTGGGATAAGGCCGCCGACATGGTCGCCGGTTTTCCCGCAGACCTCCGGGTCGAGCACATCGTCAGCGTCGACATCACCGCGGCGATGCCCCTCTCGAAGCGCGTCGCGCTCCGCCTCCCGGTACCCAAGGCTCGTGAGGCACGAGCGAAGCTGACCGGCACGCCGAAGGCACGGCACCTCGTCGCCTGGAAGACTCTCGTCGACCACCGACGGCTCTCGCGACGCGTGCCCGGCCCCGCATTGGGCGACACCGCGCTGTTGCAGTACACGAGCGGGACGACGGGCGTTCCGAAGGGCGCGATCCTCACGCACGCGAACCTCCGCGCCAACGCGATGCAGGGACGGGCGTGGGTGCCAGGACTCGTCGACGGCGAGGAGACGTTCTACGGCGTGCTGCCGCTGTTCCACGCGTACGGGATGACGCTGTGCCTCACGTTCGCGATGAGCATCGGCGCGCGGCTCGTCCTGTTCCCCACGTTCGATCTGGGGCTCGTCACGGCGGCGGCGCGCTCGACTCCGCCCACCTTCCTTCCTGCCGTGCCGCCGATCTATGACGCTCTGGCTCGCGCAGCAGCCCGCGGGACCATCGATCTCTCGACGGTCCGCTTCGCCATCTCCGGCGCGATGAGCCTCCCGGTCGCGACGGTGAAGCGCTGGGAAGAGGCGACCGGCGGCCTCCTCGTCGAGGGCTACGGCATGACCGAGAGCTCGCCGGTGGCACTCGGCAATCCGATGGGGCCGACCCGTCGTCCCGGCACCGTCGGCGTGCCCTTCCCGAGCACCGAGATCCGCGTCGTCGACCCCGAGGACACGGACGTGGACATGCCCGCCGGCGAGCGCGGAGAGCTCCTCATCCGTGGGCCTCAGGTCTTCCAGGGCTACTGGGGGCGTCCGGGCGAGACGGCGGATGCGCTGCTGGCAGACGGCTGGCTCCGCACCGGAGACATCGCCGAGGTCTCGGACGACGGGTTCGTGAGCATCGTCGATCGCCTCAAGGAACTCATCATCACGGGCGGGTTCAACGTGTCACCCAGCGAGGTGGAGGACGTGCTCGCGGCGCACCCGGACGTCACCGCCGCCGCCGTCGTCGGTCTTCCGAGGCCCCACGGCGGAGAAGACGTCGCCGCCGCGGTCGTGCTCCGCGAGGGCGCCACCCTCGACGTGGATGCGCTGCGCGACTTCTGCCGCACCCGACTCACGCCCTACAAGGTGCCGCGCCGCATCACCGCCGTCGATGAGCTGCCGCGGTCGCTCATCGGCAAGGTGCTGCGCCGCCAGGTGCGGGATCAGCTGCTCGAAGGGCGCTGAGGGGTGACTTCATGACGCTAAGCAACTACCCGGTCAGGGCCTCGATCGGGGTGACCGACATCGAACGGTCAGCGGCGTTCTACGAGCAAGTGCTGGGCCTCGTCCCCGCGAGCATCGGCCCGAGTGCCGGAATCCAAGGAGGCGCTCGGTTCTACGCCTGCGGGCAGGGGACCGTGCTCAACGTTTTCGAGACGCCCACTGCGGGTTCGACGCGCTCGACAGTGGCCACCTGGTACGTCGACGACATCGATGCGGTCGTCGCCGGCTTGAAGGCCGCGGGGGCGCAACCCGTCCGCTACGAGGGATTCGGGCAAGACGATCATGGGATCGGACCGCGTGCGGGCGGTGGCCGCATCGCCTGGGTGGAAGACCCCGACGGAAACACCCTCGCCATCGAGACCGACGATTGACCCCGTGAGCGACCACGGGCACCGCGAGGCACTCCCCGCTCAGGAGCGGGCGGAGCTGGAGCGCCGTCTGGCCGACATCCAGGTCGAACTCGAGGTGATCGCGCGCGAGCGACTGCGCGGGACGCTCGCCACGTTCCCCCCGGACGATGGCGAGGAAGAACTCGAGGCCGAAGCCGACGCCATCCGCCTCCGACTGGGGTCTCCTCCCGCGATGGGACGCCCGCCGCGGGAGAGCTGGCTGGGCTGGGCCGCGCTGGTCGTGGCGATCGCCGCCATCATCGTCGTGGTCGCGCTGCTCACCCGCTGAGACTTGCGGAGGTCAGGCGAGGTGGCGACCCAGGGCGTCGAGGAGACCGCGCGTGCCGTCCTCACGCCCCTGCCCGTCCGCCCAGAACTGGTCGAAGAAGACGCCGTGCTCCGTGTGCGTGAAGCGGGTACCGGCATCGATCGGTTCGAACTCCAACGACGCGACCGACGTCGACATGTGGGCCCCGTCGAGCCACATGTCGTACGTCGTGACGATGCGGACGTGTTCGACGATGTCGGTGTACGTCGCCTCGTACCGTGAAACCGGACCGCCGTGGAACTTGCCCTCGTCGATGTCGCGGCCGCCGACGCGGAAGTCGAACACCCACTCCCGAGTACTGATGCGGTCGGCGTCGCCCCACCAGCTCCGCTTGCTGTCCTCGTCGGCGAACGCCGCCCAGACGCGCTCGATGGGCGCCGCATAGTCGCGGGTCAGGGTGAATCCGGAGCGCGCGAGTCGGCGTTCGATCGTCATCCCCGCCTCCTATCGGGCCAGAGTGACGTGGATCGCGCCGCTCTCGGCGACTTCTGTCGTCACCTCGTGGGTGACCTCGAAGCCGACCAGGTCGTCCCACAGTCGATGCCCTCGACCGAGGAAGATCGGGGCGACCATGAGGTGCAGGTCGTCGATCAGCCCTGCGCGCAGGAAGTCTCGCGCCGTTCGGTACCCTCCGCCGACGCGCACGTCGAGGTCGCCGGCGGCTTCCTTCGCCTCGGCGAGCACCTCGTCGATCGGGGCGTCGCGGAAGTGGAAGGTGGTTCCGCCGTTCATCGGAAGCGGCGCCCGAGGTGCCGTGTGGGTGAGGACGTAGACCGGGGTGCCGAACGGAGGCGTGTCACCCCACCAGCCCTTCCAGTCCGGATCGTCGGGGAAGGAGTGGAGTCCGAACATGCCGGCACCCATGATCTCTGAGCCGACTCCGTCGAAGAACGCGGCCGCATGACGGTCATCGACGCCGGTCGTTCCCGCGCCGCTCGTGTCCCCGAAGACGTTCTCGCGAAAAGTTCGGGTGGCGGCATACGCAGCGGTAAGTCGCGCCCAGTCTTCGCCCATCGGATTCTCGGGGGTCGCATCCGACGGCGTGTAGCCGTCCAGCGAGGCGAACAGGTCCATGCGGACACGTGTCATGTCAGTTCTCCTTCGGGGTCGTGAGAGCGAGATGGATGCCGAGTCGGTCGGCGTGGTGCTCCGCGGGTGTGCGCTGCTCGCCGAGCCACAGGTGCAGCACGTCGAGGGCGCCGGGCCGCAGACTCACGGTGCGCACCCGCCCGAGCTTCTCCGACGTCACGACTCCGGCACCCTCGAGCACGCTCAGGTGCTGCAGGAATGACGGCAGCGCCATGGTGAACGGTGCCGCGAGATCCGAGACGACAGCGGGAGATTGCGCCAGCCGTTCCACGATGGCGCGACGCGTGGGGTCCGCGAGAGCGCGGAACACGGCGTCGATCTCGTCGTGATACTTAGGCATGCACCTAAGTATCACGAAGGATCGACATCGCGTCAACCGGGGCGGGAGACTATCCGGTCGTCACGCCCGGCTCCGCGGCGAACGGCACCATCCCGAAGCCGCGGTAGATCCGCTCCGGACTCACGGCCCGCCCCTCGGCCACGGTGAGGGCCACGTTGCGGATGTCCCTGATCGACCGCGTCGGATCACCGTCGACGAGGATGAAGTCGGCGGCCTTGCCCACCTCGATCGTGCCCCGGTCTTCGGCGCGATGCAGGTGCTCCGCGCATTCGATCGTGGCGATGCGGAGCGTGTCGACCGGACTGATGCCGGCATCGACGAAGAGCTCCAGTTCGCGGTGCACGGTGACGCCGGTGCCGTCATCCGTTCCCGGCCACAGCTTTACGCCCTTCTGGTGCAGCCGGACCACGATCTCCTGAAGGCGCCGGAACGCCGTCTCGTAGCTGTCGAGTTCGGCCTGGTCCCGGTAGGGCACGTAGGTACGTCGGCGATAGCGGCGGACGCCGGCCGGGAAGTGCTCGATGACCGGCTCGTGCGCGGCGATCACGGTGCGCGCCCTGCTCAGCATCAGCTGCTCGAGGATGACCAGGGTCACGTCGAGGCTGACGCCCCCGTCGACCATCGAGATCATGGTGCGCTGCACTCGCTCGGAGTCGAGGTCGAGGTCGGCGACCCGGGTGAGCGCCGTGAGCCGCAGCGGGGTGCGGGTGTCCTCCTCCGGCTCCAGCACCCAGCCGAGTGCGAGCTGGTTGAGGTGCGTGATCTCGTCGTACCCGTCGGCGATGGCCCGATCGGCATCCATGAACGCCGGCACGTGGCCCTGCACCCGCATCCCCCGGTCGTGGGCGCGCGCGGCGGTCTCGGCGACCCAATCGGGCGTGAAGGAGTTGTAGATCTTGATCGCGTGGAACCCGCGGTCGGCATACCAGTCGACGGCTGCGAGCGCCTCGTCCAGACTCTCCACGACGTGGCCCATCCGCATCGCGTGCGCGCTCCGGCCCTCGATGAATCCGGCGGGCACAGTGGAAGGCCCCGTCACATCCCCCGCCTCGATGGCGCCCATCAGAGCGGCGAGCGCATCGTTGTCGTTGCCCATGTCGCGGATGTTCGTGACTCCGGCGGCGATGTACAGCAGAGCGGATGACGTGTCGAGATGAGCATGCATGTCGTGCAGGCCGGGGATGGCGGTGCGACCGGCCCCGTCGATGATCGTGGCGCCGTCGGGAACCGCGATGTCGGGGCCGATCCCGGTGATGCGTCGCCCGTCGACCACGATGGTCTGCGGATCGCCGACCTGCCCGCTCACCGGGTCGAAGATGCGCACGTCGCGCACGACGAGCGTCCCGCCCTGGTGCAGCGTGGCCTCGCGGGAGATCGCGGCGAAGCGGCGTCTGGTCGCTCGCTGCAGCGCCGCATCGATCTCGGCTGCCGCGCCGACGAGATCCGGGTGGAGCAGCAGCTCGCCGTCGGCGATGCCGAGCAGCTCCCCGGTGACGCGGTCTCGCAGCACGTACTGCGGCCGCAGCTGCACACCCGTGAGCGCGAAGGCCTCGACATCACGGCCGCCGACTTCACCGAGCGGCACCGAGACGACCGCGACCTCCCCGGCCGGCAGCAGTGGAACAGGCCTTCCGGTGGCGAGGGCGCGCTCGACCAGCAGCACCAGGCCGTACGGGCTGGCGTCGGCGGGAAGGTAGAAGCCCTCCGCCGTGGTGGTGCCCTCGTCGGCCTGGCTGCTCCAGCGCGCCGCCCCGTCGGGGTCGATCGCGAACCTCTCGTGCACCGTGCCGCCCATGAGCGACGTGCCGTCGATCTCCCACCGCACCGGCAGACCGGCATCGAGCCGGAGTGTCTCGGCGAGTCTCGCACCGCGGCCGTTGTTGTCGACCTCGTAGACGATGCGGGTGCGGCCGTCCGGATCGGTGTCGGCCGAGAGTGATCCGACAGGCTCGCCGTTGGACACGAGGATCAGTTGCACCGTCATCGGCGGGTCCCTGCTTTCGAGGTGTGGGTGATGGTTCGGCCGATCGCGTCGCGGGCCTCGACGAGAACCGTCTCCTCGAGGGAGTGCCCGGCGATCAGCGGATGGATCTCGACCACGGATGCCGGAGCCCCGGAGTGCCGCACCGCGTGGATCGTGCTGGACAGCGTGGTGGCGAGGTCGAAGTAGCCCCCGAGCAGGAGGATGCGCAGGTCCGGCCGCTCCTTCGCGACCTCGCCGAGGTTGCTCGCCACCGAAGTGCGGAAGATCGGCGGCATGGCCTCTGCCGGACGCCAGTCCCAGGCGAAGTTCAGGTCGAGGGAGAGCGACACGTAGGGCTCGTCCGCATCGACGGGTGCGCGCAGCTCGTCGCGGAGGTACCGGGCGATGGGCGCGGAGTGGATGACGTTGCCGCGGCCGAGACCGAGAGCCGGGTCATCGGCTGCCGGCGGACGACCGTCGGGATGGGGCTCGGGCAGGGGACCGGTCACGCGCACGTCCAGCCGTCCGACGACGAGTCCCTCGTCGGCCCGCAGGCGGCGGAGGAAGTCCTCGCTGCCCACTCGCAGGTCGGCGGCGAGCACGTCATCCGGTGAGAGGCCGACGAGCTCGGCGATCCGTGCGGCGATGCGGATGCGGGTTTCGAGCTCGAGGGCGGCTCCCCGGTGCAGCGCCGGAAGCACCTCGTCGACGGCGAAGCGCTCCGCCTCGGCCCAGACCTCCGCGACGTGATCGACGCCCGCACGGGCGGCACCGTGGAACCAGGCCGCCACCGCCATCGTCGGCAGCGCGAACACCGCGGCGAGGTCGTTCTCGGGTGCCTCGGCGGCCGTCGTGGCGTCGAGCATCGGCGAGATGAGGGTGATGCTGTCCAACCGCAGATCCGTCAGCTGCGGGGCGACGGCGGCGAGCCGGTAGCCGCCGAAGCTCTCCCCGATCAGATGGATCGAGGCGTGCTCGCGGTCGTTCGCGCGGAGCCACGCGCGGATGAAGGTCTCCACGGCATCCGCATCGCCGGGCACCGTGAGCATCCGCACAGCAGCCTCATCCCGGAGCACCCGGCTGAACCCGGTGCCGACCGGATCGACGAAGACGAGGTCGGCCACGTGGAGCAGCGAGACGGCGTTCTCGACGACCTCACCGGAGCGGAGGATGCGCGGGCCCAGGGCGTTCATGTGCAGCGGAGACGACGAGGCGCCGGGGCCGCCGTTCCACAGGAAGGCGACAGGGCGCTCCGTGTCCGAGTGCCGGACGTAGCTCGTCGCACTGATGGTGGCATCCGGTTGCCCGTCGGGTCCGAGGAGGACCAGCTCGCTCCATCGCGCGACGCCGCCGCCCAGATCTGCGCCGAGCGATACGCGTCCGTCGATCGACCTCACCCGTCCACCACCCAGTCGGTGGTGCGGATGTCGCCACCTCGGGGCTCGTAGCGCACGGTCACCTCCTCGCCGTCGCGCGCGATGACGATATCGAGCGGCGTGGATCCGTCCCGTGCCGCACTGTACGAGAAGCGACGCGTGACGAGTTCGTCGCCGTCGCGGAGTCCCGCGCGTTCGGCCGCAGACCCCGCGACCAGACCGGTGATGCGCCGCGGCTCCTGGAACGACACGATGTCGAAACCGAGGTCATGCTCGGGGGCCATAGCGGCCACCGGGCGAAGCACTCCCTGGAAGAGCTCCGTCGGTCGTTCGATCGGTTCGCCGGCCACCATCGCGTCGTAGTCGGTTCGCGCCCGCTCGCCGATGACCTTCTCGATCCGCTGCAGCCAGCCCTCCACGAGCACCTTCTCGCCGCGACGCTGCGCCCGCTGGATGTCGATGACGATGTCGTCGAGCGAGACCTCTCCGGCCGACTCCGCCCGCAGACGGGCATCGACGGCCACGAGGTACTGGATGCCCCGCCCATAGGGGATGGTCTGCGCCCGCAGATCCGCCCAGAACAGATCGGCCGCGGCCGCATAGCTCAGGTGCCGTCGCGGGTTCGCGTCGTACCGGCGGTACATGTCGGTGAGCTGTTCGCCGAAGGTCGCGGAGTCGAGTATCCCTGCTCGCCAGGGCAGCACCAGCGAATAGAACTCGGCCGTCCCCTCGCTGTACCAGGATCCGACGGTCCAGTCCTCGTCGAGGTGCGGCCAGTTGTGCACCATCTCGTGCGCGAGCAGAGTGCGCAGATCCGCCTCGTCGACCTCGGTCGTCGGCGAATAGCCGAACGCGAACGACGACGGGAAGGACGTGCCGCCGGAGCCCTTGTCGGGGTTGCGACGCACGAGCACGTGATACTGCGGATTCTCCTCTTCGAAGAACGCGCTCATCGCGGTGTGGATGTCTCGCAGGTAGCTGCTGAGGCCGTCGAGGTCGAAGGGCACGTCGCTGTAGGCGTGGATGCCGAAGTTCGTCGCCCCCTCAGGGGCGATGATCGGGGTCCCGGCGCCGAACAGGCAGTGCTCGATCGATGCGATGTCGCCCGACCAGCGCCGCACCTCATCGCCGGCCCCGTGGCTCGAGACCGCCGTCACGCCGTCGTCGAGGTGCCAGGTCAGCGAGAAGTCGAACTCGCTCTCCGCACTGAGCGGCACGGGAAGGAAGGTGCAGCCGGCGCCGAACAGTCCGAGCTGCTCGCGGCGCAGGTCGAACAGCGGCCCGACCGGTGTGCGCAGATCCACATCGCGCACGGGGGCCTGCACCGCGACCTCCACGACGCCGTCGACGTCGCGGTCGGCGAGGAAGTGCCGATAGGTGCTCATGGGATCCGACGTGCCCTCGACCTCCGTCAACGGGACGGCGCCGGCGGAATCGCTCACCCGGATGTCTTCCAGCCCGTAGACCGCGCCGGGAACGGAGGCGATCACCGCCGGAAGCCGAAGCAGCACCTCCCCCGCGGCGACGGGGCCGAACTCGGCGCGATAGCGGGCGTCGATGCCCGCCCATCCCTCGGCGCTGCGGAACGGGGTGAGCTCGAGATCGAACACGGGCAGAGTCATGAGAGCGCCTCCCAGCGCACCGTGGCGACCTGGTCGCCGGCCGGCAGATAGTCGAAGACGAGCGGCTCGCCGGCGCGCACGACGTTCAGCGACAGCGGTCGGTCGCTGTAGCGGGATGCGTGGTACGGCAGCGCGAGATCGACCAGTGCATCCCCGTCGCGCACCCCGGCACGGGCGGCCGCGGAATCGGGACGCAGACCCTGCACGCGCCGCCCGTCGCTGCGGAAAGAGGCGACGTCGAAGCCGAGGTCGTACTCGGCAGCCGTCGCCGGGACCGCTCGCATCCCCTCGAATGGAACATCCGGAAGCGGGATGGGGGTCCCTGCGGCCATGGCGTCGAAGTCGCGCTGCGCGTCAACCCCCGTGAACGCCGCCACCCGCTCGACCCATCCCGCAGCTCCGACCTGCTCGCCGGCACGCTGCGCGCGCAGGATGTCGAGCACGACGTCGTCGAGCGTCTTCTCGCCGTCCGTGGCCTGCCGGATCCGGCCGTCGGTCGCGATCAGGTAGCGGAGACCGCGCCCATAGGGGATGCGCTGCGCGCGGGGATCGGCCCAGTACGCGGCGGAGGCCGCGTCGTTGTCGAGCCCTCGCATGGCGTTGGTGTCGTACTGCTGGAACCTGTCGGTGAGCTGCGCGGCGAGCGCCGGGGTCGAAAGGATGCCTGTGCGGTGCGGAAGCACGTGCGAGTAGTACTCGGCGGTGCCCTCGGTGTACCAGGAGATCGCCGAGCGGTGGTCGTTCAGGGTCGGCCAGTTGTGCGCCATCTCGTGCGCGAGGAGACTCCGCAGCTGGTCCGTCTCGGTCTCGCCGACCGCTGAGAACGCGAACGCGAAGGAGCCGGGGAACGCCGAACCGCCCGTCCCCTGCCCGAGGTTCTTGCGGATGAGCACGTGGTAGCTCGACCCCTCGTCCTCGAAGAACCGGGTGAACTCGGTGTGCAGCCTCGCGACGTACTCGCCGATCTCGTCCAGATCGAACGGGGTGTCGTTGTAGGAGTGGATGCCGAAGTCCCCTGACCCCTCCGGAGTGCGGTGCGGGGTGCCGGCGGCGTAGTAGCAGAACGCGACCGACTGCAGCGGCCCGCTCCACGAGCGATCGCCGGTGCCGTAGCTCGACACCGCCTGGACGCCCTCGTCCAGGAGCCAACGGAGCGAGAAGTCGAAGACGGGACCGTCGGGGGTCGAGACGTCGCCGGGAAGCACCAGGAAGTTCAGGCCGGCGCCGAACAGTCCGAGCTCTTCGGCCCGGAGGTCGAACAGCGGCCCCACCGGAGTGAGTTCGTCGTGGGGTCGCACGGGCGCCCGGAAGGCGACCTCGACACGGCCTTCCGTCGTGCGATCCGCGACCCAGTGACGGTAGACACCGGAGGAATCCGACGTGGGCTCGGCTTCCGTGAGCACCAGCGGCCCCGCGTCGTCGGAGACGGCGAGATCCTCCGTGCGGTAGGGCGTCGCCGGAATCGAGACGACGACCTCCGGGATGCTGAGCAGCGTCTCGCCCGCCGCCACCGCGGGCAGGTCGACGAGGTAGTGCACGTCGAACGCCGTCCACACATCGCCGTCCGCGACGGGCCGGAGGTCGAGCTCGAACCGCGGCATGCTCATCCCCGAGCCGCCGGTCGATGCGCGATGCACGACATCTCGACGCTGATCCCGAACGGCAGGCGGGAGACCTCCACTGCCGTCCGCACCGGGTGGGCGCGATCGCTCAGGTACGCCGCATACGCCTCGTTCATGGCCGGCCACTCGTCCATGTCGGTGAGGAAGCACACGATCTGCGCCAGGTCTTCGAGGGCGAATCCCTCCGAGGCCAGCAGCGCCTCGACGTTCTCGAGCGTGCGGCGGGTCTGCGCGCCGATGTCGTCGAGCACGGCATCGCCCGTTGCCACGTCGATCGATCCCTGGCCCGACAGGTAGAGCACGTCGCCGACCCGCCTGGTCGTGGCGTAGGGGCCTTTGGGCTGCGGCACGAGGGTGGCGCGCGTGGTCATGAGTGTCCTCCATGGGGATGGTGTGCCGGCGCGAGCTCTGTCAGCGCAGACAGCAGCAGGTCGACGTCGTCGTGGGTCGTCGTCAGGTACGGCGAGACGCGCAGGGCGCCGTCCCGGACGGTCGTGGTGATTCCGCGGTCTTTCAGCCGGTCGGTCAGTGTCGGGGCATCCGCCACCGTGAGGCTGACGATGCCCGATGCGGGCTCGGCCGCGGCGGGTGGCAGGCCGAGTTCGGCTGCTCCGTCGGCGATGCGCCGGGTGAGCGAGAGGGTGTGCGCGCGGATGGCCTCGAGCCCGATCCCCTGCCGCACGCGGGCCGCGGCCTGCAGCGCGGCCATGCCGAACAGGTTGCTGTGGCCGACGGCCAGTCGCGGCGAGGACGGCTCGTTCATGTAGCCGATGAGCCCCGGGACCGCGCGGTCGTCGAAGCGCTCGCCGGTCGCGACCACGGCGGCGCCGAATCCCGCCAGCAGCCACTTGTACGACGCGGCGACGTAGACGTCGGCGTGGCGAGCGGCACCGGGGAACAGCCCGGCCGCCTGCGCCCCGTCCACGATCAGGAGCGCGTCCGCAGACACGCACGCGTCGTGCAGCCGAGCAAGGTCGAGCGCATCACCCGTCGTCGCGTGCACGTGCGTCACCGAGACCGCCCGCGTGGCCGGGCTGATCGCCGCGATGAGCGCCGTCGTGCGGTCGGCGTGCGTGGTGGTGGCGACCTCCTGGACGGAGAGCCCGGGGATCGTGCGCCACGGCATCCGCGGGCTCGGGAAGTCATCGGCGAGCACGATGACCTCGTCGCCGTCGACGAAGGGGATCGCACGGGCCACGGAGTTGATCGCCGTGCCGGTGTTCGCCAGCACCGAGACCGCGGTCGCCACGACCCCGAGCTCGTCCGCCAGCAGCACCGACACGTCATCCGTGAGCTCATGCCAGTCCGACGAACCGCGCGTCCCGCGACCGAGAGCGCGCGCGACCCCGGCGACGGCCGACTCCACCTCGACCGGGACCGTGCTCACCGCCGCGTGATCGAAGTACCCGCGCGGACGATCAGGGAAGTGCTCGGCGATGGCGCGTTCGTCGATCATGCGGCCGTCCCCCGGTCGATTCCCGGCGTCACCGAGAACCGGGGCACGGCGTCGAGCAGCATCCGCGTGTAGGGATCGTGCGGGTCGCGGAACAGGTCTTCCGCCGGCCGGTTCTCCACGACGACGCCCTGCCGCATGACGGCGATGTCGTCGCAGAGGTAGCGCAGCACATCGAGGTTGTGCGACACCACGGCGAGCGCGAGACCCGACTCGCGGCGGATGTCGCGAAGGAGGTTCAGCACCGACGCCTGCACGCTCACGTCGAGCGCGCTCGTGGCCTCGTCGCAGACGAGCACCTCGGGTCGCACGGCCAGCGCACGGGCGATCGCCACGCGCTGACGCTGCCCGCCGGAGAACTGGAACGGATACTTCTCGACGTCCGTCGCACTCAGACCGACGATGTTCAGCAGCCGGACCGTCTCCGTGCGGTGGTCTCCCGGGATGTCGTTGACCTGCAGCGCCTCGCGGATCGCATCGCCCACGGTCATGCGCGGGTTCAGCGACGACATCGGGTCCTGGAACACCATCTGCACGATGCGGGGACGAGACCCCACGCCGCGCGCGGGCAGCGTCTCCAATCGGGCGCCGTTCCATTCCACGCGCCCGTCGGTGGGCCGGCTCATGCCCACGAGGGCGCGGGCGAGCGTCGACTTGCCCGATCCGGATTCTCCGGCCAGGCCCAGCGAGCGCTCGGTCGAGACCGCGACGCTCACCCCGCGCACGGCGTGCACCCGAGTAGACCCGCGCCCGTAGACGACATGGATGTCCGAGCCGATCAGCTGACCGCTCATCGTGCACCTCCTGCGACGCTCGCTGCGGAGTCCGTGTGCCTCGGCACCGGATGCGCGGCGCGGTAGGCATCCGTGTTCCACGAGTAGTCGTCGATCGTGGTCAGCTCGTGCGCGGTGCCGCCCGACAGATCGGGTACCGCGCCGAGCAGCGCCCTCGTGTAAGGATGCTGCGGGTCACCGATCACCTCGGCCATGGGCCCCTCCTCGACGATCCGACCGTCGTACATGACGATCACGCGTTCGCAGACCTGGCTGATCAGCGCCAGGTCGTGCGAGACCATCACCAGCGCCGTCCCGTCTTCTTCGTTGAGCTTCTTCAGCAGGTCGATGACCTGCGCCTGCACAGACACGTCGAGCGCGGTCGTCGGCTCGTCGGCGAGGATCACCTGCGGATCGCCGAGCGTGGCCATCGCGATCATGACGCGCTGACGCTGGCCGCCCGACAGCTCGTGCGGATGCTGCCGAAGGCGCCGCGCGGGCTCGGGGATGCCGACGTTCTCGAGCGCTTCGATCATGCGCGCCTTCGCCGCAGCACCGCGCAACGAGGTGTGAGCGTCGAGCTTGTCGCGCATCTGCCGACCCACCGTGAGCGACGGGTTGAGCGACGACATCGGGTCCTGGAAGATCATCGGCATCTTCGCGCCGATGATGCGGCGGAGGCGTGAACGGCTGAGCCCGCGCAGATCCGTGCCGAGGAAGGTGTGCGCGTCTACCTCGGCTTCGAGCAGGCCGGGGAGCATGTGGGCGAGCGCCGAGATGGTGAGGCTCTTCCCGGAGCCGGACTCTCCGACGATGCCGACGCGCTCACCGCGGCGGACGACCAGGTCGATCCCGCGCACGAGCTCGCGCCGATCGTCGCCGTGGCCGGTGAAGACGCGCAGGTTCTGCACACCGAGCACCACGTCTTGCGGCAGCTCGCCCTTCGGGGCCTGCGACGACGGTGCGTCGTCGATCTCGGCGGCGGGTGCTCCACCACGGCCGCGGTCGCGGGCGAGACGGCGCAGCATCCGGCCCGGGGTCATCACCGCGCCCCGCGGGTCGAGAAGCTCCGCGAGCTTCTCGCCGAGCAGGCTGAAGCCGATCCCGGCGGAGACGATCGCCACGGCAGGTCCGATCGTGGTCCAGGGCGTGGAGTAGATGTCCTTCATCGCCTCGGCGATCATCCCGCCCCAGTCGTACTCGGGCGGCTGCACTCCGATGCCGAGGAACGAGAGGGCGGCCATCATCATCAGGCTCGCGCCCATGGTCACGACGGTGAGCGTGACGATCGGCTCGGCCACGTTGGGGACGATGTAGCGCCACATCAGTCGCCCCTTGGGCACGCCGAGAAGGCGCGCACTTCCGACGAAGTCGGCGCCCGCGACGGTGGCGGTGAGGTTGACCACCAGTCGCGCGGTCGACGGCACACCGGCGAGCGCGAGACCGAGCATCGCGGCGGTTCCCGAGCGGCCGAGCATCGTCGCCAGCAGCAGGGCGAGGATGATCGAGGGGAACGCGGTCGCCGCGGCGATCAGCTGGAACAGCACCTGGCGGGCACCGTTGCCGAGCACGGCCGCGAGCACCCCGATGAACACACCCAGAACGAGAGAGATGATGACGGCACCGAAGGTGAGCGCGAAGGTCAGTCGTGCCGCCACGAGCACACGGCTCAGGACGTCGCGCCCCAGGGCGTCGGTGCCGAACCAGTGCTCGAGAGAGGGCCCGGCGAGCGGATTGGCGGTGTCGAAGTCGTTCGCCTGCGGTTCGAGGAAGAACGGAGCGAAGAGGGCGGCGAGCACCCAGAACAGGACGAGGACGAACCCGACCAGGCCCGCCGGCGTCTGGAACACCCGCCGCAGCAGTCGTCGGGGCGTCTTGGTGCCGAGCGTGGTGGTGAGGGACTCGGTCATCAGCTGCTCCGGATCAGAGACTTGGGATCGACCTTCGCGAGGATCAGATCGACGATGAAGGTGGCAACGAGCGAGAACGTCGCGATGATGATCACCAGACCTTCCAGAAGCGGATAGTCGTACACGGCGATGGACTTGACGAAGAGGTTGCCGATGCCCGGCCATCCGAATACGGTCTCGGTGATGATCGCGCCGCCCATGAGCGAGGCCAGCATCATGCCCGAGTAGGTGAGCGTGGCGGTCATCACGTTGGGCAGCACATGCCGGAAGAGCACCACGCGGGGAGGAAGGTTGTTGGCGCGGGCGGTGCGCGTGTAGTCCTCGCGCAGCACCCGGGTCGTCTCGGCCTTCATCAGACGGCTGAGCACGGCGATGAGACCGAGCGACATCGTGAGCACCGGAAGGATGAACGCGGTCACGCCCTCTCCCCCGGCGGCCGGCAGCCAGCGCAGACCGACCGCGAAGATCATCACCAGGGAGATCGCGATGAGGAAGTCGGGGATCGAGGCGAAGAACCCGGAGATCGCGTTGAAGGCGGCGTTGGTGCGCTCGCCGCGCCCGTTCTCGGTGCGCACGGCCATCCAGATCCCGAGCGGGATCGAGACGAGCATCGCCAGCAGGAACGCGTAGAGGCCGAGCTGCACCGTGTACGGCAGTCGCGCGGCGATCTCGACGGCCACGCTGTTGCCTGTCGAGATCGATTCGCCGAAGTCGAAGGTGACGATCCGCTCGATGAACCGGCCGTACTGCTCCAGCAGCGGGTCATCCAGGCCGAGCTCCGCACGACGGGCGGCGACGTACTCCGGAGTCGCGGTGACGCCCGCGGCGGCGCGGACGGCATCCCCGCCGATGGCGCGGGAGAGGAAGAAGATGAGGGTGGCGATCAGCCAGAGGCTCAGGATCAGCGATCCGGTGCGTCGGACGATGAAGCCCACCCACGGCGATCGCGCCCCCTTCCGGGAGGACTCCGACGAGTCCTCCCGGGAGGGGGTGGTGACGGTGCTGGTCATCACGCGGTCTGTCCTGCGATCAGTTCTTGCGGAGGGTGAGCGGATCGACGAAGGCGCCCTTCGAGAAGAAGCTCACGCCCTCCCCGAGCACCCACTTGGAGTCGGCGGCGATGGTGGGCACCCAGTCCGCGCGCTCGACCACGGAGGCCTCGGCCTCGATCCAGAGCGGGCAGGAGTCCAGTCCGCCGACCTGCGACGCCTCGCCCTGCTTCTGGGCGTAGACGGGGTTGTTGATCGCACCGAAGTTCGGGCCCTCGGGAGCCGCCGGGCCGACGAAGAACGGACGGAAGCCGGTGGGCTGCGACGCCCCCATGGAGACGAAGCTGACGCTCCATCCGGTGCCGGAGTACAGCACGTCGACGGCCTGAGCCGGTCCGCGGTTGTCGAGTTCGACCTTCACGCCGAGGTCCTTCCAGGCGCTGGAGACGAGCTCGGATGCGGCGGAGGTGAACTCCATCTGCAGCAGCTGCACACTCAGCGGCACGCCGTCCTTGGCGTAGATCCCGTCGTCGCCCTTCGCGTAACCGGCTTCTTCGAGCGTGGCGGATGCCGCCTCGATGCCGCCGGTGGGGATGACGTCGGCGATCGCCTTCTGGTCGACGCAGATGTTCGAGGGTGCGCGCAGGAAGTCGGCCACGTAGCCGAGCCCCTGGGTCTGCACCTGGGTGAGCTCCTCGAAATCGAGGGCCTGGGCGAGCGCACGACGCACGGCTTCGTCCTGCGTCGGGTAGCCGTCGCGCTCGTTGAACATCATCATCGTGACGCCGGTGTCGGCCACCTGCTCGGTGAAGCCCGACTCGCCCTCCAGCCGCGCGAGCTGATCGACCTGCAGCAGCGCGGTGTCGGCGTCGCCGCCCAGGAGCAGGTTCACCTGGGTGTTGAGGTCTTCGACGATGTTCAGGTTGACGGTCTTCGGGAGGTCCTTGACCGAGAACCCTTCCGGGCCCCAGGCGTAGTCGTCGTTGCGGGTGAGGGTGATGTGCGAGCCGGTGACGAACTCGTCGACGACGTAGGGGCCGGTGCCGTCGGAGCCGGTGGTGAGCACCGACGGGTCTTCCAGCGCCGAGTCGCACACGATCCCCAGCTGGGTGAACGAGGGCTCTGCACCCAGGAACGGCATGCCGACCGTGAGGGCGACGTCGACCGTGCGGGCGGTGTCGTCGTACTCGACGGTGAAGTCGGAGGAGCCGAAGAAGTTGTTCACGAGCGGGGCGTTGGTCTCCGGGTCCTTCCACCGCTCGAAGTTGCGGGCGACGGTGCCGGCGGTGATCTCGCTGCCGTCGGCGCACATCGCGCCCTCCTTGATGACGAAGGAGGCAGACATCGGCGTGAAGTCCCACGACTCCGCGAGTCCGGGAATGGCCTCGCCGGTCTTCGGGTCTTCCCGGACGAGCGCCTCGTAGATGAGCCAGGTGGCCTGGCGTCCGCCGGTGCTGAACGCGAGTGCCGGGTCGATGCTGTTGACCGTGTCCGGAAGCAGCATGGTGAGCTTCGAGCTGTCACCACCTCCGCCGGATTCGCCGGGGATGGCGGGGGTGCACGCGGTGAGCGCCATTGCCAGGGCCAGGCCGGCCCCCACCGCAGCGGGGACGAGGCGCGGGGACTTCGGGGTAGTGCGCAAGGGTCCTCCAGGGTTCGGGGCGAGCGTCGTCGCCTTCGACAGTTTGTTGGGCGCTATTCAACACCATGACGAAGAACGTTCATGTAACAACTGTGTTACGGCGGTGATAACTCGCCCAAATACCCCGTGATTCCGGGAGAGAGCGAATCTGCCTCCCATCCGGGCCGGGCAAGAATTCATTGCAAATTTCTACAATCTGTGCCAAATTCCAGGTACCCAGAACTGTGGAGGGACCATGACGGATACCGCACCACCGACGTCGGACACGACATCGCGCATCCCCGCGTTCACCGATGAGGAGCGGGCGCATGCCGCCACGATCGTCGACATCGTGGGTCCGATCATCGTGCCGCTGGCCCGCGCGCTCGCTCCCCGCACCGAGGTGCTGCTGCACGATCTCACCAAGATGCCCGGCACGATCGCCGCGATCGGCGGCAACATCACGGGGCGCGGTATCGGCGGGCCGGCCACCGATCTCGGCCTGCGCACGTTCTCGTCGGGGTGGAACGAGCACCTCATCGGCTACCGGACCGAGACGAACGACGGGTTGCCGATGCGCTCGTCCAGCATCTTCTTCCACGCCGCCAGCGGTCGACCCGTCGCCTGCCTGTGCCTGAACACCGATGTGAGCGAAGTGGTACGCGCACAGGAGCTGCTGCGTAGCCTGAGCGCCATCACGACCATCGACCCGTCGCTGCGATCCGAGACGATGACCGCCGAGAAGTTCCCCGCCTCCGTCGAGGATCTCGCGCAGGGGATCCTCGCCGAGGCCGTCACCGAGACCGGCATCCCCGTCGAGGCCATGAAGAAGCGGCACAAGGTGGAGGTGGTCCGACAGCTGCGCGATCGCGGCTTCTTCACCATGCGCGAGGCCGTGCCTATCGCCGCCCAGAACCTCGGGGTCGGTCGCCACACCATCTACAACTATCTGAACGAGATCGAGGAATCCGCGGACGCCTCGAACGAAGAGGCATAGGGATTCGTGGACGAACGACGCGTCATCCGCTCCGCCACCTGCAACGGACGCCCGATCGACTACGCGATGAGCCTCGAGCAGATCCCGCTGCGCACGGCCGACGGCACCCAGGTCGGCACGCTGTCGGCGTTCTCGTACGTCGCCGAGACCGATGCCGAGACTCGTCGGCACCGCCCCGTGCTGTTCCTCACCAATGGCGGCCCCGGCGCCGCATCCAGCTACCTGCACCTGAGCGGCATCGGCCCGTTCCGCGCCCAGATCCCCGCCGACCTGGAGTCGGGGGTCCGCGCCCCCTACGGCATCGAGGAGAGCCCGTCGTCGCTGCTGGATGCCGCGGATCTGGTGTTCATCGACGCTCCGGGAACGGGATTCGGCACGGTGGCGGAGGGTGCAGACCTCGCTCCCTTCTTCTCCATGGAGGGCGATGCCGATGCGTTCGCCCGGGCCCTCACCGACTGGGTGGCCCGGCATCGACGCTGGGATTCCCCGAAGCACTTCCTCGGCGAGAGCTACGGCACCCACCGGGCCGCGTTCCTCGCGTCGAGCACACACGGCATGTCGACGGTGCCGTTGGACGGCATCGCGCTGCTGGGCCAGGCGGTCAACATCCAGGAGACGGCTGAGCGACCCGGCAACGTGCCCGGCGCCCTGGCGAACGTGCCGTACAAGGCCGCGGTCGCCTGGTACCACGGAGCGGGATCACGCGAGCATGAGTCGGTCGAGGATGCCATCCACGCCGCGCTCGACTACGCCTGGGGCGACCTCGCCACCGCCATGCTGCAGGGGACGTCGCTGCCCGGCGCCGAGCTGCAGGCTGTGGCCGCCCGCCTGTCCGGCATGATCGGGATCCCCGCAGAAGAACTGGTCCGGTCCCGCCTCTGGATCTCCAAGACCGACTTCCGCACGCGACTGCTTCGAGATCGCGGGCTCGAGGTCGGCGTGAACGACAGCCGCTACACCTCCCCCGCGACCGACCCCGGCTTCGGCGAGCTCGGACTCGACGCGGCCGGCACGCATCTCTCCCCTCGCTACACCGCGGCGTTCGCGCAGCTCTTCGAGGAGCTCTTCGACGACACCCCCGGCATCCCCTATCTCGTCCACGACGCGAACGCCGCCAGGGAGTGGGAATGGGCGGATCAGGGCGGCGCCCTGTTCATGTCGATGGGCAAGCCGTCGCCGTTCCACACCTACCCGTACCCGGCACGCCTGAGCCGGTGGATGAAGCAGATGCCGACCGGGCGCCTGTTCATCGGCACCGGGATCTACGACTCCCTCACCACCATCGGCTCGGCGGATCATCTTCTTCGCCAGTGGGACCTGCCGCGGGAGCGCGTGACCTCGCACTGGTACGACGGCGGTCACATGATGTACAGCGAGAGAGACACGATCGTGAAGCTCAACGCCGACCTGCGTGACTTCGTGACGGGCGGCCACGAGTGACCGCCCCGGTCCGGAAGGCGCGCATCGGCGGCGCCGAGATCGAGTACCGCGGCACCGTCGGGGAGATCGACGTCTCCGACGGCGAAGACGGCCCCGGTGCGCGCTACGTCTTCACCGAGTACATCCGCACCGACCTGACCGACGACGAACGCGCCGCGCGCCCCGTGCTGTTCGCCTTCAACGGCGGCCCCGGCTCGTCATCGGTGTGGCTGCACCTGGGCCTCGGACCTCGGCGGGTGGCCGACGCCGACACGCTGCATCCGCGCATGGCTCCGCCGTTCGCCCTCGTCGACAACGAGGAATCGCCGCTCGACGTCGCCGACCTGGTGTTCATCGATCCGCCCGGCACCGGCTACAGCAGGATCCACCCGGATGCCGATCGCGAACGTTTCCACGGCGTGGAGCAGGATGCCCGCGCGACTCTGGAGTTCATCGGTCGCTGGGTGCGTCGGAACGGCCGGGAGCAGTCGCCGCGCTTCGTGATGGGCGAGAGCTACGGCACGCATCGTGCGGCGCGCATGTCGCGTCTCGCGAACGGCGGCCCGATGCGCGGAGGCACCACGAGGGCGACCTCGCTGAACGGCGCGATCGTGCTCGGGCCGGCGTTCGGACTCGGCGAACCCGCCTGGAGCAGCGACGTCCAGGCGGCATTGGAGTTCCCCACGCTCGTGCGCACCGCCCGCCAGCACGGCGCCGCCGCCGACCTCTCCGATGACGATGTCTCGGATTTCGCCCGCACCGAACTGCTCCCGGCGCTCGTCGCCGGAACGCAGCTGGACGACGCGGAGCGGGAGGCCCTCGCGGCGCGCATGGGGGAGCTTCTCGGGCTCCCCACCCCGGTAATCATCGAGCACGATCTGCGGATCACCCCGGATGCCTTCGCCCGGCTCGCGTTGCGTGAGCAGGGTCGCCAGCTCGGGATGTACGACAGCCGCTACACGCTCTCCGCCGACGGCGCCGGCTCCGACCCGGTCGCCGACGACCCGGCGATGGGCGCGTACGCACCGCAGTTCACCGGAGCGATCCAGCACTATCTGCGCGAAGAGCTCGGATACGAGAGTGACGACGAGTACCGCGCCATCGACTTCCGTCTCGCCATGGGCGGTTGGGACTGGGACGGGCACGATTCGCCCCACAGCAACTGCTTCGGCGACTTCACCGAGGCGGTGCGTCGCGACGAGCGCTTCGAGCTGATGATCGGCGTGGGCGAGTACGACCTCGTCACGACCAGGGCGGCGACCGAGTTCACCTTCACCCGCTTCCGGTTCGATCGCTCGCGCGTACACCTGAAGGTCTACGGATCCGGCCACATGCCCTATCTCGGAGAGGCACCCCGGGTCGCACTCGCTACGGACATTCGGGAGTTCATCCGCGTGGGCGCTGCGCCCTAGCTCGACAGACCCCGCCGATGACGCCGCGGCTACGCTGAGATGTATGGCAGACGATGTTCGCAACGTGCTCGAAGCCCTCTCCACGATCGACGAGCACTGGCAGCCGCATCGGCTCACCAGCATCAACGACTACGACGTCAAGGTGGTCAAGCTGCAGGGCGAGTTCGTCTGGCACACCCACCCCGACACCGATGAGCTGTTCATGGTCGTGAGCGGTCAGCTGACGATCCAGCTCCGCGACCGCGATGTCGTACTGAACCCGAATGACGTGTTCGTCGTGCCGCGCGGAGTCGAGCACTGCCCGAAGGCGACCGACGAGGTGCACGCGATCCTGTTCGAGCCGAAGGGCACGGTGAACACCGGAGACGCCGGCGGCGACATGACCTCAGACCTGCACGAATTCGACTGAGATCTGTCCGTCGCTCAGGCCCTCGGCCACTCGCTGGTCAGGTAGGCCTCGACGGCGCGGTGCCGGAAGCTGTAGGGCTTGCCCCTGTCGATGACGCCGCGCACGGTGTCCAGGCGTTGGGCTGTGGGCCCCACCTCGGTCACTTTCGAGAACCCCATCGCCTCGGCGATGCGGGTAGCTGTGCGCTCCGGGGCAGGCAGCGCTGACATCACCTGGAGGAACTGGCGCTCTCGGGCGGGGAGTCGTTCGAGGATCCGTTCCACGTGCGCGGTCGCTTCCCGTTGCGCGCCCTGCCAGCCGCGGCGGACCTGGTCCGCGGTGATCGTCGGAGTGGAATCTGCGTACCAGGACTGCTCACCGGCAAGCTGGAACAGGAACGGCTCTCCGCGGCAGACGTCGACGATGAGCGCTGCCGCGTCGGGGTCCATCCGCACGCGAGTGGATCCGCCGGCGCCGTCGGGAACTGCCCACCCCTCGAGGACGAACTCCTGGAGCGCTTGGGCAAGATCCTCGTCGTCGATGGCCGACAGAGTGGTGGTCTTGAAACGGCGGGCAAAGGTCGCCCCCATGCGGGCGCCAGCCATGTCTTCGAAATCCGGGAGGCCGGTGAGGTAGACGGCGATCGGCAACGAGCGGCTGACGCGTGCGCCACCGGGCACGGCGACCTCGACCTGGTGCGTGAGGGCGTCTCCGAGTGCGATGAGCAGCTGGGAAAGCGCCTTTTCATCGGTGATGTTCTGCACCTCGTCGATATGGATCAGCGCCATGGCACGGCCGTTGGCGATCGCGGCGAGACCGACTTCGATCAGCAGCTCGGTGAGAGCCGTGAAGGGCTCGGGCCCGTCGACACCGCGAAGCGTGAGGGAGATGCCGGAGACGGCGACGGCCTGCACGCGTGCGATGGCATCGCCGATGCGCTTCTCACGCGACGCGGAGAGTCCGGCGTCGGTCGCGAGCTTCAGCACGGCTCCGGCGACGAGCTTCAAAGGGTCAGCTCCGGTGGGGATGCGCAGCTGCGGGGTGACCCAGTCGCCGGCACGCGATGCCTCCTGGGCGATGCGTCGCACGAGCGTCGATTTCCCGAGCCCCGGCTCCCCGAGGATAGTTCTGCCGCGCTCCGGTAGGCCCGCGAGGCGGCGAGGACGCACAACGTCGCGCCAGTCACTCAACTGCGCGGTGCGTCCCGCCCACACCTCGGGGATGGTGTCAGAGCCAGGGCTGAAGGGGTTGTCGAGTGCATCACGCATGTTGATAACATTATCAACATGCCGCAGCCTTGATAAGGTTATCAGCCCAACGGGTCGCTCAGACCACGAGTGCCAGTACCGCAAGCACGATCGCCACGACCGACGAGACGGAGCGCACGCTGAGGTCGCTCCGGCTCAGCTGTCCTGCTCTTCGGCGATGTCGGTTCCGGACTCGTCGGTCACGGTGAAGCCCCCGTGCGTGCCTTCGAGAACGCGGTTGATCGTGGTGCCGTCGTGCGGGAAGGTGGAGCACGCCTTGCCCGAGAAGTCGAAAGCCGCCTCGCCCTCACCGTGATAGACGGCGGTGACGTCGTAGCAGGTCTCCACGAACGTGCGCCCCTCGACATCGAGGACGCTCGTCGACGACGGGGAGAGCGCGATCTGCGAGACCCGCGCGGCGTCGTCCCGCACGAGGGGCGTCGTGAACGGGGTCACCGTCAGCCCGCCGGTCGAGCCGTTGTCGTTCCACTCGGACAGATAGCCCGCACGCCAGTCCTCGCCGATGAGGTCAGTGCTCTCGATCCATGCGGAGTAATCGTCGGCCGACAGCTCGATCGCCGGTCCGTCCAGGAAGTCGCCGACGACCCACTCCGCGCTCATCCGCTGCGACATCTCGATGGCCTCCGCGTCGAGAGCGGGTGCCTCGTCGCTCCATGTGATGCCGGTCTCAGATGCCCAGGTGCCGGCGCGGACATCCTCGAGGGGCGTGAATTCCACCTGAGCGAGATCGACCTCGAGATGGCAGTAGCCTCCCCGCTCGTCTGTGACGACCTCGGATGCCGCGGCAGCGCCGAGAGCGGACTCGTCCACGTCGCAGCCGGCCCCGGCGGGATCCGTGGTCGGCTTCTCCTGCACATCAGCGGACGGCGCGCACGCTGCGGCGAGGAAGGTGATGGCGGCGAGGGACACGCTCACAACGGCGGCGCGGCGAAAAGTCGTCATGCCCCGAAGCCTATTGGAGCGCGACGCCGCGACTCCGCATCCTCGCGCTCAGACCACGAGTGCCAGTACCGCGAGCACGATCGCCACGACCGACGAGAGGGAGCGCACGCCGTTCAGCGCGTTCCAGCGCCGTTCGAACGCCGCGCGCGCAGCCGTCGACGATGACGTCGAGCCGTCCAGGGCATTGTTCAACGGGACGTTGCCTGCACCTGTGACGACGATGACCCCGACGAAGAAGACGACGCCCGACGCGACCAGCATCCATCCGCGCGGGTCATCCAGATCGAGGAGCCCCGCCCACACGAGCGGGACCGGCGGCAGGAAGATCGGCAGCAGGAACAGCGGGTTCACGACAGCGCGGTTGATCGACCTCATCGAGGACACGAACGTGTCGTCATCCGTGCGGGCCAGGCCGGGCATCACGCCGGTCGAGAACGACCAGAACGTTCCGCCTCCGAGCGCGAGAAGGACGAGACCGAGGGCGGCGAGGATGTCGGAGAGGTCCACGTCCTGCAATCTACACACCGCGCGGCGGCGTGTGACCCGCGGCCGCACGATGAGCGCGCATCCGGCCGCGTGACGCGCATGCCGGGGCCGGGCACCAGCGCCGACGGCCGGATGGATTGAAGAGCGCTTTCAGCTCCCGCGCGAGCCGGTGTGCCCTGTCAGTTCTTGGGGAGGGCGAGGGCGGCGATGAGCGCGTTCGTGAGCACCGCGCTCATCGTGCGGGCCACGGCCTCAGCCGCGGCTGCGGCACCCCAGTCGCCGCGCTCGATCGCCTTGGCGCGCGTGTAGACGTCGCCGCTCCACGGGATCTCCCTGTGGAACTGCGGCAGGGTTCCGCTCGCCGACAGGAGGGCGATGCTCGCGGCTGTGCGGATGTCGGGCGTCTCGCCGTCGGTCAGCACGGAGCGCACCCGCTCGATCAACACGGCACGTCGGTCGCTTCCCAGGGCGAGCTTCGTCGTCGGGAAGATTCCGAGCGATCTACCGTGTTCCCTGGTGAGATCGCCGCGCTCCACGAGGCGGTCGAGCACCGGTGCACGGAGGTTCGGACCGATCGCCGCGAGCACCGTCTGCGCATCGCGCGGCTTCCGTTCGATGTACTCGAGCCCGGGCACGAGCAGCTCGTCGGGCGCGGCGTGAGCGTCGAGCGCGTGGATGCGGCTCGTGAGCGCTCCCTCGTTGCGCACCTCGATCCGCTCCTGCAGCGCCAGGTCGCCCAGAGCAGCGCCGCCGAGGACGTAGAAGAGGATGTTCTCCCCCGCGATGGACCCCGAATCAGGCTGGAAGAGCAGAAGCAGCACGTCTTCGACGAGCAGGGGCTCGCCGAGGTGCGGGTCGGGCGAATCGTTCGTGGAGCGGGCGTCGGGCTGGTCCGTCATCATCTCTCTCCTTCTTCGGGTGCGGCATCGGCGAGTGCAGCGTCGGCTGATGCAGCGTCGTCGCTCGGTGCGGCGCTCGACCCGAACGCCTGCTCCCTGGCGAGCGCGGATGCTCGGCCGAGCACGTCGAGCTGCGCCTCGTTGTACAGCCCACCGACGGTCTCCAGGAAAGCCTGCGCCGTGACGCGCGGGCCCTTCGACAGATGCTCGGTCGGCTCGCTGAGCCACGGGTAGTCGGTGAGGTGCTGCGCGATCACCGGCGCGAACATCTCCGCCACGCGCTGACGCGTCTCGTCATCCGCCTCCACCGTGAGCGCTTCGAACTCTGCACTGCCGTCGTCGGATTCCGTCTCGACCATCGTGCGCAGATCCGCCATCGCCTCCGTGTCGTACAGCTGCTCGTAGACGAGCATGAGCGACCGCTCGGTGGTCGACAGTCTCCCCGCGACGTCCTCGAACCCGGCCGGCAGGTCGGTCGTCGATGCTCCGTCGACGATGGCGCGGATCTCGGCCCGTGCCCGCTGCAACCGCTCGATGCTCGCGGCGAGGTCGGCATCGATCGCGAGCAGCGCCTCTTTCGTGGTGTCCCCCGCAGAGCCGACGGACTCGATCTGGGCCAACGGGACGCCGAGGTCGCGAAGCCGCCGGATCTGCAGCAGCCGGACAAGATGCCGAGCGCGGTACTGCTTGTAGCCGTTCGACATCCGCTCCGGCTCCTCGAGCAGGCCGGAGCGGTGGTAGTGACGCACCGTGTTCACGGTCGTCCCCGCGAGCTCGGCGAGTTCACTCGTACTCCAGGGCATCCGTCCATCCTTCTGTCGGCGCTCAGGGCCGGGGTCTCGGTCGTGGCGCTCAGCACCATTCAAGACCCTGTTCTCGGAACAGGGTCAAGACCCGACGTCGATCTGCCGAGGTCGCTTGACCCTGTGCGGGGAACAGGGTCTGTACTGCTTCTCGTGCCCCGCGCCGGCTTCCGGCCGCGCCTGAAGAGAAAGAGACACCGCCATGGTGGACAACCCGTACGAGTGGCTGCAGAGTGCCATCGACCAGCTGCCGGAGTTCCTGCAGCCGCTTCTCGTCATGCTGGCGGGTGCGATCCCCTACATCGAGGGTGAAGGCGCCGCCGGCCTCGGCATCCTCGCAGGGATCAACCCGATCGTCGCCGCGGTCGCAGGGGCGGCGGGAAACATCCTGTGCGTCATCGGAGTGGTCTTCCTCGGCGCACGCATGAGAGCGGGCGTCGTGTCGCGGAAAGCAGCCCGCGCCGAGGCGATGCGCCTCGAGCCATCCCTCGTCGGCGGATCTGGCACGGCGACGGCTTCCGGCGGAACGTCGCCGAGCGACGCGGATCCGGAGAAGCCGTCGCGGAAGACGAAGGGACGGGCCAAGCTCGGTCGCTGGCTGGTGCGCTTCGGCGTTCCCGGCGCGAGCGTCCTGGCTCCGCTCGCCCTGCCCACGATGCTGACGGCGGCATTCTTCGTCGCGTCCGGGGTGAGCAAGCGATGGGTGATCCTGTGGCAGGTCGTCGCGATCGTCTTGTGGACGAGCCTCATCGCGGCCGCGGCGACAGGCGCACTCGCCCTCCTCGGCTGGTGATCACTCCGACAGCGAGTGGCCGAGCACGGAGAACGTCGCGACCTGGGCCGCGGTGGCACTCGCCCCGCGCCTGCTCACCAGCAGACCCACGACCGACTCGGTGACGAGCATCAGCGCGGCGCGCGAGGTGTACAGCAGCTCATCGCGGAACGAGTCGTTGATCGGGGCGACGACCAGTGCCACGTCGGCCATCTCGGCGACCGGCGAGCGCGGGAACGACGTGATCGCGAGCACGCGGGCGCCGCTCGCCCGTGCGGCCGTCATCACGTCGATCGATGCGCGGTTCACTCCCGACCCGGACACGACCAGGCAGGCGGAGCCGGCACCGAGCTGCGACGCGGTGATCTGCTGTCCGAGGGTGTCCGCCACGTATTCGGCGGGTCGTCCGGCCGAGGTCAGGCGCATCGAGAGATCGGCCCCGATCGGCGCGGAGAGACCGTTGGCCGCGACGAGCAGCCGCGTCGAGCCGTCGAGCTCGCCGACGAAGGCCGCCAGGGTCTCCTCGGTGACGGCGGAGACCGTGTGGGCGAGGCGAGACGCGAAGCGGTCGACCGCACCGCGCAGCGCCCCGAGCATCGTGGCAT
The DNA here is from genome assembly GCF_044743585.1 of Microbacterium sp. NPDC087592. Classification (NCBI taxonomy): domain Bacteria; kingdom Bacillati; phylum Actinomycetota; class Actinomycetes; order Micrococcales; family Microbacteriaceae; genus Microbacterium; species Microbacterium sp. NPDC087592. The sequence goes on along the minus strand of NZ_JBIUWT010000001.1, from coordinate 2,179,863 downwards.
CGGCGGTGGCATCCTGCGACGGCGCCGAACTCGCCCGCTCACGCGCGAGCGCGACCCGCAGCTGCGGGTAACCGTCGTAGCCGAGGGTCTGGGCGGTGCGCACGACGGTCGTGCGGCCGACCTCGACGGCATCCGCGATCTCCTGCGCCGTGCGCTCGATCGAGAGGTCGACGTCGGCGGCGATCGCCTCGGCCACACGGCGCTCGCTCGGCTGCATCGACGGAGCCAACATCGCGATGCGGGCCGTCGGGGGCGTCTCAGCGGGTCCCTGCCACATCGGCGCGCTCCTTCTTCGGTTCCACGATCGCCTTGACCCGCGGGCCGCGCATGATCCGGCGGCGGATCGCACCGGAGACCGCATCCATCAGCATCGTCGCGATGACCACCACGATCAGCAGCATCCCGACCGTATCCCACTCGCGGAAGTTCGTGTAGTTCGCGAGCATGCTGCCGATTCCACCCGCGCCGACGAGTCCGAGCACCGCCGAGGTGCGGATGTTGATCTCGAAACGGTAGAGCGCGAACGACAGCAGCGTCGGGGCCGCCGCGGGCCAGAGCGCCCACCGCGTCACCTGCGCCGTGTTGCCGCCGGCGGCCTTGACGGCCTCGGAAGCGCCCTCCTGCACCGACTCGACCGTCTCGTAGACCCACTTGGCCTGCGTGCCGATGCCGGCGATCGCCAGCGCCAGCGCGCCGGTGAACGGCGTGAGCCCGGTGACGGTGAGCAGCAGCAGCGCGATGATGACTTCGGGCACGGCGCGGATCACGGCGAACAGCCCGCGCAGCGGGAGCCGCACCCAGACCGGTCCGACGTTGTTCGCGGCGAGCATGCCGAGCGGGATCGACACGATCACGCAGCCGATCGCGCCGATCCAGGCCATCGAGATCGACCGCCACGTCTCGAACAGCGCCTGCGGCAGCTTCTCCCAATTGGGGTCGGCGAACATGAGCGTCAGGTAGTGCGCGATCTGTGCGGGCAGCGCGCCGAGGTCATTCCACGGGATCGGCAATCCTGCGGCGGCAGCCAGCACCACGACGCCGACGATGACGGCGACGACGGTCGGGACGAGACGGGAGGGATGCCGGGGCAGGTCGAGCCCGATACCCCGTGCGGTGGTCGAGAGCGTCATACCAGTCGCCTCCGCAGGAAGTTCGAGAACACTTCGATGAGCACCACGACGACGAGGATCTCGAGCACGATCACCGCGACGTCGTCATAGGCGTAGAACGCCCGCCGCTCGTCGAGGAGTCGACCGATGCCGCCCGCGCCGACGATGCCGAGGATCGCCGAGATACGCACGTTGAGCTCGAGCGTGTACAGCCACTGGTTCGCGAAGAGCGGCCAGGTCTGCGGCAGCACGACGCTGCGGTTGATCTGCGTCTGGCCGCCGCCGGTGGCGCGTCCGGCCTCGATGACCGGGAGATCGGTGGAGTCGATCGCCTCCGACACGAGCTTGACGATGATGCCGATGTCGAACAGGAGCAGGGTGAGCAGGCCGGGCAGCGCGCCGACGCCGACCATCGCGACCAGGACGGTCGCGTACACGAGATCGGGGACGGAGCGGATGACGTTGATGACGGTCCGCACCGCGATGCGGGTCGGACTGTTCGGGTTGGTCGGAGCGGCGGCCCACAGCGTCAGCGGCACCGAGATCACCGCGGCCACCGCCGCGCCGACCACGGCCATCTGGAGCGTCTCGAGCATGGGCCCGAACGTGCGCGGCAGGAACGAGAAGTCCGGCTGCAGGAACTGCACGAGCAGCACGGATCCGTTGTCCCAGTTGTGGATGAGCGCACCGAAGTCCAGCTCGATGCCGCCGATCGCCGGGATGCAGGTGGCGACGGTGAACGCGGCGAACGCCAGGACGACGAGGCTGGTGCGCAGTCTCGACGTGGGCTTGGGCGGCACGACGAGGGGGCGGGGCTCTGTGATCATGCGCCGAGCACATCCCTCGGCTGGATCGGACGCCCGTAGATCTGCTCGAAGTCGTGGTCTGCGGCATCCGCTGCCGGCCCGTCGTAGACGACCTCACCGGCCCGCAGGCCGATCATGCGCGTCGTGTACTGGCGGGCCAGGTCCATCAGGTGGATGTTGACGAGCACGGTGAGGTGCTCCTCGACGTTGACGCGGCGCAGGTCGTGCATGACCGCGTGCGCGGTGGGCGGGTCGAGGCTGGCGACCGGCTCGTCGGCGAGCATGACGCTCGGCTGCTGGGTCAGAGCCCGAGCGATCGCGACGCGCTGCTTCTGGCCGCCGGAGAGCTGGCCGGCGCGGTTCCAGACCTTCTCGAGCATGCCGACCGAGTCGAGTGCGCGCAGGGCGAGCTCGCGATCCTGCGCCGTGCTCAGGCCGAGCACCGTCCGCCAGGTCGCCGTGTGGGCAAACCGACCGACCAGCACGTTGCGGTAGACGCTGGCCCGATCGGCGAGGTTGAACCCCTGGAAGATCATGCCGATGTGCCCTCGGGTCTCACGCAGGCGTCGTCCGCGCATGCCGGTGACAGCGTGCGGGCCGACGGTGACCGTGCCGCTCGTCACCGGCACGAGACCGTTGATCGTGCGGATCAGCGTGGACTTGCCCGAGCCGGAGAGGCCGACCACCGAGACCATCTCGCCGGCGGCGATGTCGAGGGACACACCGCGGAGGGCGCGGGTGCCGTTGGGATAGGTGACCGAGACGTCGTCGAGACGGATCGACCACGACGCGGAGGCCGGGAGCAGGGCTCCGGCCTCCGCGCGCTGCGGATCAGTGTGCATGTTCTCAGTTCTGCGTGTCAGTTCGAGAACTCGGCGAGGATCTCGCCGTAGCGGGTGATCTCGTCCTCGGCGGTCTCGCTGGTCCAGTCCGAGAGTCCGACGAGGTCGAACATCACGGATGCGGCCTCTTCGGACGAGTCGGCGTAGCCGTCCAGCAGCTCGGTGAGCTCCGCGACGAGGTCGTCGGGAAGTGTCGAGGTGACCGCGACGCCGCCGTTGGGGATCATCTCCGTGTAGGCGAAGGCCACGACCTTCTCGGCGATGTCCGGGGCCTCTTCGGTCACGGTCGTGCGGGCGTCCCAGTATGCGAACGAGACCTCGGCGTCGCCGTTGTACACGGCGAGGACCGCGTTGTTGTTGCCTTCGACGGGCACCTGCGTGATGCCGGCATCCGTGTCGACGCCCTGTTCGCGCATCGCGACGACGGGGTACTGGTAACCGGCCGGCGACGTGGCTGCCTGCAGGGCGACCTTCGTGCCGTCGGAGATCTCACCGAGCGCCTCGATGCCGGCGGGACCGGAGCCGGTCGCGTCGGCGGCGGCCTCTTCGATGCCGTTGCAGTAGGAGAGCTCGATGCCGCTGGCCGCGTAGGTCGACATGACCGGCTCGTCCTCGCAGTACTTGTCGGGGTTGTTCGTGTACGCCACCGAGGCGTACGAGGTGGCGCCGAAGCGCACGTCGCGGAGGATGAGCTCGGCGTCGTAGCGCTCGGTCGCGTTGTACAGCGATCCGGCGTCGGTGACGATGACCTGCGCCTGGTCGGTGCCGAGGGCCTCGACCGTGGCGGCGTAGTCGGAGGCGACGACCCCCTTCACCTCGATGTCGAGGTTCTCGGACAGGTACGTGGTGAGCGGGTCGAGGGCCTGGGCGAGGTCTTCACCCTCGACCGACGGCACCAGCGAAAGGGTGATGGAGGACGGCCATTCGGTCGTCTCGTCTGCCGTCTCGGCGGGTGCGCTGCTGCTGCAGCCGGCGAGCGCCAAGACGGCGACGGCGGCGATGCCCGTGGTGAGCAAGGACTTACGCATTCGGATCGTGCCTTTCGGTGAGGGTGGTGCTGCGGGGGGTACTGGAAGCCGCAGTCGCGGCCCAGGCTTCGATGTCGCCGTAGAGGTCGGCGATGGTCCGGCCGCGCATCGTCACGGCGGCCGGGGAGTGTTCGGCGGTGGCGCCGACGAGCGCCGTCGCTGCACCCTGCTCGGCGGCCGGCGCGAGATCGAACTCGAAGATGTCACCGACCGAGAGCACCGGCCCCTCGGCGACCGCCGCCTGGATGATGGGGATGAGCCCCGAGGGCTTGCCGACCGTGAAGTGCAGGTCGTCGAACAGGGGTGTGATGCCCCACCCGTCCAGCACGGGGCGGATGCCGGCACCGGGCGCATTGGTCGCGAGGACCAGCCGGACCTGCGGGTGGACACGGTTCAGGAAGTCGGCGAGCCCTGCCGGTGGCGCGATCGCCGCGTGCTCGGAGCCCAACAGCGCCCGCGACGACTGGTAGGCGGCCTCGAGCGCATCGGCGGTCACGCCCTCCCCGGCGGCGAGTGAGCTGATCACGTCGTAGCCGTCGCGTGCGGCGGTCTCGCCGCGTTCGAAGGCGGCGAGGTCGGACATGGCGCGATCCGCGAACGTCGGGTCGTCGGCAGAGGTGGCGACGGCGCGGGCGAAGGCCTCGAGCGGTCCCGCGCCGAGCGCGATGGTGCCGTCGAAGTCGAGGACGATGGTGGGAGGCACGGTTCTCCTGGTCAGGATCGGGACGATGCGTCCATAGTCGCAGTCGTTTATGGACGATACGACCATTCCGTGTGAACAGTGCGTGAACTCCGATTCCGGTGCGGGCATCCGCGCCCGCTACGCTCATCGTCGTGATCGAACGACTGGATGCCGCGGCCACCGCGCACGACGCCGCCGACGTGCTGTCGATGTTCGACTGGCTCGGTCCGGCGATCGATGCCGATGCTCAGGACGAGCGCTTCGCCCGCTGGGGCCGATCCACCGCCGTGGACGAGAACGTCGGAGCGCCGGTGCTGTCACGGTCGACCTTCGAAGCAGTGCACGACCGCGCGGGTCTGGACTCGGCGTGGCCGGTCGGCAACGCCGGGCTGCTGCACGTGTACGGCTATCTGCTCTCGACCACGCCCACTCCGTACGGCCTGAAGCGCGATCGCTGGCTCGGCGGTGAGCTGGCCCGCGCGTGCAGACTGGCCCCCGACGCCTTCGTCCCCTGGATCGGCGAGCGCACACTCCTCGACCGCGTGACCGATGTCGCCGAGACCCTGATCGCCGGCGTGCCGGTGCGGCGGCAACGACTCGGCGAGGTGGATGCCGTCGTCGCGGTCGCCGATCGGCAGCCGCACCCCTCGGCGCTCGCCTACGCGCTCGACTCCCCCGCACAGGGTCGCCGACTCATCACGATGTTCCCCGTCGCCGACCCGACCGCGCTGCTCGCCGACCTCGACGCCTCACCCCCGCGCCTCCGTTGGAACGCCGAGGGCTGACCGCGTGACGGTTCAGAGCTGATCGAGGACGAGCTCACCGCGCGAGTTCAACTGCTCCATCATGTGCGTGACCCGGTTGGCCTCGACCCTCGGCACCGTCGGCTTGTCGAACTCGAAGACCAACGGGATGCTCGGGTGCACCCAGATGCTCAACCGCCCCGACTGCACTTCGGGCTTCGGCAGCCACGTCATCATGAAGCTCTCGTTGCGGCGGAGCTTCGTGCCGATCACGATCTTGAGGTGCGCCAGAGTGGCGTCGTCGATCTCGATCGCGGGGCGCGAACTGTTGTACTCCAGAGTTCCCATGAGAAGAACTGTACGCGCCGTCTAGCCGAGCTCGTAGTCCGGGCCTTCGGGTGCGTCGAGGGGCGGCCCCGAGGGGGACTCGACCGCGCGGGTGAGCGCCTGCAGACGACGGACCAGCTCGGGATCCTCCAGCTCGGGCCCGCTGCCGCTGATCGCCTTCGCCACGATCTGGCTGGCCGGACCGATCAGGAACTTCGCCGACACGACGGTGCCGTCCTGCTCCCGCACCGGTATCTCGATGATCTCCGCGCGCTCCTCATCTCCCAGCGCGCGCCCGTACGCCAGCAGAGCGTCCGCGATGTCGTCACCGGTCAGGAACTCTTCGCCGCCATACAGGATCGATTGCATAGTGCCGTTCTACGGCACCAGCGCCGCATCCCCGCGCCCCTTGCCCGCTCACCCGGCGGATGCTAGCGGCACGCGGAGCCGGTGCCGCGCAGTCAGTCCTCGACCACGGCGAGCTCTTCGCGCAGAAGAGCGGCACCCGCACTGAGCGCGTGCAGCTTTCCACGTGCGACGTCACGAGGCAACGGCGCCAGGCCGCAGTTCGTGCTCGCCACGAGCTTGTCGGCATCGACGAAGCGGAGCGCGTCGCGGAGGGTGTCCGCGACCTCTTCCGGCGTCTCGATGGTCTCGCTGGCGACGTCGATGGCTCCGAGCATGACCTTCTTGCCGCGGATGAGTTCGATGAGGTCGAGGGGGACGTGGGAGTGGTGACTCTCGAGCGAGATGGTGTCGATGCTCGAGCGCTGCAGCAGCGGGAACGACGTCTCGTACTGCCGCCACTCCGCGCCGAGGGTCGCCTTCCAGTCGGTGTTCGCCTTGATCCCGTAGCCGTAACAGATGTGCACCACGGTCTCCGCGCGCAGTCCCTCGGCCGCCCGCTCGAGCGCGGCGACCCCCCAATCCCGCACGTCGTCGAAGAACACGTTGAACGCCGGCTCGTCGAACTGGATGATGTCGACTCCCGCGGCCTCAAGCTCTCTCGCCTCCTGGTTGAGGATCGTCGCGAACTCCCAGGCCAGCTTCTCGCGGCTCTTGTAATGGCGGTCGTAGAGAGTGTCGATCATGGTCATCGGACCGGGCAGCGCCCACTTGATCGGCTGGTCGGTCTGCTGGCGGAGGAACTTCGCGTCCTCCACGAACACGGGCTTCTCCCGCCCCACGGCACCGACGACCGTCGGCACGCTGGCGTCGTAGCGGTCGCGGATGCGGACGGTCTCCCGCTGATCGAAGTCGACGCCGGAGAGGTGCTCGATGAAGGTCGTCACGAAGTGCTGGCGCGTCTGCTCACCGTCGCTGACGATGTCGAGGCCCGCGACGCGCTGCTCCTGGACGGCGATGCGCAGCGCATCCTGCGTGCCCTCGACCAGCGCCTCCCCCTCCAGCTTCCAGGGAGACCAGAGGGTCTCCGGCTGCGCGAGCCAGGACGGCTTGGGCAGGCTGCCGACGATCGAGGTGGGAAGCAGCGTGTTCATGATCGGCGATTCTCCGGTCATCATCCGACGGAGACCAGGGAGGCGGCGGAGCTGCCGGCGGCCCACTGCTCGAGCAGCTCACCGTGCGGCTTCATGAGGTGCTCCTCCGTGTACTTCCCCTGCTCGGCCGCGAGCCGGCTGCGCTCGTCGCGGTCGTAGGCGATCTTCGTCACCGAGTAGTCCTGCTGCTCCAGGCTCGGCTGATAGATCTTCGCCGCGGCCGAGTTCGCGTTGTAGATCTCCGGTCGATAGATCTTCTGGAACGTCTCCATCGTGCTGATCGTGCCGATGAGCTGGAGGTTCGTGTAGTCGTCGAGCAGGTCGCCGCGGAAGTAGAACGCCAGGGGCGCGACACTGCCGCGTGGCATGAAGTACCGGACCGAGAGACCCATCTTCCCGAAGTACGCGTCGGTCAGCGACGGGTCCTTCTGCTCGTATTCGACGCCGAGGATCGGGTGGTGGTTCTCGGTGCGACGGTAGGTCTTGCTCGTCGAGACGCTGATGCAGATCACCGGCGACACCGCGAAGCGCTCCCGGTAGGCGGCCGAGTCGAGGAAGTGCTGGAAGAGCTTGCCGTGCAGGTCGCCGAAGTCGGAGGGAATGGTGAACCCTCCTGCCGCTGCCGTCGCCGCCGGAAGCCGCACGCTGAAGTCGTAGTCGCGGATGTAGGACGAGAAGTTGTTCCCCACGATCCCGTGGCTGCGCTTTCCGGTGAGACGGTCGACGATCTGGATGTCCAGGACCTCGAGCAGCGGGAAGTCCTGGTCCTCCCCCTCCGCGGCGAACTGGACCGCGACGGAGACGATCTCGAGTTCGACGGTGTAGCGGTCACCGTGCGGGTTGTCCCACTCGGCGAGATCGTTGAATCGACGGTCGATCATCGACAGGGCGTTGCGGAGGTTCTGCTGGCGGTGCTCACCGCGCGCCAGGTTGGCGAAGTTCGTGGTGATGCGGGAGTTCTCCGACGGCGAATAGTCCTCGTCGAAGCGGGTCGTCGTGATGCGGAACGTGAAGTCGTGGGCCATGAGGTTGCCAATCGGTGAGCTGATCGGCCGGGCTCGGCCTCGCGAAAGGGGGTGACTCCATGGTGCGGTGCGAGCCGCCCTATCGAGAAATGCGCTGTGACTATGCCGTGACATAGTCTGAGGCTATGGCCAAGCGTTCGAGCGGCATCACCCTGCAGCAGCTCACCTATTACATCGAGGTCGCCGCGGAGGGATCGATCAGCGCCGCCGCCGACCTGCTCTACGTCGCGCAGCCCACGATGTCGGCGGCGATGAAAGACCTCGAGAGCCGGGTGGGCCGTGTGCTCCTCCTCCGCTCCGCGCGCGGCGTGACACTCACCACCGATGGTGTGGAGTTCCTCGGCTACGCCCGGCAGGTGGTCGAGCAGGTCGCGCTCCTCGAACAGCGCTACCTCGATCGGCCGCCCTCCCGACGCCTGCTCGGGGTGTCGACGCAGCATTACTCGTTCGCGGTCGACGCACTGGTGCGAATGGTGAAGGCGACCTCGGCGGCCGAGTACGAGTTCTCGCTGCGGGAGACGCGCACGTGGGACATCATCGAAGACGTCCGCACCCTCCGCAGCGAGTTGGGGATCCTGTACCGCAACGACTTCAACCGCAACGTCATCGACAAGCTGCTCCGCGACTCCGGGCTCGCGTTCCACCCGCTCTTCGTCGCCGAGCCGCACATCTTCATCTCCCGCAAGAATCCCCTCGCATCGCGGGATCGCGTGACGCTCGACGACCTCGCCGAGGTGCCGCGCCTGACCTTCGATCAGGGTGCGAACAACTCGTTCTACTTCGCCGAGGAGATCCTCTCCACCCTCTCGAGCCCGCAGGAGATCCGCGTCTCCGACCGCGCGACGATCTTCAACCTCATGATCGGACTCGACGGGTACACCATCTCGACGGGCATCATCAGCGACGACCTCGACCCCGAGATCGTCGCCATCCCGCTCGACGTCGACGAGCGCATCGAGATCGGCTGGATCGGCCACTCCGCGATCCCGCTCACCGAGCAGGCGCAGCGCTACCTCGCCGAACTGCGGACCGTCGTCTCGGGGTTCGGGGTGGAACTGCTCGGGTGAGCCTGTCCCTCGCTATGCGGCTTTCGGAGCGCCGCGCTAGGTTGAGCAGTCGAACCACTCCCTGACCGGAAGGCAACAGCACATGCGCGTCACTCCTCGCGTCTGGATCGGCTTGACGATCTACGTCGGTTACGTCGTCGTCATCTTCGTCGTGTCGAAGCTCAGCGGGGTGGCATACACCGACATCGGAAAGTCCGCCGAGTTCACCTGGCGCGGTGCGGTGCTCGATCTCGCTGTCGGCGCTGTCCTGCTCGCCATCACCACCTGGGCGCTGGGATGGTGGAAGCCTGCGCTGTTCGAGCGGAAGCGATCGCACCACAAGTGGCCGATCTTCGTTCCCGCGCTGATGCTCGTCGTCGCCGTGGTGAACCTGTTCAGCACCGACTGGTCCAAATTCGACGCGTCATTCCTCCTGTCCCTGCTCGCCCTCGGATTCGCCGTCGGATTCTGCGAGGAGCTGATGTCGCGAGGCCTCCTGCTGACAGCGTTCCGCTCACGCTTCTCCGAGGTCTGGGTCTGGCTGCTCACGTCGATCCTCTTCGGTGCGATGCACCTGCTCAACGCCGCCCTCGGGGCCCCGCTCCCGGGCACTCTCGGTCAAGTGGTGATCGCCGCCATGTCCGGCACCTGCTTCTACATCGTGCGACGGGTCACCGGCTCTCTCATCTGGGCCATGGCACTGCACGGACTCTGGGATGTATCCGTCTTCGCGGTCGGCTTCGCCCCGCTCAACGGTGCCGGGGCGAGCATCCTGGCACCAGTCATCGGCATCCTCGCTGTCGTCGTCGTCCGCTGGGTGATCAAGGGAACAGACGAGAGGCCGGTCGGAGCCACGTCCACCGCGTCGGCACCCGCGCAGGCCTAGCCCGCCAGCCCGAGATCGACACCCTCGATCCCGCTCTCCGGTGCGGTCAGATCGAGCGTCAGAGGTACTGTTCCATCCGCGCGGTGAGGTTCGCACGATGCTCTTCAAGCCGTCGGCTGGTCTCGAGCGGGCTGATCCCCTCACCTGCCGGCGTGAGGAGATCGAGATCGTCGCGCGCGAAAAGCACGTCGTAGAACGGTGCGAGCTCCTCGTCGGAGTACTTGTGCAACCCCGCGAGCGTCTGCAGCGGCGTGCCCCAGCGGGCAGCAGTGGCATTCACGTCCGCCCCACCCTCCAGGAGCCGCTCGAGGAGCGGCACCTCGCCGGCGAAGTCATGGGAGGTCTGGGAGAAGAGGATGTGCAGCGTCGAATACCCCTCCGGGGCGACGACGGCTCCCGCATCCGCCCCGTCGTCGAGCAGCCGATTCGAGATCGCGATACGAGCGTCGAGATGCCGGTTTCCGAGCGCACGATGCAGCAGAGTCAGCCCCGTGGAGCTGACAGCGTGAGCATCTCCGTCGTAAAGGGCGAGAAAGTCCTCGTAGGAACCCGACTTTGCTGATCCGTATGCGCTCGGCATCATCCATCTCCTATCTGGCCGTGTTCTATCTGACTGTGTCCCACCATAGGTCGAGGCGGCGATGAACCCTCAACTCGTGATGCGGCCACCCAGCGCGGGGCGACGGGCCCATTTCATCCGCAGCCGCTGCATGGCCGTCACCGCGTCGACGCGAGCGGCCGCGTACGTCGAGGTTTCGACGAACCACGGCTCGATCGCGAACATGTCGCCCTGCCAGCGGAAGCCGAGGCCGATCATCGAGACACCGAGGATCCGGGCGAACTCCGCGGCCGCGTCGTCCAGAGCCTGTCTCGACATGACGGCATCCGCGGGGTCGATGCGTTCGAGGACAGCGGTGAAGGCGGGCCAGAAGTCGTCGAATCCCCGCAACCACACCGGGTCCGTGCTGACCTCGCTCAGGAGTCGGCCATCGGGGACGACCACGTCTCGGGCGGCGGCATACGCGAGTCCGCGCCACCCGATCAGCACACAACTCGTCACCTCGAACACCAGCCGGTCGACGGAGCGATGACCTTGGTACGTGGCGACAGCTGTATCGAGGTTGGCCTGCAGGTCGGCGATGATCGCAGCCGGCTCCCACAGCGGCTCGCCGCGGCGGAACTCTTCGCCGACGCTGATCTCTGCCCGGTACTCCTCGATGATCGCTGCAGCTCCGCCCACGAGATTGAGATCGCGGAAGCTCGCGGTCGCATCGGGCTGGTAGACCTGTCGGTTCTGGTGCATGACGACGTGCTGCGTTTCGTGCACGAGCACGCGCCTGGCGATCAGTTCGTTGACCTCGGTCTGGTCGCGCTCGAGATCCTTGCGGAAGTAGTGTGCGTGCAGCAGCACGACGGCGCGGCCGTCCGGCAGGCGGATCGTCTTCCCTGCGGAGAGTCCCGCACCGTGCTCGACGGTATGGGTTCCCGTGGCGTCCTTGTCGGGCGACCAGCGCTCCACCGAGCCGGCCATGTACCCGGTCACCACGAGCCGCACGCGTGCAGGGTCCGGAACGGAGCGGTCGAGGTGGGCCCAGCACCACGCGAGCGTCGTCGGCACCGACGGGGGCTCGACCGTGACATCGACCAGCTCGAGATCGACACCCTCGACCAGCAGCTCGACCAGCGGCTGCGGCGTGCCGCCCGTCATCCGATCGCGCCGGTCACGGGGTGACGAGCCAGGTTCGCCAGGGCGTTTCCGGAGAGATGTGCGCGGCGACGGCGTCGAGCATCCCCGCGAGTTTCTCCCACCGCGGCTGAGCACCGAAGTACTCGTGGAGCCCTGTGACGAAAGCCTGGGCGCGGTCCAGTTGATCGTGTTGCAGGTACCACGCGAGGACGCCCTCGAAAACGGAGAGCTTCTTCCCGGAGAGATAGTCGACGGCATCGGCCGTCGTCGTGAATTCGTTCATCCTGCCGAGCAACGCGTCGATACCGCGAACCCCCACCGCACCGATGTCGGCCGGGTCGGATTCCTGGGTGATGGTGATCGCCTCGGGGAGGTTCCGATCGACGTTGTGGGGGCGGAACATGAAATTACTCGGGCGTGGCCTGCTATCCACCCCAGCCAGGAGTTCGCTGATCGCCGGCAGGTGGATGATGCCGTTGAGATACACGAAGCCTTGACCCCCGCCGACGCCATGGCGCTGAATCTCCACTGTCTGGACCGTCTCACCGACCGAACGTCGGAACTTGGTGGTTCCATCCGCTTCGAACCCCTTCTCCAGGAGATACGGCTTCAGGGTGTCTTTCACCGCGCTGGTGATGATGTCGGCGGGCCGCATGCTCATCCATCTACTCCTTCGCTGGGGTCTCGGGTGCGTGCTGGCCGCGCTCTGCGAGGTAGGCGGCCGCACGGCGCTTCAGGTCGGAACGATGCGGTTCGCGCATGAGCTGGATGCTCTCGTACACCGAGCGCCCATCCTTCGCCGTTGCCCGCAGGTCGAGGTGCGGCTGTTCGAAGAACACGTCGTAGAACGGCGCCAGAGTGGCATCCGAGAACTTCGCCTGACGGGCGATCGTGAGCAGCGGGGTGCGGAACCGACCGGAGAAGTGATTGATGTCGGCACCCGCCTCGATGAGCCGGCGCAGCAACGGCACCTCCGCCGGCACGTCGTGGTCACCCCGGCCGAGCAGGGCGTGCAGCACGGTGTTCCGCTCGCCACCGACCCCGGAGAGGGCGGTGGCATCGGCCCCCTCGTCGAGCAGGAACGAACTGATCGCCACGCGTGCCGAGAGGTCACCGTTGGTCAAAGCGCGGTGCAGCAGGGTCTGCCCCTCACCGAAGTCACGCCCGGCGTCGCCCGGCTGGAATGCGGCGACGAACTCGTCGAACGAGGCGTTCGCCGCGAGGAACCACACGTCGTTGCTCATGCGGCAGCGCCCTCGGCGTGGCTGTGGGAGACATCTGAGCGGAGAGGCATGCGCACCACGCTAGCCGACCTCGAGGGAGCCGCAGACCTCAACCCGTGGTTGGTATTCGCGTGAGCCGGCGCCTCTTAGCGTGTGCTCCATGCACGCATCAGATCACGCCCACGACGTCGACAGCCGTGACCGAATACCGCGCCTCCGTGCGACCGACCTGACCCATCACTATGGTTCGACGGTCGCGCTCGACCGGGTTTCGCTGACGATCTTGGACGGCGAAGCCGTGGCGATCATGGGGGCATCCGGATCGGGGAAGAGCACGCTGCTCCTCGTGCTGGCCGGGGTCATCCGCCCCGACTCCGGCACGGTGATGCTGCACACCGAGCAGGGCGCGGTGGATGTGGCGGCGATGGCGGATCGTGAGCGCTCCGCCCTGCGGTTGACGGAGTTCGGTTTCGTCTTCCAAGAGGGCTTGCTCATTCCGGAGTTGACCGCCGCAGAGAATGTGTCTCTGCCTCTGCTGTTGAACGGCGCAGGTCGGGCGGATGCCGAGCGGACCGCCGAGAGTCTGCTCGCGGAGCTGGGCCTGGGCGGGTTGGGAGACCGCCGGATCGGCCAGCTCTCCGGCGGACAGGCACAGCGGGTCGCCATCGCCCGCGCACGCGCGACGAACGCCCGCGTGATCTTCGCCGACGAACCGACCGGGGCGCTCGATTCGCGCACGGCGTCGGATGTTCTCGGGGTACTTCTGGCGGCGACATCGGGGCAGGGGCGATCCCTGGTCGTGGTGACGCATGACGAGGATGTCGCCGCGCGGTGCGATCGGGTGGTGCGCCTCCGCGACGGACGAATCGATGCCGCCAAGGAGGCGTCCCGATGAGACTGCGGGCGCTGGCCGTGCTCGTGCGTCCCTCGCGCGGCGACGCTTCCGCGGTGACGCTGCCAGTGGTGGCCTTCGCGATCATCGGAGCGGTGACGTATCTGGCCGCAGCCTTGGCGAGGTTGTTCTGGATGGCCTCGGATGACGGTTTCGGTCAGTACAACATCCTGGCGGTGGCCATGGTCGCCGTGCTGGTGGTGCCCGCCGGCACTCTGGGAACATCGGCGGCTCAGCTTTCCGCCCGTCGACGAGAAGATCGCCTGGCGGTGCTGCGCCTGCTGGGTGCGTCATCGACGTGGGTCCGTGGGTTCGCCGTGATCGAGGCGTCTCTTCTCGCTGCGGCTGGGGCGATCGCCGGCCTGCTCGGCTATGCCGTTCTCGTCCCCGCGCTCAGCTTGGTGCCGATAGCCGGCGAGCGCCCCGCTCTCTCCGAGGTGTGGCTCCCCGCGTGGACACTCGGCGTTCTGGTCTGCGCCCTCACAGCCGTGGCGGCGATCAGTGCCGCGGTGGGGCTGCGCCGCGTGATCATCTCACCTCTGGGAGTTCGGATGCGGACGGATGCTCCGCGTCTCCACTGGGTTCGGCTGCTGGCGGGCGCCGTCGTGCTCGCCGGTGGCGTCACGCTGATGCAGGTCACGTCGGTGAGCTGGGGCGCTGTGGGGATCACCGCGGCGATCGTGGTCGTGCTCGTGGCGGTCATGGGTGTTCTCAATCTCGTGGGGCCGTTCCTGATCGGCGGGGCCGCACGGCGAAAGCTCGCTCGCGCCCGGACGGCTGAAGACCTGATCGCGGCTCGCGGTGTGCTGGAGTCCCCGGCGGCGGCGTGGCGGTGGGTGTCCGGGGTGGGATTGGCGAGCTTCATCGCGGTTCCGGCGGGCTCGGTTCTGGGCTTCCTCGACATGGTGCAGAACGGCGACACCGTCCTCGCAGCGGACCAGCTGGTGTTCTTCGTAGACATCCGCACGGTCGTCATCGCCGCCGTGGCCGTGTCGTATCTGCTCGTGGCCTGCACCGTCGGCATCACTCAGGCGGCGTCAGTGCGGGAACGTCGTGCCCTCTACGTCAGCCTCGACCGGTTGGGCATGCCGCCACGGGTGATGAATCGCTCCCGACGTCTCGCCGTGGCCTCTCCGCTGTTCGTCGCGGCGGTCTTCCCGGCCGTGGCCGCGTGCGTCCTGTTCGCACCGGTGGTCGCACTGTCGGTCTTCACCGCCCCTCTGTTCATCGCGACCGTCATCGCGTGCATCGCGCTCGGCGTTCTGCTCGTGCAGCTCGGTGTCGTCGCGACGGCTCCCCTGCTGCGGCGCGTCCTCGCCGAACCCGACCGGGCTCTGTAGGCCCTCCTCCGGACGCCCCCATCCGTCGGTGGACCTCGAAGATCAACCCCTGGTTGGCGGGCGGGCGGAGTGCGAATTTCTAGCCTGGAAACAGGTCAGCGATGGACGCTGGATCGAAGGAGACGCAATGACGATCGAGGTTCAGAATCTCAGCAAACGGTACGGCGATCGCTATGCCGTGCGAGACGTGTCGTTCACGGTTCAGCCGGGTGCGGTCACGGGATTTCTCGGGCCGAACGGAGCGGGCAAGTCGACCACGATGCGCTCGATCGTCGGACTCGACCGCCCGTCTTCGGGGCAGGCACTGATCGACGGGAAGCAGTACGCCTCCTACCGAGCACCATTGCAGCAGGTCGGCGCTCTGCTCGACGCGAGATCGGCCCACAAGTCCCGCACGGCGGTGAACTACCTGGCCTCCATCGCGGCCACCCATCACATCCCGAGGGCCAGGGTCGATGAGGTGCTCGACGCGACCGGACTGACGTCGGTGGCGAAGAAGAAGGTGGGCGGGTTCTCGCTGGGCATGGGCCAGCGGCTCGGCATCGCCGCCGCGCTGCTGGGCGACCCGTCGACGTTGATCCTCGACGAACCCGTGAACGGTCTCGACCCCGAAGGCGTCACCTGGGTGCGAACCCTGCTCGGTGATCTCGCCGCTGAGGGGCGCACCGTGTTCCTCTCGTCGCACCTGCTCAGCGAGCTCGCACTGATCGCCGACCACGTCATCATCATCGGACGCGGCGAGATCATCGCGGACTCACCGATCGACGCTCTCACGGCGGGCGGGCAGACCAGAGTGCGGGTGCGCACCACGGAGACCGCCGCATTGAGCAACCGGATCGCGAACGCCGGCGTCACGGTCACCTCTTCGGAGCTGGAGCTCTTGGAGATCGACGGACTCACCGCGGAGGAGATCGCTCGGGCAGCGCAGGAAGCCGGGATCCTCCTGACGGAGCTGACGCCTGTACGCCAGACCCTCGAAGACGCCTACAACGCGCTGACCCGAGACGCCGTCGAGTATGCCTCGACCGGGCGCTGAGATCCGCACCGCAGAAAGGACCATGATGACCACTCTCACCGAGCCGGTGAAGGCCACCGGAAGGAACACCGACCTCCTCGGCGCGATCCGTTCGGAATGGATCAAGTTCCGGGGCCTCACCTCGAACTTCGCCCTGGCCGGATTCACCCTGCTGCTGCTCATCGCGAACGGGATCGCGATGCCGTTGGCCTATGTGTTCCGTGACCGCGGTTCGCCCAAGGCCGACTACGAGGCCTACGCGGAGATGATCGTCGACAAGACCGGATACGTCGGCGTCGTCCTCGCGGTCCTCGCCGCCCTGATGGTGACCAACGAGTACCGCTCGGGTCAGATCAAGACGACGCTCCTGTCGGTCCCCCAGCGGGTTCCGGCCCTGGTGTCGAAGGCCGCGATCATCGCCGCCGTGTCCTTCGTGATCGGCGTGGTCAGCTCGAGCATCGGATTCGCGATCGCGCCGACCATCCTCGCCGGCGGTGGTTACAGCTATCCGCTGGATACCGCTGGTGCGATCCGCCTCATCCTCGGATCTGGGCTCTACCTGGCGACGCTGAGCATCATCGGCATCGCCGTCGGCTCGCTCATCAGAAACGTGGTCGCGGCCGTCCTGACGACCATCGTGTTCCTGGTCATCGTGCCGGTGATCCCGCAGATGTTCTCCGAGTACGGCACCGAGATCACCCGATTCTTCCCGATCGAGTCCGGGTCGCTTCTTCTGGCGCCCCTCGGAACCGACCCGATGGGGCCCTGGGGCGGCTATCTCGTACTCTTGGCCTGGACCGTCGTCCTGTTCGCCGCAGCCGCGATCGTGCTCAGACGCCGGGACGCATGACCGCATGCGGACGGCGGTCCGAGCTCCGGGCCGCCGCCCCGATGCCGCAGAAGGAACAGCACGCAGGACGGATGCTCGAGAAGATGCGCTGGTTCACATCACACCCGTTCGTCGTCGACGTGCTGGTGGTGATCGCCGCCGTCGCGCTGCAGGTTCTCGCCTTCGCCCTGGCCGGGCAGGGTCCGCTCTGGCCCGGTGCCCTGATCGCCGTCGTCTCATCCGTACCGCTGTTCTGGCGTCGCCGATCACCGTTGCTCGCACTCTGCGCGACCGTGTGCGTCGGCGCCGCCGCCGTGTGGGTGCTCCCCGGCGTCGGGGCGCTGAGTTTCCCGTTCGCGTTCGCGCTCTACACCGTCGCCGCCACTCGCCCCTTTCCGCGCGCCGCCCTCGGGTACGCGATCGGCGTCTGCCTTCCGGCGCTGAGTGCTTTCGCGCTCTTCCTGACAAACGGGGTGTCGTTCTCACCGCTGTTCCTCGATCCGCTCGCTCTCGTCGCGCTGTCGCTGGGGCTCGCCGTGAAGAACCGCCGGCAACGTCAGGAATCACACGCGGCGCTCGTCGAACAGCGACTGGAGAACGCGCGGGTCAGCGAACGGAACCGGATCACCGCCGAGATGCACGACGTCGTCGCCCACTCGATCTCGATCATGATCGCCCTCGCGGACGGCGCATCGACCGGGTGGCAGAAGCATCCCGACCGTTCCGCAACCGCGCTGCGGAACCTGAGCGATGTCGGAAGAACCGCGCTCAGCGACATGCGCCGCATCCTCCACCTGCTCCGCGATGACGATGCAGGGCTCGCAGAAGCACTGCATCATTCCGGCCACAACCTTCCCGACCTGGAAGAACTCGTCGACGTCTTCCGCGCTGCGGGACTCCCCGTGCACCTGGTCCGCGTCGGAAGCGCCATCCCGCACGACCCCACCCTGGCGACCACCGTCTACCGAATAGTTCAAGAGGGCCTGACGAACGCGCTGCGCTATGCCGAAGGAGCCACCCGCGTCGAGGTGCGACTCGAATCCGACGGGGTCCAGGTCGCCCTCACGATCACCGACGACGGACACGCGCCCGCAGCCGGGGCACCGAGCCAGGGCAGCGGCAGAGGGCTCCGCGGCGTCGCGGAACGTGCCGCCGCGTATTCGGGCACCAGTGCGAGCGGACGACTCCCCACCGGCGGATGGCGAACGACCGCGACCCTGCACCTCGACGACGAAAGCCGAGCCGATCCCTCATGACTCCGCCACCGATCCGCGTCCTGGTCGTCGACGACCAGCCCCTCGTGCGCATGGGCAACGCGCTCGTGCTCGACAGTGCCGACGACATCGAGGTCATCGCCGAAGTCGGCAGCGGCGAAGAGGCTGTCGCCCTGGCAGCGGAGCTGCGCCCCGACGTCGTGCTCATGGACGTGCGCATGCCCGGCATCGGCGGCATCGAAGCCACGCGACTGATCACGACCGAAGACTCCCGCATCAAGGTCATCGTCTTCACGACCTTCGACATAGACGAGTACGCCTTCGGCGGGCTCCATGCAGGTGCGAGTGCCTTCCTCCTCAAGAGCGCCACGCCGGAAACACTCACCGCGGCCGTCCGCACCGTCGCCGCGGGCGACAGTGTCGTCGAACCGCGCATCACGACACGACTCATCGACCACTACGTGAAGCGCGACGCGACTCCGGTCACCGGTAGCCCGCCCTCACCCCTCGACCGTCTCACTCCTCGCGAATACGACGTCTTCCTCGCGATCGCCACAGGGCTCTCCAATCCGGAGATCAGTGAGCGCCTGCACCTCACTCCGGCGACGGTGAAGACCCACGTCAACCGCGTCTTCGCCAAGCTCTACCTGAGGGACCGCGTGCACGCGGTCATCCTCGCGTACAAGCTCGAGGTGCTGTGAGACCCTTTTCCGGCTGAATCTACGACTCCTGATCGGGGTCCACGGCGGCACTCGCCTCGAGCTCGCGAAGGCGTTTCAGCTGCGCCCACGGCCAGAAGGCGATCCACGCGATCGAGACGATCGAGGCCCCCATGATCATCGAAGCGATATCCATGGGATCCACGCTACGAAACCGGATGCTCGCGAGCATCCCCCGAGCGACGGACTTGAGGCCCTGGGTTCCTGCCAACCCGCGACGGCACGGATAGTTCGCGCGACTCCCGAGGTTCTTCCCCGATGCAACACTTCGGCGATGATCGGACATGAGCAGTGGTGAACGGATCATCGGAGGAAACCCATGGACGACACACAGCTCAACCGGCTGCTCACTCCACACGACAAGTGGGCGGAGTCGCCCGAAGTCCTTGACGCGATGCTCGACCGCGTCGCCAGGAATGCCGCAGAGCAGCCCGCGCGGCCTCCGCGTCGCCGGCGTGGTGTCCGCGTCGCCGCGGTCGTGGCTGCACTTCTGGGCGTCGGAGCGATCGCGACTGCGGCAGCCGTCTACATCGCCCCGAGCTTCACCCCGGACGTCGTCATCCCGATCTCCTACGTCACGGATGAGGGTAAGACGGTGGAGTGCACGTACTCGCTCGCGGTCACGTCCTGGGATGGCACGGACGTCACCGAGGCGAAGGAATGGATCGCCTCGCATGACTGGACCGGTATCGGCCAACGCGGCTACGACCTCGGCGAGAAGAACCCGGACTCTGTCGGCGACCCTGACGTGGCTCCCGAGCTCACCCAGGAGGACCTCGACCGGACGACCGTGTCCACAGGCATCGTCACCGCTATCGGGAACGAGATCCCGTTCGAGCTGATCAACGCACCCGGTATCGGCACCGCCGGCACGTCGACGTGCACATGGGTGCGGCACTGATGCCCGGCCGTCCTGAGGAGCCCCTCGAAGCACTGGTATCGATGTGGAGCGACGACAGGCTCGACCTTCCTCGCCTGATCGATGAAAGCAAACGTGCACTGTTCGGCTACTTCGCTCGACGGGTCGTCTCCACCGACGATGCGGCCGACCTCACCGGCGAGGTCCTGCTCACGATGTGGCGCAAGATCGACGCCATGCCGCCCGACCACATCGAAGCCCGGATGTGGATGTTCGGGATCGCCCGGAACGTCCTGGCCAACCACCGACGCGCCCTCTCCCGCAGGCGGAAGCTCAGCGACAGACTCACGGGTGAAGCACTCGTCAGCGGCGATGCCCGCCCCGTGCGTGATGACGTGTGGGAAGCACTCGAGGCACTTCCGGCGGGTGATCGCGAGATCATCCAGCTCGTCCACTGGGACGGGTTCTCCCTTGCAGAAACAGCGAAGATCCTCGGCAAGAAGCCGGCGACCGTCCGCAGCAAGTACTCACGGGCACGCGCGAAGCTGCGGGCCGACCTGGCCCTTGAATCTGACTCCTAGGAGTTCCGGCCGCCCCCGGGGTCTGGGCGGACGCCATGCGCTGCGACCACCATGGTCGCCGCAGATACCTACAGGACCGACGTCAGGCTGCCCAGCGGCAGATGCCTCACACCGCGTCGACGGGCCGTCTGTCTCCTCGGGTGTTCGGCGAGCTGATCACGAGGAATCGTGTCTCCATGTCCCCTGGATTGAAGAATCGATGCGCGAGTCCGGGCGGGATATCGACGCCCTGTCTGGGGGCGAGTTCCACGACCCCCTCGGCCGTCTGCATCTGAGGCGTTCCCTCGAGCACGTAGAAGAACTGCGTGGCAGTGTCGTGCACATGCCACTCTTCGCCGGCACCGGCCGGCACTCGCTCCTCGATCACGGACAGTCCGGGGCTGTCGAGCAATCGCCACCCATCGGCGACCTCGCCCCACACATAGTGATCAGCGTTCGAGACGTCGACGGGTTGGCGCATCTTCCGATCCTCGCAGACGCGCTCAGGCGACAGGGGCGGTCAACGGATCGGGCTCGAGCCGGCCGCGGCCGTTGTCGCTGACGGTGGACAGGCCCTCGCGGGCCCAGTACTCGAAACCGCCGATGAGCTCACGCACGTTCGAGTAGCCGAGGGTTGCCAGGGTCAGCGCTCCGCGCGTACTCCCGTTGCAGCCCGGACCCCAGCAGTAGACGACGATCGGAGTGCCCTTGTCGGGGGCGAGATCGGCGATGCGCCCCTCGAGTTCCGCGTTCGGGATGTGCACCGCGCCGGGGATGCGACCCTGGCTCCAGGATGCGGCCGACCGGGTGTCGATGACGAGCGGTGCGGTACCGGCCGCGCGGTCGGCTGCGAGGTCGGAGGGGTCGATCTCGAAGGCGAGTTTGGCGGCGAAGAAGTCGGCCGCGGAGAGGGAGAGGGTCATGGATCAATCGAAACATCCAGACAGCGGCAGGTGAAGAGATGTTCGACGGCGTATGCCCGTCGCGACGCCGCTTCCAACGGTAGAATTGGTCGCATGCCCGCGAATTCACGGTTGGATCTGGATAAGACCGACCACGCCATCATCGCGACATTGCAGGACGATGGACGGATGAGTGTCGCGCAGCTCGCGCGGGCAGTTGCCCTCTCGCCCAGTGCGACCGCGGACCGCTTGCGCCGCCTCACCGACGCTGGTGTCATCACCGGCTACTCCATCACGGTGGACCCCGAAGCGCTCGGCTACACGATCACGGCATTCGTACGACTCGCCTATCCCTCGGGTAACTACAAGCCGTTCCACGACCTCGTCGACAATCTCCCCGAGATCGTCGAGGCTCACCATGTCACGGGCGCTGACTGCTTCATCATCAAGGTCCTCGCCCGATCGATGCGAGACCTGGAGCGCATCACGGGCAGTCTCGCCACACTCGGCGGTGTGACGACCAATGTCGTCTACTCCAGCCCGGTTCCCTCGCGGCACATCATCCCCGCGTGACGGGCGCCCGATTCACGAGCCCCGGCGCGTGGGTCGGGCGCATGACAAAGGCCCCGCCTCCCAGTGTTTACAAGGGAGTCGGGGCCTTCGTGGTGGCGGTGACGGTGGGATTTGAACCCACGGTAGGGGGTTACCCTACACAACTTTTCGAGAGTTGCACCTTCGGCCGCTCGGACACGTCACCGCGGAATAGCTTACGCGACGCGGGGCGAGCGCGCGAATCGAGCGATGCGGGTCACCAGGCGGCGGCGACCTCGGCGTGGGTGCGTAGGATGACGTCGGTCGAGCCGGCGGGTGCGCGGCCGATGCCGCACTCGGTCGCGACGCCGAACTCGGCCGCATACGGAGTGGCTGCGGCGATGCGGCGCGCGGCCCCTTCCGCGCCGTCCTCCCGGTGCACGAGCCCGAGGTACAGCTCGTTCACGGGCGCGAGGTCGGCGAGCGGCGCGAAGTAGGCGGCATCGTCGTGAGCGATCGGCACGGGCAGGTGCAGCCACGTCAGTGGGCGGGCGGATGCCGCGGCCACGGCGTTCGCATAGCGCACGAGGTTCGCAGCATCCGTCGGCTCGAAGAAGTGCTTCTCCCCCGCGTCGCCGTAGCAGAGGTGCACGCCGACCTCGACGTCTGCGGGCACGGCGTCGACCAGGGCGGCGAGGCGCGAGACCAGACCGTCGAACGGGTCGCCGGGCCACCACGCCTCCATCACCGCGCCGTAGCCGGCTGCGCGCTCGATGATCCCCATCTCGCTCGCGACGTCCCACTGCACGGCGAGGTCCTCGTGCGGGATCGCCGCAAGGATCTCGGCGAGCTCCCGGAGGATCGCGGCGGTGTACACGGGTTCGATCGCGGCCCGATCGTCGCCGTGGAAGAACGAGGAGATCACGGCCAGCGGGGTCGGCAGCGACACCTGGAATCGGATGCCGGCGGGCACAGCCCCCTCAGCGCGGAGACGCGCGAACACGGCGTACGACTCGATCGCAGCGGCGGCGTAGCCGAGCTGCGGCAGCACGATGCTCGCGGCATCCACTCCCTCGGCAATGCGCAGGCCACGCGCGTCGATCCCCGCGGGGAACGGGATGGGCTCGTCGCCGATGCGCTCGATGCCGTCGGCCCGGCCGATCACGTCGGGCTGGAACATGATCCAGTGGAACCGCTTGCCCACCTCACCGTCCGGGATCCGGCGAAGTCGGTCACCGAGAAGCTCTGCCGCCGTGCGCATCGTGGTCTCGGCGTCGTCGAAGTTCACACTGCCCACGAGGAGGGCGCCCTGCGGCTGAGTCATGCCCTCAGAGTATCGGCGTGCAGGACCGGCACCCTCGCGCTTTTGCACGGCAGCATCCCTCCGCGAGAGCGGGAGATGCGGGTTAGGATTGCCTAAGAACCCGCCGCCTGTGGGGGCAGCGATGACGGGAAGGGTACTCATCATGGGCTTCATCACGTCCGAGGCACTGGCCGAGACGGGCTACGTCGTCCTCGACGACCACACGTCGGCCGCCGATCCGGCCGAATGGCTCGATCTGGAGTACGTCGGGTGGCGCTCCTCGGGCATCACGCGCTTCGCCCCGCTCACCAGCTACGCGGGCGACGTCGACTGCAACGGCTTCTGGAACCACACC
This sequence comes from Microbacterium sp. NPDC087592, assembly GCF_044743585.1. Classification (NCBI taxonomy): domain Bacteria; kingdom Bacillati; phylum Actinomycetota; class Actinomycetes; order Micrococcales; family Microbacteriaceae; genus Microbacterium; species Microbacterium sp. NPDC087592. The sequence goes on along the minus strand of NZ_JBIUWT010000001.1, from coordinate 2,156,441 downwards.
CCGCCGCGGGCCGACAAAGACGGCGTCTGGGTCGAGTCGCAGATCGCGATCGCCCCCACGCTCCAGCGCCGGGCACAGGAGCCGGGCTCCGGCATCGGCCGCTGCCGCGTGATCGAGCTGCAGCCCAACGAGTACGCCGACGCGATCTACAACCTGCATCAGGACGACAACAACCGCCTCAACGAAGAGGGAACCGGGTGGGTGGTCCGCGGGTTCTTCAACCTCTCGGACGACACCGAGTCGATGCTGATCCTGCGCTCAGACCGCTTCGACCCGGCGACCGAGATCCGCCTGCCGCTGCGCGCGGGCTCGCGCATCATCGTCGACACCCAGCGCTTCTGGCACGCGGTCTGGCACCGCGGCACCGCCCCGCGCTACGCCCTCATCACGTCGTGGACGAGCGGACCCGAGCTCGACGCGTACATCGCCGCGAACCACGGCGACCCGCATCCGCCGACCGTCGACCTCGACCCTCAGTTCGTCGACGACGCGCAGGTCGAGCTGCACCGCCGCATCGAGGAGCGCCGCCGCGCCTTCGAAGCGCAGGGCATCGTGATGGAACCACCCGTCGACATGAGCGTCTGACCGCTCGTGTCCGGAACGCCCGACGCTACCCTCGGCCTATGACCTCCGCCGCCGTGCTCACCGTGTCCGATCGCGGTGCGGCAGGCACCCGCGCCGACACGGCCGGTCCCCTCGCCGTCGCCGCACTTCGCGACGCGGGGTTCGACTGCGCCGACCCTGTGATCATCCCCGACGGCGCGGATGCCGTCGAGCAGGCGCTGCGCGGACTCCTCGCCCGCGGTCTGCGGCTCATCGTCACCACCGGCGGCACCGGCATCGCCGCGCGCGACGAGACCCCCGAGGGCACCGCACGCGTGCTCGAGCGCCAGCTCCCGGGAATCCCGGAAGAGCTGCGGCGGCAGGGGGCCGCGAGGTTCCCCGCCGCGATGCTCAGCCGCGGCCTCGCCGGCACCGCGCAGGGCACGCTGATCGTGAACCTGCCCGGCTCCCCCGGCGGCGTCGCCGACGGCATGCCGATCATCCTGTCGGTCGCGGAGCACGTGATCGCCCAGCTCGACGGAGAGGACCACCGATGACCGTCACCCTTGCCGCGATCAGCGACACGGCCCTGTCTCTCGATGCGCACCTCGCCGCGGTGGACGACGCCCGCGCGGGCGCGGTCACGACGTTCCTCGGACGCGTCCGCGACCACGACCCGGATGCCGCCGGCGAGGTCGTCGCCCTCGAGTACTCCTCGCACCCCGACGCCGAGCGCATCCTTCGCGACCTCGCCGAACGCGCCGTCGCCGCAGGTGTCAGCGGAGAGGCGATCGTCGCCGTGAGCCACCGCATCGGCCGCCTGCCCGTCGGCTCGGCCGCTGTCGTCGTCGCGGTCTCCGCCGCACATCGCGACGAGGCGTTCGTGGTGTGCCGCGAGATCATCGAGGCCATCAAGCGCGAGCTCCCGGTCTGGAAGCGTCAGGTCGAGGCCGACGGCACCACCGCCTGGAAGGGTATCGGCGGCTGAGCCTCAGCCTCCGGCGAACGGAGGCAGCACGTCGACGGTCCCCACCCCCGCCAGCGCGAAGTCGTCGTCCACCCTGGCGCCGTCCACGAGCAGCGCACAGCGGTCGAGGATCGCTCCGAGTGCCGGATGCGCGTCCACCAGCTCGGCCCGCAGCGCGCCGAGGGTCACCGCATCCGTGGGCTCATTCGCCCGCCCCGCCGCATCCTCCGCGGCCGCGAAGTAGCGCACCGTCGCCATCAGCTCTGCCCCTCCGCGGCATGCGCGTTCGCGAGCTCGACGATCGCCGCCACCGCAGCCCGCACATCGTCGGGCGCACCGCCGGCGCGACCGGCGACCAGACCGGCGACGAAGGCACTGAACGGCGCAGCCGGGCGCGCGACCCCGTTTGCGACGTCTCGGGCGAGGTCGAGAATCAGCCCGACCGGCACATCCTCCTCACCCAGGTCGAATCGTTCGCGCAGCTCGGCTGCCCAGGCGTCGAGCGCCTCCGGAGGAAGAGTGCGGCTGTTCTCGGTCATGGCGTCTCCTCGAATTCCTGTCGTGCGCGAGCCAGGTCGGCGGGCGAGTCGATGTCGGCGGTGGTCCCCTCCTGGTCGACGACCCACTCGATGGCGAGACCGCCGAGGAGGGCGTGGACGGAGGCATCGCGGTCGGTCGTGATCACGTCGAGCGCGCCGCGGACCGATGCCGTGCGATACAGGCCGGCCAGCCACTGCGGCTGCCCGTCTGCAGAGAACACGACACCGTCGACGGATGCCGCTGCCCCCGCATCATCGGCGCGGTGGGAGAGCAATCCGTGCACGACCGCATCCGGTCGCGCGAGGTCCCCGGCGAGGATCAGCACCCTCTCCGCCGGCATCCGCGCGAGTCCTGCCGCGATCCCCGCCACCGGACCGCCGAGCGGCGGCTCCTCCCTGGTCCAGACCACGTCGGCCGACTCCTCGAGCACCGGACCGACCGCCACGATCGGCCCGACCCCGCCTGCGACCAGCGCTTCCACGGTGCGGGCGAACAGCGATCGCCCCTCCACCGTGAGAAGAGGCTTCGCGATGCCGCCCATCCGGCGACCCTCGCCGCCGACGAGCAGCACGGCGCCGACCCCGGCGTGCGGCGACGTGGTCACTCCCCGGGCCTCCGCCAGGACCCGCTGCGCCCGCCCTCCTTGGCGACGATGCGCACGTTCTCGATCGTCACGGCGCGATCCACACCCTTGATCATGTCGACGACGGCGAGAGCGGCGACCGAGACGGCGGTGAGCGCCTCCATCTCGACCCCGGTGCGATCGGCCGTGCGCACGGTGGCGCTGATCCGGATCCCGGTGTCTTCGATGTCGAGGTCGACGACCGAGCCGTGCACGCCGATGACATGTGCGAGCGGCAGCAGTTCGGGCGTGCGCTTGGCCGCCTGGATGCCGGCGATGCGCGCCACCGCGAGCACATCACCCTTGGGCACGGTGCCGTCACGGAGCAGGGCGACCGTCTCCGGCGCGCAGCGCACGAAACCCGCCGCGGTCGCGGCCCGCACGGTCGGCTGCTTCTCGGTCACATCGACCATGCGCGCATGGCCGGCCGAATCCAGGTGGGTGAAGGTCATGACAGCTCCAGCACGTCGATGAGGTCGCCGACTGAGACCTGTTCGGTCTCGGCGGCGACGATGGCATAGGCGGTGGCGGCCCCGAGGCCGACCGCGAGGTGCGAGCCGGATCCCCCGCGGGTCGCCGGATGCACGCGGCCCTCCGCGTCGATCACGGCGGGCAGATACTGACGACGACCGGGAGGGGTGCGCCACCCGACGCCCGCGGCGAGACGTCTCCGTGGGCGCTGGATATCGCGGCGACCCTGCAGACGCAGCAACGCCGGCCGCACCAGCACCTCGAAAGAGACGGCCACGCTCACCGGATTACCGGGCAGGCCGAACAGCAGCATCCCCTCAGCCGTCGCCCCGAACCCCTGGGGCTTGCCCGGCTGCATCGCGACCTTCACGAACTCCATCGCGTCGCTCAGCCCCTGCCGCACCGGCTCGTATGCACCGGCGCTCACGCCCCCGGAGAAGATCACGGCATCGAGCCCGAGCGCGGTCGCACGGGCCACGGCCGCGGCAGGACCTGCACCATCGTCACCGACGACCTCCCGGAACACGACCTCGGCCCCGGCCTCGGCTACGAGCCCGGCGAGCAGCAGCCCGTTCGATTCCGGAATCTGCCCTCGGGCCAGCGGCTCCCCCGGCGGGACGAGCTCGGCGCCGGTCGAGACGATGGCCACCCGCGGCCGCGGGGCGACGGCGACCCGAGCGATGCCGACGGATGCCAGTGCGGCCAGCTGCCGGGCGCCGAGCAGCGATCCAGGCTCGAGCACGACGGCGCCGACCGCGGCATCCGCCCCCGCCCGCCGCACATGCGCGCCCTCCGCCGCCGGCGCGCGCAACACCCGGATCTCGCCCAGGGAGTCGGCGAGGCCACCCACGGTGTCTTCGAAAGGCACGACTGTGTCGGCCGCAGCCGGCACCGGAGCGCCGGTCATGATGCGGGCGGCCGTGCCCCGAGCGAGTGGTGGATCCTCCGCGCTGCCCGCCGGGACGTCCGCCACGACGCGCAGCACGGCCGGTCGCTCCGAGGATGCCGTGGCGACGTCGGCGAAATGCACCGCGAAGCCGTCCATCGCGGAGTTGTCGAACACGGGGACGGGGTTCTGCGCGCGAGCAGGCTCCGTCAGCGTGAAGCCGACGGCCTCGTCCAGAGTCCGGGTGACCGCCGGACGAGTCCGCACGGCGGCGAGCACCACGGCGAGCTGCTCTTCGACCGTGCGCATGCCGCTCATCGCGCGCTCCAGGCGTCCATGCCGCCGGTCAGCACCACCGCATCGGCCCCGGCGTCCCGCAGGGCTGCCGCAGCGCGCGCTGCCCGCAGTCCGCGCTGGCACACGACGACGATCCGGCCCTCTGCGGAAAATGCCTCGGGACGACCGAGCACTTCCGCCAGCGGCGCGTGCCGGGAGCCGGGGATCGCCCCCGCGGCGACCTCATCCGCCTCGCGCACATCGAGCAGGAACGCCCCGGCGGCGACCTCGTCGTCGAGTGCGTCCGCGGCGACGTGAGGTACCGCCGGGCGCGCGGGAACCGAGGTCGCCTCGCTGGCCGTCGCCGCACCGGCCGTCTCCGCGCGCCCGCGCAGCGGAACCTCACTCATCCGTCCCCGCAGCGCGTCGATCAGCAGCACGCGACCGAACAGCGGCTCCCCGATGCCGGCGATGAGCTTGATGGCCTCCATCGCGAGCACCGAACCCACCTGGAGGCAGAGTGCCCCGAGCACTCCCACCGCCGCGCAGCTCGGCAGTTCGCCGACCCCCTCGGGCGGGTACAGGTCGCTCAGCACGACCGGCGGCACTCCCTCGGGCGGAGCCGACCAGAACACCGTCACCTGAGCCGCGAACTCCTGCACGACACCCCACACCAGCGGCACCCCGAGCCGCTCGCAGGCCGCAGCCACCAGCGTGCGGGTCTCGAACGTGTCGGACCCGTCGATCACGAGGTCGGCCTCGGACAACAGCGCCTCGGCATTGGCCGCGGTGAGTCGTTCGCGCACGGGACGAACGGTCGTCTCCGGCGCGAGATCCGCCGCGACGCGCACCGCACTGTCGACCTTGGGCGCGTCGACGTCGGCCAGACGGTGCAGCACCTGACGCTGCAGGTTCGAGAGCTCGACCACGTCATCATCGATGACCGTGAGGGTGCCGGCACCGGCTGCGGCGAGCGCGAGCACGACAGGGGATCCGAGCCCTCCCGCGCCGACGACGGCGACGTGAGCCGCGCGCAGCCGTCGCTGCCCGAGTTCCCCCAGATCGGCGAGGACGAGGTGCCGCGCGGTCCGCTGTGCTTCCGCGGCGCTGAGTGCTGCGACGGGCTCGACGAGCGGAGGCAGCGGCATGCGCTCAGGCTACCCCGGGCCGCGTGGCAGCGGGGCCTCCGAGCGCCGGAGAAATCCCCCGCCGAAGGACCGATGATGCGGCAGATCTCCGCGGATGCGGAATATGCACGGCAGATGGCCTGGATCTGCGGAACTCGCGCCTTTAGGCTCGGTCTGTGACCACCTATCGCATCGCCGAAGCCGCACGGCTGCTCGGGGTGAGCGACGACACGGTGCGACGGTGGATCGACCAGGACGCACTGCCGGTCACCGCCGACAGTCCCGCCCGCATCCCCGGCGAGGCTCTTGCCCAGCACGCGGTCGCCCTCGCCGCCGCGCCACCCACTCCGGGCGATGTGCCCTCCAGCGCCCGCAACCGCTTCACCGGACTCGTCACCCGCGTGCAGATCGACGGCGTCATGGCACAGGTCGACATCCAGGCGGGTCCGCATCGATTCGTGTCCCTGCTCTCGGCCGAGGCCGTACGCGAGCTCGATCTGCAGCCGGGGTCTCTCGCCGTCGCGGTGATCAAGGCCACCACCGTGATCGTGGAGACGCCACGGTGAACCACCGGCTCCTCACCGGGTCGGCAGCGCTGGTCCTCGCCCTGCTGCTGGGCGGCTGCGCTGCCGTCTCCTCCGCCGATCCGTCGCCCTCCCCCGCCGATGGCGAGCTCACCGGCGAGGTCACCGTCTTCGCCGCGGCCTCGCTGAGCCCGGTCTTCGACGAGATCGCCGCGGCCTTCACCGCGGAGCATCCGGCGGTCGACGTGGCTCCGATCGTCTACGACGGGTCGAGTGTGCTCGTGACCCAGCTCGCCGAGGGCGCACACGCCGATGTCCTCGCCACCGCCGACGAACGCACGATGCAGACGCTCATCGACACCGGACTCGCCGACGCCCCGGAGCCGTTCGCGACGAACACCCTCGTGGTTGCGCTCCCCGCAGGAAACCCCGCCGGCATCACCTCTCTCGCCGACCTCGCAGACGCGACCACCGTGCTGTGTGCGCCCGAGGTGCCCTGCGGGGCGGCGTCGCAGACGCTGCTCGACGCCGCCGGCGTCTCGGTCACGGCGGCGAGCCTCGAGCAGAACGTCTCCGCGGTCCTGCAGAAGATCGTCGCCGGCGAAGCGGACGCCGGTCTGGTCTATGCAACCGATGTGGTGGGCGAAGACGTCGAGAGCTTCGCTCCGGAGGGCAGCGACGAGGTCGTGAACCGCTACCCGATCGTCGCACTCGACGGAGCCACGGATGCCGGAAGAGCATTCACCGAGTTCGTGCGGGGGCCGGTCGGCCGCCGGATCCTCGCCGACCACGGCTTCGGCGCACCGTGATCGGGGATCGGCCCGCACGGCGGAGCATGACGAGGACGAGCATGACGAGGATGCGACGGGTCGACACGGGCGCAGCGCCCCCGTTCCTCCTGGTCGCGCCCGCCGTGCTCGGTATCCTCCTGCTCGCGCTGCCGCTGGTCGCCCTTCTCACGCGCGCGTCCTGGTCGACCTTCTGGACGGACATCACCTCCACGGTGGCACTGGACGCCCTCCGCCTCTCACTCACCACCGGGCTCGCCGCGACCGCGCTGTGCATCGTGCTCGGCCTCCCGCTCGCCCTGCTGATCGCCCGCTCGGGACCGCGCACCTCCGCCCTGCTGCGAGCTCTCGTCGCGGTGCCACTCGTGCTCCCGCCGATGGTGGGCGGGGTCGCCCTGCTGTTCCTCCTCGGCCGTTCCAGTCCACTCGGGGGCGTCATCGCCGCGTGGTTCGGCACCGGCATCCCGTTCACGCCGGCGGCCGTGGTGCTCGCGCAGGCGTTCGTGGCGCTGCCGTTCCTGGTGCTCGCGGTCGAGGGGACGATCCGCAGCACGGGGAGCCGATACGAGCGCACCGCTGCCACACTCGGGGCCTCGCCGAGCACGGTGCTGTGGCGGGTCACGCTGCCCCTCGCCGCGCCCGGCATCGTGGTCGGGGTGATCCTCTGCTTCGCCCGCGCCATCGGCGAGTTCGGGGCCACAGCCTTGTTCGCCGGCAATGCCCCCGGCGTGACGCAGACCATGCCGCTCGCGATCTACACCGCCTTCAACGGGGCCGGTGCCGGCCGCGAGACGGCGGTGGCCCTGTCGATCCTGCTGCTGGGCACGGCCGTCGCCGTGTTGCTGCTCGTGCGGGCGTGGCGGCCGGGGGCCCTCCGATGACCGGCGACGTCGGCTCGCTCGACCAGGGCGCCCTCGACGCTCACGTCATCGTGCGGCATGCGGGTCTCGATGCCGCGCTCCGCGTCGCCGCGGGCGAGTTCGTCGCGATCATGGGCCCGAGCGGTGCCGGCAAGACCTCTCTCCTCGAGGCGATCTCGGGGCTCGTGCGACTCGACGAGGGGCACGTCGACCTCGATGGGATCCGCCTCTCCGGACCGCGGCAGCACACGCCGCCGTCACGCCGTGCGATCGGCCTGCTCGGGCAGGACGCCCTGCTGTTCCCGCACATGACCGCGGCAGAGAACATCGCGTTCGCCGCCCAGGTCGGCGGTCGCACCAGGGACGAGTCCACCCGGCTCGCGGCCGAGTGGCTGGACCGCATCGGCCTCGCCGAGTACGGCACCCGCAGCCCCGACGAGCTCTCCGGCGGACAGCGCCAGCGCATCGCCCTCGCCCGAGCCCTCGCCGCCTCGCCGCGGCTGCTGCTGCTCGACGAGCCGTTCACCTCGCTCGACGTCGAGGCCGCGGCCCAGCTGCGCGAGGTCGTGCGCGAACAGCGCGGAGCCACCACGACGATCCTCGTCTCCCACGGCATCCTCGACGCCCAGGCTCTCGCGGAGCGGCTGGTGATCGTGCAGGCCGGGCGCATCGTTCAGGATGCCGCCGTCGCCGAGGTGCTCGCTTCCCCGGCGACTCCCTTCGCCGCGGCCGTCGCCGACTCGGCACGCTGACCTCGCAGTCCGAGCCCGACACCACTCACCCTCAGGCGATCAGCCGCCGATGGCGTTCATCCCGCGTGCGGGCTGCAGGAATGAGGGGTCGTTGATGGCGTGACCGGGGAGCTTCGCCCACACGCATCCGCGGAGCACAGCGTCGATCGCCGCGTCGGAGTCGCCGACCCCAAGCCGGTCCGCGCGCAGGACCGGGAGGAGGTCGAACTCATCGGCGGAGAACAGGCAGTTGCGCAACTGTCCGTCGGCCGTGAGCCGCAGGCGGTCGCAGTCTCCGCAGAACGGGGCCGTCACCGACGCGATCACGCCGACCGTGTGCTCGCCGTCCAGCAGCCACCGCTCGGCCGGCGCACCCCCTCGGCCCGGCATCTCGGACAGCTCCCACCGCTGCGAGAGCGCGGCGAGGATCTCGTCTCGCGTCACCATCGTGCCGCGATCCCACTCATGCCCCGCGTCGAGGGGCATCTGCTCGATGAAGCGCATCTCGGCACCGTGCGCGATCGCGAAGTCGACGAGGTCGCAGAGCTCGTCGTCGTTCACCCCCCGCATGGCGACCGCGTTCAGCTTGAGTGGACGAAGGTCCGATGCGGCCGCCGCTTCGATACCGCGGCGCACATCATCGAGCCGGTCGCGACGGGTCAACGCGGCGAACCGCTCGGGCCGCACGGTGTCGATCGAGATGTTGAGACGCTGCAGCCCGGCCGCGATCAGGTCGTCCAGCGCGTCGTCGAGACGGATGCCGTTCGTCGTCATCGCCACCTGCACCGGCCCGTCGACGGACTCGATCGCGCTGAGGCGTCGCACCACCTCGACGATGTCGCGCCGCAGCAACGGCTCCCCGCCGGTGAGCCGGAACGTGGTGATGCCGGCGGCAGCGGCGACGCGGGCGACCTGCACGATCTCGTCGACCGAGAGGATCGACTCGCGCGCGAGCCATTCGTTCCCCTGCTCCGGCATGCAGTAGGTGCAGCGCAACGAACAGCGATCGGTGAGCGAGATCCGAAGGTCGCGATGGACACGACCGTGCGTGTCGACCAGGGGCCCGTCGGCGCGCATCTCGGGCACGACGGGAACGCGACGGCCGATCTGCACCGGGATCGCGCTCATGGCCCCTCCCTTCGTGGACGGAGTGATGTTCTTCCGAGCGTACGCCGCCTGCTCACGCGAGCTCCCCGGACTCGAGGCGGCCCGCGAGCTGCGGGGCGTGCGTGTGCAGCATCCGCCATACCGTCAGATGCATCCATACGGCGCACGCCGCGGTCAGGACGAAGAGGATCGCGAAGGTGCTGGTCGGAAGCCCCGTGAGCGCCAGGGTGTAGGCGAAGACCGGCGGGAGGATGAAACCGCCGAGACCACCGAGCATGCCCACGAGCCCGCCGACCGAGCCGACATCGGCGGGGAAGTAGTCGGGAATGTGCTTGTACACGGCGGCCTTACCCACCCCCATCGCGCATCCGAGCACGAAGACCAACGACGCGAAGGCCGCGAGCGGCATCGTGAACGGCAGCGCCGTCGCCGACCCGTCGACGGTCTGCACGACCAGGTGTCCCGAGGGCAGCGACAGGAAGAAGAGCACCGCCAGCATCACGGTGAACGTCGCGTACATGACGCGTCGCGCCCCGAACCGATCGGAGAACCACCCGCCCAGCGGACGAAGCAGCGAGGCCGGGAAGATGAAGCTCGCCGTCAGGAGCGCAGCCACCGCCAGATCCAGACCGTAGTTGTCGACGTAGTACAGCGGAAGCCAGGCCGAGAGGGCGACGTACGCGCCGAAGACGGCCACGTAGTAGAGGCTGAAGCGCCAGACGCGCAGATGCTTCAGCGGTCGCAGCTGTGAGCGCAGCGACCGCCCTTGCCCTGGGAGCAGATCGGGACGGGGCGCGAGGACCCACACCAGCACCGCCATGATCACCAGGAGCACGGCGTACAGCACGGGCACGAGTCGCCATCCGCCCACGATCCAGCCGAGGTAGGTGGAGCCCGCCGTCGCCGCGATGAGCCCCGGGCCGATGAGCTTCGTCACCGACGCCCCGACGTTGCCCGCACCGAACACGCCGAGGGCGAACCCCTTCCGCGCATCGGGCCACCAGGCGTTGTTCCACGAGACACCGGCGCTGAACGAGTTCCCGGCGATGCCGACGAAGAACGCGAGCACGAGGAGGATCCCGTAGTCCTGGGCGAACGAGACGAGGAACGTCGGCACCGCGGCGGCCAGCAGCATGACGGCGAACACCCGACGCCCACCGAAACGGTCGGTGATGATGCCGGCCGGCAACCGCCAGATCGATCCGTTGAGCACCGCGACCGCGGTGAGCCAGGAGAGCTGCACATCGGACAGCCCGAACTCGTCTCGGATCGGGATGCCGAGGATGCCGAACATCAGCCAGACGGCGAACATCAGCGTGAAGGCGATGGTGGAGAGCGTCAGGACGCTCACAGCACCCGGACGCGGGGTGACAGACACAGCAGTGGTCCCTTCCGAGGCCTAGAGCTTGCGGAGCTTGTCGGGATCCGGTGCCTGCACGGGGTCCCAGCCGCGGCGCACCTGCCGCGCACCGCGCTGGTCGTCACGGGACCGGTACACGATGTAGGGGCGGAACAGGTACCCGACCGGTGCCGAGAACACGTGCACGAGACGCGTGAACGGCCACAGTGCGAAGAGCGCGAAAGCCGTGACGACATGGATCTGGAAGAGCAGCGGCACGTCGGTCATGAGTTCGGGCTGCGGCTGGAAGAAGAGGATCGACCGGATCCACGGCGAGATCGTCTCGCGATAGTGGAAGCCGGAGCCGAACACCTGGAACACCACCGTCGCGAGGGTGCCGAAGCCGAGCGTCGCCCCGAGGAACACGTACATCACCTTGTCCATCGCCGTGGTGGCGAGGAAGACGGGCCCGACCGTCCGCCGCCGGTAGATGAGGATCGCCAGCCCGGCGAGCGTCAGGATCGCGGCGATCGTTCCGAGCGACGTCGCGCCGAAGTGGTAGATCTCCTCGGAGATGCCGATCGCGTAGAGCCATTCGCGCGGGATGAGAAGCCCGACCACATGTCCCGCGATGACCATGAGGATGCCCAGGTGGAACATCGGAGATCCCCAACGGAGAAGCCGGTTCTCATATGTCTGAGTGGAACGCGTCGTCCAGCCGAACTTGTCGTACCGGTAGCGCCAGATGTGGCCGACGATGAAGACGGCGATCGCCGCGTACGGGATCGCCACCCAGAGGATGAAGCCCGCCGCGTTCATGACTCTCCTCGCTGCGACACCGGCGCGAAGGGCGCGAGGTTACCGAGGAAGCTCAGCCCGACGGTCTCGGTGGGAGGCCCCTCGCTCACGAGCGCGAGGAATCGTTCCCGGGTGCGGGCGTCGACGGGCGGAAGCGACAGCGTGATCGCACGCACCACGGCGGCCCATTCGCTGCCCATCGCCTCGAGGGCGGCCCGCAGCACCTCGATCCCCTCCCGGTGCGAGGCGATGAGTGCCTCCGCGATCGGCGAATCACTCAGGGCCGAGAACTCCAGCACGGCCGGCAGATAGTCCGGCAGCTCCTGCGCGTCGAACTCCCACCCCGCCGCACGATAGGCCTCGAGGAACGTGACGAGCGCTGTCCCTCGTTTACGGGTGTCCCCCGTGGCGTAGTAGCTCAGGTAGAGACTGCATTTGCGCTTGAGGTCGAACGTGACCACGTACCGTCGCTGCCACTCGGTCGTGCCCGCGGCTGTCGCAGCCGCGATGAACCCCGTCAGCGCTTCCGCGATCGGTGTGGGCAGAGCGGCCGCACGCTCCTGCAGGAGCGGGAGCCGGGCGAACCAGGCATCGTCGGGATAGTCGAGCAGCAGCGACGCGATCATGTGCGCGGTCGCGCGCCGATCGGCGGAGAGCGCCACCGGGGCGATCTCCGTCGGCAGCTCGCGCCGCGGGGTCACGCGCGGCAGGATCGTGCTCATGACTCGTCCCCTCCGTCGGGATCGCCCTTGCCCGTCGTGCGCACGGGCCCTGTCGACTGCGGAGGGAACAGCCCATCCGTGCCGCCGTTGCCATCCCAGTTGAGGAGGTTCACGCGGCCGGGCGTCGAAGGCCGGTCCGCGCTCTGCCGATCGGCCAGCATGTGGAAGTTCTCCACAGCGACGGGAACGGATTGGCCGCTGGAGAGTCCGAACGGCCCCGCCCCGCCCATGCCGGGCCCGCCGTCGAAGTCGAGCGAGCAGGCCATCTCCTCCAGCGAGTGCGCCTGCTCCGCATGGGCCGAGGGGATGACGTATCGATGTTCGTACTTCGCGATCGCCAGCAGGCGGTACATGGCCTCGACCTCTTCGCCCGTCATCCCGACCGCCTTGGCGATGCGCTCATCGCGGACATCGTCGATGCTGACCCCGCGCATGTAGGAGCGCATCGCCGCGAGCCGCCGGAGCGCATGCTCGACCGGCCCTCTCTCCCCCGCGCTGAAGAGCTCGGCGAGGTAGCCGAGCGGGATCCGGAGCTTGTCGATGGCCGCGAACAGCGTGCGCGCGTCTTCGCCGTCGTTGCCGGAACCCGAGATCACGTCCACGACGGGCGAGAGCGGCGGGATGTACCAGACCATCGGCATCGTCCGGTACTCGGGGTGCAGCGGCAGCGCCACCTCGTACTCCTGGATCAGCCGCCAGATCGGGCTGCGCTGGGCGGCCTCGATCCAGTCCTCCTGGATGCCGTCCCGTCGCGCCTGCTCGATCACGGCCGGATCGTTCGGATCCAGCAGGATGCTGCGCTGCGCCGCGAGGAGCGCCTTGTCGTCCTCCACACTCGCCGCCTCTGCCACGCGGTCCGCGTCGTAGAGCACGAGCCCGAGGTAACGGAGGCGCCCCACGCAGGTCTCGGAGCACACCGTCGGCAGGCCGACCTCGATGCGCGGGTAGCACATCGTGCATTTCTCGGCCTTGCCCGTCTTGTGATTGAAGTAGACCTTCTTGTACGGGCAGCCGGACACGCACATCCGCCATCCGCGGCACTGGTCCTGGTCGACGAGGACGATCCCGTCTTCCGCACGCTTGTACATCGCGCCCGAGGGACAGGAGGCGACGCACGACGGGTTGAGGCAGTGCTCGCAGATGCGCGGCAGGTAGAACATGAACGCCTTCGAGAACTCCGCCTCGACCTGCTCGCTCATCTTCTGGAGGATCGGGTCGTCCTGCATGGTCTCCATCGAGCCGCCGAGGTCGTCGTCCCAGTTCGCCGACCACGAGATCTTCATGTTCTCGCCGGTGAGGAGGCTCTTCGGCCGAGCGACCGGCACCTGCGCACCCTTCGGCGCGTTGATGAGCATGTCGTAGTCGTAGGTCCACGGCTCGTAGTAGTCGTGGATCTCGGGGAGCTTCGGGTTGGAGAAGATGCGTGCCAGCTTCGCCAGACGACCGCCGCTGCGCAGCTTGAGGCGCCCCCGCTTCGTGCGCGTCCACCCGCCGCCCCAGCGCTCCTGGTCCTCATAGCTGCGGGGGTAGCCGACGCCGGGGCGGGTCTCGACGTTGTTGAACCAGACGTATTCCACACCGGTGCGATTGGTCCAGGCCTGCTTGCATGTGACCGAGCAGGTGTGACACCCGATGCACTTGTCGAGGTTCATCACCATCGACATCTGCGCCATGACCTTCATCAGTACTCGACCTCCTGGTCACGACGACGGATCGTCGTGATCTCATCTCGCTGATTCCCCGTCGGGCCGAGGTAGTTGAACGCCCACGCCAACTGCGCGTAGCCCCCGATCAGGTGACTGGGTTTGAGCAGGATGCGCGTTAGGGAGTTGTGGATACCTCCGCGCTGACCGCTCGTCTCGGCGATCGGCACATCCACCGTGCGATCCTTCGCGTGGTACATGTACACCGTGCCCTCCGGCATCCGGTGCGAGACGTTCGCCCGCGCGACGACGACGCCGTTGCGGTTGTACGACTCGATCCAGTCGTTGTCGCGCACGCCGATCTTGTCGGCGTCCTGCGGGCTCATCCAGATGGTGGGACCTCCCCGCGACAGCGACAGCATGAAGAGGTTGTCCTGGTACTCCGAGTGGATGGACCACTTGGAGTGCGGAGTCAGATACCGCACCGCGACCTCGGCCTGGCCCGTCGCACCTCGTTGGGTGCTCCGCCCGGTCGCGCCGACCTTCGGGTCGTCGAACAGCCGGTGCATGTCCAGCGGCGGCCGGAACGTCGGCAGGTTCTCGCCGAGCTCCTCCATCCAGTCGTGGTCGAGATAGAAATGCTGGCGCCCGGTCAGGGTGTGCCACGGCTTCAGATGCTCGACGTTGATCGCGAAGGCCGTGTACCGCCGCCCACCGTGCTCCGATCCCGACCACTCCGGCGAGGTGATAACGCTTCGCGGCTGCACCTGAACGTCGGCGAACGTGATGCGCTTGCCCTCCTCCTCTTCGGCGAGGAAGGCCATCTGCTGTCCGGTGCGCTTCTCGAGTTCGCGGAACCCCTGCACCGCCAGCCGGCCGTTGCTCGTTCCGGAGAACGCCAGGATCATCTCGCACACGCGCTTGTCCGTGTCGAGCCTCACACGTCCGGCGGCCGGCCCGGACGGGAACACCCCGTTGGACTGCGCCAGTGACGCGATCTCCTTGTCGGGCCGGTAGGTGATCGCCTTCGTCGTCATGCCCAGCTTCGCGGTGAGCGGTCCGAGCGACTTCCAGCGCGCGGCGAGCGCGGGATAGTCGCGTTCGACGGGGATGAGCTTCGTCATCGTCACGCCCGGCACGAGAGGCGCGTCCTGCGGGACCACGCCGTGCGCGTACGCCATCACGTCGGGGGTGTCGTGCTGCAGCGGGGAGGCCACGATGTCGCGGCGCACACCCAGATGCCCCTCGCAGAGCTCACTGAATCGCTCGGCGAGCTCGCCGAACAGGTCGTAGTCCGTCTTCGTCTGCCACGGCGGGTTGATGGCCGGGTTGAACGAGTGCAGGAACGGATGCATGTCAGTCGACGACAGGTCGTACTTCTCGTACCAGGTCGCCGCGGGGAAGACGAGGTCGGAGAACAGCGTCGTCGAGGTCATGCGGAAGTCGGCCGTCATGAGCAGATCGAGCTTGCCGACCGGTGCGTCCTCCCGCCACACGATGTCGCGCGGACGAGAGCCTTCCTCCGTCTCGGAAGCGCGGATGGCCGAGTCCGTCCCGAGCAGGTGCTTGAGGAAGTACTCGTTGCCCTTGCCCGACGACCCGAGGATGTTCGCCCGCCACACCGACACGACGCGGGGGAAGTTCTCCGGTGCGTCCGGGTCTTCGACGGCGTAGTGCAGCGATCCGTCGTTCAGCGAGTCGACGATGTGCTGCGCGGGCTCCTTGCCCGCGGCTTCGGCCTCGTCGCACAGGTCGAGCGGATTCCGGGAGAAGGTCGGGTAGCTCGGCATCCATCCGCGCTTGACCGACTCGACCAGGCAGTCGGCCGTCGTGCGGCCGGCGAAGGCCCCGCGGGCGAGCGGAGAGGAGAGCTGATCCGCGGGCAGCCCGTCGTAGCGCCACTGGTCGGTCGCGAGGTACCAGAAGGCTGTGCCGATCATCTGCCGGGGTGGGCGGTTCCAGTCGCCGGCGGTCGCGTACTGCGAGTACCCGGTGATGGGCCGCACCTTCTCCTGACCGACGTAGTGCGCCCACCCTCCGCCGTTGACGCCCTGGCACCCCGTCATCGTCGTCAGCGCCAGGAACGTGCGGTAGATCGTGTCGGAGTGGAACCAGTGGTTCGTCCCGGCCCCCATCAGGATCATGGATCGACCCCCGGAGCGTTCGGCGTTGTCGGCGAACTCCCGACCGATGCGCAGCGCCTGCTCGGCGGGCACGGCGGTGATCTCCTCCTGCCACGCCGGTGTGCCCGGAGACGTCGGGTCGTCGTAGCCGGTCGGCCAGTGACCGGGGATGCCGTCGCGACCCACGCCGTACTGCGCGAGCATGAGGTCGAACACGGTCGTCACCAGCTTTCCGGCGACTTCGCGGGTCGGCACGCCCCGGACGACGACACCGGAACCGCCCGCATGCTCGGCACCGGCCTCGGGCGGGAGGTCGAACCGAGGAAGGGCGACCTCGGCGGCCGCTCCATCCCACGAGGCGAGGTCGGCGATGGAGAGCGGAGGTTCGACGCCCTCGAGGTCGAGGTTCCACTTCCCCTCGTCCTCGGGCGTGAACCGGTGTCCGAGCGACCCGTTCGGCACGACGGCGTCGCCGTGCTCGTCGAGGAGCACGGTCTTGAAGTCCGCGCGGGCGGTAGCCGCCTCGGCGCCACCCAGGTCGCTCGCGGTGAGGAACTTGCCGGCGACGAGCTGCTCACCGTGCCGCTCGAGCGTCACCAGATACGGGGCATCCGTGAACCGGCGCATGTAGTCCTCGAAACGCTCGGTGCGCTTGTGCACGAAGTGCTCGGTGAGGATGACATGGCCCATCGCCAATGCCAGCGCCGCATCCGTCCCGGGGTGCGGCGCGACCCACTCGTCGGCGAACTTCGTGTTGTCGGTGTAGTCCGGCGAGACCGTGACGACCTTCTGACCGCGGTAGCGGGCTTCGGCCATGAAGTGCGCATCCGGCGTTCGCGTGACCGGCACGTTCGAGCCCCACATGATCAGGTAGCCCGCGTTCCACCAGTCGGCGGACTCGGGCACGTCGGTCTGGTCGCCGAAGACCTGAGGGCTCGCGACGGGCAGATCCGCGTACCAGTCGTAGAAAGACAGGATCGACCCGCCGAGCAGGTTGAGGAACCGGGCACCGGCGCCGTGCGACACCATCGACATCGCCGGGATCGGAGAGAAGCCCGCGACGCGGTCGGGGCCGTAGGTCTTCACCGTGTGCACATGAGCCGCCGCAGCGATCTCGAGCGCCTCGTCCCAGGTGGTGCGCACGAGCCCGCCCTTGCCGCGCGCGCTCTTGTAGGACCGCGATGCCTCGGGATCGTCGACGATCGACGCCCAGGCCGTCACGGGGTCGCCGTGCTGCGCTTTCGCGGCGCGATACAGTTCGGCGAGCGTGTCGCGGATGTAGGGGTAGCGCACGCGGGTAGGCGAGTAGGTGTACCAGCTGAAGGCCGCGCCACGCGGACAACCGCGCGGCTCGTACTCCGGCGAGTCCGGACCGACCGACGGGTAATCGGTCTGCTGCGCCTCCCACGTGATGATGCCGTCCTTGACATACACCTTCCACGAGCAGGAGCCGGTGCAGTTGACACCGTGGGTCGAGCGGACCACCTTGTCGTGCGCCCACCGGTCGCGGTAGAACACGTCGCCGGAGCGGCCTCCTTCGAGGAAGAGCGACCGGAGGTCTTCCGAGACCTCGCCGCGTCGGAGGAAGCGCCCCATGCCGAGCAGCGCGTCGGCGAGAGGACCATCGGTGGCCGGATGGATGTCATGCGTGGTCGGTGTCATGGCGCAACTCTCAGATCGTGCGGTCAGCTCTTGGCGGGCGCGCCCGGACGCGCGTAGTAGTACCAGGTCAGCGCCGTGCAGAACAGGCACCAGGCGCCGCAGATCACGAAGAACGCGAACGGGGCGACGGCCGACAACGACATCCCGACGATGAACGGTCCGAACGCCGCCACCGCCGAGGTGAAGCCCACGACGCCGCCCGCCTGGCGCTTCGGGAACAGCATCGGCATCTGCTTGAACGTGCCCGCATTGCCCAGGCCGGCGAAGAAGAAGATCGTGATCATTCCGGCCATGAATCCCCCGAACTCGTTCACGTCCGTCGGCGCGAGGAAGAACAGCGTGATGATGGTCCCGGCCGTCATGCCGATGCCCGAGATGAACGTGAACGGCGCCCCGCCGAACCGGTCGCACAGCGGGCCGGCGACTGCGCGCACGAGGGCCCCGAGTGCCGGACCGATCCACATGTAGGCGAGCGGGTCCGGCGCGTTCTCGAACCCGCCGTAGACGTTGACGATGATGAGTCCCATCTGCGCCGCGAGCCCCGCATAGGCACCGAAGGTCATCATGTAGATCGCGGTCATGATCCACGTGTGCTTCAGGCGGAAGATGTCGAGCTGCTCCCGGAAGTTCGCCTGCACCGGAACGCGCCGGAGGAAGACGAAGGCGAGGATGCTCGCCAGCACCGCCCAGGGGATCAGGACGAGGCCGCCGTTGTGCAGCCACATGTTCGCACCGCCGTCGACCGTGGACTGCGGGTCGAGGAACCAGGTGCCCAGGAGCCCGAAACCGATCACCCACGGAACCAGCACCTGGACGACGCCGATGCCGAAGTTGCCGATGCCGGCCTGGAGTCCGAGCGCCGTGCCCTGCATGCGCTTCGGGAAGAAGTAGCTGGTCGAGGGCATGTAGCCCGAGAAGACGCCGCCGCCGATCCCCGCCGCGAAGGCCAGCGCCAGGAGCACTGCGTAGGGCGTCGACGTGTCGCGCACCGCGAGCGTCCACCCGAGCATGGGGAGGGCGAGCAGGAGCGAGCTCCATCCCACCAGCGCCCTGGTGCCCACGATGGGCGGGAGGAACATGAAGGCGAAGCGGAGGAGACCGCCGGCCAGACCGGGGATCGCCGCCAGCCAGTAGAGCTGCCCCTGGTCGAGGTCGAAGCCGATGGCGTTCAGCCGTGGGGCGATCGCGCTGACCAGGTACCAGGTCGCGAAGCCGAGCAGCAGCGAGTAGGTCGTGATCCAGAGCGTGCGCCAGGCGAGGGATCTGTCCCACGTGGCATCGTCTTCCGGATTCCAGTTGGACAGGTCCTTGGCGAGTGCTTCCCCGGATTTCACGTGCACGATCCCTTCAGAACACGCATGTAACGTGTTACATCCAGTATCGCGGGCGGTGTCGGATCAGGTCGCGAGCCGAACCGTTTTAATTCGGGGTCTCGTCACGCCGAGACCATCGGCATCGGTCGCCGGAGCTGCGCCTCGGCTCAGCGCATGCGCCCACCCTCGAGCCGCACGACGCGATCGACCGTGCCCGCAGGCGGTGCCACGTGCGAGATCAACAGCACCGACTGCTCCCCCGCCGCCTCGAGCAGGTCGCGCAGCAGCGCGTCGGACGCGTCGGGGTCGACTCCCGCCGTGGGCTCGTCCAGCACCAGCACGGGGAACCCACGCAGCAGGGCGCGGGCGAGCGCGAGGCGCTGCGCCTGACCACCCGACACGAGCGCGCCGCGGTCGCCGACCCTCGCGTCGAGGCCACCGCGCTCCCGGGCCCACTCCCCGAGGCCGACCCGGTCGAGCACGGCATACAGTTCGTCGTCGGTCGCCGTGTCGCGCGCGAAGAGCAGGTTCTGGCGGATGTCCTCATCGAACAGCTGGGGGCTCTGCTCGCAGAGGCCGATGGTCCGACGCAGCGCCGGCCCGGACATCTCCGCAGCGTCCCGCCCGTCGATCCGGTACTCGCCCTGCACGCGGAGGAAGCCGACGAGCACAGCCGCCAGCGAGCTCTTCCCCGCCCCACTCGGCCCTGCCACCAGCACCCGCTCCCCGGGCCGCAGATCGAGGTCGACCCCCGTGAGCGCAGGAGCGCCGCCGGGCCAGTTCGCGCGAACGCCACGCATCCGGATCGTCGGCGTACCGTCGAACTCGACGTCGTCGCCCGCGTCGGACCGCAGCTCGTCGGGCATCCGCTCCGGCAGTGCGTCGACGATGCGCTCCGCGCTCGAACGGACGCTCCGCCACGAGGCCGCGGCCACCGGCACCGCGCCGAAGATCTCGAACACCACCATCGGCACGAGGACTGCGACGGCCAGCCACGGCCCGTCGATGGAACCGTCGACGAGCCCGGGCGCGGCAGCGGCGAGCGCCCACACGGACGCCGCGCCGGCAACCGCGGAGACGACACCCGCGGCGATGGCCTGCGCGAACGAGGCGCGATCGACGACGCGTCGCAATGCGGCGTCGGCCGCCGCGATCCGCTCGCGCGCCTGCGCCTCGGCGCCATAGGCCAGGAGTACGTCGAGGCTGCCGAAGTAGTCGACCAGCGCGGCCGAGAGCTCGGCCCGTCGTACCGACACGAGCGCTTCGGCACGCGAGCCGAACACCCAGCCCAGTCCGATCGCCGCGGCCGCAGCGACCACCAGGCACAGCGCCAGGGTGAGGGCGGCCGGCGGCGAGACGAACGCGATGAAACCGACGGCGCCGACCGCGACGACCGCGGCGACCCCGAGCGGCTGCACCACGCGCAACGGCAGGTTCTGCAGGTTCTCGACGTCGTCCACCAGGGCGGTGAGCATCTGTCCGCGATCCGTCGCACCGAGCCCGGCCGGAGAGAGCGGTGTCAGTCTCCGCACCATGTCGGCCCGCGTCGAGGCGAGCTGACGCAGCGCAGCATCGTGGCCGCTGAGGCGCTCGAGATAGCGCGTGACGGCGCGGGACACCGCGAAGAACCGCACGCCGACGACCGCGATCGACAGCGGGACGAGCGAGTCGACGATGGACGCGCTCACGATCAGCCAGCCACTGACCGCCAGCAGGCTCACGGCGGCGGCGGCCGACAGCACGCCCCAGACGAGTCCGGGGACGAAGCGTCCGATCGGCGGCTGCGCGAGCTGCAGGACACCGCGGAACCGTTCGCGACGTGTCGACCCGCTCATGCGTTCACCCCCAGCGTCACGATGTGATCGGCGATGTCCCGCGCGGTCCGACGGTGCGACACCAGGAGGATGCTCGCCCCGGCATCCGCTCGTGCGCGCAGCGACCGCCAGAGCCGGTCCTCGGTGTCGGGGTCGAGAGCACTCGAGGGCTCGTCGAGCGCGAGCATCCGGCGCGGTTCGGACGACTGACGGTACAGCGCTCTGGCGACAGCGACGCGCTGCGCCTGACCGCCCGACAGACCGCTGCCCTGCACGCCGAGTTCGAGGGCGGGGTCGATGCCCTCCGCACAGGCGTCGTCGAGCGCCACTCGGATGCGGTCGGCATCCGGTTCCGGATCGCCGAGTGCGACGTTCGCCGCCACTGTCCCCCGCATCAGCCCCGGAGTCTGCCCGGCCCAGGCGAGCCAGGCCGCCGGGGAGAGCCCCCGGAGGTCGTGCCCGGCGAAGGTGGCCGTCCCGTCGAAGTCGGCCGCGCCCCGAAGTGCCGCGAGCAGGGAGGACTTGCCCGCGCCGCTCGGCCCCTCGATCAGCGTGATCGTTCCGGGCTCGGCGGTGAACGAAACGGGCGGCAGATCCCGCACGCGCAGCCCTTCGACCACGAGGGCTCCCGCATCCGCCGGTCCCGCCGGTCCCGCCGGTCCCACTTGCAGGATCGATTCACGCATGCCGGACGATTCGCCAGCGATTCCTCCTGCATCCGTGGAACCGTCCTGCATCTGTACCCGGGCCCGCGCCGCGTCGAGCACCTCGAACACGTCTTCGGTCGCCGCGACCCCCTCGGCGGCCGCGTGGAACTGCACCCCCACCTGCCTGATCGGCAGGAACGCCTCGGGCGCGAGCAGCAGCACGAACAGCCCGACCTCGAGTGTCAGGTCGCCCGACAGCAGCCGGAACCCGACCGACACCGCGATCAGTGCGACCGCGAGCGAGGCCAGCAGCTCCATCGCGAAGCCGGACAGGAACGAGAACCGCAGCACCTTCATGGTCTCGCGGCGATACTCGTCGGCGGTGACCTCGATGCGGTCGGCCGCCCGCCGGTCACGCCCGAACAGCCGCAGCGTCGACAGCCCCTGCACCGTGTCGGCGAAGCGGGCGGCGAGGCGCTGCAGCGTCTGCCACTGCCGCGTCTGCACGGTGCGGGTCGCCATCCCGATGAGGATGAGGAACAGCGGGATCAGCGGCAGGGTGATGATCGCGGTGAGCCCGCTCGGCCAGTCCTGCCACCACATCACGGCCACCACCACGGGCGTCGCGATCACGGTCAGCACGAGCTGCGGGATGTAGCGGGCGAAGTACGCGTCGAGCGCTTCCAGTCCGTGTCCCGCGGTCACGGCGAGCTCGGTCTGGTTCCGCTGCGCGAGCCACCCAGGTCCCAATCGACCGACTGCGGAGATCAGGGCCGAGCGCAGCTGCATCCCGGTCTTCGCGGCGGCCCGGGTGCCCGCGGCATCCGAGGCGGCGATCAGCAGCCCGCGCAGCAGCGCCGTGAGCAGCAACCAGATCAGGGATGCCGAGACGTCACGCCCCGCGATCGCCCCGGTGACGGCATCCGTCAGCAGCCAGGCGAAGACGATAACGACCGCCGTCTGGACGACGCCGATCAACGCGGATGCCGCGAGGAACCCCCTCGCGGCACCCGCGTAGCGCAGCAGTCTCGGATCGACGGGTTTCACGCGTGCGCCGGAGCCCCCTCGATGGACTTCCGGGTGACGCGCTTACGGAACACCCAGTAGGTCCACGCCTGGTACGCGAGCACGAGCGGCATCGCGATCAGGGCGGTCCAGCTCATGATCTGCAGCGTATACGGGGTGCTGGATGCGTTGGCGATCGTGAGGCTGTAGGCCGGGTCGATCGTCGACGGCATCACGAACGGGAACAGGGCGGCGAACAGCATCACCACGGCGAACAGCACCGTGAGCATGCCGGAGAAGAACGCCCAGCCGTCGCGCCGAACGAGCGAGAGCCCGACAGCTGCGATGAGGCTGACCGCCGCGAGCGCACCGGCACCGATGACGAGCCAGAGCAGCGGAGCCTCGCGCCCCATCGCGATCGCGACCGTCCAGATCACCGTTGCGGCCGCCACGAGGATGGTCGGGATGGCCGCCCTCTTCGCCAGACGCCGCGCATCCTCGTGCACCTGACCGTCGGTCTTGAGCGCGACGAAAAGCACGCCGTGCAGGAAGAACAGCAGCAGTGTGGTGACGCCGACCAGCAGGGCATACGGGTTCAGCAGCGCGAAGAAGCCGCCGACGTAGATGTGGTTCTCGTCGATCGCGACGCCCTGCACGATGTTGCCGAAGGCGACGCCCCACAGCAGCGCCGGCACGACCGAGCCGATCACGATCATCCGGTCGAAGCCGGCCTTCCACTTCGCGCTGTCGCGCTGGTGCCGGTACTCGAACGAGACGCCGCGCAGGATCAGCGCGAGCAGGATCAGCAGCAGCGGCAGGTAGAACCCGCTGAACAGCGTCGCGTACCACTCGGGGAACGACGCGAACAGCACGGCGCCGGCGACGATGACCCAGGTCTCGTTGAGATCCCAGACCGGACCGATCGTGTTGATGACCTGACGGCGCGAGACGTCGTCCTTGCCGAGGAACGGCAGCGACATGCCGACTCCGAAGTCGAACCCGTCGAGCACGAAGTAGCCCACGAAGAAGAAGGCGACGATGAAGAACCAGAGTGTTGCGAGATCCATGATGCTCCTCCCTCTCAGTAGACGACCGACGGCAGCTGGGCCGTCTCCTCGTGCGGTTGCTCGTCGGTGTCCGGTCCCTTCTGCGCGGCCCGGATGATGAGGCGGATCTCGACGACGGCGAGCGCCGCGTAGATCGCCGTGAACGAGATCAGCGAGATCAGCACCTCGAGGCCGCTGACTCCCGGCGAGACACCGTCCTGGGTGGTCATCAACCCGAACACGATCCAGGGCTGTCTGCCCATCTCGGTGAAGACCCAGCCCATGATGTTGGCGGCGAGCGCGAGCGGGAACGACCAGATCGCGAGCTTCCACATCCACTGCGCCGGGGGCTTCTTGGCGCCCTTGCGGGTGAGCCAGAGGCCGGCGACGGCGACGAGTGCGGCCGCGATGCCCAGGCCGATCATCCAGCGGAACGCCCAGTACGTGATCCACAGGACCGGGGCGAAGTCCTCGAGCCCCGTCGCGGCGTACGTCTGGGCGTACTCGGCGTTCAGGTCGTTGATGCCGTGCACGCACGCGTCGAGCGTGTGCGTCGACAGCAGCGACAGCAGGTACGGCACCCGGATCGAGAACAGCTCGGAGCTGCCGTCCGGCGTGCCCAGGGTGAAGAGGCTGAAGGAGGCATCCGGTCCGCAGACCGTGTTGAACGTCGCCTCCGCTGCCGCCATCTTCATCGGCTGCGCGGCGTACATCGCGAGTCCGAGCTGGTCTCCTGTGAGCACGACCCCGGCGGTCGAGACGATCATCGCCCACAGCCCGAACTTGAGCGAGATGCGCATCGTGTCGAAGTGCTGGCCGCGCGAGAGATGCCAGGCCGACACCGAGATGACGACACCGGCGGCGAACATGAACGCGCCGAAGATCGTGTGCGGGAACGCGGCGAGCGCGACGGGGTTGGTCAGCAGGGCCCAGAAGTCGGTCAACTCGGCGCGGTTGGTCGCCTCGTTGAAGGTGTAGCCGACCGGGTTCTGCATGAACGCGTTGGCCGCGATGATGAAGTACGCCGAGAGGATGCTGCCGATCGAGACGCACCAGATCGTGGCGAGGTGGAGTTTCTGCGGGAGCTTGTCCCAGCCGAAGATCCACAGTCCGATGAACGTCGCCTCGAAGAAGAACGCGAGGAGCCCCTCGAAGGCGAGCGGGGCGCCGAACACGTCGCCGACGAAGCGGGAGTAGTCCGACCAGTTCATGCCGAACTGGAACTCCTGCACGATGCCGGTGACGACGCCCATGGCGAAGTTGATCAGGAAAATCTTGCCGAAGAAGCGGGTCAGGTGCAGGTACTGGACCTTGCCGGTGCGCACCCACGCGGTCTGGAAGATCGCGGCCACCAGGGCCATGCCGATCGTCAGCGGAACGAAGAGGTAGTGGTAGACGGTCGTCAGCCCGAATTGCCATCGGGCGAGAGCGAGCGGATCAAGCCATTCCATGCGCTACTCCTGTTCTGTGAGGCCGTTGCCCCGCGCTGTGACGCCGCAGCGTCGTTCCCTCAGCCATCCGCGCCGTGGCGTCGCGCAGCTGGACGGTGCAATCCGATGCGAGGACCGCGTCGCGGACGCACTCGGCTTCGAGTGGTCCGCCGGCCTCGTTCAGCACGCTCTGCATGAGCTCGAGATGCACGCGGCACAGCATCGGACGGTCCTCGGACCGACTGGCCGCATGCGGGCACGGGCTGAGGTCGACCGAGAGGCTGCCGTCGTCGACGACCGGCTCGAAGCCGCTCTCCTCCAGGTGCTCCACCAGCGCATCGAGCTGATAGGTGGCCTCACGGCCGAGGTCGGACGCCGCGTCGGGAATCATGCTGCGCATCAGGTCGCCCCGACGCGCAGCCGCCTTGGCCTTGTCGCGCGCCACCGGGCTGGACGCGCCCGGCGCGCCCGTGGCGGCCCGGTAGAGGGTGCGCGGTCGTCCGCGCGTCTTGCGGTGCTCGACGGTCGGGATGACGTGGCCGCCTTCGATCAGGCGCTGCAGGTGCTCGCGGACCGTGTTGGGATGCAGACCCGTGGCCTCGCACAGCTCCGCGATCGTCAGTTCGGCGCGCGCCCTCGTGCTTCCCGCCTCGAAGAGCAGGTGCAGGATCTGCACCCGGGAGTAGCTCGATATCGGCCCGCAAACGGACCCGCCGTTGGCCATGGTCCCAGTATCCCGTGATACCGGGACTTTGCACCGGTGTCCGGCCGTGAATAAACACCTGGTCGATAGGGATGTCCGATCCCGGCGATAGCCTGGCAGCATGGCCACCCGAAAACCCGCTCCTCCAGCCTACGTCTGCACGGAATGCGGGTGGACCACCGCCAAGTGGGTCGGCCGCTGCGGCGAATGCCAGCAGTGGGGCACGGTTCAGGAGCAGGCAGCGCAGACCGGCATCCTCCGACGCGTCGGCCCCGTCGCTCCGACGGCGGATCGCGCGGCACGACCGATCACGCAGATCACGACGCAGGATGCTCCGCGGCGCTCGAGCGGCGTCGGGGAGTTCGACCGGGTGCTCGGCGGCGGCATCGTGCCCGGAGCCGCGATCCTGCTCAGCGGCGAGCCGGGCGTCGGCAAATCGACCCTGCTGCTCGAGGTCGCGGCCCAGGCGGCTCGCGGCGGTCGCCGTGTCCTGTACGCCAGTGCCGAGGAGTCGCCGGGCCAGGTGCGCCTGCGCGCCGAACGTACCGGCGCCCTGCACGACGAGCTGTACCTGGCGAGCGAGACCGACCTGGCGACCATCCTCGGCCACATCGACGAGGTCAAGCCGCAGCTCGTGATCGTCGACTCGGTGCAGACCGTCTCGTCGTCGCTGATCGACGGTGCCGCCGGGCAGCCGAGCCAGGTGCGCGAGGTCGCGGCGACACTGATCCGCATCGCGAAGGACCGCGATCTGCCGATCATCATCGTGGGCCACGTGACGAAAGACGGCCAGGTCGCCGGCCCCCGCGTGCTCGAGCACCTGGTCGACGTGGTGTGCCATTTCGAGGGCGACCGGCAGACGTCGCTGCGCTTCATCCGCGCGCTCAAGAACCGCTTCGGTCCGACCGACGAGGTCGGCTGCTTCGAGATGACGGGCGACGGAATCGCCGAAGTCCCCGACCCTTCTGGGCTCTTCCTCTCGCAGGGTGCCACCGAGCCGGGAACCTGCGTCGCGATCTCCCTCGAGGGGCGCCGCGCGCTTCCCGTCGAGGTGCAAGCACTCACGGTGCCCAGCAACGCTCCGAATCCCCGCCGCATCGTGCACGGGGTCGACTCGTCGCGCGTGGCGATGGTGCTGGCGATCCTCGAACGGCGCGCGAACATCAAGACAAGCACGCTCGACGTCTACGTGTCGACCGTGGGCGGCGTGCGCTTCACCGAACCGGCCGCCGACCTCGCCATCGCCATCGCCGTGGCCGGCTCCATCCAGCAGTTCTCGGTGCCGCGCACGGTCGCCGCCGTCGGTGAGCTCAGCCTCGCGGGCGAGATCCGTCCGGTCACCCAAGCGGCGCAACGTCGATCCGAGGCCGCCCGTCTCGGTTACGAGCAGGTCGTCGACGACCGATCGAAGACCCTCCGCGCCGCGCTCGGCGATGTCCGCGCCCGCAACACGTCACGCCGTTCCGATCGCGACGTTCCGCCGTTCTGATCGACCCCGGCGGGTCGCTGCAGCCCCCGAGGGTCTCGGCTCTCAGGCGTCGAGCGCCTTGAGCAGCTCGACCGGATCCGCCTGCATCGGATGCGGGCCCGCGATGTCGAGGAACACGGTCGTGATCGGATGCGCCGCCAGGAAGCTCCGGAGCCAGTCTGACGTGTAGATGCCCACGCCGGGCGGGAGGTTGGCGGGCTTGTTCTTCGCGTCACTGAACAGCAGCAGCGCGAGGTCGCCGGTGTTCGCGTCACGGTAGGTCCATACCTCTCCGCTGTCGAGCGGATTGTCGCGGGCTCCCGGCTTGATCAGCGGCACGACCGTGGTGCCGTTACGGAGGGCGAGGGCGACCGCTGCGACGTCCTGCTTCTCGAGCGCCAGGGCCAGAGCCTCCGAACGGAAGTCCTCGGGGGCGGGCTTCTTCTTCCCGGGTTTCGCCTTTTTCGCTGCCATGCATCCAGCTTATGCAGACGGCGAGGCGCCGCGCGCGGAATCGACAGCGGAGACGTAAGGGGCCCTCTCGAGTCCTCCATTGGGGACTGGGGTACTCGAGAGGGCCCTCGGACTCTCGGTGCGGCGATGTCGAAGCGCTGGGGACGCTGTAGTTCGACGCCACTGGGGATGGCATGTTGCCGCATGATGCGGAGAGTCACCTCAATGGTATCCCAAAGATCCGCACCTGTCTGCCTCAGACAGCCGAGGATGCCAAGGTCGCACCTTTCCGCATGGGAAGCCGCTCGACGCGACGCATTTCGAAGGCGCTGCGGCGCGATCACTTCGAAGTGCGAACAGCGAACTCGAACGACGGATCAGTACAGGAGGATCTGCGTGGTCGTGAGGCTCGTGAATCCGCCGATGGAAACCTCGACGTGGTACGAGGCTCCCCCGCCGGGAGCGCGCTGACGGTTCTCCTGGTCGCAGGTCTCGACGCTCGAGCGGGTGCGATCCCAGGTCACCGGGTCTTTGCTGGTGACGGTCGTGCCGGCGGTGAGCGTCGCGATCATGCTGCTCGGGTTCTCCTGGCAGTCCGTCGACCGCCACCAGACGTCGGCGCCGCTGGAGATCGTGAAGACCTGCGTCGTCGAGCCGACATCGAGCGTGCAGTCCTTCGTGCCCTTGTTGGTCAAGGAGATGGAGAGCTTCGGCAGGACACCCGCGGCATAGGTCTCCGCGTCCGTGACCGCCGAGACCTCGACGTCTTTCGCCTCGCAGGCGACGATCGCCGGCGTCTGCTCGGACGAAGGGCTCGGCGACGGCGACTCGGCGTCGGTCGTCGGGGTCGTGGTGGGCGTCTCCGACGACGAGGATGTCGGCTTCGGAGAGGCATCCGCGGCTGCCCAGGGCTTCGCGATCAGGAGCCAGATCCCGATGCCGATCGCGGCGACGAGCAGGATGAGCCCGATCACCACGACCAGTCGCCGACGACGATAGACGGCAGCGGAAGGACGGGGCATGGTTCCAGGTTAAGCGATCCCGCCCGTGCAGCCTGGGAGGCCGCGGCGGTGGTCTGCCGTGGGCCCTCAGAGCACCTTGAGCATGCGCGTGTTGCCGAGCGTGTTCGGCTTGACGTGCGCGAGATCGAGGAACTCCTCGACACCCGCGTCACCGCTGCGCAGCAGCTGGGAGTACACGTCGGGGTCGACGACCTGCTCGCCGATGGGAGTGAAGCCGCGGCGGCTGAAGAACTCGACCTCGAACGTGAGGCAGAACAGGCGCGACAGCCCGAGCGTGCGCGCGTTCTCCTCGAGACGATCGACGATGGCCCGGCCGACGCCGTGGTGCAGCCAGTCATCCTGCACGAGCAGGGTGCGCACCTCGCCGAGATCTTCCCAGAACACGTGCAGCGCGCCGCAGCCGATCAGCACACCGTCGGCCTCGGCGACGACGAACTCCTGCACCGCGCCGTAGAGCACCGCCAGGTCTTTACCGAGCAGGATGCGCTGCTCCACGAGGGGCTGCAGCAGGTTGCGGATGCCGACGATGTCGGCGCTGCGGGCCGGTCGGACGATGTACTCGCTCACGGGACAAGCCTAGAACCCATGACCCGTCGCTGCCTGTGCCGGACACAGGAAAGGGGCGGATGCCGCAGCATCCGCCCCTTTCGTGATTCAGCCTTCGTGATTCAGCCGGAGGTCACTCCCCGCTGGCGACCGCCAGGTCGGGAGTGCCGGCGATCGCGCCGCCGCCGGTGTTGGCGCCGACCGCGACCTTCTCGCCGCGCGGGCCGTGCTCGAACAGGAACTCCCCGTCCTTCGCGTCGACCTTCACGTGGTCACCCGAGTTGAGCTCGCCGTGCAGGATCTTCTCCGACAGGCGGTCCTCGACCTCGTGCTGCATCGCGCGACGCAGCGGTCGGGCGCCGAGCGCCGGGTCGAAGCCGATCTCGATGAGACGCTCCTTGGCGGCCTGCGACAGCTCGATCGTCATGTCACGGTCCAGCAGACGCTCGCCGAGGCGCTTGGCGAACAGATCGACGATCTGCACCAGCTCGGTCTTGGACAGCTGCGGGAACACGATGATGTCGTCGACACGGTTGAGGAACTCGGGCTTGAAGTGCCGCTTGAGCTCTTCGTTCACCTTGCCCTTCATCCGGTCGTAGCTGGTCGAGTCGTTGCCCTCGATCTGGAAGCCGACAGGACCGCCCGCGATGTCACGTGCACCGAGGTTGGTGGTCATGATGATGACCGTGTTCTTGAAGTCCACGATCCGACCCTGGCCGTCGGTGAGCCGACCCTCTTCGAGGATCTGCAGCAGCGAGTTGAAGATGTCGGGGTGGGCCTTCTCGATCTCGTCGAAGAGCACCACGCTGAACGGCTTGCGGCGCACCTTCTCTGTGAGCTGGCCACCCTCTTCGAATCCGACGAATCCGGGAGGGGCACCGAACAGACGCGAGACCGTATGCTTCTCACCGAACTCGCTCATGTCGAGCGAGATGAGAGCCGCCTCGTCGTCGAACAGGAACTCTGCGAGAGCCTTGGCGAGCTCGGTCTTTCCGACACCCGTGGGGCCGGCGAAGATGAACGAGCCCGAGGGGCGCTTCGGGTCCTTGAGACCGGCACGCTGACGACGGATGGTCTTGGAGAGGGCGGCGATCGCCTCTTCCTGACCGACGACGCGCTGGTGCAGGGCCTTCTCCATGAAGACGAGTCGGCTGGACTCCTCTTCCGTGAGCTTGAACACGGGGATGCCGGTGGCCTGTGCGAGCACCTCGGCGATCAGACCCTCGTCGACGACCGCGGAGGTCGCGACGTCGCCCGCACGCCACTGCTTCTCGAGACGCAGACGCTCGGCGAGGAGACTCTTCTCCTCATCGCGGAGGGATGCGGCCTTCTCGAAGTCCTGCTCCTCGGAGGCGACTTCCTTCTGCTCGCGCACCGTGGCGATCTTCTCGTCGAACTCACGCAGCTCGGGCGGGCTCGAC
Source organism: Microbacterium sp. NPDC087592 (assembly GCF_044743585.1). Classification (NCBI taxonomy): domain Bacteria; kingdom Bacillati; phylum Actinomycetota; class Actinomycetes; order Micrococcales; family Microbacteriaceae; genus Microbacterium; species Microbacterium sp. NPDC087592. The sequence continues at coordinate 2,125,844 of NZ_JBIUWT010000001.1, read as the reverse complement.
AGGATCGACAGACGCAGGCGTGCGCCGGCCTCGTCGATCAGGTCGATCGCCTTGTCCGGAAGGAACCGGTCGGAGACGTAGCGGTCGGCGAGGTTCGCCGCGGCCACGATCGCACCGTCGGTGATCTGCACCTTGTGGTGCGCCTCGTAGCGGTCGCGCAGCCCCTTGAGGATGTTGATGGTGTGCGGCAGCGTCGGCTCGTTGACCTGCACCGGCTGGAAGCGGCGCTCGAGCGCCGCATCCTTCTCGAAGTGCTTGCGGTACTCGTCGAGCGTCGTGGCACCGATGGTCTGGAGCTCACCACGAGCGAGGAGCGGCTTCAGGATGCTGGCCGCGTCGATCGCGCCCTCGGCGGCACCCGCACCCACGAGGGTGTGGATCTCGTCGATGAAGACGATGATGTCGCCGCGCGTGCGGATCTCCTTGGTGACCTTCTTCAGGCGCTCCTCGAAGTCACCGCGGTAGCGGGAACCGGCGATGAGAGAGCCGAGGTCGAGCGAGTAGAGCTGCTTGTCCTTCAGCGTCTCGGGAACATCGCCCTTGACGATCGCCTGGGCCAGACCTTCGACGACGGCGGTCTTGCCGACGCCGGGCTCGCCGATCAGGACGGGGTTGTTCTTGGAACGGCGGGAGAGGATCTGCATGACCCGCTCCGCCTCCTTCTCGCGCCCGATGACCGGGTCGAGCTTGTTGTCGCGCGCGGCCTGGGTGAGGTTGCGACCGAACTGGTCGAGCACCGCGGAACCACCCTGGGTACCGGCAGGCGAGTCGTTGGTCTGCGCGCCGACGGATGCCGGCTCGCGGCCAGGGGCTCCGGAGAGCAGCTGGATGACCTGCTGGCGGACCTTGTTGAGGTCGGCGCCGAGCTTGACGAGCACCTGAGCGGCGACGCCCTCACCCTCACGGATGAGGCCGAGCAGGATGTGCTCGGTGCCGATGTAGTTGTGGCCGAGCTGCAGGGCCTCGCGGAGGCTGAGCTCGAGCACCTTCTTGGCGCGCGGCGTGAACGGGATGTGCCCGGTCGGCTGCTGCTGACCCTGGCCGATGATGTCCTGCACCTGCTCGCGCACGGCGTCGAGGGAGATGCCGAGGCTCTCGAGGGCCTTGGCGGCGACGCCTTCACCCTCGTGGATGAGGCCGAGCAGGATGTGCTCGGTCCCGATGTAGTTGTGGTTGAGCATCTTCGCCTCTTCTTGGGCGAGGACGACCACTCGACGGGCTCGGTCCGTGAATCTCTCGAACATGCTGTGACTCCTTATTCGCACGGGGCGAAGACGCGTGAAGCGCTTGTACATCGAGAGTAACCACCACATCGGGCACGTATGCCCGTGTTCGCCGTGGGCATACCGGGGCTTGACCGTGTTATCGACAGTCGTTATGTTAACGACAGTCGATAACAACCGAACTCAAGGAGGCAGCGATGCGCACCAGAGAAGGACGCCCCTCACTCGTCGACGGGATCGCCCTCGGACTCATCGCCACCGGCGCCGTCAGCGTCGGGATCGGCGCGATCGTCGCCGTGACCTCGGCCGCATCCGAGATCTTCGGCACCGCGCCGACCGTGTCGATGCCCGTGCACGACGTCGACCTGACCGCGCTGGACGGAGTCTCCGGCGTGAGCGCGGCGACGGTCGACACCGCGCTCGTCACGGTTCCGGCGATGCCTTCGGGGGCCCGCTGGATGCTGCTCCTCGAGACGCTGCTCCCGGCCCTCGCGACCGTGGCGCTGTGCGCCGGCGTCTGGTGGCTCGGCGTCTCCCTCATCCGCTCACGACCCTTCCGCGCATCGCTCGGCTGGATGTTCGCGGTCGCCGCAATCCTGATGATCGCCGGCTCGTTGTTCGGCCAGTTCGCCGGCGGCGTCGGCCGGGCCATGATCGTGCAGGACCTCGCCACCACCGATCCGCAGGTCGAGGACGTGCTGTGGACGCTCCTCGTGCAGTTCGACCTCGCACCCGTGGGCTGGGCGTTCGCCCTCGCCCTCGTCGCCGGTCTGTTCGAGATCGGCCGAAGACTGCAGCGCGACACGGAAGGACTCGTCTGATGACCACGACGAACACGACCACCAGAGCCACCCGATCCGAGACGGCGGATGCCATCACCGTGATCCTCTACGCCGCCGCGGCGCTGGTCACGGTCGCGTTCGCCACGATCCTGCGCGTCGCGCGCACGTTCCGCGAGACCGGAATCGCCTGGACGATCCCGATCGACCAGCAGCCGATCTCGGCGACGACCGACTCGGGCGCCATCTCGATCGAAGGGTTCGCCGACGAGGCGATGATCATCGCGAGCGGCGTGGACACGGTGTCGATCGTCGCGATCGTCGCCGCCATCGCGCTGTGGGCTCTCGCGGCGCTCCTCGTCATCGCGAGCGTGACCCTGGTCGCCTGGAACTTCCTGCGCGGCCGGTTCTTCGTCCGCGCGAACGTCTGGGCGTTCAATGCGATCGGATGGACGCTCGTGGCAGCGCCGATCCTGATCGTGATGCTGGAGACGATGGGGCGCAACGGCGTGACGAGCGCTCTCGGTCTCGGCGACGGTGAGCCCGTACATCTGGTCGAGTTCTGGACGATCGCGCCGTTCTTCGCCACCGGGGTGACCGTCGGCCTGGTCGCCGTCGCATTCCGCCGCGGCATCCGCCTCCAGCACGAGAAGGCGGCGCTCGAGAAGGAGACGGAGGGACTCGTCTGATGCTCACCTTCGGATCTGACGAACTCGGACAGTCCCTGCTCTACATCGGGATCGGGCTCGCGGTGATCGCCCTGATCGTGGCGGTCGTCGTATGGAACAGTCGCCGCCGTGGGAGCCGCACCGTCGCCCTCGATGCCGCCCTCACCCTCTCCGCGTGGTGGATCCTGCTCTCGGCCGTGGGCGCAGTGATCGTCATCGCGAAAGCGTTCACCGTCGACTGGGCCGAGCTCCACGGCGAGACGAACGTCTGGGTGGCTTGGCCGGCGGACCTTCCGTGCTCAGAATTCGGCGACAGCGCGACGACCATGCTCACCTGCAGCGGGTCGTCGCTCGCAGACTTCACCGTCGGGAACGCGTCCCTCGGGCTCCGCCTCCTCGCCGCAGCGGCCCAGCTGAGCACCCTCGCCCTGACGACCATGCCCGCCGTGATCCTCGCGGTCATCTGCTTCCACACCCTGCGCGGACGCGTGTTCTCGCGCACGGTCACGCGGGCTCTCGTGGGCGGCGCCATCGCGGTCCTCGTGTTCGGCGTCGCCGCCGACCTCCTGGGCGGGATCGCCGCGACCGCCGGGCTGCGCGAGGTGTTCCCGCCCGACAGCGAGTGGTACCCCTCGGCCTATCAGCTCACCATCACCCCTCTCCCCTTCGGCGCGGCGCTCGCCCTCGTCGCCCTCGCCGCCGTCTTCCGCCAGGGGTCGCGGCTCGAGCAGGACAGGGCTCGCCTGCAGGAGGAGACCGAGCGTCTACAGAAGGACACGGAGGGACTGGTGTGACCCCGGCCGAGAGCGACGACGAGCTCACCGGCATCCACTGCCGGCTCGACGAGCTGCTCGCCGACCGGGGGATGACCCTGACCGAACTCAGCGCCACGGTGGGGGTGAGCATCGTGAACCTGTCGGTGCTGAAGAACGACCGCGCCCGCGCCATCCGGTACTCCACGCTGCGCGCGATCTGCGAGGCGCTCGACTGTGAGGTGGGCGACCTGCTCGTGCTGGCCCCGCGCTGATGCAGGCAGATGTCTGCATGGACGAGTATGCTCATCTGCATGCGAACCACCCTGAACCTCTCTGAAGCCCTCGCGGCCGAGGCGAAGGCGCGCGCAGCCGCGGAGGGCCGGACCTTCACGAGCTTCATCGAAGAGGCCCTGCGGGAGCACTTGGCGAAGCTCCAACCCGCTGCGCCCGTCGAGCCCCTGCCGACTTTCGGCAACCCGCGCACCTCACGATTCCTCGTCGACATCGACGACCGCGACGCGCTGTGGGAAGCACTGGAAGAGACTCCGATCCGGTGATCGTTCCCGACGTCAACATCCTCGTTTACGCGTTCCGTGCCGACTCCGCGGAACATCAGACCTACGCCCCATGGCTGAACGAGGTGCTCACCCTCGAACCGATCGGCGTCTCGGACACGATCCTGAGTGGGTTCGTCCGCATCGTCACCCATCCGCGGATCACCACGGCCCCGGCACCGATCGACGCGGCGATGGCCTTCACCCGCAGCCTCATCGCCGCCCCGCGCACACAGTGGCTCACGGCAGGGGCACCGGCCTGGAACCGACTCGACGATCTTGCCGCAAGCGATCAGGGCGTCCGCGGGAACCTCGTGCCCGACGCGTACATCGCCGCGCTCACTCTGGCGAACGGCGCACGTCTCGCCACCCGCGACCGCGGCTTCGCGCGATTCCCCGACCTGAAATGGTTCGATCCGGCGACGGACGCGCGAGCCCGCGGCGGCAGCTGAGCGAACAGCGTCATCGTTCGTCATATCCGCCCAGGGAATTCCCAGGCGGTCATAGCGTTGGGCCTCAGGGCGCGCACTCGGCGCGCCGTGATCCTGGAGTCCCCACCCTCATGAGCACCACCGCACGCGCCCAGAAGGCGCCTGACACCCGCGGGCCGGTCCGGAAGCTGCTGACCTCGTTCGGCTTCCAGATCCTCGCAGCCCTCGTCCTCGGCATCGCCGCCGGTCTGATCGGCCGCCAGCTCGGAGCCACGGCGGAGAACCCCAACGGTCTGTCGGCCACCCTCGACACGATCGGCAACTCGTATGTGACGCTGCTGCGCGCCGCTGTCGTCCCGCTGATCTTCACGGCCATCGTCGCCAGCATCTCGAACCTCCGTCGCGTGCAGAACGCCGCACGCCTGGCCGGACAGACGATCCTGTGGTTCGCGATCACCGCCTTCATCGCGGTCATCATCGGCATCGTGCTGGGTCTCGTGATCCAGCCGGGCAACCGCGCCGGAGAGGGCCTCGAGACCGGGGAGCCCTACACCGTGGGTACCTGGTGGAACTTCCTGCTGGGCCTGATCCCGCAGAACTTCCTCGGCCTGACGGTCAACACCTCGCCCGGCGCAGCCGACGGCACGTTCTCGTCGAGCGTGGGCTTCAACATCCTCCAGGTCATCGTGGTCGCGGCCGTCATCGGCATCGCGGCACTCAAGGCCGGCAAGAAAGCCGAGCCCTTCCTCGTCTTCACCGAGTCGCTGCTGAAGGTCATCCAGCGCGTGCTGTGGTGGATCATCCGCATCGCCCCGCTCGGCACCTTCGGTCTCATCGGCTCGGCCGTGATCAAGTACGGCTGGGAGAAGCTCGCCTCGCTCGGCTGGTTCGCGGCCGCCGTCTACATCGGCCTCGCGCTCGTGCTGTTCGTCGTCTACCCGATCCTGGTGCGCACGCACGGCCTGTCGATCAAGCAGTACTTCTCGGGCGTCTGGCCCGCCGTGCAGCTGGCCTTCGTCAGCCGCTCCTCGATCGGCACGCTGCCCCTCACCGAGCGCGTCACCGAGCGCAACCTCGGCGTCCCGCGCTCCTACGCGTCGTTCGCCGTGCCGCTGGGCGCGACCACCAAGATGGACGGCTGCGCCGCGATCTACCCGGCCATCGCCGCGATCTTCGTCGCCCAGTTCTTCGGCATCGAGCTGAACTTCGTGCAGTACCTGCTGATCGTGATCGTCTCGGTCGTCGGCTCGGCGGCCACCGCCGGTACCACCGGCGCGGTCGTCATGCTCACGCTGACGCTGTCGACCCTGGGCCTGCCGCTCGAGGGCGTCGGGCTGCTGCTCGCGATCGACCCGATCCTCGACATGGGCCGCACCGCGGTCAACGTCGCGGGCCAGGCGCTGATCCCGACCATCGTCGCCAAGCGCGAGGGCATCCTGAACGAGGAGCTCTACAACGCGCCGCGCGAGGGCCTGCCCTTCGCCGACGACTCCGGCGACGACGACGCTCCCGAAGCGGATGCCACCTCCGACAAGGAGCCGGTCGGCGCTCGCTGACCCCACTCCGGCCTCGCACAGAGCGCCCCGCCCCTTCTCGGGACGGGGCGCTCTGGCGTCTCAGGTCAGGCCCGGCTCTGCTGACGGGTGGCGCCGCGGGTGTCGAGCGCGAGCTCCTCGGCATCCATCGCGGCGATCAGCTCGCGCATGACCTCTTCGTCGAGGTTGCCGGCATCACGCTCGGCGAGGAGGATCTCGCGCCGCACCTGCAGCCATCCCCGGGACAGGGCGACAAGGTCTTCGTAGGACGGGCGGCTCGCGGCATCCTCCACCTTCTGCGCCTCGTCGGTGTCCTTCTCGACCCGGGTCATGCGCTTCGTGAACGCGTCGAACACACCGAGGTCGACCTCGCCGTACTTCGCCTCCCACTCGACGCGCCTCTCGGCAAGGAACTTCTTTCCGGCCTCGCGGCTCTTCGCCCGCACTTCGGCGAGCGCCGCTTCGTCTTCCTTCTCATCGGCGTCGCTGGCGATCCCGAGGCTCCGGATGAGCAGCGGCAGCGTGAGCCCCTGCAGCAGCAGCGTGCCGACGGTGACGATGAAGGCGACCACAACGATGGCGTGCGAGGCTTCGGCGTCGAGCGTCGCGAGGTCGGCGGCGGCCACCGCGATCGCGAGGGTGACCACGCCGCGCATGCCCGCCCAGGAGATGACGGCACTGTCCTTCCAAGTGAGCTTGAGCCCCGCCATCCGGTCGCGCACGATCTGGCTGCGCAGCTCGTCGGCCGTGTAGTCCCCCCAGCGCCGGGACTTGCGGTGCCGCTTCTCGAACTCACCGCTCTGCACACCGCGATCCCATCGTTCGAGCTTCCGGCGGTCCTGGAAGTTCGCCCAGGCGCTCGTCGGATAGATGTAGAGCGGCCGCACGACCAGGACGACCAGCAGCACGGCACCGGAGAGCAGGAGGATGTGTCCGACCGACTCGCTGCCGAGATCGCGGAGCACGCGCGGGAACTGCAGCCCGATGTAGGCGAACACGAAGCTCTCCAGCAGCAGGTCGGCCGAGAGCCAGAGCGGCTTCTCCTGCTGACGGGTCGTGTAGTCGGTGCGCGGGGAGTTGTAGCCGACGTAGAGGCCCATGGCGACGACGGCGAGAACCCCGGAGCCCAGCAGATGCTCGGCGATCGCATAGGCGCCGAACGGAGCGAGGAGCCCGAACGTGCCGATCACGACCGCATCGCTGATGCGCATTCGCAGCTGGTGCAGGACGATCCCGAACACGAGGCCGATGCCGACCCCGATCGCGACGGCCAGCAGGAACTGCCCGATCCCACCCCAGACCGAGACCGTGGCGCCGGCGAGGATCGCCGCGAACACCCGGTACAACGTGAGCGAGGTGGCGTCGTTGATGAGGCTCTCGCCGGAGAGGACGGTCATGATCCGGCGGGGCAGACCGAGTCGGCGACCGATCGCCGCGGCGGACACCGCATCGGGCGGGGCGACGATCGCACCGAGCAGCAGCGCGCCGGGGAGGGTGAGCGCGGGGAAGATCCACCAGGCTACGAATCCGACAGCGAGGGCGGTGATCAGCACGAGCCAGATCCCGAGCCGGCGGATCTGCGGCAGGCTGCGCTTGAACCCGACGAACGAGACGTCGAGCGCGGCCGAGTACAGCAGCGGCGGCAGCACCAGGCTGAGGAGCAGGTGCCCGTCGATGTCGATGTCGGGGACGAACGGGAGGAAGGAGACGGCGAGCGCCACGACCGTCACCAGCAGCGGCGCCGGCCACCCTCGTGAGCGCGCGAACGCCGCCACCGCGACCGAGCCGACGAGGACGTAGAAGATGCCTGCTTCCATGAGGGAAGCGTATCGCCGCCCTGCATGGCTTCCCGGCGCTCAGGAGCGGCGGGAGGTGGGCCTTTCCCGATCAGAGGCGGACGCGGAATCGTCGGCGAGGGATTCGCGCAGGTCGGCGTTCTCGTCCTGCAACTCGAGTACCCGGGCGATCCCGACGATGTTGAGGCCGTCGTCTCGCAGCTGCGCCGCGCGCCGAAGCCGGTCGATGTCGTCGTCGCTGTAGCGCCGGGTGCCGCCCTCGCTGCGCGCCGGCAGGAGCAGACCCTTGCTTTCGAACAACCGGAGCGTCGCCTCGGGAAGGTCGACGAGCTGAGCTGCCACGGCGATGCCGTAGAGCGGTGTGCGTGAGTCGCGGTGCGTCATCCTGAAAAGTCCCTCAGCTCGGGTTGCGAGTTCTCCGAAGTTGTTCTATAAAAAATCTATAGCACGATATGCAGATAACCTGCATCGAATCACCGCCCAACTGGGCCGCACGAAAGGAGACACCCCATGGCACTCACCTTCGATCCCTTCAGTCAGCTCGATCGCTTCGCCGCGAGCGTGCTGGACTCCGTTCGCGCACCCCGGCTGATGCCGGTGGACCTGTACCGCGACGGCGACCGGTACATCCTGCACGCCGACCTGCCGGGAGTCGATCCCGGATCGATCGACGTCGACCTCGACGGCGGCCAGCTGACCCTCAGGGCGCAGCGCACGGCCGACAGTCGAGAAGGCGTGCGCTGGCTCGCCCGCGAGCGCGGTGCCGGCTCATTCCTGCGACAGTTCTCGCTCGGCGAGGGCGTCGACCTCGACGGCATCAGCGCCTCGTACGACAGCGGCGTGCTCTCGGTGATCATCCCCGTGAGCGAACGCGCCAAGCCGCGCAAGATCACCGTGGAGTCGACCGAGCAGCGCCAGGCCATCGACGCCTGACCTACCGGGGGTGGCGCCGCGCGCGCCACCCCCGCCACGCCGGTCGCGGCCTGATCGGGGAATGCCGGAGAGCGGCGGCGGGTTGTCCCTCGGGATGAATGACGTCGCCCTCTCCGTCCTCGACCTCGTCCCGGTGCGCACCGGCCAGACCAGTGCCGAGGCCATCGCCGCCTCCCTGTCCCTCGCCGAGATCGCCGATCGGCTCGGCTACCGCCGGTACTGGTTCGCCGAGCACCACAACATGCCGTCGGTGGCATCCACCACTCCCCCGGTGCTGATCGCGGCGGCAGCCACCCGCACCTCCCGCATGCGCCTGGGCTCCGGCGGTGTGATGCTGCCCAACCACGCCCCGCTCATCGTCGCCGAGCAGTTCGCCGCCCTCGAGGCCATCGCCCCGGGACGCATCGACCTGGGTCTCGGCCGCGCTCCCGGCAGCGACCCCGTCATCACCCAGCTGCTGCGCGGCTCGGGCACCACGAGCGACGTCGAGCAGTTCCCCCGCCACGTGCAGGACATCGCGGCGCTGCTCTCCGCCGAGGGCGCCGCGCTGCGGTTCACCTCGGGCGGCGAGTACACCGTGCGCGCGACACCCGCCGCGACCGGCACCCCCGAGGTGTGGCTGCTCGGGTCGAGCGACTACTCGGCGCAGCTGGCCGCCTCGCACGGTCTGCCCTACGTCTTCGCGAACCACTTCTCGGGCCAGGGCCTCGAGCGCGCGCTCGACCTGTATCGCACCGGCTACCGTCCGAGCGAGGAGCACCCGGAGCCGCGCACCTTCCTCACGGTCAACGCGGTCGCCGCACCCACGCAGGAGGAGGCGGAGGCGCGCGCCCTCCCGCAGCTGCGCATGATGGCGCGACTGCGCCTGAACCAGCCGCTCGCCGCTCTAGAGACCGTCGAGGAGGCGGCCGCCGCCGAGACCGACGCTGCGACCGACGAGGTCGTACAGGCCGCCCGCTCGCGGTGGTTCGTCGGCACGGGCGAGAGCGTGGCCGCGGAGATCAGCGCCTTCGCCGAACGATACGGTGTCGACGAGGTCATGCTGTCGCCGGTCGCCGGCGCCTACGATGCCGAACCGAACGACGCACCGACCGGTCGCGCACAGACGCTCGAGCTCATCGCCGCCGCGCGCTGAGCTCCTGTCAAGCCCTGGCTTTCCCGCCGGTACAGGCGTAGCGTCACGCACAGTGCCGTCGACAGGGGCGCAGCCCCTTCGGCGATCGCACTGTCGGCAGCAGCAGAAGGAGTTCGATGATGAGCACCACCAAGACTCTCGCCCTCTGGGTCGCCTATGGCCGCAACGGCGTCGTCGGCAGCATCCGCCACGATGACGCCGGTTACACGGTGACGATGGCCGGCTCCGACGAGGCGACCGGGACGTACCCGAACCTCGCTTCAGCGAAGGGCTCCCTGCATTCCCATATGGCTCCGGGCAGCGACTGGCCCCGCTTCCAGGAGCACTGAACCACGGCATCCGCCTGACCGTGCTGGGCGGTCGGGCGGGTGACGTCAGACGTCGGGCTCGCCGGAGAGGATGCCGCGCAGCCAGTCGCGCGCCTCGATGAAGATGTCGTCGGAGTAGCGCTCGGGGTAGTGCACGATCTGCCGGTCGGCGCGCGGATACGAGCCGAGGAACACGACCCGAGGGCTGAATCGCCGGATGCCGAGCAGCGCGTCGGCCATGCGCTCGTGCTCGATGTGACCGTCGGCGTCGATGACGAACCGGTAGCGGCCGAGCTCGTCGCCGATCGGCCGCGACTCGATGAGCGACAGGTTGATGCCGCGGGTCGAGAACTGTTCGAGCATCTCGAGGAGCGAGCCGGGGTGGTCGTGCGGGAGTTCGACGATGAGCGAGGTCTTGTCCGCCCCGGTCGGCTCGGGCGAACGGGTCGTGCGGGTGACGAGGACGAAGCGAGTCACGGCCTGGGCGTTGTCGCCGATGCCCTCCGCGAGCACGTCGACGTCGTAGTGGTTCACGATGCCGGGCGCCGCGATGGCCGCCTGCGCGGGCAGCGTGCCGTCGAGGACGCCGATCGCGGATGCGACATTGCTCGATGCGGGCACGTGCGAGTGCGAGGGGAGATGGGCGCCGAGCCAGCCGTGGCACTGGGCGTACGCGACCGGATGCGCCGCGATCACCTCGACCTGGTCGAGCGTGGTCCCCCGCGGCGCGACGAGCACGAAGTTCACACGCACCAGGTATTCGCCGATGATGCGGAGGCCGGGGAGCGTCGCGAGGGCGTCCTGCGTGGTGGAGACGCCGCCCTCGATCGAGTTCTCGATCGCGATCATCGCGGCGTCGCTGCGGCCCTCGAGCACGTCGGCCAGAGCTTCGCCCACGTTGTGCACGGAGCGCCACTGCTGACCGCGGGCCTCGGCCACCTGCTCCAGCGCCGCCTCCGTGAAGGTTCCGGCAGGGCCCAGATAGCTGTAGGTACGGCGTTCAGTCACGGGTTTCACCTTATCCCCCAGCTGACAGACCGATATGCGGATGACTTCGCGGATGCGATCCTGCCGATCAGGGGGCAGACTGAAGAGATGACCAGCCGTGCCGGCCTCCCCGCGGAGGAAAGTGACCTGATCGACGTCGACGAGCTGATCGCCGCCTACTACGACCGCGCACCGAACCCCGACGTCGCCGCCGAGCGGGTCGTGTTCGGCACCAGCGGCCACCGTGGGTCGTCGCTGTCGAACAGCTTCAACGAGAACCACATCCTCGCCACGACGCAGGCGATCGTGGACTACCGGGCCGCCCAGGGCATCGCCGGTCCGCTGTTCCTCGGTCGCGACACGCATGCGCTGTCACTGCCGGCCGAGCGCAGCGCGATCGAGGTGCTGCTCGCCAACGGCGTGGACGTGCGCGTCGACTCGCGCGACTCCTGGGTGCCGACGCCGGCGCTCAGCCACGCGATCCTCACGTACAACCGCGGCCGCGCGGCGGACGACCCGGGCCGCGCCGACGGCATCGTCGTGACCCCGTCGCACAACCCTCCGCGTGACGGCGGCTTCAAGTACAACCCGCCGCACGGCGGACCGGCCGACACCGATGCCACCGGCTGGATCGCCGACCGGGCGAACGCCCTGATCGCCGCGGGGCTCGAGGGCGTCAAGCTGGTGCGCTTCGCCGACGTCGACTGGGACGGGCTCAACGGCTACGACTTCCGCGACGCCTACGTGCGCGACCTGCCCTCGATCATCGACATCGATGCGATCCGCAACGCCGGGGTCAGCATCGGCGCCGACCCCCTGGGCGGAGCATCCGTCGAGTACTGGTCGCTGATCGCCGAGATGCACGATCTCGACCTCACCGTCGTGAATCCCGAGGTAGACCCGACCTGGCGCTTCATGACCCTGGACTGGGACGAGAAGATCCGGATGGACCCGTCCTCCCCCTCGGCGATGGCCTCGCTGGTCGCGAAGAAAGGCTCCTACGACGTCCTCACGGGGAATGACGCCGATGCCGACCGGCACGGCATCGTCACCCCGGATGCCGGGCTGATGAACCCGAACCACTACCTGGCCGTCGCGATCGACTACCTGTTCTCGCACCGGCAGGACTGGCCGCGGGATGCCGCGATCGGCAAGACGCTCGTGTCGTCGATGATCATCGACCGCGTCGCCGAGTCACTCGGCCGGCGGTTGTTGGAGGTGCCCGTCGGATTCAAGTGGTTCGTGCCCGGTCTGCTCGACGGCTCGGTCGCGTTCGGCGGCGAGGAGTCGGCCGGCGCATCCTTCCTCCGTCGAGACGGCTCCGTCTGGTCGACCGACAAGGACGGCATCCTGCTGTGCCTGCTGGCCGCCGAGATGATCGCCGTCACCGGCAAGACGCCGTCGGAGCGCTACCGCGAGCTGGAGGCTGCCTTCGGCGCATCCGCCTATCAGCGCGTCGATGCGCCCGCCACGCCCGAGCAGAAGGCGACGCTCGCGAAGCTCGCTCCCGAGGCCGTGACGGCGACGACTCTCGCCGGTGAGGACATCTCCGCGAAGCTCTCCCACGCACCGGGCAACGGCGCGGCCATCGGCGGCCTCAAGGTGCAGACCGAGCACGCCTGGTTCGCCGCCCGACCGTCGGGCACCGAAGACGTCTACAAGCTGTACGCCGAGAGCCTGCGCGGCCCGGAGCACCTCGCCGAGGTGCAGGCCGAGGCGCGCGCCGTGGTGTCGGCTGCGCTCGAGGGCTGAGGCAACCGCCACCAAAACGGGTATGTCCCCCAGAAGGGGGACATACTTTTCTCACCTCTACCCGTATCGTCAGTAATGTTTTACACATCACTCACGATAGGGAGAGGCCATCACTATGGAAACGAAGAAGCAGATTCGACTGGGGCTGATCGGAACGTTCAGCGCGATAGCACTGGTCGCGCTCACCGCGCTGCCCGCCGCCGCGATGACGACGTACTACGGCCCGCACGACTGTTACTGGCCCATGCACGCGTATGTGGAAGGCTCCGCTACGAACACCGTGACGCTGAAGATCACCGGGACGGCGCGAACGGGAACCAAGTCCGGAACCTGGGGCAACGGCGCCGTCGCCACCCGCCGCTACGTGAACAGCCCCAACGAGGATCAGCAGAGCGGATCAGCGTACACGAGCGCCTCCCGTTGGGTATATCAAGGCTACGACTGCAGCTACTGAGGTCGGTGATGAAGCGAACCGCAGCGGTGCTACTCAGCGCAATCATCGCAACCCCCGCACTACTCCTCGGAGGATGCGCGAGCTCAGCCCCGGAGCCGCGCGCGACTGCGGAAAGCGTGGATCTGGGGATCGATCCAGAGTTCGGCAGCACCATGGCGTCATGCATGGTCGATCACGGATGGGACGCGGACGTCACCGGCGACGGCGGAGTGTTGAGCAACGTCCCCGATGGACAGGAAGAGCCGTATGACGCAGACCTCGCGGAGTGCGCGAAGGAGAACGGACTCGACAAGATCGCTCCCGCACTCACCGAACCCGAGTTGAGGCTGCTTTATCTCATGGAGCTGGACACGGCCGAGTGCATCCGCGGTCAGGGCCTCGATCCAGGGAGCCCACCGAGCGAGCAGACCTTCGTGGAAGGTGCACTCGCCGATGGGAACGCATGGGACCCGTACGCGGAGGTGTACACGACCTCGAACTCCCAGGTCACCGAAGACGAGTACTTCGCACTTCTCGAAGAGTGCCCTCGGCCGGGATACTAGATGTCGTCATCACCTGTCGACTCGGCATACCGCGAGGACATCGCCGGACGGCCTCGCGGTCGCCTGCGCGGTGCGATGATCCTCGCGGCCATCGCCCTGCTGGTGATCGGTGCCGCGAGTACTTGGGCCGTCGTGACGATCCTCCGTCCCGCCGACGATCCTCTATCCTCGGCGGGACACTCCTTCGTCGCGGTGGAACACGGCAGTGTCGGGTACGCGGTGAGCCTCAACACGATGACTGAGTGGGCGCAGCAGCCCATCGGCACCAACCGTGCCGCCGGTATCGTCACGGATATCGCCGTCGAAGCAGGCACCGCGGTCACCTCCGGCACGGTGCTCTACACCGTCGATCTGCGTCCGGTCGTCGTCGCTCAGGGCGCCGTTCCGATGTTCCGATCCCTCGGTCTCGACAGCGCGGGCGCGGACGTTCGCCAATTGCAGGAGATGCTTCGCGACAGCGGCCAGTACGGCGGCAGCATCGACGGGGTGTTCGGCGAGGGAACCAAGGGCGCCGTCAGCCGCTGGCAGAGGACGCTTGGCGCACAACCGTCGGGGATGGTCGACGTCGGTGACGTCATCTTTGTGCCGTCGCTACCCGCGCGCGTGACGCTCGACACCGCCGTGATCAATCGCGGGGCAACGCTCACCGGGGGCGAGAGTGTCGTACGCGGACTCTCGCCCGCTCCGACATTCCAGATCCCCGTCACCGAGGCTCAGGCGGCGATGATGCCCACCGGAACGAAAGTCGAGATCACCTCTCCGCGCGGAGAGACATGGGAGGCGACCGCCGAAGAACAACTGCGCGGTGACGAAGGCGCCATTGATATCCGTCTGAGCGCACCGGACGGAGAGTTCATCTGCGCAACCGCGTGCAGCGAGATACCGCCTACGGGCACGACCGCCCTCCGTTCACGGATCATCGTCGTCGCCGAAGTCGAAGGACTTGTCGTGCCCTCTGCGGCGCTGGTGACCGTCGCAGACGGATCGACAGCTGTTGTCGATGAGGACGGGCGTGAGGTCGCGGTGAAGGTCGTTGCGTCTGCGAAAGGGATGTCGGCGATCACCGGAGCGCGGCAGGGGTTGCGTGTACAGATCCCCGGGAGTGCGACGAAATGAGTCCCGCGACCGGCATGAGGTTGCGCGCCGATGACCTGACCTTCCGGTACGACGCCGATCATCCGCTCATCGAAGGCTGGTCGGCAGAATTTCCCGCCGGTTCGACAACGGCGCTGACGGGCCGGTCTGGCCGCGGAAAGTCAACGGTGCTGTACCTGCTCGGCCTCATGCTGAAGCCGAGCAGCGGGGAAGTGTTGATCGATGGGACTTCGAGCCGTGTGTTCCGCGATGCGCAGCGCGCGCATCTGCGCGCCGAAAGGTTCGGATTCGTCTTTCAGGATGCCGCCCTCGACACCACGCGATCCGTGCTGGACAACGTCACTGAGACGGCTCTGTACCGCGGACTGCCTCGACACGCTCTCGAGCCGCGAGGACACGAGCTTCTCGCGCGGTTCGGTGTCGATGTGCCGGCGCAACGCAAACCCGGGCAAGTGTCCGGGGGTCAGGCACAGCGCATCGCTCTCTGCCGGGCTCTCCTCAACGCGCCGGACATTCTCTTGGCCGATGAACCCACGGGAAACTTGGACCCGACGACGGCAAGCGTCGTCGTCAAGGCACTGCAGGATCATGCCCGCGCGGGGGCCGCTGTCATCATCGTCACGCACTCCCCCGAGGTCGCGAGCGCGTGCGACCGGGAGATCACACTGTGATCGGTCCTGTTCTCCGCGAATCGCGAGCGGCGATCCGCTCCCAACCGGTGGCTTCCATCATCACGGTCCTGATGGTCGTGGGCATGATCGTCGTCGTCATGCTCACCACCGGGCGCACCGTCGGAGCCGAGCAGAACGTTCTCAACTCCATCGACTCTGCAGGCACGCGCTCGATAACGATCCGCGCCGATCCCGATTCCGGCCTCACCGCCGACGTTCTCGACCGAATCGACGGGATCGAAGGGATCGAGTGGGCCGCGGGCTTGTCGGCTGCGGTGGATGCCACCAATTCGCGCGTGCCAGGCGGGGCGCACGTTCCCGTTCGCCTCGCCTACGGCGCCGACCTCGAGCGACTAGGAATACCCCATGAGTCCCCGTTACCAGGCGCCCTGGTTTGGGAGTCGGATCAGGCAGCGGAGCAGCTCGGCACTCCAGACTTCGTCGGTGGAGTCTCAATCGTCGACTCGGGCGGCGCCTTCGGCATAGGCGGGCGACTTGAGGTTCCAGAATTTCTTCGGAGATTCGAGCCTCTGGCGCTGGTCCCACACCCCGTCGATGGCGACGAGCGAATCGCTGTCCTTATCGTCATCGCCACGTCACCCGAACTCGTCGGCCCGATCAGTGAGACAGTCGTATCTCTGCTCGGCGTCGAGGACGCCTCGAAGACGAAGGTACAGACGAGTGAGGCGCTGGCCGATCTGCGAGGACTAATCGACGCGCAACTCCGCGGATTCTCCCGAGGCCTCGTGATCGCTCTCCTCACTCTGACCGCCCTTCTGGTCGCTGTTCTGCAGTACGGCCTGGTGCTGATGAGGCGAAAGGATTTCGGCCGGAGGAGGGCGCTCGGGGCGAGTCGCGCGCTCATCATCACCCTCCTCCTGATGCAAACCGCGGTGCTCTGCGTCATCGGCACCGGGATCGGAATCGGCATCTCGCTCGTCGCGCTCGCCGCGAGTGGCGACCCCTGGCCAGGGGCGACCTTCACCGGAGCGCTGGCGGTGGTCGCTGTGAACACGGCTCTCGTCGCTGCCATCGCTCCGGCGATTCTGGCGAGCCGTCGAGAACCGATCAACGAACTCCGAATCCCGTGAATTCTGTCGCCAGAACAGGGAGCGCGCGACCTCAGGAGGCGGCGGAGTGAGCCAGCACGGCGCCGGCCTCGCGCAGCCAGCGCGCGGGGTCGACGAGAGCGGCCTCGGAGGAGCCGGCGAGATCGGTGAGAGAAACGGATGCCGCGAACAGCGCGGTGTCCGCATCCGCGGTGATGCGCCCGGCGGCGAGCAGCGCGCGGGTGTCCGCGACGGCGGCGAGACCGGCGAGGAACGAGGGCACCTTGCCGTCGCCGGACTGTCCGTCGTAGGAGCCTTCGCCCGTGATGACGACGTCGGCGTCGGCGATCGCGTCGGCGAGGCCGATGAGCTCGGCCACCTCGGCGGCGCCGGGAGCGAGCACGCCGCCCCACACGACGAGCGCGGCACCGGTGCCTCCCGCCGCGCCGTACCCCTCCCCCGCCGGGTCGATGCCCAGCAGGTCGGCGAGGCGGCGCAGACCGTCGTCGACGAGCGCGATGTCCTCCGTCGCGCGCAGCCCCTTCTGCGGGCCGAACACTGCGGCCGCACCCCGTGGGCCGGTGAGCGGGTTGGTGACGTCGGTCAGCACACGCACCTCGGGCGCCGCTCGCAACCCCGTCAGGTCGACCGAGGCGATCTCGGCGAGCCCTCGGGCACCGCGGGCCACGGGGGCGCCGGAATCGTCGAGGAACCGCGCACCCAGCGCGGTGAGCATCCCGGTGCCGCCGTCGGTCGAGGCGCTCGATCCGATGCCGACCACGAGACACGAGACACCGTGATCGAGGGCTGAGGCCATGGCCTGGCCGAGGCCCGTCGTGTCAGCATCCCAGGGCCGCAGCTCGTCGAGGAGCTCGATTCCGGAGGTCGAACCGAGGTCGACCACCGCGGTTCCCGCGGGCGCATCCTCGCTCGGCGGCAGCAGCAGCCACGAGGTGTCGATGCGGGTGCCGGCAGGCCCGTCGACGACCACGGGCATCCGAACCGCACCGGGGACCGCGGCCTCGAACGCGGCGACCGTGCCCTCGCCGCCGTCTGCCATCGGTCGATGCACGAACTCCGCGGCCGGATCGACCGCGGTCCATCCCTCGGCGAGCGCCGCCGCGGCGTCGGCCGCCGTGAGCGTGCCCTTGAAGCTGTCGGGCGCCAGCACCACGCGGGTCATCGGGGGATCGCGGGAGTGCTCGCCCGCACGACGACTTCGAGCGGGAGCGGCGACTGCTCCCAATCGGCGTCGACCGTCGCGCGGAAGGCCTGGTAGCCCACCTCGGTCAGCGGTACGCGGACGGTCGTCAACGCCGGGGACACGTCGCTGCTCGCGGGCACGTCGTCGAAGCCGCAGACGGCGATGTCCGCGCCGATCTCGCGACCGGCCTCGCGGATGGCGGACATCGCACCGATCGCGACGACATCGCTGATCGCGAAGACGAGGGTTCCCGCCGGCACCCCGTCGGCGAGGGCGGCCGCCATGCCCGCCGCACCCGATTCGCGCCGGAAGTCCCCCCGCCGCACGCTCTCCACCGCGCCCCCGGAGGCCTCGAACCCGGCGCGGAAACCGGCCAGACGATCATCCGAGGTGCGCACGCCCTCGGCGGTGCCGAGCACGATCGCTGAGCGGTAGCCGAGCTCGGCCATCCGCCGACCGAGCGCCTCGGCGCCGGAACGGTTGTCGATCTCGATGCGCCGATCCGCGTCGCCGTCCGGCCCGAAAGCGACGACCGTGCCGCCCAGGCGGGCGAACTCGGCGAGCTCGTGCGCGGTGTCGACCTCCCTGGGCTCCTGCGTGCGCGAGGCCGCGAGGATCAGCCCGCGCGGACGCTGGCCGCGCAGAGCACGCACGATCCGCGCTTCCCGCTCCTGATCGCGTTCGGTGATCGCGATGGTCACGACCAGTCCGTGCTCGTCGGCACCACGCGCGACGCCGGATGCGATCAGCCCGAAGTAGGGGTCGGCGATGTCGGCGACGAGCAGGGCGATGACGGGAGACGTTCCCCGGGCGATCGCCTGGGCGGAGACATTGGCCGTGTAGCCGAGCTTCGCGGCCGCGGCTTCGACGCGTTCGCGGAACGACTCGGCCACCTTGCGCTCCGAGCCGTTGAGCGCGCGCGAGGCCGTCGCCAGGGAGACACCGGCTTCCCGCGCCACATCGTGCAGCGTGGGCGCGGGGCCGCGGGGATGACGCGAGGCGCGCTCCGACGAAGGCCGCTCCGCGGGCGATGCGGGGTTGGTCATGTCTCCGAGCCTACTTCCCGGAAATTCGTCACGCGGGCCTCTCCAGATAGTCGCGCAGCGCTGCCGCCTCGCGGGCGAGCAGGGCCGGATCGTCGCCGGGCACGAACTCGAGAAGCGCATCCCGTGGGGGCGCCGCGGCCGATGCCGCCGCCGCGAAGAACCGGGTCCACAGCGCGTCCCGCGCGCGCAGGGGCAGCCGCTCGTCCTGTGGCCACCAGGAGAAGACGTGGGCCGCCCGCGTGTGCGCGGCGAGCGCGAGGTACTCCTCCAGCACGGTGTCGACGGAGGCTCCGACCGTCGGCTGCCAGTAGGTCGACAGCGCCGGGCTGCCGACCTCGGCGAGGAGCCGCAGCGTCGTCGGCGCCGTGTCGGCGAGCGTGCGGGAGTGGAACTCGAGAGCGAGGGCGATGCCGCGGCCCGCCGCCTCTGCTGCCGCGGCCTGCAGTCGGTCGACCACCGCGCTCCAGTCGTCGGGGGTCGCGGCATCCGAGCCGATCCTGCCTGCCCAGATGCGCACACGATCGGCTCCGAGGGCCTCGGCGCTGTCGAGCACCGGGGTCAGGGGCTCGTCCGCTCCGGCGCGGAAATACGACCCGTACGACGCGACCGCGAGGCCCGCGTCCGCGGTGAGGTGGGCGACCTCCCCGGCTCGGACGACGTCTCCCGACGGCACGTGCACATCGCCGCCCCACTCGATCGCCTCGAGCCCGGCATCCGCTGCGAGCTCGATGATCCGCTCGGGCGCGAGCGCGCGGAAGGTCACCGAGCACAGTCCTGGGCGGGTGCGGGTCATGGCGTCATCCTCTCAGTCCCGTTCCTGCCGGTGACCGGCGGGCGTCATCCGAGGTGCGGGGAGACGGCCGCGGCGAAGGTGTCAGCCGTGCGGCGCACGACGTTCGAAGGAGCATCCGCCCAGATGTCGGCGTTGAAGATCTCGACCTCGATGTCGCGGTCGTACCCGGTCGCGATGACCGCACGGGTGAGCGAGCCGAAGTCGATCACCCCGTCGCCGGTGTAATGCCGCGAGAGCAGCACGTCGGACGGGAGGGGCGTCTTCCAGTCGCACACCTGGTAGGTGGCGATGCGGCCTTCGCGACCCGCGCGGGCGATCTGCTCGAGCACCTGCGGGTCCCACCAGATGTGGAAGGTGTCGACCGCCGCCCCCACCACCTCGGGCTCGAAATCGGCGGCGATGTCGAGCGCCTGACCGAGCGTCGAGACGACGGCACGATCGGAGGCGAACATCGGGTGCAGCGGCTCGATCGCGAGTGTGACCCCCGCGGCCTTCGCCTCGGGAGCGAGAACGCCGATCGCATCGCGGACACGCTCGCGCGCCCCGATCAGGTCGCGCGACCCCTCAGGCAGGCCACCCGCGACGAGCACGAGCACCGCAGTCGAGCCCTCGGCACCGGCGGCGGCCAGGGTCGCGGTCTCCTCGATCGCCCGACGGTTGTCGTCGAGCGCGGCATCCCGCTCCGCCCCGGCCGGCAGCGTGAAGAAGCCGCCACGGCAGTGGGTCGTGAAGCGCAGCCCCGAGTCCGACAGCATCCGGGCCGCGATGTCGAGGCCGACCTCGTTGACCGGCTCGCGCCACAGTCCGATCGCCTGGATGCCGGCGTCGGCGGTGACCCGCAGGGCCGTGGCCAGGTCGGCGTACTTGATGGTCGCCTGGTTGATCGACAGGCGCGGATCCACGGCGCTCACGCGTCCACTCCGTTCAGGCGCAGCATCCCGTGCCACCGTTCGCGGGCGAGGTCGGGCTGCTCGAGCGCGAGCGAGGCGTTGGCGAGCTCGACGATGCGGCTCAGATGCGGCAGGCTGCGCGCGGAGTGCAGGCCTCCCACCATCTGGAACGCCGGTTGGTGCCCGTTCAGCCAGGCGAGGAAGGCGACACCGGTCTTGTAGTAGAAGGTCGGCGCGGCGAAGACCTGTCGGCTGAGCTCCTCGGTCGGGCCGAGGATGCGCAGGTACGCCTCCGGGTCGCCGGCATCCAGCGCCTGGATCGCCGCCGACGCCACCGGGGTGATCGCCGCGAACGCCCCCAGCAGTGCGTCCGAGTGCCCCGCGCCGTCGCCGACGGTGTCGCCGCCGATCAGGCTCACGTAGTTGAAGTCGTCGCCGGTGAACATGCGCACGCCCTCGGGCAGTCGCTCCCGCACCGAGATCTCGGACTCGGCGTTCAGCAGACTCATCTTGACGCCGGCGACCTTGTCGGGGTTCTCCGCGATCACATCGAGCAGCACTGCGGATGCCGTCTGCCAGTCGTCGGCGCCGAAGTATCCGGCCAGCTCGGGGTCGAAGGCCGTGCCGAGCCAGTGCAGCACCACGGGCACGGTCGCGCGCGACAGCACCTCACGGTAGACGCGACGGTAGTCGTCGGCGCCCGTCGCGACACGGGCGAGGTGGCGGGAGGCCATGAGCACGGGGCCGGCCCCCTGCTCCTCGGTGAAGTGCAGCTGCTCGAGGTAGGCGGCGATGACCTGTTCGAGTGAGATGTGCGTCTCGGCGACGTGGTCGGTGTTGACGCCGACGACGACCGAGCCGCCCTCCTCCCGGGCGACCTCGGCGCTGCGGGCGATCAACTCGCGGGTGGCCGCGGCATCCAGTCCCATGTTCCGCTGTGCGGTGTCCATCGCGTCGGCGACGCCGAGCCCCCACGAGTACACGTTGCGGCGGAACGCGAGCGTGGCGTCCCAGTCGATGTCGGCCGGCTGCCCCGGGGTGTTGTCGGCGTGCGCCTTCGGCACCACGTGCGCGGCGGCGTAGGCGACCCGGCTCTGCAGCGGGGTGGTCGGACGGGTGTACGCGCCCGAGTCGTTGAGGGAGACGTCGGCGGTCTCCCCGGTCGCGCGGAGAAGTCGGAGGGTGCTCATGCGCGCCTCAGCCCAGCGTCAGCGGCTCGAGGGCGATCTTGCGGCCCTCGGCACTCGATGTCAGACCGGCCTCGGCGAACTGCACACCGCGGGCGCCGGCGAGCAGGTCGAACGGATAGTCGGTGCCCTCGACGTAGGAGACCAGGTACTCCTCCCACTGCTGACGGAATCCGTTGAGGAACACGTCGTTGGTGGGCACCTTCTGCCAGTCGGCGTCGTAGTCGCGGGTGTCTTCCAGGTCGGGGTTCCAGACCGGCTTGGGCGTGGCGTTGCGGGGCTGGATCTTCGCACCGAACAGCCCGACCACGGCCGATCCGTGCGTGCCGTCGACCTGGAACTCGACGAGCTCGTCGCGGTTCACCCGCACGGTCCACGACGAGTTGATCTCGGCGATCACGCCGCCCTCGATCTCGAAGATGCCGTAGGCGGCGTCTTCGGCCGTGGCGGTGTAGTGCTCGCCCTTCTCGTCCCAGCGGTCGGCGATGTGCACGGCCGCCTGCGCGTATACGCTCTTGACCTCGCCGAAGAGGTTCTCGAGCACGTAGTTCCAGTGCGGGAACATGTCGGTGATGATGCCGCCGCCGTCTTCGGTGCGGTAGTTCCAGCTCGGGCGCTGGGCCGGCTGCCAGTCGCCCTCGAACACCCAGTAGCCGAACTCGCCGCGCACCGAGAGGATGCGGCCGAAGAACCCGGAGTCGATCAGGCGCTTGAGCTTCTGCAGGCCCGGCAGGTAGAGCTTGTCGTGCACGACGCCGGTCTTGATGCCGGCGTCCTTCGCGAGGCGGGCGAGCTCGAGCGCCTCCTCCAGAGACTCGGCGGTGGGCTTCTCGGTGTAGATGGCCTTGCCCGCGGCGATGGCCTTGCGGATCGCGGTGGCGCGGGCCTTGGTCACCAGGAAGTCGGCGTAGATCTCCCACTGGGGGTCGGCGAGGGCGGCGTCGAGATCGGTCGTCCAGTCCTCGATGCCGTGCTTCGCGGCGAGCTCGGCGAGCTTGGCCTCGCTGCGACCGACGAGGATCGGCTTCACCGTGATGCGGGAGCCGTCGGGCAGCTCGATGCCGCCCTCCTCGCGGATCGCGAGGATCGAGCGCACCAGGTGCTGCCGGTATCCCATGCGTCCGGAGACGCCGTTCATGATGATGCCGATCTCGCGGGTGTTCGCCTGGGCCATGGTGTTCCGTTTCTTTCGCGGGAAGCTGTCGGTGCTTCCTCTCGACCGTGAGTGGAAAGCGCTTTCCGAGATCATGCCACGAGACGAGAGCCGAACGCAACCGAAGCGCTTTCGCGCCCGAGGTCAGCCCGCGCTGTCGCGCTCGACGAGCTCGGTCGGGATGACCGCGGAGCCCTCGGACCGCGGGGCACCCTCGATCGCATCGACCAGCGCTGCGACCGCACGGTGGGCGAGGGCGGCGAAGTCCTGCCGGATCGTGGTCAGCGGCGGACGGTAGTTCGCCGCATCCGGCACGTCGTCGAAGCCGATGACCGCGACATCCTCGGGCACCCGGCGGCCGGACTCGGCCAGGGCGCGCATCAGTCCGAGCGCCATCTGGTCATTGGCGCAGAAGACCGCGGAAGCTCCGGCGAGCGCTCCCCCCGCCGAGTATCCCGAGTCGGCACTCCAGTCACCGCGGACCACGGCGGGCGGGTGGATGCCGGCGGTGCTGAGGGCCACTCGCCACCCCCGTTCGCGTTCGGCGGCCGCGAAGGAATCTTCGGGGCCGGCGAGGTGTTGCACCGTCTCGCGTCCGAGGGCGAGGAGCCGAGCCGTCGCCGCAGCCGCACCGCCCGCATGGTCGCTGTGCACGGAGGTGACCCCCGCGTCGGTCGGCGCATCGACCACGACCAGGCGCAGTCCCTCGGGGGGCTGCGTCGCGGGCACGAGTGCCGAGGCCTCGTTGAGCACGATCGCGCCGTCGACCTCCTGCTCGGCGAGCCGCTCGAACGCCTCGGCGACGCCGTCGGTCGCGGTCACGAGCGTCAGGGCGTATCCGCGTTCCGCCGCCGCTTCGGCCGTGGCCTGCAGCATCCGCGAGTTGCCGACCGTGGCGAGGGTGGTGACGACGAGGCCGATGGTCTGCGAGCGTCCGGTGCGCAGGGCGCGGGCGGCACGGTGCGGGCGATACCCGAGGTCGGCCATCGCGCTCTCGACGCGGGCGCGGGTGTCCGGGTCGACACGCGGGCTGCCGTTGACGACGCGCGACACGGTCTGGCCCGAGACCCCGGCGCGGGCGGCGACCATGGCCATCGATACACGCCCGGACGGTGATGCGTGCCGTCCCGAGCGCGGTTCCCCGACCAGGTCGCGTTCGTCTCCCACGCACTTTCTCCGTTCGCCGCCCGTGCACAACTCCGCAATGTTGACGTTATCACGGCCCTGTGGCTACCATGTTTACGTGAACACGCACGATCTTTCTGAGTTGCGCACCGAGACCCTCGGCGCCGGCGTCGTCAAACGCGCCACCACCCTCGCCGACGGCCGCGACCTCATCTACTACGACGATCCGGGCACCGCGCTCGGAGCCGAGCGCGCCGTCGATGCCCGCACCCTCGACCCGCGCCCCGACACCGCGACGATGCGCCTCGACGTGCTCACCGGCGACTGGATCACGGTCGCCGCCAACCGGCAGAACCGCGTCATGATGCCCAGCGCCGACGCGGACCCGCTCGCGCCGCAGACACCGGGCAACCCCTCCGAGGTGCCGTCGCGCTACGACGTCGCGGTGTTCGAGAACCGCTCCCCCGCATTCGGCCCCGCCCTCGCCGAGGCCGTCGGCACCGCGCCGCAGGCATCGAACGCGCCGCGCGGCCTCGACGACCTCGCCGCCCTGGGCCTCGGTCGCACCCGCACGTCGGTCGGCCGCTGCGAGGTGGTCTGCTTCAGTCCCGACCACTCCGGCTCCTTCGGCACGCAGTCCGTCACCCGCGCTCGCACGGTCATCGAGGCCTGGGCCGACCGCACGGCCGCGATCTCGAAGCTGCCCGGCATCCAGCAGATCTTCCCGTTCGAGAACCGCGGCGAGGCGATCGGGGTCACCCTGCCGCACCCGCACGGCCAGATCTACGCCTACCCCTACGTGACGCCGCGCACCACGCGACTGCTCGAGTCGATCGACCGCACCGCGCCCGACCTGTTCCAGCACATCCTCGAGTCCGAGCAGGCCTCCGAGCGCGTGGTGTTCCGCGGCGAGCACTGGACGGCCTTCGTCCCCTTCGCCGCCCGCTGGCCGCTCGAGGTGCACCTGATGCCGCACCGCCACGTGCCCGACTTCGCCGAGACGACCGAGGCCGAACGAGACGAGCTGGCCCCGCTCTACCTGCGCCTGCTCCGCGGCGTGGATGCCCTGTACGACACCCCGACCCCGTACATCGCCGCCTGGCACCAGGCGCCCGTGCACATCGGCCGCGACACCGTGCGCCTGCACCTGCAGCTGACGAGCCCGCGCCGGGCCGCTGACAAGCTGAAGTTCCTCGCCGGTTCCGAGGCCGCGATGGGGGCGTGGGCCGCCGAGGTCCCGCCGGAGGTGGGCGCCGCACGCCTCCGCGAGGCGATCGAACGCTCATCCCCGAACCAGACCCCGAACCCGACCTCCGACGGAGCATCCGCATGACCGCCGCCCACGACGACGCCCGCGCACTGTTCGCCGACCTCACCGGCCGCGAGCCCGACGGCCTCTGGTCGGCACCGGGCCGCGTCAACCTCATCGGCGAGCACACCGACTACAACGACGGCTTCGTGCTGCCGTTCGCCATCCCGCAGCGCACGGTCGCCGCGGTCGGGCTGCGCGGCGACGATCGCGGCCGGGTCCTGGTCGGTTCGACCTTCGCCGAGGAGCCGGTCGAGGTCGGCCTGGACGAGCTCGACGGACTCTTCCCGACCGCGCCGGGCACACACCCCGCCGTCCCGGAGTGGGCCGCGTACCCGCTGGGCGTGGCCTGGGCGCTGCGGCACGCGACCGCCGAAGACGGCCCGTTCCGCGGCCTCGACATCGCGATCGCCTCCGACGTGCCGGTGGGGGCCGGGCTCTCCTCGTCCGCCGCGATCGAGGGGGCGACGGCATCCGCCCTGAACGAGCTCTGGGGCACCGGCCTCGACGCCACGGCTCTGGCCCGCGTCGGACGCCGTGCCGAGAACGAGGCCGTCGGAGCTCCCACCGGGATCATGGACCAGATGGCGTCGATGCTCGGACAGCCCGACACCGCGATCTTCCTCGACTGCCGCTCGCTCGAGGCCCGGCCGGTGCCGCTCGGCATCGCCGAAGCCGGACTCGCGATCCTCGTGATCGACACCCGTGTCAAGCACGCCCACTCCACGGGCGGCTATCGCGAACGCCGGGCATCGTGCGAACTCGGAGCATCGCTCATGGGCGTGCCTGCCCTGCGCGACGTGTCGATCGCCGAACTCCCCCGCGCTCAGGAGTTGAT
This sequence comes from Microbacterium sp. NPDC087592, assembly GCF_044743585.1. NCBI lineage: Bacteria > Bacillati > Actinomycetota > Actinomycetes > Micrococcales > Microbacteriaceae > Microbacterium > Microbacterium sp. NPDC087592. The sequence goes on along the minus strand of NZ_JBIUWT010000001.1, from coordinate 2,099,632 downwards.
GGACGACGTGACCTTCCGCCGCGTGCGTCACATCGTCACCGAGAACCAGCGCGTGCTCGACACGGTCCAGGTGCTGCAGGAGCAGGGTGCCAGGGCCATCGGCGACCTCCTCGTGGCATCGCACGTGTCGATGCGTGAGGACTTCGAGATCTCGACCGTCGAGCTCGACACCGCCGTCGACACCGCACTGGCCGCCGGCGCTCTCGGCGCCCGCATGACCGGTGGGGGTTTCGGGGGAGCCGCGATCGCGCTGATCGAGCAGGATGCCGTCGAGGCGGTGTCGGGTGCCGTGACCGCCGCGTTCGCCGCCTCGGGATTCGGCGCCCCGCACCTGTTCACGGTCACCCCCTCCGCAGGTCCGCTCCGCGACGCCTGAGAGAATGATCGATCGAGCCGCGATCACTCCGCGGCAGGAGAGGAATGCAATGTCCTGGATCGTCACCGGCGGCGCCGGCTACATCGGAGCCCACGTCGTGCGGGCCCTCGCAGAAGCCGGGCTCACCCCGGTCGTGCTCGACGACCTCTCCAGCGGCGTCGCGTCGTTCGTGCCCGAGGGCGTGCCGTTCGTGCAGGGCAGCATCCTCGATCGCGACCTGGTCGAGAAGACGTTGCGCGACCACGACGCCCAGGGCGTCATCCACGTCGCCGGGTACAAGTACGCGGGCGTCTCGGTGCAGCGCCCGCTGCACACCTACGCGCAGAACGTCGCGGGCACCCGGATCATCCTCGAGGCGATGGAAGCCGCGGGCGTCTCGAACATCGTGTTCTCCTCTTCGGCCGCCGTGTTCGGCACCCCCGACGTCGCGCTCGTCGTCGAGGACACCGCCAAGAAGCCGGCCAGCCCCTACGGCGAATCGAAGCTCATCGGCGAATGGCTGCTGCGCGACCAGGCGATCGCGACGGCCGACTCCGCGCGTCCGCTGCGGCACACCTCGCTGCGGTACTTCAACGTGGTGGGCTCCGCCGACCCGACCGTCTACGACGTCAGCCCGCACAACCTCTTCCCGATCGTGTTCGAGGCGCTGCTCGCGGGCAAGACCCCGAAGATCTTCGGTGACGACTACGACACCGCAGACGGCACGAATGTGCGCGACTACGTGCACGTGGGCGACATCGCCGCCGCGCACGTCGCCGCCGCCCAGCGCCTCGCCGACGGAAGCCCCATCGAGGCGGCGTACAACCTCGGCTCCGGTGACGGGCTCAGCGTGAAGCAGATCATGGATGCCGTCGCCCGCGTGACCGGCATCGACTTCACCCCCGAGATCGGCCCCCGCCGCCCCGGCGACCCCGACCGCATCGTCGCCACCGGCGAGCTCGCCGCCCGCGACCTCGACTGGACCATGCGGTACACGGTCGACGAGATGGTGCGCACGGGGTGGGAGGCGCGGCAGGCGGCGTCGGCCTGACTCAGACGTCGCGGGCGCGGATGGGGTAGAGCCAGAAGCACAGCCACGCGAGGGCGGTGAACCCGAGCGGGATCACGGCGAGCATCAGACGGATTCCGCCGTCGACGCTCTCGGGCTGCGCGTCGCCGAGCGTGGCATCGAATCCGGATGCCGTCAGCACCACCGCGGCCACGACCGCCTGCAGCACGACCGATCCTCGCACCACGAAGCCGTTGACCCCGAAGTAGGCCCCCTCGCGGCGGTGCCCGGTGCGCACGGCATCCTCATCGATGATCTGCGCGAGCATGACCTCGAGCAGCTGCAGCAGGCCGCCGACGCCCACCCCGACCGCGACGCCGACCGACACCGCGCCGATCACGTCCGACGGCACCAGGTAGCCGAGCACGGCGACGCCGAACACCGCCACGCTCCACAGCACCGCCGTGCGCGGCGAGGTGCGGCGGACGACCGCGCTCCACAGCACGATCGACGGGATCGCAGTGACGAAGATGGCCCCGAGCAGCAGGCTCCCCTCCCCCTCGGCAGCCCCGAGCGAGTACCGCACGTAGAAGGGGATCGCGGCGAGGATCACGGCGATCGAGGTCTGCACGAACAGCGACCCGAGCACGTAGGGGACGAAGGCACGATTGCGGAAGGTGTACTTCAGCTGGTCGCCCCACCGCATGGCCTCGGACGCCGCCTCCGGGACCCGGCGCTCGATCATCCCGCCGAGGAACGACCACACGAGCAACACCAGGCAGACGGCGCCCAGCACCAGGGCCATCCCCGGCCACCCGAGCGCGCTGTACAGGGCGGGCGCGCCGGCGGTGCCGAGGACCATGCCGAGGATCGCGAAGATCTGCCGCGGCACGTTGCCTCGGGCGCGCTCCTCGGTGGTGCGGAAGATCTCGGGGAACAGCGCGGAGATGTTCAGCACCACGACGACGAACGCGATGTCGTACACGGCCACGACCACGAGGAACCACACGATGAGGCCGGCGGCCGGGAGCTCGGGCGGCATCCACACCAGCGCGAAGGCGACCACGAGCGGCACGATGCCCAGACCGATCCACGGGATGCGCCGACCCCAGGGAGTGCGCAGCCGGTCGGAGATCGTGCCGACGACCGGATTCAGCACCGCGTTCAGCACACCGTGGGCGATCATCGCCGCGGCCACCCATCCGGCTGGGACCGCGAGGTGTGAGACGTAAAAGTAGACGATGAAGGCCGAGAAGGTCTGCGCCATCAGTTGGGTCGGGAACCCGGATGCCCCGAATGCGATCGTCTGCGCCCTGGTCGGCGCCGCATCCAGCCGTCGATCGCGCAGGCGTTCGCCCAGAACCGTCATCGCGCGGACGACCGCTGCAGGTCGCGCAGGTCACGCCAGCCGATGCGCACGAGAGCCTCGTCCTCGATGGCCTGCAGCACGGCGGGGTCGGTGAGCAGACGCAGCTCGTACCCACGCTTCGCCGCGCTGAAGTCGACCGCGGCCCGGAGCTCGTCGTCGTCGATCATCGGATGCAGGTAGATCTCGGTGACGCCGGCGGGAACAGCGCGCAGCAACGCGATGAAGCCGTCACGCACCTGCTCGTAGGTCTCCTCGTCGGGCTCACCCTCGCGGAGGAGCTCGAAGGGATGCGACCAGAGCCGATCGATGATCTCGATGCCGCTGGCGTCCGCTGCGGCCGCCGCGTCGTCGAGCTTGGCCTGCAATGCGGCATCCTCCCCCACCCCGTCCATCGTCCGCGGCAGCCGGAACGGGAGGCCGTTGCGGGCGGCGAGCTCGAACACCGGGCGCAGGAAGTCGTGGCCGGTGACGAGGCCGTAGACCGAGCCCATGTGGTTGTCGAGGTGCGTCACGTCGACCCCGGCGTCGAGCGCGGCCTGCAGCTGGGCGGCGAGCTCGGCGGCGACATCGTCGTCGGTCGCATCCCGCTCGACGGTCGCGACATCAGCGGGGAAGAAACCATCGGCGTCGACGAGGCTCGTTCCCGTGCCGGTCAATGGGCGCCAGCGGTAGCGCCTCCACTCGCTGGTGAGCACCAGGTGCACGCCGACGTCGAGGTCCGTGCGGGAAGCCGCGAAGGCCAGCGCTTCGGGCGACCACGAGCACGGGACCATCACGGTCGTCGAGTCGATGTGCCCGGTCGTGAGCAGCTCGACGATCGCGGTGTTCGCCGCATGACACATGCCGAAGTCGTCGGCGTTGAGGATGATCGCCCGCGCGCCGGGAGCGAGGCCGAGGCGGTCGGCGAGGTCGGAGGGAGCGGTCATCGGGGATCCTGTCGGGTAGGGACGGGCGATCGAGGGCGGCGATCGGGGCAGAGCTCAGCGGCCGGACTTCGCCGCCGGGGTCAGGATGCGGGTGAACAGCATGCTCCGGAGGGCGGAAGCCGCCTCGTCGACGGCGCCGACCAGCGGGGCCTCCGGGCCGAACGACGAGACCAGGAACCGCAGCGGGAGCTGGGGCGCGTACTCGTCGGCGACGCGCTGGATCGCCTCGACCAGCACGGGATGGGCGGCTTTGCCGCTGAGGATGAACGCCTCGGGGTCGAGCACGAGACCGACGCTGCCGGCGACGAGCACGATGCGTGTGCCGATCTCGGCGACGACCCGGATCGCGGCTTCGTCACCGCGACCGGCGGCTTCGAGATGGTCCTCCAGCGTGGCCTCGGCGTCTCGCCCCGCCCCGAGTGCGAGATCTCCGACCACGGCGTCGCTCACGATGGGCGCCCCGATCGGGAGGGGAGTCTGCGGCAGGTACATGACCTCGCCCGCGACACCGGAGAATCCGCGGTGCAGTGCGCCGTCGATCACGATGCCGGCACCGAGCCCGTCGTCGAGGAGCAGCAGCGCGAAACTGGCGAGGTCGCCGCCCACGCCCGCCGTGAGCTCGGCGAGGGCGGCGAGGTTGACGTCGTTCTCGATGCGTACCGGGCAGCCGAGCGATGCGGTCAGCGCAGCGCGGAAGGCGCCGCCGTCCGGACCGAGATCGTCGCGGATGCCGCCATCGGCGGTGACGATCCCGGGAATGCCGACGACGGCGAGGTGGATCGCCCCCTTGGCCGCCTTCACCGAGCCTCGGCAACGGTCGACGAGGGCGACGATGTGCTCGACGCGGTCCTCCTGGATGGGCAGTACGGCGTGCTCCTCGGCGTGCACGACTCCGCGGGCGTCGACGAGCACCACGTGCGCGGCGTGGTGGTCGATGTGCACAGCGGCGGCGAACCCGAGCCGCGGATGCAGGGTCACGCGACCGGCGGCAGGCCCGCGCGTCTCGCGGTCGATGCCTGCCGAGGCGACGGCGCCCGCTGCCTCGAGCATCCGCAGCACCTGGGTGACGGCCGTGCGGGACAGCCCCGTCGCCGACATCAGCTCCGCGCGGGTCTGCGGACCGCTGCGCGCGAGCGCCTCCAGGATCGCGCGACCGTTGAGCGTGCGTAGCAGGCCCTGCGGTCCCGCGAGTGGTCTGGACATGTGTTCCGGCGTCTACCTCTCGATTCACGGACGGCCCCAGAAACGGGGCCCGGCGCAATGCCCGCAAGCATGCCACATCGTGTCGCACAGGTCGACAGTTCGCGCCGAGCCCGGTCGTGGCCGCTCATGCTCTGAGCGCAGTCGAGCGGCGGGCCGCAGGTGCGGGTCGTGGTGTCGGGGGTCGTGGGGTGCGCCAGCGTCGGGTGGGGTCCCACCAGGCGGGTCCGCGGACGTGGGGTGTGCCGTGGCGCATGCGGATCTCCCAGCCGGAGGTGTCGAGGGTTCTGTGGTGGTGCCAGCAGAGGGCGACGCCGTTGTCGGTGTGGGTGGGACCGCCGTGGGCGTGCTCGTGGACGTGGTGGATCTCGCACCAGGTCGCGGGGACGTGGCAGCCGGGGATGAGGCACTCGCGGTCGCGGAGGGTGATCGCGCGACGCTGATGCGCGGTGAAGATCCGGTCGGTGGTGCTGATGCCGATGATCCGCCCGTGCGGGTCGAACAGCACCCGTTGCACCCCGCCCGCGCACGCGGTGTGGACGGCGACACGGGTGGGGACGGGGGTGTCGATGCCGTCGACGTGCGCCCAGCCACGACCGGACGTGTAGTCCTCTGCGGTGACGGACACCACCAGGGTGGGCGCACCACCGCCCAGGCGTGGGGTGTCGTCATGGCGGGCGGCGATGCCGAGGATCGCGGCGAGGGTGTCGTGCTGCTTCTGCGACCGGGAGCGCGGGTCGACCATCCGTCCCGGGTCACCGGACGGAAGCGCGTCGTCATCCATACCCGCACCGTCATCGAGGGTTTCCGAGTTCGTTTCCGAGTTCGTCTCCCCCGTGGGCCGGAACACGACTCCGGGGACGGGTGGTCCGTCGACTTTCGGGTTCAGGTACGCGTCGAACAGGCGCTGCAACTGTCCCGCGACCTCCGGCAGCAACCGTCCCCGGACCGGGACCACCCCGTCTTTCGCGCGCCCGAGCGTCAGCCCCCGCACCCGCATCGCGATGTCATCCGCGGGCTCCGCACCATCCGGATCGAGATACTGCACGATCACCTGCGCCAACAACCGCAGATCCTCCGGCGTCGCCGCCGATCCAACCTCCCCGCCAGCGTCCGAGTCCGTGTCCGCATCGGGTTCCGGTTCCGGTTCCGCGTCAGCAGCCGCGAACCCCCGCGCGTACGCCGCCAACTCCGCATCCGCCCGCAACCGGTCCGCGGCCCCGACCCGGGACCCGGCCTGCTCGATCGGCCCGATCGCCGCCAACAGCCCCGCGACCCCGATCGTCCCGTCCACCAACGCCACCCGCAGCGCGGGCCACCGCGCCGGCAACCACGCCCCCGACGACAACCCCACCTCCCGCCGCACCGCCTTCGCGGCCTTCACCACCCGCCCCGCCCCCGCAGCATCCGTGCGCACCACCCGCTGCAGCAACTCGTTCACCGTGCGACACCCATATCGTCCGCAGAACGCCGGCTCCCCCGACCCCGCCGGCCGCTCATCGACCGACGCGACCGCCTCCACGACCACCGCCTCCACCCGCCGCTGCACCTCACCCGCGACCCGCAACAACCCCATCTTCTCGTCGTCACCGAGCCGGGCGATCACGTCAGAGCGCAGCACCGCATCCAGGTCAGCGACGACCTGGCCGAGCAGCTCCGCGGGGTTGTTCATACCCCCAGTCAACCCGGGACCACCGACATTCGAACCCCGATAACCCCAGTTCAGAGCAATATTCCGAAACACGCGAAACACCGACACGCCCTCCACAGAAACACCGACGCAACACTTGTCCACACTGGCCAGAGCACGCCGCACTGCGACGCACGCGGACGCCCCCACCAGGGCAGAGTGTGAGTATCCACGTCGACACCGCACACACCGATGTCGCTGGAGACCGAGCATCCGTCGTCGAAATGACGTCGAGCATCCGCTCTTCGATTTGACGCTCACAGGTTCGCCAACTAAATTACAGATCGGTAACGGTGGCATCCGGGGGGATCGACCGCCGCGTACATCTGCCCTCCGGAAGGACTCCGTCACGAACTCCCTGCCACCCGAGCGCGCTCACGACGCCCCGGAAGCCCCCGAAGAAGCACCAGTCGCACCCCGCCCGCTGCTGCGGCGCGATCGGCGGAACTCCGCCCCCACGACTCCTGAAGCTCCCCGCGCGGCGGACGCGCCCTCGAACGCACAGCCTCCCCGCACGGCCGACGCATCCACCGCGACGCAGTCTCCCGTCGACGCGAGCACCGCCACCGCGACCGCGACCGCCACCGAGACGCAGTCTCCCGTCGACGCGAGCACCGCCACAGACGCGCAGTCTCCCGTCGACGCGAGCACACCCACAGACACGCAGTCTCCCGTCGGCGCGAGCACCGCCACCACGGACACCCCACGCCCGTCGCACCCGAAGGCCACCGGCACGCCCGGCCGCCCCCGGAGCCCGCGAGGGCGTCTCGCGCGAAAGCCCGCATCGTCTCCGGTCCGTCCCCGCCGCGCGAAGCGTCCGTGGGCGAAGGCCAAGGCGCTCGGCGCCACATTCGCGATCGGCGTGATGGTCACCGGCGCCGCACTGCCCGCACTCGCCACCGGGAGCGAAGGAGTCGTCGCCGGCGCCACCACCAGCCTCACCACTGCGGCCGCTGCCGATGCCGCGCAGTCCTACACATCCACGTCCGCGTCGTCGTCCTCGGACGAGATCCGCGCGGAGATCGCTCCGCGCGGGACCTTCTCGGCGACGACGCCCGAGGAGATCGAGGAGACACGCTCCCGTGCCGTCGCGGCGGCACTCGCTGCCGGCATGCCGCTCGGAAGCGCCGTCGACATCCCCATCGCCGATCGCATCATCATGCCGATGGCAGACGGGACCTATTCGTTTACCGATGGCTTCGGTGCGTCACGGCCGGGCCGGTCTCACCTCGGCCAGGACTTCGCCGCGGGCGTGGGCACCCCGATCAACGCCGCGATGAAGGGCTGCGTCTCCCGCTCCACCGAGAGCTACCAGGGCTACGGCGTGACGATTCAGATCGAGAGCATCGTCGACGGACAGGCCGTGAGCACCGTCTACTCGCACCTGAACTACGGAACCCGTGCGGTCGAGGTCGGCGACTGTGTCGACGAAGGTCAGTACCTAGGCGACGTCGGATCGACCGGCTACGTGTTCGGCTCCTGCCTGCACTTCGAGGTCCACATCAACACCGTCGCCATCGACCCCATGCCCTGGCTCCAGACGCACGTGAACTGACCCTCACACTCGAACGGTCGGCGCGTTGCGCGGTCCACGCGGCCGCGGCCACTCAGTCGAGCGCGCTCATCACGTGCTTGATGCGGGTGTAGTCATCGAAGCCGTACTGCGAGAGGTCCTTGCCGTATCCGGAGTGCTTGAACCCGCCGTGAGGCATGTCCGATACGAACGGGATGTGCGTGTTGATCCACACGCAGCCGAAGTCGAGGTCGCGCGAGAACCGCATCGCCCTGGCATGATCCGTCGTCCACACCGAGGCGGCGAGCGCATAGGGCACGTCGTTCGCCATCTCCAGCGCCTCGTCGTCGGATCCGAACGCCTGCACGGTCAGCACCGGACCGAAGATCTCGCCCTGCACGACCTCGTCGTCCTGCCGCACGCCCGACACGATCGTGGCCTCCCAGAAGTAGCCCCGGCCTCCCTGGCGGCGTCCGCCGGTCTCGACGGTCGCATACGCCGGCAGGCGGTCGATGAAGCCCTGCACCTGAGCGAGCTGCGCCGCGCTGCTCAGCGGGCCGTAGAGCACCCCCTCCTCGTGCGGTCCTCCGGTGCGCGCGTGCGTCTTCGCCCTCGCCACCAGCGCGGCGATGAGCTCGTCGTGCTGCGACTCGTGCACCAGCACCCGAGTGGCCGCCGTGCAGTCCTGGCCGCCGTTGAAGAAGGCCCCGGTGATGATCCCGTCGACCGCCTTCTCGAGCACGGCATCCGCGAACACGATCGCCGGCGCCTTGCCGCCGAGTTCCAGGTGCACGCGCTTCACGTCGTTCGCCGCCGAGCGCGCCACCGCCATGCCCGCACGCACCGAACCGGTGATCGCGACCATCTGCGGGATCGGATGCTCGACCAGCGCCACACCCGTGTCGCGATCGCCCAGCACGACGTTCAGAGTGCCGACCGGGGTATGCAGCGCGACGATCTCGGCGAGCAGAAGCGTGGTCAACGGCGTCGACTCCGCGGGCTTGAGCACGACCGTGTTCCCGGCGGCGAGCGCAGGCGCGATCTTCCAGACGGCCATGTTCAGCGGATAGTTCCACGGCGTCACCTGACCGATCACGCCGATCGGCTCCCGACGCACGAAGGAGGTATGCCCGGCGAGGTACTCCCCGGCGGCCCGGCCTTCGAGACTGCGGGCGGCACCGGCGAAGAAACGCAGCTGATCGACCGACTGCATGATCTCGTCGGCGACGAGGCTCGCGCGCGGCTTGCCGGTGTCCTGCGATTCCAGGTCGGCGAACTCCTCGGCCCGCGACTCCATCTCATCGGCGATGCGGAACAGCGCCAGCTGCCGATCGGCGGGGGTCGTGTCACGCCAGAGCGGGAAGGCCGCGGATGCCGCGGCATAGGCAGCGTCGACGTCGGCACCGTCGGAGATCGGCAGTTCGCCGTACGTGGCTTCGGTGACAGGATCGAGGAGCGGCATCCGTTCCGCCCCGCTCGCGGGCACGTAGCGACCACCGATGAAGTTCTGCAACGGCGCGGAGTTCTCCAGAAGGGTGCGGGACATGCCGTCATGGTAGCGCGCAGCCTGCGGAATCGGAAGATATCGCCCGCGCACAGCGACTGAATCAGTTGCAGAATCAGGTGTTGACTGTCAATATCGATAGATGAGCCCCAAGCCTGCCCAGCCTGCACTGGACGACATCTCGAAGCGCATCGTCGAACTCCTGCAGGAGGACGGACGCCGCCCCTACGCCGAGATCGCGCGCGAGGTCGGGCTCAGCGAGGCGGCTGCTCGCCAGCGTGTGCAGCGGATGACCGAGGCCGGCATCATCCAGATCGTCGCGGTCACCGACCCGATGCAGCTGGGCTTCCACCGCATGTCGATGATCGGCATCCGCGTCTCCGGCGACCCCCGCGCGATCGCCGAAGAGCTCACCACGATCCCCGAGCTGGCCTACGTCGTCGTCACACTCGGGACGTTCGACATCCTCGTCGAGGCCGTATGCGAGGACGACGAGCACCTGATCACCCTCATCGCCACCCGCATCCGCACCATCCCGGGCATCGTCCACACCGAGAGCCTGCTCTACGCGGGCCTGTACAAAGACCTCTACAACTGGGGAACGCGCTGAGGCGCACCCCTGACGCATCGGAGTGATCATGGGAACCACCGTCTTCGAACGCCGTCGGCCGCCGCAGCGGGTCGTCGACGACTCCCTGCGCGACACCGCTCTGCGCGTGTTCTGGCTCGACGATGTCGATCGACCGACGCATCCGCGCCTGAACGGCACGGTCCGCGCCGACCTCGCGATCGTCGGCGGCGGCTACGCCGGACTGTGGACGGCCGTGCGCGCCAAAGAGCGCGACCCCGAGCGCCGCGTCGTCCTCCTGGAGGCGTCGCGCATCGCGTGGGCGGCATCCGGTCGCAACGGCGGCTTCTGCGAGTCGAGCCTCACCCACGGTCACGAGAACGGGGTCACCCGCTGGCCCGAGGAGATCGACCGGCTCGAGGAGCTGGGCCACGAGAACCTCGACGGCATCGAGCAGACCGTCGCACGCTACGGCATGGACGCGGAGTTCGAGCGCACCGGTCAGCTGGCCGTGGCGGTCGAGCCGCACCAGGTCGAGTGGCTCCGGGACGAACCGGGCTTCCTCGACCGCGAAGCCGTGCAGGCGGAGGTGCACTCCGAGACGTTCCTCGCCGGAGCCTGGGACCGCGAGGGCTCGGCGATGGTGCACCCGGCCAAGCTGGGCGTCGAGCTGGCACGCGTCGCCGCAGACCTCGGCGTCGAGATCTACGAGCACAGCATCGTGCGCGCCATCGAAGGCGACGGCTCGGGTCCGATCACGCTGGTCACGCCGAACGGTCGGGTCGTGGCGGATGCCGTGGCCCTCGCCACCAACGTGTTCCCCTCGCTCCTCAAGCGCAACCGCCTGATGACCGTGCCGGTCTACGACTACGTGCTGATGACCGAGCCGCTCTCCGCCGAACAGCTCGCGTCGATCGGCTGGTCGAACCGCCAGGGCCTCGCCGACAGCGCGAACCAGTTCCACTACTACCGGCTCACCGCCGACGACCGCATCCTGTTCGGCGGCTACGACGCGGTCTACCACTACGGCGGCAAGGTGCGCCCCGAGTACGAGGACCGCATCGAGAGCCACCGCAAGCTCGCCTCGCACTTCTTCACGACCTTCCCGCAATTGGAGGGCCTGCGCTTCACCCACCGCTGGGCCGGGGCGATCGACTCGTCGAGCCGTTTCTGCGCGTTCTTCGGCACCGCCCGAAAGGGCCGCGTCACCTATGCGACCGGCTTCACCGGACTGGGCGTCGGTGCTGCGCGCTTCGCGGCCGACGTCATGCTCGACACGCTGTCGGGCGCAGAGACCGAACGCACCGAGCTGCGGATGGTGCGCGAGAAGCCGATCCCGTTCCCGCCGGAGCCCGCCGCGTCGATCGGCGTGAACCTGGTGCGCGCGGCCATGGACCGGGCGGACCACAACGAGGGCAAGCGCAACCTGTTCCTCAAGACGCTCGACGCCGTCGGCATGGGCTTCGACTCGTGAACGCTCTCGCGGCGGGGACGGGGGTGGATGCTCGTGGTCTCGCACTCACGCACGAGCCGTTGCCCGCTGAGGAGGTGCTCGCCGGCGCCCCGACGACCGCCGTGCACGGGCTGGCGACGATCGGCGGGGTCGAGGTCGGAGTGTGGGAGATGACGCCGGGCACCGCGACCGATACCGAGGCCGACGAGGTGTTCGTCGTGCTGAGTGGCCGCGCCACGATCTCGTTCAGCTCGTCGGGGCTGCCCGACCTCGAGGTCGGCCCCGGCTCGGTCGTACGTCTCGCCGAGGGCATGCGCACGACCTGGACCGTGACCGAGACGCTCCGCAAGGTGTACGTGGCCTGACGGCAGGTCGGTTCAGATCGTCAGGACGACTCGCCCAGGAGCGGACGCACGGAGGCGTAGGCATCGCGGACGTCGCGTGTCGGCACGTCGTAGACCCGGACGATGCCCGCACCCCCCTCGTGCCGCGGCCAACCCGGATCCCCGTCGGTGACGAACGCGACCGCCGCGCCGTGCACCTCATCGGCCAGCCGCTGCGGCGGGTTCGGGCCGGCGAGCGGCTCGATCGCGGGCCCGTCGAGGCAGTCGAAGAAGAACGGCACATCGAGGCAGTGCTCCGCGAAACCGAAGCGCCCCGACGGCCACGAGAACCGGTACACCCAGGTCGGCGCGGCCCCGCGGTCGGCGACGACCTTCAGCAGCGCCGAGCGGAACATCCGGTCGGTCAGCAGTCGCCCGGCGACGCGCGCATTGCCGAGTCCCGTGACGTCGGCGTTGGCGGCGAGGTACGCACGGCGCGCGGCCTTCGGCAGCCCGAGCTTTCCCAGCAGGAGCGACCGGGGCACCCAGCGCAGCTTCTTCGCCGCATCCGAGAACACCATCGTGAACTCGTCGTCGGTCGCTCCGAGCACGAGCGGCTTGTCGGCGCCGACACCCGCGGCGAGCGCCTCGCGCGTCGACCGTGGCAGCAGATCGCCGTCGATGCGCGGTCCGAGCGGCAGCCCCTCCTCGATCATGGTGCCGACCGACGACGGCCCGAGCGCGGTCGCCTTCTTCTGCAGCTCGAGGATGCGCTCCTCGGAGAGCGACGAGAAGCCGGCGACGGTCGGCTCGACCCCGCCGGCGGTGGCGAGCCCGCGACCGAACGTCTCGGCACGGGTGGCGGCGACATCGGCGAGCGCGCCGGAGATCGAGTAGACACCGTGGAACAGGTGCTGCGCCTTCTCCATGCCGAGCAGGGTCAGCACGGCACCGCCGCCCGCGGACTGGCCGGCGATCGTCACGCGCGACGGGTCGCCGCCGAACACGGCGATGTTCTGCTGCACCCACTCCAGCGCGAGCAGCCAGTCGCGCACACCACGGTTCGACGGAGCATCCTCGATCCAGCCGAAGCCGTCGAAGCCGAGGCGGTACGAGATCGACACGGTCACGACATCGTCGCGGTTGAAGTTGCGGCCGTCGTACCAGACGCTCGCGGGCGAGCCGGCGAAGTACCCGCCGCCGTGGATCCAGACGAGCACCGGGAGCCCGGTTCCCTGCTCGGCGCGGGCCGGGCTCGGCGTGAACACGTTGACGTTGAGCGTCGACTCGCCCTCGACGCTCGGCTCGGGGATGAGCGTGACGCCGGGATCGCCGCGCTGCGCGGTGGCGGCGAACTCGAGCGCGTCGCGCACGCCCTCCCACGGTGCCTTCGGCACGGGCGCCTGGAAGCGCAGCTCACCGACCGGGGCCTCCGCGAACGGGATGCCCAGGAACGCCGCCGACCGCGGATTGCCTCGACCACCGGTGGTCGGACGCCAGCGGCCGCGCACGCGTCCTGCGGTGGTCGTCACCTCGACGAGGTCGGCGGTCGTCTCGAAGTCGGTATCCGTCATCACAGCATTCTCCCGTCTGTGGACGGCGAGCGGCGACACCGCGAACGCCCTCAGCCGGGCGTGATCACCTCGGCGTGCGGCATCCGCGTCTTCATGATCCCGATCGCCTCGGGGTTGTCATCGACCAGCACGGCATCGCGACCGAGCGCCGAGGCCACGGCCCCGGTCGTGCCGCTGCCGGCGAAGAGGTCGAGCACCCGGTCGCCGGGTCGACTCGACGCGGTCACGATGCGGCGCAGGATCCCCTCCGGCTTCTGCGTGGGATAACCGGTCTTCTCGCGCCCGGTCGTCGGCACGATCGTGTGCCACCACACGTCGGTCGGCAGCTTGCCGCGCGCAGCCTTCTCGGCCGTGACCAGTCCGGGTGCCATGTAGGGCTCGCGGTCGACCTCGTCGGAGTTGAAGACGTACTCCCGCGGGTTCTTCACGTACACCAGGATCGTGTCGTGCTTCGTGGGCCAGCGGCTGCGCGACTTCGCGCCGTAGTCGTACGCCCAGATGAGTTCGTTGAGGAAGCAGTCCCGCCCGAACACGGCGTCGAGCATCACCTTCGCGTAGTGCGCCTCACGGTAGTCGAGGTGCAGATACAGCGTGCCGTCGTCGGCGAGCAGCCGCCACGCCTCCTCGAGCCGCGGCATCAGGAAGGAGCCGTAGTCGTCGAAACGGTCGTCGTACGCGCGCAGCATCCCGCGCACCCGCTCGTACGCGTGGCCGTGGAACCCGTGCCGCACCTCGGTCGCGGGCTCGGCCGCAGGCTCGGGCTCGGCTGCGGGCGGTTCAGAACTCAGGAAGACCGGTGCCGCATCGCTCGATTCGACGGGCTCCGCGCCCGAATCTGCGGATTCTTCCTGAGTTGTGAACGTTCGCCGAGCGGTGACCACCTGCCGCCCCTGCGTCCGGCCGGTGTTGAACGGCGGGTCGAGGTACACGAGCGTGAAGGAACCCGTGGGCAGGGTCGCCGCGACGGCGAGGTTGTCACCCTCGATGATGGTGACCGCGCCCGCGGTCACGGCACCCGATGCAGCCACGCCTCGGTGGCGAACTTCGACTCGACGAGAGCCTCCGCGTCGGCATACTCGTCCGCCGTGATCGCACCGGTCTCGGCGTCGGTCAGTGAGCGGAAGGTGTCCTTGAACCGCTCGATGATCTCGGCGCGCTCGAGCCCGGTCTGGCTGCGCAGCGGATCGACGCGCTTGGCGGCCGAGGTGGTGCCCTTGTCGCTGAGCTTCTCGCGGCCGATGCGCAGCACCTCGGTCATGACCTGGCCGTCGATGTCGTACGACAGGGTCGCGTGGTGCAGCACTCCCCCGTTGGCGAGGCGCTTCTGCGCGGCACCGCCGATCTTGCCGGTCGGGCTCGCGATGTCGTTGAGCGGCTGATAGACCGCATCGATGCCGAGCGACCGCAGCGCCTGCAGCACCCAGTCGTCGAGGAAGGCGTACGAGTCGGCGAAGGTCATGCCCGCGACGAGCGATGCCGGCACATACAGCGAGTACGTGATGATCTGCCCCGCGGCCATGAGCATCGCCCCGCCGCCGGAGATGCGGCGGACCACGTCGAACCCGTGCCGTGCGGCGCCTTCGGGGTCGACCTCGTTGCGGTACGACTGGAACGACCCGATCACGACGGCCGACTCGTTCCACTCCCAGATGCGCAGGGTGGGACGACGGCGCCCCTCGCCGACGCGGGCGGTGAGCACCTCGTCGAGGGCGAGGTTCATGCGCGGCGAGACCGCCTTGTCGTGCACGATCTCCCAGTCGAAGTCGCGCCACCCCGGGGCCGTCACGAGCGCGCGACGCACCGCGGTGCCGACGGCTTCGGGCGAGAAGCCGAGCAGCTGAGCGCCATCCGGAAGGGCGCTGCGGACGGCCGCGGCGATGGCCGTCGAGTCCGTCTCGGCGGGCAGCCCGTTGACCGCGGCGTTGATGTCGTCCAGCGCCGAGTCCGGCTCGAGGAAGAAGTCGCCGGCGAGGCGGAAGCGGGCGATCCGGTCGTCCTCGATCTCGAGGTCGACGACGACGAGCTTTCCACCTGGGACCTTGTATTCACCGTGCACGGTTCCAGCTTAAGGCGCAGGGCCTCGGATACGGCGGGTCAGCGATGACGGATCAACCACGGGCAGGATGAACCACCGGCCGATCAACCGTCGAGCACATCAGCCGCCGAGCACCACCACGCGTTCCCCGGCGCGGATCGGTGTCGAGTACCGGTTGCCGGCGGGCGGCAGCGGGCAGACGTACTGGTCCGAGAACGCGCACGGCGGCAGATAGGCGCGGTTGAAGTCGATCACGGCCGTGCCGTCGGCGGCGGGCTCGTCGACCGGCAGGAACCGGAACCGGTACGTCTCCAGCCCGTTGGTGCCGTCGGCGAAGACCGCGCTCAGCGCGCCCTGTCCGTTCCGGGTGACGGTGAGCGTCTGGGCTGCCCCCGCCAGTTCGAACCGCAGCCGCCCGGCGACCGGCGTCTCCCGCGCCTCACCGTCGACCGATGTGATCAGGATCTGCTCATCCGGCGTCTCCTCGAACACCGCCGGGAGTCGCCAACGCTCGTCGGGCGCGTAGGCGTCGATCGCGGTGAACCACTCGCGCTGCGGCCGTGCCGGATTCAGCACGCGCAGTGCCAGCGCACCGTGGCGATCGAACACCCGCAGCTCACGCCTGCCGAGGCGGACACTCTCCGTACCGCGCAGGACCACGGTCGATCCCGCCTGACCGAGCTCGCTCCCCCGGATGCCGCCGTCGCCGGTCAGCGCCCAGAGCCCGGGGATGCCGTCGACCGCTGCCGCCTCCGTGATGAGCCAGTTCGTCGACTCGAGCGCCGACGGACCATACTCCGACCCTGCGTAGCGCTCGCGCGACGCGTGCCAGTCCTGCCAGTCCTTCACGAAGCTCATCGGTGCGGTCCCTCCCGTGCGAGGGCAGCCCACAACGGCGCGCTCCTCGCTCCTGCGCGGAATACTGACCCGAATCTACGGTCGTCTCCGAGCCCGGAGAACGGGTCCGTCACACGCCTTCACCGGGCGTAACGTCGCGTCACACCGCACGGAAGCGGGAATGCGAGGCGCGCTGCTCAGCGCGCGGGGATGTGTGCGTCGAGCCAGGCGAGCACGTCGGCGCGCACCTCTTCCTGCTGCAACTCGGCGAAGATCTCGTGGCGCGCATCCGGGTACACGAGGGTCGTGATGTCGGTGAGCCCGGACCGGCTGCGGTACTCGTCGGCGAGCTTGTGCACGCTGCGGGGTCCGCCCACCGGGTCGTCGCGACCGACGAGGAGCAGCATCGGGATGTCGCGACCCAGGTCCTTGGCCGGACGCCCGTAGAGCCGCGCGGCCTCGATCGGACCGAAGAGCTTGAGCAGCGGGACGTCGGTCGTGAGCGGATCGTCGGCGAACGCGGCCCACACGGCGGGATCGCGGCTGAGCCATTCGAGCCCGGTGGCGCCTTCGTCCTTCGCCCACCGCGCGTTCAGGGGTGCCGCGTTGAGGAACCCGGGGGTGCGCAGCGCGGAGCCCGAGAGGATCACGGCATCCCATGCCTCCGGGTGGTGGTTGACGAGCATCTGCGCCAGGAACGAACCCCACGAGTGGCCCAGCAGCACGAGCGGCAGGTCGGGGTTCTCGTCGCGGATGATTCCGGTCAGCTGCCAGACGGCATCCTCGGCAGCGCGGAGTCCGCCGACGCCGAGTCGCCCCAGCTTCTCGGGTCCGCCGTGCTGACGGATGCCGGTGCGGCCGTGGCCCCGGTGGTCGTCGGCGTAGACGTGGAAGCCGGCCTCGGTGAGGGCGCCGATCAGAGCGCCGTATCGTCCGGCATGCTCGCCGACGCCGTGCAGGAGCTGCACGACTCCGCGGGGAGTCCCCGCAGCCGGATGCACGTCATAGACGATGGCCACGCCATGGGCGTCGGTGAACTCGCGCGTATCCGTCACGCTGCGAGCCTAGCGACCGCGCACCCGCACCGCCTACCGCGCGACGGCATCCCGGATCGCGAAGGCGATGTCGCGGTCGGTGACCTCGTAGCCGCCGACGCCGTCGGAGGCCGAGCCCATCCGCACGCCGCCCTCCTCGATCACCGAGCGCTTGGCGGAGAAGTGGATCGCGTCCACCCCCGCCGCGGCGAGCACCGGGGCACTCGCGACGTCGACTCCGCTGCCGGCCATGATCTCGATCTCACCCTCGGCCGCAGCGACGAGCGCGCGCAGGGTGTCGATGCCGTCGATCGCGGCGGATGCCCCACCCGAGGTCAGCACGCGGCGCAGGCCGAGTTCCCTGGCGCTGCGCAGCGTCGCCACGGGGTCGGCCGTCACGTCGATGGCGCGATGCAGGGTGACGGGCGCTCCGCCCGCGGCATCGCGGAGCCGGGCCATGGCGAACAGGTCGAGGTGCCCCTCCGCGTCGAGCGCGCCGATGACGACGCCGGTCGCACCCGCAGCGATCGCGCGACGCACGTCGCGCTCGGTGACCGCCAGCTCGTCGTCGGTGTAGTGGAAGCCGCCGCCGCGCGGCCGGACGAGCACGTGCACCTCGGGCCCGTCTGCTCCGGCTGCCTCGACCGCCAGCTCGAGCGTCGCGGGAGACGGGGTCAGTCCGCCGAGGGCGAGGGCCGTGGCGAGCTCGACGCGGTCGGCGCCGATCTCAGCGGCGATGCGCACTCCGGCGGGGTCCTGCACGGCGATTTCCAAGGCGAGTGTTCGGGTCACTCCTCCATTGTGCCCGGCGCCGAGACAGTGTCAGAAAAATTAGATAGGCTATCTAAGTAATGTCTGCGTCCGATGAATCCCTCGCCCTCACCGCCACAGACCTGCGCATGGCCACGTTCCGCCTGGCCCGTCGCCTCCGCTGCGCCCGCGCGGCCGACTCGATGAGCGATGCCCAGCTGGCGGTGCTCGCCGACCTGCGCATGAACGGCCGCCGCACGATCTCGACCCTCGCCGTGCGCGAGCGCGTGACCGCACCGTCGATGACCAGCACCATCAACGGACTCGAGGAGCAGGGCTTCGTCGTCCGCACTCCCGACGAGGAAGATCGCCGCCGCGTGCAGGTCGACATCACCGACGCCGGCATCGAGCTCGTCGTCGAGACGATCCGCCGCCGCGACGAGCTGCTGGCCGACATGCTGCGCGAGGTCGAATACACCGAGGCCGAGCTCACGACGCTCCGAGAAGCGAGCGCCCTGATGCGACGGGTGGTGGAGCGATGAGCGCGATGTTCCGTTCCTTCGCGAACATCAACTACCGGATCTGGTTCGCCGGCGCCCTCGTCTCGAACGTCGGCGGCTGGATGCAGGCCACTGCCCAGGACTGGGTCGTGCTCACCGAGCTGACCGACAACGACGCCACCGCGATGGGCGTCACCATGGCGCTGCAGTTCGGTCCGCCGCTCGTGCTGGTGAGCCTCACCGGCTGGGTGGCCGACCGCTTCGACCGACGCCACATCCTGTTCGCCACCCAGTCGGCGCTCCTGGCCCTCGCGATCGCGGTGGGCGTGCTGCTGCTGAACGATGTGATGACCCTGCCGATGATGTTCGCCTTCGCCCTCGGTTTCGGTGTCGTGAACGCATTCGATGCTCCGGCCCGGCAGGCATTCGTCTCGGACATGGTGTCGACGGGCGACACGTCGAACGCGGTCGCCCTGAACTCGGCATCCTTCAACCTCGCCCGCATGGTCGGCCCGGCGGTCGGCGGTCTGCTGATCGTGGCGATCGGCTCCGGCTGGGTCTTCATCGTGAACGCCGCGACCTTCCTCGCGATGATCCTCGCGCTGTCGATGCTGCGCACCGGCCTGCTCGCGCCACGGCTGAAGAACCGCAGTCGCGGCGGGCTCGCGGCCGGGTTCCGGTATGTCTGGGGGCGCAGCGACCTGCGGGTCGTGTTCGTCACGGTGTTCCTGATCGGCGCGTTCGGCATGAACTTCCCGATCTTCGCCTCGACCATGGCGCTCGAGTTCGGCGCGGGCGCCGACGGCTACGGCGTGCTCAGCTCGGTGCTCGCGATCGGCTCGCTGATCGGCGCCCTGCTCGCGGCACGCCGGGATCGCGCGCGGGTGCGCGTCGTGATCATGGCCGCCGGCGGATTCGGCATCGCCGCGTTCGTGTCGTCCGCCATGCCGACGTATGCCTCGTATGCCGTCACCCTGACCTTCACCGGCTTCATGATCGTGACGCTGCTCACCACGGCCAACGGGTACGTGCAGATCACCACCGAGCCGGCGCTGCGCGGGCGCGTGCTCGCGCTGTACATGGCCGTGATCATGGGCTCGACGCCCGTGGGTGCTCCCATCGCCGGGTGGGTCGCCGACTCCTTCGGCCCGCGCGCGGCCATCATGCTCGGCGGCACGGCCGGATTCGTCGCCTGCGCGATCGGGGTGATCTGGGTGGCGACCTCGGGCCGCCTGCGCCGCGCCGAGAACCGCCGCTTCCTGCTCACCCTCGACGAGACCCGGCCACTGAGTGTGGTCGAGCGGCTCGACCCGATCGAGTTCAGCGACGAAGCAGCCGTCACCACGCCCATCCGCACGGCGAAGAGGAGCGACCTCGAGGGCTGAGCCTCTTTCCGCGGTTTGTCAACGCCCTCTACGGAGTGCACCCGACGTACGTACCGTCGGGGCATGGACGACAACACGGAACGCACACCCCACCCGCAGGACCCGGCCGAGGGCGCTCCCGGCGTCGGCGTCCCCGATGAGGATGCCGGTCAGGGCGACGGCACCGGCGGCGCGATCCAGGGCGACAGCTCGCGCGGCGAATCGACCGGCGGCGCCATCCAGGGCGATGCCGGCCAGGGCCATCGCTCTGCCCTCGGGGGCGACGAGGGGACCGAAGACCAACTCGACGCCGACAACGCGGCCGAGGAAGACACGTTGAAGACGCTCGACCCGGATTCCCCGCCGGCCTGAGCGCTCCGAGAGGGCAGCGTCACCGCAGCCGTCTCCCCCAGAGACGGCCTCCCCCCTGCGGTGGCGCTGCCCGTCACACCGGCCTGACGCAGAGTACTACGCGCCGAGAACGAGCTTGAGCTGCTCCA
Source organism: Microbacterium sp. NPDC087592 (assembly GCF_044743585.1). Classification (NCBI taxonomy): domain Bacteria; kingdom Bacillati; phylum Actinomycetota; class Actinomycetes; order Micrococcales; family Microbacteriaceae; genus Microbacterium; species Microbacterium sp. NPDC087592. The sequence goes on along the minus strand of NZ_JBIUWT010000001.1, from coordinate 2,079,128 downwards.
CCGCCCAGTCGAGCTCGGTCGCGCGGATCACGAGGGGCGGCGCGATGCGCACCGTCTGACCGTGCGTGTCCTTGACGAGCACGCCCCGATCGAGCAGCTTCTCGGCGATCTCGCGGCCTGTGCCCCGGGCGGGATCGATGTCGACTCCGGCCCACAGGCCCGCGATGCGCACCGCGGTCACGCCGTGCCCGATCAGCGGCTGCAGCGCCTGCTCCAGGTGCGCGCCGAGTGCCCGCGCGCGCTCCTGGAACTCGCCGGTCTGCAGCATCTCGACCACGCGCAGCCCCACGGCCGCGGCCAGCGGGTTGCCACCGAAGGTCGAACCGTGCTCGCCCGGACGGATCACACCGAGCACATCGGTGTTCCCGACCACGGCTGAGACGGGGAGGATGCCGCCGCCGAGAGCCTTGCCCAGCAGATACAGGTCCGGCACGACGCCCTCGCGGTCGCACGCGAACGTCTCGCCGACGCGGCCGAGCCCCGCCTGGATCTCGTCGGCGATGAACAGCACGTTCTTCTCATCGCAGATCTCTCGGATGCGGCGCAGGTATCCCTCCGGCGGGATCACGACGCCGGCCTCACCCTGGATGGGCTCGACGAGCACGGCGGCCGTGTCGTCGGTGATGGCCGCGGCGATGGCCTCCGCGTCGCCGTACGGGACGACGTCGAAGCCCGGGGTGTACGGACCGAAGTCATCACGAGCCTGCTCATCGTCGCTGAAGCTGACGATCGTGGTCGTGCGGCCGTGGAAGTTGCCGGCCGCGACGATGATGCGCGCCTTGCCCGCAGCGATCCCCTTGACCCGGTACCCCCAGGCGCGGGCGACCTTGATGCCGGTCTCGACCGCCTCGGCGCCGGTGTTCATCGGCAACACGAGGTCTTTGCCGGCAAGCTCCGCGAGCGCCGCGGCGAACGGCTCGAGCCGGTCGCTCTGGAACGCGCGGCTGACGAGCGTGACCCGGCCGAGCTGCTCGGTGAGCGCGGCCACGAGCGCCGGATGCCGGTGCCCGAAGTTCACGGCCGAGTACGCGGCGAGCAGGTCGAGGTAGCGCTTGCCCTCGACATCCGTCACCCAGGCGCCCTCACCGCGGGCGATGTTCACCGGCAGCGGGTGGTAGTTGTGCGCGACGTGCGGCTCGGTGTTCGTCACCGTGGCCTCGCCCTCGTTCGCGATGTCGACCGCGGTCACTTGGCACCCCGCAGCTCGAGCGTGCAGCACTTGATGCCGCCGCCGCCGAGCAGCAGCTCGGAGAGGTCGACGGTGATCGGGTTGTATCCGCGCTCGCGCAGCTGCTTCTCGAAGCCCTTGGCTCGCGGCGAGATGATCACGTTGTAGCCGTCGCTCGCCGAGTTGAGCCCGAACACCGAACCGTCCTCGTCCGACACGAGGATCGCGTCGGGGAAGCGCTTCTCGAGTTCGGCACGGCTGGCATCGTCGAAGGCGCCGGGGAGGTACGCGATGTTCGCACGCTCCGGGCCGCCGTTCTCGGCGCCCTGCACCGGGTCGAGCACGGCGATCGCGGTGTCGAGGTGGTAGAAGCGCGGGTCGACGAGGTTCAGCGAGACGACCTCACGGCCGAAGACCTCGCCGACCTCGCGGTGGCTGTCTCCGGTGGAGCGGAAGCCGGTACCGGCCAGGATCACGTCGCCGACGAGCAGGAAGTCGCCCTCGCCCTCGTTGACCTCCTTCGGCATCACGGTGTCGTAGCCGGCGGCGCGGAACCAGTCGGCGAACGCCGGCGCCTCACCCTGACGCTCGACGAAGCGGAACTCGGGCACGTACGCGCGGCCGTCGATCAGGAATCCGCCGTTGGCCGTGTAGACCATGTCGGGGTAGCCCGCGAGCGGCTCGATGAGTTCGACCGTGTGGCCGAGCTCGAGGTACAGGTCGTGCAGCTTCTGCCACTGCGCGACGGCGTTGGCGGTGTCGGTCGGCCGCGACGGCTCCATCCACGGGTTGATGGAGTAGTTCACGGTGAAGTGCTCGGGCTTGCACATCAGGTAGTGGCGGCGGTGCGCGGTGCGGGCGGGTGCGGTGCGGACGGCGGTTTCAGTCGTCGACATGGGGGCTCCTCGAATGGACGGGCGCGGCGGACGCTGTCCTGGGGCCCGGCGGTCCTTCGACCCGCTGCTCGTTCAGAGCCGGCGACGGGGAAGATGCGACTCGGGCACGCCGGAGTCCATTGTGTCACCCGCCCCCTGTACGCCGCCAGAGCCGCGCTTCATCCGAGGCGCTCAGACCCCCGAGCCGCGGACCACGACCTTCCCCGCGGTGTGCCCGGCCTCGAGGTGGGCGAGGGCGGCGGATGCTTCCGCGAACGGATACTCGCGCTCGATCACGGGCACGATGCGGCCGTCGGCGACGAGTTCGAGGAGTTTGGCCAGCACCTCCGGTCGCGGCGTCGCGGCGAGGGGACGGATGCTCCGGGAGCCGACTGACAGGACCGCGGCGCGCAGCATCCGCGGGATGGGCCCCAGCACGTGCCCGCCGTCGCCCGTGACCAGCACGACCCGACCACCGTGCCCCACGAGTCGCTGCAGCTCGCGCAGCGGCATCCCTCCGGCGATGTCGACGATCGCGTCGAAACGCCCGGCCGGGATCTCGCTCAGCGGCGACACCCGGTGGTCGAAGGTGCGCACGGCGCCGAGGCGCTCGACCAGCGGTGCGTTGCGAACGCTGCAGGTCGCCCAGACCTCGGCCCCGCGGAGGGCGGCGAGCTGCACCGCGAACGTGCCGACACCTCCGGATGCGCCGATGATCAGCACCCGGGGAGCCTCGCCTCCGCGCAAGCCGACGCCCGCGAGATCGAGGGCCTGCCACGCGGTGCCGGCGGCGATGGGGAGGGACGACGCCGCCTCGGGCGTGATGTCGGGCGGGATCGGCACGAGCCGCGACGCGGGAACCCGCACGTACTCGGCGAGCCCTCCGCCGCCGACCAGCTCGCCCACGACCTCCTCGCCGATCTCAGCGCTCACCACGTCGGGCCCGACCGCGACGACGGTGCCGGCGACCTCCATGCCGCGCACCGGATGCTTCGGACGGGTGAGGCCGAAGACCGGGCGCACGAGGAACGGATCGCCGAGCAGCAACCGCACGTCGCCCGCGTTCAGGGAAGTGGCCCGCACGTTCAGGAGCACTTCGCCGCGGTGCGGCACCGGCACGGGGATCTTCTCGAGGCCCACCCCGGATGACGGGCCGTAGGTCTCGCGTCGCCAGGCGTTCATCGTCTCGGTCATGATGCTCCTCCGGATGCGGCTGGGGCGGGGTAGGCGAACAGGTCGTCGAGCCCGACCCCGAACGCCCGCGCGATCTGGAACGCCAGCTCCAGCGTGGGCGAGTACTTCTGCTGCTCGATGGCGATGAGCGTCTGCCGCGTCACGCCGACGGTGCGGGCGAGCTCGGCCTGGGTGAGCCCGGCCTGTTCGCGATGGGCGCGGATGCTGTTGGAGACGAGGGTCGGCTTCACCATCAGACGAGCCCCCGCCGGTAGGCGATCACGCGGGCGATGCCCCCGACGAGCGCGGACACCGCGAAGCCGAGGTACATGGTGTTCGCGATCCAGAACACATCGGCGCCGACCGCGCACAGCGCGATGACCCCGAGCCCGGCGATCACGACGAAGGCCTGCTCGACCCGGCCGCCCATGCGACTGATGTCACGGTCGCGGATGTCGGAGCGACCGGCGCCGTCCGGGTCCTTCATGCCGGCGAGGATGCCCCAGACGATGCTGATCACGATCGTCGCGACGATGCCTCCGCCGATCGTCCACAGCATGAGCGGGAACCAGTCGACGGCGGTGAGCGGCCCTCCCCCGGCCTGCTGCAGCACCAGCACGACGTAGACGACCAGCGCGATCGGGCTGACGATGAGTCCCGCCCAGGCGTTGCGTTCCTCGTAGACCATGATGCCTCCGATGTAAAAGATTATTGACACTCACGCTACGCCGCCTATGCGACCGTGTCAAGAATTCTTTACATCAAGTCAGATCACGTCGCTGCTCCAGGGGTCGAGGTTGCCGTAGCGGTGCGCGGTGATCGAAATCGACTGCTCGTGCACGAACGGCAGCAGCTCGATCCGGGCGGCCGCTGTGACCTCGCCGTTGTACACCGCGAGGTCAGGATCGCCCCCCGATTCCGTCGCCAGGGCCGTGTGCAGCGCGGCGACCGCGGCACGACCGCCGACCAGACGCACCCGGTCGCTCACGGGCAGCGCGACGACGCCCTCCACGGCATCCTCGTCACGGAGCATCCGCTGCATCCACTCCTCGTCGGTCTCGAGGAAGACCGAGGCATCGAGGTCGCCGAGCGCGCGGCGCACGTCGCCGGGCAGACCGACCGGCGTCGAGAGCACGAAGGCGGCGCCCGAACGTACGCCCGCGATCACCACGCGCAGCAGATCCTGCAGGGCTGCATCCTCCGTCGCCCGGATCTCGACCGGCACCGGGCGGTACCGGAACAGGTTCCGCTCCACGCCGAGGTGCGACACGTCGCGCACCTGACCGAACTCGCGGTCCCACGCCAGGGCATCCGAGAGCGCCGAGCGCCGTAGCCATTCGAACTTCTCGTATTCCAGCGACGACTGCGCCGACTCGATGAGCGCCGTGATGCGGGAGTCGAGCCCGCGCAGATGCAGGGTGCTGGATGCCGGTCCGCCCGGCTGCGAGCGCCAGGATCCGAGGCCGATCAGGTAGTTCGGGCCACCCGCCTTGGCGCCCGGTCCGACGGCCGACCGCTTCCAGCCGCCGAACGGCTGCCGCTGCACGATCGCCCCGGTGATGCCGCGATTCACGTAGAGGTTGCCCGCCTGCACGCGGTCGAGCCAGAAGGCGAGGTCGCCCGGATCCTGCGTGTGCAGCCCGGCGGTGAGCCCATAGGCGACGGCGTTCTGCAGCTCGACGGCCTTCTCGAGGGTCGGCGCGTGCATGATGCCGAGCACCGGCCCGAAGAACTCCTCGGTGTGGAAGCGCGACCCCGACTGCACGCCGACGCGGATGCCGGGGCGCCACAGCCGCCCGCTGCCGTCGTCGTCGGCCGCGAGCGCGGGCTCGATCAGCCACTGCTCCTCACCCTCGAGCTCGCTCAGCGCCCAGGCGAGCTTGCCCTGCGGCGGCTCGATCACCGGGCCGACCTCGGCGAGCGGATCGGTGGGCGGGCCCACGTGCAGCGAGCGCACGGCATCCGCGAGCTGCCGCTTGAACCGCGGGGAACGGCCGACGGGGCCGACGAGGATCGCGAGGGAGGCGGCCGAGCACTTCTGACCCGCGTGCCCGAACGCGCTCTTCACCAGGTCGGCGACGGCCAGGTCGAGGTCGGCCGAGGGGGTGATGATCATCGCGTTCTTGCCGCTGGTCTCGGCGAGCAGCGGCAGGTCGGGGCGCCAGGAGCGGAACAGGGCGGCGGTGTCCCACGCGCCGGTGAGGATCACGCGGTCGACCGCGTCGTGGGTGATGAGCTCGCGGCCGAGCTCTCCCTCCTCGATGTCGACCAGCGCGAGCAGATCACGGGGGATGCCCGCCTGCCACAGCGTCTCCGCGATCACGGCGGCACAGCGGCGGGCCTGCGGTGCCGGTTTGAAGACGACGCCCGAACCGGCGGCGAGCGCGGCGAGCACTCCGCCGGCCGGGATCGCGAGCGGGAAGTTCCACGGCGGCGCGACGACCGTGACGGATGCCGGGACGAACACGGCCCCCGCGATCGCGTCGAGCTCGCGCGCGGTGGCCGCGTAGTACCGGGCGAAGTCGACGGCCTCGCTCACCTCGATGTCGGCCTCGGCGAAGATCTTGCCGGTCTCGGAGGCGGCGACCTCGATCAGGTCGCCGCGTCGGGCTTCCAGCGCGGCGGCCGCCCGCAGCAGCACCTCGGCGCGTTCTGCGGCGGGACGAGCACCCCACGCCGGAGCCGCGCCACGGACCCCCTGCATGATCCGCTCGAGGGACTCCGCATCGTCGATCCATGCGGCCGCGACCGTCGCGTCACCGAGGTCGGACGAGCCGATGCGCTCCCGCACCTCGCGCGCCCAGTCCCGGTTCACCGGCAGGGCGGGGTCGCTGTCGACGGTGTTCGAGAACCCCGGTGCTCCCCCGGCGTCCTGTTCGATTTCGCGGGCGGAGTACACCGCGGTCTCGAGGAAGGCCTCGCGACCGCCGCCGTCGTCGTCGGAGCCGCGCGAGATGCCGAGCACGGCCTGGGTGAGGTCGGTCTCCGGCAGCGGAGCCACGGGTGAGGGGCGCAGTGCTTCGTGCACGGGCGCGCTCCGATCCTGCGTCCGACGCGGACCGGTCCGCAGCGTGGGATCGTCCGACCGGTCGAGCGCGTCGAGGAACCGATCCTGCTCCCGCACGAACAGGGCCTCGTCCTCGCCGAGCCGGAACGCGGCGGAGAGGAAGTTGTCGGGCGACGCGTTCTCCTCGAGCCGGCGCACCAGGTAGCTGATCGCGACGTCGAACTCGGCCGGCGCCACCACCGGCACGTACAGCAGCACGGGCCCGACCTCACGCGAGACGGCCTGCACCTGCCCCTGCGCCATGCCGAGCAGCATCTCGAACTCGACGGCCTCGCGCACATCCCGCTCGCCGGCGAGCAGCCACGCGTAGGCGATCCCGAACAAGTTGTGTCCCGCGACGCCGATCTTCACGGCGGAGGCATGCTCGGGGCGCAGGGCCCAGTCCAGGCAGCGCAGGTAGTTCGCGTCGGTGTCGAGCTTGGTGTCGTAGGTCGCGGGGGTCCAGCCGTGCATCCGCGCCTCGACCTGCTCCATCGCGAGGTTGGCGCCCTTGACGAGGCGCACCTTGATGCGGGCGCCGCCGTGCGCGACGCGGTCCTGCGACCAGGCGGTCAGCTCCTGCAGGGCGGGCAGGGCATCGGGCAGGTACGCCTGCAGCACGATCCCGGCCTCGAGCCCGGCGAGCCGAGGGTCTTCCAGGATGCGCGTGAACACCGCGATCGTCAGGTCGAGGTCGCGGTACTCCTCCATGTCGAGGTTGATGAAGGTGCCGTCCGCGGCCGCCGTGAGGTACAGCGGGAGCAGCCGCTCCACCACCTCGTCGACGATCTCGTCGAACGCCCACATCGACAGGTGGCTGACGATGGCCGAGACCTTGACCGAGACGTAGTCGACATCGGCTCGTCGGATCAGGTCGTGGATGCCGTCGAGGCGGCGCTTCGCCTCCGCTTCGCCGAGCACGGCCTCGCCGAGCAGGTTGAGGTTCAGGCGCGAGCCCGTGGCCGTGATGCGTTCGATGGCCGCTTCGAGCTTGGCGGGCCGCGCATCGACGATGAGATGCCCGACCATGTCGCGCAGCACCTTCCGCGCGATCGGCACGACCGGCGACGGCAGGATCGGCGCGACGCCCCCGCCGAGCCGCACCACCGAGCGCAGGTACCAGGGCAGGAACTCGGGCACGATCGGCGCGATGCGGTGCAGCTGCGAGGCAGCGGCGCTCAGGCTCTCGGGGCGCATGACGCCGTCGACGAAGCCGAGCGTGAACGGCAGCCCGTTCGCATCCTGCAGCACTCCGGCGAGACGGGCGGCAGCGGGGTCGGGTTCGATCGCGGCGGCCTCGATCGCCCACCGCCGAGCAAGCTCGACGGCACGGTCTGCGAGGGGTGCGGATGCCACGGCATCCGCCGGAGATGACGACGACTCTGCCATGTGTCCACCCTAGGTCTGCATCACCCCGCAGGCCGGGAGCCCGCACCCCGGATGGAATGTGCGAGCCGCACTGTCTGCGCGAGCGGTTCTATGCTGTTGCCGTGACCATGACGCCGCCGGAGAGCCCCGCCCAGGGGCAGGATCCGGCCGTCACCGCGGCGAACGCGAGCGCGAGGGCGAAGGTCCTCGGCTGGGCGCGACGCAGCATCGACCTGATCCCGACGTCCTGGCTCATCACCGGCGCCGGAGCCGTGCTGCTCGCGACCACCGCCGTCTTCGGCGGACTCGAGGCCGCGGCCGTCGATCCCACGCCGGTCGTCGAGGTCGGCGAGACCTTCGCGGGCTCCGACCTGGAGATGACGGTGCTCGGGGTCGAGCTGCGCGACGAGCTGAGCGCGGAGAGCGGTCGAACCCTGGTCTTCCCGGACGAGGAGAAGGGCGGGCGAGTCCTGGTCGTCACGGTCGACGTCGTCAACACGTTCGACAAGCCGCGACCGTCGACGGCGAACCCCCCGCAATCCCCGGTGCTCGACGGCATCCGCATCGAGGGTCTCGATGAGAAGGGCGACGTCTTCCGTGCCGACGATGGCGAGCGCGCGCCCCGGTTGCAGCCTGACGTCCCCGCCCGCATGCTGCTCACCTGGACCGTCGGGCCGGACGACTTCCACGACGGCGACGAGATCACTCTCACCCTCCCCGAGTCGGACCACTACGTCGGGCAGAGCGTGATGCGCGGCGACTACTGGGTGGACGTCCGCGTCGGAGCGACCCTGACGGCGACCATCGACGAGGTGCCGCTCCCGTGAAGAAGCACATCCTGATCTGGGTCGCCACCGTGGCGTTGCTCGTCTGCGCCTGGGGTGTCTCGAAGGCGACGCTTCCCGACGACGCCCCGAATGCCGCGTTCGCCTCGGTCGCGCAGATCGGCGAACAGGCCTCCACGCGCAACCTGGTCGCCACCGTGACCGACGTGCACCTCGCTGACCGGGTCACGGATGCGGAGGGCTGGTCGGCCGACGGCACCTGGCTCGTCGTCGATCTCGAGGCCGCCACCGGCGTGACGCAGGATCAGAGCTCGTCCCGGCTTGCGGAGCTCACGATCGGCGACCGTACGTTCAGCGCGACGGATCGCGGCACCAGCTTCGTCGATCAGCGGCTGGTCACCGGCGTCCCCCGCTCCGGGAGCCTCGCGTTCGAGCTCCCCGACGACGTGACCGGCGACCGCGCGACGCTCCGCCTGGGTATGCCGGGGTCCGGCCTCGGAGAGGTGGTGCGCGACACCGTGATCGAGCTGTCGATCGACCTCGCCGCGCTGCCCGTCGAGGCCGAGGTGCTCCTGGACGAGAACGGCTGGGCCCGATGATCATCCCCCTCCCTCCGGTACCGCCCGCGCCTCGGGAAGACGCGGAGGCCGCCGCCGCCCCGGCGAAGCCGCCCTCCTGGTGGCGCCGGAACACTCTGGCTCTGGTCGCACTCGTCGTGCTGCTGCCGGCGACCGCCATCGCGGTCGGGTGGCAGGAGTGGTACCAGTTCTTCGGATTCGGGGCCCGTGCGGTCACACCGGTGGTGGTCGTCGAGGACGAGACGACCGATCTCGCCGGCGCGACCTGGGGGCCGGTGCGCGGTGGGGAGATCGAAGATCTCGCGGGTCTCGACGTCCCTCCGAACACACGCCTGATCGCCGTCGGGGTGCCTGTGGATCCTGATGCCGAGGGGATCGGGTGCGAGACGCCGACCCTCGTGGAGCAGTCCACGGGGCGGGAGTGGGGTCCCGTCCGCGCGGAGATCGGGCTGGACTGGAGCGCGGACGAACCGGAGACCTGCCTCAGCGAGCAGGCCGGCGCCTACGAGCTGATCGTGCCGTTCGTGGTGCCGGAAGATGTCGAGGGCCCTTTCTGGGTCGACGTGCGCCCCTACGACGCCGGCGGGTCCTTCGTGAGGTTCGAGTTCGAGCCCTGACCCTCGACGCTGTCCCTGGCGGGGGCGGTGACCATCGCGGCGGCGACGGCATCCACCGATGACGGCAGGAGTCCGGCGGCATCGGCGACGGCACGCATCTCTCCCTCCGCCTCCGAGACGCCCACCGTGTCGGTGCGGTCCTGCTGCCGCTTGCGCAGCCGCGCGAGGGTGGCGTCGTACGCCCCGCTGATGACCGCGATGCGCACCGGCTCCATGAGCAGCAGCGGCACGAGCGAGACGAGCGGCGCGGCGATCGCCCAGAACACGTACTCCTGCGGGCCGACCAGGCGGGTGATCCCGAAGCCGAGGTATGACTCGAGCGCCTTCACGATGACGTAGAGCAGCGCGTAGGAGCCGACGAGGAGTGGTCCTGCGCGCCACATGAGCAGCAGTGCTCGCCCGATCGGGCGGAAGCGGGCACCGAGCTCTTCGCCGAGATCCTTGAGCCGGCGCACGAGCGGGTTCGGGATGACGGCCGCGTGTTCGCGCACGCGGGCGATCAGCTCGCTCTCCACACGCAGCTTCTCGGCGACGATCGCCTGGCCGAACACCACACCGGCGATGGTCAGCCACGCGAGCGGAGCGAGCAGCACCGGCCCCGCCTCGGAGAGCAGCCAGCCGATCCCCTCCCAGAGCCAGCGCAGCGGGGCGACGGCATCCAGGATCTGCTCTCTGACCGTCTCGAGGAAGGCCATGGCCGCGCGGCTGTCGACCCACGCCTTGATCGTGTCGAAGATGTCGCCGAGCACCATGACCGAGAAGAAGACCCAGACGACCTCGAAGTAGACCGCGACCGGCGACAGCCACTTCGCGAGCTTCGCCGACCACTTCGACCACGCCCAACGGCCGGCGAAGGCGAGCACGATGATCGAGATGGTCCACACGTTGATCGGCAGGTTCAGCACGGTGTCGACCGAGCTCACCGGACCTTCGCCGTTGGCAGCCGCCGTCCAGATGACGCCGTTGCGCACCTCGAGAGCGCGCAGCGAGTATGCCCGCACGTCTTCGCCCAGCAGCCCCTGCGCCCAGTAGACCGCGAAGAAGGGGAGGATGCCGGCCAGCAGCGCCGAGAGGAAGGTGCGGCGGCGGTCCGCCGCCGCCTCGGGCAGCGGCGCGACCTCCTGCAGGTTGCGCAGCCCGTCGCGCAGGACCAGGAACATCGCGACCAGGCTGATCAACCGCGCGAGGATCCCGATCGGAAGGACGAGGAACCCGAGGGTGGCGGAGTACGCGCCGATGAACCCGGCGACCTCGGTGATCACGTAGTGCACCAGCACGCCGGCCAGATACCAGGCCATGAGCGCGGGCCAGTGTCGCCACAGCACGCGCCCGGTGGTCTTCAGGATCGCCAGCACACGGTCAATATATCGTTGCCGCCGACGGGAGCTGCGGACGGGGTCAGCCCCAGACGCTCGGCGCCTTCACCCGCACGGGCGGGAGGGCGGATGCCGCGGCCCAGTCGTGCACCCACGCGTCGATCTCCGGCACGCCCTCGGGCTTGCCGACCGCGGCGAACAGCTCCTCGTTGCTGACCGTGCCGCCGGTGCGACGCAGCATCCGCGCCCGCACGATCGCCCGGGCGTAGACCTCGCCGTCGACCACGGCGCGGTGCTCGAGGAACAGCGCCTTCTCGTCGTGGCCGATGAACCGCGACTGCACCTCGAACCGCTGCCACAGCTGCAGCGACTTGCGGAACGTGATCGTCTCGCTCGAGACGACCGCGTACCACCCCTGAGCCTTCATGGCATCGAACAGTCCGGTGCGGATGAGCTGGTCCCAGCGTCCGAGGTCGAACAGCGACAGGTAGCGACCGTTGTTCATGTGCCGCAGGATGTCGAGGTCGGTCGGCAGAGTGGTGATGGTGATGCTGCCCACCGCCGTCGGGTCGAGGGTCTTCCCCCGCCGCACGCGGCGTCGGGCGCCGAGGATCACCAGGAGGGTCCGCCAGATCACGTTCACGAGGATCGATCGTAGCCAGGCGTGCACGATTCGCGAACATCGTTGTACGAACCCTCCAGGCCGGCACGCCGAGCGTCATCGAACATCCACTCGATTTCTCCTTCGCGGATGCCGCGCGTAGAGTCACGATCATGAGCGCCGAAGCCCAGCCTGAAGTCATCGTCCGCCCGGTCCGTGATGTGGATGCGGAAGCCCTCGGTCGCGTGCACGCCCAGTGCTGGCATGAGACCTACGACCACCTGATCAGCAAGGCTGCGCTCGAGAAGGTCTCGCCCCGCCGCATGGCCGAGCTGTGGACGCACTGGGCCTCGCAGGGTCCCGAGTTCAAGATGAACGCCGCGCTCGTCGACGGCGAGATCGTCGGGTTCGTCGGCTCCGGCCCCGCCCGCGACAAGGATGCTCCGGCGTTCCGCGAGCTGTACTTCATCTACCTGCTCGACGCGCTGCACGGCACCGGCATCGGCCAGAAGCTGTTCGACGCCGCGGTCGAGACCGACGAGCCCCTGTACCTGTGGGTCGCCGAGGACAACCCCCGCGCGCACCGCTTCTACACGCGCAACGGGTTCACGCTCGACGGCGCGACGCACACCGAGCCGTTCCTGGGCGAGACGCTGACCGAGGTCCGCTTCGTCCGTCCCTGATCCAGTCTTCACCGGAGACGGGCCGCTTCCCTTCGGGGAGGCGGCCCGTTCTCGTGGGGCGGGCGGGCGGATCGGTCAGAGGCGCTCGATGATCGTCACGTTCGCAACGCCGCCGCCCTCGCACATGGTCTGCAGGCCGTAGCGCCCACCCGTACGCTCCAGCTCATTGAGCAGCGTCGAGAGGATGCGTGTGCCGGTGGCGCCGATCGGGTGTCCGAGCGCGATCCCGCCGCCGTTGACGTTGACCTTCTCGTGCGGCACCCCGGTCTCCTGCATCCAGGCGAGCACGACCGAGGCGAAGGCCTCGTTCACCTCGAACAGGTCGATGTCCTCCGGGCGCAGGCCCGAGCGCTCCAGAGCGTGCCGCGTCGCGGGGATGGGCGCGGCGAGCATGAGCACGGGGTCGTCGCCGCGCACGGAGAGATGATGGATGCGGGCGCGCGGGGTGAGCCCGTGCTCCTTCACCGCACGTGCGCTCGCGATCAGCACAGCACTGGACGCGTCGCTGATCTGCGAGGCGACCGCCGCCGTGATCCTGCCGTTCGGAGCGAGCGGCTGCAGCCCGGCCATCCGCTCGAGCGACGTGTCGCGGCGCACACCCTCGTCGTGATCCAGACCGTTCAGCGGCGCGATCTCGTTCGTGAAGCGTCCCTCGTCCTGTGCGTGTGCCGCACGCCGGTGGCTCTCCAGGGCGAACTGCTCCATCGCCTCGCGGGTGATGTCCCACTTCTCGGCGATCAGCTCGGCACCGCGGAACTGCGAGATCTCCTGGTCGCCGTAGCGCGCACGCCAACCGGGTGATTCCGCGTACGGGGTCGTGAAGCCGTACGCCTCCCCCACCGTCGCCGCCGCCGTGAGCGGGATCTGCGACATGTTCTGCAGCCCGCCTGCGATGACCAGATCGCTCGTGCCGCTCATCACGGCCTGCGCGGCGAAGTGCACGGCCTGCTGGCTCGACCCGCACTGTCGGTCGATCGTGACTCCGGGCACGTGCTCGGGAAAGCCGGCCACGAGCAGCGCGGTGCGGGCCACGTTTCCCGCCTGCCCGCCGATCGCGTCGATCGCCCCGAAGACGACGTCGTCGACGGCGCCGGGATCGATGCCCGTGCGCTCGACGAGTGCGGTGAGACTGTGCGCGCCGAGGTCGGCCGGATGGATGCCGGAAAGCGAGCCGCCGCGTCTGCCGACGGGCGAGCGCACCGCGTCGACGATGTATGCCTCTGCCATGTTCTTCCTTTCGTGGAGTGCGCCGCCGCCGTCTCGATGCGTGAGCCGATCATCGCACGGACAAGTCATCGACTAGCCTTAAGTCCTGGGATCTATGGCCAAAAGTCGTAGATGGAGGATGGGGAGTTTCATGGGGCAGTCGAGCACGTCGACCGAAGTCACCCGGCGGGCGCTGATACGCGCCGCCGCATGGTCCGTACCGGTGGTCGCGGTGGCGGTGGCCACTCCGCTCGCCGCCGCATCGCGCCGGGCGGAGTTCGCCGTCGAGATGGCACCGGCGAGCGTCGACGGCGCGACGTTCACCTGGCCGGGGGCGCTGATCGCGAACAACGGGACGACCCCGCTGACGCTGACCTGGTCGATCGAGGTGACGCCGACGCTCGACTCGCTCAGCGGCCCGCTCACCGGCACCATCACCATCCCGCCGCAGAGCTCCGCGACCGTGGCGGCCGGCGTGACCGGATACTACGTGGCGGCCGCCTGGGAGACGAAGCTGCTCCTGACCCTGATCCATGACGGCGGCTCGCAGACTGACGAGATCAGCTTCCGGGCCCGGGAGATGTAGTCGGGCCAGCCGGGAGCAGCAGGCGGAAGCGCTCGCAGATCACCGGCATGTCCGGCGCGTAGCCGCGCGGATTCTCGGAGTGCTGACGCCAGTACCGCTCATGCACCTCACGCCACTGTGCGAGGGTGCGATCGTCTTCTCCTTCGGCGTATGCGTGCGCCTCGTCGACCTCGTCGAAGGGCACGATGTCGATCGCGGTGGTCTCGATCACCGCCCGCGGCGCGCCCGATCCGTCGAGGATGATGCTCAGTTCGCCGACGACCGGCAGCGGGTCTCCGCTCTCGTCGTAGTCCCACAGCGACGAGGCGGTGCCCACTTTGATCTCGGCGAGCACCAGCGCCAGAAGCTCATCGGCGTGCTCCGGAGTGGCGCCGAAACCCCAGGCCTCCGGCGGCGTCTCCGGCAACTCCGGCATCGCTCTTCGCGCGTCGCGCCAGTAGTCCTTGATACGTGTGGTCTGGTCCACCATGTCAGCGCCCCGAGACCTTGCCGAAGACCTTCGCGATCGGCGCGAGCACCAGCGGGCGGGCGGCCACCCAGGCGAGCGCGATCACCACGAGCGAGAGGATGAACACCCAGAACCCGGTCCAGGTGACCGCATCCTGCGACGCGAACATGTGGTTCAGGTTGCGCAGGAATCCGGTGAGCATCACGAGCGCGACGTGGGCGATGATGAACGCCACGAAGTACAGCATGATCGGGAAGTGCAGCGCACGCGCCCACTCCACCGGGTACGCCTTGGAGAGTTTCTCGGCCTTCTTCGGCCGCAGCCCCGACATGCGGAACCCGGTGATCGCCGCCAGCGGCGCCGCGATGAACACGGTCACGAAGTACGCGAGCTGCTGCAGGCTGTTGTAGTTGTTCCAGCCGTTCTCGTGCGGCCAGTCGAACGAGACGTACTGCAGGGCCGCCGACAGTGCGTTCGGGAAGACCTCCCAGCTCGTCGGCACGATCCGCACCCAGTGCCCGGTGACGAACAGCAGCACGACGAAGATCACGCCGTTGACGAGCCACAGGATGTCGAGCGCCTGGTGGAACCAGAGATTCAGGCTGATCTTGCCCTTCGCGTTTCCGCGCGGCGTCCAGAACACCGTCGGCCGCTTCTCGGTGCGCACCTGCAGCCCCGAGCGGATGATCAGCACGATCAGGAACATGTTGAAGAAGTGCGCCCAGTTGACCCACGGCGCGAAGCCCGGCTCGACCGCGATCGCCGGCTCGTACTCGCCGGGGAACGCCGCGAGGAAGTCCTGCATGAACGGGAAGCTCAGGAGCGCCCGCACGAAGGCGATGGCGGCGCCCGCCAGCACCCCGAGTGCCGCGGCGCCGAACAGGACCGCGATCGCCTGCGGCCAGGTCGGACGCGGGCGACCCGACGACGGAGTCTCGGCGACGTGGCGCGGAGCGCGACCTCTCCAGACGGTCCGAGTCCACGGCAGCGGGGTGTCGAGGTCGGCGAGGACCGGGACGACCAGGGCGGAACCGGCGGCCGGGGCGGCGGGCTCCGAGGCGGCGACGGCCTCGACGACCGTGGCCGCCTCCGCACCTTCGTCCGCGACGGACGCGACGGCAGCCGCCGCGACGCCGGACAGGGCCGGCACGGTGTCTGCGGGCGGCCACGGATCTCCGCCGACGACACGCGGCAGACCGCGACGGACGTGGCTGGCGGAAACCGCCTCCATGCCTGCAACCGGAGTCCCCTGTGGGCCGGGCGCAGCAGCAGGTTCGGCGCCGGCAGCAGAAGTCGCGGTGGTCGCAGCCGCTGCGCTCGCGGTGGTCGTCGCCGCGGCGCTGGTCGCGGCCGGCGCGGGGACGACGGGCGCCACCTGCGGGGCAGCCGTGCCCGTTGCGGTCGCGGGAGCCCCATCGACTGGAGGCCACGGTTCGCCACCCGGCACGCGCGGCAGCCCGCGACGGATACGCGATCCACCGCTCACCGCGGCGTCGACAACCGGAGACGCAGCTGCGACCGGGGCACCTGCCCCTTCCGCCTCGGCGACAGCATCCGTCGTCGCCGCCACGGGGACCGGCTCGGCACCGACGTCGGCGACCGGTGCGACCGGTGCGACCGACGATTCCGCCACCGCATCCGACACCACCGCATCCGACACCACGGCATCGGCCGGGGGCCACGGCTCCCCGCCCGGCACACGCGGCAGACCGCGTCGCAGCATCCGCGTCGCCATGACTACTTCTTCCGCGCCTCGAGGGCGGCGATCACCTTCGGGACCACCGCGAACACGTCCCCGACGATGCCGAAGTCGGCGACGTCGAAGATCGGTGCCTCCGGGTCCTTGTTGATCGCGACGATGTTCTTGGAGGTCTGCATGCCCGCGCGGTGCTGGATCGCACCCGAGATGCCGAGAGCGACATACAGCTGCGGAGACACCGAGACGCCGGTCTGACCGACCTGGTGCGACTGCGGGATGTATCCCGCGTCGACGGCGGCTCTGGACGCACCGACGGCAGCGCCGAGCGCATCGGCGAGCTCTTCGACGAGCACGAACTTCTCCTTCGACGCGAGGCCGCGTCCACCGGAGACGACTCGCGTGGCTCCGCGCAGCTCGGGGCGGGAGGAGGCGACCTCGACAGCCTCGACCGGACCGGCCGTCGCGGCGACCGCGCCGGACGGGGTGACGTCGAGCACCTCGACCGAGTGCGACGGCACGGCCTCGGCGCGCGCATCCACCGCGCCCTGACGCACCGTGATCACCGGAGTGCCGAAGGTCGCGGCCGAGTCGACGAGGTATGCCCCGCCGTAGACGGAATGGTGGGCGACGACGCCCTCGTCGTCACGGGAGACGCCCACGGCATCCACCGAGAGGGCGCTCTTCGTGCGCGCCGCGAAGCGCCCGGCGACATCGCGGCCGGAGATCGAGTTCGAGATCAGCACGGCGTCGGGGCGCACCTGTGCGGCCGCGGCCTGCAGGGCATCCACGATCGGCACGGCGAGCACGGACGGGTCGCCGTCGGCGGTGAGCACGACCGATGCTCCTGCCGCAGCGGCCTGATCAACCGCGGCCGGGCTGCCACCGACGATGAGCGCCACGGGCGAGCCGATCGTCGAGGCCGCGCCGATGAGTGCCGCCGTGCTGCTCGCGACATAGCCGGACGGGTCGACGTCGATGAGGACGAGGATCGGGTTCTCGGACGAGGTCATCTCACACCAGCCTGTTCTGCACGAGGTACTCGACGAGCTTGTCGGCCGCGTCGCCTTCATCGGTGATCTTCACGCCGGCGGCCCGCGGGGGCTTCTCCGACACGGCGGTCATGATCGTCCGCGGAGCGGCGGACGGATCTGCCGAGACGTCGAGGTCGGCGAGTGAGAGCACCTCGAGGGGCTTCTTCTTCGCCGCCATGATGCCCTTGAAGTTGGGGAAGCGCGCATCGGGGAGCGCCTCGGTGATCGAGATCACCGCGGGCAGCGGGGCCGAGACCGGCTGCCCGCCGGCGTCGGCGGCGCGGGTGCCGGAGACCTCGGAGTCGGTGATCTCCACGGAGCTGAGCGCGGTGGCCTGGGCGAATCCGAGGTGCTCGGCGAGCATCGCCGGGATGACGCCGCCGGAGCCGTCTGTCGACAGGTTGCCGGTGATGACGAGATCCGGCGCACCGCGGCGGATGGCCGCGGCCAGCACTTCGGCGGTGAGGCCGAGATCGGCGCCGGCGAGCTGTTCGTCGGCGATGTGCACGGCCGATGCGGCGCCGATCGCGAGCGCCCGGCGCACCGAGGCGGTCGAGCCGGCGGGAGCCATCGACAAGGCGACGACCTCCGTGCCCTCGTTCTTGTCGGCGTAGCTGAGCGCGACCTCGAGCGCCCGCTCGGTGATCTCGTCGAGGACGACATCGCCGGCCGCACGATCGGCGAGTCCGGTCTCGAGATTCAGCTTGCGATCGCCATAGGTGTCCGGCACCTCTTTGACCAGGACGAAGATCTTCATCGAATGCTCCTCACGACAGCCCGAGTCTATCCGCATCGGGCTCTATGTAGCCAAAAACGGAGGTAATCACGGTTCGGAGCCGCAGTTTCCGCCGACAATGTATACATACTCCACACTGCGGCGGCCGTGCGCGCCGCGGTCCCCCCGTCCTCCCCCGCCGGTACCGTAGAGACGTGACCCGACCCCGCCCTCTTCCCGTGGACCCGCTCGCCGAAGCCAAGCGGCAGTGGCTCGCTCACGGATGGACGGATGCCGCCGACGGCATGGCCGTCGTCACCTCGGTCATGCGGGCCCAGCAGCTGCTGCTCGCCCGGGTCGATGCGGCGCTCAAGCCGTTCGCCCTCAGCTTCGCCCGGTTCGAGGTGCTGCGCCTGCTGGCGTTCAGCCGCGCCGGCCGCCTCCCCCTCTCGAGCGTGGTCGCCCGCCTCCAGGTGCACCCGACCACGGTGACCAGTACGGCCGAACGCCTGGTCCGCGACGGGCTCATCGCCAGGGAGCCGCATCCGCACGACGGGCGTGCGGCGCTCCTCGCCCTCACGGACGCCGGTCGAGAGCTGGTCGAACGCGCCACCCGGGCGCTGAACTCCGAGGTCTTCGCCGACCCCGGAATGAGCCGCGACGACGCTGCCGAGCTCGTCGCGATCGTCGCGCGGCTGCGCAAAGACGCCGGAGACTTCGCCGATCCGCGTCCGCAGCCCGACGCCCTCTGACATGGCACGGTTCACGCTCGAGACGGTCATCCCGGCCGCTCCTGCCGAAGTGTTCGCCGCTTCGCTCGACCCGGAACTCCACGTGAAGAGCATGGCCCGGTACGGCGAGACGATGATCGAGGCCCCGTCGGGCGGGGCCTTCACCGAGGGATCGACGGCCACGTGGCGGGCGCGTCACTTCGGCATCCCCTTCCGCTTGCGGTCGATCGTGTTCGACGTCGATCCCCCGTGCGGTTTCTCAGACCGCCAGACCGCCGGCCCGTTCCGCGACTTCCTGCACCACCACCGCTTCGAGGAGCATCCGGCCGGCACGCTGATGCACGACACCGTGACTTTCCATTCGCCGCTGGGCCCGCTCGGCCGCCTGGTCGACGCGATGTTCCTGCGCACGTACATGCGTCGGCTGATCCTGGAGCGCAACGCGATCCTGGCCGCCGAGTTCGAGGGCCCCGGGCGTACGCTTTCGGCATGAGCGAACTGCGCTTGCACACCGTCCTCACCGGCCGTGGCCCGGCTGCGGCGATCCTGCTCAGCGATGAGCAGGTCGCGTCGCTCAGCGCCGGCAAGGCGTTCCCGGTCGCCGTGACGATCGGCGGACGCACGGCGCGTCTTCGTGTGGCCCGGATGGGCAGCGAGAACATGATCGGCTTCAGCAAGGCCGTGCGCGCCGACCTCGGACTCGAGATCGGCCAAGAGATCGATGCCGTGATCCGCGTGGATTCCGCCGAGCGCACCGTCGACGTGCCTGCCGAACTCGCCACCGCCCTCGACGCCGACCCCGCGGTGCGCGCCGCCTTCGACGCGCTGTCGTACTCCGTCCGCAAGGAGCACGCCCGCTCGGTCTCCGACGCGAAGCAGGACGCGACCCGCGAGCGCCGCATCGCGAAGATCGTCGACGCGCTCCGCGGCTAGCGGTTCCGGAAGTCGGGCGACCGCTTCTCCCGGAAGGCCGACATGCCCTCCTTCTGGTCTGCGGTGTCGAACAGCGCGGCGAAAGCCTGCTTCTCGTGGGCGAGACCTTCGGCCAGAGTCGTCTCCATCGCGGCGTCGAGTGCGGCCTTCGCGGCGTACACCGACGGGAGCGACTTCGAGGCGATCGTGTCGGACAGCTTCGTCGCCTCGGCGAGGAGATCGGATGCCGGCACGACCCGGGACACGAGCCCGGCGCGTTCCGCCTCCTCCGCTCCCATGAAGCGCCCGGACAGCACGAGTTCCGCCGCCTTGTAATAGCCGACCGCGCGGATCAGGCGCTGCGTGCCGCCCATTCCGGGGATGACGCCGAGGTTGATCTCGGGCTGACCGAACTTCGCGTTGTCGGCGGCCAGGATGATGTCGCACATCATCGCCAACTCGCACCCGCCGCCGAGGGCGAAACCGGAGACGGCCGCGATCACCGGAGTGCGCAAGGCGGCGAACTCGTGCCAGACGCCGAAGTGGTCGGTCTCGAGCATGTCCGCGGCGGACATGCCCTCCATCTCCTTGATGTCAGCACCGGCGGCGAAGGCCTTCTCGGATCCGGTCACGACGATGGCTCCCACGCCCTCGTCGGCATCGAAGGCGACGGCCGCGGCGGTGACCTCCTCGGCAAGCCGGCTGTTCAACGCGTTCAGCGCCTCGGGACGGTTCAGGGTGATCCACCCGACCCGTCCGCGCTGCTCGACCAGGATCGTCTCGTACTCGGTCATATCGCCTGCCTTCGTGTCGGGTCGTGTCGTGTCGTGTCGTGTCGTGTCGCTGTCCAGTATCGTCCTTCGCCTCTCGAGCCGCCCCGCACCCGCACCCGCCGCACTGAGAGGTCAGGACACGCCGCATACCGCACGGGGGGCGCGGCGTTTTGTGACCCCTCACGGCCGCGCTGGCACGGGGCTCACACGACGCCGTCGCGGATGTCGGTGATGATGCCGGAGAAGTCACGGGACGCACCGTCGCCGGCGGCGAAGGCGGCGTACAGTTCCTGCGCGAGCCGGCCCATGCGGGCATCCGTCGAGGTCTGCTCGATGGCCTGCAGCGCGAGGCCGAGGTCCTTCGCCATCAGCGCCCCCGCGAAGCCGGGCTGATAGTCGCGGTTGGCCGGGCTCGTGGGCACGGGACCGGGCACGGGACAGTTCGTGGTGATCGACCAGCACTGTCCGGATGCCTGCGAGACGACGTCGAACAGCGCCTGGTGCTCGAGCCCGAGCCGCTCCCCCAGCACGAAGGCCTCGGCGACGGCGATCTGCGAGACCGCGAGCACCATGTTGTTGCAGACCTTCGCCGCCTGGCCGAGCCCGGGGCCACCGCAGTGCACGATGCGCGCGCCCATGACCTCCAGCAGCGGGAGCGCCGCGGCGAAGTCGTCGTCGGATCCACCCACCATGAACGCGAGGGTGCCGTTCTCGGCCCCCACGACTCCGCCCGAGACCGGGGCGTCGACGTTGCGGTGTCCCGCGGCGAGCGCCAGTGCGTGGGCCGCGCGGGCCTCGTCGACCGCGATGGTGGACGACTCGATGAAGAGGGTGTCCGGTCGCGCGGCCGCGAGCAGCTCCGTGCGATACGCCTCGATCACGTGCTTCCCCGCGGGGAACATCGTGATGACGACATCCGCATGCGCCACGGCATCCGCCCCACTCGCTGCCACGGGGATGCCGGCAGCCTGCGCGGCCTCGATGGCCGCGGGCACGAGATCGAAGCCGTGCACCTCGTGGCCGGCGGCGACGAGGTTCTTCGCCATCGGCAGGCCCATGTGTCCGAGGCCGAGAAAAGCGACGACCGCTTTCGAGGACGACACGGTCATGATGCGCTCCGCATCGAGCTCGAACCCGCGGGTCGCAGCATCTCGCGTCCGACGATCAGTCGCATGATCTCGTTCGTCCCCTCCAGGATCTGGTGCACCCGCAGGTCGCGGACGACCCGCTCGATCCCGTAGTCCTGCAGATACCCGTAGCCGCCGTGCAGCTGCAGCGCCCGGTTGGCGACGTCGAAGCCGGCGTCGGTGGCGAAGCGCTTGGCCATCGCGCAGCGCATGGTCGCGTCGGGCGCCTGCTCGTCGACGGCCTGGGCACCGTCGCGCACCATCAGCCGGGCCGCGTGCAGTTCGGTGCGCATGTCGGCGATCGCGAACAGGATCGCCTGCTTCTCGGCGAGCGGCTCGCCGAACGCGACCCGCTCGTGCACGTACCGCACCGCCTTGTCGAGTGCCCACTCCGCGCCGCCGAGCGAGCAGGCGGCGATGTTGAGGCGTCCGCCGTTGAGCGCCGACATCGCGATCGCGAACCCCCGCCCCTCGTCGCCGAGCA
This sequence comes from Microbacterium sp. NPDC087592, assembly GCF_044743585.1. NCBI lineage: Bacteria > Bacillati > Actinomycetota > Actinomycetes > Micrococcales > Microbacteriaceae > Microbacterium > Microbacterium sp. NPDC087592. The sequence continues at coordinate 2,057,206 of NZ_JBIUWT010000001.1, read as the reverse complement.
TCGCGGATGCCGGGACACGGACGCCGTCGAAGATCACCTGGCGGGTCGGCTGCGCATGCCAGCCCATCTTCTTCTCGAGCGGGCCGAAGCTCAGCCCCTCGGCGTCGCCGGGAACCAGGAATGCGCTGATGCCGCGGGCGCCGGGCTCCCCCGTGCGGGCCATCACGACGTACACGGCGGCCTCGCCGGCACCGGAGATGAACTGCTTCATCCCGGTGAGCACGTAGTCGTCGCCCTCGCGGACCGCACTGGTCGCGACGTTGGCGGCATCGGAACCGACGCCCGGCTCGGTGAGGCAGTAGCCGCCGAACTCCTGCATCGCGGTGAGCGGCGGCAGCCAGGTCTCGCGCTGCGTGTCGTCGCCGTAGGTGTCGATCATCCACACGACCATGTTGTGGATCGAGATGTAGGCGGCGACCGCCGGGTCGCCCTTGGCGAGTTCCTCGAAGATCGCGACGGTGTCGCTGCGACTGAGGCCGGCACCGCCGAAGTCCTCGCGCACATAGATGCCGCCGAGCCCCAGCTCTCCGCCGCGATTCAGCGACTCGCGCGGGAAGAGGTGCTTCTCGTCGCGCTCGGCGGCGAAGGGGGCGAGCTCGGCCTCGGCGAACTCGCGGACGGCGCTGAGGATCGCCTCGCGCTCCTCGGCGGTGGTAGTGACGGTGGTCATGGTCATCGCTTGTCCTTGTGGGATCTCGTGCCGGAACGTGGGGGTCAGTGCATGGTGGGGATGACGAAGCTGGCTCCGTCGCGGATGCCCGCCGCGGGCCAACGACTCGTCACCGTCTTGGTCTTCGTGTAGAAGCGGAAGGCGTCGGTGCCGTGCTGGTTGAGGTCGCCGAAGCCACTGCGCTTCCAGCCGCCGAACGTGTAGTAGGCGATCGGGACGGGGATCGGGACGTTCACGCCGACCATCCCGACCTCGACGCGTGCCGCGAAGTCGCGGGCGGCATCGCCGTCACGGGTGAAGATCGCGACGCCGTTGCCGTACTCGTGCTCGGACGCCATCCGCAGCGCCTCTTCGTAGTCGGCGGCACGGGCGATCACCAGCACCGGTCCGAAGATCTCCTCGCGGTAGATCGCCATGTCGGTGGTGACGTGGTCGAACAGGGTCGGTCCGAGGTAGAAGCCCTCCTCGTGCCCTTCGACGACGAACCCGCGGCCGTCGGCGAGCAGCGTCGCTCCCTCGTCGATGCCCTGCTGGATGTAGCCCTCGACCCGCTCGACGGCCGCCCGCGTGACCAGAGGTCCGTAGTCGACATCGGTCGCGAGCGAGGGTCCGATACGCAGTTGCGCCACGCGCTCGGTGAGCTTGGCGGCGAGCGCGTCAGCCGTCTCCTGCCCGACCGGGACCGCGACCGAGATCGCCATGCACCGCTCGCCCGCTGAGCCGTAGCCGGAACCGATCAGCGCGTCGACGGCCTGGTCGAGGTCGGCATCCGGCATCACGATCATGTGGTTCTTCGCGCCGCCGAAGCACTGAGCCCGCTTGCCGTGCGCCGTCGCGGTCGCATAGATGTACTCGGCGATGGGCGTGGAGCCGACGAACCCGACGGCGCGGATGCGGTCGTCGGTGAGCAGTGTGTCGACGGCCTCCTTGTCGCCGTGCACGACGTTGAGCACTCCTGCCGGCAGCCCGGCCTCGAGGAACAGCTCGGCGATGCGCACCGGCACGGAGGGGTCGCGCTCACTGGGCTTGAGCACGACCGCGTTGCCCGCGGCGAGCGCGGGGCCGGCCTTCCACAGCGGGATCATCGCGGGGAAGTTGAAGGGCGTGATCGCGGCGACCACCCCGAGCGGCTGCCGCATCGAGTAGACGTCGATGCCGGTACCTGCACCCGTCGAGTACTCGCCCTTCAGCAGATGCGGGGCTCCGGCAGAGAACTCGATGACCTCGAGTCCGCGCTGGATGTCGCCCTTCGCGTCGTCGACGGTCTTGCCGTGCTCGCTCGCCAGCAGTTCGGCCAGCGAGGTCATCTCGCGCTGCACCAGCTCGAGGAAGCGCAGCAGCACGCGGGCCCTCTTCTGGGGGTTGGTCGCGGCCCAGGCGACCTGCGCCTCTTCGGCGTTCGCGATCACGCGGCGCACCTCATCGGCCGAGGCGAGCGGCACGCGGGCCTGCACGGCCCCGGTGCTCGGATCGAACACATCGGCGAAGCGACCGGAGTCGGGGGTGAGATGCGATCCGCCCACGAAGTGCGGGATAGTACGAGTCATTGTGTGACGTCCCTTCGTGCCGTCGTTGGCACATTGGGGAGTTTACTCGGAGGGCCGGATATTTACTAGGACACCCTTGTATTTTCCGCCGATCCGAGAATGCCCCGGATCGTGGTTGTTCGCGCCCCGTTCACCGCCGCGTCATCTCGCCCGGGTACAACTGCAAGTGCGCGGACAGAGACTCAGACCGGATCGGGTGTCACGTCTACCGCGCACACGGTGAGCACTCTCGCTCCCGTCGCGGCGCCCACGCCGCGAGACCCCCGCCGAATCGGGTCGGCGGGGGTCCTCTCCGTCCGGGCCGGAAGCGGCCTGCAGCCCTCCGCATCCGAATTAGAATCGACGATGCGCTGCCACCCCTGGCGCATCCGCTTCGGCGTCCCGACCCCGGCCGCCCGTTCCCCCGAGGACCGCACCATGTCCGAACCCCTCACCGTGTCCATCCGCCGTGAAGTCGACCCCGAGCGCATCGTCGAGGCGACCGCCTGGGTGCAGACGGGCGTGAACCTCGCGACGAAGTATCCGGGCTTCCTCGGATCGGGCTGGGTGCGTGCCGGCGAGGATTCGCAGGTGTGGCACATGCTGTACCGCTTCGCGAGCGAGGACTCGCTCACCGCGTGGGAGCAGTCGGCCGAGCGGGCCTGGTGGCTCTCGATGGGCGAGGGCTTCGTGCGCAGCGAGCGCTCCAAGCGGCGCACCGGGATCGAAGGCTGGTTCGACGAGCCGACCACCGGGACCATCACGCTCCCCACAGCCGACGGCACCACCGAGACGGTCACCGTCGCCCCCGCTCCGCCGCGATGGAAGCAGGCGACCTCGATCTGGCTCGGGTTCTTCCCGGTGAACCTCGCGTTCACCTACGCGATGAGCCCCGTTCCCGGATGGAACGAGCTGCCGATCTGGCTGCGCGTGCTCGTCACCACTCTCGTACTCACGCCGATCATGGCGTACTGGGTGCTCCCGTTCGTCACCCGATCGCTGCGGAGCTGGCTCACCCGCTGAAGCCCTCCCTGGCGCCCGGCAATCAGGCGACGGCGGCTCGAAGCGCCCGATCGATCTCGGCGGCGGCATCGGTGAGGGGACCGGGTCGGCGCACCACATAGAGCGTGTTGATCGGCGGATCGTCGGTCTCTCGCAGCACGACCAGCCGCCCGTCGGCGAGCTCCTCGCTGATCAGGTAGGTCGGCAGCACGGTCGCCCCCGCGCCAGCGACGGCTGCCGCGGCGAGCGCCCGCAGGTCGGGAACGATCAGCGCCGGTTCTCGGTCGAGCCGCACGCCGAACACGTGCCGCCAGTACCGCCGCAGGATCGGTACATCGTGCGCGTAGGCGAGAAGCGGGACGGACTCGAGGTCGCTCGGCGCGATCGCGGCCCGGGGCGCGAGCCCGAGGGACGGCGCGGCGACGAGGACGAACTCCTCATCGACGAGAGCGGCAGCCGGAAGTGCGCGCCCCTTCGGGCGGACGGCGGAGACCATGAGGTCGAGGCTGCCGGTGCGCAGGTGCTCGAGCAGCTCGTCCGCCAGCCCCGTCGTCACCGCGATCCGCCGACCGTCGGCGACCATCGATGCCAGCGCCCGCATCCCCACGCGTTCGATGAACTCCGCCGCCCCGCCGATGCGCACCGGCGGCGCCTCTGCGGGTGGCGGGTTCCCGAGCGCCAGCGCGAGCGCGTCGAGGGGGCCCGAGAGGCGCGCGGCCAGGTCATCCGCTCGCGGCGTGGAACGGATGCCCCTGGCGTGCCGGACGAACAGCGGTGCACCCACGCTGCGCTCCAGCGCCTGCAACTGAGTCGTGACGGATGACTGCGCGAGCCCCAGCGTCCGGGCTGCCGCAGAAACCGACCCGGACCGGTGTGCGGCGAGGAACGTCCGCCAGAGCGCGAGATCGCGCAAGCCATCGTCATTCCGATCGGTCATATCGAGAATGTATCGGAATCGGTGACGATGAGGGGCGGTTGTCCCCCGTATCCGCATCCCACGGCATCCGCCGTCCGACCCTCTGGAGCACGCATGTCCTCAGTTCTCTTCGTCGTCACCGGCGCCCGCACCTGGACCCTCACGGACGGCACCGAGCACCCGACCGGCTACTGGGCCGAGGAACTGCTCACCCCCTACCGCGCACTTCGCGATGCGGGCCACTCCGTCTCGTTCGCAACCCCCGGTGGCGTCGCTCCGGTCGCCGACGCCGGGAGCCTCACCGAAGGCGACGCCGAGTCGATCGCCGCGATCGACGGGCTCGCCACCCCTCTGGTGCTGGCCGACATCGATCCCTCCGCCTACGACGCCGTCTACTACCCCGGCGGCCACGGTCCGATGCAGGACCTCGCGATCGACGAGGACTCCGCCGCGCTGATCACCGCGACGCTCGCCGCCGGACGCCCGCTCGCAGCCGTCTGCCACGGTCTCGCGGCTCTGCTCCCGGCGCGTACCGCGGCAGGGGAATCGGTCGTCGCCGGACGCCGCATCACCGGGTTCACCGACGAGGAGGAGCGCCTCGGTGGCCTCGCCGACCGTGCGCCCTTCCTGCTCGAGAGCGAGCTGCGCGCCCGCGGCGCCGAGGTCGACATCGCCTCGCCGTGGAGCGATCACACCGTGGTCGACGGGCTCCTCATCACCGGCCAGAACCCGCAGTCCTCGGCATCCGCGGCTCTGGCGCTCGTCGCCGCACTCGCCTGATCGAAACCGGCGCCGCGACCTGCGCGGCGCCGGTTCCGACCGTTTTCCACGCCCGCTCCTCCCGCACACGGCGAGGCCTGCCGGTACGGTGAGCGCATGCGATCGACCCCCCGCGCCCTCCGCGTCGCTCTCGCCGCAGTCGCGGCGATCAACCTCGTGTCCGCACTGATCGGAATGGTCGGGCTGACGGTCGGCGGAGGAATGGGGCTGCCGCCGGAGTGGCTCGAGGGCAGCGTCTTCCACTCCTACGTCTGGCCGGGGATCATCCTGGGTATCGTCGTCGGCGGAATGCAGGCACTGGCTCTCGTCGCGCAGTTCGGACGATTCGCTCTCGCGTGGGGGCTGCACGCCGCCGCCGGCCTCACCATGATGATCTGGATCTTCGTGGAGATCGCGGTGCTCCTCGAGTGGTCGCCGCTGCACGGCATCTTCTTCGCGACCAGCCTCGTCCAGACCGTGCTCGCCGTGCTGGCACTGGGCGCTCGGCCTCGACCGTTGTTCGCGCGCGACATCAGGGACCACTGATGGCGGTACCCGCGTCGAAGGACGAGCTGCTCACCGCGATCCGGACGGAGTATGCCCGCCTGCGCGCCGACCTCGATCGGGTGCCGCCGGACTCCGCCCGCGATCTCGCGCTGCCCGGTCACGTCAAGGGCACGATGATGAGCCCGGCCGACCTTCTCGCGTACCTGATCGACTGGAACGAGCAGGTCCTCACCTGGCATGACCGTCGCGCCGCCGGGCTCCCCGACGAGCTACCGGCCGCCGACTTCGGCTGGAGTGACCTCGGCGCCTTGGCTCAGCGCTTCTACCGCGACCACGAGGGCGAGCCCTGGGCGGCGCTGCGGGCACGACTCGACCAGGCTGAGCAGCGGATCGAAGCCCTCGTTCTGAGTCGCTCGGAGGAAGAGCTATACGGCACCCCGTGGTACCGCACCTGGACCATGGGTCGCATGATCTCGCTCAACACCGCATCGCCGTACCGGAACGCCCGCGGCCGCATCCGCCGCTGGCTTCGGACGCTCTGAGCACGCAGTCCGGTCATCTCCCCGGTGAGACCCCCTTCTTCGCAGGCTCGACGAGCGAGAGCGGATCCGCGATGTCCTCCAGCGACTTGCCCGCAGCGCTCACCCCGAAGATGCCGCAGACGACGCCGCCGAACATCATGATCGCCGCGCCGAGCACGTACCCCCAGAACAGCGGACCGCGGTCACCCGTCTCGGCACTCGCACCGATCAGCGACCCGTAGAGCACCGGCGCGATGGCCCCGACGAGCTGGCCGATCGAGAAGACGTAGGAGATCACCTGGCTGCGCAGTTCGAGCGGGAAGATCTCGCTCACCGTCAGGTACGCCGCCGACGCCCCCGCCGAGGCGAAGAAGAACGACGCGCACCAGAACGCCGTGTGCGTGGCCGCGTTCAGCACCCCTGCGTTGAAGAGGAACGCGCTGACGAGGAGGATCAGGCCCGCGAGCACGTAGGTCGAGAACAGCATCCGCCGCCGACCCCACGTGTCGAAGAAGTGCCCGAGAATGAGTGCGCCGGCGAGGTTGCCGACCGCGAACACGATGAAGTACTGCGACGCGGACGCCGGCGGGGTGTCGTAGAAGTTCTCGAGCACGAGCGCGTAGGTGAAGAAGATCGCGTTGTAGAGGAACGATTGGGTCACCATCATCGTGATGCCGACCAGGGTGCGCCGCGGGTACTTCTTGAACAGCACCTTCGCGATCACGAGGAGCGGGACGCTGCCGTACTCCTTGACCGTGATCGCCTTGCTCTCGTCGACCGGGTCGATCGTCTTGCCCTCCTTGCGGATGCGCTCCTCGATCTCGTCGACGTTGCGCTCCGCCTCTTCCTCGCGCCCGTGGGTCATCTGCCAGCGCGGGCTCTCCGGGATGTGCCGCCGCAGCCAGATGATGAGGATGCCGAGCACCGGGCCGACGAAGAAGCTGAGCCGCCAGCCGAGGTCGGCGGGGAGGATGTCGGTGTTGAGGAAGAACATGTTCGCCACCGCACCGAGTGCTGCGCCACCCCAGTAGGTGCCGTTGATCGCGATGTCGACGCGGCCGCGGTACTTCGCGGGGATGATCTCGTCGATCGCCGAGTTGATGGCGGCGTACTCGCCGCCGATGCCCGCGCCCGCGACGAACCGCCAGATGTAGAAGAACCAGGGCGCGAAGGACAGCCCGGCGATGGCGGAGCCGATCAGATACACCGCGAGCGACACGAGGAAGAGGTTCTTGCGGCCGAGTCGGTCGGCGAGACGCCCGAACACCAGCGCACCGAACACCTGGCCCAACAGGTAGCAGGTTCCCGCGAGGCCGACTTCAGCGGGGCCCATGCCCAGAGTCGCGGCGTATCCGTTCGCGGCGACGATCTGCACCTCGAGGCCGTCGAGGATCCAGGAGAATCCGAGTCCGACGACGATCATCCAATGGAACCGAGACCACGGCAGCCGGTCCATCCGTGCGGGGACGAGCGACCGGACCTCTTTGACGGTCACGTCGGATGCGGACATGGAGCCTCCTTCGTACGCGGGCGAAATCGCCCCGGCATCTGTCTTACTCCGGGCGAGAATTCGCTGCACGGCCTTGACCGCAGGGATCCCCCCGCGCTAGGCACGGCGAAAGGCCCCGATGCGGTCACACATCGGGGCCTTCGGTCGATCGGGTTCAGCTCTCGACGTGTCGCTCGTCGGGGCCGTCGTAGTACGACAGCGGACGGATCAGCGCGTTCGATCCGGCCTGCTCGATCACATGGGCGGTCCAGCCGGTGACCCGCGCCGCCACGAACAGCGGCGTGAAGGTCAGGGTGTCGAAGCCGATCAGGTTGTACGCCGGACCCGAAGGGTAGTCGAGGTTCGGGTAGATGCCCTTGCGCGCGACGAACTCCGACTCGAGAGCATCGTAGAGGGCGGCCACATCGGGGCGGTCGTAGTGCTCCACCAGAGTGTCGAGCGCCGCCTTCATGGTCGGCACCCGGGAGTCGCCCTTCTTGTACACGCGGTGTCCGAAGCCCATGATCTTGCGCTTCTCGGCGAGGGCCTTGTCGAGCCACGGCACGACGTTCTCGGCCGTGCCGATGTCGTCGAAGATGTGCAGCACGGCCTCGTTGGCCCCACCGTGCAGCGGTCCCTTGAGGGCGCCGATCGCGCCGACCACCGCCGAGTAGATGTCGCTCAGGGTCGAGGTGATGACGCGCGCGGTGAACGTCGAGGCGTTGAAGGAGTGCTCGGCGTACAGGATCATCGAGCGGTTGAACGCGTCGACCACGACGCCGTCCGCCTCCTCGCCGAACGTCATCCAGAGGAAGTTCGCGGAGTAGTCGAGGTCGTCACGCGGGGCGATGATCTCCTGCCCGCGACGGCGACGCTGACCGTAGGCGACGATCGCCGGCAGTGCCGCGAACAGGCGGATGCTGCGCTCGAGGTTCTGCTCCGGGCTGCCACCGGCGTCGAGCACCGAACCGCCCGCACCGGGGTCGGAGGCGCCGATCAGGCTGACCGCGGTGCGGACCTCGTCCATCGGGTGGGCGTCGAGCGGCACGAGGTCGATCGCGGCCTTGACGTTGTCGGCGAGCGCGCGGTGCTTCCGCTCTTCGAGACGGAACGCGGCGAGCTCTTCGGGCGTCGGCAGCTCGCCGTTCCACAGGAGGTAGGCGACGGCCTCGAACGGCTGCGTGTCGGCCAGCTCCTGCACGGGATATCCGCGGTACAGCAGGCTGTTCGTCTCGGGGTTGACCTTCGAGATCGCGGTCGTGTCGACGACGACCCCCGCGAGGCCCTTCTTGATGTCCGGCTCGGTCATGGTCACTCCTTCGTGATGGTGAAGTTGAAGACGCCGGAGTCGAAATGGTTGTACGACTCGTAGTCGATCAGATCGTAGAGATCGGCGCGGTGCTGCATCTCGCCGAGCTTCGAGGTCAGGTGCCCCTCGTCGTTCAGCGTATCGAGAGCACGGCCTGCGGCCCCCATCGAGATGCGCAGCAGCGACACCGGCCAGATGACCAGGTTGACGCCGGCATCACGCAGCTGGTCCGTGGAGAACAGCTCGCTCTTGCCGAACTCGGTCATGTTCGCGAGGATCGGCACGTCGAGCGCCTCGGCCATCGCCTCGAACTCGGCGAGCGTGCGCATCGCCTCGGGGAAGATCGCGTCGGCACCGGCATCCACCAGCGCCTTGGCCCGATCGATCGCGGCATCCAGCCCCTCGATCGCGCGGATGTCGGTGCGCGCCATGATGAGGAAGTTCTCGTCGCGGCGGGCGTCGGCGGCAGCCCGGATGCGCTTGATCGCGGTGTTCTCGTCGACGACGGCCTTGCCGTCGAGGTGGCCGCAGCGCTTCGGATTGATCTGGTCCTCGATGTGCGTGCCGGCGAGGCCCGCGTCTTCGAGCTCCTGGATCGTGCGGGCGACGTTCATCGGCTCGCCGAAGCCGGTGTCGGCGTCGACGATCGCGGGCAGGTCGGTCATGCGGGCGATCTGCTTCGCACGGCCGGCCACCTCGGTCAGCGTCGTGAGGCCGATGTCGGGCAGCCCCAGGTCGGCGGAGAGCACGGCGCCGGAGATGTAGACCCCGTCGAAGCCCTTCTGCTCGATCAGCCGGGCACTCAGCGGGTTGAAGGCTCCCGGGAAGCGCAGCAGTTCGCCGCTCGCCAGCCGCTCCCGGAACAGCCGCCGCTTCTCGGCGGGCGTGACGGTTGAGTACAGCATCAGAAGAGTCCCGCAGGCGCCGGCGCTGCCTCGAGCAGGCCGGGCTTCGCGACGATCGACAGCTCGCCGACCTCGGCGGCCGTGAGCTCGGGCAGGCGCTGCACGAGGGAGAGGAACCGCTCGATCTCAGCCGGCTCCAACACGGGCTCGGCGAGCAGACGGAACTTGGCGATGTAGTTCTCGCGCGCGAACGGACGGGCGCCCAGCGGATGCGCGTCGGCCACGGCGATCTCGTCGACCACGGTCGAGCCGTCGGTCAGGCGGATCTCGACGCGACCGCCGAAGGCCTTCTCGGCCGGGTCCTCGGAGTGGTAGCGGCGGGTCCACTCGTCGTCCTCCGCCGTGGTGATCTTGTGCCACAGCGCGACCGTGTCGGCGCGGCCCGCACGCTCGGGGGCGTAGGAGTCGACGTGGTGCCAGCCGCCGTCCTGCAGCGCGACCGCGAAGATGTAGGGCACCGAGTGGTCGAGGGTCTCGCGCGATGCGGTCGGGTCGTACTTCTGCGGGTCGTTCGCGCCGGAGCCGATCACGTTGTGCGTGTGGTGGCTGGTGTGGATGACGATCGAGTCGATGTTCTCGGGGTCACGCAGCGCCGGGTTCTCGATCCCGAGCTTGCGGGCGAGGTCGATGAGCGCCTGCGCCTGATACTCGGCCGAGTGCTCCTTCGTGTACGAGTCGAGGATCGCGCGCTTGGGCTCGCCCGCGGCGGGCAGCGGCACGTCGTAGGACGCGTCCTTGCCGTCGAGCATCCACGCGATCACACCGTCTTCGCCCTCGTAGATCGGCGCGGGGCTGGTCTGCCCGCGCATGGCCCGGTCGACCGCCTCGACGGCCATCTTGCCCGCGAAGGCCGGGGCGTGCGCCTTCCAGGTGGAGATCTCGCCCTTGCGGCTCTGCCGAGTGGCGGTCGTCGTGTGCAGACCCTGGCCCACAGCCTGGTAGATCGTCTCGACGTCGAGCCCGAGCAGGGTGCCGATGCCGGCGGCCGCCGACGGGCCGAGGTGGGCGACGTGGTCGATCTTGTGCTTGTGCAGGCAGATCGCGCGCACGAGGTCCATCTGGATCTCGTAGCCGGTCGCGATGCCGCGCACGAGCGCCCGACCGTCCTTGCCGGTGTGCTGGGCGACCGCGAGGATCGGCGGGATGTTATCGCCGGGGTGCGAGTACTCCGCCGCGAGGAACGTGTCGTGGTAGTCGAGTTCGCGCACGGCCACGCCGTTCGCCCAGGCCGCCCACTCGGGGCTGGTGCGGTGGTCGAGCGCCGCACCGAACAGGTTCGCTCCGACTCCGCCGGTGGAGACGGGGTGGCTGAACGCCTGCGCGCGGGCGGCGTTGATCGGCGCGCGGGTGAGGGATGCCGCGGCCACCGAGGCGTTGTCGATGATGCGGTTGATGATCATGTCGACGACGTCCTGCTCGACCTCGACCCGGTCGGCGGCGACCTCGGCGATCTTCCAGGCGAGCTGGTCTTCGCGCGCGAGGTTCTCGTCGCTGCGGTGCACACGGACGTGATGGGTGACGGTCATTTCTTATCCTTCGCTGTTGCTGGAGTCGAGAGAGTCGAGGATGCCGGTGAGGGCGTTGTGCAGGTGCACGTGGGTGGCATGGGCGGCGAGGTCGCCGTCGCGGGCGGCGAGCGCCTCGGCGATCGTGCGGTGCTCGGCGGCGGATGCCGCGAGTCGGGCGGGCTTGTCGCGGGCCATCCGGCGCACGCGCACGAGGTGCGTGCGCACGGTGCGCAGGGCCGAGGCGATGTAGTCGTTCGCGACGGCCGCATCGAGGGCACCGTCGAACCGGGCGATCAGCGCGTAGTAGGCGTCACGGCCTGCGGGAGCGGTGAGGTCGACGTGCGCGAACTCCGCGGCGAGCTCGGCGAACAGACCGGCGTCCCCCCGCACGGCGGCGAGCCGGGCGGAGCTCTCCTCCAGCGCGCGGCGGATCTCGAACAGCGAGCGGATGTCGTCGGCATCCAGGTCGGCGACCACGGTCACGCGCGGCGACTGCTGGACGACGAGACCGTCGCCGGCCAGTCGGCGCAGCGCCTCCCGCATCGGAGTGCGACTCACACCGAGACGCTCAGCCTGCTCGACCTCCCCGAGAACGAAGCCGGCCGGAAGAGCACCCGACTGGATGTCGTCGAGCAGGGCCGTGTACGCGCGATCACTCGCGGAGAAGCGCTCGACAACAGGGGGCATGCCCTCAGTGTATACATAAAGGAGCGGGAGGGGCCTCTCAGTCTTTTTCTACGGGCTTCCCGTATACATTCCCGGGGGCGGGCACCGGCTCCACGAACTCCGGAGCGACGGGCTCCCCCAGCTTGACCACGACGACCCCCACGAGAACGAGCACTCCGCCGAGCCCCTGCAGCAGATCGGGAAGCTGGCCGAGCAGCAGCCAGCCGAACAGGAGCGCGGCGACCACCTCGGCGAGCGCGACGAAGGAGGCGAGCCGCGAACCCAGCATCCGTGTCGAGGCGATGCCGAGCAGGTACGCGAGGGCCGTCGCCACGACACCGATCGCCAGCACGGGGACGAACCAGGGCACACTGCCGAAACGGTAGGCGATGTCGTCGGTCGTCCACGCGATCGGCAGGACGCCGATCGCCCCGGCCGCCGTGAGACCGAGTGCACCGATCAGCAGCCCGCTGCCGGCGAGTGCGAGCGGCGGCAGCCCCGTGTCGACTCTGGCCGAGAGCACGAAGTAGGTCGCCGCCCCGACCATGGCTCCGAGCGCCCACAGGATGCCGGCCACGTTCACATCGGCCCCCGTGAGGATGTCGAGCATGAGCACCAGCCCGACGATGGCGATGGCCGCCCCGATGATGCTGCGGCGCGTCGGCCGCTCCCCCCGTCGCAGCCACAGCCACAGCAGCACCGCGACCGGTGCCGTGTACTCGATGAGCAGCGCCAGCCCCACATCCATGACGGCGACGGCCTGGAAGTAGAAGAGCTGGGTCGCGGTGACGGCGAGCAGTCCGTAGGCGAGGATCATGCCGGCGTTGCGGCGAAGGAGACCCCACCGCCCGCGCAGCGACAGGATCGTGGGGATGAGCAGCACGAGGGCCGCCACCCAGATGCGTGCGGTGACGGCGGCTCCCGGCGTCCACCCCGCGTCGATGAGCCCGCGCGCCCACGCGCCGGACATGCCGAACGACAGCGCGGCCGCGATGGCGAGCGGCAGCCCCAGGCGCACACCGCGTGCGGACGCGACCGCCACGCTGTCATCACTCACCCTGCCCATGATCGATGACGCTACTCGCGCACGCTGTAAGATGTCAACGTGATCTTCACCGATGACACCCAAGAGGGTCTCCGCGCCGCCGTGTGGCTCGTGAACTCGGCCGAGGATCCGGACACGCTGGTCGACCTCGAAGACGAGCGCGCCTTCCTCCGCGAGTTCCCCTACACCGGACGACTCGACCGCGATGAAGACGAGCTCGCCTCCCTGCGCCGCCTGCGCCCGCGTCTGCGATCCATGCTGCTGGCGCCGCGCGACGAGATGGCCGAACTCGTCAACGCCGCCCTCGCCGAGTCCCGCCTCACCCCGCGACTGCTCCGCCACGACGGGGTCGATTGGCACCTCCACGCCGTGGCCGACGAGCATCCGCTGGCGGAGCGCGTGCTGATCGAGACCGCGATGGCGCTGATCGACGTCATCCGCGCCGAGGAGGGCTCGCGCCTCTCCGTGTGTGCGGATGACACCTGCCTGGCGATCGCCCTGGATCTCTCCCGCAACCGCTCGAAGCGCTACTGCTCGACGACCTGCGCGAACCGCAACGCCGTCGCCGCATATCGCGCGCGCCGGGCCGCGGACTGACGCACGGACTCAGGCGCCGATGTACGCGCCCCGCCAGGTGTACGCCGCGATGGTGTCGGCCTTCATCTCCATGCCGTTCCCGGGAGCAGTGGGCGCCCTGTAGGAGCCACCGCGGATGTCGGTCGGCACGACGAAGTGCTCGTGCAGGTGGTCGACGAACTCGATCATGCGGCCCTCACGGGTGCCGGTGACCGCGACGAAGTCGAACATCGACAGGTGCTGCACCGCTTCGCACAGACCCACCCCACCCGCGTGCGGGCACACCGGAACGCCGAACTTGGCGGCGAGCAGCAGGTTGGCGATGTTCTCGTTGACGCCGCCGACGCGCACGGCATCGATCTGCATGACGGAGATGGCATCCGCCTGCAGCAGCTGCTTGAAGATGACGCGGTTCTGGGCGTGCTCGCCGGTGGCGACGCGGATCGGCGCCACGCCGCGGGCGATCTCGGCGTGCCCGAGCACATCGTCGGGGCTGGTCGGCTCCTCGATCCACGCGGGGTGGAACTCGGCGAGCGCGTTCACCCATTCGATCGCCTCCGACACCTCCCAGCGCTGGTTCGCGTCGATCGCGATGGGGAAGTCCGGTCCACACACCTCACGCGCCTTGCGGAAGCGACGGATATCGTCCTGCAGGTCGGCGCCGACCTTGAGCTTGATCTGCGTGAAGCCGTCGGCCATGGCCTCGCGGGCGAGCCGTTCGAGCTTCTCGTCGGAGTATCCGAGCCAGCCGGGACTCGTGGTGTACCCCGGGTACCCGGTGGCGAGCAGCTGCTGCTCCCGCTCGGCGCGGCCCGGTTCCGCGGCGCGCAGGATGTCGAGGGCGTCCTCGCGGGTGAGGGCGTTCGCGAGGTAGCGGAAGTCGACGAGGTCGACGAGTTCTTCCGGGGTCATGCGGGCGAGCAGCTGCCAGAGGGGCAGCCCCGCGCGCTTGGCCTTGATGTCCCACAGTGCGTTGATGACGGCGCCGATGGCCATGTGCATGACGCCCTTCTCGGGGCCGAGCCACCGCAGCTGCGAGTCGCCGATGATCGCCCGGAAGGTGCCGCCCATGTCGTCGAGCAGGGGCTCGAGCTCGCGGCCGACGAGGTGCCCGGCGAGCGCGTCGATCCCGGCGACCTGCACGTCGTTGCCCCGCCCGATCGTGAAGACGAACGCGTGGCCCTCGATGCCGTCCTCGGCGTCCGTGCGCACGATCACGTAGGCGGCGGAGTAGTCGGGGTCGGGGTTCATCGCGTCCGAACCATCCAGGCTCAACGACGTCGGGAAGCGGATGTCGGTGGTGTCGAGGGCGACGATACGGGTCACGGGGGTCCTCTCCGTGCACGGCGGATCTCTTCCGTGCGGATACCTTGGAGTGTAAACATCCGATGTCTATACTGTCAACGAGATGGGCCGCAGCGTCGTGGCCTCCCCACCGATCAGGAGAATCATGAAGTTCGCGCGGCTCGGCACCCCCGGCACGGAGATCCCCGTCCTCGTGGAGGGTGACCACTACCTCGACCTCCGCTCGCTGACATCCGATGTGAACGGCGACTTCCTCGAGAGCGACTTCGTCGCCAGGGTCGCGGCGGCCCGCGATGCCGGGGAGCTTCCGGAACTCGCGGATGCCGCGGCGATGCGCATCGGCGCACCGATCGCCCGTCCGAGCGCCGTGATCTGCATCGGCATGAACTACGCCGCCCACGCGGCCGAGTCGGGTTCGGAGCCGCCGACCATCCCCATCCTCTTCCTGAAGACGCCCAACACGGTGGTCGGACCCGACGACGCGGTGACGATCCCCCGCGGCAGCGAGAAGACCGACTGGGAGGTCGAGCTCGGCATCGTGATCGGCGCTCGCGCGGCCTACCTCGACTCCCCCGAGGAGTCGCTCGCCCACGTGGCCGGCTTCGTCGCCGCGAACGACGTCTCGGAGCGGGCGTTCCAGATCGAGGTGTCGGGCGGGCAGTGGTCCAAGGGCAAGATCGCCCCGGGATTCAACCCCACCGGCCCGTGGCTCGTCACTCCCGACGAGGTCGACCACCACGCGCTCGGACTGCGCAGCTTCGTCAACGGCGAGCCGCGGCAGGACTCGAACACGAGCGACATGATCTTCACGGTCGAGCACATCGTGCACCACCTGTCGCAGTACGTGACGCTCGAGCCGGGCGACCTGATCCTCACCGGCACCCCGCAGGGCGTGGCCCTCTCGGGCAAGTACCCCTACCTCACACCCGGCGACGTGGTCGAGATCGAGATCGACGGCCTCGGCCGGCAGCGGCAGGAGTTCGTGGCATGGGAGGCACAGAGATGAGCGCACTCGACGGACTGGTGGCGATCGTCACCGGCGGAGCATCCGGGATCGGTGCGGCGATCGCACAGCGCCTGCGCGCCGACGGGGCGACCATCGCGATCCTCGACCGCGACACCGCCGCGGCCGACCCCGCGTTCACGGCCTTCACCGCCGACGTCTCGGATCGTGCAAGCGTCGACGCGGCCGTCGCGGCCGTGGCCGAGAGGTTCGGGCGCATCGACATCGTCGTGAACAACGCCGGGATCGGCGCGCAGGGCGACGTCGCGGCGAACGACGACGACGAGTGGGCGCGCGTGCTCTCGATCAACGTGACCGGCATCGCCCGCGTGACGGCGGCGGCATTGCCCTGGCTGCGGAAGTCGCCTGCGGCGGCGGTCTGCAACACGGCATCCATCGCCTCCACCACCGGACTCCCGCAGCGGGCGCTGTACAGCGCGTCGAAGGGGGCCGTCTCGGCGCTGACCCGCGCGATGGCGGCCGACCACCTGCGCGAGGGTATCCGGGTGAACGCGGTCAACCCCGGCACGGCCGACACCCCCTGGGTCGGGCGCCTGCTGGATTCGGCCGTCGACCCCGCGGCCGAGCGCGCCGCGCTCGAGGCCCGCCAGCCGCACGGACGGCTCGTCGACCCCGATGAGGTCGCTGCCGCGGTCGCCTACCTCGTGAGCCCCGGGGCCGGTTCGACGACCGGCACGTCCATCGAGGTCGACGGCGGCATGGCGCGGTTGCGGCTTCGCGCGGAGTGAGTTCCGCGCGACGTCAGCCGCGGCTGCCGCGGAACCAGCCCCGGATGCCGTGACGCGGAGGCTCCGCGGTCGGCGCCTGCGGCCGGGCATCCGTGCGATAGAACTGCTCGGCGGTGGTCCAGAAGATCGCGTCGAGGTCATGCCCCCGCGCATCCGCCCAGGCGATCACCGTGTCGGCCCAGCGCGTGCGGGCCGTGGGCTGGTAGGTCGGCGAGCCGTCCTCCGGTGCGTGCGGGTCGTCGTCCTCGGCCGGTCCGATGACCGAGACGGGCCAGTCGCTCCCCCACATCAGCCGCTCGATCCCGAACGCATCGGCTGCCACATCGAGGAACGGGATCAACTGCGCCGCGTCCCAGTCCCCGCCGGCCTCGCCGGGCAACCCCGAGAGCTTGCAGAAGGTGTTCGGATGCCGCGCCAGCTCGGTCAGGTCGCGGGCCCATTCCGGGGTCGGCGCCAGCGGAGCCGCGGCCGTGCCCACGGCGGGCTTCCCCAGATGATCGAGCACGAGTCGCAGCTCCGGGATGGCTCCGGCGAGGCGGGCGACATCCGGCAGCTGCGCGGCGCGCACGCACGCGTCGAAGGTCAGACCACGCGCGGCGACCTCGCGCGCACCGGTCACGAAGGCCGCCGACACCGCCAGTCCGTCGGGCTCGCCCTGCAGGTTGTGCCGCACGCCGACGACGAGCGGCTCGGCCGCGAGACCTTCGAGGTGCGCGACCGTGTCGGTCCCCCGGTCGAGGCGGATGCCGGCGACGATGCCGACCACTCCGAGCGCGGGCGCAAGCCCTGCGACCCAGAGCACCTCATCGAGGAAGTCGTCGTCGACCGTCCCGGCCTGCACGAACACGCACTTCTCGGTCTCGGCACGCTCCAGGCGGGCGTGCTCGAGTTCCAGGTCGGCGAAACGGTACGCCATCGGGCCTTCGAGCCACGTGTAGGTCAGCGCCTCCGGATCCCACAGGTGCAGATGTGCATCGAGAACTCGCATCCCCTCATCCTGCCGCAGACATCGGAGCAATCGCTAGGATGACGCCATGGCTGTGACGGACGACGCGATCGCGAAGATCAAGGCGATGATCGTGTCGGGCGAGCTGACCCCCGGTGATCGCCTGCCTCCGGAGAAGGAGCTCTCCGAGCGGCTCGGTCTCTCCCGCAGCTCGATGCGCGAGGCGGTCAAGGCGCTCGAGGTCATCCGCGTGCTCGACGTGCGGCGCGGCGACGGCACCTATGTGACGAGTCTCGAGCCCCACCTGCTGCTGGAGGCGATCTCGTTCGTCGTCGACATGCACGACGACGACTCGATGCTCGAGATCTTCGCCGTGCGCCGGATGCTGGAGTCGCAGGCATCCGGCCTCGCCGCCACGCTGGGCACCGACGAGCAGATCGCCGAGCTGCAGCGCGAGGTCGAGGGCGTGGATGCCTCCGTGAGCATCGAGGAGCTCGTCGACCACGACATCCGATTCCACCGCGCGATCGTGGCGATGGCGGGCAATGCGTACCTCGCGAGCCTGATCGAGCACCTGAGCAGCCAGACCGTGCGTGCCCGCGCCTGGCGGGGCCTCACCGAGAGCGGCGCCGTCGAGCGCACCCTGTCGGAGCACCGGGCGATCGCCGACGCGGTCGCACAGCGCGACCCCGCACTGGCGACCTCGCTGACGACCGCGCACATCGCCGGCATCGAGCGCTGGCTGCGCCACGCGACGGCGCCCTGAGCGGTTCCGGGCGCCCCGGCACCCGGACGCGGAAGTGGGTCTGACGGCGCCGCCGCGAGGGGTGTACCGTCACCGCATGATCACCGACGATCCCACCTTGACCAACCCCGACCACTACCGCACCCTCTGGGAGAACGAGCACGTCCGCGTGCTCGAATACACCGACGTCCCCGGCGACAAGACGACGCCGCACGATCATCCGAACAGTGTGATGATCACCCTCAGCGATTTCTCTCGTCGCCTCAGCGCCGGGGAGCGGACGTTCGACACGGCCCTCACCTCCGGGCAGGCGGTCTGGATACCGGCGCAGCGTCACTCCGGCGAGAACACCGGGACGACGCCGACGCACACCATCCTCGTCGAACTCAAGGGCGATGCGGCGGGCGAACCGATGGCATCGACACTCGGGCCGGAACATCCCGCCGAGGGGTGAGCGCACCCGGATGATCGACGAGGCGGCCGATAGTCTCGAGGGTATGAGCGACTGGACCAGCACCGCGATCGCCCTGCTGGAAGCCGACGCGAACCGCAGTGCCGACACGCACCTGCACCTCTTCCCGCTGCCGCCCGAGTGGGGCATCGACCTGTACCTCAAGGATGAGTCCGTCCACCCGACCGGGTCACTCAAGCACCGTCTGGCGCGCTCGCTCCTCCTCTACGGACTGGTCAACGGCCGCATCCGGGAGGACACCACGCTCGTGGAGTCGTCGAGCGGATCGACCGCCGTCTCCGAGGCGTACTTCGCCCGCATGCTGGGGCTGCCGTTCATCACGGTGGTGCCGCGCTCGACCGTGCAGGAGAAGATCGACCTCATCGAGTTCTACGGCGGCACCTGCCACTTCGTCGACCGCGCCGAGGACATGTCGCCCGAGGCGCAGCGCCTCGCGTCCGACTGCACCGGCCACTACCTCGACCAGTTCACGTTCGCCGAGCGCGCGACCGACTGGCGGGGCAACAACAACATCGCGGAGAGCGTGTTCAGTCAGCTCGCGCAGGAGCGGCATCCGATCCCCACCTGGATCGTGACCGGCGCCGGCACCGGCGGCACGAGCGCGACGTTCGGGCGGTATGTGAAGTACCGCCGCCACGAGACGCGCATCGCCGTGGTCGACCCGGAGGGCTCGGCGTTCTATGACGGCTGGGCCGGCACGGTCGATCCGCCCGCCGGACGCCCGAGCCGCATCGAGGGCATCGGCCGGCCGCAGGTCGAGGCCTCGTTCGTGCCCACCGTGATCGACGAGATGATCCGGGTGCCGGATGCCGGGTCGATCGCCGCGATCCGGATGCTGCGCGAGCGCACCCTGCACTGGGCCGGCGGCTCGACCGGCACGAACCTGTACGGCGCGTTCCAGCTCATCGCCCGGATGCGGGCCGCGGGCGAGACCGGCAGCGTCGTCACCCTGATCTGCGACAGCGGCGTCCGCTACGCGGGCACGTACTACTCCGATGAGTGGGTCGCGGCCCAGGGCTGGGACCTCGCCCCGCACCGCGCGCGGCTGGATCGGTTCCTGGAATCGGGCGTCTGGGGCGAGTGACGGCGTCGGGCTACGCTGGCCGCATGACAACTCTGATCCTCACCGTCGCGGGTGCAGACCGTCCTGGCCTCGTGGCCGCCGTCGCCGATGTCGTGGACGCGCACGGCGGCAACTGGGAGAACAGCTCGCTGGCGGAGCTCGCCGGCACGTTCGCGGGCGTTATCGAGGTGTCCGTCGCCGAAGACCGGGCACCGGAGCTGAGTTCCGCGCTGCGCGGGCTCCAGGGACAGGGGCTGCTGACCCTGGCCGTGCTCACCGGGACACCGGATGCGGATTCCGCCGACGATCGACTGCTCCAGATCCAGGTGCTCGGCAACGACCGGCCCGGCATCGTGCGCGAGGTGTCGGCCGTGCTGAGCGCCCACGCGCTGAGCATCGAGGAGCTCGCGACCGAGACCCGGGATGCCGCGATGGCCGGTGGCCGCCTGTTCGAGGCATCGGTGGTGGCGAAGGTGCCGGCATCCGTCGATCTGGATGCGCTGCGCGACGACCTCGAGCGCCTCGCCGCCGAGATCCAGGTCGACATCACCCTCGGCTGACCGGGACCCGACCGAGCTACCCCCGGACAACGAGAAGGCCGCCGTTCCGAGGAACGGCGGCCTTCTGCGTGTCTGGCCTCAGGTCAGGCGCGCCTTCGGCGACACCGAGTACGTGTGCTCGGCGTCGCGATTGACTGCGTCGCCCAGGGCCGTGTCGATCGCGGCCAGGGTGTCGGCGTCGAGCTTCACGCCCGAGGCCTTGACCGTCTCGGCGAGCTGCTCCGGACGCGAGGCCCCGACCAGCGCGGCCGCGACGTTCGGGTTCTGCAGCACCCAGGCGATCGCGAGCTGCGGCATCGAGAGACCCGCCTGCTCGGCGATCGGCTTCAGCCGCTGGACGGCGGTGAGGATGTCGTCCTGCAGGAAGCTCTTGATGAAGTCGGCGCCGCTGTGCGGGTCGGTCGCGCGCGAGCCCTCGGGCACCGGCTGGCCGGGCAGGTACTTGCCGCTGAGCACGCCCTGCGCCATCGGCGACCAGACGATCTGCGAGATCCCGAGCTCTTCGGAGGCCGGCACGACCTTGCCCTCGATCACGCGCCACAGCATGGAGTACTGCGGCTGGTTCGAGATGAGCTGGATGCCGAGCTGCGTGGCGAGAGCGTGCCCCTCGCGCAGCTGTTCGGCCGTCCACTCGGAGACGCCGATGTAGAGCGCCTTGCCCTGACGGACGACGTCGGCGAACGCCTGGAACGTCTCCTCGAGCGGGGTCTCGTAGTCGAAGCGGTGCGCCTGGTACAGGTCGACGTAGTCGGTGCCGAGGCGCTGCAGCGAGCCGTTGATCGATTCGAAGATGTGCTTGCGGCTCAGGCCGGTGTCGTTCGGGCCCTTGGGGCCGGTCGGGAAGTAGACCTTCGTGAAGATCTCCAGCCCCTCGCGGCGCTGCCCCTCCAGAGCCTTGCCGAGCACGACCTCCGCCGCCGTGTTGGCGTAGGTGTCAGCGGTGTCGAACGTGGTGATTCCGGCATCCAGTGCGGCGTGCACGGTCTTGACGGCGGCGTCGTCACCGACCTGCGAGGCGTGGGTGACCCAGTTGCCGTAGGTGATCTCCGAGACCTTGAGACCGCTGTTGCCGAGATAGCGATAGTTGACCATGGAACAACGCTACTGGCTGCGTGTGATGACGGGGCTGGATGCGAGAGTCTCCCGATACTCGCGCCAGGCCGCTCCGAGCCGACGGATGCCCTCGGCGAGCACATCGTCCGGTGCGGTGAACGGGATGCGGATGTGGTCGTCCGGAGACACCGACACCGCGAACGCCGCGCTCCCCGCGATCGAGACGCCGTGCGTCGCGGCCACCCGGGCGAGCGCGGCGGCGGAGCCGGCAGGGACCCGGACCCACAGCGACAGCCCGCCGCGCGGCGGCTCGACCCTCCAGTCGGGCAGGTGCTCGGCCATGAGTTCCTGCAGCAGCCGCAGGCGCTCCTGTTGGATGCGGCTGTTCGCCCGACGGAGGTCGTCGGCGCGGGCGATGAGATCGAGCGCGAGCAGCTGCCCCGGCACGCTCGTGGACTGGTCGGCGAGCTGCCGGGCCCCGCGCAGGCGGCGCACGAGCACGGGGTCGGCGCGCAGCCATCCGATCCGCAGCCCCGCCCACACCCACTTCGAGACCGACTCCACGACGATGATCGGGGCGTCGGCCCGCTCGGCCGCGAGGGTCGGCGGCACCACGCCGTCGAAGGAGATGCCGGCCACGACCCGGTCCTCGATCACCGGCACACCGTACTGGGCGGCGAGTTCGGCGACGCGATGCCGCGCGGCGGCGGGGAGGCGAGACCCCGTGGGGTTCTGGTGGTGCGGGTTGAGGGCCACGAGCACGGGCCGCAGCCGGGCGAGCGCCTGCTCGAGTGCGTCGACATCGAGTCCGTCCGGCCCCATCGGGACGCCGTGCACCGTGCCACCGCGCAGCCCGACCGAGTCGGTGACGCCCGGCCAGGTGATCTCCTCGGCGAGCACGATGTCGCCGGGGCCCACGAGCGCGTTGACGACGAGGCTGATGGCCTGCTGCGCGCCGTGCGTGACGAGGATCTGCTCGGGTGTCGTCGGCGTGCCCTCGGCGGCGTACATGTCGGCGATGAGGGTGCGGAGTGCGGGGAGGCCCGCCGGGTCGGTCTCGGGCAGCAGCGCCAGCTCGAGCCGCGGCTTATGCTCGCTGATCAACTGCACGCCCAGCTCGGAGATCTGCGGCACGGTCCGCAGCAGGTCGATCGCATTGGGCAGGGCCGAGAACAGCGCCTCACCTCGTCCCTGCCGCTGCACGGGGGCGATGGATGCCGCCGCACCGGCGACGCGCGTGCCGCTCCCCTGCCGCCGGTCGACCAGGCCGCGCTCGGCGAGATCGGCGTACGCGGCGACGACCGTGCCGCGCGACACGGAGCTCGCCGCGGCGAGGGCGCGCTCCGCCGGCAGACGGTCGCCGGGGCGCAGCTCGCCGCCCGCGATCAGAGCCTCGATGCCGCGGGACAGCCGCGCCGCGAGCGTGCCGTCTCCGTGGGTCCATCGGCCCAACCGGGCGGAGAGCGCCTCCGAGGCGACCTCGCCCGCACGGACGAGAGTCGGCGATGAACCTGCGGATGGCGCAGGAATGGCCGATCCATGGTCCACCGGCCGGGTATTGGCCCTGTCATCGACGCTCATGAGACCTGATTCTGGACCAATGAGCACCTTCACGACCACTCCTCCGGCAGATCTCGGTCCAATCAGGCCCGATTGGACCATCGGTCAGCTCATCGAATGGCTGAGCGACGACTCCCGCCAGCACGACCCCGCGCTTCAGCATCCGCTGTCCCTGATCGAGGCGGCGCTGACCGGCGAGCAGTGGTCGCGGCCGCCGTCGACCGTCGCCCTGATCCGCTCGCTGACCCTCGCCGCGCCGCCGCACGGGTCATCCGTGATCGCCGACGTCCTGCTCCCGTCGCGAAGCCTCACGCTCGTCGCCTAGGCGCGACGGTGTCCCGGGAGCGCGGGCCAGGTCAGGTGGCCTGAGCGGAGGCTGACGGAGGCGATGGCGCCGGAGTCGTCACGATCTCGGCGCGGTCGCGGAAGCCCTCCGCCGTCACCCGGTCCAGGGCGACCTGCTTGCGGATGGCCGCGGCCTTCTCATACAGGCTCGGGTCGCCGTAGCTCGTGAGCACCTTCACCAGCACGGGCAGCAGCTCGATCATGAAGAACAGCGCCGCGATGAGGATGTGCGCCCACAGGATCGTGGGCTCCTTCTCGCTCAGGCGGTTCAATCCGCTGATCTGGCTGAGCAGACCGACGGCTCCGGCGTTGCCCTGGGCCACGGCATCCGCGCGCGCGTTGTACGCGGCGAGCGCCTGGTCGTAGGTGTCGCGGGCGGCCGGCAGCTGGGACTTCGCCTGCTCGCGGTTCGTCGACTCCGACGTCGAGGTGTTCTCCTTGGCGGCGGTGCCGGCGGCGGCGAGCTCCTCGTTCGCGGTGCGCAGCTGGGCGGCGAGCGCGTCGTACGTCTGCTGCGCCTCGGCGAGTTGAGCTTTGGCGGCGTCCGAGCTCGCGCCCTCGCCGTTCACGCCGGTGCAGCCGGGAACGGTGCCCGCGCCCTCACCGGTCAGCTCGCACTGGTAGAGCACGCGTGCCTGGTCGATGACCTTCTGCTGCTCGGTCATCTTGGCGGTCACGTCGTCGACCGTGGCCTGGGCGGCCGACTCGGTCGCCGAAGAGGATTCGGTGCCCGCGACGATGCCGGTCGCGGCCTGGTTCTCGAGCTCGGCGACCTTGGCGGTGGCGGAGTCCAGCGCGATCTTCTCCGGACCGGTCTCGAGCGCCTCCTGATCGGACTGCGACTGCGTGATGTTGGTCGACGCGACCTCGCGAGCGATGTCGTTGTGGAAGATCTGCAGCACGAGCGGTTCGGCGACGACGAAGCCGATGATCGCGGCCATGATCACACGCGGGATCGCGAGGCCGATGAGCCGCCACACGTTCCGCGTCGAGCTCATGGTCGAGGTGAGGAAGCGATCGAGGTTGAAGATGATGAGCGCCCACACGAGCGCGAGCGGCACGGCCAGCCAGATCGCGGCCTGCACACCGGTGGTGAGCGCGAAGAGCATCGAGATGGCGGAGACCAGCGCGGTGCCGGCGAGCACGAAGAACATCTGCACGAAGCGCGGTGTCTCGCCGGGGACGCGGTCGAGGATCTCGCCCTCCGCGCCACCGAGGATCGCGAGTGTCCGGGCACGGGAGCCGGGAGTGCGCGGGGCACGCTTCTTGCGGGGCTTGCGGACGCGGGGCTCGCGCGGGGGCTTCACGGGCGCGGACTCGTCGGCGGCGACCGCATCGGCGATCGGGGTCGCCTCGGCGGGGCCTGCGACGGGAACCTCGCGGGTGGCGTCGTCGGCGCCGGTCGGCTCGAATTCGCGCAGGAAGTCGAGGTCATCGGTGACGGCGTCGGATTCGCCGTCGATGATGATCCGACCCTGCGAGTCGTAGCGACCCGGTCGATGGGCGGAATAGGGCATCCGAACAATCTACGAAGTATCGCCTGTGGATACCGTGGAAAAGTCCTTGGAGTGCCTCACAGGTTCCGTGCCGTCCGACGGATTCAGGATGCCGGGAGCAGCCGATCGAGAGCAGCGGCGTAGGCGGACAGGCCGTCGTCGAGGGTGAAGTGTCCGGCGGCGGCGAGGGTGCCGAGCCCGTGGATCAGGCCCCACAGCGCGACGACATCGGTCGGTCGGTCGAGCCCCACCGCGGCTGCGCCCTCGGCGAGCACGGCCTCGAGCCCATCGATCAGCGGCGCCATCGTCGCGGTCGGCGATCCCGGGATGCAGACGGTCGGGTCGTAGACGGCGTCGAACGCATGCGGATGCTCGATCGCGAAGCGGATGTACGCCGATCCCCCGTCGATGAGCGCCGCGCGCGGCGTCGCGGCCTTCTCGGCGGCGGCGCGGACCTGGTCGAGGAGGTCGGCCATGCTGCGCTCGGCGATCGCCTTGAGCAGTCCGAGCCGGTCGGAGAAGTGGTGGTACGGCGCGTTGTGGCTGACGTTCGCCGCCCGTGCGACCTCGCGCAGGCTGATCTCCGCCGCGGGCATCCGTTCCAGCAGCTGCATCGCGGCGTCTTCCAGGGCACGGGCGAGATCGCCGTGGTGGTAGCCGTCCTTCGAACTTGACATGAGCAACATCATCTCCTATCTTGACACTGTCCACCAGCTTGACACTGTCCAGATAGGAACCACGCCATGACCGCTCTCGTGATCGACGGCCACCCCGACGCCCGCTCCTTGACCGCCTCGCTCGCCCAGCGGTACGCCGCGGGGCACGGCGATGCCCGCGTGCTCGCTCTGCGCGACCTCGACTTCGACCCGAACCTGCGCTTCGGCTACCGCGAGCGCATGACGCTCGAGCCCGACCTCGTCGAGGCGAAGCAGGCTCTGCACGATGCCGACACGATCGTCGTCGCGACACCGGTGTGGTGGGGCGCACCGCCGGCCCTCCTCAAGGGCTTCTTCGATCGGGCGCTGCTGCCGCAGCAGGAGTACCGCTACTCGAAGCTCGGCCTCCCCGAGGGCCTGATCCCCGCGCGCCGTGGACGTCTGCTCCTGCTCGCCGACACGCCCTGGTTCTTCCTGCCGTTCACCGGCCTCCCGGCACAGACGCAGATCGTGCGCAACACCATGAAGTTCTGCGGCATCCGCTCGGTACGCACGCACCGCATGCTCGGTGTGAAAGACGCCAAGGCGGCGACCATCACCCGCTGGCTCGACCGCGCCGAGCAGCTCGGCACCATCGACGCCCGCCGCGCGGGCGGGACTCAGGCCATCGCGGCGGAGGCGGCCTCGTCTTCGGTGGTGGCGACGAGCTGACCGCAGGCGCCGTCGATCTCCTTGCCGCGGGTGTCGCGGAGGGTGGTCGGGATGCCGGCGTCGTTCAAGCGGCGCACGAACTCGTTGGTGACGTCTTTCTCGGATGCCGTCCAGATCGAGCCGGGCGTCGGGTTCAGCGGGATCGGGTTCACGTGCACCCACCCGCGTCCGCGCTGGTTGAGCTTCTCGGCCAGCAGGTCGGCGCGCCAGCCGTGGTCGTTCATGTCCTTGATGAGCGCGTACTCGATCGAGACACGGCGGCCGGTCTTGGCGTAGTAGTCGTAGGCGGCATCCAGTGCCTCATCGACCTTCCAGCGGGAGTTGACCGGGATGAGCTCGTCGCGCAGGTGGTCGTCCGGTGCGTGCAGCGACAGCGCGAACGTGACCGGGATGCCCTCGTCGGCGAGCTTCTTGATCGCCGGCACCAGGCCGACGGTCGACACGGTGATGCCACGGGCGCTCATGCCGAGGCCGTCGGGCTGTGGGGCGACCATCGACCGCACGGCATCCATCACGCGCTTGTAGTTGGCCAGCGGCTCGCCCATCCCCATGAAGACGATGTTCGAGACGCGCTCCATGCTGTGGTCGTCGGACTTCTTGCCGCCGAGCCCGCCCTCGGCGATGAGCCGGTTGGCGCGGACGATCTGCTCGATGATCTCGGCGGTCGACATGTTGCGGGTCAGACCCGCCTGGCCGGTCGCACAGAACGGGCAGTTCATGCCGCAGCCGGCCTGGCTCGACACGCACAGCGTGATGCGGCCGGGGTAGCGCATGAGCACCGACTCGACCAGGGCGCCGTCGTGCAGACGCCACAGGAACTTGATCGTGTCGCCCTTGTCGGTCTCGAGGCGGCGCACCTCGGTGAGCAGCGGCGGCAGCATCCCGGCGACCAGCTGCTCCCGGGTGTCGGCCGGGAGGTCGGTCATCTGCTCGGGGTCGGACGTGTAGTGGCGGAAGTAGTGCGTCGACAGCTGCTTCGCGCGGAAGCCGGGCAGCCCGAGCTCCTTGACCTTCTCGATGCGTTCCGCCGGTGTGAGGTCGGCCAGGTGCACCGGCGGCTTGCCGCGCTTGGGGCTCGCGAACTGCAGGAGCGGACGCCCCTCGGCATCCTTCTGCTGGGTCCACCCCTCGGTCGCCGGGCGCACCTGTGGCTTCTTGGTCTCGCGGACCGCCCCCGAACGGGACGACGCGGGCGCTGCCTGTGGGCGCGTCTCGCGCGTGCGGGGAGTCTCAGTCATACCTTCCAGGGTACGCGGTACCGGGTGGGAAGTGCCTGGAGCGCAGGCGGCCCGACCCGACTCACCCCAGCAGCGGGCGCTGTGCGGCGCGCTGACCCTCGTACTCCGCGCGCGCCCGTCGCGCGGTCTCGGTGCTCGAGACCTCGGCCACCGGCACATCCCACCAGCCCTCGCCGTCGGGGCCGTAGACCGTCGGATCGCTCTCGACATGGATGAGCGTCGTCCGCTCGGAGGCCTTCGCAGCGGCGACCGCGGCGCGCAGGTCGTCGACCGCCGCGGACCCCTTCGCGATCTCGATGACGTCGACGCCGTAGCTGCGCGCGTTCATGGCGAGGTCGACCGGCAGCACGTCGCCGCGCTGGAAGTTGCGCGCCTCGCCGTCGTAGCGGCGGTACTCGGTACCGAAGCGCTCCGAGCCGACCGTCTCCGAGAGGTGCCCGATCGAGGCATAGCCCTGGTTCTGAATGAGCACGACGATGATCTTGATCCCCTCGGCCACGGCCGTCGCGAGCTCGGAGCTCAGCATCAGGTACGAGCCGTCGCCGACCATGACGACGACGTCGCGCTCGTCGCCGGTTGCCGTGAGCCCGCGCTTGACGCCGAGGCCTCCCGCGATCTCGTAGCCCATGCAGGAGTACGCGTATTCGACGTGATAGCCCAGCGGGTCGCTCACGCGCCACAGCTTGTGCAGGTCGCCCGGGAGCGAGCCGGCCGCCTGCACGATCACGTCTTCGTCGGCCACGGCCCCGCGCACGGCGCCGATGATCTCGGGCTGACCCGGCAGCTCGCGGCCCGTGGGAGCGAGGGCCCGGTCGACCACCGCATCCCACTCGCGCTTCTCGTCGGCGATCCGCGCGCTCAGGCCCGGTGCGACGCGGTATCCGTCGAGCTCGTCGCGCAGCGCGACCAGGGTCTCCCTGGCATCCGCGACGACGGGCAGCTGCGAGCCGTGCTTGTAGGCGTCGAAGGCCGCGACGTTGATGTTGACGAACACCGCATCGGGGTTCTGGAAGGCCGTGCGGGACGCCGTCGTGAAGTCGCTGTACCGGGTGCCGACGCCGATGATGACGTCGGCCTCCGCCGCGATGCGGTTCGCCGCGGTGGTGCCGGTCGCGCCGATTCCGCCCAGGTACTGGGGGTGGTCCCACGGCAGCGCGCCGCCACCCGCCTGCGTCGTGCCGACCGGAATGCCGGTGGCCTCGACCAACGCCCGCAGCGCCTGCTCCGCCTCGGAGTAGATGACGCCACCGCCCGCGACGAGGAGCGGCTGCTTCGCGCCACGGATCGCCGCGACCGCCCGCGCCAGCGGTCCGCGCTCCGGCAGTGGTCGGCGGATGTGCCACTCTCGGTCCTGGAGGAACTCGAGGGGCACGTCCAGCGCTTCGGCCTGCACGTCTTCGGGCAGGGCGATGGTCACCGCACCGGTCTCGGCGGGATCGGTGAGGACGCGCATCGCGGCGAGCGCGATAGAGAACAGCTGCTCCGGGCGCTGCACCCGGTCGAAGAAGACCGAGAGCGGGCGGAACGCGTCGTTCACGGTGAGACCGATGTCGTGCGGGCGCTCCAACTGCTGCAGCACGGGGTCGGCGACCCGGGTGGCGAAGGTGTCGCTCGGCAGCACCAGCGCCGGCAACCGGTTGGTGGTCGCGAGCGCCGCACCGGTGAGCATGTTCGTGGCGCCGGGACCGACCGAGGCCGTGCTCGCGAACGTCGCCCTGCGCCGATGCATCCGGGCGAACCCCACCGCCTGATGCACCATCGCCTGCTCGTTGCGGGCCTGGTGGTAGGGCATCAGGTCGGGCTGCTCGAGGTTGTACTGCTGCAGCGCCTGCCCGAGACCGGCGACGTTCCCGTGGCCGAAGATGCCGAACATGCCGGGCACGGTGCGCTCGCGGATGTCGCCGTCGACCGTCCACTGCCGCGAGAGGAACTCGACCAGCGCCTGGCCGACCGTCATCCGTCTGGTCTGCATCAGAGTTCTCCCTCTGCTCGGTAGGGCAGCCGCGGATCGATGACCTGCCCGCTCCAGCTGTCGCGCACCCACGCGTGCGCGGGGTCGTCGGTGATGAGCCAGGACCGCTCCCGGTCCGGGCCGGCCATGACGTTCAGGTAGTAGAGGTCGTAGCCGGGGGCAGCCACGGCGGGACCGTGGAACCCGAACGGCACCAGCGCGATGTCGCCGGTGCGCACCCGCTCGGCGATGTCGATCTCGCCGGCACCCGAGGAGTACGTCGCGAACATCCCGAAGGCCGCGTCGTCGGCGGCGGCGTCTCCGCCGGAGCGCGTGGGCGCCGCCTCGAAGTAGTAGATCTCCTCGAGTCGGGATTCTCTCCCCGGCACGTGCTCGTCGTGCTTGTGCGGCGGGTACGACGACCAGTTCTCGGCGGGGGTGATGACCTCGCACACGATGAGGCGCTCGGCGTCGAGCGTCTCCGGCGTGCCGAAGTTGTGCACCTGTCGGCTGGAGGCGCCGGCGCCACGGAGCTCGACCGGGGTCTCGGCCGCGAGGATGTGCCGAGTGGGGTGCACGACGGAGGTGGGCGATGAAGCCACGGCCACCCGACCGGAGCCCGTGATGACCGCCGTGGCCGCCGCCGAGAGGTAGAGCACGTCGCTCGGACCGTCGAACACGGAGCGGCGACCGGCGAGCAGCGTCTCGGCGGTCGATCCCTCCTCGGTGTGCGCCACGGAGAACGACCCGGAGAGCGGCACGACGATCCGCTCCACCCCGGTGTCGCCGAGCGCGAGGCTCTCCCCCGCGCCGAGCTCGCCGATGCGGATGCCGGTGTGCGCCCAGCCGGGCGTCGCGTCGTCGACCACGCTCTCCCAGCCGTCGCGGCCGATCGCGCCCCGGCGGTGGAACCAGTTCCCGTCCTCGGTCATGGCCTCTCCTGCCCGCATCCGCTGCTCAGCTGTTCTGGGGGAAGCCGAGGTCGATGCCGCCGTGGAGGGCGGGGTCGAGCCAGCGACTGGTGATCGCCTTCTCGCGGGTGAAGAAGTCGAAGCCATGGACACCGTACGCCTTCGCGTCGCCGAACAGCGATGCCTTCCACCCGCCGAACGAGTGGTACGCGACGGGAACCGGGATGGGCACGTTGATGCCGATCATCCCGACCTGGACCTCGTGCTGGAAGCGGCGGGCCGCCCCACCGTCGTTGGTGAAGATCGCGGTCCCGTTGCCGAACCGGCCGGAGTTGATCAGGTCGACCCCCTCTTGGAAGGTCTGCACCCGCACCACCGACAGCACCGGCCCGAAGATCTCCTCCTGGTACGCCCGCGAGGAGGTCGGGATCTCGTCGATGAGCGTCGGCCCGAACCAGAAGCCGTCCTCGTTCCCGTCGACCGTCAACCCTCTGCCGTCGACCACGATGCGCGCCCCGTCGGCCTCGGCGATGTCGACGTAGCCCGACACCTTCGCGCGGTGCTCCGCCGTGATCAGCGGACCCATGTCGGGCTCGCCGTCGGCACCGCCCGCACCGTCGCCGATGCGCAGCCCCGCGATGCGCTGCGAGATGCGCTCGATCAGCTCGTCCGCCACCGGCTCGACCGCGAGCAGGACCGAGACGGCCATGCACCGCTCCCCCGCCGCGCCGAATCCCGCGTTCACGGCCTGGTCGGCGACGAGGTCGAGGTCGGCATCCGGCAGGACGAGCATGTGGTTCTTCGCGCCGCCGAGCGCCTGCACGCGCTTGCCGTGGCGGGACGCGGTCTCGTAGATGTACTGCGCGATGGGCGTCGAGCCGACGAACGAGATCGAAGCGACGTCCGGGCTCTCCAGCAGCCCGTCCACCGCCTGCTTGTCGCCCTGCAGCACGGTGAACACGCCATCGGGCAGCCCGGCCTCGGCCCAGAGGGCGGCGAGCCAGAGCGCGGCGGACGGGTCCTTCTCGCTGGGCTTGAGCACCACGGCGTTGCCCGCGGCGATCGCGACCGGGAAGAACCACATCGGCACCATCGCGGGGAAGTTGAACGGGGAGATGATGCCGACGACGCCGAGCGGCTGCTTGAGGGAGTACACGTCGATGCCGGTCGAGACGTTCTCCGAGTACGCGCCCTTGATCAGGTGCGGGAAGCCGGTCGCGAGTTCCACGACCTCCTGTCCGCGCAGGATCTCGCCCATCGCATCGGAGCGGACCTTGCCGTGCTCGGCCGTGATGATCGCCGCCAGCTCCCCCTTGCGCGCGTTCAGCAGCTCACGGAACGCGAACATCACCGCCTGGCGCCGCGCGATCGAGTAGGCGCTCCACACCTGGAATCCGCGCTGCGCGGACGCGATGGCGTCCGCGATCTCGGAGTCGTCGGCCAGGGCGACCTGCCCGGTCACCGCCCCCGTCGCGGGGTTGTGGACGGGAGCCGTGCGACCGCTCGCGGAGGCGCGGGCGGCGCCGTCGATCCAGTGGCCGATGACGGGGACGTCGGAAGCGGAGGTCATGCGTGTCCTTCTGCGGAGAGGGCGATCAGGCGGTCAGCCCGGGGTGGACGAGGGAGGCCGCGACGTCGATGGCGGATGCCACGTCGATGTCCGACGAATAGAGGAGAGTGCGGCCGACGGTCAGGCCGCGCACGCCGGGGAGCGACAGGGCGTCCTCCCAGGACGAGAACGTGTCGTCGGGGTCTGCGCCCGCGTCGCCGCCGAGCAGCAGCACGGGCAGCGTCGTCGCCGCGAGCACGCGTTCCATGTCGTCGACGACCGGCAGCTTCAGCCACGTGCTGGCGCTGCTCGCACCCAGACCGCTGGCGATCGCGATCGACAGCATCACGGCATCCGGGCTCAGGTCGTTGACGACCCGGCCGTCGACCCGGCGGCTCAGGAACGGCTCGAGCATGATCGGCAGGTCGGCCCGTGCGGCCGCGGTCACCGCGTCGGCCGTCGAGGCCAGCGTGGGGGCCGTCCCGTCGTCGTCGAGGTTCACGCGCAGCAGGGCCTTGGCGAAGTCGATGCCGGAGTCCACCATCGCCGGCACGTCGTACCCGGTGTAGCGGTCGTCCATCTCGAAGGTCGCTCCGCGGAGCCCGCCGCGGTTCATCGACCCGACGACGATCTTGTCGTCGAGCAGGCCCAGCATCGCCAGGTCGTCGATGATGTCGGGGGTGCCGAGCACACCGTCCACCCCCGGATGCCGCAGGGCGATCGCGAGCCGATCGAGCAGCTCGTAGCGGTCGGCCATGGCGAACGGCGACCCGCCGACCGCGAGCGCACCGCGTGCGGGGTGATCGGCGGCGATGATGAACAGCCGTCCGTCCCCACGGATGATGTCGCGGCGGCGACGTCCGGCCAACGTCTCGCGGATCGCGTGCGGCGACTCCGCGCGCACCGTCCGGAGCCGGTGGAAGTCCTCTTCGGTCAGGGCTGTCATCTCACGCATCTCCGTTCACGACCTCGGCGACCTCGCGTTCGGTCGGCATCGCCGTCGAGCATTCTCTGCGGCCGGCGACGATGCCGCCCGCCGCATTCGCATAGGTCAATGTCTTCTCCAGCTCCCACTCGGCGAGCAGTCCGTGGCAGAGCGCACCGCCGAACGCGTCGCCGGCACCGAGTCCGTTCACGACCTCGACCGCGGTCGCGGGGATCTCGACCTGCCTCGACCGCGTCTTGGCGAGCACGCCGCGGGGTCCCTGCTTCACGATCGCCAGCTCGACGCCGCGCTCGAGGAGCGCATCCGCCGCACGCTGCGGGTCGGTCTCGCCGACCGCGACCTCGCACTCCTCGCGGTTTCCCACGGCGACCGTGGCGAACTCCAGCGCCCGCTGGATCTGCACGCGGGCGTCGTCGGCTGTCTCCCAGAACATGGGGCGGTAGTCCAGATCGAACACCGTGTGCGCTCGGCGCCCGCGCGCCCGGAGAAGGTCGAGGTGCGTCTGCCGGCTCGGCTCCTCGCTCAGGCCGGTCGCGGTGAACCAGACGAGCGCGGCCTGCGGCACCGCGGCCTCGTCGACGTCTCCCGGCCGGATCTGCAGGTCGGGGGCGGTCGGTTCGCGATAGAAGTACAGCGGGAAGTCGTCGGGCGGGAAGATCTCGCAGAACGTGATCGGGGTCTTGTACGTCGGGTCGGTCGCGACGTACCGGCTGTGCACCCCGAGGCGCTCGAGCTCGGTGCGCAGGTATCGCCCGAACGGGTCGTCCCCGACGCGGGAGAGCAGGGCGGTGTCGTGGCCGTACCGCGCAGCAGCGACCGAGACGTTGGCGGCGCTGCCGCCGAGGTACTTGCCGAAGCTGGTGACCTCGCCGAGGCCGACGCCGTCCTGCAGCGGATACAGGTCGACGCCCAGACGCCCGATGGCCAGGATCTCCGGGGCCGGTGAGTGCTCGGTCATCGCGCCTCCTCCCTCTCGCTCATTTGTCTTAACATTAGCACTTAGTCGCTCACTTGCCGAGATCCGTCGATCGCCCGGCGGATGCTGAGCATCCCGCCGCCGACGGCACGAGCAGCCGCCGCGTCGAAGGCGCCGTCCTGCACCTCACCGGCCAGGTCGACCCGCGCCCAGTCGCCGGGTGACGTGAACGCCACCTCGCGCTCCTCGGTCAGGTAGTTCACGAACCGGAGCTCGGCCTCGGTACCGACGCGTCGCGCCGACTCGAGCACGACATCACCCGACAGCCGCACGGGGAACGCCGCCTCGGGCAGCGGGCCGTCGGCCGCACCCGAACCGCGGACGACGAGCGGGTCGTGCCGGAAGAGATCGGCGGCGCGCACCGCGGTGGCATCGTCGGCGCCGACCAGGATCGCCAGATCGGTGTGCACGGCGACTCCGAGGTACTGGGCGCCCGGCACGGGGATCTCGGATCCGGCCGGCTCGTCGCGCAGCGGATGCACGTTCACGCTCATCATCCCGACCGAGCGCGACAGCGTGACCGCGAGAGCATCCGGCGCGTCGGCCGTCGACACCAGCTCGTACTCCGACAGCTTCTGCACCAGCACCGCGGTCGAGC
The DNA here is from genome assembly GCF_044743585.1 of Microbacterium sp. NPDC087592. Lineage (NCBI taxonomy): Bacteria > Bacillati > Actinomycetota > Actinomycetes > Micrococcales > Microbacteriaceae > Microbacterium > Microbacterium sp. NPDC087592. Next base: position 2,022,974 of record NZ_JBIUWT010000001.1, on the reverse strand, counting down.
CCGCCGCGGCGAAGCGGTACGCCGGATAGGTCGGCAGCGGGAACTCGCCCCAGCCCCCCTCGGCCTCGCGTCCGCGCACGGTCGTGCCGTACTGCCCGGCACTGCGGGAGGAGTCGAGCCCGGCGCCGTCGACGGGCACCAGCACCCGGAGCCGGTGGTCGGAGGCGGTGTTCACGTAGTCGATGCCGACGCGCAGGAAGCCCTCACCCTCGCGCAGTTCGATCGTGGTCTCGGTCACGAGCGGCACCGTCGAGGTCGAGCGCCGGCGGTCCGCGTCCAGGCGCTCCGGCAGGTCGTAGACCCGGCGGATGCGGATGCGGCCGCGCAGCGGACCCTCCTCGAGCACGGTCACCTCGACCGACGAGGGCGCCGAGACGGCGGATGCCGCATCGACCGGGCCGTAGTTGTACGAGTCGCCGCAGTCGCCGTCGTCGACGAGAGCGAGCGCGCCGTCGATCGACGAGCCGTCCGCGCCGTCGATGCGGACGGTGCCGTCGGGGTTCACGGTCGCGGTGAGGGCCCCGTTCGAGAGCGATCCGGACGTCACGGTGACCGCGTCAGCCGATGCCGGCGCCGTGGTCTCGCCGACCGCGGCGAGCGCGAGCCCGTCGACGTCGACGGCCAGGAGTGCGCGGTGCCGAGGGTCGGCGATGGTCTCGACGTGCCAGACGTCGTCACCCGCGGCATCCGCGGCGACGCGCTCCTCGAGCTCCACGGTGAACGTCGCCAGGTCCCATACGCCCTGCGGGCTCTCGGCGACCTGGAAGCGCAGCGACCGCTCGCCCCACTCGTAGCCGTTGATCTGCTGGCCGAAGAGCTCGCGGCCGTGGATGCGGCGGAGGATCTTCGGCAGGTCGGCCGTGCGCATCCGCTCGTCGCCGAGGACGGTGGTCAGCGGGTCGAGCAGCTGGACGCCCGCGGAGAGCGAGCCCGCGTCGACCCCGTGCAGCGTGACCTCGACCTGCGCGCGCCGCGCGAAGCCCGAGGGGTTGAACACGAGGTGCAGCGCGGGCGAGACGGCCGTCGAGACGTCGCGGAGCACGGTGTCGATCACGCCGCGGGCGATGTGGCCGGCGGTGTGGATGCGCGTGCCCACCTGCTCGGCCGTCGCGTCGACGCCGCATCCGGTCACGGAGTCGTGCGCGGTGCTCTCCACGATCCGGTACCAGGCCGTGTCGAAGAAGGAGCGGTGGTCGCGGGTGCCGTACATCAGGTCGAGGCGCTCCGCGGCGGTGAGCGCCTGCTCGGAGCGGGCCATCTCGCGCTTGAGGTTCGTGCGGATCGAGAAGACGCCGGGCAGGAGGTTGCCGCGGGCGTGCGAGCGCATCTCACCGTGCACCTGCGGGAGGGCGGCGAGGGTGGCGGCATCCGTCGCGTAGCGGGCGAGGTGGCCGTCGAGCGTCGCGATCGACAGGTGCGGTTCGCGCCCGCCCGCGTCGTAGTCGCGGATGACCTCGGCGAGGTCCTCGGGCGGTGCCGAGTGGTCGGTGCCCAGCATCGCGAGCACCGGGTCGTCGCCGTACCAGGATGCGGTGCGGGCGGCGTAGTCGGGGGCGAGTTCGGGCAGCTGCCCCGGCAGGGCGAACATGTCGAGTCCGTTGCCGTAGCCGTCGAAGAGGTACTCGCACCGCACGGCGTCGCCGTTGGGGGCGACCCACGAGAAGGCGTGCTCGGCGATGTCGGCGGGGACGCCGCGCCAGAGGGCGCTGTGCCGGATGCCGAAGCCCGACAGGATCTGCGGCATCTGGGCCGCGTGGCCGAACATGTCGGGGAGGTAGCCGACGGGCATCGTGCGTCCGAGACGCGCACTCGCGGCGCGGCCGAGCTCGAGGTTGCGGATGATCGTCTCGCCGTCGCAGCCGAACTCGTCGAGGAGGATGAGGAACGGGCCGACGCTGAGCTGCTCCCGCTCGACCAGCGCCACGACCCGGTCGCGCATGTCCGGGCGCATCTCGAGGTAGTCCTCGATCGCCGCAGCCTGTCCGTCGAGCGTGAACCGGTACTCCGGCTCCGCCTCGAGGATGCCGATCAGCCGGTCGAGCATGTGCACCAGGCGCAGACGGAACACATCGTGCGGCTCGTACCACTCGCGGTCCCAGTGGGTGTGGGGGACGACGACGATCTCACTGGTCACGGGCGGGGACTCCTGATTCTCTGGGGAAAGGTGTGGGGCGTGCGGCCGGTCAGGCGCACAGGGCGGCGATGCTGCGGTCGGGGTGCAGCAGGTAGTGGGGGCCGGCGGAGCGCTCGGCCGGGAACGCGACGCGATCACCGTGCACCGAGCGGCGCTCGCCGGCGCCGTCGACGAGGATCAGGCCGTCGGCGTCGATGGCGAGCAGTTCGTCCTCGATGCGCAGGAGCACGGGGGCGGTGAAGAGGTCCGGCGCGGTGAGCCCGTCGCGCACGGTCACCCCGCCCATGATGGCGGTGCGCCCGGCGGCGACTCCGGCGAGGATCGCCTCGGGCGAGGCATCCTCCGCCGCGACCCAGGTCGTCGGGGTGCCCGGGCCGACGCCCTGGCTCTGCATGTGGAAGTCGGCGCCGCCGAGGAGCACGGCATCCTTGTCCCACCGCTCGTGGAAGGCGAGCGGCGAGGTCGCGATGAGCTCCCGATACCAGGTCGAGTGCCACAGCTCGATCGCCCGCGGGGTGCGCTCCAGCGGATGCAGCCACGAGCAGTCGCCCGAGATCGGGTGGTTCACGCTGAGCACGCCACCGCGGCGCTCGACCTCGTCGACCCACTCCTGCGCGGGGCGGCGGAAGTCGATCCAGCCGATGTCCCCGAAGGCGTTCGCGTGACCGCGGTGCGTGGTCACCTCCTGCCCGGGGAGCAGCGTGATGGCGTGCTGCATCCCGACACCCGGGAGGTGAGCGTGGTGGCTCGTGGTGTTGTGGTCGGTGACGGCGAGGAAGTCGAGCCCGGCCCTCGCGCCCAGTGCGGCGAGCCCCGAGATGCTCTCGCGGCCGTCGGAGTGGAGGGTGTGGGCGTGGAAGTCCCCGGCGAACCAGCGCAGGCCGGCGGGCGCCGGGAGGTTTCTCGAACTCCCCCGCGGGACCCCGGTCACGGGGGCCGCATCCGGTCCGTGATCGATCGTCGACTCCGCGGGGAGCGAGATCTCGACGGTGATGTCGGCGCCGCCGGCACTCAGCCGGTGCACGCCGAGGATCACATTCCACTCGCCCTCCTCGGGACGCCCCGGCAGGTACCCGGGCGTGGCGTCGTCGGTGCGGATCACGTACGCGGTCCGCGCTCCGCCCGACCATCCGCGCCACCCTGCGGCGCCCTCGCAGCCGAGGTCGATCACCGCCGCCTCGCTGTCGTAGGAGATGCGCACCTCGAGCGAGTCGGTGCCCGCGGGCACGTCGAACGGCACCCGCACGTAGCGGTCGGCGTTCTGGATCTCGTGGGTGAGGTGGAGGGTGGTGCGGATGGTGCTCATCAGCCGATCCGCTCGGTGCTCTCGGCGTCGAACAGCAGGACACGGTGGAGCTGCGGGACGATCCAGCCACGGTCGCCCGGCGCCGGCTCCTGCTCCTCGGGCACGACGACCTGCAGCTTGTGCTCCCCCGCGCTCACGAGCACCAGGCTCGTCGCACCGAGGGTCTCGGTCACGACGACCTCGGCGGCGATACCGCCCTCGACGGGCTCGGTCGACCAGCGCAGGTACTCGGGACGGATGCCCCAGATCACGGTCTGGCCGTCGCGCGCGGCGGCGGCGGCTTCGGTGGGCACCGCCACGTCGGACTCACCGATCCGCACGGTTGCGCCCGAGACCGCGGTCTCGAGCAGGTTCATCGGCACCGAGCCGATGAACCCCGCGACGAAGGTGTTGTTCGGGCGGTGGAAGATCTCGCGCGGCGAGCCGATCTGCTGGAGCTTGCCGGACTTCATGACCGCGATCCGGTCGGCGAGCGCGAGCGCCTCGGCCTGGTCGTGCGTCACGAACACGGTGGTGACGCCCAGGTCGCGCTGCAGCTCCTTGAGGAACGTGCGCGCCTCGAGGCGCAGCCGGGCGTCGAGGTTCGACAGCGGCTCGTCGAGCAGCAGCACGTCGGGCCGGGTCGCGACGGCGCGGGCGAGAGCCACGCGCTGCTGCTGACCACCGGAGAGCTGGCCGGGGCGGCGCTCGATGAGTCCGTTCAGTGACAGTCCGTTCGCGACCGACTCGGCCGTGGTGCGGCGCTCGGTCTTCCCCACGCGGCGGATCCGCAGCGGGTAGGCGATGTTGTCGCCCACGTCCATGTGCGGGAACAGCGCGTAGTCCTGGAAGACCATCGCGACGCCGCGCTCGCCCGGCTCCGCATTCGTGACGTCTTTCTCGCCGATCGTGAGCTTTCCGGAGGTGATGCTCTCCAGACCCGCGATCGACCGCAGCAGCGTGGTCTTCCCGCAGCCGGAGGGGCCGAGGAGCGCGAAGAACTCGCCGTCCGCGATCTCGACGTCGACACTGTCGACGCCGCGCACCCCGCCGGGGTACTCCTTGACGAGTTCGGTTGTAATGATGGCGGCCATCAGGACTTGATCCCTCCGTGGAAGCGGAAACCGTAGCGACGGTTCACAAAGAAGTAGATGAGCAGGACAGGCACCGAGAACACCAGCGAGAACGCCGAGATCAGACGGAGGTCGGCCTGGCCGCTCTCGGTGTAGAAGGTGTACATGAGCACGGCGGCCGGCTGCATGTCGGGCGTGCGCAGCAGCAGGAACGGAACGAGGAAGTTGCCCCAGACCTGCACGATCGTCCAGATCGCGATGAACGCGAGACCCGGGCGGGCGATCGGCACCACGATGTCCTTGAGGATGCGGAACGGGCCGGCGCCGTACAGCCGCGCCGACTCCTCGTACGACTTCGGGATCGAGTCCATGAAGTCCTTGAGGATGAAGATCACCGTCGGCAGGATCCCGCCCGCCAGCACCAGGATGACGCCGACGTGCGTGTTGATCAGCTGGAGCTGGTTGATGAGTTGGAACGTCGGCACCATGGCCGCCGTCCCCGTCACGATCGACGAGAGCAGCAGCAGACCGTAGAGGATGCCGTCGCGGCCGGGGATGCTGATCCGGCTCATCGCATATGACGCCAGGGCGCCGAGGACGATCACGAGCGCCATGGTGCCGACGCCGAGGATCAGCGAGTTGAGGATCGACTTCATCGCGTACGGGTTCTCGACCAGCCGCGCGAAGTTGTCGAGCGTCCAGTCCGGCCACGACACCGTCAGCGACGGGGTCGCGTCGAACGGGGCCAGGATCAGCCACACCATCGGCAGCGCGAAGAACAGCGACACGATGACGAGCACGACCGTGAACAGGATCCGCGAGACGAAGTGGGTCACCGAGCGGTCGCGCACGACCGTCTTGATGGTGGTCATCATGAGGTCACCTTCTTCTTCTTGGTGCTCTTACCCCGCGAGACGCGCGTGTACATCAGCGCGATCACGAGGTTGATGAGGAGCATGATGAGCGAGATCGCTGCACCGAGACCCAGCTGCCCGCCGGGGATGGCGGTCTGGTAGATGTACACCGACAGGATGTCGGTCTGACCGTTCGGCCCGCCCGCGGTGAGCAGGTAGGGCGTGAAGGTGTTGAACGTCCACAGCGTGATCAGCAGGGTGTTGGTCAGCAGGTGGCCCTTGATGTTGGGCAGGATCACGTCGCGCAGCTGCTGCCACGTGTTGGCACCGACCATGCGCGCGCTCTCGAGCTGCGACGGCGGCACGGCGCTGATCGCCGAGGAGAACAGCTGCATCGAGAACGCGGTCCCGACCCAGATGTTGAAGATGATGATGCACTCCATCGGGTGCTCGATCAGCCACGCCGCCCCCTCGGTGCCGAGGAGGGAGTTCAGGGTGCCGGTGCGCCGATCCAGGAGCGCGAGCCAGAGGAACGAGGCGACCGAGGCGGGGATGACCCAGGCGGCGAGCACGAGCGTCTCGATGAAGGTCTTCACCCCCGCACGCACGTTGCGCAGCATCCAGGCCAGCGCGAAGCCGAGGATCGTCTGCCCGATGATGCCCGAGACGAGCACGAAGACGAGCGTGAGCCACAGCGAGTTCCAGAAGCGCGGATCGTTGAGAGCCGTGGAGAAGTTGTCCAGGCCGATGAACTCCGGGTTGGCGGCGGCGAAGCCGGTCAACCGGTAGTTGGTCATGCCGAGGTAGACGGTCCAGATCGCCGGGAAGAGGAGGAACAGGCCGATCAGGAGCAGACCGGGCGCCGCGAAGAGCGTGGCCCTGGCCCGACCGAGACCCGCGACATCCTCTGCGCGGCGCCGGCGGGGAGTGGTGACGCTCCCCGCCGGCATCGTTGCTTGCGTCATGGTCACTCGGAGATCGCGTCCGGACCCACGACGCCTTCGAGACCACGGACGTAGGTCTTCAGTGCATCGTCGACCGAGGTTCCGGTGGCGACGTCGAGCGTGGCCTGCTGCAGCAGCACCGACACCTGCGGGTAGGCCGCGAGTCCCGGACGGTAGGCCGTGATCGGCAGCACCTCTTCGCTGACGAAGGTGAGCATCGGGTCGGAGGAGAGCAGCTTCTCGTTCACGTCGTTGCGGGGCGAGATGGCCAGGGTGCCGGCGGCACGCGCCTCATACGCCTCGGGAGAGTTCATGAAGGCGAGCAACTCCCACGCGAGTTCGGCGTGCTTCGAGTTGGGGTTGAGCACACGACCGGTTCCCCCGGACATCGAGACGAAGTCCTGACCGTCGATGCCCTCGCTGGGCTCGACCGCCGGGATCTTGGCGTAGCCGACGGCGCTGTCACGGTCGGCCATGGGGGCGGTTCCCACGCCCTCCTCGGGGTTGATCACGGAGCGCCAGAAGTAGTCGCCCTCGAGCAGGATGCCGATCTTGCCCTCGGCGAAGAGCTGGAACGAGGTGTCGCGTCCCGAGGCCTCCTGCTGGAGGACCGGGTCGCCGAGGCCCTCGTCGACGTAGATGGTCTCGTAGAGGTCGAGCGCCTTCTCCATGCCGTCGGTGGCGCCGATCCACTTGCCGTCCTCGTAGACCTGCTCGCCGGTGCCGACCAGCATGGGCAGCAGCCCCTGCATGGTGGTCGCCTCGCCCATCGCCGTGCCGGCGTTGAGCTGGATCGGGGTGACGCCGTCGAGCTTCTTGAGGTCGCGCGACGCGTCGAGGATGTCGTCCCAGCTCTCGGGAGCCCAGTCCTCGTCGAGCCCCGCCTGCGCGAAGAGATCCTTGTTGTAGTAGAGCACGCGGCCGTCGGCGCCCTGCGGCACCCCGTAGCGGTCGCCGTCGAACGAGAGGGCGTTCTGCACGGCATCCGGGATCTGCGCCCAGCCGTCCCAGTCGTCGACCGCGTCTCCGCCGACATCGGCGAGCGGCTTGATGTACCCGGCCTCGGCGAACTCGCCGACCCAGATGCCGTCCATGCCGATGATGTCGGCGCCCTTGCCCGACTGCAGGTCGAGGGCGATCTTGGTCTTGTAGTCCTCGTCGTCGACGCCCTGGGGCTGGAACTCGACGGTGACGTCCTTGTCCTCCGCCTTCATGGCCTTCTCGAACTCGGGGATGACCCAGTCCGCGATCCAATCCGCCTCGGCGGCGTTCTTGCCGCCGGTGATGGAGTTGGTCGTGAGGGTGAGGGTGACCGGTCCGGATTCCTCCTCGGCCTCCGGCTCTGATCCTCCGGAGCAGCCGGCGAGGACGACCGCACCGACAGTGGTGAGGGCGAACGCCGCAAGAAGGCGGCGCTTTCCATTCGTGACCATTTCTGGACCTTTCTGTGTCGCTGATCGCCGAGCGGATGCCGCTCGGTCTCGGGTGGGGGTGACTACTGCGCGGCTTCGGCGCTCGGGTCGAGTGCGAAGCCCTTCGAGAGCGCGAGCGCGCGGATCATCCGCTGCCCGACGCGCACATCGGCGATCGACTCCTCGACGCTCGCCCCGTCGGGGCGCTCGCCGCGGACCAGTGCCGCCAGCGCGAACAGCTCGTTCTCGAAAGCCTCTTGCTGCATCCAGCGCGATTCGCTCACGCGGATACCCAGCTCCGGGTGGTTCTCGGTCACACGGAGGATCGTGGGGAGGTTGGTCACATACGGCACCCCGAAGACGAGCTCGATCGAGCCGGTCTCGTGGTGGAAGGTGACGGTCTCCTGGTAGTCGGGGTAGGCGTCGATGTAGTGCCAGTCGAGCGTCCACGGTGTCTCGTCACGGGCGAGCGCACCGCGCAGGTGGACCGAACCGGGCATCTTCCGCCCCCAGTGCTGCGCGAAGTCCACGTCGCCCAGACCCCCGACGAGCATGCGCAGCAGTCCGACGTCGTGGACGATCGAGCCGAGCACGACGTTCGTGTAGAGCGTGCGCAGGTCGACGGGGAGGTCGGAGCCGACGGCCGAGTCGACGATCGCCGACGTGGCGTCGATCAGCGGCGCGAGGGTGTCACGGGAGACGTCGCCGGTGGGCGCCGCGAGGCGGGCGTACGCGAGCTGGGAACCGTCCAGCGGGTGCATCACCTGCACGCTCACCGCCCGCAGGTCGACATCGGCGAGGAGTTCCTTCGCTCGGAGCGATGCGAGGTCGTACTCCTTCATGTAGCCGACGCGCACCCAGTCGCGCAGATCGATCCCCGTCTCGGCGGCGTGGGCGGCGAGCGCGTCGAGCTCGGCGAGCGAGTAGGCGAGGGGCTTCTCGGCGAGCACCCGGATGCCGGCTCGCACCAGGCGCAGCGTGTCGCCGGCGTGAGAGCCCGTGGTGGCGAGGATGGCGGCGTCGATCACGAGCGCGCCCTCGTCCTTCGCGGCGATCAGTGCGTCGACGGAGGAGAACCGACGGTCGTCGGCGACCCCGTAGCGGGCGGCCATGTCGGCGGTGCGCTCGGCGGAGAGGTCGACGAGGGCGGCGATCTCGAAGCTCTCGGCGTTCCGGCGCAGCAGCGGCAGGTGGACGCTCTGGCTGATCGCTCCCAGACCGATGACGGCGACGCGCGTGATGCTCATGCGAACCACTTCCGGAGGGCGTCGCGATTGGCGATCTGCTCGGCCTTGGCCTGCTCGACCTCGGCGGCGGAGCGGGGAACCACGTCCTGCTCCACGATCAGCCATCCGTCGTATCCGCTGTCGATGATCTCGTCGACGAGCTCGGTGACGGCCAGGTCGCCTTCGCCCAGGGGCACGAAGACGCGCTTCTCCCACACCGACCGCATCGGGTCGTCGGTCCGCAGCGCCTCACGCAGGATCTGCGTGCGCGCGTCCTTCAGGTGCAGGTGGTTGATGCGGTCGCGCCAACGACGGTAGTCGGGCAGCGGGTCGCCTCCGCCGATGAGGAGGTGACCGGAGTCGAAGGTGAGTCCGACATCGGTCGTCTCGAGCAGGGCGTCGACTTCTTCCGGTGTCTCCACGTAGGTGCAGGCGTGGTGGTGGAACGTGGGCTCGAGGCCGCGGTCGCGCACCCGGGCGGTCGTGATGTTCACGCGATCGGCGAACCGGGCCCAGTCGTCGCCGCGGAGCGTGAGCTCGGGAGCACCACCGGGGCGCGCCTTGCGCTCGGCACTGCCGGAGTCGGCGAGGGTCGGGAGCGGGGCGAGGACGGGGCCGGTCTCGGCGGCGGCGACGAAGACGTCGAGGATGCCGTCGAGGTCGGCGAGCGCGCGCTCGAATTCGTCATCGGTGCCCGCGAAGGGCAGATCGATCCATCCGCCGGCGAGCTCGAGGCCGTACCTCTGCAGGCGATCCGTGAGATCCGCCCCGCGACCGAGGAGGCCGACCGGGCCGAGGTCGATGCCCTGGTAGCCGGCTTCGCTGATCCAGCGCGCGAGTTCCTCCCCTTCGGGGAGAGCGACGAGATCCGGCCGAGCCAGCTCGAAGACTCCGTAGCTCACCGGCGCATTCGCGATACGGATCACTCGATTTCCTTTCTCCATTGAACGGTCGGACCCGAGGCCCGGTGAAAATGTTAGCAGGTAATTACATATGCATCAATCGTCGTCCGAGAAGCCCTGGACGACGACGGATCGCACCCCGTCGAGTCGCGCGATCGCGTCGATCAGCTCCGACCGCATCTCGGGCGAAGCCTCCGCGAACTCGAGCGTCGCGCGCATGTCGGAGTCCCCGTGGATCCGCGCGGCACCGAGGAGGGTGGCGGGAAGACCGCGGCGCTCGGCGGCGGCGAGCACCTCGCGGATGGCGCCGCGCTCGGACTCGTACTGCAGCGTGACCCGCAGCCGCTCCGGCTCGGGGCGCACGCGGTCGCGTACGCGGGACAGGGGTCCGACCGTCAGCAGGTGCAGCCCCGTGCCGGCGATCGCCAGCAGCGGCATGTTGGCCCCGCACGCCATGCCGATCGCCGCCACGACCCAGATGGTCGCGGCGGAGGTCAGCCCGGAGACGGCGTTGTTGCGCACGAAGATGACGCCGGCGCCGAGGAAGCCGATGCCGGAGACCACCTGCGCCGCGATGCGAGAGGGATCGACGGCCACGTCCGGGCCGAGCACTCCCTCGAATCCGTACGCCGAGATCAGCGTGAAGATCGCCGAGCCGATCCCCACCAGCACATGCGTCCGCAGGCCCGCGCTCTTGAGCTTGCGCGACCTCTCGACCCCGACGGCGAGCGAGAGGACGAACGCCAGGGCGAGGAGTCCGAGCTCCACGAGCAGGTGCGGATCCCCCACTATGCTCACGAGAACTCCACCATGTCCGAACAATAGCACTTTATGCATTTCACGGGCCAGGTCACCCTCGGAACCGATGTCTCCGCGCGCCTCACCGCCCGGATCCGCCGAAAAAGAGGCGACATAGGCGATCGTATGATTGTCGCTACAATATGACTCCCTCACAGAAAGCGGAGCACCATGGCCGATCTCGTCACTCCGTGGCCGAACGATCTGTTCGCCGACATCGACCGCACGGGACCCGTCCCGCTCTACTTCCAGGTGTCGACGCGCCTCCAGAGCGCGATCCAATCCGGCGCCATCCCCGCCGGCGCCCGCCTCGAGAACGAGGTCTCGATCGCCGAGCAGCTCGGCCTGTCGCGACCCACCATCCGACGCGCCATCCAGGAACTCGTCGACAAGGGTCTGCTCGTGCGACGCCGCGGCATCGGCACCCAGGTCGTGCAGGGATCCGTCACGCGCCAGGTCGAGCTCACCAGCCTGTTCGAAGACCTGCAGAGCGCCCATCACGAACCGGGGACGCAGGTGCTCACCCACGAGGTCATCGCGGCATCCGACGAGGTCGCGGCCGCGCTGGCACTCGCCCCCGGCACCGAGGTGCTGCACCTGCGCCGACGACGCAGCACCGACGGCGTCCCCGTCGCCGTGCTGGAGAACTACCTGCCGGGCGAGTTCGCGAACATCTCGTCGGAGCAGCTCGAATCGCGCGGTCTCTACCAGGTGCTGCGTGCGCGCGGCGTCGCCATCCGCGTCGCCAAGCAGAAGATCGGAGCGCGGCGGGCGGAGGCGGACGAGCCCGAGCTGCTGGAGATCGAAGCCGGCGGGCCGCTGCTGACGATGGAGCGCATCTCGTTCGACCAGTCCGGCGCGGCGATCGAGTTCGGACACCACTGCTACCGGCCCGACCTCTACCGCTTCGAGACCACGCTCGTCGCCAAGTAGTCTGCAAGCCCCTGGGGCGGCGGATGTCGCCTCCGTAGACTGACCCCATGGATGACGCGCTGTGGATCATCGGGATCGTCGTCGGCCTGATCGTCGTCGTCGCGATCCTGGCCGTCGCGCTGCGCGGAATGCGGCCGAAGCTGCCGGAGCCGCAGGTCTTCACGCCGACGGCCGCGACGCCGCGCTCCGCGCCCGCCTCCTCGGCATCGGCACCCACCTCCGGACTCACGCCCGACGTCGTCGCCGAGATCGACCGGCTCGTCGGAGCAGGGCACAAGATCCACGCCATCAAGCTCTACCGCGACCGCACCGGCGTGGGCCTGAAAGAGGCGAAGGATCGCGTGGAGCACTGGTCGGCCAGCACGACCGCTCCGCACCTCGCCGCCGTGTCGAACGCCAGCGCCGTGCACTCCGCCATCACCCCGAGTGCGCTGACGCCGTCGACCGTGCGCGCCTCGCTGCCGGCATCCGTGGCATCCGAGATCGATGCGCTCATCGCCCGCGATTCCCAGATCGGCGCGATCAAGCTGCTCCGGGAGCAGACGGGCCTCGGGCTCAAGGAGTCGAAGCTCCTGATCGACGCCTGGGTTCCGCACCGCGGCTGAGCGCGACGGCCCGGCACCCGCGGCGCGCAGAAGCGGTCTCCCCGGCGAGGGAGAATGGAACGGTCCCCGACCGCAAGGAGCCTCATGACCGACCGTCTCGACCGCGCCCGCCGCACAGGCATCCTCGCCGTGCTCCGCGCCTCGTCCCCCGAGCTGGCCCTGGAGGCGTCCGAGGCGATCATCCGCGGTGGGGTCACCGGTATCGAGGTGACCTTCTCGACGCCCGACGCGCCCGCCGTGATCCGCGAGCTCATCACCCGCCACGGTGACGCCGCGTACATCGGCGCCGGAACCGTGACGACCGCCGCGCAGGCAGCGGCGGCCGCGGATGCGGGGGCGGAGTTCCTCGTCAGCCCCGGCACGCTCCCCCACCTGACCCGCACGATGCTCGACACCGATCGCGTCGTGATGACCGGGGCCATGACGCCCACCGAGGTCATGAGCGCACTCGAACTCGGCGTCGACGTGGTGAAGATCTTCCCGGCGTCACTGGGCGGTCCGTCGTACCTCGGCGCGCTGCGTGGACCGTTCCCCGACGCCCCGCTCATGCCGACCGGCGGCGTGAGCCCCGACAACCTGGCTGCGTGGTTCGCGGCGGGTGCCGTCGCGGTCGGCGCCGGCGGCGACCTGGCCAACGGCGCATCGATCGCGGCATCCGACTGGGCGGACATCGAGCAGCGCGCCGCCCGGTTCACGGCAGCGCTCACCGCCACTCGCGGCTGATCGACCCGGCGGCGTTCAGCCTCGTTTGGTATACCAGACGCATGCGTGCGCGACCGACTCTCTTCCTCAGTGCACTCGTCGCCGTCCTGCTGACCGCGACGGCCTGCACCGCGAACCCCGCCCCGCCCGCACCGACACCGGAGGTCTCCATGTCCGACGCCACTCAGGACCTGCTCGTCGCCGCCGCCAGCGGAGACGCGGATGCCGTGCGCGCGGCCCTCGATGCGGGAGCGGCGATCGAGGCGCGGGGCGACGGCGGCATGACCGCCCTGGTCGCGGCGACCAAGGGGAATCAGGTCGACACGGCACGAGTGCTCATCGAGGCCGGCGCCGACGTGAACGCGAAGGACGACATCCAGGATTCCGCCTACCTGTACGCCGGCGCCCGCGGGCACGACGAGATCCTGCGTCTGACGCTCGAGAGCGGCGCCGACCTGACGAGCACGAACCGCTTCGGGGGCACCGCCCTGATCCCGGCCTCCGAACGCGGACTGCTGTCGACGGTCGAGATCCTGCTCGAGGCGGGCGTCGACCCGAACCACGTCAACAATCTGAACTGGACGGCGCTGCACGAGGCGATCGTGCTCGGCGACGGCTCCTCCCGCTACGTCGAGGTCGTGCGCGCGCTCCTCGACGGCGGGGCGGACATCGGCATCCCCGACGGCGACGGCGTGCTGCCGGTCGACCTCGCGAGGAGCCGCGGCTACGACGCGATCGTCGCCGAGCTCGAACGGTGATCGCCCTCGACCCGTGGGCATGGGTCGCCCTCGCCGTGGCCGCGGTCACGATCGGCATCTCGAAGACCGCGCTGCCCGGCGGCAGCATCCTGGCCATCGCCCTGTTCGCCGCGGTGCTGCCCGCCCGCACTTCGACAGCCGCGACCCTGCTGCTGCTCATGGTGGGTGACCTGTTCGCGCTGTTCGCCTACCGCCGGCACGCCCACTGGCCGACGCTGCTGCGCCTCGCCCCCGCTGTCATCGCGGGGCTCCTCGTCGGGTTCGCGTTCCTCGCCCTCGCCGGTGACGGGGTGGTCCGCCGGGCCATCGGCGTGATCCTGCTCCTGATGATCGCGGTGACCCTCTGGCGCCGGTGGCGGCAGAGCAAGGCCGACGCGGCGGCCCCGCCGTCGGGCGGCATCGTGCTCGCGGGCGCCTACGGCACGCTCGGTGGTTTCACGACCATGGTCGCCAACGCGGGCGGACCGGTCATGTCGATGTACTTCCTGGCCACCCGCACGCCCGTGCAGGTGTTCCTCGGCACCTCGGCGTGGTTCTTCGCGATCATCAACGTGATCAAGGTGCCGTTCCTCGCCGGCCTCGGGCTCTTCCACGCGCCGGTGCTGCTGATGGATGCCGTGCTCGCCCCGCTCGTGGTGATCGGCGCCCTGCTCGGCCTGCGGGTCGCGCGGCGCATGAACCAGCGCGTGTTCGACCGCATCGTGATCGTGCTGACGGTCCTCGGCGCGGTGTACCTGCTGATCTGACCCCCACCCGCGCCTCTCCCTTTGTCCGCACCTTTCGTCGAGGAGTCAATACACGCCGCAAACTACTTACGCGATAGGGCGTGTCGTGACCCCTCAGCGGGTGAAGAAGACCCGGGTGCGTGCGGATAAGGGGGCGTGCGGATAAAGGTGCGTGCGGATAAGGGGGCGTGCGGATAAGGGTGCGGACGCGGATGCGGGCACGCGGCCGCGCGAGGACGACGCAGGGCCGAGCGCGCGCACGCACCCTGCGCTGAGGGGTCAATACACGCCGCACGCTGCTTACGCGATAAGGCGTGTTGTGACCCCTCAGCGAATATGACCCCTCAGCGAATGAGAGCCACGACCGGGGACCGGTCGCGCGAGGTCGCGGAGGGGAGCGTCTCAGTCGAGGAAGATGTCCGGGAACAGCGCGCTGTCGGGTGTACCGGGGATCGCGGCGTAGCCCGAGAAGTCGGTCACGCCGTCGGCCTCGAGCACGTCTTCCACGATGAGCGACTGCCCCGTGTACGACGCCGCGGGCTTGAGCAGCACGGCGTACGCGGCATCGGCATAGATCTCGGGTGTGCGGCTCGCGGCCATGACCTTGTCGCCTCCGAGCAGGTTCTGCACCGCCGCGGTCGCGATCGTGGTGCGGGGCCACAGCGTGTTGGCGGCGATCCCGTCGCGCGCGAACTCCGCCGCGAGGCCGAGCGTCGCCAGCGTCATGCCGAACTTCGCCAAGGTGTATCCCGTGTGCGCGCCGAGCCACTTCGGGCTCGGGTTCAGGGGCGGCGAGAGGGAGAGGATGTGGGGATTCTCGGCATCCTTCAGGATCGGCACGGCCGCGCGGGACAGCATGAAGGTGCCGCGCACGTTGACGTCCTGCATCAGGTCGTACTTCTTGGCACCCAGGTCGAGCGAGCGGGAGAGGTCGATGACGCTGGCGTTGTTGATGACGATGTCGATGCCGCCGAACTCGCCCTGCGTCTTCATGACTGCTTCGGTGATGTCGTCGTCGTCGCGCACGTCGCCGACGATCGGGAGTGCGTTGCCGCCGGCTGCCCGGATCTGCTCGGCGGCGGTGTGGATGGTGCCTTCGAGCTTCGGATGCGGGGTGTCGGTCTTCGCGAGCATGGCGATGTTCGCCCCGTCGGCGGCCGCCCGCAGCGCGATGGCGAGTCCGATTCCGCGGCTGCCGCCCGACATCAGGATGGTCTTTCCGGCAAGGGACATGGTTTCTCCTGGGTTCTGATCGCGACGGGAAGTGGGGGCTGCGGTCATCTCGGGGCCATGCGGATGGCGCCGTCGAGACGGATGGTCTCGCCGTTGAGGTAGCCGTTCTCGACGATCTGCTGCACGAGGGCGGCGTACTCGTCGGGGCGACCGAGGCGCGACGGGAAGGGGACCTGCTGGCCGAGGGAGTCCTGAGCTGCCTGCGGGAGGCCCATCAGCATCGGGGTCTCCATGATGCCGGGGGCGATCGTGCACACGCGGATGCCGTGGCGGGCGAGTTCGCGTGCCACGGGGAGGGTCATCGCGTGCACCCCACCCTTGGACGCGGAGTAGGCGGGCTGGCCGATCTGACCGTCGAAAGCCGCGACGCTCGCGGTGTTGACGATGACGCCGCGCTCCTCGTCGTGCAGCTCGTTCCGGGCCATCACGGCCGATGCCTGGGAGATGACGTTGAACGTGCCGACGAGGTTGATGCGGATCACGCGCTCGAAGTCGGCGAGCACCGCGGGATTGCCCTCACGGTCGAGCACCTTGGCGGGCGGCGCGATGCCGGCGCAGTTCACGACGACGCGCAGGGGGGCCGCGGACTGCGCGGCGGCCGCGGCTGCCTGCACCTCATCGGCGCTCGTGACGTCGGCCGCGACGAAGAGTCCGCCGAGCTCGTCCGCGATCTCCGCCCCCTTCGACGAGGGGAGGTCGATGATCGTGACGTGGGCTCCCGCGGCGACGAGCCGGCGCGCGGTGGCGAGCCCGAGGCCCGAGGCCCCTCCGGTGATGAGTGCACCCTGACCGCTGATCTGCATCTGAGGTTCTCCTTCGAACGTCGTTGCGCGACACGCTTCACTGGAACGCGGTCTCAGCCTACGTGGTTCTTGGTTCCACCACGAAACGGGTGGCGCCCGCCCGCAGGAAGCGCGTTCAGAGCGAGCCTACGACACCGCCTCCACGAAGAACGGTCCCGTCGTCCGAAGCCTCCCGCAGATATCGGTCCCCCGTCCGAAGCCTGGGGCAGGATGGGAGCATGACCATCCCCACCGACGACGTCGTCGTGCCCGATCGCGTCCGGCTCCTCGCCCGCGGCGCCGACCTCGAGTGCGTATGGCGGAACGACTACGGCGGGCTGACGTTCCGTGCCACCGGCCAGGGCGATCCGTTCTTCATCAAATGGGGGCCGCGCAACCTCGAGTTCACCCTGAGCGACGAGGCGGAGCGGATGCAGTGGGCGTCGCAGTGGATCACGGTGCCGACCGTGCTCGAGAGCGGCGGCGACGAGACGCACGAGTGGATGGTCACGGCCGCGCTCGACGGGCTGAGCGCCGTGGACCCGCGGTGGGTCGCCGAACCCGCGGTCGCCGTTCGTGCCGTCGGCGAGGCACTCCGCGCCATGCACGACGCCCTTCCCGTCGCGGACTGCCCCTGGGACTGGAGCGTGTCATCGCGCATCGAGAACGCCGAACGGCGCGGGATCGTCGTGCCGGACGAGCTCCGGACCGCGCCCGAGATCGACCTCCTCGTCGTCAGCCACGGCGACGCCTGCTGCCCGAACACACTGGTCGGCGACGACGGCCGGTGGCTCGCGCACGTCGACCTGGCTCTGCTCGGCGTGGCCGACCGCTGGGCCGACATCGCCGTCGCCGCCATGAGCACCGAGTGGAACTACGGCCCCGGCTGGGAGGACGCACTCATCGAGGCCTACGGAGTCGAGCCCGACCGCACGCGCCTCGCCTACTACCGCGAGCTCTGGAACGCCGCCTGACCCCGCGCTGACCCCGCGCTCAGGCGCCGGGGCCGAGGATGAAGTTCCACGCCCCGGTGGCGACGGCGGCGGCGATCGCGATGCCGGAGATCGCAGCCCCCACGGCGAGCAGCATCCACTCGGCCGCGCCGAACCGTGACTCACGCGCCCAGGTGCGCCGCCCCGGCGCTCCGAATCCCCGCGCCTCCATGGCGGTGGCGAGCTTCGCCCCGCGCCGGATCGACAGCACGAGCAGCGCGAACGCCATCCCGAGGAACCGGCGGATGCGACCGCGATCGGCCACGCCCCTCGCTCGGCGGGCGAGCTCGAGCGCGCGCCAGTCGTCGAGGAACAGACCCACCATCCGCAGCCCGGCGAGCGCCCCGAGCACGAACCGGGCAGGAAGTCGCACGATCTGGCCGAGGCCGTCGGCGAGGTCGGTCGGGTCGACCGTGATGAACAGGACCACCGAGGGCAGCGCGATCGCGAGCACCCGCAGCATCGTGGCGAGCGCGAGCGCGAGCGATCCCTCGCTGATCCGCAGCACGAACCAGTCGACGTAGACGGTGCCGCTCGTCTCGCCGTAGAGCGCGATGGTGAGGCCGGTCAGGGGTGCGGCGAGCCAGACCGGCCAGGTGCGCATCCAGAACTCGCGCCAGCCGATTCCGGCGAACAGGAAGAGCACGAACTCCAGCACGAGCGCGACGGATGCCGACACCGGATCGAGCGTCAGGATCAGCGGCACCGCGATCAGCGCGCTGACGCCGAGCTTGGCCACCGGGTTGACGGCGGCGAGGGCTCCGGTGCGCGCCTGCGTGTCGAGCAGGGTCACGACACGCCCCCGAGTTCGAACCGCTCGGCGTGCAGCGCGCGCGCGACATCGAGGTCGTGGGTGATCGTGACGATCGCCGACCCCTCGTCGCGGAGCGCCGCGAGCATGGCGACGAGTTCCGCCCAGGTGCGGGCGTCCTGCCCGAAGGTGGGCTCGTCGAGCACGAGCACCCGCGGCCGGGTCGCGATGGCCGCGGCGACCGTGAGGCGACGCTTCTCGCCGCCCGAGAGCGTGTACGGGTTGGCGGCGGCGAGGTGCGTCAGGCGCAGTCGCGCGAGCAGCTCGTCGCTGCGCACGGCGATCTCGTCTTCGTCCATCCCGAGCGCGCGCGGTCCGACGGCCAGCTCGTCGCGCACGGTCTTCGCGAGCAGCTGATGCTCGGGCTCCTGGAACACCATGCCGATGCGGGTCAGCAGATCCCGCGAGGCCCAGCGGATCGGCGAGGGGTCCGCCCCGGCGGCGAGCACGGGGGATGCCGTCAGGTCACCCGCAGCAGGCGGCAGGAGCCCTGCGAGGGTCAGTCCGAGCGTGGACTTGCCGGCGCCGTTCGGGCCGGTGATCGCCAGCACCTGACCGGCGCGCACATCGAGGTCGATGCCGGTGGCGACCGGGCGTCCCTTGACGCGGGCGACGGCGAGTCCGCGCGCCGAGAGCAGAGTCTCGCCCGGTGTCCCGCGCGGTGGCGGCGGGGCGGCGGGAGCGTGCCCCGGCACCCACACGCCGTCGGCCGCGAGTCGTGCACCCTGGTCACCGAGCACCTCAGCGGGCGCTCCGTCTGCCACCACTCCCCCGGCGCCGATCACGATCACCCGTGTGATGAGCGGCAGCCACACCTCGAGGCG
This sequence comes from Microbacterium sp. NPDC087592, assembly GCF_044743585.1. Taxonomy (NCBI): domain Bacteria; kingdom Bacillati; phylum Actinomycetota; class Actinomycetes; order Micrococcales; family Microbacteriaceae; genus Microbacterium; species Microbacterium sp. NPDC087592. The sequence continues at coordinate 2,003,981 of NZ_JBIUWT010000001.1, read as the reverse complement.
GTGCTCGACGACGATGAGTGTCGCCGGCTGCGACTGCAGCATCCGCTCCACCGCGTCACGCACCTCGACGACACCGGCCGGGTCGAGGTTCGCGGTCGGCTCGTCGAGCAGCACGAGCCCCGGACGCATCGCGAGCATGCCGGCGAGCGCGAGCCGCTGCTTCTGCCCGCCGGAGAGCGCCTTGGTCGGGTGGTCCAGCGGCACATCGAGGCCGACGGCATCCAGCGCCGCTTCCACCCGGGGCCAGATCTGCGCCCGTGGCACGCCGAGGTTCTCGCAGCCGAACGCGACATCGTCGCCGGCTCGCGCCAGGATCACCTGCGAGTCCGGGTCCTGCAGCACGAGGCCGGCGCGCCCCCGGGTGGCGACGGCGGGAGCGCCGTCGACGAGCAGTTCGCCCGTGCTCTCGCCCTCCTCCTCGCCGCCGAGCACGCCCGCGAGACCGTGGAGCAGCGTGGACTTGCCCGCCCCGGAAGCCCCGAGCACCAGAACGCGCTCACCGGGGTCGATGCGGAACGAGACGTCGCTCAGCGCCCAGGCGAGGCGACTCGCGTGGCGCCACCCCCAGCCGCGCGCCTCGACGGCGGCGGGGACGGTGTGATCCGCCGCCATCAGACGCGGACGCGTGCCTCGCGCCCGGAGCCGAATCGGTCGAGCGCTCCGGTCGCGGCGATGCCTCGCGCCAGCACCCACGACAGCGCCCCCGCGATGACGGCACCGGAGATGACGGTGCTGATCAGGTAGATCGTCGTGAAGGCGGGGCCGGAACCGGCGTACCAGAGCACGAGGTTGTTGATCCCGCCGGCGAGGGCAGCACCGGCACCCGCGAGGATCGCGACCGGCAATGACCAGCGGCGGTAGAAGAAAAGGAGGAAGACCAGTTCGGCGCCGAGACCCTGCACGAGTCCGGCTTCGAGAGTGAGGAATCCGCCCCACTGGTTGCCGATGAGGGCCGAGACGACCGCCGCGAGCAGCTCGACGTAGATCGCCGCGCCCGCCTTGCGGATGATCAGCCCGCCGAGGACGCCGGCGAAGAGCCACGGGCCGTCGAGAAGCCCCTGGACGCCGGGGAGCAGCGGCTCGAGCAGGGCCTTCGGGCCGAGGTACCCGACGTTCCACGCCAGGAAGATCAGGCCTGCGGCGACGCCGATGACGCTGGCGACGACGATGTCGACGATGCGCCAGCGCAGGAAGCTCCTGGCCGGGGGCGTGGCCGGGGGCTTGGTGGACGCCGATGTGGACGTGGACGTGCTCATCTGAACTCCTCCCTGCGCTGGCATGACCCAGATCAGGTTCGACGGTCGAAGCGCGATTCGCTCCCTCTCAGCCCGGCTCGCCGGACTCCCGTGGTTGTGCTGAAGAGCCTACCGGCTCGCGACACCCCGCGGGCGACGAGGCTGCGCGCCGCGCAACGCGCCCGGGATTGGGTACCGTAAACGAGTGACCGCTTCAGATCCCGCCGACGAGGCGACGGGCGTCGTCGATGGCGACGGCTCGCCGGACGCCGTCCCCTCCGGACCGGTCGACGACCTGCCGGTCGCGGTGGATGCTGCCCCCGCAGACTCCGCCGACACCTCCGCGTTCGCCGCCGACCGGCTGTTCGCGGGCGATGTGCGACCCCCGGCTGCCGCCGTATCGCCGGCCATCCCAGTCGACTCCGCGGCGATCGGCGCGCTCTTCACGACACCGAGCTCCCCGGGCGGCGGCGTCGATCAGGAACCCGACACCCTCTCCGAACCCGCAGCGGAGCCCGTCGAGGCCGCCGGCCTCGTAGAGCCCATCGAGCCCGTCGAGCCCGTCGAGCCCGTCGAGCCCATCGAGCCTGTCGATGCGACGCCACCGACACCCCCGCTGACCAAACCGCCGTTCGTCCCGGCCGAGCGGACAGCCGGTGAAGAGCCGGCGGACGACACGAATGCTCTCCTCGACGCGAGCGCACCGCAGTGGGCGGATGACACGACCGGGGCGACGGCCCTCACCTGGGTCGATGCCGCGACGGTCGCCGCGCACCCGCCTCTCGCGACCCTCGATGAGCCGGCCGAGGCCGAGCAGTCAGGCGGGCTGATGCGCGGGGCCCACCTGCGACCGGCGATCGCCCGCCCGGGGGTCCTGGTGCCGTTGGCGACGCTCGTCGCGATCGTCGCCGCCTACGCCGGTACGACGATGCTGTGGCCACTGCACGAAGTCCCTCCGACGGTGCAGTCCGTCGAATTCGAGACCACTCCCGCCGCCGCGGCTGCGATCACCTGGCCCGGCGAGGGCAGCGCGGCTGTCGGCATCGGCGGGCTGAGCACGGTGGCCTCGAATCCCGGTGCCGTGAGCATCGCGAGCATCACCAAGGTCGTGAGCAGCCTGATGGTGCTCGACCGGATGCCGCTGGCGCTCGGCGAGCAGGGCCCCGAGTTCCGCTTCAGCTACCGCGACAGCGTGGAGTACTGGGACTACCGGCGCAGTGATCAGTCCGCGCTGGATGTGCCGGTCGACGGTGTGCTGACCGAATACCAGCTGCTGCAGGGCACGCTCCTGGGGTCGGCGAACAACTACATCGACCGGCTCGCGTCCGAGATCTGGGGCTCCGAGCGGGAGTTCGCGTCCGCCGCGGAGACCTGGCTGAGGGAGCGCAACCTCACCGGCATCACGGTCGTGACCCCGTCGGGCTTCGACGAACGCAACGTCTCGACGCCCGACTCGCTCATCGCACTGGGCGAGCTGGCGATGCAGAATCCGGTGTTCGCGGAGATCGTGGGCACGAAGTCGGTGGACCTCCCCGGCGCGGGCACGGTCGTCAACACGAACGGGATGCTCGCCGATCCGGGTGTCGTCGGCATCAAGACCGGCACGCTGGTCGGTTGGAACCTGCTCACCGCGAAGGATGTGACCGTCGGCGACACGACGGTGAAGTTGTACGCCGCCGCGTTGAACCAGGCGGGCGATGACGAGCGGCTCGCCCTGACCCGCTCGCTGTTCGCCGAGACGGAGGCCGCGTTGAACGCGCAGAGCCCGGCGGTCGCTGCGGGTACGGTCGTGGGACGCGTCACGACCCTGTGGGGCGAAGACGTCGAGGTCGTCACCGAGTCCGACGCCGATGTGGTGCTGTGGAACGGTGCCCTCGCCACGGCCACCCCGACCTTCGACCTCGCGGACGAGCGCGACGAGAACGGCACGGTGGGGACGATGACCGCTGCCGGCCCGCTCGACAGTGTGACGGTTCCCCTGGTCCTGGCCGAAGATGTCGAGGGACCGAGCCCCTGGTGGCGTCTGACCCACCCGCTCGAGCTCCTGGGCATCACCACCGACCCGCGCTGACCGTCGCGCCGAGATCGCGCCGATCGTCGCCGAACCGCCCCCGGCTGACCCTCTCACTCCGAGGAGTCAAAAAACGCCGCCTCCAGCCCTTCGGAGGCGTCGTTTTTTGGCTCCTCACCTGCTGAGTATGTCGCTCTGCGCGGCAGGATGCCGGTCGAGCAGAACAGCGCACACAGAACAGCGCACGCAGAACAGCGCACGCAGAACAGCGCACGCAGAACAGCGCCCCGCCCCGCGAGTGCGGGATGGGGCGCTGTTCTGTGAGCGTCGCTGCGCCGGACGCGGATCAGCCGCGAGGGGCGGAGCCGTCGGCCCCGTCCTCGAGGAGAGCCTGCGCGGCGGCGACCTCGGCCGCGGGCGCCTGGGCCCCGACCGAGGCTCCGGCCACGGCAGCGGCTTCTTCCTTCGCGCTCTCGTCGTCGCCGGCCTCTCCGGTGACGACGACGGGCGTCGAGCCGGTGAGGGCGTCTTCGGCGTCGATGTCGGTCGCCGCCTGCTCGAACTGCGACTGGTACAGCCGCCAGTAGGCGCCCTGCGCGGAGATGAGCTCGTCGTGCGTGCCCTTCTCCACGATGTCGCCGTGCTCCATCACGAGGATGAGGTCGGCGTCGCGGATGGTCGACAGACGGTGCGCGATCACGAACGACGTGCGCCCTTCGCGGAGCGCGGCCATCGCGTGCTGCAGCAGCAGCTCGGTGCGGGTGTCGACCGCCGACGTGGCCTCATCGAGGATGAGGATCGACGGCTGTGCGACGAATGCCCTGGCGATCGTGATGAGCTGGCGCTCGCCCGCCGAGACGTTCGCGGCATCCTCGTCGAGCACCGTGTCATAACCCTCGGGGAGGGCGTGCACGAAGCGGTCGACGTAGGTCGCCCTGGCAGCGGCGAGAACCTCTTCGTCGGTCGCCGTGGAGCGACCGTATCGGATGTTCTCGCGGATGCTGCCGGCGAACAGCCACGGGTCCTGCAGCACCATGCCAGTGCGTGAGCGCAGTTCGTCGCGGGTCACCTCGGCGATGTCCTGACCGTCGAGCGTGATGCGTCCGCCGCTGAGCTCGTAGAAGCGCATGATCAGGTTGACCAACGTCGTCTTGCCGGCGCCCGTCGGGCCGACGATCGCGACCGTCTGGCCCGGCTCCACCCGGAACGACAGGTCCCGGATGAGGGGACGCTCGGGCGTGTACGAGAACGCGACGTTCTCGAACTCGATGACACCCTTGCCCTCCACGAGCTCGGGAGCATCGGCGTCGTCCGCCTCCTGCTCGTCGGCGTCGAGCAGCTCGAACACCCGCTCGGCGGATGCCGTGCCCGACTGGACCACCGCAGCCATGCCACCCAACTCGGACAGCGGCTGCGTGAACTGCTGCGAGTACTGGATGAACGCCTGCACGTCACCGAGACGCAGCTGGCCGTTCGCGACCATCAGGCCACCGAGCACCGCGATGCCCACGTAGCTGAGGTTTCCGACGAACATCATCGCCGGCATGATGATGCCGGAGAGGAACTGCGCCTTGAAGCTCGCCTGGAACAGCTCTTCGTTCTCGACCTGGAACTTGTCGAGCGCATCCTTCTCGCGTCCGAAGACCTTCACCAGCGCGTGGCCGGAGAATGCCTCCTCGACGCGGGCGTTCAGTCGACCCACCTTGCGCCACTGCGTGCCGAAGGCCTTCTGCGAACGCGGTCCGATGATGCCGAAGATCACGCCCATGAGAGGCAGTGTGATGAGTGCGACGAGCGCGAGCTGCCACGAGATCGAGAACATCATGACGAGCACGCCGATCACGGTGAGCACCGAGGTGAGTGCACCGGAGAGCGACTGCTGCATCGTCTGCGTGATGTTGTCGATGTCGTTCGTGACGCGCGAGATCAGTTCACCGCGCTGCACCTTGTCGAAGTACGCCAGCGGCAGACGGTTGATCTTCGCCTCGACGGACTCGCGCAGGCGCCACATGGTGCGCACCATGATCACGTTGATGACGTAACCCTGGATCCAGGTGAGGAATGCCGCAGCCACGTAGATCGCGAGCACCGCGGCGATCACCAGACGCAGCGCCTCGAAGTCGACACCCTGGCCGACGGTGAAGTCGCCCAGCGCCCCGACCTGGTTCGCGAAGTCGTCCTGACCGGAACCACGCAGCGCATCGATCACCACGTCTTGCGGTGTGCCGGCCGGGAAGCCGGGGAAGTCGCCGTTCGGCTGCCCGAGCTGGATGGAGATGAAGCCCTTGTAGACGAGGTTCGTCGCCTCGGCGAGCACCTTGGGCGCCGCGACCGTGAGCACGACGCCGATGGCGCCGAGGATCGACACGAAGACGAACCAGATCGCGGAGGGCTTCAGCAGCCCGATCATGCGCGCGAAGCTCGGACCGAAGTTGTCGGCCTTGCCCGGTGCGACGCTGTCCCAGTCGCCGGAGTTCTGACGAGCCTGCTCGGCGAGCTCGGCCTCGTACTGCTCTTCGGCCGACAGTTCGACCTCGGCCACGGCCGTCGTCGCCTTGCCGCGGCTGCGGCCGCGCTTGGCCTTGCCCTGTTCGTCGTTCAGTTCGCTCATGCGTCCACCCCCAGCTGCGACTCGACGATCTCCCGGTAGGTGTCGTTCGTCTCGAGCAGCTGCTCATGCGTGCCGACGCCGACCATGGTGCCGCCGTCGAGGACGACGATGCGGTCGGCGTCCGTGATCGTGGAGACGCGCTGCGCGACGACGATCTTCGTCACGTGCGGGAGTTCCCGCCACAGCGCCTGGCGCAGCCGGGCATCCGTGGTGAGGTCGAGCGCCGAGAACGAGTCGTCGAACACGAGGATCTTCGGCTGGTGCACGATCGCACGCGCGATCGCGAGACGCTGACGCTGACCGCCGGAGACGTTCGTGCCGCCCTGGGCGATGCGCGAGTCGAGCCCGTCGGGCATCTCCTCGACGAAGTCACGTCCCTGCGCGATGTCGAGCGCATGCCAGAGCTCCTCGTCGGTCGCCTCCTCGCGTCCGTAGCGCAGGTTCGATGCGACGGTGCCGGTGAAGAGGAACGGACGCTGCGGCACGAGGCCGATGCTGTCCCACAGCGACTCGACGTCGGCCTCGCGCACGTCCGTGCCGCCGACGTGCACGGATCCGCCCGAGACGTCGAAGAGCCGCGGGATGAGCGAGATGAGCGTCGTCTTGCCGGAACCGGTGGATCCGACGATCGCGACCGTCTCTCCGGGCTCGGCCGCGAAGCTGATGCCGCGCAGCACCGGGGAGTCGGCACCGGGGTAGGTGAACTCGACGTCGTCGAGCGCGACGGCTCCGGGAACCGGGAACTCGGTGACGCCGTTCTCGGGGCGCACCAGCGTGGACTCCGAGTCGAGCACCTCGCCGATGCGCTCGGCGGAGACCGCGGCGCGCGGGATCATCATCGCCATGAAGCTGGCCATGATGACGCCGCCCATGATCTGGCCGATGTACTGCATGAAGGCGAACAGCGTGCCGACCTGCACCGTGCCGTTGTTGACCTCGATGCCGCCGAACCAGATGACCGAGACCACGGTCACGTTCAGGATGAGCATGAACAGCGGGAACAGCAGCACGAAGAGCGAGCCGACCTTGCGGCCGACCACCATGATGTCGGTGTTGGCTCCGCGGAAGCGCTCTTCCTCGATGCGCTCGCGCACGAAGGCGCGCACGACGCGCACACCGGTGAGTTGCTCGCGCATGATGCGGTTGACGTTGTCGAGCTTGCCCTGGTAGCTGCGGAACAGCGGCACCATGCGCCCGATCACGAGCGCGGCCAGGATCAGCAGCGCGGGCACCGAGACGGCGATCAGCCAGCTGAGGCCGACGTTGGTCTGGATGGCGAAGAAGATGCCGCCGATCGCGAGCAGCGGGGCGGTGACGAGCATGGTGGCGCCCATCATCGCGAGCATCTGCACCTGCTGCACATCGTTGGTGTTTCGCGTGATGAGCGAGCCGGCGCCGAACTGCGACACTTCGCGCTCGGAGAAGCCGCTGACCTTGCCGAAGACGTCGGCGCGGATGTCGCGGCCGGCGCCCATCGCGGCGCGCGCGGCGAAGAAGGTCGCCGTGACCGAGGCGATGATCTGCCCCAGCGACACCGCGAGCATGAACAGACCCGTGCCCCAGATGTAGGCGGTGTCACCCTGGGCGACACCCTTGTCGATGATGTCGGCGTTCAGGCGCGGGAGGTAGAGGGTCGCCGCGGCGCTGGCGAGCTGGAACACCAGCACGCCGAGCAGCAGCCACCGGTATCGAGAGAGATAGCGGAAGAGGATTTTTCCCAGCACAGGCGGACTTTCTAGGAAGGATGAAACGGCGGGTTTCTCGGCAGACGGATGCCGACCGACAACCGGCCACAAGACAGAGTGCCACGAACCGTGGACATTCGTATCCCCCTCGAGGCTGACCTTCGCTGACAGCGAACCCCTCCACCCGGGGATCATTCGTTTCTGCACGCGGGCGAACAAGTGACGAGCCCGACCGCAGCGCTTCTTGTGTTTTCCTGTTGATACAACTTGTGATAGACATATGACACAATCGAGAACGGACCTCCCATGCTTCCGCACATCGCATCCCTGCTCGACCCGATCCAGCTGCTCGGCGGCCTCCTGTCGTTGCCGCTGGTCTCCCTGATCCTCGCGGCGATCATCGCGGTGGGGGTCGCCGTCTCGCCCCGAGGGGCTGCGCGACGACGCGGTCGCGTCCGGCTCACGCCCTCGGCATCCACCGCGGTGTCCGCCCGCTATACGCGGGAGCACCGCGCCCTCGGCATCGCGGCGATCGTCGTGATCGTGATCTTCATCGCCGAGAACCTGATCACGGGGTACGTCCTGGGGATGTTCGGCGTGAGCCTCAACGGCGTCGTCGGCTGGTGGCGGTACGCGACGCCCGTCTTCACGGCATCCCTCGGCGTGGCCATCCTGCTGGCGATGATCGTCACGCACGGCAGCACCCCTCCGGAGCGACCCGTCGTCGCCGCGCGCCGGACCTGGCTGACCTTCAGCTCCCGCGTGGGGTCGGTGGGCACCGCGCTCGCCCTTCTCGCCCTCGCGACGACCACGCTGCTCGCCGGGCTCGCGTCGTCGAACCTCAACGACGGCCCGTACGTCTACCTCGAGATCGACGTCCCCAACGAGACCATCGACCCGATCCGCCCCTGGTTCTACGGATGGGCGTACGGCGTCCCCGTTCTGATCTGCACCGCCGCCCTCGTGGCAGTCGTCGTCGCGGCACTGCACGCGAACGCGGCCCGCGCGTTCCTCCGTCCGGAGACGGTCGTCGCCGAGCAGCGGGAGCGCCGCGACATCGCGAGCGGGATCGCCCGGCTCGCGGCGTCCGCGGCCCTGCTCGCCCTGGCGGGGGCGCTCCGGTTCATCGCCGAGGCGGGATCGGTCGCCGGGCTCACCATCCAGGGCGACAGCGGCAGCGACTCCTACGACGCGTTCTGGCGATACGGCGAGCTCGCCGCCATCGGCGGTTGGGTGGCCCCGGCGCTCGAGATCACCGCGTTCGTGCTCCTGTTCCTCGTGACCGCACAGCTGGCGCACGGCTCAGGACCCGCCGCCCCCGCCGAGCAGGCCGCCGAATCGAGGGCCGCACAGTGAGCCCGAGCCCGAAGCTGTCGCCGGCCGACGAGGCGAATCCGGCTCTCGACATCTACCGACAGCTGCGCGGCCTGATCGTGTCGGGACAGCTCGGCGCCGGCGAACGGCTGCCGACGGTGCGCCAGACCGCGAGCGATCTGGGCGTGGCTCCCGGCACGGCCGCACGCGCATACAAGATGCTCGAGAGCGAGGGGCTCGTGATCTCGCGCACCGCAGCGGGCACACGGGTGGCGGAGACGGCGGGTGTGCTTCCGGCATCCGTCATCCGGCGCATCCGCGAACTGGTCGAGGAGGCCGCATCCGTCGATGCCGATCCGGATGACGTGGTCGACGTGCTCCGGACGATCTGGCAGACGCGCACCCCGGATCCGTCCGCGGCGGGCGAGGGCGCGTAGGGCCGGATCCCGCGACGCGACCTCAGAACAGGGCGGGCTGCGGCACGTAGTCCCGTGCGGGGGCACCGGCATCCGGGGCGAGCTCCGCCAGGGTCGGCGGATCCCACTTCGGGTTGCGGTCCTTGTCTACCAGTTGTGCCCTGATGCCCTCGACGAGGTCAGGATGCTCGTTCACGAACCACAGCACCCGTCGGTACTCACCCTCGAGCGCCGCGCGCAGACCCGACATCTCCCTCGCCTCGCGCACGGCGTCGAGGGTCACGGTGAGCCCGGTCGGCGCGAGGCCCTCCAGGAGGTCGGCCGTGGCGACGGCATCCGTGGTCCCCTGACCCCGCAGTCGATCGACGATCTCGGTCACGGTCGGCGCGGAGAACGCCTCGTCGATCCACTCCCGCGATGCCGGAAGCTGCGTGGGCTCGGGCGTCTCGTCGAAGAGCAGCACGATCTCGCTGGGCCCGGTCGGGTCCGCGCGGAAGGCGAGCGCCTCGCTCAGGGCCTCCAGCCGCTCCGACGGCACGAAGTGGTCGGCGAAGCCGAGGTACACGGCATCCGCACCGTTCATCGTCGATCCGGTGAGCCCGAAGTACTCGCCGAAACGCCCAGGCGCCCGCCCGAGCAGCCAGGTGCCGCCCACATCGGGGGTGAAGCCGATACGGGTCTCGGGCATCGCGAGCTTCGATCGCTCGGTGACGATGCGGATGGCGGCGTGGCCGGCGAGCCCGATGCCGCCGCCCATGGTGATGCCGTCCGCGAAGGCGACGACCGGCTTCGGGTATTCGGCGATCATCGCGTTCAGGGCGTACTCGGCGCGGAAGAACTCCGCGGTCCGCTCGGCCTGCCCTGCCACGATCTGCGCGTGCAGCGCGCGCACGTCGCCGCCGGCGCACATGCCGCGCTCCCCCGCGCCGTCGATCAGCACGATCTGCACATCGGTGTCGTCGCGCCATGCGGTGAGGGTCTCGGTGAGGATCCCGATCATCTCCACGTCGAGGGCGTTGATCGCCTCCGGACGGTTGAGGGTGAGCCGCCCGAGCGCCCCTTCGGTACGGACGAGGACACGGGAGGCAGCCTGAGAATCGGTCACGCGTGCCAGGCTACCTTTCCCGAAGGGCGGTATTCCGCGCGAAATGCGGGATCCGACAGGCTTTTCCGGCAGGATAGGGAGGAACTGTTCCACGCGACGAGAGGTCACGATGCCCGAAGGACAGGTGCTGGAGTTCACGCACGTGACGAAGCGCTTCAATGAGGTGACCGCCGTCTCGGACTTCTCCGCGCGCGTCGAGCCGGGTGCCGTCACCGCCTTCCTCGGCCCCAACGGCGCCGGCAAGACCACCACGCTGCGCATCCTGCTCGGTCAGGTGCGCGCCACCTCCGGAACCGCGACGATCGGCGGCACGGCTTACGGCGAACTCCGCCAGCCGCTGCGCACGATCGGTGCCGTGCTGGAAGAGACCGCCTACCGCCCGCGCCGCACCGCCGAGCGACAGCTGACGATCGCCGCGAAGGCGAACGGCGTGCCGCTGGCGCGCGTGGGCGAGGTCCTCTCGCTGGTCGGGCTCGATGGCGAGGGCGACTCGCGGATCGGCGGTTTCTCGCTCGGCATGCGCCAGCGGCTCAGCGTCGCGCACGCGCTTCTCGGCGACCCGGGCGCCCTGGTCTTCGACGAGCCGGCCAACGGGCTCGATCCCGAGGGGATCCGCTGGATGCGGCTGCTGATGCGCCGCCTCGCGGACGAAGGGCGCACGGTGCTCGTGTCGTCGCACGTCCTCAGCGAGGTGGAGCAGGTCGCCGACAACGTGCTCGTGCTGTCGAAGGGCGAGCTGGTCCTGGCCAGTGGCATCGAGACCCTGGCCGACCCGAAGGGCGGCTCCGTCATCGTCGACGCCGCCGACCGCGATGCGCTCAGCGCTGCGCTCTCCGCAGCCGGATTCGACATCGAGGTGCTGCGCTCGGGCCTGACCGTCCGCGGCGGCGACGCCGGCACGGTCGGCGCAGTGGCCGCCGAAGCGGGCATCGCGCTGAGCACGCTCGTGCAGCGCGGACCGACGCTGGAAGACGTCTTCATCGACCTGATGCGCGGCGGTAGGCACGCGCCGCCCGCCTACCCGGCCCAGGTACAGGCACCGGCACCGATCGCGCCGCCCGTGGCCGCCGAGGCTCTGGCCGCCGACGCCACCCTCGCGCCGAACGAGTCCGTGGTCGCGATCCCCGTCGCCGCAGCGGCAGCATGGGCGGCCGAGGTCGCCGCCGCTCCCGCCGATGAGGCCGTGGCAGACGATCTCGCGGCGGTGGGCACCGCCCGCGCCGACGACGACTCCGAGGAAGAGGCCGGCGACGAGCCTCTCACCGACGATTCCGCCTTCTCCGAAGAGGCTCCCGCCGAACAGGTTCCCGCCGACGACGCGGAGAACGCCGCGCCCGCGCCCGACGCGCCCGACGCCGACGACGCCGACGACGACGGAGCGAGTGCGGACGAGGCGACCGGCGACGAGGCAACCGGCGACGAGTCCGAATCCGAGACCACCGCGCCCCCGGCACGGTCCTTCGACGAGATCCTGTTCGGGGCGGCCGCTCCGGTCGCGGCCGACGCACCGACGTCCACCGACGAGGCACGTCACAGCGTCGCCGAGATCTTCGACACATCCGACGACGAGCACACCGCTGATGACGCTTCCGAGCAGCAGCCTGCCGACGTCGAAGCCACCGCCGACGGCGCGGCGGGTGCACCCGAAGCCACCGACGACGTGAGCACCGGCGACAGCCCGTCAGACGACGAGGGCACGCCGCTGGACGAGGATGCGTCCGAGGTCGAGCACACGGGTGTCGAGATCTTCGCCGATCTCGCTGACGCTTCCGATGCCGACCACGACGGCGCAGATGACGACACCGCGGACCGCGACGACTCGGACCACGACGACTCGGATGGCTCGGACGCCGACGAGGATCCGCGCTCCGCTGCCGTCAGCTCGATGCTGGCCGCAGCCGCTCGCGCCTATTACGAGGACGAGCCGAAGGACTACCCCCTCAGCCCGGAATCGGCGGACGACGCCTCGACCGAGAGCGCGCACTGGAGCATCGCGTCCACCGGCGTCATCGACACGGTGCCGCTGGCCGCGTCCGATGAGGCGACCGACGACGAGTCCGCCCCGGAGGAGACTCCCGCCGAGGAGGCCGCATCCGCAGATGGCGAGTCCGACGCCGACGCCGACGCCGACGACCAGTCCGGCAGCGACGAGCATCATGACGGTGATGAGCACGAAGGTGGCGAGAACCACCACGGCTGACTCTCGTCGCCGATGAGAACCGAGAACGCCCTCCCGACCACATGGTCGCGGAGGGCGTTCCTCTGTTCGGTCAGGGGCGACCGCAGCCGTCGACGCCGTCAGGCAGGTCGGGGGCGGATGACCGGCCGACGGCTGCCCTTCGGGACGGCGGTGGGCGAGGTCGCGACGATCTCCTCGACGTCTGCCGGCTCCGCGGACACATCGAGGCGCAACGCCTGAGTGAGCGCGAGCCCGTGCCGCGTGGTCAGGATCAGGCGGCGGTACTGCTCGTCGCCCTCGAGGTCGATCACGACGCTCGGGCGACGCTTGCGGATCAGCACGAAGTCCAGGCTGCCGGCCGCCTTCCAACTGCCGGCGGCGAGGATGCCGGGGATGTGCGTGCCGGGGTTCGGGACGCCCCGCAGCCACGTCCACGCGTCATCCGTGAGCTGGACCTTGGTGATGGTGTCGCGCGCGATGCGGACGTTCTCACGGTGGAAGGTGGCGGCCCGTTCGAGCGGCGAGAGCACGACTTCGAGTTGCGTCTGGTCCAGCAGCAACGTCACCATGCACTCAGTCTGCCAGCGCGGCCCTGCCAGTTGTCTGGAAGTTGCTCACAGGAACGCAACGATCCCTTGTCGATTGCCACCATCCGTCGCGGTTTCTCGCGGCCGGTTCGCCGGAATCGGGTCAGGGGCGCGCAGCAGCCGCGGCATCGGCGGCAGCCGGGAGTGCCCCTTCGATGAGCTGGAGCTCCCGCTCGCCGTGCGCGGCCGTGAGGAACCAGGCCTCGAAGACACTCGGCGGTAGAGCGACGCCCTGCTCCCGCAGGGAGTGGAAGAACGGGGCGTAGCGGAACGACTCCTGCGCCTGCGCCTCGGCGTAGTTCCTCGGCTCGGACGCACGGAACGACGCGCTGAACAGGTTGCCGGCTCGGGCCACGGCATGCGTGACGCCGGCCGACGTGAGGGCGGCATCGAGGGCGGCCGACACCCGGGCGGATGCCGCATCCACCGTGGCGTACACCTCGGGGGTCGCGAGTCGCAACGTCGCCAGGCCCGCAGCGACCGACAGCGGGTTCCCCGACAGGGTTCCCGCCTGGTAGACCGGGCCGAGAGGTGCGAGCAGGTCCATGACCTCGGCGCGACCGCCGAGCGCGGCCAGGGGCATGCCTCCGCCGACGACCTTGCCGAACGTGAAGATGTCGGGCAGATAGTCCTCGCCCGCCGCCGCCTGCAGACCCCAGAACCCCGCCGGGTGCACGCGGAAGCCCGTGAGCACCTCGTCGAGGATCATGAGGGCACCATGTGCGTGCGCGGTCTCCGCGATCAGGCGGTTGAAGCCGGGCAGGGGGGCGACGACTCCCATGTTCGCTGCCGACGCCTCGACGATCACCGCGGCGATGCGCGGGCCATGCTCGGCGAACACCGCGGCCAGCGCCTCGGGGTCGTTGTAACCGATCACCAGGGTCTGCGCGGCGATCGGCGCAGGGACACCGGCCGAACCGGGGAGCGCCAGCGTCGCGACACCGGAACCCGCCTCCGCGAGAAGCCCGTCGGAGTGACCGTGGTAGTGCCCGGCGAACTTCACGAGCAGGTCGCGACCGGTCGCACCGCGGGCGAGACGGATCGCCGTCATGGTCGCCTCGGTGCCGGTGGACACCAGACGCACACGTTCGATCGGACGGGTCTCCCCGAAGCGGACACGGTCGGCGATGAGCGCCGCGAGCTCGACCTCACCCTCGGTCGGGGCGCCGAACGAGAGTCCTCGAGCCGCGGCTTCCTGCACCGCAGCGACGATCTCCGGGTGCGCGTGCCCGAGGAGAGCGGGGCCCCAGGAGGCGACGAGGTCGACATACTCGCGCCCCGCGGCATCCGTCACGGTGGCGCCCTTCGCCGAAGCGAGGAATCGCGGCGTGCCTCCCACCGAGCCGTAGGCGCGCACGGGCGAGTTGACCCCACCCGGGATCACCGCGCGGGCAGCGGAGAACAGGTCGTCATTGCGGTCGGTCATGAGAGATCCTCGGAGGTATCAGTCGCGCAGCCAGCCGGCGGCCTCGGTCGCCCAGTAGGTCAGCACGGCATCGGCACCCGCGCGGCGGATGGAGAGCAGGGATTCGAGCACGGCGGCCCGGCGGTCGATCCAGCCGTTCGCGCCGGCGGCCTCGATCATCGCGTACTCGCCGGACACCTGGTACGCCCAGACCGGGATGCTCACGGTGTCGCGCACCTCGCGCAGCACGTCGAGGAAGGCCATCGCCGGCTTCACCATGACGATGTCCGCGCCCTCGGCCTCGTCGACGACGGCCTCGCGGACGCCCTCGCGCCGGTTGCCCGGATCGAGCTGGTACGTGCGACGGTCACCCTGGAGCTGAGAATCCACGGCCTCGCGGAAGGGGCCGTAGAAGGCGCTCGCGTACTTGGCGGCGTAGGCGAGGAGGAGCGTGTCGGTGAAGCCCTCGGCGTCGAGCGCCGCGCGGATCACCGCGACCTGGCCGTCCATCATCCCCGACAGTCCGAGCAGCTGGGATCCGGCACGGGCCTGGGCGAGAGCCATCGAGGCGTAGCGCTCGAGCGTCGCGTCGTTGTCCACGGAACCGTCGGCCGCGAGCACGCCGCAGTGGCCGTGATCGGTGAATTCGTCGAGGCACAGGTCGGTCTGCACGACGAGCGCGTCGCCGACCTCGGCGGCCAGCGCTTCGGTCGCGACGTTCAGGATGCCGCGCGGATCGTCTGCTCCGGACCCGCGAGCGTCGCGAACCGACGGCACACCGAACAGCATCACGCCGCCGACGCCGGCCTCCGCCGCCTCGACGGCGGCAGCACGCAGCGAGTCGATCGAGTGCTGGGCGACCCCGGGCATCGAACCGATCTGCACCGGCTCCGCGATGCCTTCGCGGACGAAGAGGGGCAGGACGAGCTGTCGGGGCTGCAGCGAGGTCTCGCGCACGAGATCACGCACGGCCCGCGACTGACGCAGGCGTCTCAGTCGGACATCGGGGTAGCTCACGGCGCGAACTCGTCGGCCGCGTGCGGAAGTGTGAAGTGCGAGACCGCATCGATCAGCGCATCGATGGTCTGCCGGTCGGCGACCACCGACACCGGGAGGCCCGCACGCTGCGCATCGTTCGCGGTCCGTGGACCGATGGCGGCGAGCAGCGTCTCGTCGGGGATCTCCGGGAACTGCTCGCGCACCTGCTCGGCGACGGAGCCGCTCGTGATGAGGATCGCGTTGATCCGGCCGTTCTCGACGTCGCGGCGGATGCGCTCGGTCACCGGGACACCCACCGTGCGGTAGGCGACCACGCCGTGCACGTCGTGACCCGCCTCCGAGAGGAGCAGGCTGAGCACGGGCTTCGCGATCTCGCTGCGGAGAGCGAGGATGCGGCGCGGCTCCTGTTCGAGAGCGATGAGCTGCTGCGCCATGCCCTCGGCCGAGTTGTCCTGCTCGGGCACCAGCGTGACCTCGTAGCCGACCGCCTGCAGGGCGGCCGCGGTGGTCTCGCCCACGGCAGCGATCTTCGTCGACCGAGGGATGACCGCTCGATGCGCGAAGAGCACATCGACGGTCGTGGCGCTCGTGACGGTCAGCCAGTCGAACTCGCCCGCGGCCAGCTGCGCCAGCGCGGTGTCGAGCGTCGCCTGATCGGTGGTCGGCGCGAAGTTGATGAGCGGCGCGACGACGGGCACCGCGCCCAGTGCGCGCAGGCTCGCGGCGACGCTGTCGCCCCACGGCCCGCCACGCGGCACAAGAATGCGCCAGCCGTCCAGCGGTCGGTCCTGCTTGATTTCGGAAGTGGTCATGAGGGTTTATTGCTCTCGGGGTACGAGGCCGGCCGCCCCTTGATCGAGCAGCCGACGGGCAACAGTGAACCCGAGCTCGCGCGCTGCGTGCACCGGGTCTGCACCATCGGCAGCATCCGCTCCATTGCCACTGCCGTTCCGACGAATATACTCCCCGTTCAGGTCTTCGGTGACGTCGAGGCCGATCCGGCGCCCGCCGTCGACGGCGTAGACGACGGTCCTGACACGGATCGAGGACCCGTCGACCACGGCGTGAGCGGCCATCGGCGCCTGGCATCCCGCGTCGAGTCCTTCGAGGATCGCGCGCTCCACCGTGATGGCGAGTCGGGTGTCGAGGTCGTCGAGACCGGCGAGCGCCGCGCGCAACTCCTCCGGCGCGTCCTCCCGTGTTTCGACGGCGAGAGAACCCTGGCCCGGCGCGGTCGGCCACTCGGCGAGACCGAGCTCCTCGCGACGCAGCGGAGACTCCGCCCCGAGCCTCGAGAGCCCTGCCGCGGCGAGGATCACCGCGTCGAGCTCCCCGGTGGAGACCCGCGCCAGCCGGGAGTCGACGTTGCCGCGGATGTCGACGACTTCGGCGCCCGGCGCCCGCCTGCGCACCTGGGCGATGCGGCGCGGCGAGCCGGTGCCGACCGTGCTCCCGGAGCGCAGCTCGTGCAGCGGGATGCCGTCACGGGTGAGCACCACGTCACGCGGATCCTCCCGCTTCGGGGTCGCCGCGATCACGAGGCCGTCGGGGATCGCCGTCGGCAGATCCTTCAGGGAGTGCACCAGGAAGTCGCACTCCCCGGCGAGCAGGGCCTCGCGAAGTCGCGTGGCGAAGATGCCCTGGCCGCCGATCTCGGAGAGCGAGGCGCGGTTGGTGTCACCCTCGCTGGTGATCGGGACGAGCTCGACCCGGCGACCCGAGAGCTTCTCGAGGGCCGTGGCGACATGACCGGACTGCGCCTGCGCGAGCGCGCTGCGACGGGTGCCCAGACGGATGGGGGTGCTCATGGCGCTTACTGCAGAACGTCCGCGATCTCGTCGAACCGGAGTCTGCGCCCCGTGTAGAAGGGCACCTCCTCCTTCACGTACAGGCGGGCGTCGGTGTAGCGGAGGTCGCGCATCAGGTCGACGAGGTCGGTGAGCTCGTCGGCCTCCAGGGGCAGCAGCCACTCGTAGTCGCCGAGCGCGAACGAGGCGACCGTGTTGGCGAGGACGCCGGTGAACGCAGCGCCCTTGCGGCCATGGTCGGCAAGCATCTTGCGACGCTCCTCCTCGGGGGCCAGGTACCACTCCGGCGTGCGCACGAACGGGTAGAGGCACAGCCAGTCCTTCGGCTCGACCCCGCGGAGGAAGCCGGGCACGTGGGCGCGGTTGAACTCGGCGTCGCGGTGCACGCCCATGACGTTCCACACCGGGAGGAGCGGGCGGAGCAGTTCGGTGCGGCGCAGGCGACGCAGCGCCTTCTGCAGCTCCTCGGCGGTCTCGCCGTGCAGCCAGACCATGAGATCGGCGTCGGCCTTGAGGCCGGAGACGTCGTAGAAGCCGCGGACGGTCACGCCGGAGTCCTCGACGTAGGAGACGATCGTCTCGAGCTCGGTCGACTCGGTCTCCGTCACGGGAACGTCGGGGTTTCGTCGCCAGACGGCCCAGAGGGTGAAGCCGGACGGGTTCTCATCGCGCTCTTCGGACATCATGCTCCCCAGTCTGCCTCGTTTGCGCAGGAGCCGCTAATCCCCCCGACCGGGGGAATCAGCGGCATCCTGGAATGCGGTCGTCAGCGTGAAATGGCGCGCGCGATAGCCCAGACCGCGCCCCCCACGACGGCTGCGATGCCGACGGTCGCGGCGATCGCGCCGAGCGGATTGCGGTCGGCGAAGACCCGGGCCTTCGCCGCAGCGCGGGTCGATGCCTTCTCGACACGGCGGGGGATGTTCCCCTTCACCTCGATGGCGGCCAGCGCCGCCTTCAGCTCGGCTCGAGCGGAGGTCACCGGGTCGACGATGCCTGCGGGGACGACGGTGCGCGGCAGGGACTCAGAATTCGTCATCGCCGGCCTCCTTCACGAGTCGGATGTCTTCGGCCACGGCCTGCGCCGGGTTCTGACGGCGGAGAACCTTGCGGAACTTCAGGATGCCCAGCAGCGCGAACAGCAGCACGGCGAGGATCAGGATGCCGAACACGACGATCGCCGACAGCCACACCGGCCACCAGGACGACAGCCCCGCGATCGCGAACACGAGGATCACCGGCACGGCCCAGAACAGGAAGAACAGCGCGACGACGAACCACACGGAACCGATGCCGGCATCCTTCGAGGTGCGCGAGACCCACGCCTTGGCGGCGTCGATCTCGGCCTTGACCAGATTCGTGACGAGTTCCGGAAGATCCCCGAGGAGGGTCAGCAGACTGTCGTCGGCACGATCTCGGTATCCGCGGGGCATGTCAGGCGCCGGTCTTCTTGGGTGCGGACTTCGAGGCAGTGGACTTGGAGGCCGTGGACTTGGAGGCAGTGGACTTCGACGCGGCCGGCTTCGACGCGGGCTTGCTCGTCTTGGCGGTCGCCTTCGCGGCCTCGACGGCCTCCTCGGTGGCCTCGGCCAGGTCTTCCGCCGCCTCGCGGCCGGTGGCGATGGCGGAGTCGAGCCGCTGTCCGGGTGTGCCGTTGCCCGTCACCGACTTGGCAACCTTCACCACGCCGGTCCAGAGGGCGCCCGGCACGGCGGCAGCCTTGTCACCGACGAAGCCCTTGACCTTGGAGACCTGCTCCTGCACGGGATCGAGTTCCCACACCTTCAGCCACTGCGTCTTGATCTGCTCATAGCGCTCACGTCCGGCACGGGTGCCGAGGACGTAGCCCACGCCGAGTCCGACGACGAGTCCGATCTTCCCCTTCATGGGGTCTCCTCACCTAGTTCCGGTTGTCCGGCCTGCTTCGCCCGGCTTGGATGGCCCGCAGGCTTCCGCTCCCCGCGACCAGGCTCCCAGCGTAGCCCCGTATGCCGATTTCGGCATCTATGGGTCAGAGGGTTGACACAGAGCGCGCACTCACTCCCACAACAGGGCGCGGCGCAGGCGGTCGGCCTCGTCGCGCGCATCCGGGATCACCTGTGCGAGGCCCGTGCCGGCGAGCCAGGCTCCCACCGCGGCGATGCCGGGGACGGCCTGGACCGCCGCGCGTGCCGCTGCGCGCCGTTCGCCGGAGCCGATGATCGACGCGGGCTGCGACTGCACGAACCGACCGCGGTGGGCGGCGATCACGGCTTCGGGGGCGAGCGCGACCCCGAGCATCGTGGCGGCTTCGGTCCGCGCGAGATCGGCGGCGGCCTCGTCGCTCAGCGCCGCCGTCGCGGCGGGCTCCCCCTGCGCTCCGAACGACACCCGGACGAGGTGTCGCCGACCTGCGGCTTCCCGCACCCAGGCCCACTTCGCAG
Source organism: Microbacterium sp. NPDC087592 (assembly GCF_044743585.1). Taxonomy (NCBI): domain Bacteria; kingdom Bacillati; phylum Actinomycetota; class Actinomycetes; order Micrococcales; family Microbacteriaceae; genus Microbacterium; species Microbacterium sp. NPDC087592. Next base: position 1,984,203 of record NZ_JBIUWT010000001.1, on the reverse strand, counting down.
TCGAGTGCGTGAGTGCCTTGGCCGTGTGGCTGTCGGGCACCGTGAGCACGCCGGTGCCGCGCGGCGCGGCATCCAGCGCGGGGGCGTCGAGCAGGAGCGTGACGATCTCGATCTCGGGCGACGCGGCGGCCTCGGCCTTCTTCAGCGCCGGCACCGCAGCGGAGAGGAGCGCGCGGGCGGCGGCCTCGGGCGTGGCGACGATGACCGCGTCGGCGGCGATCTCCTCGATCACGGGCTCGGCCTCGACCACCTCGGCCGCGTGCAGTTCGGCGACCACTGCATCAGCCTCTTCTGCGGCCGCCGGGGCGACCATCGGCACGGCCTCGGTCTCGACGTCCCACCCCTTCGCCGTCTTCCGGATGCCGCGCACCCGCACTCCGGTGCTCACCTCGGCGCCGAGACGGATCAGGTCGTCGGCCAGCGCATCGACGAGCCCGCTCATGCCGCCGGACAGCCCCTCGACCGCACCGCCGGGGGTCTTCGCCGCCGCGGCGACGCCGGCCTTCGCTGCGGCATCGTCCCGAAGAGATTGCACCGCACCGGAAAGCGACCCGACGCGGGTGAGCGCGGCGTTGAGACCGGGAGCCGCGATGTCGATGTCGACGTCGTCGGGAGATGCGGAGTAGACGCCGGTCGTCACGGGAGCGACGAGGCGGTCCCGCACCTTCGGCCCCATCCGCGAGGAGACCAGCTTCCCCAGACTCAGCTGGTGGCCGATCGTGAGCGGGGGACGCACCCGGTCGAGGTAGGCGCGCCAGACACCGGACCAGCCGAGGATGCGACGGACGTCGTCCTGAAAGGGGTTCGCGGGGATGCCGAGGATGCCGCCGACCGGCAGCGGCGCCGCACCCACACCCGGGATGCCGGCGAGCCATGCACCGCCCGGCCGAGGGGCGACGATACGGTCGGCCAGCCCCAGCTCCTCGACCAGTGCCCGCACCAGGCCGCCCCTGGTCGCGTAGCTCTCGGCGCCGGCGTCCACGACGACTCCGTCGAGCTCGATCCGGCGGATCGCGCCACCCAGTTCGTCGCCGGCCTCGAGCAGCGTCACCTGCATGCCGACCTTGGCGCACTCGCGCGCGGCGACGAGTCCGCCGATGCCGCCGCCGATGACGACGACGTGCTTCTCCGCCGCGCGGGCGGCGAGGTCGGACGGCTCGGCGGAAGACGGCTCAGAGGTCATGCGGTCAATTCTCCCATCGGGCCGTCTCGGCCTGAGCGTCAGACGGTGTGCGCGAGCTCGACGATGCGGGTGAGCTGGTCGGGGTCGGTCTCGGGCGGGACGCCGTGGCCGAGGTTGAGGATATGTGCCCGGGCCGCGCGGCCGCGCGCGATCACGTCGCGCACGTGCGCCTCCAGCACCGACCAGGGGGCGGAGAGAAGAGCGGGGTCGATGTTGCCCTGCACCGTGACATCCGGGCCGAGGATCGCGGCGGCCTCATCCAGCGGCTGACGCCAGTCGACCCCGACGCCGTCGGCGATGCCGTCGAGGCGCATGTCGGCGAGGAACGGCCCCGTGCCGACGCCGAAGTGGATGGTCGGCAGGCCGATGCCGTCGAGTGCCGCGCGGGAGTGCGGGGCGACGAACGCGCGGTAGTCCGCCGTGCTCAGCGAGCCGGCCCAGCTGTCGAAGAGCTGCACGACGGATGCCCCGGCATCGCGCTGGGTCTCGAGGAAGCGGCGCGAGACCTTCGCGAGCCATCCCGCGAGACGGTTCCACGAGTCAGGGTCGGAGTGCATCATCGCCCGTGCACGCAGGTGCTCCTTGGAGGGGCCGCCCTCGACGAGGTAGGCCGCGAGAGTGAAGGGAGCGCCCGCGAAGCCGATCAGCGGGGTGTCGCCGAGTTCGGCCGTGACGAGGCGCACGGCCTCCGCGATCGCCGTGCCGTCGAGGCCGTCGGGATCGATGGCCGTGATGCGATCGACGTCGGATGCGGTGCGCACCGGGTTCGCGAACACCGGCCCACGCCCCGGCTCGATCTCGACGTCGACCCCGGCGAGGCGCAGCGGGATGACGATGTCACTGAAGAAGACGGCCGCGTCGACACCGTGGCGGCGTACCGGCTGCAGCGTGATCTCAGCGGCGAGGTCGGGGGTGAGACAGGCGTCGAGCATCCGCGTCCCGACCCGCAGGTCGCGGTACTCCGGGAGCGACCTGCCGGCCTGCCGCATGAACCACACCGGAGCGTGGGCGGGGCGGGAGCCTGCGAGGGCGCGCAGGAGCGGAGCATCGGAGAGGGCCATGCCCCCATCCTCCCATTCCGCCCTTATGCGGCCGCCGAGTTCGCCCGGTCGAATCCCGGTCGCCACGCTCTCCGGTACAATCGATCTGTGCTGCTGTGTGTGACGGCGAGTCACAAGACCGCCTCCTTCGAATTGCTCGAACGCCTGAGCCGCACCCCCGACGACGTCGCTCCCACCATCGTGGGTATGACGCCGTGCGTGCAGGGTGCCGTGGTCCTCGCGACGTGCAACCGGTTCGAGGCGTACGTGGAAATGGACGAACCGCTCACCGCGGCCGGCGCCATCGGGGTCGAAGCGGTCATCGAAGCGGTCGAATCCGCCACCGGCATCCCCGCCGCAGAACTCGACGGCGCCTACACCGTGCACTCGGGCCGCCGCGTCGCCGAGCACCTCTTCTCGGTCGCCTCCGGTCTCGAATCCGTCGTCTCCGGCGAGGGCGAGATCGCCGGTCAGGTGCGCCGCGCTCTGAAGTCCGCCCGCAAGGACGGCACCACCTCGCCCGAGCTCGAGCGCCTCTTCCAGCGCGCCAGCCAGGCGCAGCGCAAGGTCAAGAACGTCACCGCCCTCGGCCGCGCCGGCCGCTCTCTCGTGCGCCTCGCACTGGAGTTGGCCGACAGCCGCATCGCGGATTGGTCCGCCGAGCGGGTGCTGCTGGTCGGCACCGGCGCCTACGCGGCGGTCACCCTCGCCACGCTGCGTGAGCGCGGCGCCGTCGACATCTCGGTGTACTCCCCCTCCGGCCGCGCCGCGGTGTTCGCCGCGAAGCACGGCATCCGTCCGGTCGCCGCCGACGAGTACGCCCGCACCGCCGCGCACTCGAGCCTGCTGATCACCTGCACCACGGCGACGGAGCCCGTTCTCGGCCCGGAGCACCTGCAGCTCCCGGTCGCCGCCGTCGCCGCGGGCTGCCCGGTCGGCGCCCACAGTCGGCTCGTGGTCGACCTCGGCATGCCGCGCAACGTCGACCCCGCCGTCGCCGCCCTCGAGGGTGTCGCCCTGCTCGACCTCGAGACCATCCGCCTGCACGCGCCACTCGAAGAGCTGCAGGCGACGGATGCCGCACGCAGCGTCGTCCGTGAAGCCGCGGAGACCTTCCATGTGGTGGGTTCCCGCCAGAGCGTGACCCCGTCGGTCGTGGCCCTGCGCTCGCACATCTTCGAGCTGCTCGAGCGCGAGATCGACCGTGCCCGTGCGCGCGGCGATGAGGACGGCAAGGTGGAACAGGCTCTGCGTCACCTCTCGGGCGTGCTCCTGCACACGCCGACCGTGCGCGCTCACGAGCTCGCCGCCGCCGGCCGCGCCGACGAGTTCACCGCGGCGCTCGCCGCCCTGTACGGCATCGCGCCCGAGGCCGACGCGTCTGCCGCGGACGGCGCAGCCACCGCCTGACCCGCGCTCGCGCTCCCTTCGGCCTTCTGCACTTCCCTCGGCCGTTTCGCGCCCGAATGGCCGAAGCACGCGCGATCGGCCGATCGATGCGTGCCTCGACCGCAGGGTGCGACACTGGAGGCATGGCCCTTCACATCACCGGAGACACCGCCGCCGACGAGCTGCTGACCGACAATCCGCTCGCCCTGCTGGTGGGGATGCTGCTGGATCAGCAGGTCCCCATGGAGACCGCGTTCGCCGGTCCGCTCAAGATCGAGCAGCGCACCGGAGCGGCGGATGCCGCGACCATCGCGCACATGGCTCCCGACGAGTTCCTCGAGGCTTTCCGGCAGACCCCGGCCGTGCACCGCTTCCCCGGGTCGATGGCGACGCGCGTGCAGACGCTGTGCCAGACGCTCGTCGATGACTGGGACGGCGACGCCGCCGCCCTCTGGACCGAGGGCGACCCGGACGGCCCCGAGGTGCTGAAGCGCCTGAAAGCCCTTCCCGGATTCGGCGAACAGAAGGCGAAGATCTTCCTGGCTCTGCTGGGCAAGCAGTACGGCTTCACGGGCGAGGGCTGGCGCGAGGCATCCGCTCCCTACGGCGAAGACGGCTCGTACCGCAGCGTCGCCGACATCGTCTCTCCCGAGTCGCTCACGAAGGTGCGCGAGCACAAGAAGGCCATGAAGGCCGCGGCGAAGGCTCCGAAGTGAAGCCCACGGGCGATGATGTCGCGGGACTCATCGCCCGCTCCTCCCCCGCCGTCCGCCGCCGGGACGCCGAAACGCTGACCGCACTCATGCAGGAGATCACCGGCCGCGAGCCGCAGACCTGGGGCACCATCATCGGCTTCGGTTCGTGCCACTACCGCTACCCGACCGGCACCGAGGGCGACAGCGGACTGCTCGGCTTCGCACCCCGCAAGGCCGCGACCACGATCTACCTCTTCGACGGCGTCGGTGCCCACACCGAGGCACTCGCCGAGCTCGGCCCGCACACCACGGGCGTCGGATGCCTGTACATCAAGGACCTGGAGCAGGTCGACCTCGACGTGCTGCGCGGCATCCTCGAACGCTCGCTGGCGTGGGTCGAAGCCGGCGGCACCCCCGAGGTGCAGCTCACCGTCACCGGTTGACACGCGAGACCCGCCCGTGCGGCAGCGGCACGGACGGGTCTGCAGTGTGCGGGATCAGGCCTGCGCTGAGAAGAATGCGCGGATGTCGTCGGCCAGCAGGTCCGGACGCTCCAGGGCGGCGAAGTGTCCGCCCTCGTCGAAGCGGCTCCAGTGCACGATGTTCGTGTTGTCGCGCTCGGCGAAGACCCGGATCGTCTGGAAGTCGTCCGCGAACACGGCGACCCCGGTCCGTGCGGCATTGATCCGCGGATCGGCGCCCTCTGCCGCGGCATCCGCCCTGGCGTTCTCCAGGTAGCTGCGGCTCATGCCCGAGGCCGCGTTCGCGAACCAGTTCACGCTGACCTCGAGCAGGATCTTCTCGAGCGGCACGAGCGACGTGCCGTTGCCGAACGAGTTGAACAGCTCGCTGTAGGCGAGCAGCCCGACCGGGGAGTCGCTGAGCCCCACCGACACCGTCTGCGGGCGCGAGGCGTTCATCGTGTTGTAGCCGCCGACGGACTGGAACCACTGCATGTGCTCGAGGCCGGCGTAGTCCGCGGGCTCGAGCTTCTCGAACTCCGCCGGGTCGCCCGAGGGGAACGAGAACAGCTGCAGCACGTGGAGTCCGAGGAAGCCTGCGGGCTCGAGCAAACCCAGCTCACGGGCCACCATCGCGCCGTTGTCGGAGCCGTGGATGCCGTAGCTGTCGTAGCCGAGCCCGCGCATGAGGCGGTCGTACGCCGCGGCGACCCGACCGACCGTCCAGCCCGTCGAGGCCAGAGGCTGCGAGAAGCCGTAGCCGGGAGCATCCGGGATCACGACGTCGAAGGCGTCTTCGGCTCGACCGCCGTGAGCCACCGGGTCGACGAGCCGGTCGATCAGGTCGAGGTAGTCGACCGAGGAACCGGGATAGGTGTGGGCGAGCAGCAACGGCGTCGCGCCCGGATGGGCCGAGCGCACGTGGAGGAAGTGGATGGTCTGGCCGTCGATCTCGGTCGTGAAGTGCGGGACGGCGTTGATCCGCTCCTGGGCCGCAGCCCAGTCGAAGTCTCGCCAGGCGGCGACGGCCTCGCGCAGGTAGGAGTTGGGGGTGCCGGCATCCCAGTCGTCCGTCGGCGACGGCTGCGGAAGACGGGTGCGGGCGAGGCGATCCTGAAGATCGGCGACCTCGGCGGCGGAGGCCGAGACGGTGAAGGGGCGGAAGGCGAGCGTCATGTTTTCCATATCTCGAAGGTAGAAGGGCATTAGGTTGGATTCGTTCCTAATAAACAGATCACTTTCGAGGAGTTCCGATGGCCGACCCGACCGCTCGTCTGCTCGCGTTGCTGGCGCTCTTGCAGACCGGTCCGGAGCGCTCCGGAAGCGACCTCGCGTCGCGTCTCGGCGTCTCGACGCGCACTGTCCGACACGACATCGAGCGACTGCGCGACCTCGGCTATCCCGTCGACGCCACGCGCGGATCCGTCGGCGGCTACCGGCTCGGTGCAGGAGGAAAGCTGCCGCCCCTGCTGCTCGACGACGAGGAGGCGGTGGCCGTCACCGTCGGACTCCGCGCGGCGGCCGGGATCACGGGCATCGCCGAGTCGGGCGCCAGGGCACTCGCCAAGCTCGAGCAGGTGTTGCCGTCGCATCTGCGCCCCACGGTCGACGCCCTCCGCTCGAGCGTCGACCGCGCCCCCGAGAACAACGACACCGACGCCCCGGACCCCGAGGTCGACGCCGCCGCACTGCAGGCCATCGCGAGCGCGATCCGCAACGAGGAATGGCTGCGCTTCGACTACGAGGGCGCGACCGTGCTGGTCGAGCCGTACCGACTGCTCACGTGGGTGCGCCGGTGGTACCTCGTGGCCCGCGATCCGCAGACAGACGAGTGGGGAACCTACCGCGTCGACTGGATGGACCTGCGGATGCCGACCCATCGGCGCTTCGATCCGCAGCCGCTCCCCGGCGGCGACTACACGGCGTTCGCGATGCGGACCATCGCGGTGAGCGGCTGGAAGGTGCACGCCCGACTGCGGATCGACGCACCCGCCGAGGCCGTGCTCGACCGGATCCATGCCGCGGTCGGCGTGGTCGAACCGGTCGACGACGAGCACTGCATCCTCGTCACGGGTGCGGACAGCCTCGACACCGTCGCCGCCTACATCGGGATGCTGATGATGGACTTCACGGTCGAGAGTCCGCCCGAGCTGCTCCCGCGGCTGCAGCTGCTCTCCGAGCGGTATGCGCGGGCGGTCGCCGGGAGCGCATGAAAGACCCCGCCGGCCACTCGGGCCGACGGGGTCTTGATCGCGGGAACCTCAGGCGCCGCGCAGACGCTCCGCGAGGTACGCGTGCAGCTCGTCGATCGAGACGCGCTCCTGCGCCATGGTGTCGCGGTCGCGCACCGTGACGGCACGGTCGTCGAGCGAGTCGAAGTCGACCGTGACGCAGAACGGGGTGCCGATCTCGTCCTGGCGACGGTAGCGGCGACCGATCGCGCCGGCGTCGTCGAAGTCGACGGCCCAGGAGCTGCGGAGCGTGTCGGCGACCTCGCGGGCGAGCGGCGACAGCTTCTCGTTGCGCGACAGCGGCAGCACGGCGGCCTTGACCGGGGCGAGGCGCGGGTCGAGCTTGAGCACCGTGCGCACGTCGGTGCCGCCCTTGGCGTTGGGCACCTGCTCCTCGCGGTACGCGTCGACGAGGAACGCCATCATGGCGCGGGTGAGACCGAACGACGGCTCGATCACGTACGGGGTGTAGCGCTCCCCGGTGGCCTGGTCGAAGTACGTCAGGCTCTGGCCCGACGCCTCGCTGTGGCTGGAGAGGTCGTAGTCGGTGCGGTTGGCGACGCCCATGAGCTCGCCCCACTCCTTGCCCGCGAAGCCGAACTTGTACTCGACGTCGATCGTGCCGGCCGAGTAGTGCGCGCGGTCGTCTTCGGGCACGTCGAACTGACGCATGTTCTCGGGGTCGATGCCGAGATCGATGAACCAGTTCCAGCAGGCCTCGACCCAGTGCTCGAACCACTCCTGCGCCTCGGCCGGGGGCGTGAAGAACTCGATCTCCATCTGCTCGAACTCGCGGGTGCGGAAGATGAAGTTGCCGGGGGTGATCTCGTTGCGGAACGCCTTGCCGACCTGGCCGATGCCGAACGGCGGCTTCTTGCGGCTCGCGGTGAGCACGTTCGAGAAGTTCACGAAGATGCCCTGCGCCGTCTCGGGGCGCAGGAAGTACAGGCCCGACTCGTCGTCGACGACCCCGAGGTACGTCTTCACCAGACCGGAGAACGCCTTGGGCTCGGTGTACTGCCCCTTGGTGCCGCAGTTCGGGCAGGGGATGTCGGCGAGACCGTTCTCGGCCTTGCGGCCCTTGCGCGCCTCGAAGTCCTCGATGAGGTTGTCGGCGCGGAAGCGCTTGTGGCACTGCAGGCACTCGACCAGCGGATCGGTGAACGTGGCGACGTGACCCGACGCCTCCCACACGCGCTTGGGGAGGATGATGCTGGAGTCGAGGCCGACCATGTCGCCGCGGCCGCGGACGAAGGTCTGCCACCACTGGCGGCGGATGTTCTCCTTGAGCTCCGTACCGAGGGGCCCGTAGTCCCAGGCCGATCGAGAACCGCCGTAGATCTCACCCGCTTGGAACACGAACCCGCGGTGGCGGGCGAGGGCGATGACCTTGTCGAGGCGGGACTGTTCGGCCATGGTGGCTCCAATGGTCGGATGCGGGAGAAGACCCGTGAACACGGGCACCTCATTCTATCCGTCGTCCCGCGCGGGACCTGGTCCCTCGGCCCACCGCGGAGTACCGTCCTGGGATGAGCACTTCTGCGCGCACTCGGCGGACCCGCGACGAAGACACCCGCTTCTTCGGCCAACCCTGGGCGCTCGTGCACATCTTCGGCGTGGAGATGTGGGAGCGGTTCAGCTTCTACGGCATGCAGGGCATCCTGCTCATCTACCTCTACTTCGAGGTGACCGAGGGCGGCCTCGGCATCCCCAAGGCTGTTGCGGGCGGCATCGTGGGCGCGTACGGAGGGTCGGTCTACCTCTCGACGATCCTCGGGGCCTGGCTCGCCGACCGCCTGTTCGGCGCAGAGCGCGTGCTGTTCGTCAGCGCGATGGTGATCGTGGCGGGCCACCTCGCCCTGGCGTTGCTGCCCGGGGCGGTCGGCGTCGGCGTCGGCCTCGTACTCGTGGCACTCGGATCCGGCGGACTCAAGGCGAACGCCACATCGGTCGTCGGCAGCCTCTACAGCGCCGACGACCCGCGACGGGATGCCGGCTTCTCGCTGTTCTACCTGGGCATCAACCTCGGCGCTTTCCTGGGCCCGATCCTCACCGGCATCCTGCAGTCCTCGCTCGGCTTCCACTACGGCTTCGGACTTGCGGCCATCGGGATGACACTCGGGCTCATCCAGTACTCGTTCGGCCGCAAGGCGCTGCCCGCCTCGGCGCGGGAGGTGCCGAACCCCCTCCCGAAGTCCCGTTATCCGCTGGTCGGACTCATCGCGGCCGCCGCGATCGTGCTCATCGCGGTCCTGGTGCTCACCGGCGTGATCCGCCCCGACAACCTCGCCACCCTGGTGATCGGTGTCACGATCGTCGCCGCGATCACCTACTTCTCCGTGATCCTCGGCAGCCGTCGCATCGACGCCACCGAACGATCGCGGGTGTGGGCGTTCCTGCCGCTGTTCATCACCAGCGTCGCGTTCTGGTCGCTGTATCAGCAGCAGTTCACGGTGCTGACGATCTACTCCGACCAGCGTCTGAACCGCAACCTGTTCGGCTGGGAGATGCCCGTCTCCTGGGTGCAGTCGATCAACCCGGTCTTCATCATCATCCTGTCCGGTGTCTTCGCCGCGATCTGGACCAAGCTCGGAAAGCGTCAACCTTCGACGCCGGTGAAGTTCGCACTCGCGGCCATCATCATGGGATCGGCGTTCCTGCTCTTCCTCCCCTTCGCAGGGGGCGGAGCGAACTCCACGCCGCTGCTCGCGATCGTCGGGATCCTCTTCGTGTTCACGGTGGCGGAGCTGCTCATCTCGCCGGTCGGCCTGTCGGCCGCCACGAAGCTCGCACCTGGCGTGTTCCGCACGCAGATGGTCGCGCTGTTCTTCCTGTCGATCGCGCTGGGGACGGCGATCTCCGGCTGGCTGGTGCAGTTCTACAACCCCGACGACGAGGTGCCCTTCTTCTCGATCCTCGGGGGGATCGCCATCGTCGTCGGCATCGGGCTGCTGCTGAGCGTCAAGCCCGTGTTGAAGCTCATGCGCGGGGTGCGCTGAGCGCGTCCCGCATCGGCGATCCGGCGGCCCGGCTCAGGCCGTGAAGAGGTAGCCGCGCGCGTTGTCGTAGCCGGCGATGGTCAGGCCGCTGCCGAGCAGCCCCTCCATCTGCGCACGCAGGCGCAGCCGCCACTCGTGGGCGGCCGCCGGGTCGGAGACACGCATCGCCTCGATGTCGGCGGGGATCTCGAGGGTCTCGACCACCGCGTCGTCGGCCGGGGGCTTGGCGATGTCGGCGAGCGCCCACTCGACGTCCAGGCGGTCGCTCTCGTCACCCGCGTCGCCGCCACCGAAGATGCCGTAGCGGTTCACGGAGTAGCCGGTGGCGCGGGCGCCCAGCACCGAGAAGAAGAAGTGCGCGTTGCGCGCCACGAGCGGGTCGAACACCCAGGTGATGCGCCCGACGTCGCGCGAGAACGCCCACTGACGCTGGTGCTCCTTGAGCTCGCGACCCCAGCCGCGCCCGCGGTACTCCGGCAGCAGCGCCGTGATGTGCGAATGCATCGCACGTCGGGCGGGCTCGCCGAAGAAGGCGATGGAGGCGCCGACCATGCGCTCCTCGTCGCCCTCGCCGTCGAAGAAGCCGACGACGTAGTTGCCCGACTGCTGCAGGGCGCGCAGGGTGCCGGCATCCACCACGCGCTGCGGGCCCCGGATGGAGTCGAGCAGGCCCTGCGCGTCGAGGATGAGTTCAACGGTGTCGAGATCGCGGATGGTTCGCACGCACCCAGTCTGCCCCTCCTGGGCCCGTTCGCGGAAACGGGACCGCGATCAGACCTGGCGCAGCGCGTCGCGATCGAGCTGCGACACGGACGTCAGCCCGGCGAGGCCGAGCGTGATGTCGAGCTCGGCGAGCACGTTCCGTACGACCTCGCGCACCCCTGTCTCCCCGGCGATGCCGAGTCCATAGGCGTACGGGCGTCCGAGAGCCACGACGGTCGCGCCGAGCGCGAGGGCGATCACGGCATCCGCGCCGCCGCGCACCCCGGAGTCGAAGACGATCGGCACGCGACCTGCCACGCGATCGGCGATCTCGGGCAACACGTCGAGCGTCGGCACCGACCGGTCGATCTGGCGGCCGCCGTGGTTGGAGACCCAGATGCCGTCGAGGCCGGCGTCCAGCGCGGCCTGGGCATCGTCGGGATGCACGATGCCCTTCAGGATGATCGGCAGGTTCGTCCACTCGCGCGCCTTCGCCAGGTCGCCCCAGGTGAGCGCCGGCGTGGAGAACACGTCGAGGAAGGTCTCGACCGCGGCCCGCGGCAGCGGCGAGCGGAGGTTGTCGCGCAGCGAACCGCCACCGGTGAGCGGCGCACCCTTGCGTGCGATGGTGAGGGCGGCGGACACCGCCTTCGGGGTGACCCTGACTCCCGGCGCATCGCCCTTCGGCGCGGCGGCGCGCTCCCGCACCAGCTGCTGGAACACCGGATCGCTCGTGTACTGCGCGATGCCCATTCCGCGCGTGAACGGCAGATACGCGAGATCGAGGTCGCGCGTGCGCCAGCCGAGCAGGTGCGTGTCGAGGGTGACGACGATCGCCTCGCACCCGGATGCCTCGGCGCGGGCGAGCAGCGAGCGGTTGAGGTCGTCCGACGCCGACCAATAGAGCTGGAACAGATGAGAGCCGTCGGGTGCGGCATGCGCCACCTGCTCGATCGGGAACGACGCCTGGTTCGACAGCGTGTACGGGACACCGAGGGATGCCGCTGCGCGGGCCACCGCGAGATCCGCATCCGCGTGCGCCATCTCCATCACTCCGAGCGGGGCGAGCAGCAGCGGAGTGGAACGCCTCTTCCCGAGGAAGTCCACGCCGAGGTCGCGGGTCGAGACGTCGCGCAGCGGCCGCGGCCACACCTGCCAGCGGTCGAACGCCCGGCGGTTGGCGGTCATGGTGCGCTCGGCGCCCGCACCCCCGGCGATGTAAGCGAAGGCCTCGGTACTCAGCGCCTTTCGGGCGGCGGCCTTCAGAGCGACGGCGTCGATCGGCACCGCGGGTCTCGTGCCGCTGATGCCGGCGCGGTAGATGTCGGACTGGGTACGCCGGGAGATGCCGCGGTGGGCGGCGGGATCGTCCGGAGCGACGCTGCTCGTGACCATGACCACATGCTAGTCAGGGGCCCGACGACCCCGCACCGTCGGATCGCCGATAGCCTGAGCCGGTGGGTGCGAACGACGACAGAGCCAGGAAGCGCCTCTCCCGAACCCCGCCGAAGTGGGCGATCGTCGCCGTCCTCGCCTTCGCGGGGCTCTGCTCGTCGTTCATGTTCACGCTCGTCGTGCCGTTGCAGGCCGAGCTGCCGCAACTGCTGAACGCGTCCCGCGAGGACACCACCTGGGTCGTCACGATCACGCTGCTGGTGGCCGCGGTCGCCACGCCGATCTCCGGCCGACTGGGCGACATGTACGGCAAACGCCGCGTCGTGATCGTGCTGCTCGCGATCCTGATCCTCGGCTCGGTGATCGCCGCGGTCTCCGGCTCGATCATCGGCGTGATCATCGGGCGCGCACTCCAGGGCGCCGTGACGGGCGTGGTCCCCCTCGGCATCGCGATCATGCGCGACGTGCTGCCGACCGAGCGGCTCGGCACCGCGGTCGCCCTGATGAGCGCGACCATGGGCGTCGGCGGCGCGATCGGCATGCCCGTCGCCGCTCTCCTCGCCCAGAACGCCGACTGGCACATGCTGTTCTGGCTCGCGGCCGCGCTCGGCGTCGTCGGACTGCTGCTCGTGCTGGCCGTGATCCCCGAGGATGTGCTCCGCTCCCCCGGGCGCCTCGATGTGCTCGGCGCCATCGGGCTGGCCATCGGCCTCACCGGCATCTTGCTCTTCGTCTCCCGGGGTGCGCAGTGGGGCTGGACCTCACCCCTCACACTGGTCTGCATCATCGGCGGGCTGGCCGTGCTGCTGGTGTGGGGCTGGTACCAGCTGCGCACGAAGGACCCGCTGCTCGACCTGCGGGTGGCGGCGCGCCCCGCCGTGCTGTTCACCAACATCGCCGCGATCGGCATGGGGTTCGCACTGTTCGCCTCGAACGTGACGTTCCCGCAGCTGCTCGAGATGCCCGCGGTCGGCGGCGCCGGTTTCGGGCTCGACATGCTCGCGGCGTCCCTCGTGATCATGCCCGCCGGCCTCGTGATGATGGTGATCTCACCGCTCTCCGGCTGGCTCGAGCGCACGGTCGGACCGCGGCCGCTGTTCACCGTCGGCGCCGGCGCGATCGTGCTCGCCTACGTGTTCGTGCTGCTGTGGTCTTCCGAGGTGTGGCACATCTTCGTCGCCAACATCTTCATCGGAGTCGGCATCGGCTTCACCTTCGCCGCGATGCCCATGATCATCATGCGGTCGGTGCCGGCGAACGAGACCGGCGCCTCGAACGGCCTGAACGCCCTGTTCCGCTCGGTCGGCACCTCGAGCGCCTCGGCCGTGATGGGCGGCGTGCTCGCGGCGATGAGCATCGACGTCGACGGTGTCGCGGTTCCGACCCGCGCCGCGTTCGAGGTGTGCTTCTGGCTCGCGATCGCCGCCGGCATCATCGCGGTCGTGCTGTCGCTCTTCATCCCGAAGCAGCGCAGCTCCGAGCAGCATCCGTCCCTGCCCGGCTGAGTTCCGCTCCCCGCGCCGTCAGCGGGAGATCGTGCGCGGGTCCGGGTCGCCGTCTCGCGGCGGTCGCAGCCGGTCCGGGATCGGCCACGCCAACGACACGGAACCGCTCTCAGTGCGTGTACTCCATGAGCTCGACGCCGAGCACCCGGAAGGCGTCGTGCGCGCGCAGCCGGTGCGTGATGGAGAGGTCGTCGAAGCAGACGATGAGCGAGTAGGCGACGCCGGCACGGGGTCCGGCCAGCACTCCCGCCTCGGCGCGGACACCACGATCGCGGCCGGTCTTGTTCACGAACAGCAGACCGTGCGCGTCGTGATCGTGCGAGAACGGGTCGAGGCCGGTGGACGCCGCGACCAGACTCAGGTCCTGGTTCAGGCTCAGCCACTCCGACACCTGCGCGCTGACCGCGGCGTCGACGACCTGCGAGTTCACCAGGGCCGAGAACAGCCCGGCGAGCTCCCGAGCGGATCCCACGGCGACCTGCGGGGCGTCGTCCGGACCGCGGCGGTCACGGAACCGGTCGAGCAGAGCCGTACGGCGCAGCCCGAGCGACTCGATGCGCTCGCGCACCCGGTCATGTCCGACCTTCTGCAGCAGGGCGTTCACGGCGATCGGATCGCCGGCTGTCGCGGCCAGCACGGCCAGATCCTCGAGCGGCAGCGCCGGGGCGTGCAGATGCCGCCACAGGCCGGAGGTCTCCACGGCCTCGACACTGTCCCGCTCGATGATCTCGAACGGATCGAGCGCTCCGCTCTGGAAACCGGCGGCCACCTCGATCAGCAGTGGGACGACGCCGAGCCCCGCGACGGGCATGGTCACGTGATCGTCGCCGGCCAGCACGTGCACATGATTGTCGAGGTCGACGACATGCACCGACACCTGAGCGCCGGAATCGACCAACCCCTCGAGCGACCGCAGGGTGGCCGTGAAGGAGCGGCGCCCGAGCGCGGCACGGCGCGGGAGGCGACGACTGGTCCGCTGGGAGCGACGGCCCGCAGAAGACTCCGGCGCACCGCCGACAGACTCCGGTGCCGAGGAGTTGCGGAACCCTTCACCAGGCTCGAGAGCGCCCACGCGTGATCCTTACGAGGGGGGGATTTGCGGGATACCGCGGGGAAGCGCTCCCCAGCGGCAGGGCTATCGTAACCCCACCGCCGGGGGATGCATCACAGAGTCAGACGATTGGTCACCAGATGGTCACACGCGACGACTCGGGAAGCCACAGGGCGTCTTCCTCGCCCACGCCGAACGCCTCGTAGAACGCGTCGATGTTGCGCACGATCTGGTTGCAGCGGAACTCGTTCGGCGAGTGCGGATCGATGGTCAGCAGTCGCAGCGTCTCGGCGTCGCGGCTCTTCTGCTGCCACACCTGCGCCCACGAGAGCAGCAGGCGCTGCACGCCCGTGTACCCGTCGATGACCGGGGCCTCCGCGCCGCCGAGCGAGAGCTCGTAGGCCTTGAGCGCGATGCCGAGGCCGCCGAGGTCGCCGATGTTCTCACCGATCGTGAGGGCGCCGTTGACGTGGTGCTCAGCGTCGAGCCCTTCGGGGACGAGCGCGTCGTACTGCGCGATGAGCGCCTTGGTGCGTTCCTCGAAGGCCGAACGGTCGGCGTCGGTCCACCAGTCCTGGAGTCGGCCGTCGCCGTCGTAGCGGCTGCCCTGGTCGTCGAAGCCGTGACCGATCTCGTGCCCGATGACCGCGCCGATCCCGCCGTAGTTCGCGGCGGCGTCGCGGCTCGCGTCGAAGAACGGGTACTGCAGGATGGCCGCAGGGAACACGATCTCGTTCATGGACGGGTTGTAGTACGCGTTGACCATCTGCGGCGGCATGTGCCATTCGAGGCGGTCGATGGGCTTGCCGACCTTGTCGACGTGGCGGTCGTGCTCGAAGATCGACGCCCGGCGCACGTTGCCGAACAGGTCGGTGCGGTCGATCTCCAGGCTCGAGTAGTCGCGCCACACCTCGGGGTGGCCGATCTTGGGCGTGAAGGAGTCGAGCTTGGCGAGCGCGCGCTCCCGGGTCTCGGCGGTCATCCACTCGAGGTCGGTGATGCTCTGGCGATACGCCTCGATCAGGTGGGCGACCAGCTCGTCCATCGCGGCCTTCGCCGTCGGCGGGTAGTGCCGCTCGACGTAGACCTTGCCGATCGCCTCGCCGAGCGCGCCCTCGGTCAGAGAGACGCCGCGCTTCCAGCGCTCGCGGATCGTCGGCACGCCGGTGAGCTCGGTGCCGTAGAACGAGAAGTTCTCCTGCACCAGGTCGTCGGTGAGGTACGGAGCCGCCGCGTGCACGACCTTGGCCCGCAGCCACGCCTTCCAGTCGTCGAGCCGCTCGGGCGTGAGGAGCGAGCCGAGTCCCTCGAAGAAGCTGGGCTGCGAGACGACGACCTCGTCGAAGGCCGCCGGGTTCGACGGCGACACCGCTTCGCGCCACGGAGCCAGGTCGACGCCCGCGAGCTCCTGCAGCTCGTCCCAGGTCTTGAGGTTGTAGGTCGCCACGGCGTCGCGGCTGCGCACGTTGTCCCAGTGGTGCCCGGCGAGCTCGGTCTCGAGCGCGATCGCCCGGTCGGCGTTCGCCGCGGCATCCGGAACACCGGCAAGGTCGAGCAGCCGTTCGAGGTGTGCGCGATAGGCGGCCCGGGTGTCGGCGAACGTGTCGAGCCGGAAGTAGCTCTCATCCGGCAGGGACAGCCCGGCCTGCATGAGCACGGGCAGGTAGCGCTCCGGGTCGCCCGGGTCGCCGTCGACGTACATGCCGATCACGGCCGCGCGACCGTCGCGGTCGTAGGCGCCCACCGTGCGCAGGAACGCCGGGATGCCGTCGATGGCGTCGACCTCGGCGAGGGTCTCCACCAGCGGAGAGAGACCGGCGGCATCGATGCGCTCGGTGTCCATGAAGCTCGCGAACAGGTCGCCGATCTTGCGGGCGAGCGTGCCCTCCTCGGCATCCTGCGACTCCTCGATGATCGCCCGCACGTCTTTCTCGGCCTGCTCGGCGAGAAGATGGAACGAGCCCCACCGCGCCTTGTCGCCGGGGATCTCGGTGCGCGAGAGCCAGGCGCCGTTCACGTGACGATAGAGGTCGTCCTGCGGGCGGATGTCGGAGCTGAACTCATCAAGGGCGAGGCCCACGGGAAGAACGTCAGTCATGCGCACCAGCCTATGACCCCCCTCGGACTCCGGGCCGGTTCAGCCCTTCCGGAACCAACGACGGCGAGCAGGTCGGCTCGGCACCGGCGCAGCCGCCGGCCGCGACGCCCGACGCTCCGCCCAGGCCACCACCTCGGCGTCGACATCCCTCGGTTCGGTCACGACGGGAGGTCCGCCCTGGAGCTGGCGACGCGCCTCGCGCACGCGCTTGTTGAAGTCCTCGAGCACGTCACGCACGTCCGACTCGCGGCCGAGCAGGTCGAGCTGGTCGTTGAGCTCCCGGTCCTCGGTGCGCAGCAGGATGGCGGGCGGGCCGAGTCCGGTGAGGTTCTCGGTCTCGATCTTGCGGCGTATCCACCAGTCCGGGTCGTGGTGGGTGCCGAGTCCCTCCAGCGGTTTGCCCGCGCCGGGAAGATCGTCGAACTCGCCGCGACGGATCGCCACCTGGATCGCCGTCTCGATGAAGGCGGCCCTGTCGACGGCGGCACCGGCTCCCGGCGGGGCGCCCGACTCCTCATCGCCGTCCGCGGTCTCGGCCTGCTGCTGCTGCGCGCGGTAGCGCGCCGCAGCTTCTCGGGGATCCGTCATGATGCACCTCCGCGGCATCCGATTCCCTCCCACCCTACGACGGCTCTCGGGGGCGCGGACGGACGAGGTCGGCGCCAGGTCATAGGCTCGGAGGATGACCGCGCGCGCCTCCCTCAACCGAGAGATCCTGCGCCTCGCGGTCCCGGCCCTCGGCGCGCTGATCGCGGAGCCCGCGTTCCTGATCGTGGATGCCGCCCTGGTCGGGCACCTCGGCACGACCCCGCTCGCGGGCCTCGGCATCGCGGGAGCCGTGCTGCAGACGATCGTCGGACTCATGGTGTTCCTCGCCTACTCGACCACTCCGGCGGTCGCCCGCCGCTTCGGCGCCGGACAGCCGGGCGAGGCCGTGTCGGTCGGCATCAACGGCATGTGGCTCGCGCTCGGACTCGGCGCGGTGCTCGCCGTCGTCGGCGCGGTCTCCTCACCGTGGCTGGTCTCGTTGTTCGGCGCGAACGAGGCCGTCGCACAGCAGGCCAACGAGTACCTGGTGATCTCGATGTGGGGCCTGCCGGCGATGCTCATCGTCTTCGCCGCGACCGGCCTGCTGCGCGGCATGCAGGACACGATGACGCCGCTCTGGATCGCGGGGCTCGGCTTCGGCGCGAACGCCCTGCTCAACTGGCTCTTCATCTACGGACTCGGGTGGGGTATCGCGGGCTCGGCCGCCGGCACCGTGACGGCGCAGTGGGGCATGGTCGCCGCTTACGCCCTGGTCATCCGCCGCCTGGCGACCCGTCACAGCGCCTCGCTGCGTGCCCAGGGCGCCGGCATCCGCAGCACGGCGACGTCGGGCGGATGGTTGTTCCTTCGCACCGTGAGCCTGCGCGTCGCCCTGCTCGCGACCGTGGGCATCGCCACCGGCATCGGCACCGAGGAGCTGGCCGGGTGGCAGATCGTGTTCACGATCTTCTCGGCCGCGGCGTTCGCGCTCGATGCCCTCGCGATCGCCGCGCAGGCACTCATCGGCAAGGAGCTGGGCGCCGGAGACGAACGGCAGGTCCACCGGGTGCTGGCCCGCACCGTGGCCTGGGGCGCGTGGTTCGGTGTCATCGTCGGCGGCCTGATCGCCGCACTCTCCGGGGTGCTCGGCATCGTGTTCACCGGCTCGGCGGAGATCGCCGCCCTCGTGCAGCCGGCACTGCTCGTGCTCGCCGTCGCCCAGCCGATCGCGGGTGTCGTGTTCGTGCTCGACGGGGTGCTCATGGGCGCGAACGACGCCCGCTATCTCGCGATCGCCGGGGGCCTGAACCTGGTCCCGTTCCTCCCGGCGCTGTGGATCATCGCCGCGACCGGGGTCGACGGCACCGCGGGACTCGTGTGGCTCGCGGTCGCCTTCTTCGGCGTCTATCTGCTCGCGCGTCTGGGCACTCTCGGCTGGCGCGTGCGATCCGGGCGCTGGCTCGCGGCGACCGTCTGACGCCGGGCGTCTGGCACTGCACCGATCCGGTCAATCGCCACTTCTCCCCACCCACCGGAATCCGCGGAATACTACGCGCGGAAACCCTGGTGCACTCGACGATGATCGGGGGACACTGAAGGGATGCTGGGGATGACGGAACCACAGGTATGGACGCTGATCGGCGTCTTCGCCGCGGGCATGTTCGGCACGATCACGCTGATCTCGACGATGTTCCTGCGCACGATGCAGAACGAGTTCGAGAGCGTGCGGACCGAGGTCCGCAACGAGTTCGCCAGCGTGCGGACCGAGATGCGGAGCGAGTTCGCCCATGTGCGCACGGAGATCAGCTCGGTCCACGGGCGCATCGATCATCTGGATCGCGACGTCAACGCGATCTACCGCCACCTCTTCGGCATCGATCGCGGCTGAGCGCGCCGTTCATTGCCACCGAGAACGCGAGCTCAGGCGATCTCGAGCTCCGAGATCACGATCTTCTTCATGTGCATCAGCGCCTGGATCTGCTCCGGCCGCTGCTGCAGAAGGTCGAGCCCGGCGGGGACCACCTGCCAGCTGACGCCGAACCGGTCTTTGCACCAGCCGCACGCCTCCGCCTCCGGCACCGCGGAGAGCGCCTGCCAGTAGCGGTCGATCTCTTCCTGGTCGGCGCACTCGATCACGAAGGAGACGGCCTCGTTGAAGGTGAACTCCGGACCCCCGTCGAGGCAGCCGAATCGCGTTCCGTTCAGAGTGAACTCCCCGTTGATGACCTTCCCGGTCATGCCCTCGAAGTGCTCGCTGAGGTTCTCATCCGGATAGTAGGTCACGCTGTCGATCGACGAGTTCGGGAACACCGAGACGTAGTACTCCATCGCCTCCTGCGCCCTGTCGACGAACCAGAGGAACGGGCGGATGGGTGTGACGACTGCCATGTCGACCTCCTCGATCGGCACTCACGCTACGCCCGCAGCCACCGCCTGTCGAGGGGTTTCCGGCGGCGCTCAGCCCGCGTATCTCCGGCACCACTCGTACATGATCACGGCGGCCGCGGCGCTGGCGTTGATCGAGCGCGTCGAGCCGTACTGGGTGATCTCGATGTGGGCGGATGCTGCGGCGAGCGCCTCGGCCGAGAGTCCGGGTCCTTCCTGACCGAACAGCAGCACGCAGCGCTGCGGGAGTTCGGCGCGATCCACGGGCACGGCACCCTCGACGTTGTCGACCGCGATGATCGGGAGGCCCTCCGCCGCAGCCCAGGCGGCGAAGGTCTCGACGTCTTCGTGGTGCACCACGTGCTGGTAGCGATCGGTGACCATCGCCCCGCGCTTGTTCCAGCGGCGGCGACCGATGATGTGCACGGTGTCGGCGAGGAACGCGTTGGCGCTGCGCACGATCGATCCGATGTTCATGTCGTGCTGCCAGTTCTCGATGGCGACGTGGAACGGATGCCGCTGCGTGTCGAGGTCGGCGACGATCGCCTCCATCCGCCAGTAGCGGTAGCGGTCGATCACGTTGCGGGTGTCGCCCGCCGCGAGGAGCTCGGGGTCGTACTGCTCCCCCTCGGGCCACGCATCCTCGCCTCCGGGCCAGGGGCCCACTCCATAGCCGGGCTGGGCAGTCGAGCCGCCGTGCGTCGGGCCCGCCGGAGTGTCGGCGTGCGAGGGGTCCGAAGCGGCATCATCCATCTCGCCAGGCTATCGCCGGAGCGAACATCCAAATATTTAGGTCCACCGAAAAATACGCTACGGTTTCGGTGTGCCTAAAAATTCTTCGCTCCCGATGACGACCCCGACCGCGTCCCCGGCCAGGGCCCCGCGCAGCCTGTGGCTGCTCGGTCCCGCCCTCGTCGCCGGCGTCGCGTACCTCGACCCCGGCAATGTCGCCAGCAACATGACCGCGGGGGCCCAGTACGGCTACCTGCTGGTGTGGGTCGTGCTCGCGGGCAACATCATGGCGTGGCTGATCCAGTACCTCTCCGCGAAGCTGGGCGTCGTCACCGGGCAGAGCCTGCCCGAGGTGCTGGGCGCGCGGTTGAAGCGACCGTGGGCCCGCCGCGCATACTGGCTGCAGGCCGAGCTGGTCGCCATGGCCACGGACCTGGCCGAGGTCATCGGCGGCGCGGTGGCCCTGAACCTGCTGTTCGACGTGCCGCTGCTGCTGGGCGGACTCATCACCGGCGCGGTCTCGATGATCCTGCTCACGGTGCAGAGCCGGCGCGGCGCCCGCCCGTTCGAGTTCGTGATCATCGGGCTCATGGTCATCATCACGGTCGGCTTCGTCGCCGGGGTCTTCGTCGCGCCGCCGGACCCGGCCGGGGTGCTCGGAGGAATGGTCCCGCGTTTCGAAGACACCGGCTCGGTACTGCTGGCCGCATCCATCCTCGGCGCGACGATCATGCCGCACGCGATCTACGCGCACTCCTCCCTCGCCCGTGACCGCTTCGGCGCCACGACCGCCCACGCCGGCGACGAGGCGGTGCGCACCGAGACCTCACGCATCCGCCGCCTGCTCACCGCCACCCGCTGGGACGTATCGATCGCGATGGTGATCGCCGGCTCCGTGAACCTCTGCATCCTGCTGCTCGCCGCCGCGAACCTCGCCGGCGTCGAGGGCACCGACTCGCTGGAGGGCGCGCACGCCGCTCTCGCCGCGGGGCTCGGCCCGGTCGTCGCGACGTTCTTCGCCGTCGGACTCCTCGCATCCGGACTGGCCTCGACCTCGGTGGGCGCCTATGCCGGGGCTGAGATCATGCACGGCCTGCTGCACGTACGCATCCCGCTGCTCGCCCGTCGCCTGGTCACGCTGATCCCCGCGCTCATCATCCTCGGCATCGGCTTCGATCCGACACTCGCCCTGGTGCTCAGCCAGGTGGTGCTCTCGTTCGGCATCCCCTTCGCCCTGATCCCGCTGGTCGTGCTCACCGCGCAGCGACGCACCCTCGGCGCCTGGGCCAATCGGCGCCGGACGACGGCCGCCGGCATCGTGGCCTCGGTGCTGCTGATAGCCCTCAACGGAGCGCTGCTCTGGCTCGTCCTGACGGGGGCCTGACCCGGATAGGCTCGACAGCATGTCTGCCGATAACGCCCGCCGCAACGTCCGCATCCTCACCTGGATCGGTCTCGCGACGGGCGTGATCGGCGGCCTGCTGATCGCGTTCCCGAAGGTCATCGGCCTCGGCAGCCCGTGGGTACAGCTGGCCCTGGGCATCGCCACTCTCGTGCTGGCTTTCCGCGCGCGCAAGATCGGCATCGCCGAGATCGAGGGGTTCGACGGCCGACTCTCCCTGGCCGCCGCCCTCCTCGGCTTCCTCGTCCTGTTCTTCGCGGGTCAGGCCGCGTACAGCCTGCTGGCCGCCGCGACGAGCTGACCTAAGCTGGTCCGGTGGCATCCCCTGCAGCTGACGACTATCTGAAGACCGTCTACGCGCACACCGAGTGGCAGGACGCACCGATCACTCCCTCGGTGCTCGCCGCGAAGCTCGGCATCGCCCCGTCCTCTGTCACCGAGATGGTGAAGAAGCTCGCCGCCGCGGGTCTCGTCTCGCACGTGCCCTACGGTGCGGTGCGGCTGACGGATGCCGGAACCCTGCGCGCGCTCGCGATGGTGCGCCGGCACCGCCTGATCGAGACCTGGCTGGTGCAGGAGTTCGACTACGGCTGGGACGAGGTGCACGACGAGGCCGAGGTGCTCGAGCACACCATCAGCGACCGGCTGCTGGAGGGCATCGACGCCCGACTGGGACGCCCGCGCTTCGACCCGCACGGCGATGCGATCCCCGATGCCGACGGTCACATCGAGCGCGAGCCCTTCGTGCTCCTCGCCGACGCGCCGGCCGGGCACGCGGGCCGGGTGCTGCGCGTCGACGACCGCGACCCCGAGCTGCTGCGATCTCTCGAGGCGCTGGGCCTGGCGGTCGCATCGACCGTCACGGTGACGGCATCCGGAGTGGAGATCGACGGCGCGCAGACGGCACTGCCCGACGGCGCGGCACAGGTCGTCTGGCTCAGCGCCTAGCTCCTCCGCAACACGGTCAGGTGCGCGTCGCCTGGGGCCTCTAGGCTGTGCACATGGCTCAACGTGACGACATCGAATGCTGGCTCACCGACATGGACGGCGTGCTCGTCCATGAGAACGACGCCATCCCCGGAGCATCCGAACTGCTCGCCGGTTGGGAGAGCGCGGGCATCCCGTACCTGGTGCTGACGAACAACTCGATCTTCACCGCTCGCGACCTGTCGGCTCGCCTGCGCACCAGCGGACTGCACGTGCCCGAGGAGCGCATCTGGACCTCGGCCCTCGCGACCGCCGACTTCCTGAAGCAGCAGCTCCCCGGGGGCTCTGCCTTCGTGATCGGCGAGGCCGGCATCCTCACCGCACTGCACGATGCGGGTTTCATCATGACCGAGACCAACCCCGATTTCGTGGTCGTGGGCGAGACGCGCAATTACTCGTTCGAGGCGATCACGAAGGCCATCCGCCTCATCATCGGCGGCGCGCGCTTCATCGTGACGAACCCGGATGCCACGGGCCCGAGCGCCGACGGACCGCTGCCCGCGACAGGCGCCATCGCCGCGCTCATCACGAAGGCCACCGGCAAGGAGCCGTACGTGGTCGGCAAGCCGAACCCGATGATGTTCCGCTCGGCGTTGAACAAGATCGGCGCGCACTCGAAGCGCACCGGCATGATCGGCGACCGCATGGACACCGACGTCGTCGCCGGCATCGAGGCGGGTCTGCACACGATCCTGGTGCTCACCGGTATCAGCGACCAGGCCGAGATCGAGAAGTACCCGTTCCGCCCGGATGAGATCGTGCAGTCGGTCGCCGACCTGCTCCCGCGGATCACCGAGACGATCACGACGGTCAAGATCAAGAAGTAGCCGATGGGCGCACTCGACGAGGGCGAACGACTCCGGGCGGCGGACGCCGCGGCCTGGCGCGCCTGGCTCGAGGCGAACCATGAGCGCGCGGCGGGCGTCTGGTTGCTGAGCGTGCGCGGCTCGTCCGACGGCGTCAGCTACGAGGATGCCGTGCGGCAGGCGCTGTGCTTCGGATGGATCGATGGCCCCGTGCGTGTCTTCGACGACGGGACCGAAGACCGCGCCAATGGGCAGTGGTTCTCCCCTCGCCGCCCCGGCAGCGGCTGGGCGGCGACGAACAAGGCGCGGATCGCGGAGCTCGAGGCCGAGGGGCTGCTCGCTCCGGCCGGCATCCGTGTGCTCGAGGTCGCGAAGGCGAACGGCTCGTGGACCGTGCTCGACGGCCCGGAAGCCGGGACCGAACCGGAGGAGTTCACCGCCGCCCTCGACGCGGTGCCCGCCGCGCGCGAGAACTGGGATGCATTCCCGAAGTCGGTCAAGAAGTTCGGTCTCACGCACATCGCGATGGCCAAGCGCCCGGAGACCCGGGCGGCCCGCATCGCGAAGATCGTGGCGGATGCCGCGGAGGGGAAACGCCCATGAATCAGAGCGACGTGCTGTTCCTGGTGGTCTTCCTGATCCTGCTCAGTTCGCTGACGGTGTTCGTCGTGCAGTTCGTGCGGTCCCGCCGCGGACGCGGTGGCTCGGACGACGGCCGCGCCGGCTGGTGGGAAGGCCCCTGGGACGACGACGACAAGTCCCGCTGACCCCGGAGCCTGCCACCTGGTCAGGACGCCAGCGACGCTCCGGGGATCGCGGCGAGGAGCTCGCGGGTGTAGGGATGCTGCGGGTCGTCGAAGATGCGCTCGGGGGTGCCGCTCTCGACCACGACGCCGCGCTGCATGACATGCACCTCGTCGGAGATCATCCGCACGACCGCGAGGTCGTGGCTGATGAACAGGTAGCTCAGGCCCAGGCGCTTCTGCAGGTCGGCGAGCAGGTCGAGGATCTGCGCCTGCACGAGCACGTCGAGCGCCGACACGGCCTCGTCGAGCACCACGAGTTCGGGTTCGAGCGCGAGCGCCCGGGCGATCGCGACGCGCTGGCGCTGACCGCCCGACAGCTCATGCGGCAGGCGCTCGGCCATCGCCGCGGGCAGGGCGACCTGCTCCAGCAGCTCGAGCACGCGGGCGTGACGGGTGGCCGCGGTGCCGATGCGGTGCACCCGCAGCGGCTCGGCGATCGACTGCTCGACCGTGTAGCGGGGGTCGAGCGAGGCGTAGGGGTTCTGGAACACCGGCTGCACACGGCGGCGCAGCGCGAACAGCTCCTTACGGCGGAGCGTGGTCAGGTCGAGCCCGTCGAACAGGATCGATCCCGACGTGGCGTCCTCGAGGCCGAGCACCATGTTCGCCGTGGTCGACTTGCCCGACCCCGACTCGCCCACGATCGAGACGGTCGTGCCGCGACGGATCTCGAAGCTCACCCCGTCGACCGCGGTGAACGTCTCGGGCTCGCCCGCCTTGGGAGACCGGAGGGCGAACTCCTTGCGGAGGTCGCGGATCTCGACGAACGGCGTCCCGGTGGCGGCCTCGCGCTGCGGCAGCGCATCGCGGCGGGAGGCGAGGCTCGGCGCCGCGGCGAGCAGCTGCTTCGTGTACTCGTGCTGCGGGTTGCCGAGTACCTCGGCCGAGGTGCCCTCCTCCACGATGTGACCGCGGAACATCACGACGATGCGGTCGGCGCGCTCGGCAGCGAGGGCCAGGTCGTGCGTGATGAGGAAAACGGCGGTGCCGAGGTCATCGGTGAGCGCATCGAGCTGGTCCAGGATGCGCCGCTGCACGGTCACGTCGAGGGCCGAGGTGGGCTCGTCGGCGATCAGCAGGCGCGGCTTGCAGGCGAGACCCATCGCGATCAGCACGCGCTGGCGCATACCGCCCGAGAACTCGTGCGGGTACTGGTGCGCCCGCTGCGCGGCATCCGCGATCCCCACCATCTCGAGCAGCTCGACGACCCGCGCCTTCGTGGCATCGCCGTGGGTGTGACCGTGCACCTCGAGCGCCTCGCCGATCTGCTCGCCCACGCGCATGAGCGGGTTGAGGTTCGACATAGGGTCCTGCGGCACGAGGCCGATCCCGGCACCGCGCAGGGAGACCATCGCGTTCTCGGGCAGATCGGTCAGCTCGCGCCCGTCGAAGCGGATGCTGCCGGCGGTGATCACCCCGTTCTCGGGCAACAGACGGTTGACCGCGGCGGCGGTGGTCGACTTGCCCGACCCGGACTCCCCGACGATCGCGACGGTCTCACCGGCGGCGACGTCGATGCTGATGTCGCTGATGGCGGTGACCAGCTCGGAACCGGTTCGGAAGGCGACGGCGAGGCCGCTGATGCTCAGCACGGGCTCGGTGGTGCTCATGGTGTTCTCGTTCCTTCGTTGTCGTCCAGGTCGTTGCCGCCCAGATCGTTGTCACCCAGGAGTGCGGGGAGCGCCGTGCGCCACAGCGCCTCGGTCGGCGCGGGTTCGGGGGCGAAGAGGCGGTTGCTCAACAGGACCGCGGCGGTGCCGGTGCCCGGCACCAATCCCAGCGCGCAGCCCGTGAAGCCCGGGTGCCAGAGCATCCGGGTCGGTCGGCCGCCGACCGCGACCGTGTCGCTGCGCCAGCCCAGCGCCTGCCCGGCGTCGGGTCCGTCGCGGAACAGGTCGGCTGTCGCATCCGGATGCCACAGCTCGGGATGCCGTTCGGGAGCGGCGAGCGCGGCACCCAGGGTGAGCAGGTCGTCGGCGGTGCTGAAGAGTCCGGCGTGGCCAGAGATGCCACCGGCGGCGTGGAAGCTGTTGCCGTCGTTCACGCTGCCTGTGATCTCGCCCTCGCGCCAGGCGAATGTGCGGTCGGCGGCGAGGATCGGATAGGGCTCACCGGTCGCGACCATGCGGCGTTCGGCGGCGTCACCGACCGACGACGAGGCGACGGGCGCGGTGACCGGGCCGTATCCGGTGCGGTCGAGCCCGAGGGGTACGGTCACGAGCTCGCGGACGGCGGCGTCCAGGGGCAGCCCGGTGACGGCGGCGATGACACGGCCGAGGAGCAGGAATCCGAGGTCGGAGTAGTGACGGCCCTCGTCGAGGCCGTAGCGGAGCGGGATCGCGTCGGCCGCGGCCGCGGGGTCGGCGGCGTGTGCGTGATCGAGGTAGAGCGGCTGCCACTCCCACAGACCCGCGCGGTGCTGCAGCAGGTGACGCACGGTCGTTCCCGGCGCACAGGACGTGCCGGGGACGAAGCGGTCGACCGGATCGTCGAAGCCCACCTCACCACGGCTGACGAGTCGCAGGATCGCGGTCGTGGTCGCGGCGACCTTCGACACCGAGGCGATGTCGAACGCGGTCTCGGTGGTCATCGGCGTTCCGGCGAGGTCGGCCAGGCCGCCCGCGGCGACGTCGCGCCCGGCGTCGGTGACGACACCCGCGACGGCGCCGCGCGGTGCGGAGTCCGTGGCGAGGACGGCGGCGACGGCTGCGGCGGCGGTCATGTCCACTCCCTGCGCATGCGCTGTTCGGGCTCGCCGAACTCCGGCTGGGTGCGGGTGGCTCCGTCGGGACGCCAGCCCTTCGACTCGTAGAACCCGATCGACGGCAGGTTCGCCGCGAACACCCACAGTGTCGCGGCCTCGGCCCCGGCATCCTGCAGCTCCGCGGATGCCCGCGCCAGCAGCGCTCCGCCGATCCCGCCCCCGTGGGCCCGCGGCGAGACGTACAGGGAGTGCACGGCGCCGTCGACCCGGTCGCCATCGCCGGGCGTCGCGGCGTACCGGGTGATCCCGACGATCTCGCCGTCGCGCTCGGCGACGAGCACGACGCCCACCGGATCGGCGAGCACCCGGCGCCACAGCGCCTCGGCCCGCTCATCCGTCATCGCGTCGATCGCCGCGTCGCGGAGCACACCCCGGTAGCTCTCCCGCCAGCACGCGAGGAACACCTCGAGCACCCCGGACAGGTCGTCCGGGGTGGCGGGGCGCACCTGGAGGCTCACGATGCCGAGGCCTCCGTGAGCACGAGGGAGTCGATGGAGGCGACGGGCTCGGGCATCTGCAGCGGGCCGACGCCCGGCGTGATGGTGCCCAGGATCCGCGGCTCGCGCGCACCGGTGCCGCCGGGGACGATCGCGGGAACGCCGTGCATCGTGGACCAGCCGATGAGCGCGAGGAGGATGGCCTCCTTGCTGTCGGCCGCGGCACCCAGCTCGTCGGCGAGCACGACCTCCGTCGAGGGCAGCGCGGCGCGCAGTCCGTCGAGGATCAGCGGGTTGCGGCATCCGCCGCCCGACACGGCGAGGAACCCGATGCCCGCGGCCTCCACGTCGCGCGCCACCGTGCGGACCGTGAGCTCGGTCAGGGTGCGCACGACATCGGCGACCGCGATCTCGCGGCCCTGCGCAGCCAGGTGCTCGTGCACGTAGCCGAGGTGGAAGTGCTCCTTGCCCGTGCTCTTGGGCGGGGTGAGGGCGTAGTACGGGTCTTCGAGCAGGGCTGCCAGCAGCGCCTCGTCGACCTGTCCGGTGCGGGCGATCGCGGCGTCGTCGTCGTAGCCGAGCGGGTTGAGCCCGTGCTCCACGATGACCGCGTCGACCAGCGCGTTCGCCGGGCCGATGTCGTACGCGACGAGGCCGTCCTGGCGCACCACCGTCATGTTCGAGATGCCGCCCAGGTTGAGGGCGGCGGAGACACCGGCGCGCGAGCGCAGCAGCAACTCGTCGAGGAACGACACCAGCGGGGCGCCGTGACCGCCGACCGTGATGTCGCGGATGCGGATGTCGGACACCACGGGAGCGCCGACTCTCTCGGCGATCCACGCGGGCTGCCCGATCTGCAGGGTGCCCCGCGCGTGCGCGCCGTCGACCCAGTGGTACACGGTCTGCCCGTGCGAGCACACCGCGTCGACCCCGCCGACCTCTGCCGCGATGTCGGCCGCGACCTCGGCGAACGCCTGTCCGATCAGGGTGTCGAGCTCGGCCACCTCGGCGAGCGTCGTCTGCGCGGGCGGGAGCGCCGCGATCAGTCGCGCCCGAAGCTCAGGGGCGTAAGGCACGCTCGTCGCCGCGAGCACGGTGCCGTGCAGATCCACACCGTGCGCGGTGAAGCCGCCGCTGGTCGTGAAGTCGACGACGGCGGCATCGATCCCGTCGTGCGAGGTGCCGGAGATCAGTCCGAGGATGCGCATCAGTTCTCCTCCAGTGCGGTGCGCAGCCGTCCGTCGGCGGCACCCAGTCGTGCGGTGGCCGCGGCGAGGTCCTCGCCGCGGCGGATCATGATCGACGCGAGCTTCACGTCGTAGGCGGCGGTCTCCAGCGCCGCCACCGCCGTGTCGCGGTCGGCGTCCGCGATGGTCTGCACCATCCGGATCGCCCGCTCGCGCAGCTTGTGGTTGGTGGCCTTCACATCCACCATCAGGTTGCCGTAGGCCTTGCCGCCCCGCACCATCGAGATGGTCGAGAACATGTTGAGCACGAGCTTCTGGGCAGTACCCGACTTGAGTCGCGTCGAGCCGGAGAGCACCTCGGGTCCGACCTCGACCTCGATGCCGTGCTCGGCCGCCGCGCTGAGTGCTGTGCCGACGTTGCACGACAGGCCGATGCTGAGCGCTCCGAGCTCGCGCGCCCGGCGGACGGCGGCGATCACATACGGCGTGCGTCCACTCGAGGCGATGCCGATCACGGTGTCGAGCGGGCCGATGCCGGCGGCGTCGATGGCCGAAGCCCCCGCCTCCGCGTCGTCTTCAGCCCCCTCGACGGGGTTCACGATCGCGCCCGGCCCTCCGGCCATGATCGCGAACACCAGCTCCGGCGGGGTGCTGAAGGTGGGCGGGCACTCCGAGGCGTCGAGCACGCCGATGCGGCCGGGGGTTCCGGCGCCGACGTAGACCAGGCGACCGCCTTGCGCCATGCGGGCGGCCGTGGCCTCGATCGCGGGGACGATCTGTCCGAGGGCGCGCTGTACGGCAGCCGGCACCGTGGCATCCGCCTCGTTCATGGTCTGCGCGAGTTCCGCCACGCTCATCAGGTCGAGCTCCGCGTAGCGGGGGTCGCTGGCCTCCGTGGCGAGTCCGCCGAGGTCCTCCGTGGTCATCGCTTTCCTCTGTTCCGGGGGTCGAGACTGTCGCGCAGGCCGTCGCCGAGCAGGTTCAGCCCGACCACGAGCAGCACCACGATCACACCGGGCGCGATCATCGTCCACGGGGCGATCGTGACGAGCGTGCGCGCCTCGAAGATCATCGAACCGAGCGAGGGCGCGGGCGGCGGGGTGCCGAGCCCGAGGAAGCTCAGCGAGGCCTCGGTGAGCACGGCCCAGGACAGCGAGAGCGTGACCTGCACGATGATGATCGACGTGATGTTCGGCAGCACGTGCCGGAACATGGTCGCCATGCGGCTCTGACCGGTGCTCTTGGCGGCCTTGACGTATTCGACCTCGCGCAGCGAGAGCACGGGGCCTCGGGTCACGCGAATGAAGATCGGCACGTAGACGATCGCGATGGCCACGGCGATGGTGAACCAGTTGCGCTCGAACACCGACGCCAGCGACAGGGCGAGCAGCAGCGGCGGGAAGGCGAACAGCACGTTGGTGACGGCCGTGATCGCACCATCGGAGAAGCCGCGGTAGAAGCCGGCGATGAGTCCGCACACGGTGCCGACCACGGTGGCGAAGGCCACGGCGACGACCGAGATCAGCGCCGAGTTCGCGACTCCTGCGGCGACGCGCGAGAACACGTCGCGCCCGAACTGGTCCGTCCCGAACCAGTGCACGGCCGACGGCGGCTGCAGGCGCGAGGGCGGATCCTGGGCGAGCGGGTCGAAGGGCAGCAGCCCGAACGCCGAGACGAGGCTGAGCACCGCGAGCAGCACGACGATGATGAGGCCGGTGAGCCCGCTGCGGCTGCGCAGCAGGAGGCGCACGCGCTCCCCGGTGCGCCCGCCGCCGGGGGCGAGGGCGGATGTCTGAGAGATGTCGGTCATGCGGCACGCACCCGAGGATCGATGACCCGGTAGAGCAGGTCGGTGAGCAGGTTGACGATGACGAAGGCGAGGGCGATCACGAGGACGGTGCTCTGCACGAGCGCGTACTCCTTCTGCTGGATGCCGAGCAGCACCTGTCGTCCGATGCCGGGGAGCGAGAAGATCTGCTCCACCACCACGGCGCCGCCGAGGAGGTAGCCGAACTGCAGGCCGGTCATCGTGACGATGGGGACCAGCGCGTTGCCGAGCACGTGCCGCACCTGCAGGCGGCGCGGCGGGACGCCCTTCGCCTTCGCGGTGCGGATGAAGTCGTTGGCGCGGATCTCGAGCACCGCGGTGCGGGTCGTGCGCATGATCGGCGCGGCGATGCCGAACCCGAGCACGATCGACGGCAGCAGCATCTGCTGGAGGTTGAGCAGCGGGTCCTCGAAGAGCGTGGCGTAGGCCTGACCGTTGGGGTTGAATCCGAACGACGAGGCGAGCACCGCCAGCAGTGCGGTGCCGAGCAGGAACGCCGGGATCGAGAGACCGGCGAGACCGACCACCTGGCCGAAGCCGTCACGGACCGAGTCGGGCTTCGACGCCGAGAGCATGCCGAGCGGGATGCCGATGGCGAGGGCGATCACGATCGAGAAGATCGCGAGCTCGAACGTGACGGGGAGGGCGGCGGCGGTCAGGTCGAGCACGCTGGTCTGCGCCCTGGACGAGAAGCCGAGGTTGCCGGTGAAGATGTTGCCGAGCCACGAGAAGAACTGCACGAAGAGCGGCTGGTCCAGGCCGTAGTAGGCCTCGAGGGCCGCGCGCTGCGAAGGCGTGAGGGCGGCTGCCTCGGTGCCGAGGCCGGAGCTGATCTGGTCGCCGGGGATGGCGCGCAGCATCAGGAAGACGAAGATGGCGACGCCGAGGAGCGTGCCGAGTGCTGCGAGGATGCGTCGCAGCACGCTGTTGCGGAGGAGCTGTCTGAACATGCGCGTGTGGGGGTGCCTGTCGTCGGGGAGGGAGGGGGCGCGGGCGTGCCGCGCCCCCTCGATCCGCTACTTGATGGAGGTGGTCCGCAGGTACTGCAGCGAGCCGTTCACCATGGGGACGAAGCCGTCGACGGTCGAGGCCGTCGCCGTGTAGGTGTAGCTCGTGAACAGCCAGATCCACGCGGCATTGTCCTCGAGGTTCTCGGAGACCTGCGCGTAGATGTCCTTGCGCTTCTCCGGGTCGGCCGTCTGGCGTCCCTCGGCGAACAGCGCGTCGAGCTCGGGCGAGGAGTAGCCGGCGACCTTGTTCAGGTTTCCGGTGCTGGTGAAGTAGCGGCCGTACATGCCGTCGGGGTCGGGACGACCGCCGTTGAGCGCGACAGCGGCGTCGAAGTCGGCCGCGATCCAGCGGTCGACGAAGGCACCGGACTCGAGGACCTCGATGTCGAGCGTGATCTTCGCATCGGCGAGCTGGGCCTTGAGGTTCTGCGCCTCGTTCACCGAGGTGGCGTACTCGCCCTGCGAGACGATCGTCTTGATGGTGACGCCGTCTTCCTTGCCCGCCTTCTTGAGGTAGTCGGCGGCCTTGTCGAGGTCACGCTCGGGGCACGGACGCGCCTCGGGGTCGGACTTGTACGCCGGAGAGGTGATCGGGCCGGTGACCTCGCCCTCGCCGAGGGCGGCGGTGTCGAGCACCTCCTGGCGGTCGATCGCGCACTGGATGGCGAGGCGCACGTTGACGTCGGTGAGGTCGCCGCGCGTGGCGTTCAGCTGCAGGGCGTGGTAGCTCAGCTGCGGGGTCGTGGCGACCTCGACGTTGGCACCCTCAGCGGTCTGCGCGACCAGCGGGTCGTCGAACACCGCGAGCTGCACGTTGCCGGACTGCATCGCCGAGACGATCGACGACTCGTCGGGGATCACCCGGAATTCGACGGTGTCGAGCAGTGCGGCGTCGCCCCAGTAGTCCTCGTTCTTGGCGAGCGTGATCGACTGGCTGGCCTTGCGGCTGTCGAGGATGAAGGGACCGGTGCCGTTCGGGGTCGTGTTGAGCGCCTCTTCGGTGTCGTCGGACGACAGCATGGCCATGTTGATCACGGCGAGGTTGGCGGGGAGAGCGGCGTCGGGAGCGCTCAGCGTGAGGGTGACGGTCGTCTCGTCCGTGGCCTCGACCGCGGTGACGGAGGCGAGGGAGCTGCTCGCGACGGCGGCGGTGGCCTCGGCGGCGATCGCGTCGAGCGAGTACTTGACGTCTTCGGAGCCGAACGTGGTGCCGTCGGCGAAGGTGACACCCTCCCGCAGGTGGAAGGTCACGGTGAGGCCGTCGTCGGAGACGTCCCAGGACTCGGCGAGGCCGGGCACGACGTTGAGGTCCTCGTCGAACTCGGTCAGCGTGCCGTACAGGTTCTGCAGCACGTTGACGGCCTGGAACTGCGTGGCCTTCCAGGGGAACAGGGTGTCCGGGTCGCTGGTGACGCCGATGACGAGGTCGCCGCCCGCCGCGCCCTCAGAGGACTCGGAGTTCGATGCCGGTGCGGAACAACCGGTGATCACGAGCGCCAATGCGGCGGCCGTGGCGGTGAGAGCGCCGAATGACGCTCGCCGTGCTGTGCTCATTGCAGATTCCTCCTGGCTGGGACGCGTCGCCGTGGCGTCGGGTCAGGCGCTGTTGCCTGCCGCCCCGTGAACGTCGTCGGTCTTGGTTGGTACCAAAAGTACACGAAGGTGACTACAGATGTAACAGAAGTTCCTCTACTGTTATGAACAGCGATCGGAGACCGCCATGTCCAATGAAGCTGCCCGCGAAGAAGCCGGCGCACACCCCGTCCTCGTCCGCATGCGCGCGATCCGTCCCGAGCTGCGTCCGAGCGAGCAGCGCATCGCCGACCTCTTCCTCGCCGACCCCGCGGGCACCGCGGGACTCTCGGTCGCCGAGCTCGCGCAGCGCTGCGACACCTCCACCACCTCGGTCGTGCGATTCTGCAAGCGGCTCGGCTACGAGCACGTGCGGGAGCTGCGCAACCACGTCCTGCGCGATGTGGAACGGGAGACCTTCGACACGGCAGCCCTCCCCGCCGTCTCCGGCGACATCGACCGCAACGACACCCTGGCCGACATCGTCGCCAAGGTCTCGCTCGCCGAGACGCTCTCCCTCGCCGACACCGCGAAGGTACTCGACACCGAATCGTTGCGCGCCTCGGTGGAAGCCATCACGTCGTCGACCAGGGTCGACATCTTCGGCGTGGGCGCGAGTTCCATCGTCGGGCTCGACCTGCAGCGCAAACTCACCCGTATCGGTCGCACGGCGCTGGACTGGTCCGACCCGCATGCCGCCTGGACCTCGGCGGCGACCCTCGGACCGGGGAACGTCGCCATCGCGGTGTCGCACAGCGGTGCCACCACCGACACGATCGAGTTCCTCCTGCTCGCCCGTCGGGCAGGCGCCACGACCATCGCGATCACCAACCACGCCGGGGCACCGCTGGCCGACCAGGCCGATATCGTGCTCACGACGGCCGCCCGCGAGACGGGGTTCCGCTCGGGTGCACTCGGCAGCCGGATCGCGCAGCTCATGGTGGTCGACTGCATCTTCATCGGCGTCGCCCAGTCGAACTACGACCGCTCGATGGAGGCGTTGCGTGACACTTTCGCCGCCGTGCACCGCGTGCGCACGGGCGGAGCGTGACGAACGCCGGGCGCGCACGGACAGGACTGTTCGCCGCATTCGCGGGGCTCGGCGTCACGGCGGCCTTCGTCCCGGCGATACTCCCCTCCGCCGAGCGGGCGATCGGCGGAGACCTCAGCGCCGCGGTCCCCGCCCTGTTCGCGGGGCTGCTGGTGGGCGTGCTGGTCTCCGGTCCGATCCTGATCCGCCGACCGCCCCAGACCACGCTCATCCTCGGCAGCGCGCTTCAGGCTGCCGCCATCATCACTGTGGCCGTCGCGGGTACTCCTGCGCTGTTCATCGCCGCAGCGGCCATCGCCGGTTTCGGTTTCGGGCTGGTCGAGGCCTCGGGTTCGGTGGCGGCGAAGTCTGTGGCGGTCGGGAGTGCGACGGGGCTGCTCAGCGCACTGCTGGGGACGGTCGCGGTGTGCGCTGCCGTCACGCCGCTGCTCGTCGCCCTCGGGTCGGACGTGCGCCCGGCTCTCGGCATCCTCGCGGTGGTGCCCCTCGTCACGATCGTGATGCTCGCCGGCCCGACTCCTGCGGCCTCCCTCGCCGAAGCTCCTGCGCATCGCGACGTGCGCGGGCTCCTCGTGCTGCTGCCGTTCGCGGCGGCGCTGCCGCTCTACGTCGGCGTCGAGACCGTGCTGTCGGGCTGGTCGGCCGTGATCCCGGAGCGGATCCTCGATGTCGATCCGGCTCTCGCCGCGCTCGGAACCTCGGCGTTCTGGACCCTGATGGCCGTCGGACGCTTCGGCGCGGCGGCCCTGCGTCGGGCCTCCGTCTCGCCGATCTGGATCCTCGCCACCGCGACGAGCGGAGCGGCCGTACTGATGGCCGCGGCCGGCATGCTGGTGGGGTCCGAGCCGGTGTGGGCGCTGGTCGCGCTGGCCGCGGTGGTCGTGCTCCTCGCTCCCAGCTACGGACTCATCCTGGGGCTCGCCCTCGACCGGCTGGATCCGGCTCGCAGCGCTGCCGTGACCGGTGCGCTCGTGGCCTGCGGCGCGGTCGGCGGCACGTTCGTCCCCACACTGATCCTGCTGGTCGGCCGCGACCCGGCATCGAGCACGACGTTCTTCGTGTCTGCTGCCCTCTGTGCGCTCGTGCCGGTGCTGGTGCTGATCGCGGCGCGATCCCGCGTCACGGCACCGACGACCGACTGACTTCCCCTCCCCCTTTCCGGGTATCGAAGACCTTTCCACGGATGCCGGAATACCGCAGGTCGCCTCGGCAGATGCGGCGTAACGTCGATTCTGAACCCGCCCGCGTCAAGGGGAGCCCCGTTGTCCACTGAAGTCCTCGCGATCATCATCAGCGCCGTCGGCGTCGTACTCACCCTGGGCACCAGCCTCTTCGCCGCCGGCGCCTGGATGATCCGCCGCTTCGACGACCGCATCGACGCGATCGCCGCCGACGTCACCGACCTGAAGATCTCCGTCGCCCGCCTCGAAGGCCCGCCGCGGCACCTCATCACCGCGGGAAGAGGATGACCCCGTGACCACGGAGACCCTCACCATCGTCATCAGCGCGATCGGCATCGTGCTCATCCTCGGCGCCAGCCTCTTCGCAGCCGGCGCGTGGATGATCCACCGCATCGGCGACCGCATCGACGCCGTCGACGAGAAACTCAGCACCCGGATCGACGCGGTCGCCGCCGACGTCACCGACCTGAAGATCTCCGTCGCCCGGCTCGAAGGCCCGCCGCGGCATCTCATCACCGCGGGAAGAGGATGACCTCGTGACCACGGAGACCTGGACGATCGTCATCAGTGCCGTCGGCATCGTGCTCACCCTCGGCGCCAGCCTCTTCGCCGCCGGCGCGTGGATGATCCGCCGCATCGACGACCGCATCGACGCCGTCGACGAGAAACTCAGCACCCGCATCGATGCGGTCGACGAGAAGCTCAGCTCTCGGATCGACGCGGTCGCCGCCGACGTCACCGACCTGAAGATCTCGGTGGCCCGCCTCGAAGGACCGCCACGGCACCTGCTCACGGCAGGGAGGGGATAACACCGTGACCACGGAGACTTGGACCATCGTCGTCAGCGCGATCGGCATCGTACTCACCCTCGGCGCGAGCCTTTTCGCCGCCGGCGCGTGGATGATCCGCCGCATCGACGACCGCATCGACGCCGTCGACGAGAAACTCAGCACCCGCATCGACGCCGTCGACGAGAAACTCAGCACCCGCATCGATGCCATCGACGAGAAGCTCAGCTCTCGGATCGACGCGGTCGCCGCCGACGTCACCGACCTGAAGATCTCCGTCGCCCGCCTCGAAGGACCGCCGCGGCACCTGCTCACGGCGAGTCGCTGAGCAGCGTTCCGGTACGACCTACCGCAGCACGAGGGCGGCGGCGCCGATGAGGGGCCCTTCGTCACCCAGCCCCGAGCGCACCACGCGGGTGCGCCGGGAGTATTCGTGCACGGCGCTGGCGGTGAGGGCCTGCTGCACGAGGTCGATGTAGTCCGCAGACACCCGCGAGAAACCGCCGCCGATGGCGACCACGTCGAGGTCGACCAGGGTCGCGGCGTCCGCGAGCGCTTCCCCGACAGCTCGGGCCGAGCGCTCGATCGCCGAGCGAGCGACGGTGTCGCCGGCCGCTGCGTCGCGCGCGAGGTCTTCGCCCGTGGTGCCGGTCCAGCCCTGCTCCTGCGCCCAGGACGCACTCGCCGGCCCGGAGGCGATCTCTTCAAGCGTCAGCCCGCCCTCACGACGCACCTGTCCGAGGTGTCCGGCGTTGCCTGTCGCACCGGGGATGTACGACCCGTTCGCGACGAAGCCGCCGCCGACGCCGGTCGAGACGACGATCGATAGCGACGCACCGGCACCCTGCGTCGCCCCGAGCCAGGATTCGGCGAGCGCGAGTGCACCGCCATCGTGGCCGAGGACGGTGCGCACGTCGCGCCCCATGACCGTGGATGCTGCGGCGCGAACTGCCTCAGCGAGCGCGAAGCCGCGCGCGAGCGGCATGTTGACCGGCATGATCGTGCCGAGGGTCCGGTCGACGGGGCCGGCGCTCCCCGCGCCCGCGCCGACGAGCTCGGCATCCGCGGGCAGGGCGGCGAGCGCGTGCTCGACGATCGCGATGACGGCGGCGTTCAACGACTCGACCGTGGCTTCACGCCCGGTCGCCTGCCGGCTGCGGCTGCCCGTGACGAGCACACCGTCCTCCGCGACGAGCGCGGCCTCCATCTTCGTGCCGCCGACGTCGACGGCCAGTGCGTAGCGCGTCACTGGGGGTCGAGCCCGAGGTCGTCGAGGTCGAAGGCGGCGCGCCATTCGAGCCCCTCGGCTTCGATGGCGGCCTGCGCGCCGGTCTTGCGGTCGACGATCACGGCGACGGCGACGATCTCGGCGCCTTCCTTGCGCAGAGCTTCGACGGCCTTGAGCGCCGACTGGCCGGTGGTCGAGGTGTCTTCGAGCACGACGACCCGCTTGCCCTTGACGTCGGCCCCTTCGATCTGGCGGCCGCGGCCGTGGTCCTTCGGCTCCTTGCGCACGACGAACGCGTCGAGCGGGCGATCGGTGGCGACCGAGGCGTGCAGCACGGAGTTCGCGATCGGGTCGGCGCCGAGCGTGAGGCCTCCGACGGCCACGACGTCGAGGTCGCCGATCAGGTCGAGCATGATCCGGCCGATCGCGGGGGCGGCGCGGTGGTCCAGGGTGAGCTTGCGCATGTCGACGTAGTACGTCGCCTTCTTGCCGCTGGAGAGGGTGAAGTCGCCGTGGAACACCGCCTCGTCCTTGATCAGGTCGAGGAGGGTCTGGCGGTCTGCGTCGAGTGCGGTCACGGCATCCAGTGTAGGAGGTGGGCTCTAGGCTGGATACATGCGCTTGGCCACCTGGAACGTCAACTCCATCCGCACCCGCGTCACCCGCACCGTCGAGTTCGCCGTCCGTGAAGACATCGACGTGCTGGCGATGCAGGAGATCAAGTGCAAGCCCGAGCAGTTCCCCTACGGACCGTTCGAAGAGGCCGGGTACCACGTCGAGGTGCACGGCCTGAACCAGTGGAACGGCGTCGCGATCGCGAGCCGCCTGCCGATCACCGACGTGCGCACGGCGTTCGACGGGATGCCGGGGTTCGCGAAGGGACATGAGGGACCGGATGCTCCGCTCGAGGCCCGCGCGCTCGGCGTGATGGTCGACGGGGTTCGGGTGTGGAGCCTGTACGTGCCGAACGGCCGTTCGCTCGACGACCCGCACTACCTCTACAAGCTGCACTGGCTGGAGCAGCTGAAGAAGTCGACGGCGGCCGAGCTCTCGGCGAACCCCGACCTGCCGCTCGCTCTGGTCGGCGACTTCAACATCATCCCGTTCGACCACGACAACGGGGATCCCGACATCGTGGTCGGCCGGTCCACGCACGTGTCCCCGCAGGAGCGCGATGCGTTCTTCGCGTTCCAGGACGCGGGGGTCACCGACGTGGTGCGCCCGTTGCTGCCCGAGGGATACACGTACTGGGACTACCAGCGCCTCAAGTTCCCGCGCAACGAGGGCATCCGCATCGACTTCGTCCTGGGTTCCCGCACTCTCGCCGAGGCCGTGACCGGCGCATCGATCCACCGGGACGAGCGCAAGGGCGAGCAGCCCAGCGACCATGTTCCCGTGGTGGTCGACCTCGACGGTCGTCGTCTAGGAACAGGCGGCGCCGATGACGACGACGACATGCCGATGATCTTCTCCTGACGGCCGTCCCTATGACCGTGCGGCTGATCGCCACCGATCTCGACGGCACGCTGCTGGACTCCTCGTCCGCTGTCACGCCGCGCACGCGCGAGGCGCTCGACGCGGCTCGCGCCCGCGGCATCCCTGTGGTCCCCGTCACCGCACGTCAGCCGATCGGGCTGCGGGCGATCGCGGGTGATGCGGGTTTCGACGGCTGGGCGCTGTGCAGCAACGGCGCCTATGCCGTGCGCCTGGACGATGGGCGGATGCTGTTCGCCGAAGAGCTTCCCGCCGACACGATCCGCACGCTGGTCGAGGCGCTGCGCGCCAGCGTCCCGGGCCTGCTGTTCGCGAGCGTGCGCGAGGGCGGGGAGACCTTCGTGGCGCAGGACGGCTACGCCGAGATCGCCCAACTCTCCGACCACAAGCGCGACCCTCGAACGATGGGTGGCGTGCCGCTCGAGCACGTGCTCGCGGCGCCGAGCCTGAAGCTCGTCATCCGGCATCCGGAACTCGCCCCTGCCGCTCTCTTCGACACGCTGCGCAACCTCGGGCTGACCGGGTTCGAGGCGACCCTGTCGGGCGCTCCGTTCGTCGAGGTGATGGCCGAGGGCGTCACGAAGGCCACCGGCCTCGCCCGTCTGTGCGAGCACCTCGGCATCGACCGCGCCGATGTCGTGGCATTCGGCGACGCGCTCAACGACGTCGAGATGCTGCGCTGGGCCGGGCGCGGTGTCGCCATGGCCCATGCGGAACCCCTGGTTCAGGACGCGGCCGACGAGACGACCGCGTCGAACGATGACGACGGCGTTGCTCAGGTGATCGAGCGCCTGCTCGGCTGAGTTCAGCTCTCGACGCGGCGCCGACGCACGAGCAGTCCACCCAGGACGGCGAGCATGACACCGAGCGCGATGATCGCGGTCGGCGTTTCCGCCCCGGTGGCCGCCAGTCGCGGTGCCGGAGTCACCGCAGCGCCACCGCTGGCCTCAGCCGCCGCTGTCACCACGAGCGTCGCGCTCGCGATCACGGCGCCGCCCGACAGCGCGACGAGACTGTGCGTGCCTGCTGGCGCGCTGGCCGGAATCCGCAGGGATCCCCGGAGGACACCATCCGCGTCGGCGGTGAGGGTACCGAGCGCGATCGGGGCGGAACGCAGCTCGAAAGCGATGGTCGCGCCCGGCGCGAACCCGGTGCCGGAGACAGTGATGTCCTTGCCCGCCCGGATCGATCCCGTGGACAGGGACAGCGTGGGCTTCGGTTGCGGCTCCGCGCACTCCACAGCAATGTCCAAGTCGATGCCGCCTGCGGTTTCGCCGGCACGGAGAGTGAACGTCTCGGCATCGCCGAGGGCGGACACGCCGCCGTAGTACTGGGTGCAGTAACCGGCGGCCTCGACGCGCACTGTGTACGTTCCCGCGGGCAGCGAACCCCCGGGAGCCGAACCATCCGGCCCCTCACGGAATGTGAAGGCGCCGGAGCTGTCGACAGAGGCGACCTCGTGCCACGTCCCGGCGCGCTGAAGCAGCACGGTGACCCGCGCATCAGAGAATGCAGATCCGTCCGCAGTCGAGATGGTGCCGGCGATGTTGCCACCGAGCGCGAGATCGAAATCGACTCCGGCTCGATCAGCGGATGTGGCGAGTGTGATCGGTGTGGCCTGCGAAGCCAGCGCGACACCGTCGAAGTACTGCGGTGCATAGATCGGATCGTAGACCTGAGCCCGCGCGCGAAGCGTGTAGGAACCGGCCGGGAGGGAGATCTCATACGAGCCGTCCGGCCGGGTATAGGCCATTCCTGCCGGCTTGCCGCCCTGGAAAGCCTCGACGAGGGCATCACCCGATGGAGTCCCCGCCGTCTCGACCACACCGGAGATCACGCCGTAGGAGTCCAGCACGCCATCGATCCCGGCGACGATCTGTCCCTGCGCGACGTCGACCGCGGTGGCATCCTCCACGCGAAGCGCATCCTCCCAGTACTCGGCGATACCTCGACCGCTGCTGGGGGTGAACACCACTTCATACTTTCCCGGAGGTACGGTGAGCGCATAGCTGCCGTCCGGTGCGATGTCCGCCTGCACCGTGGTGGACGTGCGGGGGTCGTGAGCCTGCACCCATCCCGGCACCGGCGAACCGTCCACCGCGAGAATCACCTTTCCGCTGATCGTGCCCGCTTCGGCGAGGAACGCATCGATCGCCGCGCTCTCCTCACCCGACGCCACCGTCACGGGCGCCGCCATGCTGACGTCGTACGCGTCGTCCCAGTACTCGTTCGAGAAGGTCGCATCGTCCGGAGTGAAGCTCACGATGTAGTCGCCGCCGCGCAGACCCGGAATCCGGTAGGCACCGTCGCTGTCAGTCGCGACCGACGCGGTGCTCGAACCGTCCGGCGTGCTGGCCCGCACCGTGACGCTCTCGAGCGGTTCGCCGTCGCTTTGCCGCATCACGCGACCGGAAATCGAGCCGCCCAGGTCAAGCGCCGCGTCGATCCCGTCGACACCCTCGCCCTCGGTGAGGGCGACCCGCTGCGCGCTCTCCCGGTCGGCGGCGTCGTTCCAGTACTCAGAGACGAAATCGGTCCCGTCGGTCTCGAACCGCACGGTGTACTCGCCCGCCGGCAGGCCTTCCATCCGATACTCGCCGTTCTCGTCGGTCACCGCGAATCCGGACTCCGTGAAGTCTTCGTTGCTGGCGTGGACCGAGATCAACGGTATCGGCGCTCCGTCGGCGGAGGTGACCACCGTGCCCGTGATGGCGCCCGTCGGTTCCGCCGCGACCGCCGCGGTCGCGCCGCCCAGGGCCAGCGCGAACGCCGCCATTCCACCGATTACCGCCTTGATCGTCGCGCGTCGTCGCGTCATCGCCCCACCCCGTGAAGGAGTCCACCCGCGCAACGATCGCGCTGTCGCGGCGGCCTCGAATTCCGTGCCGATCATGCGGCAACGTCCAGCTCGAATCTAGGGGGTAGCAGCGCGGGAGCGGAATAGTCGATTCGCGTGATCAACCCTGTGTTCGTGTTCACCCGAAGGTCCCGACCTCCGGCACGCGATCGGTCCGGCCGTAGCGGAGGAAAATCACGCCGGCCTCGTCGGTGACCGGCGGCTGCAAGAGCCGCAGTACGGACGGCAGCGCGTCGTCGTCGAAGACCTTCTTGCCGGTGCCGAGCAGGATCGGATAGACCCAGAGGTTCAGCTCGTCGAAGAGCCCCTCGGCGAGCAGCGTGTGCACGAAGTCGATGCTGCCGATCACGTGCACCTCGCGATGGGCGGCCCGCAGCGCCGCGACCTCTGCCGCGAGGTCATCCCCGACCCGGCTGCTGCCCTGCCAGTCGAACGCGAGATCGGCATCCCTCGTCGCCACGTACTTCGGGACGCGGTCGAACAGCCGGCCGATGTGCCCCTCGGGGCCATCGGTGTGGTGCGGCCAGTACGACGCGAAGATGTCGTACGTCCGGCGACCGAGCAGCAGAGCATCGAGGCCCCGCATCCCGTTGTCCACCTCGGCGCCCATACCGGGTGACGGGTATCCCGCCTGCCAGCCGCTGAAGCGGAAACCACCCGACGTGTCTTCGCCGACGCCGCCCGGTCCTTGCGCGACACCGTCGAGGGTCATGAAGAGGTCGATCAGGATGCGGCCGGATGCGTCTTCGGTCTTGTCAGCGCTCATGTCAGTCAGTCAATAACAAGCGAATCCCGCCTACCAGCCCCTCTCCGATCCGCCGCTCGGGGGATGCTCCGGCGCGGTCGCCGCTCTACGGTGGAGAGATGCCTGCCCCTGCGTTCACCCGCACGCCGACCGCGCGCGAACGACGAGCCGATGTCATCCTCGCCGCCGTCATGTTCGTCGGCGCGGTGCTGAGCGCGGGGCTCTCCTCGATCGCGGAGATCTACGGCGACGAGCAGGCACCCCTGTGGTGGGCGCTCGTCTACGCCGTCGTCGCCACCGCTCCCCTGGCGTTCCGCCGCCGCTGGCCCGGGACCGCCGCCGTGATCGTGGCCGCGGCCTATTTCACGGCCGTCACCATCCGCGTCCCCGAGATCTACGTCGGCAACATCGTGATGTTCCTCACGCTGTACACGGTCGGTGCGTGGATGAACGACCGACGTCGCGCGATGCTCGTACGCGTCGGGATCATCGTGGGTATGTTCGTGTGGCTGATCA
The DNA here is from genome assembly GCF_044743585.1 of Microbacterium sp. NPDC087592. Classification (NCBI taxonomy): domain Bacteria; kingdom Bacillati; phylum Actinomycetota; class Actinomycetes; order Micrococcales; family Microbacteriaceae; genus Microbacterium; species Microbacterium sp. NPDC087592. The sequence goes on along the minus strand of NZ_JBIUWT010000001.1, from coordinate 1,941,150 downwards.
TCACGATGTACCGCGACGCGATCAGCGAGGCCGACAAGGCCGATGTCGCCGCCGGAGCCATGTCGCCGTACGTCGCCTTCATGCTCATCCAGCTGCTGCTGAATGTGCTCTACTTCGGCGGTGCCTACTACTTCGGCGAGCGCTCCTGGGCGGCAGCTGCGCAGTTGGCCGTGCTCGAGCAGCGCACCGTCGAGCTCGAGCGCGAGCGCGAGGTCACCGCAGCCCAGGCCGTCGCCCTCGACCGCGTGCGCATCGCCCGCGAGCTACACGACGTCGTCGCCCACCACGTGTCGGTGATGGGCGTGCAAGCCGGCGCCGCGCGTCTCGTGCTCGAGCGCGATCCCGCGGAAGCCGCCCGCATCCTCTCCGGAGTCGAGGACTCGGCGCGCGACGCGATCCATGAGCTGCGCCAGTTGTTGGAGACTCTGCGCACACCGGGCGGCGAGACGACGGATGCGGCATCCACCCTCGCCCTGGACGACATCGCCGAGCTCGTGGAGGCGTCGACCGAGGCCGGGCTGCCCACGGACTACACGGTGATCGGCGAACCCGTGCCCGTGCCGTCACTGGTCGCGGTGAACCTGTACCGCATCGCCCAGGAGTCGCTCACGAACGCCCGCCGTCACGCCGGCAGCGGAGCGACCGCCGACGTCCGCGTGCGGTACGACGACGACGGCGTCGAACTCGAGATCGTCAACACCGGACGCGCGATCACCCAACTCCGCCCGGGGCTCGGCCAGCTGGGCATGCGGGAGCGCGCCGCCGCGTCCGGAGGCACGCTCGAGGTGACGTCGCGGCCGCTCGGCGGGATGCGTGTGCGTGCCCGCGTACCTCTCCCGACCCCGGCAAGTTCGGGGGCAGGGCGATGAGCGACCCGATCCGGGTGCTGCTGGTCGACGACCACGCGCTGCTGCGCGCCGGCTTCCGCACCATCCTCGACACCCAGCCCGACATCACGGTGGTCGGCGAAGCCTCATCGGGAGCAGAGGCCGTGGCGCAGGCATCCGCGCTCCGCCCCGACGTGATCACGATGGACGTGCAGATGCCCGACATGGACGGCATCGAGGCGACCCGTCGCATCGTCGCCGACCCCGCGGTCGCGGCGGCCATCGCGATCGTCACGACCTTCGACCGCGACGACTACCTGTACCAGGCGCTGGATGCCGGAGCCAGCGGATTCCTGCTCAAGAACGCCGGCGCCGAAGACTTGATCGCCGCCGTCCGCGCTCTGGCTGCCGGCGACGGGATGCTCGCCCCCGAGGTGACCCGGCGAGTCCTCGCGCGGTTCGCCGCGGCCCCCGCACCGGCACGGACGGCTGTTCCGATCGACAGCGGCGCGACCCCGAAGATCACGCTCATCGAGCCGCTCACCGACCGCGAGGCGGAGGTGCTGACGCTGCTCGCCGATGCGCGGAGCAATGCCGAGATCGCACGCGCGCTGTACATCGGCGAGGCCACGGTCAAGACGCACGTCTCCCGCATCCTGCAGAAGCTCGGTGCCCGCGATCGTGTGCAAGCCGTCGTGCTCGCGCACCGCATGGGGCTCGCGTAGGCGCCCGGTACACCGACGCTCCGCGATAACCTCGGAGCCATGCCCGAAACCGCACCCCTGTCCCGCCCGATCCTGGCGGGGGTGGTGACGGCACTCGTCGGATTCACCAGCTCGTTCGCGGTCGTGCTGACGGGTCTGGATGCGGTCGGGGCGGATGCGGCCCAAGCGGCGAGCGGACTGCTCGCCGTGAGCCTGATGATGGGCCTCGCGTGCGTCGTGCTCGCGTGGCGGTATCGGATGCCGATCACGGTCGCGTGGTCCACTCCCGGTGCCGCGTTGCTGGTGGCGACCGGCACCGTCGAGGGCGGCTGGCCGGCGGCGGTCGGGGCCTTCCTCGTGGCCGCCGCACTCATCCTGCTCACGGCGCTGTGGCCGGCACTCGGAGCTCTCATCGCCCGCATCCCGCCGTCGATCGCGCAGGCGATGCTGGCCGGCGTGCTGCTCCCGCTGTGCCTGGCGCCGATCACGGGCATCGTCGCGAACCCCTGGGGCGTCATCCCGGTCGTGCTCACCTGGCTGGTGTTCGCCCGGCTCGCGCCGCGGTGGGCGGTTCCGCTCGCGTTCGTCGCGGCTGCCGTCGTGGTCGCGGTCTCCCTGATCGGCGCTTCCGTGGTGGACGGCGGGGCACCCTTCGACCCCGCCGTGCTGCTGCCGCGGCTCGAGTTCACCGCGCCGACGTTCACGGTGGGCGCGCTGGTCGGCCTCGCGCTGCCGCTGTTCATCGTGACGATGGCCTCGCAGAACGTCCCGGGCATCGCGATCATGCGCAGCTTCGGCTACGAGGTGCCGTGGCGTCCGGCCATGCTCGTCACCGGCCTCGGCACCGCGCTCGGGGCGACGGCGGGCGGTCATGCCATCAACCTCGCAGCGATCAGCGCGGCCCTCGCCGCCTCACCGGATGCCGACCCCGACCCGAAGCGACGGTGGGTCGCCGGCGTCTCGACCGGGGCGTCGTACCTGGTGCTCGCGGTGTTCTCCGCTGCCTTCGCCGCTCTCGTGGTGCTCGCGCCCGCCGCCGTGATCCCCGCGGTCGCCGGCCTCGCGCTGTTCGCCGCGTTCGGCTCATCCGTGCAGCAGGCCATCGACGATCCGGGCGAGCGCATCCCCGCGGTCGTGACCTTCCTGGTCGCGGCATCCGGCATCGCCGTCCTCGGTGTCAGCGCCGCATTCTGGGCCCTGGTGGCGGGCCTCCTCGTCCGCGCGGTCCTGCACGCGGGTCGTCGCTAGGCCGGGGTCAGCCTCGGGGTGGACGGGCGCGGGTCCGTCACAGGGGGGATGCCCCGGGATGCCTGCGCTCCGTAGCGTGATGGTATGACGACAGGAATGCTCGAACTCTCCGGCATCACCAAGAGCTACGGCTCTCGGCGCGTGCTCGACGACGTGTCCTTCACGGTGGCCCCGGGCCGCTTGACGGGCTTCGTCGGCGGCAACGGCGCCGGCAAGACCACCACCATGCGCATCGTCCTGGGGCTGCTGTCCTCCGACGGCGGCAGCGTCGCACTCGATGGCGCACCGCTCACCGCCGAGGACCGCCGGCGCTTCGGTTACATGCCCGAGGAACGTGGCCTCTACCCGAAGATGAAGGTGCTCGAGCAGATCGTCTACCTCGCTCGCCTGCACGGCTTCGGCAAGCAGGATGCGACCGAGCGGGCGACGGAGCTCCTCACCGAGCTCGGCCTCGGCGAACGGCTGAACGACACGATCGAGTCGCTGTCGCTCGGTAACCAGCAGCGTGCGCAGATCGCTGCCTCGCTCGTGCACGACCCCGAGGTGCTGATCCTCGACGAGCCGTTCTCCGGCCTCGACCCGCTCGCGGTCGATGTGGTCGCCGGCGTGCTGCAGTCCAGCGCCGCGAAGGGCGCATCGATCCTGTTCTCCTCCCACCAGCTCGACGTGGTCGAGCGCCTGTGCGACGACCTCGTCATCCTCGCCGGCGGCACGATCCGCGCCTCCGGCTCGCGCGATGCGCTGCGCGCCGAGCATGCCCGTGACCGCTACGAGCTCGTCTCCGCCGGAGACGCCGGGTGGCTGCGCACCGAGCCCGGTGTGACGGTCGTCGACTTCGAGGGCGGCTATGCCCTGTTCGACGCCGACGGCCCTGAGACGGCGCAGCGGGTGCTGCACTCCGCCGTGCAGCGCGGCGACGTCGCGAGCTTCGCGCCGAAGCATCCGTCCCTCGCCCAGATCTTCAAGGAGGTCATCCAGTGAGCACCCCTGCCCCCGTCCGCAGCACCAACGGCATCTGGCTCGTCGCCGAGCGCGAGATCGGATCGAAGCTGCGCAGCAAGGCCTTCCTGATCTCCACCGGCATCCTGCTGGTGCTCGCCCTCGCCGGCATCATCCTCGGTGGCTTCGCGAGCAAGAACACCGAGACGACGCCGATCGCCGCGACCGCGGAGACCGCCGCCGCCGTCTCCGCCATCCCGGGCTTCGAAGTCACCGAGGTGGCCGACCAGGCCGCCGCCGAGGCGCTCGTGCGTGACGACAAGGTCGACGCCGCGGTGCTGCCCGGCGACGGACCCTCGGGATACACGATCGTCGCGCTGCAGGATGCACCGAGCTCGCTGGTCTCGGCGCTGTCCCAGTCGCCCGACGTCGTGATCCTCGAGCCGGTCACGACGAACCCGCTCCTGCGCTACTTCATCGCGATCGCGTTCGGCCTCGTGTTCATGATGGCCGCCGCGACGTTCGGCGGCACCATCGCGCAGAGCGTCGTGGAAGAGAAGCAGACCCGCGTGGTCGAGGTGCTGCTGTCGGCGATCCCGGCGCGCACACTGCTGGCCGGCAAGGTCATCGGCAACACGGTGCTCGCGATGGGGCAGATCCTCGCCCTCGCGGCCGTCGCCACGATCGGGCTGATCGTCACCGGTCAACGCGAGGTGCTCACGACGCTCGGAGCGCCGATCATCTGGTTCGCCGTGTTCTTCCTGTTCGGCTTCATCCTGCTGGCGGCGATGTTCGCGGCCGCGGCGTCGATGGTCTCCCGCCAGGAAGACATCGGGTCGACGACCACGCCGATCACGATGCTGATCATGGCGCCGTACATCCTGGTCATCGTGTTCAACGACAACCCGCTGGTGCTGACGATCATGTCGTACGTGCCGTTCTCGGCCCCGGTCGGCATGCCGATGCGCCTGTTCGTCGGCGAAGCGCAGTGGTGGGAGCCGCTGCTGAGCCTGGTGATCCTGCTCGCGAGCTGCGTGGCCGCGATCGCCATCGGCGCGAAGATCTACGAGAACTCGCTGCTGCGCATGGGTTCGCGGGTCAAGCTCAGGGACGCACTGCGCGCCTGAGACTGCGCAACAGAGAAGCCCCCTGCCCCGCAACGCGCGGGGCAGGGGGCTCCTCTGTTGTGCTGCTCTGTTGTGCTGCGGCTCAGACCCGGGTCAGATCACGCCGTCGGCGAGGGTGGTCGGGTTGCCGAAGCGGTGGTTCGTGATCGACACGGCCTGCTCGTGCAGGAACGGCAGCATCTCGACGCGGCCGGCACCGGTCACGGCGTGCGACCAGACCGCCACATCGGGGCTGCCGTCGAGCGCCTCGTGCAGTGCTGCGGCGTCGCCGCCGACCAGACGCACGCGGTGCCACGAGTTCGCCGCCTTCGCGTAGCGCTTGGTCCATGCCGCATCCGACTCGTGCTTGACGGTCACGCCGTGCGCACGAAGCGCCTTCTCGATGCGCGAGGGCAGGGCCGGAGCCGACACCGTGAACGGGCTGCCGCTGCGCAGGGCGGCGGCGAGCACGCGGATGCCGTCGACCAGCGGGGCGTTCTCGGCGATGCGCACGTCGACCGCGACCGGACGGTAGCGGAAGAGGTTGCGCTCGACCCCGAGACCGGACTTGTCGCTCACCGCACCGAACTCGTCGACCCAGGCGCGCTCGTCGGATGCCGCGGCCCGCTGCAGCCAGTCCGCCTCGACGGCGTCGAGCTCGGCACCCGCCGCGTCGAGCAGCGCGCCGACCGCGGGGACGACGGCAGCGCCGGGCGCAACCGCCGGAAGCTCAGCCGGGGCCCACTCGCCCAGGCCGTAGAGGTAGTTCGGGCCTCCGGCCTTGGCTCCGGCGCCGACGGCCGAGCGCTTCCAGCCGCCGAACGGCTGCCGCTGCACGATCGCCCCGGTGATGCCGCGGTTCACGTACAGGTTGCCGGCCTCGACCCGGTCGAGCCAGGTGGCGACCTCGTCGGAGTCGAGCGAGTGGATGCCGGCGGTGAGGCCGTAGTCGACCGCGTTCTGCAGGCGCAGGGCCTCGTCCAGGTCCTTGGCGTGCATGATGCCGAGCACCGGGCCGAAGAACTCGGTCAGGTGGAAGTAGGAGCCCTCACGCACGCCGGTCTTGACGCCAGGAGTCCACTGCTTTCCCTCGTCGTCGAGCTTGCGCGGCTTCACGAGCCAGCGCTCGCCCTTCTCCAGCTTCGTGAGCGCGGTGAGGAGCTTGCCGTTCGCGGGCTCGATGATCGGGCCCATCTGCGTAGCCGGGTCGTCGGGCAGTCCGACGCGCATCGAGGTCACGGCATCCACCAGCTGACGCTCGAACCGCTTGGAGTCGGCGACCGATCCGACGAGGATCGCCAGTGATGCGGCGGAGCACTTCTGCCCGGCGTGACCGAACGCGCTGCGGGCCACATCGGCGGCGGCGAGGTCGAGGTCCGCGGAGGGGGTCACGATGATCGCGTTCTTGCCACTGGTCTCGGCGAGCAGCGGCAGGTCGGAGCGGAACGAGCGGAACAGCTGTGCCGTCTCGTACGCACCGGTGAGGATCACACGGTCCACCGCGGGACCGGCGACCAGGCGCGTGCCCAGGTCGCGGGAGGCGAGGTCGACGAGCGCGAGCAGGTCGCGCGGCACGCCGGCGGCCCACAGTGCCTCCACCATCACGGCACCGCAGCGCTGCGTGAGCTTGGCCGGCTTGATGATCACGGCAGATCCCGAGGCCAGGCCGGCGAGCACACCACCCGCGGGGATCGCGACCGGGAAGTTCCACGGCGGCGTGACCACGGTGACTTTCGAGGGCACGAACTCGGCACCCGAGATCGTCTCGAGATCCTTGGCGCACTCGGCGTAGTAGTGCGCGAAGTCGATGGCCTCGCTGATCTCGGGGTCGGACTCGGCGATGGTCTTGCCCGCCTCATGGGCCATGATCTCGATGAGCTGTCCCCGGCGCGCGGCGAGCTCGTCTCCGGCACGGTGCAGCACGGCGGCGCGGTCGGCGGCGGGCAGGGCGGCCCACTTCTCAGCGGCCGCGGTCGCGGCGTCGAAGATGCCGTCGAGCTCGGCATCCGTCTCGACCTTGGCGATCGCGATGGTGTCGAGGCCCAGCCTCGACCCGACCGAGCGACCCAGGATCTCACGACCCCACGCACGGTTCGCGGCGATCGCGGGGTCGGTGTCGGCCTGGTTCTCGAAGCCCACGGTCGTGCCGGCGGGAGCTTCCGCGGTACGGTCCTGCACGCGGTGGGATGCCGGGACGAACTCCGGCTCGTCGGTCGCGAGCGCGGCCAGCGAGCGCTCGAAGCGCTCCCGTTCCCGGGTGAGGAGCGTCGGGTTGGAGGCCAGCTCGAACACCGCCGACATGAAGTTCTCGGGGCTGGCGTTCTCTTCGAGGCGGCGCACCAAGTAGGCGATCGCGACGTCGAACTCGGCCGGGTTGACGACCGGCGTGTAGAGCAGCAGGCGGCCGACGTCTTTGCGGACGGCCTCGGCCTGGCCGGTCGCCATGCCCAGCAGCATCTCGTATTCGACCAGCGGGTCGGCGCTGTCAGGGTCAGCGACCCCGCGAGCCTGCGCGAGCAGCCAGGTGTAGGCGATGTCGAACAGGTTGTGGCCCGCGACGCCGATGCGCACGGCATCCAGTCGCTCGGGGGTCATCGCCCAATCGAGCACCCGCTTGTAGTTGGTGTCGGAGTCCTGCTTGATGCCGTAGGTCGCGAGCGGCCAGCCGTGGATCGCCGCATCCACTTCTTCCATCGCGAGATTCGCGCCCTTGACGACACGCACCTTGATCGGCGCTCCCCCCTTCGCGCGACGGGCCGTGGCCCACTCCTGCAGGTGCTGCATGGCGCCGAGGGCGTCGGGCAGGTAGGCCTGCAGCACGATGCCGGCCTCGAGGTTCTCGAGGCCCGGCTGGTCGAGGATGCTCGTGAAGGCCGCGATCGTGAGGTCGAGGTCGCGGTACTCCTCCATGTCGAGGTTGATGAACTTGGCCTTGCCTTTGGCTTCGGCCTTCGCGGCGAGTTCGTAGAGCGGGGTCAGCTTCTCGACGACATCCGCCACGGCCTCGTCGAACGACCACATCGACAGCTGGCTCACGACGCTGGAGACCTTGATCGACACGTAGTCGACGTCGTCGCGGGCGAGGAAGTCGCGGGTCCCCTGCAGGCGGTGCCCGGCTTCGCGCTCGCCGAGCACGGCCTCCCCGAGCAGGTTGAGGTTCAGGCGATTTCCGCTCTTGCGCAGCTTCGCGATCGCGGGCCCGAGCTTGGCCGGGGTGGCATCGAGCACGAGGTGCCCGACCATGGCCCGCAGCACGCGGCGCGAGATCGGCACGACGACACCGGGGAGCTTCGGCGCCCAGAAGCCGCCGGTCTTGATCGCGGCCCGCAGGTAGCCGGGCAGGAGGGTCGGGGTGATCTCCGAGATCTCGGCGAGCTTGCGACCCGCCACGCGCAGGTCTTCCGGACGCATCACGCCGTCGACGAAGCCGACCGTGAACGCGAGCCCGTTCGGGTCCTTGAGCACCTCGGACAGGCGCTGCGCGGCCGGCTCGACGGGGTGGGTCTCGCTCTCGACGAGCCAGCGCTGCACGAGGGCGGCGACGTCTTCGGTACGGGGAATGGTGGTGTCGGCGGCGACAGGCATCGGTGGACCTTCCAAGAGAGCGCACACCGGGGTTTCGCGTGCGACTGGATCATTGTCCAGCCGGTCGGTAGGCTCCGTCTATCAACCGATTTGTGTGGATTCTGTTCACTCAAGCCGAACGAAGGAAACGGCCATGCTGGACGTGAACCGACTGCGGATGCTCGTGGAGCTGTCGCGCCGCGGCACGCTCTCCGCCGTGGCCGACGCGCTCTCGTACAGCAAGGCCTCGGTGTCGCAGCAGCTGAGCGCACTGGAGCGCGACGTGGGCGTGCCGCTGCTGCGTCGAGTCGGCCGCGGGGTGCAGTTCACGCCGCAGGGAAACGTGCTGGTCACGCAGGCCATCGGCATCCTCGATCAGCTCGAGCACGCCGAGGTCGCGGTCGCCGAGTCGCTCACCGAGGTGACGGGCACCGCGCGCATCGCCGTGTTCCAGTCGACCGCGCACTCCCTGCTGCCGCGCGCCCTCGAAGCCCTCAAGGAGAGGCATCCGGCGCTGCGCGTCGAGGTCACCGAGTGCGACCCGGAGACCGGGCTGGTCGGAGTGTCCAGCCGCGACTTCGACCTGATCCTCGCCGAGCAGTATCCGGGGCGCACGCGCCCGATCCACGCCGACCTCGACCGGGTGGTGCTCGCCCACGACGCGATCGCCCTCGCCCGTCGACCCGGAGCACCTCGGCACGCGGATGCCCTCGCGGAGCTCTGGTCGACCCGCGACGAGCCGTGGGTGCTCGAGCCTGCCGGCACGGCATCCCGCGCCTGGGCCGAGGAGCTCTGCCGCACCGCGGGGTTCGAGCCCGACGTGCGCTTCGAGATCGCCGACCTCACGGCGCATGTGCGCCTGATCCACGCCGGGCTCGCGGTCGGGCTGCTTCCCGAGCTGGTGTGGGCCGGCGACACCCCGACCGTCGACCTGGCGCCGCTTCCCCACGAGCCGCGCCGCGAGATCTTCTCCTCGGCACGGAAGGTCTCCGCCGCCGCCCCGTCCATCCGGGCGGTGCGCAGCGCACTTGCGGACGCCGCGTCGCACAACCTGCCCGTCTAGCGGCACGCAGAACACCACAGCATTCGGGAATATGCATGCACATGCATCTGTTCTGTCCCGTGTACCCGGACGAAGGAGTCCGATCCACTCCTTCTGAAAGGCACTTCCGTGAGCACTCCCGTGATCGACCGCACCGCCCCGACCGAGCACCCCGTCCTCGACGTCCTCGCCGGCCGCTGGAGCCCCCGCGCCTTCGACGCGCAGAACTCGATCGACGAGGCCAAGCTCGCCACCGCCCTCGAGGCCGCTCGCTGGAGCCCGTCCGCCAACAACACGCAGCCGTGGCGCTTCATCGTCGCCCGCCGCGGCACCGCCCTGCACGCCCAGGTCACCGGCGCACTGATGGGCTTCAACCAGGCATGGGCGGGCAACGCCGCCGTGCTCGTGGTCGCGATCGCCGAGACGGCCACCGCCGACGGCACCCCCATCACCCACGCCCTCTACGACCTCGGTCAGGCCGTCGCGCACTTCTCGGTGCAGGCCCACCACGATGGACTCGTCGTGCACCAGATGAGCGGCTTCGACCCCGAGGTCGTCCGCGAGTTCGCCGACCTCGAGGCCCGCTTCGTGCCGACCACGGTCTTCGCCGTCGGCGAGTTCGGCGACATCGAGGCGCTTCCCGAGGTGCTGCAGGAGCGCGAGGTCGCTCCGCGCGTGCGTCGCCCGATCAACGAGACGGTCGTCCTCAGCGCCTGACCTACGCTCTCTCTGAACGGGGCCTCCGGATTGTCCGGGGGCCCCGTTAGCGTTTCGGGATGGACTCCCTCCGCATCACCGGGGCGCGGACGAACAACCTCCGCGACGTCTCGCTCGACGTCCCCAAGAAACTGCTGACCGTCTTCACCGGCGTCTCCGGATCGGGCAAGTCGTCGCTGGTGCTCGACACGATCGCCGCCGAGGCGCAGCGGCTCGTCAACGACTCGTACTCGACCTTCATCCGTTCGCGGCTGCCGCAGATGCCGGCGCCAGACGTGCAGTCCATGGACGGGCTGACCTTCACGGTGCTGATCAACCAGCGCCGGTTCACGGGCAATGCGCGCTCGACCGTGGCGACCGCGACCGACCTGGCCTCGCTCGTGCGCCTGGTGTTCTCCCGCGTCGCCGAGCCGTCGGCCGGGTACTCCCCCGCCTATTCGTTCAACGATCCGTCCGGCATGTGCCCGACCTGCGAGGGGCTCGGCACGGTGTACGACATCGACATCGACGCCCTGATCGATCCCGAGAAGAACATCGATGAGGGGCCGGTGCGGTTCAGCCTGTTCCGGCCCGGCGTGTACCGGTGGAAGCGGTTCGCCTACTGTGGGCTGTTCGACCGCCAGAAGCCGCTGAAGGACTACACGGCCGAGGAGATGGATCAGTTCCTCTACGCCGACAAGCTCAAGCTCGACGACCCGGATCCGCGTTTCCCGCAGAGCGCCCGGTTCGACGGGGTGATCACCCGCATGCGCGACGTGTTCCTGAAGCAGCGCCCGGTGAAGATGTCGGCGCCGGTGCGTGAAGAGCTCGACCGGCTCGTGACCCACCACACCTGCCCGGACTGCCACGGTGCGCGGGTGAACGAAGCGGCGCGGGCGAGCCTCATCGACGGGCGATCGATCGTGGACTGGATGCGGATGCCGGTGGCCGAACTGCATGCGCTACTCGACGCCTTCGACGACCCTCGGGTGGCGCCGGCGGTCGAGGGCGTCCGTCATGTGCTCGATGCCCTGCTCTCCGTCGGGCTGGGCTACCTCACGCTCGACCGCGAATCCTCGACCCTGTCCGGCGGTGAGGCGCAGCGCGTCAAGATCGTGCGCCACCTCGGCAGCGCCCTGACCGACGTGACCTACGTGTTCGACGAGCCGAGCACCGGGCTGCACCCCGCCGACATCCAGCGCCTCGTCGCCCTGCTGCAGCGGCTGCGCGATGCGGGCAACACGATCCTCGTCGTCGAGCACCACCCGCAGGTGATCGCGGTCGCCGACCATGTGGTCGACCTCGGGCCGGGCGCGGGCTCCGCCGGCGGCAGCGTGCAGTTCGAGGGCACGCCCGCAGCGCTGCGCGGCAGCGACACCCTGACGGGGCGCGTGCTCGCCGAGCCCTTGACGATCCGTCAGGCGACGCGGCAACCCTCGGGTCGCATCACCGTGAAGGATGCACGCTCGCACAACCTGCGGGGGTTCGACGTCGACGTCCCGCTCGGCGTGCTCACCGCGATCACGGGCGTCGCGGGTTCGGGCAAGAGCTCCTTCGCCACCGTGGAGCTGCCGCGCCAGCATCCCGAGTTCACGGTCGTCGGGCAAGACGCGCTGCGTGGCGGAGCGCGGTCGACGACGCTGAGCATCCTGCGCATCGCCGACACGGTGCGCGAGGTGTTCGCCGCCGCGTCGGGGCTCGACCCGTCGTGGTTCAGCTTCAACTCGCGCGGAGCCTGCCCCACCTGCCGTGGGCGCGGACACATCACGACCGAGCTCGCGTTCCTCGACGACGTCTCGCTGCCCTGCGACGCGTGCGGCGGCCTGCGTTTCAACCCGACCGCTCTCGGGGTGCAGGTCGACGGCGCCTCGATCGCCGATGTGCTGGCATCCACGCCCGCCGAGGTCAGCAGGCTGTTCTCCGCGCATCCCGATGTGGTCTCGGCCCTGGACTGGGTACAGCGCACCGGGCTGCGCTACATCCCGGTCGGGCGTTCGCTCGACACCCTCTCCGGAGGTGAGAAGCAGCGACTGCTCCTCGCCCGGCATCTCAGTGATCCGCGGCGCGACTCCGCCGACCGGATCATCCTCGATGAGCCCACTTCGGGACTGCACCCCACCGACGTCGACACGATCAACACCCTCTTCGACGACCTGCTCGACGACGGTGCGACCCTGGTGGTCGTCGAACACAACATGCGGGTGGTCGCGCGCGCCGATCATGTCGTCGACATCGGCCCCGGCGCCGGATCGGACGGCGGCCGGCTGGTCTTCGCCGGCACCCCGACGGAGATCGTGCGCGACTCCGCTTCACTCACCGGGCGGGCCCTCGCGGCCGCCTCCCGCGCCTGATCGCACAGCAGCGCGCGACCACCCTCCCGAAATGAAGGAGAACTCACGCCGGGAAGGATGCTCCGCAGCATCCGCTCCTTCGTAGCGTGAGTTCTCCTTCAGAACGTGAGGCCGGACTCGCAACTCATCCGCCGGTGCTGACAAGCAGTACCGCCGCCGATACACCGGCACTCTCGTGCGACAGAGCTCGCGACGGTGTCTGTCTGGTTTCTATCGTCGTATAAGCGCGGATCTACAGCGTTCGCCGGTGACGCATTCCGCACGGAGGACGAGATGACCGCATTCCCCGAGTGGACGCAGGACCTGGCCCGCGTGCTGAAGCACGCGACGCCCATGATGCTGGCGCAGGTCATCCCTCTCGGCACCTCGTTCGTCCTGCTGGCGGTAGCGCTTGCGATGGGAAGATCCGACTTCGCCGCCATCATCGGCACGACGGCGACCATCAGCGGACTGGGTACGCTCATCAACGTCGGTGTCGGGATCGGGACTCTGCGTGATCTGGGGCAGGCCCGTGCAGATCCCGCCCGGATCGCGGACGCCATCGCCAGCAACCTCCGTCTCGCGTCGTCGGTGTCTTTCATCGTCGTCGCGATCAGCGCCGCAACAGGCCTCGCACTCACCTATGCCTCGCCATCCGGCTCTGTCCTCGTGGTCGCACTGTGGGTGGCGCTGGTCGTGCAGCTTCCGGCGAACATCCTGTCGTCGCACACCAGCGTTCTCGCTGCCGCTTTCCAGCACCTCGGCCGCGAGAAGGACAACCTGACGATCACGCTCACCCGATCGCTGATCGGTCTGGCGCTCGGCCTGGCCGTCGTCCTGCTCATCCCGAGTCCGATCCTCGCCATCGCGCTGCAGTCGGCGCTCGCCTCGCTCATGGTCATCGCCATGCTCTGGGAACGGCGGCGGCGACTACTCCGAGCCGGAATCCGGGTTCGCATCCTCCGCGCCCCCGAGTTCTCGCTTCGCCGCATCGGGGATCGAGTTCTCAACTCTCTCGACGGCGCGGTCTTCATGGTGCTCTTCATGGTCGCGCAACTGGTCGCGGCCAGCATCTCCGCCGAAGTCGCCGCACAGGTCGCCGCCGGCGTCGCGCTGTGCCGCACCATCATCATCCCGCTGAAGATGATCGGCCAGACCGCCGGAAGGATGAGCCTGCAGGATCGCGCTCGGGAGCCGAGGTACCGGGTGGCGTCGTACGGTGTCGTCGGCATCTTCGTCGTCCCCCTCGCACTGTCGCTCATCCTGCTCTCCGCGTTCGGCGCGAGCCCGGTGGGCGACCCGGTGCTGGGGCTCCTCATCGCTCTGCAGCTGCTGCTCGAGCCGTTCTCCGGATCCCTGTTCGCCTACATGAAGGTCACCTTCGGCGCCACAGCCGGACTGCTCGGGCTGATCCTCACCTATCTGGTTCTCGCACCCGCCGCGCTGATCATCTGCCGGTTCACGGCCCCGAGCGCGGTGGGCCTGTGGGCCGCGCTGCTTCTCGTCAGGCTCCTCTTCAGCGTCGCGAACCTCGCTGCGCTCCGGACGCTCCTTCGCTCACAGCAGCGCGCGACCACCCTCCCGAAATGAAGGAGAACTCACGCCGGGAAGGATGCTCCGCAGCATCCGCTCCTTCGTAGCGTGAGTTCTCCTTCAGGACGTGCGACGGGTGCGCGGGTGAAGAGGGAACAACTCAGTCGTCGAGCAGCTCCGCCTCGATCACGTCGTCATCATCGTCATCCTCCGGCGCGGGCTCGGGCGTCGTCGACGTGAGCACGAGGCCCGCACCGTCGGCACCGACATCCACCCGCACGGTGTCGCCGTCGCGCACACCGCCGGAGAGCAGCGCGGTCGCGAGCTTGTTCTGCACCTCGCTCTGGATGAGGCGGCGCAGCGGCCGCGCACCGAACATCGGGTCGTACCCGCGCTCGGCGAGCCACGACCGGGCATCCGGCGTCACGGCGAGCGTGAGACGGCGGTCCTTCAGGCGGTCGTGCAGCTGGTCGACCGAGAGTTCGACGATCTGCGCGAGGTCGTCTTCGCTCAGGGCCGAGAACATCACGATGTCGTCGAGACGGTTCAGGAACTCCGGACGGAACGCCTGGCGCACGAGCGCCATCACCTGCTCGCGCTTGGCCTCCGGCGACAGCACCGGATCGATCAGGATCGGCGAGCCGAGGTTCGACGTGAGGATCAGGATGACGTTCGAGAAGTCGACCGTGCGACCCTGGCCATCGGTGAGGCGACCGTCGTCGAGCACCTGCAGCAGCACGTCGAACACCTCGGGGTGCGCCTTCTCGACCTCGTCGAGCAGGATCACGCTGTACGGACGACGCCGCACGGCCTCGGTCAGCTGACCACCCTGTTCGTAGCCGATGTATCCCGGAGGGGCACCGACGAGCCGCGACACCGAGTGCTTCTCGCCGTACTCCGACATGTCGATGCGCACCATGGAGTGCTCGTCGTCGAACAGGAACTCCGCCAGCGCCTTGGCCAGCTCGGTCTTGCCGACACCGGTCGGTCCGAGGAACAGGAACGACCCGGTCGGACGCCCGGGGTCGCTGATGCCGGCACGAGAGCGCCGAACAGCATCCGACACCGCCTTGACGGCATCCTTCTGTCCGATCAGGCGCTTGCCGAGCTCGCTCTCGAGGTGCAGCAGCTTCTCGCTCTCACCCTGCAGCAGACGACCGACAGGGATGCCGGTCCACGCGGCGATGACCGCGGCGATGTCCTCCTCGGTGACCTGCTCGTTGACCATGCGCGGTTCGGCAGGGGTCGCGGCCTCGGCCTGCTCGGCTTCGGCGATGTCGCGCTCCAGGCGCTTGATGGTCTCGTACTCCAGCTTCGAGGCCTTGGTGTAGTCGGCGTTGCGCATGGCGAGGTCGCGCTGCGTGATCGCGTCGTCGAGCTGCTTCTTGAGCTCGCCGACCCGGTTCAGACCCTGACGCTCACGCGCCCACCGGGCCTCGAGCTCCGCGAGCTCCTTCTCCATGCCGACGAGCTGCTCGCGCAGAGCGCCGAGGCGCTCCTTCGATGCGGCATCCTTCTCACGCTTGAGGGCCAGCTCCTCCAGCTTCAGCCGGTCGACCTGGCGCTTGAGCTGGTCGATCTCGACCGGCGAGGAGTCGATCTCCATCTTGAGCCGAGACATCGACTCGTCGATCAGGTCGATCGCCTTGTCGGGGAGCTGACGCGCAGGAAGGTACCGGTTCGAGAGCGCGGCAGCGGCGACGAGGGCGCTGTCGGAGATCGTGACTCCGTGGTGCGCCTCGTAGCGCCCCTTGAGCCCGCGGAGGATCGCGATGGTGTCCTCGACAGTGGGCTCGCCGACGTACACCTGCTGGAAGCGACGCTCGAGCGCGGCATCCTTCTCGATGAACTCGCGGTACTCGTTGAGCGTCGTCGCACCGATCAGCCGCAGCTCGCCGCGGGCCAGCATGGGCTTGAGCATGTTGGAGGCCGCGACCGATCCCTCGCCGCCGCCCGCGCCCATCAGCACGTGCAGCTCGTCGATGAACGTGATGACCTGCCCATCGGACTCGGTGATCTCCTTGAGGACCTGCTTCAGCCGCTCCTCGAACTGCCCGCGGTACATGGCGCCGGCCACGAGGGCGGAGATGTCGAGCGTGACCAGCTCCTTGTCCTTGAGCGACTCGGCCACGTCGCCCGCGACGATGCGCTGGGCGAGGCCCTCGACGACGGCGGTCTTGCCGACGCCGGGCTCGCCGATCAGCACCGGGTTGTTCTTGGTGCGGCGGGTGAGGACCTGGCTCACGCGACGGATCTCGCTGTCGCGTCCGATCACGGGGTCGAGCTTGCCCTCGCGGGCGCGGTCGGTCAGGTTGATGCCGAACTGCTCGAGGGCGGACTGCTGGTCTTGGTTCTGGTTGCCGGTCTGCGGGGTGGTCATGCGCTCCTCCTGGAGATGCTCCTTCTGGTCGTCTCCCGCCTTCCGGATCGGGAGACGGGGTAAAAGTTGAGTCTTGTTGACTCAAGTTTAGCACTCGCTGAGATTCTGTTCCAGCCCCAGCCTCCCGTCAGCGCTCCTGCGCGACGGCGTCCCAGATCGCGGCCGCGACCGCACGTTTCGCCCCGGAGGCCGTGCCCGCTTCCGTCCCGCCCGGCCCGAAGATGTGCACGGTGTTCTCGGCGCTCTCGAACCCGCGCTCCCAGCCGACCTCGTTCACCACGAGCAGGTCGACACCCTTGCGCTGCTGCTTGCGGTGAGCGCGGGCGAGGAGTTCCGCCTCATCTTCCGGGGTCTCCGCGGCGAAGGCGATGACGAGCTGCCCGGGCTTCCGCGCCGCCGCGAGTGCGGCGACGATGTCCTCGTTCTCGACCAGCTCGATGGTCGGCACTCCGCCCGCCTCCTTGGTGAGCTTACGGTCCGAGACCTCCACCGGCCGATAGTCGGCCACGGCCGCCGCCATCACGACCACATCGGCCGCTGCGGCCTCGCGCTTCATCACTTCGGCGAGCTCGGCGGCCGCACCGACGGAGACGACGCGGATGGACGGATGCCGCGCCTCGGCGAGCACGTCACCCGCGATGTTCGCCGCGACCAGGGTCACCTCGGCGCCACGTGCGGCGGCCTCGGCGGCGAGCGCCGCCCCCTGCCTGCCGCTGGACCGGTTGCCGAGGAAGCGTACGGGGTCGATGGGCTCGCGCGTGCCTCCGGCCGACACGACGACCCGCACCCCGGCGAGGTCGCCGGGGTCCAGCAGTACCTGGGCCGCCGCGAAGATCTCCTCGGGCTCCGACATCCGCCCTGGTCCGCTGTCGCCGCCCGCGAGCTCGCCGTCGGCCGGGCCGACGATGTGCACGCCGCGCTCCCGCAGCGTCGCGATGTTCGCCTGCGTGGCCCTGTTCCGCCACATCTCGGCGTGCATGGCCGGCGCGATCAGCACCGGAGCCTCGGTGGCGAGCAGTGTCGTACCGAGGAGGTCGTCGGCGAGACCGGCGGTGATCTTGGCGATCGAGTTCGCGGTCGCCGGCGCCACGATCACGAGCTCGGCGGCCTGGCCGAGTGCGACGTGCCGCACCTTGGCCACGTCGTCGTGCACGCTCGTGGTGACCGGGTGGCGGCTGATCGCCTCCCACGTCGGCAGCCCGACGAAGCGCAGCGCATCCTCGGTGGGCACCACGGTCACGTCGTGCCCACCCTTCGTGAGCAGGCGCACGAGGTGCACCGTCTTGTACGCGGCGATGCCGCCCGTGACTCCGACGACGATGTTCACGTCTCGATTCTGCCCCAGCATGCGCCGCCGTGGGGCCGACGTCGTCGCCCTCGACCTAGACTTGAACCCGTGTGCACGGTCGTGATCGATGTCGAGAATGCCGGTGTCGCGAGGCTCTTGGCGGTGCGTGACGAAGACCCGCAGCGGGAATGGGACGCCCTCGGCCCCTGGTGGCCGGAGCAGTATCCGGGCGTGATCGGGATCCGCGACCGGCGGGCCGGTGGGGCCTGGCTCGCCGCCAACCCCGCGGAACGGCGGCTGGCCGTGCTGCTGAACCGCGCCGACGTGCGCGACCTCCCCGATGCGCACGCCGTCTCCCGCGGATCCCTCGCGCTGGAATCGGTCATGGGCCGCTCCCCCGTCGCCCCGCTCCCCATGCACGGCTTCAACCTGCTGGAGGTCGGTCCCGAAGGTGCGCGCGTGCTGTCATGGGACGGCGTCGAGCTGCGCGAGACGCCCATCGATCCGGGCACGCACATGATCGCGCACGACGACCTCGACGACGAGACGACTCCGCGGATCGAGGCCTGGCTGCCGGAGTTCCGTGCTCTGGGTCCGACGGCCGACAGCCCGGACTGGACGGCCGAATGGACCGCGCTGCTGGCGTCCTCGACCGAACTGCCCCCCGAAGACGACCGCGCGATCATCCGCGACAACCGCCCGCACGGGTACCCCACGCAGTCGCTCCTCTATGCGACGGCATCCGTCACCCCCACAGGCCTCGAGGTTCGCGATCACGCGCTCCCCACACCGGCGCACTGGAGCGTCTGAGCGCACGCTCCGCGCATCACCGGGTGCATGCGACGGATGCGCCACGCCGAGGACTGCGTAGTCATTCCGCGCCTCCCCGCGGTCTAGCATGGGAAGCCCGGCACGGAAGAGGAGGGCCCATGCCGCCGAAGTCCCGCGGTGTGACCAGCGTCGACGTCGCCCGAGCGGCAGGCGTGTCACAGACGACGGTGTCCCGCATCGTCAACGGCCATGAGGGCGTGTCGGAGCGAGTGCGCGCCAAGGTCGAGGCAGCCATCCAGCAGCTCGACTACCGCCCCAACCTCAGCGCCCGAAGCCTCGTCACCAGCCGCACCCAGACGATCGGCGTCGTGCTGGGCGACCCGCGCAACAGTTACTACGCCGAACTGCTGCACACGATCAGCGATGATCTCAACCGAGCCGGATACCGCGCTCTCATCCTCAGCGGTCGCGCCGACACCACCGAGGACCTCGCGCGGACCCTGCGGGAGACGAACGTGGACGGCGTCATCCTCACGACGACGCTGCTCTCGCCCGATGACGAGGGTCGCATCGTATCGCTCGGCGTTCCCGCGGTGACGATGGGCCCCGGCGCCGTGCCCGACAACGACTCGATCTCTCCCGACAACATCGACGGGGGTCGCATCGCGGGCCGTCACCTCGCATCCCTCGGACATCGACGCATCGGAGTGATCGCCGGCCCGCTCGGCACGACCTCCGTCCGCGACCGACACGAGGGGTTCCTCTCGGAGCTCGATGCCGCCGGGGTCGTGTTCGACCCGTCGCTGCTCGACGTCGCCGACCTCGACTACACGAGGGCGTTCGAGGCGGCGACTCGCCTGCTGCAGCTGCCGGAGCCCCCCACCGCGCTCTTCTGCCACAACGACCTCGTGGCCTTCGGCGCCCTGAACGCCGCGAAGGCGCTCGGAATCGGCGTGCCCGACGAGGTGTCGGTGCTCGGGTTCGACGATGTCGCGATGTCGTCGTGGCAGGCCTTCGATCTGACGACGGTGCGCCAGCCGATCCTCGACATGGCGCACGGCGCCGTCGAGCTGCTGCTCGCGCGTCTCGCCGCGCCCGAACAGGACGCCGCGCACGTGCTGCTGCCCTGCTCACTGGTCGAGCGTTCGACCACCAGGGCGCTCTGAGCGGAGCGCCCGCTCACGCCGCCGAAGACTCGTCCGACGCGCAGGAGAACCGCGCGCGGTAGGCCGTGGGGGTGAGTCCGAGGACCCGTGCGAAGTTCTGTCGGAGCACCGCCGCCGAGCCGAAGCCGCATTCGTCGGCGATGTGGTCGAGCGGAAGGTCGGTGCGCTCCAGCATCCGCTGCGCGTGGATGATGCGCTGGCGCGCGAGCCACGCGGCGGGCGTCGCCCCGTACTCGGCCTTGAAGCGCCGGGCGAAGGTTCGCGGTGACATCAGTGCCCTGGCCGCGAGCTGATCGACACCGAGGTCGTCGCGGAGGTGCTCGACGGCCCAGTCGGCGACCGCGGCGAGCGAGTCGGTGGCGACCACGGGGATCGGACGGTCGATGAACTGCGCCTGGCCGCCGTCACGCTGCGGCGGCACCACCATGCGGCGCGCGATGCGGTTCGTGAGCTCGGCACCCACCTCCTGCCGGAGCAGGTGCAGGCAGGCGTCGATCCCGGCGGCGGTGCCGGCGCTGGTGATGATCTTCCCGTCCTGCACGAAGAGCACGTCGGGGTCGATGTCGATCTGCGGGTACATGTCGGCCATGACGTGCGCGTACATCCAGTGCGTCGTCGCCCGACGTCCGTCGAGCACGCCGGCGGCGGCGAGGATGAACGACCCGCTGCAGACGCTCATCACCCAGGCGCCGCGGTCGACCGCGTGCCGGGCGACGTCGAGCAGGAGCGGATCGATGTCGCCCCAGCGCTCGCGAGGGAGCGGGCAGAACACCACGAGGTCGGCTTCGTACGCGAAGGCCAGGTCGTGCTCGACGTTGACGGAGAAGCCGATCTTCGACTGCACGACACCCGCGCGCGGGGCGACGATGCGGAAGTCGAAGTTCGGCACGCCGTCGCTGGATCGATCGAGTCCGAACGCCTCGCAGGCGACGCCGAACTCGAACGGCGCGAAGCCATCTTGGATGACGCAGGCCACTGTCTTCATGCACACTCCCGATTGGCAGTTTTCATACGATGGTAGTCGATTCTGCCACTCGTGACAGTTCGGCATCGAACGTAGCGTTTCTGCCATGATACTCGTCATCGCACTCCTCGCTCTGGTCGCATGGGCGACTATCGCCACCGTCATCGAACTCCGTCGCGACGGCTACCACCCCACGCCGACGGACTGGAATCGCGTCGGCGGCCGCGACGTCCACCAGCGGGCCGAGTCCGGACACGGCTACCGCTGAACCGAGCTCGACCCCCCGGTGTATGGTCGGCTCATGATCCCGCTCGACAGCCTCGTCGCCTTCGCCGTCGCCTCCGTCGTGATCATCGCCATCCCCGGTCCGAGCGTGCTGTTCGTGATCGGCCGCTCTCTCTCGCTCGGTCGCCGTGCCGGCGTGCTCAGCGTCGTCGGCAACGCCCTCGGCACCGTACCGGCCGTTCTCGCCGTGGCCTTCGGGGTCGGCGCCATCGTCGCGTCTTCCGTGGTGGCGTTCACCCTCATCAAGATCGTCGGCGCCGCCTACCTGGTCTGGCTCGGCGTACAGGCGATCCGCCACCGTCACGACCACGTCCCTGATGCGGATCGAGCGCCGGCCTCCGCCGCGAAGCTGCTGCGCCAGGGCTTCATCGTCGGTCTGACCAACCCGAAGACGATCGCGTTCTTCGTGGCCGTGCTCCCGCAGTTCGTCGTCCCGGCGGCCGGCCCGGTCTGGGCCCAGCTTCTTCTGCTCGGTCTCACCTTCCAGACGCTCGCACTGGTCTGCGACAGCGTGTGGGCCCTCGCCGCCGGAACCGCGCGCGCCTGGTTCGCCCGCTCGCCGCGTCGCATGTCGACGCTCTCCGGCACCGGCGGCGTGATGATGATCGGGCTCGGCGGCACGCTGGCCCTGACCGGCGCGAAGAGCTGAATCCCCTCCCCGTGCGAATCGCGGGCGCCACGGCTACGCTCGTCGTCATGAGCGAGCCCCAGCAGCCTCCCGCGCACCTGCCCGCCGATCCGCAATACCCCGGCACGCATACGTTCCCGACCCACGCGTCCAGTGCGCCGCCATCGACCCCCGCTGCTCCCGCTGCTCCCGCTGCTCCCGCTGATCCCACGCATCCGACCGCCGCCCCCGCGCATCCGACGGCCTACCCGACCGCTGCTGCGGCCTACCCGGCCGGGGCTTCGGGCCAGCCCGCGTCGTGGCCGGCCGCGGCGGCAGCTCCCGCCGCCCCGGCCGGCAGCGCGCTCGGGCGGACCGCCTTCGTGATCGCCGTCATCACACTCGCGGTCAATCTCATCTCCTCGATCGTGCGACTCCTGATCTACACGTCGAACTTCGGATACGGATCCGCCTACGCGATCGATGAGGCGATCGGCGTGATCTCCTTCTTCGCCTACCTCGTGGCGCTCGTGCTGGGCATCATCGCCGCGCGTCGCCCGGGTCCGCGCCTTCTCGCCGGCGTCGCGATCGGCATCGCGGGCGCCGGTGCCCTCGGGATGATCTTCAGCTGGGTCGGCATCGCGTTCCTGCGATTCGTCTGATCGCGGGCGCCCCACCTCCCCGCATCAGCGCCGGGCGAGCACCCGCTCGTAGACCTCGACCATGGCGGCCGTGCGCGATGACTGGCGGAATGCCTCGGCGACCTCGGGAACCGGCGTCGGTGCGGTGCCTGCGGCGATGTCGGATGCGGCCAACCGCAGGGTCTCCGTGAGCGCAGCGAGTCGTCGGGCCTCGAGCTCCCGGCCCGATGCGGTGGCGCCGGCATCCGGAACCGCCCACAGCCCCCCGCCGAGCTCCGCCGCGATGTCGGGGTCACAGATCACGGAGGGCGTGCCGAGCGTGGCCGCCTCGAACGGCGTCATCCCCTGGGTCTCGAAGCCGATCGACGTCTGCACGAGCGCGTCGGCGGCGGCGATCCGCTCCAGGGTCTGCGGGTAGGTCAGTCGTCCGGCGAAGCGCACGCCGTCGTGGCCGCGCACGATCTTCTCGGCCGCGGCGCGCTGCCCTCCGCCGCCGATGATCTCGAGTTCCGCGTCGATGCCGGCGGCGACGAACGCGTCGAGGAACGGCAGCAGGCGCTTCTCGGGGCTCATCCGTCCGAGCCAGAGGAAGCGGGGGCGTCCGGGCTCCCGGGCCGCCGGTCGCGCAGCGAGCGTCTGTGCGCGCAGGTCATCGTCGATGCCGTTCCAGATCACGTCGACCCGCGGGAACACGTCGTGCTGCTCGAGGCGTCGCGCGAAATGCGTCGACGGCGCGGTCACGGCGGATGCTCCAGCGGCGAGGCCGCGCAGGAACGCCCAGCCGTCGGCACCCCGCACGGGTTCGCCGATCCCGCGCATCGCGCCGCCGCGCCAGGCGTTCAACACGGCGAGCACGGGGCGGTGCAGCGGAGTGACGGCCGCGATCCCGACATCGACGCGGTTGTGCATGGTGTGCACGACCGGGACGCCGTGACGCTGGGCGTAGCGGTGCCCGATGAACGCGCCCCAGAAGTCGGCCTGCACGTGCACCAGGTCCACCGGCGGGCGGCGGGTCATGGCCTTGTCGAGGAAGCGGTCGGTCGCGCGCGCCGGCCACGTCATCGAGTACTCGCGGTCGAGCGTGATCGGCATCGAGGGCAGGTCGACGTACGCCCCGCCGTGGGTGCCCGTCGACGAGCGCGAGCCGTGCATCTTCGGCGCGACGACCGTGACGGTGTGCCCGGCGCGTTCGAGGAACTCCCGCTGGAGCCGCATCGACACCTGCGCTCCGCCGAGGGAGTCGAGGTGCTGATCGCCGAAGAAGACGATGTGCATGGCGGGCTACTCCGCCGCTGACGCGTCGCGGCGCCGTGTGCCGACGGGGATACTGTGCATGACGGGCTACTCCGCCGCTGACGCGTCGCGGCGCCGTGATCCGAGGGGGACACTGTGCATGGCGGGCTACTCGCTACTCGGGCAGCGGCTCGTCGCGGTACAGCGCCTCGAAGGTGTCGAGGGTGCGGTTGATGTCGTGGATCGCGACACCGTCGAGCGACGCGCGCTGCATCCGCTCGTACTCCGCAGGTTCCGCGGTGAGCACATCGGTCAGGCGGGCGGCGAGCTCATCGACGTTGCCCGGCTCGAAAAGGTAGCCGTTCTCGCCGTCGTGCACGAGGTGCGGGAGGGCGACGGCATCCGCCGCGACGATCGGCAGCGCCGACGCCATGGCCTCCATCGTCGCGATGGACTGCAGCTCGGCGATCGACGCGATCACGAAAAGACTCGCCCGGGACAGCAGCGCCCGAAGTTCCTCGTCGCTGGTGCGGCCGTGGAAGGTGACGCGGTCGGCGAGCCCGAGCTGCGCGGCCAGGTGCTCCAGCTGCTTGCGCTGGTCGCCGCCGCCGACGATGTCGAACGTGGTCTCGAGCGCCGGGTCGAGCTTCGTCATCGCCTTGAGGATGACCTCGACCTGCTTCTCGGCGGTGAGTCGGCCGACGAAGACGATGCGGTTCTTGTCGCGCGCGGCGATCACCGGCGTGTACTGCGTGCGGTCGATGCCGCAGCTGACGGGGATCACACCCTCCACCTCGACGGTCTTCTCGAGGAAGTCGGCCGCGCGGCGGGTCGGGGTGGTGATCGCTCGAGTCAGGTCGAAGGTGCGCTTGGCATCGGCCCAGGCGAACTTCAGGACCAGGTCATCGATGAACTTCGGCATGGTCGTGTGATCGAGGATGTTCTCGGCCATGACGTGGTTGGTGGCGACGACCGGGATGCCGCGCTCATGGGCGACGTAGGCGAGGCCGCGGCCGATCACGATGTGCGACTGGATGTGCACGATGTCCGGCTGCACCCGGTCGATGACCTGGCGGGCGTAGTGCTTCGAGCGCCAGGGCCACACGAACCGGAGCCAGTCGTGGGGAGCCCAGCGCACCGACGGCAGCCGGTGCAGGGTCATCGGCTCGCCCTCGATGACCTCGGTGCGCGGCTGCGCGCGTCGGTAGGCCTGGTTGGGGGCGACGACGTGCACGTCGTGGCCGCGCTGCACGAGGCCTGCGGCGAGGCGCTCGGCGAAGCGGGCGGCGCCGTTGATGTCGGGCGCGAAAGTGTCGCAGCCGATCACGATCTTCAACGGGCGGGGCGCGGGTTCGGCGGCGGGGCCGCTCGACGGATCGATCGGATCGTCGGAGGGAGTCACAGACATGCAGCCTTACGATGTGGCGGCCAAGGGAAAGCCCTGGTCGGGCGCTGGCCACTCTACCCGAGCGCCCTGCGCGGACGGCCGAGGCGTACCGGGCATCCCTCAGCCTCAGCCGTTAGCGTGGAGCCATGCGACTGACTGCCGACGCCGATCCCCAGCTGTGGATTCCCGTGACGGACTCGCTCGGATGGAAGGGCCGCCGGCACCGCAAGGCGGCGATCCGCATGCTGCTGGGTCAGGTCAACGCCGCTGTGGGCGCGACCGAGCGCCCGGGGTCCCGGTTCGGTGCGTGGGCGATGAGCCAGGCGGCGCCGATGCTGATGAAGCGGGCGGACGGCCGCGTGCTCGTGTGGACCTGGAAGGCCGAACCCGACCTGGTCGTGGCGATGGCGACCGCGCAGGTCCTGACCCCCGACGTGCGGATCGCCCGAGCCTCGATGCCGATGGACTACGACGACACCGAGTCGTTCCCCACCCGGCTCGGCGTGGGCGAGAAGCTGCTGGTGCCGATGCCACCATCGCCGGCGTCGCCGCCGTTCGCGACCTACACCTGGGACACGGGCACGCATCTGGTGACGCTGACCGCGGTGTGCAGCGATAAGGAGCGGTTCGGCACGCTGATCGGCGCGCTCGACGATCTGGCGCGCAGCATCCGCATCGCGGACGACCTCGCCGGCGGAGAGTCCCCCGACGTGCTGCGACTCGATCCCGCTTGAGCAGCCCTCGAGGCGGCACGCCGCTCAGCCGAGCCCGCGCTCCGCGAGCCACTCCTTCGCCACCCCGGCGGGTGCCCGCACCAGCCAGGCATCGGTGACGATCTCGTCCAGGCGATCGCGGTCGACGGCGTCGAGGCGAACGAGCAGCCCGGGGTAGCCGTCGAAGTGCGGGATCGTGAAGAGCACGTCGGGCTCCGCGGCGAGCAGGGCCTCCTTCTCCTCGAGGTCGGCGACGCGCACGGCGAGCACCTCTCCCGCGGGCCACTCGCGCCCGTGGTCGGAGAGCTGCCGCAGGTCGGTCGCGCTCGGGCCGCGGAGCCAGGCGAACTGCCCGCTCTTGACGCGCCACGCGGCCTCGCCGGTGTGGCCGCTCACCACCTCTTCAACTCCGGGGAGCGCAAGGGCGATCGCCCGCACGTCGTCGATGCTCGCCATCCCGCCATCGTCGCGCACCCGCCCGGCGACCACAACGGGCCCGGCGACCACAACGGGAACCGAGCCTCAGCGCACGATGCGCAGCGTGCGCACCTCGAACGGCCGCAGTCGCAGCTCGCCGCCGACCCGCGCGTCATCGATGTCGTCCTCGATCAGGCTCACCTCGCGCACCTCTCGGTGCTCGAAGCCGACCGCCAGCTCGCCGACCGCACGGCGCCCGAGCGCCTCGTACACCCGCACGATCACGTCGCCGGAACCGTCGTCGGCGAGCTTGACCGCCGACACCACGATGCCGTCTCCCTGCACCGACACGAGCGGTTCGACCTCACGCGCACCACGCACGACGCTCGGAAGCGCGTTGATCCTGATGCCCTCGACTGTCGCGACCGCGGCATCCGCTCCGATCACGAAACCGACCTCGATCTCGTGGTGGCCGTGGTCGGTGTCGGGGTCGGGGAAGCGCGGGGCCCGCAGCAGCGACAGCCGCACCGTCGTCGTCACCGCGTCGTCAGACACCTCCCGCGAGGTGTCGTACCCGTAGATCGAGTCGTTGACGAGGGCGACGCCGAAGTCCTGCTCGCGCACGAGCACGAAGCGGTGCATCGAGGTCTCGAACTTCGCCGCTTCCCAGCTGGTGTTCGTGTGCGTGACGCGTGACTGGTAGCCGAACTGGGTCTCGGCGTCGGTGTGCGCGGCCTGGATGTCGAGCGGGAACGCGAGCTTGAGCAGCTTCTCGGTCTCGTGCCAGTCGATCTCGTTGCGCAGCAGCACGGTGCGCGACTCGGGGTGGAGGATGATCGTCTGCTCGATCGTGGACTCCGAGAACGGACGCACGACCACGATCCGCGCGGCCCTGCCGACCATCGACGCTTCGATCGACGTGACCGCGGTGAGGTCGTCGACGCTGTTGCGGTAGTACCGGTCGATGTCCCACGCGTCCCACATGTTCGGGAAGTCCTGGTGCAGCTGGAAGAGGTTCGCGGCCTTGCCCTCGGCCACCGCCTCGCGACCGCTGGCCTTGTCGATGGCGGACACGATCAGGCCCTCGGCCGACACCAGCACGGAGACGAGCTCGTTCTCGAGTCGCCACCCGCCGTTCTCCTCGGTGAGTGAGACCGGCGCCGCGGTCGGCTCGGCGACGAACGCCGCCCCGAGCGCACGTCCGCGCCCGACCGATGTCGGCTCGAACTGCAGCTCGCGGTCGCCCTCGCCGGCGAGCGAACGGCGAGCGGCGAGGGAGATGTCCTCGGCATCCGACAGCACGTCGCTCAGCACGGAGACCGCCTCCCGATGCACCCACGCGATCGAGGTGCCGGGCAGGATGTCGTGGAACTCGTGCAGCAGCACGGCCTGCCACAGCCGGTCGAACTCGGCCTGCGGATACGCGGCGCCGGTGCGCACCGCATCCGTCGCGGCCCACAGCTCGGCCTCGATCAGCGCGTGCTCGGCCCAGCGGTGCAGCGCCTTCGTGGCGTGCTGGCTGGTGAGCGTTCCGCGGTGCAGCTCGAGATACAGCTCACCGACCCAGACCGCTGGATGCGGCAGCTCGGCCTTGGCGGCGTCGAAGAAGACGTCCGGGTGCTCCCACACGACCTGTGCACTGCCCTCGAGGTCGCGCAGGCGCTCGGCCTTGCCCGTCATCTCGCGGGTCGTGCCGCCGCCGCCGTCGCCCCAGCCGACCGGGGCGATCGACCGCGAGCTGAGTCGGTTCTCCTTGAACTGGCGCGAGGCCTTCGCGACCTCCATGCCGCTCAGCTGCGAGTTGTAGGTGTCCATCGACGGGAAGTGCGTGAACACCTGCGAGCCGTCGATGCCCTCCCAGAGGAACGAGTGATGCGGGAAGACGTTCTGCTGGTTCCACGAGATCTTCTGCGTGAAGAACCACTCGAACCCGGCACGGCGCATCAGTTGCGGCAGGGCGGGCGAGTACCCGAAGCTGTCCGGCAACCAGACGCCCTTCGACCGGATGCCGAACTCGCGCTCGAAGAACCGCTGCCCGTGCGAGAACTGCCGCACCAGCGATTCGCCCGTCGGCATCACGGTGTCGGACTCGACCCACATGCCACCGAGCGGCAGGAAACGCCCGGCGGCGACCGCGGCCTTGACCCGCTCCCACACCTCGGGGCGGTGCTCCTTGATCCAGGCGTACTGCTGCGCGCTGGACATGCCGTACTGGAACTCGGGCTGCTCGTCGATGAGCGTCGTCATCGACGAGGTGGTGCGGGCGACCTTGCGGATCGTCTCGCGCACGGGCCAGAGCCACGCGGAATCGATGTGCGCGTGGCCGACGGCCGAGATGCGGTGCGCACTGGCCTCGGCGGGCGCGGCGAGCACGTCGGCGAGGCGGGCGCGGGCGTCGGAGGCCGTCGCGACGATGTGCTGCAGGTCGAGCACGTCGAGCGCGTCGTCCATGGCCTGCAGGATGCGCATCCGCCGCGGCGAGGTCGCCGGCAGCTCGGCCTGCAGCTCGAAGAGCACCTCGAGGTCGAGCGACAGGTCGAAGACCTCCGGCTCGAACACCGCGAGGTCCATCCGACGCGCGCGGTACAGCGGCTCCTTCGAGGAGGTGAGGATGTCACCCTCCTGCGTCGGCAGGAAGGGGTGATAGTCCAGCAGCACCGGGTTGGATGCCGCCTCGAGGTACAGCTCCACGGGCTCGTCGCCCGCGGCCGCCTCGGCGATCGGCACCCACTGGTTGCGGGGGTTGATGCTCTTCACCGGGATCGGGTCGGACCCTGCGGCGCTGCGACGGTACGCGAGCGCCTCGCACTGGAAGCCCGTCATGTTCACGTCGAATCCGAGGTCGATGAGCGCCTCGACGCGGCGTCCGGCCCATTCGGCGGGCACGCGCCCGGTGAGCTTGAACCAGGTGGTGCCCCAGGCGGGACCCCAGGGGGCTCCGACGACGCCGGGCTCGAAGGCGAGGGCGAGCCCCTCGGCGGGCGCGATCGGCTCGCCGGGCAGTTCGTGGATCGCGACGTCCAGCGGCACGGACGCCGAGTGGATGGCCGGGCGGATGCGCTCCTCGAGGACCCGCTTGACGCGGCCGACGGTGAGCGAGGTGTCGTCATGCATGGGAATCTCCGGGCTCGACGGTGAGTGCTGGTCCGCGGCGCGACGGGCGACGCCGTGTTGATGCTATCGGATTTACTAAAACGATCTAGTAACCAAGTCTAAGCGCATCGTCTGTTCTTCCGCGAGACTAAATCGATCAAGTATGGTGAGGGACTATGACCCCGGCGAAACGCGTCACCATCGCCGACATCGCGCGCATGGCAGGGGTCTCTCCCGGTGCCGTCTCCTTCGCGCTGAACGGCCGCCCCGGCGTGAGCGACGAGACCAGGCAGCGCATCCTCAGCATCGTCGAAGAGAACGGCTGGCAGCCGAGCTCGGCGGCTCGAGCGCTGGTCGGAGCGCGCGCCAACACCGTCGGCTTCGCCCTCGCCCGCCCGGCACGGTCACTGGGATCCGAGGCGTTCTTCACCGACCTCATCGCGGGCATCGAGTCACGGCTGTCGGAGAGCAAGGTCAGCCTGCAGCTCCGCCTCGTCAGCGACATCGCCGAGGAGATGGAAGTGCACCGACAGTGGCGCTCCTCCAACCAGGTCGACGGTTTCATCTTCATCGACCCCCGCGAGGACGATCCCCGCGTCGGGCGCATCGAAGCCCTCGACGCCCGGGCCGTGATGATCGGTTCCGAGCCCTCGCCGGAGGGCTCCGTGCCGAGCGTCTGGATCGGCGACGACACGGTGGCCGAGACGCTCTTCTCCTACCTGGCCGCCCTCGGGCACACCCGCATCGCCTACGTCGCCGGCCCGGCCGAACTCGAACACACGCGCCTGCGTGCCGAGGTGCTCGGGCGCATGAGAACCGACGGCGTCGAGGGCGAGGTCATCATCACGGACTTCTCGCCCGCACGCGCATCGGCGGTCACGCGCTCGCTGCTCTCCGGTCGGCAGCAGCCGACCGCGATCGTCTACGACAACGACGTGATGGCGGTCGCAGGTCTCCGCGTCGCCCAGGAGATGGGCCGTGCCGTGCCGCGCGACGTCTCCCTCGCCTCGTTCGACGACTCCGTCATCGCCGGACTGATCAACCCGTCGATCACGGCGATGACCCGAGACACCTTCGAACTCGGCGAGCGCGCCGCCACTCTCCTGCTGCAGCAGATCGAGGCGGGAGTGAACCTGCCCAGCGTCGAGGGTCCGACGCCGGTGCTCACGGCACGCGAGAGCACCGCTCCGCCCGCGCGCCTCGCCTGAACGACCTCGTCCGGCCCGAACCGCGATCGCGGTCAGCTCTGGACGACGGTGTTGACCGATCCGTAGGGGTCGACCACGTCGGCCGAGAGGTCGGGACGGATGAGACGACGGATTCCTCGCGCGTCGAGCGCTACGGGGTCGAGCGCGTCGCGCGACGTCACGAGTGCGGGATCGAGGCCCGCGGCGCAGGCATCCACCCAGGCCTGGAACACCACCCCGCCCGGGCTCAGCGCCGCCCGACTCACGGGAACCTCGCGCTCGTCCACGTCCACCACGATCGCCGTGTCCCTCACGGGCGGCGCGACGCGCTGACGCAGGTCGGGGATGATCTCAGCGAGACGCCGGCCGATGGGTTTCGCCGCGCCGTCCTGACCGATGAGCCCGAGGGTGTACTCCAGCTCGGGGAAGTCACCGAGGTCGCGGCTGACGTCATGCGAACACCACCAGGTGATGCCCCAGAGGTTCTGGGTGCGCGCGGCGGAGCGCACCGTCGCCTCCAGGAAGCCCGGCATCTCCTCGTCGGTGAGACAGTTCGAGGGGGCGCCCACCTCCTGCAGCCACACCGCCCGGTCGGGATCGGTCGCGAAGGCGCGGGAGAGCTCGATCAGGTACTCGGCGTGACGATCGGAGGCGACCGAGCGACCGCCGTAGCGCTGGGCGGTGCCGTTGAAGATCCAGGAGTGGATCGTGGTCATGGCCCCCAGGCGCGACGCATGCGCGGGCGTGAAGCCATGTCCGTCCATGTACCAGACGGCGTCGTACTCGCTGTGGACGTGCGGGAGCCCCGGCGCCGCGGCCTCCGCCGCCGCCAGCAGGGTCGAGATCCAGCCGCCGGCTTCGTCCTGCGTGACCGGCCAGGGGGAGGGATGCGTATGCGCGGAGAACTGGTTCGTCTCGTTACCGAGCGTCAGGCCGAGGAAGTTCGGTGCGTCGCTCAACGCCCGACCGAGCCGGTCGACGAGCGCGACCTGACCCTCGAGCGCCCGTGGATCGGTGAACATGTTCTTGTCGTGCCACGTGTACAGCCACGAGGGGACGAAGTCGAAGCTCGAGAGGTGCCCCTGGACCACATCGATGCCCGCATCCATGCCGAACTCGCCGGCGATGTCGACGACGGCACGGACGTCGTCGATGGCCTTCTCCCGGATGAGCGTGCGGTTCGGCTGCAGCACGGTCCACAGCGGGAAGACTCTGACGTGATCGAGCCCGAGCTCCGCGAGAGCCGCGAAGTCCCGGCGCACGTCGTCGGGGGTGAAGTCGAGCCAGGAGTGCATCCAGTTCTTCGACGGCGTGTAGTTCGCCCCGAACCTCAGAGGAGCATCGGGGGCGCCGCGCTGCGTCATGTGTCAGACCTTTCGGACGTGCCCTTCGAGGAGGGCGGAGTTCGCACCACTATAACGCTTGAGCAACGAACGGTGCGCACTCCTGCACTTGCAGGCAATGCGTCGCCCGACGAGTGCCTTGACAGGGAGGAAATCGGATGGTTTCATCTGCTAAAGCGCTGTAGTCCGTTCCTGCGGACTTCGCGCGGATTCGCCCGCCTCGAGGAAGAAGCACGATGAAAGTTCGCACACGCATTGTCGCTCTGGCAGCATTCAGCATCGGCGTTCTGGCGCTGACGAGTTGCACGGGAGGCGGCGGCACCTCCGACGCCTCGGGCCCCATCGACACATCGGGCGAGCTGAGCGGCACCATCCAGTTCCAGACGTGGTCGCTCAAGAACGAGAAGTTCACCCCGTATTTCGAGGACCTCATCGACGCGTTCGAGAAGGAGCACCCCGACGTGACGGTCGAGTGGCTCGACCAGCCGGGCGACGGCTACCAGGAGAAGATCCTGAGCCAGGCGAACGCCGACACCCTCCCCGACGTGCTGAACCTGCCGCCCGACATCGCGTACCCGCTGGTCGCCGCGGGCAAGCTGATCGACCTGGAGACCGCCGACCCCGACCTGAAGACCGCCTACAACACGGGCGCCTGGGAGGCCTACAGCCAGTACCCGGGCATGGAGGGCACGTACGGCCTGCCCTGGTACCTCTCCAGCGACGCCTCCTGGTGGAACCTCGCGCAACTCGCACCCTTCGGCGTCACCGAGGAGAACCTCCCGACCACGGTCGACGAGCTCCTCACGCTCGCGAAAGACGTGGCCACCGAATCCAACGGCAAGGTGCAGCTCCTCTCCTCGATCCCGGCCCTCGACACGTTCACGGCCGCCGGCATGGAGGTCATCGACGACGAGGGCGAGTTCGACTTCAACACCGACGAGGCCGCCGCGATCATCGAGAAGTACGCGGATGCGTACGCGGCCGGCGCGATGCCCGCGGAAGCCCTGACCGGTGACTACGGCGGAAACGCGGAGGCGTACATCCAGGAGAAGGTCGCCTTCACCACCGGCGGCACCGGCTTCACGACCGACCTGCAGAAGGACGCACCGGCGCTGCTCGAGAACACGGTGGCGACGCCGCGACTCGGTGTCGCACCGCTGTACGTGCAGGGGCTCAACGTCTCGGCGGACTCCGACAACAAGGAGGCCGCGCTCGCCTTCGCCGAGTTCGCGACGAACGAGGAGAACCAGGTGGCCTTCTCGTCGCTCGCCGTCGGCACCGCTCCCGGAACGGCCGAGGGCGGAGACCAGGTCGTCGACAACATCGCCGCGACCGTCACCGACGAGAAGCAGCTGTCGGCGATCGACACCGTCTTCGGCGCGATGAAGGACGCCAAGGCGCTGCCGTTCCAGTGGACCTCCGACATGGCTACGTACATGACCCAGCAGATCGCCCTCGCGGTCAACGGCGAGGCGGACGCGAAGGCCCAGCTCGACAAGATCGTCGAGTACGCCAACGCCAACCGCGTGGACAAGTAAGCCATGCGCGCGGACACCGGCATCACGGCCGGCCGGAAGACGATGAGATCCCACCGGTGGTTCACACCCTGGCTGCTCCTCGGGCCCGCCGTCGCCTGGGTGCTGGTGTTCGCGCTCTGGCCGTTCCTGAACACGGTCTTCCTCAGCTTCACCGATGCCAAACCCCTGCGGACGCCCGAGTTCGTCGGCGGGGCGAACTACGAGCGCATGTTCGGCGACGAGATGTTCTGGAACGCCCTGACGACGTGCCTCATCTACGTGGTCGTGTGCGTGCCGCTGCTCACGATCCTGCCGCTGCTGCTGGCGCTGCTCGTGCAGAAGAAGCTCCCCGGCATCTCGTTCTTCCGCACCACGTTCTATTTCCCCGTGATCGCCTCGGTGGTCGTGGTCGCCCTCATCTGGACCTGGCTGTTCGACAGCCGCGGCATCATCAACCAGACGCTCGAGTTCCTCGGGCTGGTCGACAAGCCGATGGCGTTCCTCGTCGATCGCTGGCTGCTGCTCGGCTGCGCCATCCTGCTCACGGTCTGGAAGGGCCTGGGCTACTACATGGTCGTGTACCTCGCGGCACTCGGGAACGTCGGCAAGGAGCTGCACGAGGCGGCGATGCTCGACGGCGCCGGCTCCTTCCGTCGGTTCCTGTCCGTGACGATCCCCTCGGTCCGCGGCGCGATGCTCCTCATCTCGGTGCTCATCGCCGTATCCGCCATCAGGGTGTTCGCCGAGCTCGACGTGCTGTCCAAGAGCACGGGCGGTCCCGGTGGCTACGACATGTCGCTCGTGATGCTCATCCGCCAGGTCGGCTCCGGCCTCAACGGGAACATCGGATACGCGTCCGCCATCAGCGTGGCGCTGTTCCTGCTCACCCTCATCCCGCTCGTCGCGATCGCCGTCATGAATCGCGAGAAGAAGGCGAAGGTCTCCGCATGAGCACGCTCACGCCGCCCCGCTCGACCGACGACGCCCGACCCTCCGAAGAGGTGTCGGCGCCGACCCGCGAGCGCATGTTCCGCCGTCGCGGCTCCGGCGATTTCAGCAAGCCGACCCTCGGCGGTCTGATCGGTCGATACGCCCTCCTCCTCTTCGTCCTGGTGCTCGTCATCGGGCCGTTCATCTGGCAGCTGTCGACCTCGTTCAAGGGGCCGCAGGAGAACATCTACTCCTTCCCGCCCGAGCTCATCCCGCGCGAGCCGACGCTGCAGAACTACATCAGGGTCGCCGACATCGTCCCGGTGTACCTCTACGCCTGGCACTCGCTGCTCGTCTCGGTCGGCACGGTCGTCAGCAACGTCGTCCTGGCCACGTTCGCGGGCTACGCGCTAGGCTGCATGAGGTTCCGCGGCAAGTGGATCGTGATGGCGATCCTGCTCTCCACGCTGCTCTTCCCCGGTGAGGTGACGGTGACGAGCAACTTCCTCACGATCCGCGCCCTCGGGCTGGCCGACACCCTCTGGGGCGTCTTCCTCCCCGGCGCGATCAGCGCGATGAACGTGCTCCTGATCGCCACCGCCTGCCGCATGATCCCGAAGGACGTGCTGGATGCCGCGACGGTCGACGGTGCGACCACCTGGCAGCGCATCCGCCACATCGTGTGGCCGAACATCCGCGGCATGGTCTCGGTGGTCGCGATCTTCGCGTTCATCGGGGCCTGGGACGACTACCTGTGGCCGCTCATCGTGCTGTCCGACCCGTCGAAGTACACGCTGACGGTCGGCATGGCGTATCTGAACAGCAGCTTCTCGGTCGACCCGCGCTTGATCGCTGCCGGCACCATGATCGCTCTCGTGCCCATCGTCATCATGTTCTCGTTCACGCAGCGCTTCTTCTTCAAGGGCGTGCAGGAGGGCGCCATCAAGGGGTGAGCGCCGCGCATCTCACGCCGGCGGACGGGCCGGCCGATCCTCCGTCGTCCCGTCCCCGAGCGGGCGTGCTGCCCGGCCCGGTGTTCGCCTTCGCTTTCGATCCCTCTTCCGGCGAGCAGCGGGTCGACGTGCCCGGGCTCACCGACCTCGAGATCTCCCCCGACACCGTGCTGCACTGGGCGTTCTACGCCGACGGCCCCGCCGCGACACTGTCTCCGCACGCAGCCCTCGCTGTGACGGTCGATGTGCGCTTCGCCGACGGCGCACGACTGAGCGACACGTCGGCCGTGCGCGATCGCTACGACTTCCCGATCACCGCGCAGGCGCAGTTCGCCGCCCGCTGGAGCATGCCCGAGCAGTGGAACGCCGACACCGTCTCCCTCGCCCCCTTCGCACGCCGCAGCGGCACGGTCGAGGTCGTGCTCGGCGCCGCATCCCTCCCCGGCACCGCCGACCTCCCCGCGCGGTGCACCGGGTTCGTGCAGGTCGTGGTCGAAGCGCAGGCCCCCGCCCGTGACCTCTCGCCCGTCGAACGGGTCGACACCCGGCGCGGCTCGCATTCGGGTCCACGGTTCTCTCGCGGCAACACCATCCCGGCGGTGGCCGTGCCGCACGGGTTCACCTTCGTCACGCCGGCGACCGATGCGGAAGACGCCCGGTGGCCGTACCGGCCGTTCGTGCATGACGACAGCCGGGGGCGACGGCTCGAAGCGCTGCAGTTCTCCCATCAGCCGAGCCCGTGGATCGGCGACCGCTCGGTGCTGCAGCTGATGCCGTTCCTCGGCGCGCCCACCTCGCGCCGCGGAGGCCGCCGGCGCTGGATCACCCCCGGCTCCGAACGGGCGCTTCCGCACGAATACTCGGCCGATCTCGGCGACGGCCTGCAGGTCGAGATGACGGCGACGGCGCACGCAGCGGCGTTCCGAGTGCACAGCGCGGATGCCGCCGCCCCGGTCGGCTTCGTCATCGACCAGCTCACCGACGCGGGGCGTCTCTTCTGGACGGATGCCGGCGGATTCGAGGGGTGGATCCCGGAGGGGCCCGAGGACTGGGGCAACGCTCCCCGTTGCTTCTTCGCCGGGACGGTCCGGCACCCCCGCGACGATGAGCGGACACTCGATCGCGGGCCCCTCGATGACGACGGCCGCGGGCGGGTCGCGGGATACGTGGGCGGACGTGGATCGCTCGAGGTGCGGATCGGCATCTCCTTCCTGTCGGTGGAGCAGGCCCTGCACGCTCTGGAGACGGAGGCTCCGCGGTCGAGCGCCTACGGAGAGCTGCGCGATGCGGCCGCCGCCTCGTGGAACCGGCTGCTCGGCCGCGTCACGATCCCGCCGCTTCCGGAAGCCGAGACGCCGTACCGCACGCTCGCCGACGAGGAGAATCGGTCTCGGATCGCCGCCGCGCTTCACCGGATGCACCTGTACCCCAACAGCGCGGCCGAGAACGCCGGGACCGCGGAGGCGCCGGTCTGGCGATTCGCCGACGTGTTCGCCGCGCGCGAGTCACACGACGAGAGCGGAGTCGCACCGGCCGTCGACGGCGAACTCGTCGTGAACAACGGATACTGGGACACGTACCGCACCGAGTGGCCGGCTCTCGCCCTGCTCGATCCCTCCCTCGCTGGGCGGCTCCTCGACGGGCAGCTCGAGCAGTATCGCCGCGGAGGCTGGATGGCGCGATGGAGCGCACCCGGATACGTCGACAGCATGGTCGGCACCTCGAGCGACCAGATCTTCGCCGATGCCGCACGCTGGGGCGTGGGCTTCGACCGCGTCACCGCGTTCGAGAGCGGATGGCGGAACGCGTGCGAGCCGGGGCCGGATGCGCGCCGCGGCCGCAAGGGCATCGCGCGGGGCCGGTTCACCGGATACATCTCCTCGAATGTTCCCGAGGGCATGAGCTGGAGCATCGAGAACGCGGTGAGCGATGCCGCACTCGGGCGCCTCGCGGCGCAGCTCGCCACCGAGTCCGCCACGGCCGCGGACGCCGCGCGCTACAGATCCTTCGCCCGGTACTTCGCGAATCGAGCCCGGTCGTATCGCACGCTGTTCGACGACGACACCGGGTTCTTCCGTGGCCGGGACGATGAGGGCGCGTTCTCCGCATCCGGGTTCGATCCGCGATCCTGGGGCGGAGACAACGTCGAGACGAACGCCTGGGGCATGTCGGTCGGCGCCGTGCACGACGGAGCGGGCCTCGCCGACCTCTACGGCGGTCCCGCCGGTCTCGGACGCCACCTCGACGCCCTGTTCGCCGAACCCGAGACCGCCGATGAACGCTTCGGCGGCGCGTACGGCACCGTCATCCATGAGCAACGCGAGGCGAGGGCGCTGCGTTCCGGGATGTGCGCGATCTCGAACCAGCCGGCGCACCACATCCCGTTCATGTACGCGTTCAGCGACCGGCCTTGGCAGTCGGCGCCGCTCGTGCACGACCTCGCCGCGCGCCTGTTCGCCGGCGCGCACCTCGGCCAGGGGTTCCCGGGCGATGAGGACAACGGCGAGATGAGCGCCTGGTGGCTGTGGGCCGCGCTCGGGCTCTATCCCCTGGAACTCGCCTCGGGCCGGCTGCGGATCGGGTCGCCTCTCTTCGACGACATCCGCGTGGATCGCGGAAACGGTTCCTCCCTGCGCATCCGGTCGCGTCGAGCCACCCCCTCGGCCCACATCCTGCAGGAGGCGCGACTCGACGGGGTGCCCCTGCCCTCGGCCGACCTGCCGATCGACGCGCTCTCCGGCGACGCGGTGCTGGAACTGGAGTTCGGCCTCGACCCGGTCGCGGCGCTCGAAGCGGGCTCCTCCCTCCACGACCTCGCGATCTGGTGCCCTGACCTGACCTCCGGCGCCGGTGAGGTCGTCGCCTCCACCGACACCATCCGCCCGGATGCAGTCTTCGACGACTGCGTGCCGTCGGGGGATGCCGGTGTCGCGCTGCGTCGCGGGGAATGGGTGGGATGGCGGTTCGAGGAGCCTCGCGGCGTGACCGACGTCAGCGTGACCGTGGCGGCGACGGCATCGTCGTCGGCCCTTCGATGGGAGGCCGAGGGGACGGACGGCCACTGGATGCCCGTCACGATCACACACCGGGCCGAGCTGCCGGCCGACCGCACGACGCCCTTCACCCTGACAGCCCGGATCGTGACCTCGGCGCTCCGCGTGCGCGCGGTGGCCGAGGTCACGCTCCGTCAACTCGAGATCTTCGACCTGGACTGACCCCGCCGGCCGGCCACTCCTTCTACACGGGCACCTCGTCTCGGCGAGGTACCCACGGCGACTGGGCTCGTGGCGCATCGAGACCGGAATACCGTGACAACGTGGGCCTCCGAACTCAGACTGGAGGCATGCGCTTGAACGACCCTCAGGTATGGACGCTGCTCGGTATCTTCGCGGCTGTGATGCTCGGCGGCATGACGCTCATGACGACGCAGCTCAGCCGCGTGATCCGCGTCGAGGTCGATCGCATCGACGCCACCCTCTCGGCACGTATCGACGGCCTCGACACCGCTCTCTCGGCACGTATCGACGGCCTCGACGCGCGCCTCGGGCGGATCGAGTCCAAGGTCGACGATCTCGACCAGGAGTTGACGAACCTGGTGATGCGGTTCTGGCGGTCTCAGTAGCCCTCCAGGCAGACGAGCGCCGGGTCAGACCGCCACGTCTCCCACCAGGTTGACCTTGATGCCCATTCCGTCGAACATCGCGGCCTTGGCGATCAGAGCCTTGTCCGCCGTCTCGGCATCCGGAGCGTAGGCGAGCTGTGCGTGGTTGGCCTTGTGGCGGGCCATGAACTGGTCGCGGGAGACGCCGTGCAGCACGACGTGCGCGATCGGCCACTCCGGGTTCGTAGCGTCCTTGCGGCGCTGGGTCTCCTCGGCCGGGAGCTCGACGACCGACGCGCGGAAGATGTCGGCCTGCAGGATCCCGTCGGCGATGAACACACGCGACAGCACGATCTCGCCGGGCTTCGAGACGCCGTTGATCGTGGCTCCGCCCGCGGGGAAGAACACGTGCCCCTGCCGCCAGCCCTCGGCGTTCTGCCATCCGCCCAGGTGCGACGCCGGAACCGAGCCCGAGATCTCGTAGACCCAGACGAACTGCCCGTCGTACTCCTCGCCCCAGCGCACGTCGTGCAGGGTGTTGTCGGGCACGAGGCCCATCGCACGCCAGACGCGATCGGTGACCAGCGCGTCCACGGCGACCCCCTCGTCGGCCTCGTTGAAGTGCGGGAACGCGCGGCCGTCGTGCAGCACCCGCGAACCGTCGCGTGAGGTCACCGGCGGGCGCTGAGTCGAGTTCAGGATGCCTTCGGCGAGATCGGAGGCCGGAACCAGGTCCTTCAGCCCCTGCTGGTACTGGATGCCCACCGCGTCGAGGCCGAAGTCGTCGGCGATGCGGAGCGCGGCGATGTACATCTTCAGCTGCCACTGCACCTGCTCCCGTGTGAGCTCGGTGGTGGCATCCTCGCCGTACCGGAAGGTCATGCCCGCGTCGATCAGCCAGTCATAGGCGGCGTCCGCCTC
Organism: Microbacterium sp. NPDC087592; assembly: GCF_044743585.1. Classification (NCBI taxonomy): domain Bacteria; kingdom Bacillati; phylum Actinomycetota; class Actinomycetes; order Micrococcales; family Microbacteriaceae; genus Microbacterium; species Microbacterium sp. NPDC087592. The sequence goes on along the minus strand of NZ_JBIUWT010000001.1, from coordinate 1,901,764 downwards.
GGCCTCGGTGACCTCGAGCATCTCGGCGTAGAGGGCCGACTGCGACAGGCGCTCCTTGTAGATGCCGGTCTGGTTGAGCAGCTCGTCGTCGAAGATCGCGTTGTACATGCCCATGCAGCCCTCGTCGAAGACGCCGATGATCGCCTTCTCCGCCAGCAGCTCAGCGGCGAGCGCCTCGCCCAGCTGCTTCTCGGGGCTGTCGGGGAGGGCGGGGAGCGCGCGCACGTGAGAGGCGTCATGGGTGATGGCGCCCGTCTCCGTCCACTCCTTGATGCCGGCCTTGAACCAGTCGTCAGAGAAGTCGACCGACCAGATCGTGGCGTAGGGCTTGTCCATCTTCGTCAGCCCGGCGTTCAGGCCGAGCAGTCCGACGAGGCCCGGCCAGTCACCGGCGAAGTTCGCGACCGTGAGGATCGGGCCCTGGTGCGTGCGGAGGCCGGCGAGCACGTGATGGGAGTACTGCCACACGGCCTCGGCGACGATGAGCGGAGCATCGGTCGGGATGTTCTTGAAGACCTCGAGCCCCATGCGCTGGCTCGAGATGAAGCCGTGGCCCGTCTCGGGGTCGACGTCGTTGGCGCGGATGACGGTCCACCCGAGGTCTTCGAAGACGCCGGTGACGCCAGCCTCGAGCTCGACCTGCACCGGCCAGCCGCCGGTGTTGGCGGCCTCGCGCAGGTCGCCCGACGCGATCAGGTAGGCGGTCTTCGGCGCGGATGCCGGGCGGGACACGGGGGCGGGAAGTGCGTAGGTGGTCATGATTCCTCCGGGGTTGAGTGGGATGATGTGCCGCGCTGCTCGGCGGCGAGTTCGTGGACGACGCCCTTCGTTCCGTCGTACAGACGCACGTAGCGGTCGAACAGGGTGTCGTAGGCGGTGCGCAGCTCGGCGTTCGGGGTGATGCGCTCCGTGATGGGGTTCCAGTCGGTGATGAGCGGCGCCTCACCGTCGGCTGCCACGGCGACCGCGGCGAGGAAGGCGGCCCCGTAGCTCGCACCGATCGTCGTCTCCGGCACCTCCTGCACGAGACCGGTGACGTCGGAGACGATCTGCAGCCACAGTCGCCCCTGCGTACCGCCGCCGACCGCGACGATCCGACGGATGTCGGCGCCCGCGGCTCGCATGGTCTCGACGTTGTGCCGCACGCCCAATGCGGTGGCCTCGAGCGCCGCTCGGTAGAGATCGCCTCGGGTGTGCTCGAGCGTCAGCCCGGCGATCACGCCCCGCGCATCCGGGTCCTGGATGGGGGTGCGCTCTCCTGCGAAGTACGGGAGCATCAACACACCCCGGGCGCCGACCCCCGCTGCCTCCGCCTCGGCGAGGAGCTGCGGGTAGTCGGCACCGGTGAGGTCCTTGAGCCACGCGGTCAGCGCGCCGGAGGTCGAGAGGCCTCCGGCGAGGTTCCGGGTACCGGGGAAGGCGCCGGCCGTGGTCCACATCGACGGGGTGCGCAGCGCGGGCTCCCCCGGCGTCACCGCGCTGGTGAAGACCATGAACATCGTCGTCCCGTACATCAGCATCAGGTCGGCGGTCTCATGCGCGCCCACGCTGACGGCCTCGGTCCAGGCGTCGATCGTGCCCGTGATGACGGGCGTCCCTGCCGGGATTCCGGTCGATTCGGCTGCCTGCAGGGTGACGGTGCCGGCGATGTCGCCGGCCCACGCGAGGCGCGGCTGCACGATCGTGGTGGCGTAGCGACCCCAGAACGGGGCGTGCCACCGCTCGCTCTCGATGTCGTAGAGGGGAGAGACCTGGCTCGCGGACTGATGGTCGAAGACGTACGCGCCGGTGAGCCGACGGACGAGCCAGGATGCGGGCATGAACAGCCGTCGGGCGCGCGCCCAGGCCGCCGGCTCCTCCTCCGCGATCCAGGCGATCTTCGGCCCGCCGGCCTGCGACGTGAGCACCGAGCCTCCGATGCGGGTGATCTCGTCCACGCCGAGCTCGGCGGTGATCCTCTCGATCTGGGCGGAAGCGCGGGTGTCGACGCCGTAGAGGATCGCGGGTCGGACCGGCTGGTCGTTCTCGTCGGCGAGCAGGATGCAGGGACCCATCCCGCTGACGCCGACGGCGACGACCTCGGCATCGGGGTGCGCGGCGAGCAGTTCGCGGGCGATGTCGACGAACTCGTCCCACCAGATCGAGGCATCCATCTCCACCCAGCCGGTGTGCGGCCGGGAGACGTCGTGCTCGCGGGTGGTGGTGGCGATGATGGTTCCGTCGGGCGCCACGAGCACGCCTTTGGTGCTCGATGTGCCGACATCCACCCCGAGGGTGCATCGCATGGTGTCCTCCTTGATCACGCCTGAGGAAAGCGTAGCTGAAATCGATTTCACGATGCAAGCAGGAGATCGTGGTTACGCATGCACCGTCCATCACCGAGGCGATGCGGGGCGAACCCCTACGCGGAACGCCGCGCGGTCGCCTGCCGGGTCTCGCCCCGCAGCACGACCGTGCGCGCAGGGTGGGTGTCGCCGGCGATGCGCTCGAGGAGCATGCGCGCCGCCGTCACACCCATGTGGCGGGCGGGCAGCTGCACCATCGTGACGGCGGTCGGCGAGAGCGTCGTGAAGGGCAGCGACCCGACGACCGCGACCCCGACTGCCGGTGGGGTGAGTCCGTGTTCGGTGAGCACCTGGATCGCTCCGACGCCGATGAGGTTGTTTCCGGCGACGACGGCGTCCGGCGGGTCGGGCAGGGCGAGCAATTCCTCCATCGCCGCCCGCGCACCGTCGACACGGAACGTCGCGAACCGTTGCAGCTCGTCGATGTCGGCATCGCGTCCCGCCGCTGCGAGCGCCTCTCGCCAACCCGCGGCGCGTTCGGCAGCGGTGTCGATGTCCTCCGGACCACCGATGTAGGCGATTCGTCGGTGGCCGGCGGAGATCAGGGACTCGGTCGCCGCGACGCCCGCCTCTCGGTTCGCCATCACGACGAGATCGAGCTCGTGCCGGGTGGCGCGGTCGACCGCCACCACCGGTCGGCCGGTGGACAGGATGCTGTCGAGATCCGTCGCCTTCGACGCCGCCGCGATGATGACGCCGGACATGTGCTCGGCGATCGCGATCTGCAGGTACGTCGCCTCCTTCTCGGTCTGCGAGTCGGAGTTGCAGAGGACCACCGAGTACCCGGCCTCGGAGGCCACATCCTCGACGCCACGGGCCATCTCCGTGAAGTAGGGGTTCTCGATATCGGGGATGACGAGGGCGATGACCTCGGACGTCTGGGTGCGCAGCGTGCGGGCGGCGCGGTTCGGCGTGAAGTTCAACTCTTCCGCCGCGGCGCGCACCGCCTCGATCTTCTCGGGCGAGACCCTGGTGCCGTTGAACACCCGCGAGACCGTCGCCGGCGAGACGCCTGCGCGCCTCGCGACGTCGTAGATCGTGGTCATTTCCCGCCCTCTGCTGCCCGGATGCTTCACCCTACCGGCCTCTCCGGACGACGCTCGCGATCCCCCATCACGAGACGTCGCGGGCGTCCTCCTCGGCGGTGATCGCGATGTTCTCCTGTAGGCGCGCGAAGACCGCGTCCAGGCGCGCACGACCGTCGTCGTCGAGCGCCGGGAGCGGCGAGCGGCAGTCGCCGAGCGGGACCGACAGCTTGCCGCCGAGGTACTTGGCCGCGCCGAACACGCCGACCTCGACAATGCCCTCGACCGTGTCGTTGATGCGCACCTGCACGGCACGCGCTCCGGCGAGGTCGCCGGCGTCGAACCGTCGACGCAGCGACAGGAAGAGCTCTATCTGCAGGCTCACGGTGGTGCCGATCGCCCCGCGTGCGCCGATCGACAGCGCCGGCAGATAGAACTCGTCGAAGCCGTTGATCAGGGTCAGGTGCGGGTAGCGGCGGAGGATCCGCTCGGCCCCGTACAGGTTGCGCGAGGTGTGCTTGACGCCGATCACCTGGGGCAGCGCGAGCAGCTCGTCGAAGCCGCCCTCGGAGATGTCGCGCCCAGTGAACTGCGGGATGTTGTAGAGAATGAAGGGAAGCTCGACCGCGTCGATCACGGTGCGGAGGTGCCGCACCACATCCGCCGTCGAATAGCCGTAGTACAGCGGCGGGATCATGGAGATCGCTGCGACACCCGCGTCTTTCGCTGCGGCGGCGATGCGCGACGCCTCCCCCGTCGACATCGCGCCGACGTGGGAGACCACGGGCACGCGCCCCGCGGCAGCCGTCACCGCGGTCTCGGCCACCGCGATGCGCTCGGCCTCGGAGAGCAGCACGCCCTCGCCGGACGACCCGCAGATGTAGAGGCCCTCGACGCCGCGACGGATGTCGGTGTCGAGCATGGTCGCGAGCGCGCCGTGATCGACGCTCTCGTCGCGGCGCATCGGGGTGACCGCCGCTGTGAACAGGCGCGTGCCGAGAAGATCACTCACCATGCGGTCCACCCGCCGTCGACCACGAGGTTGGAGCCGGTCATGTACGTCGAGGCGTCGGACGCGAGGAAGACCAGTGCGCCGTTGTACTCGTCGGCCTCGGCCATGCGACCGATCGGCATCCGGGCGATGTAGTTCGCCTGGAACTTCGCATCCTGCGTGTCCCGGCGGACGCCCGAGGGCGTGAGCGTGTTGACGCGGATGCCCGCGCGCCCCCAGTACGTGGCGCAGTAGCGGGTGAGGTTGTAGAGCCCCGACTTCGCCGCCGAGTACGCGACCGGCTTGATGAAGGGGATGCCCGTGTCCTCGGCCTTGTAGGCGTAGATGTCCTGCACGGGCGACACCATCCCGTAGATGGATCCCACATTGACGATCGAGCCGCCGACGCCGGCATCGCGCATCCGCCGACCCGCCGCCTGCGTCACGAGGAACGTGCCGACGAGGTTGGTGTCGACGACCTCGCGGAACACGTCGACCGGGAACTCCTCGAACGGCCCGGAGACCTCCGGCGGCGCGCTGGGCTGCGTGTCGAGTCCGGCGTTGTTGACGACGACGGTCGGCACGCCCCAGGTCGCCGCGACCTGGTCGAGCCCTGCGTCCACGCTGGCCTGGTCGGTGATGTCCATCGCCACGGCGAGCAGGCGCCCATCCGGGTCGTCGATGCCGAGACGCGCGGCGGGATCGGCCACCTCGCTGCGAGAGGTCACGGCGACGCGCGCGCCCCGCTGGTGCAGCGAGCGGACGAACTCCGCTCCGATCTGGCCGAAGCCGCCGGTCACGACGACCACCTTGTCCCGCACCGAGAAGAGCGGGTCGAGTCCTTCAGACATGTATCGATACTCCAGATTGCAGGGCGGTCAGCCCTTGACGGATCCCGCGGTGAGCCCGGACACGATGCCGCGCTGCGCCCACAGGAAGAAGATGATCGCGGGCAGCGCGAAGAGCAGCGCGCACAGCATGACGATGTTCATCGGCGTGTAGAACTGCCCGAGGAACGACGACAGCCCCACGGATGCCGGCCACAGGTCGGACGACGAGATGAAGGTGTTCGCGAACATGAACTCGTTCCAGCCGTCGAAGAACGCGATGACGGCCGCGGCTGCGATGCTCGGCATGATCAGCGGGAGCACGATCGTGGTCAGGATGCGCAGGCGCGAGCAGCCGTCGATGCGGGCCGACTCCTCGATCTCGTACGGGATCTTGTCGATGCCGCTCTTGATGATGAACATGCTCACCGGCATCACGAACGCGGTGTCGGCGAGGACGAGCCCCCAGTGGCTGTTGAGCAGCCCGGCGCCGGCGAAGATCGCGTACAGCGGGACGATGATCAGCGCCTCCGGCAGCATCTGCGTGCTGAAGAAGATGAAGCCGGCGACGCCGCGGCCGTGGAACTTGTACCGGCTGAGCGCATAGGCGGCCATGGTCGCCAGCACGAGGCTGAGGATCGTGGTGCCGGCGGCGATCACGAACGAGTTGCCGAGCCAGCGCAGGATCGGGATGTCGGAGAGGAAGCCGCCCCACTGGCCGATGTTCTGCACCTCGGGGAGCAGCGGCTGGCTGCCGCCGTAGAGCGAAGCCTCGGTGCCGAGCGACGTCGCCAGCATCCAGTACACCGGGAATCCGGCGAAGACGACGAGCAGCGTGATGAGGACGGCCTTGCCGAGGCTGCCGAACTTGGCGCCGATCCCGCGGCGACGCGGAAGATCGGTGGGGATGCGCACGGTGGTCATCGCTGGCTCTCCTGACGTTCTTGGATCTGCTCGACGATGAAGTAGACGACAGTGACCAGCAGCGACAGCACCAGGCCGAGGGCGCCGATGGCCGCGGCGCGTCCGAGGTTCTGATCCTGGAACGCGGTGCGGTAGACGTTCACGACGAGCGTGTTGGTGACGTCGAGCGGTCCCCCACCGGTGATCAGGAAGATGATCTCGAAGCGTCGGATCGACCAGATCGTCATGAGCAGCGTGATGACGCGCACGGTCGGCATGATGTGGGGCAGGGTGACCGCGCGGAAGGACTGGAAGCGGGTGGCGCCGTCGACCCAGGTCGCTTCGCGGAGCTCGTGCGGCACGCTCTGCAGGGCGCTGAGCATGACCAGCATCACGAGCGGCGTGAGCTTCCAGACCGTCGCGAGCGTCACCGCGAACAGCCCGTACTTCGGATCGACGAGCCAGCCGTGCTCACCGAGGCCGAGCGCCGAGGTGGTGCGGTTCAGGATGCCCTGCTCGTTGTTGTAGATCCAGACGAAGATGAGGGCGGCGGCCACCGTCGGCACGGCCCAGGGGATCGTCGCGATGGCACGGATGATGCCGCGCCCCTTGAAGGCGGTGTTGAGCAGCAGCGCTCCGGCGGTTCCGATGCCGACCGAGAAGACCACCGTGAAGAGCGTGTAGAGGAGGGTCGTGATGACGGACGACCAGAACTTGTCGCTCGACAGCAGGTACTCGTAGTTCTCCATGCCGACCGGCCGTCCCCCGGCGGGGTTGACCAGCTTGGTCGCCGTGAACGACAGCAGCACGCCGCGGATCAGGGGGAAGACCGTGAAGATCGCCAGGTACGCGATCGCCGGGAAGAGGAAGAGGTAGGCGCCGTTGCGCTCGATGAAGCGTCCGATCGCGCCGGTGTCGCGGCGTCGCCGTGGCGGCGAAGCTGAGGGCGTCGTGGGTCGCGCCTCGAGCGTGGGGGTGGCCATGGCCGGGTGTCCTTTCGCGTGTCGCGGGGATGGCCGAGGGGCGGGCGGCGGGGGTCACGCCCGCCCCTCGGGGTGCTCAGCCGAGTTCGGCTTCGAGGCTCTCCTGAACCTCAGCCAGCTTCGCCTTCACGTCGCCGCCGTTGACCCGCAGGTCTTCGACCGCGGTGAGGACCTCGCGCCAGACGACCTTGCTCTCGGTCTCGAAGCCCTCGACGAGGGTCGACTTCGAGGTCTTGGCGGCCTCGAGGAACTGCGTCGCCCACGGGTTGGCCTCGAGGAAGGCAGCGTCCGGCTCGACGTCGGTGGCCATGGCGGAGGCGCCGAGGCCGGCACGGATGGCGGTCTGGCCCTCCTCGCCGAGCACCCAGCGCACGAAGTCCTTGGCGGCCTCCTTGTTGTCGCTGTTCGCGTTGACGGCGATGATCAGCTGCGAGTTCGAGCCGGGGTTCGCGAGCGGCAGCGGAGCCGCGCCCATGTTCTGTCCGTTCACGGCGTTGTCCGGGTTGCTCGTGATGGTCGTCGCGACACCGGAGTTCTCGAACAGCATCCCGACCTGGCCCTGGCCGAACTTCGCACGGAAGGTCGACGCGTCGTCGCCGATGGGGGCGACACCCGAGGCGAACGTCTCGAGGAACGCCTCGACGGCCTCGACGTTCTCGGCCTTGTCGATGGTCAGCTTCTTCCCGTCGCTGAGCTCGCCGCCGAATCCGTAGATCCAGTTCGCCATCTCCAGCGTCCAGCCGTCGATCTCGGCGGTCTGGTGACGGCCGGCCCAGCCGGAGATCCCCAGCTCGTCCTTGATCGTCTTCGCCGTGGTGAGGAACTCGTCGAACGTCGTCGGGACCTCCAGCCCCAGCTCGGCGAAGATGTCCTTGTTGTAGATGACGGTGCTGTAGGTCGGGCGCTCCCAGTTGAAGCCGTACTGCCCGCCGTCGAAGACTCCGGCCTCGTTCGTGTTGTTGAGCGTGTCGCCGAGCTCATCGGCGATGTCGTCGAGCGGCTCGAGCACGCCGGCGTCGACGAGCGAGGCGAACTGGCTGTCCTGGAGGACCATCACGTCGGGGCCGCCGCCGGCACCCAGCTCGGTGCTGAGCTTGTCGGCGTAGTTCGCGAACGGGATCTCGACCTTGGTCAGCTCGATGTTGTCGTCGGGGCCGGTGTAGCCCTTGACGGCGTCCCAGATGATCGGGCCCTTGCCGTCTTCGAGGAACTGCCAGTTGGAGAACGTGAGCTCTCCCCCGGCGCTTCCGGCATCCGACGAGTCGTCGCCGGCGGCGCATCCGGCCAGGGCGATGGTCGCGGCGGCGACGAGGCCGGTGATCCGCAGCGCGCGTGCGCGGCGGGACGGGTGTGCGTGGTTCGACTTCACTGTTCACTCCTTTGGGCAGCAAGTTCTATGCGACGGTGCATCCGAGTTCTCGCCGGGTCTGCGTGAAATCGGTTTCATCACCATAACTCCGCATTCACAGCGGTGTCAAGAATGAAATGGTTACGCAACCTTATCGTGTCTTCTCCGCCCACCAGAACGGCCCGCATCCCCCGGATACGACGGATGCCGCGGGGTCAGCCCCCGCGGCATCCGTGTCACTGCGTGCGTGTCAGGCGAGCCAGGCCGGTGCCCGTCCGCGCAGGAACGCGCCGTCGACGGAGAAGCGTCCGGCACCGGTCAGGGCCAGGGTGAGCGCCGCGGCGCCGAGGACGGCGACGAACTCGTAGCCGCCCTCTCCGACCCAGAGGCCGGCGGGCAGGTGCACGGCGACGAGCGCGACGATCATGTCGACCGCGAGCAGGATGCCGACCGGGCGCGTGAAGAGCCCGAGCATCAGCAGGAGACCGCCGACGAGCTCGACGAACGCGACGACCGGCGCCGCGATCTCGGGGAGGGGGATCCCCATGCCCGCGAAGCTGCCGATCGTTCCGGGCAGCGTGAACTCGAAGATCTTCTGCGCGCCGTGCGCGGCGAAGATCGCACCGACCACGACGCGCAGGACGAGGAGTCCCAGCGACGGGGCGGCGGAGGAGGCTTTGGTGTTCGTCATGAGGAGTTCTTCCTTCGTGGCAGGACACCCGCGCGCCAGGCGCGGAGCAGGGTCGTTCCCTGCTTCCACGCTAGGAAGCGCACTTTTCCATCTCCTGTGATCGCCCTCCGACGAGGCCCCCGGTCAGCGGTGCGCGGCGACCACCTCGGCGACGGCGGTGCGCTCGGCATCGGTCGGCTCGGCGATCGCCATACGGCAGTATGCGTCGACGACGTCGAGGACGCGGTACGCCTCCTTCATGCGCGCCATGTCTCCGCCGATCAGCGAGACGACGTCGTCGACCGCGGCCTGCGCGACGGCGATCGCCTCGGCATCGCCCGATCGTCCGGCGTCGGCCAGGGCTCGGAACGGCTTCGGGGTGACGGACGAGACCCCGGACACGACCCCCTGCGCCCCCGCGTCGACGGCGGCGATCAGGTCGCGGTCGGCGCCGGTGTACAGCTCGAAGTCGGCGGGGACGACGGCGCGATACGCAGCGATCTCGTCGAGGGACAGTTCGCTGAGCTTCGCCCCCACGATGTTCGGCAGCGTAGCGAGCCGCACCAGCAGTTCGGGCGAGACGGTGTTGCCGCTGCGCGCCGGGTAGATGTACACGTAGAGGCGCCCGTCGCCGACGGCATCCGACACCGCCTGGAAGTAGTCGAAGATCGCATCCTCGGTCGACTTCAGGTAGTACGGGGTGAGGGCAGCGAACTCGGTCACGCCGAGGCGCTTGGCGATCTCGACGAGCCGCACCGCCTCGAAGGTGCTCGGCTGGCCGACATGCACGATGACGCGCATCCGGTCCTGAAGCTCCTCGACGGCGGCGGCGACGAGCGCCGTGAACTCGGCGACGTCGACGGCCGGGAACTCCCCGGTCGTGCCGAGGATGAAAGCCCCCTCGTTGCCCGAGTCGCCGACGAAGCGGAAGATCGCGCGCGATCCCTCGAGGTCGAGGCTGCCGTCGCGGCGGAACGCGGTCGGAACGGCGGTCAGGATGTCGTAGCGGGTCACTTCTCGGTCTCCTCGGAGTTCTTGCGGGACTTGCGGGTGCGGCGCGTGGGCGCGTCGACGTTGCGGACGGTCGAGGTGAGCAGGTCGGGCTGGGCGGCGAGCTCGTCGTGCGCCTTCTCGATCTGCTGGATGCTGTCGTCGTGCAGGATCGAGTCCGCCAGCGCCGCGCGCTCGGCACGGGGCTTGCGGGCCGCACGGATCGCCGGCATCACGATCGAGAGCACGGCCAGCGCGAGCAGGACGATCGCGATGGGGCTCACGACCTCGAAGAACGGACGCGTGGGGAGGATCGCGAGTGTGCGGGCGAGGTTCTCCTCGGCGAGCGGTCCGAGGAGAAGGCCCAGCACGATCGGACCGGCGGGCACCTGCATGCGCTTGAGCAGCACGCCGATCACGCCGAAGACGAGCATGGTGACGACGGTCGAGAGGCTGTTCGAGGTGGCGTAGGTGCCGATGATGCAGAAGATGAGGATGCCGCTCCACAGGTACGGCTGCGGCACGTCGAGGAGCTTCACCATTCCCTTCATGCGCACCAGGCTCAGGCCCAGCGAGAGGATCGTCGCGATGAGCATGATGCCCACGATCGAGACCACGAGGTCGGGACGATTCGTGAACAGCGTCGGCCCGGGGGTGATGCCCCAGATGATCATGGAGCCGATCATCACGGCCATCACCGAGTCGCCGGGGATACCGAGGGCCATGGTCGTGGTGAGCGAGCCGCCGAGCGTGGCGCTGGAGGCGGTGTCGCTGGCGGCGACGCCCTCGATGGACCCCTTGCCGAACATCTCCGGGTGCTTGGAGGCCTTGCGCGCCCTCTCCCAGCCGATGAGTCCGGCGATGTCGCCGCCCGCCGCGGGGATGAGGCCGACACCGAGACCCACCGCGCCACCGACCGCGGTCGCGCGGCCGCTCTGCTTCAGCTCGGCGCGGTTCGGCCACCAGCGGCCGAGGCTCGAGATCGGACGCACGGCCGACTTCCGGTACGTCAGCAGTTGATCGAACAGCTCGGCGATGCCGAAGAGTCCGATGATCACGGCGATGAAGTTCACGCCCTCGACGAGTTCGAGGACTCCGAAGGTGAAGCGCTGGTCGGCGGTCGCGGCGTAGGTGCCGACACTGCCGAGCATGAGGCCGAATAGCCCGGCGAGGATGCCCTTGAGCATCGACTTCGACGAGATGCCGATCATGATCGCGATGCCGAAGACGACCAGGGCGAACAGCTCGGGCGACTTGAAGTAGTCGCGGGCGAAGCTGGCGATGGGCACGGCGGCGACCGCGAAGAGCACGAGGGAGGCGAGGATGCCGACCGCCGAGACGATCGCGGAGATGGTCAGGGCGAGTCCTGCCCTGCCCTGCTTGGCCATCGGATATCCGTCGAGGGTGGTGGCGATGGATGCCGGAGTGCCAGGGGTGTTGATGAGGATGGACGGCACCCGGTCGCCGAAGTTCGCGGCGACGTAGATGGTCAACAGCACCGCGAGGCCCTGCACGGGCTCGAGGGTCATCGTGAAGCCTGCGGCGAGGGCGACGGCCATGGTCGCGGTGATGCCGGGGAAGGCGCCGACCATGAAGCCGAGCACGAGGCCGACGAGCATGTAGAGCAGGATCGAGATGTCGAGGAGCGAGTTCAGCCCCTCCATGAGCGCGTTCACAGGGGAATCCTCAGGAGCATCCCGAACACGACGTAGACGAACGCCGTGACCGAGGCGGAGTAGATGATGAGGCTCAGCCAGCGGCGGTGGCCGTAGAGGAGCATGAGGGCGGCCATCAAGAGGGCGGCGGCGACGGGGAAGACCTCGACGCGGTAGCCGAAGAGGATGACCGAGCCCAGCGACCACAGTGCGATGAAGGCACCGGTGATCACGAGGGTGGCGATGACGCGCAGGTAGCCGCCGGGCTGGATGCGCTCGAGGTCTTCGCGGGTCGGGGCCGGGCGGGTGACCGCGACGGCGAGCAGCGCGATGGCGACGACCACCCCGGTGACTCCGATGACGAGCGGCCAGAAGCGGGCGTCGATCTGCCCGGGAGCGGCTTCGCGGCGCAGCGGGATCTGCGTCGAGAGGAAGAGGTAGCCGGAGGTGAACGCCAGGGCGACGACCGCGAAGACGACCTCGAGGGGGCGGGAGGCGGGTGCGCCCTGGTACTCGTCTGCAGACTCGTCGTGGCCCGCCGGTTCCGCAACGGTGTCGGGGGTGGACATCATGCTCCTTCTTTCGTCGACGAGGAACGGCTGCGGGGCCGGTCTGCACCGGCCCCGCAGTGTTCTCAACCCAGCAGTTCCTTGAACAGGTCGAACTGCTCGTCCACGAACGTGGTCCACTCGGCGGAGTCGCGGTACACGACGAGGTTCCCGGCGTCGGCCTGGAACTTCTGGTAGCTGTCCGACTCGACGGCTTCCTTGACCGCGGCTTCGAGCGTCGACTTCACGTCTTCGGGCAGACCCTTGGGGGCGTAGATTCCTCCCCAGCCGCCGAAGATCACGTCTTCGCCGATGGCCTCCTCGACCGTCTCGACGTCTTCGGCGTCGGGGTGGCGCACGTCGTTCATGACGGCGAGGATGCGCACGGATTCACCCTGGGCCAGTGCCTCGCCGAGTCCGGAGACGGCGGCGACGGTCTCACCCGATGCGGCCGCCGCGACGGCTGTCGCTCCGCCGTCGTACGGGACCGGGGTGAAGTCGGCGTCGGTCGCACTGCCGAGCCCGACGGTCGCGGCCTCCCAGATGGAGCCGGCGCCGGAGTTCGCGACGGTGACGGCGCCGGCCTTCGCCTGGGTGACGAGGTCTTCCAGTGTCTCGATGCCGCTGTTCGCGCCGACCGTGACGACTCCGGGGGCGAGCATGATCTGGCCGAGCAGGTCGAAGTCCTCTGGGAGCACGTTCGCGCCCTGCGTGGTGTTCAGCATCGCGATCTCGACGGGGGCGAATCCGATGACGTATCCGTCGGGGTCCTGTGCACCCACGTACTCCATCGCGAGCGCGCCGGCGGCACCCGGCATGTTCTCGGGGATGACGCTGACGTCGAGGATCTTCTCGAGCTCTGTGGCGAGGGCACGCGACGAGAGGTCGGATCCTCCGCCGGGGTTGGCCTGGATGATGAGCCGGAGGTCGTTCTCGGGGAAAGCCGATCCGGCTTCTTCGCCCTCTTCGACCTTGGTGCAGGCCGAGACGATGAGAGCGGTGGCTGCGAGGGCGGCGATCGCGGCAGCCGCCCGGGTGATGCGCTTGCGGGGCATCTTTGCTCCTCTACGTGGGTCGACCTTGTTGTCGACCCCCTGAGGCTAGCAGTGTTGACTGTTAACAGTCAACACTGACGCAGGCTTCCGGGCCTGGCGCGCTCGCGCTCAGGCGCGGTCGGCGATCTCGGCGAGCATGCGCTCGCGGGCGCCGTCGAGGTGCTCGGACAGCACCTTCGCGGCCTGCGCGGGCTTTCCACTGCGCATCACGTCCATGAGCTTGACGTGGTCGCCGGACGACTCGTGCAGGTCCTCATCGTGGTTGATCGTGACCTCGAGCAGCGCGGTGAAGGTCGGGAGGTACTGGTTCCAGGCGCCTTCCAGACGGGGGTGGTCGGCGAGGGCATAGATCTGCGAGTGGAACTCGAGGTCGGCGACGACGAAGGCCGCGTGGTCACCGGCATCCGCCGCTTCGCCCATCCGCTCGACGGCCGCCGCCATCGCGGCCCAGCGGGAGTCGTCCTCGACGCGCATCGCCCGCGAGAGCGCGAGCTGCTCGAGGGCGCCGCGCAGGCTGTAGAGCTGGTCGACGTCGTCGTGCGTGAGTCCGACGATGTACACGCCGCGGGGGCGCTGCACCTCGACGAGCTTCTCGAAGCTGAGCTGCGTCAGGGCGTCGCGCACGGGTCCGCGGCTGACCGAGAACTCCTCGGCCAGCGCCTCCTCGGTGATGCGTTCGCCGGGGGCGAGTTCGCCGCGCACGATGCGCTGGCGCAGGACTCGGGCCACCTGCGCGCCGAGGGATTCTCCACGCTTCACGGACTGCGTCATGGTGACCTCCTGTTAACTGTTGACAGGATACACACCGCTCTCCACGCTCGGCTTTCGTTCGAGGGCATGTCAGGATGAGAAACGACCGGGAGGGCGGGAGATGTTCGACGAGCGAAGGCGTCAGGAAGCGCTCGAGGAACTGGGGATCCTCGATACACCGCGCGATGAGCGCGTGGATCGGGTGGCACGACTGGCCAAGGAGATGTTCGGGGTCCCCATGGTGAGCGTCTCGCTCCTGGACCGCGACCGCCAGTGGCGCAAGTCCGAGATCGGACTCGGCGGCGATGAAGCCCCGCGGCAGGATTCCTTCTGCGACTACACCGTCCGGCAGGATCGGACCGTGATCGTCGAGGATGCGCTCACGACCGAGGTCTTCGCCGACAACCCATTCGTGGTGGGCGATCCGCACCTCCGCTTCTATGCCGGGCACCCGCTGCATGCGCCCGGCGGCGAGCCCATCGGAACTCTGTGCGTGCTCGACACCGAACCGCACACGCTGTCCGACGCCCAGCAGGGTCTGCTGCGAGACCTGGCGTTCTGGGTGCAGACGGAGCTCGCGAACGATGCCGAGCTCGACCACGCGGCCGTGATCCAGAGTGCGCTGCGTCCGCATTCGCATCCGGTCGTTCCCGGGTACACCATCGCCGGAGGTGCGGCGTCACGCGGCCGGCTTGCTGGCGACTTCTACGACCTCGGCATGCATGACGGCGCGCTGCGCGTGACCCTCGCCGACGCGATGGGCAAGGGCACAGGGCCGGCCCTCATCGCAGCGAGTGTCCGCGCTTCTCTGCGCACGGCTCCCGGACGCTCACTGGCGGCGGCGATCGCCGACGCCGACCGTCTGCTCGAGGAGGATCTTGCCGACACGGCGATGTTCGTCACAGCGGTGCACGCGGAACTCCGACCGGAGACCGGAGACCTCGAGCTGATCGACGCCGGCCACAGTCTCGCCTTCATCCTGCGCGCGGACGGCTCATGGGAGCACCTGCGCTCGACGAGCCTGCCGCTGGGAATGGGGATGGGGCTGCAGCCGCCCGAGATCCGCGAACCGCGGTTCGCCCACCTCGACCCCGGCGATGCGTTCGTGTGCTGCAGCGACGGACTGCTCGACGTGCTCGACGCCGACGACCCGTTCGCGCACGTCTACCGCGTGCTGACGACGCTAGGACCCGATGGCGCCATTCGCGAGGCTCTGCGGCTGGCCGACGACGATCGCGCCACCGACGACATCACCGTGGTCGTGGTGAGGCGTGACCGATGACCGTGCGCTTCGCAACGATCCGCATCCTCGCGGTGCTGTCGGTGGTGCTCGGCGTGAACTACGTCGCCTGGCGCTGGCTCGAGTCGGTGAACTGGTCCGCCTGGTGGATTGCGGTCCCGCTAGTTCTGGCTGAGACGTACAGCCTGATCGACACCATCCTCTTCTCCTCGACGATGTGGAAGGCCCGGACGCGGCCGAAGCCGACGTCGCCGCCTGAGGGCACGGTCGACGTCTTCATCGCCACCTACGACGAACCGATCGAATTGGTGATGACCACGGCCCGCGCAGCCGCGCGGATCGCGTATCCGCACACGACGTGGGTACTCGACGACGGCTCCCGTCCCGAGCTCGAGGCCGCGGCGCGGGAAGCGGGAGTCGGATATCTCACGCGCTCCGCCGACTGGGCGGGTAAGCCACGGCACGCGAAGGCCGGCAACCTCAACAACGCGCTCTTCGAGACGGACGGGGAGTTCCTGCTGATCCTGGACGCCGATCAGATCCCCGACCCGTTGATCCTCCACCGCACCCTCGGCTACTTCGCCGACGATGAGAAGGTCGCCGTCGTCCAGACCCCGCAGTGGTTCGTGAACGTCGACGAAGCGGATCCGCTCGGCAGCCAGGCGCCGCTGTTCTACGGGCCGATCCAGCAGGGCAAGGACGGGTGGAACGCCGCGTTCTTCTGCGGCTCGAATGCGGTTCTCCGTCGTGAGGCGCTGATGCAGCTCGGCATCATCGGGTACGTCCGAGAGGTCACCGATTCGGCGGGCAGGGCGCTGCGGACGGCCGAGATCATGATCGACAAGGAGATGCGGGAGTCGTCGAGTGCCGAACTGTCGCGCGAGCTCTCCGTCCTCCAGATCGCCATCCGTCGCGGAATCCGCGATCTCGCAGCCGGCGTGCCCGTCGCCGACGTGGCGGACGAGGTCGGCGGGGCTGTCGAACGTGCCTCGCGCATCCTGGTGGCACAGGATCTGGCCGGGATCCGGGCCGACCTGGAGGAGCTGGGCGCGCTGCCCATCGCGCAGGATGCGGAGCTCGATGCCGTGATCGTCGACGAGGCGGGGCTCGCCGCTCTCGCCGAGTCCGATCTCTCTCCGATCACCGCTCTGGATGCCGTACGGGGGCTGCTCGACGCGCTTCGTCTGGACCGGGGCGAGGAAGCTCAGCCGATCCTGCCGCTGGCGACCATCTCCGTGACGGAGGACATGGCGACCGCAATGCAGCTGCACGCTCTCGGGTGGCGCAGCGTGTACCACCACGAGATCCTCGCCAAGGGACTCGCACCGGAGGATCTGCGCACCATGCTCACACAGCGTCTGCGCTGGGCGCAGGGCACGCTGCAGGTGATGCTGCGCGACAATCCACTGGTCAAGCGGGGGCTTTCGTTCGGTCAGCGGTTGATGTACTTCGCCACGATGTGGAGCTACCTCTCGGGGTTCGCCGCGATCGCGTACCTCGCCGCGCCGGTGATCTACCTGGTGTTCGGCGTGCTGCCGGTCACCGCGTGGTCTGTCGACTTCTTTGCGCGGTTCCTGCCCTATTTCCTCGTGAACCAGCTGCTGTTCCTCGTGGTCGCGAAGGGGGTGCGCACGTGGCGGGGCCAGCAGTACTCGCTCGCCCTGTTCCCGGTGTGGATACGCGCGTGCGTGACGGCTTTCGCCAACGTCGTCTTCCATCGCCCGCTCGCTTTCGCCGTCACCCGTAAGGATGGTCGCGATCCGCGGGGTGTGCCCTGGCGCGAGATCTGGCCGCAGCTGACCGCCATCGCCGTCCTGAGCGTGGCGCTCGTGATCGGCGTGACGCGGGTCCTACTGGGAACGGCCGACGGCGTCGGCACCCTCGTGAACACGGTCTGGGTCGTGTACGACCTCGTGGTCCTCAGCGTCATCATCCAGGCGGCTCGCTACCGCGGCCCGGCCGCCGTCCTGCTCGAGAAGGAGTCCCATGGAACTGTCCACTGACACCCGCGACGGGTACGCCGTGATCGCGCTCTCCGGGCGCCTCACCGCATCCGGAGCACCCCTGCTCCGCAACGCGGTCGGCGACCTGGTGACGGCCGGCGAGCCGCACATCGTGATCGACATGGCGGAGCTCGCCTTCGTCGATTCCTCCGGCCTCGGCGCTCTGGTCGGCGGTCTGAAGAGCGCGAGGGTCGCCGGCGGGGACTTGCGCATCGCCGCCGTGCCCGAGGCGGTGCGAACGGTCCTGCGGCTGACGAACCTGGATCGTGTGCTCCGTGACTACCCGACGCCCGAATCGGCGTTCGATGCCCGGTGAAGCCCGCGCCCGCGTGAGCGGACCCGCCGGGCTGGCGACGGTCGACGAGATCCTCGACACTCTCGAACGGTTGTGGTCGGATGCGCCGGGCGTACCGGCCGAGGACCGCACGGTGTTCGCCCTCGCGGTCAGCGAGATCGCGACCAACATGGTGCAGCACGGAGAGGTCACTGCCGCAGTGACGCTCTCCGTGGACCTCAGCCTCTCCTCCGACGAGCTGCGCGCCACACTGGTGGACACGGCTCCGCCCGCCTCGATCGACTGGCACGGTGTCGCGATGCCCGACGTGGACAGCGAGAGCGGCCGCGGGCTGGCTCTGGCGCGCGAAGTGCTCGATGGGTTCGTCCACACCTACGATGACCGCGGCAACACCTGGGTGCTGGTGCGCCGCGTCGGCATCAGCCGCTGAGTCGCGGGCAAGCGGGCGCGCCGACGCGCGGTATGTGGACTAGGCGCTCCCGCGCGGGTCCCAGAGCACGACCTCGGTCGAGCGACGGATGCGGCGGCCGGTCGGCATCGGGACGACCCCCGCGGAGCCGGCGGCGAACACGCGCACGCCGGGACGATTCTCGCGCTCGGTGCGCAGCGCGCCCTCGAGCACGGCGATGCGATCGCGCAGCATCCGGTTCTCGTCTTCGAGGTCCAGCAGGCGCGCGATCGCGGGAAGGCTCACGCCTTCGGAGGAGAGCTGGGCGACCTCGCGCAGCTGCTCGATGTTGCGGGGGGAATAGCGGCGGGAGCCGCCCGTGGTGCGCCCGGGGACCACGAGCCCGATGCGGTCGTACTGCCGCAGCGTCTGCGGGTGGAGGCCGGAGAGCTCCGCGGCGGCCGCGATCGCGAACACCGGGGTGTCAGCATTCATCATGAACGCCTCCGCCCCCGGTGCCCGCTTCGACGATCGGTCATCGCCGCGCCTTGGCCATCAGCTCGGCGCGCGGGTTCTCCTCGGGCTCGAGCTCCTGGAACTTCTGCAGCGCCTCACGTGCGGCGTCGTCGAGGTGCGTGGGCACCGCGACCTGGAGCTCGGCGAGCAGGTCGCCCGTCCCCTTCGATGTCGCGACTCCGCGGCCCTTCACGCGCAGCACCCGCCCGGAGGGGGTGCCGGGTGCGACCCGGAGCTTGACCACATCGCCGCCGAGCGTCGGAACCTCGATCGTCGCCCCGAGGGTCGCCTCGGTGAACGTCACGGGGACCACGACGCGCAGGTTGAGCCCGTCGCGGGTGAAGACCGGGTGCGGACGCACCGCGATCTGCACCACGATGTCGCCGTTCTCCCCGCCGTCAGGCGAGGGTCGGCCACGGCCGCGCAGACGGATCTTCTGCCCGTCGGCGACGCCCGCGGGGATCTTCACCTTGAAGGGCTTGCCGTCTTCGCCCTGCAGGGAGATGGTCTCCCCCTGCACGGCGGTGACGAAGTCGAGCGTGGTGCGCGCGGTGACGTCGGCGCCGCGCTGCGGGCCGCCGTAACCGCGGTAGCCGCCGCTCGGCTGCCCGAAGCGCCCGTTGCCGAAGCTCGCGCCCTGACCCTGGTTAAACATCGCGAAGATGTCCTCGAAGTCGGCGGTCTGCCCTCGGCCCTGCTGACCGAACCGGCTGAACACGTCTTCGAAGCCGCCGGCGCCCTGACCGCTCGCGGTGAAGCGAGCGCCCGAGCCCATGGCGCGGATCTCGTCGTATTCCTTGCGCTGTTCGGCGTCGGAGAGCACCGAGTAGGCCTCGCTGATCTCCTTGAACTTCGCCTCTGCTTTGGCATCACCCTGATTGGAGTCCGGGTGGTACTTCCGCGCGAGCTTGCGATACGTCTTCTTCAGATCCGCATCGCTGACGTCCTTGGAGACCCCGAGGGTCTTGTAGAAGTCCTTGTCGAACCAATCCTGGCTGGCCATCGATCACCTACTCCGCAGGGACAGCGACGACGACCTTCGCGGGGCGCAGCTCGACGTCTCCGAGGCGGTAGCCCACCTCGACGACCTCGAGGATCGTGGTCTTCTCCACGCCGGGAGTCGGCTGCTGGAAGATGGCCTCGTGGCGCTGCGGGTCGAATTCCTCGCCCTTCTCGCCGTACGCGACCACTCCGAGTCGCTCCACGACCGTGCGCACCTTGTCGGCGATCACGGCGAACGGGGTGCCGTCGACGAGGTCGCCGTGCTGAGCGGCGCGATCGAGATCATCGAGCACGGGGACCAGGCCCTTGGCGGCCTCGCCCTTCGCCCGCTCGATCTCGACCTGGCGCTGCTCCTCGGTGCGGCGACGGTAGTTGGCGTATTCGGCCTGCAGGCGCTTGAGGTCGTTCAGCAGGGTCGACTCGAGGTCGGCGAGCACGGCGTCTTCTGCCGCGGCCTCGCCGGTCTGCGTCGCTCCGAGGATGTCGTCGACGGTGAGGTCGTCGGCAGGCTCAGGAGTCGCGGCGCCGTCGAGCGGGGTCTCGTCCGATCCCTCGGCGGCTGCTGCCTCGCGGGAGTCCGGGTGGTGCGGCGCGGGGCCGGACGCCTGAGCGTCCGACCCCTCGCTGCGACCTTCGGCGGACTCAGGAAACTGGTTCTCGTCGAAGTTCTTGTCCGTCATGATTACTTCTTCTCGTCCTCGTCGTCGACGACCTCTGCGTCGATGACGTCTTCCTCGGAGGAGGGAGCGTCACCGGCCGGGGCCTCGCCCTCAGCCGAAGCGCCGGCTGCGGCATCCGCCTGCGAGGAGGCGTAGATGGCCTCGCCGAGCTTGGACTGGGACTGGTTGAGCTTGTCGAACGCGGTCTTCACGGCCTCGTCGTCTTCGCCGGCCAGCGCCGTCTTGAGCGCGTCGACGTCGGCCTTGACCTCGGTCTTCACGTCTTCGGGCAGCTTGTCGTCGTTCTCGGTGATCAGCTTGTCGATCGAGTACGCGAGCGTCTCGGCCTGGTTGCGGACCTCGGCGGCCTCGCGGCGCGCCTTGTCCTCAGCCGCGTGCTCCTCGGCCTCGCGCACCATGCGCTCGATGTCTTCCTTCGACAGCGAGGAGCCGCCGGAGATGACGATCGACTTCTCGGTGCCGGTGCCCTTGTCCTTGGCGGACACGTGCACGATGCCGTTGGCGTCGATGTCGAAGGTGACCTCGATCTGCGGGATGCCACGGGGAGCCGGAGCGATACCCGTCAGCTCGAACGTGCCGAGCGGCTTGTTGTCGCGCGTGAAGTCACGCTCACCCTGGAAGACCTGGATCGCGACGGACGGCTGGTTGTCGTCTGCCGTGGTGAAGGTCTCGCTGCGCTTGGTCGGGATGGCCGTGTTGCGCTCGATGAGCTTGGTCATCATGCCGCCCTTGGTCTCGATACCGAGGCTCAGGGGCGTGACGTCGATGAGGAGGACGTCCTTGCGCTCGCCCTTGAGGACACCGGCCTGGAGCGCGGCGCCGACGGCGACGACCTCATCCGGGTTGACACCCTTGTTCGCGTCCTTGCCGGTCTCGCGCTTGACGAGCTCGGCGACCGCGGGCATACGCGTCGATCCACCGACGAGCACGATGTGGTCGATCTCGGAGACCTTGATGCCGGCTTCGCGGATGACATCCTCGAACGGCTTCTTGGTGCGGTCGAGCAGGTCCTTCGTGAGGTCCTCGAACTTCGCGCGGGTGATGGTCTCGGAAAGCGACACCGGGCCGGACTCCGTCAGCGACAGGTACGGCAGGTTGATGCTCGTCGAGGTCGAGGAGGAGAGCTCCTTCTTCGCCTGCTCGGCAGCTTCCTTGAGACGCTGCAGGGCGATCTTGTCACCCGAGACGTCGACGCCCGTGGTCTCCTTGAACTGCTTGATCAGGTAGTCGACGAGACGCTGGTCCCAGTCGTCTCCACCGAGACGGTTGTCACCGGCGGTCGAGCGCACCTGGATCGTGGAGAAGTCGTCGTCCTTGCCCACCTCGAGCAGCGACACGTCGAAGGTTCCGCCACCCAGGTCGAAGACCAGGATGAGTTCGTCTTCCTTGCCCTTGTCGAGGCCGTAGGCCAGAGCGGCCGCGGTCGGCTCGTTGATGATGCGCAGGACGTTGAGGCCCGAGATCTCGCCGGCCTCCTTGGTGGCCTGACGCTCGGCGTCGTTGAAGTACGCGGGGACCGTGATGACCGCGTCGGTCACCGTGTCACCCAGGTACGACTCGGCGTCGCGCTTGAGCTTCATGAGGATGCGCGCGGAGATCTCCTGCGGCGTCCACTTCTTGCCGTCGACGTCGAAGCTCCAGTCGGTGCCCATGTGGCGCTTGACGGAAGCGATCGTCCGGTCGACGTTGGTGACGGCCTGGCGCTTCGCGGTCTCACCGACGAGCACCTCCCCGTCTTTGGTGAAGGCCACGACCGAGGGGGTCGTGCGGAAGCCCTCGGCGTTGGCGATGACCTTGGGCTCGCCACCCTCGAGGACGCTGACGACGGAGTTGGTGGTTCCGAGGTCGATACCGACAGCACGTGCCATGTGTTCTCTCCTTTGTTGGAAGTTTCGTTGAACTGGATGTTCGTTGTGGTGCGGAAATCTGCGGCGATCAGGGAAACCTGAGTCGCGATGGCTCAACTGTACGCTCGAGCATCGACCGTGTCAAATCAACTTGATACGAGTCGACTCAACTTTACGGAACACGCGTCGGGGAGCCCGCTGCGCACCGCCTCGAGTCGACGCTTCGGGGCCTGCGATCAGAAGGGCGCCGGGGCGTGCTCCTCCACGAAGGTGACCGTGTTCTGGGGCTGCGGTCGATCGACGTAGACCCTGCCCGTCGGACTCGTCCAGGCATAGGCGCCATCGCCGAGCACTTCGACGACCCACGGCGAATGGTGTTTGAGCACGTGATGGCGGCGGCAGAGGTGGCCCAGATTTCTCGCGACGGTCGGCCCGCCGCGGGCGGCATCGTGATGATGGTCGATATCGCAGTCGCGGGCCGCATACCCGCAGGCGGGGAATCGGCAGCGTTGATCCCGTGCGCGCAGATGCCGTTTCAGATCCGAGCCGGGCCGATAGCGGTCGACCGCGAGGAGCGCCCCCGTGATCGGGTGGGTGAGGATCCGATCCCACCCGGACGCCGCTCCCGCGAGAGCTTTCGCCGTGCCGGCGTCGATCGGTGTACGCCCGTCGAGTTCGGCCGGAGTAGTACCGTGCCCCATCAGAGTCGTGACCGGAACGGTGACCGAGACCGATCCGCAGATCGCGGCAAGGAGGCCATCGGGGGTGTCGTGCCCCGCCGGAGCGCCGGTGAGCAGCAGGTCGAGCGCGAGATCGGCGCGGAGTTGCGCGACCGTGCGCTGATCGACGTCCTCCCGCTCCGGCGATTCGGGCTCGTGCGATGGCGCTTGCGCCTCACCCTGCTCCTGCACGCCCTGCGCCATCTGCGTCAGTCGCTCGAATGCGCCGTGCACGAGCGCGGCGGGGCCGAGCAGCCCGAGCTGGGACATGCCGTCGCCGACGTCTTTCACCCACACCGACCTCTTCTCCCGCGCATCCTTGTGCCGCTCGTCGACCGACCGGGACTGGAACCGCTCCGCGACGCGCCGACCATGCCGCGACACCCGGTTCGGCGATTCCGATTCGGCGAACGGCACCATCTCGGCGGAGTATGCGTCGCGATCGGCCGCGTCTTCCAGATACTCTGCCGCATCGCAGATCGCCCGCGCATGTGCGGCACTGATGCGCCCGGCCCCCTGAGCCGCCCACACCAGCGGGAAGCGCTCCACCCGCCACACCGCCTCCGACATCCGCGCCTGCACCGTGCGGTCGCTCACCCGGAGCGCCGCCGCCATCTCTGCCGCGACCGTGCGGGTGGTCAGATCGCCGAAATCCGGATGCTCCGCCTCGTCGGCAACCTGCAGCGCCAGCCGGGAACCGACCGCGAGCACGCCGTCACGCGCGGCCTGCAGACTGCTGATCGTGCGCTCCAACCCGACGAGCATGTCGGTGAGCTCGGCGAGCGTCGCCATCTGCTCGACCGTCGCATCCACCAGTGCTGCCATATCTCGAGTCAATCAGGGGCCACCGACATTCAAAGGGCCAGATCAGGCCCACAAAACGAAATACCGATATGCGGTCACGGGGGTCCCGCACACCGCCGCGAAATCGATCGACACATCCCGGACGCGATACTTGACCCTGACACTGTGGCAGACGGGAGAACAGAGACATGTTGTCCATCGGAGCGTTCGCGCAGATCGGCCAGGTGACCCACCGCATGCTGCGGCATTGGGACACGGCCGGCCTGCTCGTCCCCGCCCACGTGGACGAGTTCAGCGGCTACCGCTCCTACGACCCCTCGCAACTGGATCGTCTGCATCGGATCGTCGCCCTGCGTCAGCTGGGCTTCGGGCTCGATGACATCTCGTCGATCCTCGACCGAGGTGTCGACGCCGACCGCATCGCTTCCCTGCTGCGGATCCGCCGCGCGGAGGTCGAGCTGGAGCACCGGGTCGCCGCAGAGAGACTCGTCGACGTGGAACGGCGCCTCCACCTCATCGAGAAAGAGAACCACATGTCCCCGATCGAGATCGTCGACAAGCCCCTCCCGGCCGTCCGCCTCGCCGCCATCCGCACCGTCGTCGCCGATCAGTCGTCCGTCGCCGCCGTCGTGGGCCCGTCGTTCGACGCCGTGGCGGCGATCATCGGCGACGAGCACTCGCTCTCCACTCCGATCGCCCAGTACGAGACGCTCGACGACGGCCTGCAGGTCATCGTCGGGTACACGTACTCCGGCCCCGCCCGCGACGGGTTCGAGATCATCGAACTCCCGGCCGCGAACGAAGCGGTGTGCGGCATCCACCTCGGGTCGATGGACCGCATCGCCGAGAGCTGGCACGGCATCCACACCGAGATCTTCGCCCGCGGTCTGGTGCACGACGGGCCGTGCCGAGAGCTCTACGTCCGCGCCGTGTCGGACGACCAGTCGGACTGGGTCACCGAGCTGCAGCAGCCCGTCCGACGCGCCTGAAGTGGCTAGGCTGACGGGCATGATGTGGACCGCCTCCGCCACCCGCCGCCTCGGCACCGCCGCCGCCATCGTGACGCTCGCGATCCTGCCCCTGAGCGGATGCCTGTACGCGCAGATCCCCGCAGCAGATCCCTCTGCGGCGCCGTCGCCCGGCACGGAGACCGACGGGACGGACGCCCCGGAAGGCGGCACCCCCGGCACGACGCTGACCTTCGAGGAGGGCCTCGACCTCGATCCCGACACCTACATCGAGTGGGGCGACGGATTCATCGCCGACGAGCAGTGGGAGACGATCTCGCCCGACGACGGCAACGGCGGCTGGACGTACGGCACGGCAGACGGCACCTGCACGGTGCGGTTCTGGCAGGGCCACATGACCGATGTGCCCGTCGTCGACGGCGATGACAGCGCGTCGTCCGATGCGATCCTCGGCGTGCTGCTGGAGACCCCGACGGCCGACATCACCCCCGTCGCCACCACCGGCGAGTTCAGCTACATGGCGGGCGGCAACGGCGGCGTCGAGATGCGTCAGGTCAGCGCGGTGGAGGGTTCTCGGTCGTGGCTCATGGCCGCCCGCGCGTTCACGCAGACCGGAGTCGGTCTCTACACGATCGTGGACTGCATGGCCAACGACGCGGAGAAGATCATGGACGCCGTCACCGACGCGAACGCGGTCGTCGTCACGCCCTGATCGCCACGCCGACCGGGCTCACTCCGGGGCGGCTCACTTGCCGCCGGGAGGGCCGACCAGCAGCAGGATGACGTACAGCGCCACGATGCCGACGGCCAGCAGCAGCGCCAGCACCCACGGCCGCCGCAGGAACCACCGCATCAGGCGGTCGTACCAGCGACGATCCCGCGGGTCGTCCGTGGCCTCGAGGCGCCAGGCACCGTCGAGGCGCCCGGTGCGGTGCAGCCAGATCTCCATCGGGATCGTCGCGTACGGGATCACGGCGCTGACCACCGCGAGCACACCGACGCCGGGGTGCCAGCGCTGGTTCAGCGCGACCAGGATCGCCGTCGCCGCATAGGCGAGGAACACGAATCCGTGGATACCGCCGCCCACGGTCACCACGACCCCGGGGGCGCCGACGGCACGGGCGATGATCGCGGCGATCAGGATCGTCCAGGTGATCGCCTCCGCGATCGCGAGAACACGGAACAGGCGGTCGGGGGTGCGGAACACGGAACTCCTCGGGTGGGGGTCCTCCCACCGTATCCGGCCGTCATCGCCGTCGAATCAACCGAATGGTTGAGAACGTCGGAGCGATGCGACCTGTTTCGCGCCTCGAAGAAGTCGGATGCGGAATAGCGGACGCGACGGAGGCGTTGCCGAAGGCATGGTGACAGTGGACGCAGACGCGATCTCGCAGGTGCTCGGCGCCGTCGACCTCCGCGTCGGCGTCGGCCGTCGGATGCCACTCGCCTCCGGCACACTGCTGCCGATCCCGACCGGCGCCATCACCCTCGTGTACATCGTCGAAGGCGGCGTGCACGGGCATCCGCCGCTCGGCGACGGCTGCCGCCTCGACGTCGACCGGGACTCGCACCGCCTCATGGTCGACCCGAGCAGCCGCCGCGACGTGCTCGTCGCGGGCGATGCCTTCCTCACACTCGGCCGCACACCGTTCGCGCTCGAGGCCCAGGGCGACACGAGCCTCATGATCGCCGAGATCGTGCTCGCGGATGCGGCTTCGCCGCTGCCCGCCCTGCTTCCGCCCTTCCTCACCGTCACCGGTTTCGACGACATCGAGCCGGCCGCCGCCGCCCTGGCCCTGAACATGGGCCTCGTCGATCACACCGTGCTCCCGGCCCGTCAGGGCGACCCGGTCATCTGCCGCATGATGGCGACGACCGTGCTGCTGTCGGTCATCCGCGCCTGGGCGGCGAACGGCTGCGCACCGGCGGGCTGGCCGTCGCTGTCGAACGACCCGTTCCTCGACCGCGTCGTCGACGCCATCCATGAGGAGCCCGGCCGCGACTGGACGGTCGAACGCCTCGCGAGCATCGGCGCCATGTCACGCTCGACCTTCGCGGAGCGATTCCGCAACGCGGTCGGCCGCTCCCCCGCGGACTACGTCACCGAGGTGCGCGTGGACGCGGCCAAGCGGATGCTCGAGGCCGGACGCAGTGTCTCGGAGATCTCCCGCGAGCTGGGCTACGCCTCGGACGAGGGGTTCAGCCGGGCGTTCCGCCGCCGCACCGGGCTGACCCCCACGTCGTGGCGGATGGCCAACCGGATCCCCGTCTCCGCCTGACGCCGTCCCGCCCGTCCCCACCCGTCACGGGCACCCTCGTCAGGCGCGGCTGCTGACCCGGTTGGACACCCCGAAGAGCACGGCACCGGCGAGCAGCGCGGCCGCACCGAGCACGTAGACCAGCTCGACGTTCAGGGTGTCGACGAGGAGCCCGCCGACGCCGGCCGCGAGGGTGATCGCCCCCTGGAAGCCCACGACCACGAGGCTGCCGCCGGCTTCGAGCCGATCCGGCATCCGGTGTCCGACCCAGGTGTTCGCGACGATCAGCCAGGACGAGAAGAAGAAGCCCCAGACCACCACCACGATGCCCACACCCAGGAACGACCCGGAGAACAGGATCATCGAGATCACGGACACGGCGATCACCAGCGGCGCGAACACGGCGAAGAAGGCGAACGTGCGGTCGATGACGAGTCCGATCGTGATGTTGCCGAGGAGGCCGCCGACGCCGAACAACGCGAGCAGCACCACGATCGTCGAGGCGTCGACGTCGGGGATGCGCTCCAGCGCGAGACGCACGTACGTGTAGGCGAGGAAGTGCCCGAGAACCACGAGCACGTGCCCGACCATGCCGAGTCCGATGCCCGGCCGGCGCAGCGTGTCGACCAGCAGGCGCAGGCTCGACGCGCGCTCGGCCGGAACCGACGGCAGTGTGAATCGCAGGACGACCGCGAGCACCACCATCAGCCCTCCGGCGATGGCGAAGACCATCCGCCAGTCGACGAGCTCACTCAGCATCACGCCCAGCGGCACGCCGGCCACGGTCGCCAGCGAGACACCGGCGGAGGTGAACATGACGCCGCGACCGAGGTTCGCAGGCCCCGCGAGGCGGGCGGCGACCGTGATCGACATCGCCCAGAACGCGCTGATCGCGGCGCCCAGAAGGAAGCGCGCCAGCAGCACGATGATCAGATTCGGCGAGATCGCCACGATGAGATTCGACACCGCCGCGGCGAGCGCCATCCACACCAGCAGCGACCGGCGGTCGAGACGCGGGAAGATGAGCCCGATCGTCGGCGCGACGACGAGGCCGACGAGTGCCGTGACCGTCACGGTCTGCCCGGCCTGACCGGGGGTCACGCCGAGACCGTCGGCCATCTCCGTCAGCACGCCGTTGGGGAGGAACTCCGCCGTGACCAGCAGGAAGCCCATCAGCATCAGCACGATCAGTCCGCCGTAGCGGATGCGGGTGACGGCCGAGGCCGGCACGGTGGGGACGGGCGCTGTGATGGTCATGGTTCCACGCTCGCAGCATCCGGATGCCGTCGCCCGATCAGGCGTCCGCCGCTACCGACCGATCGTCCGACGACATCGGCACACCGATCTCCCAGCCGGAGCCTGAAGAGTGTGGGGATGCAGGATCGGGGAGCGGCACGGCGGCGGATGCTGCGCGGTAGTGCGGTCATCGCAGCGATCATGTTCATCTCCGGGTGCACGCCGCCCGCGCCCGGTCCGGACGACTGGGCCCTGGAGCCGATCTCATTCCAGAACTCTTTCGTCGGTTCCGGACCGGAGGCGACTCCGGCCGGTCCGCCGACCGACCTGACGTACGGGATGCACGTGCTGTCGTCCGACGGGGCGGGCGGGTTCTGGACCGCGTCTTCCGGGTCCTGGCTGCACGTCGGGGCCGATGGCGAGACGCTCGCCAGGTTCGACACCGAGCCCGGCGGCCCGCTCTCGAAGATCGGGGCGATGGCACCTCTGTCGCCGACCGAACTCGTCGTGGTGCAGGGCGACCGGGCCCACGTGATGCCGATGCTCTCGGTGTTCGACACCACGACCATGACGCTGCGAGACCTGCCGGGCGACGCCATGGGCGACGAGGGCGACCTCGACTTCGGGGACTTCGAGTTCGGTGACGTCGCGGTGCACGATGGCGGCGCGATCGTCGTGCGCTACCAACCGCGTCCTCCCGACGACTACCTCGACTTCGAGGTGCTGCGCGTCGACCTCGACAGTGGTGCCAGGACCCTGCTGCACAGCGGCCCGGTCGAGCTCGACGATGCGCCCGGCGCTCGACCCGGTGTCCCGCCGATCGGCATCGATGTCGATGACGCTGGGCGCATGTATCTCGCGACCCCGACCGCACGGATCGTGCTCACAGCCGACGGCACGGAGCTGAGCCGCGAACCGCAGGTCGCGGACCACCCGCTCGTCGCCGTCGCTCCCGACGGCACCGCCCTGTGGTGGGGCGGAGAGCCGGAGCAGAGCGACGCGCAGGGCGTGCTCGTCGGCGGCTCGTCCGAAGCGCGACAGGCGATCGAGCCCCGCATGCACTGCGCGGAGACCTCGAGCAGCGACGCCCTCCGCCTCAGCGACGCCGGCGGACAGCATCCGCTGCCGTTCCTGTGCGGCGCGAACGCCGCCGCATGGACGGACGGGTCCTGGGTGGTCGCGACCGGCGGCGAGGGCGACGGCGTGCTCGTGCGGGTCACGCCGCCCACCGGGAGCTGACCCGCACCCTGGACACGCCCGCCGCCGGCGCCCTATGCTCGACGACGCACCGGGAAGCACCCGGGAAGCTCGAGCGGAAGGAGCCGAAGATATGAACACGGTCTTTGTCGCGCTCACCGCCGACCACCTTCCCTTCGAGGCCACCCGCTCCTGACACTGGCGTGGCCTCCTGCTCCCGGAGCCACACCTTGTCTGATCACTTCACTTCCTCATTCGACTCCCTCGAAACCGAACTCTCCTTCGCCGACGTCGATCCCGGCGAGGGGCAGCGCTGGTCCACCTGGCCCGCGATCACCCCGTCCGAGCGCGGCCCCCAGCCGTGGCCCGCGTGGGTGGTCACCTCGGCGGGCGCACTCGACACCGAACGCGGCATCCTCAAGACCGGCAAGGAGGCCGACGTGTTCCTGCTCGAACGCGCGGTGCCGGACGACCCGAGCCAGCGCACGCTGCTCGCGGCGAAGCGCTACCGCAGCGCCGAGCACCGCAGCTTCCACCGCTCGTCCGTCTACACCGAGGGCCGCAGCACCCGGAACACCCGCGACACCCGCGCCCTCGCGAGGAAGTCGGATCACGGCCGCGAGGTCGCCGCGGCGCAGTGGTCGTTCGCCGAGTTCGAGGCGCTGTGCCGGATGTGGGAGCTCGGCGCACCCGTGCCCTACCCGGTGCAGGTCAACGGCACCGAGCTGCTGATGGAGTTCCTCGGCGACGCCGACGGCACCGCCGCGCCCCGACTCGCCCAGGTGCGCAGCGACCGCGCGGAGCTGCAGGAGTACTACGCCCAGGTGGTCGATCTGATGCGCATCTTCGCCGCGGCCGGCTTCGCCCACGGCGACCTGTCGGCGTACAACCTGCTCGTGCACGAGGGGCGAGTGCGGGTGATCGACCTGCCGCAGATCGTCGACATCATCGCGAACCCGCAGGGGCTCGATCTGCTGCACCGCGACTGCGTGAACATCTGCGACTGGTTCACCCGGCACCGCGTCGAGTGCGACGCCGAGGAGCTGTTCGCCGAGATGCTCGCCGCGTCGTACGCGTGAGCGTCGCTCGTCAAGGGTCTGGAGCGGTCGCTGCGGGCCCGAGACACTGTCGGCATGGCGGAGCACGAGCGGGACGCGGCGCACGAGCGGGACGACGGCCCGGAGCGCACCCCCGACGGCCACCACATCATCGTGAACGGACGGCGGTGGCGCGCATCCGATCCGTCGATCCCCGATGCGCTGCGCCAGGAGCTGGTCGACGAGCTGATGGCGGCCCGGCGCGCGGTGAAGGCGTCGGAGCCCGACGCCCGGCGCCGGGTGCAGGACGCCAAGAACGCACTCGGCGAACGAGGCGCCCCCTGGTGGGAGGCGCGCTCCGGCGACGCCTTCGACGAACGCATCGCCGCGGCGATCCGAGCGCTCACCCGCAAGCGGTCGGACTCCTCGATCTGCCCCAGCGACGTCGCGCGCGCGGTCGGCGGCGAGGGCTGGCGCGCGCGCATGGACGACGTCCGACGCGTCGCGGCGGAACTCGCCGCCCGCGACGAGATCGTGGTGACGCAGAAGGGCGAGCGCGTGCGCATCGACGAGACCCGCGGCCCGATCCGCATCCGGCGCGGCCCTGCGCTCTGACCCGTTCGAGGATCACGCACGATCCGGCGTACGGCGCGCCGTCACCGGGCGTTCACCGGGGGCCGCCAGACTTCCCCCATGAGCGAACCCGAATCTCGCCAGGGCGTCCCCGAGCCCGTGGCGACCGCCAACAGCGGCGCCGTGGCCGTCGTCGGACTCGACCTGCGCGGCGAGACGCCGGCCCCCAAGAAGCAGGTGTACTCCTGGGCGCTGTGGGACTGGGCGACGCAGCCCTTCAACACCGTCATCCTCACGTTCGTGTTCACGGCGCTGTACCTCGTCGGGGAGGGATTCCTCCCCGCGGACGTGGCAGCCCTCGACAAGAACGATCAGGTGCGACTGGCCGCCGAGGCGGACCTCGCCTCCGGGCTGGGGCTGGGCTCGACCATCGCCGCGTTCGGCATCCTGCTGCTCGCTCCGGTGCTCGGCCAGCGGGCGGATGCCGCCGGGCGCCAGAAGCTCTGGCTCGGGATCGGCACCGGAGCCCTGATCCTGTGCATGCTGGGCCTGTGGTTCGTCGAACCGACGCCGAGCCTGTTCTGGCTGGGCGTCGCCCTGATCTCGGCCGCGACCGTGTTCCAGGAGATCGCCGCGGTGAACTCCAACGCGATGCTCATCGGCATCGCGAACCCGAAGAACGTCGGACGCATCTCGGGCCTCGGGTGGGGCTTCGGCTACCTCGGCGGCATCATCGCCCTCGTGATCGTGGTCGTGCTCGACACCTTCGACTGGTTCGGCATGTCGACCGACAACGGCCTCGCCTATCGACTGATCGCCGTGGGATGCGCCGTATGGGCGATCATCTTCAGCATCCCGATCTTCCTCAACGTGCCGGAGCCGTCGCTCGGCCGCCCGGAGCGCAAGGTCGGTTTCTTCGCCTCCTACCCGCTGCTGGTGAAGGACGTCGCCGGGCTGTACCG
The DNA here is from genome assembly GCF_044743585.1 of Microbacterium sp. NPDC087592. Classification (NCBI taxonomy): domain Bacteria; kingdom Bacillati; phylum Actinomycetota; class Actinomycetes; order Micrococcales; family Microbacteriaceae; genus Microbacterium; species Microbacterium sp. NPDC087592. The sequence continues at coordinate 1,869,949 of NZ_JBIUWT010000001.1, read as the reverse complement.
CAACGAGGAGACCCGGCCCACCTTCTGGTACCTGCTGGCGAGCGCCGTCTTCCGCGACGGGCTGGGCGGCGTGTTCGCCTTCGGAGCGATCATCGGCACGGCCGTGTTCCACTTCAAGGCGCAGGACATCATCATCTTCGGCATCGTCGCGAACCTGATCGCCGGCGTCTCCACGATCGCCGCCGGCCGGCTCGACGACCGCCTCGGCCCGAAGCGGATCATCCTCGCCTCGATCGGCTCGATGATCGTCGCCGGTCTCGCGGTCTTCTTCCTGCGGGACGCCGGGTCGATGGTCTTCTGGATCGGCGGCCTCGTCCTGTGCGCGTTCGTCGGACCGGCGCAGGCGGCGGCACGCTCGTTCCTCGCCCGGGTCACCCCCGCCGGCCGCGAGGGCGAGATCTTCGGTCTCTACGCCACGACCGGTCGCGCCGCGAGCTGGATGGCCTCCGGCGCCTGGACGCTCCTGATCGTGCTGACGAGTCAGACCGCCTACGGCATCCTGGGCATCGTGATCGTCCTGATCGCCGGCTTCCTCCTGCTGCTCCCGGTGAAGGCGCCGCGCTGAGTCGTGCACACCCGCGGCGGGAGTAGCCTGACCGCGTGACCGTGATCCTCGCCTTCCTCGCCAACATCCTCGTCGCAGTGGCGAAGACGATCGCGGCGATCATCACCTCATCGGCATCGATGGTCGCCGAGGCGGCGCACTCGTGGGCGGATGCCGGCAACGAGGTGTTCCTCCTCATCGCCGACCGCCGCGGCGCGAAGACCAAGGATGCGCGGCACCCCCTCGGCTACGGACGCAACGCCTTCGTGTGGTCGCTCATCGCCGCGTTCGGGATCTTCACGGCCGGATCCATCGTGTCGATCATGCACGGCATCCAGGAGCTGTCCGACACCGGCCCCGTGGAGAGCCCGATGGTGGCGTACATCGTGCTCGGCGTCTCGTTCGTGCTGGAGGGCGCGTCGTTCACGCAGGCGATGGTGAAGTCCCGGCGCCTGGCGAAGGAGCGCGGATCGTCGACCTGGGACTTCGTGCTGGAGACGAGCGACACCACGCTGCGGGCCGTGTTCTTCGAGGACTCCGCCGCGCTCATCGGCTTGGCGATCGCAGCCGGCGCCATCGCGATGCATCAGATCACCGGCGTGGCCGCGTGGGATGCGATCGGCTCGATCCTCGTCGGAGTGCTGCTCGGCGTGGTAGCGATCATCCTGATCCGGCGGAACATCGCGTTCCTGGTCGGCGCCACGGCGGCGCCGAAGCTGCGGGCCCGCGTCGGCACCGCGCTGCTGGGGCTGGACGACATCGAGCGCGTCACCTACCTGCACATCGAGTACGTCGGGCCGAACCGGCTGTTCATCGTGGCCGAGATCGATCTGGCCGGCGATGCCCGCGAGCACGATGTGGCCCGCCGGCTGCGCGACGTCGAACGGCGGATCGAAGCACATGAGGCCGTCGAGACGGTCGTGCTGTCGCTGTCGGTCGACGACGAGCCGTCGCTCGAGTTCGCGCGCGGCTAGGGCGCAGCCGGTTCAGCGCTGCCAGTTGTCGGCGAGCTTGTTCAGCAGCCGGGCGAGCTCGACCCGCTCGTCGTCGGTGAAGGAAGCGAGCGCGGTCGTGAGCATCTCGCGACGCTCCCCGCGCATGCCGCGGGCGAGCCTGCGACCCTCGTCGGTGAGGGCGATACGGGTGCGTCGCGCATCGTCGGGATCGGCCTCGCGGCGCACGAAGCCGTGATCGACGGCCTGTTGCACGAGCCGTGAGGCGCGCGGCTGATCGACGCCGATCGCGATGCCGAGATCGCTGACGCTGAGCGGAGCGGATGCCGCCGCCAGCGCCTCGAGCAGGCGCATGCGAGCGGGTCCGCCGAGACGTCCCGACGGGTCGGCCATCCAGGGCGGCATGCCGGGGTGTCCGCGGTGGTGGTCGAAGTGGTCGCGAGCGTCGTCGTCATGCGGACCGCCGTGCCAGCCGTGCGGGCCGCCGTGACCCCGACCGCGCTCGGACGGGCCACGACCGCCGGGGCCCCGGTCGCCGGGGCGACGCCCGCGCAGTCGGGACAGCGCCTGCGCGATGGCTTCGGCGGGATCCTGCGCGGCGGGGTCGTGCGGTTCGGTGGTCACCGTTCGATTTTACATGCGACTTGACATGCATTGGGACTCCATGTCACACTACATGTACATGCACTGTGACATTCACATGCACACTGACAACTAAGGACTTCCCATGAACACCTCTGAATCACAGAACCCCGAGAACACCACCCGCCCCTTCGGCTACTGGCTGAAGGCCGCCGACCGCCTGATGGCGGCCGAGTTCGCCGCCGCCTTCGACGGCGAGCACGCCAGCCGCCGCGACTGGCGGATCCTCAACATCGTCGACGGCACCGTCACGACGGACCGCCCGCTGAACGAGCACAAGCTGCACCGACTCGTCGAGCGCGGCTGGGTCGCCCCCGAGGGCGACGGCTGGACGCTCACCGACGAGGGCCGTGCGGCGAAGGATCGCCTCGGCACCATCGTCGACGGCATCCGCGCGAAGGTGTCGAGCGCCGTCTCCGACGAGGAGATGGCCACCACGCTCGCTTCGCTCGAGAAGATCGCTCGCGCCTTCGGATGGGACGAGGAGACCCCTCTTCCCCGCGGCCGTCGGCACGGTTTCGGCGGTCCCCGCCACGGACGCGGATTCCCGCGCGGCTTCGGGCGTCCGTTCGGCCGCGGCTTCGGCCACGGCTCCGCGCACGGCCCCGGTCCGGATGCGGAGCACGGCTTCGGTCCGGATCGGGACGCTGAGCACGGCTGCCGCCACGGCGAAGCAGTTGCCGGACACCACGGTCACGGCCGCGGGCACGGACACCCCGGGCACGGCGACCACGGTCACGACGACCGGGGCCACGGACACCACGGCCACCGCGGACACGGTCCGCACCGTGCCGAGCGCATCGCTCAGCACGCCTTCGAGCGCGGCTTCGACGCGGGCTTCACCCGCGGTCGCGACGCCTGACCTGCCGTCACCCATCACGAAGCGCCCCACCCGACAACCGGGTGGGGCGTTTCTCGCTGTCAGCGGCAGATCAACGCACGCCGCGGCGTGCCAGCGGCACCAGCGCAGCAGCTGTGACCACGACGGCCGCCACGAGCACCGCCGCCACGAAACCGCCCGTCACCAGCACGGCGGCGATGGTGCCGAACACCGCGATGCCGAGCCCGCCGCCGAGCGCGAACCCCACCTCCTGGATCGCGCCGACCTGGCCGGCCTGATCCTCGGTCGTCACCTCGAACAGCGCCGTCGCGGCGAGCGTCGCGCCGACGCCGAACCCGAGCCCGACGAGCACGAGCGGGATCGCCACGATCGCGGGGTCGAGTGCGAGCCAGACGTGCCCGACGGCCTGCAGCATCAGCGCCAGGACGGTGAGGGCGTTCGCCGACAGCCAGCGCAGCGCCACGGGCGCCACGACACCGCCGATCGCGATCGCCACCGCCTGCGGCAGCAGGGCGATGCCCGCCTCGGCCGCGCTCTGCCCGCGCGAGTCCTGCAGATGCAGGCTCACCAGGAGCACCGAGGCCGACGACACTCCACTGCTCACGATGATGCGGATGATCGCGGGGCTGAATCCCGACACCCGGAACAGCCGCATGTCGATGAGCGGATCACGGAGTCGTCGCTGCCGGCGCACGAAGAACACCAGGCTCAGGATCGCGATCACCGCGGCGACCACCGCCGACATCGGCGCCGCGAGGGCCTCATGCAGCGCGAAGACGAGCGCACCGAGCGCGACGATCGACGACAGGATGCTGGGGAGGTCCCAGGACGGGCGCTGCGAGCTGCGCGAGTCGGGCACGAGCCACAGAGCCAGCGCCGCGGCGACCACCGCGAGCGGAACACTGCCGAGCAGCAGCCAGCGCCATCCAGGACCCTCGGCCAGCACTCCGCCGAGCACGGGCCCGAGCGCGCTGCCCGTGCCGAAGGTCGCCGTCCACAGGCCGTAGGCGAGCACGCGTTCGCGCGCCTGGAACTTGGCGCCGATCGTCGCGACCACGCCCGCGATGACGAAGGCCTCGGCGACACCGAGCAGCGCCCGCACGACGATGAGCAGCAGGCCGCTGCTGGCGAGCCCGCCGATCACGTTGAGGACGGCGAACCCGGCCAGGCCGATCAGGATGATGGTCTTGCGCCCGAACGCATCACCGATCCGCGCGGCGACGATCAGCGTCGCGGCCAACGACAGCGCGTATACGTCGACGAGCCAGAGGCCCTCGGTGTCGGTCAGGTCCAGCTCGCCGCGGATCGCGGGAAGGGCGGTCGAGACGCTGCTGATCGCGAGGGCGCCGATGAGCACCCCGAGGAGGAGGGGGACCATCGCGAACCAGAGGCGAAGGGAGGAGCGAGTGCCGTCGAGAGTGGGGGTGTTGGTCACGGTCTCAGTCTGTAAAGTACAGACAGAAGCCACAAGTACGGTCATTTCTGATACGTACTGACACTTTGGATACCAAGGGGGCCGTGCCGTGCGGGAGAAGACCGAGCGGATCATCCGCGACTGGACCGAGACCTGCGACGCCGAGGTGTCGATCGCGGTACTCGGTGGCGCCTGGAAGCCCAGCATCCTGACCCTGCTCGGCGAGCACGAGGTGCTGCGCTTCGGCGAGCTCGGACGCCTGCTCGAGAACCCGACCGCGCGCGTGCTCACCCGTCAGCTGCGCGAGCTCGAGGAAGACGGCCTCATCACCCGCACCGTGTACCGCGAGGTGCCACCCAAGGTCGAGTACCGGCTCAGCGACCTCGGCGCGAGCTCCGGTCAACTGCTCACGGAGCTGACCCGCTGGGGCACGCTCTACGCCGGTCGGCAGCGGGCCGCCGAGACAGCAGACGCGCCCTCCGCACCGGAAGCCCTGCCAGCAGCGACCTCCTGAGACTCGCGCACGCGGACCACGCATGTCAGATGCGGCGCGGTCCCGGCCCGTCGGTGCCGAGCGCGTCCTCGGGGTTCAGCAGACGGCACGCCTTCATCGACAGGCAGCCGCAGCCGATGCATCCGGTGAGTTCGCGCCGCAGGTGCTCGAGCTGCGTGCGGCGGAGGTCGAGCTGCTCCCGCCACAGCTTCGCCACCCGCTGCCAGTCGTGCTGCGAGGGCGGCTCATCCGTCGGCAGGCTCTCGAACACCTCGTGCACGTCGGTGAGGGGGATGCCGAGGCGCTTGGCGACCACGATCAGTGAGATCCGCCGCAGCATGTGCCGCCGGTAACGGCGCTGATTGCCCGCGGTGCGTGTGGACACGATGAGGCCGAGCTGCTCGTAGAAGTGCAACGCCGTCGCCGGCACGCCGCTGCGGCGGACGACCTCGCCGATCGGCAGCAGATCATCGGGTTCCAAAGACATCCGCACCCCCCTCTTGACCTCGAGTTTACTCGAGGTATTAGCGTGACGATCGGTCGCCGAGGAACGGCGCCACCGGGCGGATGACCGCCTGCTCCGACGTCACGAAGGGCACCCCATGACGCACACCCCCGAGCGCACCGCCACCGCGGGGAGCTGGCGCGAACTCCTCGGCAGCCGCTACGCCCCGATCGCCTCGGTCCTCGCGGGAGGCGTGCTGCTCGAGGCGAGCAACGTGTATCTCACCACCAGCCTGCTCCCCACGATCGTCGGCGACATCGGCGGCGCGGAGTTCTACGCGTGGACGATGATGACCTTCCTCCTGGCATCGGTCGTCAGCTCGATGATGGTGAGCCGGATCCTCACGCAGCAGGGCGCCGTGCGCGCCTACCTGCTCGCGCTCGGCCTGTTCGCGCTCGGCTCACTGCTGTGCGCGGCGAGCCCGTGGATGTGGGCGCTGCTCTCCGGCCGCGCCGTGCAGGGCCTCGGCGGCGGACTGCTCGCCGGCCTCGGCTACGCGCTCATCCAGCGCGCCCTTCCCGAGCGGCTCTGGGCGCGCGGTGCGGCACTCGTCTCGGCGATGTGGGGCGTCGGCAACATCGTCGGCCCGGTCGTGGGCGGCGTGTTCGCGCAGCTGGACGCCTGGCGGGTGACGTTCGTCGGCCTCGCCGTCGTCTCCGCGCTGATCGGCATCGTCGTGGTGCGCGCCCTGCCGAGGACCGCCCGAGCCCGCTCGAGCGAATCGGTGCCGTGGGGGTCCCTCGTGCTCCTCTCCGGCGGCGTCGCCGCGGTGGGCATCGCGAGCGTCGTCCCCAGCGGTCTCGGCACCGGGGTCGCCATCGTGGTGGGCGTCGTCCTGGGCGCATGGTTCCTGCGCCACGAGCGCCGCGGGCGCACCGGCATCCTCCCCCGCATCACGTTCGCCCCCGGCTCCTCGCTGGGCTGGGTCTACGTCACGGTCGCGGTCCTGGCCTTCGCGATCGGCACCGAGGCGTTCATCCCGCTCTTCGGCCAGGAGATCGGTGGACTGATGCCGTTCGTCGCCGGCCTGCTCGGTGCCGCCCTGTCCCTCGGCTGGTCGATCACCCAGGTGTTCACGGCCAACGCCACCGGCATCCGCTCGCGCCGCGTGCTCATCACCCTCGGCCCCGTCGTCGTCGCCGCCGGCCTCGCCGCGTACGGTCTGCTCCAGCATGAGGGCCCCTCCACCGTCGTGATCGCACTCTGGTTCGCGACACTGTTCCTCGCCGGCGCCGGCATCGGCCTCGGGTTCCCGCACCTGACCGTGGCCGCGCTCGGCAGCACGTCGGGCGAAGAGGAAGGCGCCAAGGCGGCCGCAGCGGTGAACACGGTCTTCATCATCGCGAGCGCGTTCAGCTCGGCGATGGCCGGAGTCCTCGTCAACCTCGCGATGCCGGACGTCGTGGATGCCGCCCGCCTGCTGATGCTCGTGTTCGCGGGCGTCACCGTTCTCGGCGCCTTCGTCGCGCGCGGCGCGAGCTGGGGCATCGGAATCACCCGCGACGACGAGCAGCCCACCGCTACGGCGTCCGACTGATCGAAAGGAAACCTCACCATGGAAACGAAAACCCGGGTCACCGTGATCGGCCTCGGCGAGATGGGCTCCGCGATCGCGAAGGCCCTCCTCGACCGCGGTCACTCCACGACCGTCTGGAACCGCTCCGCGAGCAAGGCCGAACCGCTGGCCGCGGCCGGCGCCGAGGTCGCCCCGACGGCAGCGGATGCCGTGGCGGCGAGCCCGCTCGTCATCGTCTGCCTGCTCGACAGCGGCGCGGTGGATGCGGTCGTCGGAACACTCGACGCGGCGGTGGAGGGAAAAGTCATCGTGAACGTCACCAGCGGCTCCCCCGCGCAAGCACGGAGCAACGCGGAATGGGCCCGCACGCGCGGCGCGACGTACGTGGACGGGGGGATCATGGGAGACCCGTCGCTTGTCGGTGGGCCGAACTTCCTGTTGTCGTTCAGCGGCGATCGCGACGGCTTCGACGCTCACCACGAGGTGTTGGAAGACCTCGGCACCCTCACCTACTACGGCGAGGATGCGGGGCTCGCTGCCGTCGAGTTCCTGGCCCAGGTGGCGGTCGGCTACGAGTTCCTCCTCGGCCTGCTGCACACGTTCGCGCTCGTGAAGGCGGAGGGCGCCGACGTCGAGGGGTTCGCCGACCGCGTCGCCGGGTCGGTCGGCGGCTACGTGCCGCTGGTGCAGGCCTTCGGCACCGCCGTCGCGAGTGGAGAGTACGGGCCCGACCTCGGTTCGCTCACCGTGCAGGCCGCACTGATGGACGACCTGATCAGCCACCGCGAGTCCCTCGGCGTCGACACCCTGCGCATGCGCGAGGTCAAGCGGCTGATGGATCGACGGATCGCAGACGGCCACGGCGACCAGGGATTCTCGAGCCTGTTCGAGGTACTCAGCCGCGCGTGAGCGAAATCACCCACTTCACACACCAACGAAATCCCCACCAACGATATGGAGAAGTCATGATCCCCTTCGGTCCTCAACTCATCGGCCAGACCGAGAAGTCGCTGAACGCCCTGCTCCAGAGCGTCCTCGCCGGCCGCGACCTCACCGAACGCGAGTGGGTCACGCTGAGACTCGCCTCGCAGTTCGACGGCGCCCACGACCTCGACGGCTTCGTCGCCGAGCGGCTCCACGATCCGGATGCCGGCCGGCTCACCGCCGCTCTGCGCGACCGCGGGCTCCTCACCGACACTGCGCTCACTCCCGCGGGCAGCGCCCTGGTCGCCGAGATCGGTCAGGAGATCGCCGCCCTCACCGCACCCCTGTGGCTCGGTATCGAGGAGGAGGATGCCGACGCCGCGACCCGCGTGCTGAACGTCGTCCTCGAACGGAGCTTGACGCTCCTGCGCACGTCGCACGCGTAGCACCTCGGCTTCGGCCCGGTCGCCGTCGGACGTAGGCTGGATCGGTGGCGGATTCCCAGGGACGAGTGTGGACAGGTGTCCTGCGCGTCGGACCGCACCGGGGCGATCACCGGGTGGCTCTCCGGGCCGCGATCAGCGTGGCGGTGCCCCTCCTCGTGCTGTGGATGCTGGGGCGTCTCGACCTGAGCATCTACGCCAGCTTCGGCGCCTTCGCCGCGCTGTACGGTCGCCACGACGTGTTCCGCGACCGCATCCGGATGCAGGCGAGCGCCGGCGGAGTCCTGCTCGCCGCGATGCTCATCGGCACCGCGCTCTCGGTCGTGTCCGCTCCCGCCGCCGTCAGCATCCTCGTGCTCGCCGTCATCGCCTCGGCCGTCACCCTGCTCGCGTACGCGATGCGCTGGCACCCGCCAGGGCCGCTGTTCCCGGTGTTCGCGGTCGGCGCGTGCGCCACCATCCCCGCGACGGCAGCCTCTTTCGGCGATGTGCTCCTGGTCGGCGGCGCGAGCGTGCTGTTCGGCCTCGCCGTCAGCGCGATCATCGGCCTGTTCACGCGCGGCACGCAGGAGGCGCCGCCCCGATCCCGGCAGCCCGTGGGACCGATCGCGTGGGAGATGGCCGCAACCGTCGCCGTCGCGATCGTGGGTGCGGGCTTCGCGGGATTCCTGATCATGGACTCGCACTGGTATTGGGCGGCGGTCGGTGCGGTCGCCGCGGTCAGCGGCCCCCAGCTCAACGCCCGCGTGATCCGCGGCATCCAGCGCCTCGTCGGCACCCTGCTCGGCATCCTCGTCGCGGCGGGAGTCCTTGCGATCGATCTGCCGCCGCTCGCCGTCATCGCACTCGTGGTGCTGCTGCAGGCGGCCGCCGAGCTGTTCGTCGGCCGCAACTACGGCATCGCGATGGTGTTCATCACCCCGCTCGCCCTGCTCATGGTTCACCTCGCCGCGCTCACACCGGTCGACGTGCTCCTGCAGGACCGCGCGATCGAGACCGTGATCGGCGTCGCGGTCGGAACCGTGGTCGCCGTGGCGTCGGCGGCGCTCCGTCGGCGGCAGACGAAGGCCTGAGGCGACGTCAGACCAGCAGCGCGAGGACGGACTGCGGCACGACGGCTCCGCCCGCGAAGGGCAGCCCGACCGTGTTCAGCAGCACCACGATCACGACGATCGCGGCGACGAGCAGCAGGAACAGGAACGCGAAGATCACGGCCACGAACCCGCCGTAGCCGCCGGACGTCGGGACCTCGGGCGCGACCGACGGCTGCGCCCAGTCCTCGGCCACCGCGGCGGGCGCGTCGCCGTCGAGGATGCGGGGCGTCGGGCGTACCCGGTCGGAGCGACGCAGCGTGTCCGGCGGAGGCGGCGGGATCACGACATCCGCATCGGGGATGTCCGCCGACGGCGGCGGCGTGAGCAGGCCCTCGGGGATCGGGATCTCGGGCGGGGGCGGCGGGATGACGGCTTCAGCGGGCGGGATCAGCGCCTCCTCGGGGGCCAGTGCCTCCTCGGGGACCGCCGTCTCCTCGGGGGTGACCGGCTGTTCCGGGGTGCTGCCGCTGCCGTCCGTCATGTCAGCCTCCGACTGCTCCGATGTCGGTCACGCCGACATCCGTCCGATGGAAGTTCTGGAACGACCGCGAGGCCGTCGGTCCGCGCTGCCCCTGGTACCGATTGCCGTAGGGACCGGAGCCGTACGGGTTCTCGGCGGGCGAGGTGAGGCGGAAGAAGCAGAGCTGCCCGATCTTCATCCCCGGCCACAGCTTGATCGGCAGGGTCGCGACATTCGCGAGCTCGAGCGTCACGTGCCCGGTGAACCCCGGGTCGATGAAGCCGGCCGTCGAGTGCGTGATGAGTCCGAGGCGCCCCAGCGACGACTTGCCCTCGAGGCGGGCGGCGATGTCGTCCGGCAGGGTGACCTGCTCGTAGGTGGCACCGAGCGCGAACTCGCCGGGGTGCAGGATGAACGGCTCCTCCGGGTCGACCTCGATAAGACGCGTGAGCTCCGGCTGATCGACCGACGGATCGATGAACGGATACTTGTGATTGTCGAACAGCCGGAAGTAGCGGTCCAGGCGCACATCGATGCTCGACGGCTGGACCATCCCCTGCTCGTGCGGTTCGAGGCCGACGCGGCCGGATGCGAGTTCTGCCTTGATGTCGCGATCACTGAGAAGCACGGCCCCAGCCTAGTTGCCGATGCTGATCCCCTGGAGATGCATGTCCTCGCGGAGGCGAAGGACCGTGCGCCGCAGCGGCTCGACCATGGAGTGCGGCCACCGCTCGTCGGTGCGGCTGGTCGGCATCGTGATGCTCAGCGCGGCGGCAACGCCCGTCTCTTCCGGCCAGGTGAGCGGCATCGCCACACAGCGGCATCCGTCGATGAACTCCTCGTCGTCCACGAAGAAGCCCACATCCCGCCCCTTCTCGATGACCGTGAGGATGTCGTCCGGGTCGGTGATCGTGCGGGCCGTCAGGCGCGGGATCGCGACCTGGTGCAGGCGGCGCATGACGTCGTCGTCATCGAGCGTGCTCAACAGCGCCTTGCCGATGCCGGTCGCGTGCGCGTGGAGTCGCATCCCCACGTTCGACGCCAGACGCATGGGGTTCGGCGACGGGCTGATCGCGATGTAGACGTTCTCCACCCCGTCGAGCCGGGCCATCTGCACGGTCTCCCCGGTCTCGTCGGTGAGAGCGCGCATGAGCGCCGGCCCGGCCTCGAGCAGCAGGCGGTGCCCGTCGTAGCGCTGCCCGATCTGCCAGGCCTTGAGACCCAGCGAATAGCGCTTGCTCACCGGGTCGAGTTCCACCCAGCCGGCGTCGACGAGCGTGCGGAGCAGGCCGTGCGCGCTCGAGCGCGGCAGCCCCAGCGCCCCGAGGAGTTCCGGGAACGTCTGGGCATCGGTCGCGGCGAGGTGCTCGATGATCTCGAGGGCCCGACCGGCGGATTTCACGGCACTCGGCGCCTGCGCGGTGTCTGTCATGTCTCCCCCGATGGATGAATTGTGTCCGACGCGAACGTGTGTCACACTATCGCGCGTTCAGGTCTGAGACATCAGATTCACATACGTGAACGCATTGGATTCCCTCGTCAATGGAGATGCACCGATGTCCACCCAGTCCCCCACGCGGCCCGAACTCGCCGCGATCGTCCGCAAGGTCACGCTCCGGCTGATCCCGATCCTGCTCCTGATGTACATCCTGGCCTTCCTCGACCGGGCCAACCTCGGATTCGCGAAGGCCGCCTGGCAGGCCGACACCGGGATCTCGGATGCCGCCTACGCGCTCGGCGCCGGGATCTTCTTCCTCGGCTACGCGGTGTTCGAAGTGCCCTCGAACCTGATCATGCGCAAGGTCGGGGCCAAGATCTGGCTCGCGCGCATCATGGTCTCCTGGGGCATCGTCTCCGCGCTCATGATGTTCGCCACCAACGAGTGGATCTTCTACATCCTGCGCGTGCTGCTCGGCATCACCGAAGCGGGCTTCTTCCCCGGCGTCATCCTGTTCCTCACCTACTGGATCCCGCTCAAGTTCCGCGCCCGCGTGAACGGCCTGTTCTACTTCGGCGCACCGCTCGCCTTCATCTTCGGCGGACCGCTGTCGGGAATGCTGCTCGACCTCGACGGCAAGGTCGGCCTCCACGGCTGGCAGCTCATGTTCCTGGTGACCGGCATCCTCACGGTGATCATCGGCATCGTCGCGTTCTTCTACCTCGACAACGGCCCGAAGGACGCGAAGTGGCTGAGCGAGGGTGAGCGCTCGACGCTCCTGGCCGCACTCGAAGCGGAGGACTCGGCGAAGGAGAACCACTCGCCGCGGGGCGCCCTGCGCGCACTCGCCAACCCGGTGGTGCTGTACTTCGCCGCGATCTACCTCACGATCCAGATGAGCGTCTACGGGGTGACCTTCTATCTGCCCACCCAGATCGCCACGATCGTCGGCAAGCCCGTCGGGCTCGAGGTCGGCCTGCTGACGGCCGTGCCGTGGACCTTCGCGCTGATCGTCACCTTCGTGCTCTCCCGACTCGCGGACAGCACGGGTCAGCGCCGCCTGATCGCCACGTGCGCCCTCGCCGCGGCCGGCGTCGGCATCGTGCTCTCCGCCGTCATCCAGGATCCGCTGATCGCCCTGGCCGCGCTCAGCGTCGGTGCGGCGGGGTTCATCTCGGTGCAGCCGGTGTTCTGGACGCTGCCGACGTCGTTCCTGCTGGGAGCGGCGGCCGCGAGCGGTATCGCGCTCATCAACTCGCTCGGCAGCCTCGGCGGCTTCCTCGCGCCGGTCCTGAAGAACTGGGCGGACGCCACGTTCGGCGACAGCGCGGGACTCATCATCCTGGCCGCGATCGCCCTGGTCGGCGCCGGCCTCATCGCCCTCAGCAAGGTCGTCAGCCCCACTGTCCGCGAGACGGACGGCGTCGGACTCGCCACGACCACGACCGCCGGCCAGCGCTGACCGCGCCCGGCAGATCAAGGAGACATACGCCCATGCGCGAGCTCGTCCTCACCGAGATCGGACGCCTCGACGTCCGTGAAGCCCCGATTCCGCAGCCCGGCCCCGGCGAGGCACTCATCCGGGTGGCCGCGACCGGGATCTGCGGATCCGACGTGCACGGCTACACCGGCGAGAACGGACGCCGGTTCCCCGGGCAGGTGATGGGGCACGAGTCGAGCGGGACGATCGCCGCGCTCGGCACCGGTGTCGACGAGCTCGCGGTCGGCACGGCGGTGACGTTCAACCCCGTCGTCGTGCCCGCCGAGGATGCCGCAGCGTTCGCGGGACGGGAGCAGCACCACCCCGGCAAGCATGTGATCGGTGTGGCGAAGGAGATCCCCGCCGCGTTCGCGGACTACGTCGTCGTCCCGGCGCGCAATGTCGTCGCGCTGCCCGACGGCCTGCCGATCGAACTGGGTGCGCTGATCGAGCCGCTCGCCGTGGCGGTGCACGCCGTACGCCGACTCCCCGCCGGGAGCCTCGGACGCGTGCTCGTGATCGGCGGCGGTCCGATCGGCCAGTCCATCGTGATCGCCCTGCGCGACGCGGGCGCCGCGACGATCATCGTGAGCGAGATGGATGCCGCACGCCGCGAGCTCGTGCGGCGGCTCGGCGCCGAGACGATCGATCCGGCGGACGGTCCGGTCGCGGACCAGCTCCGTGCCGGCGGCGGGCTCGCCGACGCGGCGCTCGACGCGGTGGGGATCACCCCGACGCTGCGGGACGCGTTCACCAGCACCACGCTCGGAGCCCCGATCTGCCTGGTCGGGATGGGGTCTCCGCAGGTGACCATCGACGCGTTCCTCGTGAGCACCGAGGAGCGATCGCTCATCGGCAGCTTCACCTACGGATCCGACGACTTCACCGATGCCACCGAGATCATCGGCGCCGAACCCGACGTCTACCGCACGCTGATCAGCCGCGAGATCGACGTCGCCGATGCAGACACCGCCTTCTCCGCCCTCGCGGCGGGCGACGGCACCCCGGGCAAGGTCCTTGTCCGATTCGACCGAGAGGAAGAGACACGATGACCGGCACCCCCACCATCCGCGAGGTCCGCGCGTACACCGTGCGCGGCGGCGGAGCGGACTACCACGACCAGGGCGCCGAGCACTGGATCGACGATCACATCGCGACGCCGATGAGCGTGTACCCCGAGTACCGGCAGTCGCGGCAGAGCTTCGGGATCAACGTGCTCGGCACCCTCGTGGTCGAGATCGAGGCGAGCGACGGCACGGTCGGCTTCTCGGTGACGACCGCCGGCGAGATCGGCGCGTTCATCGTAGAGAAGCACCTGGCACGCTTCCTCGAGGGCCGCAAGATCACCGACATCGAGCGCATCTGGGATCAGATGTACAAGTCGACGCTCTATTACGGACGGCGCGGTGTGGTGCTCAACGCCATCAGCGGTGTCGATCTCGCGCTCTACGACCTGCTCGGTCGCGTGCGACAGGTGCCCGTGTTCGAGCTGCTGGGCGGCCCCGTCCGCGACGAGCTGCAGTTCTACGCGACCGGTGCGCGCCCCGACCGCGCGAAGGAGCTCGGCTTCATCGGCGGCAAGATGCCCCTGCACCACGGCCCCGCCGAGGGCGAGGAGGGGCTTCGCAAGAACATCGCACAGCTGGCCGATATGCGCGAGAAGGTCGGCGACGACTTCTGGCTCATGCTGGACTGCTGGATGTCGCTCGACGTCGAGTACGCGACGCGCCTCGCCCACGCCGCCGCCGAGCACGGGCTGAAGTGGATCGAGGAGGCGCTCATCCCCGACGACTACTGGGGATACGCCGAGCTGCGCAAGCGCGCACCCTCCACCGTGCTCGTCACCACCGGCGAGCACGAGGCGACGCGGTGGGGATTCCGGCAGCTGCTCGAGACCGGCGTCGACCTGATCCAGCCCGACGTGGGCTGGTGCGGCGGCATCACCGAGCTGTTGAAGATCTCGGCGCTCGCCGACGCGCACGGCACCATGGTCGTTCCGCACGGATCGTCGGTGTACTCGTACCACTTCGTCGTGACGCGCACGAACAGCCCGTTCGCGGAGTTCCTCATGATGCACCCGACTGCCGAGGAGGTCGTGCCGATGTTCTCGCCGATGCTCGTGGGCGAGCCCGTGCCCGTGAACGGCCGACTCAAGGTGCCCGAGACTCCCGGCTTCGGCGTCGAGCTCTCCGACGCCATCGACAAGCACCGCCCCTACACGCACTGACCCTGGAGACACGACACATGGAATTCATCCGACTCGGCGCGGCCGGCGCCGAACGACCGGCCGTGCGCCACGACGGTCGCATCCACGATCTGACGCCGCTCACCGGCGACATCGACGGCGCGTTCCTCGCCCGCGACGGGATCACCCGCACGCGGGAGGCGCTCACTGCCGGCACGCTCCCCCTGCTCGACGGCGCCGAGGCACTGCGCGTCGGTGCGCCGATCGCGCGGCCGATGGCGGTGCTGTGCATCGGACAGAACTACGCCGCGCACGCCGCGGAATCCGGCGACGCCCCGCCCACGGTGCCGATACTCTTCCACAAGCACCCCAACACGATAGTCGGCCCGTTCGACGACGTGCTGATCCCGCCCGGGGCCGAGAAGGTGGACTGGGAGGTCGAGCTCGGCGTCGTGATCGGCACCACCGCCCGCTACCTCGCGAGCCCGGAGGAGGCGCTCACACACGTGGCCGGATACGTCGTCTCGCACGACGTCTCCGAACGGGCGTTCCAGGTGGAGCAGTCCGGCGGGCAGTGGTCGAAGGGCAAGAACGCCGAGACCTTCAACCCGCTCGGCCCGGTGCTCGTCCCCGCCGATGAGGTCGACCCCCAGGCGCTGCGGCTCTGGTCGACGGTGAACGGCGAGGCCCGTCAGGACTCGAACACCGCCGACATGATCTTCACCGTGGCGCAGATCGTGCACCACCTGTCGCAGTACCTCGTGCTCGAGCCCGGCGACCTCATCAACACCGGCACCCCGCAGGGAGTCGCGCTCTCCGGACGCTTCCCCTACCTGCGCGCCGGCGACGTGGTCGAGATCGGCATCGACGGACTCGGGAGCCAGCGACAGCGCCTGGTCGACGCGCGACGCTGAGTCGCACTTTGGCCAACGCCCGTGTGCCAGGTAGGCTTGCCCTCACCTGCTCTCGGGCGGGTCCGGGACTGTAGTTCAATGGTAGAACTTCTGCTTCCCAAGCAGATAGCGCGGGTTCGATTCCCGTCAGTCCCTCCACCTGTGACGTCCAGAGCTGTTCCGGACTTTCTTGAGTCACTTCAGACTGAAGTTTCCGCCCACCTCTAGATCTCTCGCGACGACGGCCCCTCCTAGCCGCTCCATCGTGACCGCGTCGGCGGGAGTACTGTCCGGGCCGAGTGTCCAGAGGCAGTCGCGCCCGAGATCGGGGACTACGAGCCGGTGACGGCTGCCGACCGACTCGCGTTCGACGCTTTGGAGCGCAGGATCGAGTACACCCACATGTCGCATGCCGTGGCAACGACCTCTCTACTGATCTGCGAGGGCCGCCAGTGCGGCCGACAGGCAATACGGAGCATGAAGACCTGACGCGGGCGCGAAGCTTATGGAGCGACTCTAATCAACCGTCGCTGCCGTAACTTTCGAGGCTTCCAGCTTGTTGACGAGTGCTTCCAGAACCGGTCGCCAGCGGCTGAAGTCGGATGGCTTTGCCTTTGTGCTCAGCCACTCAGGGAAGAGCTGTTTACCTGGCGGAGTGAAGTCGTACCGGTACTCCCCGGCGATCTTCTGCTTCGATTTAAGTACGAAGTCTTCTCCAGAGTCTTCAACGAAGCGGTTCATGAGGGACGGCTCGAAGAGCCATTCACTCTCAGCGCCTTCCCCCTGAACGAAGGTGCCGTATTCCAGCACGTCCCCCTTCGCGAATCCAAAGCGCTTCCTCATGAGGTCTCGCCCGCGCCGCCCATCGAGATCAGAATCGAACAGTGCCCAGACGGCCTGCGATGCTTCTGCCTTCAAGAGCACCGCTTGCGCGACAACGGAGTCGACTCCCTTGTTCGCGATGATGAAAAGAGATTCGAGCTCGGCCTCAAGCTTGAGATGCTTGGCTGCCAACCTCAAGAACTCTTTATCTGTCTCTCCCTCAACAAGGAGCACAGCTGTTGCATCGGAGGGAACTGCCGCATAGCGGTCGAGGAGTTCAGGCACTACTGAGTCGACGAAGAGTCCCGAAAGGACGCCTGCATGGGCTTCGTCTCCGAGCGCCATCCCTGCAACGGTGGAGACACCATGCCCGTCCTTCTCCAAGGCAACCACCTGCGCACGGCCTGAACGAGAGACAATGTAGGGCGAATGGGACGTGACGAAGAGCGTGACGTCAGCGCGCTCAGCGAGTGCTTCTAGATCGTCGCGGAGCGCCTGCTGGGCCGCGGGGTGAAGGAATGCCTCCGGCTCTTCTAGTGCGAAGATCAGTGACTGTTTTGTAGCATCGCTGAGATAGCGCAGCAGAGCGATCAGCACGCCTCCAGCCACACCTGTTCCCTTCGAACGGAGCTCGCTCTCGACAGAATCTGTCATCCGGATCTGGATGTTGGAGAGCGTATCTTCAAGTGAGGAGACGGCAGGGACGAGCGTGATGTCCGAGACCTCAGGGAAAAGGCGCTTACTTAGATTCAGAACTCGCTCGCGCATCGGCGCAAGCAGGCCGTCCTGCAGGCGGTTCTGGTAGTCAGTTCTCGCGACCTCAGACACTCCGTAGGCGTCCCCGAGTTCTTCGCGAAGCACCGCGTGAAGAATCTCTCGGAACTTTCCGAGCAGAAGTTCCTCGATACTCTGACCGCTCTCGACGGAGATCAGGCGTACGAGCTTTCGGAACTGCTTGATCGCCTTCTCGTTCAAGGCGCTGTCGCCTCGGCGGTCACCAGCACCTCGGACCGCAAAGTACTCTTGGCGCTGCATTCCGCTGTGCTGGCTCCCCCGATATGCGACGACGAGCCGCACTTCCTTGGACGCCGAGTTCGTCAGCGATCCCTCCCCAAGGATCGATTCTTCGTACTCCTTAAGGTATCGAAGAAGAGTCCGCTCAGGACTTGTCGCGCCCACGCACTTGAAGGTCAGAGTTGTGCGGGGGTATGCGAAATGCCGCTGCCCGGGCACATCTCGCGCAGGATCAAACTGATAGTCAGGATCGAGCGCCATTCGCAGTGCGCTTACCAAGTTTGACTTGCCACAGTTGTTCGGACCGACGAATGAGTTCATTCCGTCGACGAGCGCCACGTCTAGGTCGCCGATAGACCGAAAGTTCTTTACTTCGACTCTGACCAGCTTCATACGATCTCCCCATGGTTTTAGGCAAGCCCGCAGTCTCCGTCGCGGCATTGCTGGCGTTCCCCGTGAGACTTCCGACAGGCCACGCCGTTCTCGACTCTGGCAGAAGGTAGCCACGGGGCGCTCGAGAACACGCCGCCGATGCTTGCGGTTCGTAGTCGCGACGGTAGAACGACGATGGTGTCCTGCACCGCCAGTCAGCGTATCGGCGCGTGTCTGCAGTCAGCGCTATGGTTCCCGTGACTAGGGGGGCAACACATGGCAAAGAGACAATCACCGAACCTGCCTGCGGGCCGCATCATCTCCGCCGACGATGAAGGTCTCACCGCGGCGTTCCAGAGGATGGGCGAAACGCTCGGGCGGCTCGGGGAGGGCGAGGATCCTCGCGACTACGTCAAACGTGGTCCGGGGATCATCGAAGAGCACGTCAGCCACATCGTCGAGTTGTTGAAGGACGCGGACGCTTTCGATGTGATCGAACTGATGCGCATGCGGGAACTACCCATGTTCCTGGAGGGTTACCGCGAAAGCGTGGAAGACAATCTACCGTCGGCGGTCGAGCTCATCGCCCTCATCCTGCTCGCGCGAGGCCAGCGAGCACCTGTCCAACCTCCCACCCGTAAGACGCGACCGGCCGGGTTAGTCCCCGATCTTCATGACCGCACAGCGGAGATGCTCACCCTGGGGTCGTTCACGCTTCTCGACTCAGGCGAGCGGGATGAGTACGGCCCTCTGACCGCGCTGTCCGCCTCCTATGTCAGTCACGACCTGACGGTGCAGTTCAAGCAGTACTTACATGTCCACGACGAGATCAACACGGCGTTGTTCGCGTCGGAGCACATTGGCGACCTGCTGGTCGAGGCACTCGGCTTTAGCTACGAGGACTTCCTGGCTGTTCGGGAGGCCGTCGCTCAGGTGCACGGCGAGAAGTTCTTCGCGCTTCGTGATGCAACGGCGGCCATGTTCGAGCAGAGGGACGCGAGAGCGAAGGACCCTGCGTTCCTGGCTGAGGCACGCATTGCATTGACGAGCATGATGGAACTGCCGGGCAGCCGGGCCACCCTGAGTGTGGAAGAGATCGCACCGTCTGCGGACGTTGACCCCGCGCGTGCTCAGGCCGTCCTGGACTTGTTCAGTCTGTCTTTCGAGGAGACCGACACTCTCGACGTGGTGAGGAAATTCCTAAGCGGAGACAATCCCTTCCGGTCTGCGTCCCTCGTTCGTGATGCGGATGGTGTCTATATCTCCACGGGCAAGCCCATCGGCACCGACTGCTTCCGTTTGGTCGCTGAGGAGGCGCTGAAACGCTCCGCCCCGAAGTTCAAGCGGTACGAGAAGCGACGTGTCACGGTGAGTGAGGAGCTTGCGCTGCAACGGCTCGCCACACTGCTCGGCACGAGTACGACCTACGCGAATCTCAAGTACTTCCGCGCAAACCCCGCCGTCGACGTCGCCCGATTAGGACCGGACGCCCAAAACATCACCTCCCTCGCTGAGCAGACTGAAGCGGACGGGCTGTTCCTCGTTGAAGACGTCGCGATCTGTGTGGAGGTGAAAGCGAAAAGCCTTTCTAGCGCAGCTCGCCGCGGCAACGTACAGCGACTCTCTGCCGACCTCCGTGACACGGTCGGAAGCGCGACCGCCCAGGCACTACGGCTCGAGGACCACATCCGCACGAATGGTGGACTGTGGCTTGAGGATCGCACCTGGCTGGACCTGTCTGAGATCCGGGAAATTCGGTCTGTGACGGTGTTCCTCGATGACTTCGGCCCCATATCGACCGCGCTCGACGAGCTCGTGCGCGCCGACGTCATCAAGAGCGAACGTTTCCCCTGGCTGATCACGCTTCACGACCTCACGATCATCGCCGAGGTGATGGACCGGCCGGCAGAGTTCCTTCTCTACCTACGGCGCCGCACGGAGTCGGAGGTGTCGTTGACGTTCAAGGCAATCGATGAGCTCGACCTGTTCATGCTGTTCCTCGCCGGGGGCCTGTGGGTGGAACCCGACCCAGACCGGGTGAGCGAGGAGTTCCTCGGCGTTCCCCGGCCGACAGGAAAGGAACGCCGCCGGTACCGAGAGTCCGCGACGCCTACACGGGTGATGACGCACACGGATCCGTTGGATGCATGGGTCTACTACCAGGAGGGGTCAAGCGCTGAGGATGCTCCGAAGCCCGTATTCGAGGCGATGCCTACTGTGAACGATCTCGTGAACTTTCTTCAGGACGGGCGGAAACCTGGGTGGTTCCGTTTCAGTGCGGACCTTCTGAACCTGGCAGAGGAAGGGCAAGAGTCCGTTGCCGACATGGTGCAGCACCTCGTGAGGACAACGGCGAGTGATGGGCTCCACCACAACTCGCTGATGACCTTTGCGGGGGCCTGGGGATACCCAACATTGTTCATGGGCACCAAGCCCAAGGGGATGTCTGATCACGAGGCGAACCGCAGGCTTGCGATCTACGGTTTCACCAAGAAGCATCAGATCAAATCCGACCGCGCTCTCATGGTCATCTTCGATGAGGACCAGCAAGTTCGTTCGGTCCGGTACGACAACAGCCCTCCCGAAGAGAACAAGGAACTCGACGACGCCGCTATCGAGATGGGGCTTATCCCCGCAGCGGTCATGGGGCGTCCAGTTCCACCGTCGGCCCGCCGGACGACAAAGCGCCTGAACCCAGGCAAGAGGGGGAAGGGTAGGCGCGGTCGCAGTTGACTGATAGGCATCTCACCACTTGTCGTCGCACCAGCTAAAGTTCTCGACCGGAACCGGATCTTTAGGGGCGTTGCTAATGAACGTGCACGGTGCGCGACGGCCAGACGAGCCTCATGCTCAGGGTCGAACGGGCCGTCCTCGTCACAAGCGACAGCCGCGAAGATTAGGGCGCCAGGAACGTGATGCGGAACTCACCCCACTAGGTCGGCTCTGGAGAACCACCGGGCAATGCCTCGCGGCCAGAAGTAGGCAATATGAACTGGCCTTTATCCGAATAGTTTGTCTGGAGCAGCTTTGGAACGCGCGCGCCAGCGTAGCGTCGGAAGGTCCGCGAGATTCTCTGTCCGAAGAACATCGCTCCAGCAAGCCCGGAGTCCGGGGTAGCTTTGGAATGACACTCTTCCTCTTCTCCCCGCCTCGGCGCCCGCGAGATCGCTCATTCCGCGCAGGATTCGCGCGCGGTGCGCCGACTTCGCCCCCTCGCCGCCGACGGCCGTCATCACACTTCTACGTTGATGCGCGTGACCGACGAGAACACGAAGAACCGGGACGTTTCGCGCCGCACGCTCGTCAAGGGCGCCGCCTGGTCCGTCCCGATCATCGCCGCAGCCGTGGCGACCCCGCTCGCGGCTGCGTCGTTCACCGATGTGGGCGCCTTCGCCCTCCGCGGCAACTGCGGCGTGCTGGGAGTCCTCGGACCGGGGTTCACGCTTCAAGCCGGACCGACCGCCCCTTTACCCGTCGGCACCACCGTCACCATCGTCGGCTCCGGTATCGCGAACATCGGAGCCTTCGGCGCCACCGGGGGCACCGCCAACATCGCGGTCCTCTCCGGCACGAGCAGACTGATCACCCTCACCGCCGAACTCCCCGCGGGCGCGACGATCGCCTACCGCACGACGCTGTCGATCAGTGTCGCTTTCCAGCTCAACGCCGTCGCGACGCTGCCCACGGGCTACAGCGGCTCCAGCGCGAAGACAGGCGCCAGCGTCAGCTCCACGCTCATCCTCTGCTCGGGCACCTGACCGGAGCGCCGCAGGCCGGCGGCGTGTGGGACGCAGATTCACTACGCCCCACACGCCGACACGGCGTCAGCGGAGACGACTCCGGCGGCGATGCCGCAGAAGTGCCGCACCGGTGAGGACGGTCAGGACGCCCGCCGCCAGCAGCATCCACGGCTCGGCACCGGTGTTCGCCAGACCGCCCGGCAATCCGCTGCCGCCGCCGTCCGGGTCCACGACCGCACCGCCGCCGGTCCCGCCACCGGTCCCGCCGCCGGTTCCCCCGCCGTCTCGCGCGGTGACCGTCAGCGGCGCCGACAGCTCGGTGCCGTCCGCTCGCAGCACCACGAGCGTGTGCGCCCCGACCGGCACGGCCGCGGGAATCGTCACCTGCTGACGGAAGTCTCCGTTCCCGTCGGCCGTCGCCGCCCCGAGCGAGACCGGGTCCGACCTCAGCTCGAGCTTCACACCGGCCCCGGGCGCGAACCCGGTACCCGAGACGGCGACCGTGCCACCGGCCTTCACCGTCTTGCTGCTGAGCGTGATCGCCGCCTCATCCACGGGATCGGGCACCTGCCACATGGTGGGCGTGAGCGGGGTGACCGTGATGTCCTCGATGGTGGCCGCGCCCCCGCGAGACCAGGCGGAGACGTCCGTGGCTCCCTCCTCGGGGAACACCTGATCGGTGATCGACAGCATCCCGTCGCCCGTGAACAGCTCGACGGACGCCCGATCCAGGTAGATCTCGAGCGTGACCGTGCCGTCGTCATCGAGCGGGAGTGGAGCGTCGGAGATCGACGCGAACGACGGGTGGAAGCCGACGTTGCCGGAGTTCGTCCGGTCGACGAAGAGCCTGCCGGATCGGGTGTCGTAGCCGATCTGCGTTCCCTTCTTCCCGTCGGAGAACACCGTGATCCCCGCCGCATCCGCATCGCCCGGGCGCAGCGTCACGTCGAGCTTCGCCACCTCGGCGGCCAGCCCGAGTGCCGTGTCACCATCGACCGCGACATCGCTGAGGGTCTCGGCCGCCTTCGTGTCGAGCTGCCCGTCGATCTGCGAGACCACCTGCTGGCGCAGCCGCGGCCCGTCTGCCGTGTCGGTCAGCACGACCTCTCGCGGCAGGCTCATCGAGCCGCGCCACGTCGAGGTCGGGATGTCACCGGCGTAGTCCCAGTTGTTCATCCAGCCCTGCATGATCCGGGATCCCGACGGCGTGCCGAAGTACGACACCGCGGCGTAGTAGTCGCGTCCCCAGTCGAGCCAGTCGTATCCCTCGAGCGCGGTCGGGACCGGCGCGTCCGAGAAGGTCACCTGGTCGAACAGGATGTGCCCCCACCCCTGCCGGTTGTTGTCGACCGCGCGGATCGTCGCCTGCGTGCCCCGGAACTCCTCGACGTCCCACGACGCCCAGTCGAGGTTCTCGCTGTTCGAGCCGGTGGCGCTGCGCACCACGTCGCCGTCGACGATCAGGTTCACGCTCGTCTCGTTCGACCGCTTCCTCGACTCCTCGTCGCCGATCACGAGCTGGTCGAAGGTCAGATGCCCCCACCCGCCGGTGGCCTCGTCGCGGATGCGCAGCTGCGCGTCGCGACCGTCGAAGTCGGACACGTCCCAGGAGACCCAGTCGAGCTCGCCGCCGTCGCGTCCGGTCGCGGTGCGCACCGCCTCGCCGTCGACGACCAGCTCCGCCTGGAGCGTTCCGTCGTCCCGGCGGCCACCGCCGATCAGGAACGAGGCGTAGTCGCCGTCGATCGTGAAGGCCGGCGAGGTCATCGTGCCGACGTTCGCGTCGCCGCTGGGGCCGCCCTCGAACGTGTTCACGCGCTTCTCGCCCAGGTAGTACTCCCCGCCCTGGGTCGCGGGGTTCCGCGCCGGATCGACGGCGAAGTCGCCCGTGAGCTCCCAGCCCGTGCTCTGCAGCGTCTCCCCTTCGGGCAGCTCGAAGTCGAAGATCGTGCGCCCCTCGGGTGGCTCATTGCCGATCTGGCCACCCGGGACGTGCGGATGCTTGCCCCCGCCGACGAGCAGGTTGATGTAGTCGTCCTCGACGGTGAACTCGGGTGATTCCAGGGTGCCGATCGCCCAATCGTGGTCGAGGAAGCTGTTGGCGAGCCCCTCCCCGACGAATCCCGTGACCGGACTCTGCCCCTCCAGCGCGCCCGTCGCCGGCACACTTCCCCACGGCCCGTTCGCCCAGTTCCCGGGCTCGTTGGACGCGGTCCAGCCGTCGTAGTCGCCGTCGTCGAAGCCCGCGAACGTCGTGCCCGCCGGCAGCTCCCCCGGACCGTCGGTGGTCTCGGAGGTGAAGGTCACGCCGTCGAACTCGCCGACGAAGTACTGCCCTCCGCTTCCACCGTTGACCGCACCGGGGTTGAGATTGACCACCATGACCCACTTGGTGTTCTCCGGGTCGCCGTCGACCGGCAGCTCGAACAGGTCGGGGCATTCCCAGATTCCGGCCGTCGAGTTCGCGGGTCCGAAGTCGGACAGGTGCTCCCACGACTTGAGGTCGGTGCTCTTGTACAGGACCACCTTGTGCTCGAGTGCTTCGACCGTCGTCATGACCCAGTACGAACCGGCCGGCCCGTCGTACCAGAACACCTTCGGGTCGCGGAAGTTCGCCGAGTTCCGATCCAGCACGGGGTTGCCGTCGTACTTGGTCCAGGTCTGTCCGTCGTCGAGGCTGTACGCGAGCGACTGGGCCTGGAGCCCCGCGTGCTCCGGGTGCTTGGCCGTGTACGCGGAGGTGTAGATCGCGACGAGCGGCTTCGACCCGGCCGGACCGAAGCCGGCCGAGTTGTCCTCGTCGACGACGATCGACCCCGAGAAGATGTCCTCGATGGAGTCGCCGTCCTCATCGAACGTCTGCCCGATCGCCAGCGGCTGCTCCTCCCAGTGCAGCAGATCCGACGAGGTGGCGTGCCCCCAGCTCATGTTCCCCCACCGCGTTCCGGCCGGGTTGTGCTGGAAGAAGAGGTGATACGTGCCGTCGACGTAGATCATGCCGTTCGGGTCGTTCATCCAGTTCTTCTCGGGCGAGAAGTGGATCAGCGGACGGTACTGCTCATCCCCCGGCTGAGGTTCGGCGGCCGCTGCGGGGAGCACGCAGCCGAGTGCCAGCATCGCGCTCACCGCCCCGCCGATGATGATGCTTCCGGGCATGCGGGACTGCGTCCGACGCGGACGTCTGGGTTCAGGCAACGGTTCGCTCTCCTTCGTGCGATCAGGGGATTGACATCGATGTCAACCGTTGATGCAGGAGCTTAGGGGGTCGCCGCCGAGAAGCGCAACAGCGATCAGGAGGTCGACTGCGGAGCGATCTCGCCGCTTCCTCGCGGGATCAGCGCGACCGGGACGACGGTCTTCGCCGGGGCGTCGTCGTCGTCACCGAGGAGCGCGAAGAGCCTCTCCGCCGCCAGAGTTCCCATGCGCTGCGGGTCTTGCGCGACCACGGTCACCCCCGGATCCATGAGGTCGGCGAGCGCGACGTCGTCGAAGCCGACGAGGGCGGTCGACCGGGAGAGACCGGCGGCGCGGAGCGCGTGCACAGCTCCGATCGTGATGAGGTTCTGTGCGCTGAAGACCGCGGTGGGCGGGGCGTCCGACGCGAGGAGATCGGCGAGCGCGGCCTGCGCATCCTCCGCATCGCGCAGGCCCGTGACGATCAGTTCCTCCGCCACCGGCACGCCGGTCTCGGCCAGGGCATCGAAGTAGCCCTGCCGACGCTCGCGGGCGGTGATGAGGTCGAGCCGGTCGGTGAGCAGCGCGATGCGCCGATGCCCGTGCGCGAGCAGGTGCGCCGTCGCGGCAGCCGCCCCCGCGCGGTTGTCGCTGGCGACGCTGTCGACCTCGGGCTCCACCGGCTCGCGGTCGACGTAGACGACGGGCAGGCCGCGCTCGCGGAGCAGGGGCAGATACTCGGGGTGATCACTGGCCGTGGTGAGGATCAGTCCGTCGACGCGGCGCTGGAGGAACGCTCGCACGGCCTCCGATTCCCGACCGGCATCGTCATCCATGCTCGAGGCGAAGACGGCGACGCCGCGGGCGGATGCGATGTCTTCGACGGCCCGATGGATGGCGCCGGCGAACGGGTTGTCCACGCTCCCCACCAGGAGCCCCAGGGTGCGGGTGCGCCCATCGGCGCGGCGCAGACTCCCCGCCTGCAGGTCGAGCTGGTAGTCGAGTTCGCGAACCGCGTTCCACACCCGTTCCGCGGTGGCCTCGGTCACGTTCGGCTCGTCGTTGATCACGCGGGACACCGTCTTGACCCCGACGCCTGCGAGCGCGGCGACGTGCTTCATCGTCGCGCGGGGCCGGTGTGCCGGAGTTGTCGACATCGATGTCACGCTTGAGTCTCATTTCCTGAAGGGTGACTTGACTCTACTTGAGCGATCGACTAGAACTGCCCTTGACATCGTTGTCAACCGGGCGACGACGGCCGAGAGGAACTCAATGACGAAGCACACCCCACGATTCACCCGCGCCGTTCTGGCCGCGGTCTCGGTGTCGGCAGGTCTCGCGCTGACGCTGACCGGCTGCTCCGGCGGCACGAACGCCGGCGGCGGCTCCGATGACGACACGATCGGCGTCTCGCTCATCGTGAAGACCAACTCCAACCCGTTCTTCGTGGCGATGCAGGACGGCGCCAAGGCCGCGGCCGAGAAGGACGGCGTCTCGCTCACCCTCGCCGCCGGCAAGGAAGACGGCGATGAGGACACCCAGATCCAGGCCATCGAGGCCGCGATCTCCAAGGGCGACAAGGGCATCCTGATCACCCCCAACGGCCCGGCCGTGCTCGACGCGATCGACAAGGCCCGCGACGCGGGGATCTTCGTGATCGCCCTCGACACCGCACCCGACCCCGCCGACGCCGTGGACATCACGTTCGCGACCGACAACTTCCTCGCCGGCCAGTACATCGGCCAGTGGACTGCGGCGACGCTCGACGGTGAAGACGCCGTGATCGGAATGATCGACCTGTTCGACGACAAGGCCGTGAGCGTGGACTACAACCGCGACCAGGGCTTCCTCGACGGCATGGGCATCGAGCTCGGCGACGACCAGGTCAACGGCGACGAGGAGTCCGACGGCTCCTACAGCGGCGGCAAGGGCGGCTCGTACACGCTCGTCGGCAACGAGGCGTCGCAGGGCGCCGAAGACGGCGGGCGCACCGCGATGGAGAACCTCCTCGCCAAGAACTCCGACATCAACGTCGTCTACACGATCAACGAGCCCGCCGCCTACGGCGCCTACCAGGCTCTGGAAGCCGCAGGCAAGAGCAAGGACGACGTCCTGATCGTCTCGATCGACGGCGGCTGTGCCGGTGTCGGTCAGGTCGAGGACGGGATCATCGACGCGACCAGCCAGCAGTACCCGGTGAAGATGGCCGAGCTGGGCGTCCAGGCGATCGTCGACCTCGTCAACGACGGCACGAAGCCTGCGAACTCCGAAGGCCTCGACTTCTTCAACACCGGCGTCGAGCTCGTGACCGACCAGCCCGTCGACGGCGTGAAGTCGATCGACACCGCCGAAGCCTCCGGCATCTGCTGGGGCGGCGAGTAAGCAGTACTCCTGCGGATGCCGCGGACCGCGCACCGGCCCGCGGCATCCCCGGAACGACCTACGGAAGTGACATCGTGACGCAAACAGCCCCCACATCCTCTCTGGATCTCGCCGCCGAGTTCCTCGACCACCGCACGCCGGTGGATCGCGTCCGCGGCGTCCTGCACCGATACCCGGCGATCAGCCCCGCCGTCGTGCTCGTCATCGCGGTGATCGTGTTCGGCGCGATCAACCCCCGCTTCTTCGCCGCGGCGAACCTCTCCCTCGTGCTCGACCAGGTCTCGGTCGTCGGCACCGTCGCCATCGCGCAGACCCTGATCATCCTCACCGCGGGCATCGACCTCTCGGTGGGTGCGCTGATGATCGGCACCTCGATGGTCATGGCGCAGACCGCCGCGAACAACGGCCTCCCCGCGCCCATCGCCCTGCTCGCCGGACTCATCGCCGCCCTCGCCGCGGGAGCCCTGAACGGTCTGCTCGTCACCCGCGTGAAGCTGCCTCCGTTCATCGCGACGCTCGGCACGTTCAACGTCTTCATCGCCCTGACGCTGCTGTACAGCGGCGGCCAGACGATCCGGAAGTCGGACATGCCGGACCTGCTCACCTGGACAGCCACGTCGCTGCCGCTCGGCGACGTCCGCCTCACCGTGGGCGTGCTGATCATGCTCGCGCTGTACGCCCTCGTCGCGTACATCCTCGGCCGCACCGCCTGGGGTCGCCACGTGTACGCCGTCGGCGACGACGCAGATGCCGCGCGCCTCGCGGGCATCTCGACCAGGAAGGTGCTGTTCAGCGTCTACATCGCGGCCGGCGCCATCCTCGCCGTCGCCGCCTGGATCCAGATCGGCCGGTCGGGAGCCGCCAGCCCCAACGCCGGCGCCGACCTCAACCTCGACTCCATCACCGCCGTCGTGATCGGCGGGACCTCGTTGTTCGGTGGCCGCGGCATCATCTGGGGCACGCTGCTGGGCGCGATCATCGTCGGCGTCTTCCGCAACGGCCTGTTCCTCGCCGGCGTCGACGGTCTCTACCAGACCCTCGCGATCGGCATCCTCGTCATCGTCGCGGTCGCCATCGACCAGTGGATCCGAAAGGTACGCAAATGAGCCAGACAGCGGAAGCCCTCTCACCGGCACCGTCCCCCACCGGCGTTCCCGTGCTCGAGGCCAAGCGCCTCGTGAAGACGTTCGGCCGCGTGGTCGGTCTCGACGGAGTCAGCCTGCAGCTGCACGCCGGCGAGGTCCTCGCGATCATCGGCGACAACGGCGCCGGCAAGTCGACGCTGATCAAGTGCCTCACCGGCGCGTACATCCCCGACGAGGGACAGCTGCTCCTCGACGGACAGCCGGTGCAGTTCAAGGGACCCCAGGACGCGCGCAACGCCGGGATCGAGACGGTCTATCAGAACCTCGCCGTCTCCCCCGCGCTCGACGTCGCCGCCAACCTGTACCTCGGGCGCGAGCGCCGCAAGCCCGGCATCCTCGGCTCCGTGTTCCGCGCGCTCGACACCGCGGGCATGCGCAAGGACGCCCGCGACCAGGTGCTGAAGCTCGGGATCTCGACGCTGCAGGACGTGACCGTCTCGGTCGAGAACCTCTCCGGCGGCCAGCGTCAGGCCGTGGCCGTGGCGCGAGCGGCCGCCTTCGGCTCGAAGGTGGTCATCCTCGACGAGCCGACCGCGGCCCTGGGCGTACGCGAGTCGAACCAGGTGCTCGAGCTGATCGAGAACCTGCGAGGCAACGGCGTGCCCGTCATCCTCATCTCCCACAACATGCCGCACGTGTTCCAGGTCGCCGACCGTATCCACATCCAGCGCCTCGGCAAGAAGGCCGCGACCATCACGCCGCAGTCGCACAGCATGACCGATGCCGTGGCCATCATGACGGGAGCAGCCCAGGCATGAGCGACAGCCAGGTCGTCCTCTCCGCCGAGTTCACGGCGCTGCCCGCCGCGGCCGACGAGGTCGACGCCCTGATCCAGGAGTATGCGGAGAGCGTGCGGGCCGAACCCGGCAACGAGACCTTCGAGGTCTATCGCAGAGCCGAGGACCCGCACCGTTTCGTCGTCTTCGAGCGGTATCGGGACCGGGAGGCGTTCGACGCGCACCTCGGCGCGGAGGCCGGGCGCGCGTTCAACGCCGCGCTCGTGCCGAGGATCGTGGAACCGCAGAGCATCCTCTCCTTCCTGACGCCCACCGGGCGTTCATGAGCCGTCACGTCCTCGTCATCGGAGAAGCTCTCGTCGATGTCGTCCATCGCGGAGATGGGCGCATCGACGAGAGCCCGGGCGGGAGTCCTGCCAACGTCGCGCTCGCGCTCGGTCGCCTCGGCGACACCGCGCACTTCCTGACCCAGCTCGGAGACGATCCGCACGGCCAGCAGGTGCGCGAGTGGCTGACGAAGGCGGGAGTCCGGGTCACCTCTTCGGCGACGACGCGGACGGCGACGGCGACCGCACACCTCGACGATTCCGGTTCGGCTCGCTACGAGTTCGACATCTCCTGGTCCCTGGATGAGGCCGCGCCGGCCGGCAGCGACGATGTCGGGATCGTGCACACCGGCTCCATCGCCGCTCTGATGGATCCCGGGGCCGCGGTCGTGCGCGCGCATCTCACGGCGATGCGGGAGACATCGTTGATCACGTACGACCCCAACGTGCGTCCAGCACTTCTCCCCGACCGCCGTCGGGCCGTCGCCGACGTGGAGAGCTTCGTGGGCCTCGCCGACCTCGTGAAAGCCAGCGACGAGGATCTCGCGTGGCTGTATCCCGGCATCGACCTCCTCGACGTCGCCCGGTCGTGGCTGCAGCAGGGGCCGTCCGTGATCGTGGTCACGAAGGGTGCGAGCGGAGCTTTCGCCGTGACCCGCGACGGCGTGACGCATGTCCCCGGCCGGCAGGTGGAGGTCGTGGACACGGTCGGGGCGGGTGACACCTTCATGAGCGCGCTCATCCACGGCCTCCTCGATCTCGGCCTCGATTCCGCGGAATCGCGCGAGAAGCTGCGCCGCATCGACGGCAGCTGCCTGGCCGAGCTCCTCCGCTTCAGCGCGCGGGCCGCAGCGGTCACCGTCTCCCGGCCGGGCGCGGATCCGCCCCTGCTCGGCGAGCTCGCCACGCTGGCTCCCGGCTGACCCGGGGAGGTCGCCCGAGTCAGGGTCGACGAAGTCGGTCAGGCCGCTCGAGGATGCCGGTGAGGGTGGCGAGGAACTTCGCTGCGAGGGCACCGTCGATGATCCGATGATCCGCGGTGAGGGTGTACCTGAGCAGTCGGCGAGCGACAGCGGCGCCGTCGACGAGCGCGACGTGCTCGGTCACCGCGCCGACCGCGAGCACTGCCCCCTGCGGCGGGATGATCAGCGCGGTGAAGTGCCCGACGCCGAACATCCCGAGGTTGCTGATGGTGAAGGTGCCATCGCTCAGGTCGGAGAGCTGGAGCTTGCGCTCCTTCGCCCGCGCAGCGAGGTCACGGGTCCGGCGGGAGATCTCGGTGACCGAGTCGTGGTCGACGTCGTGCAGCACCGGGATCATCAGCCCCGAGGGCGCGTCCACGGCGACACCGATATTGATGCGGTCATGAAGGAGCACCTGTCCGCGGCCCTCGTCCGAGTAGCTGGCGTTGATCTCGGGATGATCTGCGAGGGCCAGCGCTACGGCGCGCACGAGGAAGGCGTTCACGGAGAGCCTCTGCCCGGTGGGGGTCAGCTCCTGGTTGAACTCTTCTCGCAGGCTCAACAGCGCATCGACATCCGCCGTGGCGGTCACCGTGAAGCTGGGTATCGCCGCGCTCTCGGTGACGGTTCGCGCGATGGCGCGACGCATCGGGTCGAACGCGACAGCGCGCGTGCCGCGCCGGTCGGCCAAGGTGGTGTCGATCATCGTGTGCCTCCTGCACGTTCGGTCGGGCGTCTTCGCGGTGTTCAGCACCCCTACCCCCTATGGGTATAGGCTACACCGCGACCCGGACATCCCGGCGAGCTTCCAGGAGGAACGACCATGTCCACATCCAGACCCCTGTCACCCGCGAAGCGATGGCTCGGCCTCGTGCTGATCGCCACCGCGCAGTTCGTCGTGATCATGGACACGTCGATCATCGGCGTCGCCCTGCCCGACATCCAGAGGGCTCTCGGCTTCACCCCCGAGTCGCTGTCCTGGGTGTTCAACGCCTACGTCGTCGCCTTCGGCGGCCTGCTCCTGCTGGGCGGACGCCTCTCCGACGCATTCGGCGCCCGCAAGATCTTCGTGCTCGGCTGGATCGTCCTCATCGTCGGCTCGATCATGGCCGGAGCCGCCGGCACCGTCGGCGTCGAGATCGCCGGACGCGCCATCCAGGGTGCCGGATCCGCGATGATCGCTCCCGCGGCCCTGACGCTGCTCATGATGCTGTTCGGCGGCACCTCCGACCTCCCCAAGGCATTCGCCGTCTACGGAGCGGCCGCACCCATCGGCGGCACGGCCGGCGTCTTCCTCGGCGGAGTCCTGACCGAGTACGTGAGCTGGCCGTGGGTGTTCTACGTCACCGTGCCGATCGCGCTCCTCGTCCTCGCCTTCACCGGCACCGCCCTCCCCCGCACCGTCCGCAAGGCATCGGGCTCGATCGACATCGGCGGAGCCGTCACGGTGACCCTCGGACTCGCCGCCGTGGTCTACGCCGTCGTCAACGCACCGGAGATCGGCTGGCTCACCTGGTCGACCCTGGGGATGCTGGCGGCCGGCATCGTCCTGCTCCTGATCTTCTTCCTCATCCAGGCCCGCAGCCGCAACCCGCTGCTGCGCCTCGGCCTGCTGCGCGCCCCGCTGCTCGGAGCCGCGAACATCGCCCAGCTGATGCTCGGCGCCGCCTGGGTGTCGATGTGGTTCTTCCTGAACCTCTACCTGCAGCAGGTGCTCGGTGCGAGCGCGTTCGCCGCCGGAGCCGCACTGCTGCCGATGACCGGACTGGTCGTGCTCGTCATGATCGCACTGGCGCCCCGACTTCAGGAGCGGTTCGGCGCCAAGGCGCTGATCGTCAGCGGACTCCTCCTGCTGGCCGGCGGCCTGGCGTGGCTCGCCTTCATCCGACCGGACGGCACCTACGTCGTCGACGTGCTCCCCGCCTCGCTGCTCGCCGCTCTCGGCATGTCGCTGGCGTTCGTCCCGTCGCTCGGCACCGCCATCAACGCGGCACCTCCGGCGGAGACCGGCGTGGCCTCCGGGCTGGTCAGCACCAGCTACCAGATCGGATCCGCTCTCGGACTCGCCGTGCTCACGGCGATCGTCTACGGCATCGCCGGCCACGACTCCACCACGGTCGAGCTCACGCAGGGATACTCCGCCGCCTTCATCGGCGCGGCGATCCTCGCCCTGCTGGGAGCGATCATCACGGCGATCGCCATGAGGAAGCCCCGGGCCTCCGCCTTCGCCTCCGAGGAGTCGGTATCGGCCTGATCCCCGGCTCTCCGACGACGACCAGTGACCCCTGACCAGTACTGGCCGGGTCCGCACAACGGATCCGGCCGGTTGAGGAATACCCCTCATGGGTATACCGTTGTCACTGATACCCGGTACGGGTACTGATCGAGAAGAGGATACGCGATGACCACGAACGAATTCCAGGTGACCGGGATGACCTGCGGACACTGCGAGATGTCGGTCCGCGAAGAGGTCGCCGAGGTCCCGGGCGTCGAAGACATCCAGGTGAGTGCGCAGACGGGCGTGCTCCTCGTCACCGGCTCCGACTCCGTCGATGACGCGCAGATCCTGGCCGCCGTCGCCGAGGCCGGGTACTCGGCGGTGCGGAAGGCATGAACGCCGGGGCGCGGCTCGCCCTGTACGGGGCGGGGGTGGTGGTGGCGTTCGGCGCGGCATTCGGCCTCGCCCAGGTCGTCATCCCCCCGAGCGTTGTCACTGAGTGGACGAAAGGTACGGAGATGGAAGAGCACGGAGCACACGGCGCAGCCGCGCCCACGGAGGATGCGGCGAGCGCAGCAGCGGACACCCTCAAGGGACTCTCGCTGAGCCTCGAAGGATACGCACTGTCTCCGGTCGAGGCACCGGCGGGGGCGGACGAGCCCGGCGAGCTGAGCTTCCAGATCCGCGACGCGCACGGCACCCCGGTCACGGAGTACACGACCGCGCACGACAAGGACCTGCACCTGATCGTGGTGCGTTCCGACGGAAGCCAGTTCCGTCACGTGCACCCCACGCTGGACGAGGCCACGGGCACGTGGTCGCTGCCGTGGGAATGGGACGCCGCCGGCACCTACCGCGTCTTCGCCGACTTCACGCCGGCCGGCGCGGACGCCCCCTCGCTCACCCTCACGCAGACCGTGCAGGTCGCCGGCGAGTTCACGCCCGTCACACCCGAGCCGACGCAGGTCGCCGAGGTCGACGGTTTCACCGTGTCGCTCGACGGGGCACTCGAAGCCGGATCGGCGAGCGACCTGACCTTCACCCTCACGAAGGACGGCACTCCCGTGACCGGCCTCGAACCGTATCTCGGCGCCTTCGGCCACCTCGTCGCGCTGCGCGAGGGCGACCTCGCCTACTTGCACGTGCATGCCGCGGGTGACGAGCCCGAAGCCGGCGAGACATCCGGACCCGAGATCGCGTTCGCCGCCGAGGCTCCGACAGCGGGTCGCTACCTGCTGTACCTGGACTTCCAGGTCGACGGCACGGTGCACACCGCCGAGTTCGTGCTCGATGCCGCCGCCCCCGCAGGCGACGCACCGGCATCCGACGACGACGCGCACGACGACGGCCACTGAGCCTCGCACGACGCCCGGCCGCCGGCCATCCGCCGCGGCCCCGAGCAACAGTCACCGCAGAAAGAGAAGGACATGAGCACATCAGCACCCTCGAGCGTGGGGTCCGGCGTCGAGTTGGAGATCGGCGGGATGACCTGCGCCTCCTGCGCGATGCGGATCGAGAAGAAGCTCAACAAGCTCGAGGGCGTCGTGGCGACCGTGAACTATGCGACCGAGAAGGCGAAGGTCACGGTTCCCGACGGCTACGACCCGGCACTACTCATCGCCGAGGTCGAGAAGACCGGCTACTCGGCCGCACTGCCGGCACCGAAGGGCAAGCGCGCAGACGCCGGAGCGACCGGTGACGCCGAGGGCGAGGATCCGGAGCTGCGCTCGCTGCGCAACCGCCTGATCGGCTCCGTCGTGCTGACGGTGCCCGTGATCGCGATGGCGATGATCCCCGCGCTGCAGTTCATGTACTGGCAGTGGGCCTCTCTCGCCCTGGCTGCTCCCGTGATCATCTGGGCGGCGTGGCCGTTCCACAAGGCCGCGTGGACGAACCTCCGCCACGGCGCCGCGACGATGGACACGCTCATCTCGATGGGCACCTCGGCCGCGTTCCTGTGGTCGCTGTATGCGCTGTTCTTCGGAACCGCGGGCACGCCGGGCATGACGCACCCCTTCGAGTTCGCGCTGGCTCCCTCCGACGGCGCGGCCAACATCTACCTCGAGGTGGGTGCCGGGGTGACGATGTTCATCCTCGCCGGGCGCTACTTCGAGAAGCGCTCCAAGAAGCAGGCGGGTGCCGCCCTGCGGGCTCTCCTCGAACTCGGCGCGAAGGAAGTGGCCGTCCTGCGCGGCGGCGTCGAGACGAAGATCCCCGTCGAAGACCTGCAGGTGGGCGACGAGTTCATCGTGCGACCGGGCGAGAAGATCGCCACCGACGGCATCGTCGTCTCCGGCACTTCGGCCGTGGATGCATCCATGCTCACGGGCGAGGCCGTGCCGGTCGAGGTCGCCGAGGGCGACTCCGTCACCGGCGCCACGACGAACGTCGGCGGTCGGCTCGTGGTGCGGGCGACCCGCATCGGCTCGGACACGCAGTTGGCGCAGATGGCGCAGCTCGTCGAAGACGCGCAGACCGGGAAGGCCGAGGTGCAGCGGCTCGCCGACCGCATCTCCGGCGTGTTCGTGCCCATCGTGATCGTGATCGCGGTCGTGGCGCTCGGCGGCTGGCTCGGCGCCGGATTCCCGGTGACCGCGGCATTCACGGCGGCCGTCGCCGTGCTCGTGATCGCCTGCCCGTGCGCGCTCGGTCTCGCCACCCCCACCGCGCTGCTGGTCGGCACCGGACGCGGCGCGCAGATGGGCGTGCTCATCAAGGGCCCGGAGGTTCTGGAATCCACCCGCAAGATCGACACCGTCGTGCTGGACAAGACCGGAACGGTCACGACCGGCAGGATGACCCTCGTCGACGTGTTCGTCGAGGACGGCACCGATCGCGCGGAGCTGCTCCGGATCGCCGGTGCACTGGAGGATGCCTCCGAGCACCCCATCGCGCAGGCCATCGCCAAGGGCGCGACGCAGGAGGTCGGCGCGCTGCCGACACCCGAGGACTTCGCGAACATCGAGGGCAAGGGCGTGCAGGGCGTCGTCGACGGTCATGCCGTGCTGGTGGGCCGTGACTCGCTCCTCGCCGAGTGGTCGCAGAAGCTCAGCCGCGAGCTCGCCTCGACGAAGGCGCGCGCCGAGGGCGAGGGCAAGACCGTCGTCGCGGTCGGCTGGGACGGGCAGGCACGAGGCATCCTCGTGGTGGCCGACACCGTCAAGCCCAGCAGCGCCGAGGCGATCGCCCAGTTCAAGGCGATCGGCTTGACCCCCATCCTGCTCACCGGCGACAACGAGGCGGTCGCCCGCCAGATCGCCGCCGAGGTGGGCATCGAAGAGGTGATCGCCGAGGTCCTCCCGAAGGACAAGGTCGACGTCGTCACCCGGCTGCAGCGCGAAGGGAAGACGGTCGCGATGATCGGCGACGGCGTCAACGACGCCCCCGCCCTCGCTCAGGCCGACCTCGGCCTCGCGATGGGCACGGGCGCGGACGTCGCGATCGAAGCATCCGACATCACCCTGGTGCGGGGCGACCTGCGCAGCGCCGTCGATGCGATCCGACTGTCGCGCAAGACCCTCGGAACCATCAAGACCAACCTGTTCTGGGCCTTCGCCTACAACGTCGCGGCGATCCCCGTCGCGGCGCTCGGGATGCTGAATCCCATGCTCGCCGGCGCGGCCATGGCGCTGTCCAGCGTCTTCGTCGTCGGCAACAGCCTGCGCCTGCGCGGGTTCAAGAGCATCGCCAAGCCCTGACGCACCTTCCGCCACCACCGACCCCCACCGAAGAATGAGAGAGGAATCACCCGCATGACGAACGACACCGAGGCACCCGCCAGCTGTTGCAGCACCACCGCAGTGAACCCCGCCGCAGCA
This sequence comes from Microbacterium sp. NPDC087592, assembly GCF_044743585.1. Lineage (NCBI taxonomy): Bacteria > Bacillati > Actinomycetota > Actinomycetes > Micrococcales > Microbacteriaceae > Microbacterium > Microbacterium sp. NPDC087592. Next base: position 1,833,414 of record NZ_JBIUWT010000001.1, on the reverse strand, counting down.
GGAAACGGACGCGCGAACCTGCTGGCCGGCGGTGCGAGTGACGATCTGACGACCTGCCCGGTCATGGTCGGCAACCCGGTCAGCAAGAAGGCCGCAGAGGCGGCGGGCCTCTTCCGCGATCACGAGGGCGAGCGGTACCACTTCTGCTGCGCCGGATGCGGGCCGGCCTTCGACTCCGACCCCGCCAAGTACGCCGCCAACATGGCCTGAGAGAGGATGACCCCATGACCGATCCGCATGCGCACCACCACTCGCCCGCGCACTCGATGGATGCCCCGGAGCCTGCGCACGAGAACGACGGCGGTCATGGGGGTCACTCAGGTCACGGCGGGCACGCAGTTCACGGCGACCATGTCGGTCAGTTCCGTCGCCTGTTCTGGATCAACCTGGTCATCGCGGTTCCCGTGGTGGCATTCTCGCCGATGTTCGCGATGATCTTCGGCTACGAGGTCCCCGGGTGGGCGCGGTTCATCGCGCCGGTGCTGGGCACGGTCATGTACGTCTGGGGCGGCTGGCCCTTCCTCACCGGCGCCGTCAGCGAGCTCAAGTCGCGCAAGCCGGGCATGATGCTCCTCATCGGCCTCGCCATCACGGTGGCATTCCTCGCCTCGTGGGGCGCGACACTGGGGCTCCTCCATCACGAGCTCGAGTTCTGGTGGGAGCTCGCACTCCTCATCGTCATCATGCTGCTCGGCCACTGGATCGAGATGCGGTCGCTCGCGCAGACCACGTCGGCACTCGACTCGCTCGCCGCCCTGCTGCCGGATGAGGCCGAGCGCGTCGAGGGCGACACGGTCGTCACCGTCTCGCCTGCCGATCTCGTCGTCGGCGATGTCGTGGTCGTCCGTCCCGGCGGAAGCATCCCGGCCGACGGCCGCATCATCGACGGCACCGCGGCCATGGACGAGTCCATGGTCACCGGCGAGTCCCGACCGGTCACCCGCACCTCGGGCGACACCGTCACCGCGGGCACCGTCGCCACCGACTCCGGTCTGCGCGTCGAGATCACGGCCACCGGCGACGAGACCGCCCTGGCCGGCATCCAGCGACTCGTCACCGAGGCGCAGAACTCCTCCTCGCGCGCCCAGCGCATCGCCGACCGCGCGGCCGCGCTGCTGTTCTGGTTCGCCCTGCTCTCCGCCGCACTCACCGCCGTCATCTGGACCCTGGTCGGGAACCCGGATGCCGCCGTGGTGCGCAGCATCACCGTCCTCGTCATCGCCTGCCCGCACGCACTGGGCCTCGCGATCCCGCTGGTCGTGTCGATCGCGACCGAGCGCGCGGCCCGCGGAGGCGTCCTCATCAAGGACCGCCTCGCGCTGGAGAGCATGCGCACGGTCGATGCCGTGCTCTTCGACAAGACCGGCACGCTCACCAAGGGAGCACCCACGGTGACGGCCGTCGAGCCGACCGGCGACATCGACGCCGACCGGCTGCTGCTCCTCGCCGCATCCGCCGAGGCCGACAGCGAGCATCCTCTCGCCCGCGCCATCGTGCGGGCTGCCCAGGAGAAGGGCAGGACTCTCGCGAAGGCATCGGGCTTCACCTCGTCGCCCGCGGTCGGCGTGACGGCGTCGGTCGACGGCCGCGAGGTCCGCGTCGGCGGCCCGAAGCTCCTCGACGAGGTCGGCGGGCACGAGATCCCGGCCGCCGACGAGTGGCGGGACGAGGGCGCCATCATCCTGCACGTCGTGGTCGACGGACAGGTCGTGGGCGGGCTGAAGCTCGCCGACGAGGTGCGGCCGGAATCGCAGCAGGCCGTGGATGCCCTGCACCGGCTCGGCGTCGAGGTCGTCATGATCACCGGCGATGCCCAGGCCGTCGCCGAGTCGGTCGCCGCCGAGCTCGGCATCGACCGGGTGTTCGCCGGCGTGCGCCCCGAAGACAAGTCGAGGAAGGTCGCCGAGCTGCAGGCCGAGGGCAAGAAGGTCGCGATGGTCGGTGACGGCGTCAACGACGCTCCCGCCCTCGCCCAGGCCGACGTGGGCATCGCGATCGGCGCGGGGACGGATGTCGCCATCGCCTCGGCCGGCGTGATCCTCGCGAGCTCCGACCCGCGGTCGGTGGTCTCCGTGATCGAGCTGTCCCGCGCCGCGTACCGCAAGATGAAGCAGAACTTGTGGTGGGCGGCCGGCTACAACCTGCTCTCGGTTCCGCTCGCCGCCGGCGTGCTGGCGCCCATCGGATTCGTCCTGCCCATGTCGGTCGGGGCTATCCTGATGTCCCTGTCGACCGTCGTCGTGGCGCTGAACGCCCAGCTGCTGCGACGCATCGACATCACCCCCGAAGCGAGCACGCGCGCCGTCCTCGGCCGCTGAAACCCGATCATGCGACGAAGGAAGCAGAGATGACCCCCGAAGCGACGGCTGACGAACACGCCCACGGCTACATCACCGACAAGACCAAGTACCTGAACCGGATGCGCCGCATCGAGGGCCAGGCCCGCGGGATCACGAAGATGGTCGACGACGAGAAGTACTGCATCGACATCCTCACCCAGATCAGCGCGCTCACGAGCGCACTGCAGGCGGTGGCCGTCGGCCTTCTCGACGACCACCTCAAGCACTGCGTCGTGGACGCCGCTCGCATGGGCGGCGACGACGCCGACGCGAAGATCAAGGAAGCGTCGGACGCGATCGCGCGGCTCGTGCGGTCCTGAGCCGGACGGGGCGACGCCGCCGGCCCGCGTCGGCGCCGCGGAACCGCCGGCGCCGACGGGGACCCGGGGATCAGACCGCCGGCACGACCTTCAAGTCGACGGCGAGCGAGTTCGCGAAGCTGATCGTGAGGATCCGGTGCGTTCGGTTCCCGAGGTAAGACCGATCCATGGGCGCGTACTTCGCTTCGCGGTCCACACCCCAGTCGATGATGAACCTCATGCCGCCTCGAGTGACCGTGATCCCTCGGGTGACCGTGATGGTCTCCTGTCCGTACGGCGCCGGCGTGCCGTTGGCGAAGACCACCTGATCGTCGGTGCCGATGATGAGCGGGATGCGCTCGCGTGACGCTCCCGGCGTCATCAGCGCACGCCTGATCCCATCCGGGCGATGGGTCACATCCGTGGTGACGGCGCCGTCCGCGGTCACGTACCTGGTGGTGAAGGTACCCGTGTATCCGGTCAGGGCATCCGCCGGGATCACAGTGCCCGATGCGCTGGAGCCGGCATGATGCGTCGCCGTCACCGGACCCCGCGATGAAGCCGTCCCGACCGTGTCCGCGACGGTCGTCCAGTCATCCGGACCCGTGCTGTTCACGGTGAGGGCGAGCATCCCCGCGACGGGGTGCCAGAACGCGTTCGTCCCCATCCGCTGGAGCGAGTTCTGCCGCACGCCGTAGAGGCCGGCGGTGTAGTAGCCGGGGCGGCGGACGAACACATACTGCTGATCGAGGGTGCCCTTGCGCAGCTCGGTGAATGTGCTCTCGGCCCGATACCGCAGCGCGGCGACCTGGGCATCGCGCTGCGCCGCGGGCACCCCGATCGGCGCCTGCGGGACATGCATGTGCAGCCGTGGCGACGAATCCTGCTTCTGTCTCGGGGCCACGGGTGCCGACGAGGAGCTCCACGCGTTTCGCGCCTGCGTCTTCTCCTCCGCGCTCGCGTAGAAGGCACGCAGCGCGGGCACGTGCGGCAGCAGCGTCCGCGCGAGGGCGCTGCGATCCAGATCGTCCACGGGGGTGGTGACGAACGTCGCGACGATGTTGCGCGCACTCGTCCCGGAGAGGATGAAGCCTTCGTTCCGCCCGGGTTCCATGACGACGACGTACCCCCACCACGCGGCGAACCGCTCCGCCAGCTGGATGATCGACGGGTCAGGCAGCCTCTTGTAGAGGGCGCCGAGATCGGGCAGCATCACGTCGAAGTTGTATCCGGCATCCGGCGCGACGGGTTCGTGGAAGAACCCGGCCGGAGCCTGGCCGTCCTTCAGGATGATCTGCAGCCGGTTCGGAACGGAGGCGCTCACCGCGGGCTCGCCGAGGATGTGCGCCGCCTCGACCACTCCGGAGAGGCCGGCGACCACCTGATTGGCGAACTGCACCGGTCGATTCCAATGCGGACGCGAGGTGTCCACGAGCCAGGCCGAGCTCTTGCGGATGGCGTCACGGATCTGCAGACGGCGGTCGTGGAGCTCGCCCGCGGCGCGGAGGTCTCGGAGGACCGCGGCGAGCGCCACGGTTCCGAATCCGGTCGGCGACAGGTGATGCTCGGTCGGGGAGTACTCCGGGTACGAGCCGTCGGCGTGCTGCAGCGAGAGGTAGTGGCTGAGCGCCGCGTCGAGCCGTCCGAGGAGAGCGGGGTCACGGTAGTACGGGTTCCACGGGCGGTCGTTGGCGTAGAACCACGAGAGCGTCGCGACATGCTCCATGATGCGGGTGTTGTAGGGCTGGTTCGGAGTGCGCCACCAGCCGTCCTCCATCCATCCGTAGTTCGGCGCGACGTCCCGGACACTGTTGGCGAGCGGTGCGACGATCATCAGGTAGGCGGCCAGCACCTGCTCGTTCGGGGCGAACTGGGAGCGCACCGGCTGCCCGGCGGGGAGCGGCGCGACGAGCGGCAACACCGTGCCGGCCGATGTCGCCAGCGCAGGCGACGCCCCCGCGTTCCCTATGGCGAGCAGCGCCGCGGCGGCGCTCGCACCGACCAGGAAGTTTCTTCGGCTGAGCGCCGGCAGCATCTGCGGGCGGGTCTCATCCTCATGCATCATCTCGACTCCTTCGTCTCTGACCGGGGCATGGTGAGTGGCGACGACGCCCGGTCCGGGTCGTCGCTGTGGGGGAAGTCAGCTCATCCCTTGAGCCCCGTCTGGGCGAGGCCCTGAACGAACTGCTTCTGCGCGATGAGGAACACCACGAGGATCGGGACGACCGTGAGAGACGCTGCGCCGAGCTGCGTGTTCCACATCTGCTCGCCGTAGAAGTCCTGATAGCGGGTGATCGCGAGTCCGAGGGTGAACTTCTCGGGTGTGCGCAGGAAGATGAGCGCCTCGAAGTACATGTTGAACGAGCGCAGGAACGCCATGATCCCGACGGCCGCGATCGCCGGCGTCGCCAACGGGAGGGCGATGCGGAAGAACACCCCGGCCCGTGTGACGCCGTCCAGCCGGGCCGCTTCCTCGTAGTCCTTGGGGAAGCTGAGGAAGTGCTGCCGGAAGATGAACACGGAGACGACCGCGGTCGGCCCGAAGATCGGGAGGATGATGAGCGGCCAGTGGGTGTCGTTGAGCCCCATGGCGTTCACCGCCGTGAAGATCGGGATGATCGTCACCTCGGTCGGCACCATCATCGCCGCGAGCAGCAGGGTGAAGGCCGCGTTGCGCAGCGGGAACCGGATCCGCGCGAAGGCGTAGCCGGCCATCGCCGAGAGCAGGATCGACGACACGGTGACGATCGCCGCGATGTACATCGAGTTCCCGTACTGCTGCAGGAACGGCTGGGCGGTGAACACCTGCACGAAGCCGTCGAGGGTCCACTCCCTGGGCAGCAGCGTCGGCGGCTGGAGGAAGATCTCGTTCGCGGGCTTGAAGGACGAGAAGAACATCCACAGGGTCGGATACAGGAACGGCACCGACACCACGACGAGCAGGACGTAGAGCACGACGGTGTTGATCCTGGAGCGGCTGCGGGCCGCCTTCGACGTCTCAGACCTCATCGTGCACCCACTTGCGTCGCGTGGTCCACTGCAGCATCGTCAGGGCCAGGATGATGGCGAACAGCACGACACCGATCGCGCTGGCATAGCCGAACTGCTGGCTGACGAAAGCGGTGCGGTAGAGGAGGAACGGCAGGACGTTGGTCGAATCCCCCGGACCACCTCCGGTGAGCAGCTGCACGGGTGCGAAGACTTCGAGTGAGCCGATCGTGGTGAGGATGCCGGTGAGCAGGATCGTCGGAGCGATCATCGGCACGGTGATGGCCCAGAACGACCGCCACGGCGTCGCACCGTCGAGCTGGGCGGCCTCCCGGATCTCCTCGGGCACGCTCTGCAGCGCGGCGAGGAAGAGCACCATGTTCATGCCGACGCCCTTGAAGACCTGCACCACGACGAGCGAGATCAGGGAAGTGGAGGGATCTGCCAGCCAATTGGGGCCGTCGATCCCGAGCATCCGCAGCGCTCCGTTGATGCCGCCATCCGGGGCGAGGAGGAACCCCCAGGTCACCGACCAGGCGACGACCGACACCACGACGGGCGAGAAGAAGATCGTGCGGAATCCGGTGATGCCCTTCATCCGCCGATTGAGGAGCACGGCGAGGCTGATGGCGATCACGAGGTTCAGGATGAGGACGCCGGCACTGAACAGCAGGCTCGCGACGACAGAGGCGGAGAAGGTCGGGTCCGCGAAGAGACGCGAGTAGTTGTCGAGCCCGATGAACTCCATGCCGCCGGTGAGCGGACGCCATTCGTTGAAGCTGTACCAGATGACGAAGAGGAAGGGGACGACACCGAGGACGATGACGCCGAGGACCTGGGGCGCGACGAAGGCCACGCCGAGCCAGCGATCCCCGTCAGGACGGGGACGCCGGCTCGGCAGGGCTCTTCGATCGTTCGCCGCGACGGTGCGTGCGGTCACGCGGTCAGCCCTTGAGCGTCGGCGAGATCTGCTCGCAGATGCCGGTGACCGCGGTCTCGACGTCGCCGCCCGACCACACCGGGTCGAGACCCGCACGGACCTTGTCGGAGAACTGGGAGAGCACCGGGTGCTGCGGCTTGACCGAGGCGTCGGGGACCACGTCGATGATCGCCGACTGGATCTCTTCGGGCGAGAGCTTCGGCGCTGCCTGCGAGAGCGTCTCCACGTTGAGCAGGGACTCACGGGGCGGCGGGAAGAACTGCGCGAGGAGCTCGGCGTTCGTGGGGTTGGTCAGGTAGGCGAGGAAGCCTGCCGCCTGATCCTGGTTCTCACTGCGCTCGAGGACGCTCACGCCCGCCTGGCCGACGATCGGGTGGTACCCCTCCGGTCCCGCGGGCAGCGGGAGGAACGACCACTCGAAGCTGTCGTCGAGGCTCCCCGACTGGCTGAGCTGAGCGACGCTGAAGGCGACGTCACCGCTCGCAAATGCAGCGGGCGCCGCGTTGCCGGAGACGGCAGGGATCGCTCCCCTGTCGATCTGGTCCTGGTACCACGTGAGGTACTCGATCATCTCGGGAGAGGCGAACTCGCAGGTCGTACCGTCTTCGGACCACGGCGCGGCGCCCCATGCGTTCCCGAGCATGGTCACGGCACTCCAGTTCGTCGGGTTGAACGTGGGCACGTTCAGCCCTGTCGCTCCCGTCTCGCTGTTCACCGCCGCGGCGATGTCCGCGACCGTCTGCCACGTGTAGTCGGGGGTGCCCACGAGGGACTCGACGTCCGGCTGACCCGCCGCGGCGACGAGGTCGTCGTTGACGTAGAGCGCGAAGGGCGAGTTCGAGAACGGATACGCGTAGACGCCGCCGTCGTCGTCCTGCCACGGCGCGAGCGCGGCCGGGAGGATGTCGTCGAGGTCGTAGCCGTCGGCGTTCTCCAGGGTCTCGCGCACGTCGTGCAGGATCCCGGAATCGACGAACTCGGGGCCGCTCGCCTCCGGGATCCAGGCGAGGTCGGGAACGTCGCCGCCGGCGATCTGCGTCGTCAGCCCGGCGATGTAGTCCGGGTTCGTGACGGGTTCGAAAGTGATCGACGCGACCTCGTCACCGTGTTCTTCGACGTAGGCGTCGCCGATCTCCTGCAGCAGTGCCAGGTGACCTTCGTTGGAGGACCAGAGCGCCATCGTCAGGTCGACGGGACCTGAGGCGCCGCTGTCGGTACCGGCGCAGGCGCTGAGGGACACCGCCAGAATTCCGGTGAGCGCGATGGCAGCCCCTCGGGATCGGGTAGCTCGCATGAAGTACTCCTTCGGACTCATAACGCGCCTCGTAGCGCGCTGAAAGAAAAAGTACCAGAACTATCGAGAATATCAAGCAATATTTTCGGAAGCTTGCGGCGGGGCTGTCGACCCTCGCACGACGAGTTCCGTCGCGAGGTCGGTGTGGAAGGCCGGCGGCGCCGAGCCGAGCAGCAGCTTGTGGGCGACCTCCACCGCGTAGGAGCCCATCGCCTCGGACGGCTGCCGGATGGTCGTCAGCTGCGGGGCCGTCATCCGCGCGACGAGCTGGTCGTCGAAACCGATGACGCTGAGCTCGTCCGGGACGGACACGCCGGCGCGTCGCGCGGCCTCCAGAACCCCGGCCGCCTGCGCGTCGCTCGCCGCGAAGATCGCCGTCACCCGGTCCGCTCGGCCCAGCAGGGCCTCCCCCGCCTGCAATCCGGATTCGTAGGTGAAGTCGCCCTCTTCGATAATGTCGTCCCCGGGTTCGATCCCGGCCGAGGCGAGAGCGGCGAGATGTCCGTGCTTGCGAGCGATCGACGCCTGCGTGTCGGAGACTCCGCCGAGGAACCCGATGCGCCGATGCCCGAGCGAGAGCAGATGCTGCGTCGCTGCCATCCCCCCTGCGAAGTTCGTGGCGCCCACGGAGTACGAGTCGTTGTCCGGCAGCTGGTAGGTGTCGACCTCGACGAGGGGGACGCCGTTCTTCGCGAGCTTCGCCCGCTCCTGCGTCCTCAACCGCGACTTCAGCGCGATGACCGCGGTCGGACCGTTGCGCTTGGTCCGCTCGATCCAGCCGGCGGCGGGCGCCCCATCCGGAAGGTCGAGCAGCACGAGCTCGAGCCCGGCCTCGTGCGCCGCACGCATGGTGCCGCGCAGGATCTCGACCGTCAGCGGGGACGACATGCTCGAACTCGCGAGCACGACCACCACCGTCGCCAGATCACTCCGCGAGCGCTGCTTCGGCGACAGGTACTGCTTGTCGCGGAGCACCGACTCCACCCGCACGCGAGTGTCGGCAGCGACGTCGGGCGCCCCGTTCACGACCTTCGAGACGGTGGAGATCGAGACCCCCGCCTCACCCGCCACCTCGGCAAGCGATGGTCGACGCTCCTTCGCGCGCATGGGCACCCCTTCACTCAGTCAGCGTTCTGGAATTCTATGGCGAACCCGTCTCCTCTAGAGATTTTACTTGGACATGTTCGAGAAAATTACCTAGAGTTCTCGGGAAAGAAAGGTGTTCTTCCGTGACACGACAGCAGGCCGACCTTCTCATCATCGGCGGTGGCGTCGGCGGCGTCTCCGCCGCCCTCGCCGCTCTGCGCCGCGGCAGATCGGTCATCATGACCGAGCAGACCCCCTGGCTGGGGGGCCAGCTGACGAGTCAGCTCGTACCCAGCGACGAGCACCGACGCATCGAGGCGACGGGTCGTAACCGCAGCTACGCCCAGTTCCGCGACCTCGTCCGGGATCACTACCGGACGTACTACCCGCTCACCGCCGCCGCGAGAGCCGACCGGCATCTCAACCCGGGCGCGGCCTGGGTGAGCCCGCTCAGCGTCGAGCCGAAGGTCATCCTCGCGGTGATCCACGACCTCCTCCGGCCGTACGAGGCCTCCGGCCGACTCGCTCTGATGCTCGAGACCACGCCTGTCGCCGTCCACACCGACGGTGACCGCATCGCCGCGGTGACCGTGCGCGACCGCGAGGGCGTCTCGCGCGAGCTGTCCGCGCCGTTCGTGCTGGATGCGACCGAGCTCGGTGATCTCCTGGAGCTCGGCGGAGTGGAATACGTCACCGGCCGCGAGGCTCGAGGCGAGACCGGGGAGCCCAGTGCGCCGGAGGCCGGTGACCCGCTCGACATGCAGAGCGTCACCTGGTGCTTCGCGGTCGAACACCTCGCCGGTCAGGATCACACGATCGATCGCCCCGACGACTACGACACCTTCCGCGAGTGGCGGCCGCCGCAGCTCGACGGCGAGAAGATGCTCGGATTCCGACGCGCCGCGCACGACGGCTCCATCGCCCGCGAGTACACACTGCGGGTGAACGACGACGATGACCCCTTCGCCATCGACGTCGACCACCGCAACATGGACGGCGCCCCGGAACTGTGGAACTACCGCCGCATCGCCGCACGGCGCCAGTTCGAGGACGGCGCCTACGAGAGCGACATCGTCATCGTGAACTGGCCGATGAACGACTACGTCGGGGGCCCGCTCTTCGGCGTCGACGACGCCGCCGTCCACTGGGATCGTTCCAAGGCGTTGAGTCGGTCGCTGCTCTACTGGCTGCAGACGGAGGCTCCTCGACCCGATGGCGGTGTCGGCTGGCCGGGGCTCCGCCTCGCACCACAGGTCACGGGGACGCCCGACGGGTTCGCGATGATGCCCTACTTCCGCGAATCCCGTCGTATCCGGGCTGAACGGACGATCCTCGAGCAGGACTTCGACCGCGATCTCCGCGACGGAAGGGGCGCCGAGCGCTATCCCGACACCGTGGGGGTCGGCCACTACTACTGGATCGACCGGCACGCCACGACCGGTGGCAGCGCCGGTGGCGGCGGGCTCCCGGAGCCGTTCGAGATCCCGCTCGGCGCCCTTCTGCCGCAGCGCGTGCGCAATCTCCTCCCCGCAGCCAAGAACATCGGCACGACGCACATCTCGAACGGCAGCTACCGGCTGCAGCCCGTCGAATGGTCCATCGGCGAGGCCGTGGGGGCCCTCGCCTCGTACTGTCTCGACCACGGTGTCGAGCCGTCGACGGTGCGCGCGGATGCCCGGCACCTGGACGACTTCCAGCGCGACCTCGAGCGCGGAGGCGTGCAGCTGCGGTGGGACCCCGCTCTTCGCTGGTAGACCGCCGTCGACGGATCAGGCCTCGGTCGGCGCAGGACCGGTCGAGGCCCTGATCTGCAGCATCGGTGTCGCCTCCTGGTAGACGGCCGGCTCCGCACCGTCGATGACGTCGAGCAGGCGTCGGGCGGCCTCTGCGCCGAGGGCGACCACATCGTGGCTGAGCGCCGTCAACCCCGGCGTCACGAGTCGGCAGAGCAGCGAGTCGTCCCACGCGATGATCGACACATCGCCGGGAACGGACAGTCCCCGCTGATGCGCCGTGGTCAGGGCGGCTACGGCCATGATGTCGTTGTCGAAGATCAACCCCGTCGGCGGGCGCGGCGACGAGAGCACGGCGCGCGTGGCGACCGCACCGGCATCCTCCGAGAGATCACTGCGGACGATGTCATGGTCGAGGCCGCACGCACGGGCGGCCTGGTCGAACGCGTCATCGCGGATGGCCGTGTACGCATACCGTCGGGGCGCCGCGACCCGGGTGATGCGACGATGCCCGAGAGCAGCGAGATGCTCGACGGCCTGTCTCGTCGCGGCGGCGTCGTCCGTCCACACGGTCGTCAGGCCGACCGCAGCGCTCGGATCGCCCACCGCGACCGCGGGGACACCGGCTTCCCTCACGACGGCTATCCGCTGATCGTCGGGTCTCAGATCGGTGAGGAGGACGCCGTCCACACGCCGTGACCGGCGCCAACGCCGAATCGCCTCGACCTCGGCGTCCGCATCAGCGGCGACCTCGAGCAGCAGCCCTCGGGAGCGCACTGTGAGAGCCGACTCCACTCCCGCGATGAACTGCATGTAGAACGGCTCGACGGAGAGATCGCGAGGATCCTTGGTGAGCACCAGACCGATCGTGTCCGCACCGGCACCCGCCAGGGCACGCGCGGCGCTCGCCGGTGACCAACCGAGTCGGGCAGCCACTTCGAGCACCCGTTCCCGCGTGGCCTCGGAGATCCCCGGACGACCGTTGAGGGCATAGGAGACGCTCGCTGTCGATGTCTGCGCCTCGCGCGCGACATCGGCGATCGTGACCCGCCGGGCCCGCGCAGCGCTCGTCATCACCGATGCAGCTCCCGTCAGTCGGGATCGATGATATCCCGCAGCGAGGAGACGACGAACGCCTCCCGCACCGAGTCGGGGTCGAGCGGCTCCGGCGCGCGGACGCGGAAGATCGCGGTCTCCCCCGGGAGCACGGTGGCGAAGCCCCGATCGACCGTCGCGTCAGGATGGAGGCGATCCGGCTGGACGAGCACGTCGCGCGCGAGGAGACGCGAGCGGACGCTGATGTCCATACCGCCGGCGACGACGGCGACGGCGACTTCCAGCGGAGCGTGAGCGTGCGCGCCGCTCGGTGGAGCGAAATGCCAGAGGGCTCGCTGGTCGTCGACGGTGGCGACCACGAACTCTTTCCCCGGATCCCGCGGCTCAGCGATGATCGGCGGCAGCTCGATGCGGGCCACCGAGCGCGGAGGCACGGAGAGCGGGAACGACTGCTCCGCCGCAGCGAACCCGTCGGCACGCCGCCGCGCGAGTCGCACCGTGGAGTGCCACGCCTCGTCGTCGTCGTTGATGATGCACAGTTCGAGCGCGTCGCCCCGCGGCTCGATCGTCAGCACGCGCGGTGCGTACATGTCGCGCAGGGCGAAGTAGAGCGGTTTGCACCGGCCCGCGCTGTCGATCGCCGACCAGGACGTCACCGGCCACAGGTCGTTGAGCTGCCACACGATCGTTCCCGAGGTGCGCGGCCAACTCGCGCGCCAGTGCAGCACGCCGGTGCGGACGGCCTCGACCTGCATCCACTGCGTCTGCAGATGCCACCGGTCGAAGTCGTCCGTCGGCGGGAGGTGGCGGGCGAGATTGCGGGCGAGCTTCGCGTGCCCGTCGATGGCCTTCTGGTGATGCCGGACGTTCTCGGAGTCGAGACGGAGTTCGGGGTCCGAGACCGCATCGCGCAGCGTCCGCCAGGCGGCTGCGCCCTGCCAACCGAACTCGGAGACGAAGCGCGGAGAGCTGTCACGGTAGACCGAGTAGTCGTCTTCGTTCCAGGCATCCCAGGAATGGAAGGTCTGGTGATCCGGATCGTTCGGATCATGAGCCCAGCTGCCCGACCAGGGACTCCCCTCCGTGTAGGGACGGGTCGGGTCGAGCTCGCGGACGAGGTCCGGCAGCCACTCCAGGTAGTACCGCTCACCCCAGGTGAGCTCTCCACCCGGCTGCGATGCCCAGTCCTTGTCCAGGCGCATCCAGAGGTTCTCGTTGTTCCCGTTCCAGAGGGCGAGGCTCGGGTGAGAGCTGAGCCGCACGATGTTCTCGCGGGCTTCGGCCAGCACCTCTGCCCTGATCGACTCCTCCTCGGGATAGGCGGCGCAGGCGAAGAGGAAGTCCTGCCACACGAGCAGGCCGAGCTCATCGCACGCGGAGTAGAACGCCTCGCTCTCGTAGACGCCTCCGCCCCACACCCGGACGAGGTTCACATTGGCCTCCGCCGCCTGCTCCAGGCGCGTGCGGACGCGGTCGGCGACATCCTCACCGGGGAAGACGCTCTCGGGAATCCAGTTCACGCCCTTGATGAACATCGGGCGGTCGTTGACCGTGACGACGAACGGCGTGCCGTGCGCATCGGGGGTCCGATCGACGACGACGGTCCGGAAGCCGACCCGCGTGCGGTGTTCGTCGAGCCGCTCGCGCTCCGACCAGAGTGAGACCTCGACCGAGTACAGATGGGGTTCGCCGAGTCCGCGCGGGTGCCACCGCTGCACATCGGGAACGGCGACCACGATGGTCGCCGACTCTTCACCCGGCGGCACCTCGGCATGAACGGCCTGCCCCGCGATCTCTATCTCGAGATGCAGCGGGAGGCTCGCGCCGGAGGCCGTTCGCTCGAGGTCGATGTGAGCGGTGAGGATGCCGGTCTGCTCGAAGACGTCGACCAACGGACGGACCGCGGCGATCCGCGCCGTGCTCCAGCTCTCGATCCTGACGTCACGCCAGAGCCCGCATCCGGGAAGGGTCGGCCCCCAGTCCCAGCCGAAGCTGCTGGCCATCTTCCGGATGAATGCGAACGGCTGCGGATAGGCGCTGGGGCGCGCGCCGAGCGCACGTTCCTGCTGCTCGGCATACGTGTATGCGGAGGTGAAGCAGACATCGACGCTGTTCTCCTCCTCGATCGCCGCCGTCACGTCGAACCGGTACGCACGATGCATGTTCCGCGTCTGTCCGACGGTTCGCCCGTTGACGGCGATCGACGCGATGGTGTCCACGCCGTCGAGGACGAGATCCACCCGCTCCGCGTCGCCCGACCGGGGGAAGGTGCGACTCAGGCGCCAGTCGCATCGAGCGACCCAGGACACGGCCTCCTCGTTCCGGTCGACGAAGGGGTCGGGAATGAGGTCTGCGTTCCGCAGATCAAGATGGATCGCCCCGGGCACCTGCGCGTCGACGGCCCTCCCGACGAGCGGCGCGGCCTCTTCCGGGACAGGGGTGTCCCCCTCGGCGTCGACCGTCCAACTCCACCGTCCTGCCAGATCCGACGTCGTGCGCATGCGGAGTCCTCCTCGCTGATTCGTGAGGAGTCCACTGTAACCTAAGCGCTTAAGTAGCTAGTGCCCCATGCTGCCCCCGCGCCCTGCGGCGGCGGTGCGAATGGTCCCGCTACAGCGCGAAGATCCGCCACGACGCCGCGTGCGTCGCGCCGGGATCCAGCGTCACGAGATCCACGCCGGAGTTGAACGCGTCGGGCGGGCACGTCATCGGCTCGACCGCGAGGCCGATGCGGTGAGTGTCCGCGACGGCGGGAGTGTCGGCGGTGTGCACCTGCACCCACGGGCAGCGCTCGTCCCACGCCATCCCGACGCCGTGACCGTCAGGAGCCGTCAGCCGCACCTCGGCCAGGCCGCCGTCACGGATGAGGCCGGTGAAGGCGTGGTCGATGAAGACGTCGCCGATGGGGCGCGCCGAACCGAAGTCCCACTCCGGATGCTGCGACACCGGCTCCACCCCGACCGGGCTCAGCCGATCGGGGGTGACCGTGAGCACCTCGGATGCCGGGAGCAGCAGGGTCCAGTCGTCGACGCAGCCTTGCCCGGCCACGAGGTACGGGTGCGGCCCGGCACCCCAGGGCGCGGCATCCGCACCGACGTTGTGCGCGGTCACCGTCTGCTGCAGCCCCTCGGCGTCGAGACGGTACTCGACCTCGACCTCGACGCGGAACGGGTACCCGGTCTGCGGCAGGATCACGGCGGCCAGCACGACCCGGTCGTCGAGCACCAGACGGTCTTCGAACTCGACCCAGGCGAGCAGCCCGTGCAGCGCATGCGCGCGTTCCGGCTCGGTGAGCGCCAGCTGGTGCTGCTCTCCGCCGAACGAGTAGCGTCCGTCGACGATGCGGTTCGGCCACGGGGCCAGCGTCGCGCCGCGGTATCCGGGGCGCACGGCATCCGCATCGAACGGCACGACGAGGTCGCGCTCCTCGAACGTGAGCGTCCGCAGCGTCGCACCGATGCTGGCGATCACGGCCTCGTACCCGTGTGCGGCGATCCGCAGCTGACGGCCGGAGCGCGGCATCGTCGTCACAGGCCCTGAGCCAGCCGGTAGTAGGCCTGGTTCCAGCGGACCTGCTTCTGGAACTCGGGCAGCGTGGTGGTGTCGTCGATCACGAGCAGCTCGACCTCGGCCATCTCGGCGAAGTCGCGGAACGCCTCGATCCCGACCGCGGTCGACATGACCGTGTGGTGGGCAGCACCGGCGGTGAGCCAGGCGGCGGCGCTGGTGGTGAAGTCGGGCTGCGGCTTCCAGACCGCCCGTCCGACGGGGAGCTTCGGCAGCGCGGCCCGCGGCGGCACGTTCTCGACCACGTTCGCGGTGAGGCGGAACCGGTCGCGCATGTCGCTGAGCGCCACCACGACGGCGGGGCCGGGATCGGCCGTGAAGACCAGGCGCACCGGGTCGTCCTTGCCGCCGATGCCGAGCGGGTGGATCTCGAGCGTGGGCTTCGCGGAGGTCAGCGACGGGGAGACCTCGAGCATGTGCGCACCGAGGATCAGCTCGTCGCCCGGAGTCATGTCGTAGGTGTAGTCCTCCATCAGGCTCGCGCCGCCGGGCAGACCCGCACCCATCACGTTCGCGATGCGCACGAGCACGGCGGTCTTCCAGTCACCCTCGGCACCGAAGCCGTAGCCCTCGGCCATCAGCCGCTGCACCGCGAGGCCCGGCAGCTGCTTCAGCGCACCGAGGTCTTCGAACGAGGTCGTGAACGCGCCGAAGCCTCCCTCCTCGAGGAACGACCGCAGCCCGATCTCGATCGCCGCACCGTCACGCAGCGACTCGTGCCGCTCGCCACCCTTCCGCAGCTCGGGCACGACCTCGTACAGCTCTTCGTACTCGGCGACGAGCGCGTCGATGTCGGAGGCGGATGCCGCGGCCACAGCTTCTGCCAGCTCGTTCACGCCCCACGTGTTCACCTGCACGCCGAACCGCAGCTCGGCCTCGGTCTTGTCGCCCTCGGTCACCGCGACGAAGCGCATGTTGTCGCCGAAGCGCGCGAGCTTCAGGTCGCGGGAGGCCGCGAGTCCGGCCGCCGCCCGCTGCCAGGTGCCGAGCTCACGGCGCAGACGCGGGTCGGACGCATGCCCGACGATGGTCTTGCGCGGCACACCCAGGCGCGTCTGGATGTACCCGAACTCGCGGTCGCCGTGCGCCGCCTGGTTCAGGTTCATGAAGTCGAAGTCGATGTCGGCCCAGGGCAGCTCGACGTTGGCCTGCGTGTGCAGGTGCGCGAGCGGCTTCTGCAGCGCGTCGAGTCCGGCGATCCACATCTTGGCCGGGCTGAACGTGTGCATCCACGCCACGAGCCCGATCACGCGGTCGTCGGCGTTAGCCTCCAGTGCGGTGCGCTTGATGGCCGCGGCATCCGTCAGCACCGGCTTCCAGACGATCCGGACCGGAACCTCGGGCGACTCGTCGAGCAGTCGCGCGATCTCCTGCGACTGCGCCGCGACCTGCGCGAGCGTCTCGGGACCGTAGAGGTGCTGGCTGCCGGTGAGGAACCAGACCTCGTAGCCGTCGAGGGAGGTGGTGAGCGGAGTGCGGGTCATGAACGGTCCTTACAGGGATTCGACGGCGGCGGCCTCGATGGCCAGGCCCGCTCGGTAGCGGTCGAGATAGGCGGAGAACCCGGCGACATCCGTCGGGTCGGGGTCGGCGGTGCTGAGGGATGCCGTGGCGAACACCCGCTGGTCGAGGTAGTCCGCCAGCGAGAGGTCTTCGACATGGGCGAGGTACGAGGCGAGCACGGCGATGCCCCACGCGCCACCCTCGGCGGCGAGCTCACCGACGGCGACCGGAGCATCGAGCGCACCGGCGAGGAAGCGCTGGGCGACCCCGACCGTGCGGAACATGCCTCCGTGCGCGAACATCCGGTCGAGCTGCACACCCTCCGCCGCGAGCACCTGCATGCCGAGCGCGAGCGTGCCGAACACGCCGTAGACCTGGGAGCGCATGAAGTTCGCGAGCGTGAGCGCGCTGTCGGGGGTGCGCACGAACAGCGGACGCCCCTCGATCAGGCCGGCGATCGGCTCGCCGGCGAGGTGGTTGTAGGCGAGGAGGCCACCGGCATCCGCTTCGCCCTCGAGCGCCTCGCAGAACAGGACGTCGAACGCGGCATCGTCGTCGATCGGCTGACCGGCGGCTTCGGCGAAGCGCGTGAACAGACCCGCCCAGGCCGCGAGCTCGCTGGCGCCGTTGTTGCAGTGCACCATGGCCACGGCGTCGCCCGACGGCGTGGTCACGAGGTCGAGCTCGTGGTGCACCTCGGCCAGCGGATGCTCCAGCACGACCATCGCGAAGATGCTCGTGCCCGCGCTCACGTTGCCGGTGCGCGGGGCGACGGAGTTCGTCGCGACCATGCCCGTTCCCGCATCACCCTCGGGTGGGCACAGCGGGATGCCGGGGCGCAGTGCGCCGCTCGGGTCGAGGAGGGCCGCGCCGTCGACAGTGAGGGTGCCGGCCGCGGCCCCCGCGGGGAGCACGCTCGGCAGGAGCTGAGCCGCCGGTGCGGGCAGACGCTCGCCGGCGAGCGTGTCGTAGGCGTGCAGCATCCGCTCGTCGTAGTCACCGGTCGCGGCGTCGATCGGGAACATGCCCGAGGCGTCGCCGACCCCGAGCACCCGCTCGCCGGTGAGGCGGTGGTGCACGTAGCCGGCGAGGGTGTTCACGCTCGCGATCCGGGCGAGATGCGGCTCGGCGTCGAGCACGGCCTGGTGCAGGTGCGCGATCGACCAGCGCAGCGGGATGTTCACGCCGAACAGCTCGCCCAGCTCGGCGGAGGCCGCGCCGGTGCTGGTGTTGCGCCAGGTGCGGAACGGCACGAGCAGCTCGCCGGACGCGTCGAACGCCAGGTAGCCGTGCATCATCGCCGAGACCCCGATGGCGCCGAACGTGTCGGGACGGATGCCGTGGCGCTCCTGCGCATCGTCGACCAGAGCCGCGTACGCCGCCTGGAGGCCGCGCCACACCTCGTCGATCGCATAGGTCCAGCGGCCGTCTTCGAGGCGGTTCTCCCACGAGTACGAGCCCGTGGCGAGGACCTCGGTCGCGTCGGAGCCGATCAGGCAGGCCTTGATGCGGGTCGAGCCCAGCTCGATGCCGAGGCTCGTACGCCCCTCGCGGATGTCGTCGAGCGCACTCATCGGCGGGTGTCCTCGGACTGGCCGTAGACGTTCTGATATCGGTCGAACAGGCTGTCGATCGCGGCCTGCGGAATCGGGATGAGCGGTCCGGCCTCGCGGGCGAGGTGCACCGTGCGGGCGACGTCCTCGACCATGACGGCGGCCTTCACGGCGTCCTCCGCATCCGCGCCGATCGTGAACGGACCGTGGTTCTGCATGAGCACCGCCCGGGAGCGGTGACCGCTCAGCGTCTCGACGATGCCACGGCCGATCGAGTCGTCGCCGATGATCGCGAAGGGGCCGATCGGGACGGGCCCACCGAACTCGTCGGCCATCGCGGTGATGACGCAGGGGATCTCCTCGCCCCGCGCCGCCCACGCGACGGCGTAGGTCGAGTGCGTGTGCACGACCCCGCCGACGGTCGGCATGTGCCGGTAGACGTACGCGTGCGCTGCGGTGTCGCTCGACGGTGAGCGGTCACTGCCGGGCGTGCCGGGGATGATGTTCCCGTCGAGGTCGCACAGGATCATGTTCTCCGGCGTGAGGTCGTCGTAGCTCACACCGCTGGGCTTGATCACGAAGAGGTCGGCGCCGGGCACGCGGCCCGAGATGTTGCCGCCGGTCCAGGCGACCAGTCCGTAGCGGACCAGTTCGCCGTGCAGACGGGCGACATCCGCGCGGACGGCCGCGATCGCGTGCTCGATGTCGGGTTCGAAGGTGGGGGCGTCGTCGCTCACAGCTGCCTCTGGGTTCGCATCCGGCCACTGTGACCGGTCACAGAAGTCTGTCACGGGAGCGCTCGGCCCGTCAAGGCTCGCCCCCTGCCCCGCCCCCTCTCGCCGAGTGCACGGGAAGCTGCCGAGCGCACCGGAAGTTCACGCCAGCAAGCCGTGCACTCGACAACAGGCCGTGCACTCGGCGACGGGGAACGGGCGGGGAACGGGCGGGAAACGGACGGGGAGCGGGCGGCGGTCAGCGGGGCGGGGCGACGGAGGCGCGGGAGACCAGCACCGGCGCCACGGGGGCGAGAGCGGATGCCGCGGTCGCGGTTCCGCCGATCGCGGCGGCGACCGCCCGACGCGCGAGCTCCTCGAAGTCCTGCCGCACGGTGGTGAGCGGCGGCCAGTAGTACGCGGCATCCGGGGCATCGTCGAACCCGACCACGCTGACGTCGCCCGGAACCGTGAGCCCCGCCTCGTGCAGGGCGCTCAGCAGCCCGAGCGCCATCTGATCGTTCGCCGCGAACACCGCCGTGACCCCGGAGTCGCGAACCGCCTCGACCGCCGCGTACCCCGATCCGGCCGACCAGTCCCCCGCGATCACGGGGCCCGGCGTCAAGCCGCGAGCAGCGAGTTCCGCGGCGAAACCCTCGACGCGCGACTCCGCCTCGAGCCAGTCCGCAGGTCCCGCGAGATGCGCGATGCGGGTGTGTCCGGCATCGGCGAGCGCGGCGACCGCCAACCGTGCACCCGCCGCCTGATCCACCGACAGCCCGGTCGCGCCGAGTCCGGCGGAGTGCAGTGTCACGACCGGCACGTCGATGCGCAGCGCGGCGAGCGCCTCCAGCGTCTGGGCGTGCGGGGCGACGACGACGATCCCCTCCACCCCCTGCACGACGAGGTGGTCGACCGCCGCGACGACAGCCGCGACATCCGCCGCATCCGCGAAGGCCGCGCTCACCCAGTACCCGGCCTCGCGGGCCGAAGCCTCCAGCGCGGCGAGGCTGCGCGAGGGCCCGTACTGCAGCGCATCCGAGGCCAGCACACCGAGCGTCCGGGAGCGCCGGGTGCCGAGCGCGCGGGCGGCGTTGTTCATGCGGTAGCCGAGCTCGGCCATCGCGGCGAGCACGCGTTCCTTGGTGTCGGTGGCGACGTCGGGGTGGTCGTTCAGCACCCTCGACACGGTCTGCCGGGACACGCCGGCGCGGGCGGCGACGTCGCGGACGCCGATGGATCGGCTGCGGCCGCTGCTCGTGTCACTCACGCCGACGAGTGTACGACGCCCGGTCCACTCCGCCCGCCGCCGTGCCACTCTGGTGACATGCGCATCGCTCTCACCGGCTCGTCCGGCAAGCTCGGCCGCGTCGTCGCCCGCGAACTCCGCGCGAACGGCTACGACGTCATCGGCATGGACCTCACCGGCACCCGCGGCTCCGACTTCGTGCAGGTCGACCTGACCGACTACGGGCAGGTCGTCGACGCGTTCACGGCGGTCGGCGACAGGCACGACGGCATCGACGCGGTGGTGCACCTCGGGGCCATCCCGGCCCCCGGCATCCGCACCGACGTCGCGACCTTCCACAACAACATGCCGGCCACGTTCAACGTGTTCTGGGCGGCCGTGCGCCTCGGCATCCGACGCATCGTGTACGCGTCGAGCGAGACGGTGCTGGGGCTGCCGTTCGACGTGCCGCCGCCCTACGTGCCGGTCGACGAGGACTATCCCGCGCGCCCCGAATCCGTCTACTCGCTCGTGAAGACGCTCGAGGAGCAGCTCGCGACCGAGCTCGTGCGCTGGCACCCCGACCTGTCGATCACGGCGTTGCGGTTCTCGAACGTGATGGTCCCCGAGGACTACGCCGAGTTCCCCTCGTTCGACGCCGACGCCCTCGGGCGCAAGTGGAACCTGTGGGGCTACATCGACGCCCGCGACGGCGCCCAGGCGGTGCAGCGGTCGCTCGAGGTCGCAGCGCCGGGATTCGACCGGTTCATCATCGCGGCAGCCGACACCGTGATGTCACGCCCTAACGACGAGCTTCTCGCCGAGGTCTTCCCCGACGTGCCGAAGCGCCGAGAGGTCGGCCCGAACGAGACGCTGCTGTCGATCGACCGCGCACGCCGGATCCTCGGCTACGACCCGCAGCACTCCTGGCGCGACCACGTGTGACGCCGGGCCGGAGGCCGGCCCGGCGTCACACCACGCGTCTCGGGGCTACTCCCGTTTTCGGGTGACCGCGCGCTGCAGCAGCACGAAGACGAGCAGGATGCCGCCGGTGATGATGGTCGTCATCTCCGGCGGAATGCCGCCGTCGCGCGTGATGAGCACGGTCATGAGACCGAGCACCAGCGCTCCGACGACCGAGCCGAGCACGTAGCCATAGGCCCCGGTCAGCACGGTTCCGCCGATCACGGCCGCCGCGATCGCGTCGAGCTCCCAGCCGATGCCGGTGATGTTCTGGGCGGTGCCGAGCCGGGCGGTGTAGAGCACGGCGGCGAGGCCGGCGAGCGATCCGCTGATCACGTAGACGAGAACCTTGGTGCGCGCCACGGGGAGACCCATCAGCAGCGCGGAGTTCTCGGATCCGCCGATCGCGTAGACGGTGCGCCCTGTGCGGGTGCGGTGCAGCACGAAGAAGGCGACGAGCACGACGACGATCGCGATGATCACTGCCGGGGTGATGACGAGGTCGTTCACCTTCGGTCCGTCGATGATCTTGATCTTCTCGGCGATCAGGCGGATCGGCGAATCCGCCGGGAGCTGCTCCGGCTTGGTGCTCAGCAGGGAGGCGAGGCCGCGTCCGAGGAACATCATGGCGAGAGTCGCGATGAACGGCTGCACGTTGAAGTACCGGATCAGCACGCCGGAGACGAGGCCGAAGAGCCCGCCGATGCCGATCATGAGCACGATCACGACGAACGGATTCCACCCGGCGTTCGAGAGCATGACCCCCGCGACCGACGAGACCGCGATGACCGAGCCGACCGACAAGTCGATGCCGCCCGTGAGGATGACGAAGGTGAGAGCGACCGCGAGCACGATGAGGTGCGCGTTGTTGATGAGCAGGTTCGACAGCGTGCTCGCCTGCACGATCTTCCCGTAGGCGATCTCGCCGTAGACGATCATGCCGACGAAGATGATCACCGAGGCGATTGTCGGGACGACCGACGGATTCGACGTGAGCTGTCGGCGGATCCGATCGACGAAACTCGGGCCGGCACTCTGGACTGGTGCGGCGGCGATGACGCTCATGCTGCAGCCTCCTTCACGATCTCGACTCGCGGTGAGGGCGTCTGCGCCTTCTTGCGACGTTGGAACCAGCTGCGCACCCGCTCGGACTGCAGCAGGCAGATGGCGACGATCACGATCGCCTTGAACGCCGGGGTGGCCGACGACGAGACGCCGAGGAACAGCACGGTCTTGTCGAGGGTCGCGATCAGGAGAGCACCGACGAAGGCGCCGCTGAGCGAGAACTTGCCACCGGCGAGCGAGGCGCCGCCGATGACGACGGCGAGGATCGCGTCCAGCTCGAGCTGGTAACCGGTGCGGGAGATGTCGACCGTCATGACGCTGCCGACCGACATCACCCCGGCGATGCCCGCGAGGATGCCGCTGAGCACGTAGGTCGTCAGCAGCAGACCCTTCGGCTTGATTCCGGCCATCCGGCTCGCCTTCGGGTTGATGCCGATCGCCTCGATCATGAGACCGAGGGCGCTGCGGCGCACCACCCACGCGACGACCAGGACGATCGCCACGGCGAGGATGAACACCACGGGGATGCCGATGACGAAGCCGTTCGCGATCCAGCGGAACGGATCGCTCGACGCAGCCGTGTTCTGGCCTCCGGTGATGACCTTGGCGATACCCCGCCCGGCGAGCATCAGCACGAGTGTGGCGATGAAGGGTTGGAGGCCGACGTAGGCGACGAGGATGCCGTTCACCGCGCCGAGGATGGCGGTGACGAGCAGCGCGAGACCGACGGCGGCGAGGGCGACACCGACCGATCCGGAATCGCCGGCCGCGGCGAGGAACTCCATCGACACGGCTCCGGCGACAGCCATCAGCGAGCCGACCGAGAGGTCGATGCCGCCGGTCGCGATCACGAGTGACATGCCGATCGCGATCATCATGATGGGTGCCGCCTGGCGGAGGATGTCGACCAGGTTGCCGACGAGGTTGCCGTTGTTCGGGTTGATCGAGATCGCGAGATAGGTCGGATCCTTGAGCACGTTCAGGGCGAGCAGCGCGACGATCGCGACGATCCCCCAGAAGAACGGCTTGCGGATCAGGTCACGCCACACGGACGCACGAGCGGATGCGCTCATCGGGTCTCCCCCTCGAGGGTTTCGGGTTGCACATCGGAAGCGGCGACCGGTGCGACATGGGCGACCTCGATCGCGTCGAGTTCCTCCTCGAGAGTGGTGGCCGCGGCCTCCACTCCGTGGGCGGCGATCACGTCGACGATCTCCTGCGCGGTCACATCGGGGCCGTTCAGGATCTCACCGATCTTGCTGTGGTCCTTCAGGACGACGATCCGCTCGGAGAGGCGCACGACCTCTTCGAGCTCGGACGAGACGAAGACCACGGCGACCCCCTGGTCGGCGAGTTCCGCGACGGCCTCCTGGATCTCGGCCTTCGCACCGACATCGATACCTCGGGTGGGCTCATCCAGGATCAGCAGCTCCGGCTCCGTCGCGAGCCAGCGTCCGAGGAGCACTTTCTGCTGATTGCCGCCCGAGAGGTTCTTGATCATCCGTTCCGGATCGGCGGGGCGCACGTTGAGAGCCGCGATGTACTTGTCGACGATCGCGTCCTGCTCCTTGCGCGGCATCGGCCGTGCCCAGCCGCGCTTGGCCTGGACGGCGAGGATCATGTTCTCGCGGATCGTGAGATCGCCGATGATGCCCTCGTCCCGACGGTTCTCGGTCGAGAACGCGATGCGCTGTGCGAGGGCGGCGGACGGCGACGAGAGGTCGACCTTGCGCCCCTTGACGGTGATCTGGCCGGACTCGCTGCGGTCCGCACCGTAGAGCAGACGCGCGAGCTCGGTGCGCCCGGAGCCGAGGAGTCCGGCGAAGCCGACGACCTCTCCTGGCCGGATGTCGAGGTCGGTGGCGTGCACGGCGCCGGCGCGGGAGATGCCGGATGCCGAGAGGAAGGTCGCCTCGTCGGCGTCGCGCGGGGTGGTGCGACGGTTGCCGCCGAGCGACTTCAGTGTGTCGAGGTCCTTGCCGATCATCCGGGAGATGAGGGCATGCCTGTCGAGGTCACGGGTGAGATACTCCCCCTCGTACTTCCCGTTGCGCAGGACGGTGAGACGATCGCTGATCGCATAGATCTGATCGAGGAAGTGCGAGACGAAGAGGATCGCGACGCCCTGGTCGCGCAGGGTGCGCATCACGGTGAAGAGGCCTTCGACCTCTGCCGCGTCGAGGCTGGAAGTCGGCTCGTCGAGGATGAGTACCTTGGCCTTGATCGCCATGGCCCGGCTGATCGCGACGAGCTGCTGCATCGCGATCGAGAGCGTCGAGAGTGGCTGGTGGGTGTCGAGGTGGTCCAGGCCGAGCCGGGCGAGCGCCTCGGTGGCGGCGCGATGCGTGGCTCGCCAGTTGACACCGAGGACTCCGCGCACCTCGTGCCCGAGCATGACGTTCTCACCGATGCTGAGGTTGGGGGCGAGGTTCACCTCCTGGTAGACGGTCGATATCCCGGCGGCCTGCGCGTCGCTCGTGCCGCCGAAGCTGCGCTCCTGACCGGCGACGACGATCGATCCGGAGTCGATGCGGTAGACACCGGTGAGGGCTTTGATCAGCGTCGACTTGCCCGCGCCGTTCTCGCCCATGAGAGCGTGCACCTCACCCTGGAAGAGGCGGAAGTCGACTCCGTCGAGCGCCTTCACTCCGGGGAATTCGATGGTGATCCCGCGCATCTCGACGATGGGCAGTTCTTCGTTCATCGTTGTCTCTCCGTCTATCCGGTCTCGGGGGCGGCGCGGTCGGCGCCACCCCCGAGATCACGGGGTGATGCTCAGTACTTGCGGTCCGCCAGAACGGCCTTGGCCGCATCCGCCGAGTCGAATGCCTCGCTCGGAACGATGATGTAGGACTCGACCGAGTCGCCGGCGAGAGCCTTCTCGACGACCTCGAGTGCGGTCTCACCGAACAGCGGGTTGTACTCGTGCACGTAGCTGAGCTGACCGTCGGCGAGCGCCTGCATCGCGTTCTTGGTGCCGTCGATCGTGGCGATCTTCACGTCGGTGCCGATGACCAGACCGGCTTCCTCTGCGGCCTGGGCTGCGCCGAGACCCATCTCGTCGTTCTGGGCGAAGACGAACTGGATGTCGTTGTTGTTGGCCTTGAGCATGGTCTCGAAGACGCTCTTGCCCTCTTCGGCCGACCAGTTGGCCGTCTGCGCGTCGACCTTCTTCAGCGTGGAGCCCTCAAGGCCCTCGTCGAAGCCCTGGTTGCGCTCGTTCACGACGCCGACACCGGCGGGACCCTCGAGGACGACGTAGTTGCCGCCGTCGGGGAACTCGGCCGCGGCCCAGGTCCCGACCTCCTTGGCGACCTCGATGTTGTCGGGAGCGATGCGGGTGACGTACATGCTGGTGTCATCGGGCTCGATACCGCGGTCGAGCAGGATCACCGGGATCTCTGCCTCCTGGGCGAGCTTGAGGGAGTCCTCCCAGCCGCTGGCCTCGGTCGCCGACAGGAGGATCACGTCGACGTCCTCGTCGACGAACGACGTGAACGCGTCGATCTGCGACTTCTGGTCGAGGTTCGTGGCGGGCGCGTACTTCAGGTTGTAGCCGGCCTCTTTCGTGAACGTGTCCTGGATGTTGCTCTCGTTCGCCTGGCGCCATGCACCCTCAGGGCCGACGGCGACGAAGCCGACAGTGGTGAGCTCGCCCGAGTCGCCGGAGTCACCGGCGTCGTCGTTTCCTCCGCTCGAGCATGCGGCCAGGCCGAGTGCGAGCGCGCCGACGGCGACGAACCCCAGAACTGTACGAGTGCGCTTCATTGCAGACATTTGATCTCCTCCTCGAGATTCCGGGTCGTTTCCCGGGGGTGGACCGTGCCGGTCCGGATGTGATGACGGGACACCTGGAGGGCGTCGCGCGGTTCATGTTACCGGGAACAATTTTCGGAACACAAGCACTTCTGATGATTCGGGGACGGTTCGTGATGAATTCGTTGTTACCGGACACATCTCAGTCGTCCAGCGGATCCAGTTCCGCGGCGATCAGCTCCACGACGCTGTCGACCGTCACCGCGGGGCCGTTGCTGAGCTCGCCGATCTTGTCGCGGTCTTTGAGCACGACGATCCGGTCGCTGAGGCGCACGACCTCCTCGAGCTCAGAAGAGATGAAGACCACTCCGACCCCATCCCCGGCGAGCTGGCTGATCCGTCGCTGGATGTCGAGCTTCGCCGCGATGTCGATGCCGCGGGTGGGCTCGTCGAGGATCAGCACGTGCGGTCTGGTCGCCAGCGCGCGCGCCAGCAGCAGCTTCTGCTGCGTGCCCCCGGAGAGGTGACCTGCGGGTCTCCCGAGATCGGCCGGGTCGAGGTGCAGCGTCTCGATGTACGTTTCGGCGAGCGCCGCGATCTCCGACGGCGACAACGGTCTCGTCCATCCCCGCAGCGCCTGCAGGGAGAGCACGATGTTCTCGCGCGCACTGAGGTCGGCGATGATGCCGTCCGTTCTCCTGTTCTCGACCGACATCGCGATACGGCTCTTGAGCGCAGCCGAGGGACTCCGCAGCTGCACGCGTTCGCCGTCGACCCTGAGCTGACCGCTGTCCGCACGGACCGACCCGCCCAGCAGCGAGGCCAGCTCGGTGCGCCCGGAACCGCGAAGTCCCGCGAGCCCGACGATCTCTCCCCGATACACGTCGATGTCGGTCGGATCCAGTTCCCCGCGGCGACCGACACCCGTCGCCCGCAGCGCGGGTTCTCCATCGGCCGCGTAGTGATGCGCCTTGCGCTCGGAACCGAGCGCGCGCAGCGCCTCGAGGTCCTTGCCCAGCATCTGCGAGATGAGGTCGGCGCGCTCGAGCTCGCGCGTAGGGGTCTCGGCGATCCGACGCCCGCCGCGCAGCACCGTCATCCGGTCGCTGATCGAGAAGGCCTGCTCGAGGAAATGCGAGACGAACAGGATCGCGACTCCGCGGTCGCGCAGCCCTCTGATCACCCGCATCAGCAGATCGACCTCGGCACGGTCCAGGCTCGACGTCGGCTCGTCGAGGACGAGGATCCGCGGATCGTCGACCATCGAGCGTGCGAGCGCGACCAGCTGCTTCTGGGCGGGCGACAGCATCGTCATCGGCGTCCGCGGATCCATGTCGTCCAGACCGAGTCGAGACAGCGCGTCCGCAGCGTCCGCCCTCGTGCGCTTCCAATCGATGCCGAAGCGTCCGCGTCGTTCCCGTCCGAGCATGACGTTCTCCGCCACGCTCAGTGTCGGACCGAGCTGACCCTCCTGGAACACCGTCGCTATGCCGGCCGCCCTCGCATCGGCGACGCCCGAGAACCGGCGCTCCTCCCCCGCCACGACGACGGTTCCGGCGACCGGGGTGCGCGTTCCGGTGATCACGCCGATCAGTGTCGACTTGCCGGCGCCGTTCTCGCCCATCAGCGCGTGCACCTCGCCGGGGAACAGCCGGAAGTCGATGTCGTCGAGCGCGACGACATCGGAGAACTCGACGCGGATGCCGGTGAGTTCGACGATCGGGGTGTGAGCGTGCGGTGCCATCAGCGCACCAGCCGGGGAGCGGCACTGGAGCCGCGGGCGACGAGTTCGGTCGGGATGCGGGTCAGCTGCGGCAGCTCGCGCTCTTCGAG
Organism: Microbacterium sp. NPDC087592; assembly: GCF_044743585.1. Taxonomy (NCBI): domain Bacteria; kingdom Bacillati; phylum Actinomycetota; class Actinomycetes; order Micrococcales; family Microbacteriaceae; genus Microbacterium; species Microbacterium sp. NPDC087592. The sequence continues at coordinate 1,805,498 of NZ_JBIUWT010000001.1, read as the reverse complement.
AGCCGCGCGGAGCATCTCGACGACGGCGGCGCCGAGAGCGGCGAAGTCCTGTCTGACCGTGGTCAGCGGCGGCAGGAAGTGGCGCGCGAGCGGCACATCGTCGAAGCCGACCACGCTGAGGTCCTTCGGAACCTCGAATCCCCGGTCGTGCAGGCCGTGGATGAGACCGATCGCCATGTCGTCGTTCGCGACGAACACAGCCGTGTAGTCCGGCAGCCGGGTGAGTCCTTTCGCGAAGTCGTAGGTGAAGTCGGCGGTCCAGTCGCCCACCACGATCGGACGCTCGCGGATGCCCCAGGACTTGGCCCTGGTGTGGAATGCGCGTTCCCGGGCTCTGGCGTCGAGCCAGTCGAGAGGACCCGCGATGTGGAGGATGTCACGATGCCCGAGGGCGACCAGGTGATCGACCACCAGCGAGGTGCCCGCGTGCTGATCGACCGACACCGTGAGGAAGGTGGGATCGGCATCCGCCTTGACGACGAGCATGGGCACGTTCAGCGAGATGCGCCGGAGCGCCGCGACCGACGACGACCGGGGAGCGATCACACACAACGCGTCGACACCCTGGGTGGTGAGGTTGTCGGCCGCATCCTGCGGCGACAGGGTGTCACCCTCATGCAGGGCGACGGCGCTGACCGAGTAGCCCGAGGTGCGCGCGGCCATCTCGACGGCGCGGAGGATGCTGGTGGGCCCGAACGACACGGCACTTTCGATGATCACGCCGATACGGTGCGTGCGCTGGGTCGCGAGCGCCCTGGCCACCATGTTCGGCCGATAGTCGAGCTCTTCGATCGCCTCGAGCACGCGCCGACGAGTGTCCGGCTTGATGTTCGGATGGTCGTTGAGCACCCGAGACACGGTCATATGCGAGACGCCGGCGAGATCCGCCACGTGGCGGAGACCGGGTTTGTCGGAGCCGAGGCTGGCCATGAGCACCTCCGTCGGTCCCGCCTGCAGAGATGTTACCGAGAACAGCCTCAGCCGTGCAATCGAGCGGTGCGGCGCACCGGACCCCACCGCGCACGTCGGCGAGGCCCGCTCGTCTGACGCGCGCGCTCCGGCACGCGCCGGGAGGTCAGTCCCGCGGCGCGGCGGTCGAGGCGCGGACGCGGAGTTCGGGCTGGATCAGCTCGCGCGCCTCGATCTGCTCGCCCTCGATCGCGGCGAGCAGCTCGCCGATGACGACCTCGCCCAGCAGGGCGAAGTGCTGACGCACCGTGGTCAGCGGAGGCTGGTAGTGCCGAGCGTCCGGCACGTCGTCGAACCCGACCACGCTCACGTCCTCCGGCACGCGGATGCGGCGCTCCGCCAGCCCGTGCATGAGCCCGAGCGCCATCTGGTCGTTGGCGACGAACACCGCCGTCGCCTCTCCGAGCTCGAGCTCGCGGCCGAAGGCGTATCCGGAATCGGAGGACCAATCGCCGATGAGCGGTGGCACGACCGGTAACCCCTCCGCCTCGAGCGCCGCCTGCCAGGCCTCGGTCCGCGCCTTCGCATCGAACCAGTCGGGCGGGCCGGCGATATGCAGGATCGTGCGATGCCCGAGGTCGATCAGATGACGCACCGCCGCCGTCGCCCCTGCTCGCTGGTCGACCGATGCCGTGTGCATCTGCCCGTCGGGCTCTTCCTTGACGACCAGGGTGGGCACCGCGATCGCCTGCCGGCGCAACAGATCGAGCGAAGAGGCACGCGGCGCGATCACGCACAGAGCGTCGACGCCCTGAGTGACGAGTTCGACGACACCCGCATCGACCCGGCGACCGTCGGCATCACCCACCGAGAAGCTGCTCACGGCGTAGCCGCTCTGCCGGGCGGCGACCTCGATCGCCCGCAGGACACTGCTCGGTCCGTAGAAGCCCGGGTTGTCGACGATCACGCCGATCCGCATCGCCCGGTTGGTCGCGAGGGCGCGCGCTATCGAGCTGCGGGTGAAGTGCATCTCGTCGATCGCGGTCATCACCTTGTCTCGGGTGGACGCGCGGATGTTCGGGTGACCGTTGAGCACGCGCGACACCGTCATGTGCGAGACTCCCGCACGCTCCGCCACGTCATAGATGCTCGGCTTGCGAGCCCCGGCGGCAGATGCGGAATCGGTGGTCATGAAGCCCCCCCCCCTCGCACGATGACCGCGAACGGTACAACGATAGTGCGCGAAAGCCCGCCTCGTCCTGCTGCGGGGGCAGCAGGACGAGGCGGGCCGGGAGAGGCCGGTCACCGCCCGGAGGCGGCGACCTCACCTCATTCCGTCTCGGTCTCCATGACCGAACGGCCTCGACGACGCAGCATCCAGAAGGCGGATCCGAGCGCCAGCAGCAGCGCACCGATCCACGCCGCCGTCAGCGACGCACTCGCATCGCCACCGGTGTTCGCGAGGGAGCCGTCTGTACCTCCGGTTCCACCCCCGGTGGAGGGACCACCGTCGGTGCCGCCGTCGGTACCGCCGTCGGTGCCGCCGCCCGTGCTCTCCCTGGTGACCGTGAGCGGCAGCCGCGCGAGCTCCGTCTCACCGTCACGCAGCACGATGTGGTGCGCACCCGCCGTCGTGTCGGCGGGGACCGTCACCGTCGCCTCGATCCGGCCATCCGCCGTCGTCGCGGTCGCGAGTGCACGGTAGGTGCTCTCGATACCGATCTCGACCTCGTCGGCCGTCACGCCGGTGGCGGTCACGGTGACCTTGCCGCCCGCGGCGACCGTCGAGACCGACAGCTGTGCACTCAGCTCGGCGCCGGGGCTGTCGTCGATCGCGGTGAACGCCCAGTTGTCGACCTCGAACAGGTCGGTCTCGGCATCCGTGCCCTCGGCACCGGCGAAGACGAAGAACACGTCGTGCTCGCCCGTGGCACCGGTGACATCGGCCTCGACCGTGGTCCACTCTCCGACCGTGCCGTCGACGGGGATCTCCGCCACGACGGGGCCGTCGACGTCGTCCAGACGCACCTGGATGCTGCTGCCGGCGACCAGCGGCTTCACCTTCGCGGACACCTTCTGTGCGCCGGAGCCGAAGTCGACACCGGAGATGCCGGAGAAGTCCCCGTCATCGACGCCCGAGAGCACCATGTTCCCTGAGCCGTTGTGCTCGGGGAACTCGACCGAGGCGGCATCCGTCTTGGTCGTGGTGATGCCCAGCTGCCAGGCCAGGGTCTCCGCCTCGAAGGTGCGGTACGGGTCGAAGCTCTCGACCTGCTCCACGCCGGCCTTGGTCCCGACCACCGGCTTGATGGTGCCGTCCACGTTGAACTCGAGCTTGTCGATGTGCACCGACCGGTAGCCCTGCGTCGCACCGGGGGTGCCGAGAGCCGCCGCCCACGCCGCCCCGCGCGTCTGCGCGTGGTAGGTGAAGTAGGTCTCGCCCTTGTACGTGAACGTGTCGGAGTGGTTGTTGCCGCCGTTGCCCGCTCCGAAGAACGTGCCCTGGTTCTGGAATGCCACACCCGCGTACTCCGAGGAGCCGAGCTTCATCGGGTCATCGGTCATCATGTACGCGATCGCACCGCGCGACGGGTACAGCCCCGGCGCCTCGTTCACCTGGAAGTTCGACGAGTACGAGTAGTAGTACTTGCCGTCGCGCTTGAACATGCTCGACGCTTCGAACATGCCGGGGGCGTCGATCTCGACCGGGTCGCCGTCGAGGGTGACCATGTCATCTTGCAGCTTCACGACACGGGTCGACTTCGGGTTCTGCGGTCCCTGCACGTTCGGCGAGGTGCCGATCTGCGAGTTGCCGCCGAAGTACAGGTATCCCTGTCCGTCGTCGTCGATGAAGACCTCCGGGTCGAAGAGCCACATGCCTGCGGGGAACCCGCCTTCGGCGATGTAGTCGCGCGACACCGTGTCGGGGATGATCTTCTTGCCCAGCGGGTCTTCCCAGGGGCCCAGTGGCGAGCCGCCGACGACGACTGCCGTGCCGGTTCCGCTGTCGCAGAAGTAGAGGTAGACCTTGCCGTCCTTCTCGATCGCGGCCGGAGCCCAGGAGTTGCGCGCCCACGGGGCGGCACCGCCTTCGCGAGCGATCGGCACCGCGCCGTGATCGACCCAGTTGACCATGTCGGTCGTGGACATCACGTTGAGCCGGGTGATGCCGCCGTAGCCGTTCGACTGCGTCGGCAGACCGTTCTCGTCCTTGCTGTTCAGGTCGTACTGCTGGGTGTCATCGGTCGAGTAGATGTAGAGACGACCGTTGTAGACGAGGTGGTGCGGGTCGGCGCCGAACTTGTGCCCGACGAGCGGGTTGTGGTCGCCGATCGGCTTGGTCTGCACCTTCTCCAGGCTGGTGAAGGCGGGGACCTCCGGAGCATCCGCGATCTTGACGAGCGAGAGCTCGTCGACCGAGAAGTCCTGCAGGGCATCGGAACCCCACGGAGTCTCCACGAACAGCCAGCCCGCGGCGACGTGCTTGGCCTCTGCCGTGAACTCCTGCGAGAACGTGCCCCATTCACCCTTCGTGAAGGTGTGCCCGTAGTCGGCGCAGCCGTTGAAGTTCGTGGGGCAGAACGTGAAGTTGAACTGCTGGGTGGCGTTGCCCTCGTCGTACTTGAGCGTGCCGGTGAGCCGGTAGGAGGCGCCGAGCTCGATCTTGTCCGCGACGCTCGCGAACGGACCGGACTGGGTGTTCTCCCGGCCGGTGACCTTCAGGGAGTGCGCGCCGCTCGCCGCGTCGTCGCTGAGGCTCAGCGTGCCGCCGCGGGTGTTGGTCCAGCCCGTCAGGTCGGAGACGAACCGACCGTCCGGCAGGAGGTTGCCCGGCACCGCCGGCGGCTCGGTGACCGCGGGGGCCCCGTCGTCGGTCGTCAGCGAGACGTCGTCGATCACGAACGACTGCACGTCGGTGCTCCAGGGCGTCTCGACGAACATGATGTCGTAGTCGGCCGACAGCGGCGTGAACGTCTTCTCGACCGTGGACCACTCGCCCGCCGTCGCCGTGGTGGAGGCCACGACGTCGCAGCGGCTTCGCGTCGAGGTGCACAGCACGACGTTGAAGTTCTGGGTGGCACGGCCGGCATCGAACTTCAGCGAGAGCGAGAGGTCGTAGGACTGATCGGTCTTCAGCAGTCCGGTCACCGTGGCGGTGGGACCGGACTGGAAGCTGGAACGATCACCGATCGCGAGGGCCTTCGCACCGGTGCGAGCATCGGTGCTCGTACTCAGCGTGCCGCCCAGGGGAGCGGTCCATCCCGACACCCCGCTCTCGAAGGTGCCATTCTCGATGATGTCCGTCGGCGCGGCGAAGGCCGCCACCGGCAGCCCCACGGCGGTCACCGACGAGGCGATGAGGGCGGCGACCCCCAGCAGCGCTGCGGGGCGCGATACGGATCGGCTGCGGTGCCGATCGGTGGATCTGGGACGTGATTTCACTGGTGTTCTCCTTGTGGATCGGTTCGCTCGAGGGCGCGCGGGCGCGCTCCGATGGCGGCCCCCTCACGGGAGGAGGCCGTCGAGGATGGTGACCTCAGGCGAAAGTGGTTGCGACCGAACGCCCGACGAGGTGGATCGCCACGGGACGGGCTTCGGTCCCCTTGTGGGGTCGATGGGTTCAGGACGCACGGCCGCGGGCGCACCGGACACCGCGCACGACGCTCTGCGAGTGGGGGTGCGTCCCGTCGCACGACGTCTGCAGGAGGGAGGCCCGGCGTCCCCGGGTGCGCTCAGCGCGGCTGTCGGGGCTGCCTCTGCCGGGATCCGCGCGCCGGGCGACGGCGTGCAGCGCGATGCACGTGTCGGCAGAGATGGGGACCGGCGACGCTGTTCATGCACTCTCCTCGTTGAGAAGCCGGAGCCGCGCGCAGAGCAAGTCCGGCGGGCCCGGCGGGCCGTGTGTGATGATCACCACTGGAGTGATGTTACCGGTAACAGATTCCGGAACACAAGACTTCTTCCCCGATTGGTCGCCGATCCGGGATCCCGACCGCTGCCTCGGCTACAGCCCCAACCGCTCCAGGTACGGGTTCACCAGGCGGCGCTCGGGGTCGTAGCGGGCGGCGAGCGCGGCGAAGTCGTCCCACCGCGAATACCGCGAGCGCACCTCGGCACCGTCGAGCGTGAACACCTTGCCCCAGTGCGGACGGGCGGTCTCGGGCAGCGCGGCCTCGATCGTCGGGAGCAGGGCGCGGACCGCGGCTTCGTCGGGCTTCCAGGTGAAGTGGAGGCCGACGGCATCCGTCCCGTTCGACGAGCTGAGCCACAGGTCGTCCGCGCGCACGGTGCGGATCTCGTTCACGAGCAGCAGCGGCGCGATCTGCCCGGCGAGGGTACGCACGGCCTGGATCGCGGCGACCGCATCGGCGCGGGGCACGAGGTACTCGCTCTGGATCTCGGCGCCGGCCGACGGCGTGAACTCGAGCTTGAAGTGCGCAAGCCGCTCGAACCACGGACCGGCGACCCCGAGCTGCTCGGTGCACGCGACCGGGTCGACGCCGAGGATCGGATGCCGCTTGCTCACGGCCGGCACCGCGCCGAGCTTCTCGAACAGCGACTCCCGCGCGGCCTCGCGCGCCTCGGGCTGCCGCTGCTTGACCCAGATCTGGTCGACGAAGTCGGTGCGCTCCCAGGTCGAGAACAGGCTCACGCTGGTGCCGATCGAGGTCACATCGTCGAAGTCGGCGAGCACGGCATCCCAGTCCGGCCGCTCGAACACGTGCTGGGCGACCTCGTACGTCGGCTCGACGTCGAGCGTCACGTCGAGCACGGCCCCGAGCGCGCCGAGGCTCACGACCGCACCGTCGAAGTCGGCGTCGCCGCGCTCGAGCGTGCGCGTCTCGCCCGCGGGCGTGAGGATCGTGAGGCCGCGGACCGCACTCGCGAGCGAGCCGATCGAGTCGCCCGAGCCGTGCGTCCCGGTGGCGACCGCCCCCGCGATCGAGATGTGCGGCAGCGAGGCGAGGTTGGCGAGCGCGAGCCCCTCGGCCTCGAGCAGCGGCGCGATGTCGCCGTAGCGGGCAGCGCCTGCGACCTTCACGGCCGTGCGGTTCGTGTTCACCTCGAACACCGCGGGCAGACGGTCGAGCGCGATGAGCACACCGTCGGTATCGGCGATGTCGTTGAAGCAGTGCCGCGACCCGAGGAAGCGCACCGGCCCGCCCTGGCCGAGCAGAGCACCGAGTTCGCCGACCGTCTCCGGGTGCGCGATCGTCGAGGCCCGGTACGTGAGGTTGCCTGCCCAGTTGCGTTCGGTGGTCATGGCGCCATGATAGCCAGGGCGGCGCTGACTACATCGATGTACTGGGCCCGCTCCCGGCCTCGACGCTAGGCTGACCGGATGACAGCGCAGCCGCCGCCCCGCGCCACGATGAAGGACGTCGCGGCCCTCGCCGGGGTGTCGACGAAGACCGTCTCGAACGTGGTCACCGGCACTGTTCCCGTCAACGACAGCACACGGGCCAAGGTCGAGTCGGCGATGGCGCAGCTCGACTTCGTGCCCAACCTCAGCGCCAGGGGGCTGCGCAAGGGACGCTCCGGGATCATCGCCGTCGCCCTCCCCGACCTCGCCACCGCCTTCTCGGCCGAGCTCGTGCACCGCATCGTCGAGGCCGCGCACGAGCGGGGTCTCGCCGTGCAGATCGAGGAGACGGCATCCGAGCCCGAGCGCGAGAAGGAGCTGGTGTCCCGCGCGCGGGCGCACCTGGTGGACGGCCTGATCCTGAACCCGATCCGCCTCGAGGACAGCGTGCTGAAGTACGCCGACCGCCTCCCGCCGCTCGTCGTGATCGGCGAGGTCGAGCAGAACCGGGCCGATCACGTGCGCATCGACAGTCGGCAGGCCGCCGCCGACGCCACCCGCCATGTTCTCTCCCAGGGCGCGACCCGTGTCGCGGTGGTCGGTGCCGACGATGATCCGTCGATCGCCACGGCCACCAGCCGTCTGCGCCTCGAGGGTGTGCACGATGCGCTGCGCGAAGCGGGCATCCCCCGGGACCCGGCCCTCGAGATCAATCGGCTGCCGTGGTCGATGGGCGGTGGTGCGGATGCCGTGCGCATGCTGCTCGACCGTCGCGTGTCCTTCGACGCGATCGTCGCGTTCACGGATTCGCTCGCGCTCGGGGCGCTGCACACGCTGCACGACAACGGCATCCGCGTGCCCGACGACGTGATCGTGACCGGTTTCGACGACGTCGAGTTCTCGCGGTACACCTCGCCGGCGCTGACCTCGGTCGCGTTCGATCGGCAGGCATTCGCGATCGCCGCGCTCGGTCTGCTCGAATCCCGCATGGACGACCGGGCAGCTCCCCCGCGCGCCCTCACCCTCTCGCATCACCTGCTGGAGCGCGCGAGCACGCAGGGTCGCCCGCGCGGCTACCGTCCCTGACACCCGTGTACACCCGGGCGCTGATCTGATGCTTGCGCGGTCGATTACATCGATGTAATGATGAGGCGACCCCCGCACAGTCACGAAGGAGTGACGATGACACCCCCACTCGATCTGTCCCGCCGGCAGTTCCTCACCGCCGCCTCGCTCGCCGCCGGCACGGCGCTGCTCGCCGGTTGCGCGCCCGGCACGACCCCCGGCTCCGGCCCGCAGACCCTGCAGTTCTGGCACCTGCTCTCCGGCGGCGACGGCGTGACGATGTCGTCGCTGCTCGATGAGGTCAACGGCGCGCAGTCCGCGTTCCGCATCCGCCCGACCGTGCTCGCCTGGGGCACCCCGTATTACACGAAGCTCGCGATGGCGGGCGCCGGCGGCCGCGCCCCCGACGTCGCCATCATGCACGCGACGCGCACGGTCGGCTGGGCGCCCGGCGGCCTGCTCGACGCCTGGGACCTGGACCGCCTCGCCGAGCTCGGCGTCGACAGCTCGACCTTCCCGAAGCCGATCTGGGAGAAGGGCTTCGTGGGTGACGACATGTACAGCGTCGCACTCGACGCCCACCCCTTCGTGATGATGTTCAACACCGACGTGTGCGATGCCGCCGGCGTCCTCGACTCCGACGGGAAGCTGCAGGAGACGAGCTCGCCCGAGGAGTTCCTCGAGCAGCTGCGCACCGTGAGCGGCACCGCCTCCGGTCACGCCCTCTCCTACGGCTACCTCGGCGACGGCGCGCAGATGTGGCGCCTGTTCTACACCTTCTACTCGCAGCACGGCGGCGCCATGGAACTGCCCGCCGGCGGCCCGGCCGTGATCGACAAAGACGTCGCGGTCGAATCGCTCACGCTCATGCAGACACTGCTCGACGGCGAGATCGCGGCCGCCCAGAACGACTACGGCAGCGCGATCGCCGAGTTCGCCACCGGCAAGAGCGGCATGCTCTTCACCGGAGTCTGGGAGCTGCGCACCATGCAGGCCGCCGGCATCCCGTTCGACGCGACCATGATCCCGACGCTCTACGGCACCCCGGCTGTCTACGCCGACTCGCACTCCTTCGTCCTCCCGCACCAGTCCAGTGCCGACCCTGTGCGGCGCGATCTCACCTACGAGTTCGTGGCCGACATGCTGAAGAACTCCTTCGGCTGGGCCGAGGCCGGCCACATCCCCGCTTTCCTCCCCGTGACCGAATCCCCCGAGTACGCCGACCTCATCCCCCAGGCGAACTACGCCGAGGCAGCGCAGCACGTCGTATACGACCCGACCGCGTGGTTCACCGGCTCGGGCTCCAACTTCCAGGCCGAGTTCGGTGCCGCCGTGCAGAACGTGCTGCTCTCGGGCGACGACCCGGCGGCCGCGATCGACCGCTTCGAGGCACGGGTGAACGCCCTGCTCCGACAGCCGAACCCGGCAGACCCCGAAGGGACGTTCGGATCATGACCTCCGCCACCGACTCCACCCGCACGATCGTCACCGGGTCGCGCACCACCCCGCGCGGTCGCCGCGCCGGCTCCCGCAACCGCGAGCAGCTCATCAGCTGGGTCTTCCTCGCACCGTTCCTCGTGGCCTTCGCGCTGTTCCTGGTCTGGCCGATCATCCACGGATTCATCCTCAGCTTCACCGACCAGTCCCTCACCGGGGCCGGCGGCTCGTTCATCGGATTCGCCAACTACGCCGAGGCGTTCGTCGACCCGAAGATGTGGCAGTCGATGGGCAACACCGTCTGGTTCACACTGCTCTCCACGGTGCCCCTCGTCGTGATCGCCCTCGCGATGGCGGCCCTCGTCGACCGCGGCATCCCCGGCCAGTGGCTCTGGCGCCTGTCGTTCTTCATGCCGTTCCTGCTCGCCTCCACCGTGATCTCGCAGATCTGGGTCTGGATCTTCAACCCCCAGGTCGGCGCGGCCAACAACATCCTGGAGTTCTTCGGGCTCGAGCCGCTCGCGTGGCTGCAGAACCCCGAGACCAACATGCTGTCGATCGTGATCGCCACCGTCTGGTGGACGGTCGGCTTCAACTTCCTGCTCTACCTCGCGGCCATGCAGAACATCCCGCCGCAGCAGTACGAGGCCGCGTCCCTCGACGGCGCCGGCGCCTGGCGCCAGTTCTGGTCGATCACGCTCCCGCAGCTGGGACCGGCGACGGTGCTCATCCTGATCCTGCAGATCCTCGCCTCGCTGAAGCTGTTCGACCAGGCGTACCAGATGCTCGGCGGGGTCGCGAGCGACACCACCCGCTCGATCGTGCAGTACATCTACGAGGCCGGTTTCGTCAGCTACCGGTTCGGCTACTCGGCCGCCATCTCCTACGTCTTCTTCGCCCTCATCGTCATCCTCGGCGTCGCGCAGGCCCTGATCACGCGCCGCCGGAAGGAGCAGTTCTGATGTCCACCGCCACCGCCTCCCCCCTCGCATCCACCGCCACCGAGACGATCACGACGGCGTCGTCGCGTCGCCCCCGGCGCTCGCACCTGCCCGGGCAGAAGCCGTTCGGACCGCTCCGCATCACCGCCTTCGTCGTGCTGCTGCTCCTCGCCATCGGCTGGCTGCTGCCGTTCCTCTGGGCGGTCGCGACCGCGTTCAAGACCGAGACGGATGCCGCATCCGGCGACCCCGGCTGGATCGGCGCGAGCGGACCCACCATCGAGGCGTTCACCGCGATCCTCTCGCAGGGCAACGTCTACACCTGGGCGCTGAACAGCCTGCTCACCTCCGTGGCGATCACCGTGATCACCCTGGCGATCTCGGCTCTCGCGGCCTACGCCTTCTCACGCCTGGACTTCACCGGCCGCAAGTGGCTGTTCGTGGTGATCATCGCCTCGATCGTCGTGCCGCCGCAGGTGCTGATCATCCCCCTGTTCTACGAGATGCTCGCGTTCAACATGGTCGACACCTACTGGGGTCTGATCCTGCCGCAGGTCGTGGCACCCGCGATGGTGTTCATCCTGAAGCGGTTCTTCGACGCCATCCCGATCGAGCTGGAAGACGCGGCGCGCGTCGACGGCGCCGGCCGGTTCCGGATCTTCTGGTCGATCGTGCTGCCGCTCTCCCGTCCGATCATGGCCTCGGTCGCGATCTTCGTGTTCATCAGCGCGTGGAACAACTTCCTCTGGCCGTTCCTCGTGATCAACGACACGACGCTGATGACGCTGCCGGTCGGACTGCAGACCGTGATCAGCGCCTACGGCGTGCAGTACGCCCAGGTCATGGCGCAGGCCGTGCTCGCGGCGCTGCCGCTCATCATCGTGTTCATGATCTTCCAGAAGCAGATCGTCAAGGGAGTCGCGACGAGCGGCTTCGGCGGTCAGTAGTCCCCCACCCGGCTCGAGAGCCAGAAATCTAGGAGAGCAATGTCTCAGGCCCGCATCACCATCGACCGCGACTTCACGATCGCCGACGTCCCCCGGAGGCTCTTCGGCTCGTTCGTCGAGCACATGGGGCGCTGCGTCTACACCGGCATCTACGAGCCGGGGCACCCGCAGGCCGACGAGCGCGGTTTCCGGCAGGACGTGCTGGCGCTCGTGAAGGAGATGGGACCGACCGTGGTCCGCTACCCCGGCGGCAACTTCGTCTCGGGCTACCGCTGGGAAGACGGCGTCGGCCCGGTCGAGGACCGGCCGGTGCGCATCGACGGCGCCTGGCACACGATCGAGACGAACGCCTTCGGCCTGCACGAGTTCATGGACTGGGCGAAGGAGGCGGATGTCGAGGTGATGGAGGCCGTCAACCTCGGCACCCGCGGCGTCGAGGAGGCGCGCGCACTCGTCGAGTACGCGAACCACCCCGGCGGCACGTACTGGTCGGATCTGCGCCGCAAGAACGGTGCGGAGCAGCCCTTCGACATCAAGCTGTGGTGCCTGGGCAACGAGCTGGACGGCCCCTGGCAGATCGGCGGCAAGACCGCGACCGAGTACGGGCGGCTCGCCCAGGAGTCCGCCAAGGCGATGCGTCTGGTCGACCCGTCGATCGAGCTCGTCGCCGTCGGCTCGTCGGGGCGGACGATGCCGACGTTCGGCACCTGGGAGCACACGGTTCTCACCCACGCCTACGACGAGGTCGACTTCATCTCGATGCACGCGTACTACCAGGAGCACGACGGCGACGCCGAGTCGTTCCTCGCCGAGTCCGTCGACATGGACGCGTTCATCGAGGGTGTCATCGCCACGATCGACGCGGTCAAGGCATCCGGCAAGCACACGAAGCAGATCGACATCTCGTTCGACGAGTGGAACGTGTGGGACCAGGTGAAGTACAACGACGTCGAGGCGAAGGAGATCGAGAAGGCCGGATGGCGTCAGCATCCGCGACTCATCGAGGACACGTACTCGGTGACGGATGCCGTCGTGGTCGGCACCCTGCTCAACAGCTTGCTGCGGCACGGTGACCGCGTGAAGATCGCCAACCAGGCGCAGCTCGTGAACGTGATCGCCCCGATCCGCTCGGAGGAGAACGGTCCGGCCTGGCGGCAGACGAGCTTCTGGCCGTTCGAGCGGATGGCTCGGCTCGCGAAGGGCCGCATCCTGCGCCTCGCGGTGTCGGCTCCGCAGATCAAGACGAAGCGCTACGGCGGGGTCGACGCTGTCGACGCGGCGGCGACCTGGGACGAGGCGACCGGACGGGTAGTCGTGTTCGTCGCGAACCGCTCACTCGACGAGTCGAGCGATCTGACGATCGACCTGCACGGACTCGGCGACCTGCGCGTGGTCACCGCCGAGACCCTGACGATCCCCGAGGGTGGCGACCGCCACACGTCGAACCTCGAGACCACGCCCGACAGCGTGCACATGGTGCCGCTCGGGGCCGCCGAGGTCGTCGACGGCGCCGTGCGCGCGACGCTGCCGCCACTCTCCTGGTCGGTCATCGAGCTCGACGCCGCTCGGGCCTGAGACGTCCGGCGGGCTCGGCGACCTCGAGGTCGCCGAGCCCGCGGGACGCACGCGGTCACGGCGCTCAGGGCAACCACTCTCAGGGCCAGTCGACGGCCTCCAGGACCGGCCAGGCGCCGTCCGAGGCGTTCGCGATGACGGTCCCCGTCACGCCCGATTCGGGGTCGTGCCAGGTGCGCGCCGAGACTCCGGCGTCGTACCCCTCGAGGATCACGGTGCCCGATTCCCATCCGCGCCAGAAGCCCCGCGCGTAGCGCATGTTCTCGTCCTCGACCTCGTTCAGCGGTTCGGTGAGCACGGCCAGCATCTGCGCGCTCACGATCCGGTGATCGAACAGCGCCGTCCAGAACGCGTGCAGATCGGCGGCCGTCGTGGCCGCGCCGCCGTCTCCGCTCCCGCGCACCGGCAGATGGAGCACGTTCGTGCGGTCGTCGGTGTCGCCCAGGTACCCGAGAGCGAGATCCCCCGGCATGTCGTCGGTGCGGGGATATCCGCTCGACGCCATCCCGGCGGGAGCGAAGACGCGCTCCTGGACGAGCTCGTGGAACGGCGTCTTCGACGCGCGCTCCGCCACCAGCGCCAGCAGCACGAAACCGCTGTTGCAGTAGGCGAATCGCGAGCCCGGCGCGCTCACCTGCGGCCGGCCGTCGAGCACCGGCACGAACGCCTCGGTGTTGTCGAGCTCATGCAGGGGGCGGTCGATCACGTAGTCGGTGATCGAACCGCTCGACTCGTCGATGTAGTCGCCGATGCCCGACGTGTGGGACAGCAGGTGCTCGACCGTGACGGCGTCGTCGACGAGCGGGAGATCGTCGCCGAGGAAGGGCCTCACCAGGTCGTCGAGCGCGAGCGTCCCGTCATCGACGAGCGCTCCGATCGTGACCGCGGTGAAACCCTTCGCGATGCTGGCGACGCCGCACCGGCTCTCCGCCGCCATCGGCAGGCCGTGGGCGCGGTCCGCGAGCCCGTACCCGCGGGCGAACGGTTCTTCGCCGGGACGGTCGACGCGGATCACCCCGCTGAATCCGTTCGCCTCGGCGGCCTCGTGCAGGGCCAGTGCGACATCCGTTCTCGCAGTGGTCATGTGTCCGTACCCCTTCTCGTACTCGTCTTCGCTGACGGGTCTTCTCTTACTCGTTTCCGATCGCGGCGGTGGTCGCCCGCACCACCAGTCTCGTCGGTAGCGTGACGTGCATCTCCTCGACGGGCTGCCCGGCGAGGAGGGCGAAGACCATCTCGGCCGCCACCGACCCCAGGCGACGCATCGGCTGCTGGATCGTGGTGAGAGGCAGGGCGCGGCGGGAGGCCTCCGGCACGTCATCGAACCCCACCACCGAGAGGTCTTCCGGCACCCGGAGCCCCAGCTCGTGCGCGACCTCGATCACGGCGATGGCCGAGAGGTCGTTCGCGGCGAACACGGCCGTGGGCCGGGACGGCCCGGCCAGCAGGATCCGCGCCGAATCCCTCGTGGCCTCGAGCTCGTAGCGACCGGAGCGGATCAGATCGGGATCGACCGGGATGCCGGCGTCGCTCAGCGCGCGTCGATACCCGGCATCGCGCAGGCCCGCGGATCGCAGATCGGGGCGCCCGCCCAGGAAGCTGATGCGGCGGTGGCCGAGGTCGAGCAGGTGCCGGGTCGCCGTCAGCGCGCCGCCGAAGCTGTCCGACTCGACGGTCGGCAGGTCGGCGCGGCCGGTGTGCGGGTCGATCGCGACGACGGGGATCTCGGTCGACGCGCCGACGACCGTGGGGGTGACCATGATCGCGGCGTCGATGAGGGTGCCGGAGAGCCGACTGAGTGACCGCCGCTCCCACCCTTCGCCCTGTCCGTGCCGCGAACCGCTGTACGCCAGCAGGTCGAAGGCGGTGTCGTGCACGGCCGCGCCGACGCCCTTGAGGATCTCGGCGCTGAACGGCTCGAAGTCGGCCAGGAGCACCCCGATCACACCGGTGCGCCTGGCGCGCATGCTGCTCGCCACCAGGCTCGATTCGTAACCCAGTTCCTGCACCACGTCGAGCACGCGCCGGACCGTCGCATCCGCGATCCCGTAGCGTCCGTTCACCGCCTTCGACACGGTCGACACCGAGACGCCGGCAGCCTTCGCGACGTCGTGGATCGTGGTTCTCCCGCTCATGGTCGCCCAGCGTATCCGGGGATGCGGCCGCGATGGAAACTGTTTTCGAAAACGTTTGACGGTCCTCACGAACGACAGCAGACTGCAACGCGACGCGGTCACACCCCCTGATGCCGCGGCGCCTGCAGAGACGCGGCGCAACTCTCGATGAGGAGAACCATCACATGAACAGCACACGGCGTTCCTTGATCTCCGCGGCCGCGATAGCCGCCGTCGGAACTCTCGCACTCAGCGGGTGCACGGCCAGCACCCCCGACGGCGGAGGTGGCGGCGACGCCGCCATGACGCTCTGGCACAACTCCACCACCGGACCCGGCGTCGAGTTCTGGGAGCAGACCGTCGCCGACTTCGAGAAGGAGAACCCCGGGGTCACGATCGAGATCCAGTCGATCCAGAACGAAGACCTCGACGGCAAGCTCCAGACCGCGCTCAACTCCGGCGATGCTCCCGACATCTTCCTGCAGCGCGGCGGCGGCAAGATGGCCGCGATGGTCAAGGCCGGCCAGCTCAAGGACCTGACCGACTCGATCAGCGGTGGTGCTGCGGAGGAGATCTCCGACGCCGCCTACTCGGCCAGCAGCCTGGACGACAAGATCTATGCGATGCCGGTGGCCGTGCTCCCCGGCGGACTCTTCTACAGCCAGGACCTGTTCGACGAGGCCGGCATCACCGAGAACCCCACCACGATGGACGAGCTCGAGGCCGCCACCGAGAAGCTCAAGGCCGCCGGCATCGACCCGGTCGCCCTCGGCGCGAAGGATGCCTGGCCCGCAGCCCACTGGTACTACTGGCTGGCGCTGCGCGAATGCAGTGCCGAGACGCTCGCCAAGGCCGCCGACGAGATGAACTTCGACGACGACTGCTGGGTGCGCGCGGGCGAAGACCTGCAGGCGTTCGCGGCCACCGAGCCGTTCAACTCCGGCTTCCTCACCACCACCGCCCAGCAGGGTGCGGGCAGCTCGGCGGGTCTCATCGCCAACCACCAGGCCGGCATGGAGCTCATGGGCGCGTGGAACCCCGGCGTCATCGGATCGCTCACGCCCGACCAGAAGCCGCTGCCCGACCTGTCGTGGTTCCCGTTCCCCGAGGTCGAGGGCGGCGACGGTGAGGCCGGCTCAATGATGGGCGGCGTCGACGGATACTCGTGCTCGGTGGATGCGCCCGACGCCTGCGTCGACTTCCTCAACTACCTCGGCACGTCCGACGTGCAGACCGCCTACTACAAGGCGTTCAACGCCCCGCCGGTCAACACCGTGGCGCAGGAGGCCGTGACCGAGCAGTACCTCAAGGACATCCTCGCGGCCTACAACGCGGCGCCGTACGCGACGCAGTGGCTCGACACGGTCTACGGACAGAACGTGGGCAACGCGCTCAACGTCGCCGTGGTCAACATGCTCGCCGGTCAAGGAACCCCGGAGGACATCGTCAAGGCCGTCCAGGATGCCGCGGCCAAGGCATAAGGCGGCCGCCCGGCTGGAAGTGATCCTTCTGGCCGGGCCCGCCCTCCTGGTCTTCCTCGCCTTCGTCATCTTCCCGGTGCTGATGGCGGGCTACTACGGCTTCTTCAGCTGGCAGGGCTACGGCCCGCCCACCGACTTCGTCGGGCTGAAGAACTATCTGACGATCCTGCAGGATCCGCTGTTCCACGATGCGCTGGCCCACAACGGGTTCATCCTCGTGTTCTCGCTCATCCTGCAGGGACCGGCGGCGATCCTCCTCGCGCTCCTGCTCAACCGGCGGATGCGCGGCCAGTCGCTGATCCGCGTGCTGATCTTCATCCCCTACGTGATCTCCGAGGTCGTGGTGGGCACGGGCTGGAGCCTGATGCTGCAGACCAGCGGCGCGTTCAACGACCTGCTGGAGAAGATGGGCCTCGGGTTCCTCGCGAACGACTGGCTCTCGAACCCGGACATCGCGATCTGGACGCTGATGGTGATCATCACCTGGAAGTACGTCGGGTTCGCGGTGATCCTGTTCCTCGCGGGGCTGCAGGGCATTCCGGAGGAGCTGCACGAGGCCGCCTCGATCGACGGCGCCTCCTACTGGCAGATCCAGTGGCGCATCACGCTGCCGCTGCTCGCGCCGACCCTGCGCATCTGGGCGTTCCTGTCGATCATCGGCTCGCTGCAGCTGTTCGACCTGGTCTACATCATCTGGGGGCAGTACATCGCCTCCACCGCCGGCACCTCGACCATGGCGACCTACATGGTCTCCGAGGGGCGCAACGCCGGCAACTTCGGGTACGGCAACGCGGTCGCGGTCGTCCTGTTCCTGATCTCGCTCGTCGTGGCACTGATCTACCAGCGCGCGGTGCTACGTCGCGACACGGACGGCGCCCTCACCGGCGCCCCTGCACGGAAGAAGAGGACGACGCCATGACCGCCACCTCGGTACTCGTCACCCAGCGACCCGGACGCGCCGGGCGCCCCGGACGCACTCCGCGCCCGCGGCCGCCCTGGGCCAACCCGACCGTCTACTTCGTCGCGCTGATCGTCGTCGGGCTCATGCTCGCCCCGATCGCGTACATCATCATCGGCGGATTCCGCACGAACGCGCAGATCACGACCGACCCGTCGGGGATGCCGCAGCCGTGGGTGTTCTCCAACTACTTCGACGTCATCACCGGTGGCGTGTTCTGGCGGCAGGTGCTCAACTCCACCATCGTCGCCCTCGCCACCACGATCGGCGTCGTCGCGCTGGGGCTGATGGCCGCGTACGTGCTCGCCCGCTACCGGTTCGCCGGCCGCGGAGTGCTCTACGCGTTCTTCGCCGCGGGGCTCATGTTCCCGCTGACGGTCGCGATCACCCCGCTGTACATCGTGGTGCGCAGCCTCGGGCTGATGAACTCGCTCGGCGGGGTCATCCTGCCGCAGATCGCCTTCGCCCTGCCGACGACGATCATCATCCTGGTCCCGTTCCTGCGCGCCATCCCCGACGAGATCCAGGAGGCGGCGTTTATCGACGGATGCAGCCGGATCGGCTTCTTCTGGCGCATGGTGCTGCCGCTCTCGATCCCCGGTGTGATCACCACCGGCATCCTCGCGTTCATCGGCAGCTGGAACGGATACCTCCTCCCGCTGTTCGTGCTCAACGATGCGGCGGCTTTCACCCTCCCGCTGGGCGTGCAGTCGTTCGCGTCGCAGTACTCGGTCGACACCGCGAAGGTCCTCGCCTTCACCTCGCTGTCGATGATCCCCGCCCTGATCTTCTTCAGCCTCTTCGAGCGCCGCATCGTCGGCGGACTGACCGGCGCGGTCAAGGGCTGACGATGTCGACGCAGACCCCACAGAAAGAGACGCACGTGCTCGCTCCCACATCCCGCCCCCGATTCTCCCCGCG
Source organism: Microbacterium sp. NPDC087592 (assembly GCF_044743585.1). NCBI lineage: Bacteria > Bacillati > Actinomycetota > Actinomycetes > Micrococcales > Microbacteriaceae > Microbacterium > Microbacterium sp. NPDC087592. The sequence continues at coordinate 1,786,846 of NZ_JBIUWT010000001.1, read as the reverse complement.
CGTCGAGGGCCTCCTCGAGCAGATGACGCTCGAGGAGAAGCAGGCGCAGCTCGTCGGCTTCTGGGTGGATCAGGGAGACGAACTCGTCGCCCCGATGGCCGGCGAGAAGAAGACCTCGACCCGGTACGAGGATGCGACGGCGCACGGCATCGGCCACCTGACGCGCGTGTACGGCACGCGCCCGGTCGACCCGATCGAGCGCGCGCAGTGGCTGTGGGGTGAGCAGGCACGGCTGCAGCGCGAGACCCGGCTGGGCATCCCGGCCCTGGTACACGAGGAGTGCCTGACCGGCCTGGCTGCCTGGCAGGCGGCGACCTTCCCGACCCCGCTCGCGTGGGGCGCATCCTTCGATCCCGAGCTGGTCGAGGAGGTGGGGCGGGCGATCGGATCGTCGATGCGGACACTCGGCATCCATCAAGGACTCGCTCCCGTGCTCGACGTCGTCCGCGATCCGCGGTGGGGGCGCGTCGACGAGTGCATCGCCGAGGACCCGCTGCTCGTGGGAACCGTCGGCACCGCCTACGTCCGCGGCCTGCAGTCGGAGGGCGTGCACGCCACCCTCAAGCACTTCGTCGGATACTCGGCGTCGACCGCCGGCCGCAATCACGCGCCGGTGCACGCCGGGCGGCGCGAGATCGAGGACGTGCTGCTCCCGCCGTTCGAGATGGCTGTGCGCGAGGGCGGGGTGCGCAGCGTCATGAACTCGTACACCGACATCGACGGGGTGCCGGTGGCCGCCGATCCGTACTACCTCGACGAGGTGCTGCGCGGACGCTGGGGCTTCGACGGGGTGGTCGTGTCGGACTACTTCGCCGTGGACTTCCTGCAGAGCATGCATCACGTCGCGGCCGACTCCGAGCAGGCCGCCGCGCTGGCGATCACCGCGGGGATCGACGTGGAGCTGCCCTCCCCCGACGCGTACACGACCCTCGCCACGCAGGTGCGCGACGGGTCGCTGGAGCAGAGCATCCTGGACCGGGCGGTCGGACGCGTCCTGACGCAGAAGGAGGAGCTGGGACTGCTGGATGCCGACTTCACGGTCGCGCCCGCCGCGATCGACCTCGATTCCCCCGAGCATCGCGCACTCGCCCGCCGCCTCGCTGAGGAGTCGATCGTGCTGCTGAGCAACGACGGCGTGCTGCCGCTGGATGCCTCCGGTGCGCCACGGATCGCGGTCATCGGACCGAACGCCGACAGCGCGGAGGCTCTCATGGGCTGCTATTCGTTCGTGAACCACGTGCTCGCGCACCACCCCGAGGTGCCCGCCGGCATCGCCCTGCCGAGCGTGCTCGACGGACTCCGCGCCGAGCTCCCCGCCGCCACGATCACCCATGTCGTCGGCGGCGAGGTCGAGGGCGAGGACCGCAGTGGATTCCCGGCCGCGGTCACCGCCGCTGGCGAGGCCGACGTGGCGATCGTCGTGGTCGGCGACCGCGCTGGACTGTTCGGGCGCGGCACGGTCGGCGAAGGCAACGACGTCGACTCGCTGGAACTCCCCGGGGTGCAGCGCGCCCTGGTCGAGGCCGTCGTCGCGACCGGCACCCCGGTGGTCGTCGTCGCGCTCACCGGTCGCCCGTACGCGCTGGACTGGGCACTGCCGCATCGGGAGTCGGGCGCCGGACTGACCGCCGGCCTGGGGTCGGTGAACTCGCCTGCTCCGGCCGGCACTGCCGCCACCGAGAAGCGCTCGCTCCCGGCGGCCGTGCTGCAGGCGTTCTTCCCCGGCGAAGAAGGGGGCCCGGCCGTCGCGGCCGTGTTGAGCGGGGCCGTCGCCCCGTCGGGACGGCTCCCGGTGTCGCTGCCGCGGTCGGCGGGCGTGCAGCCCTATTCGTACCTGCATCCCGCGCTCGGCGGACGCACGGACGTGTCGAGCGTCGACCCCTCACCGGCGCGGCCGTTCGGATTCGGACTCGGCTACACGACCTTCGCACACGAGCAGCTGACGGCCGACGCGACGGTCGGTGCGGGCGCGGAGTTCCGAGCGTCTGTGCTCGTCCGTAACTCCGGCTCCCGCGCGGGCACCGACGTCGTGCAGCTGTATGCGCACGACGAGGTCGCGAGCGTGGCCCGCCCGGTCGCGCAGCTGATCGGGTTCCAGCGGGTCTCGCTGGAACCGGGCGCGGAGCAGCGCGTGGAGTTCACGGTGCCGACCGAGCGCCTCGCGTTCACGGGCGTCGACGGTGTGCGGAGGGTGGAACCGGGGCGGATCCGGCTGTGGGTCGGGGCCGCCTGTGACGACGAGGAGACCTCGACCGCGATCGAGATCGTCGGCTGAGAGCCGTCAGTACATCTCCCCGACGGGAACTGGAACGGCGAGCACGTTGCCCGGCTGCGCGAGCGGGCATGCCCAGGCCGGGTCGTAGGCGCAGGACGGGTTGTAGGCGAAGTTGAAGTCGAGCACGATCGTGCCGCGCGCGGCATCCGATCCCAGGTCGGCGCCCTTGATCGTGTCGATCAGGTAGCGACCGCCGCCGTACGTTCCGCCCTCGCGTCCGGCGAGCGCGTCGCGCACCGGGATGAACAGACCGCCGCCGTAGGTGGTGAGTCGCCAGACGTCGAGCGATCCGGCATCGGGGATCTCGACCCGGCCGATGCGCTCGAACGGTACGACACCGTCGGTCCCCGTCGCGAAGTCGAAGCCGCCGGGATCGGCGGGCAGGATCGGCAGCTCGAAGCGCCAGTCCGGATCGTAGGACGCGAGGGGCAGACCCTCGAACAGCGGCCGGTCCTCGGGCAGCAGCGGCGTCGCGGGGTGGTGGAGCATCAGCTCGTCGCGCTCCATCCGCCACAGCTCATGAGCGTCTTCAGGCGAGTCGGCGAGACGCACGGCGTCGTACAGGGCGAAGACCCGTCGGCGCCAGTCGGCGACTTCGAGGGCGGTGCGGGCGCTCGTGCGGGTGCTCGTCATGCGTCCAGGCTACGGGCCGGGCAGCGGGTGCGAGGCGGATCCGGCGATCATCTCGGCGTACCCCTCTTCGTAGGTGGGGTAGTCGAGACGCCCGAGCAGCGAGTGGAGCAGCGACCCGTCGTACACGAACCCGCGCGGGCCGTCGGATGCCTCGTCGGGTGGAACAGCGACGCCCAGCTCCCCGGCGAGGAAGCGGACGACGTCACCGAGAGGTGCCGGTCGTTCGTCGACCGCGTGTACCAGCCGCGGCGGGTCGTCGGTGCGCAGCAGCAGGTCGAGCGTGCGCACGAGGTCGGTCTCGTGGATGCGGTTCGTGAGCCGGGAGTGGTCGACCGCCGCGCCCTCGCGGACCTTACGCAGCAGGAACTCGCGACCGGGACCGTAGATCCCCGCCGGTCGCACGACCACGGCGTCGAACAGTTCGGCCGCCGCCCGCTCGCCGTCACGGAGCCCCCGCGAGCGCTCGGTCTCGGCCGCGGGCTCGTCCTGCTCGGTGAGAGGACGGTCGGCCGTGAAGGCACTCCCTTCGAAGACACCGGTCGACGACACGAACACGGTGCGAGCGGGCATCGCCGGCAGGGCATCCCGGAGGTGGCCGAGCGCCGTGCGGTAGGAGTGTTCGGTGCTGCCGGGCGGCAGCGTGATCACGATCGCGTCGACGACGGGAAGCGGGGTCGTGAGCGGCCGCGCGAGATCACCGCGGATGCCGACCACGCCGGCGGGCAGCTCCCCGTCACTCCGCCGCAGAGCGAAGACCTCACCGCCGTCGTTGAGAAGCCGTGGCGCCAGGCGCGCGCCGAGCTTGCCGAATCCGACCAGGAGTGTGCGCCGCGGCGCCGGGGTGGTGTCCATCGGTTCCAGGCTCCCACAGGTCCCACACACGCAGAAGCGCCGCACCCTCCGAAGAGGATGCGGCGCTTCGGCCGTGCAGCGCGAGTTACTCCGCTGCGGCGATCTTCTTGGCGTCGTCCGTGTTGAGCACGCGGAACAGGATCGCGGCGATCACGGCGCCCACGACCGGGGCGGCGATGTAGAGCCACAGCGAGCTCCACGCGAAGTGACCGCTGACCGAGAGGCCGAGCGCGACGGCCGGGTTGAAACCGCCGCCCGAGATCGATCCGACCGTGGCCGCGCCCACGAACACGGTCGCACCGATCGCGAGGCCGTAGAAGGAGTTGCCCGCGGTGTCCTTCGAGGTGGCGGTGTTGAGCACGACCCACACGAGGATCAGCGTGAACAGCGCTTCGACGAGGAACGCCGGGCCGACCTCGATGACCATGGCCTCTGCGCCGGCCGGCCAGACCGACATGCTGACGAGTGCGGCCACCGCGCCACCGACGAACTGTGCGACGAGGTAGGCGATGAAGTCGGCGACGCTGAGGCCGCCGCGCAGGAACACACCGACCGAGACGGCCGGGTTGAGGTGGGCGCCCGAGATGTGACCCGTGGAGAACACGAGCACCATCAGGGTGAAACCGATCGCGAGGGGCGTCAGCGGACTGTCGCTGTTCACCGCCGCGATGATCGCGAGAACGAAGAGGAAGGTGGCGACCGCTTCTGCGAGCGCCTTGCGTGCCGTACCAGTCATGAGAGAGCCCTTTGCTTGGGAATTCAGGAGAGGGGAAAGTCATCCGTTTGCCCGCGCACCCTGGCCGACGCACCCCTCGTGCGGCACCGACGCTATCGCTGCGCGCACCGGAATATCGGGAAGCCGCGCGGTATTGCTGTGAATTCCCTGAACTCAGGTGCGTGCCCCGATCGCGGCGACATCCACAGCGTCCGGATGCCGGAATCACGCCGGTGATGTCAACCCCGTGGCCCGCGCTCCCCCCTTCCCCGTAGCGTGCGAGGATGACCACCGAGACTGCCTCCGGCGCCGAGGCCCCCACGCGGCTGAGACGAGCGATCACCGGCCCGCTGCTGTTCGCCTTCATCCTCGGAGATGTGCTCGGTGCGGGCATCTACGCGCTGATGGGTGTGCTCTCCGAGAAGGTGGGCGGCATGCTGTGGGCGCCGCTGCTCCTGGCGCTGCTGCTCGCCATGCTCACCGCCGGCTCCTACGCCGAACTGGTCACCAAGTACCCACGCGCGGGCGGGGCCGCGGTCTTCGCCGAGCGCGCGTTCCACAGCCCGCTCGTCTCGTTCCTCGTGGGCTTCAGCATGCTCGCGGCGGGCGTGACCAGCGCGGCGGGGCTCGCCATCGCGTTCGCGGGTGACTACCTGGGCACCTTCCTCGACCTGCCGACCATCCCGGTCGCCATCGCCTTCCTCGCCCTGGTCGGACTGCTGAACGCCCGCGGCATCCGCGAATCCCTGGGGGCCAACCTCGTGATGACGGCGATCGAGCTCAGTGGACTCGTGATCGTCATCGCCGTGGTCGCGATCTTCCTCGGCGGCGGAGGCGGCGACGTGTCGCGCGTGACCCAGGCGCCCGAGGGCACGAGCGTCGCCATGGCCGTGCTCTCGGGAGCCGTCATCGCGTACTACTCGTTCGTCGGCTTCGAGACCTCCGCCAACATGATCGAGGAGGTGAAGGATCCGCGGCGCACCTACCCGCGTGCCCTGTTCGGAGCACTCATCACCGCCGGCGCGGTCTACGTCCTCGTCGGCCTCGCGAGCTCGATCGCCCTCCCGCCCGCCGAGCTGCAGGAGTCCAGCGGCCCGCTGCTCGCGGTGGTCGAGGCCACCGGCGTCAGCATCCCCTCTTGGCTGTTCAGCCTCATCGCCCTCGTCGCCGTCGCGAACGGCGCCCTGCTGACCATGATCATGGTCAGCCGCCTGACGTACGGAATGGCCGAACAGGGGTTGCTGCCGCCGGTGCTCGGCCGCGTGCTCCCGAAACGGAAGACACCGTGGGTCGCGATCCTCACCACCACCCTCGTCGCGATGGGGCTCACCCTCGTCGGCGATCTGGCGACGCTCGCCGAGACCGTGGTCCTGCTGCTCCTGGTCGTCTTCCTCAGCGTGAACATCTCGGTGCTGGTCCTCCGGCGGGATCACGTCGAGCACGATCACTTCCGGGTGTGGACGTTCGTCCCTGTGCTCGGCATCGCTTCGTGCATCCTGCTGCTCACCCAGCAGCGCCCGGTCGTCTGGCTCTTCGGTGCGATCCTGCTCGCCGTCGGCGGCGTCCTGTACCTGCTGGCCCGTTGGAACCGGAAGCGCACCGGCGGCGCACCGCTCAGGACCACCCAGACCCCTGACACCGAAACCGACCCGAAGGAGAATCATGAGCACGCCTGAGAACAGCGCCGAAGACATGACGAGCGCCGAGAAGCGCCACGATCAGCTCACCGCTGCGCCGGATGCCACCGAGGCCGACGCCGCCCCGCGCATCGAGGTCAGCGAGCACGACGGCAACACCCGGATCGACATCGCCCCCGACGCTCCGGTGCGTCCGGGGCCCGGCCCCGGAGTCGAGGCCGACGACTGAGCCGCGGTTCAGACCCCGGCGGCCGCGCCGGTCCGCTCCCGCGTGGTCGTGACACTTGCGAACCCGCGCGCCGAGAGGATGCTCTCGGTGCGGCGCATGATGTCCTGCCCCGACACCGCGGCGAGCGCACCCTGCGCCGGGATGGCGGAGGTGGTCGTCGCATCCGTCACGAACTCGACCTCGAAGCCGAGGTCGGCGGCGATACGGGCGGTCGTCTCGCAGCACTGCTCGGTACGGATACCGCAGACCACCACGCGGCCGATGCCGGCGCGCCGCAGTCTCTCCTCGAGATCGGTGGACCCGAACGCGTTGACGGTCGTCTTGGTGAGGGCGTCCTCGGAATCCCGAGGTTCGAGTTCCTCGATCACCCGCACGAACCCGTTGGCGGGATCGAACACGCCCCCGGTCCCCGGTTCGGAGTGGGTGACCCACACGACCGGGTCGCCGACTTCGCGGGCGTGCGCGACGAGGAGTGCGATGTTGTCGAGCACTGCCGGGTTCGCGGTCGCCGCCCAGTCGTCGGCGCGCTGGCGGAACGACTCCTGCGCATCGATGACCAGCAGGGCGGTGTCGGGAGAAGTCGTCATGGACTCATCGTGATCGCCGCCGAGGCGCCGGGCAAGATCCGATCCGGCCAACGACCGCACGGTTCCGGACAGCGTCAGAGCCAGCCCTTGCGCTTGAACACCGCGTACAGGCTGAAGCCCAGCACGACCATCATGCCGATGGCCATCGGATAGCCGAGCAGCCAGTGCAGCTCGGGCATGTGGTCGAAGTTCATGCCGTAGATCGTGCCGACCAGCGTCGGCGCGAAGAGGATCGCCGCCCAGCCCGAGATCTTCTTGACCTCGTCGTTCTGACGGATGCTGAGCTCCGTCATCCGCCGCATCTCCTCGTTCTGCCGACGGGCCACGATCGTCGACTCGACGGTGAGGGCGTTGTCGAGCACGGTGCGGAAGGTCGTCGCACGGTCGCTCACCCGGAGCGTGTGATCGAGCACGTCGCGCAGGTAGCTGCGCAGCTCCTCCCCCACGAGGTACTTGTCCGAGCCGCGCAGCAGCGCCTCGAGCATCCCGGAGAGCGGCTGCGTCGCGCGCTGGAAATCGATGACCTCCCTGCCGAGCTCGTAGATGCGCTGCGTGGCATCCACGTCTGCCTCGAAGAGCTGGCTCTCGATCTCGTCGATGTCGTTCTCGAGTCCTGCGAGGACCGGCGCGTACTCGTCGACCACCTCGTCGAGGATGGCATACAGCACGGCTTCGGGACCATGGGCGAGCAGCGCCGGGTCGTTCTCCAGCCGGTGCCGCACGCGTCCGAGGTCCGGAGATTCGGCATGCCGAATCGTCACGACGAAATCAGGGCCGACCAGCACATGCACCTCGCCGAACTCGACCTCCTCGGCCTCGTCGAGGTAGCGAGCCGGGCGCAGCACCATGAACAGCACATCGCCGTACCGCTCCAGCTTGGCGCGCTGGTGTCCCGACAGCGCGTCCTCGACGACGAGGGCATGGATGCCGAATTCGTCAGCGACTTCGCGGATCTCTTCCTCGCTGGGCCGGTACAGCCCGATCCAGCTCATCCCGCCGCGTTCCCGCATGCGCTCGAACGTCTCGCTCAGGCTCTGCGGATTCTCGGTGCGCACACCGTCCACGTAGATCGCGTTGTCGATGATCGCCATCGTCGCCCTTCCCTTCCGCACCGAGGTCGGGCCGGTGATCACTCCGCAGGCGGCGGCACGCAGGCGAGCGCGGACTTCGAGATCGACTCGTGGTAGGTCTCCGCCGTGAAGGGAAGCCCGAACTCCGGCGCTGTCTGACCGGAGGCCGGTGCGGCCTTCGACGCGATCGCCGCGAGCTCCCAGGACAGCTGCTGGGCGAACCGCGAGCCTCCGGTCGAGTCGTTCAGCACGACCGCGACGGTGAAGCCGGTTGCGGGATCCGAGTAGGCCGAAGTCGCGTAGCCGGGAACCCAGCCGTGCTGGCCGACCATCGACCCAGCGAGATAGGCGCCCCCGGCGGCCTGGTACCAGGAAGGGCCCTTCTCGCTGACCGGGAGGGGGGCTCCGAAGCGATCAGGCTTCTCCTTCGTGCGCAGCGCCTGCTGCGCCTCCGCCTGGACGTAGCGGCCGAGATCAGTGATGTTCGAGACCACGCCGGAGTCGGTGTAGCCGGAGCTCGCCGAGAGCGTGGTGATGTCGACCGGGGCGGCGCAGTTGAAGCCGCCCTCGACGGCCGACAGGTAGTGCCCGTCCATCGGGGTGTCGCCCGGCGCGGCCGGCGTCGAGCCGGGGAGCGAGGTGGCGGAGAGCTCGAGCGGCTCGGTGACGTACTCCGCGATCAGCTCGGATGCCGACATGCCCGTGGCGCGCTCGAGCGCGACGCCGAGCAGCAGGTACCCCGCGTCGGAGTCGCGGAAGGCCGTCGCCGGTGCCAGCCGCTCGCGGCCCAGCCCGTAGCCCGCGAGCTCCAGCGGAGACCAGATCCGCTCCGGGGTGTTCATCAGCGCACCCTTGATCGTCGGCTCGGACGATCCGGCGCCGCTCGTGCCGTTGCACAGGTCGAGGAGCGTGACGTCCTTCATGTCGGCGACGCCGGAGACGTACTTGGGCACCTTGGCGTCGAGTTTGACGGTCCCCTCGTCGGCGAGGGCGTAGAGCACATCGCACGTCATGAGGCGGGTCACGTCCGCGACGCGGAACGTCATGTCGGTGGACAGTTCACCGCCGTCGCGGTCCTGTGTGCCCGATGCGGTGACCCAGCTGCCGCTCCACGGGACCCAGACGCCCACGATCGCCCCGGAGGCGCCGGACGCGGTCAGCGCGTTGTCGACCGCCGCCTGCATCGCGTCGACCGTCGCATCGGGCAGAGCGCCGTCGACCTGAGCCGGTGGTGTGTACGTGAAGGAGCCTTCGGAGGAGCATCCGGTGAGGACGAGAGCGAGCACGGCCGCACTGGCCGCTGCGGCGCGCCAACGGCGCGACGAGAGAAGCTGCATGTAGAACCCCCGAAGATGTGTCTCCCGAGTCTAGAACGCGGATCCTGAAAGACGGCATCGAGCCGGGCGATCGTGCGCGCGCGTAAGGTGAGAATCGTGCCCCACCTCTTCGATGCCGACGTGATCATCGCCGTTCTCCGCCACATGAACGGCGACCACACCGACGATAATCTGCTCATCGCCCGCGCCTTCGCCGAGACCCACGCCGAGATCAGCGAGTCCGTCATGACGGGCTTCGACGGCGATGGCGGAGTGTGGGAGATCACCGCCGGCGGCGCCGCGTCCGAGCTGCGCGTGCCGTGGCCCGGCGGACCGATCGCCGACCGTCCGTCCGTGCGACGCGAGGTCGTGGCGCTCTACGACGAGGCCTGCGCCCGCCTCGGCGTCGAGCCGCGCCCGCACGCCTGATCGTCGCGGAGGCGGGTCGCCGGACGACTTCCGACAACTCCGGGCTTTCCTCTGAGGTAAGGCTCCCCTTACACTGAGGTCATGCCCGAGATCCTCTCCTTCTCCGCCGCCCTGCGCGAGCGCTCGTCCGGATCCCACTCCCGCAGCGAGACCGCCGGCTTCATGTCCGACCTCCTGAAGGGCGAGGGCTCCCGCGAGGACTACATCTCGCTCGTCGCTCAGCACTACTTCATCTACGAAGCACTCGAGAGCGCCGGCGACCGCATGCGCCAGGACCCGATCGCCTCGGTCTTCATCAGCGACAAGCTCACCCGCCTTCCCGCGCTCGAGGCCGACCTGGAGTTCCTCCTCGGGGCCGACTGGCGCGAGCAGATCGTGCCGCTGCCGACCACGCAGCGCTACGTCGACCGCATCCGTCAGGTCGGGGCGACCTGGGCCGGCGGCTTCGTGGCACATCACTACACGCGGTACCTCGGCGACCTCTCCGGCGGGATCTTCATCGGCCGCGTGATGGCCCGTCGCTTCGGCTTCGAGACCAACGGCATCGGCTTCTACCTGTTCGACGACATCGCCGACCCGTCGGCCTTCAAGGACGTGTACCGCGAGCAGCTGGATGCGGCACCGTGGGACGACGCCGAGCGCGAGCGGGTGATCGACGAGGTGCTCCTCGCCTACCGCTTCAACACCGAGCTCTTCGAAGACCTCGACCGGGCGCGCGCCGCGGCCTGAGGCGCCGGCGTCAGCTCTTCGGCAGCTCCGGTGTCGACGCCGCGAGCCAGGCGTCGCGCATGAACCGACGCACATCCTCGTCCACCCGGATGTCGCGGGGTCGCAGCGGGCGCGAGAGGTAGAGCCCCTCGAGCGAAGTCAGCCGGCTCAGCGCCACGTACGTCTGCCCCGGCGCGAACGCCCCGGAGCCGAGGTCGATGATCGCGCGCTCGTAGGTCTTGCCCTGCGACTTGTGGATCGTGACCGCCCAGGCGAGCCGCAACGGGAACTGGGTGAACTCGGCCACCACGTCGCGCGACAGCTTCTTGGTGTTCTGGTCGTACGCGTAGCGGAACCGTTCCCAGACGGCAGGCTCGACGTCGACCTCCTCGCCGTCGATGTCCACGCGCACCGCGCTGCCGATGATGCGCACCACTGTCCCGATGGTGCCGTTGACCCAGCGGGGCGGTTCCCCGGACATCGCCGTGTCGTTGCGCAGGAACATCACCTGCGCGCCGACCTTGAGCTTCAGCTCGCTCTCGGCCGGCAGCGACGCCTCGCCGCGTCCGAAGTCGCCGCTGACCTCGGCGCGCGCGGTCTGCTCCTTGCCGGGCAGCGCAGCAAGATGCCTGCTGTTGATGCTGTTCACGATGTCGTTGCGCGTGGCGAGGGTGATCATCGGCACCTCGCCCGGCTCCGGATCCGGCGGCGTGCGCGCGCCCTGCGTGTTCAGGACCCCGGCGATCTCGGCGGTCACCCGCCCGTAGCGCACGGCGTTCAGCATCGCCTTGAACCCGTCGTCGGACTGGCGGTGGATCTGCACCAGCTCGCGCACGTGCAGCTCGGCGCGGGTGTCGACCTCGAACAGGCCGCCCTGATCGGAGATCCCGGACCCGCCGGCCCACACCTTGGCGTCGAAGAACCAGAACGAGCGGTAGTGGTCCTGCACGTAGCGGGCCTCGTCGCCCCTCGGGGGAACCGGCGCCAGCTGGTACGGGTCGCCGAACATGACGACCTGCACGCCGCCGAACGGTTCGCCCCTGCGGCCTCTGGCCTGGCGCAGGGAGCGGTCGATCGCATCCATCAGGTCGGCGTTGACCATCGAGATCTCGTCGATCACGAGCGTCTCGATGGCGTTGAGGATGCGCCGCGTCGCATCGTTCTGATCGATGTCGGCATCACCGATCAGGCCGATCGGCAACCGGAAGAGCGAATGGATGGTCTGGCCCTCGACGTTGAGCGCCGCAACACCCGTCGGCGCGCAGATGGCGATCTGCTTCTTGGTGTTCCAGGCGAAGTGCTGCAGCAGCGTCGACTTGCCGGTACCGGCACGCCCGGTGATGAAGACGTGCTCGCCGGTGTCCTCGATGAGCCGGAACAGCTCTTGCTGCTCCTCGGACAGGGCGGGAAGGGACACGGCACTCACAGGGGAAGCAGACGGAAACGGGGCGCCACCCATGCTACGTCCCGGCATCCGCCCGGGGCCGCCGACGCTCGGCGTCCCCCCAGGACGCCCTCCTAGACTGACGCCATGGGACGGGCCGGCACGCGCGCGCCCCGGCGATCGCGCCTGGGCGTCGATCTGGCGATGCTGGCCGTCGTCGGGCTCATGCTGGTCGCCGCACTCGGTGCCGGCGGAGCGACGCTGTACCAGCAGTTCTACGGTCCGTCCGCCTTCGTGGTCCGCTATCTCGACCTGCTCTCCGCCGGTCGGGCCGCCGATGCGCTCCGCATTCCCGGCGTCGCGATCGACCGCGAGACCCTCGAGAAGGCGGGCATCGATCCGTCGGCTTCCGAGGCGATGCTCCGCCGGTCGGCACTCGCACCGCTGACCGATGTGAAGGTCGAGTCGGAGAAGCCCGCAGAAGGCGGCACCGCGGTCACCGTGAGCTACCAGGCGAGCGGCCACACCGGCACCAGCACGTTCCTCATCGAGCAGGACGGCTGGGCGGGCGTGACCCCCAACTGGCGCTTCACCACCAGCCCCCTCGCCGTGATCGACCTCACCGTTCGCGGCGCCGACCAGTTCGCGGTGAACGGCTTCGAGGTCGACCGTCGACAGGTGTCGGCCCTCGGGCCCGAGGCGGGCGCACTCGATCCCCTGCCGCTTCTGGTGTTCACCCCCGGGCTCTACTCGGTCACGGTCGACACCCCGATCGCGACCGCATCCGGGCACGGCGTGCTGGCCGACACGCCCCTGGCCGTCACGCCGCTCGACGTGCAGACCGAACCGACCGAGGAGTTCGTCAAGGTCGTGCAGCAGCAGGTGGAGCAGTTCCTCACCGAGTGCACGACGCAGGAGGTGCTGCAGCCGACCGCCTGCCCGTTCGGACTGCGGGTCACGAACCGGATCACCGCCCCGCCGAAGTGGTCCATCGCGAGCCAGCCTCAGGTCACGGTGATCCCCGACGAGGGCCACTGGCAGATCCCGACCACCGAGGCCGTGGCGCACGTCGACGTCGAGATCCAGTCGCTGTTCGACGGCTCGATCGCACCGCTCTCCGAAGACGTGCCTTTCCAGCTCAACGGCACGATCGTGATCCTGCCGAACGGCTCGGCGTCGATCCGGGTCGGCGCACCGGGCGACGTCCCGGTCGACTGAGGTCCCGGTCGACCGGGTCCCCGTCGACTGAGTCCCTGTCTACTGAGTACGCGCGCGACGGGTCTCAGCGGCCTTCGCGCTCCTCGCGGCGCTGATCACGCTCGGCGAGGGCCGCGAGCTTGGCGTTGTACTCCTCGAGCTCCGCGTCGCCCGTGCGATCCGCGTGCCGGTCCGCCCGACGCTGCAGCTTGGTGTCGCTGCGGCTCCACTGGATGGCGACCGTGATCGCGAGGATCAGCGTCGGGATCTCCCCGATCGACCACGCGATGCCGCCGCCGACGTACTGGTCCTGCAGCGGGTCCACACCCCAGTCGCGGCCCATCGCCCCGAACCAGTCGGCGACCATCAGCCCCTCCTGCATCATGATCGCGATGCCGAAGAACGCATGCATCGCCATGACGGCGATCAGCGTGATCAGGCGTCCGGGATACGGCAGACGGTACGGAACCGGGTCCGCACCGATGAGGCTCATGACGAACAGGTAGCCCGAGATCAGGAAGTGGATGACCATCCACTCGTGACCGAGGTGCTCGAACATCGACCAGCGCACGAGATCGGTGAAGTAGAAGGCCCACAGCGACAGGATGAAGATCGCCGCCGCGACGAACGGATGCGTGACCACGCGGGCGAACGGCGAGTGCACGGCCCACATGATCCACTCGCGGCCGCCACGGGTGCCGTCGTCTCGCTTGTGGATGGCACGCAGCGCGAGGGTGATCGGGGCCCCGGAGACGAGCAACAGCGGGATCGCCATCGACAGCATCATGTGGCCCATCATGTGGATGCTGAACAGGTACTCCTGGTAGGCGTTGATCGGCCCGCCGGTGACCCAGACGAGCAGCAGCGCCCCCAGCACCCAGAAGACCGTGCGATGGATCGGCCAGCGGTCACCACGCCGGTGCAGGCGCCACACGCCGGCCAGGTAGAAGAACAGTCCGAGGCCCGCGGCGATGAGCCAGAGCACGTCGATGTCCCATGCCGTGAACCAGCGTTCGAGGGTGAGCTCGGGCGGCAGTGTCGCCCCGGTCAGGATCTGGGCGGGCGTCTGCAGGAAGGCGGCGGTCTCTCCCGTGGGAGGGGGCGTACGGGCCAGCGCGGCCGCGGCGCCGGAGGCGAGGCCCATCAGCGCGACCTCGCACAGCACGAGCAGCCAGAACCAGCCGGCGGCGCGGGCTCCGGCGAGCTTCGGGATGAGGCGGGCGCGGTACCAGGCGCCGAGCAGGCCCATGCCGCCCAGCAGCGCGACTTTGGCGAGCACGATCCAGCCGTAGGGCGTGGTCCACAGCGCGTTCCAGTCGCCGACGGCGACGATCGATCGCGTGACCCCCGACACGGCGACCACGGCGAAGGCGGCGATCGCGAGCGACGAGTAGCGCCCGACGAGCCTCGCGGTGTCGACGTCGGCACGTCCGCGCAGCAGGATCAGCAGCAGAAGTCCGCCGAGCCAGACGGCGGCGCCGATCGTGTGCAGCAGGATCGAGTTGACGGCCATGTTGTGCCCGGCGAGATCGCCCGCGTGGCCCTGCGTGGCGAGCGGGAGGAAGGATGCCGCGGCCAGCAGCGCCGTGATGAGCGTGGGCGTCCATGAACGCCAGGCGAACGCGAGCACCGTGATGATCGCGCCGAAGAGCGTGGTGATGAGCCAGGACTGGCCGAGCGGCAGCTCCAGCAGGAAGCGGCCCAGCTGTGTGCCGAACTCGCGCTCGATGCTGAGCTTCGGGTTGAAGGCGGCCATGAAGGCGAGGAACCCGGCGAGGCCAGCCGAGATCGTGAACACGGCGGCGCCGACCGAGGCGATGTTCAGCGCGGCGTCGAACGAGCGATCCCCCGCGCGCAGCCCGAACAGCGCCAGCACGAGCGAGCCGAGCATCACGGCGCCGGACATGTTCATCACGAGCTTGGCGATCGGCGTGCCCCAGAGCACGAACGGGCCGGGGTCCTGCAGGAGCGGAGGCTTCGCGCCTCCGCCGACGAGGAGCGCGAGCGTCAGGGCGACCAGCGCCGCGATGAGGAGGATGACGATCCCGGCGACGCGATACGCCGAGATCCGACTCGTCGACTCGCTGCGGGAACTCACCCCTCCAGCCTAGGCGCGCCCGGAGGGAGGAAAGCACGAAGGCCGCCCCCGTCGGAACGGGAGCGGCCTTCGATGAGGTGCGGTCGATTACTTGACGGCAGCCTTGAGCTTGGAGCCAGCGGTCACCTTGACGCGCTTGCCGGCCGGGATCTTGATCTCGGCGCCGGTCTGCGGGTTGCGGCCCGTGCGAGCAGCGGTGTCGACCTGCTCGAAGGAGATCCAGCCCGGGATGGAGACCTTGCTGCCCTTGGCAACAGCGTCGGAGACCGTGGCGAACAGGGAGTCGAGGACACCGGAGACGGTGGCCTGGCTCTGGCCCGTGGCGCTTGCGATGCTCGCGACGAGCTCGGTCTTGGTGATGGACTTGTCAGCCATGTCATCCTCCAGCGACGAGATCCCGTCGCATCGTTGTGGGTATCGGAGCGGATGCTCCTGGTCTAGTGACCGCCTCGAATGTATCAACCACCACCCACATTTCCGCGTCATTTCGCGGGTTTTGGGCAATTACTGGGCGTGTCGCACCACTTTGGCCACTCCAGTCACAGATTCCGGGGTCGTCAGCGAGCCCGGTGCGCGTCGATCACGGCCCTGGCCGTGCGCTCGAACGCCGGGCTGACACGGCCTTCGCCGTCGAGATATCCGCCGACGAGCGCGGCATCGCGCAGCAGCACGAGGGAGGCTGCGACCTCCTCGGGACGCTCGAGATCGGCCGCCTCGGCGACCTGCTGCAGCGTCGAGCGGAACCACTCCCGGTGCTCGTCGATGAGCTGCCGCACGGCCCCACCGGCATCCGGATACTCCGCGGCCGCGTTGATGAAGGGGCAGCCCCGCGTATGGTGTTCGCGGATGTCGGCGGCGATGCCCTGGACGACCGCATCCAGCAGCGCGTCAGGATCGGAGACGGTCGCTCCCGCCTCCGTGAACATCGCGCGGAGCATCTCGTCCTCGTGGCCGAGATAGGCGAGCACGAGGCTCTCCTTGCCGCCGAACTGCTTGTAGAGGGTCGCGCGAGTGACCCCGGCCTCCTCGATCACACGGTCGACGCCGACCGCGTGGATGCCCTGTTCGTAGAAGAGGCGGGTGGCGGCATCGATCAGCCGTGCGCGGGCGGGGCTGGGGCGCTTCGTCGTGGTGTCCATGATCTTCCTCTCATCGTGTCATCCGAACCCCGGCATCCGAATCCGTTTTCCCGGTTTTGGGAATAGGTTGTGGTAGATAGAACGTTCGGTCTACTATCAGCGTAACGCACTTCCGATCAGCGGGAGCCGAACAGAGAGAAGAGATCATGAACACCACCGACAAGACCCCCATCGTCCTGATCCACGGGCTGTGGATGACCCCGACCAGCTGGACCACCTGGGCCGAGCGCTTCCGCGCGCAGGGCCACGAGGTCATCGTCCCGGGATGGCCCGGCATCGACGACCGCTCGGTCGAGGACATCCGCCGCGACCCGTCCGCCCTGAAGGGCATCGGACTGAAGCAGATCGTCGACCACTACGAGCGCATCATCCGCTCGCTGCCCGTGAAGCCGATCGTCATGGGCCACTCCTTCGGCGGGGTCATCACGCAGATGCTGGCCGACCGCAGCGTCGGCGCGGCATACGTGGGCGTCGCCCCGGGACAGACCGCCGGCATCACCACCCTGCCGTTGTCGACGCTCTGGACCGGCACCCCGATCCTCGCGAACCCCTTCGGCCGCAACGGCGCCAAGCCGCTGTCGAAGCGCCACTTCCACTTCACGTTCGGCAACGACCTGAGCCGCGCGGAGTCCGACCGCCTCTGGGAGGAGTCGGCAGTGAACTCCTACAACCGGGTCTTCTTCGAGGGCGTCGCATCCGCGTTCAACGAGAAGGGCGGCGTCACGCACGTCGACTACGCGCGCACCGACCGGGCCCCGCTGTATGTGATCACGGGTGAGATCGACCACGTCGTGCCGCCGGCGATCGGTCGTGCGATCGTGCAGAAGTACCGCTCCACCGGCAGCCCCGCCGTCGTCGAGTACAAGGAGTACCCCGGGCGCACCCACCGCCTGGTCAGCCAGGACGGCTGGGAAGAGATCGCCGATGAGGCCCTCACCTGGGCCGTCGCGCACACCACCGCCGCCGTCGCGTGACGCCGGCTTGCGCCGGGCAGACTCGAAGACACGGAATGGAGGAGATCTCGCGGCATGAAGGAGTGGATACGGCATCCGCTCCTTCATTCCGCGAGATCTCCTTCGCGTTGCGCGGATGGCACGCCGTCATACAACGTGCGCTCCTTGCGCAACGGCCTCCATGATCACCGACTGCACCTCGGGCCAGCGCTCCATCACCTGCTCATAGCTGAAACGCAGCACGCGGTAACCACGGATCAGCAGCTGCGCGTCATGCGCGATGTCCCTGGTCCGTTGCACCCCTGTGTGGGTCGCGCCGTCGAGCTGGATCACCAGCCGGTCACCGATGAGGAGATCGACCCGGCGATCCACGACCCACGCCTGCGGCAGCATCCGGAGCCCCATCCACCGGAGCCGATGGATGACGATGGTCTCCAGCCCGGAGTCCGCGAAGGGGCGCGCCCTCGCGAGAAGCGTTCGGGCGGGCGGCGGAAGCTCGAGGCCTCGGAGCCTCGCGTCGTCTATGAGCCCCTTGTTCATCGCCGACTCCCAGATGACGAGGGCGGTCTCGAACGGCTGGCACTGCGCGATCAGAGCGAGGGCGTTCACGAGTTCGTCGACCGCGGCGTCCGGAGGACGCAGGACCACAGGCTTCGACCAGTGCACGACGACCTGCGACGGCACCCGAATGCGCGCAGAGTTCGGGCGGGCGGCGACGTGGAGCGCCGACTTCGCGGGAACCCAGAGCCCGTACCGCTCCGCCGCCGTCACGCAGCTCAGCACGACTCCGCGGGACACCGCTCCGACCGTCTGCGGATCGGCGTCGGGCAGCGCCACCCACCCCTGGCGCACGGTCGTGATCTCGCCCTGCTCCTTCGACCGCCGCAGCGCGTACTCGCTCACACCGGCTTCTCGAAGCGTGCGCACTCGTGCGACTCCTCCACGACGGCTCAGCTCATCCACGGGATCCATCGAACGATCGTGCCCGCCCGCCTGGCACGGACGTCGCCATGGCACCGGCAAGCGGGCACTGTTCTTCGGTCAGCGATGGCTGTGCAGGACAGCTCCGTGCGGAGCATCCGCTCCCTACGAAAGCGTCCGCTCTCCCGCCGGGCACGTCTGATCTCACGATCTGAAGGAGAAAACACGGAGCGAAGGAGTGGATGCCGTCAGCAGACCTTCAGAGCGTGAGAACTCCTTCAGAGCGCCCGCGCGGCCCGCGCCCGCGCACCGAATGAAGGAGAAGACGCGGAATGAAGGAGTGGATGCTGCCTCGCGTCCTTCAAAGCGCGAGAAGTCCTTCACAACGCGAGGGCGCCCCACGCGAGGGCACCACAACGCAGGGCACCACAACGCAGGACGAAGCGCGGGGCACGCAGAAGGGGCGAGGATCCGAAGATCCTCGCCCCTTCTCAGCTGAGACTTACCAGCTCGACTTGGTGACACCGGGCAGCTCGCCACGGTGTGCCATGTCACGGAAGCGGACACGCGAGATGCCGAACTTCGTGAGGACACCGCGGGGGCGGCCGTCGATGACGTCGCGCGAACGCACGCGAGCCGGCGACGCGTTGCGCGGCAGCTTCTGCAGGCCGACGCGTGCGGCCTCGCGGGCCTCGTCGGTGGCGTTCGGGTCGACCAGGGTCTTCTTCAGCTCGGCGCGACGCTCAGCGTAACGCTCGACGATGACCTTGCGCTGCTCGTTGCGAGCGATCTTGCTCTTCTTAGCCATTGATCAACGCTCCTCTCGGAATTCGACGTGCTGACGGATGACCGGGTCGTACTTCTTGAGCACGAGGCGGTCGGGGGTGTTGCGGCGGTTCTTCTTCGTCACGTACGTGTAACCCGTACCTGCCGTCGAACGCAGCTTGATGATCGGACGAACGTCCTGAGCCTTCTTGGCCATTAGAGCTTCACACCCTTCGCCTGGAGGTCCTTGACCACGTTCTCGATGCCGCGGACGTCGATCACCTTGATGCCCTTGGCGGACACGTTGAGCGTGATCTTACGACCGAGCGACGGAACGAAGTACGTCTTCTTCTGCACGTTCGGGTCGAAGCGGCGCTTCGTCCGGCGGTGCGAGTGCGAGACATTGTGTCCGAAGCCGGGAACAGCTCCGGTCACCTGGCACACTGCTGCCATGATGTGACTCCTTCTATACCGTGAGACCGGACGGCCTCACCCAAGATCCCTTGTCTGCACGCAACCACGACCCGCCGATCTCTCGGCCGCAGAAGGGGAAGCACGCGAACTGCGCACAGGAGTGTGCGCAGACAAAGAGTCAGTTTAGCACGGGCGGAGGGTCGACGAGAGCCGCAGCTTCGGCGGCACCCCGTCCCCAGCGGAACGGCGACACCGTGGGATCACCATCGATCCAGAAGCGCCAAGGGAACGCGTGCGTGCCGGCGACCCCTGCGACACCGACGCGCGGGCCGCTCACCACGTCGTCTCGCTGATCGCCCAGCCACAGCTCGGCGCGGGCCCCGTGCCGCTCCTCCCCCGTGACGGCGTCGATCCCGTCGTGCAGCCGATGCCGCAACCCGACGGCCTGACCGAGGCGTCCCGGCCCGCGGGCGAGGTCGCGAAGGGCGATGCGACCGAGAGGCAGTGCGGCACCCCGCCGCCGAGCGGCGGCATCCGCTCCGGCAACGATCTCGCCCGCGCGCAGCAGCACGCCGTCGCCCTGCCCCTCCGGCCCGCACACGACGTTGACGCACGAGTGGATGCCGTGGCTCAGGTAGACGTACAGGTGCCCGGGCTCGCCCCACATCGTGGCGTTGCGAGCGGTCGGCCCCATCCGCGCATGCGATCCGGGATCCGCGATCTCGCCGGTGCCTCGACCGTGGTACGCCTCGACCTCGGTGATGCGCAGCCGCACCTCGACCAGCTCCGCGTCGTCGGGCCCGACGACGACCGTGCGCAGTTCCGCACCGAGCAGTCGCGGCGCGACGTCGACGGCGGAGCCGCCCAGATCGGCGCGAACGGCACGGCGCAGGGCATCGCGCGTCGACATGTCAGAACCGCGGTGCCGTCTGGCACCAGGAGGCATCGAAGCCGGTGAGGGCGACCATCTCCTTGCCCGACTCCATGTCGATCAGATGCGTCTCGACGTTCTCGGGCAGCGGGAGCAGCATCCCGTCGTAGGGGTTGCTCGCCAGTTCCGGCGCGACGACGACTGCCGCATATTGGCCGCTCGGGGATGCGCACGCCTGCAGGATCGAATCCGCCGAGCTGACCTCGACCAGCGGGGTCGCCGTGCCGTCGTCGTCGACGCGGATCACCGCCTGCCCCACCGGCAGTCCGGCATCGTCGCGCGAGACCACGTGCCGCAGCGTGCCACCGGGGTACGGCGTGATCGAGGAGGCCGTGCCGTAGTCGGGATCGGATGCCGCGAGCGGCTTCTCGGACCCGTCGGCGAGGTTGAGCTCGACCACGGTGGCGTCGAGCCGCTCGACGATCGCGGTGTAGGTACCTCGGGAGATGCCCTGGATGGTCGCGGCGAGACCCAGGGACTGCACGCCCGCATCGCTCGAGCGGTCGACGAGCGAGAGCGCTCCGTCGAAGTCGATGAACAGCACGGCGGCGCTGTCGGGCACGAACTGCCAGACGAAGACGCTCGCCTCCTCGCCCGCGACCTCGATGACCTGGGGGTCGTCCTTGCCGTTCAGCGACTGCGTGACCAGCACGCTCGCTCGCCCTTCGTCGTCGCTGAGCTCGCGGTCGGAGTAGCTGTAGCCGACGAGGCCGCCGCGCTCGGAGACCTGGATCGCGCCGACGTAGCCGTCACCGGGCAGTTTCAGCTCGCGCTGGTTCGCCCCGTCGCGGTCCATCACGAGCAGCCGGGATCCGTCGTCCTCCTCCACCGCGACGACGAGCTGATTCGAGGTCGCGCGGAAGTCGTTGATCTTGTCGTGCTCGTAGACCGCGACCCCGTCGCCCTTGAGGTCGGTGAGGAAGATCTTGTCCTTGCCGTCGACATCGCGGCGCAGGATGAAGATGTGAGATGCCGGGGTCTCGAAGCTCGTCGTCAACGTGGTCGCAGGACCCCCGCCGGCACCGGTGACATCGGCGACACGCACCGTGTACTTCGTGGAGTCATCGAGCGGAACCGTGAAGCGCACACCGACGCCCCGACCCGATGCATCGACAGTGAACGGCACGGCCGGCTCGACGGTGACCTGCTCGGGATCGATGTCCGAGAGCGCCTGGTTCGCCGTGAGGATGACCCGGCTCGCGGACGATTCGATCGCCTGCGCGGTGTCGACCTGCACCTCGCTGATCCGTGGCCCCTGCAGGAGGCTCACGATCCCGAACGCGGTGCCGACGAGCACCAGGATGCCGAGGACCGCGCCGATCGTGAGGAGGAAGCGGCGCGACGTCGCGGGGGTGCGGGCAGGTTCGCGTGCGGACGGCTCGCGGGAATCGGCCGGATCGAACGCCGCATCGCGCGGCTCAGTCTCGGCACCAGTTTCGGCCTCGGCGCCGGCCTCGGCATCGGAAGCGTCAGGGGACGCGACGAAAGGGGCCGCACCCACGACGACGGGCTCCGTGGGGAGAGGAACGGACGGAAGCGCCGTCGCCTCGGCATCTTCCCGCGCAGCAGCCTCGAAGGCGGCCATCTTGCGGGCGGCGGCTTCCTGCTCCGCGACCTCGCGATCGCCCGCCTCACGGACGGCGGCTTCGCGGGCAGCAGCTTCCCGGGCGGCGGCCTCACGAGCAGCAGTCCCGCCCGCATCGTCACGCGGCTGATCGTCGTGCGGTTCGGTCTCATGGTGCGGCGCGGCAGCGCGCTCGATCCGTTCCGCCTCGGCCGCCTCGGCTGCCTCTCTGGCCGCGCGCATCTCCGCACGAGTCTGCGGAACGGCGGGCACCTCGGGGCGATCGTCGTCAGTACTCATACGGATCCCCCGGCTCGTCGATCGCGACGACATCGGTCGGCTCGATACGGAGCTTTCCGTCGGCATCCGCGCGCACGGTCCCGGTGATCTCGACCCACTGTCCGGTCGCGTAGTCATCCGGATCGACGTCGACCGGGAGTGCGGCGGTCTGCGCGTCGATCACGCAGTGCGTGATGACCAGTCGGGTGAGGTTCACGCCGTCGTCTGCCGACGAGTCGGGCGTCACGAATCCCGTGAGGATCACCGGTGCGCCGTCATAGGCGGCGGTGTTCGTGGACGCGGCGAAGACGCTCGCCCAGTCGCCCACCCCGAAGGTCGATGTGTCGGCGACGCCGAGCGCGACCGTGTCCGACCCCGCGAACAGCGCGCTCTGCTCCCCCGCGCGCGACATCGCCAGCTCGACCGACAGCGACGCCGGCGGCAGCACGAGGGCGGCGGCGACGACGCCCGTGGCGATCACACCGCCCGCGACGGCCCCGACACCCGCGAGCGAACGTCGAGGGGAGGCGGTGGGCGAGCCGTGATCCGCATCATCGGCGGCATCCGCGACTTCCGGAGCAGGCCCGTGATCGTGTCCGTGGTCGCCCTCCTCGCCGAGCGGGAGGGTGCACGACCAGATCGCGCCGGCGAGCGTCACGACCGCGGCGGTGCAGGCGAACCACACCGACTCGGGGCTGATGTAGAGGTTGAGGCGCCCGGTGAGTCCGAGGCCGAGCGTGACGACCGAGATCACCGCGGCGAGCCCCACACCCAGCCAACGGGTGCCGAGCGCGCGGGCACGGATGGCGGTCTGCTCAGACAAGGACGTTCACCCCGATCCCGATGGCGAAGGCCGAGGCGAGGACGATTCCCACGATGCCGACGAGGGTGCGGGTGGTGAAAGTGGTGCGCATGAGCGCGAGCATCTTGACGTCGACGAGCGGGCCCACCAGCAGGAAGGCGACGATCGCACCGGACGAGAACGTCGAGGCGAACGACAGCGCGAAGAAGGCGTCGACGTTCGAGCAGATGGCGACGGTCATCGCGAGGATCATCATCGCGACGATCGACAGCACCGGGTTCGACCCGATGGCGAGCAGCCATTCGCGCGGGATGAGCACCTGCACGGCTCCGGCGAGCGCCGAGCCGATCACCAGCGCGGGCATCACGGCACGCAGCTCGACGAGGAACTGCGTCAGGCTGCGGCGCACCGGCGTGCCCGGTTCGTGCGTCACACGGTCACAGGTGTCGACGAAACGCTGCGTGAGCATGCCGTCCGGGTCGGGGTGGCGGCTGTAGATCCAGCCGATCAGGTTCGCGATCAGGTAGCCGCCGACGAGGCGGGCGACCAGGATGCCGCCGTCCCAGCCGAATGCCGCGTGCGTGGTGAGGATCACGATCGGGTTCACGATCGGCGCCGCGATGAGGAAGGTCATCGCCTCGGCCGGAGCGAGCCCGCGCATCATCAGCCCGCGCGCGAAGGGCACGTTGCCGCACTCGCACACCGGGATCAGCATGCCGAGCAGCGACAGCACGGCACGACGGGCCCATGCGCGCCGGGGCAGCCAGCGGTGGATGACGTCGGGCGGCAGCCACACCTGCACCACGATCGACAGCAGCACGCCGAGGATCACGAACGGCAGCGCCTCGATCAGCACGCTCAGCGCGAGGGTGAGGCCGTCTTGCGCGCGGGTCGGGAGAGCTGCGGGGAAGAGCGTCGGCAGGAAGGCGTCGATGAGGAACAGCGCCGCGATGATGACGACGCCGAGACCGACTCCGATCCAGGCCGAGCGCGCGGACGGCGCCGGGCGATGCGTGTGACCGTGACGGGTCGCCGTACCTGCCGAGGGGCTCACGCGTTCGCAGCCCTTTCGGCGTCGCGCTTGTTCGTGCACGGGGTGCACAGCCCGAAGATGTCGACCACGTGCGCGGCATCCGTGAATCCGTGCAGCGCCGCGGTGCGGTGCGCCCACTGCTCGACGTCCTTGGCCTCGATCTCGACGGTCAGCCCGCAGGATCGGCAGATGAGGTGGTGGTGGTGCCCCTGCGTCGTGCAGGCGCGGTACAGCGCCTCACCCTCGGGGCTCTGCAGCGAATCGGCGTCACCAGAGGCGGCGAGGCCGGCGAGCGCGCGGTACACGGTGGCGAGGCCGATGCCCGTGTTGTCGTCTCGCAGTGAGGCGTGCAGGTTCTGCGCGCTCACGAAACCGCGCGCGTCGGCGAGTGCTTCGCGCACGCGTTCGCGCTGCCAGGTGTTCCGCTGAGCCATGAGACGAGTCTAGGCCGCAGGAGTTGGCGAGGGCTGGGAGTGGATGCGCCCGTGCATGACTCAGGCCCGGACGCGCTTCACCCTGGCGCGCGAGCGCTGCACGATCCAGCACACGACGTAGATGGTGAACGACAGGGTCGTGATGTACGGGCTCACGGGCAGCGTGCCGGCGAGGGCGAGCAGGATGCCGCCGACGGCCGAGATGAATCCGAACAGGGCGGACAGCAGTGGCACCGCGATGGGGCCGGCCGTGACCCGCATCGCCGCGGCCGCGGGGGTCACCAGCAGCGCCATCACCAGCAGCGCGCCGATGATGTGCACGCTCACCGCGACGATGAGGCCCAGCAGGACCATGAACATCAGGCTCACGGCACGGGTCGGCACACCGCGCGCCGCGGCCGATTCCGGGTCGAGCGAGTCGAAGCGCAGCGGGTTCCACATCACCAGCAGCCCGATGAGCACGACCATGCTGATGCCGATGAGCCACCCGAGGTCGGGGCTCGACACCGAGACGATCTGCCCGGTCAGCAGGCTGAACCGGTTGGCGCTGCGGCCGTCGTACAGGGAGAGGAACAGGATGCCGAGGCCCAGGCCGAATGGCATCAGCACCCCGACGATCGAGTTGCGGTCCCTCGCCTTGGCCCCGAGGATGCCGATCAGGATCGCCGCGACGAGGGCGCCCGCCAACGACCCGAACACGACGCTGCCGCCGAACAGCAGGGCGGCGGCGGCACCCGCGAACGACAGCTCGCTCACACCGTGCACCGCGAACGCGAGGTCGCGCTGCATCACGAAGACGCCGATCAGTCCGCCGACGATGCCGAGGACGGCGCCCGCGATGATCGAGTTCGACAGCAGTGCGACGAGCTCGCCGTAGTCCTGGAACGAGAAGACGTCGCTCCAGTCGACCAGGGGCCTCATGCCGCTCCTCCATGCTCGTGGTCGCCGTGGTCGTGGTGCGGCTCGGCATCCGGAACACCGACGACGACCAGCCGGTCACCCGCGCGGAGCACGAACACCGGAGTGCCGTAGAGATCGCTGAGCACGCGGGTCTGCAGCACCTCGTCGGGAGTGCCCAGGAGGAACCGGCCGCCCGCGATGTAGAGGATGCGGTCGACGCGACCGAGGATCGGGTTGATGTCGTGCGTGACGAACAGCACCGCGGCCTCGCGCTCACGGCGCTGGCGGTCGATGATGTCGGTCACGGCCAGCTGGTTGGCCAGGTCGAGGTTCGACAGCGGCTCGTCGCACAGCAGCAGCGCCGGCTCGTCGGCGAGGGCCTGACCGACCCGCAGCCGCTGCTGCTCGCCACCCGAGAGCAGGCCGACGCGACGATCGGCGAAGTGCGAGGCCCCGACGGACTCGAGCAGACGGTCGACCTTGGCGCGGTCGCCGCGATGCGGGATCGGGAACCCGAACCGGCTTCCGCTGACGCCGAGCCCCACCAGGTCACGGGCTCGCATGCTGGTGTCGGGGGCGAGGTTGCGCTGCTGCGGGATGTACCCGATGCGCGAGTTGCCGCGGTGCACGGGCTCCCCCGCGACGCGGATCGACCCTGAAGACAGCGGCTGCAGACCGAGGATGCTGCGCAGCAGCGTGGTCTTGCCCGACCCGGACGGGCCGAGCACCGCGATGAACTCGCCGGGCTGCACCGTCAGGTCGAGCCCTGACCAGAGTTCGCGATCTCCGCGCTGGAGCGCGGCGTCGGTGATCTCGAGGACCGGAGCGCCGCCGCTCACGGCTGGACAGCGGCGGCGAGGCTCTTGATCGCGTCACTCATCCACTCAGAGTACGACGATCCGTCCTCGAGCAGCTCCGTGAACGCGACGACGGGGATGCCGGCGTCCTTCGCGGCCGCCTCGACGCGCTCGGTCTCCGCGCCACCGGTCTGCGCGTTGGTCAGCAGCGCCGTGGCCTCGCCGCCGTCGATGACCTTGAGCGCCTCGAGCAGCACGGCGGGCGCGACATCGGTGCCCTCCTCGACCGACTCGGCGAACCCTTCGGGCGTGACGTCGGTGAGGCCGGCCGCGGCAGCGAGGTAACCGGGCAGAGGTTCGGTCATGAAGACCGTCGCCCCGGCGGCATCCGTCTTGATGGTCTCGAGGTCGGCCTCGAAGCCCTCCAGGTCGGCGACGATCTCGTCGGCGTTGGCCGCGAACTCCTTCGCCCCGTCGGGGTCGAGCTCGGCCAGCTCGTCGGAGATCGCCTCGACGACATGGATCATCGTGTGCGGGTCGAACCAGACGTGCTCGTTGAAGCCCTCGATGTGGTTGTGGCCCTCGTGACCCTCTTCGCCTTCGGCGTGATCGTGGTCGTGGGACTCGTCGTCGGCGTGGTCGTGCTCGGCCTCGTCGTGGCCTTCATTGCCGGGGAAGTCGTGCGAGAACTCGACCGCCGTGACGACGTGCGGGTCCTTCGCGTCCTCGAGCAGCGTGTCGACGAAGGCGTCGTAGCCGCCGCCGTTCTCGATCACCAGGTCGGCCTTCTGCACGGTGAGGCGGTCGCGCGCGGTCGCCTCGTAGGAGTGCGGGTCCTGCGAGGCCGAGGTGATGAGCGACTCGACCTCGACGCGGTCGCCGCCGATCTGCGCGGCAATGTCGCCATAGACGTTGGTGCTCGCGACGACCGTGATGGTGCCGCCGTCGCCCTCTCCCGCTGCCGGGGTGGAGCATCCGGCCAGCGTGAGTGCGGCGACGGATGCGAGGGCGAGGGCGACGACGGGCTTCTTCATGCCTTCACTCTAAACGCTAATGAGAACCATTATCAAGTTGAGCGGGATGCCGCGTCCGGGGCTCGACGCCGCGGGCTCACTTATGACCCGTCGACTACACCTGATCCAGTTGGGCCATTGTTGATCCAGACGAACGCTGGAATCGCCGCCATGGCCCGGCTAACCGGATCGTCAAACTATGTGATCCGGTGCGGCACCCTTGTTCTCCATTGCGCTCTTCCCCATCGTCAGGCCGCGCCATTGGAGCGCGTCTCTGTAAACTGCGATGCTCCCAGAGCTGCGGCCACGCCCCTCAAATAACTGCAGCCGCACCCTAACGAGCGCTCCGCTAGGACTTCTCTTCAGTACCGGAGTCCCAGCGACTCCAGGGCCACCTTTGTCGTTTGCTTTCATCAACGTGCCGTGTTTCCTCGCCAACGGTCGCGGGGAAGAACATCTCGCGTACGCGATCCCAGTCCCCGCCGCGCCATGCATCGAACAGGTCCAGCGCAGAGACGACAGGGTGCTCAAGCGACCGGAAGAACTCCGGTCGGGTATACACCTTTCGGTCTCGCTGCGTCGGCGGGATCCGCAGGCCGTGGCTGACTACGAGCGCACCGCTCTCTACGGGCTCGCGCCTAGCCGCAGCCCACGCATCAAGGTGCTTCCGTAGTTGGCCGTACAAATCCTCGCCGGCGGCTCCCCCCGCCGACTTCACTTCCACCAGACGGCGACGTCCTTGCCACACCGTCAGCAAGTCAGCGGACTGCGTTCCGATGAGCTTGTCAAGTTCCGTGACCTTCACCCCTGCGTCACGCAGCACTCGTGCGACGCCTGTCTCCAAGTCCGTTCCCCGGCTGTACAGCAGCAGCTCGCGAACCTCCGATGCGTCTGCTGTCGCTTCAGCCTGCTCGGCGTCGAGGACAGCACGCGCGGTGGCATACTCGGCATCCAGTTCGGAGATCTTCGCGGCGCACACGAGCTCCCGCGTCGTTCGCAGGGCGTCGGGAACTGCTTCCTCCGGCCGAAACCGTTGAACCGCCTGGATGTTTAGCGCAGGTAGCGCCTTGTCTCGTACCCACTCGGCAATCACCACCCACTCGACGTCGGCCGGAACGATGTAGCGTCGCTCGACCTCGTTGGGCGACACCCATGCGGCGACCACAGGCTCCCCTAGAGCAGTGACGAGGATGGGTTCAAGGTAACCCGCCGGCGAGTAATCCTGCATACCGTACTGCGTGTGCTCCTCTCGTCCGTGGAGTTCGAGAATGCGCCAGTCGAGCTCATAGTTGAGGAGTCGTAACGCGAGGTCCCTGTCAGCAGCGGTCATCCCGCCTGCCGGCCGGATGCGGCTTCTAGCGCCCAGTGGTCGAGAAAGAATCTGCGTATCCCACGCGTCAACGTACTCGGCGCCGCCCGCGCTGAAGATGTTGACCACGTCGTCGCCATCGGACTCGTCGCTACCGCGCATCGAGCTGACCACGAGTGCGATCTCGCCTCGCTGCCTCGCCCCTTCAATGAAGCGTTCAAGCTGGTTGAGA
Source organism: Microbacterium sp. NPDC087592 (assembly GCF_044743585.1). Taxonomy (NCBI): domain Bacteria; kingdom Bacillati; phylum Actinomycetota; class Actinomycetes; order Micrococcales; family Microbacteriaceae; genus Microbacterium; species Microbacterium sp. NPDC087592. Next base: position 1,758,230 of record NZ_JBIUWT010000001.1, on the reverse strand, counting down.
TTCGGGTCTGGGAACACGCGGGGTTCGAAGGCGACAACGCACTCGGAGGCGTCGTCGTCTTCCCAGTGCGGAGCCAACCCCATCTCGTCCCAGGGGATCGTGTTGGATGCGACTGACGGCCGTCGACGCGGGTTGAGGCGTCGCGCTACTCGCGCGACTGCCGATGTCGGCACATCCGACTCGTAAGCGTCCCACTCATGCGGTGATGACGTGCCGATATGTATGGGAATGCTCACCTGGATATTCAAGCGCACGCGCTGGCTGAGCCGCTCGTTCCGAACGATGCGCCCGCTGGCGCCTTTGCAACGCGCTCCGTTCACGCGCCGGCATAGTGGTGCGCACTCGCTCGTCGACACTACGGGCATGCGGTGACCGTCGTCTCATCCTGTCAATACGCTGGCACCAGCGAGGTCCGGCTGAAGGCGACCGCGCGGATTCCCGGCTCGACCAGGTGCCCCGCTTGCCTGAGCTGAGAACTCGATCTCGGACATGGACAGCGCCCGCCCTGCTCCAGAGGCCACTCACCCGGTCGTGCGCCTCGCTGAGATCGAGTGCTGTGCAGGGCGCTCAACCGTTCCTGGCCGCATATCCAGGTCTATGGAGGGGCTGAACCCTTCGCCGCGGAAGCGCTACGCCTCAGACGCAGGGATCCCTCTGAGCGACCGGCGGGGCGAGACCGGTACCCACCGACCAGTCCAGAACGGCTTCACCAGCGGTGGCGTCGGTCAACACCACCTCGTACCATTCGCTGTAGTCAGTGTCACCGGGTAGTCGGTTACTGAACACGAGAGACTCCCCCACGTCGAGGAGCGCCTCACATTCGCCTTCATCTGTAGACGCGCGGATTCGCGCGAACGTGCTGAACACGTTTCCTGTGGAGACACGTAGGCCCGAATCGCTGACGACACTGGATGATCCTTCCGCAAGCACCACGGTGCCCTGCTCGACGCGCTGCGTCTGTGAGGGTGCACTCTCTAGCACCTGCGGAGTCGTGGCGGGCGATGCGCTCGGATTTAGGGGATCTGAACGGGGCGATTCCGAGTCATCCGAAGCTGTCGTATTGACGCAAGAGCGGTTGAGGGCGCATAACGGCCTCCAATCGCCGACGCCAGTCCAACCGATGATGACGGCAACGACTGCGCCAATGGCTGCGACAGCGAGTATGCTGCCGACAGCACGAACGCGCCCCTTGCCTCTGCGGGTCGCATCGCGGTCACCTCGCGAGCGGGAAGGGCGTGGGTCCACAGCCCTATCATGACGCACAGACAGAATGCTCCAGGGGCGCGGACGACCTCTGGGCGAAAGTTCCCCGGCACCGTGCACTGCGGCGCTGGCGTGCGCAGATGATGGCTGACGGACGGACGTCGGTCACGCTATAGGGACTCTCTGAGCCCGCGTCCGGCACTATGGCGGCCACGAACGGCACGTCTTCGTGCTGGTGCGAGTCGCCAGCACGATCACGCGCCGATGGCTGGCCTGCCACGAGGCTCGACTGTTGTCCGGGGGTTTCCCCGAGCCCCGGTTGCGGATGTCCCACCCAGCACTTAGACTGCTACCAACACGACTAGCCGTTCTCTCCGTAGGAGAGGCGGCTAGTTTTCTTATATGGATGCAGCCGTCAGTAGATACGCGAAGCCGTTCACCTCAGTCCCAGAGCAAGTCGAGTTGCTCCGACGCAACGGTATGGTTATCGACGACGCCGCCGACGCTGCGGCGACGCTGCGGAGATGCGGTTATTACCGCCTGTCGGGATACACCCACTACTTTCGTGAGGGCCCGTCCTTGAGACGGTTCATGCCTGGAACCACGCTCCGCGAGGTGACAGACCTTTACCGCTTTGATGAAACCCTTCGAGCGGTGATCTTGGACGGAATCGCTCAGCTGGAGCCCGCACTGAGATTCCACGTCGGCCACCGCCTGGGGCGGAATGCTCGCTTCGCTCATCGACGCGGTGTCTATCTCAGCGAGTCGGGAACCGTGTGGGCTCAGGGGCTGGAAGGAACAAGTCGGTCCAAGCATGCCTCATGGCTGCAAGAGTATGGCCAGCAAGAATCACGGTCTCAAGAGACATTCGTCCAGCATTTCCGCCGGCGATACGGTCCACACCTGCCGGTGTGGGTTGCGACCGAAGTGATGACCTTGGGTACCCTGACCCGCCTCTACGACTTGATGCCCGACAACGACCGGAAGTTGGTCGCGTTGCGATTCGGGCTGCGCACTAAGGACGGCGACGGGGATCCGGGAACCTTCTCGAACTGGCTGAACTTCATCCGACATGTTCGCAACATCTGCGCGCATCACTCGCGTTTGTGGAACCGTACGCTGGACGTATCGTTGACACGCCCCGGGTCAGGGCTTGCTCCGGAGCTCGCCCATATCGACGATTCCAGCCGTAGGCGGCTGTACGGCGTGATCTCAGCGTTACGGTACCTGCTGGCCCGCGTCGAACCCGAGTCACACTGGCACTCACGGGCCCTGACCATCGTGACCGATTTCGCGCGAACAAGTGGCGTCCGCTTGTCCACGATGGGCTTCCCCCGCGGCTGGCAGAACGAATCATTGTGGGCGCCCAACTATCTCCCTGACATGCTTCTCCGGGAGGTCGCGGACTCAGTTGACGCGGTAGACACCGTTAATCGTCCAACCGCCATGCTCCTGGTTGAGGAGAAGGGTGATGAAGCGGCGAGGAAAGACTGGCTTCGCTACCTGGTGAGAGAAGGGGCGTTGATCGCGCACAGGATGGGGCCGCAGCAGCACTTTCCTGTCTTCCAGTTCAGAAACGGGAACGTCTATGCGCCAGCCGCCAACGTCAACGTCAATCTGTTCTCACGTATCGAACGGACGGAGAAGGACCCCAGCCGTGCGGCCATTGCAGCGCAGCGCTGGTGGACGACCGCCGACCCCTCCCACGGCTTCGAAGATCCCCCGCTCGACATGCTCAATGGCGACCCGGAGATTGTCACACAAGCGAGCACCACGTGGGCCAACGGAACCATCGAGCGGATCACCTAATCCTGTAGGAGCTCCAACGCATGGAGAGCAAGAAACGTTTGCCGGCTGCCGCGCCTTGCAGGCCGCCAAACGTCAGCCGTTCGGGTTGAGGCGCGCAACATCGCACTAACCGGCCCTCCGTGCTCACCAGCCGAAGAACTGCGTAGCAATCTCCATCAGGCCGGCGGCCGCGAGGTCCGTCGTGACGCCGGTGGCGAGCGTGACGGACCCGGACTTGACGGCGCCGAGGAACTTTCCGATGCGGCTGCGCTTGTCTTCGTCGTCGCCAACTAGACCAAGCACCGCTCTCAGCTGCTCGATCCCTTGATCGTCAAGGAACCGGCGAGCACTCTCGAGCGCACCGCGAAGGTCACCGGTCGCGATGCGCACCTTCTGAGTGACGTTGTGACCCTGGGCCAGCCCGGTGACGGAACCGTAGATGTTGTTGACGATGGTCGTAACTGTGGCTTCCACTGCGGGGTCGTCTACCGTCGGCCCGTCTTTCTCGCCTGCATCCGGAAATTCCTCCTGCAGGTCCAACGCGAGCTCCAGCGCCTTCGTCCTGACGACGTCGATGATGCCGCGCAGCGCCCCTTGCGGGAAGACCTTTTGGGCGCTGTAGACACCCCAGTGCTCGATAAATGGCACCAAGCCTTCGTCGATCCACCGGTTGTAGTGCCCGATTATGGCTGGGTCCCAAGGCACCGCGATCCCGTTCTCGGATCCGGCGAACCCTTCCAGCGCCGCGAGAGGGTCCTTGAAGCGCATCTCGAACAGCCCGTCAAAACCGTCAGGCATCCCTTGCTTTGTGAGGGTGCTGGTCCCCTTGCTCGGTCCGGGACCGGTAATGACTGCCTGCACGTTGACGGTGAATGGGCCGCGGTAGGCGGGGATGTCATTCAGGTCGTCGTAGCCGTTGAGCTCTGACTTGACCCAAGCGAGCAGCGGATCTGCTCCGAGGCGGTGGGCGACGATCATGAGCTTGCGGAGCATCGCTGCGGCGTCACCGTCGGAGGCCTGTTCAATCACGTCGTCGAGCAGGGTCATGCGCTCATGATGTCATGCGCCATCGACGACAGCGCGACTCCGAGACATTGCCGCGGCTCGTCCTGCACTCGCCATCGCGCTCGCGGGTCTGCCACTCAGCGAGTCGAACGCAGCCGACCTGGTGAACCCGTTCTTCGACGAATACGAAGTCTCCGAGCACGAGATGCGCGAGTTCACCAACCGGTTCCTCTGGACCCTCAAGCAGTCGTGGCCGGTCATCGGCGAGAACACCGCACAGGTATGACATGCGGGGTGAGGCGGCGAGCTCGCTGGCGGCCTCACCCTCGCCTGCGGCGTCCATGAGATTCGCGACGCGGGGTTCTGTGGCAACAAGTTGGCGAGACGATGCTCGCCTGCTTTCTGCGCACCCAGAGGGGTTTGAAACAGTCATGTGCCCGGCGCGAGGTCATGACATTCTCATCCGAAGGTGCGGGCGTGGATATGCTCGGCTTCAAGGGGGAAGGGGTGGCGAGTGTTCGAGACCATGGGCAACGCGTTCATTGCGGCTGTTGCGCGCACCATGCAGTCGGGGGAGCGCGTCGAGGTTCGCGGGTCGGTGACCAGGGAGCTTCGTGATCAGATGCTCGTGATGCTGCGGCCTACGGAACGTACGCCCGTCATCGCCGGGCGCCGCAACAACGTCTTCGCCTCCATCGCCGAGACGATGTGGGTCTTGGGCGGACGCGATGACGTTGCTTTCCTGATTCCGTACCTCCCGCGCGCGGTGGACTTCTCAGACGACGGCGTAGTGTGGCGAGCCGCGTACGGCCCGCGGCTCAGGGGATGGAACGGCGTTGACCAGATCGAGAATGTCGTCCGCCTGCTGACGGAGGACCCCCACACCCGTCGCGCCATCATCACACTCTTCAATCCAGCGGCAGACTACGTGGCGTCGAAGGACGTGCCGTGCACGAACTGGATGCAGTTCACCACCCGCAATGGCTCACTCCACCTTGCCGTCGTCATGAGGAGCAACGATCTCTTCTGGGGATTCTCAGGCATCAACGTCTTCGAGTGGAGCGTCCTTCAGGAGCTCGTCGCACGGTGGACCGGGCACGCCGTGGGAACGCTCACCTTCTTCGTCGGTTCGTTGCACATCTATGAGCGGCACTTTGAACGCGCACGCTCCATCCTCGGACATCCTCGCGTGACCATCCCGCCGTCCACCGCCCCGCGTTCAGGGTTCGATACAGATTTCGCCAGCATGAACGAACAACTCGCGATCTGGTTCCGCAGTGAAGAATCGTCGAGGTCGGGGGAAAGGTCCGTTGTCGACGAGATCACTGACCCCCTGCTGCGTGACTATGCAGCCATGATCTCCGCGTTCTGGGCGTTCGAGCGGTCGGGGAGAGAAGCTGGCGAAGCGGCCTTGCGTGACGTCGCGGATGCTGGCCTCATCGCCGCGGGCCTCGACTACTTCTCGTGGAAGTCAGGGGACGAGCCCACCATCGAGCTCGGTCTGAGAACGGACGAGTTCCGTGATGCCGTGATTGCGCTACACCGGATGAAAGACCACCACTACGGAACCAGCTGGAAGAAGCGGGGCGAACGGACCTCAATTCTCCCGAACATCGCTCGCAAGCTCGACCGGCTGGCCGCCTTCGACAGCACCAACGACTCCATTGACGAGCCCTGGCTGGACACCTCGGTAGATCTACTCGTGTACGCCGTGAAGTACGTGGCGTTCCTGCGCGACCAGGCGGGCGTGCCGGGACCTCCCGATGCGAACACGTGGAGCGACGGGCCCACAGGGTTCGAGCACCTGCTTCCTGATCTTCTCGCGCAGAATCTGCCAGGAACCGATGTGCGTGATGAGTCTGTTCTCGAGCTCGTCCGTGAGTGCGAGGACATTTTGGTCTCCATCGAAGAGGCGGCTGAGGCGCGGGCAGGACTTCCAGGGCGGCAGGACCTTGCGGCAACCCTGGCGTCTGCGGCGCTGCGGGTCGTCGGGGCCATTGCGGCGGTCTTCCCGGGTACGACGGCGGTGGAACTGAGTCGTTGGAAGCAGATCGGGCAACAAGAGGCAGAATTGTTCTCGTGAAGCTCTCCGAGCCTGTACCCCGACAGGAAGCCTTCGACATCTACTGGCGTTTCACCCATGAGCGCCAGCGCATCTTCGAGCGCCGTCTGGATGGTCACCCGGGGCCCTGGACAGACGACCCGATCTTGTCGACGTACAAGTTCTGCAACGTCTTCCGCGCCGCGGACCGCGTATCCCAGTACCTCATCCGAGACGTCTGCTACACGGATGTCAGTGCCGACGATGATGACCTTGCGTTCCAGATCACGGCGTTCCGCACGTTCAGCAACATCGCAACCTGGGAGGGTCTCATCGAGCGCCTCGGGCGTGCACCGACCCTCGAGGATCTCGCCGACGGCTCGTTCGAACGCGCCCTTACGGCCATTCGCACGGAGACCGGGAGGCTCTACACGGGCGCATTCATTCTGTGCGCCACGGACGCGTACGGGCGACAGCAAAAGCACCTGAACCACGTCGAACTCTTCAAAGACATGTTCCTGCACAACGACGCGGGCGCCCGGATCACCAATGCCACTTCCCTGCGCGAGGTGTACGACATCATCCACAGCTTCCCGCTGATGGGCGACTTCATGTCCTACCAAACGGCCATCGACCTCAACTATTCGGCTCTCACCGACTTCAGCGAGAACGACTTCACTCAGCCGGGGCCGGGGGCGCTGCGCGGGATCAAGAAGGTCTTCGCCGACACGCGCGGATGGAAACCGGCGGACATCATCCAGTGGATGGTCGATAACCAGGAGCGTGAGATGGATCGTCTCGGGCTGCGGTTCGACGGCCTGTTCGGCCGTCCGATTCACGCAATCGACGCTCAGAATCTCTTTTGCGAGACCGACAAGTACTGCCGTGAGGCGTTGCCCGAGCTTGCCAGCGCGCGTAGTCGTATCAAGGCGAAGCACACCGCCAATGACGCGCCCATCGATTACTTCTTCCCCCCGAAGTGGAACCTTCAGGTCAATCGGGTTCTCGTCGACGCAGCATGATCCCTTGACAACCATGTCGGATTATCCGACACTAGGGTCATGGATAACGACATTGAGGGTAACGGTCTGTTTGACGACCGCGGGGTTCCCCTGACGCTTGAGGGTGCTCAGTCTCTGACACGTGATGAGCTGATTGCCGTCGTGCGTTCGGTCATCGTCGATGTCGAAGCTCTCGACGATGACGAGCTCGATGGCTGGGAGCCTGGCGAGGATGGGACCCCCGCCGTGGAAAGCCAGCTCGGCGTAGATGTCTTCAACGACATCACCAGTCACCTCTCGGACGCGCAGGTGCCGATTACGGGCATCGCCGACGAGAAGTGGAGCACCATCGGCGGTATCGCTGACGCCATCATGACGGCCCTCGGCAAGCTCAGCTGACTATGTCTCTGTTCATCCCGCCGCAGCCAACTCTCGCCGAGGCGTGGGTGGAGACTCTGCGCGAGGTGCACGACGCCGGCGGTACGGCGACGAATGTGCTCACAACGGTAAGCACTCCCGGCCTTGAGCAACATGCAGCGTTTCGGGAGGCGTACGACCGTCACATCTTCAGGCACACTCGCAAAGGCAACGAGATCTACAGGGCAGAAACGGTCGCCAACACCATCTTCCCCGAAGCGCTGTACCACCGCCCGGATGGGTTGTGGACGGTGGGTGATAGCGACCGGTTTGAGGCGGCCGAGGATGCGTTCTACGCTCGTTTCCTGAAGAACTATTCGATGCTGAAGCGTGCCGCGCGCGCGAACCAACGCGGCACGTACTTCGGCAGACTGGTCTGCTGGGACAGTGGCAAGGGTGAGCCCGTCAATCAGTTGAAGGTGCGCATCGCGGCGCTGCGGGAAGCACAGCGCCGGCAGCGTCCGATACGTACATGGAACGCCTTCGACTTCTCCCTCGGAGATGAAGGCCTCGTCACGGCGGAAGAGTCGCCTCCCGGCATGCAGATGTACCAGCCCGGGGATCACAGAACCCTCTCGCAGCGAGGCTTCCCGTGCATGGTGCACGTGGATCTGTCACTCGTCCGCGGGCGCATCAACCTCACCGGCGTCTACCGCCACCAGTACGTCATTACTAAGGGCTACGGCAACCTCCTCGGACTTGCTCGCCTGCAAGCGTTCATCGCCCAGCAGTCCGGGTTCGACGTCGGAGAGCTATCCGTTCTCGGGACCTACTCGGACGACGAACGCAAGGGTACCTGGAACAAGACGCTGGCTACGCAGATTCTTGCCGACACGTCGGCGGCACTCGCATGATCCGCATAGGAGTAGATGTCTCCTCGCCCTCCGCGTTGGAACGGCGGGCAAAGAGGTCTCGAGCAGACTTCATTCGCCGATTCTGGACAGGCGATGAGATCTCGGACGCGCGCGGACGGTATCAACTGCTGGCATCGCAATGGTCGGTGAAGGAGGCGACAATGAAGGCACTGGGTGTGGGGATCGGGAAGATTGACCCGCTGGACATCGAAACGCTCCACGTGGGCACCGTGCCGGCGCTGCGTCTGCACCGCAGCGCCGAAGCCGTAGCGACGACGCTACAGCTGACGCAGTGGAATATCTCAGTTGCACGCGAGGATAATTGGGTAGTGGCATTCGTGCTCGGTACAGGAGGTGGTTCAGATGGGGATGTCTCCGGATCCAATGCATGATGGCGACCAGAAGATCATCGCGCGCCGCCTAAAGGAGGCGCGCGAGGTTCTCGGGCTCACTCAGGAGCAGGCGGCCGCTGCGCTCGGAGTCCAGCGCACGAGCGTGATCTCGATGGAGCAGGGGAAGCGGAACGTATCCGCGTCCGAACTCGCGAGGCTGTCGAGCATCTACCGGCGCAGTGTCGAATGGCTCCTGGGACGCGAGGAGTCCCCGACAGTTGAAGGTTCCGCGCTCCTGAGGGCGACCAAGGGGCTCTCGGATGCCGACAAGGAGCAGGTTCTCCGTTTCGCCCAGTTCCTCGCCAACGCGGGCCCCGCTCCCGACCCGCGGACCTAGCCATGCGCTCTCGGGGGACGGCGCTCATCGCTGCGCGTCAACAGGCGCAGCGGCTTCGGGTGAGCATGGGGATCGGTGATGACGAAGTCGTTGACGTGTACGACGTCATTCGGCGAATGGGCATCTGGCTTGTGTTCAACAAGTTCGAAGGCCTGCTCGGTGCGATGTCGAGGGAAGGTACTGGGGGGATCATCATCAACCCGGACCGCCCCCTGGGAATGCAAAGGTATACAGCGGCCCATGAGCTGGGGCACTACGTCCTGCATTCCGATCTCGACACCAGCTGGGACACGACAGCAGAGATCATGGGGTCCACCTCAATCCACGAGCAGGAGGCCCAGGCCTTTGCGTCGGCGTTCCTGATGCCCCGGAAGCTCATCAATCTCACCCTTGGGCGGCTGCACTCCCCCGGCACCCCGCTCGATGCCACCACCGTCTACGCCGCGTCCCGAGACGTCGGGGTGAGCTACGAGGCGATGCTTGTTCATCTGGCCCAGATGAAGAAGCTCAGTGCGGCGGAATTTCACGCATTGCGGAGGGTGAAACCAGCGACTGTGAAAAAGCGCCTCGGCGGCACCGACAGCCGCACAACCGTCAACCAGGTGTGGACCGTCGACGCGCAGCACGGCCTGTCTGCGCTCACGGTCAACGAGGGCGACGAGATCGCAGTGACGTTGCCGGAGAATCCCACCACCGGGTACCGATGGCATAGCCACCCCTCCGGCCTTGACCTCGTCGACGACCAATTCCTCCTCCGGGAGGATGCCGCCGTGGGCGAGGGGGGCACGCGGCGCCTGGTGTACCAAGCCCACGAGGCCGGAGCGGTGGATCAGATCGTCGAAGAACGTCGTCCGTTCAATCCGGACGACTCTGTCGCGAGCTGGCGCCTGCGGGCCACCGTCCGCTTGGATCCGGTTCAGGAGAACGCTCTAATCCTCGCGCCGCCGTTGAGTGCGTCGTGACCGCGGTCACTCCTCATCTGAATCGGATAGACGAGGCATTCGAACCCGTCGGAGACCAAGGCCGAAGGAACACCTGCCTGCCCATCAGCGTGACCGTCGCGCACCAGATCGTCCGAGCTGAAGGGCACGCGCTCTCCGCCGAAGCGCTCTGGCAGCACGCCTACGCGGCAGGCCGCACCGCCCCAGGCGGGACGAACATGGATGCAATGGCGGCCGCAGTCCGGGACCAGGGTCAACCACTCGACGCCGAATGGCCGTACGACGGTGAGGCCTCCGACCCGCAACCTCCTCCGGCAACACTCTCCGCATCGCCGTGGATGACAGCGGAGATCGAAGGCCGCCCCGCCGAACAGTGGAGCGTCATCAGCGCGCTGCTCGCAGATCAACCGGTGGTCGTGGTCATTGATCTATCCCAAGAGTTCTTGACTCCACATGGAGAGATGGTGCTCGACCCGCCGAAAGGCGCTCCGAGCCTAGGGCTTCACGCTGTCGTGGCCGTTCAGACCGGACATGACGGCTCTCGCTACTGGGTGCTGCTCCGAAACAGCTGGGGCCCCCACTGGGGGCAGGAGGGCCGCGCGTGGGTGAGCGTTGATCATCTCGCGGCGCGGATGTGCTCCGCTGACGTCGTTACGGTTGCGGCAACGGCACCTTCAGCCACGTAGCTGCGCAGCGCACGCACAATCACGCTGGTGACGCTGCGACCCTCTCTCCTCGTCTTGAGGCGCACGGCATTCCACAGATCATCGTCGATCCGCATCGAACGCAGAGGCGTCTTAGGCTGATTCGGCACCGCGGCGCTCCGCCCTGATCCGTCGCGTCACAGCGGTGAGCTCCTGGAAGGTGATGGGCACGGCTCCGTACGCGAGCGCACGAATGCGCATGCCATCCGTGACATCGAAATGCTCCCGGTGCGTCCCTGGCTTCTGGATCCATTCCGGCGACAGACCCAGAACCTTCGCGAAGTCGAGCAGCTCTTCCGTGGTGTCAGCGATGAGGTGAGACCACCGAGCCGAGCAGCGACCCACAGTAGCCCGTCGCCTCATGTCGTCCACGTACGTCGCCATCGTCACCCTTTCGTCGAGGTGTATATACACCTACGGTACAGCCCTATGCGGGGATCAACTATGTCGATCTGGATCAACATCGCTGAGTTGGTTCAACTTCGATTGAAGAAAAGCACCTTCAGCGACGTCTCATATCACTCCACCAGCAGCGCGGGCTCCTCGAGGACGGATGCCACGTCGGCGATGAAGCGGCTCATGCCGTCACCGTCGATCACGCGGTGGTCGAACGATCCGGCGACCGTGGTCACCCAGCGCGGGCGCACCTCGCCGTCGACGACCCACGGCTTCTGGCTGATGGTGCCCATCGCCACGATGCCGGCCTCGCCGGGGTTGATGATCGGGGTGCCGGCATCCATCCCGAACACACCGATGTTGGTGATCGTGATCGTGCCGCCCTGCTGATCGGCCGGCGGCGTCTTGCCCTCGCGGGCCGTGAGCGTCAGGCGGTTCAGCGCCCGCGCCAGGTCCTTCATGCTCAGGTCCTGCGCGTCCTTGATGTTCGGCACGAGCAGGCCGCGCGGGGTGGCGGCGGCGATACCGAGGTTCACGTAGTGGCGCACGGCGATCTCGGCGCCGGCATCCGTCTCGATCCAGGCGGCGTTCACCATCGGGGTGCGACGAGCCGCCCAGATCACGGCCCTGGCCACGATCAGCAGCGGCGAGACCTTGATGTCGGCGTAGTCGGGCGAGGCCTTGAGGCGCTTCACGAGCTCCATCGTGCGGCTCGCGTCGACCTCTTTCCACACCGTCACGTGCGGGGCCGAGTACGCGCTCTGCACCATGGCCGAGGAGGTGGCCTTGCGCACACCCTTGACCGGGATCGACTCGGTGCGGTCGTCGCCGGCGGCGGAGGGACGGGTCGCGGTGAGGCCCCGCGCGAGTCCGGCCGGAGCGGCCTGGGGCGCGGGCACGGTCTCTTCACGGACGTCGCCCCACTCGGGCGTCTCGATGTTGCGGAAGACACTCGCCTGCGAGGCGTGCTTGACCACGTCGTCCCGGGTGACCTCGCCGTCGGCACCGGTCGCGGCGACCGCGGTGAGGTCTACGCCGAGGTCGCGCGCGAGCTTGCGGATCGGCGGCTTGGCGATCACGCCCACCGAGGAGCGGACCGGGCGCTCGGCCGGGCGCTTGCGGCGCGAGGTGGCACCACCGCCCGTGCCGTAGCCGACGAGCACCGAGCCGCCGCCCTCTTCCGGCGCGGGGGCCTCGGCCGTCGCGACGACCCCGGGGCCGGCGTCGTCACGAGCATCCGTCATGAAGGTGATGATCGGCGCACCGACCTCGACCGTCGCTCCCTCGGCGACGAGCAGCTCGCCGACGACGCCCGCGTGCGGAGACGGCAGCTCGACGAGCGACTTGGCCGTCTCGATCTCGCAGATGACGTCGTTGATCGCGACCTTGTCACCCGGAGCGACCTTCCAGGCGACGATCTCCGCCTCGGTCAGGCCCTCCCCGACGTCGGGGAGGTTGAAGTTCTGCGTGCTCATGACGAGTCCTTTCGGCCGAGCGGGCGGTCAGTAGGCCAGGGAACGGTCGACGGCTTCGAGGATGCGGTCCGCATCCGGGAGGTACACGCCCTCGAGCTTCGCCGGCGGGAACGGGGTGTCGTAGCCGGAGACGCGCAGCACCGGCGCCTCGAGCGCGTAGAAGGCGCGCTCCATGACGGTGGCCGCGATCTCACCGCCGATGCTGGCGAAGCCCTGGGCCTCCTGCGCGTAGACCATACGCCCGGTCTTGCGGATCGAGTCCAGGATCGGCTCGTAGTCAACCGGCGACAGCGAGCGCACGTCGACGACCTCGCAGCTCGTGCCCTCGGCTTCGGCGAGCGCGGCGGCCTGCAACAGCGTGGTGACCATCGCACCGTGACCGACGAGCGTCACGTCACTGCCGGTCCGCACGACGCGCGAGGAATGCAGCGGAACGGCGGAGGCGTCGAGCTCGACCTCGCCCTTTTGCCAGTAGCGGCTCTTCGGCTCCATGAAGATCACGGGGTCGTTCGAGGCGATCGCCTCCTGGATCATCCAGTAGGCGTCGTTGGGCGTCGAGGGCGAGACCACGCGCAGACCCGGAGTGTGCGCGAAGTACGCCTCCGGGCTCTCCTGGTGGTGCTCGACCGCGCCGATGTGCCCGCCATAAGGGATGCGGATCACGATCGGCATGCTGAGCGCGCCCTCGTGCCGGTTGGTGAGCTTCGCGAGCTGCGTGGTGATCTGGTCGAACGCCGGGAACACGAAACCGTCGAACTGGATCTCGATGACGGGACGGTAGCCGACCATCGCCATGCCGATCGCGGTGCCGACGATCCCGGACTCGGCGAGCGGGGTGTCGAGCACCCGACGGTCGCCGAAATCGCGCTGCAGGTGCTCGGTCACACGGAAGACGCCGCCGAGCTTGCCGATGTCCTCGCCCATGAGCAGGACCTTCGGGTCGTTCTCCATCGCCCTGCGCATCCCCGCGTTCAGCGCCTTGCTGAGCGGCATCGTCTCGAGGGTCATCGGGCTTCTCCTTCGAACGACGCCTCGTACTGCGCGTGCCAGGCCTTCTGCTGGTCGATCAGCGGGTGCGGTTCGCTGTACACGTGGTCGAACATCTTGCCGACGCTGGGGGGTCCGAGTTCGACGCTGCGGGCGCGAAGGTCTTCCGCGGCATCCGCCGCCTCGGCCTCGACATCGGCGAACAGTTGCGCGGATGCACCGCGGTTCTCGAGGAACGCGCGCATCCGGACGATCGGGTCACGACCGGCCCAGTACTGCTCCTCGTCGCTGCCGCGGTATTTCGTCGGGTCGTCGCTCGTGGTGTGCGCGCCGAGGCGGTAGGTGACGGCCTCGATCGCCTGCGGGCCCTTGCCACTGCGGGCCTCGTCGAGTGCCACCCGCGAGACGGCGTAGCTGGCGAGCACGTCGTTGCCGTCGACGCGGACGCTCGGGATGCCGTAGCCGGCGCTGCGCTGCACGAGCGGCACACGCGACTGCGTCGACACCGGCACCGAGATCGCCCAGTGGTTGTTCTGCAGGAAGAAGACGGTCGGCGCCTGGTAGCTCGCGGCGAAGACCATCGCCTCGTGCACGTCGCCCTGGCTGGAGGCCCCGTCGCCGTAGTAGGTGATGACGGCTTCGTCGCGGTCGATCTCACCCGTGCCGGTGCGCCCGTCGAAGACGAGCCCCATCCCGTAGCCGGCGGCGTGCAGCACCTGCGAGCCGAGCACGAGCGTGTAGAGCCGCGTGTTGCCGTTCTTCGGGTCGGTCGGGTCCCACCCGCCGTGGGAGACGCCGCGCATCAGCTTGATGATGTCGACGGGGTCGACGCCGCGGATGCGGGTGACGGCGTGCTCGCGGTACGACGGGAAGATCGTGTCCTGCGCGCGGGCCGCACGACCGGAACCGACCTGCGCCGCCTCCTGTCCGCGGCTCGGCGGCCACAGGGCGAGCTGGCCCTGCCGCTGCAGGTTCGTCGCCTGGGTGTCGATCGCGCGGATGACGACCATGTCACGGTAGAACTGCTCGAGCTCCGCATCGCTGATCGCCTCGATCAGGGGGAGATACCGCTCGGCGGCGGCGGACGGCGCGAACCGTCCGGTCTCGTCCAGAACGCTCACAAGGGGGGTCTCGGGGGTGGTCACGCTCTCACGCTACCCGCGTCGGCATGCCCGGTCACGCATACCTAGGACGCCCTCGTAGTTGCCCGGAAGCCGGAGAAAACCGCGGAAAGCCGCGGCGAGCGCGGATCAGCGAACCGCGGCGGCGACCTCGAGCACGCGGTCGAGGGAGGCTTCCTCGCCGACCGAGATGCGGATGCCGTCGCCCGAGAAGGGACGCACGATGAGGTCGTTCTCGACGAACGCGGCAGCCACCTCGTCGGTGCGCTCACCGGCCGGCAGCCACACGAAGTTCGACTGGGAGTCGGGGACGTCCCAGCCCTGCGCGCGGAGACCTTCCACGAGACGGGCGCGCCGCTCGACGATGATGGCGACGCGCTCGAGGAGTTCGGGCTCGGCATCGAGGCTCGCGATGGCGGCGTTCTCGGCAGCGGACGTGACCGAGAGCGGGATGCCGGTGGTGCGTGCGGCATCGAGCACCTTCTCGTGGCCGATCGCGTAACCGATGCGGAGGCCGGCGAGACCGTAGGCCTTCGAGAAGGTGCGCAGCACCACGACATTCGGGTGCTGCTCGAACACGCGCTCGGCCAGACCGTCGACGGCATCCGGCGCGGTCACGAACTCAGCGTACGCCTCGTCGAGGATGATCAGAATGTCGCTCGGCACGCGCTCGACGAAGGCCGCGAACTCGGCCGAGGTGATGATCGGTCCGGTCGGGTTGTTCGGGGTGCAGAGGATGATCGCGCGGGTCCGCTCGGTGACGGCATCCGCCATCGCCTCGAGGTCGTGACGGGAGTCGGCGGTGAGCGGCACCTGGACCCCGGTCGCACCGGCGACGAGCGGCAGGCTCGGGTACGCCTCGAACGAGCGCCAGGCGTAGATGACCTCGTCGCCGACGGAGGCGGTCGCGAGGATCAGCTGGTGCAGGATCGAGACGCTGCCGGAGGCGACGTGCACCTGCTCGGGGTCGACGCCGTAACGCGCACCCAGGCGCTCGCGCAGACGACCGGCGGTCGCGTCGGGGTAACGGTTGATCGGGGTGGTGCGCTGCAGCGCCTCGAGCACCGACGGGAGCGGGTCGAACGGGTTCTCGTTACTGGAGAGCTTGAACGCGTCGGGCCCCGCCTGCTTGCCCTGCCGGTACGGCGCGAGAGCGGCGATGGCGGGTCGGATACGGGGCAGGATCGGCTCGGTCACGCGTCGAGTCTACGAGGGAGCGGCACAGGTCAGGATGGCGCGGCGGGCCCCCTGTCGGGTAGAGAAGTGCAGTGGTACCATTTTGGTATGGCGATGACGGTGCGGCTCCCGGCAGAACTCGATGCACAGCTCGAGGCGATCGCGCGGGCGCGGCACATGTCGAAGCACGCGGTGATCATCGAGGCGGCGACGCGATTTGCGAATGACACGAGCCGCTCGGCTCTCGTGGATTCCGCCGTCGACTTCGTGCTCGACAATGACAAAGCCCTGCTCGAGCGCCTCGAAGACGCATGACCGAGTACCTCACTCTGGCGGACGGCCTTCAGATCGTCGAACGACTCGGCTTCCATGTCCGCGACGCCGGACTGCTCGCTTCGGCTCTCGCTCGACCCTCCGCGTCACTCTTCGGCGACGACGCATACGCGACCATCGACCGAAAAGCTGCCGCTCTCCTCGAATCCTTGGCGCGCAATCACCCGCTCTTCGACGGGAACAAGCGGACGGCGTGGACGAGCCTCGTCGCGTTCCTGTGGATCAACGGATGGAAGCACCGCTTCACCACCGACGACGCATTCGACCTCGTCGTCGGAGTGGCCTCCGGTGCGATCGATCTCGACGAGTCTGAGCGACGTATTCGCGCGAACCGCATTCCCGTGAGCACCGCTCGCAGCTGACTCTCGCCGGCGTCCGTGCGACACTGGTCGGACTATGCGCTTCATCATCCGCGTCGTCGTCAACGCCTTCGCCATCTGGGTCGTCACGCTGATCCCCGCCCTCCAGGTCACGATCAGGGCGTTCCCGCCCGGCGAGACCCTGCAGGTGGTGCTGACGCTGCTGGCGGTGGCCGCGATCTTCGCCATCGTCAACACGATCATCGGCACGGTCGTGAAGATCGTCGCGTTCCCGCTCTACATCATCACGTTCGGCCTGATCGGCTTCCTGATCAACGGATTCCTGCTGTGGCTGACCGCGTGGATCACGAGCGGCTTCGGCTGGGGCCTGACGGTCGGCGACTTCTGGTGGGGCGTGCTCGCCGCGCTCATCATCTCGGTGATCAACGGCATCTTCGGCTTCATCCTGCGCCCGCAGAAGAAGGCCGCCCGCCGCGACTGAACCCGGCGACTGAGCCCGGCGATCACGCCGGAACGTCGAGGCGAAGCGGACTGATCTCGGCGAGGAACTCGAAGTCGCGGTCGCCGTGCAGGAGCGGGATGTCACGGCGAATCGCGACGGCGGCGATCAGGCAGTCGATCATGCTGCGGATCGGGTGGCCGTTGGCCGCCGAGGCTTGGTAGAGCTCTGCCGCGTCTCGGAAGTCGGTGACCGCGTGCAGTGGTGCGAGCGGAAGCCCGTTCGCGAGCGCCTCCACCCTCGAGAGCTCCTGCGGTCGCCGCGCTCCGGCGAGCAGCTCCATGATCACCGGCTCGGTGATCGCGATGTCCGCGCCGGCGGCGATCAGTCCGTCGAGTCGCTCGACGACCGGTGCGTCGACCCCGCGAAGGTAGGCGATCCACGCGGAGGAGTCGACGAGGATCACGCGTCGCCCCACGGCGACGGCGGATCGTCGCGGATCGCATCGAGGTCTCCGCTCCAGCCCGTGCCCTTCAGGCCGAGGAGGAAGTCCTTCGTGAGAGGCACGCCGACGAGCCTGCGGAGGGCGAGATCGACCGCCTCCTTCTTCGTGGAGAGGTCGTACCTGCGCATGACCTCCCGGACGAGTTCTTCGTCGATGTCGATGTTCGTGCGAGCCATACACGCACGGTACACCTCGGATACACCAGCCGTCGCGATCACCGCTTCACCCGCTCGGCATGGAACTCGGTGCGTTCGATCTCGACGGCATCGCCGAGCTCCCGCCAGTACGCGTCGAGCGCCTCGGCACGCGGATCGGACGAGTCGTCCACCATCTGTGCAGTCTCGATGTAGGCCTCGAGCGCGTGCGGCTGCAGCGACAGGTCGTACAGGCCGTCCTGCGGGTCGACTTCGCGTGTCGCGGTGAAACTGTCGGGAGAACCGGTGCCCGTGGCCGATCCTCCCGCAGCGAGCTTCGCGACGACGTCGTCGGAGTGCGAGAGCTGGATGAGAGTCTGGCCGTCACCGAGCGACGACTCCTGCGGGCTTCCCGCCGTCAGCTGCATCGCGACGTCGTAGTCGCTCTCCATCGCGAGGTGCGCCGCGATCATCCCGCCCTGCGAGTAGCCCACGATGTCCACCCGGTCTCCAGGCTCTGCGCCCGCGGCGGCCAGCGCGTCGACGGTCGCCTGATACGACGCCGACCGCTGCCCCTGATAGAGCTCCAGGTTCGACTTCATGTCCCACGGATCCTCTTCGCCACCCTCCCAGGGCACGGAGTTCTGCGTCCCTTTGACGTAGGTGACGTAGCGGGTCGCGCCGTCGGCCATGGTGTACTTCTCGACCGCCACCTGCGCACTCGACGACGGCAGGCGCTTCAATGCACCGGCCACGCCCTTCGGCGCACCGGCCGGGGTCGACGTGGCGGTCGGAGTCACCCGCACGGGATCTGCGGCCCCCGTGAGCCGGGCTCCCGACGGCACCTTCCCGAGCGTGGACGTGAGGCCGGCGAACGCCCCGGCCAGGAGCAGTGACGGCAGCAGTCCGAAGACGCCCATCGGTTCGGGCACGCCTCCGTGGCGTCGCCCCGCCCAGTCGGCAACCAGCCAGTCGGCCATCACTCCGACGCGCGCGTCGCCGTCGAGGAGTCGATGGATACGCGCCCGAAGGGCACTCGCGCCCGCGCGATCCCCCAGGGCGAGAGCTTCGGCCTCCGCCCGAAGCTCCACCACTTCGAATGCGTCCGCCATCAGGAGGGTGCCCGCGCAGGCATCCTCGAGTTCGGCACGCAGCTCTCCGACACGCTCCCCGCTGCGATGCAGCGCACCGATATCGACCTGCGGGGCGGCCTCCGGCGCAGAGGCCAGGAGCGCACCGGCGCGGGCGATCGCGGCCCGAGCCTCCTCGCACTGCGTCGCCACCGTCTGCATCCGGGAACCGACATCGCGCAGCTGCTCGGTGTCGACGGCGATCACCCCGCCGTGCCCGATCTCCAGGCCGCTCATTCCGCTCCTCCGGCGTTCAGCTCCCACTGACGCACGTGGAGATGCCCGATCTCGGCGCCGCAGTCTTCACGCAGTCGCGCCAGCCGCTCATGTAGGGCGCGGAACCCCTCGGACTGCCAATCCGACGCATCGACGAGCGACACCAGCACGGCTCCCGCGTCTTCGAGCAGCGAGATCGCCGAACCGATCTCGCGACTGGTCAGCATCCAGACCCAGCTGGCCTCGGAGGCGATGGCATGATTCTGCGCGATGGAGTACATGGCCCTCAGCCTCTGCGTTCGACGGGTCCGGGCCCGACCGGATTCTCGCGGTCGGTGGAGAGAGGAAACCCGGATCTGGGTGTGCAGAGAGGGCCCGCCTGAGCACCCCGCGCTGTGCAGGATCGTCGGAGGCGGGCAGAATGTATCTGTGACATCCCCGGATCCCTTCCGCGTGATCTTCGTCTGCACGGGGAACATCTGCCGCTCTCCCATGGCCGAGGTCGTCTTCCGCGACCTCGCCGAGCGGCAGGGACTCGGCTCGCGTATCGTCTCGCGCAGCGCCGGCACCGGCGACTGGCATCTGGGCGAGCGCGCCGACGACCGCACGATCGACTCCCTCGCCCGGCGCGGCTACGACGGCTCTCGGCACCGCGCGCGCCAGTTCACCGCCGCGGCCTTCGCCGACAACGACCTCGTGGTCGCGCTCGACCGCACCCACGAGCGCATCCTGCGGGAGTGGGCGCACGACGAGGACGAGGAGGGCAAGGTCACGCTGCTCCTCGCGTTCGACCCGGACGCCTCCACCCATGACGTCCCCGACCCGTACTACGCGGGGGCGGCGATGTTCGATTCGGTGCTCGGTATGATTGAGGCGGCGACTCGGGGCCTGTTCCGCCAGCTCGAACCCGCTCTCCGTCTCCCCCGCTCGCCCCGAACCTTCGGGGCCTCATCAGGAGGACTCCCCTGACTTTCCAGCCTTCGCTCCCGCCGCAGCCCCTGAGCCCTCTCGACGGTCGCTACCGCGGCGCCGTCACCGGTCTCGCCGACTTCCTCTCCGAGGCGGGGCTCAACCGCGCACGGGTCGAGGTCGAGGTGGAGTGGCTGATCGCCCTCACCGACCGCTCGCTGTTCGAGACGACCCCGCTGTCGGATGCCGACAAGGAACGCCTGCGTGCGCTGTACCGCGACTTCGGGCAGGCCGAGATCGACTGGCTCGCCGAGAAGGAAGCCGTCACCCAGCACGACGTGAAGGCCATCGAGTACCTCGTGCGCGACCGCCTCTCGACGCTCGGACTCGACGCCATCTCCGAGCTCACGCACTTCGCCGCCACCAGCGAGGACATCAACTCCGCCTCCTACGCGCTCACCGTGAAGCGCGCCGTGGAGGAGGTCTGGCTGCCGGCCCTCGACACCGTTATCGCGAAGCTCCGCGAACTCGCGGTCGAGCACGCCGATGCCGCGATGCTCTCCCGCACGCACGGCCAGCCCGCGACGCCCTCGACCATGGGCAAGGAGCTCGCGGTCTTCGCATGGCGCCTCGAGCGCGTGCGCGGCCAGATCGCCGCATCCGACTACCTGGCCAAGTTCTCCGGCGCGACCGGCACCTGGTCGGCGCACCTGGCGGCCGACCCCGACGCCGACTGGCCGACCATCGCCCGCGAGTACATCGAGGGCCTCGGACTCGGCTTCAACATCCTCACCACCCAGATCGAGTCGCATGACTGGCAGGTCGAGCTGTACGACCGCGTGCGCCATGCCGGCGGCATCCTGCACAACCTCGCCACCGACATCTGGACCTACATCTCGCTCGGGTACTTCGCGCAGATCCCGGTCGCCGGCGCAACCGGCTCGTCGACGATGCCGCACAAGATCAACCCGATCCGCTTCGAGAACGCCGAGGCGAACCTCGAGATCTCGGGTGCGCTGCTCGCCTCGCTCGGCCAGACCCTGGTCACCAGCCGCCTGCAGCGCGACCTCACCGACTCCACCACGCAGCGCAACATCGGCGTCGCGTTCGGGCACTCGCTGCTCGCCCTCGACAACCTGCGCCGTGGCCTCAATGCGATCTCGCTCTCGCGGGACGTGCTGCTGGCCGACCTCGACGTGAACTGGGAGGTGCTCGCCGAGGCCATCCAGACCGTCATCCGTGCCGAGGTCGTCGCCGGTCGGTCCACGATCACCGACCCGTACGCGCTGCTCAAGGAGCTGACGCGCGGCCACCGGGTGGGCGCCGCCGACCTCGCCGAGTTCGTGCAGGGGCTCGAGATCGGCGATGCCGCGAAGCAGCGCCTCCTCGCGCTGACTCCGGCCACGTACACCGGCATCGCCGAGCGCCTCGCCCGCTAGCGCCAGACCGCTCCAGCGGGCTAGGAGGCGGGCTCGCCGGAGTGGTCCTCGACCTTGTCCTTCGGCATGAAAGCGGCGGCGAGCAGCGTGAGCAGGGCGGTCACGGCGACCGCGACGAACACCCACACCGACGCGTGGATGATCGTGTCGGGGTCATCGGGGCCGGCGCCCTGCGCGATGGCCGCGTTCGAGATCGCCCCGAACACCGCAACTCCCACGGCGCTGCCCGCTGAGCGCGCGAACGCATTCATGCCCGTCACGGCTCCGCGCTCGCCCCACCCCACGGAGGACTGCGCGGCGATCAGGGTCGGCGCGGCGCTCCACCCGAGCCCGAACCCGAGGACGAACGCGATCAGCGACAGCACCCAGGGGTTCGGCCAAGCCGACACCGAGGCGAGGACGATCGCCGCGACCGAGGCGATGCTCATCCCGATGAGTGTGGTGCGACGGAACCCGATGCGCAGATACAGACGCCCCACGTTCGCTGCGGCGATCGGCCACCCGAGCGTCAACGCGGCGACCGCCAGACCCGACAGCAGTGGCGCGATGCCCAACGAGCCCTCGAGGTAGGCGGGGGCGAAGCTGGTGACGCCGATCATGAGCGCGCCCACCCCGAGCGAGACGAGGGTGGTGGTCAGGATCAGCGGCCTCGCCGCGAGGCGGAGGTCGACGATGGGCTCCGCGACGCGGCGTTCGACCATCGCGAAGAGCACGAGAGCCACGATGCCCATCCCGAAACACAGGGCGCTCTGGACGGAGATCCACGCCCAGGCGTTGCCGCCCTCCAGCATCCCGAGGATCAGACCGGTCAACCCGACCGTGAGCAGCACGGCTCCCGCGTAGTCGATCCGGTGCCGTTCGGTCTGCTTCTGCTCCTTGTACTTGAGCTGCAGCATCCAGGCCGCGATCAGACACAGCGGGATGTTGACCCAGAAGATCCAGCGCCACGCGTCGAGCTGAGCGAAGATGCCGCCGAGCGCCGGGCCGACGACGGAGGAGATCGCCCACACACTCGCGATGTACCCCTGCACCTTGGCGCGCTCGGCGACGGTGTAGATGTCTCCGACGATCGTCATGGCCATCGGCGCGACCGCACCCGCGCCGAGCCCCTGGATGATGCGGAAGACGATCAGCGCGGGCATGCTCCACGCCAAGCCGCAGAGGATCGAGCCGAGGAGGAACAGGGCGATGCCGAGCAGGATGATCGGCTTGCGGCCGACCGTGTCGGCGAACCGGGAGTAGATGGGCACGCTCACGGCCTGCGCCAGCAGATACACCGAGAACAACCACGGGAACTGCTGATAGCTGCCGAGATCGCGGACGATGCTGGGCACCGCGGTGGCGAGGATCGTGGCATCGATCGCGATGAGCCCGGTCGCGAGCATCAACGCGCCGAGGATGGGGCCTCTCGGCGACCGGAGTCCGATGGAGGCGCGGTCGACGGAGGCAGTCACTTCAGGGACAAGCCCCGCGGCGCCGGGACTATTCCGACGAGTGCCGCGAAAGGCGCGGCTCCCTCGCCCGTCACGAGGACGACGTGCGGCCGGGCTCGTCGCCCTCCGCCTCGCCCTCGGGCTCCGGGTCGTACAGCACCGGACGGTCGATGGTCTTGGTGACGTCGGCGGGGTCGACCGCGAGGATCAGCATCGCCAGGATCAGCAGCGTGACGATGAACGCCCCGCCGCCGACGACGAGCCCGAGCGCGATCGGCGTAAGCCCGTCGTAGGTGCCGTTCGCGATCGCCGTGTTCACACGCGTGGTGAAAGCGCCGGTGGAGACGAGCGTGACAACCATGGCGAACACGCCGCAGCCCAGCGCGATCAGCAGCAGGTGCAGCGGGCGCAGGATGTCCCGACGGGTGGGCTTCTCGTCGCTCATCGCTCTCCTCCGTGCTCCGCAGGGGCGGTGCTGTCGTTCGATTCGGTGGCCGCGGCGGCGGCATCCACCCGCTTCGGGGTGAGTCCGGCGATGCCGAGGAAGACCGCGACGATCGCCGCATAGCCGCCGAACATGCCAACGCCGAGGATGATGCCGGACAGCACGAACGTGCCGGCCTTCTCGATCGTGTACTCCTGCAGGAATCCGGCCGGGATCAGCAGCAGGACGACGCCCAGCAGCATGCCCAGCGCGCCGACGGTGATCGCGTCGCGCGAGAGCGGATCAGCGGTACGACGCGAGCGGATGCCGGCGAGGATCTCGATGCCGCCGCTCACGATCGCCCAGGAGGACACGACGATGAAGAACAGGTCGTCGGATCGCCAGGCCGGGATGCCGCTCACGCCACCGGCGACGACGCCGAGCGCGGCGAGCAGGATGTACGACCAGCGCGAGCCCGCCGGGAGCACCAGCCAGGCCGCGAGCAGCTGCACGAGCGCGGTGGTGAAGACGAAGCCGCTGAAGACCGAGAGGCCGACGGGAGCGGAGTGGTCCGATGAGAACGTGATCATCAATGCGGCGACGGCGGCGAACAGCGCGCGCAGCAATTGCACGTGGCGCATGGTGAATGCGCGAACAGGGGCAGACATGACGGTCCAGAGTCCTCCGGGGTGTTCCTCCCAGTCTACGCGGGGGCGCGGAGTCGCAGCGCCCGCGGGCGTGCGGAGGAGGATTCGTGAAGCCCGGCTGATCTCCCCAGATCGATTGCCGGGCTTCACGACGTACGCAGCAAGGGGGGCATCACTGCGTCAGGCCGGTCTTCGCAGGGTCGGGCACCCTGCCTGCGATGACGGCCAAGTGACCCCACATGCCCACCCGGTCCCCTGAGGTGCGCGCGTGCGGTCGTATGCTCACTTTAGGGCGGTGGTCTTCACATACCGGACGGGGGCTGTGATGAGTTACGAGTATGACGAACGCAGGTCCGTATCCGATGCCTTCGCGGCGGCCCTGCGCGACGCGATCAACGCGAGACACGTGACACTGTCCTGGCTGCATCAGCAGCTCAACATGCGCGGGAACCGCGTGTCGATGGCCACGCTGAGCTATTGGCGCTCGGGCGCGCGACGCCCGGAAGGTGCGCAGTCGCTCGCCGCGCTGGTCGACATCGAAGACCTCCTCGGGCTCGACGCCGGGGCGCTGCGCCGACACCTCGGCCCCACGAACCGGACAGGTCCCCTCGGACCCAACCAGTTCCCCCTCGACGAGGAGGAACTGGAACGCGCGGTCATGGTCGCCTTCGAGGCGCTGGGCGCGTCGTACCCCGACACCTCGCGCGAGCTGACGACGCACTCCGTGACCGACGTCGACGCCGACGGCAACGTCGCGTACAGCATCACCCGCAGCATCGTGCAGTCCACGATCGGGACGATCACGGCCATCCCGTTCCTCGAGATCACGCCGGGCGTGAGCACACCGGCACCGGTCCTGAGCGCCGTCTCAGGCGGACGCATCACCGCGCGGTACTCGCATCCCGACGGCGAGGTGCACGGAGTGCTCTTCGAACTCGACGTGCCCCTGACCGCACCGGACACGGCGATGGTCGAGTGGTCGGTGACGTATCCGCCCGACTACCCGCCGATGCGGGACACCGGTCACGCCCTGGCGCAGAAGGCCAGAGAGCTGCTGGTGTGGACCCGGTTCCACCCGGATGCCGTGCCGGACTGGTGCGAGGAGCGGGTCGAGACCCCGGAGGGCGTCACCGTGACGGACATACCGCTTACCCGCGGGACGTCGGTGCACCTGGTGCGCCGCGCATTCGGCCCCGGTGCTCTCGGGCTGCACTGGGGGTACGGCACACGGGCGGATCAGCCGGGCTGATCGCCCGTCGCCACCGGCCGACCCGGAGTGTTGGACCACTGGCTCCACGAGCCGGGGAAGACTCGGGCGTCGATGCCGACCTCGTGCAGGACGAGTGCGGTGTGGGCGGCCGTGACGCCGGACCCGCAGTAGGCGGCGACCGGCGTGCCGGGTGTCACCCCGATCTCGGCGAAGGACGCCAGGATCGTCTCGCGGTCGAGGATCCGGCCCGCCGCATCGAAGTGCACGGGTTCGGGGAGGTTACGCGCGCCGGGGATGTGTCCGGCGACCGGGTCGTACGGCTCCGAGTCGCCGCGGTACCGCTCTGCCGCTCGCGCGTCGATCAGCACGCCCGACTGCGGGAATGCGGCGGCCTCGTCGATCGACAGCGCGTCGCCGCCGATCTCGTCGAGCACGACATCGCCCGGCTCGGGCACCACATCATCGGTCGCGACCTCGAAGCCTTCGGCCTGCCAGCCCCGGATGCCGCCGTCGAGCACACGCACATCGACACCGCCCTGGCGCAGCAGCCACCAGGCGCGAGCCGCCGAGATGCCCGTGAAGTCGTCGTAGGCCACGACCGTGTCGCCCGCCCGGACGCCCCAGCGACGGGCCGCGTCCTGGAGGGTGGCGGTCGACGGCAGCGGATGCCGGCCCTCCGATGGTTCGCCGTGAGTGGCGAGCTCCGTGTCCAGCGCGGCGAACACGGCACCGGGGATGTGGCCCGTCAGGTAGTCGTCATGCCCGGCCTCGGGTCGATCCAGCCGCCACCGCACGTCGATCACACGCACGGGCGCGCCTCGGCTCAGCAGGTCGTTCAGCTCGGATGCACTCACGAAGTCGCTCATCCTGCGAGGCTACCGAGTCTGCGGCAGCATCCGGTTCGGGGTCGTCTTCTCCCGTCACGATCCGCGCGACTATGCTCGATCCGGCAACGTCGAGGAAGGGGCAGCGATGCCCTCTCGTCTTCGGTGGATGCGGCTCCGCCCGCAAGAGGCCGCACTCATCGCGATCACCGCGGTGTGGGGCGGCACGTTCCTGCTCGTGCACTGGGCGATGGAGCACTCGGGGCCCTGGTTCTTCGTCGGCATCCGGTTCCTGATCGCGGGACTGATCAGCGTCGTCATCTTCCGCCGCGTGCTGCGCGGCATCCGCTGGCGTGATGTCGGCGCCGGCGTCGCGATCGGCGTCATGATCTACCTCGGCTACGGGCTGCAGACGCTCGGGCTGCAGACCATCGACAGCAGCACCTCTGCCTTCATCACCGCGATGTACGTGCCGCTGGTTCCGTTCGCGCAGTGGGCCGTGTTCCGCAAGCGACCGCCGGCCATGGCCTTCGCGGGTGCCGGGCTGGCGTTCGTGGGGCTGCTGCTGATCGCCGGGCCCGACGCCTTCGCGCTCACCCTCGGCGCCGGCGAGATCGCGACCATGATCAGCACTCTGCCCATCGCGGCCGAGATCATCCTGATCAGCCTGTTCGCCGGGAAGATCGACCTCGGCCGCATCACCGTCATCCAGCTGCTGACCGCCGGAGTGCTGGGGCTGCTCACGATGCCGGTGGTGGGTGAGGGCGTGCCGGAGTTCTCATGGATCTGGGTCGGCTGCGCGGTGGGGCTGGGCGCGGCGAGCTGCCTGATCCAGCTGACCATGAACTGGGCGCAGAAGTCGGTCTCCCCCACCCGCGCGACCATCATCTACGCCGGCGAGCCGGTGTGGGCAGGGGTCATCGGGCGTATCGCCGGCGAGCGCCTGCCCGCGACCGCGCTCATCGGCGGAGCGCTCGTCGTGCTCGGGATCCTCGCGAGCGAGCTGAAGCTCGTGCGGCGGCGAGCCGAGAGCGGCGGCTCGCCGCCGCTCGACGACGTCAGACCGTGAGCAGCACCTTGGTGGCGCGACGCTCGTCCATCGCGCGATATCCCTCGGCGGCATCCTCGAGTGGGAGGGTGAGGTCGAACACCTTGCCGGGGTCGATCTTGCGGTCCCAGATGAGCTGGATCAGCTGGGGCAGGAAGCGCCTCACCGGCGCGGGCCCACCGTGCAGGTGCACGCCGGAGAAGAACAGCTCCTCACCGGGCAGTGCCACGTCGTGCGAGACGCCGACGTAGCCGACATGTCCGCCGGGGCGGGTCGAGCGGATCGCCTGCATCATCGACTCCTGCGTGCCGACCGCCTCGATCACCGAGTGCGCGCCGAGCCCGTTCGTGAGCTCCTTGATACGTGCCACCCCCTCGTCCCCGCGCTCTTCGACGATGTCGGTGGCGCCGAACTCGCGCGCCAGTGCCTGCCGGTCGGCGTGCCGGCTCATCGCGATGATGCGCTCGGCCCCGAGTTCGCGGGCGGCGAGGATGCCCAGCAGTCCCACCGCCCCGTCACCGACGACGGCGACCGTCTTGCCGGGTCCGGCCTCGGCGGCGACCGCCGCGAACCAGCCCGTGCCGAGCACGTCTGATGCCGCGAGCAGCGAGGGGATCAGGTCGGCGTCGGGCTGCCCGGGCGTGACGACGAGCGTGCCGTCGGCGTGCGGGATGAGCGAGTACTCGGCCTGCGTGCCGTACTTCCCCATCGGGACGACGTGCACGCAGCGGGACTGGTAGCCCGCCTGGCAGATCTCGCAGGTGTTGTCCGAGGCCATGAACGAGCCGACCACGAAGTCGCCGACCTTCAGGGTCTGCACCTCGGCGCCGATCTCCTCGACGACGCCGACGTACTCGTGCCCCATCGGGGTGTGATCGACGTCGTCGTCGCCGCGGTACGGCCACAGGTCCGACCCGCAGATGCAGGTCGCGGCGAGCCGGATGACGGCATCCGTCGGCCGGGTGATCGTCGGCTTCTCGCGCTCCTCGACCCGGACGTCGCCGGGGGCGTACATGACTACTCCACGCATTCTTACTGCTCCTTCTGTCGTGTGAATCCAGTCAACGCCGATTCCGCCACGCGTGGGAGGCTCTCTCATGGCACCCCTCGGATCACGGCGGACGGGAATAGTTCGACGGGCCGCGCGTTGCACCCGACATGATTGAAACTTCAACCGTCGCTCCGGTCGCCACGGAGCGCACCCGCGTCCGCGTGCCGCTGCGCTTCGGCGACGGCTTCTCCACCACCGCCGACGTCGTCACCTTCGACGGCCTGATCGACGGCCGCGAGCACCTGCTGCTCGGCCTCGGCGACTGGCGCGCGGCACTCGAGCGCGCGGCCGACGGAGGCGCCGCACCCCTCGTGCGCCCGCACAGCGAGTGCCTGACCGGTGACGTCTTCGGCTCGGAGCGCTGCGACTGCGGCCCCCAGCTCCGCGAGGCCGTGGAGCGCATCGCCGACGAGGGCGGATTCCTGCTCTACCTGCGCCAGGAGGGTCGAGGCATCGGCCTGTACGCCAAGCTCGACGCCTACGCGCTGCAGGACGCCGGACTCGACACGTATGAGGCCAACGTCGCCCTGGGCCACGGTGAAGACGAGCGCGACTACACCGTCGCCGCGCAGATGCTGAACGCGATCGGCGTCGACGGCATCCGTCTGCTGAGCAACAACCCCGACAAGGCCGTGCAGCTCGAAGCCCTCGGCATCCGCGTCACCGAGCGCGTGCCCACCGAGGTGCACCTGTCGGAGGCGAACTCCCGTTACCTGCAGGCCAAGCGCGACCACACCGCGCACACGCTCGACCTGTCGGCGGCGTGACACCGACGTGACACTCGAGGAGGGCACCATGACCGCGGCAGGACAGCATCCGCGTCGACTCGACGACGGAGAGATGGCGACATGGCTTCCCGTCATCCGGTTCGTCCAGCTGCTGCCGCAGGTGCTCGACCGCACCCTGAAGGAAGAGGTCGGGCTCAACCACGCCCGCTACGCCATCCTCGTCACGCTGGCCGGGCAGGGCGAAGGCACCGTGACGATGACGGAGCTCGCGCGCATCGCCGGCCTCAGCCGCTCCCGCCTGAGCCACGCCCTCGACTCGCTCGAGGAGCGCGGCTGGGTGGAGCGCACCTCGTGCAGCTCCGACAAGCGCACGCTCTCGGCCACCCTGACCGCCGAAGGCCGCGAGATGCTGCGCACGGCCGCCCCGGTGCACGTCGAGCAGGTGCGGGAACTGGTGCTCGATCCACTCACGGCGGAGGAACGCGAGCAGCTCGAGGCGATCCTCGGCAAGCTCCTGCCCGGCGTGACCGCGGCGCTGTAGCCCGATCACCCGCGGCGAGGTGCGCGAGTTCCTCTCCTGAACAGGCAGCTGTTCTGCTCTGAGCAGAACAGCTCGAACCCGCCGGATGCCGCGGTTTATCGTGAGGCATGGCCGACCTGATCTCGTTCCCGCGCACCCCTCGCCCCGATCGCCCGAGGTCGGGCGGCCCCGAGCCGCTGTGGCGTCAGATGCTGGGCGACCAGCTGCGTCGCCGCCGACACGAGCGCGAGGAGACCCTCACCGAGACCGCGGAGAAGGCGGGCGTCTCGCCCCAGTACCTCTCCGAGGTCGAGCGGGGGCTGAAGGAGCCGTCGAGCGAGATGATCGCGGCCATCGCCGGCGCACTCGACACGAGCCTGATCGAGCTCACGAGCGCCGTGGCCGATGACCTGCGCTCGGCCGCGGTGCCGGCATCCGCTGCCGTGTCGGTGTCGGTGTCGCGCGGCTCCTTCGCCCTCGCCGCCTGACTCACAGCCCCCGCGGTCCGAGCACCGTGTCGATGAGCCCGTAGTCCAGGGCCGCGGATGCCGTGAACACCCGGTCGCGGTCGGTGTCGGCGCGGAGCTCCGCAACCGTGCGCCCGCTGTGCCTCGCGAGGATCTCCTCCATGTCTGACCGCACCCGCACCACCTCGTCGGCCGCGAGGATCAAGTCCGGGATCGCACCGCGCGACTGGCCGGCCGGCTGATGCAGGACGATGCGGGCGTGCGCGAGCGCGGCGCGCTGGCCCTCCGCACCCGCGGCGACGAGCAGCGCAGCGGGACCGATCGCCTGTCCGACGCAGGTCGTCGCGATCGCCGGACGGATGTGCTGCATGGTGTCGTAGATCGCCAGGGCCGCGCCGGGGTCGCCGCCCTCGCTGTTGATGTAGAACTGGATGCCGCTCTCCGGACTGTCCGCGTCGAGGTGCAGCAGCTGCGCGATGAGGGCGTTCGCGACACCGGCATCGATGCCCGTTCCGAGATAGATGACGCGTTCTGCGAGCAGGTGGGAGTAGACGTCCATGATGCGCTCCCCCCGCGGATGCTGCGCGATGACGTTGGGGATCGAGTAGGTGCTCATGCGGTCACCCCCAGCCCGACGCGCGCGCGTTGCCGCGGCATCACCTCGGCGATCGAGGCCACGATCCCGTCGATGAAGCCGTAGTCCTGCGCCTGGGTCGCGGTGTACCAGCGGTCGTGCAGCGAGTCCTCGAAGATGCGCTCGTGCGGCTGCCCCGTGTCGGCGGAGATGAGGCCCAGCACCGTGTCGCGCATGTGCCGCAGGTCGTCGGCCTGCGTCTCGATCTCGCCCGCGGAGCCCCCGATGCCGGCCGAGCCCTGATGCATGAGGATGCGCGCGTGCGGCAGCGCCCGCCGCTTGCCCGGGGTGCCCGCGGAGAGCAGGAACTGCCCCGCGCTGCAGGCGAGCCCGAGGGCGAGGGTCGCCACGTCATTGGGAATGAGCCGCATGATGTCGCGGATCGCGAGCATCGACGGCACCGAGCCCCCGGGTGAGTGGATCCAGAGGGCGATGTCGGCGACGGGATCCTCGGCCGACAGGGCGAGCAGCTGCGTCATCAGCAGCGTGCCGTTGTCGTCGTCGAGCGCACCGTCGAGCACGAGCACGCGCTCGTGGAACAGTGCGCGCCGGGCCTCAGGGCCGAACTGCGGGATGGAGGGGTTGCCTTCGCTCATGCCCCCAGCATCCGTCGCCGTTTCGCGCGTGCGGCCGGATTCTGCCGTGAGCGGCTCTGCCCTGAGCAGATGCGTCCTGACGCCGTCTCAGCGCAAGCCGTCTTCGCAGTTGCTGCCCGCGCGCGCCTCCCACCACAGCGCGTACTCGTCCCCCTCCCCCGCATCGATCAGCCACGGGGGAAACCTGACGTACTTCTCCTTCGCGAGGCTCCAGGATGCGTCCGCCCGTGTCGACTCGGGGTCGTCTGCGGGCAGATCATCCTCGGTCGTCCAGTGCTCGGCCGGATGGCTCTTCGCCCATTCGTAGATCTCCTGGCCGGTTTGCGACCAGTCGCGGGAGTTCATGCTCTCGGCGATGTCGGCGGGCATCGGCAGCCGGTCCGGAGTGCTGTAGTCGTACGTGCAGGAGTATTTCTGCCCGTCATCGGCGACGTAGCTCAGCGAGATCGTCACGTTCGTCGTCAAACCGGGCTTCGAATCCAGGATCGCCAGCGCGACGATGACGAGGGCGACGAGGGAACCCGCCACGATCCCGATGACCCACCATGCGCGGCGACGCGGCCGAGTCGATCCTGCGGGCGCGTGACCAGCCACGAACAGATCCTTCCCCGATTGCGGACGGGCGAGGGGCCTCTTCCCGGGACACAACCGCATCGCATCCTCGTCGGGAAACTCCCCCGCATTCCATCGTGCCCGTTCCGGATGCGACGCGCCAATCGCGGTGGATCGCAGCGCATGCGGGTGCGCCCTGAGCGGATGCCGGTGGGGCGGCACCCGCTCAGGGCAGGGGGATGGGTGGGGTGGGGGTCAGGCGGCCAGCGCCAGGGATCGACGGTGGCTGACGCGGTGGCCGACCCAGAAGCCGATCGCGACGAGTCCGGCCAACGCGATGCCGAGGATCCAGGGCAGGATCGACGGCGCGGCTCCGGCCGTCGCGGTGGCGAGCGTCCCGGATCCTTCCGCGATCAGGCCGTTGCCCTCGGCGAGGTCGGCGGCTCCGGCTTCGAGCTTGTCGCCACCCGCGGCGAGGTCTCCCGACCCCTGCGCCACGGCATCGGCTCCGACGGCCAGCTTTCCGATGCCCGCGTCGAGATCACCGGCTCCGGACTGCAGCGTGCCCATACCGGTGGCCAGCGTGGTCGCGCCGTCGTTCAGCCGGGTCGCACCGGCGCTGAGGTTCGAGGTTCCGGCGTACAGCGAGGAGGCTCCGGAAGAGAGCGTCTGCAGTCCCGAGGCCAGCTTGGTGGCACCCGCCGAGAGCTGTGCGGTGCCGGACTTCAGGGTCTGCGCCCCGGCGGCGAGGGCGGGGGCCGCCTGGGGGGCGACGAGGGCGACGGTCCCGGGCCACCCCTGCGTGGGATCACCGTTCACGATCGCCCCGACACCGGCCGTGACGCGCGTCGCACCGTCTGCGGCGCCGACGAGTCCCTGTGCGAGCGCCGGGGCCGCCGCCGTCGGTGCGGCCATCGCATCGACTTCCTTGTCGACGCCCGCGGCGAGCGCGGCGAGCGCCTGCAGCTTCGGGTTGGTCGGGTCGGCGGCGAGCAGACCGGCCAGGCCGTCGGCGAGCTGCTGCGAATGCCCGGGCGCGGTGGCTGCGAGGCCCTGGAGGGCAGTCTTCGTGTCGGGGTGGGCGAGGGTGCGCACCGAGGGGGTCACGCCGGCGGTCAACGTGTCGCTCAGGGTGGTCGCACCGGCGAGCACGGCGTTCGTGTATCGATGCGCACCGTCGACCCCAGCCGCGAGCTTCGCTGCTCCCGTCGCGACGGTCTGCGCTCCGGCATCCGCCTTCGCCATCTTCGACGCGAGCTCCTGGGCTCCGGTGAACGCGGTCTGCGCTCCCCCGCTGACCCTGCCCGCGCCGTCCACGGCCGAGGCCGCGCCTGTGGCGAGACTTCCGGCGCCCTCCGCGAGAGTCGTCGCGCCGGTCGCCGCCTTCGTGGCCCCGTCGCTCACCTTCTGCGAGCCGTCCTGCGCGCTGGCCGCGCCGGACGCGAGGTCGTCGCTGCCTTCCGCGAGCTGATCGGCGCCGTCCGAGAGGTCGGCGGCACCCGCCGCGAGCTCGGACGAACCGCTCTTCGCCGACGTGGTCCCGTCGGCGAGTTCGGAGGCGCCGGCGGCGATCTTGTTCGTCACCACGAAGAACAGGATCACCATCGTGGCCAACAGCAGGCTGAGCACGATCACGGCGATGCGCATGCCGTTGCCGTGCGCGTGGGGTTTCGTACTCGTCATCGAGGACTCCCGGGGGTCAGTGGCGTCGTTGCCACGGGCGACTGTATGGGCGGGCCGGTACGCAACCCACGGATTTGCCGTTCGAAACCAAGTCCCAGAGTGGCTGAGACTCAGTTTCTTGTGGCGAGTCCACAAAGCGGTCCCTCGGCTCCTGTCGCTCCCCGGAAAACGGGCCGTAACATCGCGGACTCACGACGCACCTAGCCTCGGGACCATGGCGAAGCAGAAGACACCCGCGAACGAGAAGCCACCGGCGTGGTCGGAAGACGGACTCAACTTCCGCACCCGCAAGTGGGTGCGCCCCGAAGATCTCAACGCGAACGGCTCGCTGTTCGGCGGCAGCCTGCTGAAGTGGATCGACGAGGAGGCGGCGATCTACGCGATCGTGCAGCTCGGCAACTACCGCGCCGTCACCAAGCACATCTCGGAGATCAACTTCGAGGCGTCGGCGGTGCAGGGCGACCTGATCGAGATCGGCCTGCAGGCCACGCATTTCGGCACGACGTCATTGACGATGCGCGCGGTCGCCCGCAACATGATCACGCGCAGGCGCATCCTCACGATCGAGAAGATCGTGTTCGTCAGCCTCGACGAAGACGGGGTGCCGACGCCGCACGGCTACCGCGAGATCACCTACGACCGCGACCGGATGCCCACCGAGCGCATCGCGACCGGGACGATCCGGCTTCCCTCACTCTGAGCGGCGACGGCCGCGAACGCCTGAGACAGATCGGCGATCAGATCGTCGACGTCTTCGAGGCCGATCGACAGACGCAGCACATCGGCGGCAGGACGTGCCTCGGGCGGCACCGGGCGGTGCGTGAGCGCGGCCGGATGCTGGATCAGCGAGTCGACCCCGCCGAGCGAGACCGCATGCGTGAACAGCGTCGTCGCCGTCGTGACGGCGGATGCCGCGGCGAACCCGCCCCGCATCCGCATCGCGATCATCGCGCCCGTGCCGCGCATCTGCCGCTCGAGGATGCCGCGCGGGTCTCCGTCGAGCCCCGGATAGAAGACCTCGGCGACCTCGGGACGATCGATCAGCCACTGCACCACCCGCCGCGCGCTCTCCTGCTGGTGCCGCACCCGCACCGGCAGGGTGGTGAGACCGCGGTGCAGCAGGTACGCCCCGAGCGGATGCAGGAGCCCCCCGGTCACCGCCCGCACGCGGCGCAGCGCCTCCGCGGTCTCTTCGCTGCAGGCGACGACTCCGGCGATGACATCGCCGTGGCCGCCGAGGTATTTGGTCGCGCTGTGCAGTGACATCGCGGCGCCCAGGTCGATCGGGTTCTGCAGGATCGGGGTCGCGAACGTGTTGTCGACCACGACCGGCACGGAACCCGCCTGGCGCACCACGTCGGCGATGTCGGCGATGTCGAGCGTGGGGTTCGCGGGGGTCTCGACGACCACGAGCCCGGTGTCGGACCGCATGGACGCGGCCACCTCGTCGGGGTGGCAGTACGTCGTCTCGACGCCGAGCAGACCGGACCCGAGCAGGTGGTCGGTGCCACCGTAGAGCGGACGCACCGCGACGACGTGGCGCGCACCTGTCGCGCCGGTGTGCGCGAGGATCACGGCCGTCATCGCGGCCATGCCCGAGGCGAAGGCCACCGCGGCCTCGGCATGCTCGAGCTCGGCGAGCGCCTCTTCGAAGCGGGCGACCGTCGGGTTCCACAGCCGCGCGTAGACCATGCTGCCGTCGGCGGGCGGCCGGCCTCCCGTGGCCATGGCCTCGTAGGAGTCGCCTCCGCGCTCGATGTCGGGCAGCGGGTTCGTGGTCGACAGGTCGATCGGCAGCGCGTGGACCCCGAGACCCTCTAGATCGGAGCGCCCGCTGTGGACGGCGACGGTGTCGGGATGCAGCGGTGCAGTCATGCCTCCACGTTGCCGGAATCACGAGGAATCCGCAGGAACTCGACAGAGGCCGCCAGAAAATTGCCTCTGAACGCTATTCTGTGCAGCATCCGGCATCCGAAAGGCGAGCACCTTGGCGAAAGCGCAACTCGACGAGATCGACCTCGAACTGCTGGCGGTCCTCACCCGTGACGCCGAGACGACCAACAAGGCCCTGGCGCATCGACTCGGCCTCGCCGAGTCGACGTGTGCGCACCGCGTGCGGGCGCTGCGCGAGCGGGGCGTGATCCGCGACACCCGCATCCGCATCGACGGGGCGGCCCTCGGCTTCCCCCTGCAGGCGATCATCAAGGTGCGCCTCGCCAATCACACCGGCGCCAAGGTGACCGCGCTGTTCGACGCACTCGCGAGCGTCCCGCGGGTGCTGCAGGTCTTCCATGTGGCAGGAGTCGACGACTTCCTGGTGCACGTGGCGGTGCAGGACGCGACCGCCCTCCGCGACATCGTGTTGGAGCACATCACGGTGCACCCGGTCGTGCGCGGCACCGAGACCCAGCTCGTGTTCGAGCTGCGCGACGGTCCGGGCGTCCTGCCGCGGTGACCCCGGGATCCGGGTGACCTGCGCGAAGATGGAACGCACGTCCGCACCGGAGCAAGGGAGCACCATGAGCCGCAGCGCCACCGCCGCCACGCACACCATTCGCGAGATGCGCGACTTCCTCTTCGCGAACGCCACCGACTACGCCGCGGCCCGTGCGGGGTTCGCCTGGCCTGAGGTCGACGAGTTCAACTTCGCACTCGAGTGGTTCGACGTGATCGCCGGCGAGAACCCCGACCGGCCGGCCGTGCAGATCGTCGAGGCCGACCTGAGCCTGCGCACCTGGACCTACGGCGAGCTCTCGACGCGCTCCGATCAGGTCGCGGCCTGGCTCACCGGTCTCGGCATCCGCCGCGGCGACCACGTGATCGTGATGCTCAACAACACGATCGAGCTGTGGGAGGTGATGCTGGCGATCACGAAGATCGGCGCCGTGTCGATCCCGACCTCGACCCTGCTCTCCGCCTCCGATCTCGCATACCGCGTCGAACACGGTCGAGCCGGCGCGGTCGTCACCCTCGGCCCGCTCGCCGATCGGCTCGCGGACATCGCCCCCGGCATCCTCCGCATCGGCGTCGGCGACGGCATCCCGGCGGAGTGGGCGCGCTTCACCGACTCGACCGACGCGCCGACCACCTTCGAACCCGACGGGTCGACCGCCGCGACCGACACCGCGCTGCTCTACTTCACCTCGGGCACCACGAACCGGCCGAAGCTCGTGCAGCACACCCACGTCTCCTACCCGGTCGGGCACCTCTCGACCATGTGGTGGCTCGGCGTGCGCCCCGACGACGTGCACCTCAACATCTCGTCCCCCGGCTGGGCGAAGCACGCCTGGTCGAGCTTCTACTCCCCGTTCCTGGCCGAGGCGACCGTGTTCGTCTACAACTACGACCGCTTTGACGCGAACACCCTCATGCAGGTCATGGACACCCATCACGTGTCGACGTTCTGCGCGCCGCCGACCGTGTGGCGGATGTTGATCCAGGCCGACCTCGCGCGTCTCACCCACCCGCCGCGCGAACTCGTCGGAGCGGGCGAGCCACTGAACCCCGAGGTCATCGACCGCGTGCGCGAGGCCTGGGGCGGCACGATCCGCGACGGGTTCGGACAGACCGAGATGACGGCCTGCATCGGCAACTCCCCCGGCCAGCCCGTCAAGGTCGGGTCGATGGGACGCCCGCTGCCCGGCTACCCGGTCGTGCTGCTCGACCCGGTCACCGGAGACGTCGTCGAGAGCGAGGGGGAGATCGCGCTCGACCTGTCGCAGCCGCCGCTCGGACTCATGGCCGGGTACTACGACGACCCCGCGAAGACGGCCGAGTCCCGGGCGGGCGGCTTCCACCACACCGGCGACATCGCGGTGCGCGACGACGACGGCTACCTCACGTACATCGGTCGCTCGGACGACGTGTTCAAGGCCTCCGACTACAAGATCTCCCCGTTCGAACTCGAGTCGGTGCTGCTCGAGCACGACCTGGTGATCGAGGCGGCCGTGATCCCGAGCCCCGACCCCACGCGTCTGGCCGTGCCGAAGGCGTACGTCTGCCTGACCCCGGATGCCACCGACGGCGCGGAAGACGCGGCTCGCGCGATCTTCGCCTACGCGCACGACCGCCTGTCGTCGCATCTGTGGGTGCGGATCATCGAGTTCGTCCCCGAGCTGCCGAAGACGATCTCCGGCAAGATCCGCCGCGTCGAGCTGCGTGCGCGGGAAGCGGCACGGGCCGGATCCGGCGACGAGACCGGACAGCACCGCGACCGCGACTACCGCTGAGCGCTCAGGACACGACCGGGATCGAGGCCGTCGCCGCGGACTTCGTCGCGAGCGACGGCTTCGACACGACTGCCGGGGTGGTCGGGGAGACCGCCCGGGGCAGTGCATCGGCCGCCGCCTCGTTCGTCCGCCCGGCTCCGGCCGCACTCATGATGGCCCGCACGACCCCGCCGATGACGAGCATGCCCACGAGCGAGGCGCACGCCAATATCAACGGCAGCCACTGCTGCGCGAACGACGCGGTGAAGCTCATCAGCGCGCCCACGATCCATACGCCGACCGCACCCCCGACGAGCCCTCCAGAGCTCCGGATGACCGCGACCGCAGCGACGATCGCACAGGCACCGGCGATGGCCGCACCCACGTACCCGATCGGCACCATCACCTCGGCCAAATCGTTGGCCACTCTCATTGTCGTCATGACGACCCCCCGGTCCAGCGGAAACTCCGCTACCTCGACACTAGAAGTGTGTCGCGGAAAGGCCATCCGTCTCAAGTCCCATCCGCATCATCCTGCAGACGGAGATCTCGCGGCGCCGAATCGGACGGGACGAGAGTTCAGCGGCGGCTCGGCCACCGCAGACGACGGGGGCGGACGACGCGCAACGGCTGGGTGACGACGGCATCCACGACCATCGAGCCGTCGGTCGGTCCGACGATCGCGATCGCCGAGGTCTCGGTGGCCTCGGCCGGCGCGACCGGAAGCCGTCCGAGCTCGCGGTGTGCCCGCACGTAGGCCGGGACCAGCAGCACGATCGCGCCCACCCAGGCGAGTGGGTTGCTCAGCGCGACGCCGTCGAACCCGATCCACGCGCCCAGCACGATGGCCGCCCCCACGCGCATCACCAGCTCGATCACCCCGGTCACGGTGGGCACGAGAGTGTGGCCGAGTCCCTGCAGTGCGCCGCGCAGCACGAACAGCATGCCCAGCGCCCAGTAGCCGCAGCCGTTGATGATGAGCATCCGGTGGGCCATGTCGACGACGTCGTCCGACCCCGCACCGATGAACAGTCGCACCATCGGCGCGCCGAACGCGATCAGCAGGCCACCGAGCACCACACCGGCGGCGACCGCCATCCAGGTCGCCTCGACGACTCCGCGACGGATGCGGTCGGGGCGGCGGCCGCCGTGGTTCTGCGCGGCGTACATCGAGACCGCGAGGCCCAGCGACGACAGCAGCGCGACCGCGAGGCTGTCGACCCGGGAACCGGTCGTGTAGGCGGCGACGGCGTCGGCCCCGAGGGTGTTCAGCGCGACCTGCACCGTGAGTGTGCCGATCGCGATGATCGACGCCTGGAAGCCCATGGGCAGGCCGAGGCGCAGGTGCTCGGCGATGTCGCCTGCGGTGATCCGCCAGTCGGCACGACGCAGGTGCAGCATCGGCAGGCGTCGGCGGACGAACTCGAGGCACAGTGCCACCGAGACGGCCTGCGCGACCACGGTCGCGAGCGCGGCGCCGCCGACACCCCACTCGAGGGGACCGACCATCAGCACGACGAGCCCGACGTTCAGCACGCACGAGACGGTGAGGAACACCAGCGGCGTCTTGGAGTCGCCGATTGCGCGGATGATCGCGGAGAGGTAGTTGAAGAACATCGTCGCGCCGGCACCGAGGAAGCTGATCTGCGTGAAGATCGTGGCTTCGGCCATCAGCTCCGGAGGCGTCTGCAGCAGGGTGAGGATCGGGCCGGCGAGGAGGGGGGCTGCGACCGTCAGGATCACGCTCGTGATGGCACTGAGGAACACACCCGTGGCCACCGAGCGGCGCACGGCCGCATCGTCCCGCGCACCGAAGGCCTGCGCGATGGGGATCGCGAATCCGCTCGTCAGACCCCAGGCGAAACCGAGCAGCAGGAACAGCAGGCTGCCGGTCGCGCCCACCGCCGCGAGGGAGGTGACGCCGAGGTGCCGTCCGACGACGATCGCGTCGGCGAACTGGTACAGCTGCTGCACCACGTTGCCGAGGAGCAGCGGGATGGAGAAAGCGAGGATGACGCGCCACGGGCGGCCCGTGGTGAGGGAGGTGGCCATGAAGGAGCGGCTCGCAGAACTGGGGGACGGATCGGGGCTCGAACAAGCCTATCGAATCGATTCGGCGCAGCGGTATCCCCGATCTCGATTCTGTCGGTCGGGGAGGCGAAAGGTACCGTCGGACCCAAACCGTCGACGTAGACCGGAGGACGAGAGTGACGAAGCAGCACCCGGGGGGAACCGGAAGCACGCCCGATGTCGATGCCGATGGGGAGGAGCAGCACCTACGGCGAGCGCTGAGCAACCGCCACATCCAGCTGCTCGCGATCGGTGGAGCGATCGGAACCGGCCTGTTCATGGGCAGCGGCAAGACGATCTCGGTGGCAGGACCATCGGTGATCTTCGTCTACATGATCATCGGCTTCATGCTGTTCTTCGTCATGCGGGCGATGGGCGAACTGCTGCTGTCGAACCTCAAGTACAAGTCGTTCAGCGACTTCGCGAGCGATCTGCTCGGGCCGTGGGCGGGATTCTTCACCGGGTGGACCTACTGGTTCTGCTGGGTGGTCACCGGCGTCGCCGACGTGATCGCGATCGCGGGCTACACGGATGCGCTCATCCCCGGCATCCCGTTGTGGATCCCCGGCGTCCTCGTGATCGTGATCCTGCTCGCCCTGAACCTGCCGACCGTCGCCGCGTTCGGCGAGATGGAGTTCTGGTTCGCGCTGATCAAGATCGTCGCGATCGTCGCCCTCATCGTCACCGGCCTGGTGATGATCTTCACCGGCTTCCAGCACGACGCGGGGACCGCCAGCTTCTCGAACCTGTGGGATCACGGCGGCATGTTCCCGCACGGCTTCATGGGCTTCGTCGCGGGATTCCAGATCGCGGTGTTCGCGTTCGTCGGCGTCGAGCTGGTCGGCACCGCGGCCGCCGAGACCAAGGACCCGAAGCGCAATCTGCCGAAGGCGATCAACGCGATCCCGATCCGCATCCTGCTGTTCTACGTGGGCGCACTCATCGTGCTGATGGCGGTGACCCCGTGGACCGAGTACGTCGCCGGCGAGAGTCCGTTCATCGCGATGTTCGCCCTCGCCGGACTCGGCATCGCGGCGACGGTCGTGAACCTGGTCGTGCTGACCTCGGCGATGTCGAGCGCCAACTCCGGCATCTACTCGACCTCGCGCATGGTGTTCGGCCTCGCGCAGGACGGGGATGCCCCGCGGATCTTCGGCCGACTCTCGCGCCGCCGCGTGCCGCAGAACGCCCTGTTCCTCTCGTGCATCCTGCTGCTCTCCGGCGTCGTGCTGCTCTACGCGGGCAAGGACATCGGCACGGCCTTCGACATGGTGACCACGGTCTCGGCGCTGTGCTTCATGTTCGTGTGGACGATCTTCCTGTGCAGCTACCTCGTGTACCGGCGCACCCGCAAGGACAAGGTCGCCGCGTCGACGTTCCGGATGCCGGGCGGGGTGTTCATGGTCTACGTGGTGCTCGCGTTCTTCGTGTTCGTCCTGTGGGCGCTGACGACTCAGCCCGACACGCTGACCGCGCTGCTGGTCACGCCGATCTGGTTCGTGCTGCTGTTCGTGGCGTGGCTGTTCGTGCGGAAGTCGCCGAACCATCTCGCACGGCACGCGGCGCACATCGCGCACCTGCGCGACGACTCGGTCGAGGCGGACACGGACTGAGCTCCGGCTGCCTCG
The DNA here is from genome assembly GCF_044743585.1 of Microbacterium sp. NPDC087592. NCBI lineage: Bacteria > Bacillati > Actinomycetota > Actinomycetes > Micrococcales > Microbacteriaceae > Microbacterium > Microbacterium sp. NPDC087592. Next base: position 1,717,244 of record NZ_JBIUWT010000001.1, on the reverse strand, counting down.
AGCGAGGTCAGGCCGCGACGGTCGCGGCGGGCTTCGCGACGAACAGGCGCTTGCGCAGGGCGAGGAACAGCAGCACCATCCCGGCACTGAGGAGGATGTGCCCGAGGCCCGCGATGCCGGCGATCATCGCGGAGGACTCCTGGCCGAGCACCGTGAGCGAGCCGTGCCAGACCATCATGGCCGACGTCAGCACGACGCCGGCGTTGTACAGCCAGAAGAACCAGCCGAACAGGCGGCTCTCGGAGAGCGCGAACGCCTTCTCCAGCAGCAGGACGATCAGCAGCACGACGAAGCCCAACACGAGCAGGTGCGTGTGCACGAGCCCCAGCTGCGTGGCTCCCCCCTCGGGGAAGTCGTTGATCTTGGTGAACTCCCGGTAGAAGAGTCCGGAGGCGACGCCCACGATCATGTAGGCGAACGCGGCGTAGAAGAGGCGGCGCATCGGGTTCCTTTCGGTCTGATTCCAGCCTCGGCGCAGTGGCCTCGGCAGGGATCCATCGAACGGTTGAGATGCGCGGCGCTCGACGTGACCACCAGGCGCGCAGAGGGCCGACACTGCTATCAGCGCCGGCCCTCAGAGCAAACGATTCCCTTACTTGAATCGGTCATCCTGCTGACTGCGAGAGCCAACCAGCCGCCGGAGGGCGGCACCGACAAACCACAGCAGCGCTGCGACGATCACCACAGATCCGAGAAGGGTGGGGATGGAGAATCCGACGACCATCTGCTCAGCTCCTACGAGTGAATTTGGAACGACCCGCCCCTGTAGCTGAAAGTGGCGCCCGCAGTAACATGACACATTCTATTCCCCCAGGCAGATCTCCGCCGGTGCTCGATAGCACCACGATGTGGGATCTCCGCCCGCTGCGGCGGTCCTAGGACTGAGGACGACGGCTCAGAGGAGCCCGGTGTCGCGGGCGATCGCGATGGCGCGGGCGCGACTGTCGGCGCCGAGCTTCTCGAACACGTGCACGAGGTGGGTCTTCACGGTGGCCTCGGTCACGAACAGGGTCTTCGCGATTTCGCGGTTCGATGCGCCCGTGTCGAGCAGCCGGAGCACGTCGAGCTCCCGGTCGGTCAGGCGCACCCGCGGGGCGCGCATGACCTGCACGACGCGCGCGCTGAGCTCGGGCGTGAGCACGAGTCCTCCGGAAGCGGCCTGGCGGATCGCCCGCACGATGTCGTCCGGAGCGACGTCCTTGAGCAGGTAGCCCGCCGCTCCCGCCTCGATCGCCCCGAGGATCTCGGCGTCGCGGTCGAACGTCGTCAGGATCAGCACGGCCGGAGCCGGGTCCTGGGCACGAAGCGCGGCGGTCGTCTGCACGCCGTCCATGCCCTCGCCGAGCCGCAGATCGCAGAGCACGACATCAGGATGCAGGTGCCGCGCGAGCACCACGGCCTCTTCGCCCGACGCCGCCTCGCCGATCACCTCGACGTCGTCGCGGCGGTCGAACAGCGAGCGCACCCCGGCCCGGACGATGGGGTGATCGTCGACGAGCAGCACGCGTACCGCGGTCATCCTTCGCCCCCGTTCCGTCGCGCCTGCACCGTGCCGCCGAGCGGGACGTGCGCAGAAAGCGCGGTGCCGTCGCCCGGGGCGCTCTCCACATCGAGCCCTCCGCCGAGTTCCCGCAGCCGTGCCCGCATCGAGCGCAGTCCGTAGCCGCCACCCTGGCCGCCGACGCCGCCCTGCGCGTCCCAGTGCCTCGCGTCGAACCCGATCCCGTCGTCGACGATGTCGAGCCGCACCGCATCGCCGGCATCGGCCAGGGTCACCACGACGCGCGACGCGGATGCGTGGGAGCGGACGTTCGCGAGGGCCGACTGCGCCGTCCGCAGCAGGGCGACCTCGGCGTCGATGCCGAGCGCCGGCAGGTCGTCGTCGGCGTGCAGGGTCGCCTCGATCCCGGTCTCGTCGATCAGGCGCTCCAGCATCCGGGCGAGCGCGTCGCCGAGGGCCGTGGATTCGAGTTCGGCCGGCATCAGCGCGTTCACGATGCGTCGCGCATCGGCCAGCCCTTCGACGGAGAGCGCGTCGATCTGCTCGAGCGCGCGGTTACTCTGCGCGGGATCGCCGGACTCCAGCGCCGAGCGCGCCAGCATCCCGATCGACGACACGCTCTGCGCGATCGTGTCGTGGATGTCGCGAGACACCCGGGTGCGCTCCTCGCTCGCGCCGGACTCGCGCTGGGTGCGGGCGAGCTCGTCCTGGAGCGCCGACATCTCCTCCTGGGTCGCGACGAGCGAGGCGATCAGTCGACGGCGCTCCCGTCCGTCGCGGACGAGCTCGAGGTACCCGCGCGAGATCCCCAGCGCGAAGACGCCGCCCACGAGGGGCCCGATCACGTTCGCGTAGGTCGTGGTGCCGGTGTGGAGCAGCGGGGCGGTCACCACGACCGCGAGGATCGCCGCGCTCAGCAGCAGTGCCCACCGCAGTCGCATCACGAATCCGGCCAGCAGCCACAGCGGGAAGGCGAGCCACACGAACTCGGGCGAGACGACGACCGCTCCGAGCCAGATGAGCGTCAGCCCGAGCAGCCACCAGGTCGCCAGACGACGATCCGAGGTGCGCTCGCTGAGCAGCAGCCCGCCGCCGTACCAGCCGAGGAACACGAGCGAGAGGGCGAGGACCCACGGCAGCGGAACCCCATCGACCGCGGCACGCCAGGCGCCGATCACGAGCAGCACGACCGTGATGACGGCCTGGCCGATGCGGATGGATCCGACCAGGCTCGCCCACGTGCGCGGGGTGCGGAATCCGTCCGCCCGCTCGTCCCGGGCGGTGCGCTCAGCCCGCGTCGGGAGAGGTGGCGACTGCGGCATCCTCGTATTCTCCCCCGTGCGGTCGATCTGCACCCCGATCGGCGCGGGATCCGCCCCTCCCGACCTTCCCCGGCCACCACATCCGCTCCCCGACGATCGCGAACAGCGCGGGGACCACCAGGGTGCGCACGACGAAGGTGTCGACGAGCACCCCGATCCCGACGATGAGTCCGATCTGTCCGAGCGTGACCAGGGGCAGCAGCCCGAGCGCGGCGAACACGGCCGCGAGCACGACGCCGGCGCTGGTGATCACGCCGCCCGTCGCCGTGAGCGCACGCACCATCCCCTGCCGCGTGCCGACCGTCTGCGCCTCGACGCGCGCCCGATGGACCAGGAAGATCGTGTAGTCGATGCCGAGCGCCACCAGGAACAGGAACGACAGCAGCGGGACCTGCAGGTCGAGCGCGTCCCATCCGAACACGACCCGGCTCAGCCAGGTGCCTGCGCCGATCGCCGCGACCGCGCTGAGGATGTTCACCGCGAGCAGCAGCACGGGCGCCACCAGGGAACGCAACAGCACGATGAGCACGAGCAGACTGACCGCGAGCACGAGCGGGACGATCAACAGCAGGTCGCGTTGATTGCCCTCGCGGGCGTCGAGATCCGCCGCGACCGGTCCACCCACCACGGCGTCGGCATCCGGCACCGTGACCGCGGCCTCGCGCACGGCGCTCACCAGATCGAGGCTCTCGGGGGTTCCCGGAGCCGGTTCACCGACGACGAGCAGCCGCGTGAGGGCTCCGTCGGCGCTCTCCCCCGTCGCGGACACCCGGAGCACACCCGGCACGTCTTCGACGGCCTCGGTCAGCGCCTCGGTCTCAGCCGTGTCACCGATCACGATCATCGGCTGCGCCTCGCCCGCGGGGAAGTGCTCGCCGAGCACGGTGAGCCCTGCCGCCGACTCGGACTCGACGCGGAACTTCTCGACCTGCGTGAGACCGACGGACACGCCGGCGAGGCCTCCGGCGAGGACGCCGAGCAGCGCGAGCCCACCGACCAGCGGCACCCAGGGGCGCCGGGAGACGCGTTCGGCGACGGCGCCCCACACTCGACCGGTCGCGGCGCCACCGCCCACGCGCGGGGCGAACGGCCAGAAGAGGCGGCGGCCGCACACGGCGAGAGCCGGCGGAAGCACCAGCAGCACCGCGGCGAGCGCGATCAGCAGGCCCACCGCCGAAGCGATCCCGAGTCCGCGGGTGCCGGGAATCACCGCGAGGGCGAGCGTCGAGAGAGCGAGCACCACGGTGACGTTCGAGGCGACGATCGCGGGCACGGTCGCACGCCAGGCGGCGACCAGTGCGCGCCGGTGGTCGGTGTCGAGCGCGAGCTCTTCGCGGTAGCGCGAGATGAGGAGCAGGGCATAGTTCGTCCCGGCGCCGAAGACGAGGACGCTCACGATCCCGGAGTCGAACTGCAACCCGAGTCCGGCTCCGATCGCCGCCGTCGCCTTGTTCGCCAGCTGGTCGGCGAGCGCGACCACCACGAGCGGGATGATCCACAGCACGGGCGAGCGGTAGGTGACGATGAGCAGCAGTGCGACGATCCCCAGCGTCACCATCAGCAGCGTGAAGTCGGCGCCGTCGAACGCGGACGCGACGTCCACCCCGAACGCGGGGCCACCCGTGACCTGCACCGTCACACCGTCGATCGGATGCTGCGCCACCGCGTCGCGCAGGTCGTGCACGGCATCCGCGGCGGCATCGTTCTCGTTCTCGTCCAGTGTCAGCGTCGCCTGGACGACCGCGGCCTCCCCGTCGTCGCTGACGATCGGACCGTGCGGATCGTGCCCGGTCTCTGCTCCGACGTCGGCCGCGAGGGAGTCGAGTGCCGCGAGGTCTGCGTCGCCGAGCTGTCCGCCGTCGTCTCGAGCCGCGACCAGCAGCACGGTGTGCTCGTCCGCGTCGGGGAACTGCTCGGCGAGGGCCGCCGCTCGAGCGGAGTCCGAGTCCGGAGGGGCGACGTCGCTGCCGGCGGGCAGAGACGCGCGACCAAGGGCACCGAGGAGGGCGGTGAACGCCACCACCGCGATCAGCAGGGAGATCCACCCGCCGCGTCGAGAGGTGAGCCACAGCGGAAGGGAGCGGAGGGTGCGGAGCATGGATCCAGTCCAGCCGCCGCCGTGTCGAGGAGGATCGGGCAGGAGGGTGAGACGCGTCTCCATCGTTCGATGGATGCTCCGTACCGCCGCGGGAGGTTCCCGCGAACGGGGTTCCCGCAGGACCTCCCCCATCGCGGCCTCCGGGCGTAGCGTCGGATCGACGGCCGCGGATCCCATCCGCGGCGAAGACGAAAGGACAGCTCATGCACACTCGCACTCTCGGACAGGGCCTCCAGGTCTCGGCGGTCGGACTCGGCTGCATGGGGATGTCGCAGAGCTATGGCCCGAACCCCGGCAGCCGCGACGACATGATCGCGGTGCTCCGGTCGGCGGTCGACCACGGCGTGGACTTCTTCGACACGGCCGAGGTGTACGGACCGTATGTGAACGAGGAGCTCGTCGGCGAGGCGCTCGAGCCGATCCGCGACAGGGTCGTCATCGCGACCAAGTTCGGGTGGGACATCCAGGAGGGGAAGAGCATCGGGCTGAACAGCCGACCCGACCAGATACGCCGGGTGGCCGAGGCATCGCTGCGGAGTCTGCGCACCGATGTGATCGACCTCTTCTACCAGCACCGCGTCGACCCCGACGTGCCGATCGAAGACGTGGCCGGCACCGTGGGCGAACTGATCGCCGAGGGCAAGGTGCGCCACTTCGGACTCTCGGAGGCTTCGGCCGACACCATCCGCCGCGCCCATGCCGTGCATCCGGTGACCGCGCTGCAGAGCGAGTACTCGCTGTGGACGCGCGAGCCCGAGGCCGAGATCCTTCCGGTGCTGGCCGAGCTCGGCATCGGTTTCGTGCCGTTCAGCCCGCTCGGCAAGGGGTTCCTGACCGGCACGGTCGACGCCGCTGCGGACTTCGCGGCCGGCGACATCCGCGCCACGATCCCGCGCTTCACGGCCGAGAACCGGGCGGCGAACCAGGCGCTCGTGGCGCACGTCGCCGAGCTGGCCGCGGCGAAGGAGGCCACGCCGGGCCAGATCGCTCTCGCCTGGCTGCTCGCCCAGCAGCCGTGGATCGTGCCCATCCCCGGCACCCGGCGCACCGCGCGCATCGCCGAGAACGCGGGCAGCACCGCCACCGCGCTCTCCGCCGACGAGGTCGCCGACCTGTCGACCCTGGCCGCGCGCATCGGTGTGGCCGGCGACCGCTACAACCCGCAGCAGATGGCGTTCGTCGACCGTTGAGCCGCCGACGGCCTCGGTATCGTGAGGCGGGTGACCTCCGCCCGCAGCTACCCCGCGACCATCGCGGCCACGGTCGAGCACGAGACGGTCATCCGCAAGTCGCGCTTCCTCACCCACGTCGAGCCCGTTTCGTCGGTCGAGCGGGCCGAAGCGGTGATCGCCGGCATCCGCAAGCGGGCCTGGGACGCGAACCACAACTGCACCGCGATGATCACCGGGCTGCTCGGTGATCAGGCGCGGTCGTCGGATGACGGAGAGCCCTCGGGCACCGCAGGCATCCCGATGCTGGAGGTGCTGCGGCGCCGCGAGCTGACCGACGTGGTCGCGGTCGTGACCCGGTACTTCGGCGGCGTGAAGCTCGGGGCGGGCGGGCTCGTACGGGCATACTCCTCGGCGGTGTCCGAGACGCTCGACCTGGCGACCCTGGTGCGGCGTGCGGCACTCAGGCAGGTGACGCTCGAGGTGCCGCACTCGGATGCCGGGCGCTACGACAACCTGCTGCGCGAGTGGGCGGTGCATCACGGTGCGACGCTCGGCGAACCGACCTACACGGCGACCGCCATGCTCGAGCTGTGGGCGCCCGAGGCGGAGCTTCCGAGGCTCACCGATGACCTGGCCGCAGCATCCGCGGGTTCGGTCATCCCCGTGCTGGGCGTCGAGCGCATCGTCGACGTCCCCGACTGAACCATCGAGGCCGGCGGGATCGGCGAAACCACAAGGATCGGCGGATATCCTGGATGCCGCGGTCGCGGAGGGAGAGCGATGTTCGACAGTCCGCTCTCGGCTTCGGCCTACGAGATCCTCGAGGTCGACCCCGGCGTCGACGACGTCGAGCTGCGCCGCGCCTACCGTCTGCGCCTGCGTCAGACCCACCCCGACACCGGTGGTGACGCGGCGATCTTCATCCAGGTGCAGCGCGCCTGGGAGCTGATCGGCACCGCCGAGGGTCGCGCCGCCTACGACCGCCGGACCGGTGTGACCCACGAGGCGGGCTCCGAGTGGAGCGGGTGGCGTCCGCCGCCGACCCGCACCGACACCCGGCCGCGGGCCCGGTCGTACGGCCACCCCGGCGGCTGGCGCCGCGAGCGCTACCTCGACCTCATCCGCGAATGGGCCGGCCGTGGCGTCGAGGTCCCCGATCCCTACGACCCCGCACTCGTGCGCTCGGCGCCGCGTGACCTGCGCCGGCTCCTCGCCGATGCGCTCGCGGAAGAGGCGACCGCGCGCACGGTGTCCGACCTGGGCATGGGCTTCACGGTGTGGCACGACGTCGCCGCGGGAGCCACCGCCGACGACAAGCTCGACCACGTGGTGCTCGGCCCGTCGGGACTGTACGGCGTGATGTCGGAGGACTTCGGCGGGGTGGTCGGCTTCCGCCGCGGCGAGATCACCGGTCCGAGCCTCGGCACCCGCGCGCCCGTGACCGCCGCGCTCGGGCGGATGCGCACGGTCGCCAAGGCCGCCCGTGTGAAGTTCGGCGGTGCGATCATCGTGCTCCCCGACGACGACCTCTCCCAGGCAGTCACCCCGCTCGGAACGACCCGCGGCGTCCCGGTCGTTGTGGTGCGACGCAGCGCGCTCGCGATGGTGCTGCGTCAGGGCGTTCCACAGGCGCGGGCCATCGGCGGCAACGAGCTGTTCGACGTGCGCACCCGACTGCAGCAGACCGTCCGCTTCGTCTGACTCGGAGGCCGGCGGGGGTTACGGTGTCGTTGTGCCCGCACACGAACCGATACTCGAACACCCCGCCCCCGAAGCACCGGCCGGAAAGCTGATCCTCCTGCGCCACGGCGAGACCGAATGGTCGCGGACCGGGAGGCACACGGGACTCACCGACATCCCCCTCACCGCGCGCGGAGAGGATCTGGCCCGTCGCGCCGGTGGGCTCGTCGCGGACTACGACTTCTCCCTCGTGCTGACGTCTCCGCTCGTCCGTGCGCAGCGCACCGCGGAACTCGCGGGCCTGCACGCCGAGATCGACCCGCTCCTCGTCGAGTGGGACTACGGCGGATACGAGGGTCGCACCACGAAGGACATCCGTGCGGAGCTCGGCTACGGCTGGAGCACGTTCACCCACGGAGTGATCCCCGGACGCACCCCCGGCGAGACCGTGGAAGAGGTCGCCGCGCGAGCGTCGCGCGTGCTCACGCGGGTGCTCCCGGCCATGTCGCAGGGGGATGTCGCACTGGTGGCCCACGGCCACTTCCTGCGCATCCTGACGGCGGTGTACCTGCGACTCGCTCCGCGCTTCGGCGCCCAGATCAGCTTGGATGCCGGATCGGTGTCGGTGCTCGGCTTCGCGCGCGAGCAGCCCGCCATCCTGTCGTGGAACTACGGCCCGGAGCTGCCTTCGGCACCCGCCGAATCCTGACGCGACGGCATCCGCCGGGGGGTATGCGTCCGCCGCGCCGAGGAGTAGCGTGCCCGCATGGCGATCTCGACGGAGACGATGCAGTGGCTGCTCGACGGGGACCCCGCGCTGCGCTGGCAGGTGGAGCGCGACCTGCTGCGGGTGCCCGAGCAGGTGTGGCAGGCGACGCGCGCCCGGGTGGCGACCGAGGGCTTCGGCGCCGCGCTCCTCGCCCGGCAGGACGCCGACGGCCAGTGGGCCGGCGGCGCATACTTCCCCGCAGGTTTCTTCGGCAGCGCGGAGGCCGAGGAACCGGGGCAGCCGTGGACGGCCACGACCTGGTCGCTGAACACTCTGCGCGAGTGGGGCGTGGATGCCGCCGTGCTCGGCGACACCGCGGAGCGCCTGGCGCAGAACAGCCGGTGGGAGTACGACGACCTGCCCTATTGGGGCGGCGAGGTCGACGTGTGCATCAACGCCTACACGCTGGCGAACGGCGCCTGGCTGGGGGCGGATGTCGCCGCCCTCGCCCGCTGGTTCCCCGCCCACCGCCTGGAGGACGGCGGGTGGAACTGCGAGGCCGAGGAGGGCGACTCGGTGCGGTCGTCCTTCCACTCCACGCTCAACGCCCTGCGCGGGATGCTCGCCTACGAGAGGCTCACCGGCGACACGTCGCTGCGCGAGGCGCGGCACTCAGGCGAGGAGTACCTGCTGCGGCGCCGACTGCTTTACCGCGAGTCGACCGGAGAGCAGGTCGGCCCGTTCGTGGGGCGCTTCGTGTATCCGAGTCGCCATCGGTACAGCGCGCTGACGGCCCTGGACCACTTCCGCGAAGCGTCGCTCGTCGAGGGCCGCGCTCCCGACGACCGGATCTCGGATGCCGTCGAGCTGGTTCGTGCCGCGCGACAGGCGGACGGCACGTGGACGCAGACCACTCCGCTCGCCGGTCGCACCTGGTTCCCCGTCGATGTCGGCGAGGGCCACCCGTCCCGCTGGCTCACGCTGATCGGCACCCGCGTGCTCGACTGGGCCGGACGCGCCTGAGCCGAGAGTCCACCGCCTCGGCGCAGCATCCCGATATGCGTTCTTTTGAGTTATTCAAATAACGGGGTACACTCGAGGCATGGAGACAGAACTCGACTCGGCGCTTCGCGTTGCCGGGCTTCGGGCGACCGCGGGCCGCGTCGCCGTTCTCGAGGCTCTCGACTCCATGGCCCATACGGATGCGGAGCGGGTCTACCGTGCCGTGTCCGAAGTGCTGCCGACCACGTCGATCCAGTCGGTGCACAACATCCTCGCGGACCTGACGACGGCGGGCCTCATCCGCCGGATCGAACCGGCGGGTTCCGCGGCGCTCTATGAGCGGCGCATCGACGACAACCACCACCACGTCGTCTGCACCTCCTGCGGTGCGGTCGGCGATGTGGACTGCGTCGTCGGCGAAGCGCCGTGTCTCACCCCGTCCTCGACGGGTGGATTCACCGTCCAGACCGCCGAGGTCACCTTCTGGGGCCTCTGCCCCAGCTGCCAGAACGCCGCGCAATAGCCGACCGACGAACACCCATCCACGGATGGGGGTATTCGTCGCGCCTGCGCGGAGAAGGAGAGAACCATGACGAAACCTGCCGATTCGTACCGTCCTGCCACCACCACGCAGGCCGGAGCCCCGATCGTGAGCGACGAGCATTCGCTGACGGTCGGCCCTGACGGCCCCACGGTCCTGCACGATCACTACCTGGTCGAGAAGATCGCGGCGTTCAACCGCGAGCGCGTGCCGGAGCGCAACCCGCACGCGAAGGGCGGCGGCGCCTTCGGTGAGTTCGTCGTCACCGAAGACGTGTCGAAGTACACCCGCGCTGCGGTGTTCCAGCCGGGCGCGAAGACCGAGGCGCTCATCCGCTTCTCGACGGTCGCCGGCGAGCAGGGCTCGCCCGACACCTGGCGCGACGTGCGCGGGTTCTCGCTGCGTCTGTACACGGAAGAGGGCAACCTCGACATCGTCGGCAACAACACCCCGACGTTCTTCCTGCGCGACGCGATCAAGTTCCCGGACTTCATCCACTCCCAGAAGCGCCTCGGCGACTCGGGTCTGCGCGACCCCGACATGCAGTGGGACTTCTGGACGCTCTCTCCCGAGACCGCGCACCAGGTCACCTACCTCATGGGCGACCGCGGCCTCCCGCGCAGCTGGCGGCACATGAACGGTTACGGCTCGCACACCTTCTCGTGGGTGAACGAAGCCGGTGAGCTCTTCTGGATGCGCTACCACTTCGTCTCGAACCAGGGCGTCGAGGCGATGGGCGCCGAGGAGGCGCAGCAGCTCGCCGGATCCGACGCCGACTTCTACCGTCGCGACCTGTTCGACTCGATCGCCCGCGGCGACCACCCCTCCTGGGATCTGTACGTGCAGATCATGCCGTACGGCGAGGCGAAGGACTACCGGTTCAACCCGTTCGACCTCACCAAGACCATCTCGCTCAAGGACTACCCGCGCATCAAGGTCGGAACGCTGACCCTGAACCGGAATCCGGAGAACTTCTTCACGCAGATCGAGCAGGCCGGCTTCTCGCCCAGCAACCTGGTGCCCGGCACCGGGCTCTCGCCGGACAAGATGCTGTTGGGCCGCATCTTCGCGTACCCCGATGCCCAGCGTCACCGCATCGGTCCGAACTACAACCAGCTGCCCGTGAACCAGCCGCACGCGGCCGAGGCGCGCAACTACCAGCACGAAGGTTCGATGCGGTACCAGCACAACGACGCCGCACACCGCACCTACCACCCGAACTCGTTCGGCGCGGCCGGGGGCCCCGAGGCGGATCCGACCGTGGCGCTCGAAGCGAACTGGGAGGCCGACGGCCAGCTCGTGCGCTCGGCGGCCACGCTGCACGCCGAGGACGACGACTTCGGCCAGGCGGGCACGCTCTACCGTGAGGTCTTCGACGGCGAGCAGCGGGCGCGGTTCCTCGAGACCCTCACCGGTCAGGGCCGCTCCATCACCATCGACGACATCCGCGAGCGGTTCTTCCAGTACTGGACGAACGTGGATGCCGAGCTCGGCGCAGCCCTGCGGGATCGGGTCTGATCCGCGCCATCCGCTGAGACCCCCGTCTTCGCGCCGAGACCCCCTCCTGCCCACGTCGGCAGGAGGGGGTCTCGGCGTTACGGCGGGGTCTCGGGGTTGGAGGCGGGGTCTCGCCGCAGGGCCGTGGGAGCAGCGCCGCTGACGCGGAACAGGGCCAAGATGGAAGGGTGGCCACCCCCCTCTCCGATCTGACCAGCATGCCCGACCCGCAGCACGTGTATGCCGCCGACGGCACACGCCTGGCGACGTACACCTGGGGCGATCCGGATGCTCCGGTCGTCGTGATCGTGCACGGATTCGCGTCGAGCGCCCGCGACAACTGGGTCCTGACCGGCTGGGTGCGCGAGCTCGACCGCGCCGGCTACCGGGTGCTCGCGCTCGATCAGCGGGGGCATGGGCGCAGCGAGAAGCCGCACGATCCGGAGGGGTACCGCATCCGGACGCTGGTGACCGATGTCGAGACCGTGATGGACACATACCTCGTGGACGACGCGTTCTACGTCGGCTACTCGCTCGGAGCCCGCGTGGGCTGGGAAGTGGTGCGCGAGCTGCCCCACCGCATCGGCCGGGCGGTGCTCGGCGGGGTGCCGGACGGCATCCCCCTGGCCCGCCTCGACCTGGACCAGGTGCGGGCGTACATCGCCGACGGCACCCCGGTCGCAGACGCCACGACGCAGAACTACATCGCGCTGACGGAGCGGGTACCCGGCAACGACCTGCAGGCGCTGGTCGCGCTCGCGGAAGGGATGCGGTCGTCGGGCATGATCGACCCCGATCCATCGGATGCGCCGACGCGCCCGATCCTGTTCGCCACGGGTTCGAAGGATGCCATCATCGAGGGTTCACGGGCACTGGCGTCCGCGGCCCCCGACGGTCGCTTCTTCGAGATCCCGAACCGGAACCATTTCAACGCTCCGGGATCGCGGGACTTCAAAGAGGCGGCGCTGGCGTTCCTCGCCGAGGCGTAGCCGCCCGCCCGCTCGCCCACTCGCTCGCCCATTGCGAAGGAGTTCTCACGGAATGAAGGAGCGGATGCCGCATCCGGTCCTTCATTCCGTGATTTCTCCTTCGTTCCGTGCGAGCGAGGTGAGGGGCGCGGGCCCCCGGCCTAGACGGCGGAGCTCTCCGCGCGCTGGGGCAGCACCCATCCCGCGCGCGGGAAATGGCAGGTGTAGCCGTTGGGGTACTTGATCAGGTAGTCCTGGTGCTCTTCCTCGGCCTCCCAGAACGGACCCTCGGGCTCGATCGTGGTGACGGCCTTGCCCGGCCACAGGCCCGAGGCGTCGACGTCGGCGATCGTGTCGCGTGCGACCGTCTCCTGCTCGGGAGAGAGCGGGAAGATCGCCGAGCGGTAGCTCGAGCCGATGTCGTTGCCCTGACGGTCCTTCGTGGACGGGTCGTGGATCTGGAAGAAGAACGCGAGGATGTCGCGGTACGTCGTCTTGGTCGGGTCGAAAACGATCTCCACGGCCTCGGCGTGGCCGGGGTGGTTGCGGTAGGTCGCGTGGTCGTTCGAGCCGCCGGTGTAGCCGACGCGAGTGCTGAGCACGCCGGGCTGGCGGCGGATCAGGTCTTCCATGCCCCAGAAACAGCCGCCGGCGAGGACGGCCGTCTCGGTCCCGGGCGTGCGGGTGATGGTTCCGGTATCGGTCATGACTGCTCCTCAGAGGGGTCGGTGGTGGGGGTGTTCGGCGTCTTCGCGAAGAGGGGACTGTAGCGACCGTACCCCTCCTCCTCCAGCCTGTCAGCCGGGACGAAGCGGAGGGCCGCCGAGTTCATGCAGTAGCGGAGCCCGCCCTCATCGCGCGGGCCGTCGTCGAAGACGTGGCCGAGGTGGCTGTCGGCGTTCGCGGAGCGCGCTTCGGTGCGCTTCATGAACAACGAGCGGTCGGTGCGCGTGGTGACGGCATCCGCCTCGATGGGCTTCGTGAAGCTGGGCCATCCGGTTCCGCTGTCGAACTTGTCGGTCGACGAGAACAGCGGCTCGCCCGAGACGACGTCGACGTAGATGCCGTCGTCGTGGTTGTTCCAGTACGCGTTGCGGAACGGCGGTTCGGTCGCGTCCTGCTGCGTCACCTCGTACTGCAGGTGCGTGAGGCCGCTGACGGCCTCGGGGGTCTTGCCGTAGTCGTTCGACATGATCTGACTCCTTAGTCCGACGTCGCTGGCTGCGGCGTCATAGGGAAGAACCGTGGACTGCGCCTTTTTGGTCCCTCGGGGCTGGGAGCGCGCTGTGAGTTTCTGCGAACTCGATAGAGTTGCCTCCGCACTGCACACCGCCCGAGGGGAACCGCCCATGTCCGTAGGACTGCTCGCCGTCGTCGACGACATCCTGAGCGCCGCGATGAAGGCCTCGGCCAAGGCAGCGGGTGTCGTGATCGACGACGCCGCGGTCACCCCGCAGTACGTGCAGGGCATCACGCCCGCGCGCGAGCTGCCCGTCGTCGGCAAGATCGCGCTCGGTTCGCTCGCGAACAAGTTCCTCATCATCATCCCGGCGGCACTGCTGCTCACCGCATTCGCGCCGTGGGTGCTGCCGTATCTGCTGATCCTGGGCGGCGCTTACCTGTGCTTCGAGGGCGCCGAGAAGGTGCTCGAGTGGTTCGGCGTGCAGCACGGCCATGCCGACGAGGGCGCTCGCGACGAGAAGAAGCTGGTCCTGGGCGCGGTGCGCACCGACCTGATCCTCTCGACCGAGATCATGCTCATCTCGCTGGCGAGCCTGGAGAAGGGGCTCGACATCTGGGCGACGCTCGCCATCCTCGCCGTGATCGCGCTCCTGATGACGGGCGTCGTGTACGGGGCCGTGGCGCTGCTGGTGAAGATCGACGACATCGGGCTGAAGATGGCGAAGAACCCGGTGCGACGCGTGCGGCACACCGGCACCAGGATCGTGCGTTCCATGCCCGCGGTGTTCCGCTTCATCAGCATCCTGGGCACGGTCGCGATGCTCTGGGTCGGTGGACACCTCGTGCTCGTGAACCTGGGCGAGGTCGGCTGGCACTTCCCGGTCGACGTGCTGCACGGCGTGGAGCACGCGCTCCACAACCTCGGCCCGGTCGTCGTCTGGGTCGTCGACACGATCATCTCCGCGATCGCCGGTCTCATCCTGGGGCTGCTCATCGTCGGGATCGTGCTGGGCATCGCGAAGCTGTTCGGCAAGACGCCGAACTTCCACGAGGGCGAGGAATCCCCCGCCGACGTGCACGTCTGAGTCCGACATCACCGTCTCGCGCCTTCCGCCGCCGCTATCCGCCGCGCGGGGGATGCGGCCTGCCGTCCACTTCGGTTTGATCGGAGCATGAGCACTGATCACGCCGACACTGATCGCGCGACACAGTTGCGTCGGACCCTGCGCCTGATCTCCGCCATCGCCATCGTGGGCATCGGTGCGGCCGTGGTCTGGTTCGTCTTCGCCGCCATCGCCGGATCAGGTGCTCAACTCACCGCCGCCAGCGCGACCGCTGCGGGGCTGGGCGCAGCCTGGTCAGCGGGATTCGCCGTCATCACCTCTCGCCTGCGTGAGGGAACTCGGGCTCACGCCGCGATGTCGTAGCGCGCTCTGCCCCCGAGCCTCGGCCTGCGGTGCGGATCGACGTTCGGCGGCGGGACGAGCCACACCCGCGCGGCGAACCCGCGTCCCTCGATCCTGATCTCCCAGTCGTTGTCGTGGATGCGGTGGTGACAGCTCTCGCAGAGCAGCACTCCGTTGTCGAGATCGGTCGGACCGGCATCCCGTTGCCACCAGCGCAGATGATGCGCCTTCGTCATCTGCGGAGGCAGCCCGCACATCACGCAGCCGCCGTCGCGCTCCACGAGCGCCAGCCGCTGGGCTCGGGTGAACAGGCGCTTCTCACGCCCCCAGTCGAGGATCTCACCGCCACCGCCGAGGACGACGGGGATGATTCCCCCGCCGGCCGCCATCCGACGACATGCGGAGATGCTGACCGGCTCATCGACGCCGTCGACCCTCGCGAATCCGGTGCCGGCGGTCAGGTCGTCGAGACCGACGCGCACCACGACGGTCGCGCCGGACAACGGAAGCCCCCCGTTGTCGCATCCGCTCGCGTGCGCGCAGATCTCGGCGAGCGCATCGGCCTGAAGCATCGCGACGGTGCGTCGATCGGCATCCGGCGCCTCGGGATCGAGCACGTGCGCTCGCGCCTGGAACGTCGCGGTGACGTACGCCTGGATCGCCGCCTTGACCGGAGCACCGGAGGCGACATCGGTCTGCAGCGTCAGGTGCAGCGAGCCCTCGCGCTCGAACATCGTCAGAGAACGCCGCGACCGCGCCTCGTCTTCGCGCGGGGCCACACCGTCGGGGTCCAGCCAGGCCTCTGCGTGCACGACCAGCTTGCGCACGTCGTCGAGTGACAGCCCCGCCGCCCGCTCGACCAGGAGACGCTCGGCGTCGGTGGTGCGCTCCAGATCGGCTTTCAGCCGCGCCCGATCGAGCAGCGTCACGATCAACGCCGCCGCTGCCGCGCTGAGGGTGCCGGCACCGATCGCCTGCTGCACCTCGGGATACCGCGGCGGCAGCGCCTCGCCGATGAGGTTCGCCCGCGGCGCCGTCGCCTCGCCCACCTTGACCAACCGCGCCGCATCGCCGGTGGATCCGCCCGTCGTCGCGGCGATCATGGTGGCCGGGCTGCGGAAGCCCTGTTCCTTCGCCAGGCTCGCCGCCCCCAGCTCGGGCCGGGACTCCCGCGCGATGCTCGCCGCGAGCTCGGCGTGGATGCCATCGAGTCGGCGCTGCACCAGTCCCATCGCCCGGTGGGCCTCGAGCAGTTGCACCCGAGACAGTTCCGCGGCGTTTTCCGCATCGGCCCACACCTCTTCGAGGCACTCCACGGCCTCGATCAAGGGGGTCAGATGGGGGTTTGCCATGCTTCGAGTTTAGAACATATCTTCGATATATAGGAGGGGCTGTGGATAAGTCGACGGGCTCGCATATCGCCGCGTCGACACCGTGTGCGCTCCCCGTGCGCTCGAACGCGCGGCATCCTGCTAGCGTCGGCGATGCGCACCCAAAGTGCGGCAGCAGGATGCGCACCCGAGCGCAGCAGAAGAGAGACCACCCGCCGATGACAGACGTCCGAATCAGGGATGCGGAGACCGCAGACCTCGAGACGATCACCGCGATCCACAACCATGCGGTGCTGCACACGACCTCGATCTGGAACGAGGATGCGGTCGACCTCGCCGACCGCATCGCCTGGCTCGCCGATCGCACCTCGCACGGCTATCCGGTGATCGTCGCGGTCGACGACACCGGCGTGCTGGGCTATGCGTCGTACGCGCAGTGGCGTCCACACAGCGGCTACCGGCACACGGTCGAGCACTCCGTCTACGTCCTCGGCGGTCAACACGGCCGCGGTATCGGCACCGCGCTGATGGCCGCACTCGTCGAGCGCGCCCGCGCCGCGGGGATGCACGTCATGATCGCCGGCATCGAGAGCGGGAACGGCGCCTCCATCGCCCTGCACGAGCGCCTCGGCTTCACCGAGGTCGGGCGGATGCCGCAGGTCGGGGCCAAGTTCGGGCGCTGGCTCGACCTGAGCATGCTCCAGCTCGTGCTCGACGACCGCGCCGAACCCGGCGCCGCATCCTGACCATGGACCTGCTGCAGTGGTTCGTCGACGGCTTCAACTCGAGCTGGACGCTGCCCGGCGGGCAGACCCTCCTCGTCCGTGAGGTCGTCGGCAACGCGTTCGGCCTGGCGAGCGCGCTCGGCGGCATGCGCCGGAAGATCTGGGCGTGGCCGGTCGGCATCATCGGCAACCTGCTGCTGCTCACCGTCTTCCTCGGATCCGCCCTCAGCCCCGATCCCTCGCTGCCGCATCTGCTCGGTCAGGCCGGCCGGCAGATCATGTTCATCGCCGTCGCGATCTACGGATGGATTCGTTGGCGCAACGCCGAGGGTGGACAGATCGTGCCGAAGTGGGCGCCGACCGGGGCCCGCATCGGCCTGGTGATCGTGATGGTCGTCGGCACCGTCGCGCTGACCCCGCTGTTCCGCGCGCTGGGCTCGTGGGAGCCGGTGTGGGCGGACGCCTGGACCTTCGTCGGATCCCTGCTCGCCACCTACGGCATGGCCAAGGGGTGGACCGAGTTCTGGCTCATCTGGATCGCGGTCGACGTGGTCGGCGTGCCCCTGCTGTTCAGCTCCGGCTACTACGCGACCGGGTTCATGTACGTCTTCTACGGCATCTTCACCGCGGTCGGATTCGTCATCTGGTGGCGGGCGCAGCGGAGCGCCGCGCAGCCGGTCGTGATCCTGCCGCCGGACCCCAATCCGAGGCGCCCCGAGGACGACGAGCTCGCCTGAGCGCGCCGCAGCCGGATCCGCCGTCGGCCGAGCTCAGTGCCGCACGCGCGCGAGGAACTCCGCGGTCGCGGCCTGCTGCGGCGCATCGAACACCTGCGACGGCGGCCCCTGCTCGACGACAACGCCGTGCTCGAGGAACACGATGCGGTCGGCGACCTCGCGGGCGAACGACATCTCGTGCGTCGCCATCACGATGGTCGCACCCTGCTGCTTGAGCTGGCGCACCAGGTCGAGCACCTCGCCGACCAGCTGCGGGTCGAGCGCACTGGTGATCTCGTCGAGCAGCAGCACCTCGGGCTGCGTGAGGATCGCGCGCACGATCGCGACGCGCTGCTGCTGCCCGCCCGAGAGCCGGTCGGGGTATTCGTCGGCCTTGGCACCGAGCCCGAGCGTCTCGAGCAGCTCGCGCGCCTTGGCCCGCGCCTCGGTCTTGCGCATGCCGTGCACGCGGACGGCCGCGAGCGTGACGTTGTCGAGCACGGTCAGGTGCGGGAACAGGTTGAAGTGCTGGAACACGACGCCGATCCGGGCGCGCACGGCGTCGGCATCCACCCGCGGATCGGTGATGTCCTCACCCGACAGGAAGATCTGGCCGTCGTCGACGCCCTCGATGAGGTTCATCGTCTTCAGCAACGTCGACTTGCCCGAGCCGGAGGCGCCGATCAGCACGACCACCTCGTGCGTGCCGACCGCGAGGTCGATGCCGCGCAGCACGTCATGGTCACCGAAGCGCTTGCGCACTCCCCTGGCCTCGATCACCGGAACGCTCATACGACCCCTCCGGCCTGCTCGCGCTTGTTCATCCGCGCGGTGACGACGTCGGTCAGGCGGATCATCGGCCAGCTGAGGATGATGAACATGAGCCCGGCGACGATGTACGGCGTGTAGTTGTAGGTGTCGGCGACCATCAGCTGCGCGGCGCGGACGGCATCGACCACGCCGAGCACCGAGATCAGGCCGACGTCTTTCTGCATCGACACGAAGTCGTTCATGAGCGCGGGCACGACCTTGCGCACACCCTGCGGGATCACGACGATCCGGAGCGTCTGACCGTGGGTGAGCCCGAGCGACCGGGCGGCGATGCGCTGGGAGGGATGCACGGCCTCCATGCCGGCGCGGAGCACCTCGGCGACATACGCGGAGTACGTGAGGACGAGGGCGATCGTGCCCCAGAACATCGCGGGCATGCGCGGGAAGATCATCAGCGCGGGGATGCCGAAGCCGATCAGATACAGCACGATCAGCAGGGGGATGCCGCGGAAGAAGTCGGTGTAGGCCGCCGCGAGCGCGCGCAGCGGGAAGAACACCGGACCGCGCAGCGAGCGCATGGTGGCCAGGGTGGTTCCGAAGATCGCGACGCAGACCGCGGCGATCACCAGCACCAGGAGATTGACGAGCAGCCCCTGGAAGATCGGGCCGATGCTGTCGAGCGCGACCTGCGGGTCGAAGAAGGTCTGGCTGACGACCGCCCACCCGGGGGTGTTGACGACGACGACCACCAGCACCGCCGCGACGACGAGGCTGCTGATCAGCGCGATCAGGACGGACCGGGTGGTCGCCCGGCGCCGCAGGACGCGGCGCGACAGCTCGAGCTCGCTCGGCTGCCACGCCGCGTCGACGGGCTGTGAGGTCATTTGAAGACGGGGACGTCGACCGCGTCGCTGAGCCACTTCTGCTGCAGCTCGTCGAGCGTTCCGTCTTCACGCAGGGCGTCGACCGCGTCGGTCACGTCCGAGGTGAGCGCCGAGCCCTTGGGCAGCACGATGCCGAACTCGTCGCCGCCGTCGGCCCCGGCGAACTGTCCGGTGACCACGCCGTCGTCGAGCTGTGCGCCGACGACGTAGAACGCACCGGGCAGGTCAGTGATCATGGCGTCGATCTGGCCACCCTTGAGGGCGAGCACGACGTCGTCGACCGAGTTGAACACGCTGAGGTTCGCCTCACCGAGCTGGGCCTTGGCGACCGTGTAGCTGGTGGTGCCGCTGGCGACGCCGACCTTGGTGGTCTTGAGCTCGTCGATGGTCGTGGCCGATGCCGCGGGCGAGTCGCCGACCGCGACCACG
The DNA here is from genome assembly GCF_044743585.1 of Microbacterium sp. NPDC087592. Taxonomy (NCBI): domain Bacteria; kingdom Bacillati; phylum Actinomycetota; class Actinomycetes; order Micrococcales; family Microbacteriaceae; genus Microbacterium; species Microbacterium sp. NPDC087592. The sequence goes on along the minus strand of NZ_JBIUWT010000001.1, from coordinate 1,697,310 downwards.
GCCTGCGTGGTCGTGTAGTACGGCGACGAGAAGTCGACGGCCTTCTTGCGGTCATCCGTGATGGAGAACTGCTGCAGGTTGATGTCCCAGTCCTTCGGGCCCGGCGCGATGGCGCCGTCGAAGGTCGTGCGCACCCAGACGATGTCGTCGGCCTTGTAGCCGAGCTGCTCGGCGACCGCGTTCGCGACCGCACCCTCGAAGCCTTCACCGTTGGAGGGGTCGTCGTCGACGAACCACGGCTCGTAGTTGGGCTCGCCGGTCGCGATCGTGAGCTTGCCCTCGGTCACGGTCTGCAGGCCCGAATCGTCACCGCTGCCGGATCCGGTCTCGGCAGCGGGAGCGCTGCAGGCGGCGAGGGTGATGGCGAGGGCGGCGGCGGCAGCAGCGGCTGCCGCGCGGCGGAGGGAGGGAGCGAAGGGCACGATGACTCCAGTGCGAGGAAGGGTGTGGAGGAGACGGCGAGGCAGGCGGGTCTGCTTCTGCAGAGACGGTCTGCCTCTACAGAGTAGGCGATTCGGCGAGACGCCAATCGGCGAAATCGAAACCTGGAGACACGAAGCACGAGACCAGGACCTCGTCGGCATCGAGCGGGCGGGCGGCCTGCCAGACACCGGCGGGAACCAGCACCTGGGCGGCATCGTCGGGGCCGAGCACGACCGTGGTCGCCGTGCCCGGTTCCGCACCGTCGCCGCCGAGGCGGAGTTCGAGTCGGCCAGGACCATGCCAGAGCCAGAGCTCATCGCTGGTCACGACGTGCCATTCGCTGCGCTCAGAGGGCAGCAGCAGGTAGTGGATGCAGGTGGCCGCCGGTCGCGGGCCGTTCGGCGTCTCGACGGGCAGCGGGCTCGTCCACGTGCGGCGGAACCAACCGCCTTCGGGATGCGCGGCGAGGTCGAGCCGCTCGGCGGTCGCGGGGCGCTGTGTCATGCGGAACCTCCGGATGCGGGTTCGACGGGTCGGGATTCGGCGGGTGCGGATTCGACGGCGGCCCGCTCGAAGGACTCGATCGCGAAGCGCACCTCGCCGGAGACGACCGTCGCGGCGGCTCGGCCGGCCCCGTGCTCGACGAGGTCGGCGACGGCATCCGGGCCGGCCGGGATATCGAAGAAGGTGAGGTCCGCGAGCGCGCCGACGGCGAGGTATCCGGTGCGTTCGGGGCCGACGTCGATCCCCATGGCGTGCGCGCCACCGAGGGTCGCGGCGCCGAGCAGTCGCGCGTGCAGGTCGCGGTCGGTGTAGCCCTGCGAGCGGGCGATGCGGGCGAGCTCCGCCACATCGGCGAGCACGTCGAGCGAGGGGCTGGACGACAGCGAGTCGGTGCCGACGGCGATCGGGCTACCTTCGCGCAAGTACGCGGCGATGGGCGGCTCCTCGAGTCCGATGACGGCGTTCGAGCGCGGGCACAGTGCCACGGTGGTGCGGCGCTCGCGCAGGATGGCACGGTCTCGGGCGCTCATGTACACGCCGTGCGCGATGTGGCAGTCGGGACCGAGGACCCCGAGCTGGTCGACGAACTCGGTGGCGCTGGTGCCGAAACCGGCCTTGCGCAGCTCTTGGAAGCTGGCGAGACCGGCCGTGTGCCAGGCCTGCGGATGCTCGTGCGCGAACTCGCTCTCGAACGCGGCCTCGCCGAGGTGGATATGGATGCGTCCGCCGCGCTCGCGCACGATGTCGGGGATCTCCAGCAGCGGCTCGATGTCGAGCGAGTAGGGGGCGTGCGGCGAGAGGCCGGTTCCGGGCGGGGTGGGCAATGCGTCGAGAGCCTGCTCGACCTGCGCGCGTCCGGTGCGCGCCCAGTCGTCGTTGGTCCAGCTCATCACCTCCCAATAGGTGATGCCGTGCAGTCGGGCATCGTGCAGGGCGGTCGCCGCGGCGCGGTCGGTGACCACGTCGGCCACCGCGGTCGTGCCCGAGCGCAGCGCCTGTGCCGCGCCGTCGGCGGCATCCGCGGCCCAGTCGCGCCCGCCCTCGTAGACCGGGTCGAACGCTCGCACCCAGTCGTCGAACCCGTCGTACTGTCCGCGGCCGACCGAGGCCATGCCGGTGTACTGCAGATGGGTGTGCGCGTTCACGAGGCCCGGGGTCAGCACGCCGGGCCAGTGCACCTCGTCGGCGTCGATCCCGCGCTCGGACAGCGACCGCAGCACCCACTCGCGCTCACCCACGTGCATGATGCGTCCGTCGCGCACGGCGACCGCGCCGTCGACGATCGGTGGAGCGGTGATCGGCACCACGAGCCCGGCGGAGTAGACGGTGACGGCGGTCATGCGGGTGCTCCCCGGAATCGCGGCGATCGCCACTCGCGCAGGGCGTCGACCTGCGCGGGGCTGCGCTCGTCGATGTGCTCTCCGCGGGCGGCGAGTGCGGCCGTGCCGATCGTGGTGTCGGCCTTGGGCGGCAGGGGATGCACGCCGGCGGGCAGGTCGTGCGTGAGCAGATGCTCGACGGCGAAGAGCTGCACCGCGAACGACAGATCCATGATCTCGATCGGGTTTCCCTCACCGGCCGACAGGTTCACGCAGCCGCCTCGGGCGATGACGAGGGCCCCGTCTCCGGCGCGTTCGACGAACGGAGAGGCTTCGCCGTTCTCGCCCGCATACGGTCGCAGCGTCGAGGGATCGAGGTCGATCTCGTGCGGAACGCCGCCCGCAACCGCGACGACCGCCGCCGTGCGCAGGACCTCGGCGGCGACCGTGTGCGGAGCGCCCGTGGCCGAGACGACGAGTGCGCCCGGTGCGAGGTCGTGCAGCCGGCCGATGCGGTGGCCGTCGTGGGCGGCCCGCAGTGCGCGGACGGGGTCGGTCTCGGTGACCGCGACCTCGATGCCGAGCGCCCGCAGGTGCGCGGCGACGCCCTCGCCGACGGGGCCGTAGCCGACCACGACCGCGGGCTGGTCGCGGAGGTCGATGCCCGCGGCATCCAGCGCATCGGCGATCGCGAACACGCACGACTGGCCGGTGCCGTAGCGGTTGTCGAAGGAGGTCTTGGTGAGGGCGTCGTTCACGGCGATGACGGGGATCTCGAGCACGCCTTCGCGCTGCATGAGCCGCAGTGGAGTGAGCCCGCTCGTGGTCTCCTCGGCCGCACCCTTCAGTTCTGTGGCGATCCCCTCCTCATGCGCGAGGCGGATCAGGTGCGAACCGTCGTCGAGCAGCAGGTCGAACCCGCGGCGCAGGAACGACACGGCGGCAGTGCGTTCGGCAGCACCCGAGAGGGTCGGGTCGCCGTCGACGGGGACGCCCCGGGCACGCAGCACCGCGGCCACCTCGACGTCGATCTCATCGGGGTGCGCGTAGACGGCGGCCGTGGCTCCGGCATCCCGCAGCAACAGGGCGAGTTGGGCGGTCTTGGGTTCGAGCACCATCGCGATGCCGATCCGGACCCCGCACACCGTCCCCTTCTCGCCGAGGCGCCGGGCGAGGTCGGACGAGACGGGCATGTGACGTCCGGCCGCATCCACGCGGTCCTCGGCCGTCTTCCGCGCCGGAAGCGGGTGTCCGTCGAGCAGGATCTCGGGAGCCTCGCCCGTCACGAACGTCACGCCGCCGTCGCCGAGGTGCGCACCGAGCGCCGGCAGCAGCTGACGCAGTGCCTCAGCCACGGCATCCGACCCGACGACCGAGAAGTCACGACCCGACACGAGCAGGTTGGTCTCGCGGGCGAAGCGGCGCACCAGACGCTGGGCGGTCACGGTCTCGTCGGTCACCTGTCAAGGGTAGAGCCCGTGGGGGTGGGTGAATGCCAGCAGATGACGTCACATGATCCGCCCGAATGTGAGACTTGTGCGATGACGGCCGTGGGATCAGTGGACACTCGCCTCGTCGTGCTGCGCGGCGACTCCGGCTCGGGCAAGACGACGACGGCGACGGCGCTGCGCCCTCTGCTCCGCGGCAAGACCGCGGTCATCCATCAGGACCACTTCCGGCGCACGCTTCTGGCCGGCGGCGAGAAGGCGTCTCGATCCGCCGACGCCGCCGCGCTCATCGACACCGTCGCCCGCCAATCGCTGGACCTGGGATACGACGTCATCCTCGACGGGATCCTCAACCTCCGGGATTATGCCGGGCGGTTGGAGCAGCTGTGGCGGGACCATCGAGGCGTCACTCGCATCTACCAGTTCGACGTCGGGTTCGAGGAGACCGTCCGACGCCACGAGACACGAGAACTGCGCGACGCCTTCAGTCCAGAGCAGATGCGCGCGTGGCACGACGGCTGGCAGCCGCTCGAGTTCGTCGAGGAAGGCCGTATCGGGCCGGCGGAGACGCTCCCTGAGATCCTCGCCCGCATCGTCGCGGACTTGCGGGAGGGCAGCTCGTCCCCAATCGCCGATTCTCGGAGGCCGAAGGATCGATTCGCGGATTCGTAGATGCCACCGCCTGGCCGCGGCATCATGTACATCTCAGACTTCAAGATGTACAATTTGCCTATGTCCACGATCAGCGTCGCCGACGCGCGCAACAACCTCTCGACGGTCATCGCCCGCTCCCAGGAGGAGGCCGTGTTCATCGAGCGACGCGGTCAGCGTGCCGCCGTCGTGGTCAGCCCGGAGCAGTACGAGCGGATGATCGAGGCACTCGAAGATGCCGAAGACGTGGCCGCGTTCGACGAGGCGATGGCCGAAGAAGGCCCGGACATCCCCTGGGATCAGGTGAAGGCCGACCTGGGCTGGACGTGAGTTATCGGATCGAACTGCGCCCCGCTGCGGTTCGAGCATTGAAGAAGGTCGACCATCAGGATCGCAACCGGATCCGCGGTGCCATCGCCCTGCTCGGCGAGAACCCCCGCCCGCCGGGAGCGAAGGCGCTGCAGGGACGCGACGGACTCCGCGTCCGCGTCGGGAACTACCGCATCATCTACACGATCGACGACGACGTGCTCATCGTCGCGGTCGTGACGCTGGGTCATCGGCGGGACGTCTACGAGCAGTAGCGAAGCCGGAGTGCTGGACGTCGCCGCCTAAAGCGAAGCCGATCCGATGCTTGCGGGGGCATCGACAACACAACGTAAGCCCCAATCGGTTCACGGGCTGCGGCGGCGTCACGGATGAGGGGCACCGGACGTTGGTGAACCTCACCCACAGCAGCGCACGGATCAGTCGCGCCGTTTGCCGCCGCGCTTGACGCGAAGGACCAGGTAACCGACGAGTGCGACGACGGCGATGAGCACGATCACCGTGATGACGAGGTGCAGGGGTGCGATACCGGAAGTCATGCGTGAGACGCCCCTTCGTGTCGTGCCGGTTCCGCCCGGCGCCGGCGACGCACCCTCGCCCCGCCGAGGACCCCGCCGACAGTAAGGACCATGATTGCCGCGGAGACGTAGCCGTTCACGAAGAACGCAAGGACACCTACACCAACGACAATCAGGAGATCGGTCAGGGAACGCAGCCCGGTGTGGCTTCGTCGGGTGCTTCCAGGCCTCTGGATCACGTCGGTCCTCACTGTTCCTTCCGCGGCTCACTGGCGGCAGCAAGGGGTTCCTTCACGGTAACATGTTACACGCCGAATCGGCCTTAGGGCCCTCCTCACATGGGCTCGAGGATGCTAGTCTTGGAACATCACGATCAGCCCGCTCGCCTCACGGCTCGGGCTGATTTTCTCTTGGGGAGACACGTGGTCGAGTACACCAAGCCTTGGATGTCTATAAAGCAGCAGATTGCGCAACTCCAGGGCAGAGGTCTGATCGTCGACGACGAATCGGCCGCTGAACAGTTGCTCGAAGAGGTTGGCTACTACCGCCTCACGGGGTATCTCTATCCATCTCGCGAGTCGGAGAAGTTCATTGATGACCGCGGTCGCCAGTCGACTCGTATTCTGAGTTCGTATCGGAAGGACACCCGTCTGGAGCATGCTGCGGCGCTGATCGCATTCGATCGCGCGCTACGCCTGCTCGTTCTCGAGGCCGTCGAACGCATCGAGGTTTCGCTTCGTACTCAAGTCGGCTACATCCTCGGCCAGACTTCGGCCTTCGCGCACCTCGATCAACGATGCTTCACTCCGGCCTTCACCGCGCCATCCATCGATACGGGCGCTGGCGTGATGACGAGCAAACATGCCGAGTGGATCAGCCGCGTGGACGAAATGCGAGCCAGCTCGAAGGAAGCCTTCGTCGAGCACTTTCGACGGAAATACGACGATCGAATGCCGATTTGGGCACTGACCGAGATTCTTGAACTCGGCCACCTCGCCAAGCTCTACCGCGGGCTGCAGAACGATCTCGCCACTCGGATCGCCCTTCATTACTCAGTACCCAGCAAGACTGTCCTGGCCAGCTGGATCGCGAGCACCAACTATGTACGGAACGTCGCGGCACACCAGGCGCGCTTGTTCAACAGAAAGCTCGTCGATGCGCCCACCAGACCAAAGAACAATGCGATTCCCGTGTTGGCGCACCTGCGTGAAGACACAGCGCCGAAGCAGGACTTCGGCCTCTACAACTCGTTGGCCGTAATCGCGTATCTGCTGCGCAGCATCGGTGGTTACGCCGATTGGACGCGGCGCCTCAAGGAATTGGTAGCCACCTTTCCGAGTGTCCCCCACGTGAGGATCGACAGCATGGGCTTCCCCGACGGGTGGGCTCAGCAAGGCCTCTGGAAAACCAGCGGATCGAGCTAGACCCATCGACCAGCATCCCCCGGAATGTGTCCGCGCATTTCGGCGGCCCTGGACCACCCCGCGCCGTTCGCCTTTCATGGGGGCATGACCCGTCAGATCCGCTTCAACGCCTTCGACATGAACTGCGTCGCCCACCAGTCGTCCGGCCTGTGGCGGCACCCCGACGACCGGTCGCGGCAGTACAACACGATCTCGTACTGGACGGATCTGGCGAAGCTGCTGGAGAGCGCGACCTTCGACGGCATCTTCATCGCCGATGTGCTCGGCACCTACGACGTGTACGGCGGCACGAACGAGGCCGCGATCCGCAACGGCGCCCAGGTGCCCGTGAACGACCCGATCCTGCTGGTGAGCGCCATGGCCGCGGTCACCGAGAACCTGGGCTTCGGCATCACAGCCGGCACCGCGTTCGAGCACCCTTACCCGTTCGCGCGACGTCTGAGCACGCTCGACCACCTGACGCAGGGCCGGATCGGCTGGAACGTCGTGACCGGATACCTGCCCAGCGCCGCCCGCAACATGGGCCAGGAGGATCAGCTCGCGCACGACGACCGTTACGACCACGCGGACGAGTACGTCGAGGTGCTCTACAAGCTCTGGGAGGGCTCGTGGGAAGACGATGCCGTGGTCGAGGACCGCGAGCGCGGCATCTTCACCGACCCGTCCAAGGTGCACCCGATCGGGCATGAGGGAAAGCACTTCAGCGTTCCCGGCATCCACATCTCCGAGCCGTCGCCGCAGCGCACGCCGGTGATCTACCAGGCCGGTGCGAGCCCGCGCGGAGTGAAGTTCGCGGCCGAGAACGCCGAGGCCATCTTCGTCGCCGCCCCCTCGAAGGAGGTGCTCGCCGGCACCGTCAAGCGCATCCGCGACGCCCTGGAAGCCGCCGGCCGCGACCGGTACGACGCCCGCATCTACACGTTGCTCACGGTGATCACCGCCGCGACGAGCGAGGAGGCGACCGCGAAGCACGCCGAGTACCTCTCTTATGCAAGTCCCGAGGGCGCGCTCACCTTCATGTCGGGCTGGATGGGGGTCGACCTGTCGCAGTACGCCGAGGACGAGCCGGTCGGGAATGTCGAGTCGAACGCGATCCAGTCGGTGCTGCAGCACCTCAAGGAAGAGGCCGACCTCGGCCGCGAGTGGACCGTCGGCGACTTCGGACGCCACAACGCGATCGGCGGCCTCGGCCCCACGGTCGTCGGCTCCGGAGTCGAGATCGCCGACGAGCTGCAGTCCTGGGTCGAAGAGACCGACATCGACGGCTTCAACCTCGCCTACGCGGTCACGCCCGGCACCTGGCAGGACGTCATCGAGCACGTGATCCCGGTCCTGCGCGAGCGCGGCGTCTACCCGAACGAGTACGCGCCGGGCACGCTGCGAAACAAGCTGCAGGGCAAGGGAGACCGCGTGCAGGACACGCACCGCGCCGCGAAGTACCGCGTCGGGGCGTTCGCCACGACGTGAGCCGGTGCGTCAGTCGTCGCTGCGGCTGAAGATCCCGCGCAGAACGAGGAACACCACCACGGCGACGACCGCGACGATCGCGAGCTTGAAGATGAACGCGAGCACCGAGAACAGCGCGCTCACGATCCACCACGCGATCACGACGGCGAGGATGACGCCGAGGATGGTCCAGATGTTCTTGGTCATACCTCCAGCCTACGGAGTCGAGGCTGGGGGGATCTCCTCGAGCGAGCGATAGACGGGCAGCCCGCGCTCCTTCGCGATCTCCACATCCTTGTCTGCACCCGCCGACTCACCGGGAAGGCGCAGCACCGCGTCGCAGTGCTGCAGCAGTCGGTGCGCCGTCTCGTACATCACGTCGCCCTCGCCGGCATCGACGGCATCGAGGGTGCGCAGGATCGGCAGCGCCGCCCATTCACCGATCATCGGCACGTGGCCGAGGCGGAAGATCGGCCCGGAGACCTCTTCGAGGCGCGCCAGGTTCTGGGCGATGAGTTCGGGGTCGCCGCCGGTACCCGAGCGGTACGGACCGGCGATCAGGATCAGGAGTGGTTTCGTCATGCGGATGACTGTAGTCTGAATCATGCAAGAACGTGCAACTTCGTGAGGAAACATATGCTGGCCGCGCAACGCAAAGACCACCTGCTCGCTCTCCTGGAGCGTGACGGACGGGTGGTGGCGAAAGCCGTCGCCGACGAGCTCGGCGTTTCGGAGGATGCCATCCGCCGTGACCTCCGAGAGCTCGCGGACGAGGGCAGACTCCTGCGCGTTTACGGCGGTGCGCTGCCGATCCCCGCTCCCGAGCCCCCGGTTCGCGAACGCGCCGCGCTGGCGACCGAGAGCAAGGAACGCGTCGCGCGCGCGGCGGTGGCCACCGTCCACCCCGGATCGACGATCGTCCTCGACGCCGGCACGACCACGCTGGCGATGGCCCGGCTCCTTCCCTCCGGCACAGGGATCACCGTCATCACGCCGAGCCCCGCCATCGCCCTCGCCGTCGCCGAGCACTCGGACGCGCGGGTGATCATGATCGGCGGCGAACTCTCCCGACACTCGCTGGTGACCGGCGGCGGGCTGGCCATGGAGGCGATCCAGCGCCTCGCTGCCGACACGTTCTTCCTCGGCGCCACCGGCATCGACCCCGAACGCGGCCTCACCACGGGCGAACTCGACGACGCCGTCACCAAGCGCGCACTCGCTTCGCGCTGCACCGAGACAGTGGTGCTCGCGAGCGAGGAGAAGATCGGCGCTGCCGCTCGCTACCCCGTGCTGGCGCTCGACGCCGTCACCGCGATCATCACCGACCCTGCCGACGACAACCCGCTCATCGCGGAGGTCGAAGCACGGATCGGCAGCCCGGCGTGATGAGCGCCGATGGCCGACCGCACTAGCGTGATCCCATGAGCTTCACGCCCCTCCGGTCCCGGTCGCGCAATCTCTACACCTGGTTCGCCACACGCCCAGATCTCTTCGTCTCCGAGCGCTCTCCCCGCAAGTCGGCGACCTGGCTCGTGATCGCCGGGCTCATGGTGGTCGTGATGCTCCTCGTCTACCTCAACCCGGAGGCGACGGTCGAACTGCTCGGCGGACGCGTGCGCAGCGGGCTCGCGATCGCCGGTGCCTTCTTCCTCCCGCCGGCTGTCTTCGTCGCCGCCCTCGTGATGTTCTTCGTCGGTGCGCGGCGCTGGCGGATCAAGGGCGGCGGCGTGCTGACGAATCCGGTGATCCACGGTGTCGCCGCGGGATTCCCGCTCGATCAGGCCCTGTCCACGCTGCAGCGCGGCAGCTCGGACAGCGCCGGGATCGTCGCCGCCCTGAAAGACGTGATCGCACACCGGGGCGATGACCGACTCCTCACGATCTGGACGTCCGACGCCGACCGGGCGATGTACATCGGCGTGATCCGCGTCGCGGGGAAGGAACTCTGGATCGACTCCGAGCCGCTCGCGCTGGACCCGGCGCTCTTCTTCGACGCGAAAGACCTCGACCTCGCCGCGATGCGCGAGCAGGCCGGCCTCGGCGGTCGCTGAACCCAGGCGGCATCCCGGAGGCGCGGATCAGGGCAGGGCGCGACCGAGTCCGGGGAACTCGAGCGAGGCCTGCTCCGGATCACGCCACGCGCGGTACGCGAGGGCATCGGGGCTCGTCGCCCCATAGGCATCACGCAGCGCAGCGACGCACCGCTCGGCGAGTTCCCGGAAGTCGACCGCGTACGCGGGCAGCGGGAGCTCCGCGGTCCAGTTCGGCTGCGCGACCCCCGGCTCCTTCCACCCGGTGGCCCGCAGCACCGATTCGTCGGCATCCGCGACCACGTCGCCCCCCGGCGCCTCGGCGTGGAGCATCTCCGGATCCCCGGCGAACTGCACGTAGCGCAGCGGGTCGCCATCGACCGAGACGATGAGGAACACGCGGTCGGTCACACCGCGGAGCGCCGTGATGAGACGGAGTGTGAAGGCTCCCCATTCCGACGGCTGCGCGCCGGACGGTCGCGGGACCGGGCGCTGCGCGACGGCGTCTCGGGTCGACTGCGCCCACGGCATCGGCTCCGGTGTGCGCGTGGTCGTGAAGACGAGGTCCCGATCGTCGACGGGCACGAACTTCAGCCACGACTGCAGTTCGGGCCGCTCGAACCCGAACCTCTCGAACCCCTGCTCGGCTGCGCGCGGATCGCGGGTGTCGAGGCGTGCCAATGCTCCGTCGCCGGGCTCGACCGTGACCGGGATGCCGCGATACGTGCCGTGGTGTGCGACGCGGAAGCACTCCAGCTGCTCGTCGGGTGCGATGTTGCGGACCCACCCGCTCCCGATCTTCCGGAAACCCTCGACCGGGGTGGGGCTCCAGAGCGCCCAGTTGCCTCCCGGAGAGGCGAGCAGGTACTCCGTGTTCCCCACGCGCACGTATCGCCCCGACTTCTGCATGGTCAGCACCCCGGCTTCCGGATCGGCGTCGCGAGCACGCGCATCGTCTTCGACCACCGCGCGCTGCACGTCATACGAGCCACCCTAAGCGAGCCGTCCGACCTCGCGGTCGACGACGACCGTCAGTCTTCCTCACCCCGATCAGCGAGAAGCGCGTGCAGGTGTCCGGCGGCCGCGAGGAGCGCGACGCTGCGCCGTGTGAGCGCGACCAGCCGGCCCTGGAGGATGCGCTGCACCTCGCCCGTGTCGGCATGCTGCCGCACGTGTTCGAGGATGCGCGAGATCGCGGGGATGCCGTAGCCGCCCGCGCGCAGGGCGGCGACGATGCGCGCCTCGGTGATCGCCGCCGCGCCGTACGACCGCGTGGATGCCGTGCCGCGGAGCGGATGCACCAGCCCTTCCTGCTCCCAGTGACGGAGCGCGGACGGGCGGACGCCGAGGGCCTGCGCGAGTTCGCCGATGGTCATCGCATCCGCGTCGTCGAAGTCTTCGTCGGCTTCGACCAGAGCGACATCGAGACCGCGCAGCGCCTCGCGCACTCGGGAGCGCTCGGCCGCGAGACCGACATGCAGGTCGTCGATGCGCTCGGCCGCGGCCTCGACCGGCACCCCGATCAGAGTCGGCATCAGTCGCCGGGCGGGCACGGGGCCGATGGCCGCCGCCATCGCACGATAAGCGCGCGCGGCAATCTCGTGCCGGCCCGCGTAGCGGCGGTAGCCGTTGGCTCCGCGCTCGGCCGGAGGGATGACCCCGAGCCGCTCCAGGTCGCGCACCTGCTGCGTCGAGTAGCCCACGCGTCGACCGAGCGCAGCCGTCGTCATGACATCCTCTTGAGGGTTTGGCATGTGACTCGCCCTCCTTCCCGCTTCTAAGTCCACATAAGCACGTGAACCTCATCATTGAGGGATGACAATGCAGGAGATCATCGAAACAGTCCGTGGCTTCGACGGCGCCCTCGTCGTCACCCCCGAAGCGGGCAGCGACTTCCCCGCGCTTTCCTGGGGAGACGCCTACTTCTATCACGCACCGGACGGGCGGATGCCGGAGCGCACCCAGCCGTACGGAACGATCATCACGAAGGACTACCCCGACGACACGGCTTCCGCGCTGAATGCGCCAGGGCGGTTCCGTGTGAACATCCACGTCGGACGCGAGCAGGTGGCGTCGCTCGTCCCCGTGGATACCGCGCCGGCGGAAGTCGACGTGTTCCAGCGGCATCCGCTCTACGGTGCGGTCGGGTGGGTGTGCGTGATCGACCCGGGCGAGCGCACCTCGGAATCCGTGCTCGATCTGCTGCGCACGGCGCACGAGTCCGCCCGGCAGCGGTCCCAGCGCCGGGCGAAGTGAACATGACCACCGTGCAGGGCATGACCGAGGCCGACCGCAGGATCGTCGCCGTGTGGGCGGCCGACTGCGCTGAGCGGGCACTGCCCCTGTTCGAGGAGGAAGCGCCGGACGACGACCGCGCCCGAGACGCCATCTCCCGGGCACGAGCATTCGCCCGGGGTGAGCTCAGCGCCGCCGTAGAGATCCGTCGGCGGTTCGTCGCGGGCAGGGCCGCCCACAGTGCGACCTCGCCGGCAGGGGCGGCCGCCGCCCGTGCCGCCGCGCAAGCCGCGGGCGTCGCACACATGGGCGCCCATGCGCTCGGAGCGGCGGCATACGCCGCGAAGGCCGTGGAGCTGGCGCACCCCTCGGCACCCGAGGCGCGCGCCGCCGAGGTGCGCTGGCAACTCGCCGCCCTCTCCCCCGCAGCATCCGCCGCACTGCGCGCACTCCCGCCGCTCGGCGAGGATTCCGCGGGCCCTCTCGGCCCCGGCCTGCTCGCCACCGGCACGCTGGGCGAGGTGATCCGCGAGATCCAGGCACACCTCCGCTGACGCGTCGTCCCGAGCTTCAGCCCCGATTCAGCGTCGACCGGCCACACTGGAGGAATGCGGATCCTGGTGGTGGACGACGAGGTGCGCCTGGCCGAGGGTGTGCGCCGCGGCTTGGAGGCCGAGGGCTTCGCCGTGGACGTCGCGCACAACGGCGTCGACGGACTCTGGCGGGCGCGGGAGACCCGGTACGACGCGATCGTGCTCGACCTGATGATGCCGGGTATGAGCGGCTGGAAGGTGTGCGAGGCGCTGCGCGCCGAGGAGAACTGGACGCCCGTGCTGATGCTGACCGCCAAGGACGGCGAGTGGGACCAGGTCGAGGCGCTCGAGACCGGAGCCGACGACTACGTCACCAAGCCGTTCTCATTCGCGATCCTCGTCGCCCGCCTCCGCGCCCTCGTGCGCCGCGGGGCCGTCGCGCGCCCCGCGATCCTGGAGGCCGGCGATCTGCGACTCGACCCCGCCGCCCACCGGGTGTGGCGCGGCGACACCCCCGTGACCCTCACCGCACGGGAGTTCTCGGTGCTGGAGTACCTCATGCGCCACCGGGGTCAAGTCCTGTCGAAGCGCGCACTCATCGAGGGTGTCTGGGACGACGACTTCGACGGCGACCCCAACATCGTCGAGGTCTACGTCGGGCATCTTCGCCGCAAGCTCGACAAGCCGTTCGGGCGCGAGGCGATCGAGACGATCCGCGGTGCGGGCTACCGGCTGGCGGCCGACGGTGGCTAGGCGCAGCTGGCGCTCGGTGCGCGAGAGGACCACGCTCGGGGCGACGGTCGTCGTCGCGGTGGCCCTGCTCATCGGCGCCTTCTCGTTCTACGGGGTGCTCAGCGCCAGCATCCACGGCAGCACAGAGCGGGCGGCTGAGCAGCGCCTCGATGAGCTCGCCGAGCGCAGCGACGGACCGGGCCGCGGCGGGATCGACTCCCTCGAGGACGAGTTCGTGCAGCTCATCGGCCCGGACGGATCGGTACGGGCGGCCAGCGAAGACGCCAGGGAAGCACTCGGTTCCGCGGCTCTGCCCGTGTCCGACGACCCGCAGACGCTGACCGTGGACGGGGAGCAGATGCTCGTCGTCTCGGACGACCTCGATGATGACCGGACGCTCGTGCTGGCCGTGTCCATGGACGACGACGCCGAGACCCTGACCACGGTCGCGACTCTGCTCGCCATCGCCGTCCCTTTACTCCTGCTGCTCGTCGCGGTGACCACCTGGCTCGTGGTCGGCCGGGCGCTCCGTCCGGTCGAGCGCATCCGCGAGAAGGTCGACGGCATCACCGCCGAGCGCCTGCACCAGCGCGTGCCGGTGCCCGAGACCGCGGATGAGATCGCGGCGCTCGCGACCACCATGAACGGGATGCTCGATCGACTCGATGCCGCGGCCACCGCGCAGCGACGTTTCGTGTCGGATGCCTCGCACGAGCTGCGCTCTCCCCTCGCGACCATCCGTCAGCACGCCGAGCTCGCGCAGGCCCACCCCGACGTGACGAGCATCGGCGAGCTCGCGGAGGTCGTCTCGGAAGAGGGGCTGCGCCTGCAGGGCATCGTCGAGTCCCTGCTGCTGCTCGCCCGCCTCGACGAGGGCGCGAGCACGCACGACGAGGCAGTCGACCTCGACGACATCGCGCTCGGTGAGGTGCGCCGGCTGCGCGCGGCCGGATTCGATGTCGACGGCTCCGGCATCCAGGCGGCCAGGGTGAACGGTGATCCCCGTCTGCTCGGGCAACTGGTGCGCAACCTCGCTGACAACGCCGTGCGGCACAGCCGCGGCCGGGTCGCGATCGGCGTGACGCCCTCCGGCGGGCACGTGTTCGTGACGGTCGAAGACGACGGCACCGGCGTGCCCGCCGAGGAGCGGGAGCGCATCTTCGAGCGCTTCGTCCGCCTCGATGACGCGCGCAGCCGCGACGCCGGTGGCAGCGGACTGGGTCTCGCGATCGCCCGCGGCATCGCCTCATCGGCTCGCGGGACTCTCGCGGTCGACGACTCCCGCTGGGGTGGCGCCCGCTTCGTCGTCTCGCTGCCGCTCGGCGCCTGAGCGCAGATCCCCCCGTTCCTGAAGACGGCTTCAGGAGGCTTCAGGGAGGCTTCAGCGCCCGCGCGAGACCATCGGGACATGGACGACAAGACACCCACCCCGGACCAGACTCCCGACCAGACCCCCGCGAGCACCCCGGATGCGCAGACCGTTCCGGTCACCCCCGCTGCGGACGCGGCCACGCCGGCAGCCGGTGTCGGGCAGCACCCCACGTTCCCCGCGGCCGAGCCGGTCGCCACCCCCGCGGCATCCGCGCCGAAGCCCGGGCGCAAGCGTGCACTCCTCATCGGTGGCGGCATCGCTGCGGCCGTGATCCTCGCGGGCGGCGGTATCGCGGTCGGGGCGGCCATCGGCGACGAGTTCGGCGATGACGACGACCGGCCCGCGATGTCGGACGGCCCCCGTCACGACGAGGGAGCGCCCCACGGCGATCGCGACGACCGCCGCGATGACGACGACGGCTCGTCGAACGACCGCGGTCCGGTGACCGGCATCGGCACGGCATCGGCAGACGAGCTCATCGAGATCGCGGATGCCGCACGAGGCGCCGCCGAGGGCGAGGTCACGTCGATCGACGCGAAGCGTGACGGCACCTGGGAGGTGCAGCTCACGACCGCCGACGGCACTGAGACCGACGTCCGCGTCGACGAGACCCTCGCCGCTTCCGTGATCGAGACGGATCCGGCCGACGGCGACGACACCGGTCCCGCGCTCACCCTCGACGACGCGACGATCCGCTCGCTGGTCGACGCCGCGCTCGCGGAGGCCGACGGCATGATCACCGACCTCGATGTGGACGGCGACGACGTGAGCCCCTACGACGCGTCGGTCCTCACATCGGACAACCGCTCGATCGACATCGACTTCAGCGCCGACTTCGCCGTGGTCGGGACCGACATCGACTGAGCCGAGGGCCTCGTCCCCCCGCCGTCCTGCGACGTCCGAAACGCCCGATGCCGCCGTTCCTCCCCCGGGGGCGGCGGCATCGTCATGCGCCGGGGCGGACACGGCGACGGATAGCATTCAGGGATGAGCACCTCCGGACCGATCGACGACATCTCCATCGGCGGCGAAGTGATCCGCCTCGGACAGTTCCTCAAGTTCGCCGGCCTCCTCGACTCGGGCGGCAACGCCAAAGAGGTCATCATCGACGGGTATGTGACCGTCAACGGTGAGGTGGATCGACGCCGCGGACGCCAGCTGCGCGACGGCGACCTGGTGTCGTTCGAAGGCCGAACGGTGCGCGTCCGTCCCTGACGCGGGAGCTCAGGTCCTTCAGGGAGAGCAAAAGAAAACTCGGCCCCAGAGGGGCCGAGTGGTATGACGACAGTCTAGCGCGAACGGTGGGCGGGACACCGCCGATCGGCAGCTCGTGGTCAGAGGAAAGCGTCGACTACCAGCCGAAGGGTCGCGTGATCTTTCCGACGTTGGCCGGAAGCTGGGATGCTTCGATCTGGTCGGAACTGAGGTGGTGCCACCAGTGGCTCCCCACACCCTCAGACGCGCCACCGGCGAGAGCACCTGCGAGATAGCCGACCGTGGGGTTGACCGTCCCGACGGGCACGCGCATCCGTGCCTGCACGATCGGGAACTTGAGATCGCTGTCGTTGCTGACGACTATCGCCGCATCGATGCGCTGCTCGAGAACGTCCAGCAACAGATGAGATGCGACATTCACATCCGAGCCCTTTTCTTCACGTCGCGCAATGGATGCCATGAAGGTCGCCTGCGGACTGTCGGCACCCTGCGAGTCTCGTACCATCAAGGGCCAGCCAGGGTGCGTGAGGACCGGTCGCTGGCGCCTGTCTGCAACCGCGAGCGGGGCGGTGGCGACGCGCGAGACATACGTGCCCATCTCCAGGACGTCGACGGCACCATGCGCCTTCAACGCACGCAGGTAGACGTCCTGGTCACGCTGACCGGACTGATTTCCCGCACCCTTGATGCGCGCAGTGCAGTACACGACTCGTTCGACGGTCGCGCCCGGCCACGAGGATCCTGGACCAGCCAGGATCGTGTGCGACAACGCGCGCAGGTCAAGCCACCGCCACCCTGGGGTGCCGCGGCCGCACAGGCGCCGTGCTCCGTAGTACAGGTTGAAACCGTCGATGTAGACGCCGACTCGCATGCGGGCAACCGTATCGACCTGGCGTGATCCTTGCTGCAGGGGTGTGCACTACTTCAGCGGACGTCGCGCGGCAGGACCTTCCGCACGGTCACGACGATCAGGGCGATCAGCAGGCCGACCAGAGTCACATCGGCCACGATGTACGCGTAGTGCGCCCAGTTGGTCCCGGCGGCGGCGAGTCCCGCGATCACCAGGTCACTGCGCTGGTTCAGCACGGGGCGGACGACGGCGACCTCGACGAGGTAGACGAGCCAGATCGCGCCGAGGATCCCCAGCGTCGCGCGCCCCGCCCGCGCGCGCACGCTCACCACGGTGAGAACGATCAGCACCGCGCCCGCGAGCACGTTCAACGCCGTGAACACGAGCCGCCCGATGCCCAGTCCGATCGGGATCGTGACACCCGGCGCCAGGAACTTCAGCGGCGCTTCCAGGAACGAGATGGCGATGATCGCGCCGAGCAGGAACGCCGGCAGCAGCAGACGGAGGGCCGTGGTGGTGCGTGCCATGCCTGTCACCGCTTCCCTTCGCCCGCAGATGGATCCGCGTCCGACGCTACGCCGACCTCTCGATCGAGGCGCCGCCGAGCACCGTGCTTAACCGCTGCTCACAACCACTCGAACACCTGCTCGATGAGGATCCCGACACCGATGACGGTCATCGCGATGCCGGCGAGGCGGGTGACCAGCGAGCTCGCGCGTGGGCGGGTGCGCAGCAGGCGGCGGGCGAGCAGTCCGACCGTCGTGTAGACGACGGCGATGTTGAGCAGATGGAGTCCGCCGAGCGCGAGCATCTGCGTCGTCGACGACCAGCCGTCGGGACTCGTGAACTGCGGCAGCAGGGCGAGCAGGAGCAACAGTCCCTTGGGGTTGATGCCGCTCACTCCCGACCCGCGCAAGAACTGCGACCATCCGCCGGTCGCGATCGGCTCCCCGCTCTCGGCGATCGGAGCCGGTCGGCTGGCGAGCGTCGTCGCGCCGAGGAAGATCAGGTAGAGCGCCCCGACCACGGTCAGGGTCGTGAGCGTGACCGGATACGCGGTGACGAGCGCGCCGAGCCCCAGCGCGACGGCGACGATGACCACCGTGTAGCCGGCGAGCATCCCGAGGATCGAGGGTGCGATCGAGCGGGCGCGCAGCCCGGCCGATATCGCGTACGCCCAGTCGGCACCGGGGGTCAGCGCGAGCATGACCGCGACCAGCCAGAACTGCATGACCAGTGCGATATCCATCGGTCCTCCTCAATCCGAGGAAGAGACTACGAAGGATCCCGCGAAAGGTGCTTCGATTCTTCGCGTGCTGACCGCCGGATCCTGCAAGACTTGTCGCCATGGATGCACTTGACCGGGAGATTCTCTCGCTGTTGCAGGATGACGGCCGGATGAGCGCGACGAACCTCGCTTCGCAGGTCGGTCTGAGCCTCTCGGCCTGTCATCGACGACTCAAGGAGCTGGAGCAGTCCGGTGCGATCGAGCGCTACCGCGCGGTGGTGGCCCCGAAGGCGGTCGGGCTCACGTTCGAGGCCATCGTGTTCGTGACGATCGGGCGCACCGACAAGGACACCATCGTCGCGTTCGAAGAGGCGGTCGTGGCCATCCCCGCGGTCGCCGAGGCGCAGCGCCTGTTCGGCGACCCCGACTACATGCTGCGCATCCTCACCCGCGACATGAGCGCGTACCAGGAGCTCTACGACAGCACCCTCGGAGCGCTCCCCGGCGTGCAGCGGCTCACCTCGACCATGGTGATGAAGCGCCTCGGCGCCGACCGCGCGGTGCCGATCCCCTGACGGGCGGAGAAGCGTCACCGCACGCGGACGTGCCTATCGATTCCAGTGCCGAAGCTTGTCGGGGTTGCACACAATCCAGATGTTGGACAGCAGATGCGATCGCATCTCGGCCGTGAGCGCGGCGACGATGCGCTCGTCGCGGACGAGTGTGAGCCCGGGGACACCGTTGATCGATGCGGTAGCGATGAAGGTCCCCGGCGTCATCAGCGCACGCAGCTCCGCGGCAGCCGCCTCCGGCCCCGTCGCCGGCATCGGACCGGTTGGAACGTGACCGCCGCTGTCGATGACGACCTCGACCTCCGGGTGGAGCAGCGCCTGGATCGCCTCCTCGTCCAACGAGCAGAGCGCGCTCGCGAGCGACTCGACGGTGTCGACATCGGCAGCATCATGACGGCGCCGTCGCAGCCACGCCGGGTAGTGCTTGCGGGTCATGCGGTGACCGCGGTGACGTGCCCAAGCTTCTGCGGACTCATCACCCAGAGCAGCTGCAGGATGCCTTCGCTGGACGTGGTCACCGTGACCATGGTCGTGACCGTCCCGTTCTCGACGAGAGTGGCCGCGGGCTGGCCGTTCACCTGCACCCAGTCGATGGTCTTCCCGATCCAGAAGTGGTGCGCGAACGCCGCGACGAACTTCGCCACGCGCCCGCGACCCATCACGGGGATACGCGCAGCGAGCTTGGTGCCGTTGCCGTCGGTGTAGCTGACGACATCGGCCGCGAAGAGGGCCTCGAGCTCGTGGGCATCGCCCTTCTGGGCGGCCGTGAGGAACGCCTCGAGCAGCCGACGCTGCGCCACCGGGTCGACGTGGGCGTTGCGCGCGGACGACAGGTGCGCCCGTGCCCTGCTGACGAGCTGCCTCGCGCTCACGACACTGCCGGAGATCACCTCGGCGATGCGCGGGTACGGATAGTCGAACGCCTCGCGCAGGATGTACGCCGCCCGTTCGGTCGGGGTGAGCTTCTCGAGCGTCAACAGGATCGCGAACTGCAGCGCCTCCGCCCGCTCGGCCCCGAGCGCCGGATCGTCGTCCGTGTTCACGGGCTCGGGAAGCCACGGGCCGATGTACGTCTCCCGCCGCGAATGCGACGACTGCAGCACATTGATCGAGAGCCGGGTGGTGATCGTCGTCAGAAACGCCACGGGTTCCTGGATCTTGCTGCGATCCGTGTTCTGCCAGCGGATCCACGTCTCCTGCACGATGTCTTCGGCATCGGCGACCGTGCTCAGCATCCGGTACGCGATGCCGAAGAGTCGTCGGCGGTGCGTGTCGAAGATCCGTACTGCCTCGTCGAGGTCGGCGGCCTCGCCGAATCCGCTGTCGGCCATCGTCACGCCCTTCCCCCTGTCTTCATCGGAGTCCTGCGACAAGGCGTCGGCCTTCTTCGTGAACCCAGGTATCGAGGGTCGTGGACGCGAGACGCAGCGGAGACCGAGGAAGCAGCAGGTCTCCGGAGATGTTGAAGCCCAGGGTAGTGGTCTCCGCGTCCTCGACGACATAGCGCGGGTCATGGTCGACGCGGAGTACCCGACGCACGAAGTCCGGCAGAGGCATCTGCTCGGGGCCGCCGAAGTCGACCGCGCCGCCGAGCGGATCACCCATCGCCAGGTCGACGAGCGCTTCGGCCACGTCGGATGCCGCGACCGGCTGTACGGGCTTCGGTGGCAGATGCACGGTGTCGTGTGCGGTGTTCCACTCCGCGATCTTCCGCGCGAAGTCGTAGAACTGCGTGGATCGGAGGATGGAGTGGGCGATCGGCCCCGACCGTACGAGGTTCTCCTGCATGCCCTTGGCGGCGAAGTATCCGTCTTCCCCGGCGTGATCCGCGCCGACGATCGACAGCACGACGTGGTGCTTCACTCCCGCGCGCTCCTCCGCCTCCAGCAGACGCCGCGTGGTGGTCTCGAAGAACTCGCGTGCGGCGGAGCCCGAGACGTCCGGGGCGTTGGTGACGTCGATCACGGCATCGGCGAACTCGAGTGCCGCATCGAGGCCCTGTCCCGTGCGCGCATCCACACCGCTCGCCGGCGCCGCCACCACGACCGCTTGAGCGCGACGCTCGAGCTTCTCGACGACCTTTCGGCCCACCTGACCGGTCCCGCCCAACACGACGATCCGCATCTCGCTCCGTTCCTGGACCCAGCGCCGTGCGCGCAGGGAGTTCTCCTCAACAGTGACCGGACAGCACCTCGAAGTGTGACAACGGTCGGAGAAGTTTCACGTGGCAGCCCGGATCCTTCGGCGTTCGTAGATCAGGGTCGCGGTCAGCAGGAGCGCACCGATGACGATGCCCGCGATCTGTGCGGGCAGCTCGGCGACTCCGAAGACCCCGACGAGCACCAAGGTCACGAGGGTGCCGCCGAGGACGGCATTCACCGCACCGACCATGCTGGCCATGGTGAACAGGAACGAGGATCGCGCGTACCGCACCCCGAGCTCGCCGGACTGGGGCGTGTCGAGCGCGATCAGCTCGGGACCCCTCGGATGCAGACTGACGAAGTACTCGCGGATCCGCTCCATGCGTCGACGCGCGGTGATGTTCTCCACGCTCGTGTCGACGAGTCTCACGACCGTGAACCATCCCAGCGCGAAGATCGCCGGCAGGACGGTGAACGCGAGAATTCCGATCAGCGCGGGCGAGTTCGCGGCGAACCCGATGGCCACCAGACCGCTGGACAGGGTCGACAGGTAGATGGAGCTGCGCGTTCCCGCTTCGCTGATCGTCGAGCTCGCCGCCGACTGCAGCACGAACAGTTCCGTCCCGACCGCGCTGTTCAGGGCGGAGAGGTCGGGCGTCTCATCGGTCATGATTCGCGCCGTCGCTCGGCGTCGGTGAGGGAGAATGCCTGCTCGCTGATGGTCGACATGTTCACCTTCCGGGTCGTGGGGCGCGATATCGCGCTGTCGACAGCAGAGACCGGGTGGGCACCCCGGTTGTGACAAGCCTCGAGCGAACAGCCCGTCCGAGATGTCACAGGGCGACGTGGTTCGCGGTCACATTGGCGTCCGAGAAAAGATCAGGAGAAGCAGATGGAAAGCAGTCTCAGAAGCAAAGTCGTGCTCGTGACCGGTGCGTCGTCGGGGATCGGCTGGGCCACCGCCCTCGCCCTCTCTCATGAAGGGGCGATCGTGGTCGCGGCCGGTCGTCGCGCCGAGCGCCTGCAGACGCTGGTGAACGAAGCGCCGGGAGAGATGGTGGCCATGGAGCTCGACGTGACCGACCCGGATTCCGTCGACCAGGTCGTCTCCGCGGTCGTCGCCCGCTTCGGTCGGCTCGACGCCCTCGTGAACAACGCCGGTCTGATGCTCGCGGGCATGATCCTGAACGCGGACACGGACGAGTGGGTGCGGATGGTGGAGACGAATCTGCTGGGTTCGATGCGTGTCGCCCATGCGGCTCTCCCTCACCTCATCGAGTCACGCGGCTCGTACGTGCAGGTGTCTTCGACATCGGGGCGCATCGCGTCAGCCGGCGCCGCCGCCTACTCGGCGACGAAGTTCGGCATCACCGCGTTCGCCGAATCCTTCCGCCAGGAAGCCACGCCGTACGGGGTGCGGACGATCGTCGTGGAGCCGGGGTTCGTCGCCACGGAGCTGACGGATCACACCACCGACCCGGTGATGCGGGAGGCGGCCGATCGCATCGGCGAGTCGATGCGCACCCTCCAGCCCGAGGACATCGCCGCGGCGGTCGTGTACGCGCTCGATCAGCCCGATCATGTGGCGGTGAACGAGATCCTGGTGCGCCCCACCGATCAGGTGCACTGAGGATCCCTCCGTGTCGCGAAGGTGCGCCGCCGTCGTCCTGACGGCGGCGCACCTTCGACTTACGGAGTTCCGGCGCCGTCCCCCGGCGGCTCCGCGACATCGGCCACCGCCTGGGCGAAGGCGTGCGGCGCCTCGGCCGGGAGGTGGTGCCCTGCGTGTGGGACCCGGCGATGCTCGCGCGGCCCGGTGAACAGGTGCGCCTGTGGGGTGCCGTCGGTCGCCGGGAAGTTGCCGTCCGCCTCGCCGTCCAGCGTGATGGTCGGGACGCTGATGGGCGGCGCCGACGCCAGCGCGTGCTCGAGGTCTTCGTACTTCGGCGCCCCCGGCGCGAGTCCGAGCCGATGACGGTAGGAGTGGATCACGACGTCGACGTAGTCGGGGTTGTCGAACGCGGCGGCGGCGCGATCCATCTCGGCATCGCTGAACGCCCACTCCGGCGAGTTGCGGCGCCAGATCACGTCGGCGATCTCGCGCCGGTTGGCATCGAGCCCTCGGCGTCCGCGATCGGTGGCGAAGTACCAGAAGTACCAGAATCCGGCTTCGAGATCCGGACGGATCGGCGTCTGCGAAGCGGCGATGTTCTGGATGAGATACCCGTTCACGGAGACGAGGCCGGAGATCCGCTCGGGCCACAGCGCCGCCACGACACAGGCGGCGCGCCCGCCCCAGTCGTAGCCGGCGAGGACAGGTTCGTCCAGATCGAGGGCATCGATGAACGCCAGGAGGTCGGAGCCGAGCGCCGCCTGCTCTCCGGTGCGAGGGGTGTCCTGATCGCGGAAGCGGGTGCCGCCGTGGCCGCGCAGATACGGGACGATGGCCCGGTATCCCGCTTCGACGAGCATCGGCGCGACTTCGACATAGCTGTGCACGTCGTACGGGTAGCCGTGCAGGAGCACGACGGGATCCGCCTGCGGGTCGCCGAGGTCGAAGTAGGCGACGGAGAGGTCTCCGGCGTCGACGCGCCTGGCCGGGGGAAACGGTGAGGGGGCAGAGGTCATGGTCGTTCCTTCTTTCGACGATGGTGCGGCGCCCCGCACCGCGGTGGCAGTGCGAGGCGCCGCGGTCAGGTCAGGCCGCGCTCGATGTCTGGCTTGCGACGTACGCCTTGCCGGCAGAGGCGATGACCTCGGCGACCATGTCGGGGTTCGACACGAGGGCGGCGTGCGATGCCCCCGCGATCTCACGCGTCCCCTGTGAGGAGGCGCGCTCCGCACCGGCGCGGAAGACGGCGACGGGGATGTTGAGGTCCTGATCGCCGAACACGTGCCACGACGGGATGCTCTTCCAGCCCGGGTTCGCCGCGGTGACCGCATCCGAGAGCGCCGCCTCCGTCACGGGCCGCTGGGTCGCGGCCATGAGGGCGGCGACGTCCTCCGCCACATCTGCCGCGAACTGGTGGTGGAAGGCCTCCGTGCGGATCGCGAACTCGTTGCCACCGGTCGTCACGGGGTGCGCGGTAAGGGTGTCGCCGAGGGTGCTTCCCGGCGCGCTCGTCGACAGGTCGAACGCGCTCTGGCCGGTCTCCGGGACGAACGCCGAGACGTAGACGAGACCGACGACGGCGGGGTTGTCGGCCGCGGCCTCGGTGATCACGATGCCGCCGTACGAGTGGCCGACGAGGATGACAGGACCTCCGACGGAGGCGATCACGTCGCGGACATACCTGGCGTCGACGGCGAGGCTGCGCAGCGGGTTCGCGGCGGCGACGACCGTCACGCCGTGGCTCTGCAGCCGGCTGATGACGCCGTTCCAGGAGGCAGACTCGGCGAACGCGCCGTGGACGAGGACGATGGTGGGCTTCTCGATGGACATGGTTTCTTCTTTCTTCCTGGGTGGGTGGTGCGGGGTC
Source organism: Microbacterium sp. NPDC087592 (assembly GCF_044743585.1). Classification (NCBI taxonomy): domain Bacteria; kingdom Bacillati; phylum Actinomycetota; class Actinomycetes; order Micrococcales; family Microbacteriaceae; genus Microbacterium; species Microbacterium sp. NPDC087592. The sequence goes on along the minus strand of NZ_JBIUWT010000001.1, from coordinate 1,672,863 downwards.
AGGCGACGGTCAGGGCTTTGCGCAGCACGTGGATGGCCTGCTCGATGGCGGCCGTGGTGGCGGCGGAGCTGCGCAGCGGGTTGAGCATCATGAAGTCGTGGATCGTGCCGTCGTAGCGCACGAGGGTCGTCCGCACGCCGGCCTCGATGAGCTTGCGGCCGTACGCCTCCCCCTCGTCGCGGAGCACATCGTTCTCGTCGACGATGAGCAGGGTCTCCGGCAGCCCCTCGAGTTCGCTGATCGGGGCGCGCAGCGGGGAGGCGGTCACGTCCTTGCGGGCTTCCACGTCGGGGAGGTAGCAGTCCCAGAACCAGGCCATCGCATCGGCGCGCAGGTGGTAACCCTCGGCGTACTCGCGGTAGCTCTCGGTGTTCTGGCCGGCGTCGGTGACCGGGTAGTACAGCGACTGGTGGAGGAAGACGACGTCGCCGCGGCGCTTGGCGAGGATGGCGACCACTGCGGCCATGTTCCCGCCGACGGAGTCTCCCGCGATGGCGAGACGAGAGGCGTCGAGGCCCCTACTCGCGCCGTCGTCGATGATCCAGCGCGCGGTCGCGTAGACCTGCTCGATCGCGACGGGGTGGTGGGCCTCCGGCGAGCGCTCATATTCGACGAAGACGATCGCCGCCTGCACGCCGTTCGCGAGTTCGCGCACCAGGCGGTCGTGCGTGCCGGAGTTGCCCAGCACCCAGCCCCCGCCGTGGACGTAGAGGACGACGGGCAGCTCGCCTGTCGCGCCGACGGGCTTGACGATGCGCACCTGCACGTCGCCGACCTCCGCGCGGACCGTGATCCACTCGTCGACGACATCCGCTTTCGCGATGGGGCCGGCCTGGACATCGTCCAGCAGCTTTCGGGCGCCGTCGACACCGAGGTCGGCGAGGAACGGCGGCTTTCCTGCGGCGTCGGCGAATGCCCGGGCTTCGGGCTCGAGTACATGGTCGGTCATGACAGGTCCTTTCGTGTGGGTTCGAGCCGGTCCGGATCGTCGCCGATCATGTGGCTCATGCAAGACAGGACCAGGTGAGGCCGAAGAATGTGACGTCGGAGCCGGTCGGCCACCCGTCGGTCGGTGTCACAACCGGTGCGCCTGCGCGGTCATGTTCGTACGGAGAGGATCCGGAACGGGCAATCGGCAACGAGGGAGAGACATGAGAATCACGGTCATCGGCGGAACGGGATTGATCGGAACGAGGCTCGTCCGCACGCTGCGAGCGAGCGGACATGATGTCGTCGCCGCCGCTCGCGCCACCGGCGTCAATTCGTACACGGGCGAAGGACTGGAGGATGCTCTGACCGGCGCGGACGTCGTCGTCGACGTCTCGAACTCCTCGTACACCGACGAGGAGGCCGCCCGCGACTTCTTCTACACCTCGACGATGAACCTGCTCACCTACGGCGAGGCCGCCGGAGTCCGCCATCACGTCGCACTCTCCGTCGTCGGCACCGACCGTCTGGCCCGTGCGGAGGGCGGTTACTTCGTGGCGAAAGAGCAGCAGGAGCGGATGATCGTCGAGTCGCGACGCCCATACTCCCTCGTGCACGCCACCCAGTTCTTCGAGTTCATCCGCAACATCACCGACCAGGCGGCGCGCAGCGGCGCCGTCCGTGTCGCGGATGTGCTCGTGCAGCCGATGGCCGCCGACGATGTCGCCGAAGCGGTCGCTCGCACGGCCGTCGGCGAACCGCTCTTCGGCATGGTGGAGTTCGGCGGTCCGGAGGTCTTCAGCCTCGAACAGATCGCCGCCCAGGATCTCCGGGCCCGGCAGGACGAGCGTGAAGTGGTCGCGGACCCTCTCGGCACCTATTTCGGAGCGCGTCTGCAGAACCGCGATCTGCTCCCCGAAGCGACCGCGACGATCGCTCCCACGAGGTACCACGAGTGGCGTATCGCGGCGACCGTCTGAAGACCAGACCGTGCGCGATGGCATCCGTCACAACGAGGGCTGCCACTCGGTCATAGCTGATGGGCACCCCTTCGGCGCCCCGGAAAGGAAGGCATGAAATGGCAAAGATCGTCGTCATCGGAGGAACCGGCCTCATCGGTTCGAAGGTCGTCGCGAAGCTGAGCGAGCACGGCCACGAGGCCGTCGCCGCCTCTCCCAACACCGGCGTCAACTCGCTCACCGGCGAAGGACTCGCCGAGGTCCTGGTCGGCGCGAACACGGTCGTCGACGTCTCCAACTCGCCGTCGTTCGAGGCCCAGGACGTCCTGAAGTTCTTCACCACCTCCACGCGCAACCTGCTGGCAGCCGAGGCGGAGGCGGGCGTGACCCACCACGTCGCGCTCACCATCGTGGGCACGAACCGCCCGCAGCACATCGACTACTTCGCCGCGAAGGTGGCGCAGGAGCAGCTCATCCGTGAGTCGGGCATCCCGTACTCCCTCGTGCACGCCACGCAGTTCTTCGAGTTCGTCGGCAGCATCGCCGATATCTCGACGGAGGGCGACACTGTGAGCCTGCCGGGCGCGCTGATCCAGCCCATCGCAGCCGAGGACGTGGCGACCGCCGTCGCGCGCGCTGCGGCGGGCGAACCGGCCGGCGACTTCGAGATCGCGGGCCCCGAGGCCATGGGCATGGACGAGTTCGCCCGGCGCGCGCTGACGTTCCGTGGCGACGCCCGCACGGTGGTCCGCGACGACACCGCTCCGTACTACGGCGCCGTGATCGAGGAGCGCACCCTCATCCCCGTCGAGGGCGCGCACATCTTCGAGACGACTCTCGAGGAATGGCTCCCGCTGAACCCGCCTCGCAAGTAGCGGAAGCGCACCGGCCCACACCACGAAGCGGGCACCCACTCGACCGAGAGAGGGTGCCCGCTTCTTCGGGTTACTGGTAGGTCACCGTCGTGTCACCCTGCGGGCCTTCACGCCCGCCGGAACCGCGCGGCCAGCGCCGGGTCGACGTCGACATCGCCGAAGGATGTCGTCCACGCGCCGTCCACGGCGATCGACTGACCGCTGAGATACGGGGCCTCGTCGGAGAGCAGGAAGGCCGTCACCGCGGCCACTTCATCGGAGCGGGCGATGCGTCCCATCGGCGGCCCTTCGGCGAGTCCACGCTCCTCGGCGGCGGGGTCGGGGGCTGCGGCGATCTTGGCTTCGAGGTGCGGCGTGCGCACGCCGCCGGGGGCCACGGTGTTGGCGCGGATGCCGAGGCGGCCGTAGCTCACCGCCACGCTGCGGGTCAGTGCGTCGATGCCGCCCTTGGTGAACTCGTAAGCCGCGTGGTCGGGGTGGCTGGCGCGGCCGTGGATCGAGCCGACGTTGACGATCGCCCCGGCGATGCCCTGATCGATGAACGCCGATACTGCGGTCGAGCAGCCCCAGATGTAGCCGAAGCCGTTGATGTCGAGGATCTCGCGCACGACACTCTCGTCGAGCTCGTGCAGCGGGGTGTGCTTCGTGATGCCGGCGTTGTTCACCCAGCCGGCCAGGGGAGCCCGTGCGATCGCTGCCTCTGCGGCCCGCTGGTGGACGGCGCGGTCGGAGGCGTCACCGAGAACGACCTCGGCCACGATCCCCTCCTCGACGGTGCCCGACCCGGGAGACCGCTCCAGCCCCACGACGATCCATCCGTCGGCGGTGAGTCGCTCGGCGATGGCGCGCCCGATGCCCTTTCCGCTGCCGGTCACCACGACGCTGCGTGCGGATTCGGTCATGATGTGTCCCTCTCGGCGCTGAAGTGGGTCGGATGCACTTCCCGTTTGCTATAGCAATCACGAGCATAGCCGGGAGGATGGTCGTCAGCGCAAGCGGAACGGCGTCGAACACCACTCGATTCTCCCGATGCGGACGCTCTCCGCTCAGACGGCGACTGCGGTGACCGACGCGTGCGGGCGACGACCTTCCTGCACACGGGTCTCGCTGTCGACGACCGTGAAACCTGCCTGTTCCAGGTGTCTGGACATCCCGTCGACCGACCAGAAATGCGCGGTCGTGACGGCATGAGGGAAGGGCTCGGCATCGCGGCCGTCGAAGAATCCGGCGAGCAGCACGCCCCCATCGCGAAGAGCGTGTCGCGCCTCGGCGAGGAGTGCGGGAAGCTCTCCTCGCGTCGCATGGATCAGCGAGTACCAGGCGAGGATGCCGCCCAGCGAGCCCCGCTCGACGCCGGGATCCGCGAGCGATGCGACGCGGTACGAGACGTGGGGGAACCGGATGCGAGCCGTGGTGATGAAGTCCGGCACCAGGTCGATCCCCTCCGCCTCGTGGCCTCGTTCGGCGAGGAATGCCGTCCAATGTCCCGGCCCGCAGCCGGCATCGAGGATGCGCCCTTCGACGCCGCCCGCCCACTGCCCGATCCGCTCCCGGTCGACCGCGTCCATCTGGGCGATGTCGCCCATGAGCTCGGTGTATTCGGTCGCCCGCGCGGCGTAGCTGTCGCGGATCCTTCGTTCACTCATCGATCCCCCTGTCGGTGTCGAACCTGGTCCGCCCACGGTATCCCGCACTCGAGACGTGATGTAACAGCTGTTACAGTTTCGATTGTGACGAATTCTGATGGATGGCTCGTACTGCTGGTCCAGGTGCCGGCGACGCCGTCGCGGCATCGGGTCGCGGTCTGGCGAGAGCTTCGTCAGTTCGGCGCGGTACCCGCGGGGCAGGGCACCTGGGTCGCTCCCGACGTGCCGGCGTGCGTCGCAGGAGTCGAGCGGGCTCGCGCGCTCGCCCAGCGCGGTGAGGGCGACATCCTCGTGCTGCGCACCCCGGCCGACGGGGGCGACACCGCCGCGCTGCGCGAACTCTTCGATGCGGCGCGGGCCGACGACTGGGCGGAGTTCGTCGCCGACTGCGACAAGTACCGGGCCGAGATCGCCCGCGAGATCGAGAAGAGGAAGTTCACGCTGGCTGAGCTCGAGGAGGAGGAGCAGAGCCTGGACCGCCTGCAGCGCTGGCACCGGACGATCCGCAGCCGGGACGTGTTCGAGTCTCCGTCCGCGAAAGAGGCCGATGTGCGACTCGCGGCCTGCGTGACCGATCTCGCACGGTTCGCCGATCTCGTCTATCAGGCCGTCCACGCGTGAGCGGGCAGCTGCCGTCCGCGACGGGAACGACGGGCACGATCGCGCCTCTCTACGCCGCGGGCTTCGTCACCGCCTTCGGCGCGCACAGCATCGCGGCCGGCCTCGGCGCGACCGGCGCGGACATCGGCCTCGACCTGCTGCGCCTCGGCGCACTCCTCGCGATCTACGACCTGGCCGAGGTGTTCCTCAAGCCTGTGTTCGGCTCCCTGGCCGACCGGATCGGCGCGAAACCCGTGATCGTCTTCGGGCTGCTGGCGTTCGGACTCGTGTCGCTCATCGGTCTGTGGTCGTCGAGCACCGTGGCCCTCGCGGTCGCGCGCCTCGGACAGGGTGCCGCGGCATCCGCCTTCTCCCCCGCTGCATCGGCGACGGTCGCCCGCCTGGCCGCACCCGGCGCGAAAGGGAAGTACTTCGGCCGATACGGATCATGGAAGGGCCTCGGCTACACGCTCGGCCCGCTGCTCGGTGCGGGGCTCCTCTTCCTCGGCGGGTTCGCACTGGTCTTCGCCACCCTGAGCGTGGTGGCGATCGTCACGGCGATCTGGGTGGCGATCGCACTCCCGCGCATCGAGCCGCTTCCCCGCCCCCGCTACACGGTCGCCGACCTCATCCGTCAGACGACCGAGCGCGGGTTCCTCATCCCCACCCTCGTGCTCGCCGCGTCGACGGGTGCGCTCGGGGCGGCGATCGGCTTCCTCCCCGCGCTTGCGACCGCGCAAGAGGCGCCCCTGTTCGCGAGCATCGCGATCGCCTCGGTGCTGGCACTGAGCTCGGCGCTCACGCAGCCCTGGGCCGGACGCTTCCGCGACAGCGCGCGTCTGAGCGATCGCGCCGCGATGGCCGTGGGACTGGGGATCATCGCCGCCGGCATCCTGGTCGCCGCCGTCTCGCCGGCACTGCCCACGCTCTATCTCGCCGCGGGACTGCTCGGCATCGGGATCGGCGTCGCCACCCCGTTCGCGTTCGCACACCTCGCCGACACGACCCCGCCCGAGCGGATGGGGCGCACGATGGGAACGGCCGAGCTCGGCCGGGAACTGGGCGATGCTGGAGGTCCGTTGCTCGTCGGCGGCGTGGCTGTGGTCGCGACCCTGCCGCTCGGACTCGGGGCGCTCGCACTCGTCGTCGCGGCTGCGGCCGCTTCCACCCGAGCGCTGCCGCGGGTGCCGGCGGTGTCCGACGGCCCGGATAGCATCCGACCATGATCACTGGAAGCCGCTGGGTCGTCACGGGTGCTGCAGGAACCATTGGCTCCGCGCTGCGCACAGCCCTCGCCGAGCAGCAGGTCGAGCTGGTGTCCACCGACATCCGCCCGACGTCGCCGGTCGGCCCCGATGACTCCGTCACGAAGATGGACCTCGGCGACCTGGAGTCACTCGTCGAGCTGTTCGCCGGCGCCGACGGGGTCATCCATCTCGGCGGGATCGCCGACGAGGCTGACTTCCACGACCTGACCGAGGTGAACATCGTCGGGACCTACCACGTCTTGGAGGCTGCTCGACGTGCCGGAGTTCCCCGAGTGGTCTTCGCGAGCAGCAACCGGCTGACAGGGATGTATCCCGCCGGCGAGCGCGTCTCGCCGGACATGCCGCCCCGTCCCGACGGCTTCTACGGGGTGGCCAAGGTGGCGGGCGAAGCGCTCTGCCGGCTCTACGCCGACAAGTTCGACATCAGCACGGTCTCGGTGCGCATCGGCAGCTATGAGCAGCGACCGGGATCCGCACGCGAACAGCGCACCTGGCTCAGCCCTGCGGATGCCGTGCGCGCGTTCCTCGCCGCGATGACCACGACCGAGCACACGGCCGTCTTCTACGCCGTGTCCGCGAACACGACGCGCTGGTGGGATCTCGACGCGGGAGCGTCGATCGGCTTCACGCCGCAGGACGATGCCGCCGACTGGGGTGCCGAAGAGCCGCTCGATGCGTCGATGCCGCAGGGCGGAACGTACGCGAGCGCGGAGTACTCGACCGACCGGATGCGCCGGTAATCGCGCGGCCCGGCTCGATCCCACAGGGAGGGATGGAACCGGATGCCGGCGGGAGACGAATAACCAGTGTGAGCAACGACAACGACATCATCCGTGAATCGTTCGACGCCGCGGAGCGATTCTCCGAGATCTTCGAACGACATATCGACGCGGTCTCCGGCTATGTCGCCCGCCGCGTCGGACCGGCGGCGAGAGACGACGTCGTGAGCGAGACCTTCCTGATCGCGTTCCGCAAGCGCGGGCGCTACGACATGTCCAGGCCATCGGCGCTGCCGTGGCTGATGGGCATCGCGACGAACGTCCTCGGCCAGCATCGCCGCGCACAGGCCCAGCACTGGCGAGCTCTGCAGGCGTCCGTCGCCCAGAGCGAGCCCGTCGCCGCGGACGACCACGATCGGTCGTCCGCTCAGCTCGATGCGGCCGGGGAGATCGAGCGCCTCTATCCGCGGATCGCAGCCCTCTCCGCCCGCGACCGGGAAGTCCTCTTCCTGCACGCGTGGGGAGACCTCACCTACGAGCAGATCGCCGCCGCGCTGCGGATTCCGGTCGGCACGGTGCGATCGAGGCTGAGCCGCATCCGCACCAAACTCGCGGCCCCACCGCCGTCGCCACCACCGAAGGCTCCGCATGAGCCCCGGCCCGCGACCGCACACATCCGACTTGCTGAGAAAGAGATCATCCATGGACATCCTTGACACGGTGCGGGAGATGAAGCCCACCTACCCCGCGTCTTCGCAGGCTCCCCGTCGCGCCCTCCACCAGGAGATCGCCCGGTCGCGACGCCGACGCCCCCTCGGACGCATCGTCGCGGTGGCGCTGGCAGGCACGGCCGTCGCCGCGGTGGCGGTGACAGCCACCGTCCTCACTCCCCCGGGAGTCGTCGGCCAGCCGCAAGCGGCCTCGGCATCGACCTACCTCAACGAGACCGCGGCATCCATCCGCGCCGCCGTCGCCGCGCCGATGGAAGTGACGATCACGACGCGGCACCTGGGCATGATCGGCGGCCCGAACGAGAAGTTCCTGCCGTTCGGGAACCTCAGGACGGATGCGATCGCTGCCGTCGTCACCGAGTCGAGCGCGACCTATCTCAGCGCGACCGACGGCACATATTCGCTCACCGGTCGCACCGACATCCATGCCGCAGAGCTGTTCGGGAACGAGGCAGAGGTCGAGAGGGTGTGGACGGGCTACTACGGCGCGGCGTATCCGATCGGCGCGGCTCCTGCGACGTCGACCGAGGTCGAGCCGGGCGAGGGCGATGCGACGCTTCCCGTCTCCCCCACGGACTTCCCCGCCGACCCGGCGGCATTCCTCGCCGCGTGGGAGCGTGGCATGGAATCGCAGCTCGTCGCTGAGAAGGCTGCCGCGGCGAAGATGCCCCAGGACGGCGATCCTGAGACCAACGGGCTGTACGACAGCATCGAGGAGCGGCTCGCGATACCGGCCGCAGAGCACATGCTGAACGAGCTCGGGCATTCGGTGCCCATCCTGACGGCATCCCCCGAGTATCGAGCGACGTTCCTCGAGGCGCTCGCGCTGGCCGACGGGATCACCGTCGAGGAGGGTGCCACGGCCGACAAGGTGCTCGTCTACGAGACCGACGACGCCCGGTTCCGCCTGACGGTCAACCCCGAGGCGGGCGCCATCGTCGAGATCGAGAAGTTCCTGCTCCGCGTGCTCCCGGAGCCGTGGAGCAACCACACGAAGGACGACCCGCTCGTCGAGGTCGGAACGACACCGTTTTTGCCGGAGGACGTGGCGGACTTCTCCGCATCCTTCACGGCTGCACCCGCGGACTGACGCGTCCGCACCTCGTGCCCTTCTCATCCGCGATGCCGGGTGAGGAGGGCACGTCGCCGTTCACGGCACGGTGGCCCGCGTCTCAGCGCGAGGACGGGTTTACCGGCTCCTCCGCTTCACACGCTCATCTGAGCGCGATCGCGCCCAGACCGTCGGAGGCGATCGCTCCCGATGACATCCCTGGAACGAGGACGCACGGCTGATAGCTGACGCCCGACTGTCGAGCTGCGGGATCATCCGCCAGCAAGGCCTCGGCCGCCACTCGCCCCAGACTGTTCAGCTGCGGGTCCACCGAGGTGAGGAATCGATCGGGACTCCCGCTGTACTTCGACCAGTTGTCGTAGCCGACCAATGCGACGTCGTCCGGGACCCGGACCCCCGCCTGTTCGAAGGCACGGGCGACGCCCAGAGCGATGTAGTCGTTGCCGCAGAACACGGCGTCGAACTCACCTCGCCGTTCGAGCAGCTCGAGACCGGCCCGGTAGCCCCACGGAATGGTCCAGTCACCGAACAGGGGTTCCGACAGCGCGATCTCGATGCCGGCTCCGGCGAGCTCGGCACGAAAACCGCTCAGACGATCCTGGACCGCCCGCGAATACTCCATCGCGGTCACGTGCGCGATCCTCGTTCTCCCCTGGCGAAGGAGGTGCGCGGCGGCAAGCCGCCCGGCCTGCACATCGTCAGGGAGGAAGCACGTGTCCTCCGGGTTGTCCGAGAGTCCGAAGACGTGGATCACGGGCGTCTGGAACGACTCCGATATCGAGGGGAACGGTACGTCCGTGCCGTCACCCACCACGATGATCCCGTCGACTCGGCGGGCCTGCAGCGTGCGAAGGTTCTGCGGCCGGGCGGCGACATTGTCCTCATCGTCGTAGACGAGCACGGCGACATCGTGCTTGCTGAGCTCCGCGATTATCCCTGTGATGACGGGAGTCGAGAAGTTGCCCGATGCCTTCTGCGCGAGAACACCGACGGTGAAACTGCGCCCCAGCGCGAACGACTGCGCGAGCGCGTTGGGCCGGAAGTCCAGTCGCGCGGCGGCCTCATGGATACGCTGCCGCGTCTCGACGGAGACATGTCCGCCGCCGTTGAGTACGCGGGAAACCGTGGGCACGGAGACACCCGACTCCGCCGCGACGTCCTTCAAGGTCACCGGCCGCCTCATCGCGCTCCTTCCCGACCCGTCATCCTCTCAGGATCCCACGAGCCGCCGCGCACCGCGCATTTCTATGACCCCACCAGGTCCGAGATCGTCAGCCCCGACAACCAGGACTCGTTCATCGTGACCTCCGCGTCGTCGACCGCACGGTCATGTGTGGATTCGAACATCTCGCGCGCGAGGATCTGCGCGGCGATCGCACGGTCCTCGGGAGCCGCCATGTCCAGCCTCTCGGCCGCCTCCGGTCGAGCGCGTATCAATGCATCCAGGGCGCCCGGATCGCCCGTCAACGCGGCGGCGTCCGCCTTCTCCTGCTCCGATGCCGCATCCGCCATCTCCTGAAACTCATACTGCTCGAGGGTCTTCTCGACCGGCCCGTAGAGCACTTCCCCTGCCTCGGAGGCCGCCTGACGGGCGGCGTTGTCGGCGTTCCACCGATCGACCAGGCTCTTGAAGGACGCGTCGTCGATGAGTGCGAGGCGGACCGCCCCCTGCCGCTGGACGACACCGTCGATGCAGCGGGCAGCTGCCTGATCCACCAGCAGCTCGCCCGCACGGCTGTCGCGCACCGGCCCCGCGTCATCCACGGCCCACCCCTTCTTGGTCGCGGTGTCCCAGACAGCGGCGCGAACCTGCCCGACGCAGTACCGGAACTCATCCGCATGAACCTTCGTTCCGTTCACGGTCATGGCGATGTCGTTCTTGGTGTCACCCGGTGGTACGGGCGCGGGAGCGCACGCGCAGAACCCCAGCGCCATGAAGAGGGCGATGCACGCCGCAACGTACGGTCGTCTCACTGGTGCTTCCTTTCGGTCTGTTGCCCTGGCCACCGCTTCGGTTCCCACCTCCGCAGGGTGTTCGTACGACCTATGCGCCGACCGTTCGAACACCCTGCGGTCGAACCACTACTGCGTCTTGGCCACGACCGGACCGTTGTAGGCGCCGATGTTCGGGGCGATCGTCCCCGACACCGCATTGCCCCAGTAGTCGCGGCCCCCGTTGCCGGAGATGATGCGGCCGGCTGCGATCGCCGGAGATCCGGCTGTCAGCTTGTATCCGTCTACGGTGTCGAGACCGTCGCGCCCCGTTCCCGGGTTGGCGAACAGCGGATCGGCGTTGATGGCGTTGACGTCCGCAGCAGGGCCGGCGAACCCGTGATAGACGTTGCGGTCGACGGTGATCCCCCGATCGGTGTCGAACCGCGTCAGGCTCGAGCCGACGAAGATGTTGTTGGCGACCACCGAGTTCGCAGCGAGCCGGATGTCGAACGCGCCGCCCGGGTTGTAGAGCGTGTTGTTGTACATCTCGAGCTTGACGTTGGCGTTGCCGCCGCTGCCCGCGTTGACGATCCCCTCGCCCTGCGACACGTTGTACCGCACGACCAGCTCGGGGGTGTCGGTCTGTGCCGGACCGAAGCAGGTGAGGCACTCGAGGTAGAACCCTCCGGCGTTCTCATGGCTGTAGTTGTACTGATACGTGCACGAACCGGTGATGCCCCAGTCGCAGTCCCAACCCATCGAGTCCGGCCCCGGCTCGGTGCGGGCCGACTCGTTGAACTGAAGAACCGGATTTGCGCTCGTGTAGGCCCAGATGCCGGCGATCGCGCCACGGTTGACCGCGTCGTGTCCGGCGTCATAGCTCAGGTTGCGCTCGACCAGGGGGTCGACGGAGACGCCGATCAGGATCGAGTCGGCGGCCGCGCGGAGCACGGAGTTGCCTCGGACGACGACGTTGCGGTTGTGGTTGATGGTGTCGTCCCCATTCGGGGAGCCGACGATCGCGATACCCATCGATTTCACGTCGCGGATCGAGTTGTCCTCGATGGTGACGCCGTCGAAGTATCCCGTGAGCCCGCTGGCTTTTGCCGGCAGGCGAACCTGGATTCCTGCCGAGATGTAGCGGTCTGCGGCGTTGCGGTCCGAGCGGCCGGTGACGTCATGGACATCGAGGTTCTTGATGGTGATGCCGGATCGCACCTCGTTGCCGGTGTTCTCCACGAGCACGCCGCTGCGCTTTCCCTCCGCCGCGGCGATGTTCGTCACCTCCAGGCCGTCGACCGTCCAGTAACTGACGTCCCTCAGGGTGACGGGCGCTTCGACACCGCCTCCCCCGTTGATGATCGGTTTCGCGCCGGTGCCGTAGCTGCCCAGAACGATCCGTTTCGCAGAAGTGCCACTCCCCGACGCCGTGAAGGAACCTGCGCAGGTCGTGCCGGCTTTGAGTCTGATCGAGTCTCCCGCAGCGAAGGCACCCCCCGGAGCCTGGATCGCGGCGAGCGAGTTCCATGGACTGTCCTGCGTGCCGGTCCCGTTGGCGGTCGCCGCGCAATCGACGAAGAACGTGGTGTCCGCGGCGTTCGCGGGTGCCGCTCCTGCCCCGGTCAGGGCGCTCAACACGACGGCGGCTCCGACAGCGGCAGTGATCGCGGCCCTCCAGCGGCCCGGCTTCTGTCGCGTTGCCGCGACGGCGGATGGAACAGAATGCATGGTGCACTTCCTTTCTTCGGAGGGTCCGAGCGGGCGCTCGGACCGGAGGTCAGGTCTTCACGGCACCCGCCGACATCCCCGCGACGACATAGCGCTGCAGGAAGCTGAACACCAGGATCAGCGGCAGGACGCCGAGCAGCGCCGCCGGGAACAGCGTCGTCGGCTCCACCGTGTTCGGGTCGATCAGGGCATAGGCGTTCGCCATGATCGTGCGGTTCTGCTCGCCCTGGAGGAACACGAGAGGAACGATGAGGTCGTTCCACACGACCAGGCTGATGAACGTCACCAGCGTCGCGGTGACGGGTGCGAGCAGCGGGAAGATGACGACGAAGAAGATCCGCAGCGGACCCGCACCATCGATCGCCGCGGCCTCCTCCAGCTCCGTCGGCACCTGGCGCATGAAGCTGGTGTAGAAGAACACGGCGATCGGAAGGTTCATGGCCGTGTAGACGAGGATCACGCTGAGATGCGTGCCCAGGATGTGCAGATCCCGGACCATCAGGTACAGCGGTGCGATGAGCACATAGATCGGGATGGTGGTCCCGATGATGAACACGCGGTAGGTGGTGTTCGTCCAGGAGCGCCCGATCCGGCTCAGCGGGTAGCTGGCCATCGCGCCGAAGGCGACGGTCAGCACGCAGGAGCACACCAGGATGATGAGGGTGTTCGCGACGCTCTGCGCGTAGTTGATGCGCTGGAACGCATCCACGACGTTGTCGAGCGTCAGGTGTTCGGGCCACCCGAGCGGATTCGCCGACACGTCCGCGGCCGGTCGGATCGCGGTCAGCACGGCGAACGCGAACGGAGTCACGAGCAGTGCGACGCCGACGATGAGCCCGATGTCGCCGAGCCGACGTCTGCCCGCGTTCCACAGGCGGTGGTCGCGTGACCGGGCCGGGGCGGGGAGTGATGCGGACATGGATTCAGATCCTTTTCTCGCGCATGCGCAGAACGGACGTGGCGACGCTGCTGAGCACGACGACGATGACGAGGAGGAGGACCGCGATCGTCACTCCGTAGGCGAACTCGCCCGCCCCGCCGAAGACCTTGCGGTAGACGAGGAGGGTGAGCGTGGTGGTTGATCCCGCCGGGCCGCCGTTTGTCAGCACGAACGGGAACTCGAACACCTTCAGCGAGCCGATGAGGGAGAGCGTGATGTTCACCGTGAGCGAGGGGGCGAGGAGAGGCCATTCGATCGTGCGGAATCGGCGGAATCCCGTCGCACCGTCGAGGTCGGCCGCTTCGAGGACGTCGGCGGGCAACGCGAGGTACCCGGCGAGGAAGATCGCCGCGGAGTAGCCGGCGAACATCCAGATGTTGACCAGAGCCACCGCGCCGAGTGCTGTGCTCGTCTCGCCCAGCCAGATGCGGGTGAGGGAGTCCAGCCCGAGGGCGCGGAGCACCTCGTTGATCGTTCCATCCGGTGCGTAGAGATACGAGAAGATGAACGATGCCATCACCGGGGCGACGAGCGTCGGCATGAGGATGAGGACGCTGACCGGTTTGCGGATCCGCGGCCGGTTGTAGAGCGCTCTGGCCAGGAGCAACCCGAAGAGGTTCTGCAGGACGACGACGATGACGGCGTAGAGCACGGTCGTGCCGACTGCTCGGATGACCTCCCCGTCGGTGAACAGTCGTGAATACTGCTCGAGGCCGACGAAGTTCGCCCGGGGGCCCCCGCTGCTGTCCGTGAAGCTGAGCCAGAGGCCGTTGACCAGCGGGTAGAGGATGAGGAGCCCGTAGACGACGAGCGCGGGAAGGAGGAACCCGAGAGCGACGAGGGGACGTTTGGAGATCATGACAATCCTTCAGCGAGAGCGGTGCGGCCGCCGGAGAGGGCGACCGCACCAGGAACGGGACTAATCCGCCTTCTTCGCGATCCCGTCCATCTCGTCGAGGAACTCGTCGGTCGTGATCTCACCGAGGAACAGCGCCTGCAGGCGAGAGCCCATCTGCGTCTGCACGTCGCCCGCCATCCAGGTGTTCGTCTGCATGAAGCGGTAGTTCCCTGCCTCGTAGGACGCGAGGAACTCGCCCGTCGCGTCGTTCTTCGGGCTGGTGCCCGATTCGAACGGAGAGATCGCGTTCTCCGCTTGGAGGAACAGATCGAGGTTCTCGGGCTGAGACCAGAAGTCCACGTATTTCTCCGCGGCGTCCTTCACCGGGGATGCCTCGTTGACGCCCCACATCGTCCCCACGAACAGCAGTTCGTTCGGATCGACGCCCGGCTCCCCACCCGGCCAGGCCGTGAACTGACTCTTGATTCCGGCTTCGGCGACGCCGCCGAGGTTCCAGGCTCCCTGGAGCCAGAAGCCCGTGTCGCCCGCCGTGAAGTCGTCTGCGCCCTGCGACCATTCGTCTTCGCCGAGCTCGGTCTTCCAATCGATGAAGCCCTGCTCCTGCAGGTCGAGCAGCTGCTCGACCGCCGGCTTCCAGTCCGAGAAGCTCGCATCACCCTCGGAGAACTCTTCGTCCCAGCCCTTGTCGACGGTCGTGGCCGCAGCGTTCAGCAGCGCCATCGCGCCCGTCCACCCGGCCTTGTCGGGAAGAGTGATCGGGTCGTGGCCGGCAGCCTTCAACTTGGCGAGCGCGTCGAGGAAGCCGTCCCAGTCCTTAGGCACCTCGTTCACGCCGACCTCGCTGAGCAGTTCCGTGTTCGAGTACAGGCCGACGCCGATGGCCTCCATGGGCATGGCGAGCACGGCGCCGTCATAGGTCGCGAAGCTCTCGACCTCGGGGGTGATGTCTTCGGCCCATGGCGCAGATGACAGGTCCGCGAGGTACCCCGACTTCCCCCATGTCGCGAGAAGGTTGCTGTCCAGCATGATCACGTCGGCGGCGGTACCGGCCAGCAGCTCAGGCTGCACACGCTGCGAATAGGCCTCGTTCGCGGGAATCGCCTCGAACTCGAGTTTGACGTCGGGGTTCGCCTTCTCGAAAGCCGCATTGATCTCGGCGACGTTCGCCGGCTCACCTTCGCCGCCCTTCCAGCCGTACACCGAGAGAACGGTACGACCGTCCTCGGTCATCGTCGACGGATCGCCGGATGAACAACCGCCCAAAACCAGGACCGTCACGACGGCGGTGAAGGCACTGGCGGAGCGGATCATCCGCTGCTGCGACTTCTTCATTGAAGGATCTCCTTTATCGGGAAGCGAGGACGTCGTCGAGGTTTCTCTCATGACCGAACCGATATTTAGGTAACCGGTTGCCTAACGCTGTTGGCGAGCGTAAATTGATGCGCGTCGCCTTGTCAAGTGCTCGCATCTGTGGGCGATACGACCCCGATCACGCCCTGGACGAAGAGAGCAGATGCCCATCGCCACGCATCCCACTCCGGCACCTTCCGCCGCGAGTTCCGCCCGCCCTTCCCGCCTCGATTGGTTCCGTTCCGCCTCGTTCGGACTGTTCATCCACTTCGATCAGGCGAGCCAGCTCGGAGTCGATCTGTCCTGGCCGATGGTCGGGCTCACCAGCGATGACGGCACAGGAGTGCACGCCCGACAAGCCGTGGACTACTTCCGGGATGCCGACGAATTCGACCCTCGAGAGTGGGATCCTCACGCCATCGCACAGGCAGCGAGGGATGCGGGGATGCAGTACGCCGTCTTCACGACGAAGCATCACTCGGGCTGGGCATCCTGGCCGAGTGAGGCGACGCCGCTGAACATCTCCACGTCTCCCTACGGGGCTCGCGGTGGCGACCTCGTCCGCGACTACGTGGACGCTTTCCGAGAGGCCGGACTCCGCATCGGCTTCTATTACTCCGTCTCCGACTGGTCGGATCCCGACTATCCGGCATGGCGCACCGAGTTCGCACCGTATGCGTTCGAGGAGTACCCGCGCGCGACGCCCGCCCAGTGGGCCAGGTTCCGCGAAGGGATGAAGGCGGAACTCACCGAGCTGCTCACGAACTACGGGCGGATCGATCTGCTCTGGTTCGACGGCGGGTGGGAGCGCACCGAGGGGGAATGGGACAGCGCGGAACTGGAAAGGCACATCCGCTCCCATCAGCCGGACATCGTCCTCAACGACCGCCTCCCCGGCATCGGCGACTACGTGACGCCGGAGCAGTCGATCCCTGCGGAGCTTCTCAGCGACGCCTGGGAAGCATGCATCACCATGAACGACACGTGGGGATGGGATCCGAGCGACCACGACTACAAGACCACCGCACACCTGATCCGGACGCTCGTCGACTGTGTCGCGAACGGCGGCTCGCTCCTGCTGAACGTGGGGCCGAGCAGCACCGGCGCTCTGCCGCCCGAAGAGGAGAAGACGCTCGGCGAGATCGCCGGCTGGATGGGCACCCACCGTGAGAGCGTGATCGGCGCTCGACCGGGACTCGAGCCCTGGCAGTTCTACGGCCCGACGACCGTCAACGCGAACGACCTGTACCTCCACCTCGTCGCCTGGCCGGACGAGACCGCCACCGTGCGCGGCATTCGGCCTCAGTCCGTGCTCGGCGTGGAGCTCTTGACCACCGGGGAAGACCTCCACTTCCAAGCCGTGGTCGATCCCGCGCACGCCCGCGGCGACGACCCTTTGGGCAACCTGGTCATCTCGATCCCGCGGGCTCGGCCGGCAGGCCCCCTACCGGTGATCCGCATCCGCTTCCGCGCAGGCATAGTGC
This sequence comes from Microbacterium sp. NPDC087592, assembly GCF_044743585.1. Classification (NCBI taxonomy): domain Bacteria; kingdom Bacillati; phylum Actinomycetota; class Actinomycetes; order Micrococcales; family Microbacteriaceae; genus Microbacterium; species Microbacterium sp. NPDC087592. Next base: position 1,655,770 of record NZ_JBIUWT010000001.1, on the reverse strand, counting down.
GGGCGGAAGAGACGACCGCGGGGGCTGCCACGTAGCCCTCACGGAATGATGGCGGCGGTCCGGATCAGGTGGATCCCCGCGGCCTCGCCCGACTCGTGCCGCCAATCCCCCTCCCGGTCGACGAAGCTGCGAAGCTGGATGCCGTCATCATCCCCCACCCCCGTCGCCGTCATGCTCCTTCCAGAGTGGGAACCGCAGAGGCGTCGAAGCAGGAGCCGTCCCGTGAGCGTCGCGTCCCCCCTTCCCCTCATCCGCCGTCCGCTCGCCGAGGGCTGGCGCGTCCGCCCGAACGGCGGCCCCGCACAGGTGGCCGATGCGTGGATCCCCGCCGTCGTCCCCGGTGTGGTGCATCTCGACCTGCTGCGGGCGGGCCTCATCCCCGACCCGTACCTCGACGACAATGAATCCGCCCTCGCGTGGATCGGTCTCGTGGACTGGACCTACGAGGGCAGCTTCGCGCTCGAGTCGGAGGAGCAGGCGGCCGATCGTCACGAGCTCGTGTTCGACGGGCTCGACACCGTGGCGACCGTCACCGTGAACGGGCAGGTGATCGCCGAGGTCGCCAACCAGCATCGCTCCTATCGACTGGACGTGACCGACCTGCTCACCACCGGCGACAACACGGTCACCGTCGCCTTCCGCAGCCCGGTCCGGTACGCCGACGCGCAGAGCGTGGCGCTGGGTGCGCGCCCACGCCCCTACCCCTCGCCGTTCAACGCCCTGCGCAAGTCGGCGTGCAGCTTCGGGTGGGACTGGGGCATCGCCACCTACTCGAGCGGCATCTGGCGCGAGGTGCGTCTGGAGTCCTGGTCGGACGCCCGGCTGAGCGACGTCCGCGTCCATGCGACACCGGACGGCACGGAGGGCACGGTGCGCGTCGCCGTCGAGGTCGAGCGCGCCTCGGCACTCCCGCTCGACCTGAGGGTCGAGGTCGCCGGGACCGCGCAGACGGTTCCGATCGCCGCCTCGGAGACGTCGGCGGAGATCGAGGTCCGGGTGAGCGACGTCGAACGGTGGTGGCCCGCCGGCCATGGCACCCAGCCGCTGTACGACGTCGAGATCGCCCTCCTGGACGACGGCACGGCGCTGGACTCCGCGACCAGACGCGTCGGGTTCCGCGACCTGCGCTGGGACACCACCGCGGATGCATCCGGCACACCGTTCACCCTGTTCGTGAACGACCGCCCGATCTACGTGAAGGGCGTGAACTGGATTCCCGACGACGCGTTCCCGAGCAGAGTCGACCGGGATCGGTACCGCACCCGACTCGAGCAGGCGAAGGCGGCGAACCTCAACCTGATCCGCGTCTGGGGCGGCGGAATCTACGAGTCCGAGGACTTCTACGATCTCGCCGACGAGCTCGGCCTGCTGGTCTGGCAGGACTTCCTGTTCGCCTGCGCCGCGTACGCGGAGGAGGATCCGCTGCGCGCCGAGATCGAGGCGGAAGCGCGGGAGAACGTCGCACGCCTCGCCCACCGCGCCTCACTCGCTCTGCTCACCGGCAACAACGAGAACACCTGGGGGTATGAGGACTGGGGCTGGAAGACGTTGCTCGACGGCAAGACCTGGGGCGCCCACTACTACTACGAGCTGTTCCCGGCGATCATCGACGAGCTCGCCCCGCACGTTCCCTACGCACCCGGAAGCCCCTTCAGCCCGGGCGCGGGGTGGGACGGGCGTCAGCAGACCGGCCCGCATCCCAATGACGAGGCGCACGGCACCATGCACCTGTGGGAGCAGTGGAACCGGCGGGACTGGCCGACGTACCGCGACCATCGCCCCCGGTTCGTCGCCGAGTTCGGGTGGCAGGGGCCGCCCGCGTGGTCGACGCTGACGCGGTCCATCTCCGACGATCCGATCACGCCCGACTCCCCCGGCATGATCGTGCACCAGAAGGCCGCCGACGGGAACGCGAAGCTGGGTTCCGGCCTGGTCGCGCACTACCCGATCCCCGACGACATCGAGACCTGGCACTGGGCCATGCAGCTCAATCAGGCGAATGCGGTGGGTTTCGCGCTCGACTGGTTCCGCTCACTGGCTCCGCACAACGCCGGCGCGATCGTGTGGCAGCTGAACGACTGCTGGCCCGTGACCTCGTGGGCGGCGATCGACGGCGACGGACGCGAGAAGCCGCTGCTCTTCGCCATCAAGAACGCCTTCGCACCCCGCGTGGTGACGGTGCAGCCCGCCGGCGACGGCCTCGAAGCCGTGCTGCACAACGACACCGATGACACCTGGTCGGACAGCCTCTCGCTGCGACGGATCGGCTTCGACGGCACAGTGCATGCCTCGGTCGAGGTGGCGGTGTCGATCGCTCCGCGGGAGTCGACGCGCGTTGCGATTCCGGATGCCGTCGCCACGCCCGGCGACGTCTCCGCCGAGCTGATCGTCGCCGATGTGTCCGGAGCGCGCGGGCTCTGGTGGTTCGCCGAACCCCGCGACAGCGCTCTCGCCGAGCCGCGCCTCACCGCCGAGGTGGAGCGCATCGACGGCGGCGGGCACCTGCTGACCGTCACGGCGGGCGCACTGGTGCGCGACCTCACCCTGCTCGTCGACCGGCTGTCTCCCGACGCCCGCGTCGACCGCGGCCTGGTGACCCTGCTTCCCGGCGAGCGTACGGTGTTCCGCATCGACGGTGTGGCCGAGCTCGACGCCGCCACCGTTCTCGGTCCGCTGGTCGCGCGATCCGGGAACCAGCTGGTCGCCGGGCGGTAGCACCCTGCCGCCATCACCCGCCGTTGAACAGTTGAGGGGCCTCCGCACGGACGGAGACCCCTCACCGGTTCAGGCCCGCGGCAGCCGCAGCGTCACGAGTTGGAACGGACGCAGCGCCAGACGGATGCCGTCGGCATCCTGACCCGTCAGCACCGCCTGCTCGCTCTCACGCTCGAGCAGGTCCACTTCGCTGGCGTCGCCGCTCGAGAAGTCCACGGTGACCGTGGCGTCTGCGCGACGCCCGAGAGCCTCGTACAGACGGACGATGACGTCGCCGCTGCCGTCTTCGGCGAGCTTGACCGCCTCGACCACCACACCCGGGTGATCGATCGAGACGAGGGGCTTCACATCGTCGGCGCCCTCGATGCGGCGCTCTACGAGGTTCGTGCGGTACCCCTCGGCGATCGCGTCGACGAGCTCGCCACCGACGACGATGCCCACCTCCAGATGATGCCGGCCCTGGTCCTGCTGCGGGTCGGGGAACAGCGCAGCCCTGACGAGCGAGAGCCGCACGGTCGAGTACGTGCCGCCCGTCTCACGCGGATGCCGGGTGATGTCGTGACCGTAGGTGGAGTCGTTGGTGACCGCGACACCGAAGTCGCTCTCGCCCACTCTGACCCACCGGTGCGCCACGGTCTCGAAGCGCGCGGCATCCCACGAGGTATTGGTGTGGGTCGGACGCACGATGTGCCCGAACTGGATCTCGGAGGCGGCGTGGTCGGTGTGCACGTCGACGGGGACGCTGAGCTTGAGCAGCTTCTGCTGCTCGTGCCAGTCGATGTCGACAGCCAGCTTCAGGGTTCGCGACCCCTCGTCGAGACGGATGCTGTGCACCAGCGTCGACGCGCCGAAGGAACGCGAGATCACCACGGCGCCGTCGACGATCTCGATGCCGTCCGCCTCGAGGAGGTCGGTGACGTTGCGGCGGTAGTGCTCGTCGATGTCCCAGGCATCCCACTGCGTCGGGGTGTCCCGGTGCAACTGGAAGACGCCGGCGTTCTGACCTTCCGGCACGACCTCGCGGCCGCTCGCCAGGTCGATGATCGACGTCAGCACCCCCCGGGCGTCGATCGTCGCACGCACGAGCCCGTTGTCGAGCACAAACCCGCCGTCCGCCGCGACCGGCGTGACCGGTGCGACCGCATCCGCCTCGCCGATCGCCAGCGCGCCGACCGAGGCATGCCCGTGCGGGGCCGCGTTGGCCACGAGGCTGCGCGTGCCCTCGCCGACCAGCGCACGCAGCGAATCGGCGATGATCTGCTCGAGCTCCACGGCGATCGCCGCGTAGTTGCGCTCGGCATCCTGGTGCACCCAGGCGATCGACGTTCCGGGCAGGATGTCGTGGAACTGCTGGAGGAGGACGAGCTGCCAGAGGCGTTTGAGCTGCTCGGTCGGGTAGGCGCGTCCGGTTCGGACAGACGCCGTCGCCGCCCAGAGCTCGGCCTCGCGGAGCAGGTGCTCGCTGCGACGGTTGCCCTGCTTGGTGCGCAGCTGACTCGTGTACGTGCCGCGGTGGAACTCGAGATACAGCTCGCCGCTCCACACCTCGGGCGACGGGTACTCGGACTCGGCCTGCTCGAAGAACGCCCGTGGCGTGGAATGCCGGGCGACCGGCGACCCTTCCAACGACCCCGCGCGCGCGACCTGCGCAGCCATCTCCCGGGTCGGTCCGCCTCCGCCGTCGCCGTAACCGTACGGCAGCAGCGAGACACGGGCTCTGCCCTTGTCCTGGAAGTTCCGCTGCGCATGCGCGAGATCGGCCTGCGAGGCGTCCGAGTTGTACTTGTCCACCGGAGGGAAGTGCGTGAACACGCGCGTTCCGTCGAGGCCCTCCCAGAGGAACGTGTGGTGCGGCATCCGGTTCGTCTCGTTCCAGGAGATCTTCTGCGTGAGGAACCACTTCGATCCCGAGGCCTTGATGATCTGCGGAAGGGCGCCGCTGTAGCCGAAGGAGTCGGGCAGCCAGACCTCGGGGGTGTCGATCCCGAACTCGCGGAGGAAGAAGCCCTTGCCCTCGACGAACTGGCGGGCGAGGGCTTCGGAGCCGACCATGTTCGTGTCGGACTCGACCCACATGCCGCCGACCGGAACGAAGCGGCCCTCGCGCACGCGCTCGACCAGCCGCTCCCAGATCTCCGGATAGCGCTCCTTGATCCAGGCGAACTGCTGTGCCGACGAACTGGCGAACACGACGCCGGGGTTCTCGTCCATCAGCGAGAGCACGTTCGAGAACGTCCGCGACACCTTGCGAGCCGTCTCGCGCACCGGCCACAGCCAGGCCGAATCGATGTGCGCGTGCCCGACGGCATGCAGCACGTGCGCGCTGGCATGGGCGGGACTCGCCAGCACCTCTCGGAGCGCCTCACGGCCCGCTGCCGCCGTGCCCGCGACGTCATGCGGGTCCACGAGGTCGATCATCCGATCCAGCGCCTGCACGATCTCCGCCCGCCGCGGCGACGAAGCATCCAGCTCACCGAGGAGCCCCCGCAGGATCACGGTGTCGTCGAGCAGTGACTCGACGGTCAGGTCGCGCAGGGCCACGTCGACCACGCGGAGTACGTAGATCGGATCGGCACCGGCGGTCTCGGGGTCGCCGAGCGCGGTCGGGTCGAAAGTGAAGATGCTACCCACGTCGGGATTGGACGCCGCCTCGAGCAGCACGTCGATGCGGCCGTCCGACTTCACCGCCGCCGCGACAGCGTTGTTGAACGGCGAGATGCCCTTGATCGGAGTTCCGTCGAGGCCCCACACGAGAGCCTCGGCCTGGAAACCGCTCTGTCCTGCCGTGAACCCGAGGTCCACGACGAGCTCTGCCCTGGTGCCGTCAGGAAGTTCGCCGGATGCCGTGCGCCATTCGGCCGGGACCTCCCCACTCACACGGAACCACGTCGTGCCCCAGGGGCGCCCCCACGGAGCGCCGACCGCGGTGGGGAGGTAGTCCGCCTGAACGGCATCCGCGAAGGGCACCGGCTCCCCCGGCACCTCCCACGCGCGTACCTCGAGCGGGTGGCTCAGGCGGTGACGTGCCGGACGGAGGCGCTCGCGGATGAATCGGTCGATGCGCATCTCGATGAGCGCGGTGCGGTCATGCATGTGTGGTGCTTTCTGGATCGAGGAGATTGTGCGAGGAGGCGAGGATCAGCCCTTGACGCCGCCGGCCAGCGCGAAGCTGCTGCCGGAGAGACGCTGCACGAGCAGGTACAGGACGAGGATCGGCACGGAGTACAACGTGGCGAACGCGGCGAGCTGCCCGTAGGCGACGGCGCCGTGGTTGCCGAAGAAGGTGAAGATCGCGACGGCCGCCGGCATCTTCTCCGAACTGAACAGCAGGACGAACGGGACGAAGAAGTTCCCCCACGCCTGCGTGAACACGAAGATGAAGACGACGCTGATACCGGGGCGCATGAGCGGCAGGACGATGGTCCACAGCGCCCGCATGGCGGAGGCGCCGTCGACCCATGCGGCCTCCTCGAGGGAGACCGGCACCGAGTCCATGAAGTTCTTCAGCATCCAGATGGCCATGGGCAATGATGTGGCGGCCATGAACAGGATCACGCTGACCTGCGAATCGAGCATCTTCAACTGCACGAAGAGCGCGTAGACCGGCACCATCATGGCCGTGATCGGCAGGCAGGAGCCGAACAGGACCGAGTACATGAAACCGCGCTGGAACCGCGAGTTGTGCCGGGAGAGCGGATACGCGGCGAGCACGCCGACGACGACGGTGATGAAGGCGGTTCCGAACGAGATCAGCGCCGAGTTCCACAACGGCAGCAGCGTCATCGACCAGTCGAACACCGAGACGAAGTTGTCGAACGTGAGACTCTCCGGCACCGAGATCGACACCGTGGCCGACGGAGACACCGAGGAGAACACGATCCACGCGATCGGCACCAGGAACACGACCCCGATCGCGATCAGGACGGTGTTGGCGAGCCACGCGGAGCGACGCTTCGCCGGCGTCGCGACGGAGATCCGCTGACCACGCCGCGCGGCGGGGCGGACGATTGCTTCCGTGGCAGTCATCAGTCGACCTCCGGCTTGAGGATGCGGATGTAGAAGATCGCGAAGATCGCGCCGAGCACGAGGGTCACCGCGGCGATCGCCGTGCCGTAGCCGATCTGGGAGTACTGGAAGGCCTCCTGATAGGCGAGGACAGGGAGTGTCGAACTCGAGACGCCCGGCCCTCCCTTGGTCATCACCCAGATCAGACCGAAGGTGCCGAGCGTCTGCAAGGTGGTGAGCATCAGGTTCGTCGAGATCGAGCGGCGGATCATCGGGATGGTGATGAGGAAGAAGCGCTGGGCGGCGTTCGCACCGTCGATCTGTGCCGCCTCCATCACCTCGGGCGGCACCTCGTTGAGGGCGGCTCCGTAGACCAGCATCGAGAACGCCGTGCCGCGCCAGACGTTGGCGAGGATGACGGCGAACATCGGGTACTCGATGAGCCAGCTCACCGCAGGGATGCCGATGGCCTCGAGCAGCGCATTGAGCGTGCCGTCCTTCGAGAAGTACGCGTAGAGGGCGAAGGCGGCGACGATCTCGGGCATCACCCAAGCGACGACGACGAGTGCGCCGACCACGCTGTTGACCGACTTCGAACCGATGCGCATGAGCGCGGCGACGCCGAGGCCCAGCACGTTCTGGCCGATGATCGCGGAGAACAGCACGAAGATGACCGTGAGGACCAGCGCCGTCCAGAAGTTCGGGTCGGTGAACAGCGAGACGTAGTTGTCGAGTCCGACGAACTCGGGCTGCGCCGCCCGGTAGCCCGTGAGGGCGCGGTTGGTCAACGATCCCCAGATGGCGTAGATGATCGGCCCGAGCAGGAACACGACCAGCAGCACCACGGCGGGCAGCAGCGGGACGGAGCGTATCAGCTCGCGGAGAGGGGCGCGCCGCCCGGCCCCGGTGGGCACCGGGGCCGGGCTGTGCGTTGCGGAAGCGGAGGTCACTGCGGGATTCCTACTCGACGTTGTCCGCACCGACGATCTGGGTGAGCGCATCGTCGTAGGTCTTGGCGGCATCCTCCGGGCTCGCTTCTCCGGTGATCACCGATTCGGTGGCCTGCTGAAGCGCGCTGGTGATCTGCGAGTAGTCCGGCGTGGTCGGACGGAAGTGCGTGTACTGCACGAGGTCGGAGAAGAACGCGAAGGTCGGGTTGTACGAGAGGTACGCATCGTCGGTCGCGACGTCTTCGCGGACGGCGATCTGACTGTTCTCGGTGTCGTACTTGAGGGAGTTCTCCTGGTTCAGCGCCATCGCGATGAAGTCGAAGGACGTCTGCGGGTGCTTGGTCTGAGAGCCGACCGCGAGGGTCCAGCCCCCGGACATCGAGGTGTAGCCGGGGTCGCCGCCGTCCTGCGTCGGCATCTTGGCGAGACCGATCGTGTCTTCCCAGCCGTCCCAGGCGCTTTCACCGCTGATCCAGCCGCCCGGGAGCCAGGAACCGTCGATGGCCATGGCGAGCTTCCCCTCGGGGAGCAGCTCGGTGGAGACGCGGCTGCCGATGGTCGAGTCGAGGGCGAGATCGAGCGGAGTCGCCAGATCGTTCTTGTAGAGCGTGTCGTAGAAGCCGAAAGCGTCGGTGAGGCCCTCGGAGCCCACCGCCCACTTGTCGGAGTCGGCGTCGTACAGGGTGGACTCGGTGCCGTAGAGAAGCATCTCCAGACCCTGCATCGACGTCTGCTCACCGGCGCTCTTGCTGCCGTAGATGTTCAACGGGATCAGGTCGGCGTCGTACGCCTTCACCGCTTCGGCAGCGTCGAGGATGTCCTGCCACGACGTGGGCTGCCAGTCGGTGGGGAGCCCGGCCGCCGCGAATATCTCCTTGTTGTAGTAGATCGCGCGGGTGTCTGTGCCCATCGAGATGCCGTAGGTGCTGCCGTCTCCACCGAGTCCGGCCTCCTTCGCTGCGTCGTAGAACTGGTCCCAGTCATCCCAGTCGGCGAGGTAGTCGTCGATCGGGAGCAGGTAGCCGGCAGCGGCGTCGGAGCGCAGCTGGAAGGTGTCCTCGTAGATCACGTCGGGTGCCGTGTCGGGCGAGCCGTTCATCAGGGCGAGCTTGGTGAAGTACTCGTCCTCGGACTCGATCGGCTGGAGCTTGACCGTCACACCGGGGTTCGCGGCCTCGAACTCGGGTTTGACCTTCTGGAAGAGGTCGTCGAGCTGGTGGAACGCCGACGTCATCTGGTACGCGACGGTGATGGTGCGGTCTCCGCTGTCGGACGTCTCCGCGTCCCCGGACGCACCGCATCCCGAGAGGACGACTGCGCCGACCGCGATCGCGCCGATGGCGGCGAAGGGCTTCGTTCGCATCTGCTTGCTCCTTTGCATGCGGACCTCGCTGTTGAGGCCTCAGACGGATAACCCTATCAAATGGGATAACTGGGGAGACAGGGCCTCGTAACAGTTCCGTCACGGAACGCTATGCCGTTCGGGATGACGGCAGACCGCGGTCAGCGGCTGATCATGAGCCGCGACGGCCGCGCCGTGAGCGCGTCGTCGAGCACGAGGCACGCGGCCCCCACGGCGGCCGCGTCCGCTCCCATCTGCGAGGGGCGCAGCTGCACGGGTGCTGTGGACGTGCTGACCGCGGTGGTGTGCACCCAGTGATCCAGCGCCGGGAGAAGCCGTTCACCGAGCCTCGACCACGCGGGGCCCCCCAGGACGACGATGCCGAGATCGAGGAGGTTGTTCACCTCGACGATCGCCGTTGCGAGGTGCCTCCCCGCGCTCTCCAGGGCGGCAAGCACCCCCTTGTCTCCGGCGGCGGCCAAAGAAGACAGCAGCTCGAGCTGCATCCGCGCATCTCCCGTGCCGCTCGGCGGAGTCGTCCGCTCCGCCTGGGCCAGGAGTATTCGCGGCTCCATGATCACTCCGATGCAGCCGCGCGATCCGCAGGTGCAGAGCGGACCCTCCGGGTCGACGACGATGTGCGCGATATTGCCGGCGTTACCCGTCCTGCCGTGCACCGGCGCCCCCGAGACGGAGAGCCCGAGGCCGAGTCCGGCACCGTAGTAGAGGAACATCGCGTCGGCGAGCTCTTGCCCTGCATCGAACCACTGCTCCCCGACGACCGTCGCCACGACGTCTTTCTCGAGCAGCGTCGGCAGCCCGCTGACCCTTTCCAGCTCCGTGCGCACCGACACGTTGTGCCAGGCGGGGAGGAGCGGCGGATTCAGCAGGCGACCCGCGTCGCGGTCGAACGGTCCCGGCGCCGCCACACCGATCCCGAGCACGCGCTCGACAGGAAGGCGCGCCTCGACGATGAGCGATCGGAGGCTGTCTCCGAGGCGGTCCACGAGTTCATCCGGCGACGCATCAGCGCCTCCGGGGGTCTGCTCGGTCCGAGCGACGACAGCGCCGGCGGCATCGACGACCACGACGGTGTCGACGGCCGGGTCGAGATGCACCCCGACCGCGTAGCGCGAATCCGACCGCAGCGCGAGGAGCGTCCGGGGCTTTCCCGGCCCCGAGATGACCTTCCCGGTCTCTTCGATCAGCCCCTCGTTAGCGAGTCGGCGAGTGACATTGCTGAGCGTCTGCGTCGACAACCCCGTGCGTTCGGCGAGCTCGCTGCGGCTGAGCCCCTCCTCCGACCGACGGATGAGGTCGAAGACGAGCGCCTGGTTGTAGACGCCCACAGCAGGGAGGTTCGACCCACGCTGCATATTCCGCTCCTCACCCGTGCGCCACCGTCGGCGCGTGAACCCTCATGATCGCGGCGGCGCCCCGCAACGGTCAAACCCGGGCCCTCGAGTTCACGCCTCAAGCGGGACGCATGGAGGCGCGCTCCCGCCGCCCCACGTCAGTTGAAGTCGCCGCCCGGGGCCATGTCCATGAAGCGCGAGTAGTGGCCCTGGAACGCGACGGTGATCGTGGCGGTCGGTCCGTTACGGTGCTTGGCGACGATCAGGTCGGCCTCGCCGGGACGCACGTCCTTGTCGTACACCGAGTCGCGGTGCAGCAGGATGACCATGTCGGCGTCCTGCTCGATCGAGCCGGACTCACGCAGGTCGCTGATCGCGGGCTTCTTGTCGGTGCGCTGCTCGGGACCACGGTTCAGTTGCGACAGGGCGATGACCGGAACCTGTAGCTCCTTGGCGATGAGCTTGAGGCTTCGCGAGAACTCCGAGACCTCCTGCTGACGCGACTCGACACGCTTGCCCGAGGTCATCAGCTGCAGGTAGTCGATGATGACCATGCGCAGGCCCTCGCGCTGCTTGAGTCGACGGCACTTCGCGCGGATCTCGACCAGCGTCATGTTGGGGCTGTCGTCGATGTAGAGCGGCGCGTCGTTGATGCGGCCTCGGGTCGCGGCGACGGTCGTCCAGTCGCGGGGGTCGAGGTTTCCCTTGCGCATGTTCTGCAGCGGGATCTGGCCCTCGGCGCTGAGCAGACGCATCGCGATCTCGCTCTTGCCCATCTCGAGCGAGAAGAAGACCGAGGGGATGTTGTGGCCGATGGAGGCCGACCGCGCGAAGTCGAGCGCGAGGGTCGACTTACCCATGGCGGGACGCGCAGCGACGACGATCATCTGCCCACCGTGGAGGCCGTTGGTGAGCTCGTCGAGCTCCCGGAAGCCGGTGGGGACACCCGTCATCGAGCCGTCGCGACCGCTGGCGGCCTCGATCTCTTCGAGCGCCGCGTCGACGGCGATCTGCAGCGGGACGTAGTCTTCGGCGGTCTCGGATCCGGTGATCGAGTAGATCTCGGCCTGCGCGTTGTTGACGATGTCGGTCGCGTCGCCCTCACCCGCGTAGCCGAGCTGCACGATGCGCGTGCCGGCGTCGACGAGGCGGCGGAGGATGGCGCGCTCCGAGACGATGCCCGCGTAGTACCCGGCGTTGGCCGCGGTCGGGACGATCGAGGTGAGGGTGTGCAGGTAGTCGGCGCCGCCGGCGCGACCCAGCTCGCCGGTCTTGATGAGCTCGTCGGTGACGGCGACGACGTCGGTCGGCTCGCCGTGCGAGTAGAGCGAGAGGATCGCCTCGAAGATGAGCTCGTGCTTCGGGATGTAGAAGTCGGCGCCCTTGAGCGTCTCGATCACGTCGGCGACGGCATCCTTCGAGAGGAGCATTCCGCCCAGCGCGCTCTGCTCGGCGAGAAGGTCGTGAGGAGGGGTACGCTCGGGCGCGCGCTTCGCGCCCATCCGCTCCTCTGAGATGTCGGCGATCGACACAGTCTTCCCTTCGATGCGACGTTTCCGATGCGATGTTCTGATGAGGCGTTCCGACGGCGGGCCGCGTGGCTCTCGGCCAAGAATTGCCGCTTCGCACAGCGAAACAGGTGCCTCCGACATTCGGTCGCTCGCCCACGCTACGAGCGACTGTTTCCACATGCAACACGGCCTGTGGATAACCATGTGGAAAGCGTGCGGACAAAGTCGGAGTGTCTGTGCACAACGGGTGTGGATAACCCCGTGGATGGGTGCGAGTTCAAACTTTTTTCTTTGTCCTGACCAGGGTTTAGCTGTTTCCCCAGCCTGTGGATGGGAATCAGTTTAAATCGCGCATTGAAGGTTGCCCCTCTCGGGAGGGGGATGTGTAGAACCTGGGGAAAGTCAAGCCGAGATTTCACCGGGCGCGTCACAACCGGACATCCCCGGAAACGCGCGCAAAACCCCCTAGACAGACGGTCTGCTCGCGAGTATCGTCGCCCGCAATCGATGCACCTGCGTCGAGGTACGTTGCCTTCGGAGGGGGAGGTCGACGTGGACGTTCCGGCCACCCGACGCGGCGTTCCTGCCGTGGTCCTCTGGGGCGCCGTCGGAGCGCTCGCCTGGGCGACACTCACCCTCTTCTTCGGGGGCGGATCCGCCCACGCGGATGAGCAGCAGGACGGCCCGCTCGACGGGCTCACCTCGATCGTCAGCGAAACCGTGTCGGCCGTCACCGCCCCGGTGACCCCCGTCGTCTCGAAGGTCGTCGCACCGGTCGTCACGAAGGTCGTGGCCCCCGTGCAGCAGGCCGTTCCCGCCGTCGTCGAGACCGTGACGAAGACGGTCGACAAGACCCCGGTCGTGGGTCCTGCGACCGCGCCGGTCGTGCACGCCGTCACCGAGACGGTCGACGCGGTCGTCGCCCCGGTCACCGAGGTTCTGACGGATTCGCCGGTCGCGCAGATCACCGACCCGATCCTCGACACCGTCGCGGGCGTCCCCGTCGTCGGCGGACTCGTGTCCGACCTCGGCGTGGTCACCGCGGTACGCGATGTGGTCGGAACGGTCGACGACACGACGGCTCTCCTCGGAGAGGTGACGAACGGGACCGTGCCGCCCGTGCTCGAGGCGCTCGATCCGACGACACCCGATCCGACCCCGGGTACCGGTGTCGTCGATCCCCCGGTTCCTCCGGCGACCGTCGCCGCCGTCTCCGCGACGCAGGCGACTTCCGCACCGATCCTCGGCGGTTCGGTCGCCGCATCCGCGCGCGCATCCGCCGTGTCGTTCTCGGTCGCGGACCTCGTCTCGCACGAGTCCGCCCCGGCCACGGAAGACGCTGCGACCGCGCCCGCGGGCGCTCCGTCCGGGAGTCCGCCGGGCACCCCCGTACCCGCTTCTTCCTCCGCCGGCCCCGGCGGAGGGTCCAGCCCTGCCCACGCGCGCCTCAGCGATGTGGACCCTGCTCCGCTCCGTGCTGGCGAGCGGACATCCGGCGCAGCCGACGACGTGCTTCCTTCGTCGCCGGTCGCCGACACCGACGTCTCTCCTGACTGACGGACCGTCACGTCGTTCCCCCGGGGACGACAGATGCCGTGCTGCGCGCGCACTCTGATCGCGCGCACCCATCAGACGATCCATCCAGTCAGGAGAAACGATCATGCGCACTTACCTCAAGCGAGCCCTGTGGGGCACGCTCATCGCCGGGGGCATCACGCTCCTAGGTGCGACGGCCGCCAATGCGGCCGAGACATCCGGAGACGACGGACTGCTCTCCGGCACGCAGGTGGAGACAGCGATCTCGGCACCGATCTCGGCGGTCGGCAATGCGATCTCCGTGCTCGGCGACGTCGTCGCGGCGCCCGCACCAGCACCCGCACCAGCACCCGCACCGGCACCGGCACCTGCACCAGCGCCCGCCCCGGCCCCCGCACCCGCTGCGGAGACCAGTGGGTCCTCGGGCACGGCATCCGGCACCCAGGCAGTGGTGACCGTGAACGTGCCCGTCACCGTGTCGGGCAACGCGGTGAGCGTGCTCGACGACAGCTCATCGACCAGTGCCCCGGCCGCAACTCCCCAGAACTCGGCTCCCCAGGCCGAGACCCCGGCCGGGGCACCTTTCGTGACCACGAACGGCGTGGACGGCGTGCTCTCGGGCACGCAGGCACTGCTCGCGGTCAATGCACCGATCACCGTCACGGACAACGCCGTGTCGCTGCTCGGCGACTCTGAGAGCGCTGCACCGAGTGGAGAGGGAGCCGCAGCACCGGCATCCTCTGCTCCGGCGGCATCGGGCACGACGTCCGGTGACGACGGGATCGGCAGCGGCACTCAGGTGGTCGCGCCCGTGACGGCACCGGTGACGGTGTCGGGCAACGCGATCTCGCTGCTCGGTGACACGAGCTCGGCCGGATCCGGCACGGCCGGCACCGGGGGCACGTCCGCCCCCGCCACGACGGGGGAAACCTCCGGCGATGACGCCATCCTCGGCGGCACGCAGGCGATCGCACCCGTGACGGCACCGGTGACGGTGTCGGGCAACGCGATCTCCCTGCTCGGCGACAGCGCGGCAACCGGATCCGGCGCGGCCGGCACCCCGGCACCCACCGCACCCGCCACCGGCGGCAACACCACCACCGGCGATGACGGCATCCTCGGGGGCACCCAGATCACCGCACCCGTCACCGCCCCCGTGGCCGTGACCGGCAACGCGATCTCCGCCCTCGACGACGCCACCGTCACCGGCAACGGCGGAACCACCGCCGCACCCACCGCACCCACCACCGGAGGCAACACCACCACGGGAACCGACGGCATCCTCGGCGGCACCCAGCTGGGGCTGCCGGTGACGCTGCCGATCACGATCGGCGGGAACGCCATCTCGGTGGTCGGCGAGGCGACGGTGACCAACCCCGGTCCCGGAACGGACCCGGGGACTGACCCCGGAACGGACCCGGGCACTGACCCCGGAACCGACCCGGGTACCGACCCCGGAACCGACCCCGGAACCGACCCCGGCACCGACCCCGGAACAGACCCGGGCACGTCGACCGGTGCCGCGACAGCCTCTGGCGCGGCGACGACCGGCCAGGCGGAAGGGCTCGCCATGACCGGCGGCGCTCCGACCGAAGGACTGATCGCCCTCGGCGCTGCCCTGCTCCTCCTCGCAGGCGCCGGACTCCTGCGCCGTCGCCGGATGACGGCGTAGCGAAGACGCCGGCGGTGCGGTCGTCCTCGGGGGAGGAGACCCCGCATCGCCGGTGCGCACGGTGTCCATCCCCATGCCGACGGGTCCCCCGCTCGTCGCTCGACGCCGGCGCGACAAGGGCGGATGCCCCGTGGACCCCACCACGGGGCATCCGTCGCGCCCTACCCACCGCAGTTCGCTCGGAGAACAGCGCTTCATGCCGCAAAGATGCGGAATCCCCGGCCGCCTGTCGGGAGTTCGGACGGATGTCGGGAGAACACGCCGTCCCGGCTCCTCACACGGAGGAAACTCCCGACAGGTGTAGCGCCGCGAACTCAGTCGACGACGGGCAGGCCCTCGCCATCGAAGGCGACGCCCTCAGCGCTCAGGCGCTCACGGGCGGCATGATGCACCACGCCGCGCTTGCGCGGGTCGGCCTCGAGCAGGCCGAGCACGAGCTCACGGGTGGCATTGGAGTGATGGGCCACCTCGATCCGCACACCCCAGAACCGGTCCGTGGCGAAGCGGGCCAGAGCGTGCGCATCGGCATCCGGATTATGGGCGGCGGCGGCACGGATCCCCTGATTCGGGTCGTCGACGAGCTGGGCGAATTCCTCCGGAGTGTGTGCGCCGCGAGCCAGCCGGTAACGCCGCTCCTCATCCGCCAACTGCTCCGGCGTCTTGCGCTTCCCCATGGCGTCCCCTCCCCCGGAGCCGCTGCGCGCCGGAAGCGCCAGTCTATTCGGGGCATCCGACGCGCTGACGAAGTGACGGACCCGCGACGGTCGCCGACGCCGCCGGGCCGGGCCCGCCGCATGAGCGCCTAGGCGTGAGCCAGACTCGGCGCGTGGACGAACGCGCTCAGACGCAGTGAAAGCTCTTCCGCCTCGGCCTCCGCTTCCGCCTCTGCCGCAGAGATCTCAGGAGAGGCCGCAGCCGACACACCCCCGGCTCCGGCGAGCGCGCGAGAGCGAGCCGGATTCTTCAGATGGTCGAAGGCCATCGGCAGGGTCTCGCACCGCGAGTGCCCGCAGAGCACGTGCGCGAGCTCATGGGTCACGGCATGCAATCGGAACCAGCGCGGGTCGGAACCGCGGACCGGTATCCGCACGCGATCGCCCTCGGCGAGCACGAACGGCGCGACCGCGGTCCACTCCGCATCGTCGAGGACGTCGATCTCGATGTCCATGCGAGTCAGCGCCGACACCCGGTCGGCGAGACGCTCCACACTGGTACCGGACTCGGCCTCCAGCTCTTCGAACAGCCGATCCACGCGACTTCGATCCTTCACGATTCCCTCACCCTCCTGCTGCCCGGCCCCCTTTCGGCCGAACCACCCTCACACTGGAGAGACGGCGTAGGAGGCAAACTCATTACGCCGAAAGGCTGAGAACCTTCGACCAGACTTTGTCGCGACTGGTCTAAGACCTTTGGCCAATGAGATGCGACAGCACACGACACGAACGCCGACCGCCGCCTCGTTGCCACACCGTTCACTGCCCGCACCGGATGTCGGGACCGCCGGGACCGCCGAAACACACCCCGGCACACACAGAACGCCCCCTGTCCCGAAGGACAGGGGGCGTTCCGGGAAGTGCCTTACTTGGCGGCGACGACCTGCAGCGTGATGACTGCGGTGACGTCTTCGTGCAGACGCACGGTCGCCTCGTGGTCACCGGTCACCTTGATGGGCGACGGGATGTGCACCTTGCGCTTGTCGATCGAACCCAGGCCGGCGGCTGCGACAGCATCCGCGACGTGGTCGGTCTTGACGGAGCCGAAGAGACGACCCTCCTTGCCGGCCTTGACCGCGAGACGCACCTTGGTGCCCTCGAGAGCGTTCTTCAGCGCGACAGCGTCGTCACGATCGTGGATCGCGCGTGCCTGACGCGCGGCCTGGATCGAAGCGACCTGCTTTTCGCCACCACGGGTCCACGCCGTAGCGAAGCCCTGCGGGATGAGGAAGTTCCGGGCGTACCCGTTCTTGACCTCGACAACGTCACCGGCGCTACCCAGCCCGGCGACCTCGTTCGTGAGAATCAGCTTTGCCATCTCGATACCCCTTACCGGCCGGCGCCAGCGTAGGGCAGGAGCGCCATTTCGCGCGCGTTCTTGATCGCCGTGGCGATCAGACGCTGCTCCTGCACCGAGACACCGGTGATACGACGGGCACGGATCTTGCCGCGCTCCGAGACGAACTTGCGAAGGGTGGCGACATCCTTGTAATCGATGACACCGACCCGGATGGACTTCGCGGGAGCGGTGGGCTTGCCACCCTTCCGCGGCTTGCGGCGGTCGCCGCTCGACTTTCCAGCCATTGTTTTTCCTTAGTGATGAGCGGATGCCGGTTTCCGAGACGAGCTCGGCGGCCGGATCCAGAAGTTGTTCAGAACGGGGTGTCGTCGCCGAAGCTGCCCGGAGTGCTCCAGGCGTCTGCGCTCGTCGAGGAACCGGGGGTCGACCACGGCTCTTCCGACACCTGCTGCTGCGCGGGACGAGCCTGTCCGCCGCCACCGGCACCGCCGGCACCGCCGGTCGAGGCCGCACGGGTGACCTGCGCGGTCGCGTACCGGAGCGAGGGGCCGATCTCGTCGACCTCCAGCTCGATCGCGGTGCGCTGGTTGCCCTCGCGGTCCTGGTAGGAGCGCTGACGCAGACGGCCCTGCGCGATGACGCGCATGCCCTTCGTCAGCGAACCCGCCACGTGCTCGGCGAACTCGCGCCAGACGGATGCACGGAGGAACAGCGCATCGCCGTCCTTCCACTCATTCGCGGCACGGTCGAAGTTCCGAGGCGTCGAAGCGATGGTGAAGTTCGCCACCGGCAGCCCGTTCTGCGTGTAGCGCAGCTCGGGGTCGGCCGTGAGGTTTCCCACAACGGTGATGACGGTTTCGCCGGCCATGGACGTCAGGCCTTCGCAGCCTTGGCGGCCTTGCGAGCAGCCTTCTCTTCGGAGCGCTTGGCCTCCGAAGCGACCATCGCCTGAGCCTCTTCCGAGCGGAGGACCTTGGTGCGCATGATCTGCTCGTTCAGCTTCAGCTGACGGTCGAGCTCCTGCGTGGCCTCGCTGGTAGCGGTGAAGTTGACGACGGCGTAGATGCCTTCGTTCTTCTTCTGGATCTCGTAGGCCAGACGGCGCTTACCCCAGATGTCGACCTTGTCAATCGAGCCACCATCGTTGGTGATGACCTTCAGGAACTTGTCGAGCGTAGGTGCGACCTGGCGCTCGTCGATCTCGGGAGTCAGAATGACCATGAGTTCGTACTGGTGCGTCACTTACCCACCTCCTTCGGACTAGAACGGCTCTCGGGACTTTCCCGGGAGCAGGAGGGTGTGTGCACGTGCCCGCCCCAGGAATCCCGAATGGACGCCGGAAAGCAGACAACCTCGACAGTCTAGCGGAGATTCCTCCGTGTCGCCCGCACGGGTCGGCGCCCACCCTTGGCATGCTGGAGGGCGTGCCCGGTGACGGTCATCAGGCACTCGACCAGAGGGGGGACGCCAATGCGCGTCAACAAATGGGGGGTCGGCGTGATTCTCGCCGCCGCCGTGCTGCTCACCGGATGCTCGTCGGGCGGATCGGACAAGCCGGCTGAGTCGAAGCCCAGCAGCGGTGCTTCGCAGGAGGCCGAGGCTCCGGCGACGGAGTGCCCTGAGCTGAAGGTGGACGCGACCGTCGACGGCAAGGCGCTGGGCGCCTGCATCGCCGACGCCATGTCGGACACCGCCGGATACGCGGCGAAGACCAATGTCATGGGCATCGAGTCGACGGCGAAGTTCAACCCGTCTGAGAAGGCCCTCGAGTCGATCTCTCCGGCCGGCTCGCTGGTCGCCATCGGCGACGACGTCTGGGTGAAGTCCGCGACGAGCGAGTGGCAGGTCGCGGATCCGAAGTCGAGCGACCCGGTCATCGCCGCGCTGAGCGCCGCCGCCGCCGACGTCACGTCGCTCGACCCGGCTGCCGCCGCCGAGGCCATGACCGGCGAGTTCACGGTGACCGGCACCGGCGAGCGCCTGGGCGAGGAGGTCTTCCTCCTGACCGGCACGATCGACCAGCAGGGCACCACGGTCGACGTCGTCTTCGAGGTCACGGCGGACTACGTCAACCTCGCGTCGACCAGCACCGCCTCGCTCGACGGCCAGTCGGTCGAGGTCGCGATGGAGATCACCGAGTGGGACGTGAAGCAGGACATCGTCGCACCGCTCTGATGCGGAGCTGATGCTGCGGGCCGGGGCTATTCGCCTCGGCCCGCAGTGCGTTCGGGGATCCCCGCGAGGCTCCGGGTCACGCGGAACTCCGGGTCACGCGGAACTCCGGGTCACGCGGAATGAAGGAGATCGCGCGATTTGAAGGAGCTCGTGCCCGATCCGGTCCTTCAGGTCGGGAGATCTCCTTCGTGTCACGCGCTCAGTACATGACCGGCGGGATCTCGGCCCACACCGTGCGGTCATCGACCGAAGGCGCGGCGGGGATGCGGCCGGCACCGTCGGGTTCCGGGATCGCCGCCAGCAGAGCCTGCGTGTACGGATGCTGCGGCGCCGCCCAGAGCTGGTCCGTCGGCCCCGACTCGAGCACGCGCCCGCCGAACATCACGAACGTGCGGTCGGCGATGCGGCGGACCACCGCGAGGTCGTGCGAGATGAACAGCATCCCGGCTCCCGACTCCGCGACCAGGTCACGCATCAGGCCTGCCACACTCGTCTGCGTCGAGGCGTCGAGTGCCGAGATCGGCTCATCGGCGACGAGGAGCGATGGCCGCGCGGCCAGCGCCCTGGCGATCGCGATGCGCTGCTTCTGCCCACCCGAGAACTGGTGCGGGAAGCGAGTGCTCACGGTCGTCGGCAGGCCGACGCGCTCGAGCCACTCATCCACGGTCGATCCCTCGGCTCCGCGCGCACGGGCGGTCGCGATGCCGTCGGCGATCTGGTCGCCCACTCGGCGGCGGGGGTTCAGCGACGTCGCCGGATCCTGGAACACCATCTGGATGCCGGTCATCGCGGTGGGCCGACGACGGATGCCGAGCGGTGCCACGGGCTCATCGCGGAAGAGCACCGTTCCGCCGGCGGTCTTCTCGATGCCGACGACGGCGCGGGCGAGGCTGGACTTGCCGCTGCCGGACTCACCGACGAGCGCGACGGTCTCCCCGGCGGCGACGCTGATCGACACACCGTTCACGGCGATCACGGGCGGGTTGCCGGGGTAGCGCACGACCACGTCCTGCGCGTCGAGGACTCGGACCTCACTCATCTGCGGCCTGCCCTTCCGGTGCCTCATCGATGCGCGAACCCGGCAGAGCCGCGAGCAGCATCCGCGTGTAGTCGTGCTGCGGGTCGAGGAACAGCGTCTCGCGATCGGCGAGCTCGACCACCCGTCCGTCCTTCATGACGGCCACCCGGTCGGCGATCGCGCTCATCACACCGAGGTCGTGCGTCACGAGCAGCACGGCGAGGTTCCGCTCCACCGCGAGGTCGCGCAGCAGCTGCAGGATGCCGGCCTGCACGGTGACGTCGAGGGCCGTTGTCGGCTCATCGGCCAGCAGCACCTCGGGGTCGCAGGCCAAGGCGCACGCGATGGCGATGCGCTGGCGCTGTCCGCCGGAGAACTGGTGCGGGTAGCGCTTGAGGGCCTCGGCGGGGTTCGGCACCTGCACGGTCTCGAGCAGTTCGATCGCCCGTTCTCGTGCCGCCGCGCCCTTGAGCCCGAGGTGCACACGCATGTGGTCGGTGAGCTGGCGGCCGACCGGCAGCTGCGGGTGCAGCGACGCGGAAGGATCCTGGAACACCATCGCGATGCGCTTGCCGCGCACACGGTTGAGGGAGCGGCGCTTGAGGCCGACGAGTTCCTCGCCGCCGAGGAGGATCGATCCGCCGGTCTTCGCCTGCCGGGGCAGCAACCCCAGCACGGCGAGCGAGGTCAGCGTCTTGCCCGATCCGGATTCGCCGGCGAGGCCATGGATGCGACCGGCCTCGAGCTCGAGCGAGACACCCTTCACGAGCGGACGGCCGATGTCGATGGTCAGGTCGCGGATGCTGAGCACACTGGCTCCCTGCACGGAGGTCATGCCGCCACCCCCGTCGCCGACGCCTTGTGCTCCGCGGCCTTCTCGTGCGTGATCTCGGCCGTCGGGTCGAGCACATCGCGCATCGCATCTCCGAGGAAGTTGAACGCCAGCACGACCGTGAGGATCGCGAGGCCGGGGAACACCCCGAGCCACCAGGCGTCGAAGTTCTGCATCGCACCCGAGATCATGGACCCCCACTCCGCAGTCGGCGGCTGTGCGCCGAGACCGAGGAAGGAGAGTCCGGAGAGGAGCAGGATCGCCGCACCGATGTCGAGCGTCGCGAGCACCAGCACGGGCCCGGCGATGTTCGGGAGGATGTCGACGAACAGGGTGCGGGCCGGCGAGTGCCCGAGCAGTCGTCCGGCGATCACGTAGTTCTGTCCACGCAGACCCAGCACGATGCTGCGGGTGACGCGGGAGTACTGGGGCCACGACACCACGATCGCCGCGATCACCGCGTTGAACAGTGACGGGCCGAGCGAGGCCGCGACCACCATCGCGAGGATGACGGTCGGGAACGCCATGAACAGGTCGGTGATGCGCATCAGGGTCTCATCGACCCAGCCGCCGAAGTAGCCGGCGACGGCGCCGATGACGGTGCCGATGATCATCGCGGCGATCACGAGCATGAGCGCGAGCGGCAGGCTCACGGTCGCACCCGTCATCAGACGCGAGAAGATGTCGCGGCCGTTGCCGTCGGTGCCCAGCAGCGTGTCGATGCCCGGCGCCTGCAGGCGAGGCAGCACCTGGGCGTTCGGCGGATACGGCACCCACCACTGCGCGGTGAAGGCCACGATCACCCAGGCGCCCGCGATGACGGTGCCGATGATGCCGAGCGGGGTGCGCCAGGCGCGGGGCCAGCGGAAGCGGAAGCGGCCGGCGGGCGTGGCGGCGGCGATGCGGCTCATGCGATCCTCACTCTCGGGTCGAGCACGCCGTAGAGGATGTCGACGATGAAGTTGATGAGGAGGTAGATCATGCCGACCACGAGACCGACGCCCATGATGCCGGGCAGGTCGAGGTTCGCGGCGGAGTTGTAGGCATAGGTGCCGAGCCCCGGCCAGGCGAACACCGACTCGACGAGCACCGTGCCCGAGAGCAGGGCCCCGAACGCGACACCCACCACGGTGAGGATCGGCAGCGAGGCTCCGCGGAGCACGTAGTCGAGGATCACGCGCATGGCGGGGAGCCCCTTGGCCCGGGCGGCGCGCACGTAGTCACTGCCGAGGACCTCGAGCACCGAGGTGCGGATGAAGCGGGTGAGCAGTCCGATCGTCACGAGCGAGAGCACCATGACCGGCAGCGCGAGGTGCGCGAGGGCGTCGAAGAAGCCGACCGCGTCGCCGTTCAGGAGGTAGTCGACCGTGTAGAGGCCCGTCACGCGCGGCGGCGGCGTGATCGACGGCGAGATGCGGCCGGATCCCGGGGCGATACGCAGCTCGAGGAAGAAGACGTAGAAGCTGACGAGCGCCAGCCAGAAGGTCGGCACGCTCAACCCGACCAGGGTGACGACGCGGATGACCTGGTCGGTGACGAGGCCGCGACGGTAGGCGGCGAGGGTGCCGAGCACGATGCTGACCGCGAGGCTGACGATGATCGCGCCGATCGCGATCTCGATGGTCGCGGGCACCGCGGTGGCGAGGTCGCTGGTGACCGGGCGTCCGGTCACCAGCGACGTGCCGAGGTCCCCGCGCAGCAGGTTCCCCATGTAGATGAAGTACTGCACGAACAGTGGCTGGTCGAGTCCGTTCGCCTTGATGAACGCCTCGCGCGTCGCCGGGTTCTGCGAGGCGCCCTCACCGAGCGCCGCCGAGACCGGGTCTCCCGGCACCAGGTTGGTGAGCGCGAACGTCACGATCGTCACGCCCACCAGCAGGAGCAGGGACGTGCCCGCCCGCCGCAGCAGGTATCCGACCAGAGGCGATCGGCGCCGCTGCGCCTGCCTCTGCACCGCCACTGTCGTCATGGGATTTCCGTTCAGCCGGCGGGCGTGATCTCGGCGATGTCCATCTCCCAGACGGAGTTGTACACCGCACCGCTCACGCTGTCGGCCGACGAGATGTTGCGACCCGGGACGATCAGCGGGACGAACGGGCCCTCGGCCTGCATCGCCTCGGCGAACTCGGTGAACGCGGCCGTGCGCTGCTCGGGGTCGGTCGCTGCGGCGGCGCCCGCGGCGATTCCGGCGATCTCCGGGTTGGCCTCAGCAGCCCAACCGGCACGGAGTCCGACCTTCAGTCCGGGCGCGAAGGGCAGGAAGTTCGCGGAGTCCGCGTAGTCCGGACCCCAGAACCACAGGCCGAAGCCCTCGGTGCCGTTGACGTAGGAGTCGAGCTCGGTCGCGAAGGGCGCGGGGGCCAGCTCCACCGTGATGCCGGCATCCTCGAGCTGCGCCTGGATGCGCTCGGCGAGCGGGGTGAATTCCACGCCGCCGACCGGGTAGTCGTTCGGGAACTTCAGCTGAAGGGTCTGACCCGTGTAACCGGCCTCGGCGAGTGCCGCCTCGGCCTTGTCCAGGTCCTGATCCACGCCGGACTCCAGGGCGCCTTCGAATCCGGGCGGGATGACGCCGGTCGCCTGCACGGAGCCGGCGCCGGCCAGTTCGAGCAGCGCGTCGTAGTCGAGCGCGTAGCGGATCGCCTCGGACATCTTGACGTTCGCCAGCTCACCGGCGACGGCCTCGGACTGGTTCAGCAGCAGGAAGATGGTCTGCCCGGAGGGGACCGAGTCGACCGTGACGCCGTCACCGAGGCCGGCGACCTGGTCGCCGTTGAGGTCCATGGCGACCATCGAGTCGCCACCCTTGAGGTTCGCGAGCTGCGTGGCGCTCTCGGAGACGTTGCGGACGACGACGCGCGTGAACGCCGCCTCCTCGTCGCCGTTGTACTCGTCGCTCTTCGTCAGCACGACCTGCGAGCTGAGGTCGAGGGTGTCGAGGACGAAGGGACCGGAACCCGCGGACTCGCCGTCGAGGAACTTCTGCGCCGAGTCGGTGCCGTCGGTCGTACCGCCGTTCTCGATCACCACGTCGGAGTTGACGATGCCGAGCGCCGGGTTCGCGAGGATCGCGGGCAGCTGGAGCAGCGGGGTCTCCGACGTGATCTGGATCGTCTTGTCGTCGACCTCGGTGATGGTGAGGCCGCCGAGCAGGAAGTTCGGCTTGGCGTCGGCCATGCCCTGGATGCGCTGCAGCGAGAAGACGACGTCCTTCGCCTCGATCGGCGAGCCGTCGGAGAAGACGCGGTCACCCTCGAGCGTGAACGTGAACTCGGTCGCTTCGTCGTTCTGCTCCCACGAGGCGAGTCCGGGCACCGGGGTCGAGACGTCGGAGCCCTCGAAGTCGACGAGGGTCTCGTACAGCGCCTTCGCGATCATGTTGCCGGTCGGGTCGTAGGTGTGCCCCGGGTCGGCCGTCTCGATCGAGAACGCGGTGTCGATGACGAGCGAGTCGGAGCCGGCGGAGTCACCGTTGCCGGCCGAGTTCCCTCCCGAGCATCCGGCGAGCGCGAAGATCGCGACCGCTCCGAGCGCGATGACCGGCGTGATACGGCGTGACGACATGAGGACCTCCAGGGGCGAGGAGTACATTCGGGTGAGTCGCCACCGATGTGGACGACCGGGGTTCAGATTCGCATCATATGCGACGATGTGTCCAGCGAGTGGGCGTGGTCCCCGCACGCTCTGTCCAGAACGTCGGTCGTGAGGAGCAATATGTCCAGCAAGGATGCGGATCAGTCGAAGCATTCTGGACGAAGTGCCGCCCCATTGGACGAGACGGCATACAGAATCCTCGATGTGCTGCGTGATAACGGTCGCGTCTCGATCGCCGCTCTCGCCGACAAGGTCGGCATCTCCCGCGCGAGTGCGTACACACGGGTCGAGTCGCTGGTGCACGACGGCGTCATCACGGGCTTCAGCGCCCGGGTCGATCAGGCCAAGGCCGGACTCTCGATCGGCGCACTCGTGTTCGTCACGGTGATGCCGCAGGCCTGGGCGTCGTTCCGCGAGCGAGTGCTCGAGATGCCCGATGTCGAGTGGTGCGCCATCACCACCGGAGAGCACGACGCGATGCTGCTGATCCGCGCCGTCGACGTGAGCGGCGTACACGAGTTCTCCACCGGGGTCATCGCGCAACTGCCGGAGGTGCGGACCGTGGTCAGCGTCGTCGTGCTCGACGAGGTGATCCGCCGGCCCTACCTGCTGCCGGCCGATCTGCCCGAGCGCAGCACCGAGATCCCGCTCGGGATGACGCGCTGGACGCCGGCCACCGCCGGACGGGACGCGCTGCCCCCGCGCTGAGCCCCCGCTGAGGGGTCAAGAAACGCCGCATCCCCACGCCGTGATTCGGCGTGTCTTGACCCCTCAGCGCACTGGTCCGGCCCCCTCGGCGCACGCGGGGCGCGGCGTCAGGCCGCGATCTCCTCGCACACGCTGAGCTGCGGGAGTCCGTGCATCTCGTAGTGCTCGACCAGGCGGATGCCGCCGTCGTCGGTGAGCTCGAGCTCGCTCTCGCCATCCCCCGTCACCACGGTGCCGTCGGCCTTGAGCACGTGCACGAAAGACACCCAGATCGTGTCGCCGGTGCGCGTGCCGACGAACTTGCCGAACGTGACCGTGTCTCCCTCGTATCCGCCCCAGATCGCGCCGTCGCGCTCGAAGTACTCGAAGATGCTGGGCGATTCGGGATCGACCGCGGATGTCGTGGACGAAACCATCCGGAAGCGGCGGCCGTCGAGGGAGGGGAGGGTTGCTGTCGCAGTCACACCCTCGATTATGCGGGATGCCGTCGGACACCGGTCACCCGCACCGGGTGATCCGGCCGCCGGGCTCCTCGCCGCCGTCCTTAGGCTGTGCCGCAAGAGGCGACGTGTGCCCCGTCGCCGAGAGCCGTAGGAGTTTCATGTCCGATCTGCAGCGTTCCAGCCTTCCGATCCCCGACCTGGCGTACACCGGCACGGTCACCTACGACGCGACCGACCCCGATACCGCGTTCCCTCCGATCACCCCGGTGCGACCGCCCGCGGGAGCACCGAACGTGCTGGTCGTGCTCATCGACGACACCGGCTTCGGCGCATCCAGCGCGTTCGGTGGCCCCGTGCACACGCCGAACTTCGAGCGCGTCGCGGCCGCGGGGCTGAAGTACACGCGCTTCCACACGACCGCCCTGTGCTCGCCCACTCGAGCCGCCCTGCTCAGTGGCCGCAATCACCACACGGTCGGGATGGGCGGCATCACCGAGATCGCGACTTCGGCGCCCGGATACAGCTCGCTGCGACCGAACAGCTGCGCGCCGCTGGCGGAGACGCTCAAGCTCAACGGCTACAACACGGCGCAGTTTGGCAAGTGCCACGAGGTGCCGGTGTGGCAGGCGAGCGCGATCGGCCCGTTCGACGGCTGGCCGAGCCCCGGCAACGGCTTCGAGTATTTCTACGGCTTCATCGGCGGCGAGACCAATCAGTGGTACCCCGCGATCTACGAGAACACGACGCCCATCGAACCCTGGGGCACGCCCGAAGACGGCTATCACTTCATGGGCGACATGACCGACAAGGCGATCGCGTGGACCAGAGAGCAGAAGATGCTGGCCCCCGATGTGCCCGCCTTCACCTACTTCGCCCCCGGTGCCACGCACGCTCCACACCACGTTCCCGTGGAGTGGGCCGACAAGTACAAGGGCCAGTTCGATCAGGGCTGGGACGAGATCCGCAAGGAGACCTTCGCCCGTCAGCTCGAGCTCGGCGTCATCCCCCCCGACGCGGTGCTCACCGAGCGCAGCCCCGGCATTCCCGCGTGGGACGAGATGAGTGACCTGATCAAGCCGGCCCTGGCCCGGCAGATGGAGGTCTACGCCGGGTTCCTCGCCTACGCCGACCACCATGTCGGTCGCCTGCTCGACGCGTACGAAGAGCTCGGCATCCTCGACGACACGCTCGTCTACGTGATCATCGGCGACAACGGCGCGAGCGCCGAGGGTTCGATGCACGGCACGACGAACGAGGGTTTCACGATCAACCACATGAACGAGATCGAGACCGAGCAGTACGTCGCCGATCACATCGATGACATCGGCACGCCGAGCTCGTACAACCACTACGCGGTCGGCTGGGCACACGCGATGGACACCCCGTATCAGTGGACGAAGCAGGTCGCCAGCCACTGGGGCGGCACCCGCAACGGCACGATCGTCAGCTGGCCGAACGGCGGCGTGGAGAAGGGCGGCATCCGCAATCAGTTCTCGCATGTCATCGATGTCGCCCCGACCGTGCTCGAGGCGGCAGGTATCCCCGAACCGACGAGCGTGAACGGTGTGACCCAGCGTCCCTACGAGGGGACGCCGATGAACTACACGTTCGCGGATGCGGACGCGGATGAGCGACACATCACGCAGTACTTCGAGATGGTCGGCAACCGCGCGATCTATCACAAGGGGTGGACGGCCGTCGCGAAGCACAAGGACCCGTGGCTCGGATCGGACCACGGACTCGACGACGACCGTTGGGAGCTCTACAACGTCGACGAGGACTGGACCCAGTCCCACGATCTCGCGGAGCAGGAGCCCGAGAGGCTCGCGCACCTGCAGCAGCTCTTCCTCATTCAAGCCGCGCGCTTCAACGTGCTGCCCCTCGACATCCGCACCGCCGAGAGGTTCAATCCCGACCTCGCGGGCCGTCCCGTCCTCTCGCTCAGCAACACGCAGAAGTTCTACCCCGGCATGAAGCGCATGAGCGAGAACACCACGATCAACATCAAGAACAAGTCGTGGACCGTCACCGCGCAGGTCTCGGTGCCGGATGCGGGTGCCGACGGCGTGCTCATCGCCCAGGGCGGCGCCTACGGCGGCTGGTCGTTTTATGCGAAGGACGGCAATCTCGCCTTCGCGTACAACCTGCTCGGTATCGATGTCGACATCGTGCGCTCCGACTCCCCGGTCCCGACCGGCGAACAAGAGGTGCGCGCCCACTTCGCGTACGACGGTGGCGGGCTCGCTAAGGGCGGTACGGTCACCCTCTATGCCGGCGAGCAGAAGATCGGTGAGGGTCGTGTCGAGAAGACGATCCCGTTCCAGTTCACGTTCGACGAGACGGTCGACGTCGGCTGCGACCTGGCCTCGCCGGTGTCGCCCGACTACGGCGCGACCGGAAACGGATTCACGGGCACGATCGAATGGGTGCGCATCGACCTCGGGGACGACGACCACTCCCACCTGATCGACGACGAGCACAGGCTCAAGGTCGCCATGCTCAAGCAGTAGCCGAAGGCGGCCCGAGACGGCGTGCGATCACCGATCGCACGCCGTCTCGTCATTTCCCGCCGTCACGACCGCGCCATTCGTCTTCGAGGAGCGCGTAGACGAGCAGGGTCGCCCACTCGTCCTTGAACCACTCACTCTCCACGAACCGCGCTTCGCGCCGGAAGCCGAGCCGTTCGACGATCCGCGCGGATGCCGTGTTGCGGTCGTCGATCCGTGCCGCGATGCGGTGCAGGCCGAGTCCGTCGAAGCCGAGCGCGAGCAGTGCGGCGACGGCCTCGGTCGCGTAGCCGCGGCCGGCGACGCGAGGGTCGAAGATGTAGCCGACCTCGCCTGCACGGTCCTTCTCACTGCGCCAGAACAGCACCACGTCGCCGACGAGCGCGCCGGTCCCACGCTCCTCGACGGCGAGGCTCACGGCGTCGCCCTCGTTGTCGAAGCGCGTGTTCGACCAGATCGTGGCGATGCGCCGCTCGATGTCGGCGAACTCCAGCGGCCCGTAGGGCACGTAGCGCACGGAATCCGGGTCGGACTTGTAGGTGTGCATGGCGGCGGCGTCATCGGGGGTGATCGGACGCAGGATCAGGCGTTCGGTGCGGATCGGATACTCCGGGGCGAACGCACGGGACGAAGGCGCGGCTGTCGGGGACACGGGTCTCACCTTACGGCCGGGTAGCGTGGTCGCATGGAGTGGATGTCTGATCCCTCGGCGGGAGCCTGGGTGCGCGAGCGACTCGACACGGACCTCGAGACGATGCATTCGGTGGTCCCGCGCGGTTTCGCCGCCTATGCGCGGATCCTGCATCCGGCGATCGTCCGCTCGCTCCCGGACCGTGCGGTGCCGACCTCGGACGAGTGGGACCGGCTGCCCGAAGCCGAGCAGCAGGCGCTCGTCGGACGGTTCGTGGACGAGCCGGCCACCTGGGCGCAGACGGCCGCCACCTTCGACACGACCCTGCACCCGCTGGCGCAGTGGCACCGGATCGTGCGGACCCCGACGGATGGGGACTGGCGGACGCGGATCGCTCCGGACGGTCGCGAGTTCTCGGCCCCGCTGGAGGGCGAGCTCGCCCCGGAGCACCTGGCGGCCATCGCGACGCACCTCGTGGACCACACGCAGACTCCGGATGCCGGCTACGCCGCGCTCTGGGAGGGCCGCGGCGATCTGTTCGGCTTCTACGGCATCACCCCGTCCGGCGGTTCCCCGACCTTCACGGACGACCCGAACCATCAGGCGATGCTCGATCGCAGCACGCACGATCCGTTCAACAACGTCTTCCGCAAACCCACCTGGCAGGAGGGCATCCTCTCGCGCGAGATCTCCGAGGGGCCGCGCCTCCGGCTCCCGATGCGCGATCACGTGCTGTTCTCGGCGCCGCCGCGCGCCTTCGCCGACCCGGAGTGGGCCCGGCAGGTTCCGTGGCGCGATCGCATCGCGGAAGAGCGCGGGTTCCCCCGGCCGCCCCAGAGCCCGAGCCTGCTGTGGCCCGAGGATCACGCCTGGGTGATGGTGAGCGAGGTCGACTTCGACTCGACGATCGTGGCCGGCTCCCCCGCGCTGATCGGCGCGCTCTGCGCCGACGAGCGGCTCGAGGCCTTCGTGATCCCGGGGGGCGCCGACCTCACCTGGGACGCCGACACGGTGAACCGATGACCTCGCCGCAGGCGACCTTCGACGCGCGACCGCTCACCGACCCGGTCGATACGGCCGCCGTGCGGGCCTTCGCCGCGGAGCTGCGTTCGCGTCCGTCGTCGCGGACGTCGGCATCCACCGTCATCGGCATCGTCGCCGTGGCGATCGCCGCGGTCGTACTGATCCCGGTCATGGTCAGCGTGATCGTGAGCATCGCGTCGCTCGGCGGAAGCCCTTCGGCGATGGCGATCCCGCTGGTGCTGATCGTCCTGCTGCTGGCGGCCGCGGGCGTCATGATCTGGATGGGCGTGCGCAACGCGCAGGCCACGCGGTACCGGCTGCATCGGTTCGCGCAGGCGAACGGCATGTCGTACGAGCCGAAGGTGGCCGACCCTCCCCTGCCCGGCATGATCTTCAGCCTCGGCCGGTCGCGGCAGTCGACCGACCTGCTCCGGGGCACGAGGCCGCGCTTCGTGGAGTTCGGCAACTACCAGTACACGGTGCAGTCGGGCAAGAACTCGACCACCTACCGCTGGGGCTATGTCGCGGTGAAGCTCGACGTGCCGCTGCCGAACATCGTGCTCGATGCGAAGGGCAACAACGGATTCGGCTCGAACCTGCCCGCCTCGTTCCACAAGGAGCAGCGGCTGTCGCTCGAGGGCGACTTCGACCAGCACTTCACCCTGTACTGCCCGGCCGGCTACGAACGCGATGCGCTCTACCTGTTCACGCCCGACATCATGGCGCGGTTCATCGACAACGCCGCGCAGCTCGACGTCGAGATCGTCGACGACTGGCTCTTCCTGTACACGCAGCGCAAGGTGTCGACGCTCGATCCCGCGACCTGGGCCTGGCTGTTCGGCGCGGTCGGCGCGCTGCTGACGAAGTTCGATCAGTGGGCGCGGTGGCGCGACGAGCGCCTGGTCGCCGAGAACCCGGGCGCCACGGCATCTGCTGCGGTTCCGGGCCAGGCGCTGCCGTTCGCTGCGCCGGCGGGCCTGCTCACGCCTCCGCCGGGGGTCGCTCCGCAGGGAAGACGGCTCAAGCGCGGCGGCACGTGGCTGCCGCTGATCATCGTGATCGTGTTCGCGGCGTTCTGGTTCATGAGTCGCATGAACTGAGGCGGAGTCCGAGTGTGGGGGTGGGTGTCGGCTGGGGACCGAACTCCCACCCCATCCCCCCTCGGGATCGAAAGAAGATCGACTCTCCCTCCGCATGGCGGCTGAGCCGCCCCGCCCACCGTCAGCTGGGGACTGACACTGCTGGGCGTATACCCGAATGGTATACCGGATGGGGTTGCAACGCGTTGCATCCATGCGCCGGAATGCGCTTTCTAGCGCGGGGTCAGCTCCGGGCGCCGCCCCGGACCCGCGCCCACCGACCCGCGAGCTCGTCGAGGGATCGGTCCAGCTCTCGCCACGCATCGGCATCGCGCATGGCCGCACCGATCCGCTCGGCGTTCGCGCGATAGGAGGAGTCCGACCGCACGCGCTCCACGGCGCGCGCGACCTGCGCCGGCGTCGCGGTGCTGGTGCGCAGATTCACCCCGGCACCCGACCAGCCCACTCGCGCACAGACCTCGACCTTGTCCTCGGTCTGCCCGGCGACCACGAGCGGAACCCCGTGCGCGAGCGCCTGCTGCACGCCGCCGTAGCCGCCGTTCGTGACCAGCACGTCGACGAGGGGCAGAAGGCGGTCGTACGGAAGGTACTCGGCGACGCGCACGTTGTCCGGCAGATTTCCGGCCAGCGCATCGACCGGGCGGCCACCCGTCGACACCACGACCAGGGCATCGGATGCGGCGAGCGCGGCGATGGTCGGCTGCACGAGCTGTCCGAAGTCGGAGTTGGCGATGGTTCCCTGGGTGACGTGCACGATCGGCCGCGAACCGTCGAGGTCGGACCACCACTCCGGCAGGACGGGGTCGGACGGCGACGGCGGCAGCGGTCCCGCGAAGTGCACGGTGGCGGGAAGGTCGGGGCGCGGGTACTCGAACTCGGGCACGGTGAACTGCACGTAGGCGTCGGCACGGCCCGCCCAGTCGAGCACGAAGCCGCCGAGGTCGCGGCCGACCTCGCGCCGCGCCATCGCGTCGGCATCTTTCTGCACTCCACCGAAGATCGCGCGCTCGGCGACCGTGCGGAGGGCGGCGTTGCGCAAGCGGCCGAGGGGGCCGGGCATCGGGGTGACACCGAGCCCGAACGGAGCCGTGTCCGCGCTGCGCGCCCCGAGCGGGAAGATGCCGAGCACCACGACGGGCGGCCTCTCGTCTGCGGGCAGCAGTTGCAGGAGCGCGCCGCCGACGAAGAGCGGCTCGGTGAGGACGGCGTCGACGGGGCGGGCGTCGAGTTCGGCGCGGACCGCCGCCAGCTGCGCGGCGCCGGGGCGGACGAAGAGGTTGCTCATGTCGAACCGCAGCGCGGCGGGACCGGTGAGCCCCCGGCGCTCGGGGAACGCGCCGTCGGCGTCGTCGAGGTCGACATCGGCGTCGACGGGCAGCGGGAGGAAGCGCGCGCCGGCGGCCTGCACGCGTTCGGCATAGCGACCGCTCGTGAGGAAGCTCACGTCGTGGCCGCGGGAGAGGAGGCGGCGGGCGATCTGCAGCAAGGGCACGACATGGCCGTGCGCGGGCGTGCAGGTGATGAGGTAGCGGGACATGGCGGATTCTTTCCCTAAGATCGGATGTACCGTCGTAGTATTCATCACCCCGTTAGGAAAGTCAATGGTTGAGTCCGCTCCCCGCGCCTATCGATCGGAACTGCGCGCCCGTCAGGCGCAGGAGACCCGCGCGCGCATCGTCGCCGCATCCGCCCGCCTGTTCGCGACGCAGGGATATCAGGCGACCACGATCGCCGCGATCGCCCGGGAGGCGGGGGTGTCCGCCGAGACCGTGAAGACGACGGCCGCGAAGGCCGAGCTGCTGATCGCCGCATTCGAGACCACGTTCTCGGGATCGGAGGGCGCGGATTCCCTCGCCGACACCGAGGTCGCCGCGGGTCTCCTCGAACTTCCCGACGAGGTCTTCCTCGATGTGGCGCTGACCCAGATCACCACTGCGAACGCGCGAGGTCACGGGCTGTGGACGGTGCTGCTCGGTGCCGCGCTCTCCGACCCGGTCGTCGACGCCGCCCTGCACCGCATCCTGGAGCGTCGCGGCGCGGACTACCGCATGTTGGTCTCGGAGCTGCGACGGCGCGGCATCGCCGCCCCCGGCATCGATGAGGCGACGACAGCCGACGCCCTGTCGTTCCTGCTCTCCCCCGAGAGCTACCAGCAGCTCGTCGCGCAGTCCGGGTGGACGGACGACCGCTATGCCGCGTGGCTGCGCGCGGCGGTCGATGCGGAGATCGTCGCGGCGCGCTGACCTCGTTACCCCGAGTGACGAGCCCGGCCCCACCCCGTTCTGCATGCAGGAGAATTGAAAGTGATGTCTGAACGCGAAGAACACACCCACTGGCAGGCCGAGCGCCGCGCCTCCGTCACGTCTGCCACCGGCAACCTCGCCCTGGTCGAGACGCGCTGGACCGGCGAGCGCCCCGACCTGGATGCCGCGCAGCGTGCCGCATCCCCCACCCAGAGCGTGACGCCGCTCCAGCGCACGGACATCGAGACCGGCCAGGCGGAACACGGCCTGCGCGTCTGGGATGCCGATGCCCCCGCGATCCGCGCATTCGACCGCATCGACACGTACGAGTACGACCCGGCGTGGGTGCTCGAGGGCCACTTCACCCCCGTCTCCGGTGACCGCCGGGTCTCGTTCGAGCACATCCGCGACAACGGCGGCACGCGCGAGCTGGTCGTCCCCGGCGACATCCGCCTCGAGCTCGACGGCCGCGAGTACGACCTCGCCGCGTTCGACGACGGCGGCACGCTGCTGCTCGTCTTCGGCGACGAGACCAACGGCTCGGAGACCTACGGATCCGGTCGCTTCCTGTTCGTGCAGCTGCGCGACGACGAGGGCTCCGTGACCCTCGACTTCAACCGTGCGTTCGTGCCGCCCTGCGGCTTCAGCGCCCAGTACAACTGCCCGCTGCCGCCGGCATCCAACCGCTTCCCCCTGCCTATCCGAGCAGGCGAGAAGAACGTCGTCTTCCGCGACGGCTTCGACATCTATGCGGCCTGAGCCGCACACTCTCACCCTGGAGTAGTCATGAGAAGAACTCGCATCCTCGGCGCGCTCGGCGCCGTCGCCACGCTCGCCCTCGTGGCCGGCTGCGCGTCGGGCACGACCGACGACGCCTCGAGCGAAGACGCCACCGTCTTCATCGGCTCGCTGTACGAGCCCACCAACCTCAGCAACACCCAGGGTGGCGGCCAGGGCGTGACCGAGGCGCTGACCGGCAACGTCTACGAGGGCCTGTACCGGCTGACGGACGACGGTGAGGTCGAGCCCCTGCTCGCCGAAGACGCCCAGGTGTCCGACGACGGTCTGACCTACACGATCACGCTGCGTGACGACGTGACCTTCCACTCGGGCGACCCGCTCACCTCCGCCGACGTGAAGTCGAGCGTCGAGGCCGTCACGGCCGAGGATTCGGTCTCCGCGCGCAAGTCGAGCTTCGGCGTGATCGCCGACATCGCCACCCCCGACGACACGACGGTCGTCTTCACGTTGTCGCAGCGGTCGATCTCGTTCCTCTACAACCTCAGCTACGTCTGGATCGTGAACGACGAGGCCGGCGACATCACCAGCACCGAAGACGGCACCGGCCCGTACACGCTCGACGAGTGGAAGAAGGGCTCGACCCTCACCCTCGATCGCTGGGACGACTATTGGGGCGAGCCCGCCAAGAACGGCGAGGTTGTCTACACCTACTTCACCGACGCGACGGCCGAGAACAACGCGCTGCTCACGGGTGAGATCGACGTGATCACCAGCGTGCAGAGCCCCGACTCGCTCGCGCAGTTCGACAACGACGAGTACGTGATCAGCGAGGGCACCTCGACCACGAAGGAGCTGCTCGCGTTCAACGACCGCGTCGCCCCCTTCGACGACGCCCTCGTGCGCAAGGCGATCTACTCCGCGATCGACACGAAGAAGCTGCTCGAATCGATCTGGGGCGACTACGGCACGCTGATCGGCTCGATGGTTCCGCCGACCGACCCCTGGTACGAAGACCTCACCTCGGTGAACCCGTACGACGTGGAGCTCTCGAAGGACCTGCTCGCCCAGGCCGGCTACGCCGACGGCTTCACGTTCACGCTCGACACCCCGAGCTACGACCCGCACCCCGCCGTCGCGGAGTTCCTGCAGTCGCAGCTCGCCGAGGTCGGCATCACGGTCGAGATCAACACGATCAGCGCCGACGAGTGGTACACGAAGGTCTTCAAGGAGCAGGACTTCGAAGCCACCCTCCAGGAGCACGTGAACGACCGCGATGTGGTCTGGTACGGCAACCCCGAGTTCTACTGGGGCTACAACGACGCCGACGTGCAGAAGTGGGTCGCCGACGCCGAACAGGCCACCACGA
Organism: Microbacterium sp. NPDC087592; assembly: GCF_044743585.1. Lineage (NCBI taxonomy): Bacteria > Bacillati > Actinomycetota > Actinomycetes > Micrococcales > Microbacteriaceae > Microbacterium > Microbacterium sp. NPDC087592. Next base: position 1,620,290 of record NZ_JBIUWT010000001.1, on the reverse strand, counting down.
CCGACGAGCAGACGGCCCTGCTGAAGCAGGTCAACGAGAAGATCGCCGCGGATGCCGCGAGCGTATGGTTGTACCTGTACCCGCAGATCGTGGTCGCCTCGAGTGACCTCAGCGGGTACCCGGTCAACGGCCTGAACTCGCAGTTCTTCGCCTACGACATCGTCAAGTCCTGACGTGCGAGGGGATGCCGCGCGTCGGCATCCCCTCGTCATCCTGAGAACACATGCTCGCCTACCTGCTGCGCCGCCTCGCGTTCCTCGTGGTGTCGCTCGTCGTCGCGATGGTCGCGATCTTCGTGCTGCTGCGCCTGCTTCCCGGCGACCCGGCCAACGCGCTGCTCTCGGTGAACGCGACCCCCGAGCAGATCGCCGCGGCCCGCGAGCAGGTCGGCTCCGACCAGCCCCTGCTGCAGCAGTTCACGACGTGGGCGGGGCAGCTGCTCCGCTTCGACCTCGGTGAGTCGTTCCTGAGCTCACGACCCGTCGGACCCGACATCGCCGACCGCCTCGCCGTGACCATTCCGCTCACGCTCATCGCCTTCACCATCGCCCTGCTGGTCTCCCTCGTGATCGGCATCACCGCGGCCGTGAAGTCCGACCGCTGGTACGGCATCGTGCTCTCGGGGTTCGCGCAGCTCGGCGTCGCCGTCCCGGTGTTCTGGGTCGGTGTCGTGCTCGTCTGGGTGTTCGCGCTCGGACTCGGCGTCCTGCCCTCCGGCGGCTTCCCGCGTGACGACTGGGAGGACCCCGCCGACGCGCTGCGATCGCTCGCCCTGCCGATCACCACGATCGTGATCGTGATGAGCGCCTCCCTCAGCCGATATGTGCGCTCGGCCACTCTCGATGTAGTCGGCAGCGACTACCTGCGCACCGCTCGCGCCGGAGGCTCCGGCATGGGTGAGGCGCTGCTGCGGCACGGTGTGCGCAACGGCGCGGTGCCGGTCGTCGCGATCCTCGGCATCGAGCTGTCGACGACTCTGCTCGGCGCGGTCGTCGTCGAGAGCGTGTTCACCCTCCCCGGGCTCGGCAGCCTGCTGCTGTCGGCCATCGAGCAGCACGACTTCCAGGTCATCCAGGGCGTTCTCGTCGTCAGCACCCTCTTCGTTCTGCTCGTCGGATTCGCCGCCGACATCGTGCAGCGCCTGATCGACCCGCGCCTGCGCACGAGCGTCTCGGGGAACCGATGAGCCGCGTCGCCGAACAGTTGATCACCGGATCCGTTCCCGTGCGCCGGCGTCCGAAGGCGACCCTCGTCACCGGGATCGTGCTCACGGGCCTCATCGTGCTGATGGCGCTGGTCTCCCTGTTCTGGCTTCCGTATCCGCTCGCCGACACCAGCGGCGGCCGTCTCGAAGGACCGAGCACGCTGCACCTGCTCGGAACCGACCGACTCGGTCGCGACCTGCTCTCGCAGCTGATGTGGGGCGCGCGGATCGCCCTCATCGTCGGAACCTGCTCGGTCGCGATCGCGGCTGTCCTCGGCACGATCATCGGCCTCCTCGCCGCCTTCGCCCGGCCCTGGGTCGATGACACGCTCTCGGCCGGACTCGACGTGGTGATCGCCTTCCCCGTGCTGCTGCTCGCGATGCTGGTCGTCGCCGTCCAGGGTGCGTCGTTGTGGTCGGCGGTGCTCGCGATCGGGCTCGCGATGTCGGCGGTGGTCGCGCGTCTCACCCGTATCCTCGCGCGTCGCGTGCTGCAGGAGCAGTTCGTCACGGCGGCCCGCACGAGCGGCACGAGCGTGATCGGAATCGTGTTCCAGCACGTGCTGCCGAACATCGCGCCGACGCTCGCCGTGAGCCTCGCGCTGCAGTTCGGCGCTGCCGTGCTCGCGGAGGCGAGCCTGTCGTATCTGGGCCTCGGCGCGCCGCCGCCCAACGCCTCGTGGGGGCGGATGCTGCAGGAGGCGCAGGGCACCGTGCTCACGGCTCCGGTCGGTGCGATCGCTCCCGGTGTCGCGATCATCGCGCTCGTGCTCGGTGTGAACTTCCTCGCCGACGGTCTGCGTGACCTCGCCGACCCGACCCGCAGGAGGAGCCGATGAGCCTTCTCGATGTCACCGGTCTCACGGTCCGCTCCTCGTCCGGCGTGCTCGTGCGCGACGTGTCGTTCTCGCTCGGGGCCGGCGAGCGCCTGGGGCTGATCGGCGAGTCTGGCTCCGGCAAGTCGCTGACCTCGCTGGCGGTCACCGGGCTGCTGCCGGATGCCCTCGTCGCATCGGGTTCCGTGCTGCTCGACGGGCATCAGGTCGTCGGCGCTCGGGACGCCGACCTCCAGCCGCTGCGCGGCCCGGTGGCGCAGATCGTTTTCCAGGAGCCGCTGACCGCTCTCGACCCTCTGATGCGGGTGGGCCGGCAGGTCGCCGAACCGCTGCGCCGCCATCTCGGACTTCGCGGAACCGAGCTGCGTGCGGCTGTCGCGGCGGCGCTCGACGAGGTCGCCCTGTCAGAACCACGGTTCGCGCGCGCCTACCCGCACGAGCTGTCGGGTGGTCAGCGTCAGCGCGTGGCGATAGCGATCGCTCTCGCCGCCAAACCGCAACTGCTCATCGCCGACGAGCCGACGACAGCGCTCGACGTCACGGTGCAGGACGGCGTGCTCGCGCTGCTGGAGCGGCTGGTCGCCGAGCGGGGCATGGCGCTGCTGTTCATCAGCCACGACCTGGCCGTGGTCTCCCGCATGGTCGATCGCATCGTGGTGCTGCGCGACGGAAGTGTCGTCGAGGCGGGTCCGGTGGCCCAGGTGCTGCAGGAGCCGGCGGAGCCGTACACGCGGATGCTGGTCGACAGCGCCCGCGCCCTCGACGCGTACCTCGACGCCGGGGAGGGCACGCGATGACGATCCTCGAACTGCAAGGCGCCGGATTCGCGTACGGCTCCCGCCGGGTGCTGGACGACATCTCGGTGAGCCTCTCCGACGGCGACTCGCTCGGTCTCGTGGGCGAGTCGGGTGCGGGCAAGTCCACGATCCTGCGACTGATGCTCGGCCTCGCCGCTCCGCGCGATGGCCAGGTGCTGTTCGACGGCGCTCCCCTGTCGCTGCGTGACCGCGCGCAGATGCGGCGGTTCCGCGCGAGTGTGCAGCCCGTCTTCCAGGATCCGTACTCGTCGCTCGACCCCCGCCAGCGCATCGACCGGATCATCGGCGAGCCGCTCCGGTCATTGGGCCTGGCGTCCGGTGCCGACGCCCAGCGCCGCATCGCCGAGGCGCTCGATTCGGTCGGGCTTCCCGCCGACACCGCGCGCCGGTACCCGCATGAGTTCTCCGGCGGTCAGCGTCAGCGCATCGCGATCGCGCGGGCCGTGGTGTCGCGCCCGCGGGTGCTGCTGGCCGACGAGCCGGTGAGTGCGCTCGACGTCACGACCCGGGTGCAGGTGCTCGAGCTGCTCGACCGGCTGCGCCGCGAGAATGGCCTCTCTCTCGTGATGGTGTCGCACGACCTCACCGCGATCGCTGCGGCCTGCGACCGCACGGTCGTGCTGCAGAACGGCCGTGTCGTCGAGCAGGGCCCGACGGCGGCGGTGCTGCACGCCCCGCAGGATTCGTACACGCGGGCGCTCGTCGACGCGGTTCCGCGACTGCCGCGCTGAGTTCCTCGGGCGAACGCAGGGTGGGGCCGCGGGTTCGGCCTACCCGTATCTGGAATCGTATTCCGGTGTTTCATCCACTGTCTCTCGCTCGACGATTCATCGCCGTGCGTGCCGGGAATACGGTGTCGGAGTGGCCGGGCCGATCTCTCACATGTTCTACGCGGACGACTCCGGAAACCTCGAGGAGGGATGGATCGTCTATGGCTGGGTCGAGCTCGCAGTCGAGCACTGGGATGCAGTGCTCACTCATTGGCTCACGTTTCGGAAGCGACTTGTCGCAGACTACGGAATCCCGACTGCAGAGGAATTGCACCTGACTGCGCTCGTCAACGGACGCGGCCACGTCTCTACGGCGCCGCCCTCTCGTTTCGTCAGGCAAGGGGAGACTCTCTGGAAGCCTCTCGGACGCGAAGTGGCGGTGCGCTGTCTCGAAGCCGTACGGGAGTGTCCGCACATCGAGATCGGAGTGTGCTTCAGAAGGTCTTCTCTGCGGAACAAGAACATCAACCTCGACCGTGAAGCGGTCTACTCGTCTCTCGTCGCTCTTTGGGATTCCCAACTACACAGGTCCCGCGAGTACGGGATAGTCGGAATGGATGGGGACGGCTCGGATCCCATCTACTACAACGCGCACCGGGCGTTGAGCCTTTCCACACGTCGGATCATCGAGGATCCGATGTTCCACAGCTCGCGGCGGTCTCAATGGACTCAGATCGCGGACATCGTGGCCTGGTCGGGGTTTACCCATCTGAACCCGCACGCGGGCAACGAGTTTGCGTGGACCTGGTACGACGACTACCTCAGGGACTTGAATCCGCTCGGGGATCCGATCGAACTGGCCTGACAAGCAGCAAGACCCGCTTATCCACGAGAGTGGGGCGGGCCTGCTTCTACAGTCTACGCAGCTCGAGCGCCCCTCGTCGGCTCGGCCAGCTTGCATTCCGGAACACGTGGCCTCAAGCTGAAGCCCCTCCGCCCCTCAAGTCTTCGACGCCGCCAACCCGAAGTACTCAAGTTCCGCGTCGTTCAGCATCCGGGAGCGGATCAGGAACCGCATCCCGGTCGGGCCCTCGACCGAGAAGCCGGCACCGCGACCGGGCACGACGTCGATGGTCAGGTGCGTGTACTTCCAGTACTCGAACTGCGACTCCGACATGTAGACCTCGACAGGAGCGTCGAGCTCGACGTCGAGCCGCCCGAGCAGCACGTCGCCCGGGCTGGTGATGAACATCCCGACCGGATAGCACATGGGCGATGACCCGTCGCAGCATCCGCCGGACTGATGGAACATGAGCGGCCCGTGCTGCGCGGTCAGGTCGCGGACGAGGGATGCCGCGGCGTCCGTCACGTCGACCCGCTGATAGGTGCCGATGCTGACCATGGTTCCGCCCTTCACGGATGGGTCCGGGCGGACGCCGGAGCGCCCGCCCGGATTCGAGCTCAGAAGAAGCCCATCGGCCCTTCCGCGTAGGAGACGAGGAGGTTCTTCGTCTGCTGGTAGTGGTCGAGCATCATCTTGTGGTTCTCGCGACCCACGCCCGACTGCTTGTATCCGCCGAACGCGGCGTGCGCGGGGTACTGGTGATACGTGTTGGTCCACACGCGTCCGGCCTCGATCGCCCGGCCTGCGCGGTAGGCGGTGTCGCCGCTGCGACTCCAGACTCCCGCGCCGAGCCCGTAGAGGGTGTCGTTCGCGATCGAGATCGCGTCGTCGAAGCCGTCGAACGACGTGACCGACAGCACGGGGCCGAAGATCTCCTCCTGGAAGATGCGCATGTCGTTCGTGCCCTCGAACACGGTCGGAGCGACGTAGAAGCCCTCACTCAGATCGCCGCCGAGGTCGACCCGATCGCCGCCCGTGAGCAGCCTGGCCCCGCCCTGCTTGCCGATGTCGATGTAGCTGAGGATCTTCTCCAGCTGGTCGTTCGACGCCTGCGCGCCGATCATGGTCGCCGGGTCGAGCGGGTTTCCCTGCACGACCTTGCCGACCCGCTCCAGCCCGTCGGCGAGGAAGCCGTCGTAGATCGACCGCTGGATCAGTGCGCGCGAGGGGCAGGTGCAGACCTCGCCCTGGTTCAGAGCGAACATCGTGAAGCCCTCGAGCGCCTTGTCGTAGAACGGGTCGCTGGTCGAGCGGGCGACATCCTCGAAGAACACGTTCGGGCTCTTGCCCCCGAGCTCCAGCGTCACCGGGATCAGGTTCTGCGAGGCGTACTGCATGATGAGACGGCCGGTCGTGGTCTCTCCCGTGAAGGCGACCTTGCGGATGCGCTTGTGCTGCGCGAGCGGAGCGCCCGCCTCGATGCCGAAGCCGTTGACGATGTTCACGACACCGGCGGGCAGCAGGTCGCCGATGATGTCGAACAGGAAGAGCAGGGATGCCGGAGTCTGCTCGGCCGGCTTGATCACGACGCAGTTGCCTGCGGCGAGCGCGGGAGCCAGCTTCCACACCGCCATCAGGATCGGGAAGTTCCACGGGATGATCTGACCGACCACCCCGAGCGGCTCGTGGAAGTGGTACGCCACGGTGTTCTCGTCCAGCTGGCTGATACCGCCCTCCTGCGCGCGGAGCACCCCGGCGAAGTAGCGGAAGTGGTCGACGGCGAGCGGGATGTCCGCGGCGAGGGTCTCGCGAACCGGCTTGCCGTTCTCCCAGGTCTCGGCGACCGCGATCTCTTCGAGATGCTGCTCGATCCGATCGGCGATGCGGTTGAGGATCACCGATCGCTCGGCCGGGCTCGTCTTGCCCCAGCTCGCGAAGGCCTTCCAGGCGACGTCGACGGCCCGGTCGATGTCGTCTGCGGTGCCCCGGCCGACCTCGGTGAAGGGCTTGCCGTTGACGGGGCTGATGTTCTCGAAGTACTGGCCCTTCACGGGGGCGACGAACTCGCCGCCGATGTAGTGGCCGTACTGCGGGCGGTAGTTCGCGACGGCACCCGGCTGCCCGGGAGCGGCGTAGGCGAGGGACACGTCTTCTTCGACGATGCTCATGGGGGTCTCCTTCGACGGAGCCGCGCTTCGGTTCGCGGCTGTGCTCCGACGGTAGGTCGCGCAAGGTTGCACCCCGATGCGCAACGTTGCAATATATTGCGAGGCCTCAGTCCGCGGCGAGGCGCTCGATGCGCGCGACCACTCCCGCGCGCTTCGGCGATCGCGCCGGAAGCATCTCCAGGGCGAGGCGCAGCGCCTCGGCATCCCCCTGACCCTCCGGGATCTCGGCATAGGCGAGCAGCACGTCGAGGCTCGCCTCCGACAGCATCGCCTCGTGCAGCGCCGCGCGCACCGATTCGCGGAAGTCCTCGACCCCGGGAGACGTCGACTCCGGCAACACGGGTCCGCGATAGGCGGTAAGCGCCACGCGGTGCGCGCCGCGGTCGAGCAGGGAGAGCACATCGTGCGCATCCGTGTCGAGGGCGACGGGCAGCCGGTACGGACGCGACTCCGGAACCAGGTCGGGGGCCGTACGCTCGAGCACCTTTCGCAGACGAACCATCTCGGGCCGCAGCGTGTCGGGCGAGACGCCGGAGCCGTACACGAGCTCGCACAGCCGCTCGGCGGAGAGCCCCTGACGATGCACGGCGAGCATCAGCAGGATGGCGGCGTGCCGCGCGCTGAGCTCGATCATCGATTCGTCGTGCGCCGACTCCGTCTCCAGCCGCGCGCGGTCCCGTCCGAGCACATGCAGCGTCGCCCGGGCGGTTACGGGGGTGCGCGGCTTCGAGGTCGTCGGCCTGTTCCGGGGGGCCTCGCTCCGTTCCCGCAGCCGCGCGACCATCAGCTCCGATTCCACGGCACGGGCGGTCGCATCGACCAGCAGCCGCGCCTGCGGCGAGACGACATCCGGGCCGCCGGTGATGTCGATCACACCCAGCACCCGCTTCGTCTCCGGGTCGCGCACCGGTGCGGCCGTGCACGACCACGGATGCACGAGTCGGTTGTAGTGCTCGGCGCCGCGGATCTGTACCGACTGACCGAGAGCGAGGGCGGTGCCGGGTGCGCTCGTGCCGACGGCATCCTCCGACCAGTTCGCGCCGGCGACGAAACCCATGTCGTCGGTGAGTGTACGCAGCTGGTCGTCGCCCTCGATCCACAACAGTCGTCCGGCCTGGTCGCCCACCGCGATGATCACACCGGTGTCCTCGGTCTCGCCGGGCAGAAGCAGTGCGCGGATCATGTCCATGGCCGACGCCAGCGGATGCGCGAGACGGTACTCGTCGAGCTCATCGTTGACGAGTTCGAGGGGCGGAGCGGCCTCGGGCCCGACCCTTCGCCGCCACGACCGCTCCCACGACTCGCGCACGAGGGGCCGCACCGCCTGCAGCCTTCGGTCTTCGAGGTTGCCGGCCAGCAGTTCCTCGTGCGCACGCTCGACGATCAGTCGCGATGTCGCCGGAAGCGACTCGCGGGATACCTGCCACGGCGCAGACACAGCGGTCTCCGATCGTCGAAGATGTGCGTTGACTCAGTGTATGAGCAGCACGCCCACGAGGGAACACCCGCCGTGTCAGCGGATGAGCCCCGCGACCAGGTCGTCGATCACGTCGTCGGTGGACGTCTCCGGATCGATCGGCGTGGTCAGCCTGTCCAGCAGCAGCCCATCGATGGCGTAGTGGAACAGGGCGATCTCGCGGCGTCCGCCGGGGAGGCCGGCCGCGGCGTTGAACGCGACGTCGCCGTCGAAGCCGGCCCGCTGCCAGGCGCCGAGGACCGCGGCGACCTCGGGCCGCCGCCCGCCCTCGAGCCTCAGCTCGAACAGGGCGAGCGTCACGTCCCGATCCTCGGTCAGCCGTCGCACGATGTCGCGGATGTAGTCGGCGAACAGCGCGGGACCGGGCTCGACCGTCGCGCGTCGCTCCAGGTCTTCGGGCGTGGGTGCGAGGCGCTCCCCGATCCGCTCGACGAGTCCCTCGATCAGGGCATCGCGGCTGCGGAAGTAGTTCGAGGTCGTGCCCGTCGGAACCTGCGCGGCGATGTCGACCGCGCGGTGCGTGAGCCCGCGCGAGCCTTCTCGGGCGAGCACCGTGAGTCCGGCATCCGCGATCGTCCGTCGCCGGGAGTCGTTCTTCGCCATGACACGAGGCTAGCGCAATCACTACGTCTGTTGTACTGTAACTGCGACATCTGTAGTGATTGGATCATCATGCGCGAACTCGTGTTTTACGCCGCCGTCACCCTCGACGGCTACATCGCCGGGCCGAACGGTGAATTCGACGCCTTCCTCATCGAGGGAGACCACATGGACGGGATCAACGACCGCTTCGCCGACACCCTCCCCACCGTCGCGGCCGAGGCGCTCGGCATCACCCAGACGCGCGACGTGTTCGACACGGTGCTGATGGGCTGGAACACCTATCGGGTGGGCGGCCTGCCCAGCCCGTACTCGCACCTCCGCCAGATCGTGTTCAGCCGCACGAAGACCGCGGAGGCCGAGAACCTCGAGGTCACGGCCGAGGATCCGGTCGAGGTGGTGCGGCGGCTGAAGCAGGAGGACGGCGCCGGCATCTGGCTCTGCGGCGGCGGCGCTCTCGCCGCATCGCTCGCCGACGAGATCGACCGGCTCGTGCTGAAGCGGCAACCCCTGCTCTTCGGATCGGGCATCCCGCTGTTCGGCGAGCGCCCGTATCGCCCCGAACGCTTCGACATCGTCGAGACGGTCGCCTACGAAAGCGGCGTCGTCTTCACCGAGCTGGAGCGTCGTCGCGAGGGGTGACGCTGCCGCGGGCCGGGTGCTAGCATTCTGCTGTCAGGAGGCAGACATGGCAACCGTGACCATCCGCAATCTCAGCGATGACGTCATCGTCGCGCTCAAAGAACGTGCCCGGCGGAACTCCCGCTCGATGGAGGCCGAGGTGCGAGATGTGCTGACGCGCTTGGCGCAGGGCGACGAGAGCGGGCTCGAGGCGCAACTCCAGCAGCGGGTGCCTCGGCCGCGACGCTTTTCGGTCCCCTCGAGCGAGGTGATGGCGAGGGTCGATGCGAACCCGTCGACTCCGGAACAGGACAAGATGCGGGAGGAATGGCTGGCCGAACTGGAGGCCGACCGCAAGAACCCGTTCTTCCTCGACTCCTTCAGAAATCCGTGGGAGAGCCGTGATCCTTCTTGACACGAACGTCCTCATCCGGCTCGATGCCGTCCGATTGCCGCCGGCTGACGTGGCGCTCAGTGCAATCGCGTACTCCGAGCTGCAACTCGGAGTCGAGCGGGCGACAGATCCGGTTCTCCGTCGCCGTCGACGCAACGAACTGATGCGGTTGTCGGCACTGCTCGAAGCCGACTGGCTTCCGTTCGATCAAGCCGCCGCCGATGGCTACGCGCGCCTCGCGTCACGGGTGATCCTGAACCGTCCCGCCCACGCCCGAAGTAAGGACATCATGCTGGCCGGTCACGCCTACGCGCTCGGCGCCGCTGTCCTCACGTTCAACCCGAAGGACTTCGAACTCGTGTCCGACGAGGTCGAGATCATCGTCCCCGAACTGCGCTGACGCCAGAAATCAGCCCCGCGCGGCCCACCACTCGCGCAGCCGCTGCTCGACGACATCGGGACCCAGCACGCCCTCGTCCAACCGCAGATCGAGCAGGAACCGGTAGGCCTCGCCGACCTCACGGCCGGGAGCGATGCCGAGCACCTGCTGGATGCGGTTGCCGTCGATCTCCGGACGGATGGAGTCGAGCTCCTCCTGCTCGCGCAGCGCCGCGATGCGCGACTCGATGTCGTCGTACGCGCTGGCGAGGCGACCGGCCTTGCGCTTGTTGCGCGTGGTCACATCGGCACGGGTGAGGATGTGCAGGCGCTCCAGCAGGTCACCCGCGTCGCGCACGTAACGCCGCACCGCGGCATCCGTCCAGGTGCCCTCGGCGTAGCCGAAGAAGCGCAGATGCAGCTCGATCAGTGTGGCGACGGCATCGGTCGTGTCGGTGTCGAACCGCAGGGACTGCAGGCGCTTGCGAGCCATGCGCGAGCCGACGACGTCGTGGTGGTGGAAGGTCACCACTCCCCCGGGTTCGAGCTTGCGGGTTCGCGGCTTACCGATGTCGTGCAACAGCGCGGCGAGGCGCAGCGGCACATCGGGGGCGGCGCCCGGATGCCGGGAGTGCTCGAGCTCGATCGCCTGGCTGAGCACGGTGAGGGAGTGCTCGTAGACGTCTTTGTGGTGGTGGTGCTCGTCGACCTCGAGGCGCAGCTCGGTGACCTCGGGGAGGAACTCGTCGATCAGGCCGGTGTCGACCAGCACCCGGATGCCGCGCACCGGATCGTCGGTCTGCATGAGGCGCACGAGTTCGGACTGGATGCGCTCCGGGCTCACGATCTTGAGGGTCTCGCGCAGTTCGGCGATCGCTTCGGCCGTGGCCTCCTCGACCCGGAATCCGAGCTGGGCGCTGAAGCGGGCCGCACGCAGCATCCGCAGCGGGTCGTCGCCGAACGAGATCCGCGGGTCGGCCGGGGTACGCAGGATGCCGGCGACGAGGTCTTCCACGCCGCCGGTCGGATCGACCAGCTTCACGGCGGGCACCTGGAGCGCCATGGAGTTCACGGTGAAGTCGCGGCGCACGAGGTCGCCGTCGATCGTGTCGCCGAACTCGACCGTGGGCTTGCGGGTCACGCCGTCGTAGCTGTCGGCGCGGTAGGTCGTGATCTCGACCTGCTCGCCCTGCACCCGCGCGCCGATCGTGCCGAACGCGCGGCCGATGTCCCACTGCGCGGTCGAGATCGGCGTGACGATGGCGAGGATCTCGTCGGGAGAGGCGTTCGTCGTGAAGTCGAGGTCGTGTGTCGTTCGCCCCAGCAGCGCATCGCGCACCGGGCCACCGACCACAGCCAGGTCGAAGCCGGCATCCGCGAACGCCGTCGAGAGGGTGCGGACGACCGGGTTCTCGGCGAGCGCACCGAGACGGGCGAGGCCGTCAGCCATGTTGAGCATGGGTTCCAGCGTACCGGGATGGGCCGGTGGGGCTTCGGCAGGTACCGCCCACACCGTTCACCTCCCGGTCGCCCGAGGGCCAGCCTCCCGTCACCCGACACCGATGGGCTGGAGGTGCCCCGTGCAGCTGAGCACGGAACCCCACCCCCATGAAGGACTGACATGACCTCCCCCACCCCTGCGGTGCGCTGGCGGCGTCACGGACTGACGTCCGTCGCGCTCCTGGCCCTGCTCGGCGGCGCTGTCGTCGCCCCCGCGGCCCTCGCCGCCCCCGAGCCCGAAGTGCCGACCGGCTCGCTGATCACCGGCGACACCGCCTGGCACTACCTCGACGACGGATCCGACCCGTCGCCCGCACCGGCCGCGCTCCGTGACTGGACGCTCCCGGCGTTCGACGACGGCAGCTGGAAGACGGCCGCGGGCTCGTTCGGCGCGAAGAACGGCAAGCTTGGGGCTGTGGGCCCGCAGACGCCGAAGACGCTCCTGAACCACTACCTCGACGGCGTGAAGGCGCCGACCGTGCCGACGTACTTCTTCCGCACGACGTTCGAGCTCGAGGCGGGAGTCGCCGAGCAGGTCGCGGCGCTGCAGAGCACGATCACCTACGACGACGCCGTGATCGTGTGGATCAACGGCGAAGAGGTCGCCCGCTACGTCGACGGCCGCATCACCGACACGAAGAACGTCGAGTACGCCGGCGACTCCAACGGCGACCCGCTGACGACCACGTTCAGCGCCGAGGGTGATCTGCTGCACGACGGTACCAACACGATCGCCGTCTCGCTGTTCCAGGACCGCGAGACCAGCTCCGACATCTACTTCGACATGTCGTCGCTGACCCTGGTGAAGGCATCCGACCCCGGTACGCCTGTGATCGCCCCGCCGACCCGCGTCATCCTGACCCCCACCGAGCAGCCCGCCATCTCCCAGGCGTTCTCCTGGCTCGCGGGCGACGCGTCGCACACGGTCGGACAGGTCGAGATTGCGCCGACCGCGGGTGGCGACGTCCGCACCGTCGACGCGTACGACGCCGGTGTCGTGAACGGCAACCCGAACAAGCACTTCTCGGCGACCGTCACCGGTCTCACCGCGGCGACCGAATACCGCTACCGCGTCGGCCTGCCCGGCAGCTGGAGCGACTGGTACGAGTTCCGCACGGCCGACCCGAAGGCGACCGACTTCCAGTTCATCTACTACGGCGACGCGCAGATCGGACTCGACACCACGTGGCCGAGCGTCGTGAAGCAGGCGGAGGCCAACGCTCCGCGCTCGATCGGCTCCGTGCACGCGGGCGACCTGATCAACAAGTCCAGCAACGAGGACGAATGGGTCAACTGGTTCAAGGGCATGAAGGACTCGGCCGTGCGCACCAACGTGATGGCCGCCCCCGGCAACCACGAGTACTCGGGCGACAAGCTGCTCACCGCGTGGAAGGCCGCTTTCGAGTACCCGCACAACAACCCGTCGATGAGCTCCATCGGCGAACTGGCCGATCTCGCCAAGGGTGACACCGAGGTCGCGGCCCAGTACCGCGCTCTCTTCGAGCACTGGAGCGCCTTCGCCGCCGAGACCGCGTACTACACCGACTACCAGGGCGTGCGCTTCATCACGCTCAACGCGACGCGCGACGCGACCTTCCTCACCCCGCCGGCGCTGCCGTCGTGCACGAGTGCCGACTGCCCGATCGCCAAGGGCGAGGAGCTGTGGATCCGCTTCCAGGGCGCCTGGCTCGACCTGCTGCTGCAGAACAGCCCGTCGAAGTGGAACGTCGTCACCTTCCACCAGCCGGTCTTCTCGGCATCCGAGGGTCGCGACGAGCCGAAGCTCCGCGCCGGCTGGGTCCCCGTGTTCCAGCGCAACGACATCGACCTGGTGCTCATGGGCCACGACCACACCTACGCCCGCGGCTACGTGAACACCGATGCGACCGAGACGCCCGGCATCACCACCGGCCCGGTCTACGTCGTGTCGAACTCCGGCGCGAAGCACTACGAGCTCGAGACGCCGGAGAAGAACGTCTGGACCAACAACGGCGCCACCCAGGTGCTGCGCGGCCAGGGCGTCACCACCTACCAGGTGATCGACGTCTCGAAGAATCAGCTCGTCTACCGCTCCTACCTGGCGGAGAAGCAGCCGGATGCCACCACCGACCTCCCCGTCGGAGCCGTGTACGACACGTTCACGGTGACGAAGTCGGATGCCGGCGAGAAGTGGGTCACCGAGAAGGGCGTCACGCCTCCGGTCACGCCGGAGCCCGAGGTTCCCGCCGAGATCGAGCTGGGCGCGGCATCGGTCACGGCCGGCAGCACCCTCGCGGTCTCGGGCAGCGGCTTCGCGGAGGGTGCGGAGCTGCGGCTCGAGCTGCGCTCCGACCCGGTGCAGCTGGGCACGGTGACCGCCGGTGCGGACGGCTCGTTCCAGCGCACGGTGACGATCCCGGCCAACACCCCGGCCGGGGCGCACACGCTCGCCGCGATCCTGCCCGACGGCACCGAGGTCACGGCCTCCGTCACCGTCACCGCGGTGTCCGGCGGCGGAGCGGTCACGCCAGGTGACGGCTCGGGCGGTTCGAGTGGCGCGGACGGCGACCTCGCCACCACGGGTGCCGACAGCGTCCCGTCCATCGTCGCAGCGGTCGTGCTCCTCGCGGCGGGCCTCGGCCTGTTCGCGATGCGCCGCCGTCGGCATCACGCCACGGTCGAGGTGACCGAGGCCGAGTAGTCCGCAGCATCCACGGGCGCCGTCGGGGTTTCGACCTCGGCGGCGCCCGCCGTTCCCACATGGTCGGGATGGCGAGGACGCCGGACGTCAGTCGACGACGAACAGACGCGCGCCGGTCTCGGTGCTCGAGCGATGGGCTTCCATGTCCGTGCCGACCTGATAGCTCTCCCCGGCGTGCAGAGTGAAGGTCCGACCGTCTTCGAGCTCCGTCTCGAGGGTGCCCTCGACGACGAACAGCACGTGGCCACGCGAGCACCAGTGGTCGGCGACGTAGCCCGGCGAGTATTCGACCATGCGGATGCGGGTGTCTCCGATCTGCTGTGATCGCCACACCGCCTGCCCCGTGATTCCCGGGTGGACGGTGCGTTCGATCTCTGCCCAGGTGGTGGTGCTGAAAGCGTGTCCGGGAAGGTTCATCGGTTCAGTATGGGTCATCGGCGACGCTCCACTCTGCCGCGCCGAGGAGACCACCGACGCCTCAGCGCGACCCCGGACTGGGATAACCTTCCACCGAGTCCGTCCCGCTGAAGGAGAGCCCGTGCCCGCGAACGATGTGATGGCCGACGAGACCGATCGGATCGTCGCCGCGGCCCTGCAGGTGAACGGCCGTGCGTCGTGGGGAGAGATCGCCCGCGTGGTCGACCTGCCCGAGCGCACCGTCGCCCGTCGCGGACAGCGGCTGCTCGATCGCGGACTGGTCCGCGTCTCCACCTACGTCGACCCCGCCCGCGTGCTGCACGCCCGCGCGGTGCTGTTCCGCATCACGACCGAGCCGCACGCGCTGTGGCATGTGGCGCGCACCCTTGCCCGCCGCGCGGACGCCTCGTCGGTCTCGGTGCTCGAGGGCAGCAGCGACATCGCCGGCATGCTGCTCCCCCACGACGACGCCTCCATCCGCGAGCTGCTGTTCACCGACTTCCCGGAGCTCGAGGGCATCGACTCGATCAACGTCACCACTGTCCTGAAGTTCTTCCGCTCGGGGCACGACTGGCGTGCGGGCGTACTGACCGACGAACAGGCCCGCATGCTCGACGAGTCGTCCGGCTCGGAGGTCGACCCCGCCGACTCCCTCAGCGACGACGAAGAGGCTCTGATCCGACTCCTCCTGAAGGACGGGCGGATGCCGGTGGCCCAGCTCTCCCGCGCCCTGGGCCTCAACGTCACGACCACGCGCCGGCGCATGGAGTCCCTGAGCCGCCGCGGACTGATGCACCCGCGCACCGAGGTCGTGCCGAGCCTGTTCGGTCTGGGACTCGAGGCTCTCGTATGGCTGCGCGTGCCGATGGCCCGCCTCGAGAAGGTGGGCGCGGCCCTCGCCGCCGCCCCCGAGGTGAAGTTCATCGCGGCCACCACCGGCACCTCGCAGCTGCTCGCCAATGTGCTCGTGAAGGATGCCGACGAGTTCTACCGCTTCCTCACGGGCCCGGCGGTCGCGGGGCACGAGGGTCTCGAGGTCGTGGAGTCGCTCGTGGTGATCACCCCGGTGCTGCGCGGCTCGCTGATCGTCGACGAGGCCCCGGAGGCGCTGGCGAATGACATGCCGACCGGTGCCATCCGTCTTTAGGCCGATTCTGTTACTGGCTTGTAACGAAATGGCGAGATCATTCTTAATGGCTTGACCTAGTGGCGAAATAGGGCGAGTATCCTCTCCAGGGCCATCACCCCTGGAGAGGACGATCGTGTTCACGGCTACTGGAGACGACTGGGCGGATCGCGCGGCGACGCTGCCCCTGCACACGCGCATGTTCATCGACGGCGCGTGGGAGGCGGGCTCGGCCGAGCCTCTGACTCCCGTGAGCCCGCGAGACGGTCGTGCGCTCCCGCCGATCACGGCCGCCTCTGCCGGTGACGTCGACCGCGCCGTCCGCTCGGCCCGCGCCGCTTTCGACTCCGGCGTCTGGTCGCGCATCGCGCCCCGTGAGCGCGGCCAGCTGCTCATCGCCTTCGCGCAGAAGATCCACGACAACGCCGAGGAGCTCGCCCTCACGATCTCGCTCGAGATGGGCAAGCCCATCCGCGAGGCCCTGCAGACCGAGCTGCGCGCAGTCGTCAACTGCTTCCGCTGGTACGGCGAGGCCGCCGACAAGGTGCTCGACGAGATGCCGGTCACCGCGCCGAACAGCCTCGCCCTCGTGACCCGCGAGCCGGCCGGAGTGGTCGCCGCCGTCGTGCCGTGGAACTTCCCGCTGACGATGACCGCGTGGAAGCTCGCCCCCGCCCTCGCGGTCGGCAACAGCGTCGTGCTCAAGCCCGCCGAGCACACCACCTACTCCGCGCTGCGCCTCGCCGAGCTCGCGGTCGAGGCCGGCATCCCCGCCGGCGTCCTCAACGTCACGCCCGGCACCGGCCAGGTCGCCGGCCGCGCACTCGGCGAACACCCCGACGTCGACGTGGTCACCTTCACCGGCTCGCCCGAGGTCGGCCGGAAGTTCCTCGGCTACTCGGCCGCGTCCAACGGCAAACGCGTCTGGCCCGAGCTCGGCGGCAAAACCGCAAGCCTGGTGCTGCCGGATGCCGACCTGGAACGGGCCGTGCGCGCCACCGCCGACGGCTGCTTCTACAACCAGGGGCAGATGTGCACGGCATCCTCCCGCCTGCTGGTGCCGCGTTCGCAGCATGAGCGAGCACTGGAGATCGCGGCCGAGGTCGCGCGCACGAGCCTCCCCGCCGACCCGTTCGACGTCGCCACCTCGATGGGCGCGATCGTCAGCGAGAGGCAGCTCGCGGGCATCGCCGGATTCGTCGAGCGCGCCCAGGCCGAGGGCGGCGAACTCGCCGCCGGCAGTGCCGAGCGGTTCCGGGCCGTCGACGGCGGCAGCTACCTCGCCCCGGTCGTGCTCGGCGTCACCCCCGAACACGAGGTCGCCCAGCGCGAGGTCTTCGGTCCTGTGCTCTCCGTCATCGCGTACGACGACGTCGAAGACGCACTCGCGATCGCCAACGGCACCGAATTCGGTCTGGCCGCCGCCCTCTGGAGCACCGACCTCAATGCCGTGCACACCCTGTCGCGACGCCTCCGCGCCGGAGTCGTCTGGGTCAACTGCTTCGAAGAGGGCGACATGACGATCCCCTTCGGCGGCGTCAAGGGATCGGGCTTCGGCCGCGACAAGAGCCTGCACGCCCTGGAGAAGTTCACCGATCTGAAGACCACCTGGATCGAGCTCTCGTGACCCGCCCGTTCATCGGCATCACCACCTGGCGCCGTTTCATCGACACCGACCTCGGCAGCGGTCGCCCGGCCCACAGCCTGGGCACGGAGTACGCGGCGCCCATCGAGGCCGCCGGCGGCGCCGTGGTGCTGCTGCCGCCGACCGCCGGTGTCGACGAGGTGCTCGACCGCCTCGACGGGCTGGTGCTCTCCGGCGGAGAAGACGTGCACCCCTCGCGCTACGGCGCCGCGCCGCAGGAGGGCAAGAACTACGACCCCTCGCGCGACGGCTACGAACTCGCGCTCGCCCGCGGAGCCCGTGAACGCGGTCTGCCGGTGCTGGCGATCTGCCGCGGCCTCCAGGTCAGCAACGTCGCCTTCGGAGGATCGCTGATCGTCGACATCCCGACGACCGCCGACCACCAGCCCGTGCGCGGCGCCGACCAGCAGCTGGCGGCACGGCATCCGATCACGCTCGCCGAAGGCAGCCGTCTCGCCGCGCTCTACGGCACGCGGAACCGCGTCGTGAACACCATCCACCACCAGTCGATCGACGTCACCGCCCCCGGCCTCCATCCGGTCGCCTGGGCGCCGGACGGCATCGTCGAAGCCGTTGAGGCCGACGACGACTGGCCCTTCTGGGCGGTGCAGTGGCACCCCGAGAAGATGATCGCCCCCGATGAGGCCGCAGAGGAGATGCCGCTGTTCGCGGCGTTCGTCTCGGCCGCCCGTGAACGCGCAGCGGAACACCCCGCTGCAGAGAAAGGAACACGATGACCAAGCAGGTCTTCCTCGAGTACGAGAACGGCGTCCGCGCCGTCGCCACCCTGTTCGAGGACCTCGCCCCTCGCACCTGCGAGGCCATGTGGGGTGCGCTGGAGAAGCCGGTCACCATGCAGGCGATGCACGCGATGTACGCCGGACCCGAGGTCATGGTCGGCCTTCCCGAAGAGGCACAGAACTTCGACCCCGAGAAGGTGCCGTTCGAGAACCAGCAGGTCGTGCCCGCACCGGGTGACCTGCAGTGGTACTGGCAGCGTCCGATGCAGATGGGCGGCCTGCCGTTCGAGTGGTACGAGATCGGAGTCTTCTACGATCGTGGTGCCCGTACTCTCGGCCCGCTCGGATGGACACCCGTCAACATCTGGGGCGGCATCACCGAAGGACTCGCGGAATTCGCCAAGGAGAGCGCCGCGATCCGCATCGACGGAGCGAAGCAGCTCACCATCGGACGCCTGGTCTAAGGCGTTCACTCAGTGCTGGACCCATCCCGAAGGAGCAGTGCATGAATACCCGAAGAATCCTCACCACCGGAGCGCTCGTCGCCACCGGCGCCCTCATCCTCGCCGGCTGCGCATCCGGTGACGACACCGCATCCTCCGGCGACAAGGAGTTCGCCGGCGAGACCATCGTCGTCACCTCTTTCGGCGGCGACTGGGAGAAGGCCTTCATCGAGGCCGTCGTCGATCCCTTCGAGGAGGAGACCGGCGCCAAGGTCGAGCTGATCACGCTGTACAGCGCCGACGCCCTCGCACAGGTCACGGCCCAGAAGGCCAGCCCGCAGATCGATGTCGTGCACTTCTCGGGCGGCCAGGAGTTCACGGCTGCTCAGGACGGGCTCATCGCCCCGATCGCGGCCGACGACCTGTCCGAGTCCGGTGACCTGATCGACCTCGCGACCGCGGGGCTCGAGCGCGGCGAAGGCCCCGTCATCCAGCTGGCGCCGATCGGACTCGTCTACAACACCGAGGCGGATGCTCCGGCGCCCACCTCGTGGCTCGACCTGTTCGACGACGCGTACGCCGGTCACGTCGCCCTCACGGACTTCTCGAACACGTACGGTGTGCTCTCGATGCTCCGCGTCGCCGATGCTCTCGGCGGCGGAATCGACGACCCCTCGAAGGCCATCGCCGACCTCGGGGCACTCGCCTCGGCCGGCGACGCGATCGTGGTCCCGACGTCGCCCGACCTGCAGACCGCGTTCGCCCAGCGCGACACGTGGATCGCTCCGTACGCGATGGACTACGCCGGCACCCTGCAGGACGCAGGTCTTCCGGTCGAGTTCATCGTCCCCGAGGAGGGCGCCACCGCCTCCCTCATCACGGCGAACGTCGTCGAGGGCCGGGACAACCCCGACCTCGCGAAGCTCTTCATCGACTTCGAGCTGCGCCCCGAAGCGCAGGCCGTCTTCGCGGAGAACATGCGGTACTCGCCGGTCAACACCAAGGCGGAGCTCTCCGACGACGCGGCGGATGCGGTCCTCACCGGCGACGAGCTCGACACGGTCGTGGTCTACGCGCCCGGCGACATCGCCGCCGACCGTCAGTCCTGGACCGACGAGTGGAATGCGCTGATCACCAAATGAGCGTCCGAACCCGTAGGGAGCCCTGGCTCCTGCTCCTGCCGGCGATCGCACTGCTCGCGCTCGCCTTCGTCACGCCGGTGGCCGGCATGCTCCTCATGAGCGTGCAATCGTCGGCAGGCGGGTTCACCCTCGACAACTTCACCCGGTTGTTCACGAGTGAATATCACCTCCAGGCGGCGCTGCGTTCGCTCCGCCTGGGGGTGATCCAGACGGTGATCACCCTCGTGATCGCCATCCCCCTCTCCTATGTGATGGCCCGCGCCGGCTCGAAGGTGCGCTCCTTCCTCCTGATCGTCGTGATCCTCCCGCTCATGACGAGCGTCGTGGTCCGCACGTTCGGCTGGGTCGTCCTGATGGGACCCTCCGGGCTGATGATGCAGATCCCCGGCGCGGAGTTCCTCGTCGGCGGCACCCAGGGCTTCCTCGGCACCGAGACCGGCGTCGTGATCGCGATGGTGCAGGTGCTCCTCCCCTTCGCGGTGCTCAGCATCCTCGGTGTCATCTCCGGCATCACCCCGCAGCTCGAAGAGGCGTCCCGCACCCTCGGCGCCGGATTCTGGCGCACGCTGCGGCACGTCGTCCTCCCCCTCGCTGTGCCCGGCATCGTCGCCGGTGCCTCGCTCGTGTTCGTCCTGTCGGTGAGCTCGTTCATCACCCCCCGCTTCATCGGCGGAGCCCAGATCCCGGTGTTCGCGCAGACCATCTATGTCGACGCGACCACCAACCTCGACTGGTCGTTCGCGGCCGCGCAGGCCGTGCTGCTGTTCGCCGGGGTCATGCTCGTGCTCGCAGCGACGTCCCGGCTCGGGAAGCAGAAGGTGTGACCATGGTCCGTTCCGTTCCGATCCTCGGCAGGATCCTCGCGATCGTCCTCGGCGTCGTCGTGACGCTGTACATGCTCGTGCCGCTCATGGTCGTCGCCGGTGCCTCGGTCGGCGAGAACCGCTTCCTGACGTTCCCCGGGCAGGGCTTCACGCTCGACTGGTACGTCGAGGCGCTCACCTCCGACACCTACCTCGAGCCGTTCCGCCTGAGTCTGCTCGTCGGCATCACCGTCGCGATCCTCGCTGCCGCGATCGGCACCGCAGCCGCGCTCGCGCTCACCCGTTTCAAGGTCCCCGGCGGTGCGGCGATCCAGGCGCTGTTGATGTCGCCACTGACGATCCCCACGATCATCCTCGCCATCGGCGCCCTGTCCATCACGTCCCTCACGATCGGCTCACCCAACGTGGGCGTGCTGATCGCGATCCACATCGTCATCGCGATCCCCTACGTGATGCGCACCGTGACCGGTGTGATGACCCGCGCCGACCACTTCACCGAGGAGGCGGCGCGCACTCTCGGCGCCAGCACCTGGAACCGCTACCGGCTCGTCGTGCTCCCGATCGCCCGCCCCGGCATCGCGGCCGGCGCCTTCTTCGCCTTCAACATCTCGTTCGACGATGCGGTCATCGCCCTCTTCCTGCGCACCCCGCAGCTCGAGACGCTCCCCATCGCCATCTACGGCCAGCTGGAGTTCAGCACGTCGCCCACCGTGGCGGCCGTCTCGACTCTCATGGTCCTGCTCACCGTCGTCCTCATGATCGTGCTCGAACGCATCATCGGCCTGGGAAGGTTGTTCGTCTGATGACAACACTCACCATCACCTCACTCACCAAGGACTTCAAGGGGACGAAGGTGCTAAAGGGCATCGACCTCTCGATGCAGTCCGGGGAGTTCGTCTCCCTCCTCGGCCCCTCGGGCTGCGGAAAGACGACCCTCCTGCGCTGCATCGCCGGCCTCGAATCCCCGAGCGGCGGCACGATCGAGATCGCGGGTCAGGATGTGACCAAGCTCCCGCCCGAGAAGCGGCACCTCGGCATGATGTTCCAGAGCTACGCGCTCTTCCCGCACATGAGCGTCGTCGAGAACGTGCGCTTCGGACTGCGAATGTCGGGCGAGAAGTCGAAGGCCGAGCAGAAGGAGCTGGCTGTGCGAGCTCTGGAGCGCGTGCAGATGGGTCACCTCGCCGATCGGATGCCGGCGCAGCTTTCGGGCGGTCAGCAGCAGCGCGTCGCACTCGCCCGGGCCATCGCCTTCGAGCCCCGCGTGCTCCTGCTCGACGAGCCGCTGTCGAACCTCGACGCCCGGCTGCGTGAGGACATGCAGGTCGAGCTGAAGGAGCTGCACCGCACCCTCGGGCTCACCACCGTGTTCGTGACGCACGACCAGGAGGAGGCGATGAGCCTCTCCGACCGGATCGTCCTCATGAACGGCGGTGTGATCGAGCAGGAGGGTGCACCGGCCGAGCTCTACGGCGCACCGCGCACCCCGTTCGCCGCCGACTTCATCGGGGCGGCGAACCTCCTTCCGGCGACCCGCTCAGGCGCTGTCGCGACCCTCGACGGGACCGGGATCCAGATGCCGTTGACCGGTGCGGGCCCGGACGGCGGCGGAGAGGTGGTGCTCCGTCAGGAGGACCTGCACCTGTCCCCCACCGTCGGCGCGGACGCCCCGGTGAGCGTCGACGTCATCGCCCACGTCTACCGCGGTGCCGACATCGTCTACATCGTCGAGCTCGCCGGCAAGCGGATGAGGGTCGTGCGTCCCCGGCACGAGGATCCGATCCCCGAAGGCACCGCCGGTCTCGGCTGGCGCGACGGCGCCCTGCTCTGGATCGCCGCCGCCTGAAGGCCCGGCCCCTCGATCACCGACCCGACGCATCTTCACCAGGGGTAGTTCCACGGCATCCCACGGCGATGAGACGCCACGGCCATAGGATCGCGGCATGGCCGACGATGACGTGCAGTCCTCCCCCGCACCCGACACCTCCCGCCGAGGCTTCTTCAAGATCGGCGGGGCGGCCCTCGCGGGCGCGGTCGTCGGCGGCGCAGGCGGCGCTGCCATCGGAGCATCCGTCGCGGCGGGTGCGCGCGACGGCTTCGCCGACGATCCGGACCCGTACGCCGCGCTGACCCCGCGCAGTGAGCCGGGGTTCGACCACGTCGTCGTCGTGATGGGCGAGAACCGCTCGTTCGACAATCTCCTCGGGTACCTGTACTCGAAGGAGAACCTGCCGGCGGGTGAGACGTTCGAGGGCCTGGCGTTCGGCACGCACAGCAACAAGGCATCCGACGGCACCGTGGTCGAGGCGCACGTCTACGAGGGCGAGACCGATCGCATCATGAGCCACCCCGATCCCGATCCGGGTGAGGAGTACCCGCACGTCAACACCCAGATCTTCGGAACGGTGGATCCGAAGTCGAATGCCGAGCTCTTCGTCGACCAGATGGAGGCGCCCTACAACGCCCCGACGAACGGCGAGAAGGCCTCGATGTCGGGGTTCCTCCAGGACTACATCATCAACTTCCGTCGGCTGCGCAAGGGCAAGGAGCCGAGCGTCGACGAGGCGAAGCACATCATGGGCTCCTTCTCCCCCGCGATGCTGCCGGTGCTGTCGACGCTCGCTGCCGAGTTCGCGGTGTTCGACCACTGGTACGCCGGCGTCCCGTCGCAGACGTTCTGCAATCGCTCCTTCTTCCACGCCTCGACGTCGCACGGCTTCGTGACGAACCAGGCCGGCGGCGGCTACGACAAGTGGATCGATGCACCCGCAGCGCCGACGGTGTTCAACCGGCTCGAGGAGAAGAAGCTCGACTGGAAGATCTACATCGACAAGCTCCAGCTCGTCTCCTTCACCGGCATGCTGCACGCCCCGGTGCTGGAGAAGTACTGGCGCACGGATCACTTCGGCACGATGGAGGACTTCTACGCCGACGCGAAAGACGGCAAGCTCCCCGCGTACGCCTTCATCGAGCCGCGGATGGTCTACGACCACAACGACTTCCACCCGCCGTTCGGCTCACCGCGGGAGGGCTTCGTCGAGGGCGAGGAGGTCTTCGACAGCGCGATCTCCGACGTGCGCGCCGGTGATCTGCTGATCCACGAGATCTACGAGGCGGTGCGCACGAGCGCCTCGCCGACGGGGTCGAACGCCGTCAACACCCTGCTGCTGATCACTTTCGACGAACACGGCGGATGCTACGACCACGTGCCGCCGCCCGCGGCGACGAAGCCGACGAAAGACACCGGAGCGGGCGAGATGGGGTTCACCTTCGATCGACTCGGATGCCGCGTCCCGGCCATCGCGGTGTCGGCGTACACGAAGCGCGGCACCATCGTCCACGACGAGATGCACCACGGCTCGGTCACGGCGACGCTCTCGCGTCTGCACGGTCTGAAGCCGCTCAACGACCGCGACGCCTCGGCCAACACACTGTTCAACGTCGTGAATCTGGATCAGCCCCGGCATCCGGCCGACTGGCCGACGACGAAGCCCTCGTACACGCCGCCGAATCCGGAGGAAGCGGTGCCGCAACCCGATGTGAAGGAGCACCTCAAGCCGCTGACGCCCCCGGCACGCGGGCTGCTCGGGCTGCTTCTGGCCCGGTACGGCAAACCCGGCGAGAAGGAGCCGGAGACCTTCGCCGACGCGTACAAGCTGCTCCACGAGCACGGCGAGGAGCTGTTCGGCCCGCCGAAGAGCAGCTGACCGCGGTCGCAGTCTTCGCCCGCGGTCGCACGATTCCCGGGGACTGTGCGACGCGGGTGCGACTCTCCGCCCGGGCTACTTCCGCGCGGAGCGCCGGCGGCCGAGGATCAGGAGTGTCGCGCCGAGGAGGAGAACGGCAGCACCGCCGGCCGCCCACGCGAGCGTCTCGGGCCCGAGTCCTGTCGCGGGAAGCGGGTCGGTCCCGTTGCCCCCACTGGTCGGCGGAGTGCTCGGGTCCGGCGGGTCGGTCGGGTCCGGCG
Source organism: Microbacterium sp. NPDC087592 (assembly GCF_044743585.1). Lineage (NCBI taxonomy): Bacteria > Bacillati > Actinomycetota > Actinomycetes > Micrococcales > Microbacteriaceae > Microbacterium > Microbacterium sp. NPDC087592. The sequence goes on along the minus strand of NZ_JBIUWT010000001.1, from coordinate 1,595,756 downwards.
GCACGACGACGGCATCGGCGGCGAGCGTGAAGTCCTGCTCGGCGATCACGTCTCCGGCGGCGGTGATGACGACCGTGCGCGTCGCCGAGCCGACGACGCTCGTGCCCGTCGGGGGCACAACCGTGAGGGTGTAGGCGCCGGGCGGCAGGGCGCCGAGCCCGAACGTGCCGTCCGCGTCGGACGTGAGCTGCTGCGGCGCGCCCGGTCCGGTGAGTGTCACCACCACGCCCGCGACGGGGGCACCGTCGTCATCGCGCACGGTGCCGTCGATCGCGCCGAGGCGCGCCAGCTCGAAGTCCACGTTCTCCACGTCGACCGCGGCCACCTGCTCGTTCCGCGTGGCCGGAGACGTCGCGACGAATCCCGCGGGCGTCGTCATCGTGATCGTGTAGTCTCCGGCAGCGAGCCGGGGGAACGAGTACGCCCCCGACGCATCCGTCACCCGTGTGAGGGTCGCCCCGCCGGGAGCGACCGCGGTCACGGTGACGCCGGCCACACCCGTGCCGTTGGCGCGCACCGCGCCGCGCAGGTCAGCGTTCTCGGCGACCACGAAGTCCACGTCCATGATCGGCACCTCGCTGCCGGCTGGAACGGTGACCGGCGGCGGCTGGGTGGCCACGGTGTAGCCGGGCGGGGTCGTGATCGTCACGGGATGCGTCCCGACCGGGACCTGGTCGAACAGGTAGTTCCCGTCGGCGTCCGTCGTGGTGGCCTGTCCGTCGATCGTCACGGTCACCCCGGGGATGGGGGCGCCGGTGGTGTCGGTCACGGTTCCGGATACCGCGACAGGCACGATGTCGCGCAGCCCGAAGTCGGCGACGGCGTCCCCGCCGCTGAGGTTCACGGCGACCGTGGTCGGCCCGGTCGAGATCTTGCCGGCGGGCGGGGTCACGCGCACCGTGTAGCCGTCAGCGGCGACGAACCCGGGGAACGAGTACGTGCCGTCTGCCGCGGTCGTCGTGGTCCCCACGACTGTGCCGTTCGCGTCCGTCAGTGTGAGCGGAATGCCCGATGACGGCGCCCCCGTGTCGGTGACGGTGCCCGTGATGTCCTGGGCGATCGACGCGAACCAGGTCTGGTACACGGGAAGGCCCGAGCGACGCGTGAAGATCAGGCTGAGGGAGCTGATCGGGGTGCTCGGCTCGAACCAGGCTGCCGCGCCACTGGTGTCCAGGGCCGCCGCGTTGCCGGTGAGGGTGAGGGTCGTGGCATCCCAGCTCGGCACGTCATCGGCAGCCCCCGTGCACGACGGCTTCCCCGCGATTCCGGGGGCGCAGTAGTTGAACCGGTCCCGCAGCCCGATCTCGGTCGCGTCGAGCACGTGTCCATCGGGGGCGACGGCCTGGATGCGCACCGAGTCCGCGTCGATGTCCCCCACTGCGAAGGCCCATCCCGAGGTCGGGGTCGGCGTCGCGAAGGAGTACGTCGTGGTCGAGGGGCTCGTGGCGTTGTCGGCCCGGGGGCGCAGGTTCAGGTACGGCTGGTCCCTGCTCGAGCCGTACTTCGCCCCGATCGCGGTGCCCTCCGAGAGCCAGGTCGAGGCACCGCTGATCACGCCGACCTGTCCGCCGCGCGAATCGCTGGTCACGGTCGCGGTGATCGCGGGCTTCGCCGCCACCTGCACCGATGTCGTGAATGCCCCGCCGACGCCGACGAGCGGCTGCCAGGTCGCCCAGGAGGCGACGGTCGCGGCCGAAGCCGGGAGGGCGCCGACGAGCACCGCGATGAGGACGATGGTTCCGGCGATGGTCGCTCTGCGAGAGGCACGCATGCGGTCAGCGTACTGATATACCGGTGCGGTCCGAAAGTGAATTCCTCGATACGGGGCGCCGGCCAGCGGGCGGGGGCCCCGTCAGACGGCGTCGCCCTGGACGGGTCCTTCCGTGTTGGGCTTCCAGCCGAGCGCCGGTGCGACGTGCGTCGCGAACGCCTCCAGCACGTGCAGGTTGTACTCCGGGCCGAGCTGGTTCGGGATGGTCAGCAGAAGGGTGTCGGCGGCCATCACGGCCTCGTCCTGCTTCAGCTGCGCGATGAGCACGTCCGGTTCGGCGGCGTAGGTCTTGCCGAAGGTCGAGCGGAAGCCGTCGATCACACCGATCTGGTCGGCGTTCTCCTCGCTGCGCAGGCCGAAGTAGGCCCGGTCCATGTCGGAGACGAGCGGGAAGACGCTGCGGCTGACCGAGACCCGCGGGCGGCCGGTGTGTCCTGCCTCCTTGTATGCGGAGCGGAACAGTTCGATCTGCTCGCGCTGCAGCTCGTGGAACGGCTGTCCCGTCGCCTCGGTCACGAGGGTGGAGCTCATCATGTTGAGCCCCTTGCGTCCCGTCTCCTCGGCCGTGGCGCGCGAACCCGAGCCCCACCAGATGTGGTCGCGGAGGGTCGGCGATTGCGGCTCGATCGCGAGGTACCGGCCGGCACCCACCATCCGCGGGTCACCGGGAGCGAGGCCCTCTCCGTCGATCGCCCGCAGGAACAGGTCGAACTTCTCCCGCGCGAGCACGCTGCCGCGCTCCGGGTCCTCCTCGTCGACGTAGCCGAACGTCTCATAGCCGCGCAGTGCCGTCTCGGGTGAACCACGGCTCACGCCGAGCGCGATCCTGCCGTCGGCGATGAAGTCGAGGGCGGCCGCCTCCTCGGCGAACTGGAACGGGTTCTCGTACCGCATGTCGATCACGCCGGTACCGACTTCGATGCGCTTCGTGCGCGCGGCCATCGCCGACAGCAGCGGCATCGGGGAGGCGGCCTGACGTGCCCAGTGGTGCACGCGCACCGAGGCGCCGTTCACACCGATCTCGTCGGCTCCTTCGGCGATCTCGATCGTCTGCTTCAACATGTCGCCCGCGGTGCGGGTCGCCGAGCCGGGCACGTCGGCGTAGTGACCGAAAGAGAGGAATCCGAAAGCCTTCATGATCTATTCCAACGCATGAATCTGAGGACTATTCCCCCGGCAGCAGGATGCCGTCGAGGATGAGGGAGCGGATGCGGGGCTCGAGGTCGGCCCACAGGTCGGCGAGCGGCACCTCGAAGAGGTCCGCCAGCGCGGCCGCGATCTGCACCACGGTGAGTTCTCCGTCGCAGGCGCCGACGAAACCGGCGAGAGCAGGGTCGACAGAGATCGTGCGACCGAAGCCGCCACCCTGACGCAGCTCGATCACGCTCGGGTCGTCGTCACCCGGCATCAGATGCCGCGCCTCGGTGACGTCGGCAGCGACCACCAGGGTGGCCGGCAGCCCTTCGGCGTGCACATCCTGCGCCGCGAGGCCCGTCGCCAAGGCGGCCCCGACGTTCGCGACGGGCTGGGCGATGCGCTCGGTGCGCCGCAGTGGTTCGCCCGAGGTGCCCCGACGCATCAGCACGTAGCCGAAGCCGATCGAGGTCACTCCGCGGGCAGCGAAGTCGTCGAGCCATGCGGTCAGCAGCGGCGTGAAACCGGGGTCGCGCGGCGTGGTCCCGCCATCGCGGATCCACAGTTCCGCGTAGCCCAGAGGCGAGAGTTCCTCACGCTCGATCACCCACAGGTCGAGCTCGGCCGGCACCCAGGCCTCGAGACGTGCGAGCCCGGTGATCGCGGCTTTCGACTCCCAGTTGCCGAGCAGCTGCGCGATGCCGTTCCGCGTCAGGTGGGCAGGGGCGCTGCGGATGAACTGCTCCACCAGCGCATCCCCCACGAGTCCGCCGTCACGGTATTCGTACGCGGGCACTCCCTCGACGCGCGGGGTGATCACGAACGGAGGATTCGAGACGATCAGGTCGAACGCCTCCCCCGCCACCGGCTCGAACATGCTGCCGTGGCGGAACTCGATGTTCGTCACCCCGTTGAGATGGGCGTTGATTTCGGCGAACGCGAGGGCACGGGTCGAGATGTCGGTCGCGACGACCGTGCCGGCGCGTCGTGCGACGAGGAGCGCCTGGATGCCGCATCCGGTGCCCAGGTCGAGCGCGCGCTCCACTTCGATCGGGACGATGGTCTCGGCGAGCGTGCGCGATGCCCCGCCGACACCGAGCACGTGGTCGGCGGGCAACGGGGCGTCGAGGGCGACCTCATCGAGATCGCTCGCGATCCACCATTCCCCCACCCCGTCGGCGTCGACGAACGACTGCGGTCGCAGCAGGGCCGTCGGCGTCACCGTGTCGGGGTCCGCCTCGGCGAGACCGAGCGCCACGAGTCCGTCCACTCCGAGCCGCGGCAGCGCGTCGATGACGTGGGCGCGCGGCTGTGGCATTCCGAGCACGAGCAGACGCCCGAGCGTGGCGAGCGTTCCGGAGTCACCGTCGATGGCCCGCAGGATCGGCTCCCGCATCCCACGGGCGAGTGCGTCGTCCGCCTCCTCACCCCACAGGCGCCGCAGCGGCTCGGAGCGGAGGTCCGCAGCGTCGAGATCCGCGGCGAGCGCGGCCGTGCGGAGCGGGTCGGGGACCGGTGCGGGGGTGTCGGACACGGCCGTCACTCTACGCGTCTTCAGGGTTCTCTTTCGCAGAGCCTCCTAGAATCACTAGGTCAGTACTCACGAGCAGCCTCTTCCCGGGCGTTCGAGGAAGACCTTCATGACCGCGATCACCCCCGACATCGGCCTCCGTGCGCGCCTGCGACGGCTCGCAGGAGCGACCGCTGTTCTCGCGATCGCAGTGAGCGGCTGTGCGTTCGTCGCACCGAGCGCCGCGGTCGCCGCCGATCAGGCGCAATCCGACGACGAAAAGAGCGTCGAGCTGCATGTCTCGGCCGGTCTTCGCGGGCTCGTCGCACCGGGGTCGTCCACGTCGGCGATCGTCACCGTGGAGAACGCCACCGACGCCGCACTCACCACGGGTCAGGTCGAGGTCGAACTCAATCGCACCCCGCTCACCGATGCTGCGGCCGTCTCCACCTGGCTCGACGACGGCGAGGCGACAGGTGCCTTCGCCTCCATCGGCGCCGAAGACACCGACCCGATCGATGGCGGTGCGTCGGCGACGACCACGATCTTCGTGTCCGAGGCGACCCTGGGCAACCTCGCGCCCGGCGTCTACCCGCTGCGCGCGGAACTCACCGCCTCGGCCGGCGATGCCGCAGACGCCGAGGCCGTGGATGCGACCGCGACGAGCGTGCTGGTGATCGCCGCCCCCCAGACCGCGCAGGTCGGAGTGCTCGTTCCCGTCACGGCGACGCCCGAAGGCGGCGCACTGCTGACGGCCGCCGAGCTCTCGGAACTCACTGCTCCCGACGGGGCCCTGACCGCACAGCTCGACGGCGTCGCCGGGACGACCGCCGTGCTGGCCATCGACCCGTCCATCCCCGCCGCGATCCGGGCGCTCGGCACCGCCGCCCCGGAGACCGCCCGCGACTGGCTGACACGACTCGACAACCTCCCGAACGCGCGTTTCGCGCTGCAGTTCGGTGATGCGGATGCGACGGCGCAGGCGCAGGCGGGTCTGCCTGAGCTGCTGCAGCCCCGGGCTCTCACCCCATTGCTCGATCCCGCGAACTTCCCGGGAGTCCCGGCAACGGCCGCACCGACCGACGCGCCTGATGCGACACCCGGTCCGACCCCGAGCGCCACGGAGTCTCCGGCACTCCCCAGCGATGACGAACTCACGGCGATCGACGGCGCTCTGCCTCACATCCTGTGGCCGCAGACCCCCACTTCCGCCGACCTGACCGCCTTCGCCGGCTACGTGGGCGCCGACACCACGACGATCGTCTCCTCGACGGCGGTCGGCGGACAGAGCACGGCTCATGCGACAGCCGGCGGCAACGACCTCCTGGTCACGGATGCCGCGACCTCCGACGTGCTCTCGCGGGTGGCGGCGGCGCTGAATCCCGCCGACCGTCAGCGACTTCTCGCCGAGGCGGCCGCCCTCCTCCAGCTGGCACAGCGTGCCGCCCCCACCGCTCCCCTGCTCATCGGCCTGGACCGGGATGAGAACCGCTCCTCCGACGCGCTGCGCGACGCGATCACCGCCGCCGACTCGGCCGGGTTCGAGCTCGCGACGCTCCGGGCAGCGGCGCCCGTTCCGGTCACGGTCACCGGGGAACCGGATGCTGCGCGATCCGCCGCCGTGACGACACTCCTCGCCGATGAGTCCCGGCTCACCGCGTTCTCGTCGATCCTCGCCGACCCCCAGGTGCTGCTCAGCCCCGAACGCATCCGGATCCTGCGCACGCTGTCGGTCGGAACATCGGCCGCCGCGTTCGCCGAGGGTTTCGCGGATCATCAGGCACAGACGAACGCCACGCTCGACGCGGTCAACATCCCCCCGTCCAGCACGATCCAGCTGCTCACGGCGAACGCCGATCTGCCGATCGCGGTGCGCAATGACCTTCCGTGGCCTGTGACAGTGCAGCTCTTCGTCTCGCCGACGGATCCGCGTCTCGAGGTCAGGTCCCCGGACGAGACGATCGTGCAGGCCCAGTCCACGACACGCATCAAGGTGCCCGTGTCGGCTCGAGTGGGCAGCGGCGAGGTCGACCTCCGGCTCAGTCTCTACAGCCCCACGGGCGTGCAGATCCAGGGTGATCAGACGCTCAGGGTCGCTGTACGTGCGGAGTGGGAGACGATCGGACTCGTCGTCCTCGGCGGCATCATCGTGCTGCTGATCGCGCTCGGTGTGATCCGCACCGTGCGCCGCAAGCGCCGTGAGGCAGTCGAGGAGTCGGCCGTCGAAGCGCAGATCGAAGCCCTGGAAGAAGAGGATGCCGTGGAAGCCCGCCCGGATGCCACCACGACAGAAGACCCGCGTGAGTAGCCTCGGCCGCGCGAGCGCCGTCATCGGCGCCGGCACCCTCGTCTCCCGTCTCACCGGCCTGCTGCGCAGCATCGTCCTCGTCGGCGTCATCGGCTCGTACAAGTCGGGTCCCGCCGACGCGTTCGCCGCCGCGAACACACTGCCCAACAGCGTCTTCTCGCTCATCTCGGTCGGCATCCTCACGGCCGTGATCGTGCCGCAGATCGTGAAGGCCGCCGCGGATGCGGACGGCGGCAACGCGTTCATCTCGAAGCTCTTCACCCTCGGCACCGTCGTGCTCGTCGCCGTCACCGCTGTCGCGACGATCGCCGCTCCTTGGTTGATCCAGCTCGTCGCGGGTGGCCTCCCTTCCGCCACCCAGGCGCTCGCGACGGCTCTCGCGTACTGGTGTCTTCCACAGATCCTCTTCTACGGCCTCTACGCGCTCCTCGGCGAAGCACTGAATGCCCGCCGCATCTTCGGCCCGTTCACGTGGGCCCCCGTCGTCAACAACATCGTCTCGATCATCGGCTTCCTCCTGCTGGGATGGGTGTTCTCGCCCGTATCCCGAAGCGCTGCGGACTGGACGCCGGACATGATCGCCGCACTCGGCGGGACCGCGACCCTCGGCATCGCCATCCAGGCCCTCGTGCTCCTGCTGTTCTGGCGGCGCACCGGTCTCGCACTCCGCCCGGACTTCCACTGGCGCGGCGTCGGATTGGGTGGTGTCGGAAAGCTCGCCGGCTGGACTTTCCTCATGGCGTTCGCATCGCTCGCGGCAGGGATCCTTCAGGGGCGGATCGTCAGCGCCGCCTCCGAATCGGGTGCCTCGCTCGCGGTCACCGGCAATGCCTGGCTGATCTTCATGCTGCCGTACTCGGTCATCGTGCTCTCGATCGGGACGCCGTACTTCACGCAGATCAGCGAGCATGCGGCAGCCGGTCGTCACGACGAGGTGCGGGGAGACATCTCCCGCAGCATCCGCACCCTCCTGTTCTTCATCGTCGCCGCAGTGGCGGCCGTAGCCGCCGCCGCGATTCCCGCCTCGCGCGTCTTCACAGAGAGCGCGCCCGATGCGCAGGGCGCTGCCCTGGTGCTGCTCTGTTACCTGATCAGCCTGATCCCGCTGACGATCCTCTTCATCGTCCAGCGCACGTTCTACGCCTACGACGACACCCGCACGCCGTTCTGGTTCACGATCTTCCAGTGCGTGCTCATCGTGATCACCGCTCTGGCCGCGGCCGGGCTCCTCGCCGCAGACGTGATCCCGCTGACCCAGCTCGCCGCAGCCGTCGCCCTCGGTCAGTCCATCGCAAGCACCCTGCAGACGATCGTCGCCACCTGGCTGCTGCACCGGAAGATCGGTGGGCTCGGGGTGGGGTCCTGGATGCTCGCCATCCTGCGATTCGCCGTGGCGGGAGTCCCTGCCGGCTTCGCCGGCTGGGGCGTGTATCTGCTCCTCGGCGGCCCCTCAGGGTGGGCGACGTCCGGTGTCATCCCGGCGACCCTCGCGACCGCGATCATCGGCCTCACGGTCGTGATCGTCTACGTCGCGATCCTGGCCCTCATGCGCGCGCCGGAACTCAAGGCGGCGGGCGGCCTCGTGCGTCGTTTCCTGCCCGGCCGCTGATCCGCGCGGAGGCGTCTCCCAGCCCGGTGGCGCACACTGCGGAGGGAATGCCCCGCGGTTACCATGGGTTGAAGCAGTCGAAGGTCATTCGACCGCAGTTTCTAAGACGGAGAGCACATGCGTCAGGTCATCATCATCGGCTCCGGCCCCGCCGGATTCACGGCTGCCATCTACGCGGCCAGGGCCAACCTCAAGCCGCTGCTCATCGCGAGTTCGGTCGAGGTCGGCGGCGAGCTCATGAACACCACCGAGGTCGAGAACTACCCGGGCTTCCCCGAGGGCATCCAGGGTCCCGAGCTGATGGCGAAGTTCCAGGAGCAGGCCGAGAAGTTCGGCACCGAGGTCCTCTACGACGACGTCACCGAGCTCGACCTCGACGGCCCCGTCAAGACGGTCACGCTCGGCTCCGGTGCCGTGCACGAGACGCAGTCGCTGATCTACGCGACCGGCTCGGCCTACCGCAAGCTCGACATCGCCGGTGAGGAGCGTCTCTCCGGCTACGGCGTCTCGTGGTGCGCGACTTGCGACGGGTTCTTCTTCCGCGAGAAGACGATCGCCGTCGTCGGCGGTGGCGACTCCGCCATGGAAGAGGCCACGTTCCTCACCCGTTTCGCCTCGAAGGTCTACGTGATCCACCGCAAGGACACGCTGCGTGCCTCGAAGATCATGCAGGAGCGCGCCTTCGCGAACGAGAAGATCGAGTTCGTGTGGAACAGCGAGGTCGCCGAGGTCCTCGGTGGCGATTCCGTCTCCGGTGTGCAGCTGCGCAACACGGTCGACGGCACGCTCAGCGACCTTCCCATCGACGGACTCTTCATCGCGATCGGCAACGACCCGCGCACGCACCTCGTGCACGACAAGCTCGAGCTGACGCCCGAGGGCACCATCTGGGTCGACGGCCGTTCGTCGAAGACCTCGGTTCCCGGCGTGTTCGCCGCCGGCGACGTGATCGACCCGACGTACCGCCAGGCCATCACGGCTGCCGGTACCGGCACGGTCGCGGCCCTCGATGCGGAGCACTTCCTCGCTGATCTCGAGGATGCCTCCGTGGAGGTTCCGGCTGCGGAGGCCGCCGAGATCATCGTCGCCTGAGGCGGCGGGAACACTTTTCCCTCGTTTGCTGTTGTAGCAGGCGAACCCCAATCAAGGAGAACTCTGATGAGTGCAAAGGCTACGAGCCAGGCGACCTGGGAGCAGGACGTTCTGCAGGCCGACGGTCCGGTGCTGGTGGACTTCTGGGCTGAGTGGTGTGGTCCGTGTCGCATGGTCGCGCCGGTTCTGGACGAGATCCAGGCCGACAACCCCGACAAGATCACCATCCTCAAGCTCAACGTCGACGAGAACCCCGAGCTGGCGATGAAGTATCAGATCACGTCGATCCCGGCGATGAAGGTCTTCCACGGTGGTGAGGTCAAGACGACCATCATCGGTGCGAAGCCGAAGTTCGCGCTCGAGAAGGACCTCGCCGCATTCATCGGCTGATCCTCTGACGTCGAAAGGCCGCCATCCCCCGGGGGTGGCGGCCTTTTTCGTGTCCTCAGGCGGTCAGGAGGCGTCGGCGACGCTGGGGTCCCAGCGTCGGTGGCGCTGCTTCTCGTCGAGAAGCCCCCAGACGGCCGAGGTGAGCTCGGGGTACTCGAGGGCGATCTGCCGCAGCACACGGTAGTGCCGAGCGGCGTTCGGGCGCACTCCGTCGTTCGCGTTGATGTTGTCGGCGCGCAGGAGGTAGACGACCAGTTCGTCGACGCTCGGCAGCTCCTCCATGAACTCCCAGGGGTCCTCCCCGCCGAGGAGTCGCTCCTGGATGAGGACCGCGAGTTCGTCTGCCGCCTCCGCGCGCAGCACTTCCAGGCTGGCGCGGCGCTGTACGGACTCGGTCATGCATCCAGCCTACGTCTGCTGGGGACCCCCGCGTCGCACGACCTTCATGTTCTCGGTCATCTCTTCGAGCTCCTTGCCCTTGGTCTCGGGAACCTTGAAGAACACGAAGAAGAACGACAGGAGTGCGAAGAACGCGTAGAAGCCGTAGGCGAAGGTGAGGCCGATCTCGGCGAAGGCCGGGAACGTGGTCGAGATGAAGAAGTTCGCGACCCACTGCGCTGCCGCAGCCACCGCGAGAGCACCGGCGCGGATGGAGTTCGGGAAGATCTCGCCCAGCAGCACCCAGACCAGCGGACCCCAGCTGGCGCCGAAGAAGACCACGAAGCCGTTCGCGCAGATCAGGGCGACGGTCGCCCACGGGTCCGGAAGCGTCGCCGTCCCCTGAGCGTCGAGCGTGCCGAACGAGAACGCGACCGCCATCAGTCCCAGCGTCACCGTCATACCGACGGAACCCACGAGGAGCATGATGCGCCGCCCGATCCTGTCGACCAGCAGGATCGCCACGATCGTCACGACGATGTTCGTCACCGAGGTGATGACGGAGGTGAGCAGGGCGCTCGACTCATCGAATCCGACCGACTGCCACAGCGTCGTCGAGTAGTAGAAGATCACATTGATGCCGACGAACTGCTGGAACACCGAGAGCAGGATGCCGATCCAGACGATCGGCTTCAGCCCGAGGCGGTTGCCCCGAAGGTCTCGCAGAGACTCGGAGCGCTCGGTGTTGATCGTCCCGGTGATCTCCTTGATCTTCGCATCGGTGTCGATGGTCCCCGTGACGGTCTCCAGAACCTTCGCGGCCCGCTCCAACTCTCCCTTGCGCACCAGATACCGCGGCGATTCCGGCAGACGCAGCGACATGAGCCCGTAGACGAGGGCGGGGATCGCGGCGACCATGAACATCCATCGCCAGGCCGTGAGCCCCCAGAGCGGCTGGTCGGCCGCTCCCGCGAGGTTGGCGAGCAGCGCATCGGAGAGGAGAGCCGCGAAGATACCGGTCACGATCGCGAGCTGCTGCAGGGAGCCGAGGCGCCCGCGCACGGCGGCCGGCGAGACCTCCGCGATGTAGGCGGGGGCGATGACCGATGCCGCCCCGACGCCGAGACCACCGATCACGCGCCAGACGATCAGATCGATGACACCGAACGCGAGTCCGGATCCGATCGCCGAGATGAAGAACATCGCCGCGGCGACCACCATCACGGGGATACGGCCGTACTTGTTGGACACCGGTCCCGCGAACCAGGCACCCACGGCGCAGCCGATGAGGGCCGACGAGACGGCGAAGCCCTTCAGTGCGGTGCCGAGGTCGAACCCGGAGACGTCACCGGCGAGAGCGTCGACCGCTCCGTTGATCACGGCCGTGTCGAATCCGAAGAGGAAACCACCCAACGCCGCCGCGATGCTCACCGCGATCACACGGCGTTTGATGGCAGCTGGACCTGTTGCTCTGGACATGACTGACTCCCCCTCGACGTCGAGATGACGCGAGTCTAGATGAAGGGCGGACGACGGTGGGTGTTACCTGGCGGAGCCGTAGCCGCTCTCGCCGAGCTCCTCGAGAATTCGATTGAGATCCTGAATCGAAGCGAAATCGATCGTGACCTGGCCTTTTCGTGCACCGAGTGCGATCTTGACGCGAGTGTTCAGCCGGTCACCGAGCTTTCCGGCGACCTCGTCGAGGTATGCCCGCCGTGCTCCGGGAGTCGCTTTCGTCGTCTTGCCGGCCGACGGCTGCGACTTCGCAGCCTCTTCCGTGGCGCGCACGGAGAGGTCTTCGTTCACGACCTTGTCGGCGAGGCGCTGCATCGATTCGGGATTCTCGAGACTGAGGATCGCGCGGGCGTGACCGGCGGTCAGCACGCCGGCAGCGACGCGCTGCTGCACGGGGACAGGCAGCTTCAGAAGTCGGATCGTGTTGCTGATCTGGGGACGTGAGCGGCCGATGCGCGTGGCCAGCTCCTCCTGCGTGATGCCGAAGTCCTCCAGAAGCTGCTGGTACGCAGATGCTTCTTCCAGCGGGTTGAGCTCGGACCGGTGGAGGTTCTCCAGCAGGGCATCGCGGAGGAGATCCTCATCGGCCGTCTCGCGGACGATGGCCGGGATCGTCTCGAGTCCTGCCTCACGAGCGGCGCGGGTGCGCCGCTCCCCCATGATCAACTCGTACTCGCCCTCGGTGTTCTTGCGCACGACCACGGGCTGCAGCACGCCGAACTCGCGCACGCTGTGCACCAGCTCCGCGAGGTCTTCCGGGTTGAAGTGCGTCCGCGGCTGGCGCGGGTTCGGGACGATCGCGTTCGGGTCGACCTGGACCAGGTGGATCCCCGGCACCTCTTCCAGCGCGGGTGCCTCGGCATCCGGCCCGACCGTCGCCTCCGTGGCAGCCGGCCGCAGGCTCGCACCAGGGAAGAACACATCGACGGGACGCTCCGCCTGATCAGCCGTGGGGATCAGGGCCCCGATACCCCGACCCAGTCCAGTGCGCTTGGCCATCATTTCTCCTTGCTCTGCGTCGCTGTCCGCGATGCGATCTCGACAGCGGCCTCGCGGTAGGCGATGGCGCCGGCGGATTGTCCGTCATAGGCGATCACGGTCTGTCCGAAGCTCGGGGCTTCAGATACACGGACCGAGCGCGGAATCACCGTCTCCAGCACCTGATCCGGGAAGTGCGTGCGCACCTCTTCAGCGACCTGCTGGGCGAGGCGGGTGCGGCCGTCGAACATCGTGAGCAGGATGGTGGAGAGATGCAGGTCGGGATTCAGATGCTTCTGGATCATCTGGATGCTGCCGAGCAGCTGGCTCAGCCCCTCCAGCGCGTAGTACTCGCACTGGATCGGGATGAAAACCTCGGATGCGGCCGTGAAGGCGTTGATCGTGAGGAGCCCCAGCGACGGCGGGCAGTCGATGATCACGAAGTCCATCGGATTGTCGGCGAGGTAGTCCACGAGCGCGCGCCGCAACCGGTGTTCGCGGGCCACCTGTGCGACGAGCTCGATCTCCGCCCCTGCGAGGTGGATCGTGCTGGGCGCGCAGAAGAGGTTGGGATCTTCGGGACTGGGCTGGACAATGTCGGCGAGGGGGAACTCCTCGATGAGCACGTCGTAGACACTGGGGATGTCGGCGCTGTGCGGAACACCGAGCGCGGTCGACGCATTGCCCTGCGGGTCGAGGTCGATGACCAGGACCTTCGCCCCCAGGCCCGCGAGGGCGGAGGCGATGTTCACGGCCGTCGTGGTCTTCCCCACGCCGCCCTTTTGGTTCGACACCGTCAGGACGCGCGTCTCGCCGGTGAACTCGACCGATGCGGCCTCCAGCGCGCGCCTCCGGGCCGAAAGGTCGGCAATCTCCCGCGCGAGCGGTGTATCCATCCCGAACGATTCGTTCGTCGATGTCTTCTCGGATTGTTTCACGTGAAACATCCACTCCTTTCGGGGCCGCGTTCCACTCTAATCGCTGCGGGCGACACCGGCTTACGCGCGCCCACGACGGGCCTCCGATCCCGCGGGGAGGAAGCCCGCGCAGCTCGCTTCCGATGGTCACCGCGACCGGGCGAGACGGGATCCATGCTCTACGCACCACGCACCTGGATCGACGTTTCACGTGAAACGATGACGGATTCACTTCCTCATGAGGCGGGCACGGGGGCCGACAGCCCTCACGAGCAATCTGGTCGGCTGGGAGGGCGTAGTTAGCCACCCGCACTGGACAACAGATGCGGCGGAAGAAGTGACGATAGTCCGAAGCCACCCGGGCAGCGGGCTCGACATGTGTGGTGCAGAGACTGGAGCGAAGCTGTGCGAGCGCGCCGCGCACGACAATGACGGCAACCACTCCCCCACCCGCGCCCACCAGCACGGCGACACTACGGTGTCTGAACCGCAGCGGGTAGCTGCACCCTCGTACGCCACACCCGTTCCGTCGGGGCAGACAACCCCGCAGAGCTACGTTTCACGTGAAACATCGCCCACATCCCCTCTCCGGCACCACGCTGAGACGGAGGAGCACCGCGGCACCTCGCAGGGGTCCCTCTCTAAACTCGCCGTGCTATCGACACCGTGCGCCGTTTCTCCGCCTTCCGACCAGCACCGGTGAAGCTCACGACGAGTGGGTCGAGACCGCTCGAGACGAGGCCGAGGGGAACAGCGCCCAGACCAGCGGGAGCCACCCCGGTCCTCACAGAGCACTACCTCCCGGGACCGCAGCCTTCGCAGCCATCACGACGCCTTCCCCGTTCGTCATACCGCCATCGATATACGGATACGGGGACTGGAGACGAGATCATCCTCCGCGGGACGGATCGCCCCGTTTCACGTGAAACACCGCGCACGGCGATCCCGGGTCTGCAGGTATGCGTCACGTCGATGGGTAGCACTCCGCGCACCGTCACCATCTCAGCTGCGAACTCCTTTTTGTTCGCGGGGATGGCGACGGTCGACTACTTGAAGTCCGCCCAGGGATGACCGAACGCACACCGGCGTTCTCGCGCACGACATCCGGCGTCCAACAGGCGTGCACGCGAGAAGGCTTCGCCAGCTACAGCTATCGCGGTGTTCCACGTGAAACATCGATGCGCCGCGACTACCCCGATACGAGGAAGCGGGGTGTTTCACGTGAAACACCCCGCTTATCTGATGGCAGAAGCTCAGCGCACTCGAGCTCGAACCACGCGGGTCGTCTCCGGCAGCACGCCCTCTCCCAGTACTTCCACCCGTACGTCAGAGAGACGGAACTTCTTGATCTGCTTCTGAGCAGCCTCGACCTCGTTCGCCGCATTCATACCCTTGAGAAGGATGAGCTCTCCCCCGTCGCGCACCAGCGGTGCCGTGATCGGGACGAGAGTCCGCAGCGCGCTCACCGCGCGCGCCGTCACGACATCGAAACTTGCGGGGGGCACGTCTTCGGCCCGCGCACGCAGCACTGTCGTGTTCGTCAGCCCGAGTTCCGAGACCTGTTCATTGAGCCAGGTGATCCGACGCTCCATTGGTTCGACGAGCGTCCACTCCACATCAGGACGAGCGATGGCGAGCACTATCCCGGGAAGGCCCGCACCGGATCCGATGTCGGCAACAGAACCGCGGAAGAGAGGCGCGGCGATCACACTGTTGAGGATGTGGCGCGTCCACAGGCGAGGAAGCTCGAGAGGACCGATGAGTCCTCGCTCCTCCCCTTCGCGAGCGAGCGCTGCTGTGAACGCCCGCGCGATCTCGATGCGATCTCCGAACAGCTCGGCGGAGATCGCCGGTTCCTGCTCGAGCTCACTCATGAAGGTTCACACAGAATCGATGTTTCACGTGAAACATCAACGACGACGGAGAACCGTGTGCCGGTCAGCGCCTTCGCCGTACGACTCGGAGACGAGCCCCCGTTCCGCGGCGATGTCATGCACGAGTTTGCGCTCATAGCTGGACATCGAGGGCAGCGAGGCCTGCGACGAACCCTCGTCGAGCTTGGCTGCGGCAGCGTCGACGAGAGTCTCGAGCTGGCGACGGCGCGTGTCGCGCGAGCCGGCGATGTCGAGGATGAGGCGCGAGAACGAGCCGGTCTTGCTCTGCACGGCCAGACGGGTCAGCTCCTGCAGCGCCTGCACCGTATCGGGGGCGGAGAGCAGGGACAGCCCGTCACCCTCGGCTTCGATCGAGACGTAGGCGCGACCCTGACGGACGTCGAGATTCAGGTCTCCGTCGATGTCGGCGATGTCGAGAAGTTCCTCGAGGTAGTCCGCCGCGACGTCGCCTTCGTTCTCGAGCTGAGCCACCGTGGGCTCGGTGTTCTCGGTCATGGTCTCAGTCATGAGCCGCTCCCCTTCTTCTTCGCGCGCTTCTTACCCACCGGCTGCTGACGCTTTGGTGCTTCCGCCTTGGCCTTCTCGGCCTCTTCGAGCAGACGCTGCTGCTCCGCCTCGTATGCGGCCATCGGGACGACCTTGCCGGAGGAGTCGATCGCCTTGCCCTTGCGAGCGAGACGCTCTTCACGGGCCTTGGCGGCTTCGGAGCCGGGAGTCGGCATCTCACGGATGACGAGGAACTGCTGTCCCATGGTCCAGAGGTTCGAGATGAACCAGTACACGACGACACCGAGCGGGAAGAAGACACCCGAGAAGATGAAGCCCAGCGGAAGGACGTAGAGCATGATCTTCTGCATCTGGTACGCCTGGCCGGTCTTGGCCTCGGGCGACAGGTTCTTCGAGATGATCTGCAGCTGCGTGAAGAACTGCGAGGCGATCATGAGGACGACGAGCGTGACCAGGATGACGATCGCGGTCGTGTTCTGCGCGTCGACCGCGTTGCCCAGGGTCTCGTGCAGCGAAGCGACTCCGAAGAGCTTCGCGTCGTAGAACTCCTTGGTGAGCTCCGGGCTCAGCAACCCGACGCCACCGACACTGTCCTTGGCGTGCTTGCTGACGTCACTCAGCACGCTGTACAGAGAGAAGAAGATCGGCATCTGCACGAGCAGCGGCAGACAGCTCGACATCGGCGTCGTGCCGTGCTTCTTGTACAGGGCCATCGTCTCGCGGCTCATGGCCTCGCGAGAGAGCTGATCCTTCTTACCTCGGTACTTCTCCTGAACTTTTCGCAGTTCAGGAGCGATTTCCATCATCTTTCGCTGGCTCTTGATCTGCTTCACGAAAAGCGGGATCAGGGCGGCACGGACGACGATGACGAGTCCGACGATCGACAACACCCAGGTGAGACCGGATGCGGCGGGAAGGCCGACGGTGGTCAGCAGCCAGTGCCAGGCGACGAGGATGAGCTCGACGACCCACTTCAGCGGCCAGAGGATGGTGCCGATCAGATCGAAGCCACCCGCAGCAGGTGCATCGCTGGGAGTGGAGCTGGCTAGCAGAAGGTCAAGACCCACCGATCAGTCCTTTCGGGAAGGGACGACGAAACCGTGTGCAGTCAGGTCGTAGCGGAAGTGTTCATGCGGACGGACGTCGTCGACGCCACCGCTGGTCCAGGGATTGCAGCGGAGGATGCGCCATGCCGAGAGCACCGCCCCCTTCACCGCGCCGTGCTGCTGCACCGCACCTACAGCGTAGGCGGAACAGCTGGGGTAGTACGCACAGACATCTCCATACATCGGGGAGATCACCTTGCGATAGGCGGTGAGGAATCCCAGCACCAGATTGCGCGGCACCAGGGGAACGCTGCGAAGCACATCCTGCGACTGCATGCGCGCCGTCCCGATGGACGAGGCCGGGAGAGCGGTCATGCCGACACCGCGACCGTTGGGGCGAGTCGGCTCAGACACCGATCGACATCGGCGCGGAGTTCCGCGAAGGATGCCGTCGCCGACGCAGGAAGGGCACGGATGACGACATCCGTGCCCTCGGGAACGCGTTGCAGCGCTTCCGCGCACACGGCTTTGAGTCGCCGACGCACGGTGTTGCGCACCACAGCGGTGCCTACCTGCTTGCTGATGATGAATCCGAACCTCGCGGCCCTGCTCTCGCCCGTCGTCAACATCGAGGTGATGACGCGCGCCCCGCCACAACGGGATCCGCGTCGAACGACCAGACGGTAGTCGCTCCCGCGGGTCAGCCGATACGGGCGGGCGAGCACAGTGGACTACGCAGAGAGCTCGGTGCGGCCCTTCGCACGGCGGGCAGCGAGGATGCCGCGGCCGGCACGCGTACGCATGCGGGCACGGAAGCCGTGCTTCTTGGCGCGACGACGGTTGTTGGGCTGGAAAGTGCGCTTGCTCATGGAATCACTCCGGGAATGCTGCCACCGGATTCACTTCGACCGGAGACATGGGGAACTGCCGAAAAAGGCATAAGTCAACCGACTTAGGGTACGTCTTACCGGCGCGCAGAGCAAATCTGCGCGCTTCCGTGGTCGACCACCGGCACGAACCGCACAGCCATTATCCACAACCGGGGCTCGCCCGGCGAGCACAACACGCGCGCGTATTTTCAAGGGCAGGTTGCCGTTCACAGCCGCGGTGACTACCGTGGCATCCTAAGTTATCCACAGGGGCACAGCACGTCGACCCCGCCTCGATTCCTCGTCCGGAGCGTCATGTCATCACCTGCCCAGCCCGACGTCCCCATCTGGACCACGGTGCAGGAGCTTCTGGTCGATGACGATCGTGTCACTCCCCAGCTGCAGGGATTTCTGAGTCTGGCCGTCCCGGCCGGCGTCATGTCCGCGACGCTCTATCTCGAGGTGCCGAACGATCTCACCGCCGCGCAGATCAACAAGCGCCTGCGGCTGCCGATCATGGAGGCGCTCTCGCACATCGGCGAGGAAGTGACCTCATATCGGGTCGTGGTCAATCACGAGCTCGCCGAGCAGCAGGCGGCCCCGATCGCGGTGGGCGATTTCGGGCGACACGAGCAGGTCCGTGTGGAGTCGCCGATGGAGCAGCCGGCACAGTTGCGCCATGAATCACGGCTCAATCCGAAGTACACCTTCGACAACTTCGTGATCGGCCAGTCGAACCGCTTCGCCCACGCGGCCGCCGTCGCCGTGGCCGAAGCCCCCGCGAAGGCCTACAACCCGCTGTTCATCTACGGCGACTCCGGCCTCGGGAAGACGCACCTCCTCCACGCGATCGGTGACTACGCGCAGTCCCTCTACGCCGGGGTCAAGGTTCGCTACGTCTCGAGTGAGGAGTTCACCAACGACTTCATCAACTCGATCGCGAACAACCGTGGCGCCGCTTTCCAGGCCAGGTACCGCGACGTCGACATCCTCCTGATCGACGACATCCAGTTCCTGCAGGGGCGGGCCGAGACGCAGGAAGCCTTCTTCCACACCTTCAACACGCTGCACGATCACAACAAGCAGGTCGTCATCACCAGCGACGTGGCCCCGAAGCATCTCACCGGCTTCGAGGATCGGATGCGGAGCCGCTTCGAATGGGGTCTGATCACCGACGTGCAGGCTCCCGACCTGGAGACACGCATCGCGATCCTCCGGAAGAAGGCGCAGAGCGAGGCGCTGCACATCCCCGACGAGGTCCTCGAGTACATCGCGACCGTGGTCTCGTCGAACATCCGTGAGCTCGAAGGAGCCCTCATCCGGGTGTCCGCCTTCGCCAGCCTGAATCGATCGGCACTCGACATCTCGCTGGCCCAGACCGTGCTCCGCGACATCATCGACACCGCCGAGGACAACATCATCTCGCCGACCGACATCATCACGGCGACGGCGCAGTACTTCAAGCTCACGGTCGACGACCTCTACGGTTCCAGCAGATCGCAGCAGATCGCCACCGCCCGACAGATCGCCATGTACCTCTGTCGGGAGCGCACCAGCCTGTCCCTCCCGAAGATCGGTCAGCTCTTCGGCAACCGTGACCACACGACCGTCATGTACGCGTACAAAAAGATCAGCGAGCTCATGAAGGAGCGACGTTCGATCTACAACCAGGTCACAGAGATCACCACGCAGCTCGGGCGTCGCTGACGCCGCGACACGCGGGTATGAGGGGGACTCGGACATCCGAAGGGGTGCTGGGTCCCCCTTTTCGCGTCCTGACAGGCATTCCCGGCACCGGATAGATGCCTCTATGCACATGTGGATAACTTGTGGATGACTGTCAGTCAGATCGGGACGAATGTGGGTCAATCGATCAAACCTGTGGATAACTATGGGGGAGCCTCCACACCCGTAGTCGGCCCCAGCCCGCGGATTCCTCAGGGATTCCACAACTGACAAGCGTGTAGTTCCTTACTCGCTCTTGCTATCCACCGAGTTATCCACAGTATCCACAGCTGTTAACACCGTTAAGGAGTTAAGTCTTTCAAGGCGCGATCCCATCACCAGACGGTGGGGAGAACCGTCGAACGAACGACAAGAACTCCGGCGTAGGGATCCGGGCGAACAGGGGGCTAGCATGGGAAGCCCTGCACCGGCAGGGCCGACGACAACGCGTCACAGTTCGACGACAAGGGAGCACCAGTGAGGTTTCAGGTCAACCGCGATGTCTTCAGCGAGGCTGTCTCGTTCGTCGTCAAGCTTCTGCCGCAGCGCAACCCGCAGCCGATCCTGGCCGGTGTGCTGATCGAGGCGGACGGTTCCGGACTCACGCTTTCGGCTTTCGATTACGAGGCATCCGCACGGACGACGATCGAAGCCACCGTCGAGACCCCGGGCACGATCCTCGTGCACGGTCGACTTCTCTCCGACATCGCCAGCCGGCTTCCGAACGCTCCGATCGAGATCGCTGTCGAAGAAGACGGTGGCATCACCGTCACCTGCGGCTCCGCCCGGTTCACCCTCGCGGCCATGCCCGTCGAGGAATACCCGTCGATCCCGGAGGTGAGCGGGTCGTCCGGCGTCGTTCCTGCCGACGACTTCGGTACGGCGATCTCGCAGGTCGGATTCGCGGCTTCCCGCGACGACGTGACCCCGGTGCTGACCGGCGTGCAGCTCGAGGTGTCGGGTCACAGCCTCAGCCTCGTCGCCACCGACCGCTACCGGGTCTCTCTCCGTGACGTGCCGTGGGATGGGGAATCCGTCGAGGCGACCGCACTGGTTCCGGCACGCACGCTGCTCGAGGTCGGAAAGACCTTCGGCCACGCCGGCACCATCCAGATCGCTTTCTCCGGAGCAGGGGACCGCGAGATCATCGCGTTCACCGCCGGCAACAAGACGGTCACATCGCTGCTGATCAAGGGCAACTTCCCGCCGGTCCGCCGCCTCTTCCCCGAGCAGACCGACCACTACGCGGTCGTGAACACCGCTGATCTCGTCGAGGCCGTCCGGCGTGTGTCGCTCGTGCTCGACCGTGCCGCGCCGCTTCGCTTCACGTTCTCGAACGACAGTGTGACGATGGATGCTTCGGGCAGCGAGCACGCCAGGGCTTCCGAATCCGTCGACGCGATTCTCTCGGGCGGCGATGAAGTCACGCTCGGCCTGAACCCGCAGTATCTGATCGAGGCTCTCGGTGCGGTGAAGAGCGAGTTCGTCCGAGTGACCTTCACGTCGAGCGACAACGCCAACAAGCTCAGCCCGGTGCTCATCACGAGCCAGACTTCGGTCGATCAGGCCGGTCTCGATTCGTTCAAGTACCTCCTTCAGCCCAACCTCCTCCTGCGCTGATCCTGAGGTTTTCGACCGTTACCTGTAGGAAACAGGAACGCTCGGAACACGAAACACCAGGCTGCGAGAGTCAGCAGTGCACCAGAGCACGGCTGCTCCGCATAGCCGTGCGGCCGCGCTCGTCTCTCCAGACGAAAGACGCTCCGCATGCCACCAAAAGCTCCCACCCGTTTCCGACGCCTGCGTGCTCACGGCTCGGGGGTCGCATTCGCCGCAGCGACCTTCCTGGCATTCGGTGCGGCATCCTCGGCCTCGGCCGCCACGATCCCCGTCGGATACGAGGCGGTCTCTCTGACGGCGGCGCCGACTTCGGTCTCCGTCGGTGACACGGTCACGATCACCGCAGTCTTCACCGGCCT
Organism: Microbacterium sp. NPDC087592; assembly: GCF_044743585.1. Taxonomy (NCBI): domain Bacteria; kingdom Bacillati; phylum Actinomycetota; class Actinomycetes; order Micrococcales; family Microbacteriaceae; genus Microbacterium; species Microbacterium sp. NPDC087592. The sequence continues at coordinate 1,574,133 of NZ_JBIUWT010000001.1, read as the reverse complement.
CGTCGATGCGTACGCCTATGAGCTCGACATCGCCTATGACGAGGATGCCATCGCATTCGTCGACGACAGCGAGCAGTCGCCGTCCGGAGGATTCCACTCCGCGACCGACACGGGGAGCGAGATCGAGATCGCCGCCACCCGCCTCGGCACCTCGCCCGGTCTGACAGGCACGCAGACTCTCGTGACGGTGAGATTTACTGCGATCGCCGATGGGGATGCCGCCGTCGGCATCGCATCCGGTCGGATCGTCGGTTCCGACGGGAATACCACCACGATCGATCCGAGTGCAGCTGGCGCGTCGACGGTCGTCGAGATCATCGCCGACGACGAAGGAACGGAGCCCGGTTCGGGCGGCGGTGGATCCCCGGGCGGGGATCCCGGTTCCGGTTCGCAACCCGGAACCGGATCGGACACCCCAGCGGACGGCTCGCTCGCCGTCACAGGCGCCGACGCCGCCCCCTGGCTCATCGTCGGCGCCGGAGCCCTGGCTCTCGTGGCAGCCGGCACCGTCCTCGCTCTCCGACGGAGGACACGATGACCCGGCGTGACGGCACGGCACAACGATCGAACAACGAGAGAGACAAGACCGTGAAGAAGACCATGCTCAGGGCCGTCGCCATCGTGTCGGTGGCAGGTACGGCGATCGTCGGCCTCGGCCTGGCGAGCAGCTCGGCGACCGCAGCGGCGTTGCCGGCCGCTGTGAGCCTTCCGCCGTATTACAGCCAGCTCGATGTGACGGGTGATGCGATGGTCACCGCCGAAGACCTGGAGATCGCAGGGGATTCGCTCGGTCTGACGACAGCCTCGCCAGACTGGTCGAGCGTGTCCATCCTGGATACCGATGCCGACGGCGAGCTCACGATTCTCGATCTCGCGGATCTGTCGCAGCGCATCATCTACGACGACGGGCCCTTCGAGCTCGTCGAAGCCACGGTGATCGACATGCAGTCAGCCATGAATGCGGGAGTCGCGAGTTCGCAGAGCATCACGCAGGAGTATCTCGATCGGATCGAGGCATACGACCGTGCCGTCGTACCGGGCGGAAGTCGTCCGCTCAACTCGATCATCACGGTGAACCCGAAGGCGCTCGATACGGCAGCGGAGGCCGATGAGATCCGTGCGTCCCAGGGTATGACGAGCATGTTGCTGGGTGTTCCGATCGCGCTGAAGGACAACTACGGCACGGTCGACATGGTGACGACGGGTGGATGCGCGTGCTGGAACCAGAACCAGACGACCGACGACGCCTCGATGGTCAGCGGTCTCCGCAGCGACGGTGCCGTGATCATGGCGAAGGCGAGCCTCGACGAGTTCGCCTACGGGTTCGTCTCCGAGTTCTCGTCATTCCAGGATCCGGGTTCGACATCTCTCGTGGCGAGCCCGTACGACACCACGAAGACGGCCGGCGGGTCCAGCGGAGGGACGGGCGCCGCCGTCGCGGCCAATTTCGCCGCGCTCGGCTTCGGCACCGACACCGGCGGATCGATCAGGGTGCCGTCGTCGTACAACCAGCTCGTCGGAGTTCGTCCCACCGTCGGTCTGGCGAGCCGTGACGGCATCATCCCGCTGGCGCTTTCGCAGGACACGGGCGGACCGATGGCGCGATCGGTCACCGACGCGGCCATCGCACTCGACGCGGTGGTCGGAGTCGACGAAGCCGATCCTGTCACCGCACGGCAGCAGGGACTGGTCCCCGATTCGTACACCTCGTTCCTCGACCCGGATGCGCTGCAGGGTGCGCGCATCGCCTTCATCCCCTCGATGGTCGGGACCAATTCCGGCACCGTCCGCCTATTCTCGGAGGCGACTGCGGCGCTGACCGCCCAGGGCGCGACCATCGTGCCCGTGACGCCGCCGTCAGGTTTCGCCGCCGTGCTCAACGAGGGATCCGGATCGACGAACGAGTTCCGACACGACCTCGACGAGTACATCGCCACCCATCTCGGTCCCGAGGTCGAGGCACGGACGCTCACGGACATCCTCGCGACGAACAGCTTCGTGACGTCTCGGCGATCGATCTACGAGGCACGCAACGCCGTCACCGACGCGATGTACGAGGCGTGGGCCGACGACACCGGCTCGCACACGGTGCAGATCGCGGCGGGCAAGACCCTCGTGACCCAGATGATGGAGGATCTCGATCTCGACGCGATCGTCTATCCGAGCACGAACGCATATGGGACCCAGGGGACGAACATGAGGTTGAGCCCGAACACCGGGATGCCGTCCGTGACCGTTCCGATGGGTCGGACGATCGAGGGTGAGTCTCTTCCCGGCAGCGGCGTGAACCTGGAGTTCCTCGGACGGGACTTCGACGAGGGCACCTTGCTGGGGCTCGCGTATGCGTTCGAGAAGACCACGGGCGCCCGCACCTCGCCGTCGCTCTACGGACCGCTTCCGTGATCAACGGCCGGCGGTTGCTCGACGGACTCGAGCGGCCGCCGGCTCGAATCCGCCGGAGGGAGATGTCAGAGCCCGAAGGTAGGCTGACAGCGTGATCGTGGAACACCTGAGCTTGGTCGACTTCCGCAATTACGCGACCGCTGAACTCGCGCTCCACCCCGGCCCGAACGTGCTGGTCGGTCGAAACGGGCAGGGCAAGACGAATCTCGCCGAGGCGGTGGTCTTCCTCGCGACCCTCGGTTCGCACCGGGTGTCGTCGGATGCGCCGATGGTGCGCGACGGCCAGGAGTTCGCGGTCATCCGTGCGCGGCTCTCGCATGGCGAACGGCGGGTCCTCGCCGAGGTGCAGGTGAATCGGCAGGGCTCGAACAAGGCCCGCATCAACGGCTCGCCGTCGAAGCCGAACGAGCTTCCGCGCTACGCGCATGTGGTGCTCTTCGCCCCGGAGGATCTGCAGATCGTGCGTGGCGATCCTTCTGCGCGCCGCCGATTCATGGATCAGCTGCTCATCCAGCGCATCCCCCGCATCTCGGCGGTGCTCGCGGACTACGACCGCGTGCTCAAGCAGCGCAACGCCCTGCTCAAGTCGGCGCGAGCCCGCGGCATCCGCGGTGAGGGTCTGAGCACGCTCGATGTCTGGGATGACAAGCTCGTCGCACTCGGTTCCGAGATCATCACGGTGCGCCAGCGGTTGGCTGCGGATCTTCAGCAGCCGGTGGCCGACGCATATGAGGCCATCGCCGGCGCCGATCATCGTCCGCAGTTGGAGTGGGCGCTGTCGGTCGGCGGTGGGGATCCCGAAGAGGGAGAGGACGGAGCGTCGGGCGCGGAGGAATCCCCTGCCAGCGGCAAGCTCAGTGATCCGCAGCACATCGCGGAACTCTTCCGTGCCTCGTTGGCAGCCAAGCGGTCGAGCGAGCTCGATCGCGGTCTCACACTCACAGGTCCGCATCGTGACGACCTGGTCCTGCGCGTACGTGATCTCCCGGTGAAGGGCTACGCCTCGCACGGCGAATCGTGGTCGGTCGCGCTCGCGCTCCGACTGGCGTCCGCCGAGTTGTTGCGCAGCGAGTCCCCCGCCGGAGATCCGGTGCTGATCCTCGACGACGTCTTCGCCGAACTCGATGCCGACCGACGACAGCGACTCGCGACCCTGACGGCGGGCTACGAGCAGGTGGTGGTCACGGCGGCGGTGGAGGAGGATATCCCCGAGGTGCTGCATGCCCACGTCGTGCGGATCAGTGCCGGGACGATCAGCGACGAGCGGGAGGCTGCGGATGACTGACGCCGCGTCGACTCCGCCGGTCGAGGTGCCGGAGACGGTCGCCACCTATCTCCGGCTGCGTGGTCTGCAGCCGAGCTCGAAGAGCTGGAAGCGCAAGCGCCGCATCGCCACCGACGATGACAACGCACCCTTCACCCCGGGCCGGGACCCGGGTGCACTCGGCGCGGTGCTCGACAAGCTGAGTCGGGACTCCGGCTGGCAGATCACGCTCGCCCGTGAGGACCTGGTCCGGCAGTGGGCCGATCTGGCGGGCGCCGATACCGCGAAGCACTCTGAACCGGTCTCTCTCGAGCGCGGATTGCTCACCGTGAAGTGCGACTCGACGGCCTGGGCGAAGAACCTCCAGTTCATGCGGGCAACCATCCTCACCGAGATCGGCCGTCGCTATCCCGACGCGGGTGTCGAGAACCTCCGCTTCATCGGACCGGACGTCCCCTCCTGGAAATGGGGTCCCAGAGTCGTTCCAGGACGGGGCCCGCGCGACACCTACGGGTAGGACACCACGAATGGGGTCCACAACGCTCAGAGGGCCACACACGGCCGTTGAGCGGCATTTCCCGACGAAACCCCGCTAGAATGGGAGTTCGTGATATCGATGTGGAGAATGCCCTCTGATGACGCCTGAATCCCCTGCTGACGAGACGGAATCGAACACCGGGGGAACCTCCGACCCCATCGACGGCTCCGAGACCACGAGCAACACGATCTCTCCCAAGATCAAGCAGCCCGGCGAGTACGGAGCCGACTCGATCCAGATCCTCGAAGGCCTCGAGGCGGTGCGCAAGCGCCCCGGTATGTACATCGGGTCCACGGGTCCGCGCGGTCTGCACCACCTGGTCTACGAGATCGTCGACAACTCGGTCGATGAAGCACTCGCCGGATACGCCGACACGATCTCGGTGACTATGCTCGCCGACGGCGGCGTCCGCGTGGTCGACAACGGCCGCGGCATCCCGGTCGACCCGCACTCCTCCGACCCGAACAAGTCCACGGTCGAGGTCGTGTTGACGATCCTGCACGCCGGTGGAAAGTTCGGCGGCGGCGCCTACGCCGTCTCCGGTGGTCTGCACGGTGTCGGCTCCTCGGTCGTGAACGCGCTGTCGACCCGCTTCGACGTCGAGGTCAAGCAGAAGGGCTTTGTCTGGCGCCACTCCTTCGCCGACGGCGGCATCCCGCAGCAGAAGCTCGAGAAGGGCGAGGCGACCGACGAGACCGGAACCAGCATCACGTTCTGGCCGGATGCGTCGATCTTCACCGAATCGATCGACTTCGACTACGACACACTGCGCACGCGGTTCCAGCAGATGGCGTTCCTCAACAAGGGACTGCGCATCGATCTGCGCGACGAGCGCGAGTCCTCGGCCTATGAGGTGGAGGAAGAGGGCGCGACGATCACGAAGCAGCCCGGCGATGTATTCTTCTACGAGCGCGGACTCGTCGACTACGTCGAGTACCTCAACAAGGTGCGCCATGCCGAGGTCGTGAACGACGAGATCATCGCGTTCGAGTCGGAGGACACGCAGCGCAAGATCTCTCTCGAGGTCGCCATGCAGTGGACCACCTCGTACACCGAGAACGTCTTCACCTACGCGAACACGATCAACACCCACGAGGGCGGAACGCACGAGGAAGGCTTCCGCGCGGCGCTCACGACCCTGGTGAACAAGTACGCCCGTGCGAACAACATCCTCAAGGAGAAGGACGACAACCTCTCCGGCGACGACGTGCGCGAGGGACTCACGGCGGTCATCTCGATCAAGCTGGGCGAGCCGCAGTTCGAGGGTCAGACCAAGACCAAGCTCGGCAACACCGAGGCGAAGGCTTTCGTGCAGAAGGTCGTCGGCGATCAGCTCGGAGACTGGTTCGAACGCAACCCGGTCCAGGCCAAGAACATCATCCGCAAGGCTCTCGACGCGGCGACCGCTCGCCTCGCCGCCCGCAAGGCCCGCGAGACCGCACGTCGCAAGAGCGTCTTCGAGTCGGCGGCCATGCCGGACAAGCTCAAGGACTGCACGAGCAAGGATCCGTCGATCAGCGAGATCTTCCTCGTCGAGGGTGACTCGGCCGGTGGTTCCGCCGTGCAGGGTCGCGACCCGCACACCCAGGCGATCCTGGCGCTCCGCGGCAAGATCCTCAACGTCGAGCGCGCGCGTCTCGACAAGGCCCTGGGCAACAAGGAAGTCCAGGCGATGATCCAGGCCTTCGGCACGGGCATCGGCGAAGAGTTCGACATCGAGAAAGCGCGCTATCACAAGATCGTGTTGATGGCCGATGCCGACGTCGACGGCCAGCACATCACCACGCTGCTGCTCACGCTGCTGTTCCGTTACATGCGCGGACTCATCGAGGCCGGCTTCGTGTATCTCGCGATGCCGCCGCTGTACCGACTGAAGTGGTCGAACTCCCCGCACGAGTACGTGTTCAGCGATGCCGAGCGCGACGCTCTGCTCAAGCACGGCCTCGACAACGGCAAGCGGATCCCGAAGGACGCCGGCATCCAGCGCTACAAGGGTCTCGGCGAGATGAACCCGAAGGAGCTGTGGGAGACGACGATGGATCACACCACGCGCACCCTGCAGCAGATCACCATCGAGGACGCCGCCGCCGCCGACGAGATCTTCAGCGTGCTGATGGGTGAAGACGTCGAGTCCCGACGCAGCTTCATCCAGCGCAACGCCAAGGACGTCCGCTTCCTCGACATCTGACGCCCTGCGGGCTCAGACCAGATGTGTGACAGAGAGATTGATTGATGACTGACGAAGAACGCACCGAGCCGGAACACGACCACGGCAAGATCGACCAGGTCGACCTCCAGTTCGAGATGCAGCGCAGCTACCTCGACTACGCCATGGCGGTCATCGTCGGGCGTGCCCTCCCCGACGTGCGCGACGGCCTCAAGCCGGTTCACCGCCGTGTGATCTACGGCATGTACGACGGCGGCTTCCGCCCCGACAAGTCGTTCTCGAAGTGCGCCCGTGTGGTGGGCGAGGTCATGGGCCAGTACCACCCGCACGGCGACTCGGCGATCTACGACGCCCTCGTGCGTCTGGTGCAGCCGTGGTCTCTGCGGTATCCGCTGGCTCTCGGTCAGGGAAACTTCGGCTCTCCCGGCAACATGGGCGCCGCGGCTCCTCGATACACCGAGACCAAGATGGCCCCGCTCGCGCTCGAGATGGTGCGCGACATCGAAGAGGACACGGTCGACTTCACCGACAACTACGACGGTCAGACTCAGGAGCCGACGGTCCTGCCGGCCCGCTTCCCGAACCTGCTCGTCAACGGCTCGGTCGGTATCGCGGTCGGCATGGCCACGAACATCCCGCCGCACAACCTGCGCGAGGTATCGGCCGCGGCACTGTGGGCACTCGACAACCCCGGCATCTCCCGCGAGGAGCTGCTCGACGGCCTGATCCAGCGCATCCCCGGTCCGGACTTCCCGACCGGCGCGCAGATCCTCGGCACCAAGGGCGTCCACGAGGCGTACCGCACGGGCCGCGGCTCCATCACGATGCGCGCCGTCGTCAACGTCGAAGAGATCCAGGGCCGCACCTGCCTCGTCATCACCGAGCTGCCCTACCAGGTCAACCCGGACAACGTCGCGGTGAAGATCGGCGACCTCGCCCGCGACGGCAAGATCACCGGCATCGCCGACATCCGTGACGAGTCCTCCGACCGTACGGGTCAGCGCCTGGTCGTCGTGCTCAAGCGCGACGCGGTCGCGAAGGTCGTGCTGAACAACCTGTACAAGCACACGCAGCTGCAGGAGAACTTCGGCGCGAACATGCTCGCGATCGTCGACGGCGTGCCGCGCACGCTCGCGATCGACGGTTTCATCACGCACTGGATCACGCACCAGATCGAGGTGATCGTCCGGCGCACGGAGTTCCGTCTGCGCGAGGCCGAGAAGCGCATGCACATCCTGCGCGGATACCTGAAGGCGCTCGACGCGCTCGACGAGGTCATCGCGCTCATCCGTCGGTCGCAGACCACGGCCGATGCGAATGAGGGACTCCAGAAGCTCCTCGACATCGACGAGATCCAGGCCGACGCGATCCTGCAGATGCAGCTGCGCCGTCTGGCTGCACTCGAGCGTCAGAAGATCATCGACCAGGCGAACGAGCTCGAAGCACAGATCACCGACTACAAGTCGATCCTCGCCGACGAGGGCCGTCAGCGCACGATCATCCGTGAAGAGCTGACCGGCATCGTCGACCGCTTCGGTGACGAGCGCCGCACGCACATCCTGCACGGCTTCGACGGCGACGTCTCGATGGAAGACCTCATCGCCGAGGAGGAGATGGTCGTCACCGTCACGCGCGAGGGCTACATCAAGCGCACGCGCAGCGACAACTACCGCTCCCAGCACCGTGGCGGCAAGGGGGTCAAGGGTGCGCAGCTTCGTGCGAACGACATCGTCGAGCACTTCTTCGTGACGACGACGCACCACTGGCTGCTCTTCTTCACCGACAAGGGTCGCGTCTACCGCGCGAAGACGTATGAGGTGCCGGAGGCCGGACGCGATGCCAAGGGCATGCACGTCGCGAACCTGCTGGCGCTGCAGCCCGACGAGAGCATCGCGCAGGTGCTCGACATCCGCGACTACGAGGTCGCCGACTACTTGGTGCTGGCCACGCGCGAGGGTCTGGTCAAGAAGACCCGCCTCGAGGCGTATGACACCAACCGTCAAGGCGGCGTCATCGCGATCCGTCTGAACGACGAGGACGAGCTCGTCAGCGCGCTCCTCGTGAACGCCGAGGACGACATCCTCCTCATCAGCCGTCGCGGCATGTCGGTGCGCTTCGAGGCGACCGATGAGGCGCTGCGTCCGATGGGTCGGGCCACGGCCGGTGTGCGGGGTATGAAGTTCAAGATCGACGGGGACTGCCTGCTGTCGGCGTCGGTCGCCGCCCCCGGGAAGTTCGTGTTCATCGTCACGGACGGCGGCTACGCGAAGCGCACGGCGGTCGAGGAATACCGGGTCCAGGGACGCGGTGGAACAGGCATCAAGGTCGCCAAGCTGAACGACGATCGGGGCACTCTCGCGGGTGGTCTGATCGTCGCCGAGGACGACGAGGTCTTGGTGGTTCTCTCCAGCGGCAAGGTGGTACGCTCTGCCGTGGCCGAGGTCCCCGCCAAGGGTCGAGACACCATGGGAGTGGTGTTCGCCCGGACGACGGAGGCCGACCGCATCCTCGCCATCGCCCGTAATGGCGAGCGTGGCCTCGCCGAAGACGAGGCCGATGCGGAGGATGCCGAGACCCAGGCACCTGAGACGACAGAGACCCCCGAGGATACAGACGCATGAGTACAGTGGCCGACAAGCTGGCGAAGAAGTCGACACGCAAGACCAGTGGCAAGCAGGTCCGCCTGCGTCTGGTCTACGTCGACTTCTGGTCGGCCGTGAAGCTCTCGTTCCTCGGAGCGGTCGCTCTCGCCGTGGTCACGATGGTGGCGTTCTTCCTGATCTTCCTGGTGCTCCAGGCGACCGGGATCATGAAGACCGCTGAGGGATTCCTGCTCGGCATCACCGGCAACGAGTTCGTGCTGTCGGAGGTCGTCGGTCTGCCGCAGGTCATGGCTTTCGCCGCGGTCGTGGCGATCCTGAACCTGATCGTCTTCACGGTGCTCGGCGCCGTCGTCGCCGGGATCTACAACCTCGCGGTGAAGGTGACGGGCGGACTGCTCGTCGGGTTCATGTCGAACTGATCCTCGAACCGGATTTCCGAAGGGCGGATGCTGCGGCATCCGCCCTTCGTCGTCCCCCGGTGTGATCGGCGCTCAGACGACGCCGGTGGTGCCGAGGAGCGTGCCGATCAGCCAGGTCGCGGCGAGAGCGAGCGCTCCACCGATGACCAGTCGGATAGATGCCCTCAGGGGCGGGGACCCGCCGATCCGCGCCGACAGTGAACCGGTGATCGCGAGGGCGATCAGGACGGCGATGAAGGTGATCGGAACACGCCACTCGGGCGGCGGCAGCAGGATGGCGAGTAGCGGGAGCAGAGCTCCGAGCGTGAAGGCGACCGCCGAAGAGAGCGCCGCGTGCCACGGATTGACGAGATCGTCCTGGTCGATGCCCAGCTCGACCTCCAGGTGGGCGGAGAGCGCATCGTGTGCGGTGAGCTCCTCGGCGACCTGACGTGCGGTCTCCTCGGAGAGGCCCCGGTCGCGATAGAGCTCGGTGAGTTCGGCCAGCTCGGCGGCCGGCATGGTGCGCAGCTCCTCACTCTCCTTCGCGATCAGCGCGCGTTCACTGTCGCGCTGGCTGCTGACCGAGACGTACTCTCCGAGCGCCATCGAGATCGCCCCGCCGACCAGTCCGGCGATCCCCGCGGTGAGCAGGGCCGCGTTGTCGGTCGTCGCGCCCGCCACGCCCACGACCAGTGAGGCGACCGAGACGATGCCGTCGTTCGCGCCGAGCACTCCCGCGCGCAACCAGTTCAGTCGTTGGCCGAGACCTGCGCCGTGAGGTTCACCTTCGTGGGCTGCCATGCGGCCAGTGAAGCAGATGGACAGCGCGCTCGATAGGGGCGGAAAGCACCCACGACGGGTTATGGAAAACCCGAAGCGGAGTGTCCGGCTGACTCGGTGTCATGCGTGTCTACCCCGCCGTACCTTGGAACCATGACCACTCAGACTGCGACCCCGGCTCCCGCCACGGCGGTGAAGCCGCCGTTGCGCATCTTCCTCACGATCCTGCACCTCGCAGGCGTCGGCGCGCTCGGCGGCGCCATCTTCGGCATGCTCGGCGGACTCCTCGGCACCGGCCTCGGTCTGCTCTTCGCCGCCGGCATCGGCCTCGTGCTCCTCGTCGGACTCGTGTACGCCCTGTACGGACTCGGGTGGTTCGAGGTCGCCCGTGTCGGTGCCCTCTACCGCACCCCGATCACCCCGTTGCGACTGCAGCAGCGTGACCGCCCCGGGTTCGTCGGCTGGCTGCGCTCCCTCGGACGACAGGCGATCGACCCCCGCATGTGGCGAGCGGTCGCGAACTTCGCCATCTCGGCCGTGCTCGGTTTCATCGTGCTGCGGCTCGCCTGGAGCCTGGTGTGGTCGATCATCATCTCCTTCGCCCCGCTCACCGCGGCGGACGCGGTCATGGGACCGTTCGGCGGCGGAGGCATCCCCGTCGCCTGGGCACCGCTGGTCGGCATCCTCGGCATCGCGGCCTCCGTGGTCGGGATGATCGGCCTGGCGCTGCTGCACCGCACGCTGTCACTGGCGATCGTCGTCCGCAGCAAGGAGACGGAGCTCACCGAACGCGTCCGCACCTCGACCGCCCAGCGGGAAGGAGCGGTCCGGGCCGCCGATCTGGAGCGCACGCGCATCGAGCGCGACCTGCACGACGGTGTCCAGCCGCGGCTCGTCTCCGTCGGCATGACGCTCGGGCTCGCTCAGCAGAAGATCGACAGCGATCCGGACACCGCCAAGGAACTCATCAACGAGGCGCACACCTCGACCAAGGCGGCCATCACGGAGCTGCGGCAGCTCGCCCGCGGCATCCACGCGTCCGTGCTCGACGACCGCGGCCTCGACGCCGCGCTGTCGGCTCTCGCCAGCCGGTCGCACATCCCCGTGCACCTCGATGTGCGCATGGACGGACGCTGCAGCCGTGAGGCCGAGGCCGCCGTGTACTTCTCGATCGCGGAATCACTGACCAACGCCGCGAAGCACTCGCGGGCCAGTGAGGCCCGAGTCATCGTGCGGCTCCGCGAGGGGAACACGCTCTGGGCGCGGGTCGAGGACAACGGTATCGGCGGCGCGCAGGTACAGCCGGGTGGCGGCCTCGACGGCATCGCGAACCGCATCCTCGCCGCCGGCGGGACGTTCCGCCTCGACAGTCCGCAGGGCGGACCGACCAGCCTGGAGGTGAACGTACCGTGCGCATCCTGATCTGCGAGGACTCCGTCCTCCTCCGAGAAGGACTGGTCCGTCTGCTCGAGGACGCCGGCCACGAGGTGGTCGCCGCTCTCCCCGACATCGAGGGTCTCGACCAGGCCGTCGCCACCACGGCACCCGACCTGTGCATCCTGGATGTCCGGCTGCCTCCCACGTTCACCGATGAGGGGATCCGCGCGGCGCTCGGACTGCGGTCGACGCACCCGTCGCTCGCCATCCTCGTGCTGTCGCAGTATGTGGAGGAGCGCTACGCCTCCGACCTGATCGCGGCGCAAGGGGGTCCGCTCGGATACCTGCTCAAGGATCGCGTCGCCGATGTCTCGGAGTTCCTCGCCTCAGTGCAGCGCATCTCCGAGGGTGCCACGGTGCTCGACCCCGAAGTGGTGGCGCAGCTGCTCACGCGGCGCAACCGTGACGACAGGATGATGCGTCTCACGGAACGGGAGCGCACCGTGCTCGCGCTGATCGCGGAGGGGAAGTCGAACCAGGCGATCGCCGGTCTCCTCTTCCTCTCCGAGGCGAGTGTCGAGAAGCACATCACCGCCATCTTCCAGAAGCTGGGCTTCGAGCAGGACGAGTCGGGCAACCGCCGCGTGCTCGCCGCCCTCGCCCACATCGAGAACACCGGTGGCTCGACGCCGCCGACCGGCCAGACAGGAGTGGCACGATGACCACTGACAACAACGGCGCCCCGGGCGAGCACACCCCGCTCACCCCGCCGCCCGCTTCTCCCCCGCCCGCTTCCGCACCACAGACGCCGGCACCCCCGACGCCCGCCCCGCCGGCGGCTCCGACGCCTCCCCCGCCCGGTGCTTCGGGTGGTCGCTCCTCGGGAACGACGGCGGTCATGGTCATCACGGCCGTGGTCGGCGGCATCGCGCTGCTCGGTGCCGGAGGAACGGCGGCTGCGGCCGCGGCCGGGAACATCGTGTCCTCGAGCCGTCCGGACTCGGTGCAGACCGTGGGCGTGGACGGCATCGAGGGGATCGACGTCGATGCGGATGCGAGCACCATGCGTGTCGAGTTCGGCGATGTCGATGAGGCACAGCTCTCCATCACCAACGGCCGCGGCACCGCGTGGACCTTCGACCGCGACGGTGACGAACTGATCGTCCGGAGCCCCGACGGGGTGTTCGGCTGGTGGTTCGGCAACTGGTTCGGTGACGAGGAGATCGCCGTTCTCACGCTGCCGGAGAGCCTGCGCGGCGACGCCCTGGATGCCGATCTCAATCTGGACGCGGGCAGCCTGGACGTCGTGGGTGACTTCGGAGTGCTCGAGGTGCGCGTCAACGCCGGTGCCCTCGACGTGGAAGGGTCGGCCAGAGAGCTCGACGCGGAGATGAACGCCGGTCGCGCCGACATCCTCCTCGACGGAGTCACCCGCGCCGACCTCGGCGTCTCTGCGGGCGATCTCACGGTCGAGCTGACCGGCACGGCACCCTCGGAGACGACGATCGAGGTCAATGCCGGGACGCTCGATCTGACCGTGCCGGACGTCGAGTACGCGATCACCCAGGACGTCAGTGCCGGCACATTGAACGCCAAGGTCGACGAGGGCTCCAGCGCGCGAAGGACCATCGACGTGTCGCTGTCCGCGGGCACCGCGACCATCCGTCCCGGCCGCTGAACACCGTCGAGGGTGGGGACTCTCCCGGGTCCCCACCCTCGATTCGGATTTTCCGTGTTTCTCCGGTAAAGTCTTGGAGGTTGACGGGGCTATAGCTCAGGCGGTTAGAGCGCTTCACTGATAATGAAGAGGTCCCAGGTTCAAGTCCTGGTAGCCCCACCCTTTAACTCAAGAAATTCCCTCACGGGGCCTTAGCTCAGTTGGTAGAGCGCCTGCTTTGCAAGCAGGATGTCAGGAGTTCGAATCTCCTAGGCTCCACAGGAGCGAGAAGCCCCCGGCAGTTGCCGGGGGCTTCTTCTGTTCGGGCGTCCCTGCCTCACTCGACCGGACGCAGATCCCGCAGAATCGTCGCCTGCCGGACGAGGAACGTGCGCTCGTCGAGCTTCTTGCGGCGCAGCCAGCCGGTCACCTCGTCGTTGTGCTTGCTGGCGTTGCAGGATGCGCAGGCAGGGACGACATTCTCGAGCGTGTAGCGGCCGCCGCGCGAGATGGGTTGGATGCAGTCGCGCTGCAACGCGGCCCCCTCGCCTCCGCAGTAGGCGCATCCGCCCCAGGCCTCCATGAGGTCGTGCCACTGCGCATCGGTGAGGTCGTTATCGACTTTGGCGAGGCGGTTCGTCCGACGCTTGGCGTATCGCGCACGTGTCGCCGGTGACGCGTTGGCGGAGGAGACCTTGCGGGGGCGGCGCATGCGCTGATGCTACCGCGGAGATCCTCGGCCTGAAGTCAGGCCGAGCCGACCGACACGAGGTCGTGCGGGGCGACGTTCAACCGCTCGCCGCCGTCGGCCGTGACGATCACGATGTCCTCGATGCGTGCGCCCCACGCGCCGGCGAAGTAGATGCCCGGCTCGATGCTGAACGCCATCCCTTCCCGCAGCACCAGGTCGTTGCCGGGCGCGATGTAGGGCTCTTCGTGCACCGAGACGCCGATGCCGTGGCCGGTGCGGTGCAGGAACGCCTCGCCGAGACCCGCTGCGGTGAGCACGTCCCGCGCGGCAGCGTCGACCTGTGCCGCCGTCGCCCCGGGGCGAACGGCATCCACCGCCGCCTGCTGCGCGCGCACGAGAACCGCGATGCGCTCGGCCGCTTCCGGGTCAGGGCTGCCGACGACGTAAGTCCTCGTGCTGTCGGAGTTGTAGCCGCTCGGGACCGCGCCGCCGATGTCGACCACGACGACGTCGCCCTCTTCGATCATCCGGTCCGAGACCTCGTGGTGCGGGTCGGCACCGTTCGGACCCGATCCGACGATGACGAACTCGACCGTGCGGTGGCCCTCCGCCACGATGGCCTCCGCGATGTCGGCCGCGACCTCGCGTTCGGTGCGTCCGGCCCGAAGCCACTCCGGCACGCGGCGGTGCACCGCGTCGATCGCGTCCCCCGCTCGGCGCAGTTCGGCGATCTCCTCGGCATCCTTGATCATGCGTCCTTCGCGGAGCACGGGTGTCGCCAGCTCGAGACGCACGCCGAGACGCTCGCCGATCGGGACGACGTGCAGCGCGGGCAGCGCATCCGAGACGCCGACGCGGGAGACCGTACCCACGGCCTCGGTCACGAGCGCGTACGGGTCTTCGCCGTCGACCCAGTCGGCGACCGCGAGTCCGAGCTCACCGACAGCGGTGGTGCGAACCTTCGCGAGCTCCATCCGCGGCACGACGACCGTCGGAGCGATGTCGGGGCCGATCACCAGGGCCGTCAGTCGCTCGATCGTGTCGCCCTCGACGCCCAGCAGATACTGCAGGTCGGGGCCAGGCCCGACGATGATCGCATCCAGCCCGGATTCGGCGGCGAGGGATGCGGCGCGGGCGAGGCGTGCGGCGTACACGGAGGCGGGGAAGGGCAGTGTGCTCACGGGTTCCACGCTACTGCGCGGGTACGCGCGACGGCACCCGCGTTCCGTGGACCCGGCATCAACCGGCGCGCACGGCGCGGGGCGGGACTCCGTACTGGGCGCGGAACACACGGCTGAAATGCGCCGCATCGACGAAGCCCGCACTCATCGCGATCTCGGCGATGGAGCGGTGCGTCTGATACGGGTCGGTCAGCGCGTCGTAGCAGCGCTGCAGTCGGCGTCGCCGGATGACCGTGGAGACCGAGGCCCCCTGCTCACTGAACATCGAGTGCAGATGCCGCACCGAGATGTAGTGCGCCGCCGCGATCTGGGACGGAGACAGCTCGCTGTCGGCGAGGTGCACGTCGATGTACGTGAGGATGTGCGTCAGCGTCGTGGAATGCGCGCTCACCGGCCCGTCGGTCGCGACGAGGTTCGCCTCGAGCACGGTGCTGAGCATGTCGACCGCGGTCCGCAGCATCCGTCGGGCGATGCGGCTGTCGAGGTGGTGTGCACCTTCCGCGAGCGAGCCGAGGTAGGGACCGACCATCGCACCCAGCGCTCCACCGGCATTCAGGCGCGTGGCGGTGATGCGGCTGGTGTCCTCCGTGGGGATGTCGAGGAGGACCTTCGGGAACATCACCACCGACATCTGCACGGCGTCATCGAAGAGCAGGGAGTACGGACGGTCGGTGTCGTAGAGCGCCATGTCGCCGCTGCCGAGTGCGGTCTCGCGTCCGTCCTGCACGATCATGCCGCTCCCGCGCTCGATGCGGGAGAACTTGAAGTACTGCTGCGGGGCGCGGGAGATGAGGGAAGGAGTGCGATGCACGCCGTGCCCGTCGGCGTCGATCGCGAAGACGTGGATGTCGCCGGCAGCGGTGGCGTCGATCGCACCCCGGAAGCGATCCTGCTCCGGCGCTGTCACGTCGAGCGCGACGACGGCGCGGGAGACCGCATGGCGGTAGTCGAGGAACGACAGACTCTGCATCAGGGCTCACCTCACTGTGGCCGATCATATACGATGCTGCATTTTAGCATTCGTGCGCTGTGCCCGCGTAGACAAGTGTTCTGCTCTCGCCGTCAATCGACGACGGCTCCCCCTGGCGAGTATGAGGACTTACCCGAGCATCGAAGGAGCTGTGCCATGGTGACGTCCACTCCCACAACCTCGACGACGAGAACGGCCGAGCATCGGCGCCTTGGCGTCTTCGCGGTCGCATTCATGATCATCGCCGCCTCCGCGCCGCTCACCGTGCTCGCCGGCGGAGTGACCAGCGCCTACGCGGTCACGCACGTCGACGGCATCCCCTTCGGCTACATCGTGCTCGCGGTGGCACTCGGCATCTTCGCGATCGGCTACGCCGCCATGAGCCGGTTCGTCACGAATGCCGGCGCGTTCTACGCGTACGTCGCGCAGGGGATCGGTCGCCCGACCGGCGTCGGGGCCTCGGTGCTCGCGTTCCTCTCCTACAACGCCATGCAGATCGGCATCTACGGGATGCTCGGGTTCCAGATCAGCTCGTTCATCGAGTCGAAGACCGGTTGGGCGAGCCCCTGGTGGGTCTGGGTCCTCCTCACGATCGTGCTCGTCGGCGTGCTGGGAGTGCACCGGGTGGATCTCTCGGCGAAGGTGCTGGGCGTGCTCGTCGCGCTGGAGTTCGTGGCGGTGATCGTGTTCGACCTGTTCGCCTTCGGGAACCCGGCCGAGGGATTCACGGCGGCACCCATCACCCCCTCGGCGCTGTTCGTCCCGGGAGTCGGGGCCGTCCTCGCGTTCGGCATCGCCGCGTTCATGGGCTTCGAGTCGGCCGCGATCTACGGCGAGGAGTCCAAGGACCCGAAGCGCACCATCCCGCGTGCGACGTTCCTCGCGGTCTGCGTCTCCGGCATCTTCTACGCCATCTCCTCGTGGGCACTCGCGCTCGCCGTCGGCCCGAGCAAGATCACCGACCCCGCGGGCATCTCGCCGGAAGAGGCCGGCCCTCCGCTGTTCTTCAACTTCGTCGCCGAGCACCTGGGCGTCATCTGGGTCGATGTGATGTCGATCCTCTTCATCACGAGCCTGTTCGCCGCCCTCGTCAGCTTCCACAACGCGGTCGCCCGGTATGCCTTCTCGCTCGGCCGCGAGGGCGTGCTGCCCCGGGTTCTGGGTACCGTCCGCATCAAGAGCGGTGCGCCGTGGGCCGGGTCGCTCCTGCAGTCCGCGATCGCGGTCATCGTGATCGTCGGCTTCGCGATCGGCGAGCAGGGCTGGAACCCCGAGAACGGACCGTACCCGGTGATCACGCTCTTCACCTGGCTCACCAACCTCGGCGCCTTCGGACTCGTGCTGCTCCTGGTGCTCGTCTCGGTCGCGGTGATCGGCTTCTTCCGCCGCGACAGCCGAGAGGTGGGCGCCGGCAGCCGGCTGGTCGCGCCGATCATCGCCTTCGTGGCGCTCGCGATCGTCTGGGTGCTGATCCTCCTGAACTGGGATGTGCTGCTCGGTCAGGCCGAGTCCACGCCGACGACCTTCATCCTTCCCGCTGTGCTGCTCGTGCCCTCGGCGCTGGCCGTCGTGTGGGCGCTGTGGCTGCGCAGGGCGCGGCCGGAGGTCTATCGCCAGATCGGCCACGGCACCGAGCTGCCGGAGGCTCCGATCCTGGGCGAGCCCGAGCCGGTGGTCGACGCGACGAGAGGAAACCTGTGAGCACCACTGACACCAGACTGACCTTCCGGTATCTGTCCGAGCCGGACACGATCGCGGCGGGCGTCACTGACATGGGGCTGTGCGTCGACGTGATGGAGGAGACCCTGCGTCTCGTCGACGCCGGCGACTACCGGATGGGCGGACCGGACGGGAACTCGCACGGCTCGATGGTCACCTTCCCCGCCGAATCCGCCCATGAAGGCATGCCGCTCGACGGACCGCACCGACGGATGATGGCGATGCCGGCGTACCTCGGCGGCACCTTCCAGACGGCCGGCTGCAAGTGGTACGGGTCGAACATGGCCAACCGCGAGAACGGCCTGCCTCGGTCGATCCTGATGCTCACGCTGAGCGACAAGGACACCGGCGCACCTCTCGCGCACATGTCGGCGAACCTGCTGAGTGCGTATCGCACGGGCGCCGTGCCGGGAGTCGGTGCCCGCCACCTCGCGAACCCCGATGCGCGGAGCGTGGGCATCGTGGCACCCGGCGTGATGAACCGCACGACGCTCGAAGCCTTCGTGGCCGTGCGCCCCGAGCTCGACACCCTGAAGGTCGCCGGACGCAGCCGATCGAGCATCGACTCCTTCGTGGAGTGGGTGCGGCGCGAGTACCCGCAGTTCACGACGGTCACGGTCGTCGACAGTGTGGAGGATGCCGTACGCGACAGCGACCTGGTCACGATCGCCCCCACGACGCCGGCCGGTTCGGCGAACTACGTGCGGATCGAGAAGCGGTGGCTGAAGCCGGGTGCGCTGGTGAGCCTGCCCGCCGACATCATGATCGACGACGAACTGCTCCACGGAGCGCGACACGTCGCCGACTTCCGTGGGCTGTACGAGGCGTGGAGCGAAGAGGTGCCGCACCCGGCGCACGAGCACATCGGCCTCCACGGTATGTACCTGCTGGATCGCATCCGTTCGGGGGACGTGCGCGACGAGGCTCTCGAGAACCTCCCCGCGATCATGAGCGGGCAGGCAGAGGGGCGCCGAACGGAGGACGATATCTTCCTCTACTCCGTCGGCGGGATGCCGGTGGAAGACGTCGCGTGGGGGACCGTCGTCTACCGGCGTGCGATGGCCGAGGGCATCGGCACGGAGCTGCTGCTCTGGGACACTCCGGCTCTCGCATGACCGGCGTCCGTCCCCCATCGATCATTCGTCAGGAGTTCACATGAGTGCGCAGGTCAGGAAGCGGATCGTCATCGTCGGGCTGGGGGCGGTGGGTGCGCTCGCCGCGTGGCGACTGTCGCAGCGTGACGACGTCGAGGTCATCGGCATCGAGCAGTACGGCAAGGTGCACGACCGCGGCTCCTACGCCGGAGAGTCTCGGGTCTTCCGCACGGCCTATCACGAGGGCGGGCGCTACGTGCCGATGCTGCAGGAGTCACGGCGGCTGTGGCGTGAACTCGAGCAGCACTCGGGCCGGGAGCTCTACCTCGAGGTGGGCGCCCTGTCGATCGCCCAGCCCGACCGGATCGAGATGCGCACGACCCTCGACACCGTGCGCGAGTTCGACCTGCCGCACACCCTCTACGACACCGAGGAGCTGCGTCGCGCCCACCCGCAGCACAACGTGCACGACGGCGACGTCGGGGTGCTCGACCACCACGGCGGCGGCATCCGTCCCGAGGTCTCGCTGATGGCTGCGCTCGATCTCGCCGAGGCGGCCGGTGCGCAGCTGCGCTTCCACACCCCGGTGCTCGCGATCGAGGAAGAACCGGGCGGCGTGGTGGTGCGCACCCCGACCGAGGCGATCCGCGCTGACACCGTGATCCTCGCCTCCGGCTCCTGGTCCACACGGCTGGACCCCCGGCTGCACGACCTGTTGCGGTTGCAGGTCCTCGGGCTGACCTGGTTCATGCCCACGGACATCGCCGACTTCCTCCCCGAGCGCTTCCCCGCGTTCCTGCGCGACGTGGGCCCCGTGCACTTCTTCGGGGCGCCGAGCCTCGACGGCTACTCGATCAAGGCGAGCAGCAACCCGACCTGGCCGGTCGCCCGCGATGTCGACGAGGTTCCGCGGGAGTACACGCGACACGAACTCGCGAAGATCGGGCAGCAGGCGAAGGAGTTCTTCCCGTCGTTGAACCCCGAGCCCGTGCGCTCCAGCGTGCACCACTGCGCTTACACACCCGATCGCACCCCGATCGTCGACGTGAGCGAGAGCGAGCGGGTCGTGACGGTGACCGGTCTCTCGGGTCACGGCTTCAAGTTCGCGCCCGTGCTCGGGGAATGGGCTGCGCGGCTCGCCACGCGGCCGAGCGATGCCGGCATCGACCCGCACTTCTCGCTGGCCGCGCACCTCGACCGATTGGCGACCGTCGGTGCGTACCGCGGCGGCGGTCACTGAGCCCGGTCCGCGCTCTTCGGTCACGGACCGGCAAGCGCGCCGCACGGGCAGTCAAACCCCGCTCGACCCCCGAGCACAGACTCGAACTGCGCGATGAACCTGTCGCGCACCCCATCGTGAGGAGACAGTGATGTCGGAGAACGCCCCGGTTCTGGACGAGGCCGCCCTGTTGGAGCGCGTCGGCGCCGCCGAAGGTCAGGGCCGCGAAGTGGTCGACGCGGCGACGCGCGAACCGATCGGCAGGGCGCCCGTGCATACGGTCGAGGAGCTCGACGCCGCGGTCGCGCGGGCGAAGGCGGCGCAGCCCGGGTGGGATGCGCTCGGCCATGCGGAGCGCAGTGCGCTCCTGAACCAGGTGGCCGATGCGATCGACGCGAACGCCGAGCCGCTCGCCCGGCTGCTCTCGCGCGAGCAGGGCAAGCCGCTCAACGGGCCGAATGCCCGCTTCGAGGTGGGCGCGTGCTCCGCGTGGCTGCGCACCGCCGCCGCGACGCCCCTCGAGCCGGAGACCGTGGTGGACGACGGCGAGACCCATGCCGAGCTCCACTACCGCGCGATCGGCGTGGTCGGTGCGATCGGACCGTGGAACTGGCCCCTCATGATCGGCATCTGGCAGATCGCTCCGGCGCTGCGCATGGGCAACACGGTCGTCGTGAAGCCGAGCGGATACACGACGCTGAGTGTGCTGGCGCTGATCGAAGTCATGAACCAGGTGCTCCCCCGCGATGTGCTCATCGGTGTCGCCGGTGATCGCGAGGTGGGGGCCAGGATCGCGTCGCACCCCGACATCGGCAAGGTCATGTTCACGGGATCGACCGCGACCGGACGCAGCATCGTCGAGAGCTCGGCGCAGAACCTCGCCCGCCTCACGCTCGAGCTGGGCGGCAACGACGCCGGGATCGTGCTGCCGGGCGTCGACGCGACGGCGATCGCGCAGGATCTCTTCTGGGGCGCGTTCATCAACACCGGACAGACCTGTGCCGCGCTCAAGCGCCTGTACGTGCACGACTCCGTCTACGACGAGGTCGTCGACGCGCTGGCCGA
Organism: Microbacterium sp. NPDC087592; assembly: GCF_044743585.1. Classification (NCBI taxonomy): domain Bacteria; kingdom Bacillati; phylum Actinomycetota; class Actinomycetes; order Micrococcales; family Microbacteriaceae; genus Microbacterium; species Microbacterium sp. NPDC087592. The sequence continues at coordinate 1,553,004 of NZ_JBIUWT010000001.1, read as the reverse complement.
TGTCGCTCGGCAGACCCCGATGGGCAACGGCCTGGATGAGCAGAACGTGCTCGGTCCGCTGCAGAACCGCGCCCAGTTCGAGATCGTGCGCGACCTGGTCGACGACGCGGCGCGCAACGGCGGTCGGATCGTCACGGGCGGTGCACCCGCGACGGAGCTCGGGGAGCTCTTCTACCCGATCACGCTCGTCGCCGACGTGACCGACGGGGTGGCCCTCGTCGACGAGGAGCAGTTCGGTCCCGCACTGCCGATCATCCGTTACACCGATGTGGACGAGGCGATCGCCAGCGCCAACGGCCTCGATGTCGGACTCGGTGCATCCGTCTGGGGCGAGCGCGAGGAGGCGCGGAAGGTCGCCGCGCGCATCCAGGCCGGAACCGTGTGGATCAACTCGCACGGCGGTGTGCATCCGATGATCCCGTTCGGCGGTCACAAGTCGTCGGGCTACGGCCTCGAGTTCGGGGTCGAGGGTCTCAAGTCGGTCGCCGTGCCGCAGGTCATCAACGGCTGAGTGACAGGGTGCGCGGCCCGTGGCCGCGCACCCTTCTCGGCAGGGGCGTCAGCTGATCGCGACGCGGATGCGGTCCGCGAGGAACTCCAGGTCGGCCTTCGTGAGATCCGTGACCGCGTAGGCGGTCGGCCAGACGGTGCCGTCGTCGAGGTTCGAGATGGGCTCGAAACCGAACGTGCCGTAGCGCACCTTGAACTTGCTCGCGGGCTGGAAGAAGCAGAGCACCTTGCCGTCGCGACCCCACGCCGGCATCCCGTAGTAGGTGCGGGGCACGAGCTCAGGGGCGACCTCGGAGACGAGGGCGTGCAGCTTGTTCGAGAGAGCCTGGTCTTCGGGCGTCAGCTTCTCGATCGCCTCCTTGATGTCGGCCTCACCCGCGGCGCGCAGCTCTTCGGGCGACTTCTTCGCCCGAGAACGACGGGTGCGGGCCTCCTTCGCGGCGGCCTGCATGGCTTCGCGTTCCTCGGCGGTGAAGTTCTTCTCTTTCTCGGCCATGGTCGGTCCTCTCGATGTGCTGCTGGTGTGGGATTCAGACTACGTACGCTCGGCCGCGGTGTGCTTCTCGATTCGTGATCGATCCTCGACGGCACCTCGACTGCCAGACTGACGCCATGACGATAGTCTTCACCGGCCGCATCCGCCCGCTCTCCCCGAGCGCTGACGCCGAAGTGGAGGCGATGGCCGTCGACGACGGTACGATCGTCGCCGTCGGGACGACGGACGACCTCCTCCGCCGCTTCCCGGATGCCGAGACCACAGCCCTCGACGGCTGGGTCATGCCCGGTCTGATCGAGCCGCACGGGCATCCGGGCTTCTCCGCGATTCTGCTGTCCGATCTCGTGGTCGACCTCCGTCCCGTCGTGATCCCCGAGGCGGAAGGCGTCCTCGCGGCGCTCCGAGCGGCGGTGGCGGATGCCGGCGGCGAAGCCGTCTTCGCGAACGGGTGGGATGCTCTGCTGCAGCGCGGACTGCCCGACCCCGACATCCGCTTCCTCGACGAGCTCGCGGGCAACGTGCCCCTCGTCGTGATCCACAACTCCGGTCATTCCGTGTACTTCAACACCGCGGCCGCGCTCGCCGCGGGCCTCGATCGGAACACCCCCGATCCGGTCGGCGCCTCGTTCGGCCGTGATGCCGCGGGGGAGCTCACGGGCGTCGCCCTCGAGGCCGCGGCGGTCGAGCAGGTCGTGGCGCCGATGCTCGCGAAGGCGCAGGAGCATCTCCCCCGGATCCTCCCCGCGCACCTGCACGACCTCGCATCCCGGGGCATCACGACGGTGTCGGACCTGTCGTGGAACCCCGAGCTCAACCCGCTCATCGACGCCCTTCGTGCGCAGGGTGCCATGCCGGTGCGGCTGCGGTGGTACGAGATGTCCCGCCCCGGCGGAGTCGTGGCTCCGCCGGGTGACGGCGATCCCGTGTTCCGCCAGACCGGGGTGAAGACCTGGTCCGACGGCTCTCCGTGGGTGGGCAACATCGCCACCTCCTTCCCCTACCTCGACACCCCGGCGACCCGCTCCGTCGGGCTCGAACCGCATCACATCGGACACGCGAACTACACGGCCGAACAGCTGCGCGCGATCGCCGAACCCTATGCCGCCGCGGGCTGGCAGCTCGCCTGCCATGTGCACGGTGACCTCGCGATCGACGCGACCCTCGACGTGTACGGGCAGCTCATCCGGCAGCACGGGCTCACCGACCACCGCTTCCGCCTCGAGCACTGCGGGGCCATGACACCCGTGCAGTTCGAGCGCGCGGCGGCCCTCGGCGTCACCGTCAGTCTCTTCGTCGACCACATCACCTACTGGGGAGAGGTGCTGGTCGACGACCTCTTCGGCCCGGAGCACGGTGGCGCTTGGGCCGATGCCGGTGCCGCCTTCGCCGCCGGTCATCGGGCGACCTTCCACAACGACGGCTGGGTCACCCCCAACGAGCCCTTCCGCAACATGGCCGTCGCCGAGACCCGAACGACTCGCAACGGATACCGGATGCCCGGCGGCACGGCGGCCACCCGCGAGCAGGCCCTCCTCGCCCACACCACGAACGCGGCGTGGCAGCTCTTCAGCGAGCATGAGGTGGGTGCGCTGGCACCCGGACTCCTCGGCGACTTCATCGTGGTCGACCGCGATCCCCTCACGGTCTCGGCCGAAGACCTCGCCGCGACGCGGGTGATGGCGACCTACGTGGGCGGCGTCCGGGTCGTCTGACACGCGGTCATCCGGGGTCCCCGCTGCCGGATAGTGTGTGATCCATGGACCTGCGTGTCGCGGCGTACGCGGTCGTCACCGATGACGACGGGCGTCTGCTGTTGGCGCGGTGGACCGAGGGCCGTCGCGTCGCGTGGACCATGCCGGGCGGCGGACTCGAACCCGGTGAGTCGCCGGAGGATGCGGTGCGCCGCGAGCTCCGGGAGGAGACCGGCTACACCGTGAAGGTCGGCGAGCTCCTCGGCATCCACTCCCGGGTCATCCCCGCCGGACGCCGCGTGCAGAAGGCCGCGGATCCGCTGCACACGCTGCGCATCGTCTATCGCGCCCAGGTCACGGGCGGCAAGCTGCGCTTCGAGACCGACGGCTCGACCGACATGGCCGAGTGGTTTCCCCTGAAGTCCGTGGCCGAGCTGCAGCGCGTCAAGCTCGTCGACATCGCGATGCGCATGGCCGGAATCCTCTGAGCTCAGCGCTCCTCGGGAACCGAGATGTCGGCGACCGTCGCCCCGTACGCGGCGATGAGGTCGTCCGCCTCGACGAAGAGGCTGTACCCGTGAGCGCCGGCACCCATGGCGATGCGCTGACCCACGATGGACTCGTCGGCATAGATCGGCCAATCCGTGGTGCTGCCGATGGGAACGATGGTGCCCCGCTCGTAGCCGGTCGCCTGGAGCGCGAGCTCGGGCTCGGGCAGGCGCAGCTTGTTCACGCCGACCAGGGCGCGCAGCTTCGGCCACGAGATCGAGCGTCCGCCGGGCACGAGGGCGAACAGGAAGGTGTCGTCCGAGCGCTTGACGACGAGAGTTTTGACGATGCCGGACGGCGGGATGCCGAGCAGCTCGGCCGCCTCGAACAGGCTGCCGGCAGCGGGGCGTTCGCGGATCTCGATGTCGAGCCCGCGAGCAGCGGCCGCATCCCGCACCCGCGCATGCCGATCGCCTCCGTCACCAGAGGCGACGGAGGCGAGATCAGACGGGGTCACGCGTCGGGCGCGGCGAGCGGGTCGTCCGCGACCCAGAGCTCGTCATCGGCACGCAGCGCCTGCCATGCGGCGTAGAGCACACCGACGGCGGCAGCAGCACCGAGGATGATCGCGACGACCGAGCCGAGACCCGGGCCAGACTTCTGCTTCTTGCCGAAATCGCCCCGACGAGCCGGTGCGGCCACACCGTGGCGCTTGGCGTTCGCGACGTCCCACGCGGTGAGAGCCGAACCGACGACTCCGCCCACGATCGGGACGAACTTGTCGTCGACGACGTGCTTGCCGAGCTTCACGCCACGGTCGACGACCGGGGCGACACGGCGGTTGTACGTGTCCTGGATGACCGGCACGACCTGCTCACGATTGATGTTTCCGAGCTGACGTCCGGCCTCGCGGGCGACATCGGCGGCGTGACCGACGAGCACCTGCTGGTTCTCCCAGAGCTGGTTCGCGTCGTTCTGAAGACGACGCAGTTCCTTCTTCCGCTTGCGGCTGAGGCTCACGATGCTCTCCTGTCCATTGGAGTACGGGTTCCCCATCTTGCCACGGGAGGCTGGATACCGGGCGGGAATCGCCCGGCCCTTGCGCTGTCGGCGGATCCGGGGTACGCCGGGCGAACTCACCGAAAGCTCTGCGAGAATGAAGGCATGGCTCACGCTTCCCACGTCGCAACCCTGCACACCAACCACGGTGACATCGTCATCAACCTCTTCGGCGATCACGCACCGAAGACGGTCAAGAACTTCGTCGGCCTCGCCGACGGCACCCAGGAGTGGACCGATCCCGCCACCGGCAAGCCGGGCGAGGGTCCTCTCTACAAGGACGTCATCTTCCACCGCATCATCCCGAACTTCATGATCCAGGGCGGCGACCCCCTCGGACAGGGCGTCGGCGGCCCCGGCTACAACTTCGACGACGAGATCAACATGGAGCTCGACTTCAACAAGCCGTACATCCTCGCGATGGCGAACGCCGGCCTCCGCCGCAACGCCATCACCGGCAAGCCCGAGGGCACCAACGGCTCGCAGTTCTTCATCACGACCGACCCGACCCCGTGGCTCCAGGGCAAGCACACCATCTTCGGCGAGGTCGCCGATGACGCCTCCCGCGCCGTCGTCGACAAGATCGGTGCCGTTCCGACCAGCGGCGGAGACCGTCCGGTCGAGCCCGTCGTGCTGCAGTCGATCGACATCGTCGCGGCCTGACGACAGCTGCGGCCGATCCGGATGACCACGCCTGAGTTCACGAGCAATCGCGACAACTTCTGCTACCGGCATCCGGATCGGCAGAGCTTCGTGCTCTGCCAGCGGTGCATGCGCACCATCTGCCCCGAGTGCCAGACTCAGGCACCCGTCGGCGTCATCTGCCCGGAGTGCATGAACGCCGAGCGCAAGAACCGCACCCCCGCGCAGAAGAAGGCCCAGCGTCGGTGGGGTGCTCGCAGCGGCGGCACCATGGCGATCGCCCGCAGCGGCAAGCCGATCGTCACCTACGTACTGCTCGCCGTCACATCGTTCATCGGCCTGGTGCAGCTGATCCCCGGGATGAACGGGCCGATCACGCAGGCACTCGCTTTCTACGCGCCGTATCTCTACCCGAACCTCTTCGGTGCGGGCTTCGAGCCCTGGCGCCTCCTCTCCGTGCTGTTCGTGCACGGCAGCTTCATCCATCTCGCGCTGAACATGCTCGCCCTGTGGATGCTGGGGCAGAGCCTCGAGCCCATGCTCGGCCGCGCCCGCTTCCTGGCCCTCTATCTGATCAGCGGCCTCGGCGGATCGGTCGCGGTCGCCCTCCTCGCCCCCCTGGACCCGACGGTCGGCGCATCCGGCGCGATCTTCGGAATGCTGGCCTCGCTGTTGATCATCGGCCGCCACATCGGCGCGAACGTGACCGGGATCCTCGTGATCCTCGGCATCAACTTCGCCTTCGGCTTCTTCGCCGGTGGCATCTCCTGGCAGGCGCACCTCGGCGGTGCGATCGTCGGCGCTCTGGTCGCCCTCATCTACACCCGGACGAGGCGTCGAGACCAGCGCACCTGGCAGATCGTTCTCCTCTCCGCGCTCGTCGTCCTGTTGATCGTCGTCGTCGCCTTCATCCCGCCGCTGCTCATTTTGTCCTGATCCCGAGTTGTTAACAGGGTTGTTAACCCCTGTGAATAACACCGGTGTAATTCTCCCCAGGCTGTGGAGAAGGTTGTGGATAACTTTCGCTCGGTTCAGCTTGTGGGTCGGGCGCGGGGTCGTTCCCTTCGCTCGCAGAGCGGGTCCCTCCCGCTTCGCGGGGCCCTCCCGATGCTCGCTCCGGGAACAACCCCGCGCCCTGGCCTGAGCCGTCCCTCACTCGGAGTATGAAGAAAGGCCCCTCGCTGTGCGAGGGGCCTTTCGAGAAGAAGGAGTGGCGTCAGCGCCAACGAGTGGTCATCAGGAAGCCGATCAGAGCGATGCCGAGACCGATGGCCAGGTTCCAGTTGTCGAGACCCGGGATCGGGAACTGCATGCCCGAGATGTAGAAGACCAGGATCCACGCGAGACCGAGCAGCATGAAGCCGATCATCACCGGCTTGAACCACACCGCGTTGGGAGCGGCCTCGCCTTCGGCGCGCTCGACGACGGGTTCTTCACTCTTACGGTCACGTGCCATGCCGTCATTGTACCCATCAGACCCATGAGCCGCCGAGTCCGCAGCGTGCGAGAGACGGCGGGCTCACCGACATCCGTTCAGCGTCCCGGGATATGATCGCGCCATGACTGCATCCGTCGTGCCTGGGGGGCGACGCCCGCGGCGAGAGCGACCACGCTCTCGCGCCACCTTCGCGAGCGTGCTCGGCGAGCTCCTCCTCACCGCCGGAGTGCTCGTCCTGCTCTTCGTCGCCTGGCAGATGTGGATCGGCGACATCATCATCAGCGCCCAGAAGAACGACGAGGGCGCAGCCATCTCGCAGGAGCTCGCACAGGGCGAGGCGCCGGAGCTGCCGCCGGTCGTGGAAGAGGACGACGGCACCACCACCTACGTGCCCCCGGTGCCCGCAGCACCGGCAGACGCCACATGGTTCGGGCAGATGCACATCCCCCGTTTCGGAGCCGACTACAACTTCGGCATCTACGGCGGAACGAGCCGTGCGCGAACCCTGGATCAGAAGGGGATCGGCGTCTACAAGGACTCCAAGATGCCCGGCGAGGTCGGCAACTTCTCGATGGCGGGACACCGCACCACCTGGGGCAAGCCTTTCAACCAGCTCGACAAGCTGCAGCTGAACGACGCGATCGTCGTCGAGACTCCCGACGGTTGGTACACCTACCGCTTCCGCACGCTCGAGTACGTCAAGCCGACGCAGACCGACGTCCTCGCCGATGTGCCGCAGATGCCCGAGCAGCAGACCGGAGAGCAGTACATCACGCTCACCGCCTGCTCTCCGCTCTACTCCCTCGCCGAGCGCATCGTCGCCTACGGGGTGTTCGAGAGCTTCCAGCCCCGCGCCGAGGGGCTCCCCACCGCGCTGACCGACCCGCCGCCGCCTCCGGCCGCACCATCGGTGTGACCGTGGACGCTCACGAGGGAGAAGACTGATGTACGCCGCACTCTGGCGCCTGCTGCCCGGCCCGTGGTGGCTGCGGGTCCTCATCCTGGTCGTGGTCATCGCCGCCGTGCTCTACGGGCTGTTCTGGTACGTGTTCCCCTGGATCAGCCCGATCATCGCCCCCGGCGAGGTCGACGTCGAATGACCCGAGTTCTCGTGGTGGACAACCACGACAGCTTCGTGCACACCCTCGTCGGCTACCTCCACGAGCTCGGCGCCGAGACCACCATGGTCGAATCCGACGCGCTGGACGCCGCCGAGTTCGAGCGGATGCTCACCGGCCACGACGCCCTGTTGCTCTCCCCCGGACCCGGACGTCCCGCGGACGCGGGAGTGTCGCTCGACGCGGTGCGGATCGCCGTTCGACGGCGGATGCCGACGCTCGGCGTCTGCCTCGGACACCAGACCATCGGCGAAGCGCTCGGCACCGCGGTGAGCGAGGCGCCCGAGTTGATGCACGGCATGGTCTCCGCGGTCACGCACGACGGATCAGCGCTGTTCGCGGGGATCCCGTCGCCGTTCGACGTCGGCCGATATCACTCCCTGGCGCTCGCGGCAGCGGACCTCCCGCCCGAGATCGTCGTCACCGCCTGGACGGAGAGCGGAACGGTCATGGCGCTGTCGCACCGAGAGCTGCCGCTGCACGGCGTGCAGTTCCACCCGGAGAGCGTGCTCACCGAAGGCGGGTACCGGCTTCTCGCGAACTGGCTGGAACTCTGCGGCGACGCGGATGCCGTGGCGCGATCCGAGACCCTGCATCCACTCTCGCGCTGACATCTCGACGCGCAATTCACGTCACGAGAGACTCAGGGCGCGGCGCAGTAGCGAAGCTCGACCGGTGATCCGATCGGCACGTCACCCGGTGCGACCGACATCGAGTGCACGGTCGGGGGTTCCGTGGGAGCGCAATCCGCCTCTTCCACCGGCTCCGGAGTCAGACCGAGGTCGGTGAGGTTCGTCGTCGCGGCCTCGACGGTCCACCCGACGAGATCGGTCAGCGTCACCTTGCCGCTGGCGACGACGAGATTGACGACGGTGTCGGGGGCGACCTCGGTCTCTGCCGCTTCGCTGGCGGAGATCACGGTGCCGGCGGCCAGACCCTTGTCGTTGCGCTGGATGACGGTCCCGAGTTCGAGGCCGGCGGCCTTCAGTGCCTTGGTGGCATCCTCGAGGCCCATGCCTTCGATCTTCGGCACCACCACGGTCTCCACGCCCGAGGAGACATGCACGGTGACCGTCGAGCCCTCCTCCACCGAGACTCCTGCCTCGGGGTCGGTGCGGATGACGTTGCCCTCGGTGATCTCGGAACTCGACTCGATCACGATCTTCGCGGTCAGATCGAGCTTGGCGAGGTCGTCCTGCGCGCGCTCGGATGACACGTTCACGAGATTGGGGATGATGCGCGAGGTGCTCGGAACCTCGGGCGGACGCATGCTGATCGTGACCACCCAGAACAGCACGGATGCCAACAGCACCGCGAGCAGCGCGACACCGGCCCAGATCCAGGCGACCGGAGGGCCGGACTGGGTGCGGGTCATGGTGGTGTCGGAGCTGAGCTGGCGCAGCGAACGTGCTGTCTCCTGCGCCTGCCGCGGGCTCGGACCGTACAGTTCGCTCGTCAGCGCACCCAGTTGCTTGCGGGTCGGCGCGCTTCCGGTCACGGCGGCGTCCAGGGCGGCACGGAAGTGCGCGGCATCCGGGTACCGTTGATAGGGGTCTTTCGCGAGGGCCCGCAGGACGATCGGGTCGAGCGCGCCCGGCGCGTCCTCGTTCACCTCGGTCGGCGGGATCGGGGTTTCGCTGACGTGCTGGTAGGCGACGGCCACCGGCGACTCGCCACGGAACGGCTGGCGGCCGGTGAGCAGCTCGTACAGCACGACACCGGTCGAGTACAGGTCGGCGCGGGCATCCACGGGCTCGCCCTTGGCCTGCTCCGGAGAGAAGTAGGCGGCCGTGCCGATGATCTGGGTGGTCTCCGCCACGGTCGACGAGGAGTCGGAGACGGCTCGGGCGATGCCGAAGTCCATCACCTTGACCTGGCCCTTGTCGGTCACCATGACGTTGCCGGGCTTGATGTCGCGGTGGACGACACCCGCGCGGTGCGAGTAGTCGAGCGCCTCGAGGATGCCGTCGACGTAGCGCACCGCGTCTTCGACCGGCACCGGGCCGTCGGCGATGATCTTCTTCAGCAGCGTGCCCTTGACGAGCTCCATCACGATGTACGGCGGCTCGTCGGACGACGGGTCGTTCGACGACGGGTCGCCGGCGTCGAACACGCGGACGATCGAGGGGTGCGACATGCGGGACGCCGCCTGCGCCTCCAGCCGGAACCGGGTGCGGAAGGCGGTGTCGCGAGCGAGGTCGGGATCGAGGATCTTGATCGCGACCTCACGGCCGAGCGTCAGGTCGAATCCGCGATAGACCTTGGCCATTCCGCCATGCCCGATGAGCTCGTCGACGCGGTATCGACCCGCGATGACTCGTGGCTCTGTGGACACGTACTACCCCCTGGAAAACGACTGCGGCTGAGCTGGATTAAAGGCTACCCTTCGGTGCCGCCGCCTCCGTCACCCTCGCCGGGGTCGGTCGCGGCGACGATCGGAACCGAGAGCGGCGGCGACGCTGACGACGTGCGCTGGTCGCCACCCGAGCACATGCCCTGGTACGTGACGATGAGCTGCTGGCCCGCGGCATCAGCCACCTGAATCTGCGTGTTCCGCTGCGTCGGCTGGAAGTTCGGCCCGCCCGACACGAACGTGCCGTTCTGGAGCGACACGACGTATCCGGAGAGCGTCGTGCCGCTCGGGCACGTGAACCCGGTGCCCCAGGAGATGGTGACCGTGCTGCCGGCGATCGGGTCACCCGTGATGGTCGGGGTGTCGGTCGGGGTCGGCAGGGCTGCGCGCGCGGCGTAGATCGTGAGGGTCATCGGCTGCGTCGTCTCGACGTTGCCGGAGGGGACGACACGGTACACCTTGCCGACGTCGCCGTCGGTCGGGGCCGGGTCGCCCTCGGGGCAGGTGATCTCGCCCGTGAAACCGGCCTCCTTGAGCGTGGATGTGGCCGTGCCGCAGTCCATGTTCACCAGGCCCAACGCGGTCACGTCGACGCGGACCACCTCGGGCGGCGGGGTGGTCGCCGGCGGCGGTGTCTGCGACTGTGACTGCGACGGAGAGGGCGAATCCGACGGCTTGGCGTCAGGGTCGCCCTGGTTCATCAGCATCGCCCACACGGCTCCGCCGAGCACGATCACCAGCAGGGCGATCAGCGCGATCAGCGGCCAGGTCCACGGGCTCTTCTTCTTCTTCTTCTCGTCCGCCGCCGCGTCCTCCGTCGGGAGCTGAGCGGTGGTGGGAAGGATGCGGGTGGTGCCGTCGTCTCCGGACGCCGTGAGCATGCGCGTCGCATCGTCATCGCCGGCGATACCCCCGGTCGCGATCGCGGGAACGGCGATGGCCGCGGAGTTCAGGTCGCCGCGACGAAGAGCCTGCGCTGCGCGGGCCACCGTCGCGGACGACGAGGGGCGGTCGCTGGGCTTCTTGGCGATCATCGCCATGACGAGGTTCTGCACCGGGATCGGCACGGTCGGCGGCAGCGGCGGCGGCTGCTCGTTGATCTGTGCCATCGCGATCGCCACCTGCGACTCGCCCGTGAACGGACGCTTGCCTGCCAGGCACTCGTACGCGACGATGCCGAGCGAATAGGTGTCGGTGGCGGGAGACGCCGGGTGACCCGATGCCTGCTCGGGAGACAGGTACTGCACGGTGCCCATGACCTGGCCGGTCGCCGTCAGCGGAACCTGATCGGCGATGCGGGCGATGCCGAAGTCGGTGATCTTGACGCGGCCGTCGGGCGTGATCAGCAGGTTTCCCGGCTTGATGTCGCGGTGCACGAGACCGGCCGCGTGCGCGGCCTGCAGAGCGGATGCCGTCTGGGCCACGATGTCGAGCGTCTTGTCGGCGCTGAGCGCACCGTCGCGCTCGAGCACGGTCGAGAGAGCCTCGCCGGGCACGAGTTCCATGACGAGGTAGGCGCTGCCGTTCTCCTCGCCGTAGTCGAAGACGCTGGCGATGCCCTCATGGTTCACGAGAGCAGCGTGCCGCGCTTCTGCACGGAACCGCTCGAGGAACCCGGGGTCCCCCATGTACTCGTCCTTGAGGATCTTGATCGCGACGGTACGTCCGATGACGTGATCCGTCGCTTCCCACACCTCGCCCATGCCACCGATCGCGATACGCGACTGCAGCTCGTAACGACCACCGAACGACACACCCTGCGTCGGCCTCATCTGCCCAGCACCGCCTCTATGACCTTCTTCGCAATCGGAGCGGCGATGGTGTCGCCACTGCCTGATTGTCCCTGTCCGCCGCCGTCTTCGACGACGACCGCTACTGCGACCGCGGGGTCGTCCGCCGGCGCGAAGCCGGTGAACCACAACGTGTGCGGCCTGTTTCCGTTCTCTGCGGTGCCCGTCTTACCGGCCACGTCGATCCCGTCTATTCTTGCACCCTGGGCCGCGCCCGTAGCGACGCTGGCCACCATCGACGCGGTCACGTCGTCGGCGACATCGGCCTCCATCGCACGGCCGAACTCGCTGTCCTGGAAGGCCTCGATCACCGACAGGTCGTTCCCGATCACGGCATCCACCATCCGGGGATTCATCACGACGCCGTCGTTCGCGAGACCGGCCGACACCATCGCCATCTGCAGGGGGGTCGCGGTGACCTTGCCCTGGCCGAATCCGGTGAGTGCGGTCTGCGCGTCGTCGAGGGCGCGGGGGTAGCTGGAGGGGGTCGATTCCAGCGGAGTCTCGAAGGACTTGTTGAAACCGAGCTTCTCGGCCATCTCGCGGATCGTGTCGTCGCCGAGCTCGACGGCGAGCTCCGCCATCGGGATGTTGCAGCTGAGCCGGATGGCCTCAGCGATCGTGACCGTGGCGCCCGGCCCGCACTTGCCGCCCCAGGCGTTCGACACCCGATTGGAGGAGCCGGGGAGGGTGTACGAGATGGGGTTGGGCAGCGTCGACTGCGGGGTCCAGTTCCCGCTGGCGTACGCCGCCGCCGCGACGACGACCTTGAACGTCGATCCCGGCGGGTTGAGGTCGCCGGCGATCGCGCGGTTGGACAGCGGCTTGCCGGGGTCGGCGGCGAGCTGGTCGTAGGTGGCGTTCGCCGCGTCCGCGTCGTGCGTCGCCATCTGATTCGTGTCGAAACCCGGGGTGGAGACCATGGCGAGGATGCGTCCGGTCTTCGGTTCCATCGCGACGACGGCACCCTGCAGCCCGCCGAGTGCTTCATAGGCGGCGCGCTGAGCCGCCGTGTTCAGCGACAGCTCCACGCTGTACCCGCGCTGGGGCTGGCCGGAGATGATGCGTTCGACCTCGGCGAGCAGGGCATTGGCGCCCGTGCCGGAGAGTTCGGCGTTCATGGCGCGTTCGATACCCGTGCGCGAATCGAGTGCCGCGTTGAAGTAGCCGGTCACCGGTTCCCACATCGCGGCATCCGTGTAGACGCGCTGGAACTGGTACCTGTCGTCGCTGGGCACCGAGTTGGCGATGGTGGCGCCGTCGACGATGATCGCGCCGCGCTGGATCTCGTAGCTGTCGAGGCGGGTGCGCTTGTTGTTGCTGTTCTGGGCGAGGGCATCGGCCTCGACCACCTGGATCCAGCTGGTCGCGGCGAAGAGCGCGATGAACATGAACAGCATCACGATGCTGAGGCGGCGGAGCTCTCTGGTCATCCGATCACGACCCTCGGTTGGCGGCGGACGCCGTCGGAGATGCGCAGCAGCAGCGCCACGATGAGCCAGTTGGCCACCAGCGACGATCCGCCGGCGGCGAGGAACGGGGTGGTCAGGCCGGTCAGCGGGATCAGCCGGGTGACGCCGCCGACCATGATGAACACCTGCAGCGCGATGGTGAACGAGAGGCCGGTGGCGAGCAGCTTGCCGAAGTCGTCCTGACCGGCGAGACCGATGCGCATGCCGCGGCTGACGAAGACCATGTAGAGGCAGAGGATGGCGAACAGCCCGATCAGGCCGAGCTCTTCACCGAGGCTGGTGATGATGTAGTCGCTGTGCGCGAGCGGCGTGACCTCGGGGCGTCCCTGGCCCCAGCCGGTGCCGATGAGTCCGCCGCGGGCGAGCCCGAACAGGCCCTGCATGGGCTGATAACCCGCTCCGTCGGGGTCGACCTGGTTCGCGTCGAACAGGAACAGCCAGTTGATGAAGCGACCCTGCACGTAGCTGAGGATCTGCGTCGCGAGTGCCACGCCGGCGACCACGAGGCCCAGGCCGATGAGGACCCAGCTGGTCTTCCCGGTGGCGACGTAGAGCATCGCGACGAACATGCCGAAGATCAGGGTTCCGGTGCCGAGATCGCGCTGGAAGACGATGATCCCGAGCGAGATGAGCCAGACCACGAGGACAGGTCCCAGTTCCCGCATGCGGGGCCAGGTGATGCCGAGAACCCTCTTGCCGACCGACGTGAGGCTCTCGCGGGTGCGTACGAGGTAGCCGGCGAAGAAGATCGCCAGGCAGATCTTGGCGAGCTCGCCGGGCTGGAAGGCGAAGACGCCGCCCAGCGACACCCAGACGGCCGCGTTCGCGTCGTCGATGCGGAGGCCGGGCACGAACGGCAGCAGCAGGAGCAGGATTCCGGCGAGACCGAAGATGTAGGTGTACCGGAACAGGATCCGATAGTTGCGCAGCAGGATCACGACCGCGATGGCGCCCGCGAGGGAGATCGCGGTCCAGGCCAGCTGCTTCGTGGAGTAGGCGTCCCAGCCGGTGTTCTTGAAGGCGATGTCGATGCGGTAGATCATCGCGATGCCGAGGCCGGTCAACAGCGTCGCGATGGGCACGACGAACGGATCCGCATCGGCGGCGACGAAACGCAGCACGATGTGCAGCGCGAAGGCGAGGGCCGCGAGACCGCCGCCGATCGCGAGGATCATCGGGTCGATCACGCCGAGTGCGCCCAGCTGGACGAGAGTGAGCGCGGCGCCGCTCATCGCACAAGCGAACAGCAGCAGCCAGAACTCGCGGTTGCGCTGCGTCTGCGGCATCCGGAGTCGCTTGAGGGCCTTGATGACGGTGGTGTCCGCCTGCACGTCGGTGCTCATCCCTCACCCCCCGCGGGGGTCGCGCTCGGCGTCGGCAGCGGGGTGGGAAGCGGTGTCTGCTCGATCACGTTCGCGTCGGCGCCCGCCCGCAGACGGTCGACGATGGCCATCGCGTCGGCCAGCGAGCGCGCATTGATCGTGCGTTCGACGGATGCCCGCTGATACTGCGGCAGGTTCGCGAGGAGGATGTCGGTGTCCTCGATCGGGGTCGACAGCGTGATCGGGCCGATGTTCTGCTGCACACCCTGGAAGATCACGACGCTGTCGTCGTCGGCGCCGATGAAGTAGCGCGTCTGGGTCCAGCTGTACGCGGCGAAGGCGGCGACGACCAGCATCGCGACGACCAGGAGTGCGCCGGCGATCCAGCCCGCCCGGCGGCGCTTCGCGCGACGCCGATCCTCTTCGATGAGCTCCTCGAGATACTCGGGGGCGGGCTCGAAGTGGCTGGGCTCGTTCGCGGCCTGCCGAACCGGGTGCAGCCAGTTTCCGCGCGGCGGGCGCACCGGCGGCACGTAGACGCCGTCGGGGTTCGAGGCCGAGCCCACGATCGTGGGGGTGCCGGAGTGGATCGGATGCTGCCCGCCGACGTCGACCAGCACGATCGTGACGTTGTCGGGAGCGCCTCCGTCGAGTGCCTGCTTGAGCAGGTAGTCCGCCGTGCGGCCGGGGGCGACGCCGAGCTGCATCGCCTTGAGGATGCGAGTCTCGTCGACCACTCCGGAGAGCCCGTCGGAGCAGAGCAGCCACCGGTCGCCGGGCTGCGTGTGCATGACGAACATGTCGAGCTCGGGGTCGGCATCCATGTCGCTGAGCACCCGCATGAGGACCGAGCGCCGCGGGTGGTAGCGCGCCTCCTCCGGGGTGATCCGACCGGAGTCGACCAGGCGCTGCACGAAGGTGTGGTCGGCCGTGATCTGGGTCAGCGCGTCGTCGCGGTACAGGTAGATGCGCGAGTCGCCGATGTGGCCGATGACCGCGTACTCGTCGACCATGATGATCGCGCTGACCGTCGTGCCGAGGCCGGCGAGTTCGGGACGCTCCTTCGCGGCGCGGATGAGGTCTCCCGCGGCGGTCGTCGCGGCGGCCTGCAGCGAGGCCTGCGCGTCTTCGACCGAGGAGTAGCCCTGGTCGAGGGGCTGCAGCCGCTGGATCGCGATGCTCGAGGCGACGTCTCCACCGGCGTGGCCGCCCATGCCGTCGGCGACGGCGAACAGGTTCGCTCCGGAATAGCCGGAGTCCTGGTTGTTGGAGCGGATCTTCCCGGTGTGGGAGATCGCGACGCTCGAGCCTTCGAAGACCATGCCGGGGTCAGGCTCGCAGCTCGAAGGTCGTGGCGCCCACCTTGATGGGGGTGCCGAGCGAGAGGGCGACCGGTGAGGCCGACACGCGCTGGCCGGCGACGAAGGTCCCGTTGGTCGAGTCGAGGTCCTGGATCGCCCAGCTGTCGCCGCGCAGCATCAGGCGGGCGTGGTGGCTGGACGTGTAGTCGTCACGGATCACGAGGGCCGACTCGCTGGAGCGGCCGATCGTGAGCGAGTCGGCACTGAGCGGCAGCTCGAGGCCGGCCTTGGGCCCGGACGTGATGACCAGGCGCTTGGCGGTGGCGACGGTCGCCGGTCCGGTCGAGGAGCGTGCGGATGACGGCTTCGCCGCGGGGGCCGCTGCCGGTGCTGCTGCGGGAGCGGCAGCGCCGGCGGTCGCCTCGGCGGGGAGCTTGCGCACACGGACGCCGAAGAGGTCGGCGCGGAGCGAGTACACGACGCCGAACACGAAGAACCACATCAGGATGAGGAACCCGATGCGGAGCAGGAGGAGGATCAGTTCACTCAACCGAGGGCTCCGAACGCTCGGGTGGCGTCGTCGCCGCGGGGCGCAGGACGCGACGGGCTGGCCACGGGGACGATCCGGAACACCAGGTCGGTACGTCCGATGGTGATGGTCGTGTCGGTGGGGAGGGCGGCCTCGCGGAGCTTCTGGCCGTTGACCTTGGTGCCGTTCGTGGAGCCCAGGTCGCGCATCATGGCGCGCTCGCCGTCCCACAGGATCTCGGCGTGCTTGCGGCTGGATCCGGCGTCCGCGATCGTGATGTCGGCATCCGTCCCCCGGCCGATGACCGTGCGGGCGCGGTTGATCGAGAGACGACGGCCGTCGACGTCGACCACGGCCTGCCAGCTCACCCGGCCCTCGACCGTGCCCGAGTTCACGCGCACGGTTCCCGTGGCGACCTTCTCGTCAGCTTCGAGGTTGATCGACAGCGGGCCGGAGAAGCTGTAGCCCTGTGCCTTGGCGTGCTTGGTCAGCAGAGCGAGCAGCTCGTCGGTGAGGGCGCCGCCGAGTCCGCGCATCCGCTCCGCGTCGTCCGGGCTGAGGCGCACGACGAAACTGTTCGGCGCGATGATGCGATCGCGGCTCACGACCGCCGCCTTCGTGTCGGCCTCGCGACGGAGCGCCGAAGCGATCTCCACCGGCTGAATGCCGCTGCGGAAGGTCTTCGCGAACGCGCTGTTGACTGCGCGCTCGAGACCCTTCTCAAAGCTGTCAAGTAGTCCCACTGGGCTCCTCTGGCATGCCGACCGGTAGACACATCGTAGCCAGGTGACCTGGGGGAACGCCGCCGATCGGGGTCTGAGGCGTGCATCAGGGGGTGAAATCGCGTGATATCTTTGGGAAGTTGAGTTCTTCGGAACGAGACACTCGCGCGAGTGGCGGAATGGTAGACGCGCTGGCTTCAGGTGCCAGTGTCCGTAAGGACGTGGGGGTTCAAGTCCCCCCTCGCGCACAGCGAATGACACAAGGCCGGGCCCACAGGGTTCGGCCTTCTGTCATTCTGAAGAAGGCCCGGTTCCCTTGAGGACACCGGGCCTTCTCCTTCTCCGGGCGTCGCTCAGGCCCCCGGAAGATACCGGCTCAGGTGCTCGAACGGGGGCTGGGACGACAGGTGCGACACCGCCGCGGATCCCACCGCACAAGCGGCGGCCAGCGCATCGGCGGGTGCGTGCCCGGCACGCAGCGCGAGTACGAGCGCCGCGCAGAAGGCGTCACCGGCACCGACGGTGTTGACGGCCTCGGCGGGGACGCCGTCGGCCCGGGCGATCTCCTCGCCACGGCGATACAGCGCAGCGCCGGCCGCGCCGTAGGTGACCGCGACGAGTTCCGCCTCGGCCAGCTCGGGCATGAGCTCGCGCTCGGTCTCGTTCACGATGAACAAGTCGACCCGGCGCAGCAGAGCCTCGGGCAACGGCTGGGCGGGCGCGGCGTTGAGTGCGATGAATCCCTCCGCCGAGGCGACGACCTCCTCGACCACCGCGAGCGAGATCTCCAACTGCATGAGCACGGCCTCGTCTGAGCCGAAGGTCACGCCGTCCAGCGAGACGTGGTCGTTGGCGCCGGGGCAGACCGCGATCTGGTTCTCGGCATCCGCGTCGACGACGATGAGCGCGGTGCCGGTGGCGTCATCCACCGTGCGCAGGTCGGCGACATCCACTCCGGCGCGCTTCATCTCCGCGCGGGTCCAGAAACCGTCGGCATCGTCACCGACGGCACCGACCATCCGGACCTCTCCGCCCAACTTCGCGGCGGCGACGGCCTGATTCGCGCCCTTCCCGCCCAGGTCGCGGGAGAGTCGCCCGCCGGCCACGGTCTCCCCGGCAGTGGGGAGTCGTTCGACGAACGCGGTGACGTCGACGTTCGCGCTGCCGACGACGACGAGGGATGGAAGAGCAGGAGAGGTCATGGCAGCAGCTTTCGGATCGAGCGGAGGCATCGGAACGCGGAAATCGCGGCCGGCTTGACGTTCATGATAGAAAGTGTAAACGTTTACGCACGCACACCTGCAAAGGAGCACCATGACAATTCCCGTCCTTCTCGACTGCGATCCAGGCCACGACGACGTCTTCGCCATCTGGCTCGCGGCCGGAAACGACGCCATCGACCTCCGCGGTGTGACGACGGTGGGCGGCAACGGCTACCTCGAGCACACCACCCGGAATGCGCGGATCGCACTCACCGTCGCCGGCGTGACGGACGTGCCGGTCGCCGCCGGTGCCGACAAGCCCCTCGTCCGTGAACTCACCCCCGGCGCATGGATCCACGGCGAGAACGCGCTCGGCGGACCGGTGCTCCCCGAGCCGACCGTGCCCCTCGACCCGCGCCACGCCGTGCAGTTCCTCGCCGACACCCTCGCCGCCTCGCCGGAGCCGATCACCGTGATCCCCACCGGCCCGCTCACCAACATCGCGCTCCTCCTGCAGCAGCATCCGGAGGTCGTGCCCCAGATCAAGGAGATCATCTGGATGGGCGGCTCGACCGGCCGCGGCAATGTCGGCGCGTATCCGGAGTTCAACGCCTGGGCAGATCCCGAGGCCGCGGCCGTGGTGTTCGCATCCGGCGTTCCGCTCACCATGGTCGGGCTCAACATCTCCCACCAGGCACTGATCACCGAAGAGGTGATCCAGCGGATCGGTGCGGTCGGCAACGAGACCTCGGCATTCGGAGTGGAGCTGCTGCGCTTCTTCTGCAGCACCTACGAGAAGGCCGAGGGCATGCCGGAGGGGCCTCTGCACGATCCCATCACCGTCGCCATCGCGATCGATCGGGCCGTCGCCACGGTCCAGCGCTGCCACGTCGACATCGAGACGACCGGCGAGTTCACGGCCGGTGCGACCTGCGTCGACCTGCACGACATGCTGGGCAAGGAGCCGAACACCGACGTCGCGATCACCCTCGACGTGCCGAAGTTCTGGGACCTGGTGACGGATGCTGTCGGCGCGCTGGCCTGATGCTCAGCGCGGCGCGGCGGGCGTCGTGGACTCGGCCACGCGCAGACTCGGCGCGAGACGGCTGAGCACGTACGGCGCGTCGGGATCTTCCATCCGCCGCACGAGTGCTTCCGTCGCCTCGCGCGCCAGCTCGTCGAACGGCTGCACCACGGTCGTCAGCCGAGGCTCGCAGACATCCGCGAGCATCGTGCCGTCGAACCCGGTGACCTGCACGTCGGAGGGGACGCTCCGCCCCGCATGCTTCAGTGCGGCGATGGCACCGGCCGCGACGAGGTCGTCTCCGGCGATGATCGCATCGGGAAGCGGGCCGCGGGCCAGCAGCGCCTCCGCGGCGCTCTCGCCGAACGACAGCAGGTATTCGCCGAAGATGCTCTCCTCGTGCGGCAGCCCACGGGTGCGCACCGTCGCCTCGAAGGCGGCCCGCCGCTCGCGACCCACCGAGGTCACGTCGTTGCCGGAGACGAGGACGACACGCTTCGCGCCGCGGGAGGTGACGTGCTCGACGGCGAGGTCGATGCCGGCGTCGTTGTCGACCCCGACGAAGTCCGCCGGAAGATCGAGCACTCGCCGGTCGAGCTGCACCAGCGGAACCCTGCGCGCGGTGTCGGCGACCGCCTCGAACGAGAGCTCGGCATCGGAGGGCACCACGAAGATGCCCTCCACGCGCCGTTCGACCAGCATGCGCAGACGATCGCGTTCCCGGTCGACGTCTCCGTGCGAATCCGCGATGACGAGGTCGAACCCGCGGCGCTGCAGATGGTCCTCGAGGCGGTGTATGAGCTCACCGTAGAAGGGGTTGCTGATGACGGGGACGACCACGCCGATGGTGGCGCCCGTGCCCGCGCGCAGACCGCGGCCGATGAGGTTGACCCGGTAGCCCAGCTGCTCGGCCACCTGCCTGACATGCTCGGCCGTCGCTCCCGAGACGCGGTCCTTGCCGTTGAGGGCCCGGGAGACCGTGGCGATGGAAACACCGGCAGCGGCCGCGACCTCATGCAGCGTGACGGACGCCTTCTTCATCACGACCCTCATCCCCGGTGCCGGTGGCACCACGACTCAAAGATATGACGTGCGTAAAGGATTACGCACGCGAACAGCCAACGATCGACACGAAGAAGTGAGCAATGACCAACCAGACAGATGCGGTTCGTACCCGTTCCAGCGTGGTTTCGCTGATGATCGCGCTCCTCGCGGCATGCCTCGCGTTCCAACTCAACGCCAGCATGCTGAGCCCGGCGCTGGTCACGATGGAGCGTGAGCTCGACGCGACCGCCACCGAGATCGCGTCGACCCAGACCGTCTTCTTCACGGCTGCCGCGCTGTTCACTCTCTTCCTCCCCCGTCTCGGCGACCTGATCGGGCGCCGACGGGTTTTGGTCGGGATGCTCGTCGTGATGGCGGTCGGCTGCGTCGTCGCGGCGCTCGCCACCAACGTCCCGATGCTCTTCATCGGTCGCCTCATCCAGGGAGTGTCGGGACCGGTGGTTCCGCTGTGCCTGATCATGTTGCGCGCGGCCGTCGCGGATCCGAAGGTCTACGGCACCCTGCTCGGCGTCGTGACCGCGGTCAACGGAGGGATCGCCGGGGGCGACGCTCTGCTCGGCGGGTATCTGGCGACCAACCACGGCTTCGCCTCGATCTTCTGGACCATGGGCGGTGTCGCCGTCGGTGCGGCTCTCGTCGTGCGCTTCCTCGCCCCCGAGACGATGGCCGAAGACCGTCCGCGGATGGACTGGTGGGGCTCGCTGCTGCTGGTCATCTCCGTCGGCTCGATGCTCGTCGCCCTGAACGAGCTCGGAAAGCTCGCCGATGCGGACCTGATCCTCGTGCTCGTCCTCGCCGTGGTCGCCGTCGTGTCGTTCGCCGCCTTCTGGAAGCTCGAGGCCACGATCGAGCACCCGCTCGTCTCGATCCCTCAGTTGAAGCAGCGCGCCACCTGGGCGTTGAGCGCCACCTCACTCCTCACCCTCTCCGGGATCTTCGCGATCATGAACGGCGTGGTGCCGGCCCTCGCGCAGGACTCCTCGATGAACCTCGGGATGAGCGCCGAAGAGGTGTCGCTGTGGATCCTCATGCCCTACGCCCTCGCCGGTCTGCTGATGGGTCCGCTCAGCGGCAGACTCGCCGCCACCGTCGGCTACCGGACGATGCTGCGGATCGGCCTCGGCGGCACCATCGTGGTGCTCGGGCTCATGGTCGCCAACGTCGAGACCGCCTCACGCCTCGTTCTGCTGCTGCTCTCCGTCGCCGTCGGCATCACCTACGCCGGGATCGGGAACATCATGCTCAACGGCCTGGGCGTCGTGCTCTCGCCGAAGGAGCGCCCGGGGTCGCTTCCCGGGCTGAACACCGGCGCCATCAACCTCGGCGCCGGGCTGAGCTTCGTCGTCATCTACGCCGCTCAGACGTCGTTCGCCTCGGAGTCGGCGGGAGCGGGAACCGGATACGTCGCCGCATTGGTCACCGGAGCCGTCGTGCTGGTCGGTGCGCTGATCTTCTCGATGTTCATCCCGAAGCCGGTGCATGCCGAGCTGAGGTGACGCGTCGGATGCCGCGGCAGCCACTTCAGTCCAGGCGATATTCTCCGGATCAGGTGCGAAAAAAGTGTGGGCGTGGTTGAATATGCGCAGCCTCTCGGGGGAGGGAGCGGGTCCATAGGGGCGCGCCCCGCGAGTCCGCACGGACCTCGCCCGACACGAAGAGGTTCTGATGACCGACAAGTCCCGCAACAGGCGCGCCCGGCAGAACCCGCACTCTCTGAGGAGCCGCTTCACGGCCGCGGCCGTCGCCCTCACCGTCGGTGTGCTCGGGGCGCTGAGTCCCCTGGCCGCTGCGCCAGCGCAGGCCGAGTCGAATGCACCGAACACGGTGCTCATCGGCGAGAACACCTTCTATGTGTACGCCGCCGCCGGCGACGTCGTCACAGCAGAGTTCATCGCCAATGATCTCAATCCGACGCAGGGACAGACCTTCACCCTGACCGACCCCTCGGGCGCCGTGCGCTGGACCTGCGACCTTCCGCCGGCCACTGCCCCGGAAACCGTCTGCACCGTGCCGGCCGGCATGACCGGTCCCGGCGGGGTATGGCTCCTCGAGACGGACGGAATCGGGGCGGAGACGCCGAACTGGCCGGCGGGGTCGGGAAACGACACGCGATGGGACATCACCGTGCTCTCCGGCGGCGCACCGATCGAAGGTCGAGTGTGGTCGAAGCAGTACCGCGCGTACAGCTCATTCACTCCGGGATCGGGCACCGCCTTCCCCAACTCCGACCTCAGTTTCTGGGTCGTGTCGGAGAACGGCTCGCAGTACACCGTGGAGATGCCCGTGTTCAACGGTGGTGGCTGGAGCTTCAGCAGCGATGCCTTCGGGAACGTCGTCGACCCGGCGCTCTGCACCCCGGCCTATCGATCGCTCGCGCAGACGAGTAACTCGCCCGAGCATCAGGGTCCTGGCCCGGAGTGCGGGCCCGGCTACAACCTCTTCTTCGAACCCCCGGCAGCCGACCTTCCCGGGTTCGCTTCGTCGGCCGATGGGAACGAGTTCGTCAATCCCGATTACGTCACTCCGAGCTTCGATGACACCACGTACACGCGTACCAACGCTCTTTCGCACGCCGGAGCGCTCTCGTATGACCTGAGCAATTTCACGGGCAACTACGTCGTGCGGGTCGATGTCGACGGAAACGGCTCGTACACGGATCCTCTGGATGTCGCTCTCCCCCAGTCGGGAACGGACGGCACCGTGAGCGCTCCGTGGAACGGCCGGGACTCCGCCGGCACGCTCGTCGACGTCTGCACGACGGTGAACTTCGAGGTGGCGATCGAGAAGACCGACGAGATCCACTTCGTGCTCGGCGACGTGGAGACTCTGCCCGGCGGCATCCGCATCACGCAGATCGTCGGGTCGAGCGCCGGAAACGACACCATCTATTGGGACGACACCGAGGTTCCGTTGTCGGGTGTGGGCCCTAAATCCACGACGAGCACTCCGGTCGTCAATCTCGCCGGTCTCAGCAGCGCCGGCTTCATCCACGGGTGGGCATCCACCGGCACGAACCAGTGGGGCAACTTCGCGGCCATCGACAACTGGGCCTACGGCGACATCGACGTCAGCGCACAGGCGTCTTCGCCCGGGAACTGCCTGACGCTGACGAAGACATCCGACGCCACCATCGACACCCGTCCGGGTGACGATGTGGAGTACACCATCACCGCGACCAACACGGGTGAGGAACCGTACACCGCGGCGAACCCGGCGGTCGTCACCGATGACCTGACCGCTGTCCTCGATGACGCCACCTACAACGGTGACGCCACCGCGACGATGCCGGGGACCATCGCGTACGCGGCCCCCGATCTGACCTGGACCGGCCCGCTCGCGGTCGGCGAGAGCGTGGAGCTCAGCTACACGGCGACGGTCGAGGCGGGAGGAGACGGCATCGCCCGGAACGTGGTGTTCAGCGGCACGCCGGATACCCCGACCCCGGCGTGCAACCCCCCGAACGGTGACGGCGTCGATCCCACCACCGGGATCGCTTGTGCCGAGGCGGAGTTCCTGCTGCCGAAACTGTCGGTCACCAAGGCTGCCGACACGACCGAGCTCCCTGCGGACGGCGGCGTGGTCGAATACACGATCACGGCCACGAACACCGGACCCGGTACCTACACGGCCGCCGAGCCCGCCCGCGTGACCGATGACCTCAGTGCCGTGCTCGACGACGCGACCTTCGGAGGGATCACCTCGCCGACCGATGGATCCGCCGAGCTGGTCGGGGACGAACTCACCTGGGTCGGTCCGCTCGCCGCCGGCGAGAGTGTCACCATCACGTACACGGCGACGTACGACTCCGCCGCGGGCGACAACATCCTGTACAACCTCGTCTGCATCCCGACGGACGAGACGGCAGCAGGACAGGACGACTGCGCGAGTGTGCGCATCCCGGCTGCAGAACTCGTGATCGACAAGACGGTGGATCCCGAGTCGGGCACCGCGGTCGACGCGGGTCAGGTCGTGACCTACACCCTCTCGTTCGCGAGTGTGGGCGAGGCAGCGGCGGCAGTGGACAAGGTCGACGACCTGTCCGACGTGCTCGACGACGCGGAGTTGGTCGCGGGCTCGATCACGACGTCGAACCCGGGGCTGACGGCAGAACTCCAGGGCACCGACCTGATCGTCGCCGGCACCGTCGCGGTCGGCGAGACGTATACCGTGACGTATTCCGTGACCGTGGGTGCGTTCGCAGACCAGGAGAACCATGTTCTGGCGAACGTGGTGCAGAACCCGGACGGGTCGTGTGATGTCGAAGGATGTCCGGAGACGGAGAACCCGGTCCGTCATTTCGTCGTCGAGAAGGACGCGGACGTGACGACGGGTGTGGAGACGGGCGATGTGGTGACCTACACGGTCACCGTGACGAACGATGGTGAGGGTGCCTATACGGTGACCGAACCGGCCGGTTTCACGGACGACCTGACCGATGTGCTCGACGATGCGTCTTACAACGGCGATGCCGTCGCGGTGGCGTCGGACGGCTCGACGGTGCCGACTCCGACTCTGGCGACTCCGGTTCTCACGTGGTCGGGTCCGATCGCGGCGGGCGAATCCGTATCGGTCACCTACTCGGTGACGGTGACCAACGCCGGTGATGCGGACCTAGTGAACACCGCGACGCCGGTGTGCGCACCGGGCGTCATCTGTGATCCTGTGACGCCGCCGGTGGACATCGACCTGCCGCGGATCACCCCCGAGAAGTCGTCCGATCCCGTCTCGGGCTCGGGTGTGGTCGCCGGAGATGTGATCACGTACTCGCTGACCTTCACCAACAGCGGCCAGGCCGCCGGTGACGTCGCATCGACCGATGATGTGTCGGAGGTGCTCGACGACGCGGAGGTCACGACCGACCCGACGGCCGATCTCGCGGGCATCACGGCCACGTTCGACGCGGGCGCGGGCGAGATCCGCATCGAGGGGTCGCTCCCCGCCGGTGCGACGGTGACCGTGACCTATCAGGTGACCGTGTTGGCGGACGGTGAGCGCGGCGACAACATCCTCACCAACGTCGTCACCCCGGATGTGCCGCCATACGTATGCGATGACAGCGACCCGGACTGCGACCCGTTCGTGCCGCCGAGCACGGAGCACCCGGTCGGGCAGCTCGCGGTGGACAAGACGGTGGACCCGGAGTCGGGCACTTCGGTGGACGCGGGGCAGGTGGTGACCTACACCCTGTCGTTCGAGAGCGTCGGTGCCGCGGCATCGGCGGTGGACAAGGTCGACGACCTGTCCGACGTCCTGGACGACGCGGAGTTGGTGGCGGGGTCGATCACGACGTCGAATGCGGCGCTGACCGCAGAGCTCCAGGGCACGGATCTGGTGGTCACCGGGTCCGTCGGAGCGGGCGAGACCTACACCGTGACGTATTCCGTGACCGTGAGTGCGTTCGCCGACCAGGCGAATCACCTCCTTGCGAACATCGTGCAGAATCCGGATGGATCGTGTGGTGTCGAGGACTGCCCCGATACGACGAACCCGATCCGTCATTTCGTCGTCGAGAAGGACGCGGATGCGACCACGGGCGTGCAGACGGGCGATGTGGTGACGTACACCGTCACCGTGACGAACGACGGTGAGGGTGCCTATACGGCGACCGAGCCGGCCGGGTTCACGGACGATCTGGCCGATGTGCTCGATGACGCTTCGTACAACGGCGATGCGGTCGCGGTGGCGTCGGACGGTTCGACGGTGCCGACTCCCACGGTGACCGGTGCGGTTCTCGCGTGGTCGGGGCCGATCGCGGCGGGCGAATCCGTATCGGTCACCTACTCGGTGACCGTGACGAACGCCGGCGACGCCGACCTGGTCAATGCGGCGACGCCCGTGTGCGCACCGGGCGTCATCTGCGACCCTGTGACGCCGCCGGTGGACATCGACCTGCCGCGGATCACCCCGGACAAGTCCTCCGATCCCGTCTCGGGCTCGGGTGTGGTCGCCGGTGACGTCATCACTTACTCGCTGACGTTCACCAACAGCGGCCAGGCCGCCGGTGATGTGGATTCGACCGACGACCTCTCCGCGGTGCTCGACGACGCGGAGGTCACGACGGACCCGACCGCGGACGTCGCCGGCATCACGGCGACGGTCGATGCGGGTGCCGAGCAGATCCGCATCGTGGGCTCTCTCCCTGCGGGCGCGGTCGTCACGGTGACGTACCAGGTGACGGTGCTGCCCGACGGGGAACGCGGGGACAACGTCCTCACCAATGTGTTGACCCCGGATGTGCCGCCCTACGTGTGCGGCGACACCGACCCGGACTGCGACCCGTTCGTGCCGCCGAGCACCGAACACCCCGTCGGCCAGCTCGCGGTGGACAAGACCGTGGACCCGGCGTCCGGCACAGCTGTGGATGTCGGGCAGGTCGTGACATACACCCTGACGTTCGAGAGTGTGGGGGCTGCGGCATCGACGGTGGACAAGGTCGACGACCTGTCCGACGTGCTGGACGACGCGGCGCTGGTCGCGGGCTCGATCACGCCATCGAACGCGGCGCTGACCGCAGAACTGCAGGGAACCGATCTGGTGGTCACCGGATCGATCCCCGCTGGAGCGACGTACACGGTCACCTATTCCGTGACCGTGAGCACGTTCGCTGATCAGGAGAACCATGTCCTCGCGAACGTCCTGCAGAACCCGGACGGCTCGTGCGGTGCGGAAGAATGCCCGGACACATCGAATCCGATCCGCCACTTCTCGGTCGAGAAGGACGCGGATGCGACGGCGGGCGTGCGGACCGGTGATGTCGTGACGTACACGGTCACCGTGACCAACGACGGTGAGAGCCCGTACACGTCGTTCGTCCCCGCGGGCTTCACGGACGATCTGATCGATGTGATCGACGACGCCTCGTACAACGGCGACGCCGCAGCGGTGGCGTCAGATGGGTCGCTGGTGCCGGCTCCGACCCTGGAGGGTTCGGTGCTCGCCTGGTCGGGTCCGGTCGCCGTCGGCGAATCGGTGTCGATCTCCTACTCCGTGACCGTGACGAACGCCGGAGATACGGATCTGGTCAACACGGCCACGCCAGTGTGCGCGCCGGATGTGACCTGCGACCCGGAGACCCCGCCGGTGGACATCGATCTGCCACGGATCACTCCCGAGAAGTCATCGGACCCGGTCGCCGGGACGACCGTGGAGGCGGGCCAGGTCGTCACTTACACGCTGACGTTCACCAACAGCGGCCAGGGCGCCGGTGACGTGGCGTCGACCGACGACGTGTCGGAGGTGCTCGACGATGCGGAGGTCACGACAGAGCCGACGGCGGATGTCGCCGGCATCACGGCGACATTCGATGCGGACGCGGAGCAGATCCGCATCGAGGGCTCGCTTCCCGCCGGCACCGTCGTCACGGTGACCTACCAGGTGACGGTGCTGCCGGACGGCGACCGCGGCGACAACATCCTCGCCAACGTCCTCACCCCGGACGCCCCGCCGTACGTGTGCGCCGACGGCGACACCGACTGCGACCCGTTCGTGCCGCCCGGCACCGACCACTTCATCGGCGAGCTGCGCGATTGGAAGACGGTCGACCCGGCCTCCGGAGGCACGGTCGGGCCCGGGCAGGTCGTGACCTACACGCTGCACTTCGAGAGCGTGGGCACCGGGCCCGTCACGGTCGACCGCGAGGACGATCTTACGGCCGTCCTCGATGATGCGACCGTCACGTCTGATCCGGTGAGCTCGGACGCCGCGCTCGCCGCCTCCGGGATCGTCGACGGGCGTTTCGGGATCACCGGCTCGCTCGAACCCGGAGATGCCGTGACCGTCACCTACCAGGCGACGGTCAACCCAGACGGTGAGCGCGGCGACGACCGGCTGTCGAACTACCTCCTCGACCCCGACGCGGCCCCACCGGCCGAGTGCGTCGTCGCGGAGGGCGAGGAGTTCCCCGACTGCACCGTGGACCACGTCAGCAGCGTGGTGGTCGTGAAGTCGGCCGACCCCGCGTCGGGGACCGAGGTGGAGGAAGGGCAGCAGGTGGAGTACACCGTGACGTTCCGCAACGTCTCGACCGACCCGGATGCGGCGGGTGCAGACGTGGACTACACCGATCACCTGGATGACGTCCTCGACGATGCGACACTGACCCGCGGACCCCAGGGGTCGACGGAGGCGCTGGCCACGGCGGTCGAGGGGCAGACCATCCGCATCACGGGCTCGGTCGCATCCGGAGGCACGGCCACCGTGACATACGTGGTCACGGTGCAGCCGTGGGCGGACCAGGGGAATCACAGCCTCGGCAACGTGATCGCGGTGACCGGCGAGGAACCGATCTGCGTCGACGGGAACGGCCTGTGCACCACGCATCCGCTGGGTGAACCGGATCCACTCGCGGTGACCGGTGGCCAGGTGGCCGTCGGCGCACTGGCTGCCGGTGTCGTTCTGCTCGTCGCGGGCGGGCTCCTGGTGGCGATCCGCCGCCGACGTCAGTCGATCGAGTAGCGTCGCGCTCGTCCTACCCGGGTGCCCGCCTTCCGGCCGGCACCCGGGTTCGCGCGCGTGCTCTGGGCCGAGGCGCCGTGTCCGTGGCCCTGCCGACCCCCGCCGTTGCGCTCTGCGGACACCGAGCTATACTGAACAATAGATCACCAGCCCGCACTATTGTTCGGAGTTCAGTGTGCAGAGCCGCACTCGCATCATCCTCGGCGTCGACGCCGGCACCACATCGGTGAAGACCGTCGCCTTCGACCTCGACGGTCGCATCGCGAGTGTCTCCCGCTCGAGCGTGCGCGTGCAGCGTGCTGAGGACGGGCGCGCCGAAGCCGACATGAACCACATCTGGGATGCCGCGGCCACCACGATCGCGGCGGTGGTCGATGACATCGGCGACGCGGAGATCGTGGCGATCGGCGTGACGGGTCAGGGTGACGGCGCCTGGCTGGTCGATGCCGACGGTCGGCCCGTCGGTCCCGCAGCCCTCTGGCTCGACGGGCGCGCTCACGAACGCCTCGATGAGTGGCTGGATGACGGACGCGCGGCGGCCGTGCACCAGGCCACCGGCTCTCCCCTCTTCTCCGGAGCGCTGCCGATCCTCGTCGACGAGCTGATGGCGGCGGATCCGACCCTGCGGGAGCGGGTCACGACGCAGCTGAACTGCAAGGACTGGCTGCGCTTCAAGCTCACCGGTCGCCGTGCGACCGATCCCAGCGAGGCCTCGCGCACCTACCTCGACACCGCGACGGGGGCGTACGCCGAAGAGCTGTTCCCCGCACTCGGACAGGAGCACGTGCGCGAATACCTGCCGGAGGTGCTCGATCCGCAGCAGATCGCCGGCCGGCTCGAGCTGAGAGTGGCAGCGGCGCTGGGGCTCCCCGAGGGGCTGCCCGTCGTCGTCGGAGTCGTCGACACCGCGGCTGCCGGCATCGGACTCGGCGTGCTCGACGACGGCCGCGGCTACGCCATCCTCGGCACGACGAGCCTCGTCGGCATCAACCACGCCTCGCGTGCCGACGTGCGCAGCGAATCGAGCATCGTGCTCGCCACCGGTCGAGGGAGCCAGGTTCTGGAGTCCATGGCCCCGATGACCGGCACCCCCAACCTCGACTGGGTGCGCGCCACGCTCGGCCTCGCGGACGAGGACTGGGTCGTCGTCGAGAAGCAGGCCGTCGCGGTCGCACCAGGCAGTGGCGGCGTGATCTACCTCCCCTACGGTGCCCCGAGCGGCGAACGCGCTCCGTTCTTCGCCCCCGACGCCTCGGCATCCTGGCTCGGGATGAGCGTCACCACGACCCCGGGCCAGCTGCTGCGGAGTGTCTACGAGGGCCTGGCCTTCAGCCTGCGCGAGTCCACCGACGCGCTGGGGCTGGAAGGCCCCCTGCTCGTCTGCGGAGGAGGCTCCGATTCCGACCTCCTGTGCACGATCCTGGCCGACGTCCTGGCTCGCGACATCGTGCGTCAAGACGAACCGGAGGTGGGCGCCCGCGGCGTCGCCACACTCGCGATGGCCGCGGTCGGCCTGGCTGACGACCTGCACGACGCGTCGCGCCGACTCACGCCGTCGACCACGACCTTCTCTCCGGACGCCGCCCGCACCGCGCTGTACGACGACGCGTATGCGCTCTTCCTCGCGACGCGCGATGCTCTGCGCCCGCACTGGGGTGGACTCCGCCGCCTCCGCGAGAGCGCCGAGCAGCATCCCGCTCCCGAGTCCTCGGCTCACTGACCACCACCTGAAAGAAGACACATGACTGAAACGTCCCGCCCGAAGGTGCTCATCACCGCTCCGTTCGACGCCGGCATCGCCGATTCCCTCGCCGACGCCTTCGACGTCACCCTGATCGACCCGACCATGGACGGCGGATCCCTCGCCGACCGTGGAGTCGACGACGCGCTCGCCGTTGCGGATGTCGTCATCGCCGAGCTCGACGTGGTCGACGAGAGCGCGCTCGCGAAGGCGCCCGAACTCAAGGCCGTCGTCTCCTGCCGTGCCAAGCCGGCGAACGTCGACCTCGACGCCTGCACGGCCCGCGGCATCCCCGTCTTCACGACCCCCGGCCGCAACGCCGAGGTCACGGCCGATCTGAGCTTCGCCCTGCTCCTGGCCACCGTGCGCAAGGTGAGCCAGTCGGAGCGCTGGCTGCGTGCCGGCAACTGGACCGAGGACGACGTGTTCGAGCCCTACGAGGTCTTCCGCTCGATCGGGCTCGGTGGGCGCACCCTCGGCATCCTGGGCGGCGGCGCGATCGGCCGTCGGATGGTCACCCGCGCCCGCGGATTCGGCATGACCGTCAAGGTGTACGACCCGTTCCTCGCCCCCGATGCGTTCGCCGACGAGGCCAGCGTCGTGCCCCTCGACGAGGTGCTCTCGACCTCCGACATCGTCACCGTGCACGTGCCGCTGATGCCCGAGACCGAGGGGCTTCTCGGTGAGCGCGAGCTCGCGCTCCTCCGCCCGGACGCCTATCTGATCAACGCCGGCCGCGCCGCGATCATCGACGAGCAGGCGCTGATGGCCGTCCTGCGCGACGGCCGGATCGCCGGCGCCGGCTTCGACGTCTACTACCAGGAGCCGCTCCCGCAGGATCACGAGCTCTTCACCTTCGACAACGTCACGCTGACGCCGCACATCGCGGGCGCCTCGGATGACGTCATCGTCGAGCACTCGCGCATCGCTGCGGCGGCGCTGCGGGGCTGGCTCGCCGGGCAGCGCGTTCCCGGAACCGCGAACGAGAAGGCTCTCGCCGCCGTCGGCTGAGCGTCTGAACGCGGGGAGCGGATCGTGCGTCGCGCGGTCCGCTCCTCAGCGCGTCAGTCGAGCAGCGCCGTGACGGTGTTCGAGTCGGTGACGAGCATGTTCACCATGCCGCTCGAGAGCGCGGTGCGCACGGCATCGAGCTTCGCCGCGCCCGCCGCGATCGCGAGGCGGTGCGGGATGGCGCGAAGCTGATCGAGGTCGAGCCCGACGACGCGCGAGTCGAGCTCGCCGCGGACCGGGGCGCCGTTCGCATCGAAGAAGCGCCCGCCGATGTCGCCGATCGCTCCGGCTTCGTGGAGCGCGGCTCGTTCACGCTCGCTCAGCGACCCGAAGAGCAGTCCGCGGCTGTCGTGCGTGCTGCCGATGCCCGCGATCAGGGTGCTGGCCTCGGCCGCCCGAGCGAGCACGTCGCGCACTCCAGGGTCGGCGTACGCGCTCTCCGCGGCCTGAGGTGTCGCGGCGACCAGGGGGGCGGGGAGGTGGAAGGCCGAGCCGTCGGTGCGGCGGGCCAGGGCGAGGGTCAGCTCGTGCGGGTTGGCGCCGTTCGCGAGACCGCTGCTCGATCCGGTGAGCGGCACGAAACGCGCCCCGAGCGAGCGGGCCGGGAAGGCGTCGACCACCGCGGCGACTGCCGTGGAGAGACCCATGGCGACCGTGGTGTCCTTGTCGATGACGCTCGCGAGCGCTTCGGCGCCGACCGTCGCCATCGCGCGGGACGCCTTCGCGGGGTCGTCCACGCTCGGGGCGATCCAGGCCTGGCGCAGTCCGTAGCGGCTGAGCAGCGCCTGCTCCTCGGCGGCGAACAGCGATTCCTCGACGTGCACGATGATCTCGACCATGCCGCTGTCGCGGGCCTCGGCGAGCAGTCTCGTGACGCGGACGCGGGACAGGCCGAGTGCGTCGGCGATCTCCTGGTGCGTGAGCCCCAGCTCGTAGTACATGCGCGCCACGCGACCCATCAGCATGCTGAACATCCTCCCACGCCGACTCCTCCGGTCCTGCTTGACAATTCCGCGACGCGTGCCCAAGATGTCCATGGGCATTCGTTCACGATGCTGAACAAATGTACACCACATCCCGAAATCTCTACGCGCTCAACGAGGAGACACCCATGGTCACCCCCGCATCACCTCCCGCCGAGGGCCGCTTCGCGCGCCTCCTCAGCTCTCAGGGCATCTCGCGGCCCATCGCCTGGGGCTTCGTCGCCCTGACGATCTTCATGATCGGCGACGGCATCGAGGCCGGCTTCCTCTCGCCGTACCTCGACGAGCGCGGCTTCGACGGCGGTCAGATCGCCCTCCTCTGGTCGGTCTACGGCATCGTCGTCGCGGTGGCCGCCTGGTTGAGCGGCGCCCTGGCCGAAGCCTGGGGCCCCAAGCGCGTCATGATGCTCGGCTTCGGCATCTGGGTCGTCTTCGAGGTGCTCTTCCTCGTGTTCGGCGTCATGGCCGGCAACTTCGAGATCATGCTCCTCGCCTTCGGGATCCGCGGGCTCGGCTACCCGATGTTCGCCTACGGGTTCCTGGTCTGGGTCACGATCGACACCGACGAGCAGGTGATGGGTCGCGCCGTCGGCTGGTACTGGTTCTTCTCCACGCTCGGACTCGGCGTGCTCAGCTCCTACTTCGCCGGGGCCGTCATCCCGATCATCGGCGAGCTCGCGACGCTGTGGATGGCGCTCGCCTTCGTGGTCGTCGGCGGAGTGATGGTGCTCGTGCTGCTGCGCAATCCCGTGACCAAGAAGGTCACCGTCGCCAGCAGCGTGAAGGGTGTCGTCAGCTCCCTCACCATCGTCGCGACCAACCCGAAGGTCGGCATCGGCGGCGTGATCCGCATCATCAACACGCTCTCCTTCTATGCGTTCGTCGTGTTCCTCACGACCTACATGGTCCGCGACGTGGGCTTCGACCTGGCGCAGTGGCAGATCATCTGGGGCACGATGCTCGCCGCGAACGTGGCCGCGAACCTCCTCTCCGGCTACCTCGCCGACTGGATCGGTCGCGTGAACGTGGTCGCCTGGGCCGGTGGCATCGGATGCTTCGTCACCGTGCTCGCCCTCTTCTACGTGCCCACCCTGATCGGACCCAACTTCTTGGTCACGATCGCGATCGCCATCGTCTACGGCCTGGCCCTCGGCATGTTCGTGCCGCTGTCAGCGATCGTCCCGCTGCTCGCCCCCAAGAACAAGGCTGCCGCGGTCGCCATCCTGAACCTCGGCGCCGGCCTCAGCCAGTTCATCGGGCCGGTCATCGCGGGCCTCGCCGCACCCATCGGCGTCGAGGGCACCGTCTGGATCATCGCCGTGCTCTACCTCGTCGGCTTCGGCCTGACGTTCCTGCTGAAGGCGCCCAAGGAGGCGGATGACGTCGTCTCGGCGAACCCCGCCCCGAGCGCCGTCACCGCCTGAATCCCCCACCCTGACAAGGAGTCACCCATGACCACGCGTGTGGAATCACTCATCGAAGAACTCTCGGCCGTCGGCGTCGACATCGTCGCCCGCGGGCTCGCCCTCGCCTCCGGAGGCAACATCTCGGCGCGCATCGATGAGGACACCTTCGTGGTCACCGGCTCCGGCACCTGGCTCGACAGGCTCACGCCCGAGGACTTCTCGGTCATGAGCCTGTCGGGTGAGGTGATCAGCGGCTCCCCGAGCCCTTCGAGCGAGTGGAAGCTGCACCAGCGCAGCTACGCCACACGGTCCGACGTCAACGCCGTGGTGCATGTGCACCCGCAGCACGCGGTGCTCCTGAACGCCCTGGGTCACGACGTGCGCCTGATCACCCTCGACCACGCCTACTACGTGCGCTCGGTCGGGACCACTCCGTACTACCCGAACGGATCGGACGAGCTCGCCGACTCCGCCGCCGAGCAGGCCGCGCACCACGACTGCATCATCATGGGCCACCACGGCTGCTCCGCCCTCGGCGACTCCGTGAGCATGGCCTTCCGCCGCGCGCTCAACCTCGAGGAGGCGGCCACCGCGACCTACCGCGCGCTGCTCCTCGGCGACACCGAGTCCGCCTTCCCCGCCGAGGCGCTCGCCGCCCTGCACCACGCCTGAACAGGAGCCGCGATGACGACCGTCCCCACGCACATCAGCATCGATCCCGACATCAGCGAGGCGACGAAGCGCTTCCTCGCCCAGCCTCCTCGCCTGCTCATCGACGGAGAGCTCGTCGAAGCCCACTCCGGACGCACCATCGACATCGTCGACCCGGGCACCGGTGCCGTCATCGCCCGGTCGGCGGCGGCGGATGCGGTGGACGCCGACCGCGCGGTGCAGGCTGCGCGTCGGGCCTTCGCACCGGATGCGCCCTGGCGGAAGATGAGCGCGCTCGATCGCGGACGGATCATCCTGCGTCTCGCCCGCATGCTCGA
Organism: Microbacterium sp. NPDC087592; assembly: GCF_044743585.1. Taxonomy (NCBI): domain Bacteria; kingdom Bacillati; phylum Actinomycetota; class Actinomycetes; order Micrococcales; family Microbacteriaceae; genus Microbacterium; species Microbacterium sp. NPDC087592. Next base: position 1,518,197 of record NZ_JBIUWT010000001.1, on the reverse strand, counting down.
GGAGCGCGCCGACGAGTTCGTGGAGCTCGAGGTGCTCGACGGAGGCAAGCTCAAGGGTGCCGCCGCGAGCGTCGATCTGCCGCTTGCGATCAACCACTTCGAGTACTTCGGCGGCTGGCCGTCGAAGATCGAGGGCAACACGATCCCCGTGTCCGTGACGGATGCGATGGTGCGCACCGAGCGGGTCCCGGTCGGAGTCGTCGCGCAGATCGTGCCCTGGAACTACCCGCTGCTCATGGGTGTGTGGAAGATCGCTCCCGCGCTCGCCGCGGGCTGCACGATCGTCATGAAGCCCGCCGAGAACACCCCGCTGTCTCTGCTGCGCCTCGGGCAGCTCGCGCTCGAAGCGGGCATGCCGAAGGGCGTCCTCAACATCCTCACCGGATACGGTGCCGAGGCCGGCGAGGCGCTCGTCGACCACCCCGACGTCGACAAGGTGGCCTTCACCGGATCGACGGCTGTGGGTACGCGCATCGCCCAGCGTGCCGCTCCGATGGTGAAGAGAGTGACACTGGAGCTCGGCGGCAAGAGCCCGAACATCATCTTCGACGACAGCCCGGTCGAAGAGGCGGCGGCCGCTGCGGCCAGCGCGATCTTCTTCAACGCCGGTCAGGCCTGTGCGGCGGGCTCGCGGCTGTACGTGCAGAAGCGCTCGTACGACGACGTGGTCGGTCGGCTCGCCGACATCGCCTCGTCGATGACGGTCGGCCATGGCTTCGACCCGTCGGCGCAGATCGGGCCGGTCATCTCCACCCGCCAGCACGAGCGCGTGCTCGGCTACATCGACGGCGCTCAGGAGCAGGGGGCGACGGTCGCCGCGGGAGGATCCGCCTTCCCCGATGCTGCGATCCCCGGGGGCTACTACATCCGTCCCACCGTGCTGACCGATGTGAATGACACCTTCACCGCCGTGCGCGAGGAGATCTTCGGCCCCGTCGTGGTGGCGCAGCCCTTCGACGACATCGATGAGATCGCGCGCCGGGCGAACGACTCGCCCTACGGCCTCGCGGCGGGCATCTGGACGCGGGACATCGGCAAGGCGAATCGACTCGCAGCGCTCCTGCAGGCGGGAACCGTCTACATCAACATGTACGGTGCGACCGATGCGGCCGCCCCCTTCGGCGGATTCAAGATGTCGGGCTACGGCAGGGACATGGGCCACGCCAACCTGGAGTCGTACCTGGAGACGCGCACGGTCTGGACGAACCTGGCGCACTGACGTCGCCGATCATCCCCGCTGCGTGATCGGGCCGGAGTGGCGTGCCGAGTCCGGCTCGCCACTCCGGGGCTTCCCGACGAAGGGAAGTCCGAGTCCCCACGCGACGAGAGTCGCGGCGGCGAACACCGCGCCCAGGATCGAGGATCCGGCCCATCCCCACGCGCTGAAGGAGACCGTCGTGGTGGCCGCGCCGACGGCAGATCCCAGTGAGTAGAAGATCATGTACCCGCCGATGGTCGTGGAGACCCGATCCGGATGCAGCGTGGTGAGAGTGTGCTGGTTGCTGACGTGCACGGCCTGAACCGCGAAGTCGAGCACGACGATGCCGACGATCAGCAGCGTCAGTGACCACGTGAGCTGTGCGATCAGCACCCAGGAGGCGACCAGTGCGACCAGTGCCAGACCGGTCACGCGATTCGCCTTACCGCCGTCCGCCCAGTGGCCCGCGCGAACGGCGCCCAGAGCACCCGTCAGGCCGGCGAGGCCGAAGAGCCCGATCTGCGTCTCGGAGAGCTCCCAGGGCGCCTCCGACAGGGGCAGCGCCATCCCGCTCCAGAGCGTTCCGAACGAGGCGAAGAGGAAGAAGGCGATCGCGCCGCGGCTGAGGAAGACGGGTTCGGTGAGCAGGCGGCCGATGCCTCCGACGAGGTCTGCATATCGACGGGAGGGTGGACGCACGTCTGTGGGCAGCAGGCGTAGTGCTGCGACCCCCAGCACGATCGAGAGGGCCGCGAGGGCGACGTAGATGCTGCGCCACCCCCAGAGATCGGCCAGCACGCCGGCGATCAGCCGCGAGCCGAGGATGCCGACGACGACGCCCGAGGTCACGAAGCCCAGGTTCCGCCCGCGCTCGCCGGGATCCGACACCGCTGCGGCGTAGGCCACGGTCGTCTGCACGACGACGGCGAAGATCCCCGTGAGTGTGAGGCCGGCGAACGCGACGCCCGCGGCCGGGGCGACTGCGACCGCGAGCATCCCGACGGCCACGAGGCCGAGATGGAGGGCGATCAGCCTCCGCCTGTCGAAGCGGTCGCCGAGGGGAACGAGCAGGACGAGTCCCACGAGGTAGCCCAGCTGTCCCGCCGACACCAGCCAGCCGAGCGCATCGGTCGGCAGCTGAAGGTCTCGCCCCATCTGCGCGAGCACGGGCTGCGCGGCATAGACCGTCGCGACGGCGACGGCGCAGATGGCGGCCAGCAGTGTCTTCATCCGGAGATCCACATCAGTCCTTTGGTTTCAAATTGCTACCAAAGTGACCGTAGGGCATAATGGTTGCAGATTGCAACTCTTGGAGATCTCATGAGCGATGCCCCCGATCGTCCGCAGTGGACCGATCCGACCTGTCCCGTCGCGCGCACCGTCGACCTGGTCGGCGACCGCTGGAGCATGCTGATCATCCGCGATGCCATGGACGGCGCCCGCACGTTCACCGACTTCCAGCAGCGCACGGGGATCGCGCGCAACATCCTCGCCGACAGGCTCCGCCGCCTCGCCGCGTACGGGCTCGTCGAGCAGGTCGATGCTCCCCCGGCCAAGCGGAAGCACTATGAACTGACCGCTGCCGGAGAGGAGCTCTTCCCGGTGATCCTCGCCCTGCGGGGTTGGGGAGAGCGCCATGCCTTCGCTGCCGGGGAAGCTCATTCAACTCTCGTCGATGCGGCGGGTGAGCGGGTGGTCGCATCTGCGCCCCTCGGCGCCGACGGTGCGCCGCTGACCAGTGGGAACACCCGCGTCGTGAGGTGAGTGCGTCCTGCCTTCGCGACGAAGTCGGCCCGGTAGGACCCTGGGTCCGGGCTTTAGGGCGCTGCTCTGCGGTTTCTGACAGGGTGGAACGCAGGACCTGCCCCTGGACGATGAAGCGGTGAACGATGAGTGGACCTGATTCCCCGGTGATCGGGGTCGACGACGCACCGTCGCGGTGGTCGCCATGGTGGCTGGCATCCGGAGCGCTGTTCATCGCCTCGGCCCTGCTGGCCGCGTTCCGCAGTCTTCCGGGTTCACTTGACCTGGGTGCTCTCAGCGGGGTCTCGACCGCGGTGACACTGACCTTCAGTCTCGCGCTCGTCGCCGCCGGCGTCGGAGCTGCGCGCCACGACGACACCCTCCGCCTGCCGAGGGCAGCGATCATCTCGCTCTTCCTCCTCGCCGTCTGGCTCCCCGTGGCTCCGCCAGCGCTGACCGCTTCATTCGGAATCGCCTCGGCGGCACCGCTCTACCTGAACGCTCTCGTCGAGCTGGGGCTGAGCGGTGCGATCGTCGCCGGAGTCCTCCGCAGTCCGCTGCCGAAACCCTGGAGGTTCATTCCGGCGATTGCGCTCGCCGCCGTGGTCTTCGGGTCGCTGCTCCAGGGCGCCTTCCTGTCCGGCAGTGTGACCGACCAAGGCGCGATGATCCTCGTCTCGAACGTGCTGACCTTGGCGCGCATCCTCGCCACCGGAGCGCTGGGCGCGGTGGCGCTCCGGGCCGCCAAGTCGCGGGCCGGGTCAGTGGTCGTGTTCGGGGGATCGGTCGCGTCCTGAACCCGGCCGGCGGCCCGTTCGTCAGGCGACAGTGAGGTACCCGCTCGAGGAGTCGTCCTCGACGAGGGTGTACGACAGCACGCCGTCTCCGTGCGCTCGCGTCCGGCGCCACACTCGCTCGTGACCGCCGGTGGCGTAGTCGAGGACGATCCATTGGGGCGCCTCGGGATCACGTCGACCGACGATGTAGGAGACGCTGCCGAGCCCGGTCGAGCAGAGGTGCGCGACGAACTGATCGGCAGCCGGGCTCTTCGGCGGCGTGCGGCACAGGTCCGTCGGGCGGATGCGCAGGGTCAGGTCCGCCTGCGCCGGCCGGGCCTTCACGCGGCACCCCCGGCACGGGCGCCCAGCTCGGCGAGATCGCGGAGGCCGTGCGCGTCGACATAGGCGCGGATCGTGTCCTGGACGATGCGGATCTGCGACTCGTTTCCCATGGCGGCCTGCATCGCGCCCATCGTGGGCGTCGGCTTGCCGTTCACGCGTTCGAGCGCCTCCCACACGATGTCTTCGCGTGAGCCGCGGCCCATCGAGTGCGGCATTGAACTGAACACCGGGTTCGGCTTCCAGCCGGTTCGGGTCTCCTCCATCAGTGGTTCCTCTCGTCTCACCGGACGCCGTCGAATGCGGGTGCACTCGGTCTCGTGCGCGGGCACGCCGAATAGCCCTGGGGCGAGGTGCCCCGGTGGACGGCGCGCGGTCCTGCGGCCAGGGGCCTTCCCGAAGACTGTCGGATGTCGACGCGGGAAGGACGATCTGGCCGTCCGGTTCCCTCCGACCGTATCACGTTATTTTGAGTCATTCAAAATAACGGAGACGATGAAATGCGAAAGGGCCCGATCCGCTGCGGATCGGGCCCGGTCATCCCCTGCGCGTCAGCGGCGAGGGGCGTCGTTCCACGACCAGATGTCATCGCCGCGGAGCACCGCGTCGGCGCCCCCGTCGCAATAGATGGTCTGGCCGGCCATGTGGGTGTTGGCCGGGCTCGTCAGCCACACCAGCAGTTCGGCGATGGACGACGCTGGCTGGTGGTAGTTGAGCGGCATCGGCACCGCGGCGTCGACCTGCGCCAGACCCTCCGGGTTCCCGAGCAGCCCTGCCGTCATCGGCGTGGTGACGGTGCCGGGGGCGACGGCGTTCAGCGGAATCCCGGCGCCGGCCCATGCCGGTGTCACGGATTCGCGGCGGACCCAGCGTGACAGGGCCCGCTTGCTCGACGAGTAGTTCAGGAATCCGGCCTCCGGGGTGGTCGCGAGCTGGTCGCCGATCGATAGCGCCAGCGCCTCGTCGCCGCTCAGCGCGGCGTCGACGAGTTCGGCCGATACCGGCTGCAGCGAGGCCATCGACGAGACCACGGCGGCGCGCGGCTGGTCCGCCAGGCTCAACGTCGGCTGAAGCGCTTCCAGGAACTCGGTCACGCCGAAGTAGTTGATGGCCATCGTCTTCGAGATCGGCGCGGCGATGCCGGCACACGCGATCACCGCGTCGATCATGCCGCCGGCAGTCGTGATGGCCGCTTCCGCCGCCGCCCGGCGGCCGTCGGGGGTCGACAGGTCGCCGGAGACCTCGACGCCGGCGAGGTCGACGCCGATGACGGTGTGGCCCTGCGCGCGGAGCAGCTGAGCAGTGGCGGCGCCGATGCCGGATGCGGCGCCCGTGATGACGTAGGTGCGTGTCATGTTTCCTCCTGAGTTGATGGGACGGTGTCGGGTGGAACGGGGGAGACCGTCGCTCGGGACGCTCCCGGCAGCGCGACGACGAAACGACTGAGGCTGGTCTGGAAGTCCGCGATCTCGTGCGGAGTCCAGCCCGCGAGGGCCTCTCCCACCATCTGCTGCCCAGCGGCCACGAGTCGCGCATATGATTCGATGCCGTCATCCGTCAGCCGGACCACGACCGTGCGCCCGGAGCGGATTCGATCGAAAAGCCCCTGGGCGGACATGCGGGAGACGAGCTTCGAAGCGGTCGGGCGTGACAGAGACGCTCGTTCGGCGAGCTCGCTGAATCCGAGGGAGCCCCCGCCCGCACCGACCGTGTACAGCGCGCGGACCTCGGTGGCATCCAGAGGGGCGTCGAGCTCCGCGGCGACCGAAGCCTGCAGGTCGTTGCGGCTCCATTCGGCCACCACCCGCACGAGCGAGTCACGGATGCTCTCGATCTCTCTGTCGATCGCCACAGTTCGACAATATCAGCTCAGTTGCGTGAGGCAACTGTTGATGCCGCGCATCCGGGAGTGGCGGGCGACCTTCCCTGGTGCTCCCGAATGACGGTGTGATCAGCGTGACGATCACCACGCCCGCGAGCGAGGGAGCCGAACCGCCGACCTCTCAGGTCGCCGCGATCACGAACGTGTACCCGGTGCTGCCTCCGGGTCCGACTCCGGATGGCGGCGGCGGTGACGGCGGCGCGATGCCGGCGACCGGGCTGGACGGGTCCTCCGCGTCGTTGTACGCCGCGCTCGGAGCACTCCTCCTCTTGGCGGGAGCTGTCCTGATCCGCCGGCGACGGGACGATCTGGTCGGTCGGGGGGTCAGTCCTCAGGAATGACGATCATGCTGAGGCCGACCCGGCGCCGCCCCTCGCCCTGCTCTGTCGTGTAGGGAGCGATCAGCGTGGCCAGTCCGGCTTGCAGTTGCTCCAGCGCGGCCTCGTCCACATAGAGCGGGACGGAGCCGAAGCCGAGGAAGCCACGCGCGCCCGGAGCCTCCTGGTCGGCGAAGCGGTCGAATCGGCCGGCGAGATCGCCGAGAAACGTGAGGAATGCGGAACGGAGCTGCAGGTCGCTCATCGCCTGCAGCTCGGCCTCCGGCACGTGCGCCATACGGTCGCCGAGGGTGAGCGTGCGCTCGGTCGTGCCCCGCACTTTCCGCTCTTTCGCCACGGCGAGGACGCCGGCGTCGATGAGGGCGGCGACATGCCGGTAGAGCGTGGGCTGCGACACGTCGGGGATCGCGTCGCGGAGCTCGGCGGTCGTCAGGTCGCGTCCGCCGAGCTGCTGGACGATGCGGATGCGTACGGGGTGCAGGATGACGTCGGCGATCGAAGTCTCTGGGGTCACGGGACGCCTCCATTATTATCACTGTGATAATGTTCTCGTTCTGTAGTCAGTTTACGGGGAGGGATCAGATATGGCAGCCATCGAGGTCACGGGTGTGACCAAGCGCTACGGCACGGTCGAGGCGGTGTGCGACGCCGACTTCGCCGCCGAGAAAGGTCGCATCACGGGTCTTCTCGGTGCGAACGGCGCGGGCAAGTCGACGACACTGCGGGTGCTGCTCGGACTGGCCCGCCCCGATGCCGGGTCCGCGCTCATCGACGGCGTCCCCTACCGAGCGCTGCACGCGCCCGCGCGCACGGTGGGTGCGCTGATCGACATCGCCGGCGCGAACCCGAGGATGACCGCCCGCGCGCACCTGCGCACGTACGCCGCTCTCAGTCGGCTGCCGAAGACGCGTGTCGAGCAGGCTCTCGCCGAAGTCGGCGCTCTCGAGTACGCCGACCGACGCATCGGGACGTTCTCGACCGGGATGCGCCAGCGCCTCGGGCTGGCGACCGCCCTCCTCGGAGAGCCCGAGATCCTCGTGCTCGATGAGCCGCTCAATGGACTCGACCCCGCGGGGATCGCCTGGCTCCGCTCCTTCCTCCGCGACTTCGCCGACGCCGGGGGGACGGTTCTGCTGTCCTCGCACGTGCTGAACGAGCTCGAGCACACGGTCGACGACGTCGTGGTGCTCGACCGGGGCCGCGTCCGCTGGTCCGGGACGCTCGTCGAGACGATCTCCGGACGCGAGTCGCTCGAGGCGGCCTTCCTGCAGATCACCCAGGAGGTGGCGGCGTGAGCGTGCTGCGCGGAGAGCTGATCCGCGTCACCTCGACCCGGTTGCTGCTGTGGACAGCGGTCACGGCCGTCGTGGTCGCCGCCTTCCTCTCCGGGGTGCTCGCGATCGTCGGGCCGGAGAACGCCAACCCGCCCATGCCGGGCATCGACACCGCCGAGGGTGCGGGCCTGATCCTCGGCCTCTCCACCGTCACCCTGTTCATCCCGGCGCTGATCGGCACGGTGGCCGTGACCGGCGAGTATCGGCATCGCACCATCGGGACGACCTTCTTGGCCGTTCCGCGCCGCGGGCGGGTGCTGGGCGCGAAGCTCGTGGTGTTCGCGCTGGTCGGCCTCGTCTACGGGGTGCTGTCCTCGCTCACGACGGGGCTCGTCCTCGTGTCGGCCGCGGCTGTGCGCGGTGTCCCTCTCGCGATCGGCGTCGATGACCTGCTCCTGTCTCTCGGCAAGCTGGCGGTCGCCTCGGCGGTGTACGTGCTGCTGGGGGTGGCGATCGGTGCGCTCGCACGCAACCAGATCGTCGCCATCGGCATCGTGCTCGGGTACTTCTACTTCCTCGAGAACGTGATCATGATCGTCCCCGGAGTCAACGCCCTCTACTCGTACCTGCCCGGCGGCGCGACGGCGTCGCTCACGCGCTTCACGTTCCTGACCGATGCGATCTCCGAACAGACGCCGCTCGCCGCCGCCCCGCTGGTGTCGCCGATGCTCGGCGCGCTCATCCTGCTCGGATACACGGCCGTGGGCGCTCTGGTCGCCCTGGCGGTGCCGCTGCGGCGGGACATCGCCTGAGTATGCCCCGCCGCACGCCTCAGCTGAACAGGACGATCACGTAGACCGCGAACGTCACCAGGTGCGCGGCTCCGTGCATCGCGGTCACCCGCTTCGCCGCGAACGTCGTGACCGAGAGGAGCAGCGTGACGCCGAGCATCAGCAGGTTGGCCGGAGACTCCGCCAGGACCACCGTCTGACCGGTGAGCATCCCGATGATGAGCACCGCGGGGATGGTGAGGCCCACCGTCGACACCAGTGCTCCGAGGCCGAGGTTGTTCACGCGCTGGGCTTCGCCACCGAGAGCGGCGCGCACCGCGGTGATCGACTCCGGCAGGAACACGATGCCCGCGATGACCACGCCGGCGAGAGCGACCGGAGCGCCGAGTCGGCCCAGACCGTCGTCGAGCAGCGCCGCCATGTCGTGCGACAGGAGCACGATCGGGATGACGGTGACCACCAGCAGCGCGAGGCGGACGAGGACCTCCGTGCGGTGCTCGGCCAGCACCTGCCGGATCCCGCCGGTCGCCTCCGCCTTCTCCTGACGCGCGGCGCTCTGCCGCAGTCGCGGGTCGACCTCGGTGAAGTCGCTCGCCTGTGCGCCCATCTGCCGGTAGAGGAAGAACGCGTACAGCACGAGGGTGAGCACGATGACGGGGATCTCCTGCCCCGTCGTGTACGAACCGTCCGTCCCGATGAGCGCAGGGAGTCCGAACGCGAGGGCGACCAGCACCACCAGCATCGACAGGTAGGCCGAGGTGCCGGTGCGGTTGTGGGCCATGCCGCGGTGGCGGAGCCCGCCGAGGAGGAGTGCCAGACCGATCACGAGGTTCATGATGATCATCGCGACGGCCATGACCGAGTCGCGGGCGATGGTTGCATGCTCGCCCGGTCCGAGCATGACGGCCGAGATCAGGATGACCTCGATCAGCACGATCGAGAGCGTCAGGACGAGGGAGCCGTAGGGGTCGCCGAGTCGATGTGCGAGGGCCTCGGCCTGCTTCACCACGCCGAATGCGCAGACGAGGATCACGGCGATGATCCCGAGGAGAGCGATCACGAGGACCGGTCCCGGCACAGGCGGCGCCAGCACCGGGTGGAGGAGGAGGAGAGCCGCGAAAGCGCCCCATCCCAGGGCGACTCGGACGATATCCGTGACGCCGATCAACTGCTTAAGCTCCGTGCGTGACATCGCCGGACTCCTTCGAGGTGGGGCGTCCCCGACTGATGACCACGAGCGGGTCGTCCCGGTCGCAGCGTTGTGTCAACGCACTTTCTGACTCCACAAGCTTAGCAAAAATTTCCCGATCAGGAGGAAATTTGACTTCCGCTGGGCGCTGGCTATGGTCGGAGGTTACGCCAGCCACCGAAGGGGAAGCGAGTAACCATGTCCGGAAAGTCCATCCAGGGTCGCGACAGCAAGAAGGCGCCGCAGCTCTCGCTCAAGGAGAAGCGAGCTGCGAAGCGGGAGAAGAACGCACCAGCCGAGTTCATCAAGCCCCGCAAGGGCGCGAAGGGCTGACGGGATTCCGGCCCGGCCGGCGGCGCATCGTCCCCGGTGCGGGTGATGCGCCGCCGGCGTTCGGGCGTCAGCGGAAGACGCGAATGATGCCGCTTTCGAGCTGCGTGAGCTGGATGAAGAGCACGAAGCGAAAGAGCGGCTTCATCAGTACGCGGACGATGCGTCGGCCGCCGCGGCTCGGAGGGGTCAGCCATGTCAGAGTCACGCGGAGTTGCATTCCGCCGGCGGCATGTTCGAGCGCGAACGCCACCGACCGCGGATTCGAGCGCGCTGCATCGGGGTGGGTGAAGAGCCACTGGATGCTCGTCGGCTCCTCGCGCTGGGCGAGGTGCACGCGCTGGCGCCGGAACTCATCCTTGACCTGCATCGGCTTGCCGTCGGGCAGGGTCGTCGCGGTCTCCGCCTCCCATGACCCGCTCGTCTCGTCGTCCGCATCGACCGCGGCGATGCCCTGGTCCCACTCGGGGATGCGGGCGGGAGCGGACAGCAGCGCCCACACATCCTCGATCGGCGCAGGCACGAAGACCGAGCGGGAACCGGAGAGGTTCTGATCGCCCGCCGGGGAGGGGGCGATGAGGCGAAGCCGCTGCACCTCGTCCAGCCGGGTTCGCAGAGTGTCGGGATCGGCGTCGAGTCGTCTCAGGATCTGGTCGATGAGCCCGCTCGGCTCGTCGACCAGAGCACGGAGCACGGCTGCCGAGTCACCGCGCCGCTCGCCGCTCGACGCGTCTTTCAGCACCGTGATCGCGCGATCCGTCCATTCATAGCCGCTGGTCTCGTGGAAGACGATGCGACCCGGACTGTCCGGATCGGTGGCGATGCCCACGAGCCCGAGTTGAGACGCGTGCTGCGCCGCGACGGCCGCGCGCGCCGCCTCCAGGCTGACCCCCATTGCGCGGAGGGTCTGGCCGCCGGTCTCGGAATCGATCGTCAGCGCGAGGAGGAGGTGATCGATGTCGGTGTCGCGGACGCCGAAGCGCGAAGCCTCTTCCATCGCTGCGAGCGAGAGGGTGTGCATCGTGGCGGCGGCGTGCGTGAGCCGGCTCATGAGTTCCTCCGAGGGACGGTGATGGTGGGGTCGATCCGCTTCGAGTGCTTCTTGTGCACCGCCTGTCTCGTGACGCCCAGGGCATCGGCGATGGCCTGCCAGCTCATGCCGGAGCGCAATCCGGCTTCGACCTGGCGCAGTTCGAGGACATCGGCGAGGGTGCGCAGCGAGGCGACCGCCCGCAGTCCCGCGCGCGGGTCGGTCGTGTCCGCGGCGACCTGTGCGACATCGAGGGATTCCATGTCTGTCAACCTACGTTGCTTGACGAGCGAATGTCAACCCGGGTTGCTTAGATCGGCACGACGTGAAGTGTCCCTCGGCTGATGATCATGGGTACCGAGACTGGATCTCGAGAATCTCCTGCGGCGTGGGCGCGGTTTCGACGGAGACACGGCGCTGGAGCGTCTGGAACGGCGTCAAGCCCTCACCAGCCGGCGCGGGTTCGATCTTCTGCTTCCAGGTCGGCTCGATCACGTCGAGCATGTAGCCCAGTTGGGCACCTGTTTCGTAGGCGATGTCGCGTTCCAGGATCTCGAACTGCTCGGTTTCCTCGATGTAGTCCAGAACAGACACGAAAGTCGCGGTCCCGCCGGACTCCGTCGTGAGGATGTTGATATCGCCATGCGTGAGGTCGGACATGCGTCGTTCGACATATCTCGCCGTGCCTTCGATCGCCTCGGTGTTGTCCTGCACGCGCAATTCCGGCCACTTCTCATAACGCGCGATGCGGATCTGCGCGAGGTCATGGGCGGCGATCTCCATGCGGGCAGGGTCTGTGACACCAGTGGCGGAGTCGAGGATCGCGAACTCGGTGCGCAGCAGCGCCAACTGCTCGGATGACGTCGGGTAGTCGAAGATGCGGTCGCCCTCCGCCCCGCGGTCGTACGTCCATTCCTGCTGCGTGCCCACGTGGAAGGCTTCATGGAGCAGGAAAGTGCCGAATTCGAGGGATGGGTCGCCGGCTCCGTCCAGGATGTCGGCCGAATACTTGAAGGTCAGCACGGGAGTCTCCCCGAGCGTCTCGATGGTGAAATTGAAAGGTGCCCAGAACGGCAATGAGGCTGTCCCGAGGGTCTTGGTCACGCGCACGTCGTCCGGTAATGAGCCGTCGGGAAGGTCGACCTTCTGCATTCCCGCGGTGTCGATCACATCCGACATGTTGACGAGGTACGCATAGTGCCAGATGACTCCCCCCACCTCGTCGCGGCGGATCAACGTCAGAGGTTGCTCGTCGAAACGGTAATCGGCCGACCAGATCGCTGCGGGGTCGGCCTGGAACTGCTCGTAGAGAGAGCTCAAAGAAGTGAACATGCGCTGATCGGTTTCGTCGAGCTCTGCGTAGTGCGTGCCGGGGAGCTTCTTGACACCGAACCACACGACGGCCGCGACGACAACCACGAGCATGACCACCACGATGAGTGCGATCCACCCACGCCTGAGTCTTCTGGAGGCAGGTGCGCCCGCCGGCGTGGTTCGTTCGGCCATGATTCTCCCCCTGTCGGTGTTCGAGACGGCGTATCGACAACACCGCCTAACATTATAGATGCCGAACCTGGAAGTGGAGAGCGATACGCCAGCGCCGGCACCGCTGTCAATGGGCGTGTGCGGCGGCCGGAAGCGGCGGATCGTGGTCGTTCCGAGAGAGGAGACCACGATGTCGAATCCTGATCAGCCACCTGCCCACGAGCACGCAGACCTGCCAGCTGCCGCCCGCGACAGCATCGCCGCGCACCTCGCCGAACGCGGGAACGGAGACTCCGCCCGCCGACGACGTGCCGGCGGGGGGGCGCCGGCGCCGACTCCGGGGCTGTGGAGGCGGTGCGTGTCGACCCCGAGTCGCGCTCGTCGGTCCCGGACGAGTCGACCCACAACGACGAACCCGGTATCGGTACGCGCCGGGCCGACGTGGACGAGGCGAACCACGACGACGGGGACCCCGGCAGTCGAGCCTGAGGTCCCCGGCGTCTTTCACACGGTGGACGGGTGCAGCACGACCTTGATGCAGCCGTCCTCCTTCTTCTGGAACGTGCGGTAGAGGTCGGGTGCATCGTCGAGCGGCGCGTGATGGGTGGTCAGATCCATGACTCCCAGCGGGTCGGCGGGGTCCTCCACGAGGGGAACGAGCTCGTCGACCCAGTTCTTCACGTTGCACTGCCCCATCCGCAGGGTGATCTGCTTGTCGAAGAGGGTCTTCATCGGCATGATGTCGGCGTCTCCCGCGTACACGCCGCTGAGCGATACCGTGCCGCCGCGGCGCACCACATCGATCGAGGCGTAGACGGCGGCGAGCCGATCGACTCCGGCCTTGTCGAGCACCTGGCGCGCGGCGGGGTCCGGCAGCAGACCGACGGCTTTCTGGAGGAAGTCGACTCCCGTGCTGCCGTGCGCCTCGAGCCCCACGGCATCCACGACCGAGTCGGCGCCGCGCCCCTCCGTGAGGTCCCGTAGCTCGTCGACGATGCTGTCGGTCAGGTCGAACGTCTCGATCCCGTGGCGCTCGGCCATCGTCCGCCGCTCGGGCACCGGGTCGACCGCCAGCACCCGGTAGCCGCGGTGGCGTCCGACGCGGGCGACGAACTGCCCGACGGGGCCGAGGCCCATCACCGCGAGCGTCCCGCCCTCGGGCACCTGCGCGTACTCGACGCCCTGCCAGGCGGTCGGAAGGATGTCGCTGAGGAAGAGGTAACGCTCGTCGGGCAGATCGGGCGCGACGGGGATGTGGTTGTAGTCGGCGAGCGGCACCCGCAGATACTCGGCCTGTCCGCCGGGCACCTGGCCGTAGAGCTTGGTGTAGCCGAACAGTGCCGCGCCGCTTCCGTACTCCCGTACCTGCGTCGTCTCGCACTGCGACTGGAATCCGCGTCGGCAGAGGAAGCACTCGCCGCATGCGATGTTGAACGGGATCACCACACGGTCGCCGACCGCGAGCTTCGTGACTCCCGCACCGACCTCGACGACGACTCCCATCGGCTCGTGTCCGAGGATGTCGCCGCGGTCGATGAAGGGTCCGAGCAGTTCATACAGGTGCAGATCGGAGCCGCAGATCGCGGAGGACGTGATGCGGATGATGGCATCCTCCGGCTCCTGGATGACGGGATCGGGCACTTCCTCGACCGTCACCGTGCGCTTGCCCTGCCAGGTCAGTGCTTTCATGATGTCTCCGTTCGTCGATGCGTGTCGGACCACGCTCGTCGCTCGACGGCGCCACCTGAACCGGGTTGACAGCTCGGCATGCAGGGGTTCAATGGAACGGGCAGCCCCTCGCCGCCCCCGCGGCTCGCACTCGCCCGCCGGACGACGGCATGGTCGGAAGGCGACGCCGATTCACGTCGAGTCCGCCGTCGAGGATCCGCAACCGCGGATCGCTCAGCACGGCGATCGCCCCCGAGAGCCCGGCGATGACGAGCTTCTCGCCCGGGCAGCGATGCCCGGTCGCGACCTCCGCCCCTCCCTGCGGGATGAACGTCCGCACCGCCTCGTAGTCCGTGACGTCGGTGAACCGCTCCGGCGCGAAGCGGTGCGCATGCGCCCAGGACTGCTCGTCGGTATTCGTGCCGAGGATGTCGAGCACCACGCGCCCGCCGGCGGGAACCTGCACGTCACCGATCTCGATGTCGGTGGTCGCTCGCCCCGGCAGCATCGGGACGAACAGTCCGGTGCGTCGCACCTCCTGCGCGAACATGGTCGCGAGCTCTCCGCCGACCAGTGCATCGCGCTCCTCGGCTTCCGCGGCGATGCGGGCCCTCCACTCCGGCCGATCATGCAGCTCCTCGGCCGCGAACGCGACGAATCTCGCGGCCGCGATCATGGGACGGATGCTGTTCTGCAGCTCGACGCCGGCGAGGCGGGCCGTGAGGAGTTCACCGTCAGGGCCGCGGTGCGACGCCCACAGTGCGAGCGCCGTGCCTTCCTGGGCATGGAGGGATCCGTCGCGCACGGCCTCGATGAGGCGCATGGCGTGCCGATCCGACCACAGCCGATTCGCCACGGCGGCGAGGTAGGCGGGAGAGTACGGCGCGCCGAAGCCGTCCACGATCTGCGCGAGCCGTGCGGCCCAGCGGGTCTTCGCTGCCGGGGTCCCGGGAAGCCCGGCCCAGCCCATGATCGCCCGCCCGAAGGCGCCCACCGCGGCGTCATAGGCGCTGCGGGTGCCGCCCTCGAGCCAGTCGTCGCGCTCGGACCGCCACTCCCGTTCCAACCACGGGATCAGGCGCTCGGCCTGCGCGTCCTCGTAGGCGGCCTCGACGAAGGTCGCCTTGCGGTGGCGGTGCTCCGCCCCGTCGAGGCTGTGGACCGAGCCGTGCCCGAACAGCGTCTCGCGCACGATGCCGGGCATGGCACCCGCCCGGGCGATGCGACTCTCGTCGTAGAACAGGTCGACGCCCTCGGCGCCGCGCACCAGCACCGCTTCGTGGCCGAGCAGGCGCATCGGTGCGGAACGCGATCCCGGTCGGGCGCGACGCCAGATGCGCTCGCCGAAGTCGTAGCCGCGGGTGAGCAGTGACGGGGAGTCGTCGTGGATGACCGCTTCGACGGCGCGGCCCACGCGTGAGGTCATTCTCTGGAACATGTCTCGACCGTGACAGGGTCTGCGGGATCGCTCCAGGGGGGCGCGTTCACGAGTCGATTGTGCTATTCGCCTCATCGGCCCCGTGTCAAGCGGGTTCTGCAGCCGAGCCCTGGCGGGCACGATGAACACGGACGGAGGAACCATGGCGACGAACACTCGTGACCTGGCCTGCACGACGGATGACGTGTTCCGGGTGCTCGCGGACGGCTGGCTGTATCCCGGATGGGTGGTCGGTGCCTCGCGGATGCGCGACGTCGATGCCTCCTGGCCGGCGGTCGGCGCGCAGTTGCACCACTCCTTCGGCGTGTGGCCGGCGCTGCTCGACGACAGGACCGAGGTGCGGGAGTGGGAGCCGCCGCACCGGATGGTGCTCATCGCCCGGGGCTGGCCGATGGGCGAGGCCAAGGTCACTCTGCGCGCGCGCACGACGGCGTCGGGCTGTCAGGTGCGCATCGACGAGGAACCCGTGAAGGGGCCGGCGACACTCATCCCCCGCTTCCTCACGACGCCGATGCTGCGCTGGCGCAACGCCGAGACGCTGCACCGGCTCGCCTACCTCGCCGAGGGCCGAGCGGGAGGCGACGGCCGGGCGTCGGGCGAGGTCACTCCCCCGAGTTCTTCTTGAACTGCCGCTCCCAGTCGCGCAGCTCCGAGCGGCCGATGAGCGAGTCGAGCGACACCTGGAACAGCAGGCCCTTTCGGGCGTTGACCTGCTTGATGTTGTCGACGATCTGCGTCGTGACGGCCGCCAGTGCGTCGCGCACCTCGGCGACGCGCTCCTCCGGTGCGTCCCACAGGTCGGGCCGCGTGAGCAGGTCGAGCAGATAGTCGCGTTCCAGCGCGGCGACGAGACGGGCGAGTTTGTCGGAGTACTCCGCCTCGGCCAGAGCGACCTGGTCGGTCTCCGCCTTGGCGTCGAGTCGCACGAAGAGCTGCTCGACGTGGGAGGCGAGCGCGTCGATGCCCGCGGCCGTCTCCGCGGCCACCGGGCTGTTCGGCAGGTTCGCGTAGTCGACCCGCAACTCGCGCAGCCGGTTCACCCGCAGGCGGACGCCGGGAGGAACCGGATCCGCCGCGGTCTTCGGCGTGCGTCGGCGACGGGCGAGCAGTCCGATCGCCGTGCCGCCGGCCGCGAGCAGGACGGCGCCGCTGATCACGACGGGCAGCAACCAGTCGGTCCCTCCCCCGGCTTCCAGGCCCGGGGAGGACGGATTCTCCTCGACGATCTGCTGCACGGTCTCGACGAGAGCGGTCTGGGTGTTACCGCCTGCCGCTGCCTCGTTCTCGTTGGCGATCCGCAGCACGTCGTTGCTGTCGATCACGGTGGAGCCCGCCTGCAGGTCGTCGCCCACGGCGAGCACGACGGTCGTCTGCGGCACTCGCTCGCTGAGCCGGTCGAGCAGTTCCAGCGGGTAGACGGTGCCCAGGTCGGCATCCTCCGGCAGCACCACGACGGCGATCGTCCGGTCCCCCGGCACGGCGGCCGACAGGGCATCGGTCATCGCCGACTGCCCCTGCACGCCGGGGGCGACGTAAACGTCGCCGGACTGCAGGGCGGCGATCGCGTCGGTGACCCCGCTCGGGTCGGATGCCGTGGAGCTGATCATTCCCACCTCAGAAGTTGTTGATCACGGAGGCGAAGACGAGGTCGATGCGCTCGGCGTCCGACGCGTCGAACATCTGGCCCCCGGTGGCGTCGGCGATCCGCTGCAGCACCGAGGTGTCAGCCGCCGCGCTGTAGGCGATCGGGAAGATCCGCACCGGGGCGTCGGTGCCGCCCTCCTTCGTGCTCTTGCCGATCTTCGCGATCAGCGAGTCGAGCGAAGTCGTGGAGTCCGTGTCCTCACCGTCCGAGAGCACCACGATCGCGTTGATCCGTCCGGGCTCTGCCCGCTCGCTCATGGCCTCGTAAGCCGTGAGCACCGCGTCGTACAGTGGTGTGCCGTTGCGCTCGGCGTAACGGAGGTCGTCGAGGGAGGAGTCGAGCTTCTCGCCGTCGGCGCCCAGCGGGGTGACACCGCGGAGCACCTCGATGTTCTCGCCCTCGTCGGACGAGACGCCGGTGGTGAACGCCCAGACGCCGACCTCGTCGGTGGAACGGAAATGGTCGAGCGTCGTCTGTGCGCCCTGGATCGCCCCGTCGAGCCGGGAGCGGCCGTCGCCGATCGGCTCGTCCATCGAGCCGGAGATGTCGATGAGCTCCAGCACCGAGGAGGGCTTGCGAACCTGCGTCCACTGGTCGATCGCGGTGGAGATCACATCGACCTCCGGCTTCGGCAGCGTCACGGCGGGCTGTGCGGGGTCGACGCCGAAGTTCGCCGTGAACAGGTCGCCCAGGGGGACCGACTCGTCGAGCGGACGGAAACCGTACTCGGGAAGGATCGTCTGCGCGGCCTCGGTCTGCAGGAACGTGGCGAACGCCTCACCTGCCGTGCGCTGCTCGGGCGTCACCCAGTCGGCGCCGAGCACGGTGACGGGGTTGTCCGACCACATCGAACCGCCCGCGGGGTACACCGCGACCAGCTTGGTCTTCGGCGGGACCAGGGTCTCTCCCGGCTGCACGGTGTGCGAGTCGGGGTTGCCCTTGTTGTAGTTGAGCAGCGAGGTCTCCTCGAGCGCGACCGCCGAGACGTAGGCCGAGCCGTTGGCGCCGTTCTGCGTCTCGTCGTACAGGGTCGACAGCACGTTGCCCGTGGTGTCGCCGTAGTGGATCACGCACTCCTCGAACACGCGGGAGAAGTCGGCCGCGGCATCCACATCGGCCGAGGTCAGCCCCTCCGCCTTGCCCGACGCCTCGTACGACTGCATCAGGATGGTCGACAGCCCGGTGGTCGAGGTGTTCGGGTTCGTCTTCGAGATCTTGAAGGCGCCCCAGATGTCCTTGCCCACGCTCCCCCAGCCGTCGGGGTCCTGGCACAGGCCTTCGAGGTCGGTGATGCTGATCGGCTTGTCCGGCCAACCGAGCGCCTTGGCCATCGGCTCGGGCATGCCGAACACGACGGGGGTGCGGGTGAAGGATGCGGGCGTGCCGACGAGGTTCTGCGAGGCGGCAGCAGCGACGCGGTCGGTCCAGACGGTGGAGGCGGGCGACCACAGGGTGGGCCACAGTGCGCGGTCGTCGCTCGGCCAGTCCTCGCCGGATGTCAGGTAGCGGGCGGCGTTGCCGGACGAGACGTTCGTGGGCCGCACGGTGGCGCAGGTGTCGAGCTTCTCGTGCTCCGGGGAGTCCTTGAACGCGGCCGCCAGCTCGTCGAGCATGTTGACCTTCTCCGACGAGGTCGCCACGGTGATGTGCGTGCAGCCGTCGTCGGGAAAGCCCTGGCTGCCGTCGGGGGTGGGCTCTTCTCCCCCACCCGTGCAGGCTGCCAGCACCAGTGCGACGATCGCCGCCGTGGCCAGGGCGGCAGGTGTGCGGCGGATGGTGGTCCTTCGTGCGGTGCGAGGCGCGCTCATGCGCCAAGGGTACCGATGTATCGGGCTCCCGATCACGCGGTTCCGGCGCGCATGAACTCCTCGGCCGCCTGCACCTGCGCCGCGCTCGGACGGATTCCGGTGTAGAGCACGAACTGCTCGAGCGCCTGCAGGGTCGCGACTTCGGCACCGGTGATCAGGGTCTTGCCGGCGGCGCGACCCGCGATGATCAGGGGTGTCTCCGCGGGCAGCGCGACGACGTCGAAGACGACGGATGCCGCAGCGATCGCCGCCTCCGAGAACGACAGGGCGTGCTCCTCCGAACCGCTGGCCATGCCGATCGGGGTGACGTTGACGAGGATGTCCGCCGTCGAATCGGACGCGTCCGCTCGCCAGCGGAATCCATACAGGTCGGACAGCGCGCGCCCGTTCGATTCGTTCCGGGCGACGATGGTGACATCCGCGAAGCCGGCGTCGCGGAAGGCGGCTGCGGTCGCCTTGGCCATGCCGCCCGAGCCCCGCAGCAACACGGAGGCAGCAGGATCCAGCTCGTTGCGCGCGATCAGCTGCGCGATCGCGGAGTAGTCGGTGTTGTACGCCGTGAGCACGCCCGCATCGTTCACGATCGTGTTGACCGAATCGATCGCGGTCGCCGAGGGGTCCATCCGGTCGACCAGCGCGATCACGTCTTCTTTGTACGGCATGGAGATCGCGCAGCCGCGGATGCCGAGTCCGCGCACGCCGGCGATGGCCTGGGCGAGGTCGGTCGGAGCGAAGGCCTTGTAGATCCAGTTGAGTCCGAGCGCCTCGTAGAGGTGGTTGTGGAAGCGCGTCCCGTTGTTGCTCGGCCGCGCCGACAGCGAGATGCAGAGCGTCATGTCCTTGTTGAGCAGCGTCACCGCATCAGGCTACCTCCGCGTCGGCTCGACGCCGGGAGAGCAGCGGCCGACCTCGGTCGATCTCACCAGGACGAGGTCCGTGACGAGACGGTGCGTCCTCCCCTATGGTGAAGGTGCATGCACACGGGGATTGATCGTCTTCGTCTCTCCCCAGGAGACGAACGGCCCACCCCAGGGGCAAGACGATCCGTGCATGCGATTGGGCCCCCTCGAGTGGTTCAGTCCCCAATGGACCGCTCGAGGGGGTCGCTATCGCCCTCCGCGCACTGATTTTCGGATTTGTCCCCCAAAAGGGGGACAAGCGCTCCGAAAAGGAGTTAGGCTGTTCTTGACGCACCCTCCGGTCGTCTTCGGCCCTCATCGCTCCCCCCGCGGTGAGGGCCACACCATTTTCTGGGCGTCGTGCGCTCGCGCGCCCCGGGAATCCGCCGGATGACGGCCGTGTGCCGCTCGTGCAACATTTGGATTACCTTCTTGCAGCGGCTATTCCGCTCGGGGGCTCCTCCACTAGCGTTAGCGATGTCGGGGCACCCCTGCGTCGGCTTCTTCATCAGCAGAACAGGCAGTACATGAGCACCCAGGGCACGGTCAAGTGGTTCAACTCGGAGAAGGGCTTCGGCTTCATCTCCCCCGACGACGGAGGCGCTGACGTCTTCGCGCACTACTCCGCCATCCAGTCATCCGGCTACCGGTCTCTCGAAGAGAACCAGCGAGTCGAGTTCGATGTGGCACAGGGTCCGAAGGGCCTGCAGGCAGAGAACATCCGCCCCGTCTGAGACGGGCCGGGAACACGTACTCCCCGACCGGAGCGCCATGATGGCGTCATCCGGCGGGGAGTTCTGTGCTTCTGATGGGTCGCTCCGATGTGCCGGCGCGGCGCCTGTCGCGTGCGCGCGCCCTTCGTGACGGCGTCAGTCGATCAGGAGCGCGCGCAGGTCGGCGACGCTCGTCACGCGGAACTCGGCCTCGTCGCCCTCGTGCGAGTCGCTGAAGCCCCATCCGACGAAGATCACAGGGACGCCGTTGGCCTTGCCGCCCTCGACATCGTGGTGCCGGTCGCCGATGAGCACCGGTCGTGACGTGTCGGCACCGAGCTCGCGGAGCCGGCGCAGCGCCTCGGCGACGATGTCGGTCTTCGAGGCGAGCGTCGCCTCATCGGGTGTGGCGCCGACGGTCGTCAGGAACGACGGGCGGAGGCCGAAGTGGTCGACGAGTGCGTCGACCTGGTGCTCCGGCTTCGAGCTGGCCGTCGCCTGCGGGATGCCCGCCGCCGCCAGTTCGTGGATGAGGTCCGTGACGCCGGGGTACGTGGCCACGTCGGTGGTGTAGCCGTCGGCTTTGCCGAGCGTGCGGTAGAACGTGACCGCCTCGCGGGACTCTTCGGGAGTC
The DNA here is from genome assembly GCF_044743585.1 of Microbacterium sp. NPDC087592. NCBI lineage: Bacteria > Bacillati > Actinomycetota > Actinomycetes > Micrococcales > Microbacteriaceae > Microbacterium > Microbacterium sp. NPDC087592. The sequence continues at coordinate 1,497,014 of NZ_JBIUWT010000001.1, read as the reverse complement.
ATCCCCGCCTGGTCCTGGAACGACTGGAACATGGGCGGCCCGATCCAGTGCACCAGTTCCTCACGCGTCGGCGCCGGCCGGCCGAAATGGGTGAGGGCGACGTTCAGCCGGCGGAGGATGCCGACGGACGCATCGATGATCGTGCCGTCGACGTCCCACAGCACGCAGGAATAGGGGGAGTGGGGCATGCCTCCAGCCTATGGGCCCGGCGGCGAGGGCCATTCCTCCTGCACAGCTGTGCTCCGAAAAGGCTTGTTCACACCTTATGTGAGAGCGCAATGTCCTCATATAAGGTCGTGACAAGAGCGGAGTTGCAGGTCAGAATGGGGGAATGTACGTGTCGGTGGAAGTCATCACGATGCTGGCGACAGCAGCGGCGACTCTGGTCGCGATCGTCAGCGGGTTCGGCTGGATGATCACTCGGATGGACGCGCGCTTCGAAGCGCAGGATGTGAAGCTCGAACTGCGGTTCGATCGCATCGACCGCCGCTTCGAACGGGTCGATGAACGGTTCGAGCGGATCGATGAACGGTTCGAGCGGATCGATGAACGGTTCGACCGGGTCGATCAGCGGCTCCGTCTTGTCGAGCTCGAGATGACCGAGGTGAAGATCGCGGTCGCGCGGCTGGAGGGACCGACGCCGCGGCTGATGGCGGCTCGCTGATCCGTGCCGGGGGTCAGACGGCAGAGGCTCAGAACAGGCGGGGGATGCCCGACTCGATGCCCTTCATGTCGTCGTAGTCGAGCACCAGGCAGCGGATGCCGCGGTCCTCGGCGAGCACACGGGCCTGGGGCTTGATCTCCTGTGCCGCGAAGACACCCTGCACGGGGGAGAGGTGTGGGTCGCGGCCGAGAAGCTCGAGGTAGCGGGTCAGCTGCTCGACGCCGTCGATGTCGCCGCGGCGCTTGATCTCCACCGCGATCGCGGCGCCGTCGGCATCGCGCACCAGCAGGTCGACCGGGCCGATGGCCGTCGGATACTCGCGGCGCACGAGGGTCGCGCCCTCGGAGATGCGCTCCACCTGCTCGGCGAGCAGCCGCTGCAGGTCGGCCTCGACGCCGTCCTTCTGGAGTCCCGGATCGAGGCCCAGCTCGTGGGAGGTGTCGTGGATGATCTCGTAGATCTGCACCCGCAGCGCATCGCCGGTCTTCTTGTGGGTGACGCGCCAGACCTCGACGACGCCGGCGCTCGCCTCCTCCTCACCCGGTTCCTCGCTCGACAGCGAGCACGGCGGGCTCATCCAGTTCAGCGGCTTGTAGCTGCCGCCGTCGGAGTGCACGAGCAGACTCCCGTCTCCCTTGTGCACGAGCAGACGCGTGGCGAGCGGGAGATGGGCATTGAGCCGACCGGTGTAGTCGACCGAGCAGCGGGCGATGACGAGACGCACCCGTCGAGCCTACTTCGTCGAAGTCCTTCTGGTCGCCGCGTCGGGCTGCGTGGCGATCAGTTGCCGAGAAAGCCGCCGAGTGCGTCGAAGAGTCCGAGTTCAGTGGCCGCGGAGCGGGCGATGAGGAACCCGATGATGCCGATGATCCAGGCGGTGTTCTCCGCGCCGGTGCGCTCCATCCACGCCGCGAAGCGCTCCAGCGGGCGCTGAACGAGGGGAGCGGCGACGATGCGCAGGACGAGCAGGACGATCGCCGGCAGGATCATCAGGGCGCAGTAGCCCGCGAGTGCGAGCACACGCAGCGGGGTGTCGACGGCGGCATCCGCGAGCATCGTCATCGCGACGATGTACGGGAGCATCGTGGCGACTTCCACCACCCCGGCGGCGATCGCGACGGCCATGACGGCGGTGCCACGGGTACGCGGATCGAGCAGGCGCTCACGCCAGCGTGTGATGCGGCCGGGGCGGGGAGCCGCCGTCGCTCCGGCCTGGTCTGCGGCAGGGGAGGGCGGAGGTGGTGTCAGCGTCGCCGGCGCAGGGGTGTCGCGCCCGGGCATCCCCGTCCATGGAGAGACCTGGGGCGCAGCCGCGACGGACGGAGTCCCCGCCGCGTCCGAGGCGCCTTTCGACTGCTTGTCGCCGGTCGGCATCACGAACGCGGTGATCAGGAGCGCGGCTCCGACGAGGAGGCGGACGACCAGGCCGGTCGGTGACGCGAGGAAGTCCGACGCGACATCGACGAGGTTCACCAGCCCCCACAGGAAGAGGAGGCCGACGGCGAGGTAGAAGGCCGCGATCGTCACGAGGTAGAGGAGGATGCGTCCTGGGCGCACCCGCCCGGGGTGCAGCAGGAGGAAGACCGGGATGAGGAGTGTGCCGACGCTGAGCCCGTCGATCAGCGCCAGCAGCGCGAGGGAGAGGGGGAGCGGGAGCCCGCCGAAGAGTTCCATGGCTCCACTGTCGCCGGGGCGGGGCGGCGGCGGATCGGGCGAAAGTACCGTTCGTCGTGCGCTCCTCATCCCTTCGACGGATGCGACCCCAGCCGTGCCGTGGTTGCATGAGGTCATGCACGAGCAGGTCGACGGCGGCATCGGTGCCTGGTATCGCCGGCACCGCGGGTGGGCGGACCCCGCCGGGATGGCGCTCCTCGCCGTCGTGATGGCCGCGCTCGGATTCCGCGGTGTCTGGGGCTCGTTCTCCCTCCTGTCGGGGCCGGTGTCGCCGTGGTGGGCGCTCGCCTTCGCGCTTCCGGCCTGTGCGCTCGCGCTCGTCAAGCGACGCCTGCCGATGACCGTGCTCGGCATCGTGACGATCCTCTTCGTCGCCGACCTCCTCACGGTCGGCGGCATCGGGACGCTCTTCGTGCTGCTCGACGTGCTGTGGACCGCGGTGTTCCTCGCCGGCCCACGACGTCGTCGCACTCTGCTGGTGCTCCTCAGTGCCTCGACGGTCATCCTCTTCATCGTCGCCTGGCTCTTCACCGACATGCCCTTCGCCGTCGCCTTCCTCATCGGGGTGCAGTTCGGCGCGATCTTCGGCACGGACTACTGGTGGGCGGTCGCCGTCTCCCAGGCGCACGAGCTGGCCGAGCTGCACCGTCAGCGCGCGGAGGACGCCGCGGCCGTCGCCGAGCGCGACCGCGCCGAGGCCGTGCAGCGCGAGCGCGAGGCGATGGCGCGCGAGCTGCACGACGTGGTGGCCGGTCATGTGATGGCGATGGCGATCCGAGCGGAGGCTGCCCTCTCCACGACGCCCGACCAGACGAAGGACCGCGAAGCGCTCCAAGCGGTGCGCGATGCGGGCCTGGATGCGCATGGAGCCCTGCGGTCGATGATCTCGGTGCTCCGCCGCGGCGACGGCGCCCTCGTGGCCACACCGCGCTGGGCCGATCTCGACGGCATCGTGCGCGATGCCGAGCGTGCGGGGCTCGTCGTCGGCTTCGACGCCCCGGACGTGCCCGAGTTCGGAGCCGCCGCAGAACAGGCCGTGGTCCGCATCGTGCGGGAAGCCCTGACGAATTGCATCCGCCACGCGGGCGGCGCCGAGGTCGACATCGAGATCGTGGAGCGGAACGCCGAGGTGCAGGTGAGGGTCCGGTCCCGCGGAGGTGTGGCCAGCGCCGCGGCCGCGCACGGAGGCGAAGGCTGGGGCCTGCAGATGCTGCGGGAGCGCGTGGGAGCGCTCGGCGGATTCTTCACGGCGGGCCCCGCCCCGGACGGATGGTCGGTCGAGGGCCGGCTCCCGCTCGAGGTGCGGGTATGAGCGCACCGACCGTGCTGCTCGCCGACGATCACGGCGCCATCAGGGCGGGGTTGCGGATCATGCTCGAGGCGCACGGGATCACCGTGGTCGGCGAGGCGGCGGACGGCGACATCGCCGTGCGCAACGCGGCCGCGCTGCGACCCGACGTGGTGCTCATGGATCTGCGGATGCCCGGCAGAGACGGCGTCTCCGCCACCCGGGAGATCGTCGAGCGCGGACTCGGCGACGTGCTCGTGCTGACCAGCTTCGATGAGGATGAGCTCGTCCTCGGGGCGATACGCGCGGGTGCGGTCGGCTTCCTCCTCAAGACGGTCGATGCGCCCGCGCTCGTGCAGGCGGTGCGCTCCGTCGCTGCCGGAGAGGGCGCGCTCGACCCTCGGGTGACGCGTCGCGCGCTCGCCGCAGTGGTCCAGGGCGTGGAGGCGCCGTCACCGGCAGCGAGTAGGGCGGAGCGGACCGATCTGACCGTTCGCGAACGGGAGGTCCTCGACGGCATCCTGCAGGGGTGGTCGAATGCGCAGCTCGCGGCACGGCTGCGCATCTCGGTGCCCACGGTGAAGACGCACGTGTCGAACGTGCTGACCAAGCTCGGCGCGCGCAGCCGCTCGCACGCGGCCGCGATCGTGCGCGGCCGCGAGGACTGAGCGCTCAGCGCTGCTCCGCGCTCGCCGCCGGGGTCTTCTCGTCGTCGCGCAGCGGGCGGGCGGCGCCCGAGAACAGCCCGGACATGACGACCAGGGCGACCAGGATGAACAGGGTGTTCAGCAGGCCGATGTGCTCGCTGATGACGCCGAGCACGGGCGGTCCGCCGAGGAACGAGATGTAGCCGATCGTGGCGGCCGCGCTCACGCGAGCCGCCGCCTTGGCCGGGTCGTCTGCGGCGGCGGACATGCCGAGAGGGAAGCCGAGAGAGGCCCCGATGCCCCAGAGCGCCGCGCCGACGAGCACCAGCGGGAAGGTGGGCGCGAGGATGAACAGCAGGATCCCCGATGCCGCGGCGACGGCGAGGATGCGCAGCACCGCGACGCGTCCGAATCGGTCGACGAGCGGGCCGCCGAAAAGGCGCACCGTCGTCATCCCGATGGAGAACACCGCGAGCGACACGGCTCCCGTGCCCTCGGCGAAACCATGACCCTGTTCGGTGCCGAGCGCGATCCAGTCGTTGGCGCCGCCCTCGGCGAACGACATGCCGAGCATGACGACGCCGATCAGGTAGGTGCGGGGTTCGCGCCAGGCCTCGAGCGCGGTGTGCATGCGCTCGCGGAACGGCGGCTTGACGTGATCCTCCGGGTCGAGGGCGGCCTCGCGCACCGGCACCTGGAAGAAGCAGACCACCGCGATCACGGCGATCAGCACGCCCATGGACACCGCGTGCGTCGCGACATCGATCGCGAGGTGGGCGGCCAGGGCACCGATGCCGGCGCCGATGACGGTTCCGAAACTGAAGAAGGCGTGGAAGACGGGCAGGATCGTGCGGCCCATCTGCTGCTCGATCGCGGTGGCCTCGACGTTCATCATCACGTCGACGCAGCCGTTGCCGAATCCGAACAGCGCCATGCCGAGGAGGACGACGGCCACCGAGCCGAACACCGTCGCGCCGAGGCCCACGAGTGCGATGCCCAGCGCGAACATGAGCATCGCCGCCAGCATGCCGCGGCGGGCGCCGGTGCGCGCCATCACCGCGGGGCTCGTCGAGATGCCGATGATCGAGGCGACACCCATGCCGAGAAGCAGCATCCCGACCTGCGCGTTGTCGAGCTCGAGCGCCTGCTTGATCCCCGGCACGCGCGACGCCCAGGTCGCGATCGAGAGGCCGCTCGCCAGGAAGATGGCGAAGATCGCGGCGCGCCAGCGGACGAACTGCGAACGGGTCAGGACTGCTTCCATGCCGGACAGCCTATCGAATCGATTCGACCCAGGGGAGCGGAAGCGAGCTATCCTCGAAGCATGAGCAGTCAGGAGACGCCGCGTCGGCCCACGATCGCCGACGTCGCACGCGAGGCGGGTGTGGCCACGTCCACCGCCTCGGTGGTCTTCAGCGGCAAGGCCAAGGTGGCCCCTGCAACCCGCGAGCGCGTGCTCGCCGCGGCCGCCGAGCTCGGCTACGCCGGACCGGATCCCCGCGCCGCCTCCCTGCGCCGCGGTCGCAGCGGCATCGTCGCCGTCGTGCTCGAAGGACATCTGCGTGCGGCGTTCCTCGACCCCGTGACGACGGCCATGATGGACGGCCTCACCGACGGACTCGCCGAACTCAGCGCCGGCATCCTGCTGATGCGCGACGAGCCGGGGGAGGGCACGGCGATCGCCGATGCCCCCGTCGACGCGGTCGTGCTGATCGGCTGCTCCGGACGCACACGGGCATCCCTCGAGGTGGTCGTCGGCCGGGGGCTCCCGGTCGTCGTGATCGAAGGCGACGCCGGAGAGGCGATCCCGCGCGTCACGCTCGACAACGCGGCGGCCTCCGCCGACATCGCGAAGCACGTGCGCGACCTCGGCCACCGCGATGTCGCCCTGGTCACCCTGCCGCTCGACAGCGACCGCGAGCGTGCAGCCGTCACACCGGAGCGTCTCGCGAACGCGACCGTCGACGTCACGGTCCACCGGTTGGCCGGCACCCGGGAGGTGTTCCCCGACGCCCCGGCGATCTCGGCATCCGGCAGCCTCATCGACGAAGGCGTGCGGGTCGGCAGGATGCTGCTCGCGGACCCCGCCACCCGGCCGACCGCGGTGCTCGCCCAGAGCGACCTGCTGGCCGTCGGGGTCATCCGCGCGGCCGAGGAGAAGGGACTCCGCGTCCCCGAAGACCTCTCCGTCGCGGGTTTCGACGGTATCGCGCTGGACGGTCTCGGCGATCTCACCCTCACGACGAGCGTGCAGCCGGCCGTCGAGAAGGGCCGCGCGGCGGGGGAGCAGGTCGCACGCATGCTGCGAGGCGAACCGGGGATCACGCAGCATCTCACCTGTCGGTTCCGCGTCGGCACCACCACCGGCCCGGCCTCGCGCTGAGCTCCGCCCCGCCGGCGGCCACAGTCAGCTGCGCTGCGGGCCGAGCGGAAGCGCCGTGTCGCCGAGATCGAGGATGCGGTAGCGGCCGCAGTCGATCACCTCGTCGGGAATGGCCGGTGCGGGCAGGTTCCAGGGAACCGTCTGCGCATCCTCCACGAGGAACGTCACCTCTCCGACGTCGAAATCGCGACGGTTCACCAACCAGGCATAGCCGCGCAGCTCATGATCGACCTGCACGAGCTGCGCAGGATCGTCGAGGTGCAGTTTCGGCAGGCGTACGGTCCAGAACTGACCGGCCCCGGTGCGGCCGGACGCGTCGACCCAGTCGGTCACGCAGGTGAGGTCGGGGTCGGCGACCTCGGCGGCCGCAGCGAGGCGCGGGATGCTCAGGATGCCGCCGAGCGCGAGCAGCACCGCGGCGATCGCGGCGACGAGCGACCGGGGGCGGAGCGGCATCCACCCCGCGCGCGGCAGGGCGACCAGGGCCAGAACGGGCGCGAACACCACAGGCTGCAGGTAGCGGGCCGCGTGGGTGCCGAGCGCGATCGCGCCGATCACGACGAGAACGGGCATCAGCCAGGCGACGGCGGCGACGAAGCGCGAACCCTCACTCGCGGCGCGCGCCGTGCGGACGACCGCGAGCACGATGAGTACCAGCACGATCAGGCAGCCGAACACCCCGCCGGGGGTCGAGAGGCGGTCTGCCGCGAGTCCGCCGTAGTAGCCGAGTGAATCGGCCCATCGCTCCGGCTGCACGTAGCCGGCGCCCGTGTTGGCGATCCATGCCCGAAGTGGAATGCGTCCGACGAAGCCGAGAGCCGTGCCGATCAGGAGCACACCGAGGAGCAGCGTCAAGCGCGACCGCTGCCGCGAGCGGATGGTCAGTAGCGCGAGCAGCACCGCGATCGGAACCACCGCCCACGCCGCGTACAACGGATTCGACAGGGTCGACAGGGCCGCCGTGGCGCCGAGCGCGACCAGGAGACCGACGATCCCGGACGCGCGGTCGAGCGCGCGACGCACCAGACCGACCGAGAGCACGACCGCGACCACGGTCGCCGAGTAGTAGGTCGTCGTGAGTTGCAGGGACGCGAGCTCGAGCGCATCGCGCAATGCGGAGACCTCGGTCACGGCGATGGCGCAGAAGGCCGCGAGTCCGAGAAGAGCCCACGCGACGGGTGCCCGGTCCTCTCTCCGCCGACCGGCCACGAGCCGGAGTGCTCCGTAGAGGGCGAGCATGTTGATCACGGCATTGATCGCGAGCAGGCTGTTCACATCGACCGGAAGGAGCAGGTCGAGCCCCGCGAACACCGCGGATTCGGGGAGGAAGAGCACGCTCGACATCGCCCAGTCCAGCGGCTCACCGGAAAGCGCCGACTGCCCGAACATGGCCACGATCAGGGAATCCCCGTCGCGGAACAGCAGGTCGGAGCGCGCCGAGGATGCGACCTGCGCGGCGGTCATCACCGCGATCGCCAGGGCGCCGAACCACCCGGCCAGTTCCCGCACCCAGACCCGCCGCATGCGACCACTCTTGCACGATCACACTCTTGCGGACCGAGTGGAGTCTTCGCCCGGGTAAACTGCTTATGACACCCCCCGCCTGGCCGCAAGGCCGACGACCCCCGAGGGAGCCGCGTATATGCTGACGCTCCTCGCCGTGTTCCTGCTCGGGTCGCTGTTGATGCCCGTTCTGGTGCGCTGGCTCGGAGCTCAGGCCTTCGCCATCGCCGCACTCGTCCCCGCAGCGGCTTTCGTGCACGCGCTCGTCATGACGCCGCAGGTGCTCGACGGCCCGGTCCCGTACGAGTCGGTCGAGTGGATCCCGCAGCTCGGACTGAACCTGTCCATGAACATGGACGTGCTCGGCTGGGTGCTCACCCTGATCGTGACCGGCGTCGGCGCCCTCGTGCTCCTCTACTGCCGGTGGTACTTCTACGAGGACTCGGCCGGCGTCGGCCAGTTCGCGGGTGTCCTTCTCGGATTCGCCGGCGCGATGTACGGCCTCGTGCTGACGGACGACCTCGTCATGCTGGTCATGTTCTGGGAGGTGACGAGCATCCTCTCGTACCTCCTCATCGGCCACTACCGCCGCCGCGCCGCCAGCCGACGTGCGGCACTGCAGGCCCTGCTCGTGACCACCCTCGGCGGACTCGTGATGTTCGTCGGCGTCGTGATCCTCGTCGTCGACACCGGAACCTCGAGCATCCGCGAGATCCTCGAGATCGCACCGACGGGCCCTGCGGTGGATGCCGCGATCGTCATGCTTCTGATCGGCGCGATCAGCAAGTCGGCCCTGTTCCCGTTCCACTTCTGGCTTCCCGGAGCGATGGCCGCGCCCACTCCGGTGAGCGCGTATCTGCACGCGGCCGCGATGGTGAAGGCCGGCATCTATCTGATCGCCCGATTCGCGCCGATCTTCGCGTTCAGCGCCCCCTGGCGCCCGATCGTCATCACTCTCGGCATCCTCACGATGCTCATCGGCGGCATCCAGGCGCTGCGCGAGACCGACCTCAAGCGCATCCTCGCGTTCGGCACGGTCAGTCAGCTCGGGTTCTTCGCGATCGTCGTCGGCTACGGCACGCAGGCCGCAGCACTGGCCGGACTCGCGCTGGTGATCGGCCACGCCCTGTTCAAGTCGGCCCTCTTCCTGATCGTCGGCGTCATCGACCGGCAGCTGTCGACCCGTGACATCACCGAGCTCTCCGGCGTCGGGCGGCAGGCGCCGGTCATGGCGACGGCGGCATTCATCTCGGTGGCATCGATGGCGGGCATCGCTCCGACCATCGGGTTCGTCGCCAAGGAGTCCACGCTCACGGCTCTGCTCGACGACGCCCTGGGGGGTTCTCCCTGGGGTCTGGTGGCGCTCATCGGCGTCGTCCTCGGTTCCATGCTCACTGCGGCATATGGGGCGCGTTTCCTCTGGGGAGCCTTCTGGAAGAAGCGCGACGCGCAGGGGCAGCTGCCCGACACCGCCTGGCCCGATCCGCCGGTCGGGTTCCTCTCGGCGCCGATCATCCTCGCCGGCGTCACGCTCGCCGCGGGTATCGGGGCGCCCGCGCTCGACGTGGCCCTGCAGGGCTACGCCGTCACCGCGACTCCCGGGCTCGACCACGCGGGCGAAGCCGTCGAAGGCCCGGGGCACCTCGCGCTGTGGCACGGCCTCGAGCCCGCCCTGGGCATCTCGATCGCGTCGATCCTGGTCGGCATCGGCCTCTTCCTGCTCACCCGCCGGACCGGCTGGGACCGCAAGCCCCGCCTCCTGCGCTTCACCGCCGCCGATGTCTATTACCTCGTCATGCGCGGCATCGACCGTCTCTCCGTGCTCAGCACCACCCTCACGCAGCGCGGCTCGCTGCCGGTGTACGTCGGCACCATCTTCGTGGTGTTCGTCGCCGCCGAGGTCACCGCGCTCATCGCCAGCGACATCGATCGTTACAACCTCTCCGCCTGGCACACGCCGGCGCAGATCGTCGTCGCGCCGATCATGGCGATCGCCGGGGTGTTCGCGGTGCGTGCCCAGAAGCGTTACACCGGCGTCGTCCTCGTCTCCGTCACCGGGCTCGGGATGGTCGTGCTGTTCGCGACGAGCGGCGCACCCGACCTGGCGCTCACGCAGATCCTGGTCGAGACCGTCACGATGGTGACGTTCGCTCTGGTGCTTCGCCGCCTGCCCGCGCGGATGGGGGAACACAACGCCTCGGTGGGGCGTGTCCCCCGGGCGCTCCTCGCGATCGGCGTCGGCGTCACCATGGCCTTCGTCGCGGTCGTCGCCACGCAATCCCGCATCGCGGATCCGATCTCGGAGGTGTTTCCGCAGCTCGCGTACGAGATCGGTCACGGCAAGAACGTCGTCAACGTGGCCCTGGTCGACCTGCGTGGCTGGGACACGATGGGCGAGCTGTCGGTGCTCGTGCTCGCCGCGACCGGCGTGGCCTCGCTGGTGTTCGTCACCCATCGAGCCGACCTGCTGGCCGCCACCAAGAACCTGCCGAAGGCTACGCGCAAGGCCGCGCGCAGTCGCCCGCTCGTCGAGACGACCGAGGGCATCCGGTTCCAGAACTCCGAGAACGAGAGCAGCCCGCGGGCATGGCTCGTCGGCGGGCAGAAGATGAAGCCCGAGAACAGGTCGATCCTGCTCGAGGTCATCGTCCGGATCCTGTTCCACACGATCATCGTGGTGTCGATCTTCCTGCTCTTCGCCGGGCACAACCTGCCCGGCGGCGGTTTCGCCGGCGGGCTCGTCGCCGGCATGGCGCTGGTCATGCGCTACATCGCCGGAGGCCGCTGGGAACTCGGCGCCGCCGCACCGACGGATGCCGGCCGACTGCTCGGCACCGGCCTCATCCTCGCCGTCGGCACGGCCGTCGTCCCGCTCTTCTTCGGGCTCGCGCCGCTGACGAGCACGTTCTGGGAATGGGAGATCCCCGGTATCGGGCACATGGAGTTCGTCACCTCGACCATCTTCGACGTGGGTGTCTACCTGGTCGTGATCGGGCTCGTCCTCGACGTGCTGCGCAGCCTCGGCGCCGAGGTCGACAGGCAGGCGGCTCTGCGCTCGACCCCCGGTCCTGAAGGCTTCCTCTCGCGCGGAAGGGGGAGCAGCTGATGGATGTCTCGCTCACCCTGATCGTCATCATGGCCATCCTCTTCGCGTGCGGCGTGTACGCGATGCTGGAGCGCAGCCTCACCCGCGTGCTGATCGGCTTCCTCCTGCTCGGCAACGCCACGAACCTGCTGCTGCTGATCGTGATGGGCGTCCCGGGCAACGCACCGTTCTTCGGCACCGAGGGCGAGATGAGCGACCCGCTCCCCCAAGCGCTCACCCTGACCGCCATCGTGATCACCTTCGCGGTCTCGGCCTTCCTCCTGGCTCTGATCTATCGCTCCTGGCAGCTGGGCCAGGCCGACACCGTCGAGGACGACGAGGCTGACATCGCGCTCCGCGAGCGCACCGACGCCGACGAAGATCTCATGGACGACGAGTCCGAGACCGACGAGGACGAGGCGACCACCGACTTCGTCGGCGTGCAGACCGCACCGATCACTGTGCTGCACATGCGCGACCACCCCGCCATCCACGACGATGCACCGTTCGACGCGCCGACGGGGTGGGGCGACGAACCCTCCTCACGCTCAGCCGAGGGCGACCAGGCGCGCCCCGATGAACCCGACGACCACGACGAGAACGAGGAGGGCCGGCCATGACCGCACTGGTCCCGCTCCTCGTCGGGCTCCCGCTCCTCGGCGCCGCCATCACCCTCGTGTTCGGCCGGAACGCGCGGCTCCAGGTCGTCGTGACCGTGGCCACACTCGCCGCGGTCTCGGTGATCGCCGCCGTGCTCCTGGTCGTGGTGGATTCCGGCGACCCGCTCGCCGTCTCGGTCGGCGGCTGGCCGGTGCCCTTCGGCATCGTGCTCTACGTGGACCGGCTCGCCGCACTCCTCGTGCTCATCTCGAGCATCGTGCTCCTCGCCGTCCTCCTCTTCTCCATCGGTCAGGGCGCCGCCGACGGCACCGACGAGACCCCGATCTCGATCTTCAACCCCTCGTACCTGATCCTCGCGGCCGGTATCTTCAACGCCTTCATCGCCGGCGACCTGTTCAACCTCTACGTCGGCTTCGAGATCCTGCTCGTCGCCTCGTACGTGCTGATCACCCTCGGGAGCACCGAGTCCCGCATCCGTACCGGCGCCGTGTACATCGTCGTCTCGCTGGTCTCGTCGATCCTGTTCCTCGCGTCGATCGCCATGATCTACGGCGCACTCGGCACGGTCAACATGGCTCAGATCGCCGAGCGGATGTCGGAGCTTCCACAGGAGACGCAGCTGGTGCTGCACCTGATGCTGGTGGTGGCCTTCGGCATCAAGGCCGCCATCTTCCCGGTGTCCTTCTGGCTGCCCGACTCGTACCCGACCGCCCCCGCCCCCGTCACGGCGGTGTTCGCGGGCCTGCTGACCAAGGTGGGCGTCTACGCGCTGATCCGCACCGAGACCCAGCTCTTCGCCTCGAACAGCATCGACACGGTGCTACTGATCATCGCGCTCGCGACCATGATCGTCGGCGTGCTCGGCGCCGTGGCGCAGGCGGAACTCAAGCGAATCCTGTCGTTCACGCTCGTCAGCCACGTCGGCTACATGATCTTCGGCCTCGCGATAGCCACGCCGGCCGCGATCGGCGCGACTGTGTACTACATCGTCCACCACATCGTCGTGCAGACGACCCTGTTCCTGGCGGTGGGACTCGTGGAACGACGAGCGGGGAGCACCTCGATCCTGCGGGTCAAGGGGCTGCTCAAGGTCGCACCGGTGATCGCCGTGCTCTACTTCGTGCCCGCGATCAACCTGGGTGGCCTTCCACCGTTCTCCGGCTTCATCGGCAAGTTCGCGCTCTTCGAGGCGGCGGCTTCCGTCGGCACCCCGATCATGATCGTGCTGATCTTCGGCGGCATCGTCACTTCGCTGCTCACCCTGTACGCACTCATGCGCGCCTGGAACCTCGCCTTCTGGCGCGAGGAGGAGGACTCCACCGAGACCGAGGGCCGCATCTCGTACCTCGGCAATGCCCCGGCCGCCGACGAGCAGCAGGAGCGTCGCCGCATCCCGAAGATCATGACGATCGCCACGGCCGGCATGGTCGCCGTCACCGTCTCGCTCACGATCTTCGCCGGACCCCTGTACGCGCTCTGCGACCGCATCGGCGCCGCCCTGCTGCAGCCCGTCAGCCTCGTCCAGCTGGAAGAGGAGGTGGGCGGATGAGACGTCAGACCAAGCGCCACCTCTGGCGCGACATCCGGGTCCAGCTGCCCTTCCTGGCCTGGCTCGTCGTGCTGTGGATGCTGCTGTGGGCGCAGTTCACCGTGCTGTCTTTCCTGTCCGGACTCGTCGTCGCGATCTTCGTGACCCGCGTGTTCCGGCTGCCGACGGTCGAGCTCTCGGGTCGGATCAATGTCGCCTACGCCGCCCTGTTCGTGGTGCAGTTCCTGTTCGCAGTGCTCAGCGGAGCCATCTCGGTGACCCTGCAGGTGTTCGACTTCCGCCGCCAGCCGGGCACAGCGATCATCGCGGTGCCGCTGCGTTACGCCGACGATCTGGTCATGACCCACGTCGCCGTCGTGTCGTCGCTGGTCCCCGGCTCGCTGGTGGTCGAGACCGACCGCGACCGGCGCATCCTCTACCTGCACGTGATCGGCGTGAGGAACCGCGCCGACGTCGAGAAGCAGCGCGCCGGAGTGCTCCGCTGGGAGCGACGGGTCGTCCGGGCGCTGGGCGACCCCGCGCAGTACCGCGCACTCAGGGCCGACCAGCGCGCCGGCCTGACCGGATCGACGAAGGGCGGTGCCCGATGAACATCCTGCTGCTGCTGATCATGGTGGTCTTCGGCATCGCCGCCGTCCTCACCCTCGTCCGCATCGTCCGAGGACCGTCGATCCTCGACCGTGCCGTCGCCTCCGACGTGCTCCTCACCGAGGTCATGTGCGTGCTCGGGGCGGAGATGGCCATCAACGGTCACACCCGCAACATCCCCGTGCTCCTCATCATCGCCGCGATCGGGGTGTTCGGCTCGATCTCCGTCGCCCGGTTCGTCGCGAGAAGGGACAACACGACCTCATGAACATCCTCGGATTCATGATCCCCGACCCCGTCATCGACGTGGCCGTGCTCGTGCTGATCCTGCTCGGGGCGCTGCTCTGCCTGTCGGCGGCGGTCGGGCTGCTGCGCTTCCGCGACGTGCCGTCCCGGCTGCACGCGGCGACCAAGCCGCAGGTGCTCGGGCTGCTGCTGATCTGCATCGCGATCGCCCTGTCGCAGCGGTCGGTCGGCGGCATCCTGCTGGGTTTCGTGCTCGTCGCGCCCGTCGTGCTCATGCAGTTCGCGACGGCGCCGCTGTCTGCGCACATGGTCGGGCGACAGGCCTACCGCAACGGCACCATCGAACAGCGCGGCCTCGTCGTGGACGAGCTCGCCGAGTCGAAGCAGACCCCACCCGCCGCCGGCTGAGCCCCGCGAGACCGACCGACCGTCAGAGGCGGGCGGCGAACTCGTGGATCAGGCGGGCGGCGGGCTCGGAGTCGCTGATGAGTGTGCCGTGTCCGTGGTCGGGGATGACCTCGAGCGCGGCACCGGGGATCGCGTCGAGGATCTCGCGGCACCAGCTCATCGGCGCGAGCGGGTCGTCCTCACCGCGCAGCACCAGCACCGGGCACTCGATGCGCACGAAGGCGTCCTCGGGCTCGTGCACGACGGTGGCACGGATCTTGCGGATCAGGTGCGGGCCGCCGCGGAGATACTCCCGCGCGCCGCGCCAGATCACCAACGGCCGCTCGCCGACGAGGTCGGTCAGGAGGTAGCGGGCCTGCGCCGCGATGTTGCGCGCCGCCTTGTTCACCGTTGGCCCGGCCAGCACGACACCCTCCACGAGGGACGGATGCCGTGCGGCGAGCTCGGCCGCGATCTGGCTGCCCATCGAGTGCCCGATCACGACCACCGGGCCCGAGTCCACGTGCTGCAGGTAGGCGGCGACGAGGTCGGCATGACGCTCCATGGTGAGCGTGCGCGTCGGCTCTGGTGCCTCGCCGAAGCCGGGCAGGTCCAGCGCGATCACTCGGCCCTCGAGCCGCTGCACGACGTCGAGGTAGACGCTGCGACCCATCCCGATGCCGTGCAGCAGGAGGTAGGTGTGCGGGCCTTCGCCGAACGTCTCGGCGATGAGCGTGGCGCCGCCGTGCTCGAACTCGAGGAGCGTGACGGTCGTGCCCTTCGGGGCGAGGTAACTGGATGGCACCTACCCACGGTATCGGAGCAACCTGCGCCGTCCCTTCAGGACGGCGCAGCCCCGCGGATCAGCCGGTCGGCGACAGGATCAGTGTGTCGATGGTCGACGCTCCGACGGCCTTCCCCGAGTACGCCCAGGGCTGCTGGAGCCCGACGGCCCAATCGGCCGTCTGGTCGGTGTAGTGCTCATGGAAGGCGTGACCCGAAGCGCCGGTGAGGTGGTTCCAGGTCGAGGCGTCGAAGTCGGAGAGATCGATCACCATGCGCATCGACGGCACCGTGGTGGTGGCGTACGAGACGCCGAGCTCCCACCCGGTCGCGTTCACCACGGAGGCCCCGCCGCTCACCGGGTACGGCCCGCGGTTGAAGAGGGCCTCGACGGGCGCGATCCCCGAGGTGCCGAGGGTGTCGCTGGTGAGGGTGATCGCGTGCAGGTCGCCCCAGTTCCAGCGCGTGGGAACGTCTCCCTGCAGAGTGACGAGCTCGTCGTAGGCCTCTTCGGCGGACAATGCCAGCATGGCCTCCATCCCGTCGACGTCGATCTCCGGGTTGCTCCAGAGCGGATCGGATGGGTCCTCGAGCATGTCGGCGACGACCGTGAACAAGCGTCCCTGCCCGTCGATGGGCAGGGGCTGCTCGCGCTCGCCGAAGATGTTCTGCACGAGGTTCGACCAGAGCACGTTCGCGTAGGCCGCGGCGGGCGAAGAGGCCGCGTTCTGGCCGTCCCACGGGAGCAGGAGGTCAACGGCTGCCTGGACGTCCGCGCGACTCACGTCGACGTCGGCCATGGCGGTCGCCAGCTGCGTGCCGATCCACATCTCATCGTCCATCTGGATGTCGCGCATGTCCTGTGCGGTCAGCGGAGCGGCGGCCGCGCGTCGTTCGATCAGGTGGGCGATGCGCGCCGCGCGATAGCCGTAGTCCCAGTCGCGGGACAGGAAGAAGGCGTAGTCGTCGGTCACGATCGCGTTGTTCGCGGTGACGATGTACCCCGAGTTCGGATTGTACGAGACGGGCAGCTCGTCGAACGGGATGTAGCCCGTCCAGTCGTAGCTGCTGTCCCAACCCGGCTGCGGCATCCATCCGTCGCCGGCACCGCGGATCGGGAGGCGCCCCGGTGTCTGGTAGCCGATGTTGCCCTCGGTGTCGGCGTAGATGAGGTTCTGTGCCGGCACGTCGAAGAGGGATGCGGCGTAGCGGAAGTCGTCGAAGTCCTGCGCGGTGGAGAGGGCGAAGATCGCGGTCGCGGTCGTGCCGGGGTCGAGCGCCGTCCAGCGCAGGCTGACGGCGTACTCGGCGTCGTCCTGACCGACGGGCGGAGCGGCGGGCGCCTCGGTTCCTTCCGCGAGCGCCGGCTCCGGGTCATCGGCGATCGCGGTGAAGTCGTCCGTGAGCCCCGAGATGATGGGCCCGTGCACGGTCGAGCGGATCGTCAGTTCGATATCCTCGCCGCCGGCGACCTTGATGGTCTCGGTGCTCTGCTCGAGCGGGACCAGCGCGCCATCGCGCCAGTACTCGTCGCCGACCACCCGCTCCACGTAGAGGTCGGTGACGTCGGTGGTGAGGTTCGTGAACCCCCAGGCGACGTGCTGGTTGTGACCGATCACGATGCCGGGAAGCCCGGAGAACGAGAAGCCTCCGACGTCGAACGGGCACGCGTCGTTCACGGTCGAGCACTTCAGCTGCACCTGGTACCAGACCGATGGCAGCGACGCGCCGAGGTGCGGGTCGTTCGCGAGCAGCGGCATCCCGGTCTCGGTGAGATCCCCCGAGACGACCCAGGAGTTCGATCCGATGCCCTCGCCGACATCGCCGACGAGCTCGCTCGCGGCCTCGATCACGTTCGAGGTCTCCTGCCACTCGATCGTGGTGGTCGCCTGCTGGATCTCGCCGTCGGATTCGGAGGGCGTGTACGCGGCGGGTTCCGCACCGGTCTCGAGTGCGGGCACCGTCGAGATCTTCGGAACGATCACCGGATTCTCGTCGAACGGGTAGTCGGGGTAGAGCTTCGCGAGTACTTCCCCGGTGTCGACCGCCTCGCCCGCCTCGTCCGCACCGGCCTTCAGCTCGGCGGCCAGGAGCGAGCGCTCGGTCTCATCCTCGATGTTGCCGCGCAGATCCCAGGCCATGGCCTTGAGCCAGGCGACCGAATCCGCGGGCTCCCACGGCTCGGGAGCGTAGTCCGGGTTCTGGATGCCGAGAACGGCATACTCGAGCGAGAGCTCGGCGCCGGACCGTGTCGCGAGGTAGGCGTTGACCCCGTCGGCATAGGCCTCGTAGTAGCCGCGCGTGGTGTCGTCCATCGCCTCGACCTCGGCTTCGGCGACGGTTCGCCAGCCGAGTGTGCGCAGAAAGGCGTCGGTCGCCGCCTGGGACTCTCCGAACATCTCGGCGACGCGCCCTGCCGTGACGTGGCGGCGGAAGTCCATCTCGAAGAAACGGTCCTGCGCGTGCACGAACCCTTCGGCGTAGAACAGATCGTCGGTCGAGTCGGCCGTGATCGTCGGGATGCCGCGGTCATCGCGCTGCACCGTGACCTCGGCCTTCAGACCGTCGAGCTCGACCGTTCCCGAGGTCTGCGGGAAGGAGCGCTGGATCGTCCAGGTCACGAAGAAGGCGGCGGCCACGGCGATCACGACGATCCCGGCCACAACGAGGAAGGAGATCCGTCCGATCCGGGCGCCCAGTGAAGGGCGCGTGGATACGGCGGACTCCTGCGAATCGGTCATCATCGTCGAGAACTCTTTCGGGTAGACAGGTGGAACTCAGTCCCACCGAGCCCCAGTGCGCGTTTCAGGGTCGCGCCTTCGCATCATATCCGCCCGAGCGCTCGTGGATCATCCATTCAGACGAATGTGTTATGTTACCCGTTGCGCTCTGCGCAGAACGGGGACGATACGGAGGCTCGGCGCGATTGCGTTCGGGCCGCCATGTCGGCCGCAACGAGTGGTGGGGGAACCACTGTGGTCGAAGGAGGGTGTGATTTGGTGGGCATGGATGGTGCGCTGGAACGGCGTTCGGTGAGTGACGACGTCTATCACCGGCTGCGGGACGCGATCGTCGACGGTGAGCTTCGGCCGGGCGAGCGGATCCGCGACTACGAGCTGGCGGAGGATCTCGGGACGTCGAAGACGCCGGTGCGGCACGCGCTGGCGCGACTTGCCGAGGGGGGACTCGTCGAGATGCAACGTAACCGCTACACGCGCGTGGCGCCCCTCGATCTGGACCGCATCCGGGACGCGATCGCGCTCTTCGGTGACATCTGGATCGGTTCGGTACGCCACGCGATGCCGCTGATCCAGGCCGACGACGTCGCCTATCTCGTCGATCTGACCGAGGACATGTCCGCTGCGGTCGTCGACCACGATGTCGTCGAGTTCGGTGGCGCGTTGCGCGCCATCGTGACCGGGTTCGCGCGCATTGAGGGCAACACCACGCGGGTGACCGTCATCGAGTTCCTCAGCCCGCAGATCCGCCGCTTCACACAGCACGCGCGCGGTGTGTTCGACTGGGTGGCGGTCGAGCGATCCACCGTCGCCATCCGTGAGGCCATCCGACAGCGCGACGCGGCCGAAACCCGTGCCGCCATCGTGACGCTCTTCGACGAGGTGCTGCCGGGCATCATCGACCGCGCCGAGGAGCTCGACGCCGCTGACGAACGGCGCAGCGCCGGCGACTCACCCGCCTAGCGGGTGCACCCGTCCGACGTCGGCAGCACCGGCTCCCCGCGTCGGCGGTACGGCGTCAGTCGGTGCCGGAGTCGAACGCCGCGCCCTCGGACGCCGTGTCGACGGCATCCGCCAGGTTCTCGTCGGCTTCGGAGATCGACCCGTGGACCGACTCGGTGATCTCGGCGGACTCGCCGGCGGTCACGCGGCCGACCAGCTCGCCGGTCGCGCCACCCACGAGGCCCAGGCCTGCGTACTGCTCGAGGCGGGCACGCGAGTCGGCGATGTCGAGGTTGCGCATCGTGAGCTGGCCGATGCGGTCGACCGGGCCGAAGGCGGCGTCGCCGACGCGCTCCATCGACAGCTTCTCGGGACCGTAGGACAGGTTCGGCGAGACGGTGTCGAGGATGGTCCAGTCGTCGCCGCGGCGCAGACGGATCGTCACGGTGCCCGAGATCGTGAGGCCGACCCAGCGCTGGATCGACTCGCGCAGCATGAGCGACTGCGGCTCGAGCCAGCGGCCCTCGTACATCAGGCGGCCGAGGCGGCGACCCTGCTCGTGGTAGGTGGCGAGGGTGTCCTCGTTCAGGATGCCGTTGACGAGGCGCTCGTAGGCGATGAACAGCAGCGACATGGCGGGAGCCTCGTAGATGCCGCGCGACTTCGCCTCGATGATGCGGTTCTCGATCTGGTCGCTCATGCCGAGGCCGTGGCGACCACCGATCGTGTTCGCCTCCATGACGAGGGCGACCGGGTCGCTGTACTCGACGCCGTTGATCGCGACGGGGCGGCCCGCCTCGAACGTGACTGTGACGTCTTCGGTCTCGATCGCGACCGACGGGTCCCAGAACTTCACGCCCATGATCGGGTCGACGGTCTCGAGCGAGACGTTCAGGTGCTCGAGGGTCTTCGCCTCGTGCGTGGCGCCCCAGATGTTCGCGTCGGTCGAGTAGGCCTTTTCGGCAGAGTCACGGTAGGGGAAGTCGCGGGTGACGAGCCAGTCACTCATCTCCTTGCGGCCGCCGAGCTCGGTGACGAAGTCGGCGTCGAGCCACGGCTTGTAGATGCGCAGGCGCGGGTTGGCGAGCAGGCCGTAGCGGTAGAACCGCTCGATGTCGTTGCCCTTGTAGGTGGAGCCGTCGCCCCAGATGTCGACGCCGTCTTCCTTCATGGCGCGCACCAGCAGCGTGCCCGTGACCGCGCGGCCGAGGGGCGTGGTGTTGAAGTACGTCTTGCCGCCGGAGCGGATGTGGAAGGCGCCGCAGGAGAGGGCGACCAGGCCTTCTTCGACCAGGGCGGTCTTGCAGTCGATCAGGCGCGAGGCCTCGGCGCCGTACTCCAGTGCACGGCCCGGGATCGACGCGATGTCGTCTTCGTCGTACTGACCGAGGTCGCCGGTGTAGGTGAAGGGCACGGCGCCCTTCTCGCGCATCCACGCGACGGCGACGGAGGTGTCGAGTCCTCCGGAGAAGGCGATGCCGACGCGCTCGCCGACGGGCAGGGACTGGAGGACCTTGGACATGCTTTCCAGTCTATCCGCGTGCGGCGTGTCGCCCCGTGCCGCGTCAGACGACGGCGACAGCCACGCCGAGGGCTGCGTATGTGACCATGGCGCGGCGGTCGCAACTGAGGAGCGTCACACCAGCTGTGCGAGCGCAGAGCGCGACCAATCCGTCGTACACCGCTCCGCCGGAGACCCCGGCGTCGGCGAGAACGTCGACGGCCGTCCGCGCAGTCTCTTCTGGGAGGGAGACCGACCCGGGGAACGCAGTCCGGATCGCGCGAGCCGCGGCGGGAGGAGTCAGACGATTCGGGCCCGGGAGGCGCGTGAGAACGGAGTAGGTCTCAGTCGAAGCATGGCCTGCGAGTCCGAGGACTGCGCCGGCGCAGGCGGTCTGGACAGCGAGGTGCGCGGTGTTGTCTTCGACGAGGAGAGCGACCGCCGCGCTCGTGTCGAGAAGAAGGTCAGCGCTGGTCGGCAAGGCGCAGCTCGCGGATGTCTTCGGGCGTGAGAGTGGTGCCGGACGACGCGATGACGAGGCGCCCATCCTTCTCGATGAGGTTGTCCGGCGCCTCGATCTCGATTCGGATGCCGTTGCCATCGAGGATCAGGTCGACGGGACCCGGGATCAGTCCCACGCGCTCACGGAGCGGCGCAGGGATGACGATTCGTCCTGCCTTATCCATGGTTGCCTTCATGCCATCAGAATACCATTCAGATGCCAGGAGCGTTGGGTCACGTCGACGGGCTGTGCTCAGGATCTGCCGAAACGGAGGAGCTTCGCGCGCGATGCGGAGTGTCGAGGCCCGACGCGCCGGGGGAAGGACGACCCGTCTCCGTTCTCGCCGATGCCATGGTGGGTCGGGCCGGGAGACGCAGCAGGAGGTGGGAGAGTAGACGCCACGGAGGTGCGGCATGGGCGAAGCAGTCCTGTGGGGCGTGATCGCGGCGGCGCCGCTGTTCATCGGCGCGGTGCTGGCCCTGCTCCGGAAGTGGCCGCCGCGGTGGCTCGGCATCGTCCTCGGGTTCGGCGCCGGCGCCCTCATGGCCTCGATCGCCTTCGAGCTCTGGGAAGAGGGGCTCGACCTCGCCGGTCCCGTCCCGCTCGTGGTCGGCGTCGCGGCCGGTGCCATCAGCTACTACATCGCCGACCGTATCCTCGATGCCCGTGCCGCGAAGAGCAAGTCGCAGGCGGGCGGTGGCCAGCTCGCCGTGGGCGCGCTGCTCGACGGCATCCCCGAGCAGCTCGTGCTCGGTATCGGGCTGGCATCGGGGGAGCCGGTGAGCATCGCGCTCGTCGTGGCCATCCTCGTCTCGAACCTGCCCGAGTCGATCGGGTCCGCCGCCGACCTGCTCGAGGGGGGTATGGCGAAGTCGCGAGTGCTGCTGCTGTGGGCAGGGGTGGCCGTGATCTGTGCGGCGGCGACCGTCGCGGGCTTCGCGCTGGCGAGCGTGACGGGTGACGCCTTCCGTTCCGCGTCGAGTGGCTTCGCAGCCGGGGCGCTTCTGGTGATGCTCGTCGACTCGATGGTTCCCGAGGCGCAGTCCAAGGCCAAGGAGTCGACGGGTCTCGCGACCGTCCTGGGCTTCGCGCTCGCCGCGGGGCTGGCTTTGGCGTAAGAGCGCGCGCGGCGGCAGACCCCACCGCCGCGCCTCAGATCTCCCCGCGCGACGAGTCTCGCCGCACGCTGCGACCGGAGATGCTCTCGATGTGCAGGACCAGAGGGAGGCTCCGATCCTCACCAGCCCAGGGGTGCACACGAGCGGCGATGCCGGCGGCTTCTTCTTCCGGCGCACGGGAGAGACTGCCGTGCAGCAGCACGTTCCACGCCGTGCTCCCGATCGGATCGTGGTAATCCACCTCGAACGCGACGTCGACGGGCGCCCGCGTCAGGTCGGCCAGGAGGCCATCGGGCGACGTCCTCAGAAGCAGCTCCTGCCCCGACACCGCGAAGTTCACCGGGTGGATCTGCACCCGCCCGTCATGGACGAAGCCGATGCGTCCGATCGTGGTGGTGCTCAACAGGTCGTAGGACTGCTGTTCATCGAGTTCTCGGATCATGCGCATTCCTTCCCTGGCGCCAGGCTATCCGGGGCGACACGACCCTTCAAGGGAGTCCGCCACCGGCGGAACCGCGACCCCGCCACCCGGCGGACGGGAGGCGTCGGATCCGCCGTGGCTGGCGGGTTACCCTCGGATGCGGCGTGCACGAGGCTGGCGGGTAGCCGCCGCGATGGCGGCCGAGGACAAAGGAGTTCTGATGACTGACACGACCCTGGCGCGCCCGCCCTTCGACCCCGAACTCGAAGCCGCCCTCGCCCTCGTGGGCGACCAACTGCCGTCCACGCTCACGCCGGAGATGATCCCGTTCCTGCGCCAGTCGCCGGTCGGCAGCGAGGATGAGATCTTCGCTGCGCTCGCCGAGCGCGGGTTCACCTTTCGCGACGTGTCGATCCCCGGCCACGGGGGTGACGAGATCGTGGTCTCCGTGATCGAGAAGGAAGGCCGCACCGGCACCGGTCCCGGCTTCTTCCACACCCATGGCGGCGGGATGATCATCGGCAACCGCTGGCTCGGTGTCGTCGGCTTCCTCGACTGGGCCGAGCGGTTCAACGGTGTGATCGTCACGGTCGAGTACCGGCTCGCCCCCGAGTTCCCCGATCCGTACCCGGTGGAGGACTGCTACGCCGCGCTGCTGTGGGCGGCCGAGAACGCGGGGGAGCTCGGCATCGACCTGTCACGCCTCATGATCGGCGGCGGGAGCGCGGGCGGCGGTCTGGCTGCCGGCACCGCTCTGCTGGCCCGTGACCGGCGAGGCCCTGAGCTGATCGGGCAGCTGCTCATCTACCCGATGCTCGATGACCGCGACGAGTCGGTGTCGACCCGTCAGATCGACGGCATCGGCGTCTGGGACCGCGGATCGAACATCACCGGCTGGACGGCGCTCCTGGGCGACCGCAAGGGCACCGATGACGTCTCGATCTATGCCGCCCCGGCCAGGGCCGCCGACCTGCGCGGACTGCCGCCCGCGTTCATCGACTGCGGCAGTGCCGAGGTGTTCCGCGACGAGGATGTCGCCTACGCCACGAAGCTCTGGGAGGCCGGGGTCCAGGCCGAGCTGCACGTGTGGGCCGGCGGCTTCCACGGCTTCGACATGTTCGCCCCCCACACCGCCGTCGCGCAGGCCATGCTCGCCGCGCGGGACAACTGGGTGAACCGCTTGCTCTCCTGAGTCCGATCCCACCCTGCGGGGCCGAACCGACCCCGTAGGGTGGAATCCCCGTGCGCGATGGAGCCCGACATGCAAGATCTGCTGGGGCGGCTCACCGCCCTCGACCCGGATGCCAGCGAGACGCTCAAGGTCGTCACCTACTTCGATGCCCTCGTCGCCCGATCCGTCGGCGTGGAGAGCATGCTGCGCGGTGCCGCTGTGCTCAGCGGCGCGACAGTCGGCCAGCGCGATGGACGGCAGATCGTGCGGGTGCGGGCCGACGGCGTGCGCATCGACCCGATCGAGCCGTCGCATGCCTGGCCGGTGCGGGAGAGCGGGCCGGGAGCGATCGCGTGGATCGAGCGGGAGGGGCCCGCGCACACGAACGACACGATGATCTTGGAGCGGCTGAGTCTCGCCCTCGGCATCATCCGAGCGCGCCGCTCGGTGGGACCGGAGAGCGCGGTCGAACTCGCGATCAGCTCGTACGCGGGAGCCGACGAGCGCGCTGCCGCTCTGCCCCGGCTCCGGCTCGGCGCGCGCACGCTGCGCCTGGTCGCCTCACCGCCCGATCCTGCGCCCCTGCCGCAGCATCCGTCGGCCGTGGTCGCCACCCGGCACGGCCTGACCCGCGCGACGATCCTGGATGCCGAGACGGATGCCGTGAGCGCCTGGCCTGACAGCGAGGGGCTGCGCCTCGGTCTCGGAACCGCGGGGCCGGGGGAGCACCTTCCACGGTCGTGGTCCTCGGCGTTGGTCGCCGTCCGATTGACCAGTCCCGCAGAACCGGTCGTCGATGTCGCCGAACTCGGAGCCCTGCTGCTCGTCGCGGAGGCCGCCGAGCAAGGTCCGCTCCATCCGGATGCCGCCGCGCTCGCCGCCCTCGACGACCGCAGTCGCGAGCTCCTCGACGCCGTCGCCGAGGAGCAGAGCGTGCGCGCCGCAGCCCTCCGCCTGGGCCGACATCACTCCAGCGTGCAGGAGCGGTTGACGGCTCTCGTCGAGGGCCTGGGCTACGACCCGCGTACCTCTCGAGGGCACGCCCGGTATGTGCTCGCCCGGATGCTGCTGACGCTCGGGTCCTGAGCAGGCGACTCAGTTCAGTGCCGACGTCAGCCGGAACACCCCGTCGAGGAAGGTCGACTTCGCGGGCTCGCGCAGCCACTCGTCGAGGGTCAGCTCACGCCCCGCGGTGCGGTACTTCTGCTCGACCTCGCGCATCTGCGCCACGAAGGACTCTCCGCGCACGAGCAGTGACATCTCCGAGTTCAGGCTGAACGAGCGGATGTCCATGTTGCTCGAGCCGATCACGGCGACGTCGTCGTCGATGGAGAAGTGCTTCGCGTGCAGGATGTACGGCGGCGGGTAGAGGAAGATCCGCACGCCCGCGCGCAGCAGTGTCTCGTAGTAGGAGCGCTGCGCGTGATAGACCATCCCCTGGTCGCCGAGCTCGGAGACGAACAGGTGCACATCGAGTCCGCGCTGGCAGGCCGTGGTGATCGCGTAGATCATGGCCTCGTCGGGCACGAAGTACGGGCTGGTGAGGATGACCCTCTCGGTGGCGCCGTGGATGAGGGAGAGGAACATCCGCAGGTTGTTCTCGGTGCCGTACGCCGGGCCGCTCGGCACCATCTGGCAGTGCAGGTCGCCGCCTGCGGGTCGCGGCACGGCGGACGCCGGAACCCGCTCGACGGTGGACAGATCCTCGCCGGTCTCGATCAGCCAGTCGGAGAGGAAGACGGCGTCGACCTGGGCGACGACCGGACCCTCGACCCGCGCGATCAGCTCCTGCCACATCAGTCCGCGCTTGATGTTCTTCTCCGCGTTGTAGTCGCGCGAGATGAGGTTCTGCGAGCCGACGAACCCGACCCTCCCGTCCACGACGACGAGTTTGCGGTGGTTGCGCAGGTCGGGTCGCTGGTACTGACCCTTGAGCGGCCGCACCGGCAGCATCCACGACCAGGACACGCCGATCCGGTCGAGCTCGGCGAACGTCTCCTCGGACTTCGGGATCTTGCGCGAGGCGATGTAGTCGGCCAGCAGACGCACGGAGACGCCGCGGGCGACGGCCTTCTCCATCGCCGTGAAGAATCCGCGGGTCGTGGCGTCCGACGCGGCGATGTAGAACTCGACGTGCACGTACCGCTCGGCCGTGTCGATCGCGGCGGCCATGGCATCGATCGACCCCTGGTAGTCGTCGATCAGCTCGGCCGAAGAATCGCCGACCACCGGCAGTCCCGTGAGGGCGTGATTCTGCTGAGCCACGCGCTGGAGCCAGCGTGGAGCCTGCGGGTCCGGATCCTCCACGGCCGCGGCGGCGATCATCGCGGTGATGCGCTGCTGCTCGTCGCGGCGCTTCTTCGGCAGCCGGAAGTTGCCGATCAGCAGGTAGAGGCCCATGCCGACGAACGGCACGAGGAACACGAGCAGCAGCCAGGCCATCGCGGCCGTGGGCTTGCGGTCGCGGGGAATGTAGATCAGCGCGATCACGTTGATGGCGAGGGCCGCGAGGGCCAGGATCGTCCAGATCAGGTTCGCGGAGACGAGCGCGTCCATTCGTCCTCCTTCGAGGGGATGCCTGAGTGTGGCACGCGGTGCGACGGGCGCGGTGCGCGGCTCATCCTGCACGGGTGGGGCGTTCGCGGCGTCGGAGTGTGCCGCGCACGGTCACTCGAAGCCGGGATACTCCTGCAGCTTCGTCTCGAACTCGTCGCGGTCGGCCTCGCCGAGCACACCGCTGGCGATCACGACGAGCTGCAGACCTTCGAGTGGCTCCCCGGTGCGGGCCGTCTGGGCTTCGCGCGCGGCGAGGAAGCCGCCGTCCCGGTCGTTCGACAGGTCGTAGATGTTGGCGTAGAAGCGCATCGGATCGGGGTAGTTCTCGGTGTAGTACTCCCACGTGTGCTGCGTGCGGGGATCATCGCTGCCGTAGAGCTTCGCGATCATCGACGGGTCGATGCCCGACCCGGTCGGGTCGTTGAAGGAGTAGAGCTCCCACAGGCCGTGCCGCACGACCTCGTCGTTGATCGCGGCCATCACCGCTTGCTTGCGCGCGTAGCCCTGCACGGGCTGCTCGGTCGCCCACGCCGCGGAGGTGTACTCGACGAGCATCGATTCGCCGCCGTAGCCGTTGCGTTCGGGGCGCAGGTCCTCGTCACCGACGGGGACCCAGGTGTATCCGAACTCCTGGGTGAGCCGAGTCCGGATGTCGGCGAAGAGCTCTTCGGACTGCGCGCGCACCTCCTCCAGGGACTGCTGCCCGAGCGTCTCCTGCGGATCGGTGCCCTTGATGCCGGGGTACGCCTCCGCGTGCTTCTGATCGGCGGACTTGGCGCCCTGGTAGCTGCCGGCGGCCGAGGTCTGCAGCGCGCTCATGCCGCCGACGGTCGCGACGTTGAACAGGACGGTCACGATCAGCGCGATCGCCCCCAGCTTGCGTGCACGCGGCGAGAACAGGGCGGCGACGACCGTGCCGACCACCACGAGCTGCGCGGTGAGCATCGTGACGCCGTAGAGCACGTCGGTGCCGCCGGCGACCAGCGTGCCGAGCAGGGTCAGCGCGAACAGGACGGCGATGGCGAGGGCGATCCATCCGAGGGCGTTCGCGGGTTGCTTCGGGTCCGGGGAGATCGGGTTCGGGGCGACGGCGGATTCACGGGCGGGGGCCGATGCCTGGCGTCGCGCACCGTGATAACCGCCGGGCGGGGGGACGGGAGGTGCCCCTTCGGCCCCGGCGAGGTAGCGGGCCCGTTGCTGCTCGTGATCGCTCACCACGGCTTGTCCGTTCCCGTGCCGCCGGGCTCGTCGCCCTGCTGCTGATCCCGCTCCTGCGTGCCCTGTTCGAGCTTGCCCTCGAGTTCGTCGAGTTTGCCCTCGGAGGGCTGCTCTTCTTCACCGGGCTGCTGCTCGGGTTCCTGTGGCTCCTGCTGTTGCTCCTGCTGCTTCTGCTTGAGCCGATCCTCGGTGCCGTCGAGGGTGTCGGACATGTCGCGTTGCGGGTCGGAGGACTGCTGCTGCGCCTCTTCGCTGTGGCACTCCTCCGGCGTCTCGACCGTGATGGTGAGCGCCTCGCCGTAGAACTCGGCTGCGGCGGCACCGTCGCCGTCGGCACGCGCGGCGTCGCCCATCCGCTCGACGACGAGCGCGAGGTTGATCCGCACCCCGCATACCTCCAGTCCGGTGGCGAGATCGAGCGCCTCTTCGAGCTCAGCCCTGGCCTCGGGCAGCTGCTCGGCCGCGCCGAGGGCGGTTCCGATGTTGAACGGTGCCTTGTACGGTTCGAACCAGTTGAGGAAGTCCTGTCCGCGCGCCGAGGCTTCGGAGCCTGCGAAGTCGTCGACCACGTAGGCGGTGATCGCCTGGTGAGCGAACGCGTACATGCTCAGCAGCTTGCCCACGAAGAGCAGCGCCGCGAGGGTGAGCGGGATGGTTCCGATCGCGACCCACCGGCGGATGCTGCGGCGACGACGGTTCGAGCGGAGAAGCGCTGCGGCCGCTTCGTTCGGGAGGGGTGCGCGGTGCGCTTCGGTGACGGGGCGTGTCGAAGCGTGCGTCACGCTCCACCTCCTCGCCACTCGCGCCCCGTGCTGCGGCAGACGAGCGGTCCTCGAATCGGCACGGGAAGCGCTGAACATCCTATCCAGGGAACAACAGAGCCGACCTCAGGTATCCCCGAGGTCGGCTCTCTGTCCGTGCGCCCTAGCCTGCGGTGGGCAGGGTGAACTGTGAGAACGTCGACGGTGTTGCGGTGCAGTCGTTCTGGATGTAGTTCGCACCGTCTGCGGTGTTGCCGTCGAGCACCGTGAGGCACTGGCCGGAGTGGCTGGCGACGAGCTGGCTGTAACCGTTGCCCAGGTCCTTCAGGCTCCACAGGAGGTGCGCCTGGTCGGAGCAGTCCCACTGCAGCACCTGCGCGTGTCCCGACAGGACCTTGGCGCTCAACGACACGGCGAGGCACGCTCCTGTCGCCACGTTCTTGAGCTGGACCTTGCCGTACGGCTTCGGCACGATGGTCCACTGCTGTGATGCGGCTTTCGTGACGGGCTGCTGGACTGCGGGGGAGGCGGAGCCGGAGACTCCGAGGGCCTTGCCGCTGTCCTTCGCGACCAGCGCGACGGTGCCGGCGGGGCGCAGGAGGAACTTGAGGTTGTCCGCGCCGGTGGTCGCGCCGCAGTCGGTCTGGACGTAGTTCGCGCCGTCTGCGGCGCCGCCACTGAGCGTGAGGCACTTGCCGGAGTGGCCGGCGACGAGCTGCCCGTAGCCGTTGCCGACGTCCTTGAGGCTCCAGAGGAAGTTGGCGGTGTCGGCACAGGCCCACTGCAGCACCTGCGCGTTTCCCGACAAGACCTTGCTCAAGGACACCGCGAGGCAGGCCCCGGTGGCCACGTTCTTCAGTTGGAACTTGCCGTCCGGCTTCGGAACCGTGGTCCACTGCTGTGATGCCGCTCCCGTGACGGGCTGCTGCACCGTGGGGGATGCGGTGCCGGAGACTCCGACGGCCTTGCCGCTGAACTTCGAGACCAGCGCGATGGTGCCGGTCGGCGGCGTCGCCCGGGCGACGCCGCTCGTGGCGGTGTTCCCGGCGGCGTCCTTCGCGACGACCGTGTACTGCGGCAGCGGACCGGTCGGGGCCGCCGTGTCGGTGAGCACGACGTCCGGACGCTTCCACCAGGTCGCATCCGCCGTCGTGGTCGCAACGGGCGTCGAGGTGCCCGACCGGTAGAGCTCGTACGTCAGCGTGAGATCGTCACGATCCCAGTTGGCGGGAATGGTGACGGTGACGCGCTTCGCATCGTCGGTGGTTCGCGTTGCAGAGCCGACCCAGTCGTCGCCGGAGAGGCGCGGCTTGTCCTTCGCTCCGCCGGGAGGCGTAGTCGAGAAGCGGACGAGTCCTTCGAATTGGCCGTTGTTGACGGAACGGAACTCGCCGCCGATGGAGATCATGTTCCCGGTTCCGGTGATCGACAGGCCCGCCTGACCCAGTCCCGAGGTCACGCCGACGGCCCAGTCCGGCGACCACGCGTAGGCCGAGGGAGCGGGCGTGCCCGCCCAGTCCTTGTACTTGGGAGCCGCAGGCTGGTGTCCGAGTGTTCCGCGCGCGTCGGCCGTGAAGGCTTCGGAGTAGCGGTGCGTGGTCTTCGGCTGCTCCGGGTGCAGGCCGACAGTCCCGCAGGCGTGGGTGTGGCTCGTGGTGTAGACCACCTTGCCCGTGGAGTAGACGCCGTAGTGGTCCCCGAGGCAGTCGGCGACCCAGCGGATCTTGCCGGTGCCGGCCTCGGCGGCGAACGCGCCTTCCAGGTTGACCGTCTCGCCCACCTCGAAAGCCCAGGCGGTGCCGTAGACACCGGTCGCGTCGGTGGCGAGCCCGAAGATCCCGGCTTGCCCCGCGGAAGTCGCGGTCGCTCCGTTCTTGATCGTCTGGGGGGCCTGCCAGTTCGTGTCCACGACGCCGCTGCCCTTCCAGACCGCGCCGAGACCCCGCATCGCGGTGTTGCCGCTGATCTGCGTGAAGCGTCCGCCGATGATGGTGTCTTTCCCGGCCGGGTCCATGACCATGGCGTCGACCTGCTGGTCGGTCGTGGGTGCCCAGGGCAGGAGGGCGCCGTTCGAGGCTTCGAAGGCGGCGAGGTTCTTGCGTGCGGTGCCGTTGCCCTGCGTGAAGAGCCCGCCGGCGTAGACGCTGGTTCCGGAGGTCGTCAACGCGTAGACGCCTGATCCGCCGATCGAGGGGATGAAGCCCGGGACGAGTTCGCCGGTCTTCGCGTCGAGGGCGGCGATGTTCCAGCGGTCTTTGCCGTTGACGGCGTTGAAGGAGCCGCCGATGTAGATGCGGCTGCCGTCGGGCGATGCGGCGACGGCCTTGATGACGCCGTTGACCGTGGGTGCGAAGGGGAGCAGTGCGCCGGTGTCGATGTCGTAGGCGAGCACGTTCGAACGCGCGGTGAGCGCGGTACCTGGTGCGGCCTTCGGTTCGCGGGCGTTGTCGAACTTGCCGACCGCGTAGACGGTGGACCCGATGGTCGTCTGCGCCCAGACGTAGCCGTTGTCGATCTGGACGGTCGGAATCGGGTCTGACGTGACGACGTTGTCGTCACGTTGCAGCAGTGGTGGCGGCGAGACTTCCGCCGCCACCGCCGCTCCGCCACCGAACGAGACCAGGCCGCTCACGACCAGGACACCGACGACGACGCCGATGGCCGCCTTTCGGACGCGCTTCAGCGCAAGGATGTTCCCCATGTGTTGTTCCCCAGTGATTTGATGCCGACCCCAGATCGACATGACATCGCCGTGCGTTCCCTCACCGAGACGGCTTCCCCACGAGTCCGCACACGGTCGGTCCGCAACGACGAACCCCAGTCGGAGCACGATAGCTACCGACATGTAAAATAATAGCATATGGGGTGCGGCCCGTGAAGAGGGCCGACATCAGCCTCGGCTAGTTCGTTGCCCCCATGGCGATGCCCCGCTGGTGGCGGCGTTGCCGTCGGCATCCTTCGCCACCACCGTGTACTCCAGCGGAGTGTCGCTCGGCGCTGTCAGGTCGACGAGGGTGATGTCCGGTCGGTTCCACCAGGTTGCATCGGCGGTCGTCGTGGCCACCGGCGTCGTGCTGTCCGAGCGGTGGAGCTCGTACGTCAGCGTCAGGTCGTCCCGATCCCAGTTGGCGGGGAGGGTGATGGTGACGCCTTCGGTGCCCTCGGCATTCGGCGCGACACTTCCCGTCCAGCTGTCGCCGGAGAGACGCGGCCCGTCCTTGGCTCCTCCCGGAGGTGTTGTGGAGAAGCGGACGATGCCCTCGAACTGCCCGTTGTTGACCGAGCGGAACTCACCGCCGATCGAGATCATGTCTCCCGTACCCGTGATCGACAGGCCCGCCTGGCCCATGCCGGTGGTGACGCCGACGGCCCAGTCGGGCGTCCAGGCATACGCGGACGGTGCCGGGGTTCCTGCCCAGTCCTTGTAGTTGACGTTGGGCTGGTGTCCCAGAGTGCCCCTGGGGTCGGCCGTGAAGGCTTCGGAGTAACGGTGCGTGAGCTGCTGCTGCTCCGGGTGCAGGCCCATGGTGCCGCAGGCATGGGTGTGGCTGGTCGTGTAGACGACCTTGCCTGTGGAGTAGACGCCGTAGTGATCGCCGAGGCAGTCGGCGATCCAGCGGATCTTCCCACTCCCGGCTTCGACGGCGAAGGTGCCTTCCAGGTTTCCGACTTCGGCGCCCCCATACACCCACCCGGTGCCGTACACGCCGGTGGCATCGGCCGTGAGCGCGAAGATTCCGGCCTTGCCTGAACCGGTGCCGCTGTTCGATCCGTTCTTGATCGCGTCGGATGCCTGCCAGGCGGTGTCCACTGCACCGGTGGTCTTGTCCACGGCGCCGAGGCCGCGCATCGTGGTGTCGCCGCTGACCTGCGAGAAGCGTCCGCCGATGATCGTGTCCGCCCCCGCGGGATCCATCACCATGGCGTCGACCTGCAGGTCGGTCGTCGGCGCCCAGGGCAGCAGCTTGCCATCGGGCGCGTTGAACGCGGTGAGGTTCTTCCGCGCTGTGCCGTTGGCCTGGGTGAACAGGCCGCCGGCGTAGACGCTCGTGCCGGAGGTCGTCAGGGCGTAGACGCCCGTTCCGCCGATGGAGGGCACGAAGCCCGGCACCAGTTCGCCCGTTGTGGCGTCGAGGGCGGCGATGTTCCAGCGGTCTTTGCCGTTGACGGAGTTGAAGGAGCCGCCGATGTAGATGCGGCTGCCGTCGGGCGATGCGGCGACGGCCTTGATGACCCCGTTGACCTTCGGTGCGAACGGCAGCAGCGCCCCGGTCTGGATGTCGTAGGCGAGCACGTTCGACCGCGCCGTGAGCGCCGTTCCCGGTGCGGCTTTCGGCTCCCGGGCGTTGTCGAACTTGCCGACGGCGTAGACCGTCGATCCGATGGTCGTCTGCGCCCAGACGTAGCCGTTGTCGATCTGGACCGTCGGGATCGGATCGGATGTGACGACGTTCTCGTCGCGTTGCAGCAGAGGCGGCGGTGACGACGAGACTTCCGCCGCCACCGCCGCTCCGCCACCGAACGAGACCAGGCCGCTGACGACCAAGACACCGACGACGGCGCCGAAGGCCGCCTTTCGCGCGCGCTTCAGCGCATAGTTGTTCCCCATGATGTTGATTCCCCAGTCATCTGATGCCGACCCCAGATCGGCATGACATCGACGTACGCTCCAGACCGAGACGGCTTCCCCAGAGGCCGCGCCCAGTCGGTTCGTGACGACGAACCCCCAAATCGAAGCATGATAGCTATCGACATGTAAAATAATAGCATATCGGATGCTGGTTCGCTAGTCGGGGCGAGATCAGTCCCATGGCAGACCTGAAGGCGATGGCTGCGCAGCCGGTCGGCCGCTGGGGGACCAGCAGAGCCGACCTCGGGTGCGGTCCGAGGTCGGCTCTCGTTCTTTCCACTCAGGCTGCGGAAGCGGGCGACCCGAGACCCTTCGATCAGTGGGGTGCTATCCAGGTGATGCCGCCGCTGGCGGTGACGTTGCCGTCGGCATCCTTCGCCACCACTGTGTACTCCCGTGGTGTATCGTCCGTGGCGGTCTCGTCCACGAGGATCACGAGTGGTCGGTCCCACCAGGTGGCATCGGCCGTCGTCGTGGCCACCGGCGTCGCGCTGTCCGCGCGGTGGAGCTCGTAGCTGAGGGTCAGGTCATCGCGGTCCCAGTTGGCGGGGAGGGTGACGGTGACGCCCGCGGAACCGTCGGCGTTCCGCTCGGCGCTTCCTGTCCAGTCGTCGCCGGAGAGACGGGGCTTGTCCTTCGCTCCGCCCGGAGGCGTCGTCGAGAAGCGGACGAGTCCTTCGAACTGGCCGTTGTTGACCGAGCGGAACTCGCCGCCGACGGAGATCATGTTCCCGGTGCCCGTGATGGACAGGCCCGCCTGACCCATGCCCGTGGTCTGACCCACGCCCCAGTCCGGGGTCCAGGCATACGCCGACGGAGCGGGCGTACCCGCCCAGTCCCTGTAGTTGACGTTGGGCTGATGCCCCAGTGTGCCCCTGGCATCGGCGGTGAATGCCTCCGAGTATCGGTACGTCGTCTGCCGCTGCTCGGGCTGCAAGCCCACAGTCCGGCATGCGTGGGTGTGGCTCGTCGTGTACACGACCTCGCCGGTGGAGTAGACGCCGTAGTGGTCACCGAGGCAGTCGGCCACCCAGCGGAGCTTGCCGGTCCCGGCTTCGGCCGCGAAAGCCCCTTCCAGGTTGGTCGGCTGTACGGCCCCATAGGACCAGGCGGTGCCGTAGACGCCCGTCGCGTCGGTGGCGAGACCGAAGATTCCCGTTCGCCCCGTGGAGCGGGTGGCCCGGACGTTGTTGATCGCGGACGGTGTCTGCCAGGCGGTGTCCACTGCACCGGTGGCCTTGTCGACGGCGCCGATGCCGCGCAGTGCGGTGTTGCCGCTGACCTGCGAGAAGCGTCCGCCGATGATCGTGTCCGCCCCGGCCGGGTCCATCACCATCGCGTCGACCTGCTGGTCAGTCGTCGGCGCCCAGGGCAGGAGGGTGCCGTTGGAGGCGTCGAAGGCGGCGAGGTTCTTCCGCGCGGTGCGGTTGCCCTGCGTGAACAGCCCACCGGCGTAGACGCTCGTGCCCGAGGTCGCCAGGGCG
Organism: Microbacterium sp. NPDC087592; assembly: GCF_044743585.1. Taxonomy (NCBI): domain Bacteria; kingdom Bacillati; phylum Actinomycetota; class Actinomycetes; order Micrococcales; family Microbacteriaceae; genus Microbacterium; species Microbacterium sp. NPDC087592. The sequence continues at coordinate 1,462,554 of NZ_JBIUWT010000001.1, read as the reverse complement.
TAGACGCCCGATCCGCCGATCGACGGGATGAAGCCCGGCACCAGTTCGCCCGTCGTGGGGTCGAGGGCGGCGATGTTCCAGCGGTCTTTGCCGTTGACGGAGTTGAAGGAGCCGCCGATGTAGATGCGGCTGCCATCGGGCGATGCGGCGACGGCCTTGATCACGCCGTTGACCGTGGGTGCGAAGGGCAGCAGTGCGCCGGTCTGGATGTCGTAGGCGAGCACGTTCGACCGGGCGGTCAGTGCGGTGCCCGGTGCGGCTTTCGGTTCGCGGGCGTTGTCGAACTCGCCGACGGCGTAGACCGTCGACCCGATGGTCGCCTGCGCCCAGACGTAGCCGTCGTCGATCTGGACCGTCGGGATCGGATCCGACGTGACGACGTTCTCGTCACGTTGCAGGAGCGGTGGTGGCGAGGGCTCCGCCGCCACCGCCGCTCCGCTGCCGACCGAGACCAGGCCGCTGACGACCAGGGCCCCGACGACAGCGCCGATGGCCGCCTTCCGGGCGCGCTTCAGCGCAAAGATGTTCCCCATGTGATTCCCCAGTGATAGATGTCGACCCATCAGGCCGACATGACATCGCCGCGCGTCCCCACCGAGCCGGCTTCCCCACGAGCCTGCGGCACGGTCGATCCGAGACGACGAACCTATGCCCGGACAGGTAGCCCGTGGCAGGTAAAACGATACGGACCGGCGGACGGGAGCGCCACGGATCCCGGACCTTCATACCGGATCTCCCACAGGTCCTCGCGGCGGGTGCGAGGCGATCGGTGCTACTGCCCGGAGTCGGTGGGATGCCGCTGCCGCGTCGGACGCAGCTGCCGGAGCTTCGCGATGAGCATCGTCGCGCGCGTGAGCTCGATGCCCAGGATGAGGAGGATGACCAGCGCCGCGACCCAGTACAGCTCCGTCACGTTGCCGACCTCGCCCGACTCGGCGTAGTTGGTCGTGGTGGCCGGCGCCTCCGGCAGCACCGGGGCGGCCTCCGCGGTCCGGTGCTCGTACTCCACGCCGAGCTGGTCGGCGATGGCCTCCAGGTTCGTCTCGTCGATCACGGAGAGCGCGTCGGCGCCCTCGTACTGGATGTACTCGGCACCGCCCTCGGCGAGCCCGCCCGTCGTGATGCGCATCGGCCCGCCCTCCGCAGTGCCGTAGCCGAACACGGCCCCTGCGTCGGTGTACTTCTCGCTCGAGCTGAACGACTCGGGCTCGCTGTCGACCGTCTGCTCCCCGTCGCCGAAGTAGAACACCATCCGCGAGCGGTCGGGCGATGATTCCGCCGCCGACGCGAGGGTCTCGGTCAGCAGGGGTGCCGCGATGCCGATCGAGCTCCCGCGCGACTGACTCGTCACTTCGGGCCGCAGCACCTCCAGCGATCCCATGAGTGCCGTGGTGTCGGTGGTCAGCGGCATCCTCAGCTCGGCCGCCGCATCCGAGGTGATGAGCGCGAAGCGTGCTCCTGGGTACTCCTCGACGAGCGTGCGCACGTCTTCACGGATGCCGTCGAGCCGCGGTTCGCCCTCGTCCCAGTCCTCGGCCACGATGCTCGCGGTCGTGTCGACGACGAGCACGATGTCGGTGTCGGTCGCGAGCGTCTGGGTCGCGCCTCCCGGGATACCGGGGCGCAGCAGCAGCGCGGCGCAGGCGAGCACCAGCACCAGGCGCATCGCCCACAGCGCGCGGTGTCCGGCGACCGTGCGCGTGTCGGCAGGCGCCCCTCCGGCGGTCCGGGGCGGTCGCACCAGGACCCAGATCGCGAGTGCGGCGACCGGGGCGCACAGCAGCAGGATCAGCAGCGGGTTCAGCACGGGCTGGAAGATCACAGTCGCACCCTCCACAGCACCACGACGAAGCCGAGGAGACAGACCGAGAGCACCGCGATCCAGAGATTCGGGGCGTCCGTCCAGACCACCTGCGCCTCGCCGCGCAGCTCGGTCGCCTCCTGCTCCTGCACCTGCTCGACGATGTCGGAGACCGTCGTCGTGTCGCGCAGGCCGAATGCGGCCCCGCCGGTGGACTCGGCCGCGGCGGAGAGCTCCGCGCTGACGTCGGCATCCTTGCCCTGCACGGGATTCAGCGCGAACACCCGCACCTCCTTCGAGGCCGCGTAGGCCGCGGCCTCGTCGAGCGTGACGATGGAGGCGCCGTTGACCTCGTTGTCGGTCGCGAAGATCACCGACCGCGAACGGTCGTCACCCGGACGGTCGAACCCCATCGTGCAGGCGGCGAGGCCGTCGCCGATCAGGGAGGCGCCGTCGCCGTTGAGCGTGCCGACCCAGTGCTCGGGGATCTGGTCGACGTAGTCGAAACTCCGGGTCATGCTCTCCAGGTGCTCGCGGATGAAGTCGTAGTCGTCGGTCAGTGGGAAGATCTGCACCGGGGAGCTGTTGAAGATGGTCAGCCCGATCCGCTCGCCCTCGAAGTCGTCGAGCAGCTCCTCGAAGACCGTCAGCACCTCGACGTCGACCTCGGACATCGAGCCGGAGACGTCGAGGCACAGCATGATGTCGCGGCTCGTGTTGACCGGCTGGATGGTCTGGGCCGACATCGGTCGAGCGGCCACGACGCCCGCCACGATCGCCGTCACCGCGCCCAGGGCGAGGATTCCCGACAGTGCGAGGGCCCGCCGAGCCAGCGCACGGCGGAACGTCGGCAGTGCGCGCAGCCGCTCGGCGCGAGCGACACGCGCCGTGTCGCCGCCGCGACCGCCGCCGCGTCGCCGCAGCCCGAGGATCAAGCCGACCGTGACGGCGGTCAGGACGACGGCGACCGCGGCGACCAGCATCCACACGTTCGCTAGTGCCACGCCCGCACCACCGTTCGTGCCGCCTCGGCACCGGCGATCGGATCGATGGCCGGTCCCGGCCGGAAGATGCTGGGGTAGTAGTGCCTGCCCATCGCGTCGATCAAAGCGGGATGCACGCCCCGCGCCACGAGGTCATCGAGCGCGAGCACCGGGGCCTCCAGGCCGCTGTACTCGTTCACGAACGTGCGGACGACGCGGCTCAGTTCGAGGTTCGCCTGCCGGGCGGTGAGTCGGTTCGCGCGGTAATCGCCCTCGATCTGCTGGATGCGACCCATGTACTCGGTGCGCAGCTGCGACAGCACGTCGATGATCAGCGGCGGGTGCCCGGCGGCCTCATCCACGGGCAGAGTGCGGCGAGGACGGGTGAGCGCGATCAGCAGCCAGGCGCCGAGGACCAGGAGGACCAGGATGCCGATGGCGAGCAGCATCCATCCCCAGCCGTACTGCGCCGGCGGGTAGAGCTCTTCAGAGCCGGGCATTCGACCTCCGGTTCAGCAGCTGCAATAGCTGCGCGACGGCGTCGTCCTGCCCGTCGAGGGAGGAGTGGCTGATCTCGAGGCGGGTGAGGAGCTCATCCCGGTGCGCCGCGTCGGCATCGTGCTGCGCGGTCAGCTCCTGCACGATGGCACGGTCGCCCTGCACGAAGTCCGGCACCTGCCAGCGGCTGTCCGCGTCGCTGCGGATGCGTCCGGTGGCGTGATCCAGCACGGGGTCGGCGTCACGCAGGGTGAGCCAGAGCACGTCGTGCTGCACGCGCAGGCGGCGCAGCATCCGCTCGGTCTCGCTCGTCACCGGGGCCTCGTCGGTGATGACGACGACGATCATCCGGCGGGAGATCGTGCGGGTCACGAACGAGAGCAGGGCGTCGCGGTCGCTGGGCGCCGAGCTGTCGTCGATCGCCCGGTCGATCGTGCGCAGGGCGTGTTCGAGCGCGCCCTCGCTGCGGCCGGGCGCGAGACGCCGCACCTTCACCGCATCGCCGTAGACGGTGCTGAAGTCGTCGCCGTGGCGCAGCGTGAGCACGCCGAGCGTCCCCGTCGCGAGGATCGCCAGCTCCTTCTTCGACCGCTCGTCGGCGGCGAGGGCCGACATCGAGCGGCCCGTGTCGACCACGAACAGCACCGTGTGCATGCGGGTCGCGCGGGAGCGTTTGACGAGCGGGGTGCCCAGCCGCGCGGTCGCCCGCCAGTCGATGTCGCGCACCTGATCGCCGTACTCGTACTTGCGCAGGTCTTCGAAGTCGAGGCTCCGCCCGTGCAGGAGCGACGCGTAGGCGCCGTCGAGCGCGTGCAGCGACTTGCGCGTCGAGTGGATGAAGAGCTTGCTCTTCACCTGCGTGATCAGGCTGGGCATCGGAGGGGTCAGGGGGTGGGGACCGACGCGAAGATCTGGTCGATGATCTCCTCGCTGCGGACACCCTCGGCATCCGCCTCGAAAGTCAGCAGCACGCGGTGGCGGAGCACCAGGTGGCGCAGTTCGCGGATGTCTTCGGGCAGCACGTGGGAGCGGCCCTTCAGCAGGGCCAGCGCCCTGGACGCCTGCAGGAAGGCGATGCTGGCACGCGGGCTCGCGCCGTACTTGATGAAGCGGGCGCGCTCCTCGCCGATGTACGGCGCGGGGTTCCGGGTGACGTAGGCGATCGACACGATGTAGTTGCGGATCGCGGGGTCGACGTAGATGCGGCTCGCCACGTCCTGCAGCAGGCGCACGTCGTCGAGGCTCACGGCGCTGGTCACATGCCGATCCGGGTCGAGCACGCCGGAGTCGATGCGGCTGAGCACCTCGAGCTCCTCGGCCGGGCTCGGGTATTCGACGATCTCCTTGAGCAGGAAGCGGTCCATCTGTGCCTCGGGCAGCTCGTACGTGCCCTCCTGCTCGATCGGGTTCTGCGTGGCGATCACGAGGAACGGCTTCGGCAGGTGGTGGATCTCGCCGCCGATGGTGGTCTGGTGCTCCTGCATCGCCTCGAGCATGGCGCTCTGCGTCTTGGCGCTGGAGCGGTTGATCTCATCCAGCAGCACGAAGTTCGCGTGCACCGGACCGAGCACGGTGCGGAACGAGCCCGTCGCGGCGTCGTAGATCTGGTTGCCCGTGATGTCGCTCGGCAGCAGGTCGGGGGTGCACTGGATGCGCTTGAACTGCGCCTTCACGGTGTCGGCGAGGGTGCTGGCCGCGGTGGTCTTGGCAAGGCCGGGGACGCTCTCGAGCAGGATGTGCCCGCCGGCGATGAGCGACACGAGCAGGCTCGTGCGCAGCCGCTCCTGACCGACCATCTTCGCCGAGTAGGAGGTGGAGATGATGCGCAGGACCTCGGTGGCCCTGGCCATCTCGGCATCCGTCGGAGCGCCGTTCGCCGGTGCCGCGGCCGGTGCCGACGCGGGTGCGGGGTCGGGTGTGCGCGCGGGTGCGGGCGGGGGCGGAGGCGCGGCCGGATACGGGGATGCGGCGTTCAGGTCATGCATGCTCTCTCCTCCTGAGGAGCGCGGCGCGTCCCCCCGCGGACCAGCGTAATCGCATCCGTCCGCGCCGTTCCCAGCCCGACCCACCCGCACCGCTCACCTGCATGAACGGATGACGGATGCAGGAGGGCTCGCCGTCCGCCCCTCATGCATCCGTCGAAGGGTCATGCATCCGGAGGGGCGACGAAGCCGCCAGCTCCCGCGACCGACACTGATACCGTCGAAGGGCAGCCGCTTTCCGGGCAGGTCGAGCCTTCCGCTCCCACCGGGACAGAACTGTTCCTCGCTCGGATGCGGCCGCTGACCGATACATGACTGAAGAGTATGAGGACGATACGTGACGAGCAGAGAACGAGTAGCGATCATCGGCGCCGGCCCCTCGGGGATGGCGCAGCTGCGGGCCTTCGAGTCCGCGGGCCGCGCGGGGGCGGACATCCCCGAGCTGGTCTGCTTCGAGAAGCAGGCCGACTGGGGCGGACAGTGGAACTTCACCTGGCGCACCGGACTCGATGAGTTCGGCGAGCCCGTGCACTCCAGCATGTACCGCAACCTGTGGTCGAACGGCCCGAAGGAGGCGCTGGAGTTCGCGGACTACAGCTTCGACGAGCACTTCGGTCGACCCATCTCCTCGTACCCACCGCGTCCCGTGCTGTGGGACTACATCGCCGGCCGCCTGGAGAAGAGCGACGTGCGCGACCTGATCCGTTTCCAGACGGTGGTGCGCTGGATCGAGTTCGACAGTGAGCGCGAGGTCTTCACGCTCACCAGCGAGAATCTGCCCACCGGTGAGTCGACCGTGGAGGAGTTCGACCGCGTCATCGTCGCCAGCGGGCACTTCTCCTTCCCGAACATGCCGGACTTCGCCGGTATCGAGACGTTCCCCGGCTACATCAGCCACGCCCACGACTTCCGCGGCGCCGAGGCGTTCGCCGACAAGGACGTGCTCGTGATCGGCGCGAGCTACTCGGCGGAGGACATCGGCAGTCAGGCGTTCAAGATGGGCGCCCGCTCGGTCACCGCGAGCTTCCGCTCGGCACCGATGGGTTACGACTGGCCCGAAGGCATCGAGGAGCGCCCGGTCGTCGAGCGCTTCGAAGGCGACGTCGTGTTCTTCGCCGACGGCACGTCGAAGCGCGTGGATGCGGTGATCATGTGCACCGGATACCTGCACAAGTACCCGTTCCTCCCCGATGACCTGGCACTCTCCTCACCGAACAACGTCTACCCCGACGGCCTCTACCGCGGCGTGGTCTGGCAGGGCAATCCGCGTCTCACCTACCTCGGCGCGCAGGACCAGTGGTTCACGTTCAACATGTTCGACGTGCAGGCCTGGTACGTGCGCGACCTGATCCTCGGCCGCATCGCGTTGCCGGATGAGGCCGAGCGTGCCGCATCCATCGCCGAGTGGCGCACGCGATTCGGGCAGATCGATTCGGCGGCCGCGGAGATCCGCTTCCAAGCCGACTACATCCGCGACCTGTTGGAGCTCACCGACTATCCGGAGTTCGACATCGATCGGGTCGTCGAGATCTTCCTGGCGTGGAAGCACGACAAGAAGGACGACATCATGGGCTACCGCGACCGCGTGTACGAGTCGGTCATGACCGGCACGCTCGCGGTCGTGCACCACACCCCGTGGCTCGAGGAGCTCGACGACTCCCTCGAGCGGTACCTCGATGTGGATCCGGACTCGGTCGAGACGGCTCGCATGGTCGGCGGCCTGCCGCGCGACGACGACCGTGAGGCGCTCGCCGCCGTCTGAGCCCGCATGAGCCGCACTCCGTCCCTCCCGCCCTCAGCGGTGTGAGGGACGGAGTCATCAGGGCGCGGCGTCAGAGCGCGAGGTCGGCGGGCGGCACGGTGGCGTCGGCCGTCGAGTCCGACACGGTCGCGCGGCGGCGACCGACCCAGACGACGAGGGCGGCGGCGCCGATGATGATCGCGGCGATCAGGAGCACGTAGAGCGCGACGGCTCCGTATCCGCCGGGCTGTGTGGGTTCGAGGAACGGATACGGGTACCAGTACGGCTTCCCCGTCGCCGGAGCGATCACCAGGTTCGCGCGGATCAGGGTGTAGATCACCCAGACGATCGGGAAGATCGCGGCGATGCCGACGGCTCCCCATCCGAGAGCTCGGCGACGCGGTGCGAAGAGGACGTCGGCCAGCATGATGATCGGGATGACGACGTGGAGCACCTCGTTGGACCAGCCGACGGTCGAGCCCTGCGGCAGCTCGATGCCGCGCAGCAGCAGGTTGTAGACGACGCCCGTGACGATCATGTAGGTGCTGGCACACATCAGCAGGATCGCCAACCAGCGAGGTTCGGCCGTCGTCGTGCTGCGGCGCGCCAACCCCCAGATCCCGCCGCACGCGAGCGCGATCGCGGCCAGGACGTTCGACTCGATGGTGAAGAAGCTGAAGAAGTTCGCGATGACTGTGGGCAGGTGCGCGCCCCACTCGGTCGTCGCCGCCCCCGCGATCTCCAGGGAGCGGATGAGCTGCGCCACGATCGCGGCGACCGCGAGAACGGCTGCGGCGATGCGCAGGTAGGGCCACCAGGTCGTCGTCATGTTCGCCTCCGTCGGCAACTGTAGCGGCAGAAAAGCATGGACCGCGGGACCGATATATCGATATCGTCGGACCGATCACGCAGGTGCGCGCATGGCGGAGGGGCATATGAGCGACAGCGGTAACGGCACGGTCGATGCGGGTGTGGTGAAGAAGGGGCGGTTCCGGCGAGCCGGACTCAGCATCCAGTCGAAACTCCTCATCATGCTGCTGGCGGTGAGCCTCGTGTCGTCCGTGATCGTGGGCGCCATCGGCTTCATCAACGGGCGTCAATCCCTACACGACTCGGCGGTGGACCAGCTCATCACCATCCGTTCGATGCGGGCAGCCGAGATCACGACCGCGATCGAGAGCGTTCGTCGCGATGCTTCACTGAACTCGCGCAACCTCAGCGCGCAGAACATGTCGGCGGCGGTCAACGCGGGCTTCGCCGATCTCGCCGACGTGGAGCTCGACGAGAGCGCGCAAGCGGAGCTCGAGGCCTACTACCAGGACGCCTTCATCCCCGAGCTCGAGGGGCGTTCGGGTGAGGAGTACGGCGACACGGCCTTCATCCCGGAATCCGATGCCGGGAAGTACGTGCAGTCGCAGTACGTCACGGGCAACCAGGACTTCGACGCCGACTACGACGCGCAGCTCGCACTCAACGACAGCGGCGACGGTACCAGCTACTCGGCCGCGACCGGACGGTACGGCGACTACTTCACGCGCCTGGTGCAGGAAGCCGGATACGAGGACGCCCTGCTGCTCAACCTCGACGGCGATGTCACCTACTCCGCTTACAAGGGGGTCGAGCTCGGCACGAACCTGCTGACCGGTCCCTACCGCGATTCCGTCCTGTCGAAGGCGTACTCCGAGGCGATCGCGACCAACTCGGTCAACACCGTCGTCCTCACCGACTTCGATCGCTGGATCCCCTCCCTCAACGTCCCCGCGATGTGGGTCGTCTCCCCGGTCGGCAACGACAGCGGTATCACCGGGGCGATGGCGTTCCAGATCTCGATCGACACGATCAACGATGTGATGACGGGCAAGGAGCAGTGGAAGGCGCAGGGCCTCGGCGACACCGGCGAGGTCTACCTCGTAGGACGCGACGACCTGATGCGCAGCACCGCTCGACGGCTCGTCGAGGACCCCGAAGACTACGTCAAGCGCCTGACCAGTGGGGGGATGGCCCCGACCATCGTCGAGCGCATCGGGCAGATCAAGGGCACCGTCCTGCTGCAGCCGGTCGACACCAAGGCCGTGCAGGAGGCGCAGGCGGGCCGGAGCGGCACGGTCGTCGGGCGGGACTTCATCGGCGGCGAAAGCGTCACAGCGTACGCCCCGCTCGAGATCGAAGGGCTCGACTGGGTGGTGATCGCGCGCATCGACACCGCGGAGGCCTTCGAGCCGGTCAACGTCTTCACCCGCAACGTGCTGCTATCGCTGCTCGGGATCATGCTCGGCGTCTCGCTGCTGTCGCTGTTGCTCGCGCAGGTGTTCACCCGTCCGATCCACCGGCTCGTCGGCGCCGTGCACAGGGTGGCGGAGGGCGACCTCGATGTGCAGGTGCCGCAGAGCTCGCGCGACGAGTTCGGTGACCTCGGCAGCGCCTTCAACGACATGGCCTCGAGCCTGCGCATCAAACAGGAGCTGATCGAGGAGCAGCAGAAGGAGAACGAGAAGCTGCTGCACACGCTGATGCCGGCGAGCGTCGCCACGAAGTACAAGCAGGGTGACGAGGCGATCACCGAGGCGCACGAGAACGTATCGGTCGTGTTCGCCGAGCTGGTCGGGTTCGATGACCTCACGCGCGACATGAGCGCGGAGGAGGAGATCGGCCTCCTGAACACGCTGATGCGAGGGTTCGACGAGGCGGCCGAGAAGGCGGGCGTCGAGAAGGTGCGCACGCTGCGTGGCGGCTACCTCGCGTCGTCGGGGCTGATCGTGCCGCGGGTCGACAACATCCGCCGCACGGTCGACTTCGCCCGCAACCTGCTCGGGGTGCTCGAGCGCTTCAACGCGCAGAACGGCACCCAGATCTCGTTGCGTGCCGGCGTCGACACCGGGACGGTCACGAGCGGCCTCGTCGCGCGGACCAGCCTCGCCTACGACCTGTGGGGTGACGCCGTGAACCTCGCCTACCGGGTGCGCTCGGTCAGCGGCGAGCCCGGCATCTACGTGAGTCAGACGGTGCGCGACCGCACCCAGGAGCTGGTCACCTACGTCGAAGCGGGGACGGTGGAGACGCAGGGCAGGACCGAGACCGTGTGGAAGGTGGTCTGATCATGGGCGACGTGTTCACGGGCGGCTGGGGCTGGTGGGTGCTCGCACTCGCCGTCGGAGTGCCCGTGGTCCTGGTCGTCCTCACCGAGTTGATCGGCGCGCTGAGCCGTCGGGGCAACCCGGTCGCGAAGCCGCTGCGGATGCTGCGCAACTGGGTCATCCCGGTCGGCGCATTGTTCGCGCTGCTGATCTTCGCGATCCAGTCACCGGCGGATCAGGTGTGGACGCGCGTGGTGGCGACGGTGTTCGGGTTCCTCGTGATCCTGCTCGTGCTGTCGGCGTTCAACGTGGCCCTGTTCGCCAACGCGAAGCCGGGCTCGTGGCGCGAGCGCATCCCGTCGATCTTCGTGGAGATCGGGCGGCTCGTCCTGGTCGGCGTCGGACTCGCGCTGCTGTTCTCATGGGTGTGGGACGCCGACGTCGGCGGGCTCTTCACCGCTCTCGGCGTCGGCTCTATCGTGATCGGTCTCGCTCTGCAGAACGCAGTGGGCGGTGTCATCTCGGGTCTGCTGCTGCTGTTCGAGCAGCCGTTCAAGATCGGCGACTGGCTGGATGCCGCGGGGGTGCGGGGCCGGGTCGTCGAGGTCAACTGGCGTGCAGTGCACATCGACACGGGCTCCGGCATCCAGATCGTGCCGAACTCGTCCCTGTCGGGGGCCTCATTCACCAACCTCAGCGAGCCGGAGGGGCCGTACTCGGCCGAGACCTCGGTGACCTTCTCCACCGACGACCCGCCGCACGAGGTGATGGCGCTGCTCGTCGAGGTCGCCGACTCGCTGCCGATGCGGCTGCAGCGGCAGCGGGCGACGGTCGTGTACTCGGGAGCCGGTGCGTACTCCGTGTCGATTCCCGTCGCGGGGCCGGCCGATGCGTCTCGTGCGCTGTCGATGTACCTCTCCTGGCTCTGGTACGCCGCGCGACGCCGCAGTTTCGCTCTCGACGGCGACTCGACCGATCCGCTCGCCGAGCCGCAGCGCCTGGTCGAGGCGATGCAGGAGATCGCGCCGACCCTGCACCTGCGCGATGACGACATCGAGGCGATCCTCTCGGACTCCCGGCTGGAGCGCTACGGCGTCGGCGAGATCGTGCTGCCCAGCGGCGTCGTGCCGGACGAGGTGCGCGTGGTGCTGTCGGGTCGTGCGGTGCTCGCCCTCGAGGTCGACGACGGCCGGGTGGATTTCGCCGCTGCGGAGAAGGGCGATCTCATCGGGCAGACCGCCCTCACCCGTGAGCGCACGCAGGCGGTGACGGTGGCCGGGGAGATCCTGACCGTGGTCGTGCTGCCGCTCACCACGATCGATGCGCTGATCCGCACACGTCCGCGTCTGGCCGCCGAGATCGGGGAGTCGCTCGAACTCAAGCGGAGCCTGGCGGCCTCGCGGCTCGCGGAGCTCGGGATCGCGCGGGGAGTCATCACCGGGCGCTGAGCGGCGTCAGGCGCGTCGACGCCACCGCAGTCGGGTGATCAGCACGCCGAGCAGGCACAGCGCGCCGCCGAGGAACATGAGCGGCGTGGGCACCTCGCCGAGGATGGCCCACGACATCAGGATCGCGATGGCCGGGACCACATAGGTCGTCGCCGAGGTCTGCCCCGCGGTGCTGCGCTGCAGCACGTACGCCCAGGTCGTGAAGGCGACCGCGGTCGGGAAGATGCCGAGGTACACGACCCACAGCGTCGCATCCAGCGGGGCGGTCTGGAGCGATCCGATGAGGGGCCCTATCCAGGGCAGCAGCGCGATGGTGCCGACGCCCGCCCCGAGCCAGGTCAGGGTCGTCGGATCGACGCCCGAGGTGAGCAGGCGCTTCTGCACGAGCGTGCACCCGGCATACATGACCGCGGCGAGGAGGGCGAGCAGGAGGCCCGTGATGTCGGGGCCCGCGCTCGTGGACGAGTTCATGCCGATGAGCACGACGCCGAGGAAGGCGATCGGCGCCCCGATCACGAGCGGCTTCGGGAACCCCTCGCGCAGGAACAGGCCGCTGAAGACCACGACCATGAGGGGTGCGAGGTTGACGACCATCGCGGCGGTGCCCGCGTCGAGTGTGAGTTCCGCGCTGTTGAGGGCGAGGTTGTAGACGCAGAACCAGCCGACGCCCCACACCGCGATGAGCAGCCAGTGGCGACGAGCGGGAATGCGGATGCCGTGCCGTACCGCGATGATCGTCAGCACGACGGTGCCGACCGCCATCCGCAGCAGCGCCAGTGCTCCGGGGTCGTAGTGCGGCCCTGCGCCCCGGATGCCGATGAACGCGGACGCCCAGAGCACCACGGTGACCAGCGCGGCGATGAGCACGAGCGCGCCCTGCTTCTTCGGTACTCCGGTATCGGTGCGGATCCCGGGGTCGCCGGATGCGGCTGTTGGCATCCCTCGATCCTCGCAGGGGCGTCCGACATCGGCGAGCCGTCGGAGTGCCATATCTCGCACGTTTCCGGTCACCCTGGTGACTTCCGTCCCCTCACCGGCGAAGAGTGTGTGATCGACCACCCTGCGCCCATTCAGGAAGATAGGCTCCTGTGCCATGACGGAGCGCAAGAACCAACGGCATCAGCAGCCCGAACTCCACGGAGGGGTGCTGAGCGGCGGTGGCAGCCCGACCCTGTGGGGCGCGCTGATCGGGCTCATCGTCTTCGTCTTCGTCGGCGTCCCGATCAGCGCGGCAGTGCGCTTCGCGACCCATCCGATGTCCCAGCAGCTGTTCGGTGGTCGGCTGTCGGAGGCCACCGTCGGCGGTTACACGGCGTTCTGGTGGATCGTCGCGATCATGCTCCTCGCGCTCCCCTTCCTCGTGGGGTGGGGCGTCGCGAAGCTCTCGGCACGGACCCTCACGGTCATCGGCGCGATCGCCGTCGCCTTCTTCATCGTCATCCTGATCCTTGGCCAGCTGTACGTGTTCTGACCGGCGCCGAGCGTCCCCCCGTGAGACGCACCGACAGCTTTCATGAGACTCCGACACTATTCGTGAGATTGGACACCGACGGAGCGTCACGCGCTGCCCTTTCCGGCCATCATCCCCATCGGCGGACGATCGGGCTGCGGCCGCATTCATGCCCGGTGCTGCGCACGACGTGATCGTGTTCCTGCCGTGTCGGTCGCGTCCGGCAGGATGAGGGCAGACGATTCGGAGGGGAGTGGTCGATGTCGTATGACCTCGAGGTGTACGGAAAGGTTTCGCTGACGGCGAAGGAGCTGGCGAAGGTGGTCTCGTCGGTGCGGGGGTTGAGGGCCACGGTCGATCGGAGAGCGCAGACGATCTCGTCGATCGTGCACAAGCGCACCCGCGAAATGGCGTTCGAGCTCGACGGTCCCGACGAATTGGATCCGGAGGACATTCCGGAGGAATGGACCGAGGTCGCGGATGCGACGGTGCTGTACAGCATCCATGTGTCGTACGACGTGCAGTCGAACGCCGGGGGTTTCTCCTTCAGCGCGGAGGAGCCTAACCTGGCGGCGGCGACGGCGTTCGCGGCACGGTTGGCAGAGCGCGTCGACGGCACGGTGATCGACCCGCAGACCTACGAGCCTCCTGAGCGTGAGCCGGAACCGGCGCCGGAACCCGATCCGGAACCGGAACCACCGAGACCGCGTTTCCTGCATCTGCGGTGGTACCGCCTGCTCGACGACGCGAACGACAAGGATCTCGCCGAGATCTACCTCCGCACGGCCCGCGATTTCTTCAAGCCGGGGGTGCCTTCGCGATTCGGCACCTACGAGCCGTTCCAGGGGCGGTTTCCCCGCGACGACGACGCGCGGTTCGACGAGATGTACCGCGAGGACTGCTTCATCGGCGATCTCATCCTTGCGGGCAAGCCGATCGAGCACGGGACCATCGACGGCTGGACGAACGACCTGAGACAGCGGACGCAGTCGGTCCGGCTGAAGTTCGAACTCGATCGGCTCGTGAAGCTCAAAGCCCTCGATGCCATCGAACCGTTCTTCGTCGCACTCGCCGAGCGAACCGGCTCCTTCTTCGCGTTCGCCGAGGTCAACACGAGCCGGTACGGAACCGCGCTGCCTCCCATGGGCGTCAAGCTCGACGATCCGTGGAGCGGCCTGCCGACCGACCCCCAATGGCTGACCTGGTTCGGTCCGGAGTATGCCGAGCTGGTCGCCCCTCATCTCGATCCTGCGCGCGTGACCGCCACTCCGCTCGGCACTCTGCACCGCTGGACACAGCATCCGGCCGAGGCGGATGAACTCCGCACGCTGAGCGGCGACCCCTGGATCCCCGCCGGGTTCCGGGGAGTGTTCGACCCCGCCGTCGACGAGCGATGCGGCAAGGCGGCCGCGATCATGCCGACGTCTCTGCGCTATCCCGCCCCCGGTTCGGCTCAATCTCTGCGTATCGAGGCGCACTATGCGCGGATGCGGGAGATCGAGGCCAACGCACGCACGCGGGCGGCCGAGGGGCGCCGATGACGCTCGGAAACCCGCCGATCCCGTTCCCTGCGCTGCCGAACGGACATCCCCTGCGCGAGGGCGGGAACCGATGATGACGGGACGCGCTGCCCGGCATCTCCACCTGACCTGGCATCGGCTGCGGGATGGCAGCCCGGGGCTGGCGGGGATCTATCTCGACGTCGCATCCGAGCTGCTCCCGGCCCTGGTGCCTTCGCGGTTCGGGACGCATGAGCCGCGGCAGGGGAGGTTCCCCCGCGACGATGCGGCGACGTTCGATCGGATGTACCGAGAGGAGTGCGAGATCTCCGAACTGTTCTTCACGGGCAGGAACATCCACCACGGGACAGTGTCCGGCTGGACGAACGATCTCGAAGCGCGGTACCAGCGCCTCCGCATCAGGATCGACCCCGAGGTGCTCGGAGGCGCTGTTGCGCAGGAGGCGCTGGAGGAGTTCTTCATCGAGGTCGCGAAGCGCTCGGAGAGCTTCTTCGCCTCGGCGGAACTCAACGACACGATGTTCGAGACCGCTCAGTCCGCACCCGTGCGCGGCGCCTGGGCGGGGCTGCCGCCGCAGCCGCAATGGCTCACCTGGTACTCGCCGGAGTATGCCGAACTGGTGGAGACCCACCTGTCCGCCGGCGAGACGCGGAAGTTTCCGGAGGGCTGGTTCCATCGCTGGACGGATGAGCCCGCCGACGCCGCCGAGATCCTCACCTGGATCTGGGAGGATTCCTGGGTTCCGCAGGAGATGCTCCCGGCGCCGAACCCCGGCAACACCAGGCGGCCTCATGAGCAGGCCCACATCATGCCGGAATCCCTGCGCGCGCCGGCGCAGGGCTCGCCCGAGTGGCGACGCATCGAGGCTCACTACGCGAGGGATGTCTCGCCACGCGTGCAGGGATGAGTCGTCCGTCACCGGCAGCGCTTTTCCGTTGGTACCGCTTGCGGAGTCGCCGACTGGGATGCAGAAGGAACGAGCATCACGGCCGTCCGCCACGCCGACTCGGAGCGCCACTGTCTCGCACTCGTTGAGTGACACCCCGAAAGGGCGCACCGGAACGCTTCGATAGGATGGGACCGCCCGAAGAGGGCCAGCTCATCAGCCGGTGCGAACCCGGCGAAAGCCAGGGGGATACCCATGCCAGGAATCGTTATCGTCGGCGTGCAGTGGGGCGACGAAGGAAAGGGCAAGGCCACCGATCTTCTCGGTGAGCGCACCGATTGGGTGGTGAAGTTCAACGGCGGCAACAACGCCGGGCACACCGTTGTCGTCGGCGACGAGAAGTACGCCCTGCACCTGCTGCCCTCCGGCATCCTCTCTCCGGGTGTGACGCCCGTGATCGGTAATGGCGTGGTCGTCGACCTCGAGGTGCTGTTCTTCGAGCTCGAGGCGCTCTCCGCTCGTGGCATCGACGTGTCGCGGCTCAAGGTCAGCGCCAACGCGCACATCATCACGCAGTACCACCGCACGCTCGACAAGGTCACCGAGCGCTTCCTCGGCAAGCGCATGATCGGCACGACCGGTCGCGGCATCGGTCCGGCATACGCCGACAAGATCAACCGCGTCGGCATCCGCGTGCAGGACCTGTTCGACGAGAACATCCTCCGCCAGAAGGTCGAGGGCGCACTCGACCAGAAGAACCACCTGCTGGTGAAGATCTTCAACCGTCGCGCGATCACCGCCGACGAGGTCGTCGAAGACCTGCTCTCCTACGCCGAGCGGCTGCGGCCGATGGTCGCCGACACCGGCTACCTGATCGCCCAGGCGCTCGACCGCGGCGAGGTCGTCGTGTTCGAGGGCGGCCAGGCCACCATGCTCGACATCGACCACGGCACCTACCCGTTCGTGACCTCGTCCTCGGCCACCGCCGGCGGCGCAGCGACCGGCGCAGGAGTCGGCCCCGGTGCGCTCGACCGCATCGTCGGCATCGTCAAGGCGTACACGACCCGCGTCGGCTCGGGCCCGTTCCCGACCGAGCTGTTCGACGAGCAGGGCGAGTGGCTGCGCAAGCAGGGCTTCGAGTTCGGCACCACGACCGGCCGTCCGCGCCGGGTGGGCTGGTATGACGCGCCCATCACCCGCTACGCGACCCGCATCAACGGCATCACCGACCTGGTGCTCACCAAGCTCGACATCCTCACGGGTCTCGAGCAGATCCCGGTGTGCGTGGCCTACGACGTCGACGGTGAGCGGTTCGACGAGGTGCCGGTCAACCAGACCGACTTCCACCACGCGAAGCCGATCCTCGAGTACTTCCCCGGCTGGAACGAGGACATCTCGGTCGCGCGCACCTTCGACGACCTGCCGAAGAACGCGCAGGACTACGTGCTCGCGCTCGAGAAGATGAGTAACACCCGCATCTCGGTGATCGGGGTCGGCCCCGAGCGCGACCAGGTCGTCGTCCGCCACGGCCTGCTCGACTGACCCGGCGCTCCATGACGCGATTCTGGCTCGGCGGCTACGGCCCCGGCATGGGTGGGCAGGCCGAGGGCATCGGCCTGCTCGCGGGGGATGAGGGCCGTGAGGCCAGCACGCTCGCCTACCGCGGTGCCGTCGTGGAGACGCCCTCGCCGTCGTGGCTGGCGCAGCATCCGACGCTGGATGTCGTCTACGCGTCGCTCGAGGGCGACTCCGCCGTGCAGGCCTTCTCGCGCACCGGCGAATCGGCGCTCACTCCGCTGGGTCCGCCCGCGGTGGTCGGCGACACCGTCTGCCACGTGGCGGTCGCCCCGAACGGCTCGGCGCTGGTCGCCAGCTGCTACGGTGACGGCCGCGTGGTGCGGTTCGACCTCGATCCGGAGGGGCGCATCCTGCCCGCGAAGCCGGATGCCGCCGCAGCTCTCCGCGCGGCCCTGTTCGGTGACGACGTCGACCCGGATGCTCCGGCCGCGACCCCTCCCGGCGACGGCGTCGCGGCGGTCGACCCGTATTCGGTCGGCGGCGACCGCGTCTCGCGCGCCCACGCCGCCGTGTTCCTTCCCGACGGCCGCATCGCCACGACCGACCTCGGATTCGACCTCGTGCGGTTCTGGCGGCAGAGCGGCACCGGTCTGACCCTCGATCATGAGGTCGTGCTGCCCCTCGGAACCGGACCGCGGCACATGGTCGTGCACCCCAGCGGACACCTGCACGTCGTGACGGAGTACTCGTGCGAGGTGTTCACGCTCGCCCGCGCGGCGAACGGCACCTGGAGTGTCGTGTCGGTGACCATGGCGAGCCCGATCGCCGAGGTGGGCACGGACTTCCCGGCCGAGCTCGCCCGCACTCGCGACGGGCACTTCCTCTACACGGCCCTGCGCGGCAGCAACACGATCGCGGCGCTGCGGGTGCGCGGCGGAGGTGAGGCCCTCGAGTCGGTGGCGCTCGCCGATGCGGGTGTCGACTGGCCGCGCCACCACCTGGTGCACGAGGGCAAGCTGCTCGTCGCGGGGCAGCGCTCCGACACGATCACCCTGCTCGACCTCGACGAGCGCACGGGTGCGCCGCTCGGCATCCGTCATGAGGCGCAGGTCCCGACGCCGACGCACTTCCTGCCGGTGCGCTGAAGCCCCGCGGTCGCACTCGCGAAACCCGCGCTTGACCTCGACCTCACTTGAGGTTCTAGCGTCGTCTCCATGACATCGGAGACCGAGCAGGTGACGACGCCCGGCGCCCCCGCACCGCGCATCCTGAACAGCGAATACGTCTGGATCACCATCGGCGCGTGCGCGCTCGTGTTCCTCGGGGCGTTCGAGTCCCTGGCCGTCACCACCGTGATGCCGACGGTGAGCGCCGATCTCGGCGGTGAGCGGCTGTACGCACTCGCATTCGCCGGCCCCCTCGCCACCGGGGTCATCGGCATGGTGATCGCGGGGAACTGGGCCGATCGTCGCGGACCGGTGGCCCCGCTCTACACGGCAGTGGCGATGTTCGTCGTCGGGCTGCTCGTCGCGGGGCTCGCGCCGAGCATGGAGATCCTCGTCGCGGGGAGGTTCGCGCAGGGTCTCGGCAGTGGAGGGCTCATGGTCGCGCTCTACGTCGTGGTCGCCCGGGTCTACCCGCAGGCGCTCCACCCGGCCATCTTCGCCGGCTTCGCCGCCGCGTGGGTCATCCCTTCCCTCATCGGTCCGACGGTGGCGGGAGCGGTGACCGAGCTCTGGAGCTGGCACTGGGTCTTCCTCGGCGTCGTCATTCTCGTGCTCGTGGCGCTGCTGATGGTCGTCCCCGCCCTGCGCGGGCTCGCGAACGACGGCGATGCGTCGACGCCCTGGGCTTTCGGGAGGCTCGGCTGGTCGGTGCTGGCCGCCGTCGCCGTGCTCGCGTTGAACCTGGTCGGCGACATCCCCGGGGTCGGCCCGGTGCTGGCACTCCTCGCCGTGGTCGTCGCCCTGATCGCGGTGCGTCCACTGGTCCCGCGCGGCACCCTTCGCGCCCGGCGTGGGCTGCCCTCGGTCATCCTCGTCCGCGGGGTGGCGGCCGCCGCGTTCTTCGGCGCACAGGTCTACCTGCCCTATCTGCTGACCGATCGCTACGAGCTCTCGCCGACGCTCGCGGGACTCTCCCTCACCGGCGGCGCGCTCGCCTGGTCTCTCGCCGCGACGGTGCAGGGGCGGATGGGCGTGCGGCTCTCGAGTGTGACGGCCGTGCAGGTGGGCACGATCCTGGTGCTGGTCGGCATCCTGCTGATCGTCGCGACCGCCGGGCTCGGCTGGAACGCCCTGATGGTCGCGGTCGCCTGGGTGGTGGCCGGTATGGGCATGGGACTGATGAGCCCACGGACCAGCGCTCTGACCCTCGCGATGTCGACGCCCGCGGATCAGGGCTTCAACAGCGGTGCCATGACGGTCGCCGATTCGTTCGGCAGCGCCATGGCCCTGGCCATCACCGGGACCCTGTTCACGGCGCTCGCGGCCGCGGATCCGTTCCTCGGGGTGTTCGTGCTGGCGGCCGTCGTCGCCTTCGCGGCGGCGGTCCTCGCGCCGCGGATCGGTAGTCGGAGCGGCGGATCGGCTGCGGCTGCGGTCGGCGAGGAGTCGGCGGTCGGATGATCGCGCCCGTGGCGGACGCCGTCGCGCGATGATTTGCGCGAGAGCGACGGCATCCGTACTCTAATGAACGGTGTTCAGGTGAACACCGTTCAGGAAGGATGAGCGATGACCGACTCCCCCCGTGACACCAGCGCTACCCTCGGCCGGGTGGCCGTGTTCGCCGCCCTCATCATCGTGCTCGGCACGGTCGTCGTGCCGCTGCCGGGCGGGGTGCCGATCACGGGGCAGACGCTCGGTGTCATGCTCGCCGGCCTCGTGCTCGGACCGCGCGTCGCACCGTGGTCGATCGCCGTCGTGCTGGCGCTCGCCGCGGTCGGACTCCCCGTCCTTGCCGGAGGCCGCGGTGGCCTCGGCGTGTTCGTCGGACCGACCGTGGGCTACATGATCGGCTGGATCGCCGGCGTCGTGGTGATCGGACTCATCCTGCGTACCGGGCGCTTCACCTGGTGGCGTGCCGCCGTGGCCGCCCTCGTCGGCGGGGTGCTCGTCGTGTACGCGTTCGGTATCCCGGTGCAGGCGCTCGTCACCGGCGTCCCGCTCGACCTCACCGCGCTGTCGAGCCTGGCCTTCCTCCCCGGAGACCTGATCAAGGTGACCGCCGCCACCCTCGTCGTCGTCGCCCTGCGTCGCGCCTACCCGCGCGCCTTCGCCGACAGTCGTCCGGTGCGGGAACCCGTCGCCGCCTGACGCGCACGCCACGCCGACGGGAACAAGTCACCCGTGACTCGGCGTTGCTCTTGAGCGAGACTGGGCGACGGAACCGACGACCCGGGCGACGAGAGGTGCGACGCATGACCGCTGCGGAGAAGACCGACGAATACGACCTGATCGTGCTGGGCGGAGGACCCGTCGGCGAGAACGTCGCCGACCGTGCCGTGCAGGGCGGGCTCACCGCGATCATCGTGGAGAGCGAGCTCGTCGGAGGGGAGTGCTCCTACTGGGCGTGCATGCCGTCGAAGGCGCTGCTGCGTTCGGCCCAGGCCCTCCGCGCGGCGCAGCACGTGGCCGGCGCCTCTCAGGCGGTCACCGGAAAGCTCGACGTGCGAGCCGTCTTCGACCGCCGCGACTCGTTCACCAGCAACTGGTCGGATGACGGTCAGGTGAAGTGGCTCGATTCGGCCGGTATCGACCTGGCCCGCGGTCATGGTCGGCTCACGGGCGAGCGCGAGGTGACGGTGACGGATGCCGATGGCACCGAGCGCGTGCTGCGGGCCCGGCACGCGGTCGCGATCAGCACCGGATCGGATGCCGTCATCCCGCCCATCGACGGGCTCCGCGAGGCCTCCCCGTGGACGAGCCGCGAGGCGACCAGCGCCGAGGAGCTGCCGGAGAGCCTGGCCGTGATCGGCGGCGGCGTGGTGGCCGTCGAGATGGCGACCGCGTACGCCGCGCTCGGCTCGACCGTGACCGTGATCGCCCGCAGCGGACTGCTCGGCGGGATGGAGCCCTTCGCGGGCGAGCGGGTGGCCGCGGGGCTGAAGGAGCTCGGCGTCGACGTGCGCACCGGAACCGGCACCACGTCGGTCCGCCGCGGGACCGATGGCGTCACCATCACGCTCGACGGCGGCGAGGAGATCACCGCGACCGAGGTGCTCGCCGCGACAGGGCGCGCGCCGCGCAGTGGAGACATCGGCCTCGACGTCGTCGGCCTCGAACCGGGGCGCTGGATCAAGACGGACGACACGCTGCGGGTTCCCGGCTCCGACTGGCTGTACGCGGTCGGCGACGTGAACGGACGCGTGCTGCTCACGCACCAGGGCAAGTATCAGGCGCGGGCCGCCGGTGACGTGATCGTCGCCCGCGCGAAGGGTGCCGACGTCGACGATGCACCGTGGGGCCGCCACGTCGCCACCGCGGATGAGGCCGCCGTCCCGCAGGTCACGTTCTCGATCCCCGAGGTCGCCTCGGTCGGACTCACCGAGGCCGCTGCGCGCGAGGCCGGGAAAGAGGTGAAGGTCGTCGACTACGACCTGGGCTGGGTCGCCGGGGCGAGCCTCTACGAAGACGGCTTCGAGGGCCAGGCACGCCTCGTGATCGACACCGAGCGCGACGTCGTGCTCGGTGCCACGTTCGTCGGCCCCGAGGTGGCGGAGCTCGTGCACGCCGCGACGGTGGCGATCGTGGGCGAGGTTCCGATCGCCCGTCTGTGGCACGCGGTGCCGTCGTACCCGACCGTGAGCGAGATCTGGCTGCGGCTGCTGGAGGGCTACGGACGCGATTCCGCCTGATCCGCACGGCGGCAATCCGTTCGGGGAAGGGCACCGAACAGCATCCGGGATTGTTTCTCACATTGACGGCCCGCGCGCAACCCGTCGGACCGATGTCCCCACCGTCTTATACGCTCGAACCCACATCCGAGGAGGCAGGACCATGAAGGCTGTACTCGCAGGAACCGTCATCGCCGAGGCCGACGAGAGCGAGCTCGTCCGCATCGAGGGGAACTGGTACTTCCCACCCGCATCCGTCGCGCCCGGCGCGCTCGTCGAGAGCCCCACGCCGTACACCTGTCCGTGGAAGGGCGCCGCGCAGTACTACTCGGTGCAGACCGAGGGCGAGCTCCACACCGACTACGCCTGGTCGTATCCGAACCCGTATCCCTCGGCGTTCGAGCGTGTGGGCACGGACTTCTCGGGATACGTGGCCTTCGACCCCCGCGTCGAGGTCGGACCGTAGTCCCACCTGCCTTCGCATCGATCGACCGACTGGAGACCAGCCCATGATCGAGTTCCGCAACGTCACGAAGCGGTTCCCCGACGGCACCCTCGCCGTCGACGACTTCAGCCTGGTGCTGCCGTCGCGCAAGACCACCGTGTTCGTCGGTTCCTCCGGCTGCGGCAAGACCACCCTGCTCCGGATGATCAACCGGATGGTCGAGCCCACCTCCGGCGACGTCGAGATCGACGGCGAGAGTGTGCTGGTCGGCGACCCGGTCGCGCTGCGTCGGCGCATCGGCTACGTCATGCAGAACTCCGGCCTCATGCCGCACTTCACGGTCATCGACAACGTGGCCACCGTCCTGCGGCTGACCGGGGTGAAGCGAGCCGCGGCCCACAAGCGAGCGCGGGAACTGCTCGACACGGTCGGCCTCGACCAGTCGCTCGCCGAGCGCTACCCGAGCCAGCTCTCCGGTGGTCAGCAGCAGCGCGTCGGTGTGGCCCGCGGACTCGCAGCCGACCCCAACATCCTGCTCATGGACGAGCCCTTCGGTGCGGTCGACCCCATCGTGCGCGCCGACCTGCAGCAGGAGACCATCCGCCTGCAGCACGAGCTCGACAAGACGGTCGTGTTCGTCACGCACGACATCGACGAGGCGTTCCTGCTCGGTGACCAGGTCGTCATCCTCGACAAGGGCGCGCGCATCGTGCAGGTGGGCAGCCCGAGCGAGATCATCGAGAACCCGGCCGACGACTTCGTGGCGGCCTTCATCGGCGCCGATCGCGGCAAGCGGGCGCTGCACCTCAAGCAGACGCCGCGCGGCACCGTGGTGGTCGATTCCGACGGTCGCACCCAGGGCTCGATCGTCGACGTGCCGGATGCCGTGACCGACGCTCTGCTGAGCGAGGAGAGCGTGACGAAGGGCGCTCCGTGAACTGGGTCGTCGACAATCTCGGCCTCATCCTCGAGCTGACCGCGATCCACCTGCAGCAGAGCGCGATCGCGATCGTGCTCGGTTTCGTCCTGTCGCTGCCGCTCGGGTGGCTCGCCTGGCGCTATCAGCTGGTGAAGGGGCCCGTCATCGTCCTCACCGGGCTGCTCTACACGATCCCCTCGCTGGCGCTGCTGATCCTCCTGCCGTCCGTCGCGGGCTACCCCGCCCGCAGCCCCATCAACCTCATCATCGGCCTGACCATCTATGCGGTCGCGATCCTGGTTCGTGCGGTCTCCGATGGACTCGACTCGGTCGACCCCGCGATCAGGCAGTCCGCCACCGCAATGGGCTACGGCGGGTTCCGACGGTTCTGGACGGTCGACTTCCCGCTCGCGGGCCCCGTGGTCCTCGCCGGGCTCCGGGTGGCCGCCGTCAGCACCATCTCCCTCGCCACCGTCGGCATCCTGGTCGGCGTCACCAACCTCGGCTACCTGTTCGAGAACGGCCTGCAGCGCCGCATCCTCGCCGAGGTGTTCGCCGGTGTCGTCGCGGTCGTCGTGATCGCGCTCGTGATCGACCTGCTGCTCCTGCTGTTGGGCCGCGCCCTGATGCCGTGGACCCGCGCGGCGAAGACGCCGTCGGCCGCTCGTCGAGCCGTGAGCATGGGGGCAGCCGCATGAACGTGTTCACGGACGCCCTCGCCTGGCTCTTCTCCCCCGACCGGTGGGAGGGGACCTATGCGCTGCCGGTCCTGTTCGGCCAGCACATGTACTACACGCTGATCTCGGTGGTGATCGCCGCGGTCATCGCCGTTCCGATCGGCTGGCTCATCGGGCACACGGGACGCGGGCGGGAGGTCGCCGTCGCGGTCTCCGGTGCGGCGCGTGCGATCCCGTCGTTCGGACTCCTGGTGCTGCTCGTGCTGCTGCTCGGCGTGCTCCGCATCCCCGAAGCCGCGATCATCACGTTCGTCCTGCTCGCGATCCCCTCGCTCCTCGCGGGTGCCTACACGGGCCTCGAGGCCATCGACCGGCGGGTGCTCGACTCGGCGCGCTCCATGGGGATGACCGAATGGCAGGTGTTCTGGAAGGTCGAGGTGCCCCTCGGTCTGCCGCTCCTCGTCGGCGGCATCCGCTCCGCGCTCCTCCAGGTGATCGCCACCGTGACGATCGCCGCCTACGTGAACCTCGGTGGTCTCGGCTGGCCGATCATCCAGGGCATCCCCCTGCGCAAGTTCGATCAGGTGCTCGGCGGAGCGATCCTCGTCGCCGTCCTCGCGCTGGCCGTCGACCTGATCTTCGCGCTCCTCCAGCACGCCGCCGTCCCCGCGGGCGTGCGAGCCGCACCGCGGAAGCGCCGCTCGCGCACCGCCCTCAAGGCCGCGGCCGCAGCGCCCGCCTGACATCGACCCACAGCATCCATCCCGTTGTCCCAGAGAAGAGGAAGTCCCATGTTCACAGCACGAAAGTCACGACTCGCCCTCGCCGGTGGCGTCTCGCTCGCCGCGGCGCTCGTCCTCGCCGGCTGCACCAGCAGCAACCCGCTCGACGCTCCCACCGATGACGCAGGCTCCGGCGACGAGACCATCGTCATCGGCTCGCAGGCGTACTACTCGAACGAGATCATCGCCGAGATCTACTCGCAGGCGCTCGAGGGTGCCGGCTTCACGGTCGACGAGCAGTTCAACATCGGTCAGCGCGACGCGTACATGCCCGATGTCGAGTCCGGCGCGATCGACGTCTTCCCGGAGTACACCGGCAACCTGCTCGAGTACCTCGACAAGGATGCGACCGCGACCAGCCCGGACGACGTCTACGAGGCGCTCAAGGAGGCGCTGCCCGACGGTCTGACCGCGCTCGACTACGCCGAGGCTTCGGATCAGGACACGTACACCGTGCTGAAGAGCTTCGCGGACGAGAACGGTCTCACCTCGATCTCCGACCTCTCCAAGGTCACGACGCCGGTGACCATCGGCGCCGCGCCGGAGTTCGAGCAGCGCCCCTACGGCCCGGCCGCGGCCAAGGAGGTCTACGGTGTCGACCTCGGATTCTCGGCGACGGGCCCGACCACGCTCGAGTCGCTGCTCGCCGGTGAGATCCAGGTCGCCGACATCTACTCGGCAGACCCGGCGTTCCAGACGGAGGACATCGTGGCGCTCGAAGACCCGGAGAACATCATCCTGGCCTCGAACGTCGTGCCGATCGTCTCGGACGATCTGCCCGATGGGGCCGCCGACGTGATCAACGCGATCAGCGCGAAGCTCACGGCCGACGAGCTCGTCGCCCTGAACGTGCAGAGCACGGTCGACCAGAAGTCGGCATCCGACATCGCCAAGAAGTGGCTGGCGGACAACGACCTCTGAGTCGCTGAGACAGAAGCGCCCGGCCCCGTGAGGGGTCGGGCGCTTCTTCGTCTTGGGTGGTCAGATCCTGGCGTCCTGTTTCGGCACGAGCACCTGTTTGATGATGATGAGGATGGATGCCGTGACCGGCACGGCCACGAGCGCGCCGAGCAGCCCCAGCAGGGTGCCACCTGCGAGGGCGCCGATCACCACGAGCGAACCGGGGACCGAGACCGCCCGGTTCATCACGCGCGGAGTGATCACGTAGGCCTCGATCTGCATGTAGACGAGGTAGATCGCGGCGAAGACGAGCGCGGCGATCGGATTGCTGAAGAGGGCCAGGCAGGTGCCGAGGATCCAGAACAGCACGGAACCGACCAGCGGGATGAGGGTGACGCAGAACGCGATCGCCGCCATCAGGGGCGGGAACGGCAGGCCGAGGAAGAAGTAGAGCAGGAACGCCAGCGTCGCATTGCAGAACGCGAGCACGACCATGCCCATCACGTATCCGCCGACCGAGTCGGTGATCTGGTCGGTGATGTCTCCGGCGCGAGCGCGGTCGCGGGCCGGAGCGAGACGCAGCAGTCCCTGCTTCATGGTGGGGAGGGAGGCGAGGAAGTACAGCGTCAGAACGAGAACGATGATGGCGCCGGAGATGCCGGTCGCGATCGAGGCGCCGACCGCCAAGGCGCCGCCGCCGATCGTCGCCAGGTTGCCGAAGTCGGTCAGGAACGACTGCACCTCGGCCACGAGGTCCTGGAACTGGTCTCCGAACTGGGCTTCGAGCGTCGCGTAGACGTCACTGCCGGTGAAGTCCTTGATCATGCCGGGCACGGAGCGCACGAAACTCGCGATCTGATCGATCACGACCGGGAGGATCATCCACAGCACGAGTGCCACGACGACGATGAGGCTCAGGATCACGACGACGACCGACAGCACCCGTGAGACGCCCCGCCTCTCCAGGAACCGGACGGCGGGGTCGAGGCCGAGCGCGCCGAAGAGCGCGAGGGCGATGTAGATGAGCACGGTCGACAGGCTCGTGAGAGCGAGGCCGATCACGATCGCGCCGAGGCCGCCGAGTGTCACGAGGAAGCCGAACACGAAGGGGCGGTCGATGCGCGTCCAGAAGGAGCGACTCGGTGTCATCGGCTCGATCACGACCGGGCGGGCGATGGCGGGGGCGGCTGACGAGACCTCGGATGCCGGCGCGGTTCGGCGGGAAGACGCAGAAGCCGTGGTGTCGCTCGCGACCGCCGCGTCGTTCACAGCGGGACTCGGTGCGGCGCCGTCGAGGGGCGCGGAGGCGGGCGACTCTTCGTTGCTCATGTGCTCACGATAGCGGTGCGGCAGGTCGAAATC
This sequence comes from Microbacterium sp. NPDC087592, assembly GCF_044743585.1. NCBI lineage: Bacteria > Bacillati > Actinomycetota > Actinomycetes > Micrococcales > Microbacteriaceae > Microbacterium > Microbacterium sp. NPDC087592. The sequence continues at coordinate 1,435,734 of NZ_JBIUWT010000001.1, read as the reverse complement.
CGGGTGTTCCGCGGCTCTAGAGTAGGGGCATGACCGCCGCCGAGGACCCGAAGGCCGAACTGCTCCGACTTCGCGCCACCATCGACAACATCGACGCTGCACTGATCTTCATGCTGGCCGAGCGCTTCCGCGCGACCCAGCAGGTCGGGCACCTGAAGGCCGATCACGAGATGCCGGCGTCCGACCCGAATCGGGAGGAGCAGCAGGTCGCGCGACTGCGGGCTCTGGCCGAGGAGGCCCACCTCGATCCGGAGTTCGCGGAGAAGTGGTTCAACTTCGTCGTGGCCGAGGTGATCCGCCACCACACCGAAGCGGCCGAGGGCCGCTGAAGGAGGTGCCGGACGGGCGACGGTGTGTGCAGCACTCGCCCGTCCGGAGCTTGAGGTTCATTGACCAACTAAGTTCAATGAATAAACTTAGGGAGAGACTACGGATCGCGCCACGATCTGTCAACAGCTCGCCACCGACGGGCTCGGAAACGGGAACACATGCTCAACGCGGATGACAGCCTCGACACCCAGGCATCGGTACGACGCGCGAACCTGCGCCGTGCGCTGCAGCTCGTCTTCCGGAATCCGGGCACCCAGACGCGGGCAGGCATCGCGAGGTCGACCGGGCTGACCGCGGCCACCGCGTCGTCCCTGGTCGCCGAGCTCATCGAGGATCGACTGATCGTCGAGGGGGAGCAAGCCGCGAGCACAGGCGGCAAACGCGCGACCACCCTCAGCGTCGATGCGAGCCACCACCTGATCCTCGTCCTGGTGATCCAGCCGCTCCACGCACAGATCGCCCTCGTCGCGCTCGACGGGACGGAGCTCGAGACCCGGCGGGTGGGCTACAGCGTCGAGGAGCGCGACCGCTCGCTCGACGAGGCGCTGACCACCGTCGCCGGCGAGTTCGGCGGAAGACTGCTCGCCGCGGGGGTGCAGCTCCCGGGGACGACGGACGGTCGCTCGGTGCTGGAGAGCGTGCAGTTGAAGTGGGAGGGAGTGCCCCTCGCTGAGCGGTTCGAGCGGATTCTCGACGCGCCCGTGCTCCTCATCAACGACGTCGACGCGGAGGCGATCGCGGAAGCAGGGATGGAGGAGTCGCCCAGCGGGTACCGGCTCTTCATCCACCTCGGGGGCGGTGTCGGTGCGGCCGTGACGCTGAACGGCGAGCTCGCGCCCGGCCCCCGCGACCGCGCGGGAGAGATCGGCCACGTGCAGGTGGTGTTCGGCGATGCCGCTCGCCTCTGCCGCTGCGGTCAGCGCGGCTGCCTGGAGTCCGCGGCCGCCCTGGGCGCGATGTTGGGCGAGGACTTCTCCGACGCGATGGACGCCTCCGAGATCAGGGAGCTCGCGGCGACAGCCGACGAGGAGCAGCTCGACGAGGGTGCTCGCGCGCTCGCCAGGGCGGTCAAGCTCATCGGCGCGCTCCTCGACCCGACCGAGGTCGTGATCGGCGGACCGGCGACCGAGCTCGGACCGCGCTTCCTCGATCGGGTGCGCCGCGAGACCGAGTACCCCGCCCGCGGTACGACGCAGGTGCCGGTCCGCTACGCCGACCCGCGGGTGTCACTCGCCGCCGGTGCCGCGCAGGTCGCCCTGACCTCGGCCCTCGGCGTGCGTTGGAACCCGCAGCAGCTGCGCGCAGCATCCACCTCTGCAGCATCCACTTCCGCCGCATCCACTCCCCGCCCCTGACCGTCAGCGCGTGGCCTGAAGGAGTTCTCACGACACGAAGGTCGGAATCGAGCATCCGGTCCTTCAGAACGTGAGATCTCCTTCGGAGCGCGAGTCGCGATCCCCTTCGGAACACGCGCCGACGGGTGCTCAGCCGCCGAACTCGCCGATCAGGATCAGCGGGCTGTGATTCGTGTTGCAGGTGTCGCTGATCGGATCGATCAGGCTCGTATCGTTCAGCAGCGCTCCGGGCGTGTGGCCGTCGCCCTGCACCCAGGAGAGCAGGGCGGTGAACGGGTCGGACATGGTCGTCTCCGAGGCGCCCGCGAGCGTCTCGAGGTCCACGATCGCCGCGTCGACCCGCCGCGTCCACTCCGCCTGATCGAACGCCTGGTACTCCGTGTACCCGATGTCGGCGTTCGAGAGTGCGCTGTAGACCTCGGAGAAGGCATCGCACTCGGTCGTGATCGCCTCATCCCGGACGAACTCCGCGGTGGAGAAGTGCGGAGTCGCGGTCCAGGCGACGTCGTTGGTGACCCACACGTTGAGGGTCGGTCCCGTCTCTTCGGTGATCGGCCACACCAGCGCGGTCGTGCCGTCGCAGGTGCCGCTGAGTGTCGCCTGTCCGAGCGTCATCGGGTCACCCAACTCGACGCGGAACGGGCCGCCGCCGTCGCACGTGAAGTCGATCGTCACCGAGCGCATGCCCTCACGAAGCGGGAAGTCGACGCCGGGGAACGGCTCGGTCGGCCCAGTCCCGGAGATCTCGGGGCCGTCCACGCTCACGGAGACCATCGTCTCGCCCGTCGCCGTCGCCGTCGGCGTCGGGTCGGCCTCGGGCTCCGCCGCGGTGCATCCCGCCAGCATCACCACGAGGGCGGCGAATGCGGCGGCGGCGCCGAGCGCAGGGCGTGGATGGGGCATGGGACTCCTTCGTCGCGTCTCAGAGATTTCTATCACTGAACGGGCGTGCCCTTCGTCGACCGCGGCCTACTTGACGCTGCCCGCGGTCAGACCGCCGACCAGGCGCTTCTCGATGAGCATGAAGAGGATGACCACCGGCAGGATCGCGACGATCGAGACACCGAACACGTACTGCCAACTGGTCTCGTACTGCCCGACGAACTTGGTGAGCGCGACCGACAGTGGCTGGTTCTTGTCGGTCGACAGGATCACGAGGGAGGCCGCGAACTCGTTCCAGCAGGCGACGAACGTGAACACGATCGCGGTGACGATGCCCGGCCACACGAGCGGCAGGTTGATCTTGAACAGCACGGTGAATCGCCCCGCGCCGTCGATCTGCGCGGCCTCGTCGACCTCTTTCGGGATGCCGGCGAAGAAGGAGTGCATGATCCACACGGCGAACGACAGGTTGAAGGCGGCGTTGATGAAGATCATCGCCATCCAGGTGTCGCCGAGCCCGAGCACGGTGAACTGTCGGAACAGACCCGAGGTGAGTACGGCGGGCTGCAGCATCTGCGTGATGATCACGAGGAACAGGAACACCATGCGGCCGGGGAACTTGAACCGCGCCGTGTAGTACGCCGCCGGCAGCGACACCAGCAGCACGAGCAGCGTCGCGAACACGGCGATCACGATCGTCGAGATCAGGTTGTAGGGCAGCGGCGTCTCGGGGGTCGACCACATCGTGATGTAGTTCTCCCAGTGCCACTCCGTGGGGAGGTAGGTCGGGTCCACCGACCGGATCTGCGGCTTCGTCTTCACGGAGCCGAAGAACATGATCAGGTACGGCAGCACGAAGATCGCGAGCACAAGGAATCCGGCCGCCATGCGCAGGATCACGCGGGGGAGCGTCACCTGGTCCTCGGTGTAGCGGCGCTTGCGCCCTGGGATGCGGGGGGCGGCACCGTCGCCGGCGGTGGTCACGAGGGCAGTCTCGGTCACGGTCATGATCAGACCTCCTTCATGGGCTTGACGATCTTCACGTAGGCCGCGACGATCACGATGACGATGAGGAACGCGACCACCGAGAGGGCGCTCGCGACATCCACCTTCTTCTGCAGCTCGATGTACTTGAAGATGAGCGTCATGATCGTGTCGGCGCCGTAGCCCGGTATCGACCCGGTCATCACCTTCAGGATCGGCAGCGAGTTGAACACGTTGATGATGTTGATGAGCACCGCGACCGCCAGCGCACTGCGCAGCTGCGGGAGGATGATCGACCAGTAGGTGCGGGCCGGGCTCGCGCCGTCCATCTTCGCCGCCTCGATCGCGTCGGCCGGGACCGCCTGGAGTCCGGCGAGGATCGTGTACGTCGTGAACGGCAGCGATACGAAGATCGCGATCACGATCGACCAGGTGAAGGCCGTCGCGGGGTTCTTGGTCCAGCCGTACCCGACGGCGTCATCCGAGAGCCCGATGTCGTAGAGGAACTTGTTGAAGATCCCGAAATACGGCTCGAGGCTGTAGTAGAAGACCATCGTCGTCATGACGACGGATGCCGCCCAGGGCACGATGACGGCCATGCGCACGAGCTGGCGTCCGGGGAACGCCTTGTTGAGGATCTGCGCGAGGCCGAGCGAGATGACGACCGTGAACAGCACGACCGACACGACCCACACGATCGTGCGGAAGAAGATCGGCCAGAACTCGGCGAACGTGAAGACCGTGACGAAGTTGTCGAAGCCCACCGATCCCTTGTCGAGGCCCGACAGCGAGATGTCCCGTGTCGAGTTGAAGAACATCACCCCGGCGGGGAAGAACACCACGCCGATGATGAGGAGGAGTGCGGGTGCGATCCAGGGCAGAGCCTGGAGCAGGTCCTTTCCGCCCGGCCTGCCGCGCACGGCATCCGGGGTCTTCCGGGGGCGGGGGCGGCCGGTGGTGGCCGCCCCCGCGAGGTTCGAGGACTCTGTCTTCTGGCTCATTCGGGTACCCGAACCTCTCCGTCAGCGGGCTCAGCCCGCGTCGACCTGCGCCTGGATCTCGGTCAGCACATCCTGCGCCGGCTTCGACTGCAGCTGACCGAACAGCGACTTGAACGCACCATCGGCGGCGGACCACTTCGGGTTCGTCGACGGGTAGAACTGGGCGTCGGGCAGCACGTCGAGGAACGGCTTGAGGGCCTCCTCGCCGGCGAGCTGCTCGGCGCCGGACTTGGTGACGGGCAGGAAGCCTTCGGCCTGCACCCACGGCACGTACACGTCGGCCGAGTAGTAGTAGTCGAAGAACTTGGTGATCGCCTCCTGCTTGTCGCCGTCGTTCTCGAAGGCCATCAGCTGGTCCATGACGCCGAGCGTGAACGGCGAGCCGTCCTTGGTCGGGATCGGGACGATGGAGTAGTCCAGGTCGGGGTTGCCGTCGGCGATCTGGCCGACCGTCGGCGGGAGGCCGACCTGCATGCCGATCTTGCCCTGGATGAAGATGTCCATCAGGGGCGAGCGCTGCGTCGAACCGGGGTCGGCCTGGGTCGCACCGGCGTCGATCATCTTCTTGATCTGCTCGGCGCCGACGAGGTTCTCCGGGGTGTCGATCGTGATCTCGGACTCATCGCCGAACGATCCGCCGCCGCCCCACAGCCACACGGCCGCCTCGGCCTGAGCCTCTTCGGATCCGAGCGGCATGCCGTAGCCGGCGACGCCGCCGCCGAGAGCCGACACCTTGGTCGCGGCATCCAGTAGCGAGTCCCAGTCGGTCGGCGCCTCGACGCCGGCCTGGTCGAGCAGCGCGTTGTTGACGAACAGGGCACGGGCCGACGCGATCATCGGCAGCGCGTAGGCGGTGCCGTCGATCTCGGCGTTCTTCAGGAACGACTCCTGGAAATCGGAGAAGGTCTCCTTGGAGACGACGTCTTCCGTCGGGTAGAGCAGCTCATCGCCGACGAAGCCCGCGAAGGGTCCGCCGTTGTAGATGTCGGGAGCCTCGCCCGCCTGGATCTTGGTGGAGACGACCTTCTCGAGGTTGTCCCAGGACTGCACCTCGAGCTTGACCTTGATGTCGGGGTTGGCCTTCTCGAACCCGTCGATCACGGTCTCCCAGTTCGCCTTGGTGCCGTCGGAGTAGCTGGGGACGAGCAGGTCGAGGGTCGCTGAGCCCTCTTCGCCTCCGCCGTCTCCGGACGATCCGCCGAACCCGCACGAAGCGAGCGAGAGCGTGGCGACGGCCGCAATGGCGGCGGCGCCGAACCGCAGTGACTTCTTCATGTGTATTGCATTCCTCACTGTGAGTGTCCGTCCCTCGGCGGCAGGCCGCTTCGGGAAGGGGGTGTGGTGCACAGTCGCAAGCACATCTCACGCGACAGTGCGTGGTGACCGCTTCGCCGGGTGGCATCCGCGATCGTTCAAGCCGGGGCTCGGGGGTTCTCGGCGACGATCGGAATCGACGACGAGGCGTTGGAACTTGTCCGATTATTTGTCAGGGGAACAAACAAATCAAGGGTAAGTGGGGGTTGTCGTTGTTTTCCGCCATACTATGATTGATTCCGGCCTCAAACAATCACAAGTATGCAACGTCTCGCCAGAAAGGCACCCCGATGACTGAATCGCTTCCCGGCGCGCACATGCGCGAAGAACTCCACTCCCAGCCGCAGATGTGGGCACGGGCTGCCGACCTCACGGCCGAGCAGGGCCTGCTCCCCGCCACCGGTGCGCGGGTCGCGGTCGTCGGCTGCGGCACGTCGTGGTTCATGGCGCAGTCGTACGCCGCTCTCCGCGAGTCCTCGGGGCACGGCGAGACGGATGCGTTCGCCGCTTCCGAGGCGTTCATCGACCGGGGATACGACGCCGTCGTCGCGCTGACACGATCCGGCACGACCAGCGAGGTGCTCGAGCTCGTCGACCGCGTCAAGGGACGCATCCGCACGATCGGTGTCATCGGCGACCCGACGTCGCCGCTCGCGTCGCTCGTCGACGATGCGGTGCTGCTGCCGTTCGCGGACGAGAAGTCCGTGGTGCAGACGCGCTTCGCCACGACGGCCCTCGCCCTGTTCCGTGCCTCGCTCGGCGAAGACCTGTCCGCGGCGATCGACGATGCCGAGGCCGTGCTCGCGGAGCCCGGCGATGACGAGCTGCGTGACGCCGAGCAGTACACGTTCCTCGGACGCGGCTGGACGATCGGTCTCGCCCACGAAGCCGCTCTGAAGCTGCGTGAGTCGTCGCAGTCGTGGACCGAGGCCTACCCGTCGATGGACTACCGCCACGGTCCGATCGCCATCGCCGCTCCCGGCCGGGTGACGTGGCAGTTCGGCGAGGCTCCGGAGGGACTCGCCGGCGAGGTGACCGCGACCGGTGCCCGTTTCGAGAAGCGGGCGATCGACCCGCTCGCCGACCTCGTGCGGCTGCACCGCACGGCGCTCGACCGCGCGGTGGAGCGCGGGCTCGACCCCGATCAGCCGCGCAACCTCACGCGATCCGTCATCCTGGATGCATGACCCCACGCATGGCCGGAGCCGATGATGATCGACCCTGACGCGGCAGCGGCCGTTCCCGACGTCGAACGCGACGCGGCGGGAGAGAAGCTCTCCGACGTGCGCGGGCTCGGAGTCGGCGCGCCCGTCCTGGCATTCGACGTGGGCGGAACCGACGTCAAGTCGGCGCTGTTCGACGCCGACGGGACGGCGCTCGGGCTCCGTCGCACGCCCACGCCGATCGCCGACGGCGACCGCACGCAGGTGCTGCTCGAGCGGCTCGAGGTGCTGGCCGCCGAACTCCGTGCGGCGCATCCCGACGTCGTTCCGCAGGCGGCCGGACTCGTGGTGCCGGGGATCGTGGATGCCGAGGCCGGGGTGGGCGTCTTCGCGAGCAATCTGGGCTGGCACGACTCGCCGCTGCGCGACCTCGCCTCCGCTCGCCTGGGCCTGCCCGTGGCCTTCGATCACGATGTGCGGGCGGCGAGCTGGGCGGAGCGTCGCCTCGGCGGTGCCCGCGATTACGCCGATGCCGTCGTGCTCGTGATCGGCACGGGCATCGCCGGCGCCCTGCTCGTGGGCGGTGTGCCGTACACCGCCGGTGGCTACGCGGGCGAGATCGGGCACTCTCCCATCGCGGACGGGCCGATCTGTCCCTGCGGCGCGCGCGGCTGCTTGGAGGCCGTGGCCTCCGCCGGGGCCATCGCGCGGCGCTACCGGGAGGCGACCGGCGTCGCACCCGACGGGGCCAAGGACGTGATCGCCCGCGCGGCTGCCGGCGACGAGGTCGCCGCAGAGATCTGGAACTCGGCGCTCGACGCCCTCACGATGTCGCTCGCGCAGCTCACCGCGGTCGTCGCGCCGCAGGCCGTCGTTATCGGCGGAGGTCTCTCGCGGGCCGGTGGGGCGCTCTTCGACGAACTGCGAAGGCGCCTCGCGGACCGGCTCAGCTTCCACCGCATCCCCGTGCTCGTCCCCGCCGAACTCTCCGGCAACGCCGGCCTGCTCGGTGCCGCCCTGCGCGCGAGGGAGCTCACGTGATCCTCACCGTCACCCCCAACCCCGCGCTCGACCTCACCTGGCACATCGATCGGCTCGTCGAGGGCGATACGCACCGGGCGGATGCCGGAGTCGCGCGCGCCGGCGGCAAGGGGCTCAACGTCGCCCGTGTGGCGTACTCCGAAGGAGCGGACGCCCTCGCGGTCACCACGACGGGCGGCCGCGTCGGCGAGGATTTCGCCGCCGAGCTCCGTGCCAGCGGAGTGCCGCACGCCCTCGTGCCGGTGGCCGCCGACACGCGGCGAAGCATCGCCGTGGTCGACGAGACCGCCGGCGCCACGACGGTCATCAACGAGCGCGGGATCAACCCGACCGACAGCGAGTGGGCCGATCTCCTCGCCGAGGTCGTCGAACGGCTGCCGACTGCGAGGGTTCTCGTCGTCTCGGGCAGTGTGCCCCCGGGCGCCCCGGAGTCGCTGGTCCCGATGCTCATCGCGGTGGGGAAGGACGCCGGAATCCCGGTCATCGCCGACACCTCGGGTCCTGCGCTCCTGCGCGCGGCGGATGCCGGTGCCGACGTGCTGAAGCCCAATGCGGCCGAACTCGTCGACGCCACCGGCATCACCGACCCCGTCGAGGGTGCCCGTTCGCTGATCGCCCGCGGCGTCGGGCTCGTGCTGCTCTCGCTGGGCGCCGACGGCATGCTCGCCGTCACCGCCTCCGACCTCGTGCACGCGCGACTCGACGAACCTCTTGCCGGCAACCCGACCGGTGCCGGAGATGCCGGGGTGGCCGCGTGCGCCGTGCTGTACGCGGAGGGCGAGCGCGACCCCGAGCAGATCCTCCGCCGCGCCACGGCCTGGTCCGCTGCCGCGGTGCTCGCCCCGCTCGCCGGGGACATCTCCCCGCGCTGGCGCGAGCTCGAACAGCAGCTGCGCGTCTCGCATCCCGACCCTGAATCGTTCCGGAAGGACCCTTCGTGACCCTCGTCTCCGCTCGCGACCTCGTCTCCGCCGCATCCGCCGCCGGCACGGGGATCGGCGCGTTCAACGTGATCCACCTCGAGACCGCCGAGGGGCTCGTGCGTGCCGCAGCTCTCGCCGAGTTGCCCGTGATCCTGCAGATCTCGCAGAACTGCGCCGACTATCACGGCGGGCTCGAGCCGATCGCTCTGGCCACTCTCGCGGTCGCCCGACGCGCGCAGACGCCGGTCGCCGTGCACCTCGATCACGCCGAACGGCCCGAGCTGGTCGACGAGGCCATCGCGCTGGGCTTCGGGTCGGTCATGTTCGACGGCGGCGCGCTGCCCTACGCCGACAACGTGGCGCTCACGGCATCCGTCGCGGCCCGGGCGCACGCGGCCGGGGTCTACGTCGAGGGTGAGCTGGGCGAGGTGGGCGGCAAGAACGGTGCACACGCGCCGGGTGTGCGCACCGATCCCGACGAGGCCCGGCAGTTCGTCGCGGCGACGGGAGTCGATGCGCTCGCAGTGGCGGTGGGTTCCTCCCACGCGATGACCGACCGCACGGCGTCGCTCGACCTCGACCTGATCGCGCGGCTGCGAGCGGTGCTGCCCGTTCCGCTCGTCCTGCACGGATCCTCGGGGGTGGCGGATGCCGTGATCGCGGACGCCGTCCGCGCCGGGATGACCAAGATCAACGTCTCCACGCACCTCAACGGCTTCTTCACCCGGGCGGTGCGCGAGAAGCTCGACGCGGATGAGCGGCTGGTCGACTCGCGCAAGTACCTCGCGCCTGCCCGCGATGCGCTCGCCGTCGAGGCTGCCCGCATGCTCCGGCTGTTCGCGCTGCAGGGGGCCTGATGAAGCGGGCGGCGCGCCTGAACGCGATCCTCGACCTGCTGGCGGCGAGCGGCGAGGTCACGGTGGAAGACCTGGTGGAGCAGTTCGGAGCCTCGTCGGCCACGACCCGCCGTGACCTGGATACCCTCGCCGAGCAGCGGCTGCTCACCCGCACGCACGGTGGCGCCGTGGCACAGGCCGTCGCCTACGAGCTGCCCATCCGCTACAAGAGCCACCTGCGCACGCAGGAGAAGGACAGCATCGCGCAGACCGCGGCGGGCCTCGTCGCCCCCGGCATGGTGGTCGGGCTGTCCGGCGGCACGACGACCACCGCGATCGCGGCGGCACTCGCCGCCCGAGACGACCTGTCCGGGAACGGCGGCATCACCGTCGTCACCAATGCCGTGAACATCGCCGCACAGCTCGCCACGCGGCCCGACATCAAGGTCGTCGTCACCGGTGGCGTCATCCACTCCCGCAGCTACGAGCTCGTCGGTCCGTTCGTCGAACAGCTGCTGCGCGGGGTGCGGCTCGACATCGCCTTCATCGGCGTGAACGGGATGGATGCCGCCGCGGGTGCCACCACGCAGGATGAGCGCGAGGCCGCCGTCAACCGCATGATGGCGGAGCGTGCCCGGCGCGCGGTCGTGGTCACCGACGGCAGCAAGCTCGGGGTCGAGGCGTTCTCGGCGGTCGGCGGCGTCGAGCTCTTCCCGACCGTGATCACGGATGCGGGAGCGGATGCGGAGGCGCTCGCCGCATTGCGCGCCGCCGGCTATGCGGTGCTCGTCGCCTGATCCGGGATGTTCGGCGACTGGGCCCTCAGCGCACAGCCTGAAGGAGTTCTCGCGTTCTGAAGGACCGATTCGCGCATCCAGTCCTTCAGAACGCGAGAACTCCTTCGAGAGCGGTGCAGTGCCGTGCGGACAGACGTGAGCCCGGACACCCCAAGGGCCCCGACGTCCCCAGATCGTCGAGGCCCTATGAGGGCGCCGCGGCTGTATGCCGCGACACCCCCGAGCAGATGGTGTCCGTGTCGTACTCACGCTCCCCAGCGCGCTTGATATCCCCAGATCCGACTGCGCCTCCCTCGCGCCTCAACCCTTCGAGGCCCTTCGCATGGCACCTTCCGAAGAACAGGAGCGTGCGGCACCGGTTCTGATACGCCGAATGGAGAAAAAGATCAGAATCCGTCTCCGTGGCACTGGAACGGGGCGCTGAGACCGGTGTCGACGGTGGCTCGGGCGAGCGCCGCCGAGGGTGTCGCCCCCTCGGACAGGCCGACATGCACGGCACTCAGCAGCTCGGCCGCCACTTCGTCGGGCACGGCGACGGGGGCGGCGATCACGCAGTCCGCGCCCGCGTGCAGCCACACCCGCGTCATCCCGAGCGCCTCCTCGCCCCAGCGCACCGAGGAACGCCCGAGTTCGCAGGCCGAGAGGATCACGGTCGTGGGGACGCGCGGAATCAGGTCGACGTCGTAGCCGAAGAGGATGCCGTCGGCGAGCTCGAAACCCGAGAACAGGGGGTTGTCCACCGCATGTCTGCCGTGCGCCGCGATGTGCAGCACGTCGCTGTCTGACGCGAGTCGGGTGGCCGCCGCCACCGTCGCCTCGCCGCCCTCGAGGATCCGCGTCGCCACACCCCCGCCGTCCCAGGTGTCCGCGGCTCGCCGCACCTCCTCGCCGGCGCGGGGGACGCGCGGGCCCGCGGCGAACCCGATCGTCGACGGGCGTCTGCCGACGACGGCCGCGCCGCCCCGCAGTCGCGACACCGACGTCGCGAGCGTGAAGGGGAGCCCGGTCATCCCCGGCAGCATCGCCCACGGCACCCCGCCGAGTGCTCCGGGCACCGTGATCGCCAGACGGCGTGCCGACGGCGCCGCCGAGAGCAGCGGCGCGAGCAGCTCGGCATCCAGCAGCGCCAACCGCGCGGAGAGGGCGCGCGCGGTCACGGCACCCATCAGCCCGCCGCGGGTCATCGCGGCCATGTCGAGGTCGGCGCGCAGACCGTCGAGCGCGGATCGCACACGAGGCCAGGACAGGTCGACGACCGTAGCCCCCGACGACGTCACCGCGATGGCGTGCAGCGCGGAACCGGTGAAGATGTACGACAGGACGGCGGTGTCGGGATCGAGCAGCGCCGTCGCCTCGGCGAGGCCCAGCCGCTCGCGGGTGCCGCCCGCCCCTGTCGCGGCCCACTGCCGCTCCCGCACCCGGTCGCGAAGGACGCGCACGCGAGCGTCCGTGGTCCAGTCGGCGCCGGCGAGCTCGGCGCGCAGCATCCGCAGTTCCGCCAGATCCACGGCCAGCGAGTCGTCGCGCGGAGGCCGCACCGGAGCGACCTGCTGGCTGAGGTGACGGGCGCGCTCCGACCACTCGAACATCGTCGCAGGATCGTGCAGGCGCGCGGCGGCGGAGAGGCCGGCATACATCAGGTCGGCGCCGTGCATGGCGACCGAGGCCTGCAGGTCGAGGGCACCGAACGACTGCTGCCAGGTGGTGAGCAGGTCGAGGCCATCGGCGGCGGCTCGCAGCGCATCCCGGTCGCGCCCTCGTGCGGCCGCGCGCGCGGCTCTCACCTCGTGGGCGCGGAGGCGGAGCGGTGTCGGGGCGCTGTCGTCGAGCCGCGGGAGGCGCCCAGCCCCGTCGCGTCGTGCGCTCAGGCGGAGGCCGGTCGCCTCGGTCCGGAATCCCGCATGGTCGAGGGCTCTGGCGGTGCGGGCGAAGGCGGGCGCGTCGACGGGGCGGTCCGGCTTCGCACGCTGCCGCGCTTCGAGCCGCACCGCTTCGGCGCGGGCCGCCCATCCGTGGTTCCCGAGAGCGGTGAAGCGCCGTGTCGCCGTGCGGGCGGTGCGCTCGGCGGCAGCCGGATCGTGGCGCAGCAGCGAGCGTGCGAGGTGGAACTCGGCTTCCCCCCTGGCCTGCTGCATCCGCTGCGCGCCGAACTCCGCGGCGACCCGACCCAGCAGGGTCTCCGCCTCTGTGGTCAGGCCGGCGTCGCGAAGAACCTCCGCGCGGTCGAGGTCGCTGATCGCGGCGGCCAGGTCGCTGATCGCGGCGAGCGTCGGACGGGAGCGGGTCATGAGGGTGAGTGCGCTGACGAGGTCTCCGCCGAGCAGCGCCGCGTAGCCGAGGTTGTGCCGCGCCTCGGCGAGCGGCTCCTGGTCGTCGTTCGCCTCGTACACGGCCACCGCGCGCCGCAGGTCTTCCATGCAGGTGTCGAGCTCGCGCTGCTGCATGCGCACGACCGAGCGGTTCATCAGGCAGTTCGCGAGCTCGGTGGTCTCGTCGCCGATCGCGGTGAACGTGTCGATGGCACGGCTGAGTTCGACCTCGGCCGCCGCCAGCGTGCCGGCGTGCATGAGGAGCACACCGAGCTGGCCGCTGAGCACGGCGATCGTCTCGGCGCGCAGCCCGGAGCGGCGGAGGGCGTCGCGACACAGCTGCTCGGCGGCCGCGGGCTGCCCGGTCTGCGCGAGCACGTAGGCGGTCGTGCCGTCGATGCGGGCGCGCAGGTCGGGATCGTCGGTGCGGGCGGATGCCGTGTCGAGCGCGCGCCGCGCCTGCGTGAACCGTCTCGCGTTCGCCGCCTCGACTCCGCGCCGGTGCAGCTCGTTGGCGGACAGGGGCATCCGTCCAGAATGCCCTGCCCCGCGTCCGTGCGGAAGAGCGCGGATGCAGGCCGAACACCAAGTCGGACCGCCCGTATCGGTGCGGACGGTCCGGCTCGGGGGTGGTCAGGTCGGGTCGACGGGTGTCGGCAGGGACTTCAGGACGGCGGCGACGGCCTTCTTCGCGGCCTTCGGGGCCACCCCGCCGACCGGCACGGTGCCGAGCTGCGCGGCGATGCGTCCGGCGACGTAGGGGGCCGCGAACGACGTGCCGCTCCAGATCGCGAATCCGCCTCGATAGTCGTCGGGGTCGATCGTCTCCCGGCGGAGGCCGTCGACGTCTGCGCGAGTCGCCGCCTGAGAGCCTCCGACGAAGGCGGGCGAGGTGCTCACCACGGCGGCGCCCGGGGCGTAGGTCTGCACCCACGGGCCGACGTTCGAGAAGAGGGCGACCGACTGCGCCGAGGGGTTGAGCGCCCCGACCGACACGAGCGGGGTGCCGTCGTCGTGCGGGATGCCGTTGTCCGAGTCCGGCCACGGCCACAGCGATGCCGGGAACGAGGGCCGATCGATGGCGTCGTTGCCCGCCGAGCACACGACCACGCAGCCGAGCTCGCGGGCCTTGGCCAGCAGCTGGTGCAGCGTGAGGCTGAACATCTTGTCGACCGGAGTCTCGTGGTAGTAGCTCAGGGACAGGTTCAGCACGTCGATCGGGAAGCCCGTCGTCGGGTCCTCGCGGTGCCGGATCAGCAGCGTGACGACCTGCGCGAGCGTGTCGAGCAGGGTGCTCTCGTCGACCACGCCCAGTGCGCCCGCCACGCGGATGGAGAGGATGTCGGCATCCGGAGCCGCCTGTCGCACGAGCCCCGCGATGAACGTGCCGTGGCCGGCGACCGCGTCGATCGCGCCGTCGAGCTGTCCGTACAGGTCGGGGTAGCGTTCCGGGTCGGCGTCGTCCGTCAGGCCCACGGGCACGCCGTCGAGGTCGACATGCCGGGTGACGATGTCGTCGGGAAGCCAGGCGTGCTCGCCGCATCCCGTGTCGAGCACCGCGACGACGGGTCGCCGCCCGCGCTTCGGCGCCGGTGCGCGCACGGGAGCCGGGCCCAGCCAGGTCACCGGCTGTCGTGCGCCCCTCCCGGGCTCGAGGTAGTCGTCGCTGCCCGCGGCGCCCTCACCGCGCACCGGGTTGGTCCGGGTGAACGGGTTGGTCCGCGTGAAGGGATTGGTCCGGGTGAACGGGTTGAGCCCGACCGGATCGATGGACAGCACGTGGTCCAGGCTCGTGCGCGGCATGGGCGAGTGCGACATGCGCCGGGCACGCTGGAGCACCCGCCAGGCGTCGGGCGAGAACGGGGCCTCGCCGCCCACCGGCTCGACGGGGGTCGTCAACAGCAGGCGCTGGAACCCGGCGACGCCCGGAACCAGCTCGCCGTCGCCGATCCGTCGCGCTCCGCGCTCTTCCTCGAGCTGCCACCCGAAGGTGTCCGCCGCATCGCGCAGCGTCCGTACCTCCTGGTCGTAGGCTTCCTCGTCGCCGAGCGTTCGGGTGATCAGCAGTCGCTCCGGCAGGTAGGCGGTCGGAAAGGCGCGGATGCCGTCCACCGGCTCCGTGCTCGGATCGAGGGCCGTTCCCCGGCGGATCGATCCCTCCGCGCGGTCCTGCCAGGTCCATCCCTTGGGCTGCTCCATCGTCATCCTCTCGGTGCGGGTCGCCCCGCGGCTTCATCGACGGGCGGTGCCCGTGGTCACAGCTCGAACTGCGGGGTCGCGAGCGTGCGCGTCTCGTCCCCGATCGCGGTCGCCAGGCGCACGCGCGTGAGACCGGGTGGCACCTCGTCGAACGCGAAGCGTCCGGTCTCCTCCGGAGCGGCGGAGATCGTCTTCTCGCCCTGGGTGAGGAAGACCTCCGCGGCGCCGGTGTCGACCCAGCCGTCGACGCGGCGGCGGCCGGATGTGGTGGTCGTCACGTGCAGCAGGATGCTGGTGGTGCCGTCGCTGAACTGCAGGGTGAGCGCATCCGCCTCGCCCCGCACGGCGCCGAACTGCCCCTCGACGAGGGTGAGCAGCGCGTACTCGCGGTTCAGTCCGTCGGCGGCGACGGCGGCGACCATGCGGTCGATCAAGCCCGCGGGCACGGGGTCGACGTCGCTCCAGAGCGTGCGGAGGCGTGCGAACATCTCGGCGTCCTCGTGAGCGCTCATGCGAATCCCCCCGCCTGGGCGGTCGGCGGTGCGTCCAGCAGCGCGCGGAGCTTGGCCAGGCAGCGATTGCGCGTCGGGCCGATGCTTCCGATGGGCATCGCGAGGTCGCTCGCGATGCGCGCATAGTCGGGCCGGTCTTCGAAGGCGATCACGCGCAGGAGCTTTTGGCACCGTTCGTTGAGGCGGCGCACGGCCGTCCACAGCCGTCGGTTCTCGTCGCCGAGCGTCGCGTGCTCCTCGGCCGAAGCCTGCTCGGGAAGGAGAGCATCGAGGTCGTCGTCGACGGTCGTGTCGATCTTGCCGTGCGCCTTGGCGACCTTCCAGGCCTCGCGCCGGGCGGTGGTCGTGAGCCAGGCCGACACCGCCCGCGGGTCGCTGATCGAACCGTGGCCGCGCACGAGCTGCAGCCAGGTGGTCTGCACCACGTCTTCCGCGAGCGTGCGTTCGAGCCCGTACGCGCGCACCACATGCCAGAGCACGGGGGTCATCAGTCGTACGAGCTCGTCCATCGCGCGGCCATCGCCCTCGCGCCATGCGCCGAACAGATCCGCGGCGCGCTCCCAGCGTGCGCGCCCGTCATCCGAAGCAGGATCGAGAGCGGCGCCGGGTGCGCCGTCGATCATGAAGCCCATTGTGATCACACCTACCAGGAGCACGGCAAGAGGTTTCTGATACATGACTTCATCCAGTAATTCCGCGCTCGTCCGGCGGTCGGGCGTGGGGGCGGACCTCGATAGCGTTGAGGGGTGATCGTCCTCTCCGTCGTGCTCTTCCTCAACGCCGCCTTCAACGCCGTCGTCTGGCCGCAGTTCTACAAGCGCGTCGCCCACGATCCGCGTGCGCGCGACGAGAACGGCAAGGCCACCGCATTCCTCAAGGTGCACGCCGTCCTCATCGCGATCGCCCTGGTGCTCGCACTGGTCTCGGTGCTCGCCGGCGTCGCGGCGCTGACCGGCGCCCTCTAGCGCCGCACCTCTTCCGGGAGCGGGTCAGGCCGACTCGAACTCCTTCGCATGCGCGGCCCACCGCGACTCGACCGGCAGCGCGCGCAGTGCCCGATTGCCGACGGCCAGAGCCACGGATGCCAGGCACAGCGCGGCGCAGAGCAGCAGCGTCCATTCCCGCCCGATCCAGGCGAGACCGAAGCCGGCGATGAGGGGCGCGAGCGGCATCGCCCCCATGCCGAGCACTCCCGCGGCGCTGTTGGCACGGCCGAGCAGGTGCGTCGGCGTCGCCACCATGAAGTAGCCCATCATCCCGGCGTTGAGCGCGGGCACCAGCAGCACCGAGGCGCCGAGCACGACGGCGATCGCCCAGGGTGTCGTGACCATCGTGAGCGCCATCACCCCGACGGTCGCGACCGAGAGCCCGGCGATCGTCAGGATCCCGGCCTTGATGCGGGGGACGAGCAGGGGGGCGCACACGGCGCCGACGAGCATCACCGCCCCGATCGATGCGCTCAGCGTGCCGATCAGGAGCTCGGAGTGGCCGTCCTGCTGCAGCGAGTAGATGACGGTGGTGATCGCGGCGTTGAACCCGAGGTTCACGACCGTGGTGATGAGCAGGACGCCGCCGAGGTCGGGCCGGGAGAGCAGCCAGGCGAACGCCTCTCGCAGCTCCGCCCAGGCGTTCCGCTTCGCGGGGGCGGCCGACGCAGAGGTGCCGAAACCCAGGTCATCCGTCGCGGCGACGGCGTGTTCTGCCACCACGCGCCGCGGGTCGTCCGGGTCGTCTCCGTTTTCGCCGGCTGCTCCGGTGTCGACCACCCCGGCACGACGCGCCTGGCGCCCCAGCATCCAGGCGGTCAGGGCGGCGATCGCGTGGCAGAGGGTCATGACGACGCCGACCGCCCAGCCGCCGATGCCGAGGAGCAGGCCGCCGAGCGGGCCGCCCGCGAGCTGGAGGGCGGCATCGCGACCCTGGTTCGCGGCCTGCGCGCGACCCATCGCGTCGTCGGGGACGATCTCCTTGATCGCGCTCTCGCCGGCGACGTCGAAGAGTCCGCTGCGGGCGGCGAGGAGGATGTCGATCACCAGCAGCGAACCGAAGGTCATCGCGTCACCGAGGGCGAGCAGGGTGAAGGCCCCCGCCAGCACGATGCCGATGAGCGATCCGAGCAGCATCAGCGCGATGCGGCGGTGACGGTCGGCGAGAACCCCGCCGGCGAGGGTCATGAGCAGGCGGGCGATCATTCCGGCCGCGCCGATGATTCCGGCCTGAGCGGGATCGTTCGTCACGATGAGCGCGAGCAGCGGGATCGCGAACCCGAAGAGCGCTGCCGCGAGGCCCTTGCTCGTGTCGCTCAGCAACCAGGTGAGGTAGCGGCCGTTGTGCCACAGGCGATGCGACTCGGTGAGGGTGGTCATGCGTCGAGAGTAGTTGCGCAAGAACAATTGCGCAAGTTCTATTGCGCAATTTTGGGTGCGGGTAGGATCAGGGCATGGCAGCCGACACCAGCGAGAGCAAGGGCGACGATCCCGTCTGGATGACCTCGGCCATGCTCAAGGCCTACTCCCACCCGCTGCGTCGACAGATGATCCGCCTGTTCTCGCGGCGAGACTTCCTGCGAGCGGCGGACATCGCCGCCGAGCTCGGGGTGCCGGCCAACAGCGCGAGCTTCCACCTGCGCGCACTCGCCGATGCCGGTCTCATCGAAGAGGCGCCCGAGCAGGCCCGCGACCGGCGTGATCGTGTCTGGACCGGGCACAAGGGTCCCCTCAACGTGGGCGGCCCGGACAGCCCCGTGGCCGACGAGGAGCTCGGGACCGCGGTGATCGCCGCGCTGGTGGAGGACCATCACGATCTGATGCGCCGGGTGACCGCCTGGACCCCCGAGTACGTCGCCGGACGCACGACCGAGGTGCACGCCGCCTTCACCCAGAGGACGATCCGGTTGACCGAGTCCGAGTTCGACGACGCGATGGTGAAGATCAACGATGTGCTGAGCGCCGCCGATGACGCGCACGACAGTGCCGACCCCGACGGCCGCTACTGGCAGGTGGACGTGATCGCCGCCGACGACACCATCTGACGCGGTCCGGGATCAGTCGTCCGTCGACGGGCTTCCACTGAGGATCAGGATGCGGCGCAGGTGCATCGCGGTGAGCACCCCGGGGCCCATCGAACGACGCACATCGACGGTGCGGCTGTCGACCATCTCGAGGAGGAGCCGCGTCGCACGGGCGGCCTCGCCGCGGATGCGATGGTCTTCCGGGGTCGAGGCGTCGCCGCGCGCGATCACCTCCGCCACGGCGTGACACGCGGCGGACAGCGGCTCGGGCAGTGCGGGGTCGAGAGCGATGCCGGCCGGCCGGTCCCAGATGGTGTCGGCGATCTCGTCCGAGATGTCGCGGATGAGGTGCGCGATCCGGTCGAGTGCCGCGAGCTCCTCGTGGCTCTGCTGCATCCGCGATCGGTGGCCCTTCGCCCGGGGATTGCCCCGTCGGCTCTCGTCGGCCTCCGCGAGCGCTGCCCGCAACTCACCTGCGGTGTCGGCGAGGGAGGCCGCGTCGTCGGCCCACTGCTCGTGCTCCGGCGGCCAGGACTCGGAGACCGCCGATCCGATGTCGTCGAGATGCCGGGCCAGCTGCTCGCGGAAGGCCCCCAGGCGCGCCGCCGCCACTCCGGTGAGCGGTGCGGGCGCGATCAGGACGTTGACCACGAGGCCGATGACGATCCCGACCGCGGTCTGCGTGAGGTATCCGAGGGAGTACTCGTCGGCGTTCTGTCCGCCGATGATCAGCACGAACATCGCGGCCATCGGGATGTATTCGCGTCCGGCACCGAACCAGCCCGTTCCGGAGACGAGCACTCCCACACCCACGACGAGCGGGATGGTCCACCACGTGGGCCCCACCGTGAGCACCACCACCGTGGCGAGGCCGATGCCGGCGGCGAGCCCGAGCAGCGTCTGGAAGCTCGACTTCGCCGACCCCATCAGCGTGGGGTACATGCTCAACAGTGCCCCGAGCGGGGCGTAGTAGGGGTACTCGTCGGTGACCCCCGGCATGTGCGGAGCGATCAGCCAGGCGAGACCGACCGCGAGCATCGTCTTCGCGACGAGCAGCAGGCGTGCGGGGAGGACGGCTTCGCGGAGGGCGTGTGCGATGCCTGCGCGGCGTGCGCGGAATCGAGGCTGGCTCTGCGTCACGGCATCCTCTCTTTCGGCGCGTGCGGGTGGGGCGTGGTGCCGGTGATTCCGCGAGCGTATGCGCCCGGTGCGCGGCCGACGAGCGGGTTGCTTCCTCGGCCGGGTACCGGTAGCGCGCAGACGCGACGACGCCGGCCACCCCAGGGAGGGTGACCGGCGTCGAGAGGTGCGGCGGGCGGAGGTGCGCTTACGGGATGGTCCTCCGGAAGGCGAGGAACGAGACGCCCGTGAGCACCGCGGTGGCGAGGAGGCCCCAGAGTGCGAGACCGAGCGCGCCGAGGTCCATGATCCCCGCGCCGACGTGCGACCAGAGGTCGAGCCGCGTCACCAGGAACACCAGGCCGAGCAGCACCAGGGAGAGCGCGATGCCCACGATGATGAGCACCAGCTGTCCCCAGCTCTTGTAGATCGTCGCGCCGGTGAAGCCGAGCACGAAGAAGAACAGCGCGAGGGTGAAGTAGACCACGAAGGCGCCGCCCGGACCCGCATCCCACAGCCACGGCAGGTAGAAGACGTAGCCGTTGATGCCGTATCCGTCGGTGGCCACCTCGATGCCGCCTCCGATGAGGAACAGTACGCCCATGATCGCGCTGCCGAGTATCGCGGTGAGCAGCGTGCCGAAGAAGAACTCCCTGCGGGTGATGCTCATCGCCTGCGAGAACGGGAAGGTGAGCGTCATCGCCGACATCCCGATGGCGAAGAAGTACCAGAGCGGAGCCTGACCGCCGCCGCCGTACTTCGGGGTGTCGACCGGGATCATCGCGTAGATGAGGACCGAGATCACCACCGCTGCGGCGAGGATGATCAGCGGGTACCAGACGAAGGTGCCCTTGTTGATCAGCTGCAGGCGGATGACGTTGACTGTGCGTCGCATCAGCGGACCTCCTCTTTCGCGCCGGAGTCATTCGTGGCGGAGTGGGCCTCCGCCTTCTGGGTGAGACGGACGACGAGCTGCTGCAGCGAGACCGGAGCGAGATCCAGGCCGGATGCCGTGACCTCGGCCCGCTCCTCTGCACTGAAACGGCCGAGCACGGTGACGGATGCCACGCGCCCGAGAGCCTCGCGGTGGAGCACCTCTCGGCCCGCGACCCAGGCGTCGACCTTGGCGGCCTCGCCCACGATGGTGACGGCGCGTTCGCGGACGGCATCCGTGTCTTCGTTCAGGATGATCTGGCCGTTGTCGATCACGATGACCTTCTCGATGAGGTTGGAGACCTCGTCGATCAGGTGCGACGACAGGATGATCGTGCGCGGGTGCTCGGCGTAGTCCTCGACCAGTCGGTCGTAGAAGATCTGCCGGGCGACCGCGTCGAGTCCGAGGTAGGGCTCGTCGAAGAAGGTGATCTCGGCGCGCGAGGCGAGTCCGATGATCACGCCCACCGCGGAGAGCTGGCCGCGGGAGAGCTTCTTGATCGTCTGCTTCATCGGCAGCTGGAACTCCGCGATGAGCTCGTCGGCGAACGCCTGATCCCAGTGGGGGAAGAACAGGCTCGCAGCCTTGAACGCGTGCTTCGGGTAGGCGTCGTCCGGGTACTTCTGGCTCTCCCGGACGAAGCAGATCCGGCCGAGCACGTGCGCGTTCTCGTACGGGTGCTCGCCGAACACCCGGACCGAGCCCGAGGACTCGAAGTTCTGGGCGGTGAGGATCGACATGAGGGTGGTCTTGCCGGCGCCGTTGCGACCGAGAAGGCCGTAGATGGCGTTGCCTTCGATGCTGAGCGAGACGTTGTCGAGCGCTCGCTTCTCCTTGTAGCGCTTGTTGAGGTTCTGCACCTCGATGACGGCGGTCATGCGGGGTTCTTCCCTTCTGCGTCGGTGGTGAGTGCGGCGCGCTGCCGGAGCAGTGCCGCGAGGTCTTCGGCGCCGAGACCCAGGGTGCGGGCCTCGGCGAGGAGTGGATCGATGTAGCGGTCGGCGAACAGCGCGCGGCGCTCGCCGAGGAGGACTTCCCTCGCCCCGTCGGCGACGAACATGCCGATGCCTCGGCGCTTGTAGAGCACTCCCTTGTCGGTGAGCATGGCGACTCCCTTCGCTGCGGTTGCGGGGTTGATCCGGTAGAACGCGGCGAGCTCGTTCGTCGAAGGGGCCTGTGCCTCCTCGGCGAGTGAGCCGTCGACGATCGAGTCCTCGATCTGCTCGGCGATCTGGAGGAAGAGCGGCTTGCCTTCTTCGATCACGAGTCCTCCGGTGGGTTAGTGGGTTACTTACTCGACTAAGTAACCATGGAACCCGTCCGGTGTCAACCCCGGGCGTGTGCAGGCGGACGCCCGCGTACAGTGGGCTGGTGCCGGAGTTCCCCTACAGTCGCCTGCGCCGGTGGCCCGACGTCGAGGCGGACAACCTCCAGGCCCATGACGCGACCGATCTGCTGCTCGTCGAGCGGGCGCTCTCCCTCGACATCCCGGGCTCCGAAACCGTCGTGATCGGTGACGAATACGGCGCGATCACGCTGGCTCTGACGGATGCCGGGCGGCACGGCATCCGCGTGCATCAAGATCTCGCGACCGGCCGTCGTGCACTGGAGCGCAATGCCGAGGATCTCGGGCTCGCCGGCTTCACCGCGCATGAGCTCGATGCGGAGCTGCTCTCCGGTGCACGGCTCGTGCTGCTGCAGCTGCCGAAGTCGCTCGCGGAGCTCGAGGAGATCGCGGATGCCGTGGCCCGCTGGAGCGCATCCGATGTGGTGCTCGTCGCCGGCGGCCGTGTGAAGCACATGACGCTCGCGCAGAACGAGGTGCTCGGGCGCAGCTTCGCGCACGTGCAGCCCCAGCGTGCCGAGCGGAAGTCCCGGCTGATCGAGGTCTCCGACGCTCGTCCTGTGCCCGCCGATCCGCCGTTCCCCGTCGCTGCGCAGCACGACGGGCTGACTCTGGTCGCGCACGGCGGGGCGTTCGCCGGCGCCCGCCTCGACATCGGCACCCGCGTGCTGCTCGAGGTGCTCGGCTCCCGGGGCGGAGGCTCCGTATCCCGCGTGCTCGACCTCGGCTGCGGCACCGGCGCACTCGCTGTCTCGTATGCACTCGCCCATCCCGAGGCGCAGGTCATCGCGACCGATCGGTCGGCTGCGGCAGTGGCCTCGGCCCGCGCGACGGCTGCCGCGAACGGGGTCGCCGGCCGCATCACGGTCACGCACGACGACGCGGCCTCCGAGATCCCGGACGCGAGTGTCGACGTCGTGCTGTTGAACCCGCCTTTCCACCTCGGAACGAGTGTGCACACGGGTGCCGCGACCCGTCTGTTCGAGGCCGCCGCGCGCGTGCTCCGACCCGGGGGAGAACTCTTCACGGTGTACAACTCCTCGCTCGGCTATCGGGCCGAACTCACCCGTCTGATCGGTACCACGGAACAGCTGTCGCGCACCCCGAAGTTCACCGTGACGCGCAGCATCCGCAGCTCCGAATCACGTCGATCCTGACCTCGAAACGGTCTCGGTGGGGATTGTTGAACCCCCGTGCAATCCCCCGGTCAGCCGCTGAAATTCGCACTGCCGGCCGACCCAGGATTTGCCCCTGATCGGCCATTTCGTTACGTTGGAATGCGGGCCTGACGGTCCGAAGACCAGTCCGCGGTCACGTCCTTCTTTCGATGAGCTGTGCTGCGAAGAGGCGTGGGCGTACGGTCGATGCTCTATCGCGGCGGATCCGAAATCCGCCGTCTGTGCCGCCACAGCGATCATGTCGAACGGCCCCGAGAGCCTCACCCGGGCGTAACCGAAGCAGGCTCAGCCACCCGAAGGCGAGCCGCGGGGGAAACGTGTCCGAAATCGCTCTCGAAGCGCGCAATCTATACAAGGTTTTCGGTAAGAATCCGAGCACCGCCGTCCGCCGTCTGAAGGCCGGAGAGAGTCGCACGGCCGTCGCCGATGCGGGGACCGCGGCGGTCATCGACGCCAGCTTCACCGTGAACCGCGGTGAGATCTTCGTCATCATGGGCCTGTCCGGATCGGGCAAGTCCACCATCATCCGCATGCTCAACGGGCTGCATGACGTCACGTCGGGCACCGTCACGGTGAACGGCGACCCGATCACCGGCATCCCCGCCTCGAGGCTCCGCGAGATCCGTCGCGACCGCATTTCGATGGTATTCCAGCACTTCGCTCTGCTGCCGCACCGCACGGTCGCCGCGAACGTCGCCTATCCGCTCGAGCTCAAGGGGGCCTCGAAGGCCGAGCGCCTGGCCAAGGCCGAGGAGATCCTCTCGCTGGTCGGACTCGAAGGTCAGGGCGAGAAGCTTCCCTCCGAGCTCTCCGGCGGAATGCAGCAGCGCGTCGGAATCGCCCGTGCGCTCGCCGCCGACAGCGACATCCTGCTCATGGACGAGGCGTTCAGCGCGCTCGACCCGCTGATCCGCCGCGAGATGCAGGAGCAGCTGCTCGAGCTGCAGCAGAAGCTCCAGAAGACGATCGTGTTCATCACGCACGACCTCAATGAGGCCATGTTCCTCGGTGATCGGATCGCCGTGATGCGCGACGGCCGCATCGTGCAGATCGGCACGCCCGAGGACATCCTGATGGACCCGGCCAACGACTACGTCGAGCAGTTCGTGCAGGACGTCGACCGCGCCCGTGTGCTCACCGCCGCGAACGTGATGGAGCGCCCGCGCCCCGTCGTGCCGCACACCGCCGGTCCGCGCACCGCGCTCCGCCAGATGCGCGACGCCTACATGTCGGCGACCTACGTCGTCGGCCGTGACCGCCAGCTCGTGGGTGTCGTGACCGACCGCGACGCGGTCAAGCTCGTGCGCCAGGGCGCCACCACCCTCGACTCCATCATCAAGCCCGTGCCGCAGAGCGTGCGCGAGGACGAGGTGCTGATGAACCTGTTCGTGCCCGCCGTCGAGTCCCCGCTGCCGCTGGCCGTGACGGATGCCGAGGGGCGTCTGGCGGGTGTGATACCGCGTGTGACGCTGCTCGCCGCCCTGGGCCCCGGCCCCGGAGCGACCGAGGAGATCACCCTGCCGATGATGCCGATGCCGCAGGCAGAGATCGATGCGGTGCTCGATGACGGGTGGACCGCCGACCCGGCCGATGCCCCGACCACGGAGGAGGTGCGCTGATGGACGGCTTCCGCATCCCCGTAGGGATTTGGATCGAATCCGGCGTCGACTGGATCAAGGACAACCTCGACGGTCTGCTCGACGTCATCTCGTTCGTGATGAGCTTCCTCGTCGAGGGGCTCACGAGCATCCTGCTCACGCCGAGTTTCGCGGTCATCATCGTGATCGCCGCGCTCATCGCCTGGATCGTGCGTTCGTGGCAGCTCGCCATCGGAACCATCGTGTCGTTCGGGCTGATCGTCGGGATGGACCTCTGGGTGCCCGCGATGCAGACGCTCGCACTCGTGCTCGTCGCCGCCATCATCGCCGTGCTGATCGCGGTGCCGCTCGGCATCTGGTCGGCGCGCAACTCGACCGTGCGGGCCGTGCTGAAGCCGGTGCTCGACTTCATGCAGACCATGCCGGCGTTCGTGTACCTGATCCCGGCGATCGTCTTCTTCGGCATCGGCGTGGTCCCCGGACTCGTCGCCACCGTGATCTTCGCGCTGCCCCCGGGCGTGCGTCTGACCGAGCTCGGCATCCGCGGCGTCGACTCTGAGACCGTCGAAGCCGGGCACGCGTTCGGCGCCAAGCCGGGGCAGATCCTGCGCGGCATCCAGCTCCCGCTCGCGATGCCGACCATCATGGCCGGCGTCAACCAGGTCATCATGCTCGCCCTGTCGATGGCGGTCATCGCCGGAATGGCGGGTGCCGACGGCCTCGGGAAGATGGTGGTCGAGGCGATCTCGACGATCAACATCCCTAAGGGTGTCGAGGCCGGTCTCGGTGTCGTGCTGATCGCCGTCTTCCTCGATCGGGTCACCGCCGCACTGGGCGCCCCGGGCGAGAACCGCTCGTCGCTGCTCGGCATGATCGAGCGGCGCCGCAAGCCGCACGGCGGCGGTGGCGGAGCAGCATCCGCCCCCGCAGCCGAGGCGCCCTCGGCGCAGGATGCCGACTCGGCACTCGTGCACTGAGTTTCACCCCTACGGAACAACACCCATACGGAACTGAGAGAGAGAAATCACATGAAGAAGAAGATCCTCGCGATCACCGCCCTCGGCGCCGCAGCGGCGCTCACCCTCGCGGGTTGCAGCAGCGATGGCGCCGGCGGCACGGGCGGCGGCGATAGCAACGCCGACGACAAGGGCACCATCACCCTGGGCTTCCTGCCCTCGTGGACCGACGGCCTGAGCACCGCGTACCTGCTGCAGGACCAGCTCGAGAAGATCGGCTACACGGTCGAGATGAAGACCCTCACCGAGGCGGGCCCGCTGTACACGGGTCTCGCGCAGGGTGACGTCGACATGTACCCGTCGGCCTGGCCCGAGCTCACGCACGCCGAGTACATGGAGAAGTACGGCGACGACATCGAAGACCTGGGCAAGTACTACGAGAACGCCAAGCTCACCCTCGCGGTGCCGGAGTACTCGGAGCTCACCTCGATCGAGGACCTCAAGGGCAAGGCGGCCGACTTCGACGGCAAGATCTACGGGATCGAGCCGGGTGCCGGCCTCACCGCCCAGACCCAGAAGATGATGCCCGAGTACGGACTCGACAGCGAGTACGAGCTCGTCACCTCGTCGACCGCGGCCATGCTCACCGAGCTGAAGACCGCGACCGACAAGCAGGAAGACATCGTCGTCACGCTGTGGCGTCCGTTCTGGGCCAACGACGCCTTCCCCGTGAAGGACCTCGAAGACCCCAAGGGCGCCATGGGCAAGGCCGAGGGCCTGCACTTCCTGGGCACCAAGGGCTTCGCCGAGGAGTTCCCCGAGGCGGCTGAGCTGATCGAGCAGATCAAGCTCGACGACGAGCAGTACGGTGCGCTCGAAGACCTCGTGGTCAACGAGTACGGCGAGGGCAAGGAAGCGGATGCCGTCGACGCATGGCTCGAGGAGTACGGCGACCAGTTCGACTGGACCGTCACCAGCTGACCTGAGCTCACACCGGCTCTGAGGCGCAGCATCCGCTCGGAGTCGGCACGCGATACGAAGGAGATCTCACCCTTCGAAGGCCCTGTTCGCGCAGGGGCTCCTTCGTCGGGTGAGATCTCCTTCATTGCGTGAGGGGGACCCGTGCGCAAGCCCCCTTCCCCGCGGATACCGGCGGCGTAGCCTGTGGGCGTGGACGGGTTCGCGGCGGTCGACTTCGGGTTCGCGCGCGAGGTGCTGCAGCGGGGCATCGCGGCGCTGTACCTCGTCGCGTTCGTGTCGAGCCTGAACCAGTTTCGACCGCTGCTCGGTGAGCACGGTCTGCTCCCGGCGCCGGCCCTCCTCGAGTGGGTCGGCCAGAAGGCGGAGCGGCGGCGGATGCTGCATCCGACCCTGTTCTCGCGCATCCGCTACTCCGATCGCCGGCTGGTCGCGCTGTGCGTGGTGGGGATCGTGGTCGCGGCCGTACTCGTCGTGGGCATTCCGCAGTGGGGTCCGCCGTGGGTGCCGATGCTCTGCTTCCTTGCACTGTGGCTCGGCTACATGTCGATCGTCAGCATCGGGCAGACCTTCTACTCGTTCGGCTGGGAGATGCTGCTGCTGGAGGCCGGGTTCCTCGCGGCTTTCCTCGGCTCGAACGATCAGCCGCCGCCCACGGTCGTGATCGTGCTGTTCTGGTGGCTGGTGTTCCGGCTGGAGTTCGGTGCCGGGATGATCAAGATCCGCGGTGGCCGCGAGTGGCGTGATCTGACGGCCCTCACATACCACCACGAGACACAGCCGATGCCGGCTCCGCTCAGTCGGCAGGCGCATCTGCTGCCGCGCTGGTTCCACCGTGGCGAGGTGGTGGGCAACCACTTCGCGCAGCTCGTGGTGCCGTTCTTCCTGTTCGCGCCGTTGCTGTCGCTGTGGGTGGATGGCCCGGTGCCGCAGATCGTGGGCGCGGTCGCGGCATCCATCGTGATCCTGACGCAGGCCTGGCTGGTGCTCACGGGGAACTTCGCGTGGCTGAACTGGGCGACGATGGTCATCGCCTTCTCGGTGATCGGGCTGCCGGGGGTGGGGGCGGCCGAGGTCGCGCCGCCGACCGACGCGCCGTGGGTCCTCTCCGGCCTCCCGCTCTTCTGGGTGATCATCACCTCGGGCGTCGGGCTGCTGTACGTCGTGGTGAGCGCGCCGGCGATGCGCAACCTGTTCGCGCGGCGGCAGCTCATGAACGCGAGCTTCAACCGCTGGCAGCTCGCCAACGCCTACGGCGCCTTCGGCACGGTCACGAAGGAGCGCATCGAGATCGTCGTCGAGGGGTCAGCCGATGAGGAGGGCGTCGAGTGGCGGGAGTATGAGTTCCGGGGCAAGCCCGGGGACGTGCGACGGATGCCGCGGCAGTTCGCGCCGTATCACCTGCGCCTCGACTGGCTGATGTGGTTCCTGCCGCTCGGGCACTCGTTCGACGACTGGTTCACGGCGTTCCTCGTCCGACTGCTCGAAGCGGATGCTCCGACACTCGCGCTGATCCGGGTCGATCCCTTCGACGGCGAGCGGCCGCGGTGGGTCCGGGCCGTTTCCTACCGCTACCGCTTCGCCACCCGTGCGGAGAAGCGCACAGATGGTGTGGTGTGGGTGCGGAGCCGCCGCCGCGTGGTGCTCGGTCCGTTCGGGCTGCGGTGAGCGGGTATCCCTACCCGCTTCGTGCAGCATCCGTCCCGCCCACCCAACGCGAAGGAGATCTCACGCTTCGAAGGAACCTTTCCGCACACGGCTCCTTCAGAACAGGAGATCTCCTTCAGAACACGTGGCTCGGATCAAGCGACTCCCGCCGAGCGCGGCGCCAAGGACTGGGCTTGCCGGGCCGGGGCGCCGATTGACAACCAGATCCATAGCTCCTATAAGGGCTACATGTCCGATCCGCGAGCGTTTGTCCGACACATGATGACTGACTTCTCATGACCGAGACGAGCCAGTGGGGGCCGATCCAGCGCATGCCGCGGCGACGTTACGTCGCCGCGGGGCTCTGGGCGTTGGCTCAGATCGTAGTTGCCTGCGGGGGCATCCTTCTCGTCTATCTCACTGCGATGCGAATGGATGGGTGTGCATCTTCCTGCAGGGACGATGTCGCCAACATGGCGATCGACGGTCTGAGGGTGGCACTCATCGTCATCCTCGTCGCACACCTCGCCCTGCTCGTCATCGCACTCGTCAAGAGGAGATCGCCGCACGTGATCGGTGGTGTGGCGATCGGTCTGAGCCTCGTGGCCATCACCGTCGCTCATGTGCTCATCGTTGCCGCGTACCCGGCGCCCGCCTGACGCGAAGGAGATCTCACGCTTCGAAGGAGCCTTTCCGTAAACAGCTCCTTCAGATCGTGAGATCTCCTTCACAACGCGCGACGCGCAACGCCGAACCGCAGCCGAGCGCGGCGAAACGCCCCGGCCGGGTCGAGTGACCCGGTCGGAGCGTCCCGTCTCGCTGGGCGAAGATCAGCTGACCTTCTTCCGGTAGGCGATGATCGCGAACACGTAGGCGACCACGAGGATGCCGACGCACCAGGCGAGGGCGACCCAGATGTCGTCGCCGACGGGCTGTTCGGCGAACAGCGCCTGGATGGTGTTGACGATCGAGGTGACGGGCTGGTTCTCGGCGAACCACTGCACCGGTCCCGGCATCGTCTCGGTCGGCACGAAGGCCGAGCTGATGAACGGCAGGAAGATCAGCGGGTACGAGAACGCGGTCGCCCCGTCGATCGTCTTCGCGCTGAGCCCCGCGATGATCGCGAGCCACGTGAGGGCGAGGGTGAACAGCAGCAGGATGCCGATGACTCCGAGCCAGGCGAGCGGGCTCGCCCCGGTGCGGAACCCCATCAGGAATCCGACGCCGAAGATGATCGCCAGGGTGATGGCATTCGCCGTCAGTGACGTCAGCACGTGGGCCCACAGCACGCTCGATCGGGCGATCGGCATCGAGTGGAACCGCTCGAAGATTCCGCTCTGCAGGTCGTTGAAGAGTCGGAACGCCGTGTACGCGATGCCGGATGCGACCGCGATCAGCAGGATGCCGGGGAGCAGGTAGTTCACGTAGTTCTCGGCGCCCGTGCTCTGCTGCAGGGCTCCGCCGAAGACGTAGACGAACAGGAGCATCAGCGCGATCGGGGTGACCGCCGTGGTGATGATCGTGTCGGGGCTGCGGAAGATGTGCCGCATGGAGCGGCCGGTGAGTGTCGCCGTATCGGCGGCGAAGTGCGTGCTCATGCTGCGTTCTCCTTTCCGGGGGCCCGGGGGCCGATGAGGGTGAGGAAGATCTCCTCGAGGGTGGGCTGCTTCTCGACGTACTCGACCTTGGCGGCCGGCAGCAGGCGCTTGAGGCCGGCCAGCGTGTCGTTGGCGATGATGCGGCCCTCGTGCAGGATCGCGATGCGGTCGGCCAGCTGCTCCGCCTCGTCGAGGTACTGCGTGGTGAGCAGCACCGTGGTGCCGGTGTTCGCGAGTTCCTTGACCACGTCCCACACCTCGATGCGGGCTTCGGGGTCGAGGCCGGTGGTCGGCTCGTCGAGGTAGATGACCTCGGGGTGGCCGACCAGGCTCATCGCGATGTCGAGCCGGCGACGCATGCCGCCGGAGTAGGTGCCGGCCTTGCGGGCTCCGGCATCCGTCAGGCGGAACTTCGCCAGCAGGTCGTCGGCGATGTTCCCGGCGTCGGGCAGGTGCCGCAGCTTTGCGACGAGCACGAGGTTCTCGCGTCCGGTGAGGATCTCGTCGACCGCGGCGAACTGCCCGGTGAGGCTGATCACCTCGCGGACGCCGACGGGGTTCGCGGCGACATCGACACCCTGCACGGTCGCCGTGCCGGCATCCGCCTTCAGCAGGGTGGAGAGGATGCGCACCACCGTGGTCTTGCCGGCGCCGTTCGAGCCGAGGAGGGCGAAGATGCTGCCCTTCTCGACCTCGAAGTCGACGCCGCGCAGCACGTGCAGATCTTTGTAGGACTTCTCGATGCCGCGCACCGAGATGGCTGCGTTGGTCATGACTCCTCCTTCTTCTTCGCGTCGTCGAACGCCTTGATGAGGCGCGCGCGCTCCTTGTCGATCCACTGGCGTCCGCCGTACGCGGCGGCGTAGTTCTCGGCGAACTCCACGGGGTCGTCGCCGACGATCGCGGAGACGGGGGTGCCGTCGAGCGCGGCGCGCTCCCACAGGTCGGCGATGTCGAGGAACATCTTCACGATGGTGTCGCCATCGGTGACTCCGCCGTAGTACATGTTGTAGCGCTGCTGCGCCTTCGCGACCTCGCGGTACGGCTCGGGGAGGGCGTTGACGCGGGCCTGCGCCTGCTTGTAGAGCTTCTTCTCTTCGAGGGATCCGGTGATCGCTTCGATCCACTTCGCGGCCATGGTCAGTTCTCCTTGTTCTCGGTGTTGCGCTTTTCCAGCTGTTCGATGTGCGTCTTGAGGAAGCTCCAGGTGGTCCAGAACTCCTCGAGCTCCTGCCGGCCCTGTGCGTTCAGGGTGTACACCTTGCGGGGCGGACCCTTCTCGCTCGGGACCTTCTCGACGTCGACGAGGTTCTTCTGCTCGATGCGCACGAGGAGTGCGTAGATCGTGCCCTCGGCGATGTCGGTGAATCCGTGGTCGCGGATGCGTGTGGTGATCTCGTACCCGTACGCCGGCTGCTCGGCGAGGAGAGCCAGAACGATGCCCTCCAGAGTGCCCTTGAGCATCTCGGTCATCTGCTTGCCCATCAGGTCCTCCTTTCGTTTCGGTTGGTACTCAGTGTTGCTGGGTACCGGTACAAAGTAACACTGAGTACCGGTACTTAGCAACACCGAATACCGAACTTTTTCGGAGGAGATCTGCGAGGGGTTGCCGGGCGCGCGGGAACGACCGCCGACGGACCGGCGGCGAAGAGCGCCCGCTGCTACGGGAACATGCGGCGGAGCAGCGACAGATCATCGTCGCTCAGCGCCTGCGTGATCACGGCCGCCGTCTCCGGGGGCATGTCCTTCTCCAGACGCTGCCACAGGAACCGCGCGGCACCCAGGTCTGCGGTGGCGACGGCGGTGGAGAACGCCGCCACACCGTCGTAGTACGGGATGGTCGACGACCCGGGTTCGGCGTTGTACGGCGAGTAGATGTCGACGAACGGAAGCGTCGGATCCGGGCGCAGGTAGAGGACGTCCCCGGGTGCGATCGGCTCAAAGCCGCGCACATGGTTGAAGCTGCCGACGGTGACGTAGTCGACGCAGAAGCGCTCGCCGATCGCGATGAGGCTGTCGCCGGCCTGCACTTCGTAGGAGAAGATCTCGCCGTCGGCATCGAGGGTCACGGGTCCGCTCGCCAGCTCCGACTCGCCCATCTCGACGAGTTCGCCCAGGAGCTTGGCATGCATCGTTTCGCCGTCGTCGCTCCCGATGTTGATGAACGCATTGGTGGTGCAGTCACCGGGACCGCCGGCGGGAACGCTGATGCCGTCGCCGAGGGAGACGAGGCTCTCTTGGGCCGGATCCTCGGGCGCCGGCGTCGGGACCGTCGATGGTTCGGCGGCGAGGCGCTCCGACGCCCAGGAGGCGACACCGAACACCGCGGGGGCGGCGCTGACCACGGCAGGGGCCGCGGCGGCGAACAGCCCGGCGACGGCCACGACGACGACGGCGGTGGTGATCTTGGTGGAGCGTTTCATCCCCGTCAGCATGGCATCGAAGCGCGCCTGAGCGCCAGGGCGGATGCCGTCAGGTGCGGAGGTACGCGAGCACGGCCAGCACGCGCCGGTGCCCGCTGTCGCTGGACGCGAGCCCGAGCTTGCCGAAGATGTTGCCGATGTGCTTGCTCACCGCGGTCTCGGTCACGAAGAGCCGCCCGGCGATGGTGCCGTTGTCGAGCCCCTCGGCCATGAGCCCGAGCACCTCGCGCTCGCGCGGGGTGAGCGTCTGCACCGGATCGTCGGCGCGACGGCGGCTCATCAGCTGCGAGATGACCTCGGGGTCCATCACCGTGCCCCCGGCGGCCACGCGGTTCAGGGCATCGATGAACGAGGCGACCTTGCCCACGCGCTCCTTGAGCAGGTAGCCGAGGCCGTCGGCTCCGGCCGCGAGGAGCTCACCGGCGTAGCGGTCCTCGACGTAGGCCGACAGCACCAGCACGGGGAAGCCGGGTCGGCGGGCGCGCGCCTCGGCCGCGGCCTTCAACCCCTCGCTCGTGAAGGTCGGCGGCATCCGCACGTCGACCACCGCGGCATCCGCCTCGTCGAGTCGCTCCAGGAAGCCCTCGGCATTATCGACCGCGGCCACCACGTCGAAGCCCTCGCTGCGCAGCAGCAGTGCCAGGCCCTCACGAAGGAGGGTGTCGTCCTCGGCGATCACGATCCGCATGGCAGCTCCGCTCTCAGGATGGTGGGCCCGCCGGCCGGGCTCGTGAGCTTCAGCGTGCCCTCGAAGGCTTCGATGCGACGACGGATGCCGGCGATGCCGCCGCCCGGACGCTCCGCGGCTCCGCCCTCGCCGTCGTCCTCGACCGTGATGAGCAGCACCTCGCCCTCGCGGGCGACCTCGACGGAGGCCCGTGTCGCCGCGCTGTACTTGCTGACGTTGGTGAGGGCCTCGGCCACGACGAAGTAGCTGGCCGACTCGACCGCCGCCGGCACACGTCCGACATCGGCCGCCTCGATCGTGCAGGGAACGACGCTGCGCCCGGCGAGCGAGGCCAGCGCGCCTTCCAGCCCGAGCTCGTCGAGGATCGGCGGGTAGATGTCGTGCACGGTGCGGCGGAGTCCGGCGAGGGCGTCGGTCGCGGCATCCTGCGCTCGCCGCAGCGGTTCGAGCACGTCGCCCCCGGTCTCCTGCGCCCGCTCGGCGATCCCGAGCATCATCACGACGTTCACCAGGCGGTTCTGGGCCCCGTCGTGCAGGTCGCGCTCGATGCGACGGAGCTCTGCAGCGTGCGCGTCGAGGGCGGCGGCCCGGCTGAGCGTGAGGGCGTCGACTCGGGCGGCGAGGCGCGACTTCTCGGGAGTCGCGAGCAACTTCGCGGAGACGAACGACACCAGCCGCGCGACGGCCGGGATCAGGAAGACCGCGAGGATCGCATACGCCAGAGCGACGAGCGGCATCGTCGCCGCGAGCTCCCACGACGTGACCGGATACACGGAGCTGACGGGGTCGTCGGCGGGCGCGAACTGCCAGTAGTAGGTGATGGCGAGCGAGTTGACCGCTGCTACCGGGAGCGAGATCGTCAGCAGCGAGAGGAACAACACGGGGATCCCCTGCACCGCCAGCCACAGCAGGTCGCGGCCGGTGGCGCGCGAGAACGCGAAGCGCAGACGATCGTCGATGGTCGAGGCGGGCGGCAGCACATGGCCGATCGGCGGCAGAACCTCGCCGCGGTAGACACCGACGCGGCGGCGGTTCACATCCGTCCACCCGTGCAGGCCGCGGACCGCCTCGGGCATCAGCAGCACGCCGCCGGTGATGATCATGAGGGGGAGCAGCGCGAGCCCGAGGCTGAGGAACACCACGGACGCGATCGAGACTCCGGCCTCGACGGCCAGGTATCCCCAGGCGCGCAGCCAGCGTCGCATCCGTCCGTCCTTCACTCTCACAGTCTGCCGGAGGGGTCGGCCGAGCACGGTATAGCCAGCACCACCATCGATGCGGCAGCGGGCGGGATGGGATGCCGGATCGGCCGTCCCTAGCGTCGAATCATGACCTCCACACCACTCGCCCCCGCCGTCGATGCGGGCCCCGCCGAAGCGCTGCGCCTGCAGTCCGTCGTCAAGACCTACGGCGCAGGCGCCAGCCGCGTCACCGCCCTCCGCGGCGTGAACCTCGCCATCGCGAAGGGCACCTTCACCGCGATCATGGGCCCCTCCGGCTCGGGCAAGAGCACGTTGCTGCACAGTGCTGCGGGACTCGACCGGCCCAGCAGCGGCACCGTCCACCTCGGCGGAACCGAGATCTCGAGCCTGAAGGCACGTCAGCTCACGGCCTTCCGGCGCGACCACGTGGGCTTCGTGTTCCAGGCGTACAACCTGCTGCCGGCCCTGAACGTCGAGGACAACATCACCCTCCCGCTGCGACTCGGCGGCCGGAGCCTCGAGGCGCGGTGGCTCGACTTCCTGCTCGACGCGGTGGGGCTCGCGGAGTTCCGTCACCGCCGCCCCTCCGAACTCTCCGGTGGCCAGCAGCAGCGGGTGGCGATCGCGCGCGCCCTCATCACCCGACCGCACGTGGTGTTCGGCGACGAGCCGACCGGCGCGCTCGACTCGCGCTCGGGCAAGCAGGTGCTCGATCTGCTCGCTCACACGGCGCGGGAGCTGAACCAGACCGTCGTGGTCGTGACGCACGACCCCGTCGTGGCATCGCACGCCGATCGCGTGATCTTCCTCGCCGACGGCGCCTTCGCGGGATACCTCGACGGCGCCGACCCCGCGCAGATCAACGACCGCATGAGCGCATTGGGGGAGTGGTGATGTCGGGGCCGCTGGGCTTGGGTCGACTCGTCCGAGCGGATCTTCGCCACCACCGTCGGAGTTTCGTCGGAGTCGCGGTCGCCGTGTTCGTCGCGAGCGCTCTGGTGACGGGCCTCGGCGTGCTCGTCGAATCCGGCATGCGCGGCGGGCTCGCCCCCGAACGCTATGCCGCGGTGGATGTGGTCGTGGGTGCGCCGCAGCAGGTGGACGTGCCGGAGGACCTCCCCGTTCCGTTGCGGGAGCGCGCGTCGCTGCCCGCCGACGCGGCGCGTGACATCGCCGCGCTGCCGGGGGTCGACCGCGTCGTGGCCGACGTGACCGTTCCGCTCGTGCTGCAGGGCGCAGGTACGGATGCGGATGCCCGTGCCGCCGCAGCCGCCGTCGTCGAGGCGCACCCGTGGGAGGCCACGGTGCTGACCGGCTTCGAGCTGCGCGAGGGGCGGGAGCCCGCGGCGGCCGATGAGGTCGTCGTCACTTCGGGCAGCGGCCAGGCCGTGGGCGACACGGTCACGCTGGCCCACGGCGGCATCCCGTCGGAGTACCGCGTCGTCGGTGAGGTCGCCGCTCCTGCGGCACCCGAGCGGAGCGCGCACGTGTTCCTCACGGAGCGCCGCATCGACCAACTCGACCCCCACGACGGTGCCGCGCAGGCGCTGGGCGTCTTCGTCTCAGGGGATGACGCCGAGCAGACGGCCACCGCGATCCGCGAGGCCTTTCCCGGCCTGGTCGCCCGCACGGGAGATGACCGCGGCGACGTCGAGTTCCTCGACTCGGGGGCGGCGCGTTCGATGCTCGTCGCCATCGGCAGCGCCTTCGTCGGCACGTGCATCCTCGTGGCGATGTTCATCGTGGCGGGCACGCTGTCGCTGTCGGTGCAGTCGCGCCGCCGTGACTACGCGCTGCTGCGCGCGGTGGGCGCGAGCCCGTCGCAGGTGCATTCGCTCGTGGCCCGCGAGGTGCTGTGGGTGTCGGCGGTCGCCGCGCTACTCGGTATCGCGCCCGGGTACCTGCTGTCGACCGTGCTGCAGTCGGCGTTCGTCACCGGAGGCGTCATCCCCGGCGACTTCGCCCTCGCCTTCAGCCCTCTTCCCGCGGTCGGCGCGGTACTGCTCGTGCTCGCCTCCGCCTGGGGTGCGGCGCGCATCGCGGCCTCGAGGGTCGCGAAGCTCGACCCGGTCGAGGCGCTCCGGGAGTCGGCCACGGGTGCTCCGGCGATCGGGCTGCCGCGCATCATCACCGGCATCGTGCTCGCCGCGGCAGGCATCTCGGTGTCGACGGTGCCGCTCGTGGTGCGCGGGCAGATCGCGGCGGGTGCCGCGGCCGGGGCGGCGATGCTGCTGATCATCGCGCTCGCCGTGCTCGGTCCGTGGCTCGTGTCGCTGAGCGTGCGCCTGATCGGCAGCGTGCTGCGGCGGCTGTCGTCCGCGGGCTTCCTGGCCTCGGCGAACGCCGCGGCGAACAGTCGGCGACTGGCCTCGGCGATCCTGCCGATCGCTCTCGGCATCGGCCTGGGACTCGTGCAGATCGGAGCACCGTCGATCATCGCCGCCGAGGCCGCGACGCAGGCCACCGCGGGAGTCATCGCCGACCTGCGGGTGACGGCGCCGACCGGGCTCACGCCGGAGGCGGTCGAGGCGATCCGCGAGACCCCCGGTGTGACCGAGGCATCGGGGATCGCGCTGAGCGCCGCAGTGGTGGATTCGCACGACTTCGAGGGCAAGCTGCAGCGCGAGGAGCACGTGCTCCAGGGCATCGACCCCGAGCGAACGGCCAAGAGCCTCGACCTGCGTGTGCGCGAGGGGTCGCTCACCGACCTCGACGACGCCACGGCGGTCGCCGTGAGCACGGATGCCGCGCAGAGCCTCGGGCTCGACATCGGCGGCACGGTCGCCGGGCACCTCGGCGACGGTTCGCCGTGGGAGGCCACGGTCGTGGCGGTGTACGAGCGCGGTCTCGGGTTCGGCGACCTCACGATGGCCGCCGACGACGTGAGGGCGCACACCACGGCCGGCCTGGATGCGTTCGCGCTCGCGACGGTCGATCCGGGTGCCCTCGATGACGTGCGTGCGGCGCTGACCGAGCGCGGTTTCGTCGTGAGCGACGGATCGGGCCAGGAGGCAGCGGGCGCTGGTGCGCAGTCGCAGCAGGGGTGGGTGAACCTCATCGCGCTGCTCGTGATCCTCGGCTACATCGCGATCGCCGTGGTCAACACGCTCGTGATGGCAACCGGGGAGCGCTCGCGGGAGTTCGCTCTGATGCAGCTGATCGGCTCGTCCCGCCGGCAGGTGCGCTCGATGATGCGGATCGAAGCCGTGCTGGTGGCCGTGATCGGCATGGTGTTCGGCGTCGTGGTCGCGATCCCTCCGCTCATCGGCGTGAGCATGGGCATCTCGGGTCAGCCGATTCCCGCGCTGCCGGTGCTCGGGTCTCTGACCATCATCGGTGCGATGGGTGCCCTCGCGCTCGTGGCGCTGTGGGCGGGAACCACCGCAGCCATGCGCACCCGCCCGATCGACGAGATCGGGTCCCGGCAGTAGCGCGGCGCGAGAGGACGCAGACGGCGGGGAGCATGCCATTCGGCGCGCTCCCCGCCGCCGTCGCGATCAGAGGATGAACAGGGCGCCCTGCCACCCCTGCCCGACCCGGTTTCCCGGGGTGAACATGTTCCCCGTGAAGACGCCGGTGTTGACGAACTCGAGCAGGGTGCCCGCGGAGTCGGTCGTTAGCAGATCGGCCTGCGAGTCGCCGTTCAGATCGGTCACGACCGGCAGTCGGGCCGCGCTCCAGTCGGATCCGACCTGCACGCGGGGTGCGAACGTCGGGATTCCTCCCGAGCATCCGGTGTTCCGATAGGCGAACAGCTTCCCGTCACCGAGCACAGCCAGCAGGTCGGCCCGTCCATCGCCGTTCAGTTCGACAGCTTCCAGCTTCAGCGTGCCTCCCCACCCCGTCCCGACGAGCCCGGTGGTGGAGAACATCGACCCGGTGAACGAGCCGTTGTTGTCGAATGCACGAAGCGCGCCGGCCCCGTCGATGGTGAGGATGTCGGAGTCGCGGTCGCCGCACAGATCGCCGACGATCGGCAGCTGCGACGACGACCACCCCTGTCCGACCTTCACTCCGGGATCGGTGAACGCGGGCACGTTGTTGGTGCACCCCGTGTTGCGGTACGCCATCAGGTCTCCGTTGGCCAGCACGCCCAGCAGATCCGCGCGTCCGTCGGCATTCAGATCGGTCGCCTTGAGGCTCAGATTGCCCTGCCAGTTCTGCCCGATCTGCACCGGTGCGGCGTACAGGCTCCCGAACGCCCCGGAGTTGGCGCGGTACCTCAGTGCGCCCGTCGATTCGACCTGCACGATGTCGAGCTGCCGATCACCGCAGAACTCGCCGACGATGGGCAGGCGGGCGGCCGAGTATCCGGAACCCACCGTGTAAGCCACTGTTCCGAAGTACGTGGCGCCGTCCTGGTTGGACTGCCCGCTCGTGGTCGAGACGTTCGGATAGGCCTTGAGGGTCCCGTCCGCCATCACGCCGAGGAGGTCTGAGCGTCCGGTGCCGGCGAGGTCGCCGAGTTCTGTTCCCCGCGCCAGCGCGAACGACAGGAACGGGTCGAGGACGCCGACGCCC
Organism: Microbacterium sp. NPDC087592; assembly: GCF_044743585.1. NCBI lineage: Bacteria > Bacillati > Actinomycetota > Actinomycetes > Micrococcales > Microbacteriaceae > Microbacterium > Microbacterium sp. NPDC087592. The sequence goes on along the minus strand of NZ_JBIUWT010000001.1, from coordinate 1,396,891 downwards.
ACTCGGGCCTCGTTCGCGCTGATCTGCGCGACGAGCGCGACCAGCTGAGTGCGCTTCTGATTCATCGTCGTGGTGTCACCAGCGCTCTCGGCGACCAGAGCCGCCACCGCCAGTTCGCCGGCCTGGCCGTAGAGGCTCGCCTTGTCGAGCCAGCGGACGCCCTCCGCCTTCAGGAACGGATTGGCCCCGGGTTCGCGGAGCGTCGTGACGCTGTTCTTGAGTGCCGTGAAGGCGGCGGTGAGCTCGGTTCCGGCGGCGGCCACGCCGCTGTTCGCGTGCCACGCGTTGCGGAAAGCTGCGATCTTCGCGCCAATCCCGGGTGATTCCACCGAACTCAGTGACGAGGCGTAGTTGTTCTCCGCGAATGCGCGCAGCGCCGCCGTGCGAGTGCCGCCCAGCGCGGCCACCGAGGCTTCCCAGGAGGACGCGGCATCGTATGCGTCCGGGTTCCAGGCGAAGTCCGCCGCGGTGAACAGGGCGAGCTGCGAGAACTCGGCCTCGTTCATCGCGTTGAAGTAGATGCCCTCGCTTGCGCCCGCGAGCGTCTTGTCCCGCCCTTCGAGCGGTCCGAGCAGCAGACGGTCGGCGTCGAACCGGTCGGCGTAGTCGTTGACCGGATAGTTGTCCCAGATCGCGATCGGTCGTCCACCGAAGGCGCTCTTCGCGGCCGTGAGGTCGCCGAGCGGAATCGTCGGCGAGATGACTTCTCGTCCGCTCCAGAACATCGTCGCCTTGGGCGTCACCTGCTGGGCGAGGCGGGTGCGGTACTGGCTCGTCTGAGTGCCGAAGTATTCCGTGGGAACGACCAGCAGCGGCCGCGCACCCGTCTTGGTGTCGAGCCAGGCCTGCACCTCGTTGACGACTCCGGCCTGCAGCGATGCCAGCGCCTGATCCGAGGTTCCGAGGCTGCTCGTCCCGCTTCCGTAGGTCGCCTTGTCGGTCGCGCAGCTGAAGTCGTCGGGGATGTCATCCCACGCGACGGTGAATCGGCGCACGCCCACGTCCCACAGTTGCTCGAAGCGATCGATGAGCAGATCCGTCTGGCCGGGGGTCGAGAAGCACATGCCGAGGGCCGGAGCCATGGGAGCCTGCGGCGAGACGCGGTAGATGTACTCGACGTGACGGGCGGCGCTCAGCGTGACGATCTGCTGGATCTCGGCGAGGTCGGTGCCGGAGTACTTGGTCGACCAGAGGTTTCCGGTGTGCAGGTCCTGCGCGGGGCCGTAGAAGTAGGTGCCCATCTTGTTCCGGGCGAGGAACTCGATGTGAGACTTCTCCTGATCGAGCGACCAGTGATCCGGGTCGCTGTAGAACGACTGCATCCCTGCGCGCACCTTGAAGGCGGGGGCATCGCGCACGGTGAGCTTCCACACCTTGCTTCCGCTGGTGCCCGCCGTCAGCACCTGTCGAAGGCTCTGCGCCGCGTAGTAGGTGCCGGTCTTGTCGACGCCGGAGAGCACGACGCGCATGCGACCCTGCGCGTCGGTTCCGGCGGCGAGGACGTACCCGTCGGCGGCGAGACCCGCGGGACCGGTGGCGCCGAGGGCTGTCAGTGCGGCGGCGCTCGCCGCGTTCTCGCCGGGGCCGCCGACGTACACGGTCGCGCCGGATCCGGGATCGGTGCTCGACACGGTCGAAGCCGTTCCGGTGGCGGCGAGCAGCGACTTGGTCAGGGCGACCGCCGCGGCATCGGCGCCGCTGGGGGCGACGAGCGTGACGCTCGACGGCAGGGTCATCTGCTGTCCGGACGAGGTCAGCTGCTGCGGCTTCGGCCAGATGACGGGCCCGGTGGCGGTGGTCGCGGTGGCGACGTCGGAGGGAGCGGCGGAGACGGCCGGCGCGGTGTCGAGTGCGGAGGCGGCGATCGGCGTCGCGAGCCCCGCGACGAGTGTGGCGGACGTGATCAGCCCGAGGGCCGTTCTGCGCCGCGCGCGGGAGAGACGTGGAGAGGACTTCATGGGAGAGCGCCCTTCTGGCAGGGCCGCACGGATTGCGGCGCGTACGCCAGATACTGGTCTAGAGCAGTTTGGCTGTCAAGGGTGCTCTTCGATCCCGCCTCATCCGTCGGCGGCGCGCCCCACGTGCATCTCGATCACGTAGCGGTCGCCCCGATAGAGCGATCGACCGAACTCGACCGTCTTGCCCATGTTGTCGTGAGCCTTGCGCTCGATGGCGAAACAGGGCTCGCCGGCATCGGTCTCCAGGCGCACCGCATCCTCCGGGGACAGCCGGTCGATCGCCACCGTCTGCTCGGCGTTCTCGGGATGCACGCCGTAGACGCGGTCGAGCACCTCGTAGAGGGAATCCGTCTCGGTCATCCTGTCGAGCAGGTCGGGAAAGCGCGCGGCCGGGAGGTTCGTCGTCTCGTAGGCCATGGCCGTGCCGTCGGCGGTCCTGACGCGCTCGATGCGAACGATGAGGTCGCCCTCGGCGAGGTCGAGTGCCGCCGCGACCTCGGCCGAGGCGGACTCGAGGCGGGCGGAGAAGTCACGAGCGCCCGGCTCCATCCCGCGGAATCGCATGTCCTCCGTGAAGGACCGGAAGATCTCCGAGTGGGTCAGTCGCGGATGCTGCACGAAGGCTCCGCGGCCGGGCTCCCGGCGGACCAGACCCGCCGATTCCAGGCTGTCGATCGCGCCGCGGACCGTCATCCTCGCGACCCCGAACTGCTCGGCGAGAACCCGTTCGGAGGGCAGTAGGGTGTCGGGCCGCGAAGATGCGGCGAAGGCCGCCAGGGCCTTCCGGATCTGCTCGCCCTTGCCCGGTTCGCCGCTGAGGTCTCCGACCTGCACGGCCAGCAGGCCGATCTCCTCGCCGCCGTCGGAATGCTTCGACCGTGCCACCGTGGAAAGCTCCTTCTCATGCGCTTGCGCGCGTAGTGAGTCATCTTAGGCCGGTGGGGTGGGAGATTGGTCTATACCGGCACCATTGACAAACGGTATAGACCAGTATTACGGTGGCCCCACCCAAACATGCACCGCCTCACCACTGCCCGAATCCGTTCGGAACAGTCCCACCAAGAGGAGCACGATGTCGAAGTTCAGAAAGGCCACGCTGGCGGCAGGAGCACTGACCGTCAGCACACTCGTTCTCGCCGCATGCGCCCCGAGCGCCGGTCCCGCCGGCGCGGAGGGCGACGACTCCACGATCACGGTATGGGGTTGGAGGCAGGAGGACGCCAAGACGTACGACAAGATCTTCGCCGCCTTCGAGAAGGAGCACCCCGGCGTGACCGTCGAGTACGTGCCCTACCTCAACACCGAGTACGACACCATCCTCTCGACCGGGCTCAAGGATGCGAGCGGCCCGGATGTCGCCCAGCTGCGCTCCTACGGACTGCTGCAGCCGCTCGTGGAGTCCGGTGACCTGGTCGCCCTCGATGACGAGGTCTCCGAGCTCGCCGACTTCTCGCCGTCGGTCCTGGACGGCGCCCGCGGCGTCTCGGACGGCGCGGTCTACGGTGTTCCCTTCGCGATCCAGACGCTGCACGTCATCTACAACAAGGCCGTCTTCGACGAGCTCGGGCTCGAGGAGCCGACGACCTGGGACGAGATGATCAGCGCGTTCGACGAGATCAAGGCCTCGGGCGTCACCCCGCTCGCCAACACGGTGACCGACACCTGGATGCTGCCCATCGAGCAGGAGATCTTCGGCGCCGGCACCTATGGCGGCACCCCCTACCTCGAGAAGATGCTCGACGGCGAGGCATCCTTCACCGATGCGCCGTGGGTCGACTCGGTCGATGCATGGACCAGCACTCGCGACTACTGGGGCGACGCCTACCAGGGCACCAGCTACGAAGACGCACAGGCGCTCTTCACCTCCGGGAAAGCGGCCGCATTCCCGGGCGGCATCTGGGAGCTGGCGAACTTCCGCAAGGCCAACCCCGACCTGGAACTCGGCATCTTCAATGCGCCGGCTCCCGACGGCTCGGGTGTGCCGGTGCCCGGATACGTCGACGGCTCGTTCGGCGTCTCGGACGCCAGCGACAACAAAGAGGCCGCGCTCGAGCTCGTGCAGTGGATGGCGACCGCCGACTTCGGCCAGGCGTTCACCGATGAGCTCGCGCAGATCTCGCCCGTCCCCGGTGTGACGCCGTCCGATCCGCTGCTCGCCGAAGCGGTGGAGGCGTACGCCGCCGAACCGAGCCCGTACATCACCTACGCCTACTTCTCCGGTGGCACCCCCGGTGCCTGGGACCTCGCGTCCTCCTCGTTCTCGAGCCTGATCCTCGACGAGATCGATGCGGGCGGCGCGGCGGACAAGATCCAGCAGGGTGTCGATCAGTGGTTCAAGCCGCGCTCATGATGCGGACACGAGCGCGGGGCCGCTACTCGCCCGAGCATGTCTCGTTCGGGTGGATCGCGTTGTTCAGCGGCCCCGCGCTCGTGTTGTACACCGTGCTGGTGATCGTCCCGATCTTCACCGCATTCGTCTACGGCCTCTTCACCTGGAAGGGGACCACGCCGGATGCCTTCGTGGGATTCGGGAACTACGTCGAGCTGTTCACGCGCTATCCGGTGAACGAGCAGCTCGGCTCCGCGCTCTGGCACAACGTGCTCTTCTTCATCGGCACGATGGCGGTGCAGAACACGATCGGACTGGGGCTGGCGGTGCTGTTGCATCGGACGAAGCGCGGCAAGCGGCTGTTCCAGACCCTCTACTCCACCCCCTACCTGCTCAGCCCGCTGATCGTCGGCTACCTGTGGGCGATGCTCCTCAGCCCGACGTTCGGACCGATCAACGAGGCGCTTCGCGCCATCGGCCTCGATGCCCTGGCGCTTCCGTGGCTCGGCCAGCCGAACACCGCGCTGCCCGTGCTCATCCTGATCAATGCCTGGCAGTGGATCGGCGGCCCGCTGCTGATCTTCGGGGCCGCGCTCGGCGGCATCCCGGCCGAACTCGAGGAGGCGGCCCAACTGGACGGGGCCTCCCACTGGCGTCTGTTCTGGGCGGTGCGATTCCCGCTGATCATGCCGGCCGTCGGTGTCATCACGGTGCTCACCTTCATCGGCTGCTTCAACATCTTCGATCTCGTCTACGCCCTCGGCGGCTCGAACGGCGGACCGTCCGGGTCGATGGACGTGCTCGGCCTCCTGTACTACCGACTCGCGTTCGACGGCGGGACCAACGCCATCGGAGACTCCTCGGCCATGGCCGTGCTCATGTTCATCCTCGTGTTCGGTGTGGCGATCGCCCTCGAACGACTCCTTCGGCGCCGGGAGGCCTGATGACTTCCACACTCGCACGGCCGCGCACGCCGAAAGCCCCGCCCCCCGAGCCGGCGCGGACATCGTCGCCGCGCCGTCGCACGCGCGCGGGGCTCGGCACCCGCATCGGAGTGCAAGCGGTGCTCTGGATCTACGCGGCGATCGCGTTCGGACCGATCCTGCTCGTGCTCCTCGGATCGCTGCGGCCCACCAACGAGATCCTGCAGAACCCCATCGCGCTGCCGACGAGCTTCGACCTGTCGAACTACGTGCGTGCGTGGGAATCCGCGTCGCTGGGCACCTATTTCCTCAACTCCGTGTTCATCACCATCTGCTCGGTCGCGCTGTGCGTGACCGTCTCGGTCGCCGCGGCCTTCGTCATCACGCGCCGGGTGTTCCGCGGACGCGCCTTCCTGGCCGCCTTCTTCATCGCCGGTCTGATGGTCCCCGCGAAACTGGGCCTGCTGCCGATCTATTACATGTTCCAGGCGGGCGGCCTCGTCGACACCCATCTCGGACTCATCCTGCTCTACGCCGCCAGCGGCATCCCGTTCACGATGTTCGTGCTGATGGGGTTCATGCGCGGGCTTCCGGTCGAGCTGGAAGAGGCGGCTCGTCTGGATGGAGCGAATGACGGGCGCATCTTCTGGTCGGTCATCCTGCCCTTGGTCAGACCCGCGCTGGCGGTCGTGACGATCTTCCAGTTCGCGCCGACCTGGAACGACTTCTTCTACCCGCTGGTGCTCCTGCGCGACACCGACAAGTACACGATCCCCGTCGGTCTCACCCAGTTCTTCGGGGAGTACTCGGCCGACCGCGGCACCCTGTTCGCCGGTCTGATCATCGCGCTGCTTCCGCTCGCCCTGGTCTTCGCCTTCGCCTCGAAGCAGATCATGTCGGGCCTGACCGCGGGAATCAGCAAGTGAGCGCGGTCGCTGCGATCGACGGCGGAAAATCCGGCCTCCGGATGCGCATCGTCGGCACGGCCGGCGAATCGGAGGGACGCGGATCGGGGTTCGTGTACTCGGGTGAGGGGGCGGACCACGCCTCGATCATCGCCTCGGTGCAGGAAGCGCGTGCGGACGTCGATGCGTCCCAGACTCTCGAGCATGTCGTCCTCGGCCTCACGGGTGTTCCCGGCGAGCCTGCGGAGCGTGCAGCGCTGGCCTCCGCCCTCGAGCGCGAACTCGCAGCACCCGTGCTGCTGCTGGACGATGCGATCCTCGCTCACGCGGGCGCCATCGCCGGACCGGGGACCATCGTGTGTGCGGGGACAGGAAGCATCGTCCTCAGCATCGACGAGCACGGATCGGCGAAGTCAGCCGACGGATGGGGGCCGACGCTGGGGGATCGCGGCAGTGCCTACGCGATCGGTCTCGCCGGCCTGAGGGCGGCGGCGGCGGCGATCGACGGCGCCCACATCCCCACCACCCTCTCCGCGGAACTCCGCGGCAGGCTGGGGGGAGACGTCTCGATCGCCGCCCTGCAGCGGTTCTACCGGGACGGCTCGACCTCGACCCCGTCCGTGGCATCATTCGCCGTCGACGTCGCTCAGGCGGCCGAGGCCGGAGATGCGGTGGCGGCCTCGATCCTGAACGGTGCTGCCGTCGATCTCGCCGAGACGATCGCGGCGACGGCCCCGCACGCTCCGGGGTTCCCGATCAGCTACTCGGGCCGGATGCTCGCCGCCAACACGTACCTCCGGGCGACGCTCGACCATGAGCTGCGAGCAAGCGGGCTCACCCTCTCGGACCCCCGCGGCGACGCACTCGCCGGCGGGATCCGCATCGCGCAGGAGCGGGCCCGCGGTGAACGCGCGGGCCTTTATGAGAAGGCGATCCGCGCCTGGGAAGAGGGGTCGCTGTGCTGATGATCGGACACGGGGAGGCCAGGCTGAGCGTCGTCCTGGGGGAGCCTCTCGGAGGCTACATCGACCGGACGGAAGGCGTGCTCGGCTCGATCGAACCGCTCGAGGTGCACGCCATCAGCGTCGGCGGGGACTCCTCACGGCTGGTGCTCCTCATCGTCGACCTCATCTGCGTCAACACCGACCTCGTCGCGCGGATCCGTGCAGCCGCCGACGACCTCGGCGTCTCGCGGGTGTGGGTCTCCGCGACTCATGCGCACTCCACTCCCGAGGCCGGATGCTACCCGGGTGGGGCGGCGACTCCGGACGCGCTCGCCGAACGGGTCGTCGCGTCGGCACTCGCCGCGATCCGGAGCGCGATCGCCACGGAGGAGCCGGGCCGGGTGCGAGCCGTGCGGAGCATCGTCTCCGGTGTCGGCGGGCGCCGCAACGTGCCACCGGACGAGACCCCGCAAGTGCCGATCGATGTCCTCTTGTTCGAGGCGAGCGGTCCCGCAGGCCAGGCGCCTCGCCGGCGCGGGATGCTCGTGGTCTCGCCCGTGCATCCCACTGTCCTCCCTCCGGACAACAGGTTCACGAGCGCCGATCTCACCGGCGGTATCCGGCGGGCGCTGGCATCCGAGGCCGAGTGGGTGGTCGCGGCGACCGGCGCTGCCGGCGACATCAGCACGCGGACGACGCGGCAGGCGCGGGACACGGCAGAGATCGACCGCATCGCGTCACGCGTCGCCGACGCCGTGCGCTCCACGCTCCGCGTGGGAGCCGACGACGAGCGCCCAGAAGGGGACGCATCGCTGGTAGCCCCGCTGGCGGTGACGCTCGACCTCCCGGCGAGACCTCCGCTGCCCGCCGCGGTCGGCAGCGCCGTGGATGCACCGCAGGACCCGTTCTCGGCGCGTCGGCAAGCCGTGCTCGAGCAGGGCATCGCCCTCGCCGAGGAGAGTCGGACCCGACTGTCGACGCATCAGCACAGCGTCACGATCGAGGTCGGCGTCATCGACAGTGTGCGCCTCGTCGCGGTCCCCGCCGAGCTCTATCTCGGGCTGGCCGAGCAGATCCGCGAGGGGTACCCGGCGCACCCGACCGTCGTCCTCGGATACACGAACGGCTACCTCGGCTACGTGCCCGACCGTCAGGCTCCGCTGAGCTACGAGACCGTCGTAAGCCCGGTGGCCGCGGGAAGCGGCGAGGCGATCGTCGAGGCCGCTCTCGGTCTGCTTGCGGAGGCCGATGCCGATGCGAACACCACCGTCGCCACAGGAACGCTCTCGTGAAAGGGGCATGATGACCGAACTCGACTATCCCAGGATGGCGCTCGACCACATCGGTCGGGTACTGGAGACGCAGCAGGAGGCGATCGCCCAGGCGACCGTTCTGCTCACCGACGCGATCGGCCGCGGTGGCATCGTCCAGGCTTTCGGTACGGGACATTCCCGCGCCGTCACGCTCGAGCTCGCCGGTCGCGCCGGGGGGCTGGCCGCGGTGGGGATGATGGCGGTCAAGGACCTCGTGCTGTTCGGCGACGTCGCCGCCGACGACATCCTCGATCCCAAGTACGAACGCACTCCCGGTCTCGCGGCACAGATCTATGAGCTCGCGGCGCCGCAGCCCGAGGACGCGTTCGTCATCGTGTCGAACTCGGGGATCAACGCCGCGATCGTCGAGATGGCGGCGCTCGCTCGCTCGCACGGGCATCCGATCGTGGCGATCACCTCCCGCATCCACAACGCCAGCGTCGCCACGAGGGACGACTCGGGTCTCAACCTCGCCGACCAGGCGGATGTCGTCATCGACAACTGCGCTCCCGCGGGCGATGCCACGATCGATCTCGGCGACGGAGTGCGCATCGGTGCGGTGTCGAATCTCACCGGCATCCTCATCGCGCAGATGCTCGCCGAAGGGATCACCCGGGAGCTGAAGCGGAACACCGGCGCCGCGCCGGTGTTCATCTCGGCGAACCTGCCCGAGGGGGACGCCCACAACGCTGCGCTGTACACCGCCTACGGTTCGCGGGTGCGGCCGATCGAGCCCTGAGCGGGCGATCGGCCGGGAGAAGAGAAGGCGGTGGTACGAGGAGGGCGGAACCGGCACGCCTGCTAGCGCTTCCCTGGACGGACCAGCGTTGCGGTGGCGATGAAGCCGAGCAGGGCCAGACCGCCGATCGTGGCGAACGCTGCGGTGAAGCCCGGGAGGGATTCGCCGGCTGCCGTCCCCGCGAAATGCACGGCTGTGACGAGTGCGACGGCGACGGCGCTTCCGAGGTTCTGGGTGGTCTGGAGGAGGCCGGAAGCGGAGCCGATGGTCTCCGGGGGGACATCGTGCAGCACCGTCGAGGTGATCGGCATGAAGCACAATCCGGCGGCGACGCCGTTGAGGAGCATCGTGACGAGGATGACGACGAGGTCGGTCGTGTCGGTGAAGAGGGCGAAAAGGGCGTAGCTCGTCGCGAGTCCCGCCGTGCCGATCAGGAGGGGGATCGCCGCGCCGAATCGCATCACGATGCGAGGGATGACTCGGGACATGCCGAAGATGCCGAGGGTCATGGGGAGGAACGCCACGCCCGCCAGGGTCGGCGAGTAGCCCAGGTCGTCTTGGAGGTACTGCACTGACATGAACATGAGCGAGGACTGACCGCCCAGCACGAGGGCGCCTGTCACCAGTGCCCCTACGCGTCGCCGGTCCCGGAGGAGCTCGAGGCGGATCAGCGGAGCGGCCGCACGTCGTTCCGCGAGCACCAGAAGGGCGATCAGAGCCGCCGTCGCCACCAGGCCGACGGCGGTGGCGAGCGGGGTGCGGCCGGGCTCGGATGCGCCGCTCATCGTGATCACGAGCACCGACGCCATGGCGGCGGCGAGAACGGCACCCCAGAGATCGAACCGTCCCGGGTTGCGTGTGGTGTCGGAGAGGTTCCGGCGAGCGAACAACAGCACGAGGATCCCCAAAGGCACGTTGATCAGCAGCGTCCAGCGCCATGACACCGTCTGCGTCAGGATCCCGCCGAGCAGCAAGCCGGTCGCGCCACCCGCCACGCCGATCGCGGAGAACCAGGCGAGCGCCCTCCGTCTCGATGTCTCATCGGGAGAGTTCGTCACCAGCAGGGCGAGAGCCCCGGGAACCGCCAGTGCTGCGCCGGCGCCCTGCACCGCTCGGGCGGTGATGAGCCAGGTGGGATCGAGAGCGAGTCCGCCGACCAGCGATGCCGCGGAGAAGATCCCGATCCCCACCTGGAAGACCGTGAGCTTGCCGTACGCGTCTCCCAGACGGGCGCCGGTGAGCAACAGGCCCCCGAAGGCGAGAACGTATGCCGTGACCACCCATTGCAGGGCGGTGGGCGGAAAACCGAGCGATGAACCGAGCTCGGGCAATGCCACGGTGACGATCGTGGAGTCCAGCACCAGCATGAACTGGGCCGTCAGCAGCAGGGCGATACCGAAGGTGGGGTGCGAAGGTCGCATGACAACCAATCTCTAAACGGACACATGTCCGTTTAGAGATTAGCGGATGGGTGTCCGGTTAAGAAATGCGAAGGCCCTTCACCACGACGTCGATGAGTCGAGGCGCCGTGGCCTCGGTTTCCGGTGTGGGAGGGAGACGCCAGAGAAACCCCACGAGGTGGAGGATGTCGGTCCCCTGGATGTCGGTCCGCATCCATCCCGACGCCTGGCACGCCTCCACCAACAGGGATGCCGCTCGGGTGACGGGCCCCTCGTGCTCGGCAGCGAGCGTGCTGCGACTCTCGGCATCCAGCACAGACGCCAACCCGTGTTTCAGACGCCCGTACTCACCGAGCAGGTGCAGCCACGCGCGAAGAGCGTCCGCGGGGGCCTGCGTCGCGAGGAGCGTCGTCGCACGCTCGACGAGGTCATCGACGTCGTTGCGGTGGACGGCGAGGATCAGGTCTTCCCTCGTCGGAAAGTGGCGGTACAGCGTGCCCTGTCCGACGCCCGCCTCTTTCGCGACGGCCTGCAGTGAAAGCGGCGATGCCGACTGCAGCGCGTGGCGCGCCGCGTCGAGGATCTTCGCCCGGTTGGCCCGTGCGTCGGATCTGCCCGACCTCGACGATCCTTCTGCTTCCGCTTTCATCGTGCTCCTCCGTCGCCTCGACCACTCTAAACGGACGAGCGTCCGCCAGGAGCGACTGCGCGGGGCGATCAGTACACGATGATGCCGTCGCGGTCGAAGAATCGTCCCGTCGGTCCATCGGATCGGACAGCGGCCATCGCGACGATCGCGTCGGTGCCTTCGGTCACCGTCTGCGTCCCGGTGTGGCCGTTGAGGTCGGTCGCCGTGTACCCGGGGTCGACGGCATTGACGCGCATCTCCGGGAGGTTCTTCGCGTACTGCACGGTCAGGGCGATCACCGCGGCTTTCGCAGCGACGTACGGCACCGTCATCACGTGGCCCTCGGCACGGGAATCGTCCACGAGGTACCGCGGAAATCCCAGCCCACTCGCGACGTTCACGATCACGGGGTCCTCCGACTCGTGCAGCAAGGGCAGCGCCGCTTGCGAGACGCGTACGATCCCGGTGACGTTGGTGGCGAAGACTCGGTCGTTCTCTGCGGGGGTCAGGTCGGCGACGGACGCTGTCGAACCCCCGATGCCGGCGTTGTTGATCAGGACATCCAGTGATGTCAACTGCGCGATCGCCGACGTCACGGAGGCGTCGTCGGTGACATCGAGCTGCACGGGGATCGCGCCGGCTTCACGAGCTGCGTCGCCGGCAGCGAGTTCGCGCATGCCTGCGTAGACGGTGAAGCCCTCTGCGATGAGACGTCGGGTCGCCTCGAGGCCGAGACCCTTGTTGGCTCCGGTGATGAGGACAGTACGAGTGGTGGTGGTCATGTTCCGAGTGTTGCTCGGCAGTGCCGCCTCGCCCAGGTACCGCTCGTCGGTAGGACTGCGGGTACCACCCTTCGAGGCGGTGCGCGACGCATACTGAGGGGATGGGCCAGGCGACGGATGAGTGAGTTCGCGACGGTTTTGCGCGCCTGGCGCGACCGTGTGACGCCCGAGCAGGTCGGCATGCCGGCGGGTGCCGGCCGACGAACGAGCGGGCTTCGACGCGAAGAGCTCGCTGCCCTTGCAGGGGTGAGCGTGGACTACATCGTCAGGCTCGAGCAAGGCAGGGCGGTGAACCCCTCCTCACAGACTCTCGCCGCGTTGGCCCGGGCGCTCCGGTTGAGCGACGAGGAGCGGGACCATCTGTTTCGCGCGGCCGGTGCGGCTGCTCCCTCGGCTCGGGTCGCATCCACCCACGTGTCGCCCGGAGTGCAGCGGATGGTCGATCGACTCGGTAACTTCCCGGTCTCCGTGCACACGGCCGCGTGGGACATCATCCTGTGGAACCGGCTGTGGGCGGCGCTGTTCGGCGACCCCACAAAACTCGCCCGCGATGAGCGCAACGTCGCCTGGCGCTACTTCATGCACGGGCCCGGCAACGTCGAGTTCGATGATCACCACCACGCGGCGTTCGCCGACGACCTCACGGCAGACCTCCGCCGAGCGGGGGTCCTCTACCCAGAGGACCCCCGCATCGCCGGGCTGATCCGGCGACTTCGCCGCGAATCGACGGCGTTCGAACAGGCGTGGCGGGCCACGTCCATCGCATCCCATGCGTCGAGCCGGAAGACCGTGCACTCCGCCGTCGGGTCGATCGAACTGGATTGCGATGTCTTGACCATCCCGGGCTCTGACCTGCGGATCGTCGCTTACACGGCGCCGCAGGGCTCGGAGGCCGCCTCCATGCTGGACCTGCTCCGCGTCACCGGCATGCAGCAGATCAGCCTCTGATTCTGTGGGAGGTGGTGGGCCCGGAGTGCACGCGTGGCGACCCCGAAAAGCCGCCGATCCCCGATGAGTCCCCGCCCTCACAACATCGACTTCTCCGCATCCACGCAGACCGGCGTGAGGCTGCAGGACGCAGCCGGTCGGGAACGCCGCAAGCTCGGCGTCACCCGTCGTCGCGAGTTGTTCGAGGTACCCAACGGCTGAGTGCTCGGTCAGCCTCAGGCTGACGAGTTCGCCTCAAGCGGCGATGTGGCACAAAGCCGCGCTGTACACCGCCTACGGTTCTCGGGTGCGGCCGATCGAGCCCTGACCCGGGAGGTCTCGTCGTCGGGCGGCGTCCGGGGAGCGTCAGGCGACCGGCGTCAGCACGGCAGGCCGCCGTGACGCCACTGCCGACTGCGCCGCGTGCGAGCGTGCGCAGACTGCCACGTGGAACGCCGCAGACAGCGTCAACGTCAGCGGCAGCGCGACGATCGCCACCGCCGGGAGCACCCAGCTCCCGGCAAAGGCGAAGGTGGCGGTGAAGCTGAACATCACGCTGACGAGCCAGCCGCCGGTGGCCACGGCGCCACGGGACGGGTTGCCGGTGATGGCGAACGCGACGCCGGCGATGACCCCGAAGGTAAGCGCGAGGACGGTTCCGGCGATGCCGAGGAACGTGAACACGTGAGTGAGATCGAGCCACAGCGCCATGAGGTCTCCCGAATCGGATGAGGGGGTGGGCCCGGAGTGAACGCGTGGCTCCGGGCCCCGGTGGCTGGGGAGCAGCCACCGTCGAAGGCGAGGTACGCCTTCACTCGATGAGATGGGAACACCCGGGTGTCATTACGCGGTATCGGGTTGTTTTCGGGCGGGAGGGTGATTTTGGAGCGGTGAACGGGTGATATCGGTTTCGATCCGTGCGCCGATCCGTAGCTTCGGCGTGGGGATCTCGCCGACGTAGCCTCCGGCGCATGATCCGGAGCCGGCGACCCCGGAAAGCTGCCGATCCCGATGAGTCCCCGCCGTCACAACATCGACTTCTCCGCATCCACGCAGACCGGTGTGAGGCTGCAGGATGGGGCCGGTCGGGAATGGTTTGCCCGACGGGGACAACAGGTACACACCCACGGGTCGTTCCGGGTCATCGCCGACAGCACCAGCGGTGGAGGGCTCGCGCTTTCCCGTATCTGGCACGATCCGGCGAGCATCCAGCGCGATCCCGTCGACGGCGTCGGCCTCACCGTTCTCGTCCAGATCGACGGGACCGCGATCCTCCGGATGACGGACAGCGACACGACCATCACCCTGAAACCCGGGAGCGCCGTACTCATCCCGGACGGTGCGTCCTACGTGCTGACCGCGGAGGCGCCGGTCGCCCGGATCGAGGTCGGGCTTCGCCACTCGATCGGACTGGTCAGCGACAACCAACCGATCAGTTGGGACGAAAGCCCGTACACGCGCGTGCTGATCGCCGCGGTCAACGCCGCGCTGTCTCCGCCTGTCGTTGATCCCGCCAGCGCGGGATACGCACATCTCAAAGCCGCCATCCGTGTGCTTCTCTTCGCCAGCAGCGCCGGAGCGCCGGTGTCGGCCTCCGCGAACCTGCAGGGGAGTGCCGCGGTGCTCTACCAACGTGCGCAGGCCGTGATCGAGCGCGATGCCATCAAACCGGAGTTCCGTGTCGCCGACCTCGCCGCCGAACTGCGCGTGTCCGAGGTCTACCTGCGCCGGGTGTTCTCCCGCGCGGGCACCACACCGCTGAAAGCGATCCGCGACGCCCGCGTCCGAAACGCACGCCTCCATCTGCACACCCGGCCCACCCCGTCACGGGCGGAGCTGCAGAGAATCGCGCGAGCATCCGGGTTCTCCAGCGTGCGGCACATGAGGGAAAGCCTCGCCGCTACCCCTGATCCGCTATTGGACCCGGCGGAAGCAATCGACAAGGCCGTGAGCGACAACACCGCGTCAAGCATCCCTTCGCCCGAAGCAACGGAAACCGAAACGGGCACGGTGCACGAACCGCTCCAATATCGTCTCTCGGCTACGTCCGGAGGAAATCCGTAGCCATCATCGGAGACAAACTCGGCCGCTCTGCACGCCGAGACGACCGGAGGAAAACCTATGACTGATGAAGTGATGAAACGCGTCCCCGAGAACGCGCCCGACTGGACCCTGCCCGAAGACATCGAGGTCGAAGGGGCGAAGGCGAAGGGGCTTCCCCGACGCACGGTCCTGGTCGGTGCCGCCTGGTCCGTGCCCGTGATCAGCGCCGCTATCGCCACCCCACTCGCGGCCGCATCCGTCGACGAGCTGGAACTCACGTTCGTGGATGGCCCCTATCAGGCGATCGCGTGTGGTCCTCTCGACGACATCGTCGTCCGAGCCACCCGCGGCGGAGCGCCGGCACCTGGTGAGCCGATCACCGTCACCCTGCCCGCAGGTCTGACCTGGTCCGACGGCACGACCACCCCGCGCACTCTGGTCAGCGACGCCAACGGCGAGGTCGTGCTGTCTGGCGTCCTCGCCGGGAACGCGAACGGCAACTATGCCCTCGGCGCAACCTCCGGTGCGGCGACCGCAGCGTCGACCGCTGAGGTGCAGGGCGCCGACCGCGGTGTGATCTCGCACTTTGGTGGGCTCTTCCTGCCCCAGCTGCCTGCGGGCGTTCTCATCGAGGATGTGCAGACGAACACCAACGCGAACGGAAGCATGCAGGCATTGGTGCGAGGCTCGGACGGTCACGTCTACATTTCGCAGCTCCCCGCCGGGTCCACGACCTGGCCCGCGTGGACCCGAAGCTCGTCCCCGCTGGCGGGCTCTATCGAGCATCTCGCCGTGTCCAAGAACGGTGCCACGAACGTCGCCGCCACGACCACCACGGTCAGTCTCATGGGGGCCGGATCGGGCTCCACGCCACTGCCCGGTGGGGTAACAATTGTCGAAGTCGAGAGTTACACCAACGCCGCTGGAGGGGCGGTCGCTGTGGTTCTCGGGTCAGACGGTCGCGCCTACACCAACACCTTCGCGAACGGGGCGTGGTCAGGGTGGGCGGCGGCAGCGTCCATCACGGGCGGGAAGCATGTCGCCGTCTCTGAATCGAACCCTGGTTCGGTCGTTGCCAGCGACACGACTGTAAGCCAAATCGGCGTCGGCGCGAACCAGTCGCCGGTCCTGCCCAACGGGGCAACGATCGTCGAGATCACGTCCAACCTGAACGCCGCGGGACAGATGACCGTATCCGTCCTCGGGTCCGACGGGCGCGCCTACACGAACGCCCGGACTGCGTCGGGTTGGGGGGCATGGACCGCCAGCCCTTCATCGATCAACGGTTCCATCACCCACCTGGCCATGTCGCACACGGGGCAAAACACGTTCATCGCGACCGACACCCGTGTGGGCTTGTATGGAAACGCTGGCGGACTCACGCCTCCGCTGCCCAACGGAGCAACCATTGTCGACCTCCAGGGAACGACGAACTTTGAGGGCGTTCCGCAAGCTGTCGTTCTCGGCTCTGATGGCCGCGCGTACGTCTCGGAGATGCGAAACGGCGCATGGACCGCGTGGAGGCCCTCCCGTGTTGGGCAGGGAAATCTTGAGCACCTCGCGGTGTCGGAGGGCCAGGGTTGGACTCTGGTCGCAGGTAACCCGCTCTGCTGATCCCCGACATGCCCGTGTCCACTGGTGTGCTTCCGGTAGTGGTTGCGGTGGTGTTGCTGGTCGCGGGCGTCGCGAAGATCCGTCATCGTGCAGATACTCGCGGCGCCCTCGGCCGGTTCGGCTTCCCGCCGGCCGTCATCCCCGCGATCGCTCTCGTGTTGCCGTGGGGAGAGATCGCAGTGGCGGCACTGCTGCTACTGGGTGGCCCGCTGCTGTTCGCTCTGGGCGCGGCCGGTGCGCTGGTCCTCACGGGCGGGTTCTTCTTTGTGGTGGCGCGTGCGGCCAGGAAGGGCGAGACGTTCGAGTGCGGATGCTTCGGCACGTGGGAGCGCAGCCGGATCGGCCCGCTCCTCGTGATCCGCAACGGAGCCCTCCTCGCCGCCGCGATTGCCACCGCGGCCCTGGCCATCGCCGGCCTCCCCGGAGTGCCCGCCCTGCTCGGGACGGCGACGGGCGCCGACGCGCAGTGGGCCGTGATGCTGGCCGCAGCGATGGGCCTGACCGCCCTGTTCGCGGCTGCCGGTGCTTCCGCACGATCCGCACCCACGTCCCTCGCTGAGCTACCCACTCAACCCGATGCGCAGGACGCGACCGCCACGGAGGTGGTGACGGCCTCCGGTGCCGTCACGCGATTGCGCGATCTGGCGTTGCAGCATCCACAGGTCATCGTTTTCGTCCGCCACGGCTGCGGGTCGTGCGAAGACCTTCTCCGCGATGTCGAGAGCGACCGGGCGGGGACGGTGGATGTTCTCTTCGCCGTATCCGGTGACCGGACCATGTTCGAAACCGCACACCCGGGCTTGGCCTCTCGGGCGTTGTATGCGGTGCAGGCCGCCCGTTCCGCTCTCGGCGTGTCCAAGACCCCCGCGGCCGTGGTCATCGGCCTCAACGGCACCATTGCTGCCGGACCGGTCTCTGGTGCAGCAGCGGTGCGCGAGCTCCTCGTGCGGACCGCGCAAACCGCGTGATCGCAGCATCTCGACTCGATCCGAAACTGCAGCGGACGGGGAACGCTCCAATGTCGCCGCCCGGCTTCTCGATGCTGCTCGGGCGCGGTGATTATGAAAACGAGCGCAGTCCGATGGGAGGGCAGACGATGACGGACCAGGTTCCGAGGCGGGGGTCGTATGTCGCACCTTCGCCTGAGTTGAGCCGGGCGGAGCGACGTCGTCAGCGTCGCCGCAAGCGAAAGATGGAGGGGTACTACCGGCCAGAGCATCCGGTGGTGACCTGGCTGAAGAGAATCGGCCTGACCCTGTTCATCATTGCTGGTACCGCTCTGATGATCTACGCGCTCTTCTTCTACAAACCATGACGCGGGGCCTCGACTTCACCGACGACCATGCCGATCTCGTCCGGGCGGACGTGTGAGCGTCGCCCTCGCGGAAGCCCCCACGCTGGCCCACCTGGGTATCCGATGGGGCGAGCGGGTGGCGGTCCGAGCACGGTCGCGGGAGATGCGCGGCTCCGTGGCGTTTTCGATGGAGAGCGCTTCTTCCGCGGATCTCGTCGTGGACACCCGGTCGTCGTATCCGGAGCATGCCGCGTTCCTCTTCATCACCACGGAGGGTGAGCGTCGGTCGGCCGCCGAGCGGAGCTATGTCCTCCAAGCCCCGCATGGGGCCGTCACTCGTCTGCGGTACCGGAGTCGATGGGCGGCGACGGGGGCCCTCATTCACCGTCTACCGCTGGAGAGTTTCATCCCGCATGTTCCTGAGGGCGCCGTCGTCTACAGCGACCCGCGCCGCCTGGAGCGGTCGATGGTGGACCTCATCCGAGGGATCCTGGACACCGCGCCGGCACCGTCGAGCTTCGAGCAGTACGCGTTCGCGCAGTTGCTCACCGAGATGGGTGCGGCGGTGCTGCTTGATCGCCACGGCCTTCCTCCTTCGGACGCTCGCGAGGGCGTGCGGCGCGCAGCGATGGCGTTCATCGCCCACCAGAGCGGCGACCCAGGTCTCGCGCCTCTCGACGTCGCTCGTCATGTGCGCGTCTCGCTGCGGACGCTGCAGGCCGCGTTCTCCGCAGCCGACACCAGCATCGCTGCCGAGATCCGCCGACAGCGGGCACGCTGTGCACACGCGTTGCTGACGGAAGCTCGCTACGCCCCGCTCAGCTTCGATGAGGTGGCCGCGCGTGCCGGGTTCGGTTCGGCGATGACCCTTCGACGGGCTCTTCGTGAAGAGTACGGGGCCACGCCCCGAACGCTGCGTCGCCGCTGAACCCACGTCTACCGATCGCCGCCCTGGCGAGAGCATCCCGAGAAAGAAAGTGCATACCCATGCGATCTCAGCCACATCCCGCACCTGGTGGTCTCCTCCGCGTGTCCCTCGTCGCGAAGGACGACCGCGGCTTCACGCACATCTACGAGGAGGTGGAGACCACACCGGCCGCCGTGCGGGATGCGTTCGACCTGATGGCTCGACACGCGCCTCGAGCCGAATCGTCGGAGGGGCCATCGGCTGATCCGCAGCCCGACTTCGGTGCGGATCACGCGAAAGTGACGTCGATCGAAACCGAAGCGCCCGGTCACCGCTCCAATATCGCCGGATCGGCTGGTTCGCGTAACAGGGCCAGATTCAAGCTGTCTTCGTAAGTGAAGGTCACCCCAACCTTCACCCACCGGTACCCCAGTTTCGCCGGGCCAGGTGTGGAGGAGAGCCCACGCTCTCCTCCACACCTCACCAGACGACCAAGACCCCCAGAAGGAACTCATGGTGCATCGGCTTGATCTCTCCGACCACGAAGCGCCGGAGACCGAGATCGCCACCGTGTCGATCGTTGTTCGCGATGCACGCGGCTTCACCCATCACTACGAAGATTTCACCACGAGCGCGGAGAATGCACAGCGCGCGCTCGGGATCCTCGCCCAAGGGTAGGCGGCAGGCCCATGCGAATCGTCCCTGACTTTGCCGGCAGTTCACGACCTTCGGGGCTGCTCGTGCGTGATAACTGCGACGGAGCCGATCTTCGTCGTCAGAGGCGTCACCACCTCTCTCCCGGTGACGTCGGCGGCCTGGAGGACCAGATGTGCGCGGTGCTCCGGGCCGCACAATACGAAGCCACCGCGACCGCGCGTCCTGCACGGGGCGACGGACGGCGGAGGGGTCGGTCATCGGTGACGCCGTGTTGACGGGGTTCCGGACGGAGCTCCCGCCGGAGGTCGTCGTCGTCGATGGGGCGGCAAACCTCGCGGCGGTGTCCAGCCTTGCTCTGGCCGTGGCGCTGGGGGTGTCGCTCATCGTGGCCGTGCAAGTGGCGAGCAGTGACAGTATGTCTCGCCGCCAGCGGTGGGCGTTCGCAGGGGTGTGGGGCGCAAGCATGCTGGCGACAGCGGTGACGGCCGTCCCTGCCGGTCAGTGGGTCATGCCGATGATTGCTGCACTCGCACTGCCCGCGTGCATTTTCGTGGGGCGCTTGGCGCGCCGGGGGCTTCACGAATGGGTGTTCGGTGCGCAGCCGGGGTCGCGCGATCGGGGCGGGGCGATGACGTGACAGCCGACACCGATGCCACCACAACTCGAGGAAGAAGAACCAATGGCCCTGTGGCTCACACTCACTGACGCATTCGGCTTCCTCGGGTTCGCCGGAGCGACGATCGCCCTGGCCAGCGCACTCGTCGTCGTGATCGCGTTCATCCTCGACTTCGGAGACACTGTCAGGATCGCTATCGGGATCTGGCCTGTTGGTGCGGTGCTGGCCCTGTGCAATGCGGTCACAGGCAGTTGGGTACTGCTCACGGTCGCCCTCATCTCCTTGCCTGTAGCGCTGGCGTTGACCGTGCTCCGAGCCGCAGTCCGGGATCCTTCGCACCAGCGCACGGCAACACCTATCGCGCATCCACGCCCACAGAACTACTGCCGCCACGGGGGTCGAAGCTGAAGGACAACCCCGTTGTGATGATCGAGCGGCGGAGTTACCCTTCCCGGGCCTGGACAGCAACCCGAGTGCGAACCGACGACCGGGGGTGAGGAATGGCAGCGCGTCCCATACGACATGACCACGTCGGGGGAACTTCGACCGACGACAGGATGACGGCGTTGATTCACGCCGTCACGGAGCGGCAGTGGCACACGGCGATCAGCCTCTTAGAAGCCCACTGGCCGTACTACTTCAACGCACACCTCGCTCAACTCCTCGACGTGCTCTCGGCGCTACCACCACACATGATGGCGCAGAATCTACGCCTGCGGGTCGGACGTGACTACCTCGTTCACATGCTGTCCGGGGGGCGCAAGACGCGCGTTTTCCACGAAGTGGCTGCCGACGGCGCGGCACGCACTCCGATGGACCGCTTTGCGGACCTCACCGCACAGTCCGCAGCGCTCCGCAGCGCGGGCAGGTTCGGCGAGGCCGCGGCCCTCGTCGACAAAGCGAACAATTTGCTCGGCCACCTCTCCGGCCAAGAGCTGCGCGAAGTGACGCACGGCCTCCCCGACTTGCAGCACCACTGGGGGCTCACCCGTGAGCTCGCCGGCCAGCACAGCGCCGCGCTCCGCGAGTACACGAGCAGCTTTCACCACGCCGTCGCGACGGGGCACATGGTGATGCAGTCGATGTCGGCAGCCAGCGCCGCGTGGATCCACGCTCTCGCCGGCCGCACGCCGTCCGCGAAAGACTGGCTGTCGCGGATACCGACCCCGGGACCGGAGGACTGCTGGTTGCAAAGCCAGCCCGCCCCCGCGCTGTTCGCGCGCACGCTCCTCGCTGTCGACGCGCTCGACATCGACGCCGCGCAGGAGTGGATCGCGCAGGTCGATATCCAGCAGGCGATCGAAAGGTGGTCCAGCTATAGGTTCCTGCGCGCCGTCGTCGCCCTATACGGGGACGGGGCCCGTGCGGAACTGACGGACCTGGAAGCCTTCGTGGCGGAGGTCCCCGTTCAGCAAGCGACCTCCGGAAGCAATGCGGCGATGCTCGCTCTCGCTCGCCACGCTCTCTACCTCGCGCTCGGCCAATCCGCGACCGCTGAGCGCGCGCTGCACGACGAAGACCTCCGACGCTCCGGGACGATGCTCGCCGACCTCTCGGCCGTGATCGACGCCCGATGGCTCGCACACGCGGGCCAACTCGAAGCGGCGAGGCGCATCGTCGTCCCCTTGATCGCGGAAGCGAATGCGTATCCCCGCGTGCTTATCCCCGCGCTATTCATCGCCGGGATGGGCTACCGCGCCGCAGGCGACAAATCCACCGGCAACCGATACATCCTCGACGCGCTGCACCTGGTTCCCGCACATGGCCCCTTCCACAGCATCGTCGCCGACAAGCGCCGTCTCTTCGAAGAGATGGTCGCGGAAGGCGTGCTCGACGCGAGCATCCTCGAACGCGTACCCGCTACCCGGATGCCGAAGACCGTCAACCCCTTCGCCGCCCTGACCTCCCGAGAACACGAAACGCTGCTCCACGCCGTGAGCGGTCGGGCTGTCGCGCAGATCGCTGAGCGGATGTTCGTCAGCCCCAACACGGTGAAGTCTCACCTGCGCAGCGTCTACCGCAAGCTCGGCGTCACGAGCCGGGACGAACTCGTCGACCTCGCACAGCAGCACGGCTTCCGCACGGACCCAAGATGACTGCCTCGCAGCGGGATCCCTAGGATTGGAAAACGTCGGATCGGCGCCGCCGCGCGATAAGCGGTTGGTCAGATCACTTACCCGAGTGATCCGAGATCCAGGCAGACGTTGCGCCCTTTCGGGTCCTGGGCCTGCAGGAGCCTCTGGGCTCGAGCGTCACGTGTGGGGTGGCGATGTGCCGCGTGACGACCACAGGAAGACACAGTTCAGGAGGGGCAGGTCATGGGCGAGAAGCCGTCGACAACGAGAGAACTCGCCGAGGCATCCGCTGCCGGGAACTGGGACCGCGTGTTCGCGCTCTTCGATCAGTCGTGGAACGAGTTCTTCCACGATCATCCGGTGCTGCTGCTCGAAGTGTTGGAGCAGATGCCCGACGAGGCGATCGACCGCGAGCCGAAGCTGCGACTGGCGAGGGAGTACATCGGCCGCAACGTGCACGGCGACGGGTACTCGACGGCGTATCGCAATTCCGTGGATCTGGCGGGTCCCCTCGACGCGGTCAACCAGTTGGCGATGTGGACCGCGCAGATGGCCGCGGCACGCGAGGTGGGCCGATTCTCTGACGCCACCCGGCTCGTCAACGTCGCCCGGGACTTCCTGGGCGCGCAGCCGATAGAAGCCGATCCGATGCTGTCCGCCGCACTGCCGGAGTTTCATTTTCAGTGGGGTTTGACCCGTGAGCTTGCGGGGGACTTCGATGATGCGCTGACGGATTACAACGATGCGTACGACTGGGCCGTGTCCACCAGGCACCCGATGATCGAGTCCTCCGCGGCGGCCGCGGCGGCCTTCCTGCATGCCCTCCACGGCCGGAACGTACTGGCGCGCACGTGGTTGGCACGATTCCCTCACGTGGCCGGAGACGAATGGTGGAGCACCGCCGCCGCCGTGCCCGCGCAACTGGCTGACGTGATTCTGCACCTCGACGAGCTGGACCGAGAGGGGGCCGCGCGGGTGCTGGACCTCCTCACCCCCGTGCGGGCGGGGGAGAGGTGGGCGGCATACTTCCTCCTTCGCGCGGTCACCGAGACCCGGATGCAGCGGATACGGGCCGTGACGAGCGAACTGGACTCACACCTGGAGACGATCCCCGTCCCTCGGCGGGACGGAGGCGCGACCGATGAGTACCGGGCGCTGACACGGCTCATCCTCGACGTCGCGCTCCAGCGCCCAGCAACGCAGGAGACGGGGTTCGTCGACGATCGACCCACCGCAAAAGCCTCGCTGCTGCGGCAGTACGGCGCACTGCTTCGCGCGTTGCGTGCCCACGCGGCCGGCAAGTCGAAGGACGCACGGCTTCTCGCGGCCCCTTTGCTAACTGTCAGCGGTGCGCGGCCCCGCGTGCTGATCGGTGCGCTCCTCGCGACCAGCGGCGAAGACGGCCCGCAGCGGGAAGAAGCCATCGAGCTCGCCGTCACGCAGTCGAGCTTCGGCCTCCTGGCCTTCTCCTCCCCTCACCGCCGAGAGCGAATCGCCGAGCTCCTCGCGCGGCGAGACGCCGCGGCTGCCGCGGCACTGCTCCGCACCATGGCATTCGCCCCCGCCCCGGACGGGGCGTCGTCGCTGTCCCCGCGCGAACTCGAGGTCGCCGAGCGTGCGGCCGCCGGCGAGACCGCGCAGAGCATCGCCACCGCGCTGCACGTAAGCCCCAACACGGTGAAGACCCAACTACGGTCCGTGTACCGCAAACTCGGCGTCACCAATCGTCGCGAGTTGTTCGAGGCTCTCCACCGCTGAGTGTGGCTAGTGAGAGAAGCTGGCGCGAGTTCGAACAGGCCCCACTCGGCCTCCCCGACAGAGTGGGAGCCAGCCCGTACCCGTACGAGCAATGGTCCTCATCCGCCGGGCCGAGCGCGAGGGGCTCCCACTATGCCGGTTCAGGCAGGACTGCGGAAGCCCTCGGGGTCAACCTGCCGCGGACGCGATCTCGTCGCCACTCCACCTCCACCACCATGGGATTCGAGACAGTCATGGCAATAAGACATCTCTACTTTCGATCCGACCTCGTCAGTATTGCCAGCACCGCGTCGGCACCGTGCAGTTGCGGCTTGCGATAGGCGTTTCGGATCCAGCTCACGACCCCTGTCGTTACGGCAGCCGCTGTGCCCACGGCTGCCCCGAACGCAAGACTCTCAGAAGTGGCTGCGGTAGCAGCCGTCGAGATCGTGCCGTACAGAAGCAGTTCAGTCACTGCGCTCTTCGTGGCGCGTTGTTTCTGACCGGAGAGTTCTCTCTCTACGCGTCGGACCTGCGGCTCGAACACGTCCTTTGCGCGTTCCTCTAGTTCTCGAGGTGTTGCTGCCCCTGCCTCGCGGGCGAAGGCGCGTAACTGCGCACGCCAGTCAGCGAAATCAGCAGAGGACGCTCGAATCGCCGCCGCCTCCCGGATCGATACGTCTGTCGCGGGCAGAACAATCGAGGACACCTGAGCAAGTACCTGCGGTGGGTAACCAGCCGTGGGTGTCGCGTTGACCTTGGCTTTCAGGAGCGCAAGATCTCCAGGCCAACTAGGCGCATAGGTGGCCTGCGCAGAATCCGCGATGGCAAGCGTCTTTGCCAGATAGAAAAAGAAGTGCTGAAACTCCCAGGCCCTGTCGGCCGGGTTCAACTGTCCACTGCCGGTGATGTGGAAGCCCCTCAGGTTGTCCCAAAGCGGCAGCCTCGCATCCTCTTCCTGAAGCGAGCGCATCACGGTCTGCATCCTCTCGGAATGGGCATCGAACCGAACCGATGTTTCGAGAGCGGATCGGCGCCTCCTCAAGACCGCCCATTGATTACGCAAGATGATGACACCCGATCGGATGGGGACCTCGAGTTCATACAAGTTCCGACAGATCTCTGACAGACGAGCAGCAACACCGCCCCAGTCGTCTCCAAAGCGCTCTGCGGAGTCGGCGTGAGCCCAAATGGCGCCTCCAGCGCTGATTCGCATCGACTCCCGACCGTTGCGCGAGTACCGAAGATCACGCAGAGACGGCAGAACTGAGGTGTCAGCGAAAAAGTCAGCAAACGGGTCCAGAACGAGGAGTTGCGGGTAATACAAAAGCGCGTCACTCAGTTCCGCTCGAGCTATGGGATCCTCCCAGTACCGAGAGAACATCCCACCCAAGACCTGAGTTCCTTCAGGCGTGGCCCGTTCTGCGTCTGCCTGGCTAAACTCCAGCAGCCGATCCCGCAGATCTTCAAGCTGGACTCGGGTCAACTTGTCCCAGGCCAGTCGGTCGCCGCGTTCGCCCAACGCGTTCTCAATCACGTCGAGAACTGTCGCATGTACGTCCATGCAGTCTCACCGATCGTCGAAGTTTCCTCAGCTCTGCCTCCACTATGGCCCGAGTAAGTCAGAACGTGAGTGTTTGTATCTCTTGATCGGTTGCGAGTCCCCCCGAAAACGATCGTTTACGGCACACCCGGTGAACGGACCGTACGGGGACGGACGGCCCTGAAGGCGCGGAGCCGGCGGCTCAGGTCGTCGATGTCGTCCGAAGACACCTGCGGCGGCGGGGCCTGCTCTCTCACCGCAATCCCTTCTCGTTCATCGACTTCTGCTTCCGCCGCGTCGGAGGACGCAGATGCATCGTGGCGAACGCCAGCACGAAGAGGGACGGCACGAAGAGGCGATCGTCCGGCGCGTATCCATCCGTCGAGGGCCACTCGGAGTCGGCATAGTGAACGGGCCCGGCGTCGCCTACGAAGTACGACACGAGCATTCCGCCGACTCCCAGGGCGAGGAGCGCGAGGAACCACGCCCCGTGGCGGAACCACCACCGACGAGCCGATCGCACGATGCGCAGAGGAAGGCCGATCACGAACGCCGCGATCGTGATCAGGGCCGATCCGACGGCGAACCCGACGACCTGCAGCCCTTCCGTGTACCCGGACGCGGTGATCGCCCAGAACGCGATCGCGATGTCCGTGAGCAGACCGGTGAGAAAGATCTGCACCGCCAACAGGACCCAGTCCCGAGCGACCATGGTCGTCCCGTCCGCAACTGCTGTGGTGGGCTCCACGGGCTCGAGCGGATTCTGGGCGGGCACAGTCGAATCGTATGGCTTCGTCGGCGGAACGCGAGCCTCTATCGAATGGCTCGGGTGCTGCCCGGATCAGACGCGCGCGTCCCCGCCGCGGTCAGCGGATGAAAAGTTGACTGCCTTGTATTGCAGCGTCAGATTCCGTCGTTGATAGGTGATCGAGGAGTGAGCGCGGCGCGGACCAAGAAGAATGCCCCGGTCACCGCCAGAGCTGCGGGGAGTGCGGCCGTCGCGATGGCCGGTAGGAGCCAGTTGCCTGCGAAGGTGGCACAGAGGCTCAGTATGGCCCCGATCAGCCATCCAGCTGCAGCGAGGCTTCCATGACTAGGAAGGCCGCGACAGATCGCGAGCCCGGTGAGGAGCGCGGATGCGACGGCGATGATCGTTCCTGCGTGCGCAAGGAGGCCGAGAGCGTCAGCGAGAGCGAGTGTGGTCTCCATGGGCCTTCTTTCTGAACTGTCCCGGTAAGTCGGTGCACCTGGGAGAGACGGCGGGGCCCCATCTCTCCCAGGTGCTCGCCAGCCTCGGGGTGCGGTGGCGGTGAAGGTGTGGACCTTCATGAGGAGGACCATCTTTGCGGTGCGTCATTACGGCAAAGCTCGACGATGGCGCGGAATGGAGACTATTGGCGTCATTGGTGCGAGATTTCAGCCTGTTCACTCGCGGGGAGAAACGCGCGTCCGAAACGGGTCTTATGGATGATGATCAGCAGGATGGGAAGAGAGAGGGCCGCCGCGATCGGAACCCCCCACAGGGATATCGGGACGGCCGCGAGTGCTGCCCCGCATGTGCTGATCATCCAGGCGCCGCCGAAACCCCAGCGCGCTCCCGCGGTGTCGCGGAGCACCCCGACCGTCACCAACACAAAGGCGGCGGCCGCTCCGACCGCGGCGAAGAGGGTGAGGCTGCTCATGGCCGCCAGGGTCTGCTCGACATCTGCGTCGACGACCTCCGTAACGAGGGCCTCACTCGATGCACGCCAACGCGCCACTGCAAGCGGACCCGAATCAAACCAGGAGATATCCAGGGTCACGCGCATCCTTATCCCTTCTTCTTCGTGTCGTGCGCTCTATAAAGAGCGCCGCACAGGGATATCGTGACGCGGCTCCCTTCGACGGGGGCGGGGACGACGTCGACATGAGATATAAGGGTGTGTTCGAGGAGACATCCACGCATCGCCATCGCGAGTTGCACGAACTGCTCTTGGCTTGCCGACTGCGGGCCTACGAAGCAAAGGCCCGCAGCGCCTCGGCTGTCGCGGTGGTTCTTGCGGAGAAGCGGTAGTGATGGATGAACCCGTGGCTGTCTTCAATCGTCATCGAGACATTGACCTGGTCGTCCGACGGTGCCGGGTTGGTCGCGATCAGCGGTGCAGTCATGCGGTTTCCTTCTCACTGATATGAGGTGGTCGAGGGAGTCCGAGAGGCACACGGGCCGCCGGCCCCAGCCCGGCGGCCACATTTGCCCCTCCCCAGAAGAGAGCTCGGCGTCTCCCCACGAGCAGCCGAGCTCTCCATCGCTCATCGCCACGCCCCCATGGTGTCGATTCGCATTAACCATGAGACGACTGATCGTGCCGATCATCACGACGGTCCGAGGGTGAACCGGGGGTGAAGTTCTCGGCCCCTGTGTGGGCTGGTCCTACTCTCAGGACTGCGGTGGACCCCACACCGACGGGTCACGCATGGTCTCCCCACGGCAACCGCCGTCCCTCTGCGTGACCCGAACCGCGAAGTGTGTCGTCCCGCGCGCGGAGGTCTGGGCGGCTTACGTCAGAGCAACCCGAGTGCGTAGGCTCGAGCGATGGCCTCATCGCGGGTGCTGACGCCGAGACGGCGGTAGAGACCGCGCGCGTGGGTCTTGATCGTGTTCACCGAGAGATGCTGCTGGGCACCGATCTGCCGGAGGGTGAGCCCCGACTCCAGGCCTCGAAGGACGCGCATCTGCTGGTCCGTGACCGAGACCGTCTCGGCTTCAACGATGGCGGTCAGCGGATTCGCTGAAGTATCTCCAGGCGCGGCGTGGCCCTCGGCGGTGGGGATCGATGCGGCGATGAATACGAGACCTGTGCGCTGAGCTGTCTCCCGGAACTGAGTCGCGTCTCGAGATACGTCCTCTCCTCGCCGATGGCGGACGGCGATCTGAACGGCCAGCGCCTTCAACCGGGCTCGCGTGGAATGTTCCTGGTTCAGCGCCGTCGCCGCGTAGCGGGAGGCCGCGTCGTCGTCTCCCAAAGCCAATTCGATGCGCGAACGTGCGGCGTGAGCCAGCGGATGCTCGGCGTGCGACTTCAGGCTCCGCCGCGCCGGATGCGCGCGGCCGGTGGTGAGGAGGAGTTCGGACTCCACCATCGAGATCAGCGGCCCAAACGTGCTTCCCTGGCCCAACCAATCCCCGTATCGGTCTTTGTCGCGTCGTACGGAAGTGGCGGCACCGCGTCGGTCTCCCCACGCCAACGCATGGCGTGCCCGGGCATAGGTGACGCCGGGCCCCCAGCCCTGTTCCGCATTCACTGGCTGGTCCAGCAGAGGAAGAAGGGCGTCTGCTGTCGTCTTCTGAAGCGCTTCGGTGGCTATCAGAGTGCGAGCGATATCCGCGCTGAGGGCGATACGCGGCTCCAGCCAGCCGTCTATCCGATGACCCTGCTCATAGTCGCGCAGCCAGAACGCCGCCTGGTCCATATCGCCCGTTACGGCGAGGAACAGTGCCATCTTCCCCGCCGCGTCCCGGGCGACGAACTTGGTGCGCGCGTCGGGGCCGCGCTCATGTGCATCGCGCAGGGTGATCAAGGCGCCCGGAATATCATCTCCCAACCCGCGAGTGATCCCTGCCTGAAGCAGCGCATTGGGAAGGCGAGAGGTCAAGAGTGCGGGTTGATGCACGAGTGCGATCCGGCCATAGTGCTCCATGAGCTCAGCAAGCTGCACGGCCCGACTCATGCGCCCCCGAACACGGAAGGCGATCATGCGCCCGGCGACCACGTTGAGGAGGTTCAGCGCACGCGATGAGCGCGCAACCTCCTCCATCCCCGGAAGATCGCCGACGTGGGGGAGCGCCGCCTCGCCCAGCATGAGATCGACTTCGTCGGCTGGCGTGTGCAGGCGGATATCGCGCACCGCGGCTGCCCGCGCGTCAGAGGAGAATGCCGCCAAGGGGATCACCCGAAGCGCCTCATCGAGCAGCACGGTGTGCTCGTCCACCAGCTCAGGCCAATGTGCTCCCACCAATCGGACGGCCCTCGGCCAATCCTCGGAGGTGAGCGCGCTCCTCAGCGCGGGGCGGATGAGGTCGTCCCGAGGTGTCTGAATGGTGGGGAGGGGGCTCTCCTCGCGCAAGCTCGCAGACGGTGTCGTCATATGCATGGCTGATCCTTCTCAAGTACACCGCATTGCAGTCACGCCGCCTTCCAGGGGCCGACCTCAGCGCCGATCCGACACCCGTCACCGCTCCGTCCCTCAGTATTCTTGCCTGCGCGAAGCGACGCCACTCGACGGGCTCCATCCGACGCGACGCCCCGCTCGTCTCGTGGGACGTCACGTATGGAGCGTCGGGTCGTTGCCTCGATCGAGAGTTGCATGCGTCGACAATCGGAACCCGCGCTCACGATGAATCGGTGATATTTCGTGTACCTCGAGAGACGAAACGTTCCGAGGGTGAACCGAGGGTGAAAGACGCCTTTCCACCCATCGCCTTCACTAGCGTGCAAGAGGCGGTCGCGCGGGCCAGCTCCGTGCGCATGGCGGAGGGGATCGCGGTGAGGAAGAAAGAACCAGGCATACAGCGGGGTGTCGCGCTCAATGGCCAACGGGCCAGAGACTGGCTCCAGGTGAGAGGGTGGCGAACCACCTCGATGAACCCGCAGGTTTTTGCAGACGTCTTCGACGCCTCCCTCTTCGCGTACTCGCGAACCTGGCTCGGGCCCGGCGAGTATATCCGCGAACCGAGAGTGCCGGCGGGCGTGGGAGATCGCGTATCTGCACTCCTCCTCGTTGAGGGCAGCGCTCGGATCGGCCTCGGCCACGCTCACTCGGACTTCGGAGTCGGCGACCTGGCTCTGGTCGGTGACTATTCGATGGTGAAAATCTCAGCGGATGCGCCCGTGGCTCTCTACGAGATCGTCACCGACTACACGCGCATTGGTTTGGCTCGATATGAGGTCGATGCGACCTCCGGGCCGCACTCGACATCGTCCGACTACTGGCCAGCTCTCGCCAGTGTGCTGAACCAGGTCTTCGGCTCCTCGGCGGCGGTGGACGACTTCGGTATCGGCAGTGTCCGAACGGCAGTGGACAGTCTCCTGCTTGCTTCTCTGAAGGAATCGTCGGCCATCTCGGAACAGAAACGAGCTATGCCGGAACGTGGCCTTCTGCATCGAGCGCGCACGATCATCCGGGACGAGGCTCACTCACCGGCCCTGACGGTCGCGCGGCTCGCGGAGCATGTGCGCATTTCCCGCGCGCACCTTCATCGCGTGTTCGCAGCAGACCAGTCGACGCCTCTCGCGGAAATCCGAGCTGCGCGAATCGAACTCGCTCGTCTTTATCTGCTCGAACTCGATACCGCCAGCGATGCTGACCTTTTCGATGCCGCTCAACGGTCCGGCTTCCCGACGGTTGCAGCCATGCGACGAGCCCTGCGGCGAGGATGAGCATCCGCGCCATGTTCCACCTTCTCCGTTTTACCGAGAGGTGTTAATGAAATTTGGAGGAGACCGGGGAACACGGCCTCCCCCAAATACCGGGCCAGCACGGGGAAGGGGCGCTGGCTTCGAAGGCGGGATTTCTTCACTGATGAAGACGGTCTTCAGGTTGAACTATCACGCCAGGCCTCATTTTCGAGTGATATTGGAGACTATTCGAGCCGTCGATGTGACTTTTCAGGAGAATGTCACCATGTGCACGCAGTCGGCTGACCCTTGAAAGGCACATAGAAGCCGAGGTCGGTTTCGAAACCCTGCCCGATGCTCTCAGTGTTGTACGCGACGATGCGGCCTCCAGTGCCCTCGACGATGGTGTTGTCAGGGGTGAGGAACCAGCCACCGTAGAGCGGCGTCGAGCCTGCGGGGACTCCGTCCGTGAAGTACCAGACGCCGTTCAGGTAGTAACCGTTGACGCCGTTTGTCAGCTGCGCCGGGAGGTACCACCCTGCATCCGTCTGGAAGCCGTCGCCCACCGTCGCGATGTTGGTTCCCACGACGGCGCCGTCTTGATCCACAAGACGGTTGTCATTCGTGAGGAAGTAGCCGCCGTACACCGGCGTCGAGCCGGCCGGGACAGCGGGCGTCGGGTGCCAGACACCATTCAGGTAGTAGCCGAACGTGCCGTTCGTGAGACGCAGGGGGAGCCACCAACCTGCGTCTGTCTGGAATCCCTGGCCCACGAGATCGACATCAGCGCCGACGTATACGCCGTCCTGGTCCACCAGAAAACCGTCAGAGGTGAGGAACCAGCCGCCGTAGAGCGCGGCGGAACCAGCCGGCACTGCGGGTGCGGGACTCCAGACGCCGTTGAGGTAGTAGCCGAACGTTCCATTGCGGAGCTTCACGGGCAGATACCAGCCTGCGTCCGTCTGGAATCCTTGACCGATGCTGTCGACGTCCGCCCCCACGGCGACGCCGGTCAGACCGTCGATGATGTTGCCGTTCGGAGCGAGGAACCATGCCCCGTACAACGGCGTCGAGCCCTCAGGGATGCCGACCGCGGGGTGAACCGTCCCGTTGAGGATGTAGCTGTACTCACCCTCGACGACGGGGGCCTGGACAGCGGTGGTTGCAGTGAGGCCAGCGCTCGTCGCGGTAGGAGTGGCGTTGCCGCCGGTGGCGGGCACGCGGATTCCCGGCAGAGTCACGGTGCCATCCAAGCCCGTTGTTCCGGTGAACGTCGTGGTTCCGTCGGCGAATGTGTATCCGTTCTCGAGGGTCACGGTCACTGGTTCGCCGGAAGCCGGGGAGCCGTTCGATCCGGTCTTGGTCACGACCACGTCGCTCAGGAGCGTGCACGCCGTCGCCGAGTACGCCGGCAACGCGAACGTGAGCGTAGGGTCGCCGACGGATGCGGCAGCGAGTGGCGTCGAGATCGCCATCGCCACGACCGGAATGGACCATGCGGCTCCCGTCACGATCGTGCGACGGGGAATTCCAGACGCTTTGATTTCGGGAGACTGTTCTGCATCCGTGTGATTCACAGGTAATCAATCCTTCTCTTCTGTCGATGATCGCGTGACCCGAGGTTGTCACGAGGGATCGACGCGAAGAGCGGCGAAGTTAGAAGCCGAGACATTCCGAATGTGCACGGGAGACAAACGGTCGTCGAGTTCGGCCTGAGTGCCGCGAGCGACTGCAATGTGGGGAATGGCGAAATCGGAGACTATTCGACCGTTTCATGAGACATTGCGCCAGATGAATACGACGAGCGGATCATATGTCGATGAAGCCTTCTATGCTCGTGCTCAATTGTCCTCCCGTGTGCAGGTCCTCGGGATGTTGAAGGGGATCACAAGTGGAACTGAGCGACTATTTCCGAATTCTGCGCGCGCATTGGATAGTCATCCTGGCGGCGACCGCCCTCGGCGTGGGAATCGCCTTCGGGTGGAGCGCCACCCAACCGAAGGTGTACGGGGCAGACACCACGGGTTTCGTCACCGCCGCCGACGGGGACGGAAGTGCCGGCAGTGCCCTCGTTGGTAACCAGCTTGCAGCAAGCCGTGTGAAGTCCTACCTGAACCTGGGATCGTGGCGCGCGGTGGCGGAGCACGCGATCGAGGAGTTGGGTCTGGATACGACTCCGGAGTCACTGGTCTCACGAGTGTCAGTGACCAACCCCGCCGATACCACCGTGCTCATGGTGACCGCGACGGGGTCGACGCCGAAGAGGGCGCAGGAACTGGCCGAAGCCTGGATACACGGGATGGCGAAAGAGATCGACAAGCTCGAAGCCACACCCGAGACCGACCTCAACCGGGGTGTGAGGCAGACTTTTCGCGACGACGCGGCAGTCAAGTTGATTGTGGGTGATTCCGCACGTCTTCCCACCTCACCCTCGTCGCCGAATACGAGACTCAACGTGATCACCGGGGCGCTCGGGGGAAGCGTGATCGGTCTCGTCTATGCCTTCGTGCGCCATACGGTAGACCGGCGCATTCGTCATCCGCGTGATGTCGAGCGTGAGACAGGTTCCTCCGTGGTCGGCACGCTGCCCCTGGAGAAGACGATGAACGGCAAGCGTCTCGTCATCGACTTCTCGCGCGACACCCCGCACGGCGTCTCGCACCACACGATCGAGTCCATGCGCGAGCTACGCACGAACCTGCAGTTCGTCGACGTCGACAACCCGCCGCGCGTGATCGTCGTAACCAGCGCCGTGCCCGGTGATGGGAAGTCAACCGTCGCGGTGAACCTCGCATCGAGCCTCGCCGCGGCCGGGCAACGGGTGATTCTGATCGACTGCGACCTGCGTCGCCCGGTGGTCGCCGAGATCTTCGGCATCTCCCGCGACGTGGGCCTAACCGACGTCCTTGCGGGCCGTGCCGAACTGCAGGATGTCGCGCATCGTCCCCACCGCGACGTGCCCCTCGCCGTGCTCGGCGCCGGACGGATCCCCCCGAGTCCGAGCGAACTGCTCGGCTCGCACCGCATGCGTGATTTCCTCGACGAGATCAACAAGACCGCGATCGTCGTGCTCGACTCCCCGCCGGTGCTGCCGGTGACAGATGCCGCGGTTCTGGCTGCGAACGCCGACGGCGTGCTCCTGGTGGTGTCCTCCGGCACAACGACCTTCGACATGCTGCAGCGCGCGATCGACAGTGTCAAGCGCACCAACGGCCGCGTGCTCGGCGTCGTGCTGAACAAGGTGCCGCGCAAGGGCGCCGGGTCGGCATACTACGGACGCGAGCATTACGGTGCGTACATGCGATATGGCCGCGATCCGCAGCCGACCGCTGCACCCATCCCTCGGTCGAAGGCCCCCGTTCAACCCGGGGTTCGGCGGCGAGGCAACCCGATCTGAGGCTGCCGGGTCGATGACGACGGCGAGTGCAGGACGCCGTTGCTGGTCCCGATGGACCCCCACCCCGATGGGTGAAAACCAGGGGTGAAAACCAGCCGATCGGCGATCCCCCTTCTTCTCCGGCGGGCAGGCTTGCGGAGGCCCTGACCGCGCGCTTCGATCTGCGATGCGAGCCGTCAGCATGTCGCCTGAGGGGGCGGGGCTTTCCGTGGCGCGAGTGCGCGCCCGGTACGTACAAGGGGAGAGCAGTCTTGACAATTCGTGTTGCCCAGAAGCATCCGACGGGGTCGGCGTCTGAGAGTCGAAGGGGCCGGTGGGCGCGCAGCGCGAAGCGGCTCCTCGCCGGCTTTGCCAGCACCGCGGTGGTCGCTTCGACCATGATCTTCGTCGGTGGCACGATCACCGCCGCACCCGCCGCGGCAGATGACCCGTTCCTGTGCACCCCGGGCGCCGTGTACGTGCAGAGCACGACGCAGATCCGCGAGTTCGCGGTGGACGAGCAGGGTGGCGCCCCCGGCGCTGGAGGCTCGCTCGGGTCGGCCGGCTTCGGCGCCGACCACTCCGACAACGGCCTCGGCATCTCCTCGCAGGGCCGCTACGCCTACACGGTCACCAACTCCGCGTCGGACAAGGTGCTGGCCAAGCACGACCGCGTCACGAACCAGACCACCCGCACCTCCTTCAGCCTCACCTCCGCCGTGCTCCGCGGTGCGGTGCACCCGGTAACCGGTGTGTACTACTTCGCGAGCGGAACCACGAACAACGCGATCAACCTGTACGCGTGGAACGAGAACGCGACCCCGCAGACCTACGTCCAGGTGGGAACGCTGCGTCCGACCAGCGGCAGCAGCGGCTTCGGTGCGAACGGCGACATGGCCTTCAGCGCCTCCGGGCAACTGGTGCTCGTCGCCGACCGATACATCTACTCGGCCGACCTGCCCGAGACCCTCACGCCGAGCACGGCGACCGTCGGCGCCAAGCAGGTGCACGACATGGGCGACGGTGTGCAGGGCAACGGCATCGCCTTCGGAAACCTCGGCCACATCTTCGTGTCGGTCTCGGGCGGCGGCAACCGCATCATCGAGGTCGACCTCCCCCGTGGCGAGACCGTCAACTCGACCCCGCTCGGATCCTTCTCGCCGACCGACATGTCCAGCTGCACCTTCCCGAACACGATGACCCTCAAGAAGGATCTTCCGGGTGGGCGCCAGGCCGCGACGGATCAGTTCGCCCTCGGCATCCAGTCTCCGGCCGGGTACCAGGTCGCGCGGACGAACAGCACGACGACGGGCAACGCCTCCGGCGTCCAGCCCGACTACGCGGGCCCGGTCTTCACCAACCAGGGCGATATCTTCGGACTCTCCGAGACGCCGACCGGCACCGCCGACCCCGACCGCTACGCGACGACCCTGACGTGCGAGCAGCTCAACCCCGACGGCTCGACCACCCCGGTCTCCGTCGACGGATCCGACCGCGTCACGCAGCCCGCCGGTTCCCGCGGCACAGACGTCGTCTGCACCTTCACCAACGCCCGCCTCGTTCCCGGGCTCGATCTGCGGAAGACGTCCGACCCCGCCGCCGGAGCGGCCGTGACCGCCGGCCAGCGCATCACGTACACGGTCGAGGCCGAGAACACCGGCAACACCGCGCTCGACCCCGTGCAGATCAGCGACGACCTCGCCGGCGTCTTCGATGACGCGGAGTACCAGTCCGACGTGAGCACCGCGATCGACGGCACCGAGGTCACCTCGGGCGCGGCGACCGTGACCGGTGACACCCTGGCGTGGACCGGATCTCTCGAGCCGGGACAGATCGTCACGATGACGTACTCCGTCATCGTCGATGAGGGCGTCGAGGGGGCGAGCATCACCAACAGCGTGACGGCATCCGGCACCCCTCCCGGCGGTCTCGACCCGATCGGGCCGCCCGCCGTCGTCACCGAGCACCCGGTCGCCGGGTTCGTGATCGACAAGACATCCGACCCCGCCGCCGGCAGCGTCGTCGAGCCCGGACAGGTCATCGAGTACACCGTGACCGGCACCAACACCGGCGCGACCACTCT
Organism: Microbacterium sp. NPDC087592; assembly: GCF_044743585.1. Classification (NCBI taxonomy): domain Bacteria; kingdom Bacillati; phylum Actinomycetota; class Actinomycetes; order Micrococcales; family Microbacteriaceae; genus Microbacterium; species Microbacterium sp. NPDC087592. Next base: position 1,360,723 of record NZ_JBIUWT010000001.1, on the reverse strand, counting down.
CTCGCCGGCCGCGATCGCCGACGACCTCGCAGGGGTCCTCGCGCACGCCGAGTACAACGCCGACATCGCCACCTCCATCAACGGCACCTCCGTCACCACGGGCGCCGCCACCCTCACCGGAGACGACCTCGCCTGGAGCGGCGCACTCCAGCCCGGCCAGACCGTGACCATCACCTACTCGGTCACCGTCGACGAGACGGCATCCGGAGAGGTCCTGCAGAACGTGGCATCCGGGTCGGCCGTCCCGACCACGACCGACCCCTCCGACCCGGACGGGCCGCAGGTCCCCGGCACCCCGATCGTGCCGCCGACCGCGACCACCGAGCACCCGGTCATCGGCTCCGGTTTCACCCTCAGCAAGTCCGCCGACCCCGCCTCCGGCACGGCCGTGCAGGCCGGCGACACGATCGAGTACACGATCACCGGAACGAACACCGGCGACACCGACCTGAACCCGGCCGAGATCGTCGACGACCTGGCAGGTGCCCTCGACGACGCCTCCTACAACGACGACGTCACGGCCGACCGCGGCACTGCCCTGGTCGCCGACGCGACGCTCACCTGGACAGGATCGATTCCGCGTGGCGAGTCTGTCACGATCCGCTACAGCGTGACCGTCGACGAGGGCGTGCAGAGCGCGCTGCTGCGCAACGTGGTCGACGGCGAGGCGACTCCGCTGATCCCGGTGGACCCGAGCGACCCGAACAGCCCGACCACGCCGGGAACGCCCCTCACGCCGCCGCAGGCCGAGACGACGCACCCCGTCGTCGACACCGGCTTCGGGGTCGCCAAGACGGCCGACCCAGCATCGGGGACGGCCGTGCAGGCGGGTGACACCATCGAGTACACCGTGACCGGGACGAACACCGGCAACACGGTCCTCGACCCCGCGACCATCACCGACGACCTCTCGGCCGTGTTGACGGATGCGGCCTACAACGGCGACGTCACCGCGACCACCGGCACCGTCGACGTGGTGGACTCCACCCTCTCGTGGAGCGGCAGCCTCGCCCCCGGTGACGACGTCGTGATCACGTACTCCGTGACGCCGAGCGACACCGCGACCGGCGTGCTGCTGCGCAACACCGCCCAGGGCGAGGCGACGCCGCTCATCCCGGCCGATCCCACCGATCCCGAGAGCCCCACCGTTCCCGGTGAGCCGGTGACGCCGCCACCCGCGACGACCGAGCACCCCGTGGTCAACCCCGGGTTCACCGTCACCAAGTCGGCCGACCCCGCCTCGAGCACCCGCATCGATCCGGGCAGCGTCATCGAGTACACGGTGACCGGCACGAACACCGGTGACACGGTGCTCGAACCGGCTGCGATCACGGACGACCTGTCCGCCGCGCTCGCGCACGCCGCCTTCAACGACGACGCCTCCGCCTCGCGCGGTGACGTCGAAGTGACGGATGCGATGCTCGCCTGGAACGGACGCCTCGAGCCCGGCCAGAACGTCGTGATCACCTACTCGGTGACGGTCGACGCGGACGCCGGTGGCGAGACCATCCGCAACTCGGCATCGGGCACGGCGACTCCGCTGTTCCCGCAGGACCCGAGCGACCCGCAGAGCCCCACCACGCCCGGCACTCCGATCGTCCCGCCGGCGACGAGCACCGAGCACCCGGTCAACGAGCCCGGCTTCACGCTGTCGAAGACGGTCGATCCGGCCTCGGGCACCGCGGTGGATCCCGGTCAGGTACTCACCTACACGCTCAGCGGCACCAACACCGGGCAGACGGCGCTGAACCCGGTCGCGATCGTCGACGACCTCTCGAAGGTCCTCGCCCACGGCTCGCTCTCGGGTGATGCTGTCGCGACCATCGGCGGCACGGCCGCTGCGCCCGTCGAGATCGTGGGCGACGAGCTCTCGTGGACCGGTTCGCTGGCCGTCGGTCAGACCGTCACGATCACCTACGCGGTGACGGTGGGCCCCGGCGCGGTCGGAACGGTCGTCGAGAACTCCGCGACAGGCACGGCGACGCCTCCCGGAGGAGCGGTGATCACCCCGCCGCCCGTGACGACGGAGAACCCGGTCAACCTGCCCGGCTTCTCGGTGTCGAAGAGCGCCGACGCGGCATCCGGCACGGCCGTCGATCCCGGTGCGACGATCACCTACACGGTCACCGGCATCAACACCGGTGAGACGGCGCTCGATTCCGTCGAGATCGTCGACGACCTCGCAGGCGTGCTCGCCCATGCATCGCTCGACGGAGCCCCGACCGCGACGATCGCCGGATCGGCCGTGGCCGCCCCGTCCGTCACGGACGAGCAGCTCTCGTGGGTCGGCGACCTGCAGGTCGGCGAGACGGTCACGATCACGTACTCCGTGACCGTGGCGGCGGACGCCGGTGGAGCCGTGATCGCCAACTCGGTGACCGGCAGCGCGACGCCTCCCGGTGGTGTGCCGCCGATCGAGACCCCGCCTGCTCGCACGGAGCATCCGGTCAACCAGCCCGGCTTCGAGGTCGTCAAGACCGCCGACCCCGCGTCGGGGAGCCGGGTCGACCCGGGCAGTGTCATCACCTACACGGTGACCGGCATCAACACCGGCCAGACGGCGCTCGACCCGGTGATGATCGGCGACGACCTCGCGAACGTGCTCGCACACGCCGAGTACAACGACGATGCCGCAGCGGTGGTGGACGGCGCGTCCGTCGCAGCACCGGTCGTGGGCGACGATGCGCTCACGTGGCAGGGCTCGCTCGCTGTCGGCCAGCGTGTCATCATCACCTACTCGGTGACCGTGGACGGTGCTGCCGGCGGCGAGACCCTCGCGAACATCGCGGAGGGCACGGCGGTCGCGCCCGGAGGCGACCGGCTCACGCCGCCGCCCTCGGTCACCGAGCACCGCGTCGGCAAGGCGGGCTTCACCTTCGAGAAGACCTCGAACCCGGGGTCGGGCACCGCTGTTGCCGCCGGCAGTGTCGTCACCTACACGCTGACGGGCGTGAACACCGGTGAGACGCGACTCGACGAGGTCGTCATCACCGACGATCTCGGGCAGGTGCTGCGCCACGCCGAGCTCACGGGGACGATGACGGCGGCGGTGGGAGACCGCGGCGTCGCCGCGCCGGTGCTCGACGGCACGATGCTGCGCTGGGGAGGCAGCCTCGCCGAGGGCGAGACCGTCACGATCACCTACGCGGTGACCGTCGACGCGGATGCGGCCGGTGCCACCCTCGAGAACGTGGCGGCTGCAGCAGCCACGCCTCCCGGTGGCGAGACGATCACGCCGCCGCCGAGCGCGACCAGCAATCCGGTGCAGACGCCGCTGGCGATCACGGGCGGGCAGCTCGCCCCCTGGGCAATCGGGCTCGCCGTCAGCCTGCTCGCGGGCGGGATGCTGCTGCTCGTGCGTCGTCGGAGGATGACGGCCTGACGCGGTCGCGTCTGCGTGGCACTCGGCCTGCCGCGTAGACGCCCCGCCCAGGAACGGGCGCTCGCCTCGCGAGCGCCCGTTCCGACGTGCCCGGCTAGGGCTCCGAGAGCAGGTCGAAGGCGGCGGCCTTCTCCACGGCCTCGGCGCGATTGGCAGCATCGAGCTTGCGGTAGATGCTGCGCACCTGCGTCTTGAGCGTGTTGGGGGAGACGTTGAGGTCGGCCGCGATGGTGCGCAGCGACGCCCCGGTCATGAGCTCGCGCAGCACCACGCGCTCGCGGGCCGACAGCCGCGGCCGGTCCGACGTCGAGGGGAGCACCGCGGCCGCGGGCAAGCGCCCGGGGGCTTCCTCGGCGAGGACACCGCGGAGGAAGGCGAAATCCTCGGGGGGCAGCAGGGCCAGGGGGCTCGAGAGCTCCCGGTCGGCCGCCTGGACTGCCAGCGATTCGGCTGCTCGACGTGCGGCGGCGGCGCCGGCCGTCCGGTGGAGGGCGGCGGCCTGCACCGCTGCGGCCTCGGCGCGTTCGCGGGCTGTCTCCGGTTCGAGTCGTGTCTGGGCGAGCAGGCGGGAGGCGTCCGATGCGCGGCCCTCGACCAGCGCGAGCCTGGCGCGTTCCAGCACAGTGCCGAAGCGGTCGGGGCGCGCATCCTGCTGCACCGTGTTCTTCGCTGTCGCAGTGTCGCCGACCGCGAGTTGCAGCAGCGCGCGCGGGCGGCTCAGCGTCTGCCGCGCATGCGCAGAGGACGCCTCCCGTCCGCGGAGACGGCGGAACGACTCGAGCTGCTCGAGCCCGGCGGCCGGCGTCTGTGTGTGGAGCGCGACCCAGGCCTCGGCGAGCGCCATCGTGGCCCAGTGCTCGCTGGTCGCGCGGTGGGGGCCGAACACGCGGATGTGCTCCCGCGCCCGCTCGGAGTCCTGCTCCTCGAGGGCGAGCAGCGCCTCTGCCACGCGGTAGAAGGTGCCCCGGTATCCGTCGATCTGGTTCTGGGGCCAGGCGCTCTGCCGGATGAGTTCGACGTAGTGCCGGGCTTCGGGCATGTCGCCGTTCAGCGCGTGGATGCCGCTGAGCAGGGCGATGCTGTGGAACGCATGTCGCATCTCGTGCACGGCCGCCAGGGATGCCGCGTAGTCGAGCCATTCGACGGCCTTCTCCTGCTGGCCCGAGTAGTAGAGCGAGATCGCGAGGTGTGTGCAGAGCAGTGGGACCTCCGCCGCGTACGCCTCCCATTCCGCCTCATCCGTCTCCTGGAACAGTGCCAGGGCGCGCGAGGCGACCTGTCCGCTGCGCTCCGGCATCCCGATGAGCCGGAGGGCGGCGCTCTCGGCGGCCCAGATGAAGATGCGCTCCATCGCCGGCGGCGGTTTGCGGCGGGAGTTGGCGGCCGAGATGGCGACGCGCATCAGCTGCAGCCCGCGGATACGCCGCAGCTTGCTGGCGTTGAAGCAGATCGCGAGGATCATGGCGATCAGTGGCTGATCCTTGAGGCGGGCGATGGGGAGTCTGCCGAGCAGCCCGACGAGCGCCTTGCCGTCGTTCTCGAGCAGGTGGTTCCAGCCCTTCATGATGATGTGCGAGGCGAGCGCGAGGTCGTCCTGTTCGACCGCGAGCCGGAGCGCTTCGATCGGTGCGCTCCGGCGGAGAGCCCCGTCGACGGCGGCGCGGGTCAGACCGGGAACCTCCTGCGGGTGCGAACGCTGGAGCTGGCGACGCAGCAGCAGCCTCGCGACCGGGGTGAAGGTGAAGACCGGGGGCTCCGACCGGGACCACTGCCCGAAGCCGAACTCCTCGGCGTCGTCGAGCAGGTCGATCACGTCATTGCGCCCGGTGAGCGTGCGGGCGAGGTCCGGATCGACCGCGTCGGTGATGCTCAGCCGGCTCAGTGCCGTCCGGTTGGCGGGGTCGGCGTCGGAGCGTTCCACGCGGGAGAGGAGGTAGTCCTCGAGTGCGCTCGCGGCGACCTCGAGGATCGGGCCCGTCCCGCCGCGTCCGGTTCGCTTCGCCGCAGCGTGGATGACCGCGGCGAAGCCGCCTGTCGCGGCGAGCACCTGCTCGGCGGTCGCGGCGTCGACTCCGAGCGCTCGCGAGATCTCGTCCGCGTCGAAGAGGAGTTCATCGGCGGTGACGGTGGTCCGGTCGATGACGAGGTCGAGTCCCTCGCTGTCGAAGGTGCTGCGTCGATTGGTCGTGGCGATGAGACGCGCGGTCGGGGCTTCGGCGACGACGCGGCAGACGTCGAACGTGCTCTCGCGGTTCGACACCGCGGCGTCGTCCAGGATGATGACGACGGGTTCCTGGCGGTCACGCAGGAACCCGGCGACCGTGCTCCAGGGGCGGTCGGCCGCGTCCGACAGGTCGCCGCTGTCGCCGTCGCCCGCCCGTGCGAGCGCCCGCAGCACCGCCCGCCCCAAGCCGCTGCTCGTCGCGGAGTCCGCGTCGACGGCGACCCAGATCACGGAGGAGGTCGTGGTGCGCGCCCACTCGGCCATCGCCACCGTCTTGCCCGTGCCGGACGCGCCGTGGATCACGGTCAGCGGGCTGTCGTTCTCGAGCGCCGCAGTGAGGCGCGGGCGCGAGACGACTTCGTTCGAGACCCGGGGCACCCCGATGATCGAACGCACGGCAGCAGTCGACATCATTCCTCCCCAGGTGGTCCCGACACTAACGATATTCCGAGATGCTCATCTCCGCTCGCGCGGCCGTCGACTGCGGCCGTCGATCTAAGCTCGAGGGGTGGATGCAACGCGGCCGGAGAGAACCCGGGGGATTCGGACGAGCGCCCTCCTCGTGAGTGCGGCCTTCGGCGCCGTGCAGTCCCTGCTCTTCGTCGCCATCGTGCCGGTGACGACGGTGCTCGCGGTCTCCTCGCCCCCGGCGTACGCCCTGGTCGCCAGCATCCACTGTCTGATGCCGTTCCTCGCGCGAGTGATCACCCGGACGCCGGGGATGGCGACGTTCGCCGCCTTCGTGACGGGGCTGCTGACCTCGGCCGTCTCGCCCATCGGGCCGCTCGCCGCGGTGCCCATGATGGTCGCGGGGCTCGCCTTCGACCTGTCCCTGCCCCTGCGGCGGGACCGACCGGTGAGTGCGCCGCGCATCCTGCTGGCCGGCGTCATCGTCGGAGTCGTGCTGTTCTTCGTCGCACTTCCGGTGTTCTCGCCCGACCATCTGGTGCCGCCCGTGCTGCTGGCCACGCTCGCTGCGCGGATCGTCGGCGAGCTCGCGATCGCGTCTGTGGTGATCGCCCTCCGCCGGCTCCTGACGCGAGCCGGCGTGGCCCGCTAGCCGGTCCGCGTCGCCTACCTCCGGCGATCCGCCCGGTTCAGGCCCAGCCGCCGCCAGGGTTCGGTGAGTCGCGACCAGACGGTCGGCTCCCGCTCCGCTTCCGGAGCGGCGGGCAGTGCCACGGCGAACTGCACGAACTCCTCGGCCCCGTGATGCACGACGCGGTACAGCGCTGTGCCGATCAGCACGCCGAGGGCGATCGACATGATCGAGGTGAGTGCCGCCGTGAAGTCGGCGAGCCCGTTGTCGGTCGCGAACGCCTCGGTGAGGCCCACGAGCCCGGCAGCCCCCGGCACGAGCAGCCAGAACGCGGGGAGGAAGGTGAGTTGCGACGGAGCCCCGTGGCGCAGCCCGGCGATCCAGAAGACAACGGGTGTGACGGCGACGGCTCCCACGAAACCCCCGATCGTGGGGTCGATGAATTCGGTTCCGGCCCACTGGCCGACGTACGCGACGACCAGCGCGAGGAGCACCCATCCGAAGGTCGAGGCGGGCGCGGAGAAGTGCAGGTAGTTGCCGACCGCGAACACGAGGACACCGAGGAAGTCGACCCACCACGGAAGGAAAGCGGAGGCGGGGAGCGGCTCGTATGACCGGGATTCCACCCCGACGACCGCACCGGCGGCGAGGATGCCGAAGGCCAACAGAGCGAGCTGCACGAAACCGTAGACGAGACGCGCGGCCCCTGAGATCATCTGCCCCGCGGCGAGTTCGACGGTCGCGGTGGTGAGCACGCCTCCGGGCAGGAAGGTCACCAGCGGCGCGATCAGCAGACGGATGGGGTCGCCGATCTCGATCACCTCGGCGAGGAGGAAGACGGCGCCCGCGCACACGAAGGCCGCCGCGATCGGCAGGATCAGCTGCAGGGTCGGGGACCGCACGAGCTTCAGCAGTCCGATCCCGAAGCCGAGGATGAACGCGACGATCACGCCCTGCCAGGTCGGGGCCAGGAGCAGTGCGAGACCGGCGGTGAGCACGCCGTGTCCGAGCGTGCGGGTGAACCAGCCGAGTCGCGGCCGCATCGCCCCGATCTCGTTCAGCCGGCGGATGCCGTCGAGCGGTGGGACGCCGCCGGTCCGTGCCTCGCCGATCAGGTCGTACAGCGCGGCGATCTGATCGAACCGGAACGAGGCGTTGGTCGCCGAGCGGATGGCGACCCTGGACTCATCCGACTCGCCGGTCTCGACGAGGATGATCGTCGGCAGCACGACGAAGTCGGTGTCGTCTCCGCCGTAGGCTCGCGCCACGTCGGTGAGGGTGTCGCGGATGCGGTCGACGGACTCCGCCGACGCGTTCATCCCCTGCGCCAGCCCGAGCAGGAACTGGCGAAGCGCCGAACGGTCGACGGTGTCGGTCATGTCAGCTGATGAGGAACGAGAGGCCCACCCCGACGACGATGGCGACGCCCACGTAGACGAGGTTCGGCAGCTGGAACGAGTGGTCGAAGACGTACTTGCCCATCTTCGTCGTGCCGGTCTGGTCGAAGGCGACGGTGGCGACCTGGCTGCCGTTGGCGGGCAGGGTGTAGATGCCCATCGTCGAGGGCCACAGTCCCACCAGCAGCGGCGCCGGGAGCCCGATCGTGATGCCGATCGGGACGATCGCATTGGTCGCACTCGATTGGCTGGTGGTGAGCATCGCGACCGCGAACAGCGCCATCGCGAACAGCAGTGCCCCGAGGAACGCCGACGATCCGGAGACGACGGATCCGAGCCCGTCGACGATGAGCGTCTGGTTCGCCGCGACGAACGTGTTGGCGAGCCACGCGATACCGAAGAGGGCGATCGCCCCGACGATGCCGGCGGGGAACGTGGGCTGCTTGGGGACGTCGGCGGCCTTGACCTTGCAGAACACGAAGATCAGGGCGGCGATGATGCCCATCGTGACCTCGATGATGACCGTGACGCTGAGACGCACCGGGTCGCCGGCGTCGTCGGTGCCGATCACGGGACGCAGCCCTTCGAACAGGCCGAAGAACACGATCACCCCGACGCCGATGAGGAAGAGCGTGGCCGAGAGCACGGCGGTCTTCGGAAGCTTGTTCTCGTGCGCGTCGGTCTGCGGCGGCTTGATCTGCCCCTCCTTCAGACGGCGCTGGAACTCCGGGTCGTCCTCGAGGTCTTTGCCGTGGCGCATCATGACGAGCGCGGCGACGAACAGCCCGGCGATGGAGGCCGGCCACATGATGAGCAGCAGCTGGCCGAGGTCGACGCCCTGCGGCGCGAGCAGCACGACCATCGAGGCGGTAGCTGCCGAGACGGGAGAGCACAGGATGCCGACTTGCGAGGCGACGGCCGAGACCGACAGGGCGCGCTCGGGGCGGATCTTCTGCTGGTACGAGACGTCATAGATCACGGGCAGCAGCGGGTAGAAGATGTTCCCCGTACCCGCACCGACCGTGAAGAGGAACGACATCGCCGGGGCGAGGAACACGACCGATTTCGGCTTGCGTCTGATCACCTTCGCCGCGACCGACACCATCCAGTCGATGCCGCCGGCCGCTTGCATGGTGGATGCCGCGGTGATGACCGTGATGACGATGAAGACCGCGTCGACCGGGGCATTGCCCGGCGCTTCGCCGAACACGAAGATGAGCACGGCCACGCCGACCAGGCCCCAGACACCGAGGCCGATCCCGCTCGTGCGGGTGCCCATGTAGATCGCGCCGATGACGACGATCAGCTGCGCGATGAGGATCCACACGTTGTCGTTCATGACGACGGCCCCTTCACGATCGGGGCGTTCCCCGTGAGTACCTTCGTCGCGAGCTGCGTCTCGACGATCTTCCCGTCGATCGCCTCGACCCGCAGCGCCAGAGCATCCTCGACCGGGCTGATCGCGGTGACGAACTCGGAGTTCTCGAAGTGCAGCGACTGCAGGTTGCCGACCGCGTATCCGGTCGAGAGCTCGCCGCTCAACAGCGAGGCGTGGAAGAGGGGGCGCCGCTGATCCTCGGCGTCGTAGTGCGGGCAGAAGCTGCCGTGCAGGAAGCCGAGCCCCTCGGGCAAGACCTGCAGGGTCGGGCCGTAGCTGTCGGTCGTGCCGCCCTCGAACCAGCAGATGCCGCCGGCGCTGCCCCCGGTGAACACGACGTTCGAGTCGGGGTCCTCCCACATCTCGCGCATGATCTCGTCCAGGCCCTGCCGCTTCCACACGTCGAGCATGTTCGCGGTGTTGCCGCCGCCGACGTGGATCACGTCGAAGCCCTTCACGAAGCCCGCGAGGTCGTCCACCGCCCGGTGGAACAGCGGCAGATGGTGCGGCGCGCACCGGTCCGAGTCGTACGTGGAATAGAAGCTCAGGATGTACGCGGCGTCATCGCCGGTCGCCGTGCCGACGAAGAGGACCCGGGGTCTCTCCTTGCCGGTCAGCTCGAGGATGTAGTCGTGCGTCGGATCGTTCCGACGCTCCATCATGGCCTTGCCGGCCCCGGTTGCCACCACGTGAGACATGCCCCCACCTCTCGACGACTGCGAATGCGCTCAACCTAGCGGCGCACCGCGGCCAGCGTCCAGAGTGCTTTCACCCCGGAAGGGCGACCCGCCGGCCGGGCTGTTCAGCCGTTGACGCGCGCGGTGGCGACGAGGCCTTCGAGGAGGGCGTGCGTGCGCGCCCGAGGCCCGTCGGGGCGCAGGCCGAGCACGTTCGCGAGCTCGAGGGCCAGGGCGGCGTGGCCGGTGGCGCTCGGGTGGAACGGGTCGTTCATGAGTCCCCAGGGGACTCCGCCGGCGCCGAGCTCGGCGAAGCGCGCGAACTGGTCGACGAGGATCACGTCTTCGCTCGCGGCGACCTCGCGCACGGCCTGGGCGAACTCGCCGATCCGCGCGCGCTCCGGGGCATTGCGGGTGTCGATCGCCGGCGGGGTCTGCAGCACGGGGATCGCCCCGAGCGCGCGCACCCGCGCCACGAAGTCCCGCAGCGATGCGGCGTAGTCCGCCGCCGAGATCACCTCGCGGGGGCCGCCGTCCGAGGCGTCGTTGGTGCCGATCATGAGGGTGACCACATCCGGCCGCCAGGACGCGACGCGGCGGTCCCAGTCATCGAGCAGGTCGACGATGCGGTTGCCGCTGATCGCCGTGTTCAGCACGATGTCGCGCACGCGCTCCAGCTCGCCGCGGATCAGCTCGTGCAGGTGCTCCGGATAGCTGCGCCCGCCCTGTGTGTGCACCAGGCCGTGCGTGATCGAGTCGCCCGTGATGATCCAGTTCAGCGGAGCCGGATCGGCCAGTGCGGCGGCGAGGCGACCGAGGTCGGAGGCGGCGGATGTGGGGGCGGAGGATGCGGCGTTCGACACGGCTCGAGCCTATCGGCGCAGCAGCTCCCGTCGACGAATGCCGGAACGTCGATATACGTGCCCGGATCCACGCGCTCGGCGGACGCGGCGACACGTACTGTCGGTCCGGACCCACCGGAAATCACTCATCACGTCGGCCACGGGAAGCCTCCCGGGGGCCGATCGAGGTACCCATGAACAAGTGCTCGACACCGACCGCGCCCGCCCACCTGCCGAAGTCCTCGGTGATGATCGTGTTCGGAACCCGTCCCGAGATCGTCAAGCTCGCCCCGCTGGTCCGCAGCCTCGGCGATGCCGCTTACGTCGTCCACACCGGTCAGCACTACGACCGTGACATGTCGGCCGTGTTCCTGAAATCGTGCGGAATCACGCGGGTGCACCGCCAGCTTCGTGTGGGCGGGCTCCCGCGGGCCGCGCAGATCGGCCGCGGGGCCGAGCAGATCGCGCAGGCGATCGACGAGGTCGAGCCGAGCTACGTCGTCGTGCAGGGAGACACGAATGCCACGATCGCGGCCGCGCTCGCCGCGAACGCCTCGGGTGTGCGGCTCGGGCACGTCGAAGCGGGGCTGCGCGCCAACGATCGCCGGATGCCCGAAGAGCACAACCGGATCATGGTCGACCACATCGCCGACGACCTGTTCGCGGCGACCCAGGCGAACCGCGCCAACCTGCTCGCGGAGGGCATCGACGAGGAGCGCATCCATGTGACCGGGAATCCCGTGGTCGAAGCCGTCCGCACGCAGCGCGCCGCCGCCGGCTCCGACGTCGACGAGCTGGAGCGTATCGATGTCGAGCCTGCGGAATACGTGCTCGCGACCCTGCACCGGCAGGAGAACGTCGATTCTGCGGACAACCTCTTCGCGACGCTGCACGCACTCAACGACATCGCCGCATCGGGGTGGCCGGTCGTCTTCCCCGTGCACCCTCGGACGCGGGCGATGCTGAGGGCACTCGACGCGGAGCACCTGCTCGACGCGCTGATCGCCGAAGAGCCGTACACCTACGAGCGATTCCTCGCGCTCGCTTCGCACGCCGCCGTGCTGGTCTCCGATTCCGGCGGCATCCAGGAGGAGGCGACGGTGCTCGGGCGCCCGGTCCTCGTGGTCCGGGACTCGACCGAACGTCCCGAGGCGCTCGGTTCCTTCACCCGTCTGGTCACCCCGCAGACCCTCGCGACAGAGACCTCCGCCCTGCTCTCGACGGTGACCCGCACCCTCGCCGACCTCGATGCCCTGCCGTCGCCGTTCGGCGACGGCCATGCCACGGAGCGCATCGCGGAGCACATCCGATCCGCCGTCTCGACCGTCCGTGACGAGAGTGCATGATGCGTCGTCGGATGTCCGCCGCTGTTCGAGGTCGCGATGCTCGTCGCCGCTAGCGCCATATCGTTCATCGTCACGCTGACGTTCCTCGTCTACGTCTTCATGATCATCGTTCCCTTCCTCCGCCGCACTCCGGACCCCGATGGCCGCGTGGATGCCTTCGCATGGCACATCTTCGTGCCGTGCCGGGATGAGGAGGTCGTCATCTCGCGAACCATCCGGATGCTCCGCTCCACGGTGCCGGAGGCACACGTCTGGGTGATCGACGACGACAGCGACGACCGCACCGCGTCGATCGTCCAGTCGGCCGCCGAGGCGGACGCCTTCGTGCACCTCGTCCAGCGCCGGCGCCCCGAGGCGAGGACCGGCAAAGGGGATGCGCTCAATGCCGCGTACTTCGCGCTGAACGCGTTCCTCCCCGCCGATACCGACCGTTCGCGCGTCGTCGTGTGCGTCGTCGATGCCGATGGCGAGGTGGCCGAGAACATCCTCCGCAAGGCCGCCTCGCCCCACGCGTTCGGAGATCCCGAAGTCGGGGCGGCGCAGGTCACCGTCTACATGAAGAACCGCGACGATCGGCGCCCGGTCCCGGACGCCGGGTGGGCCCGCAACACGTTCGGACGATTCCTCATCCGGATGCAGGACCTCGAGTTCCGCGGGCCGATCGCCGCGATCCAGTCCCTCCGCGGCTGGACCGAGACCGTGGGCCTCGGCGGCAACGGCCAGTTCACGCGCCTGTCGGTTCTGGACGACATCGCCGCGAGATCCGACAGGCCGTGGCACGGCTCTCTTCTGGAGGACTACGAGCTGGGCATCCACGTGCTGCTGGCGGGGCATAAGAACCGCCACCTGCACGACACCTACGTCGCCCAGGAGGCGCTGCACGATTTCCGACGGTTCACGGTCCAACGCACGCGCTGGGCGCAGGGGAACATGCAGTGCATCCGCTACATCCCCGAGATCGTCCGATCTCGCATGCTCACGAACGCCGGCATTCTCGAGATCTGCTACTACCTGCTTCTCCCGGTCTTCCAGGTGGTGGCCAGCCTCGCCGCGGTGACCCTGGTCGTCGGGGCGATCGTGGGAGTGGTCTCCGGGGCGTTCGCCCTCCCCTGGGGCTTCCTGCCCGTCCTCGCCATCCTCTTCCTCCTCTTCGGCATCGGCCCCTTCTTCATCTGGGGGCCGCTCTACCGTCGGTACAGCGAGCCCGATGCCGGATTCTGGACGGGCGTCCTCTGGGGATTCGGGATGTGGGTGTACGACTACTACGTCTATCTGACGGGTGCCCGCGCGCTCTATCGGATCGTCCGGGGCCGGAACGGGTGGGCGAAGACCCGCCGCAACGCGGAGATCGATGTGGCCGGTCCGATCGCGAAGGACGCCTGATGTCACGCACCGCTTCGCTGCCTCCCCGCGTTCGCGTCAGGACTCCTCGCCGCTCTTCGCTCGCGATGAAGGTACGGCTGTTCGTGGGAGTGGGGTTGATCGCCGCCGCTGTCGTGCTCGTCTTCCTGGTGCCGCAGGTCGTCTTTCTGGAAACGGAGGTCGCTCGCCTCTGGCTGCCCACGATCACCCCTGGCACGTTCACCGCGGCGGTCGAGTCCCCGGTGGCTTTCCTCGCCGCGCCGCTGTGGGGGCTCGGGGGTGTGATCCTGGCGGCGACCCGTGTCAGCGGGGTGCGGGTGTGCGTGTCGGTGGTCCTCTCCACCGTGCTGATCCTGGTGACGAACCAGGTGCGGCTCGGCGTCTTCGCGCGGGCAGCGGTGACGGCGGGGTCTGCTGAGGGTTACGAGGTCGCCCTGCGTCTGGGTGGGTCCGTGCTGAGCATCGTCGGGTTCAGCGCCGCCTATCTGGTCTTCGTGATCGTGATCGCCGACCTGCCCCTGTTCGGCCGGAGGCGGATGCCGACAGGCTGAGCCTCGTCGGATACGCTGGGCGGGTGAGCCCTGAGTCGGATAGACGCTAGATCGCGGGTGTGAGCGCACGTCGTGCGCTCCCCGCATCCTCGTCGACCTCACTCACCCGCCGCTCGGCGCGTTTCGCAGCGCCCGCGGCTCTGCGCGTCTGGATGCTCCATGCCGTTCCTCATCCCCGTCCTCGCTCTGGCGATCTTCGCCCAGGGCACCAGCGAGTTCATGCTCGCCGGTCTTCTGCTCCCGCTGTCCGCCGACCTCGACGTCGACCCTCCGACCGCCGCCCTGCTGACCTCCGCCTTCGCGGTGGGCATGGTGGTGGGCGCGCCGCTGATGGCGGTGTTCGCCAGCCGCTGGCGTCCGCGGCAGACCCTCGTGCTGCTCCTCGTGATCTTCATCGCCGCGCACGTGGTCGGTGCGCTCGCACCGTCGTTCTCCCTGCTCCTCGTCACCCGGGTGCTCGCCGCTCTGGCGAACGCCGGCTTCCTGGCGATCGCGCTGGCCACCGTGCGCGGCATCGTCGCGCCGGCGCAGACGACCAGGGCCGTCGCCGTCCTGCTCGCGGGCACGACGCTCGCGACGATCGTTGGCGTCCCCGCCGGCGCGATGCTCGCGAACGCCTTCGGATGGCGTTCCACCTTCTGGGCCGTGGTGCTGCTCTGCCTCCCGGCCGTCGTCGCGCTGCTCTTGGACCGCACGCTCGGCGCCGTTCCGCGCTCGCCGCGGATCGACGTGCGCGCCGAGGTCGCCGAGCTGCGTCGGCGACCGGTTCTCGTGGCCGTGGTGCTCGCCGTGCTCGTGAACGCCGCGACCTTCGGGGTGTTCACGTTCCTCGCCGTCGTCGGCGCGGATGCCGGGATCGATGCCGCCTGGATCCCGCTGCTCCTCGCCGTGTTCGGAATCGGCGCCTTCCTCGGGGTGGCCGCCACCGGTCGATGGGGTGCCCGCTGGGCGCGCACATGGATCGTGGTCGGCGCCGCGGCCACGACCGTCGTCTGGATGGTCTTCGGCCTCGCTGTCTCGTCGGTGTCGGCCGTGTTCCTCGGGGCGCTGATCGGCGGGCTGCTGTCGTTCGCGGTCGGCTCCGCCCTTATCGCGCGCATCGTCGGTGAGGCCGAAGGTGCACCGGTGCTCGGCGGTGCCTATGCCACGGCGGCGTTGAACCTCGGCGCGATCGGTGGTCCGGTGCTCGCCGGGATCGGGTACTCCGGTGTCGGCACTCCGGGCGTGCTGTTCGTCGCGGCGGGGATCACCGCCGTCAGCGTCGTGCTCACGCCGCTGTTGCGACGATGATCGCCCCATGACGCGATGGATGCGAAAGACTGGAGGCATGACTTCGCCTGTGCTCGACTCGCTCCTCGCCCGCATCGTCGAGAGCGGGCTGCTCGAAGACCCGATCGCCGAGAACGGCCTCGTGTACGGACGGGCGAGCATCGATGCGGCCGGCACCGTCGTGAACGTGAACGTCGACCCGGAACTCGACGAGCACCCGGAGGACGTCGATCACGAGGCGCTGATCGCGGCGGTGTCGCGCATCCTCTCGGTCGGCGAGTCCCGGTGGCGGGCCATCGTCGACGAGGTCGCCACCGACATCGATGACGCCGTCGATGACGAGCCCGTCATCGAGCAGATCGACCTGCGCGACGACCTCGAGGCGACATCGGTCGTCGTCTTCGCCGATGCCGTGCTGCTCGCGTTCCTGGCGCCGAAGCAGTTCCCGGACTCGCGGATCCTCGTGCAGCTCGACGAGGAGCTCGAGGTCGAGGGCGTCGAGGTGCGCGAGCTCGACGGCACCGAGACCGTCGACTTCGACACCCTCGACGAACTCCTCGATCACATCAGCCGCGCCGACGACTGATCTCGTCGCGTGGAAGACATCGCCGCTTCTCGCTCGGCCTCACCGCCTACATCTCGCCGGCCGGGACGCGGGAGCATCCTGCTGTCCGCGATCGGCGCGGCGGCGGTCGGCGTCGTGGTGACCTGGTGGATCACGACCGCGCAACGCGTGTCCGTGGCATCCGATGCCGACCTCTCATCCGTGCCGTTCGGCTTTCCGCTGACCTGGATCACGCAGGACCACTCGTCGAACCCCTTCACCGCGTATCCGGCCGACGTCGCCCTGCGGCTCACCGGTCGCACCGGCATCCCCTATCCGACTTCGTACGAGTGGCTGCCCTTCATCGGTGACGCGCTGATCTGGGGTGCGGTGTTCTGGGCGCTCGGGATGGTCGTGCTTCCGGCCGTGGTGCGTGCGATACGCGCGAGGTCAGGCCCCGACCGTCCACGCTCTTGAGGGCAGGCGACTATCCGAGGTTCAGCGCGCCGTTCATCACGAGATTCGTGATGAGGAGGGCGATCAGTGTGATCGTGATGCCCGCTGCCGGGAAAAGCCAGGCCAAACGGAGTCGAGATCTCGTGAAGAAGTACGCGCCTGTGGTGACGATGAAGACGATCAGGTCAGTCATCCAGAATCCGCGGGTTACGGTCTCGAGTGTCGGGTAGTCGCAGTGACCGGAGCAGCCCGCGATCTCGAGGGTCCGCGCCAGAACGACCAGCGCAGACACGACCGCCACGAAGAGACTCGCCCACGCCAGGTTGTCACCGATCTGCGGTTGCGCGCTGCGCTGGTCGTTCATTTTGCTCCTATGCCTCGGCTTGCGAGGTTACGCGACCTCGTGAGACACATCGTCGGGCGGAGAACTCCGCATCGGGCGGAAGAATGCACCTGGATCCTCCGCCCGGCGGCGAGTTCTCCGCCCGTCGCGGTGGCGCTACAGCCACTTCTTGTAGCGGAAGACTCCGTAGAGCGCGACGGCGAACGCAGCCATCGCACCGATCGCCATCGGATACCCGAAGGCCCAGTGCAGCTCGGGCATCACGTCGAAGTTCATGCCGTACACCGTGCCGACCAGCGTCGGCGCGAAGATGATCGCCGCCCAGGAGGAGATCTTCTTGATCTCGTCGTTCTGCGCCAGCCCGGCCTCGGTCTGGCGGCGGGCGACGAGCGCGGAGTGCACGGTCAGCGCATTCTCGAGGATCGCCCGGAACGAGTCGACGCGCTCGTTGACGCGGATCGTGTGGTCGAGCACATCGCGCAGCGACCGCTGCAACTCTTCGTCGATGCGGTACTTCTCCGACCCGCGACGCAGCCACTCCAGCATCCCGCTCAGGGGGTGCACGGCCCGCTGGAAGTTGATGACCTCGCGGGAGAGCTCGTAGATGCGCCGGGAGAGCGCGCTGTCGTCGTCGCCGTCGCCGAAGAGCTGGTCCTCGATCTCGTCGATGTCGTTCAGCAGGCCCGCCACGATCGGCTCGTACCCGTCGACGACCTCATCGAGGATCGCGTAGAGCACCGCCTCGGGGCCCATTGCGAGCAGCTCGGGGTTGGCCTCCATGCGCATCCGCACGGCGGCGAGGTTCGGGGATTCGGCATGGCGGATCGTCACCACGAAGTCGGGGCCGACGAACAGGTGCAGCTCGCCGAACTCGATCGACTCCTCCTTGTCGCGGTAGCGCGCCGGCCGCAGCACCGCGAACAGGGTGTCGCCGTAGCGCTCCACCTTCGAGCGCTGGTGCCCCGAGAGCGCATCCTCGACCGCGAGGGGGTGCAGGTCGAACTCCCGCGCGACGGACGCGACCTCTTCCGGGCTGGGTCGATACAGGCCGATCCAGGCGATGCCGCCAGCGGCATCCAGCATCCGGTAGGTCTCGTCCAGGTTCTTCGGGGTCTCCACGCGACGTCCGTGGACGTACACGCCGTTGTCGATGAGCGCCATGATGCGGCTCCGTTCTCGCAGGTGCACGGCAGCAGAAGCTCCGTGCGCGGATTCGTCAGGGGGCGGATGACGCCGCCGACGGCTGCGGGAAGGACGTGCGAGAGCGGACCCGAGGGTCAACGCGTGAACGCAGGGAGTCTCGACGCAGCGAGGGCGGCGTCGTAACTATCACCGGACATCGCCATCACCGCCTTTCGGGACTCATTCGGGTCGAGCGACCCAACGGGCCAGCATACCCCTGTCGCCTGGGAAGAGCCGCTCCCGGCGGGTCTCGAGCCCGGCGAACATAGGCTTTTGCTGGATGAATCCTATGTATATGCTGCACGCGGGGGAGCAGGATGACCAGGAGGAATCATGGTACGAACTGTTCTGGAGGGGCCCGAGCGCGCTGCTCAGACCCGGAGAAAGATCTACGCCGTCCTCGCCGGTGGGCTCGTCGTCGGCGTGGGATCCGCGCTGACACTCGCCGCGTGGAACGACTCGGAGTTCGCGACGAGCGACTTCGCCGCAGGAACCTTCGAATTCCAGGGATCGACCGACGGTGCGGCCTGGGCCGACCACGCCGTGGAGGGCGACGCGGCGGTGCTGACCTTCAGTACCGGCTTCGACAACCTCGCGCCGGACGACGTCGTGTACGCGCCCTTCGCGCTGCAACTGACCGCGGCCAGCACGTCTCCCGCGGGACTCACCGCCGTCGCGCCCGTCGTGACGGGTGACCTCGCCGGTCAGCTGACGTTCGGCGCGGTGTCCACGACGACCTTCGGATGCGATGAGACCGCGTTCGCCGGGGGGACGGCCGTGCCCGCCACCATGGATCCGGGCGACATCGTCTACCTATGCCTGCAGGTCACCGCCGGTGCGACGATCACGCAGGGCGACACCGGCACCGCGGTCTGGCAGTGGGACGCCGTCTCGCAGTAGTCATCTCGGCACAGCCATCGTGGTCCGACAGGCGCGGTTTCGCGGCCTGAAGACGCTCACGCGTGTTCAGGCGCTGCTCGCGTGCGCGCTCCTGCTCGGCGTGGGCGCAGCGGGGAGCCTCGCCTCCTGGTCGGACAGCGAGCTGGCGGGCTCGCCGTTCACGGCGGGCAGTTTCGCCCTCGCATCGCGGACGGATGCCGGTGCCTTCGCCGCGCACCCCGAGGATGCTGCCGCGGCGCTCAGCTGGACGCTGTCGCCGCTCTTCCCGGGGGAGAGTGCGGCCGCATGGGTGCAGGTCCAGGCGACCGGATCGGTGGACGGAGAAGTGCTCCTCAGTGGGGTGTCGCTCTCGGCGGAGCCCGCCGTGGGCAGCCCGGAGGCGGCGCTCCGGGATGCGCTCGTGGTCAGGGCATCGGTGACCTCGTCGACCGATCCCGCTCCGCCCGAGTGCACCGTGAGCACGCCGGGGGTCGAGGTGACGGGACTCACCCAGGTCCCCGTGCTCCCCGCGCAGCAGGTCGAACCGGCCGGCGGCTCCACCGTGACGTACTGCATCGTCCTGACGCTCCCGGCCGATGCGCCGGCGGCCGCCCAGGGCGCACAGCTCACACCGACCTGGGTCCTCACGGGGAGCACGGGATGACGGCCTTCTCGCGCGGTGCTGCACGGGCCGGCCGCCTCGTCCGGGACATCCTGCTGGCCGCGGCGGCCGTCGGCGGAGCGGTGTGCCTTGTGTTCGCCCTGCTCGCCTTCACGGGCGGGTACTCGCTGATGATGTTCAAGACCGGCTCGATGTCGCCCACGATCCCGGCGGGTTCGGTCGCACTGGTCCAGCGGATCCCCGCGTCCGAGATCGCCGTCGGCGACGTCGTCACGGTCGACCGGGCAGGGACGCTGCCGATCACGCACCGGGTCACGAGCGTCGGCGAGGGGAGCGACGCAGCGGAACGCGTGATCACGATGCGCGGTGATGCGAACGTCGTCGACGACCCGATGCCGTACACGCTCACCGAGGCACGGATCGTGCGCGGGTCGGTGCCGTATCTCGCACCGGTGATCGCACAGTTCGGCAACCCCTGGGTGCTCGGATCGCTCACCCTCGCCACCGCGTTCCTCGTCGGCTGGGCCTTCTGGCCGAGGCGGCCGCGGACTGACGAGGCAGTGCCCCCGCCCCCGGATCCTGCCGACCCACTGGACCCGCCCGGCGACGGCGAGAGCGCGGGCCGCGCGGCGACGGGAGCGCGCGTGTCGGCGGTGCTCTTCGTGCTGGCGGTCTGCGCGTCGAGCACGGCTCTCGCTCCGGCGCCGGCATCCGCGGCGACCGGTTCGGACTACCTCACCGTGCGCTCCGACCTCGCCGGTGCCGGTGTGCAGGCGCTCGACCCGCTGGTCCCGCTCCGCTGGCACCTCGATGTGGATGCGACCAGGGCACCCGCCGACGGCGACCTTGCCATCGCCATCTCGTCGGCGGGCGACTCGGAGTTCGGACTGCGGGCCGAGGTCCGCGCCTGCGCGCAGCCCTGGGGCCCCGACGGTACCTGTCCTTCGGGCGAACGGCTGCTGCGTCCGGAGGGGCCGCTGCCGGTGGACGGCGTCTGGCGGGAGCTGCTCTCCACGGCGACACCCGCCGTCGCGTACGTGCAGGTGGCTCTCACGGCGCAGCCGCAGTCTCCCGAGGCCGGCGCGGCGGGCGCCTCGGTCACGGTGCGGGCCACCGCGGCGGGCGACACCGTCGACACGGGGATCGACGGCGAATCGGAGCTGCCTCCGACCGGTGGTTCCGGTCTGGCGCTGCTCGCCGCGCCCGCGGCGGTGCTGGTCGGCATCGGCATCGCGCTCCTCGCCCGCCGGCGCCCGGACCCGAGGGGGCGGCGATGAAGGCGCTCCGCAGGTTCCTCGCCCTGGTCACGGCCGCCTGCCTCGCCGCGATGGCCTTCACCGCATCGCCGGCCGCGGTGCGTGGTGACGCGCTGCTCGGCATCACGGAGGCGGCGTGGCTCGATGCGCAGTACGCGCGCGGACCCGTCGAGGCCGGCACCCTCGACGTTCCCGTCATCACCGCCTGCACGACGGAGAACGAGGGGACGAACGGCGCGATGAGCGGGGTCACGCTCACCTGGACCTCGGTGCTCGACGACCCGGCACGGATGCTGCTCGCCTTCTCGGTGACCGCGGGGGTCGTCTTCGAGGCGCCCGCGGACCGCATCGTGATGACCGGGCCCGCGGCCGGCCTCTACACGTTCACCTTCACGGCGACGGCGTCGGAACTCGACGCCGCGCTGGGGCCGCTCGCCGGTGCGAGCGTGGGGGCGGCGGTGTCCACGCGTGCCGGGACGGAATGGCGATCGGATGCCGCCACCCGCACGGTGTCGGTCGGGACCCTGAGCGGCGGACTCGGCTCGGCGACCTGCGACCTCGGTCACACGATCACCCTGACCGGGCTGACCGCGGCGACGCTGCCGATCTCCCGCGTGATCCCCGTCGGCACCTCCGCCACGTCGTCGCTGCCGCCGGCGCTGCAGGACCGCCGACGCACGCCGGTGTACACGGCGACCCTCCGCGACATCACCACGAATGCGGTCGTCCCGAACTCCGAGGTGACGATCGTGCTCCCGCCCGGCCTCGCGTTCGAATCGGGGCCGTTCGCCGATCTCAGCGAAGGGACGTTCACCACCAGCGCCACCGGAGCCGTCGACTTCCGCGTCGTCGCCAACCGCTCCGAGCCCGCGCAGGGGCCGGTGCGGGTCGAGTCCCCTCGCGCTTTCACGATCCTCTCCGGCCAACCCGTCACTTCGGTGCCGCTCGTGGCATGGGGATATTCGGCGCAGGGGCAGACCGGCTCGGACAACCTCACCGGTGCCCGCACCAGCGCCGTCCCGCTCTGGGACAACCTCACCATCACGGGTGCCACGGCCGTCGGCTCCAGCTACTCCACGCTGTTCTACGCCGATCAGAACGGCACCCTGTGGGGGCGGGGCTACAACGCGTCCGGCATCATCGGCGACGGCACCACCACGAGCCGCACGAGTGTCGTCGCGGCCCTCACCGGGCCCGGGGCCCCGCTCGGGAACATCATCCACATCGGGACGGGCACCGAGCAGCTCTCCTCCGTCGCGGTCGATTCCGCGGGAGGGGTGTGGGCGACCGGCGACAACGAACTGAGCGGCTTCGGGACGGCCTACACGAACACCCGCTACTGGCAACGCGTGAGCGACAACTACACGATGCCGGCCGGGGCGCTCACGGCCGAGGTCAACCCCTTCGGTGCGGTCTTCATGATGCTGAGCAACGGGCAGGCCATGGTCGCGGGTGCCGACAGCTACGGGTACTCCGCGCAGGGCGCCGCCGTCGGCGCGGCGGCCGGATCCGCAGGGCTGCTCATGCTCACCGGTCCGGGTGCGCCCATCACAGGCGTCGCCTCCGGTGGCATCGGCTGGCAGTCGTCCGCCGTCGTCACCGACGACGGTCGGCTGTTCACGGCGGGAACGGCGGCCTACGGCGGCAGCGGCACCTTCTATCTCACGCAGAAGACACTTCCGGCGGGGAAGACCGCCGCGAAGGTCGTGGTCGGCCAGTACCGGATGCTGGTGATCATGACCGACGGCACGGTCTACGCCCTCGGCGCGAACACCAGCAGTGCCCAGGGCACCGGCAGCTCGGCCGCGCCGGGCGCCACCCTCACCCCCGTCGCGATGCCGGCGGGCACCGTCGTCACCGACGTCGCGATGGGCAACGACTCGACGGTGTTCCTGCTCGAGTCGGGCGAGGTCTACTTCGCCGGGCTGAACGACACCGGCGGGGCGGGGGCCGGCACCACCACCGGCACCTTCAGCACGCCCGTGCAGGTGCCCCTCGCCCACACGGCCACGAGGGTCATGGCGTCCTGGTACGACAGCTTCCTCGCCGTGCTCGGCTGAATACCGGGCGGCTGTCCCTCAGGGGACGATCGAGTCGATGTAGCCGCCGTCGACCCGGACGGCGGCGCCGGTCGTCGCGGAGGCGAGCGGTGAGGCCAGGTAGACGACCATGTTCGCGATCTCCCCGGGCTCGATGAGCCGCTGCAGCAGCGACTGCGGCCGGTGCAGGCGCATGAACTCGCGCTGCGCCTCGTCCCACGGGAGCTTCGGGTCGACGAGCTCGTACACGAAGTCCTCGACGCCGCCGGTGTGGGTCGGACCCGCGAGTACCGAGTTGACGGTCACCCCGGTGCCCGCCGCCTCCTTCGCGAATCCGCGGGACACCGCGAGAAGGGCCGTCTTCGACATGCCGTAGTGGATCATCTCGGCGGGGATCACCACGGCCGAGTCGCTGGCGATGTCGAGCACCCGGCCCCAGCCGCGCTCGGTCATGCCGGGGAGCGTGGCGCGGATGAGGCGCACGGCTGCCAGCACGTTCACGTCGAAGTAGCGGCGCCATTCGTCGTCGGTGATGTCGAGTGCGGGCGTCGCGCCGAAGATCCCCAGGTTGTTGACGAGGATGTCGACGTCGCCGGTCGCGGCCAGCACCGCATCTGCTCCGGCCTGATCGGTGACGTCTCCGGCGGCCGGGACGAGATCGCGTTCGGGGTTCTCGGCCTGCATCTCGGAGATGACGGAGGCGACCGTGTCGGGCCTGCGGCCGTTGATCGCCACGCGGGCGCCCGCGTCGGCCAGTCCTGCGGCGATCGCCCGCCCGATGCCCTGCGTGGAGCCGGTGACGAGCGCGGTCCTGCCCGTGAGATCGATGCGCATGGTGGTTCCCTCCGTGACGGATGCTGCCTGCTGATGCAACGGTAGTCGCGTCGATTCCATGCCCGCCGGGTCGGTGCGATCAGCAAGAACCCTGGACAAAGGTAAAACGTTAGCTGGTCGAATGTCATATAGGGTGGAGTCATCGTCGTTCGAGCACGGCCCTGGGGAAAGGCCGGATCGAACGAGACGCGGATCTCGATCCACTCGAGACTCCGCGACGGACCGCGGCGAAAGCCGCTTGTTCTCGGTGCACCTCCCCCTCCCGCACCGGGCTGCGCCCCCCGACGTGGGCCTGTGAGGGTTCACGCCGGGGGGACGTGCGAACGCGGGGGCACCGCCCCCGCGTTCGCCTCGTCTCGTCTCGTTGAGCCTCGACGGACCAACGTGTAACATTTCACAGGGCGGGGATGGGTGCGGCAATGGATTGCGGGGGCTTCATGGACGACGATGCGGATCGGACAGAGCGACTGCGGGCCCGCCTGCGATGGCTCGCCGGATGCTCCGCGGTCGCGATCATGCTGATCGTCGGGTGGTTCGCCTATGGCGCCATCGTTCGGTCGCCCGTGATGATGACGGCCGCAGCCGGAGGATTCGCGGCCGTCGTGACCGGATGGAGCAGCCTGCACGCGTCCCTCACGACACAACTCGACCTGATCGCCGCACAGGCTGACCTCGTCATCGACGCACCCGGCCTGTTCTCCGGGCCGCGCACCGACAGACGTACCGACATCCAGAACTTCCCCATCGGCTGACCGTCGCGCATCGGGTGTGCGCGCGGCGTCAGGTGAGCATGACGGCGGCGTTGCCGGACGCGATCGCCCGCATCGCCCGTCCAGGAAGCGCGGAGGCTGCGAGCTGCAGCGCCGTGGCCTCCGGTGCCTGCACGGGGAAGCCGCTGCCGAACACCCAGCGCTCCGGATCGGCGCCGAGACCGTCGGCGACACCGGTGGGGCCGTTCACGTGCCAGAGGTCGAGCCGCAGCCACTCGGGCGCGGCGTCGCCGAGATGCCGCTTCAGCTCGATCCCATCCGCGCGGTTGAGGCCGCTCAGCAGCAGCGGAGCAGCCGGACTCTCGCGCACGAGGTCGGCGATCCGGTGCACCTCGAGGTCGACGGCGGGGGAGAACGGATGCCGCACCCTGGCGTCGTCGAGCCGGGCGATCAGCTGCACGGGGAGCCCGCGGTCGGCGCACGCGTCGAGGACCGGGCGCACGGCGGAGACCTCGTACCGATGGAAGCCCGGGGCGACACGCACTCCACGCGCGCCGGCGGACACGGCATCGTCGAGCTCCTCGCGCCAGGTCGGGTCGCGCGGATCGATCGTCGCGAACACGCGGAAGAGCGGGTCATCCGCACACGCGGCGAGCACGGCCTCGTTGCCGGTGCGGGTGTCGAAGCCGAACAGGGACGCCAGGTGCGAGACCCAGACGGAGCGCAGGCCGAGGCGTTCGGCGTGGGCGTGCAGGGTCTCGGCATCAGCGGCGGCGGAGAGCCGGTGGGGCCATTGCCCGAGGAAGCAGGTGGTGTCGGTCGCGCCGAGGTCGGCGAATGCGCGGAGCATCCGTCGCCCCTGGGCGGTCATGACGCGACCTCCGCGAGCCAGCGGGCGACCGTGCCGCCGAAGACCCGCTCTTCCGTCTCGGGGTCGAGCCCTGCGCCGAGCACCTTGCCGACGTTGGCCGCGAGGTCGATGTGGGGCAGGTCGGAGCCGAACACCACCCGGTCGGGGCCGAGGCGCTCCACGGCGAGTGCCACTTCTCCGGCGCCGATGATCGTGCCCGAGGTGTCGACGGCCACGTTCGGCACGGAGCCGACCGCGTTCACGGCCGACTCGGGCTGGCCGCCGAGGTGCGCCATCAGGAAGCGCACGTCGGGATGACGGCGGGCTGCGGCGGCGATGTGGTCGGCCGTCGACTCGTAGGGGAACTGCCCGACGGTTTTGCGCCAGGCATGGGCGAGCACGATCAGGTGGTGCTCGGCGGCGTACTCGAGGATCGGATCGCTCAGTGGATCGTCGGCCAGAGTCGCGATCCAGAGCTTGATGCCGATCATCCCGCGGTCCTCGACGTTGCGGCGCAGATCGTCGAGGCTGTCACGGCCGAAGCGCGGATTGACGTAGCAGTAGCCGCGGAGGCGGTCGGGGTATCGGCGCAGCTCGCCGGCCAGCACCTCGTTCATCTCCCGCACCTCGTCGAGACTTGGGTGCGCCTGGAAGCTTCCGAGATTGCTGCACAGGTACAGCTCGATGCCCAGGCGGTCGCCGGCCTCGAAGACCGCGGGGTCGAAGCGCCCCTCGTCGAGGTGTGTGTGCGCGTCGATGCCGGTCATGCCGTCGCCTCACGCACGGCGGCCGCCGCGCGGCGCAGAGTCTCGTCGATGTCGGCTTCGGTGTGCGCGGCGTTGACGTAGACGACCCGATAGAAGGAGAGTCCGTGGCGGAACGCCGCCCGTAGGAAGGCCTGGACCTCGGCGTCGGCGCCGACGAACTGCGGGCACGCCGGGTGCCCCACGAGCCGGATGCCGGAGCCGGCCTCGGCGAACACCGCGTTCAGGCCGTTCTGCAGTCGGGTGCCGGAAGCGAGCAGTCGCGCGATCACGTCGCGGTCGCGCATGGCGGTCATCGTCGCGGTGGCGGCTGCGAGCGACAGCGTCTCGCCGCCGTAGGTCGACGTGACGACCACCTCGCCGCGGTCGAGCACGCCGAGCACCTCCCGGCGCCCGCAGTAGACGGCGAGAGGCATGCCGTTCGCGATGCCCTTGCCGAAGACCGACAGGTCGGGGAGCACACCGGTCGCCTCGGCCATCCCGCCGATCGCCACCCGGAAGCCGGTGACCATCTCGTCGTAGGCCAGCAGGGCGCCGTGCCGGTCGGCGAGGTCGCGCAGGTAGCGGTAGAAGCCGGCCGCCTCGGGAATGGCCGGGTAGTCGGCGGCGATGAGGATGAGCGCGATCTCCGAACCCCGGGTGAGGAACAGGCGGTCGAGGGTGGCACGGTCTTCCCACTCGACCGCGTGGTGCAGGGCCGCGAGGGCTGCCGGAACGCCGGGCACGGCATCCGTCGTCGCCCCGGGCAGCACCCGCGCGCCCGCCGCGAGCGAGTTGAGCCAGCCGTTGTAACCGATCTGCACGACCCGGTCGCGACCGGTGTGCGCGCGGGCGATGCGGATCACGGCTGCCAGCGCCTCGCCGCCGGTCTTCAGGAAGCGCGCGGCCTCGGCGCCGGGCACGAGGGAGCAGAACAGCTCGGCCGTGGTCGTCTCGAGCGGATGCGGGTGGCCGAACAGGATGCCGTCGTCGAGCTGGGCGCGGATCGCGGCGTCGACGGTCGGGTCCGCATAGCCGAGCGTCACCGGGCCGAGCGCGCAGCGGTAGTCGAGGAACTCACGGCCCCGGTCGTCCCACACCCGGCATCCGTACCCGCGAACGATGACCTCGGGCTCCTCCGGCAGCAGCGTCGGCGCCTTGGAGTTGGTGCTCGATCCGACCGGCATCACGGCCAGCGCGCGCTGTCGCCATCCGGTGGTGCTGTGCGCGGTGTGCATGCCTGGCCTCTCTGCCGTTCGGATCCTGCGGTGCGGTGTCTAGCCGAGGGGGATGACCTCGCCGGCGCGGGCTGCGGAGAGCTGGGCGGCCTTGGCGATCTCAACCGTGCGGATGCCGACGCCGGCATCGGGCTGCGGCTGCCGGCCTTCGCGCACGGCGCGGACGAACTCCTCGAGCAGCAGAGCGTCGAGGTCCGCCCCGACGGGACTCCATGTCTCGCCGAGCGCATCATGCCCGGCCACACCCTTCGCGAAGGGGCTGACCGTGACGGTGCCGCGCTCGGCCACGACCTGCAGCGTGAGGCCGCCCCAGGTCGCCGAGCTCATCGGCCAGCTCCACGAGCAGTCGATCGTGGCGATCACCCCGCTCGGGTACTGGATGGTGACGAGTCCGCCGGTCTCGACCGCGAGCTCGCGCTGCGCGTGCAGGATGCTGTTCGACACCGCGCGGACCGACTGCGCCCGCTCGCCCAGGAGCTCGTCGAGCAGGTCGGCGCAGTGCACGACGTGGTCGACGAGGGCGCCGCCGCCCGCCAGCTCGGGATCGGTGAACCAGGCGCGATCCTCCGGGAGCTTGCCGTTGTTGATGCCGGTGACCCCGAGGACCTTGCCGAGACGGCCGCTGCGCAGCTCGGCGATCGCGTCGCGCACGCTCGGCGCGAAACGCACCGGGTAGGCGACCATCAGGATCACTCCGGCCTGCTCGCACGCCTCGCGCATCGCGATCGCGTCGTCGACGGTCGTGGCCAGCGGCTTCTCGCACAGCACGTGCACCCCGGCGGCGGCCGCGCGCTCGACGAGGGCACGGTGCCGGGAGTTCTCGGCGGCGATCACGACGGCATCCGGCTTCCAGGCGAACGCCTCGTCGTAGGTGTCGACGTACGCGACACCCAGCTCCGCAGCCAGTGCGGCGCCGCGGGGGGCGTCGTCCGGAGCCGTGGCGCCGTCGGGGTCGGCGGCGATCAGCTCGACGCCCGGCATGTCCTTCAGCGCGTGCACGTAGCTCAGGGCGTGCGTGTGCGCGAACGACAGCACGGCGATCCGCAGCGGGGTGGGGGCGGTCATCGGACGGCCTCCTCGGCCTCGGTGCGGTCGGGGGTGGGGAGCGCGACGGGGGCGCCGGCGGCGATCGAGGCATAGGCGGCCTCGGCGACCGCGACGGCTTCGATGCCATCCGCCGGGGTCACCCTGGCGTCGCGGCCTTCGCGCAGCGCGGCCACGAAGTCGACGATCTCGGCGTAGTAGGGGCTCTCTTCGGGCGACATCGGCGGCAGGTAGTCGGTAGCGCCGGCGTCGAGCACGGCATCCGTGCGCAGCGAGGCGTCTTCGGCGCTGTCGTATCGCAGCCGGCCCTCGGAGCCCGCGACCTCGACGCTCGTGCGGAACGGCATGCCCGGGGCGACCCAGCTGGCGTGCAGGTGGCTGATCACGCCGCTGCGGTGCGTCAGCACGACGTGCGCGGTGACGGGTGCGGGAACCCGGTCGTCGACGGTCGGCGGATTCTGCACCGCGAAGACCGTGGCGACGGGGCCGGCGAACCAGACCGCCTGGTCGATGTCGTGGATCATCAGGTCGCGGATGACGCCGCCGCCGGTGCTCTCCGAGAAGAACCAGGGCGTCTGCGGCGCGGAGCCGGCGCGGCTGAAGCGCTGCACGGCGAGGGTGCCGATGCGCCCGGCGTCGATGCCGGCCTTGATCTGCGCGTACTCGCCCATGTATCGGACGACGTGGGCGGGGAAGAGTCGCACGCCCGCCTCATCGGCCGCGCGGGCGACGGTGGTGGCGGCCTCGGCGGTCGCCGCCAGCGGCTTCTCGCAGATGACGTCGCGCCCGCGCTCGATGGCCCGCAGGGCGAAGTCGGCGTGGGTGCTGCTGGGGGTCACGATGTCGACGATGTCGACCAGCCCGATGAGCGTGTCGACGTCGGAGACGAGCTCGAAGCTGTACTCCTCGGCGATCTCCTCGGCGCCGGCCAGGGAGGTGACGTACCCCTCGGCGCCCAGCGCCCGCCAGGCATCGGCGTGCACGCGCGAGATGCCGCCGGCTCCGATGAGTCCGACCTTCAACGTGCTCACTGCTTCTCCTCGATGCTCTCGACGGCGGTGGTGTCGTCCGCCCCGGCCGGCTCGACCGGCAGGGGGGTGATGGGCGGGGCCGGCATGTCGTCGATGCCGTAGATCTCGGCGGCGTGCCGCTGGAACGCGTGCACGACCGCACCGTGCGCCGCGGCTTCCGCGCCCAGGCGGGCCTCGGCGAGCGGCACCTGGAACGGCAGGCCGAGGTGTCCGGGGAGCGCTGCCCGCAGCGGGTCGAGCAGCTGCTCGTGAGCGGCGGAGAGTCCGCCGCCGATCACGATCATCGCGGGGTCGACCGTCATCGTCAGGGTCGCGATCCCGTGGGCGAGTTCGTCGATGAAGCCGTCGAGCTCCTGCTGCGCTGCGGCGTCTCCGCCACGTGCTTTCGCGAAGACCTCGGCGGCGGTCGGGGCGGTGCGCCACGAGATCTGACCGGTCTCGGTGTTCAGTCCGCGGAAGGCGAGGCGGCCGATGTCGCCGGCGGCGTTGTGGATGCCGCGCCGCGGGCGACCGCCGAGGATGAGGCCCATCGCGATGCGGTTGCCGACCGAGAGGTAGATGACGTCGTCGACGAGCTGTGCGACACCCAGGTGGTGTTCCGCCACGGCGGCGAGGCGCACGCCGTTGTCGACCGCGACAGGGCAGCCGAAAGCCTGCCGCAGCTGGGAGCCGATGTCGATGCCCGACCACTCGGGGATGACGACCGAGGTGGTCACGCGCCCGGCGTCATCGACGATGCCGGGGAGGGAGACGCCGACCGCGCGGAGCTTCGACGCGGGGATCCCGGCGTCGGACAGGGTGTGGCGCACGTCGTCGATGACGGCGGCGAGTTTGGAGGCGCCGTCGGACTGCTCGGCGACGCCGGGGTAGCTGCGCTGCACGATCACCGCTCCGGCGAGGTCGGCCAGCACGACGCGCACGCTGGCGACGCCGATGTCGACGCCGACCACGGTGCCGGCGGCCGCGTGGAACGAGTAGCGGCGGGCGGGTCGTCCGGCCCCGCCGCCGTTCTGCGCCGGGGCGTCGACGATCAGTCCGGAGTCGGCAAGGACGGTCACGGCGTTCTCGACCGACGTGCGCGAGATCTCGAGCGAGCGGGAGAGGTCGTTGACGGTCGCAGGGCCCGCGTCGCGCAGATGCAGAGCCGATCGCGCGACGATCGAGCGTGGACTGTTCACGGCCATGTGCTGCCCCCTCTTCTTCTCCGTCGTCGGGTGCGATCAAATTAGCACACCGAATTCTCAGATCAAGCTTTGTTGTTCTCGAACGGGAAACACGCCTGAAACAACCGTCTGAGAACTTGTAATTGACGAATTATCCCATCCCAGTGTCATAATGAACCGTACTCAGCACGGTTCAAGCAAAGGAGCACCATGCGCGTCAGCAAGTTCATCGGCGTCGCCGCGGGAGTCGCGGCCGCCACCCTGTTGGCCGGATGTTCGGCCGGCGGAGGCAACACCGCAGAGGGTGAGCAGGACATCACGGTCTGGCTCTACCCGGTCATCGCCGACGAGGCGGTGCACAAGGACTTCTGGGACTCGACGATCGCCGACTTCGAGAAGAAGAACGAGAACATCAACGTCAAGTACGAGATCTTCCCGTGGGCCAACCGCGACGAGGCCCTCCAGACGGCGATCGCGGCCGGCAAGGGTCCGGATGTCGTCTACCTCATCCCCGACCAGCTCGCGGCGTACCAGAAGTCGATCGCGCCGCTCAACGACCTGCTGAGCGAGGAGCGTCAGGGCGACCTGCTGCCGAACGTGAAGAAGTCGGTCACGCTCGACGGCGACATCCTCGGGGCTCCGCTGCTCACCAGCGCGCAGCCTCTCCTCTGCAACGCGGCCGCGTTCGAGGCCGCCGGCGTCACCGAGTACCCCGAGACGTGGGACGACATCGCCGAGATGGCGCCGAAGTTCACGGAGAAGGGGATGTACGCCCTCAACTACCCGGCATCCGCCGAGAACACCCTGAACCTCACCTACTACCCGCTGCTGTGGCAGGCCGGTGGCGAGGTCTACACGAAGGACGGCGACATCGGCTTCGACAGCAAGGAAGGCGAGAAGGCGCTCACCTTCCTCACCGACCTGGCCGATGCCGGAGCACTCGACCCCGAGGCCCTCACCACCAACGTCCCGCTCGAGCAGACGGCTGTCGCTCAGGGCAAGGTCGCCTGCACGTGGAACAACGCGGTCCCTGAGGTCCTGCCCTTCTGGGGCGAGGAGAACGTCAAGGTCCTCGCACCGCTGACCGAGAAGGAGACCGTCGCCTACGGCACGGTCGGATCGCTCTCGGTGCTCAAGGGCTCCAAGGCGCAGGATGCCGCGGCGAAGTTCGCGGAGTACGCGACCGGCGCCGACGTCATCGAGCCGTACCTCAAGGCCGCCGGCTTCTTCTCGGCGCTCAGCACCACCGAGCCGCTGTACGCGGATGACCCGCTGCTCGGCGAGGTCGAGAAGTACGTGCCCGACACCACGGTCGGCGAGCTCAACGCCTCGTCGCGTGCGCTGATGGGTGTGCTCGCTCCCGAGATCCAGGCGGCATTGCTCGGGGACAAGTCCCCGGAGGATGCTCTGAAGGATGCCGCGACCGCTGCGGCACCGCTCATCAAGAAGTAAGCAGCACCGGGGGCGTGCGGAGCCCGAACTCCGCACGCCCCCGTTCCCTTCACTCCCCCACGTGAGGAATCACTGATGACGACGGCAACCACGGCCAAGAGGCCCGCAGGGCGGGTCGCACGGGTGCTCGCACGGCGAGAGGCACGCATCGCGTTCCTGTTCGTGCTGCCCGCGTTCCTCCTCTTCATCGCCTTCCGCTTCGGCCCCAGCATCGTCGGCGTCGCCCTGAGCTTCTTCGACTACGACATCACCGGCGAGATCTCGTGGCGCGGGCTCGACCACTTCCAGCGCATGATCGCCGATCCGCTGTTCTGGCGGGCGATGGGCACCACGCTGATCTACACGGTGTTCGCGGTGCCGATCGCCCTCGTACTCTCCACCGTGATGGCGCTCGGCGTGCGCCGCGCCTTCCGGGGCGCACGCTTCTTCCGCTCGATCTTCTTCCTCCCCGTCATCACCTCGCTGGTGCTGGCCGGCTCGATCTTCGTCTGGATCTTCTCCGCCAACGGTCCCTGGTCGGCGCTGATGACCCCGCTGGGTCTCGGCGGCTCCTGGCTGGGCAGCACCGTGCTCGTCATCCCGGCCATCGTCGTCGTCGGCGTCTGGTCGCGATTCGGCTACGGGATGATGATCCTCATCGCCGCGCTGCAGGACGTGCCGCGCGAGCTCGAAGAGGCCGCGCTGGTCGACGGCGCCAACGCCTGGCAGCGATTCCGCTACATCATCATGCCGGTGCTGCGCCCGACCTTCTTCTTCCTCGCGGTGATCGAGACGACCGCCGCGTTCCAGGTCTTCGACGTCATCTACGTGATGACCCAGGGTGGTCCGGCGAACGCCAGCTACTCGCTCGTCTACATGCTCTACGACCAGGGCTTCCGCTACTTCGACTACGGCTACGCGGCCGCCATCGGAGTGGCCCTGTTCATCATGACCCTCGTCGTCGCGCTCATCCAGCGCCTGGTGATCGGAAAGCAGAAATGACCGCTCTGTTGCAGCCTCCGACACAGCCGCCGACGCAGTCGCCGGTGATGCCGCCGAAGATGTCGACCAAGCAGCGCCGCGCCTACCGCGCGCTCCAGCCCACCGGGTGGGGGATCGTCGGGCGATGGATCTGGCTGAGCCTGGCCGGCATCCTCAGCTTCTTCCCCTTCTACGCGATGGTCGTGCTGAGCCTGAAGCCCGGCATGGTCGTCGAGCTCCCCGGCTCGCTGCTGCCTTTCCAGGACATCTCGTTCGAGGCCTACGAGCAGGTGCTCGCCGGGCAGAACATCCTCGGCTGGCTCGGCAACACGCTCATCTACTCGCTCGTCTCGGTCGTCGCCGTCCTGTTCCTCTCGGCGCTCGCCGGCTACGCCTTCGCCAAGAAGCGCTTCCGCGGCAAGGAGGTGATGTTCTGGTCGTTCCTCGCGATGGTGATGGTCCCGTTCCACGTCACCCTCATCCCGACGTTCATCCTCATGGCGAACCTCGGCGGCGTCGACACGTACTGGGGCCTGATCCTGCCCTCGCTCGCGAACGCCCAGGCCGTGTTCCTGATGCGGCAGTTCATCTCGGGCCTCCCGGACGAGCTGTTCGAAGCCGCCCGCATCGACGGTGCGGGTGAGTTCCGCATCTTCCTGCGGATCGTGCTGCCGCTGTGCAAGCCGATCCTGGCGACCCTCGGCATCTTCGTCTTCCTGTGGCACTGGAACGACTTCCTGTGGCCGCTCATCATCGCGAAGTCCAACGCGATGTTCACACTCACCGTCGGCATCTCGTCGCTGCAGCAGCAGAACGTCCCGCTGAGCACCATGCTCGCCGGTTCGGTCGTGGCACTGCTGCCCATCTTCCTCGCGTACCTCATCGCTCAGCGGTACGTGCAGGAGGGCGTGGCCGGTACGGGCATCAAGGGCTGAGAAGAAGGGAAAGCACCACATGACTCAGCACAGGTTCACTTCAGAGGCCGATCTCGAGGAGGCGCTCGCCACACCGAGCGCCGGCTTGATCGACGACCTCGCGCGCGGGGCGGGCGACCTCGTGATCCTCGGCGCGGGCGGCAAGATGGGCCCGACCCTGGCGATGCTCGCGCGCCGCGGGATGGATGCCGCCGGGCGCCAGGACGACGCGGTGTATGCCGTCTCGCGCTTCGGCGATGCCGCGATCCGCGAGCGCCTCGTGGCCGCGGGCGTGAAGGTCGTCCCGTTCGACCTGATCGAGAACGACGACTTCGCAGCCCTGCCGGATGCTCCCAACGTGGTGTTCATGGTCGGCGCGAAGTTCGGCGCCGCGACCAACGCCTCCTGGGCGTGGGAGGTCAACGCCGCCCTGCCCGACCGCGTCGCCCGCCGCTACCGCGACAGCGCCATCTCGGTGCTCTCCACCGGCAACATCTACCCGTTCCTGCCCGCCTCCTCGGGCGGAGCATCCGAAGAGGTGCAGCCCGCACCCATCGGCGAGTACGCGCAGTCGTGCCTCGGCCGCGAGCGCGTGTTCGAGTTCGGGGCGCAGGAGCGCGGCACCAAGGTCGCGATCATCCGCCTCAACTACGCGGTCGACCTGCGCTACGGCGTGCTCGCCGACATCGGCAGCGCCGTGCACGCGGGACAGCCCGTCTCGGTCGCCACCGCCAACGTCAACGTGATCTGGCAGGGCTACGCGAACGAGGTCGTGCTCCGCAGCCTCGTGCACGCCTCGACCGCCCCGTTCACCATCAACCTCACCGGTCCCGAGCTGCTGAGCGTCGAGTCGATCGCCCGGCGCTTCGGCACCCTCTTCGACCGTGAGGTCGAGATCGTCGACGAGCCGCAGCCGACCGCGCTGCTCAGCGACGCCCGCCGGTGCATGGCCCTGTTCGGCTACCCGGCCGTCTCCGCCGAGACCCTGATCGGGCTGCAGGCCGACTGGATCGAGAAGGGCCTCCCGATGATCGCCAAGCCGACCAAGTGGGCCGTCCGCGACGGGAAGTTCTGATGACCGTTCCCACCCTGCGACCGGAAGCCGCGGCCACCCTCGCCCGCGGTGCCGTGATCCCGGCGCATCCGCTCGCGCTCACCGCCGAGCGACGCATCGACGAGCGCCGCCAACGGGCCCTCACGCGCTACTACCTCGACGCGGGTGCCGGCGGCATCGCCGTCGGGGTGCACACGACCCAGTTCGAGATCCGCGACCCCGAGCACGCCCTGTTCGAACCCGTCCTCGCGCTCGCCGCGGAGGAGCTGGACGCACGGGCGAGTGTCGACGTGGTGCGCATCGCCGGTGTCGCCGGTGGCACCGCCCAGGCGGTGGCCGAGGCCGAGCTCGCCCGCGGGCTGGGCTATGACGCCGTACTGGTGAGTCCTCGCGTGGCCGGCGCCGACGAGCGGGCCCTGCTCGAACGCGCCCGCGCCGTGGGCGAGGTGCTGCCGGTGGTCGGCTTCTACCTGCAGACCGCGATCGGCGGCCCCGTGCTCGACCGGGAGTTCTGGCGCGAGTTCGCGTCGATCCCGGCCGTCGTCGCCGTCAAGGCTGCGCCCTTCGACCGGTACCGCACGCTGGAGCTGGTGCGCGGGGTGGCTGCCTCGGGCCGCGCCGACGAGATCGCGCTCTATACCGGCAACGACGACGCGATCGTCGCCGACCTGCTCTCCGAGTTCCACGTGGAGTCGCCGTCGGGCCCGCGCACGCTGCGCTTCGTCGGCGGACTGCTCGGGCAGTGGGCGGTCGGCACGCGTGCCGCGGTCGCGCTCCTCGAACGTGCACAGCGCGCGATGGCCGGAGACGCGGGGGCGTATCGCGACCTGGGGCTCGTCGCCTCCGACATGGTCGACGTCAACCAGGCCGTGTTCGACCCGGGCAACGACTTTCACGGGGTGATCGCGGGCGTGCACGAGATGCTCCGCCAGCAGGGGCTGCTCGAGGGCACCTGGTGCCTCGACCCCGCAGAGGGGCTGTCGCCCGGCCAGGCGGAGGAGATCGAGCGGGTGCGCCACGCGTACCCCGACCTGAACGACGACGCCTTCATCGCCGAGAACCTCGAGGCCTGGTTGCGATGAACGTTGCGATGAGCGCGGCGGCGAGCGGGGGAACGGTGGCGCCGACCGTGGTCGCGGTCGTCTCCGAGGAGCTCTTCGCGGAGTTCTTCTCGGGTGCGGATGCGGAGCGGCTGCAGGCGGTCGCCGCCGGTCTGGGCGGGTCGTTCGTCCGGGTGGATCGGCTGTCCGATGCGGAGCTCGCCGAGGCGCGCATCGTGATCACGAGCTGGGGCGTCGGCCCCTTCGACGCTGCCGTGCTCGCGTCGCTGCCGAAGCTCGAGCTCATCGCGCACACCGGCGCCACGATCAAGCCCTTCGCGACGGATGCGCTGTTCGATCGCGGCATCCTCGTGACCCAGGCGGGTGCGGGCATGGCGCGGCCCGTCGCCGAGGTGTCGTTGACGTTCACGCTCGCGCTGCTGCACCGGGTGCCCGAGATGCACAACGCCCTGCGCGTCGGCGACGGCTGGTACGACGCGGATGCCGTGGGCGTGCAGCGCGAGATCCTCGGCACCCCCATCGCGGTGATCGGTGCCTCCCGCACCGGACGGGCGTATCTCGAGCTGATCCGTGCGCTCGGGGCCGAAGCGCTGCTGGTCGACCCGACTCTCGATGCGGCCGCCGCTGCGGGGCTCGGGGCCGAGCTGGTCTCCCTCGACGAGGCGCTGCAGCGTGCGCAGATCGTCGCCGTGCACGCGCCGACCCTGCCCGAGACGCATCACCTGATCGGCCGCCGCGAGCTGGCGCTCCTGCGCGACGGCGCGGGGCTCGTGAACACGGCACGGTCGTGGCTGGTCGACGAGTCCGCGCTGATCGAAGAGCTGGAGCGCGGCCGTCTCAGTGCGGCGATCGACGTCTTCGACGAGGAGCCGCTCGCCGCGGACAGTCCGTTCCGATCGCTGCCCGGTGTGCTGGTCACCCCGCACCGGGCGGCCGGCACGAGCCAGGGACGTCTGCGTCAGGGGCGGATCGTCGTCGACGAGGTCGAAGCCTTCGCGGAGGGGCGCACCCTCACTCACACCATCTCCCGCGACCAGCTGTCTTCGATGGCATGAGCGGGGCGGCGGGATGCGCGGCCGCCGCGCGGGCATCGTGAGCACGGCGACGATCCGTGCCGCCCGCGCCACGGATCAGCAGGCGCTCGGGGCGCTGTGGGCGACGGCGTTCACGCCCCCGCTCGCTCCCGACCAGTGGCTCGTCGACGACGAACGGCTCGCGCATACGCGGGTGGCCGAAGACGACGATGGCCTCTGCGGGTCGATCTACGGACTGCCCAAGCGGCTCCGGGAATCCGACGGCGGGCTCGCCGCGGTGCACGCCATCGGCAGCGTCGCGGTCGCCGGGCGGGCGCGGGGGCAGGGGCTCGCACGCCGGCTGGTCGCCGCGAGCCTGCAGGCGGCGGGCGACGCCGACTGGGCGCTGCTGTTCACCGGCACCCCCGAGGTGTACCGCTCCAGCGGGTTCGAGACGTTCTCGATGGCGCGGACCGTGGCCGGGCCCTGGCGCGCTGCGGCACCTGTCGCCATCGGGGCCGAGGGCCGCATCGAGCGCGAGTCCCTCGGGCTCGGGAGCCTCCGCCCGGTGCGCGAGGTCTACGAACGTTCACGGTCCGATCTGGTCCTGGCGCCGGTGCGCGGTGATCGGGACTGGGCGATGGCGGAGGTACGGCTGCGGGGCGCCACTCTGTACCGCCGGATCGAGGGATCGACCGTGGTCGGCTACGCGGTCGCCGAGCGTCGCGGCGGGGTCGGCGTGCTCCTCGAGAGCGCCGTGCTTCCGGGTGCCGACGGTGCGCGGGATGACCTGCTCTCCGCCATCGCGGTGGACTGGGCATCCGCCGGGGTGACGTCGTGCGAGCTCGCCGTGCCCGCCCTGCCGGAGGAAGACCGCGCGCTGCGTGCGTTCGCGCCCGAGGCCGTGCGGCAGGACGACCGCACCGGGATGATCCGCCCGCTGCGGCGCGAGCCGCGACTGCACGGCATCCGCCACTTCACGGCGGGCGACTACTTCTGAGCAGCGGCTCGGAGAACGGCACTGGGGACTGGGGATCGATCGGATGATGCGGCTCGGCCGGACGGCCGGACGCCTGACCGCGGTGATGACGCCGCACGGAAGGATGAGCATGACCCCGCAGGAGATGACCCAGACCGAAACCGCCGCGCTGCGCAGTCGGCGCATGCTGCTCGCCGGTTTCGGCGCTGCCGCGATCGGTGGAGTGGCCGCCGTCGGCATGCCCGCGGCTGCGCAGGCCGCCGGCCCCGTGGCGCCGCAGAGCTCGTCGGGATCGGCGAACGTCGCCAACGGCGGCACCGCGACCGAGCTCGCGAAGCGCAAGGGCAAGGACGGCGACCTCGTGCGCACGACCGGGTACGCGGCGGCCGGTGACGGCGGCGACGGGCTGTACCGCTTCGTGAAGAAGGATGCTCCGGCGGCGAACGGCGGCACCGTGCTCGCCGGTCCGAAGGGCGGTGCGTGGCTGCTCCTGCACGACGGCGTCGTCGACTTCCGCATGTTCGGTGTGATGAACGCGAAGGTGAATGCCGACGACGCGCTCGACGCGATGGTGAACGATGCGAGCATCCACCGCATCGAGGCCCACAGCGACCTGAACTTCGTGCGTCGCCACAAATTCTCGCGGTCGCGCATCGCGTTCGACTTCGGCGGCCACCTCATGACGACGGTCGGCATCGAGAACGCCGGCAAGGACGACCCCTTCGCCGCGGTCATGTTCTTCCGCGGCGAGGTGACGGATGCCGTGCACGAGGCGCGACTGAACGAGGTGGTCCCCGACCTCGGCGACGTCTTCCCGGTCGCCGACTCCTCCTTCTTCGCGGTCGGTGACTGGTACGCCGCCGAGGTGAACGCGCTGTCGGGGCGGTGGGAGCGCGAGCTGCAGCGGCTCGTGCAGGTCACGCAGATCGTCGACGGCACGCACATCCGCATCAACTACAAGAACGGCTGGCCGCTCGGCAAGGACCGCACGATGACGTGGCGCCGGGTGGTGCCGGTGCAGGACGTCACCGTGTCGAACCTGAAGTTCCTCGGCACCGGGAAGGATGAGTACACGGGCTCGCACCCGCTCGCCTTCGAATACGCGGTGCGCTGCGACGTCGACCACATCGACGGCACGGGAACCTTTTGGCCGCTCATCCAGCGCCGCTGGAACACGTACTACTCGACCGTGAGCTGCACGCTCAAGAACCCCACCTCGGTCACGTGGGGCGGCGCCGGCTATCTGACGCAGCAGATCTACTGCCTGTACGGATACGTCGCCAACTGCCACACCGCCAACTCGCGGCACCTGAACGACTTCACCGCGAGCGCCTACTGCCTGGTCGAGAACTGCCACGGCGACGGCGACGACCAGGGCCCGTTCGTCACGCACGGCCAGTACGAGCACGACCTCACCTACACCGGCAACTCGGGGCTGATGACGTTCGCGAACTCCGGTGCGGCCTGGGGCTCGGCGGCCAAGCGCATCACAGTGCGCAAGCACGTGTGCTCGTGGTTCGTGGCGCGCGTGCGCATCACCGACCTCACGCTGGAAGACGTGCAGGTGATCGGCAAGCCGTCGCTCGCCGGCTCCGGGATGCTGTGGATCAACGCCGACGGGGCCCAGCTGCGGGGGTGCACGGCATCCGACACGCTCGTGATCACGCAGGCGTCCGACAACTCCGGGCGCCCGACGGTGATCGCGGACTCGCACTTCACGTTCGTCGCTCCGGGTGAGCTCACCAACGCCACCGTGAAGACCCCGATCACGTTCGTCGACACCGTGCTCGACCGCGTCGGCGGCATGAAGATCGCGGGCTCGGGTGCGGTCACGTTCCGCGGTTCGACCCTGAACGCGGCGGATGACGCGGCGCCGATCGTCTCGTCGTCGGCGCAGCTGCGGTTCGAGGGGTCGACGCTGCGCAACGCCCGCATCGAGGCGGCGCGGGGTGAGCGCCAGGTGGTCGAGGTCGCGGGTTCGGATGTGTCGATCAAGGGCGGCACCGGTGTCTCGCGGACCGGAGACGGCGAGCTGCACCTGACGCTGTCCGACAGCAGTTTCCGCGCCGAGGGATCATCCACCCACGTCGCGGTCACGAAGGGGGCGACGCACTACCGCGCGGTCGGCAACCGCTTCGAGGGCGGGGCGCTGGAGCTGGCGGATGCCGCGTTCGGCGGCTCGTCGACCCTGCTGCACACCGGCAACGTGGAGTCGGGCGTCACCCGCACGGCCTTCCCCGCCGAGGGCGACCGCGTCGTCGACACCGCCAAC
Organism: Microbacterium sp. NPDC087592; assembly: GCF_044743585.1. NCBI lineage: Bacteria > Bacillati > Actinomycetota > Actinomycetes > Micrococcales > Microbacteriaceae > Microbacterium > Microbacterium sp. NPDC087592. The sequence continues at coordinate 1,320,617 of NZ_JBIUWT010000001.1, read as the reverse complement.
CTCCTGGTCTGAGCTGTCCCCGTCCCCGCTCCCGCGCGCGCACCCGTCCCGGTCGCCGAGTGCACGGGCTACTCGCGAGTGCACGGCTTCTCGACGTGAAGAAGCCGTGCACTCGGCGGGAGGTCGTGCACTCGGCGGCCGCGCAGCGCCCATAATTCGCGCCCGCACACCGCGGCCGCATCGCATGAAGGAGAACTCCCGTTATGAAGGAGGATCCGCTGATCCTGGTCCTTCATAACGGGAGTTCTCCTTCATAGCGGGCGACGGGCCGCGGGCTGAGCGAGGGGGCGTCAGCGCGGGCGGCGGGGGCTGTCGGGGTTCATCAGCGAGTGGCGGCGGCCGTAGGCGAAGTAGACGACGAGTCCGATCACGAGCCAGACGCCGAAGCGCAGCCAGGTCTCCCAGTGCAGCTGCGAGATGAGGAACAGCGAGAAGCCGACGCCGACGATCGGCACCACCGGCATGAACGGCAGCCGGAAGGTGCGCGGGGCGTCCGGCTTGGTGTAGCGGAACACGACGACGGCGATGCACACGACGACGAACGCCGCCAGGATGCCGATGTTCGTCAGGTCGGCCACGGCACGGATGGGGAAGATCCCGGCGAAGAACGCCGAGCCGATGCCCGCGATCCAGGTCACTCGCTGCGGCACACCGCGGCCGTCGACCTTCGAGAACCAGCCGGGGAGCAGCCCGTCGCGGCTCATCGAGAACCAGACGCGGGTGGCGCCGAGCAGGAACGTGAGCATGACCGTGAGGATCGACAGCACCGCGAACACGGAGATGATCGAGGCGATGACGGGCAGCCCCACGCTGGAGAACGCCGAGGCGAAGCCGGCCTTCGGGTCGATCTCCTGGTAGTTCTGCATCCCGGTGAGCACCAGTGTCGCGGCGACGTAGAGCAGCATGGCGATGATGAGCGACAGGATGATCGCCTTCGGCATGTGCTTGCGCCCGTCCTTCGCCTCCTCGGCGGCGGTGCTCATCGCGTCGTAGCCGAACACGGCGAAGAACACCGTCGCGGCCCCGGTGAAGACCGGGCCGAAGCCGGACGGCATGAACGGGGTGTAGTTGTCGGTGTTGATGTAGAAGATGCCGAGTCCCACGATGAACAGGATCAGCAGGATCTTGATCCCGACCGCCACCAGCTCGAACCGGCCGAAGGTCTTGGTGCCGCGGCTGAGGAGGAACGTCACGAGCAGGCAGATCAGGATCGCCGGGATGTTGACGACGCCGCCGGGCTGGTCGAACGTCTCGGTGACCGCGGTCGGCAGGTGGACGCCGAAGCCGGAGAGGAACGCATCGAGGTAGCCGGAGATCCCGATCGCGACGACGGCCACGATGGCCACGTACTCCAGGAGCAGATCCCAGCCGATGAACCATCCGGTGATCTCGCCGAGCGCGACGTAGCCGTAGCTGTACGCCGATCCGGCCCGGGGGATCATCCCCGCGAACTCTGCGTACGAGAGTGCGGCGGCCGCAGACGCCAGTCCGGCGATGAGGAACGAGATGACGACCGCGGGTCCGACACCGGGGTTCGTGGCATCGCCGTGCGCGACGAGGCCCGCGAGCGAGAAGATCCCGACGCCGACGATGCCGCCGACGCCGATCGCGGTGAGTTGCCACAACCCGAGGGATTTGAAGAGACCGCTGCTCTCCGCCTCTTCGTTCAGGTCGCCGACCGGCTTGCGCCGCCAGACGGAATACGCCGGATTCTTCGGATTCGTGCGGGGCATCCTTGCCTCCCTGAATGGCCGCCCGGGTGCGGGCGGCGAGCGATGGCTGAGCTTTTGACCGGTAACACGTTACGCCCGCCTCGCCCCCTCCTCAATCAGACTTCTGGCCAGGATCCGGCGCCCGGCGTGCGCCCACCTCTCGGCGCCCCTTTCCGCCACCGCCACCGCCACCGCTGCCGCTGCCGCTGCCGCTGCCGCTGCCGCTGCCGAGTGCACGGGTTGCTCGCGAGTGCACGGGGTGTTCGCGTGAGGGAGCCGTGCACTCGGCGGGGAGCCGTGCGCTCGGCGAAAGGGGGAGAGAAAGGGGGTCAGGGGGACGGGATGCCGACGAGCTCGGCACTGCGCTGCCAGAGGGCCTCGGCGAGATCCGGGTCGTTCACCTGCGGGTTGACCTTCGTGGTGAGGGTGCGCTCGTCGTAGTACGCGCCGGAGATCCACGTCTCGCCGGGGGTGCCCTCGATGAACCAGCGCAGAGTGTCGCCGCCCTTGTCCGCCCCGATCAGCAGGAGGTGTTTGAGCGGCGTGCGGTAGAGCAGCCGCATGATGCTCGACGAGTCGGACGCGAAGTTCGTCTGCACGGTGCCGGGGTGGAACGCCACTGCGCTGAGTCCGTCGGCATGGAACTTCGTGTGCAGGCTCTTCGCGAACAGCACGTTGGCGAGCTTCGCGTCGCCGTAGGCCTTGTTGGGACTGAAGCGGCGGGTGTTGTCGAGGTCGTCGACGTCGATGTGCCCGAAGAGGCGGTGGCCGATGCTCGAGGTGTTGATGACCGCGCCGTCGGATGCCAACAGCTGCGGCAGCAGCAGGTTCGTGAGCAGGAACGGCGCCAGGTGATTGACCTGCATCGTCTTCTCGAAGCCGTCGACGGTCGGGGTCTGATCCCCGAAGATGCCGCCGGCGTTGTTCGCCAGGACGTGGATGCCGTCATCGCCGACGGCATCCGTGATCTTCCCGGCCAGCGCCCGCACGTCGTCGAGGCGGGCGAAGTCGGCTGTGAACCACTCGGATCCGGTCTCCTCCGCGATCGCGCGGGTCTTCTCGACGGATCGGCCGACCAGGATGAGCCGGTTCGACGGCGAGGTCAGGTGGCGGGCAGCAGCGGCTCCGATGCCGTCGGATGCGCCGGTGAGGACGATCGTCTTCTGGGGCACGGGCCGCGTCACTCGGCCTCGGCCGAAGGCGTGATGCGCCGGACCGCGCGGGTCACGTGCTCGGCGATGACCGCCTGCGCCCGGTCGGGGTCGCCGCTCGCGATGGCGTCGACGATCTGCTGGTGGCTGCGCACGTGCTCCTCCAGCTCGGCGGGGTCGAGTGCCGCGTTGGCGGCGTGCAGGAACCCGGTGATGCGTCCGCGCAGCTGACCGCTCACCTCGTCGAGGAAGCGATGCTCGGCGAGGTCGGCGAGGGTCTCGTGGAACAGGCGGTCCTGGCGCAGCACCTCGTCGATGTCGCCGGGTGACGCATCCGACATCGCCTGGATGATGGCTCCGAGACGGGCAGCGGATTCCTCGTTCCACCGCTCCTGCACTCGGATGGCCATGAACTGCTCGAGCACGATCCGCAGGCTCGAGATCTCCTCCAGGTCCTGCGCGCTCAGCTGCGCGACGCGGGCTCCGCGGCGGGGCTCGCGGGTGATCAGACGCTCCTCGGCCAGGCGGGTCAGGGCCTCGCGCACCGGGATGTGACTCACACCGAGGCGGTCGGCGAGCTTGCGTTCGACGAGGCGCTCGCCGGGCGCGAGCTCTCCGGAGTGGATGGCCGCGCGCAGTTCGTCCGCGACCTGTTCGGCGATGTTCTGATCCGAGACGCTGCGCATTCGGGTGCCCTCTCGATCCGCGGCGCAGCCCCGTCGAGTGGTGCGCATTCGTTCGCTCGATGCTATGGCATTTCTCGGATCGGTGGACACCGCCCTGGTTTTGCTAGATGCTATAGCAAAGCCACTTGAACGAGGACGAACGAAGGAGTTGTCATGTCCGGGACCGGAATCGCCCCCGATACGCGCACGCCCGAAGAAGTCGGGGCATCCGCCATGAAGAAGGCGATCTGGCGCCTTGGCCCGTTCCTCGGGCTGCTGTACCTCGTCGCCTACATGGACCGCAACAATGCGGGCTTCGCCAAGCTGGAGATGACGGCGGCGCTGCAGATCACCGAGGCCGCGTTCGGGTTCGCCGCCGGCATCTTCTTCATCGGATACCTGCTCTTCGAGGTGCCCAGCAACCTCTTGCTCGAGCGCTTCGGCGCCCGCAAGTGGATCGCGCGCATCATGGTCTCCTGGGGACTCGTCGCCGCCCTCACCGCCTTCGTGCAGGACGCGACCCAATTCGCGATCGCCCGGTTCGTCCTGGGCATCGCCGAGGCGGGCTTCTTCCCCGGTGTGCTCCTCTACCTCACGCTCTGGTTCCCGCGGCAGTACCGCACCCAGGTGCTCGCGGTGTTCGTGCTGTCCAACCCGATCGCGAATGCGGTGGCCGCGCCGCTGTCCGGCTGGATGCTCGAACTCCACGGCATGTGGGGGCTCGACGGCTGGCAGCTCGTCTTCCTGCTGCAGGGCATCCCCGCCGTGCTCCTCGCGTTCGTCGTCTTCTTCTGGCTGCCCGATCGTCCGCAGGATGCTCGCTGGCTGGACCCGACCGAACAGCGGTGGATCAACGACACCCTCGCCGCCGAGACGGCGGCCACCGAGCAGAAGCACGGGCGTCTGCGCCTGCGCGAGGTGTTCAGCAACGGACGTCTGTGGACGCTGATCGTGCTGTTCTTCGGAGTCGTCTTCGGTGCCTACGGACTGGGCATGTGGCTGCCGACGATCGTGAAGAGCATGGGCGACTTCTCCAACGTCACGACCGGGTGGCTCGTCGCGCTACCGAACCTGTGTGCAGCCCTCGTCATGCTGCCGTGGGAGCGCGCGGCCAGGAAGCAGGGCAACATCCCCTTGCAGATCGGTATCACGCTCACCATCACCGCGCTCTCGCTCATCGCGGCGGTCGCCGCGCAGGGCACGCCGATCCTCGCCCTCGTCGCGTTGTGCGTCGGCATGTCCGCACTGTTCTCGACGACGCCGCTGTTCTGGAGTCTGCCGCCGATGGTACTCACGGGCACCGCGGCCGCTGCCGGGCTCGCCTTCATCAACTCGGTCGGCAACCTTGCCGGGTTCGCCGGCCCGTATGCGATCGGCTGGATCAGCGAGACCACGGGGTCGGCGATCTGGGGGCTGCTCCTCATCGCCGGGCTCACGTTGCTCGGTGCGACCATCGCGTTCGTGTTGAGCCGACGCGCGGACTTCACCGTTCCCGCCGAGGTCCTCCTGAAGGCCAACGCGAAGACCGGGGTGCGTTGATGGCCGTTGACGCGGAGGGCGCGGTGCGTTCCACTGGACGCCGCGCCCTCATGGCCGGACTCGGTGCGGTCGCGCTCGGCGCTGCGGGCTCCCTCGCTGTCGCGACACCCGCGCAGGCCGCCCCCGTCACCATGGGAGCGAAAGACATCACCAGGGCGGAGAGCGTCGCCGACCTGTCCCGCCTGCGTGCGCGGGACGGTGAGGTGGCGATCGTCGCCGGCTACCGGACACCGGGCGACGCGGGGCTGCTCGTGTATGTCGGGTCCGACGCGGCGAAGATCACGCCCAACGGCGGCACGGTGGTCGCCGGCAAGCGCGGCACCACCTGGCTGCTGCAGCATGACGGCACGCTCGACTTCCGGGTCTTCGGCATCACGGGGCCCGACACGGCGGCCGATGATGCGCTCGCCGCGATGGTGAACGATCCCCGCATCCGGCGGATCGAAGCCCACACGGATCTGCTGTTCCAGAAGCGGCATCGCTTCACGCGCTCCCACCTCGAGATCGACTTCGGCGGTCATGTCATCACGACCGAGGGCATCGAGGCGAACGCCCACGACAATCCGTTCGGTGCAGTGATGTTCTTCACCGGGGTGTCCCGAGACGTCGTCGTCGAGCATCAGCTGGCCGAGGCCTGGCCTGAGCTGACGGATGCGGTCGCCGTCCCCGATGCGGCGAAGTTCCCGGTCGACACCTGGTGGGCGGTGCAGTGCGACACGGTCGCCGGCGGCGGCGCCGATGAGCGCGAGATCCAGCGGTTCGTCCAGGTGACGCAGCAGATCGATGGGCAGCACATCCGGATCAATTACCTCAATGGCTGGCCGCTGGACAAGGGCCGCACGCTCACCTGGCGGCAGATGGCCCCGGTCGAAGGCGTGCGCATCTCGAACATGCGGTTCCTCGGCGCCGGACCCTTCGACGGACCCACCGACGGCTCGTTCCCCGACGCCCGCGAGCTGACAGGGTCGCACCCGATCGCCTTCGAGTACGCGATCGGATGCGATGTCGCCGATGTGCACGCCAGTCGCACCTGGTGGCCCGTCGTGATGCGGCGGTGGAACACCCACTTCACGACCGAACGCTGCTCGGTCGAGAACCCGCCCACGGTGTTCTACGGCGGCGCGGGGTACCTCACGCAGCAGATCTACTGCCTCTACGGGCGGGTGAGCGACTGCACGTCGTCGAACGCGCGGCACCTCAACGACCTGACCGCCAGTGCCTACTGCATCGTCGAGAACTGCCACGGTGACGGCGACGATCAGGGCGGCAACCCGTTCACCACCCACGGCCAGTACGAGCACGACCTCACCTTCATCGGATGCTCGGGGCTGATGGACATCGCCAACTCCGGTGCGCAGTGGGGTACCGCCGCCAAGCGCATCACGGTGCGCGACCACGTCTGCTCGTGGTTCGTCGCCGGCACGAAGATCAGTGATCTGACGCTGGAGAACGTCCGCGTGATCGGACGGTCGACTTTCGACCCGCAGGCGACCATGACGATCAACGCCGACGGCGCCCAGGTGCGCGGGTGCACCGCCGGGCTGTTGGCCATCGGGCAGCGGTCGGCTCGATCGTCGCGCCCGACGACGATCGAGGACAGCACCTTCGCGCTCCCCAAGGACCAGGTGCTCATCCAGACCCCGGTCACGGTTCCCGTGAGCTTCGTGCGCTGCACGATCACCGGGATCGACGGGATGAAGGCGCGTGGTTCCGGAGCCGTCGAGTTCGTCGACTGCCGGTTGAGCGGCCCGGTGAAAGGCGCGCCCGCCGAGATCGGCGCGTCGAGGGTCACCATCCGGGGCGGCTCGGTGCGCGATGCCGTGCTCTCCGCGACCGCGGTGCGCGACCAGGTCATCGCGGTGGAGGGCGTCGAGCTCGGCACCGAGCGCGGCGAGGGCGCCCTGATCTCGAGGGCCGCCGGCTCGGGGGTCATCACCTGGCGGCTGAGCGGCCTGACCTCGGCAGCGCCGAAGGGCGTGGCACACGTCGACATCGGCACGGGCGTCAACCACGCGCGCGTCACCGGCAGCCAGTTCGTCGGAGGGCGGCTGCGGTTGGCCGACGGCTTCTCGGATCCCTCCACGCTGCTGTACAGCGACAACGTCGCGCGTGGCGTCGAGGCGGATCTCCCCGAGGCCGGAGACCGCGTGCTGATCGCCGACGTGCTCACGAGCGCGTGAGCGGCGGCATCATGGAGCACATGGAGGACTTCGAGTGAACGACACGGCATCGCCCACGCATCTCGGCGACCGCATCCGCATCCCCCGCACCCGCGCGCGCATCGGCGTCGCTCGCCGCGACATCACGCCGCCCGTCGGCATCCGGGCGAAGAACTGGGGTCCCGCCGACTGGGAGCGCTCCGAGGGGGCGCATCGCCCGTTCGAGTTGACCGCGCTCGCCGTGATCGCGGGCGACGAGCGGCCGAGGCTGCTGCTCGCGGTCGACGGCACGTGGTGGCGTCGCGTGGCCGACGAGCAGGGCGTCCGCGGGGCGATCCTGGCGGGCCTCGGACTCGAGGCCGACCAGCTGATGCTGTCGCTCTCGCACACGCATGCCGGCGCGGTGCTCTGCGCGGCCGATGCGCACCTCCCGGGTGGAGAGCTGATCCCCGGGTACCTCGAGGCGCTCGCCGCCGCGGGCATCGCCGCCGGACGCGAGGCGCTCGACGGGGCGGTCCCCGGACTCGTCGAGTGGACGACCGGCCGCTGCACACTGGCCGCCGATCGCGAGCTCGACGTCGACGGGCGTGCGCTCGTGGGCTTCAACCCCGCCGGCACCGCCGATGACACCGTCATGATCGGCCGCCTCAGCATCGACGGTGTCGTGCGCGGCACGCTCGTGAACTACGCCTGCCACCCGACCACGCTCGCCTGGCAGAGCCGTGAGGTGTCGCCGGACTACGTCGGCGCGATGCGCGAGATCGTCGAGGCCGCCACGGGTGCGCCGTGCCTGTTCGTGCAGGGCGCCTCGGGCGAGCTGGCACCCCGCGAGCAGTACACCGGTGACGTCACGGTCGCCGACCGCCACGGACGCTCGCTCGGGCATGCGGTGCTCGCGGCCCTCGATTCGCTGCCGGCGCCGGGCGAGGAACTGACGCTCGAGGGCGTCGTGGAGTCGGGCGCCCCGCTGGCGATCTGGGCGGGGCAGGAGGCCTCGGGCGGGGAGGGCGCGGCCGGTTCGGCAACGAGCGTCGAGCTGCCGCTGCGCGACTTGCCGACGCTGGACGAGCTCGCCGAGGAGTGGAAGGACATCGACCCGCGGTCGCGCGAGGAACGCCTCGGCCGCGCGCGCAACCTGCGTGACGGGTACATCGACGGCCCGACGGTGCAGCATCCGGTCTGGGCCTGGCGGCTCGGGGATGCGGTGATCGTGGGGCACCCGGGCGAAGCGTACTCGCGCTTGCAGACCGCGTTGCGGGCACGGTTCCCCGAGACGCCGATCGTCGTGATGAACCTCACGAACGGCCCCGGCTTCGTGTACCTGCCCACGCGCGACGCCTACGACCGCGGCGCGTACCAGGCGTGGCAGACGCCGCTGGCTCCGGGCGCGCTCGACCTGCTCGAGGAGCATGTCGCGGCGGTCGTCGCGGATCTGCTCGACCGCTGAGTCGCCCGGCCACTACACTTGCTATAGCAAATCTCGAACCCCCTGAGGAGAGCAATGACCGCGCCCGTCGCCATCGTCACCGGAGGATCCGCCGGCATCGGCTGGGAGATCGGCCAGCGCCTCGCCGCCGACGGCTACAGGGTCGTCGCCGCGGACCGCGTGCCCGGACTCACCGCGGGAGAGAACCCCGCCGGCACCCTGTGGCGCGAGCTCGACGTGACCGACCACGCCGGCGTCGACCGGGTGTTCGGCGAGATCGAGGCCGAGCTCGGACCCATCGAGGTGCTCGTCAACAACGCCGGCATCCAGCGCCACCGCGGCATCGAAGACCTCAGCTGGGACGAGTGGTCGGCCGTGGTCGACGTGAACCTGCACGGCGTCTTCTCGGCGTTGCAGGCCGCAGGGAAGCGGATGCTGGAGCGCGGCGACGGCCGCATCGTGAACATCTCGTCCATCTCGTCGCGCGGGTCGGCGGGGCGTGCGCCCTACGCCACGACCAAGGCGGCGGTGATCGGCCTCACCTCGACCGCCGGTGCCGAGTGGGCCTCGCGCGGCGTGCGGGTCAATGCAGTCGCGCCCGGCTACGTCGACACGGGCGTGTTCCGGCAGGGCGTCGAGGCGGGCACACTCAGCCTCGACACGATCCTGTCGCGCATCCCCGCGAAGCGCCTGGGCGACGCGAGCGAGATCGCCGCGGCCGTCAGCTTCCTCGTCTCAGACCAGTCCCGCTACATGAACGGCCAGACCCTCTACGTCGACGGCGGCTTCATGGTCGACTACGGCGTACCCCTCGCGAAGAAGCCCGAATGAGCACGATCGCCCGTATCGACACGGCCACGGCCGCGCTGCCCCTTCCCGCGCCCTTGCAGTTGGGCGCGATGACCGTGACGCGCCGCGAGTACAGCGCGGTGCAGGCGACCGCCGACGACGGCACGACCGGCGTCGCGTACTGTCTGTCGCGCGAGGCGCCGATGGCCGAGATCGTCGACCGGCTCGTCGCGGCGCATGCGGTCGGTGCGGATGCCGACGACCCGACATCGACCTGGGAGCGGATGCTGCGCGGCAGCGCCATCGTCGGACGGGTGGGGCTCGTGCGGCGGGCCATCGGCCTCGTCGACATCGCGCTGTGGGACATCGCAGCCCAGCGTGCGGACGTGCCGCTGTGGAAGCTGCTCGGCACCGGAGACGCGCCGCGGGACTCGATCCTCGTCGCCGCGTATCCCTCGCCTGACCGCGCTCCGCGTGAGGTCGCCGACGAGGTGCTCGCGCAGGCGGACGGCTGGACGCACGTGAAGATCTCCCGCATTCCCGATCCGGCATATATGCGCGAACTGCTCGCCCTGCTCAACGCCGAGCTGCCCTCCGCGACCGGTCTGATCGTCGACGTCGGCTTCGGGTGGCCGGATGCCGATGCCGCCCTGGCCGAGATCACACAGTGGGGCGACCCGCAGCTCGCCTGGCTCGAAGACCCGCTGCTGCCGGAGGATGCCGCGGGTGTCGCGCGCATCCGTCGGGAAGCGGGCCTCGCCGTCTCGGTCGGCGATGAGGTCACCGACCCCGCCGTGCTGAAGGCACTGGTCGAGGTCGGCGGGGTTGAGGCGTTGAGACTGGATGTCGTCGCGATCGGCGGCGTGACACCGGCGCGCGAGCTGATCGCCTGGGCGGCCGAGCGCGGTGTGCCCGTCTCGGGGCATGTCTATCCCGAGGTCGCCGCGCACCTCGGCATCGGCGTCGAGACCTTCGCGCGGGGCGTCAACCCCTACGACCCGGCGCCGTCGTTCGTGCTCGGCGGTCCGTCGTTCGAGGGGCGGATCCGGCCGACGGATGCCGCGGGCCTCGGGTTCGCGCTCGATCCCGGCGTGTTCGCGTTCGGGAAGGGCTGAGGGGAGATTTCCGGCAGTCGCGTCGCGCGTTCTGGGAGTCGCTCCGCGCGTTCTGAAGGAGAAGTCGCGGAATGAAGGACGTTCTGCGCTGTCGGCTCCTTCATTTCAGGAGTTCTCCTTCGCGGCGGGTGGCCGGGAGCGCGGCAAAACGCCTCACCGCAGATACGCGTCCACGAGCAGCGCACCGCGGATCGCCCGCAGCTCGTCGATGATGCGCGCGATGCTCTTGGCGCTCACCGACGAGAGCGCGAGGTCGTGCGGGCCGAGAGGCTCGAGCTTCCCGGTCCGGATGCGGATGACCTCCCACCCGGCGGCACGGAGGGCGCGGTCCTTGCGCAGATCGGCATCCTGCCGCTTGCCGACGTGCTCCAGGCCATGACGGCCGACCGTGTCGTACTCGAGCGCGACTCGCAGTTCCGGGAACACGATGTCGGGCCAGACCTCCGTGTGGCGGAAGAACGGGCGCGACACCTTCACCGCGTTCACCGCCGCGTCGAACTCGATCAGCGCTCCGAGCTCTGCCCGTAGGCGTCCTTCCACCGCGGATGCCGGGCGCGGAGCGCACGCGCTCACGAACGCGGTTCCGGCGGGCAGATCGGGCGTCTTGGTGCAGAGAGCGGGCGCGGGGCGACGGGGTTTGCGCGGGAGGGCGCGTGCCTCGCCGAGCACGACCGGTTGCGGACGGGCGAGGGCGGAGCATTCGGGACACCACGCGGAGCGGCGCCGCACCTGGCCCGGTCGCTCGCGCTGCTCGGTCGGGGTGGCGGCGAACCGGTGTCCGACCGGGCACTCCCAACAGAGCAGCACATCGGCCGCGAGCGGGACCTGCGACAGCGCGATGCCGTGGTTGAGCTCGGGGTGGTACTGCCGGATCAGCTCCGGGTATGCCGCCCATCCGGCGCGGTATGTGCCCACCTCATACGGAACGGCGCGACCGCGGGAGAACTGCCGTCGCGCCCACCACTGCATCACCGGTTCCGGCACGCGCCGACGATAACCGCGAGCACGGACATCAGGCCGCCCTCGTTCGATCCCGACCCGGATGTCCCCGGTCCGTGCGACGATCCGCACGTCGACGGGAGAACGGATGCGTGGGGAAGCCACGGTGCTGCACGCCGATCTCGATGCGTTCTACGCGTCGGTCGAGCAGCGCGACGCGCCGGAACTGCGGGGTCGACCCGTCATCGTGGGCGGTGGCGTCGTGCTCGCCGCGAGCTATGAGGCGAAGGCGCGCGGCGTCCGCACGGCCATGGGCGGCCGGCAGGCGCGCGAACTCTGCCCCGATGCCGTCGTCGTCCCCCCGCGCATGGACGCGTACTCCGCCGCGAGCAAAGACGTGTTCGCGATCTTCCGCGACACCACCCCGCTCGTCGAGGGGCTCTCGATCGACGAGGCGTTCCTCGAAGTCGGTGGTCTGCGACGCATCGCCGGTACGCCCGAGCAGATCGCGGCACGGTTGCGGGAACGCGTGCGTACGGAGGCCGGGCTGTCGATCTCGGTCGGGGTCGCGCGCACCAAGTTCCTCGCCAAGGTCGCCAGCGCCGTGAGCAAGCCCGACGGACTGCTGGTCGTGGAACCCGAGCGCGAGGAGGAGTTCCTGCTTCCCCTGCCGGTCGAACGGTTGTGGGGTGTGGGGGCCGTGACGGCCGAGAAGCTGCACCGGTACGGCATCCGCACCGTCGGTGAGCTCGCCGAGCTCGAGGCCGCGACGGCGGAGAGGATGCTGGGCAAGGCGACGGGTGCCCACGTGCATGCCCTGGCTCGGCTGCGGGATCCGCGACCGGTCGACGCCACCCGGCGGCGGGGATCCATCGGCTCGCAGCGGGCGCTCGGCAGCCGTCCGCGATCCGCGGAGGAGCTCGACCTCATCCTCACCCAGATCGTCGACCGGCTCGGGCGGCGACTCCGGGACGGCGACCGCGTCTGCCGCACCGTCGTGCTGCGTCTGCGGTTCGGTGACTTCACGAAGGCCACGCGCTCCCGCTCGCTCCGCGCACCCACCGATCGCACCGCCATCGTGCTCACTGTGGCCCGCACCCTGCTCGCCGCGGCGCAGGCCGAGATCTCGGCGCGCGGCATCACCCTGATCGGCATCTCGCTGTCGCAGCTCGACCGCGCCGGGAACGTGCAGCCCGAGCTGCCGATCGACTGGGGTGACGAGGCGCGACTCGACTCGGTGCTCGACACCCTGCGCGATCGCTACGGCTCGACCTCGGTAGCGCGGGCGGCGCAGCTGGGCCGTGATCCTGGGTGGTCGTCGCCGACCCTGCCCGAGCACGAGTGATCCGGGACCGCACGTTCTGGAGCTGCGCCCGCGCGTCTGCCGCTGCGCCCGCGCGTCTTGAAGGAGATCGCACGGTATGAAGGAGCCGTTTCGCCGATCTCTCCTTCATTCCGCGAGATCTCCTTCGCATCGCGTGGCTGAAGGAGACGTTTTAGACTGCTGGCATGCCTGTCATCGCCGTGATCTTCCCCGCGCTGCTGCTGCTCACCGCGGTGCTGACGGAGCTCGCGAGCCGCGGTCGACTGCGCCGCAACCGGCTCGCCGGCATCCGCACGAACGCGACGATGAGAAGTGACGCGGCGTGGTCGGCATCCCACCGGGCGGCGGCCAAGACCGTCTGGATCGGCTTCGTCGTGAGCCTCGCTGCAGCCCTCATCGCGCTCTTCGCCGAAGGCACCGCAGCCCTCATCGCTGCCGTCGCGGTCGCGGCCGTCTTCCTCGCCACGTCTGTCATCTCACTCCTGCAGGCGAACCGTGCAGGTGCGGCTGCTCACGCGGCGTAGGGGCTCACTCCTCTGATCAGGGTGACGCGGCGTGGGGAGGAGAACTCCCTGTCGGGATGAACTGTCGCCTCGAAGGGTCCTCCCCACGCGGAGTTCTCCTCCCGGGCGAGAGGACATGCCCCGAAGCGCAGCCTCTTCTCGTTCATGCAGCGAGCTGTGGACAGAATATTGGCCTATAAACTGGCCTGACTTTAGGCTAGATTCATGGATGTGCAGACAATCTCGGTCAGCGAGGCGAAGGACAAGTTCTCGCAGTTGGTGGAAGCAGTCGACACCACGCACGAGGCGGTGACCATCACGCGCCACGGGCGACCCGCCGTCGTCATGCTGAGCGTCGATGATCTCGAAGCGCTGCAGGCCACTCTCGCGCTGCTGCAGGATCCGCAGCACGCCGAAGAGGTGGCGGAGGCAGATGCAGACATCGCCGAGGGTCGCACGTTGAGCCTCGCAGAAGTGCGAGAGCAGCTGGCTCGCCGGTGATGCCGGACCCCTACGACACCCAGCTCACCGGACCCGCAGTTCGCGCATTGCATCGCCTGGAACCCAAGCTCGCCGATGCGGTGCTCCGGTTCCTCGAAGGTCCGCTCGCCGAGAATCCGCTGCGCACGACCAAGGCGCTCGGTGCCGAGCTCGAAGGGCAGCGCAGCGGCTACATCGGTATCGCGTATCGTGTCGTCGTTCGCGTCGATGAGGGCGCGCGTACCGTGTACGTGCTGCGCATCGCCCACCGCTCGGACGTCTACCGCCGAATGTGACGCCGCGTCCTGCGCGCTTCAGGCCTTGAGCATCGAGGCGCGGGAGATCAGTCCGTCGACCACGTCGAAGGTCGCGATGGTCTCGGTCGCGACGCCCGCGTTGATGACCTGTTCCTGCGCGACGACCCAGCGGGTGCCGAACAGCACGCTCGTCTCGATCACGCACGACAGCTCGGGGTTCTGCAGTCGTGGCTCGTAGAACGCGCGGATCGCGGCCGAGCCCACCACCGGTTCGGGAGCGACGCCGGTGATCACGGCATCCGCGGCGTAGGTCGCGACGAAGGCGTCGAGATCGTGCGCGTTGAACGCGTCGAGCTGCGCCTGCACGGTCTCGATGGCGGAGCGGTCAGCGGCGGAGCGGGATGCGGCAGCGTGGTCAGTCAATGCGAACGCCTCCGTTGACGTCGTAGGTGGCGCCGGTGATGAAGCGAGCGCGCTCCGACGCGAGCGAGGTGATGATCCAGGCGACGTCCTCGGGCTGGCCGAACGCGCCGAGGGGGATGCCGGCTTCGAGCTTCTCGCGGCCCGCCCCCTGCAACTGGTCGGTGATCGCGCTCTTGACCGGACCGGGGGTGACCGCATTCACGCGGATGCCCTCCGCTGCGAGGTGTCGGGCGAAGCTGCGCGTGATCGCGAGGATCGCCCCCTTGCTGGCGGCGTAGTGGATGCCGGTCTGCAGCGCGCCGACCTGCCCGGCGATCGACGCGATGTTGATCACGGAGCGGTCACCCTCGGCGGCCCGCAGCAGCGGAAGCGCGCCCCGGGTGAGGAAGAACGTGCCGCGGGCGTTGGTCTCGAGGACCATGTCCCACTCGTCGAAGTCGATGTCGTCGTAGGCGGTGTAAGGGCACACGCCGCCGTTGTTGATGAGCACGTGCAGCGAGCCCCAGGCGGCCGTGATCTCGCCGACCAGCGCGTCGATCGACTCGCGCTCGCGCAGGTCGAGACGCGAGACGTGCACCTCGGGGGAGCCTGCCGCCCGGCACTCCTCGGCGACGCGGAGAGCTTCGGCTTCCCGTCCGGCGTACGTGATCCAGAGGGCGGTGCCCTCGCGGGCGAGGTCGAGGGCGGCGGCGGTTCCGATACCGGAACTGGCCCCCGTGATCAGAGCGCGGCGCGTAGTCATGCGTCCGATGCTATAGCAAATGATGGCCAACCGTAGTGCCGTGCAGACATCTGCTAGATGCTATAGCATCGCTCTCATGACTGAGCTCTTCATCCTCGTCAGCGACTGCGACCTGCCAGGAACCGTCATCGAGGACACCCTCCGGCAGGCCGGGCTGCGCGCCGAGCGCGCCGCATCCGGCAACCTCGACGACATCGCCGCCGCCGGCTCCGACGCCGAAGGGCTCGTCGTGCAGTGGGCGCAGATCACCGGCGAGGTGATGGACCGGATGCCGAACCTGCGCATCATCAGCCGCGTGGGCATCGGCTACGACATGGTCGACGTCGAGGCGGCCACCGCCCGCGGCATCGCCGTCGCGAACACCCCCAGCTACTGCATCGAAGAGGTCGCCGCGCACACCATCGCGATGATAATGACGCAGGCCCGCGGTCTCCCCGCCTACGACCGCGCCGTGCGCGCCGGCACCTGGAAGGCCGTCGACGCCCGCCCGCTCGCCGTGCGTCCCTCGGCCACCACCGTCTCGGTGCTCGGCTTCGGTCGCATCGGGTCGATGGTCGCCCGCGGATGCCGAGCGCTGGGTTTCCGGGTGCTCGTCGCCGACCCCTACGCCCCAGCCGACGCCGTGCGCGACGCCGGCTGCGAGCCCGTGAGCATTCCGGATGCCGTGGCCCAGGCCGACATCCTCACGTTGCACGTGCCGCTCACTGAAGAGACCAGACACCTGGTCGATGCTGCGGCCATCGCGACCATGAAGCCCGGCGCTGTCGTGGTGAACACGTGCCGCGGCCCGCTCATCGACGAGGAGGCACTCGCCGCCTCGCTGCGTGACGGGCATCTGGGCGCCGCCGCCCTCGACGTGTTCGCCGGGGAGCCCCTCGCGGCCGACTCCCCGCTGCGCGACCTCGAACAGGTGCTGCTGACCCCGCACGCCGCCTGGTTCTCGCCCGAGGCGCTGGCGGATCTGCCCGTGCACGCGGCCGAGAACATCATCCGGTATCTCGCCGGTG
Source organism: Microbacterium sp. NPDC087592 (assembly GCF_044743585.1). NCBI lineage: Bacteria > Bacillati > Actinomycetota > Actinomycetes > Micrococcales > Microbacteriaceae > Microbacterium > Microbacterium sp. NPDC087592. The sequence goes on along the minus strand of NZ_JBIUWT010000001.1, from coordinate 1,304,386 downwards.
AGTCCGTGCCGATCGTCAACCCGACCTACGCCGCCGCGCGCTGACCGAAGGATCATCATGGAACTGCTGCGACTGGGCCCGGTCGGCCACGAACGCCCGTACGTCCGCGAGGGCGGCGTCGTCTACGACCTGGCACCCCTCACCGCCGACATCGACGGCGCCTTCCTCGCGTCCGACGGCATCGCCCGGGTGCGCGCGGCACTGAGCGGCGGCGAGCTGTCCACGGCCGACGTCGACGGACTGCGCATCGGCTCGCCCGTTACGCGTCCGACCGCGGTGGTCTGCATCGGTCAGAACTACGCCGCGCACGCGGCCGAGTCGGGGTCGCTCCCGCCCGAGCATCCGGTGATCTTCTTCAAGCATCCGAACACCGTCGTCGGCCCGGACGACGTCGTGCTGCTGCCGCCGGGCGCCGAGAAGGTCGACTGGGAGGTCGAGCTGGCGATCGTGATCGGCAAGACGGCCCGGTACCTGTCGTCGCCGGATGCTGCGCGCGAAGTCATCGCCGGGTACACGATCTCGAACGACGTGTCGGAGCGGGCGTACCAGCTCGACGTGTCGGGTGGGCAGTGGTCGAAGGGCAAGTGCTCCGAGACGTTCAACCCGCTCGGGCCCGCGCTCGTGCCCGCCGACGAGGTCGACCCGCAGGCGTTGCGGCTGCGCTCGTTCGTGAACGGCGAACCGCGTCAGGACTCCTCGACGGCCGACATGATCTTCCCCGTGCTGCAGATCGTGCACGAGCTGAGCCAGTACCTCGTGCTCGAACCCGGGGACGTGATCAACACCGGAACTCCGCAGGGCGTCGCGCTCTCCGGACGCTTCCCGTACCTGCAGGACGGCGACGAGATGACGATCGAGATCGAAGGTCTCGGCCGACAGCACCAGCGCACCGAACGGGTGCACCGGGGCTGACCGCCGCTCGCGCCCGGCGGCCTGTGTCCGGGGCACGGTTCCTTTTGCTGAGTGCACCGTGCCTCGGGCAGAGGCCGTCGGGCTCTCGGCATGCGTCCGTCTCAGCCGTCGCATTCACTCTGGACTCATTCCTTCACCCGAAGCTACGTTCCGTCTCAGACGCGACGATGCGGAGGAAGATTCATGGTTCAGCTCACACGACGCACCCTTCTTCGGGTGTCCACAGGCATGGCGGCACTCACGCTCGCAGAGTCGATCTTCTCGGTGCTCCCCGAGCCGTGGGCGGGCACGACGACGATCGACCCGGCGCTGCGGGCGCGATGGGCGGACATCATCACCGGTCGCCACCAGGTCGTCTCTTCCGATGCGAGGTTCGCGACGGCGCTTTCGGCGCTGGACGCCCGTGTCACCGGGTGGCGGGCGATGCTCGATCCCACCGCGGTGTCGGTGTTCACCGATCTGCCGGTGACGGGCGTGAATCCCGATGCTCAGGGCGTGCGCACCGCGCAGAAGATCCGCCAGTCGTACACGCGGCTGCTCGACTTCGCCGTGGCATGGGCGACCCCGGGCTCGATTCATCATGCCGACTCGACCCTGGTCGCGCAGATCTCCTCGGGTCTCGGCTCACTCACTGCGGCGGGATTCGCGTCCGGCACCGCGATGGCCGCCGCGGACAACTGGTGGGATTGGCAGATCGGCTCGCCCCGCGCTCTCGCGAGCGTCCTCGTGCTCGTCGGCGACGAGCTGCCGTCCGCCCAGGTCGCTGCGGGGTGTGCGGCGATCGACCACTTCGTGCCGGACCCGTGGTTTCTCGATCCGCTGAAGGGGCTTTCCGTGAAGGAGTCGACCGGGGCGAACCGGATGGACATGTGCCAGACGGTCATCGTCCGTGCTCTTCTGGACGGAGACGTCCCGAGGCTCGAGAGAGCGCGCGCGGGATTGGCGCCGGTGTGGGCGACCGTCCTGGAGGGAGACGGCTTCCACGCCGACGGCTCGATGATCCAGCATGCGAGCGTCCCGTACACGGGCTCGTACGGGATCGAGCTCCTGCTCGCGGCGTCGCGTCTGTTCGCACTCCTCGACCTCGGAGCAGCCGGACCGGAGTACGAGGCATTCTTCGCCCTGGTCGGGAAGAGCTACCTGCCGGTCGTCTACCGCGGCAGGGTCATGGACCACGTGCGGGGCCGCGCTGTCGCCCGCCCGCTCGCCCGCAGTCAGGATGCCGGTTTCCAGGCGGTGGAGGGGCTGCTCCTGCTCGCAGAAGCGGCTCCTGCACCGGTGGCGACGCAGATCCGCGGGCGCGTGCGCTCCTGGGTGGACGAGGACTCCACCGGGCGGATCTTCGAGACGGGGTCGGTGGCGAGGACGGGCCTGGTCGTCGCGCTGACGAACAGCGCGGTGGCCGCTCTCCCCGAACCATCCGCCGGTGCGACCGTCTTCAACGCGATGGCTCGGTGCATCGTGCGCAACGCGGACCACGCGATCGCGATCTCGGCATCGAGTCCGACGATCGCCTGGTACGAATGCAGCACGCTGGAGAACATCCGCGGATATCATTCCGGCAGCGGCATGACGTACGTGTACGACGCCGACACCTCCCACTACGACGACGAGTTCTGGCCGACCGTCGACCGCTATCGGCTGCCGGGCACGACCGTGGAGCAGCTCGCTCTCCCGGATCGGATCGGCGGCACATCCGGCAAGGGGCGTCCGCCGGGCGAATGGACGGGCGGATCGTCCGTGATGTCGGACTCCCCTGACGCGGCGACGGTCTTCGCGCAGGATCTCCATGCGCCGCACGATCGCGCGGGGACGGGGGGAGCGTTCCGCGGCAGCGACATGCACGCCCGCAAGGCCTGGTTCCTCCAGGACGGCGTCCTCGTCGCCCTGGGCGCTGACATCTCCTCCACCACCGGGGGCATCGTCGAGACCGTCGTCGAGAACCGGAATCTCCACGCCGCGGGAGCGGCGACATTGCGCGTCGACGGTGTCGTCCGCATCGCGACCCTGCCGAGCTCGCGCACGGAGAACGCGACCGGCCCGCTGAGCGTCCACATCGACGGTGTCGGCGGGTACTTCTTCCCGGTCGGTGGCAGCGTGAAGATGAAGCGCGAGGAACGCGCGGGCTCCTGGGCCGACATCAACACCACGGCCGGAATCGACGCGACTCCGCATGCACGCCGATACCTCACCCTCTGGCTCTGGCATGGCCAGAACTTCTCCGGGCGGTCGTATCAGTACGCGGTGCTGCCCGGAGCGTCCCTCGCCGAGACGCAGGCGTTCGCAGCAGCACCGAACTTCGCGGTGCTCGCGAACTCCGCCGAGTGCCAGGCGCTGCGGTTCGACGCGCGCGAGACGCGTCTGTTCACGTTCTGGCGGGCGGTGACCGTGGACGGGGTGACGGCGAGTGCGCCGTGCACCGTCGCCGTCAGCACCCGTGCCGATGGTGCGGTGATCATCGCGATCGATGAGCACGCGGGATCCGTGACGGCGCTGAGCGTGACGTTCGATGGCCTCGGAATCCCGTCGAGCTCGTCCTGCGCGGGCGGGTCCGTGGCGATCGTGGGCTCCCGCGTGGCGGTGACCCTCGCCTCCGGGGCGCGCCAGGCGGAGTGCGAACTCCACTTCTGAGACCGCCCGCCCCTCCCACGCTTCGCGGGCGTCACCCCGCGGTCGCGCGCTCTCCGGCGCGCCCGCGTGGTCGGCCGAGAATCAATCGGAATTCATGCTTGATTCATTCTTCTGAGGGCCCGTTGAATCAGAGAACACCGCGCATCCCGAGCGGATCCTGAAGCTACGTCACAAAGGAGTACGTAATGAATTTGAGTTCGAATCGCGCTCGCCGCCGCGTTGCGGCCGCGGCAGGAGCGCTGCTCGTCACCACTCTCGTGACGGCCGGCTGCGGCACACAGATCCGTGGGGGCGACGATGACGACACGAAGGCGACTCTCACCTACTGGTCGGCGTGGAACGTCGGCGAGGCGCAGCAGGAGATCTTCGAAACCGTACGCACCGCCTTCACGGAGGAGACCGGCATCGACGTCGAGGTCGAGTACCTCGGTCGCCAGGTCACGCAGAACCTGATCAACGCTCTCGGCAACGGGACCGGGCCCGACCTCTTCGACGCGGGAAGCCGGAACATCCTCGATTACGAGGGCCGGGGCTTCCTGGCCGACCTCGACGAGCTGATGGAGACGGACATCCCCGGCGAGGACATCTCGGTGGGAGAGAGCTTCACGGACGCCGTCCGAGAGGCGGCATCGGGCGAGGAGGGCGTCGGGATCCTGCCGACCTACGTCAATTCCTCGGCGATCTGGTTCGACGCGTCGCAGTTCCCCGAACTCGAGAGCGACCCGCCCCAGGAGTGGGACGACTTCATCGCCCTCCTGGACGCGCAGAAGGCGGAAGGCCTCACCCCCCTGGGCGCGGACGGCACGGTGCCCAGCTACAACGTGTTCTGGCTCTATCAGCTGCTCGTGCAGGCCGAAGGGCCGGGAGCGCTCCGCTCGCTCGCGGAGGCACCGGAGAACTGGGATCAGCCGTACGTCCTCGAGGCTGCGCAGCGCGTCCAGCAGATCGTCGACGGCGGCTACCTGCAGGACGACTACATGGGCACGAAGTACCCGGATGCGCAGAATCAGTGGGCGCAGGGAGCGCACTCCTTCATGCTGGGCGGGTCGTACATGGAAGGGGAGACGCGAGACCAGCAGAAGGACGGCTTCACGGCTCGGACGTTCATGTTCCCGGCCGTTCCAGGCGGCACACCGACGGTCGAGGTGACCGCGAGCGGGCTCGCGATCAATGCCGACAGCAAGAACCTGGACGCGGCGAACCAGTTCCTCGCCTTCGCCGCTCAGGAGAAGTTCCAGAAGCTGTACGCGTCCGAGGCCGGGTTCATCGCGGCGCGCTCGGGCGTGGAGCAGCCGGAGACGCTGCGTGGGCTGGTCGAGCAGATCGAGAATGCCGACTCCGTCACCCAGTCGCATGATCTCGCCGCAGCGCTCCACCCGTCGTGGTGGAACGACATCCTGTTGCCTCTGGACGACGCCCTCTTCTCGGGCAGCATCACCGCGGAGGAGTTCGTCGCACGCGGCAAGGAACAGACCGCCGCGTATCTCGCCGCCAACGGCTGATCGGCAGGCTCCCCATGGCGACCCCTCTCCTCCTCCACCGCCGCGCCGATCGGCAGGCATCGACCGACGCCACCGGTGTCGATCGGCTCGCGCTGCCCTTCCTCGTCCCCGCGGTGGCGATGATGACCATCACCCTCGTGATTCCATCGGTGTTCACGGCCGTGATCTCGCTGACCTCGTGGTCGGGACCGGGAGACGAGGTCGTCTGGGTGGGCCTGCGCAACTACATCGGACTGTGGGCGTCGGACGCGTTCCGCTCGTCGTTCGTGAACACGGCGGTGCTGCTGATCGTCGGCGGCATCCTCGTGTTCACGGTGGTCTTCGCCTCACTGATCGCGCTACGCGGCATGCGGGGCGGGGCGTTCATCCGGTCCGTCGTGTTCGTGCCGGTGATCATCTCGCCGATCGCGATCGGTGTGGCGTTCGGTTTCCTCCTGAATCCGAACGGCGGCTTCAACCAGATCCTCGAAGCACTCTCGCTCGATGCCCTGCGCAGAGCCTGGCTGTCACCGGACGTCGTGTTCCAGGTGATCATCGTCGGTCTCGTGTGGAGCGTCAGCGGGTACTACCTCGCGATCGTCGCGACGGGCGTCGATCAGATCCCCGCGCACCTGTATGAGGAAGCGGAACTTGCGGGAGCGACTCGCACGCAGCAGTTCCGGATGATCACCATCCCGCTGAGCTGGGAGTCGCTCTCGGTCGCGATCGTGCTGTGGATCATCAGCAGCATGAAGACGTTCGAGATCGTGATCGCATTCGTCGGATCCCAGGGCGTGCCGCCCATCCAGGCGCGCACCGCGTCTGTGCAGCAATACCTCGCGACGACCGGTGGTCCGGACGGAAGCCCGCAGCTCGCCTACGCGTCGGCGATCGGCATGGTGCTCTTCCTGCTCACCTCGGTCCTGGTGATGCTCGTGCGGAGACTTCTGAAGAGAGACAAGGTGGAACTGTCATGACGACCATGACCAGCCCCCCTCGCGCCCCCGAGGAGGCGAAGCAGCCGGTGCAGACCGGCCGCCACCCCCGCCTCCGGCGTAGCGGGCACCGACGATGGACGGCTCCCATCGGCGACATCGTCATCCCCCGCGGCATCCAGGTCGCGCTGTGGGTGTGGGTGTCGTTCAACCTCCTGATGGCGGTGTGGGTGGGGATCACGTCCCTGAAGTCGGACAGCGAGATCTTCGCCACCCCCTTCGGTCTTCCCGCATCGCCGGAGTGGGAGAACTTCGTGAGCGCGTGGACGGTGTCCGGTTTCGGCGGCGTGACGCTCAACACCATCGTCATCGTGACGATCTCCGCCTCCCTGACGATCGCGCTGGGAGCCCCCGCCGCATATGTGCTCGCGAGGAGCTCGCGACGATGGATCGCGGGCATCAACACCTATACGGCGCTGTGCGTGGCACTGCCGGTGCAGACGATCCTCGTCCCGCTCTTCATCGCGAAGACGGAGGTGCACCAGTTCGCCGTCGAGATCCTCTTCGGCTGGTGGGATGACCGGATCACGCTCGTCTTCATCTACGTCGGCACTTCTCTCCCGTTCACGATCTTCCTGCTCACCGCCGCCTTCAGGGGGCTTCCCTCAGCGCTTCCCGAGGCTGCGGCGCTCGATGGGGCGTCGCCCGCGCGCACCTTCTGGAGCATCATGATGCCGGTCGCCTGGCCGGCGGTGAAGAGCGCGTTCGTCCTGAACTTCCTGCACATGTGGAACGAAGCGCTCCTCGTGCTGGTGCTGATCAACTCTCCGAGCGAGCAGACCCTGCCCGCTGCACTTCTCCGGTTGTACGGCACCATGCAGTACAACTCCAACTGGGGAGGCCTGTTCGCCGGAGTCGTGATCGTCATCTATCCGATGATCCTGCTGTATCTGTGGGTCGGTCGCCGCATCATGGAAGGGATGACCTCCGGTGCCGTCAAGTGATCGTGGAGGTCGCGGACAGCTCCCGACCATCGTCATCAGCGCCGACGACGGAGACGCCGACAGACTGTTCCCTGCGAACGTGCTCGCGCCGTTGCGCGAGCACGGCCGGGTCGTGCACGTGGGTGGCGACTTGAGCGTGCTCGACGTGGAGGACAGGCGATCCGCCGAGGTGCTCCTGACCAGCTGGGGGACGCACGAGATCTCTGCCGGCGTGCTCGACGGGTTCTCCTCGCTCGAGGCGATCATCCACACGGGGGGTTCGGTGAAGCGGCTCCTCACGGACGACGCGTGGGAGACGGGCGTGCGCGTCTCGACCCAGGTCGAGCGCAACGCGGAAGCGGTCGCCGAGTACGCGACGGCGATGATCGTCGCGAGCCTGAAAGGCGTGTTCCGACTGCGTCGCGACTACATCCGCGAAGGTGCGACGCTCGATCGGGGGCCGCGTCTCGACACGCTCGGGATCACGGCCAAGACCGTCGGCCTGGTGGGAGCGTCCCGCGTCGGGCGTGCGGTGGCGCGACTCATCGCACGACACGATCTGCAGGTGCTCGTCTACGACCCGTACGTCGATGCCGTCGAAGCGGATTCTCTGGGTGCCCGGCTGACGTCGTTGGAGACGCTCATGCGCGACAGCGACGTGGTGTCCCTGCACGCCCCGGCCACTCCGGGCACGCGCGGGATGATCACCCGTCGGCTGCTGGAGAGCATGAGCCCCGGTGCCACGCTCATCAACACCGCCCGCGGATCGATCGTCGACCAGGACGCCCTCATCGACGTGCTCCGCACCCGCGACCTCTTCGCGATCCTCGATGTCACCGAACCCATGGTCCCCGCCGCCGACTCGGCGTTGTGGGCGCTGGAGAACGTCTTCCTGACGCCCCATCTCGCCGGTGCCACGGGGTCGGATCTCCAGCGGCTCGGCCGAGGAGCAGTCGACGAGGCGATTCGAGTGCTCACGGGCGAGGAGCTCGCGCACCGGGTGCGGGCCGAAGACCTTTCGCGAATCGCGTGAGCCCCGGGGAACCGGGAAGAACGGAAGAGGGATCATGAGCAATCGGACGAGGCACGATGTCGACGTCGCCGTCATCGGCGGTGGGCTCGCCGGTGTCGCGGCAGCGATCGCTGCGGCGCGCAACGGAGCGACCGTGGCGCTGGTGCAGGATCGTCCGGTGCTCGGAGGGAACTCGAGCAGCGAGGTGCGGGTCTGGGTCTGCGGTGCGACGGCGACGGGGCATCATCGCTTCGCGCGCGAGACGGGGATCATCGGTGAGCTCTATGTCGAGAACGAGTACCGCAATCCGCTCGGCAACCCGTACTACTGGGACCTCGTCGTGCTCGATGCCGTGAAGGCGGAGCCGCGCATCACCCTGCTGCTGAACACACACATCACCGAGGTGCAGATGCACGGAGACCGGATCTCGTCGGTGGGCGGGATCGTGCTGGGATCGGAGGGCGAGGTCACTGTGGCCGCGCACACCTTCGTGGATGCCACCGGCGACGGATCCGTGGCGGCCCGGGCCGGTGCTCGGACGCGACTCGGCCGGGAGGCGAGTGCAGCTTTCGGTGAGGATCTGGCACCGGAGGAAGAGGACGAGCTCACGCTGGGCAGCACGCTGCTGTTCTACACCCGCAAGGAGTCCGAACCGGTGCCGTTCGTGCCGCCGGCGTTCGCGATAGACCTCGCAGCCACGACGATCCCGGAGAGCCGGGTGCTTCGCACGGGTGACAACGGAGCCGACTACTGGTGGATCGAATGGGGCGGCGAGCTGGACATCGTCGCCGACAACGAGCGGATCAGGGACGAGCTGTGGGCGGTCATCTACGGCATCTGGGATCACATCAAGAACTCCGGACGCTTCCCGGATGCCGAGAACCTCACTCTCGAGTGGGTCGGGTCGGTTCCGGGCAAGCGGGAGTATCGCCGGATCATCGGTGCGCACACCATGACGCAGGAGGATGTCGTCTCGGCGACGCGCAAGGCGGACGCCATCGGATTCGGCGGGTGGTCGATCGACCTCCACCCCTCGAAGGGCGTGTACGAGCCTCGGTCCGCCGCTCAGCAGATCTACCCGAGCGGCACCTACGACATCCCCTTCGGCATCCTGCGCTCCATCGATGTCGGCAATCTGCTGATGGCCGGCCGCAACGTGAGCGCGACGCACATCGCCTTCGGGTCGCTGCGCGTGATGGCGACGTGCGCGGTGATGGGTGAGGCCGCTGGAACCGCAGCGGCTCTGTGTGCCGCGTCGAACTGGACTCCGGAGGAGCTTCACGACGCGCACATCCGAACCCTGCAGCGCCAGTTGGTGCGACAAGATGCCGCGCTCATCGGCGTGCAGGACGACGACCCCGCCAATCTCGCTCTGCAGGCGGCGGTGACGGCGACGTCGGAACTCCGGTGGGATCAGCTCGACGATCCGAGTTCCTCGCTCCCTCTCACCGACGACACCGCCTTCCTGATTCCGCGAGGGCAGTCGGGGCCGGTGCAGGTGCACCTCTCGTGCGAGGAGGCCGCCACCGTCTCGTGGGCGGTGTTCGAGACTCCCGACGGTCGCACCTATTTCCCGGAGGTGCCGCTCGACTCCGGGAGCATCGAGCTTCCCGCCGGGCACGCCGGGTGGGTGGCGTTGACGGATGAGCTCCCGGTCGGCGAGGGTCCGGAGGCGTCGACGGTCATCGTCCTCGAAGCGACTCCGGGCGTGCGGTGGGGGAGCAGCGGTCAGTACCTGTTCGGCGCGGTCTCGATGACGCGTCGCGGCACCGACCACGTCGACGAGATCGACGCCCATCTCGTCGCCGATCGACCGGACGACGTGGTGCGGTGGGGGATCAAGAAGCTGTCGCGTGTTCGGCTTGCCATGCGATGCGAGGGTGCCGTCGTGGGCCTGGAAGCGGCCAACGTCGTCGGGGGATACGGGCGCCCGTACGGCGGGCCGCGGATGTGGTCGTCGCGTCCGCGACGAGATCTGGTCGCGGGGGACCCGGAGATCCTCACGCTCGAGTGGGAGCGCGAGGTCCAGGCGTCGGAGGTACGCGTCGTGTTCAACGACGATGTCAATGCCTACGTGAACAATCTCCACTATGTCCGGAGTGAGCACCGGATACCGCCCGAGATCGTCGCCGACTTCGATCTCGAAGCATTCGTGGATGGGCACTGGCGTACCCTCGGCACGGTGCGGGACAATCGTCGACGTCACCGAACCGTGGCGTTCGAACCCGTCGCGACGGCGCGGATCCGGCTCGTCTGCCACCGCACGAACGGCTCCGACCTGGTCCAGGTGGGCCAGGTGCGGGTGTACTGATCGGAAGAGCAATGACAGCAGTGCATCCCACCCCGTCCGGCCTCACGCCTCGTGCGCTCAAGTTCGAAGCGCTCGCGCAGGAGCTTCGTAGAGGGATCGCGGCCGGCAGTTGGCCGCTGGGCAGCCTTCTGCCGACCGAGAAGCAGCTCGTCGAGTCCACGGGCTACTCGCTCAGCACCGTGCGGCGGGCTGTCGACGTCCTGGTCGACGAAGGGCTGATCCTTCGCCGCCAAGGGTCCGGCATGTACGTGTCGAGTGCCTCCAGGCAGCGAACCGAACAGCGCACGATCGGCGTGCTGATCCCCGACACCCGGCTCTACTTCCCGACCGTCCTGCAGGGTATCGAGGCGGGTCTCTCGGGCTCGGGAACCTCCATCGCTCTCGCGACCTCCCAGTACGACTCGCGCGTCGAGCAGGAAGCGATCGCCCGGTTCGTCGAGTCCGGCGTCGATGGTCTGCTGATCACGCCCATCATCTCGGACGATGCCGATCCCGGCGCCCTGCTCCGCCGGCTGGAGAGCATTCCGATACCGGTGGTGATGCTGGAGAGACGTATCCGGAGCCTGGGCTATTTCGATCCGACCGAGTACGTCTGCTCGAATCATGAGGCCGGGGCGTTCGAGGGGGTCTCGCACCTGCACCGACTCGGCCACCGCCGGATCGCGCTGGCGTTGCGAGCTGATTCCGCTCCGTCGTCCGGAGTCCGCCGCGGGTATGAGGCATCCGTCCCGCACCTGGAGGGCATGGTGAGCACGATCGTCTCGAGGACGAGCGCGGAGTGGTTGCAGACCCACGCGGACGATGTGCTCCAGGAGATGGTCGATGGTGGTTGCACCGCGGCCCTCGTCTTCGGTGATCGCGAGGCCACGCTCCTCGAGGTCGCTGCGCAGCGTCGGGGACTGCGTGTGCCCGAGGATCTCGCCATCGTCTCCTATGACGACGAAGTGGCCGACGTCGCCCCGGTGCCACTGACAGCCGTGTCGCCGGCCAAGCACCGCATCGGGCGGATGGCCGCGGCGCTCCTGCTCACGCGGATCACCGAGGGAGATCAGTCGCCGGTACAGCAGATCTCGATCGTGCCGAGGCTGACGATCCGCGATTCCTGCGGCGCCCGATCCCGCTAGGCCCGAGCCCCGCTCAGCCGGCGAACAGCGTGACCGGCAGACCGCGCACGCCCGGCTGCACGGCGAACACCGAGCCCGCCTCGGTGCCGTGGTCGTCGGGGAGGCCCTGCGCTGACGTCGTGATGTAGAGCGTGCCGAGGTCGTCGCCGCCGAACGTGCACGCCGACACCTGTGGCACGGGGAGCTCGATCGTCTGCACGAGCGCTCCGGTCGCGTCGTAGCCGTGCACGGCGCTGCCGCCCCAGAGCGCGACCCAGACGCTGCCGTCGGCCGCGACCGTCAACCCGTCCGGCGATCCCTGTTCCTCGGGGATCGAGACGAATGCCCGCCGTCCGCGCAGCTCGCCCTCGGCCACGTCGAACACGTCGATGCGGTGGGTGGCGGTGTCGACGTAGTAGGCGCGGCGCCCGTCGGGCGAGAAGCCGATGCCGTTCGAGATCGTCGCCCGAGGCAGCACGGTCGAGACCGTGAGCTCCGCGTCGAGTCGCAGCACGAATCCGCTGTCCGGTGCGGCGTCGTAGGCCATGGAACCTGCGAGCAGGCGGCCGCGAGGATCGCAGCATCCGTCGTTCATGCGCACGTGCGGATCCTCGTGCAGGGTCGCCACGGCGCGGGTCTCGCCGTCGACGTCATCCGCGAGGTAGAGCGTGCGGGCGCCGACCGCCACCAGGCCGCCGTTGGTGCGCGGTCGCGCGAACGCCAGGTACTCGTCGTCGATGTGCTGGCGGGTCACACCGTCGGTGCCCAGCGTCAGCAGATCGCCGGCCTCCCCGTCGACCCACCGCAGTCCACCCCAGCCCGGCCACCACACGGGACCTTCGGCGTGACGGGCGACGGGACCGGTGACGTTCTCCGGGGTCATGCTTCTTCTCTCGGCTGGGTGCGCTCGGCGGCGTCGAGCGACACGGAGCCCGCTCCACGACTGCGCGCGACGTACACGGTGTTCGACGAGACCCCGTCGGTCACGGGATTGTCGAAATCGACGACGTGGGCGAAGGCGTCATCGAACACGGCGCGCAGTTCGACCATGAACTCGTCGTCGGGCGGGTCATCCGACCACAGGGCGAAGACCCCGCCCGCGGCGAGATGACGGTCGAGCGCACGCAGACCGGCCGCGTCGTAGAGGTCGGCGTGCGTCGGGTCCAACTGGTGGCGGGGAGAGTGGTCGACGTCCAGAAGGATCGCCGAATACCCGCGGTGCCCCTCAGCGGGGGCCGACCGCATGACGGCGAAGAAGTCGTCCTCGACCAGACTCGTGCGCGCGTCCTCGACGAGTTCCGCCGACGCGGGCAGGAGCTTGCGCTCGTGCCAGCCGATCACGGCGCCCAGTCGATCGATCACCGTGAGCGATGCCACCCGCGCATCGCGCAGCGCCGCGACGGCGGTGTAGCCGAGCCCGAGCCCGCCGACCAGGACCGAGAGGTCGTCGCCGACCACCGCGGCGAGGCCCAGGTTCGCGAGCTCTTCCTCTGCCACCGTGAACAGGCTCGACATCAGGTACTCGTCGCCGAGCTTGACCTCGTAGATCTCCTGCCCGACCGCCGGCTCCGTGCGCCTGCGCAGCATGAGGTCGCCGATCGGCGTCGTCTGCCAGTCGAGCTCTTCGAACCGAGTGATCACCGCGGCATGCCTCCGTCGTCGTCGCCCGGCAGGGGCAGGGTGCGGGCGGGGCCTGCGGGGGTGTTCGCGTCTCGGGGTTTCTCGTCGCGGAGGGGGAGCCTCATCCGCTCGGGCTCCTCGGCGGTCGCGTCGGCGGCACCGGGGGCCTGACCAGCGGATGGCTGATCAGCGGATGTCGTGGGTGCCGCAGGCGGCGCGGCCGGGGCGGAGATCTCCTTCGCCACCTGCTTCTCGAGCACCGTGACGGCGTCGTCGGAGAGCAGGATGAGGCCGTCGAGCTCTTCGCGCACGCGCTTGTACGCGACGTTGCGCTCTGCCTGCGTGGCCGACTCGTCGACCGCGACCTTGAGCAGCTGCTGAGCCCGCTCCAGGCGCTTGCGCTCCGGCGCGGTGAACGTCGAGTCGCGCAGACGCCGGGCATCCTTCTCGGCGATCTCGAATGCGACCGCGTAGTCGCCCACGGCCTGCAGATACTCGGTGATCTGCTGCTCCGACACCTTCGCCTCGGCGGATGCCGGACGCAGCGCATCGGCCGTCTTCTTGGCGCGCAGGAACGCGGCGGTCAGCGGTTGACGGCCGTCGCTCATGGCGGGGAAGGCGATGAGCTTCGCGACGTCGAGTTCGTAGTCGAGCCAGCGTGCGGTGATCTCGTCGTGCTCGGCGAACAGTCGCGCGACCAGGTCGTTCGGGACGACGGATGCCGTGGTGTCGACCACCGAAGGGCCGCGGCGCTTGGCCTGCTGGGTGAGCGCGCGCGCCTCGATCTCGGCGGTCTTCAGCTGCGCCTTCATGCGAAGCGTCTCCAGGCGGCGCTCGTGCCGGCGCTTGGAACCCTGCTCCCACGCCTTCGCGGCACCGCCGGCCATCCCCATGATGGGGAAGATGAGCCACCAGTAGTTGCCCGCGAAGTTCCAGAAGCCCTGGATGAACTCGTCCATGATGCGTTCAGCCTACTGCGCGGGGTGGTCGCGCCCGGGGTCGCTCACGGGCGCGACCACCCCGCGTTCACCAGTCGTGGACGGTGCCGTCGAGGAGGCGGTTGTAGGGGAGGTAGGCCTGCTCGTAGGGGTACTTGCCCGCTTCGTCGACGTCGAGCTCGACGCCGAGGCCGGGCTTGTTCCCGGGGTGCAGGTATCCGTCGGTCCAGGTGAACGACTGCTGGAAGACCTGGTCGGTGCGGGCGCCGTGCTGCATGTACTCCTGGATGCCGAAGTTGTGGATCGACAGTCCCAGGTGCATCGCGGCGGCCATGCCGACCGGAGAGATGTCGGTCGGCCCGTGCATGCCCGACTTGATCTGGTACATCGCCGCGTAGTCGAGCGTCTTCTTCAGTGCGGTGATGCCGCCCATGTGGGTGACGGCTCCGCGGACGTAGTCGATGAGCTGGTCGCGGATGATGTCCTTGAAGTCCCACACCGTGTTGAAGATCTCCCCGATCGCGAGCGGGGTGGTGGTGTGCTGGCGCACGAGGCGCAGTGCTTCCTGGTTCTCGGCCGGGGTGCAGTCCTCGAGCCAGAACAGGTCGTACGGTTCGAGGTCCTTGCCGAGACGGGCGGCCTGGATGGGCGTCATCCGGTGGTGCCCGTCGTGCAGGAGGGGGATGTCGGGGCCGAACTCGTTCCGTACCGCCTCGAACACGCCGGGGAGGTGGTTGAGGTAGGCGCGGGTGTCCCAGTCCTCCTCGACCGGCTTCGCGCCGCGGCGGGCGGGCTCGTGGTCGTACCGGGCTTCGCCGCCCCCGGCGTCGGCCGATTGCGACGCGATCCCGTAGATCGCCTTCAACGTGGGCACCCCGGTCTGCACGCGGATGGCCTTGTATCCCTGTTCCTGGTGCGCGCGGATCGAGTCGAACAGCTCCGGCAGTTCCTTGCCCGACGCGTGCCCGTACGCCATCAGGCCGTTCCGCGACGCTCCCCCGAGCAGCTGGTAGACGGGGAGGCCGGCGACCTTGCCCTTGATGTCCCACAGTGCCATGTCCACTGCGGCGATCGCGGCCATCGTCACCGGGCCCCGCCGCCAATAGGCGCTGCGGTACAGGAACTGCCAGGTGTCCTCGATGCGCGACTCGTCGGCCCCGATCAACAACGGCACGACATGCTCGGTCAGATACGCGACGACGGCGAGCTCGCGGCCGTTCAACGTCGCATCCCCCAGACCCGTCACGCCGTCGGCGGTCGTGATCTTCAGCGTCACGAAGTTGCGATCCGGACTCGTGACGATCACGTCAGCCCTGTCGATGGTCATCGGTTTCCTCCTGCGGTCGTGCGGGCGTCGGCGGACTCGGTGGCGGGTTCGCCGGCGATCAGGACCTCGCGTGGCGTGATCGCGCGCTCGCCGGGCGCCCAGTCGAACAGCAGCACGTCGGCGCGGGCGCCGACCGTCCAGTGCGGGCCGTCGCCGAGGACGGCTGCGGGTGCGGAGGTCGCGAGCCGCAGCGCCGCCGCCAGCGAGCCGGTGAGGCGGGCGACGGTGGCGACACCGACGTCGAGGGTCTGCACAGATCCCGCGAGGAACCCGGTCGACACGTGCCGCAGCGCTCCGTCGTCGGCGAGGTGCACGCCACCGCCGACGGTCGAGACGCCGTCCTCCCGCAGTGCTGTCGGTGTGGCGACGGCGTCGCTCACGAGGAAGATGCCGTGGTCGCGCTTGGCGGCGATCATGGTGGCGAGCGTGGCATCGGGCAGGTGGTGGCCGTCGGCGATGACACCGGCGGCGAGCCGGCGTTCGGCGAGCTGCGTCCACAGGTAGTTCGGATGCCGGGGGAGCACCGCGTGCGCGCCGTTGCCGAGGTGTGTGGAGAGCGTGGCGCCGGCGTCGACGACCGCGGCGATCTCGGCATCCGTCGCGTGGGTGTGTCCGACCGCGACCCGCACGCCGTGCGCGACGAGGAAGCGCGTGGCCTCCACCGACCCCGGATGGTGCGGAGACAGGGTCACGACCCGGAGCAGGCCGGGAGCGGCGTCGAGCCAGGTCTGCAGCTCGGCGATGGCCGGGGGGCGGATGTGCGCGAGCGGATGCACGCCGCGGGGGCCGTCCTGCTCCGACAGGCTGGGACCCTCGACGTGGATGCCGGCGACCGCGCGCGAGGTCGCGGTCGAGGTGCGCACGGCCTCGTCGATCGCACGGATGCGGGCGAGCATCTCGGCGGGCGAGGCGGTGATGACGGTCGGCAGGAATCGCGTGACGCCGTGTGCGGCGAGAGACTGTGCCATCGCCGTGATGTGGGCCGGCGAGGGCTCTGCCGCATTCGCGTCGCCGTCGAGGTGGCCGTTGACCTGGAGGTCGATCAGCCCGGGGCCGATCCAGGGGGCGCCGTCACCGGGGTCGGCGGTCGGGGTGAGCGCGCTGATCCGGCCGTGCTCGACGACGACCTCCAGCCCGCCCGTGCCGAGGGCGTCGCGACCGTGCAGGGTGCGCGCGGTCATCGCGCCGCCGGGGCCGCCACGGCCGGTGCGGGATGCAGCAGCGATGCCGCGTCGCGGTCGACGTGCACCTCGCAGCGCGAATGCCGCCGCAGCACGGTGCACGGCCAGTGCGAGCTGATCGGCTCTTCGACCAGGGCCCGCACGGCCTCGGCCTTGCGGGCATCGGGCACGGCGCACACGAGGTGGACGCCGTTCATCAGCGCCGGGATGGTCAGCGTCAGTGCGTGGGTGGGCACGGCCTCGAGCGTATCGAAGCAGTCGTCATCGACCTGCTGCACGCGGCTGGCGAGGTCGAGCTGCACCACGCGCACGGGGCACGGGTCGCCGAGATCGGCGTCGGGCGGATCGTTGAACGCGATGTGGCCGTTCACGCCGATGCCGAGGCACACCAGGTCGATGGGCCCTTCGGCGAGCAGGGCGGCGTACTCCTCGGTCGCCGCCTCCGCGCCGAGCTCGGTGCGCATGGGGTGGAACGCGGCGGGCTGCACCGCATCGACGAGGTGGGTGCGCAGCCAGTTGCCGAAGCGCTGGGGGGCCGCGGGGTCGAGATCGAGGTATTCGTCCATGTGCAGGATCGTGATGCGGTCCCACGGCACGTCGGGCTCGGCGGTGAGGGCTCGGTACACGTCGAGCTGGCTGGGGGCGGCGGCGGCGATCATCCGAGCGGTGCCGCGAGCTGCCACGGCTTCGCGCAGCGTGCGCGCCGCCGATCGCGCGGCGGCAGCGCCCATCGCGGCGCGGTCGGGGTGGGCATGCAGGGCGAACGTCGTCGTGCTCATGATCCGCAAGATTAATGCAACCGCTTGCAAAGTCAAGCCCCCGAATGGGATCCGTTCCGCGTTCTCGCCGCCCCCGGGAGGAGATTCCCGAGGGTTCGCACGCGCGCAGCCACGGTGCACGGGCTTAGTGTGTGTGACGTGACAGGCAACAGGAAGACGGCATCGACGTCGGTGACGATCGGCGACATCGCCCGCGTGGCCGGCGTCTCGCGGTCGACGGTTTCCCGCGCGTTCAGCCGCCCCGAGCTGCTGAACCCCGAGACGGTGCGACGCGTCAAGGCGGCGGCCGACGAGCTCGGCTACGTCATGAACCACGCCGCGCGCGCGCTCTCCACCGGTCGCTTCGGCAACGTCGCCGTGGTCGTGCCCGACATCGCCAACCCGTTCTTCCCGCCGCTCGTGCGGCGCGTGCAGACGCTGGCCGACGCCGCCGGCTACGCGGTGTTCCTCGGCGACTCCGACGAGATCGCCGACCGCGAGGCCAACCTCACCTCGCGCCTCAGCGCCCAGGTCGAGGGCTTCGTCCTGGCCTCCCCGCGCCTCGACGAGGACCGCATCCGCGAGCTCGACGCCTCACGCCCCGTGGTGCTCGTGAACCGCGACATCGAGGGCCTGGCGCGGGTGCTGATCGATCCGAGCGGTGGGCTCGACGAGGCCGTCGCGCACCTGCATCGCCTGGGCCACGCCCGCGTGGTGTACCTGTCGGGGCCGCGCGAGTCGTGGTCGGACCAGCAGCGCCGGGCCGCTCTCGCCCGGGCCGCCGAGCGCGCGGGACTCGAGGTCATCGTGCAGGAGTTGGGGCGCCCGAGCTCGGCCGGCGGACGCGACGCGGTCGGCGGCATCCTCGCCTCCGAGGCGACCGCTGTGATCGCCTTCGACGACGTGGTCGCCCAGGGCGTGATGGCGGGGCTCGCGCTGCGCGGCATCGACGTCCCCCGCGACATCAGCGTGATCGGATGCGACGACACTCTCGCCTCCGGCACGCATCCGGCCCTCACCACGATCTCGGCCGCGTCGGCGGCGGCGGGTGATGCGGCAGCTGAGCTGCTGCTCGGCGTGCTCGCCAGCGGGGAGCGCTCGGATGCCCGCGTGACGATCGCCACGCACCTCGTCGTCCGGGCCACCACGGAGGCTGCGCACACGATCGGCGGTTGACCATGCAACCGGTCGCATGATTTACTGTCGCCCATGCCTCGGATCGCGATCATCGGTGCCGCCCATCCGCACGTGGACTACGTGCTCGACGAGCTGACCCGCGCCGACCGCGCCGCGTTCGAGCTCGTCGGTGTGCAGGACTCCGACCCTGCTGTCGCAGAGCACCACGCCGCCCGTTTCGGCGTGCCCGCCTTCGACCGCGCCGAGGATCTGCTCGCCGAGGGCGTCGACGTCGCCGTGATCGCCGGTGTCTACGGAGCGCGTGGCGCCGATGCCGTCGCCGCACTCCGTGCCGGTGCCCACGTGCTGGCCGACAAGCCGCTGTGCACCTCGCTCGCCGAGCTCGACGAGATCGAGGCCGTGGCCGCCGAGGTCGATCGCACCGTGAACCTGCTGCTCGAGAAGCGCGGTTACCCCGAGACCCTCGCCGCACTCGATGTGGTGCGCGCCGGAGAGCTGGGCGACATCGTCGGCGTCACCTCATCGGGCCCGCACAAGCTCAACCGCGCCCAGCGGCCGGACTGGTTCTTCGACCCGGCGCAGTACGGCGGCATCCTGACCGACCTGTCGGTGCACGACCTCGACGCCGCGCTCCTGTTCGCGCCGGCCGACGAGGGCGTGATCCGGGGAGCCGTCTCGGCCCCGCTCGACGGCGCCGAGGGATTCGCGCGCTACGGCTCGGCCACCCTCACGACACCGAACACCGTCGTCTCCGCCGAGGTGAGCTGGCTCACCCCGCAGGCCTCCGACGTGCACGGCGACTACCGGCTGCGCCTGGTCGGGACCCGCGGGACCGCGGAGATCTTCTGGGCCCGCGGCCGAGTCGAGGTCGCCACCCACGATCGGCCGACCCGCGCGCTCGATCTGCCGCCGGGACGGCGTCCGGCCGAAGAGGCACTCGACGCCTTCGCCGACGGGCGCACCCCCGAGGTCGGAACCCGGTATTCGCTCGCCGCGACCCGACTCGCCCTCCTCGCCCAGACCTCCGCCGAACAGGGCGGCACCGCGCTGGCCTGGTCGCGCCCGGCTGACTGAGCCCGCCGACGGAGCTCGCCGACTTGGGCTCGCCGACTTGAGCCGACACCTCTGGCATCCACCCCCACGACAGGAGACATCATGACCGAACCGCTGCGCATCGCGATCGTCGGCGCCGGGGTGATCGGTGCCGTCCACGCCCGTCTCGTCGCGGCTCTCGGCGACGCCGGCGTGCTCGCCGCGATCGTCGACGTCGACGAGGCGCGCGGGCGTGCGCTCGCCGAGCAGTACGGCGTGCCGTTCCACGCGTCGGCCGCCGAGGCCTATCGCGCCGAGAGTGTCGACCTCGCCGCGATCTGCCTGCCCAGCGCCTTCCACGCCGACGCGGTGGTCGCCGCCCTCGACGCGGGGGTGGACGTGATCGTCGAGAAGCCGATCGACGTCACACTCGAATCCGCCGATCGGGTGCGGGCCGCCGAGCGCGCCTCCGGACGCACGGTCTCCGTCATCAGTCAGCGCCGCTTCCAGCCGGTGGCCTCCTTCATCCGCCGCTCCATCGACGAGGGCGCGCTCGGGCGCGTGACCTCGGGCGTCGTGGAGTCGGCGTTCTTCCGCCCGCAGGAGTACTACGAGTCCGGAGACTGGCGCGGCACCGCGGCGATCGACGGCGGCGGTGCACTCATGAACCAGGGGATCCACGCACTGGACCTGCTCCTGTGGATGCTCGGCACCCCGGTGTCGGTGAGTGCGAAGACCGGCCGTCTCGCGCACGAGGGCATCGAGGTGGAGGATGTCGCGGGCGCCACGATCGAGTTCGAGAGCGGCGCCATCGGGCTGCTGCTCGCCAGCACCGCGGCGTACCCGGGGCTGCCGGTGCGCCTCGCCGTGCACGGCTCGCAGGGCACCGCGGTGATGGAGAACGACGGGCTCGCCTTCTTCGCCTCGGCCACCGCGCCGCAGCCCGATGCCGACTCGCTCGTCGAGCACGATGTGCCGGAGGGGTGGAGCGACGTCGACATGGCGCATCGCCGGCAGTACCTCGACGTCGTGCGGGCGATCCGCAGCGGCGGTCGCCCTGCCATCACCACCGACGACGGCCGCCGGGCGCTGCAGGTGGTGCTCGCCGTGTACGAGTCCGCCCGCACCGGTCGTCCCGTCGACCTCCACGAGTGAAAGAGGATGAGAGACATGGAAACGAAGAACGTCGCGATCGTCGGCATCGAGAACAGCCACGCCGAGGAGATCATCCGCTACCTCAACGTCGAGCGGCCGGTGGACGTGCCGGTGCGGGTGGTCGCGCTCGTCGCGGGTGAGGATGACCGCACGCGCGAGCTCGCGGAACTCGGCGGCATCGAGCAGATCGTCGCGGAGTCGGGCGACCTGCTCGGCAGCATCGACGCGCTCATCGTGACCTCGCGCGACGGGGCGCTGCACCGGGCGCACGCCGTGCCGTTCCTCGAGGCGGGAACGCCGGTCTGGGTCGACAAGCCGCTGGCGGCGAGCGTCGCCGATGCGCAGGAGATCGTCGCGGCGGCCGAGCGTGGCGGCACGGTGCTCACCTCGTCGTCGGCGCTGCGCTGGGTGGCCGACACCGACGCGATCGCCGAGGGCCTCGGATCGATCGGCGAGCTGCAGGCGGTCACCGTGACCGGGCCCGCGGACGCGGCCAGCCCGTACAGCGGCATCTTCTTCTACGGCATCCACATCGCCGACGTGGCGCAGCGTCTCGTGCCGGGGGAGCCCGAGGACATCGACGTGCAGCGCCTGCCGGGAGGGGTCGTCGCGCGCTACCGGGTCGGCGGCGTGCTCGTCACGCTCGAGTTCATCCGCCCCGACGGCGACGGCCAGGTGCCGTTCCGCGCGACGGCCGTCGGCGGCCACGGGGTCATCAGTCGCGACATCGTGCTGGGTGCCGACTACGTGCAGCCCGGCGTGGACGCGTTCGCCGGCATGCTCGCGACGAGGGCAACCCCGATCCCCACGGCGCAGCTGCTCGCCCCGATCGCGGTGCTGGAGACCGTCGCCCGCGCCACGGCGGCCATCGCCGTCTGAGGCTGTGCAACGCGGTGCAGGGATCACGCCCCCGAAGGTCGTGGCCGCTGCGCCGCGCTCCCCGCAACCACTGACTTATCCCTGGTAATCAAACAGAAACACAACCGTTACACCCTCTTCAACGAAGAAGCTATTGTAATGCAACCGTTTGCACGTTAGCGTGAGAAACGGTTGAACCACCCGTTCATCGGGCGCCTTTCGGGCCCGTCGAGGAAGACCATGGAGGAACGAGAATGGCAAGACGCACCTTGATCGCGGCGGCCGCTTCACTGGCCGCGGTGCTGGCCGTCACCGGCTGCAGCTCAGGCACCGGGAACGACGGAGGCGACGCCGACAGCGGAGACCTCCGCGTGTGGCTCATGCAGGACTCCGTGTCCGAGGATGCGGTCGCGTGGCTCGAAGACGAGTTCGCCGCCCAGAACCCCGGCTCCACGCTGACGGTGGAGATGCAGCCCTGGGATGACATCGTCTCCCGGCTCCAGACCTCGCTCGCGAGCGAGTCCGAGACCCCCGACATCGTCGAGATCGGCAACACCAAGACCGCGACGTTCGCGAACGTCGGGGCGCTCGCCGACATCTCCGACCTGTACGACGAGGTCGACGGCGACGACCTGATCCCCAGCTTCGTCGATCAGGCGACCCTCGACGGCAAGACCTATGCCTACCCGCTCTACGCGGGCACCAGCGTCGTCTTCTACCGCACCGATCTGCTCGAGAAGGCGGGCATCGCCGCCCCCGAGACGCTCGACGACCTGGTCGCCGCAGCCGCCACGGTGCAGCAGGCGAACCCCGACGGCGTCGAGGGCTTCAAGGGCATCTACTTCCCCGTCGTCGACGTGCACGGGCTCGAGGGCTGGCTGTTCTCCCACGGCGCGAACTACGCCGAGGAGAAGGACGGCGCCTGGGTCAGCGGACTCGACACCCCCGAGGCCAAGGCCGCTCTCGAGCAGATGCAGACCATCTGGCAGGGCTCGGCCCTCGGCGCGCTCGACGCGAAGGAGACCGCGGGCAACCCGTGGGTTCCGTACAACAACGGCGAGGTCGCGATGTTCTCCTACCGCGTGTTCGCGCAGGACAGCATCTCTCCCGAGCTCGCCGACGTCACCGGTGTGATGGCGCTTCCCCCGGTCGAGGCCGGCGGCGAGAGCCACCAGTTCCTCGGAGGATCCAACGTCGGCATCGCCGCGAAGTCGTCGCAGCAGGAGCTCGCGAAGAAGGCCATGAAGCTGATCCTCAGCGAGGACTTCATGACCCAGCTCGCCGAGGACTCCGGCTGGGTCCCCGGCAACACCACCTTCGCGTCGGCCATCCCCGACGGCATCGTCGACGCCGAGCTGCAGCAGCAGATCGCCGAGACGAGCGCCCTCACCCCGGCGGCGCCGAACTGGGCGATCGTGGAGGGCAACAACATCCCGGTCGACCTGTACTCGGCGATCGCCAAGGGTGAGGACATCGACGAGGTGGTCACGCGCATCGGCGCGAAGATCGAAGCGACCCTCAACGGCGACTGATGATGACCACTCCCGTGATCGATGTCGAGGTCGCCCCCGAGGCGTCCCCGCAGCAGCCCGCTCCCCGCACGCGGCCGCGCCGCGCGCGGGGAGCGCTGCTCCCGTATCTCCTGATCGCGCCGCTCCTCGCGGCGGTGCTGATCGCCCTCGGCTGGCCGCTGCTGCAGCAGTTCGTGATGTCGCTGCAGAAGTTCGGGCTGGCGCAGCAGTTCGGTCAGGAGCCCGAATGGGTGGGCCTGGCGAACTACGGCAGGATCCTGACCGACCCCAACATGTGGGTCGTGTTCTTCCGCTCCGTGCTCTTCTGCGCCGTGTGCGCCTCGCTGTCGATGGTGATCGGCATGCTGATCGCGCTGCTGCTGACCAAGGTGAGCAGCTGGGCGCGCATCGCCCTGCAGGTGACACTGCTGCTCGTGTGGGCGACGCCGGCGCTGGTGACCATGGTCATCTGGCAGTGGCTGTTCGACGCCCGCTACGGCCTGGTGAACTGGATCCTCGCGCGCATCGGCTTCCCCGACATGGCCGGCTTCCCGTGGACCTCGACCCCGATGGGCGTGTTCACGATCGCCGCGATCACCGTGATCTGGGGCAGCCTGCCCCTGATCGTGTTCATGATCTACTCCGCCCTCACCCAGGTGCCCACCGAGGTGCTCGAGGCGGCTGAGCTCGACGGGGCCGGTCCCTGGACGCGCTTCCGGCACGTCACGATGCCGCTCATCACCCCGGCGGTCATGATCGTCGGACTCCTGCAGATCGTATGGGACCTGCGCGTGTTCACGCAGATCTACGTGCTGCAGCAGGCGGGCGTCTCGATCGAGGAGACCAACCTCCTCGGCACCTACATCTACCGGATCGGCATCGGCCAGGGCGAGTACGGCGACGCGTCGGCTCTCGCGACGATCGTGCTCATCCTCACGCTGCTGCTCACCTGGAAGTACATCGCGAAGATGTTCGCCCAGCAGAAGGAGGTCTCGGAATGAGTGCCCCGACCATGACCAGGACCACCGACATCGCCGCCGTCGTGCCGCCGCGCTCGCGCCGGACCATCGGCAATCGCAACGACGCCCGCCGGCGCACCTGGAACGGCGTCGCGGTGGCCGCCGCGCTGCTCCTCGTCTTCCCGATCTACTGGATGGTGAACACCGCCCTCTCCGACAACGAGGAGCTGTTCTCGCGCACCCCGCGGTTCTTCCCGTTCCCGCTGAGCTTCGACAGCTTCGCCGGCATCCTCGCCGACAGCGGCTTCTGGTCGGCGCTCGGCATGAGCGCGGGCGTGACCGTCATCGTGGTCGTGGTCGCCGTGCTGTTCGGGTTCTTCGCCGCCATCGCGGTGAGCCGCTTCCGCTTCAAGGGCGGCGGGCTCATCATCCTGCTCGTGCTGATCGTGCAGATGATCCCGACCGAGGCCCTGTTCATCTCGCAGTTCCGCATGCTCGACGGCTGGCACCTGCTGAACACGGTCGGCGGCCTGTCACTGCTCTACATCGGCACGGTCGTCCCGTTCACGGTGTGGCTGCTGCGCGGGTTCATCCACGGCATCCCGGCCGAGCTCGAAGAGGCGGCGATGGTCGACGGCTGCAGCCGGTTCGGGGCGTTCATGCGGGTCACGCTGCCGCTGCTCGGACCGGGCATCGTCACGGCATCCGTCTTCGCGTTCCTGCAGGCGTGGAACGAGTACACCCTGGCCCTCGTCGTCATGACGAAGCCGGGCAACGCCACCCTGCCGCTGTGGCTGCAGACGTTCAGCAGCGAGCTGTCGGCCACCGACTGGGCCGGCATCATGGCGGGCGCCACCCTGATCTCGGTGCCCGTCGTCATCCTGTTCCTCTTCGTCCAGGGTCGCCTGGGCGCGGGCATGATGGCCGGTGCCGTGAAGGGCTGATGCCTCAGACGCCGAAGAGCGCCGGTCCTTCGGGATCGGCGCTCTTCGCGTGCGTGGGGGCCAGCGGGGGTGGATCAGCGAGCGTGGTCGGTGAGCACCCCGAGCACGGCGGGGTCCGCGGCGAGATCGGGTGCGAGCAGGTCGAGCAGAGCGCGATGCGGATCGACGGCGGATGCTCGTGCGGCCAGCTCCTCCGCGGCGACGTCGTCGAGCGGCCGTCCTGACTGAACCTCGGCGATGACGAACCGGGCCCAGGCGGCGATCGCCGCGATGCCGGCCGCGCCTGTCTCGCCCTCGGCGCGGGCGCGGCGCACCGGCTCGACGATGCGGGCACGCAGCTTGAGACTGCCGTCCGCGGCGATCTGCCGCAGCCGGTGCACGATCGCGGGGTTCGCGAATCGCTCGAGAAGCGCCGCCCGGTAGGCGGGAAGGTCGAGGTCGACGCCGGTTCTGTCCGCGGAGGCGTCGAGGTGCCGCTGGGCGAGATCCCACAGGTCGCGCACGAGAACTGCACATTCCGGGTCTGCGATGGCCTCGGCGACGGTCTCGTGTCCGCGCAGGATGCCGTCGGAGGCGAGGAGGGAGTGCGCGCCGTTGAGCATCCACAGTTTGCGCTGCTCGAACGGTTCGATGTCGGACACGAAGGAGGCCCCGGTATCTTCCCAGCGCGGACGGTCGGCGCGGATGCGTCCGCTCAGGATCCAGCTGTGGAAGGGCTCGGTCACGACCAGGGCCTCGTCGCGGATGCCCTCGCGTGCAGCGACGGCGTCGATGTCGTCTGCCGTGGTGCGTGGGGTGATGCGGTCGACGGACGTGCTCACCACGTCGACCTGCGCGTCGATCCAGGCGCCGAGGGACGGGGAGGTGAGCGCGGCGAGGTCGCCGACCACGGACCGGAGTGCGGTCCCGTTGTCGTCGAGGTTGTCGCACGGGATCAGCGTGATCGTGTCGTCGGGCAGGGCGCGGCGTCGAGCGTCGAGCGCCCAGAGCAGGCGGGCGGGCATCGTGCGCAGGAGGCCGTTCGCGATCGCTCCCGGTGGATTCTCCCGATCGGCGAAGGCTTCGCCCAGCGCACAGATGTCGGCGGTGATGTCGGGGTCGGCGACGTCGAGGCGGCCGTCCGATCCGCGTCGATAGCCCTTCTCGGTGACCGTGAGCGTGACGACCGTGACTTCGGGGCGGGTGAGATAGTCGCGCAGCATCTCGGTGTCACCGCCGTCGTGCGCGGCCACGATGCTCTCGACGGTCTCGAGATGGTCGCCCTCCGCGCCGCGCGTGAGGAGGGTGTACACGTCGTCCTGTCGCGTGAGCGTCTCGGCGGCATCGGGCGAGCGGCCCGTGAACGCCGCAATGCCCCACTCGTGGTCGGGATCGGCGTGAGCGGTGTACCAGGCCTGATGTGCGCGGTGGAAGGCACCGAGTCCGAGATGGACGATGCGCACGGGTGCGCGCGGTAGGGTGCGGCGCGGGCTGTGGGGCACGGGAATCCTCGGCTCGATCGTCGGCCCTGGGGTCGGGCCTGACTTCAACCTATGACGCGCGGCGCGATCATGCAAGCGGTTGCAAGACCCGGGCCGGGGCATGCGCGCTCGACGCCCGCTCCCGCACGACCGGCTGCAGTAGCATCCGCACCGGCGTGCGGTCGCCGCCGCGCCCCAGCATCCGCAGCAGCGTGCTCGCCGCGAGGCGTCCGATCTCGCGCTTCGGCGGTGACACGGCGGTGAGGGGGAGCGGGGCATCCGCCGCCTCCTCATCATCGAAGGCGACGAGCGCGAGGTCATCGGGAAGCGAGAGTCCCACGCGCCTGAGGTGCGGCAGGAGCGCCGTCGCCTCGCGGTCGCCGAGGCAGACGACGCCGTCGAGTCCCGCCGAGCGCGCTCGGTGCGCGTAGTCGGCGAGTGCCGCCTCGTCCCACGAGTCCCGACGCACCACCGCGTCCGGGAGGTCGACGAGGGTGAGGCCGTCGATCGCGCGCCGGTAGCCGCGCAGCGCGGCGTCGGCCGTCGCGGTGTCGCGGCGTCCGAGGAATCCGATACGTCGACGGCCCTGCCGTGCCAGGTGCCGCACGGCCGCGTACCCGCCCGCGACGATATCGGTGCACACCGCCGAGAGCCCGTCATCCGGCGGTGAGTCCGTCGGCATCCGCTCCATGAGCACCACCGGGATCGGCAGGGCGCGCAGCAGCTCGAGGCGCGCCGTGGGGTCGGCCAGGTGCAGGGTGGGCGTGATCAGGAGTCCGGAGCATCCGGCGGCGAGGAGCTCCCGGATCCGACGGATCTCGAGGGCGTCGTCGTACTCACTCGACACGATGCGCAGGGTGACGCCCGCGGCCCGGGCCACTTCCGTGATCCCCTCCACGACGGTGGGGAAGTAGTAGCTGTGCGACGGGACGATCACGCCGATCACGGGACTCTTCCCGGCCCAGCGCGCCGACACGTACGTGCCGGAGCCCTGGCGGCGGACCACCACTCCGTCGTCGACGAGCATCCCCACCGCCCGCCGCACGGTGTTGATGCCGACCGCGTGCGTCGCGGCCAGAGTCGCTTCCGGTGGCAGCCGCTCGCCCTGGGACCACTCGCCGGCGGCGATGCGGTCGCGGAGTTGTTGCGCAAGGCTCACGAACAGCGGCTGCGTGTTCGGGAAAGCTCCCATGTCGCCCTCCTCGGCCCGTGGATGCCCGTGAGTCTCTGCAGTGCAACCGTATTCATTCGGGCCCGCTTCGGCAAGGTGTCGGGCTCGGGCAGCGGGTGCTGCGGGGCATCGCGCGTCCCTCGGCCGCATCCGCGCGAAAGGGCCGACGCGCGTGCGATCGGCCGAGCGGAGTGCAGGGCCGACGCCGGCGCAGCGCCGATTCCTTCCTCCAGTCATTCCCCTTCTCCGACGTTTCGTTGACCACCGGATGCCCGCGCGTCACGGTGGCAGTCACGACGACTCCGCGCCCGGCGGAGCGGAAGGAGACACCGATGAGACGCACACGCTGGCTGTCGGCGCTGGTCGCCGCGAGCCTTCTCGCCGGAGGGGTGGTCGCCACCGGCGGCGCCGCCTCTGCAGAGACCGTCACGACCGAGCTCGCGATCACCTCGCCCGTCGACGGCGGCACCGTCAGCGGATCGACGCTCACGGTGGAGGGGACGTTCGCGAACACCTCCGAGCTCGTGCTCGTCGTGGGGGCGCAGGAGGTGATCCCGATCCCGGTCACCGGCACCGCCGGCACGTGGACCATCGACCTCGACATCGCCGACCGCGACGGGCGACTCGACCTCGCGGTGCGCGCCCGTGACCTCACCACCCTCTACACGACCTGGTCGGAGTTCCTCGCCGTCGAGGTCGACAACCCGGCCGCATCCCGCCCGGTCGTCACGGTGGTCTCGCCGACCGAGGGCGCGTATGCGGGCTCCTCGCTCGACGTGGTCGTCGACGTGGCATCCGACCGCGCGCTGTCCGCCGTCGAGGTGCGGGTGAACGGCGGTGCCTGGCAGGCTGCCACGGCGCAGGGCGGATGCGAGTACGCGGCATCCTTCCCCGTCGCAGGTTCCGAGTTCGCGAGCATCGAGGCCCGGGCGACCGACGTGTCGGGGCACACCTCCGAGGCACCGACCACCTACGTCGCGCTCGGCGGAGCCACCGCCGAGACCCCCGTGATCTACGACCAGGACCGGGCGATGTGGATCTGGGAGCGCGCCTCCTACGAGGCCGTGTTCGATGAAGACGCCCGCGACCGCCTCGGCGCCGTGATGGACGACACCACGACCTTCGGGTCCGACCCCATCCGCACGATCTACCTCGGCGTCGACAAGTACGGCACCACCGACATGCTGCGCGACTCGCGTGACGAGGTCGTGGCGTTCGTGGAGTGGGCGCGCGCCCGCGGCTACCACGTGCAGGCCACCGTCGCCGGCGGCACGCGTCCGCCGTACCTGGGCGCCCTGGAGCAGTTCGAGCACTTCGCGGTCGACGAGTTCGAGAAGGTCCTCGACTACAACCTCGCCGTGCCGGAGTCCGCGCGCTTCGACGGCATCAACGTCGACATCGAGCCGTACATCCTCAGTGACTGGAAGCTGCCCGGCAGCGGCGGGCTCCCGAACCGGTGGCTCGAGATCCTCGACACGCTCATCGAGCGCCGCGACGCCTCCGGGCTGCCGGTGCTGGTCGGGCCCGCGATCCCGCGCTGGCTGGATTCCTCGGCCTGCTGCACGTCGATCACCTGGAACGGCCAGACGAAGCCGCTCAGCGACCACATCCAGGACATGACCGACTACATCGCGATCATGGACTACCGCGACACGGCCGACGGCAGTGCGGGCATCATCGCCCAGGCGCAGCACGAGATCGACTACGCGAATCAGATCGGCAAGCCGCACTCGGTCGTGGTCGGCATCGAGACCAAGGACCTCTCCGGCACGGGTGACCCCGAGACCGTGACGTTCTGGGAGGAAGGACGCACCTACCTCGAGGGCGAGCTCGACAAGACGTACACCGCATTCCAGGACGACGCCTCGTTCGGCGGCATCGCCATGCACCACTACGACGACCTGCTGATGCTGCCGTCGGCGTGGGATGACACTCCGCCCGTGTACTACCCGGTTCCGGGTGCGGGACCAGGAGGCCCGGCGCTGCCGTAGGTTCCTGTCGTGGCGGGGCAGTCCCTTCGGGGGCTGTCCCGCTTCGGCTGTCCGGCGACACCGTCCGTTCATCCGACGTTCCATTCGGAGTACGGCGGTCTCGTAATTGCCCGTCACCTTCGGGAGTTGGAATACCGATGTTCTCGGAATTCCGAGGACTCTCCTCCCGAAAGGTCATCATGCGCCGCTTCACCCTGCCCGTCGTCGGCCTCCTGGGCGTGGCCGCCCTCGCCCTCACCGGATGCCAGAGCCCGACCGCCGAG
Source organism: Microbacterium sp. NPDC087592 (assembly GCF_044743585.1). Classification (NCBI taxonomy): domain Bacteria; kingdom Bacillati; phylum Actinomycetota; class Actinomycetes; order Micrococcales; family Microbacteriaceae; genus Microbacterium; species Microbacterium sp. NPDC087592. Next base: position 1,274,713 of record NZ_JBIUWT010000001.1, on the reverse strand, counting down.
GCGGCCCCGGCCGACCCCGACGCCCCCATCACGATCGCCACGATCCCCGTCGGCGAGGACCCCACCGCCGAGAATCCGGTCGAGGTGTTCGCCGAGCTGCTCGAGAAGGCGACCGGCCGCGATGTCGAGATCACGGATGTGCCCGACTACCTGAGCGTCGTCGAGGCGATCCGCGCCGATCACGTCGACATCGGCATCATGAGCGGCTTCCCCTCCGCGCTCGCCGTGAACACCGGAGAGGTCGACGCGCTGGTCGCGTTCCAGGGTGACGGCAAGCCGGTGTCGACCTGTGTCGTGCTCGAGGACTCGCCCGTCCAGACCGTCGAAGACCTCGAGGGCAAGACCGTGGCGTTCGCCGACCAGGCCTCCAGCTCGGGCTACTTCATGCCCGTGTACATGCTGCACGAGGCCGGGCTCGAGCAGGGCACCGACTACGAGGCCATCTTCGCCGGCGGACACGAGGGCAGCTTCGCCGCACTGGAGCAGGGGCAGGTGGATGCCGCGTGCACCGCGGTCATGCTCACCGAGCTCGGCGCCCCGATGTTCCCGTTCGAGGACGGCGAGTGGCGTGCGGTGGGCGAGAGCCCGGCGATGGACATCCAGGGCGCCGTGCTCGGCCGCCCGTCGCTGGATGCCGAGACCCGAAAGGTGATCCAGGACGGGATCGCCGAGGTGTTCTCGCCCGAGAACGCCGAGCGTCTCGGCGCCTACGGTGCGTTCGCTGCGGCCCCGCAGACGGTCGACCCCGACGGAGCGGACTTCGAGTCCTTCGCGGAGATCGCGGCCGTCGCCGGTGTCGAGCTCAAGGACCTCAAGTGACCCTGTCCAGCCCGCGCCTCGCGCCCCCGGCATCCGCTCCCGAGGCCCGCACCCCCACCGCCGAGCTGCGCCAGGCGCTGCCGCTCGTGACCGTGCGCGGCCTTCAGGTGGCGTACGACGAGAACACCGTGCTCGACGGCGTCGACCTCGACCTGTTCCCGGGCGAGATGGTGGCTCTGCTCGGGGCCTCCGGTTCGGGCAAGTCGACGCTGATGCGCAGCCTGACCGGGTTCGCGCCGATCTCCGCCGGCACGGTGCGGGTCGCCGGGCACGACGTCACGAATCTCGCCCGCGGCGAGCTGCGCACGCTGCGTTCCGAGGTCGGGCAGGTGTTCCAGCAGTTCAACCTGATCCCCCGGCTCAGCGTCATGACCAACGTGCTCACGGGCGCGCTGCACGGCGCGGGGCCGATCAACCTGGCCGGGGGCTTCTCGACCGCGCACCGCCGTCGGGCGCTCGAACTGCTCGATCGGGTCGGCATCGCGCACAAGGCGTCCGCCCCCGCCCGCTCGCTCTCGGGCGGACAGCAGCAGCGCGTGGCGATCGCCCGGGCACTGATGCAGCAGCCGAAGGTGATCCTGGCCGACGAACCGGTGGCCTCGCTGGACCCGAAGCTCGCGGGCTCGGTGCTCGAACTGCTGCGCGAGATCGCGACGCACGACGGCATCCCGGTGCTGGTGAGCCTGCACGTGCTGCCCCTCGCTCTCGCGCACAGCGACCGGATCGTCGGGCTGCGGCACGGCGAGATGCTCGTCTCGGGGGCGACCTCGCAGCTGGATGCCGCCGCCCTGAGCCCGCTCTACGACGACGAGGAGGACGGCGATGACCACGACCACTGAACCCCGCGCAGACCGCGCGGATCGCAGCGCGCGCCCCACGCTGGAGCCGGCCGAGCGCGCCCGGCTCGAAAGTGCCTTCCGGGTGCCGCGGGCGCGGTTTCTGATCGGCCTGCCGGTCGCGTTCCTGCTCCTGCTCTGGTCGTTCAACGGCGCCCAGTTCAACTTCGTGAAGCTCGGCGAGGGCGCGGTCAACATGGGCGAGTTCCTCTCGCGCCTGTTCCCGCCCGACTTCTCGAAGATCGGCACCATCCTCGCGCTGCTGCTCGAGACGTTCCAGATGGCGGTCGTCGGCACGGTGCTCGGCGCGGTGCTGTCGCTCATCGTCGCGTTCGGGGCCACATCCACCCTCGCGCCGAAGTGGCTGTACTACCCGACGCGCTGGGTCATGAACATCATCCGCTCGGTGCCCGACCTGGTGTTCGCACTCATGTTCGTCTCGGCGGTCGGGCTCGGCCCGTTCGCCGGCATCCTGGCCATGACGCTCGGGTCCATCGGCTCGATCGGCAAGATCTTCGCCGAGGCGATGGAGCAGGTCGACCGCGGGCCCGTCGTCGCGATGGAGGCCGTCGGCGCCTCGAAGCGACAGGTCATCCAGTACGGCATCCTGCCCCAGGCCGCGCCGCTCCTCACCTCGTACACGCTGCTGCTGTTCGAGGGGAACGTGCGCGGGGCGACGATCCTCGGCCTCGTCGGCGCCGGCGGCATCGGTCTGGAGTTGACCACCGCCATGCGCATGTACGACTACGGCCACCTCAGCGCCATCATCATCTGCATCATCGTGCTCGTCACGGTGATCGACCAGGGCAGCGCCCTCATCCGAAGGAGAATCACATGACCATCATCGACACCGACCTCGTCCTCAGCGCACCGGTCAACCTGCGCGACCTCGGCGGCATCGCGATCGACGGCGGCGTGCTCCGCGAGGGGCTCGCCATCCGCACCGACGACCTCGCCTACGTGACCGCGCAGGTCGCAGGCGACCTCGTCGCGGGCGGACTCACCGCCATCATCGACCTGCGTTCGCCGCTCGAGGTCTCGGTGACGGGGCGTGGACCGCTGGGCGAGCATCCGGTCGCGTACCACCACCTGCCCCTGATCGCGGATGTCGGGGAGTCGATCGACCGCGACAAGCCCGCGCTCACCCACGAGGCGATGGGCCTGATGTACCAGCGCATGGTGGACGGTGCGGCGCCGCAGCTCGTGATCGCGCTCAACGTCATCGCCTACACGCCGGGGGCTGCGGCCTTCCACTGTGCGGCGGGTCGCGATCGCACGGGTGTGCTGGCGGCGATGCTGCTGCTCGCCCTCGGCGCCGCCGACGACGACATCGTCACGGACTACGCCCGCACCGGCGACAACATGGTCGCGATCATGGCGCGCACCGCACCCGTGATGGGGGCGATGTGGAAGGCGCTGGGCTTCGACGCCGATGCGCTCGGGAAGACCTCGTCGCTGCTCGAGGGGTCGATGGACGTGTCGATGCGCAGCCTGCTCGACACCCTCCGCGCACAGCACGGCGACCCGCTCACCCCGCTGCGCGCCGCGGGACTCTCGGATGCCACGATCGCCCGGCTGCGCGAGCGGGCGCTCGCCGCGTGACGGTCCTGACGGCGGATGCCGGGGCCGCGGTTCGCCGCCGCCCCGGTCGTCCGCGCGACGAAGACCTCGACGGGCAGATCGTCGCGGCGACGCTCGGCATCATCGACGCGGGCGACGAGGTCACGGTGTCGCGCGTGGTCGCCCGCAGCGGGGTGAGCCGGGCGGCGCTGTACCGGCGCTGGCCCTCACTCACCCTGTTGATCGCCGCGGCGCTCGACGTCGGCCGCGAGGTGCCGCCGGAGTATCCCGCCGATGCCGACTTGCACGAGATCCTGCTCGCGGGGCTCGGACTCGGTGCCGACGGCGTCGCCCCCTCGGCTCCCGGATACTCCGAGGAGCGGTTCCGGCAGCGCATCCGCCTGGTGATGGCCGACCGTGCCTTGCAGCGGACCTACTGGGAGTCGCACGTGTCGCGGCGCCGGGTGCCGCTGCAGAACGCACTCCGGGTGGGGATCGCGCGGGGCGAGCTGCGGAGTGACCTCGACGTCGAAGCCTGCTTCGATGCGATCGCCGGCGTCGCCTACTACCAGCTCGTCGTGCGCGGCGACCGGGTCAACGACCCCGCCGTCGTCGAGCGGATGCGGGCTGCGATCGAGGTGATCTGGCGCGGGATGGTCAGCTCTTCGTGAGGTCCTGCGCGAACATCACGAGGATGCCGCTGGGGCCGCGGAGATAGGTGAGCTTGTAGACGTCCTGGTAGTTCGCGACGCCGCGCAGCGGGTGATAGCCGTGGCGGGCCGCGATCGCGAGGGACTCGTCGATGTCGTCGACCGAGAAGGCGATCCGGTGCATGCCGATCTCGTTCGGCAGGGTCGGCTCCGTCTCGATCGCGTCCGGATGGATGTACTCGAACAGCTCGATCTGTCCGCGTCCGTCGGGCGTCTGCAGCACCGCGATCTTCGCGTGGTTGCCGTCGAGTCCGACCGCGGTCGCCGCCCACTCCCCACTGACCTCGTCGCGACCGAGCACCGTGAGGCCGAGGTCGGTGAAGAAGGAGATGGTGGCTTCCAGGTCGCGCACGGCGATCCCGACGTTCTCGAGTGTGATGGGCATGGGTGGGATGCTACTCGTGCGCGCCACCCGTGTCAGCGCTAGTGCCCGAGCTTCTCGGCGCAGGCGACGCAGTACTCGGCGAACGGTCGGGCCTGCAGTCGTGCCGCGGGGATCGGCCTGCCGCAGTTCGCGCAGACGCCGTAGGTGCCGGCATCCATTCGCGCCAGCGCATCGTCGACCTGTCGGAGTTCGGACGCTGCCGCCTCGGCGAGCCCGGTCAGCCGTGACCACTCCGACGAGAGCGTGACGCCCTCGGGGTCGTGCTCGTCGTCGTCGTTCGAGCTCTCGCGGTCGTGGGTGAGCTCGTCGAGGGTCGCGGCCGTGGCCTGCACGCGGGCCTCGGCCTGAGCGCGCAGCTCCTGCAGCAGCGCGCGGGGGTCAGGACTCATGCGCCCACTCTAGGCATCCCCGCCGACACCCCGGCCCCCGAGGTCGCACTTTCGCGTCGAGGTCGCAGGATCCAGGCGGAACACTGCGACCTCGACGCGAATCTGCGACGCGCCTCAGGCCGAGTGCCCGCTCGTCGGCACCGAGTCGGTCGTCGTCGGGACGGCCACGGCCTTCATCCCGGGGTGATCGCGTTCGAGGGCGGCGCCCTCCATGTCGACGTTCGGCAGGATGCGGTCGAGCCAGCGCGGCAGCCACCACGCCGAACGGCCGAGCAGGTGCATGAGCGCGGGCATCAGCAGCATCCGCACCACGAACGCATCGAGCAGCACACCGAACGCGAGGCCGAACCCGATCGAGCGGATGATCGTCGACTCCGAGAAGATGAACCCGCCGAACACCGACACCATGATGAGGGCGGCGGCGGTCACCACCGAACGGCCGGCACGGAAGCCCTGGGCCACGGCATCGCGCGCCGAGGCGCCGTGCACATACGCCTCGCGCATACCGGAGGCGAGGAACAGCTGGTAGTCCATCGCGAGTCCGAACAGGATGCCGACGAGGATCACCGGCAGGAAGCTCAGGATCGGCCCGGTGCTGTGCAGCCCGATGATCTCGGCGCCCCAGCCGAACTGGAACACCGCGACGATCAGGCCGTACGTCGCGAACAGCGAGAGCACGAAGCCGCCGGTCGCGATGAGCGGCACCAGCAGGGAGCGGAACACCACGATCATGATGAGCAGCGAGAGGCCGACCACGACCACGAGGTACAGCGGCAGGACTCCGGCCAGAGCCTCGGAGATGTCGATGTTGATCGCGGCCTGACCCGCGACGCCGAGGGTGATGCCGTCGCCGATGGCCGGCATCGAGCGCAGGTCCTGCACGAGCCTCTCGGTGGAGGCGCTGTTCGGGCCCTCCTCGGGGACGACCTGGAATGCGAGGAGGGTGTTGTCGTCGGAGGTGGCGATCGGCGCGACCGCCGCGACGTCGTCCTGGTCGGCGATGGCCTGCGCGATCGTGACCTGCGTGGAGAGCAGATCGTCGTCGGTGACCGCGTCGTCGAGGGTCGCGGTGACCAGCAGGGGGCCGTTCGCGCCTTCGCCGAACTGTTCGTCCACGGTCTGGAACGCGCGGTAGCTGGTCGAGTCGCTCGGTTCGCTCGATCCGTCCGGCAGCCCGAGCCGTATCGACATGGCGGGGATCGCGATGATGAGCAGCGCGACCACGCTCACGAGCGTCGTGACGACGGCGCGCAGGGTCGACATCCGCTTCACCGGCTTGCCCGCGGCATGCTCCTGCCCGACCGTCGCGCGAGCGCGGCGGCTGAGCAGACGGTCGCCGACGAGCCCGAGGATGGCGGGCGCGAGGGTGATCGCGACGAGCACGGCCACCGCGACGCACACCGCGCCGACCGTGCCCATGAGGCCGAGGAACGGGACGCCGGTCACGTTGAGCGCGAGGAGCGCGACGATCACGGTCGTGCCGGCGAACACCACGGCGGTGCCGGACGTGCCGGTGGCCAGGCCGATGGATTCGCGCACCGGAACCCCTGCGAGCAGCTGCTTGCGGTGTCGGTTGACGATGAAGAGCGAGTAGTCGATGCCGACCGCGAGGCCGAGCATCACGCCCAGCACCGGTGTCACGGACGCCATGTCCACCACGCCGGAGAACGCGAGGGATGCCGTGACTCCGACACCGACGCCGACGATGGCGGTGACGATGGGGAGGGCGGCGGCGATGAGCGAGCCGAGCATCACGATGAGGACGATCGCGGCGAACACCAGGCCGACCGCTTCGCCGACGCCGAAGATCTCGGGCACGCCCTGCGCGATGTCGGTGCCGAAGTCGACCTCGGTGCCGTCGACCGGTGCGGAGGCGAAGTGGTCGATCGTTCCCTGCTTGACCTCTTCGGAGAGCTCCAGTCGCGGGTCGACGAAAGAGATGTTGACGATCGCGGTGGACCCGTCTTCGGACACCACGCCGATGCCGTCGGCCAGGTCGAGGAGGGTCGAGCCCAGCTCCGCCTGATCGGCGTTCTCCTGCAGGGTGATGCGGGACTGGTCGAGCTTCGCGTTCTGGGCCTCGAGGTCGGCGGCCTGGGCGTTCAGTGCCGCCAACTGGGCGTCGAGGGCGGCGAGTTGCTCCGGGCCTGCTCCGGCCTGCTCCGCCTGGGTGCGCGCGGCCGTGAGCTGAGTGAGGCCGGCCTCGATCTGTGCCCGACCCTCGTCGATCTGCGTCTGCGCGGCATCCAGCTGGGCGCGGCCGTCGGTGATCTGCTTCTGGCCGTCGGCGAGCTCCTTCGCACGGTCGGCCTGCTGCTGCTGCGCGTCGAACGGGTCGATCACGGACGCGACGCCGTCGAGATCCTCGGCACTCGCAGCGAGGTCGGAGATCTCCTCCTTCTGCTCGTCGGTGAACGCCGAACCGTCGGTGGTGCGATAGACGACCGTTCCGGTGCCGCCCGCGGAATCCGGGAGCTTGTCGGCGAGCTCGTCGGTCACCGCGCCCGACGCGGTGCCCGGGATGTCGAAGCTGTTGCTGAGCGTGCCGCCGAGGGTGAGGAAGGCGCCGACACCGATGCCGAGGATCAGGACCCACGACACGATCACCGTCCACGCCTTGCGTGCAGCGAACGAACCCAGACGGTAGAGCAGTGAAGCCACAGTGGTCTCCTTCAGACTCGAAAGATCATACGGCACGTCTCGTCTAGACATCTTTGGCTATCCTGAGAGCATGGTCAACGAGCATCGGAGCGGGCCCGTGCGCAGCACTGCGGCGCGCGAAGCGATCCTCGATGCGACCTCGCGACTGTTCCACGCGCAGGGCTACGACCGGCTCACGATCGAGGGCATCGCGAAGGAAGCCGGAGTCGGCAAGCAGACCATCTACCGCTGGTGGCCCTCGCGCGGTGCGCTCATCGCGGACTGCCTGGTCGACGGGCGTCTCATCCCCGTGGACTTCGTCGTGCCCGACACCGGTGACCTCCTCGCCGACGTCGAGACTTGGCTGCGTTCGGTGCTGTCGATCCTGGAGGCTCCGCAGGGGGATGCACTGCTGCGGTCGCTCGTCGCAGCCGCCGCCGATGACGCCGACGTCGGCGTGCATCTCAGTGAGAGCCTCGGGGTGGAGCAGCACCTGTCGGAGCGCTTGCGCGGCGGAATCCGAGACGGGCAGCTGCCGGCCGGTGCACCGGTCGCTCAGATCGGCAGGGCCATCCTCGGCGCGATCATCGTGGAATCCCTCGGCCGTGAGGCTCGCGATCCCGATGGGGTCGTCGACCTGGTCCGGTATCTCCTCGCCCGCTGAGGTCGCGGGCGCGTCGCGCCGAGCTACTCGAGCCACTCCGTGACGAAGCGGTGACGTCTCTGAGGTGGATGGTCATGGATCCTCCGTTCCCGCCCGAGGTACGCCAGGCAGACTCGCTCTGCCCATGGTTCGCTCGTGCTCCCGCGTGCTCCCGCGTGCGCTCTCGTGCGTGAGGGGTCAAGACACGCCGCGTGCGGAGGTGCGGATGCGGCGTGTTGCGACTCCTCACGGCCGGCGGAGAGGAACCGCGTCAGCCGAGGATGAGGGTGATCACGGTCGCGCCGCCACCGCCGAGGATGAGCGCGATGATGACGGTCCAGGCGACGATGCGGATGCGACGGTTGCGCTTCTCGCCGAGGTCGCCGTAGTCCTCTTCGTTCGGGTTCTGCCGGCTCACGTCGCTCATGCGCTGACCTCGGTGACCGTCGGACCGAAGTACGAGGGGAGCGTGGCCTGCGAGCGCTCGCGCAGCTCGGCGATCGACACGGTGAAGACGTCCTGCACCTCGAGCTTCGCGCCCTCGGTGTCGGTCACGCCGATGCGCATCACCGGGTAGTCGCGTCCCTCGCAGAGTCCGCGGAACTTCACGTCGTCTTCACGCGGCACGGTCACGATCACGCGGCCGGTCGACTCGGAGAACAGGGCGGATGCGGCATCCACGCCGTTGCTCTCGATGATCTCGTTCAGCCAGACACGAGCGCCGACACCGAAGCGCATGACGCCCTCGGCGAGTGCCTGCGCGAGGCCGCCTTCGGAGAGGTCGTGCGCCGAGGAGATCAGCCACTCGTCACGGGCGGCCGAGAGCAGACCGGCGAGGCGCTTCTCGCCGGCGAGGTCGACCTTCGGCGGAAGTCCGCCGAGGTGGTCGTGCACGACCTCGGCCCAGGCCGAACCCGAGAGCTCGGTCGAGGTGGTGCCGAGGAGGTAGATGTTCTGGCCCTCGTCCTGCCATCCGGAGGGGATGCGGCGCGAGACGTCGTCGATGATGCCGAGCACGCCCACGAGCGGCGTCGGGTGGATCGGCACGTCGCCGGTCTGGTTGTAGAACGAGACGTTGCCGCCGGTGACCGGGGTGCCCAGCTCGTAGCATCCGTCGGCCAGGCCGTCGACCGTCTGACCGAACTGCCACATGACCTCGGGGTTCTCGGGAGAGCCGAAGTTGAGGCAGTCGGTGATGGCCGTGGGCACGGCGCCGGTGACAGCGACGTTGCGGTACGCCTCGGCGAGGGCCAGCTGTGCGCCTGCGTACGGGTCGAGCTGGCAGTAGCGGCCGTTGGCGTCGGTCGAGATGGCGAAGCCGAGGCCCGACTCCTCGTCGACGCGGATCATGCCGGCATCGTCGGGGAAGCTCAGTGCCGTGTTGCCGAGCACGTAGTAGTCGTACTGGTTGGTGATCCAGCTCGTGTCGGCCAGGTTCGGCGAGGCGACGAGTGCGAGGAACTGCTCGCGCAGCGTCTCGGGGTCGTTCGCGCGGGGCAGGTTCTCGGCGGCATCCGCCTGCAGGGCGTCGATCCACGTCGGGTAGGCGACCGGACGGTCGTAGACGGGGCCGTCGACCGCGACGGTCGAGGGGTCGACGTCGACGATGCGCTCGCCCTGCCAGTCGATGATGAGGCGTCCGTCGCCGGTGACCTCGCCGAGCACGGAGGTCTCGACCTCCCACTTGTTCACGACCGCGAGGAACGCGTCGAGCTTCTCGGGAGCGACGATCGCCATCATGCGCTCCTGCGACTCCGACATGAGGATCTCCTCGGCCGTGAGCGTGGGGTCGCGCAGCAGCACGTTGTCGAGCGAGACCTTCATGCCGCTGTTGCCGTTGGCCGCGAGCTCGCTGGTCGCGCACGAGATGCCGGCGGCGCCCAGGTCTTGGATCGCCTCGACGAGCTCGCCACGGTACAGCTCGAGGCAGCACTCGATGAGCACCTTTTCGGCGAAGGGGTCGCCCACCTGCACGGCGGGGCGCTTGGTCGGGCCGGTGGAGTCGAACGAGTCGGAGGCCAGGATGCTCGCGCCGCCGATGCCGTCGCCACCCGTGCGGGCGCCGAACAGGACGACCTTGTTGCCGACGCCGGTCGCGTTCGCGAGCTTGAGGTCTTCGTGACGCAGCACGCCCACCGCGAGCGCGTTCACGAGCGGGTTGGCCTGGTAGACGGAGTCGAAGACCGTCTCGCCGCCGATGTTCGGCAGGCCCAGGCAGTTGCCGTAGAAGCTGATGCCGCTGGTCACGCCGTGCACGACGCGGGCGGTGTCGGGGTGGTCGACCGCACCGAAGCGCAGGGCGTCCATGACCGCGACCGGGCGAGCGCCCATCGAGATGATGTCGCGGACGATGCCGCCGACGCCGGTCGCCGCGCCCTGGAAGGGCTCGATGAACGAGGGGTGGTTGTGCGACTCGGCCTTGAAGGTGACGGCCCAGCCCTCGCCGACGTCGACGACGCCCGCGTTCTGGCCCATGCCCACCATGAGGCGTTCCTTCATCTCGTCGGAGACCTTCTGGCCGAAGCGGCGCAGGTAGTTCTTCGACGACTTGTAGGAGCAGTGCTCCGACCACATGACGGAGTACATCGCCAGCTCGCCCGAGGTGGGGCGACGGCCGAGGATCTCCTTGATGCGCTCGTACTCGTCGGGCTTGAGTCCGAGGGCCGCGTACGGCTGCTCCTTCTCGGGCGTCGCGATCGCGTTCTCGACGGAGTCGGGGACGTGCTGGGGGGAAGGTGCAGGGGCGGTGGTCACGCGCACTCCAAAGGAAGGGGCCGGCGGGGCATGCTCAGTCTACCGGCGCGGCGTCTTGCCGTTTTCGTCGCCGGATCGTTGTCTTGTCGCTCACGCGGCGTCGATCGCGGACTCCTAGTGTTGGCCCCATGCGCGTTCGTCCTCTCGTTCTCGTCGGTCTCGTCGCTGTGCTCGTCCTGACCGGCTGTTCTCCCACGCCCGAAGAATCTCCGACGCCCACGGCTTCGTCGGTCCCGACGCCCTCCCCGACCCCCACCCCGGAGCCCATCGTGGCTCCGGACGCGGCGTTCGACGTGACCTGTGCCGACGTGGCCGACGCCGTCGAGAACTTGCTGGGGACTTCAGTCGGAGCCGTGGAAGACGTCCTCGGAGTCACCTCATCGCCGAACTGGCACCCGGGCCCTGCGCAGCACATGATGCAGCGTGCGGGTGGCATCGGATGTTCCGCTGGCGACGCGGAGCAGTTCGATCCCGATTCCGCTCCGGCGGACCACTGGAGCATCGCCATCGTCCCGGATGCGCAGGCGCTCATCGATGGAGCAGTGGAGCGTGGCGCAGGCGATGCCGGGACCGAAGGCGTCTACTGCCAAGAGGGGTCCTGCATCTTCACTCTACGAGAGAGCGACATCCTCCTGACCGGGTCGGTGTGGTCCCCCGGTCTCGCGGAAGGCAGTGGCGATGGTGTTCGCGGTGCGATGGCCGGTCTGCTGGCGTCCGCCGCCGACTCTGTCCGAGATTTCGAATACGGCGAGAGCAAGATCGCCGGTGTGCGGTGCGAGACCCTGCTCACCGCCGAGGAGGTCGCCGAACATCTCGGCACGCACACCGAGATCGTCGATTTCACTCGCCTGGGGGGATGGGGCATCCCCGCAGAGGTCTACTACGTGAAGGACGGCGGGCAATACTGCATGTACGCCGAGGGGCAGGACGTCTACAACGACGCCACCTTCGTCTCGATCACTACTCTGCCGGCCGGCGCGTGGGCCTTCGAGAACCTGGAGAGCGGGAGCGCGGTCGAGGTCGCGGGGGCGGATGCTGCTCTCGCCGGCGTCGACTACTACGGCCAGTCCATCTTGGATGTCCGCGTCGGACTCGACTGGCTCCGCTTCGCGACGCCTGCGGAGCAGGACGATTCGGCGATGATTCCGCTCGCAGAGATGGCAATCGAGCACTTCACCCGGGGGCGTCCAGCCCCGCAGTGATCGCCGCCCGGGTGCTCGACGTGCAGGCCGGCTGATCGATCGCCCGTTCACAACTCGGGAAATCCGGGCCGTCACGGCCGCTTCGGGCCGGTCGGGGCCGCTCGGGCGGCGGTTTTCCTGAGTTGTGCGCGGCTGTCGCGCGCAGACCGTCACACGGGAGGCCACTGCGGATGCCGCGCGACCGCCACCCGCGCGGCCAGGTCCGCGAGCACGGGCGACCCGGCGTCGCCGATCCCGACCACCTCGGCCCACCCGAGCGCGAGCAGGGCATGCCCCGCCGCGCTCGGGTGGAACGCGTCGTCGAGCAGTCCCCACGGCACGCCCTCGTTGCCCGGACCGGTTCCCGCCGAGAACTCCGCGAACGCGGCGTACTGATCCACCAGAACCACGCCTTCCCGCGCGGCCACATCGCGGATCGCCTGCGCGAACTCGCCGATGCGTGCGCGGTCGGGCGCATGGAGCAGGTCGACGGTCGGCGGCGTCTGCAGCACCGGCACCGCACCGCCCTCCCGCACTCGCCGCACGAACTCCGCGATCGACTCCGCGAACGCCGACACCTCGATCACGGGGTCGAGCCACTCGGTGGTGCAGTCGTTCGTGCCGATCATGAGCGTCACCACGTCGGGCCGCCAGTGCGCCACGCGACGGTCGAAGTCGCCCAGGATCAGGTCGGCCCGCCACCCGGTGATCGCGGTGTTGATCACGGCATCCTGCACCCGCCCGGCATCGCCGCGGATCAGCTCGTGCAGGTGGTCGACGTAGCTGCGGGCACCGCGCGTGTGGATCAGGCCGTGCGTGATCGAGTCGCCCGTGAACACCCAGGTGACCGGCGCCCCGGAGGCGAGCAGCCCCCGGAGCGCCGCGCGATCATCCGTCATCCGGTGACCTTGAGCTGCACGTCGATGAACCGCGGACGGTAGATCGAGGCGTCGTCGTACACGTCACCCACGTTGTCGAAGGTGTTCACGTTGTAGGAGACGAGGATGCGGTTGCCCTGACGCAGATTCGGATGCTCGTGCGCGTTGTAGGTGAACACGTCGGGGTCTCCGTAGCTGCCGAGCGCCCCGGTCTCGGGCGTGCGGTACAGCTCGACCGGGTCGGTGAACGGACCGGTCGGCGAGCACGAGGTGCGCGCGACGATGCGGGTGCTGAACAGCTCGGAGGTGTCCTGCGTCACGAGCAGGTAGCCGTCGCGGAAGGGGGCGACGCTGAACTCGTTGGCGACGTAGGGCACCACGGGTACGGCATCCGCTTCGTTCGCCGACCAGGTCGTGCCGTTCCAATACGTCCACGTGCCCTTGAGGCCGTCCTTGCCCTGCACCTTGGCGACGTAGGCCGAGCGCACTCCGCCGGGGTCGGCGATGCCGTAGATGTAGGTCGTGCCGCGTTCCTCGAGGGTCCACGAGCCCCAGTTGATGCCGGTCGCCGAGGGGAGGTCCACGATGCCCTCGAGCTGCAGGGTCTGACCGTCGAGCGTGGCGAGGCGGTTCGCGGTCCAGGCGAAGTCCCACTGCCCGGTGCCGGTGCGGGCGAACTGCAGCAGCGGCACCTGGACGGTGCCGTGACGGCCGGGCGTCGGGTCGCCGATCCAGTACCACTTGCCGTCGGGCTCGGGCGGGATGATGCCGGCCGGGTCGTCGGGGGTGCCGCCGGTGATGGTCGCGAGGTCACCACGGCGGTCCTGCACCACGACCGAGTTGTTCACGAACGGAGAGTCGGTCGGGCGCGACCCGTCGGGGTTCACGGTGCCGAGGAAGGTGTCCGAGAAGAACCAGCCGGTCTTCCCCTTGCCGAGCGGCAGCGAGTAGGTGCTGTCGCCGCCGGTCCACTCGCCGCCGGTGTTCCCGTAGGTCGTGAACGTCTCGGTCAGGTCCTGGTTCACGCTCGATGTCGCCGTGAGCGTCTTGTCGACCAGTGAGCACTGGCCGGGTCCGTGTCCGCCTCCGTGTCCGCCGCCGGCCGGAACCGCCGCGCTCGCCGGAGCGGCGAACAGCGCTCCGGCGCACAGGGATGCGGCGGCGAGACCTGCCGCGATCATGCGTCTTCTCATCTCGATCACTCCTTCGTGTTCGTGTGGGTACTGCGGGGACGGTTCAGAGCCCTGGGGTCTCGGTGATCCCTCCGGAGGCGTCGATGTCGTAGGTCTTCTCGCCCACACGCAGGCCGCGCAGCACCGCGTGCGGGTCGAGTGCGGCGACGCAGCCGGACGCGCGCACCGTGCCGTCGGCCGCGACCGAGACGCCGAACAAGGCCTCGATCACGAGCTCGACCCAGGCGCCCGACGACGAGCACGACCAGTCGATGATGTACGGCAGCTGGGGTGGGGCTTTGCGCGCGCCGCCGTTGATCCCGGGCACGGCCTCCTCGACGAAATGCGCCTGACCCATCGGGCCCTGGTTCGCGGTGCGCGACAGCCCCTCGACCCACGAGGCGAGCACCTCGGGAGCGCCGAGAGCGGCCAGAGCGCGTCCGGCATCCGCGGGCCAGGCGGGGTAGGCGCCGTTCCACTGGTGGTCGGGCCGCGGGCTGTAGCTGGCGTCGGGGTCCCACGGCGAGAGCGCGCGCATCCAGTTGTCGGTCTGCAGTTCGCGCTGGAAGAACGAGACCATCTCGTCGCGGATGCTCGGGGCGAGGTCGTCGGCGATCGTCGTGCCGACCACGCTGAAGTCGTAGCAGTGCCGCACCGGCAACTGCGTGCCGTCGGGCTGTCCCGCGGTGAAGATGCCCTCACCGGGAAGATAGCGCTCGATCACGGCCGGGAGCAGGGCGTCGGCCTCGGCGCGCAGTTCCGCACCGCCGGACAGGTCTCCCCGCAGCTCGGCGAGCGCGGCGGCCGTCCGCATGCTCCAGACGTTCGCGGCGTTGAGGCTCGCGACCTCGTGCGTGTACGAGCTGACGCACTCCAGCAGGTTGTCGATCTCGCCGTAATCGGCGAGGGCCGTGCCTCGGCGTAACTTCTTCCACGCCATCGCCCACTGCCGCACCGACTCGGCGACCGTCTCGTCGCCGACGATCTCGTCGAGGAACGCGGTGTCGCCGGTGAAGCGCACGTAGTCGTGCACGAGCCGGGTCATGGCGTAGTCGTTCACGGAGTACCACCGGCCGACCGGCCCGCCGGTGAGCGAAGAGGTACCGAAGTGCGAGTGGATGTCGAGCGAGATCCAGTGCCGCACCTGGTTCCGCATCTCGGCGGGGTCGAGCAGCGCGTGGCTGACCGAGCTCAGGCTGTAGTCCCAGATGAACGTGGTGGTGCCCCAGTAGTTCGGCATGAGGGTGTCGTACGAGCGGCCGAGCACGTTCCCGGCGAAGTCGCGGCGGAACCAGATCACGCCGAGCACCGCCCACCAGTACAGGCGGCGCAGCGGCACGGATGCCGTCTCGAGCACGGGCAGCGCCCCGGAGAACTCCCCGTCGTCGGGGTCGAAGGCGGCGTGCAGCTGCCGGTTCCAGAACTCCTCGGCCGCGGCGACCGCACCGGGCACGTCGGCCATCACGGCGTCATAGGTGCGCGCGGCATCGTCGCGGGAGATCCCGACCGCCTGCACGTAGGCCGTGCGCGCGACGCCCCCGGCCGGCACGGCGAGCGCCACCGACAGCTCGCCGCCGCGGCCGTTCCCGCCGATGCCGGTGTCGAACGCCTCGGGAAGCGAGGCCACTCCGCTCAGCGCCGCCGATCCGCCCGCCAGTCCCTGCGCGCTCCAGGCCGCCGCATCCGCCGACGAGAACAGCAGGCGCTCGCCGTCGACGGTCGCGGTGTCGCGCTCGGAGGGCGACTCCGCGTCGAGCCAGGCCTCCTGCGAGCGCGTGACCCGGGCGGCCGCGGAGAGCCCGATCCGCACCTCCCGATCCTGCGATCCGGTGTTCCGCACGGCGATGTCGATCGCCACCGCTGTCTTCCCCGGCACACACACCGTCGTCGTCTCGATCTCGAGCTCACCGACGGTCGCCCGCCGCACCACCCGGTCCGCCCGCCACTCGTGCGTCACGGGCACGCCGTACGACGCGAACAGCCGGCCGTCGACGAACAGCACCGCGGTCTGGGTGAGGCCCTGCGACACGGGAGGGAACTGCACCGCGCTGATCGCGGTCAGGTCGTGGTCGACGCGCACGGTGCCGAACATGTTCGTGAGGCCGGTCGGCGCGATCATGTCGTCGTAGTGGTGGGTGACCGCATCGGCGGCGAGGTCCTCGACGGTGGGGATGAGCGGATGCATGATGCCTTTCGAGGGGCGGGGCGAGGGGCGGGAGAGGGGTCAGTACTGGCCGAGCGCGAGGCCCTTGGCGAAGAACCGCTGCGTGCAGAGGAACAGCACCACTGTGGGGAGCGAGACGAGCACGGCCGCGGCGAGCACGACCGACATCTGCGCGCCGCCATAGGTGCTCTGCATGCCGGACAGGGTCGTGATGATCGGGCGGATGTCGTCGGACTGGCTGAGCGTGAGGCCGAGCAGCAGGTCGTTCCACACGAACGTCGCCTGCAGGATGAAGATCGCGACCAGCGCGCTCGACGCCATCGGCAGGTACAGCCGCACGAAGATGCGCCAGGTGGTGGCGCCGTCGAGCACCGCGGCCTCGAACACGTTGTGCGCGACACCGGTGAAGAAGTTGCGCATGACGAAGGCCGAGAACGGGATCGAGATCACCGTGTAGATGATCACCATGCCCACGCGGGTGTCGAAGAGTCCGATGCGCGAGTATGCGTCGAACAGGGGCAGCAGCACCATCTGCAGCGGGAACACCGTGCCGCCGAAGATCACGACGAACCACAGGAAGCCGCGCTTGAGCCGCAGGGCCACGATCGCGTACCCGGCCGCGGCGCCCACGAGCACGGCGATGGTCGGTGAGACGATCGAGTAGATGAGGGTGCTGAGGATGCTGTCGCCGAGGCCCGAGAGCTCGAACGCGTCGGCGAAGTTCTCGAACAGGTGGAACTCTGTGGGGATCCACGACTCCTTCGAGGTGAAGGTCATCGGGTCCTTCATCGCGTTCACGACGAGGAGGTACGCGGGCAGCAGCCACACGATTCCGAGGATGACGAGGACGGCGGTGCGGATGATCTTCGACATCACATCTCCTTCTTCGGGGAGAGCTGCTGACGCAGGTACAGCACCGACGCGACCAGGGTGATGACGGTGAGGAACACCGCGATCGCCGAGCCGAGCCCGTAGTCGCTGTTCACGAACGTCTCCTTGTACATCGTCAGCGCGAGGGTCTCCGAGACGGTGCCCGGACCACCCTTGGTCATGCCCCAGACGATGTCGAAGGTCTTCAGGCTCGCGACGATCGAGAGCCCGACGACCACCGCCGTGAGCGGGCGGAGCATCGGCCAGAGGATGCTGGTGAACAGGCGCACGCCGCCGGCGCCGTCGATGCGGGCGGCCTCGAGCGGCTCCTTCGGGATGGCCTGCAGGCCGATGGTGAACAGCAGCGCGTTCACGCCGACGCCCTGCCACGACGAGGCGATGATCATGACGATCGTGTTGAGCGGAGCATCCAGCAGCCACCGCGGCGGGTCGGTCACGCCGAAGGCGGCGAGGGCCTGATCGAGCGCCCCGCCGGAGGATAGGATGAACGACCACACCACGCCGACGCCGATGCCGGAGAGGGCGTAGGGGATGAGGAAGGGGAGGCGCAGCCAGATGCCGCCGCCGAGGTTCCAGGTGAGCAGGGCGATCGCCAGGCCGATGCCGACCGGGATGATCAGGGTGCCGATCACCCAGAGCACGGTGTTCATCGCCGAGCCCACGAAGTCGCCGTCGGTGAACATCTCGACGTAGTTGTCGAGCCCGATCCAGTCGGGGCTGCCGAGGCCGTTGTACTTCGTGAAGCTGAGGAACACCGTCCACAGCAGGGGGAGGTAGAGCAGGACCGCGACCAGGATCACGCCCGGGGCGATGAAGCCCCGGGCGGACCACTGGTACGGCGACTTCTGATGCGCCATCCGACGCTTACTCCTGCTCTGCCCAGTACTTGTCAGCCGTGGCCTGGATCTTCTCCAGGAACGGCATCGGGTCGCCGGGGTTGGCGTTGAAGGCGCCGAACTGCTCGATCGCGGTGGTCACGATCTCGGTCGGCATCGCCTCGAAGAACCGGTCGTACAGCATGTAGTCGTCGCCGGCGATGGTGGTACCCAGCTCGGCGAGAGCGGGGTCCGCGACCTTCGCCTTCGGGTTGAACGCCACGTCTCCGTGGGCGTCGTTCCAGGCGGTCTGCGCGTCGGGTGACATCCACCACTCGGCGTAGGCGAGACCGAGGTCGCGCTGCTTCGAGTTCTCGGCGGTGCAGATCGGGCCCGATTCCACGGCGACCGGGGTGGCGTCGAGGTCGTCGTTGACGGCCGGGATCGCGAACATCCCGTAGTCGTCGGTGGTCATGCCCGCGCCCTCGAGGTTGCCCGCGAAGAACGTGCCGAAGTTGATCATGGCGTAGTCGCCCTGCTTGAGGCCGACCGCGGGATCGGTGGTGCTGCCCGCGTCGCTGAACCAGCCGGCCTCCTGCTCCTCGAGCCACACGTTCATGACGTCGACGATCTCGGGGTCGGTGTACTTCACGTCGCCCGTGGTGAGCCCGGCGTACAGGTCGGGGTCGGTCGAGGCGACCAGGTGCTGGAACCACTGGAACGTGAAGAGCACGCTGGTCTGGTAGTACGGGGTGACCCCGGCATCCTTCAGCGTCTCGGCGGCATCGTTCAGTTCGTCCCAGCTGGTGGGCACCTCGATGCCGTTGTCGGCGAAGGCGGCCTTGTTGTAGAACATGATCCAGTAGGCGATGTTCATCGGCACGCAGTACTGCTTGTCGTCGAAGGTGTAGCTGTCGCGCAGGTCTTCGCTCACCCAGCCCTCGTCGACGGCCTTGGTCCAGATGTCGGTGGTCTCGGCCACCAGGCCTTCGTCGACCAGCTGCTTGAGCGAGTCGCCGGTGTGCCAGGTGAACAGGCCGGGCGACTTGTCGGTGCGGAACGACTGCTTGATGAAGGCGTCGTACTGGTTCGCATCCGAGTAGCCGGTGGTCTTGAGGGTGATGTCGACGGCCTCGCCGCTGACCTCGTTGAGCGACTCGAAGTCGGGCTTCCACGCCGCCTTGTCGGTGTAGAAGTTGAGCGTGCCGGTCACCTCGCCGGCGTCTCCGGATCCGGAGTCGCCGGAGCACCCGGCGAGGGCCAGGGTGCCGAGGAGGAGACCGGCCGCGGCAGCGGCGATCGTGCGTCGCGAAATCATTCAGAACTCCCTTGTTCGTTTGGTATCGTTACCATAAATCTGGATTCACGCTACCAAGGTGATGAGTGCGGTGCAAGGGATTCCCTCGCGGGATCCTCGCGGATGGTGCGTCATTGCGGGTGCTGCGTTCGGGTTGCTGTGTGCGGTTTCCGTGTTCAGTTGTCGCTCGTGCGCGAGCCGCGCACGTAGGCCTTGACGGTCGCGAAGCGGGCGCTGCGCGAGTTCTCGGTGCGCTCGATCCGGTACGCCCCCACGGCGGCCGGGACGATGAACGTCTCGGCGTAGTGGATGACGAAGGGCTCGAAGGCGCCGGTCGGGCTGACGACCTGCACCTCATCCCCCTCGACCAGGTTGAGCACGTTGACCGTGCCCTCGGTGTCGTGGTCGGCGCCGCCGGTGAACCAGTGCCGGCGCACCTCGATGAACTCGAGCTCGTGCAGGCCCGTGCTCTCTTCGATCACGTCGCCGTCGGTGCGGATCGTCTGCACCTGGTCGATCAGGTTGTCGCCGACCCACGTGGTGTCGCGGTCCCACTGGATGTTGCGGGCGCCGTGGTCGAGGTGCACGGGGCGGGGGATGCCGTCGAGGCCGACGCGGCCCCAGTCCCAGAGCTTGAAGGTGAAGATGAACGGCGTCGCCGAGATCTCCAGCACCATCGAGTTCGCGCCTGAGCAGTGCACGGTGCCGGCCGGGATGGCGAAGTGGTCGTGCTTGCGGGCCGGGAACGAGTTGACGTACTTGTCGGCGGGGAACGGATGCTCGCCGTCCTGCGCCGTCGCCAGATCCTGCAGCATCTCGGTGCGGTCGATGCCCTCCTTGGTGCCGAGGTACACCACCGCGTCGTCGCCGACGTCGAGCATGTAGTAGCTCTCGTCCTGCGTGTAGTGCATGCCGAAGGTGTTCTGGATGTAGTCGGTCAGCGGGTGCACCTGCAGGCTGAGGTTGCCGCCGTCCATCGTGTCGAGGAAGTCGAAGCGGATCGGGAACTCGGCGCCGAAGCGCGAGAACGTCTTCGCGCCGAGCAGGTCGACCGGGCGGCGGAAGACCAGGTCGAGGGCGGGGATCTCGATCACGCCGCCCTCTCCCTCCAGCAGCAGCGAGTTCTCCTCGGGCACGCAGTCGAAGCACCACGCGTAGTTGTCCTTCGAGGGGTCGAGGCCGATGAGGTTCTTCATCCACTGTCCACCCCAGACTCCGGGGTCGAAGAACGGCACGACGCGGAACGGCCGGTGCGCCGCATCCTTCAGTGCCTGGCGGAATGCGGTGCCGGTGATCATGCCGGCTTCGGGGGAGTCCGGATGCTGTTCGGCCGGCGCGATCGCGTTGCCGTCGAGCACGAAGTCGACCGTGTCGAACAGGCTGCGCTTGTGCCGGTCGGCGACGCGCCACTCGACGAAGAAGCCGCGCTTGTACTTGCGCAGGTTGTCTTCCGAGGCGTTCTCGGCGCGCCAGTTCGTCGCGCCCTTGCGCTGGCGCAGCTGGATCTCCCAGCGGGCCATGTCGACGAGCACGGTCGCTGCGGCGCCGTCGAGGCGCGGGGCGAGGAGCGCGGAACCCCAGCCGATCACGACGGTGGGGCTCTGCGTGATGCTGCCGGCGAGGGCGTCGAGCTTCGCGGCGTCGTAGAAGTCGGTCAGCGTGAAGTGGCTCATCACGCCGAAGACGCGGTCGTCGGTGAGGTTCGGGGCGATCAGCTGCTCGACCTCGGCGACCGGGCGGGCCGCGGTCTCGACGTCGACCACGGTCCAGTCCGGCAGGGCGTCGCGCACGGCGGTCGTGAGGGCGGGGACATCGACTCCCGGGTAGGCATCCACCAGCAGCACGGGGGCGGTGCCGGTCACGCGGGCGCAGGCCTCGGCCAGCTCGGCGGCGGCGGTCCAACCCTCGGCGCCGCGGAGGATGCGCTCGCCCGGAGGGAGCGCCACGGTGGGCTGGGTGTCGTAGCGACCTCGGGTCGTGTGCCCTTCGTGCATGTCGCTGATCGGGGTGGTCACTGTTCCTCCTGCGGTGTGGCGGTGTGAATGGTCGTGGCGCGGGCGAGGACGCTGAGTCCGCGGGCGACGGAGAGTTCGGGATCGGGTGGGACGACGAAGAGCGGCGGCGTCATCGAGGGCCAGAGGTGTGCGCGCACGTGGGCCTCGATCGGGGCGCGGACCGCATCGCCCGCGCGCAGGATCCCGCCGGACAGGATCACCACCGCCGGGTCGTACGAGTGCACGAGCGAGGTGACGACCGCGCCCCACACGTGCAGGAAGCGGTCGCGGATGCCGGGGTGCGCGTCGGTCGTGAAGACCTCGGTCATGGTGGTGCCGGAGGGGAGCGCCCAGGTGCTCGCCAGCGCCTCGCCGCAGCCGATGTTCCCGCACGGGCATATCGGGCCGTCGAGGTCGGCCGTGAGGTGTCCGCCGAGGATGCCTGCGTGCCCGGTGCGTCCGCGCAGGGGCAGGCCGTCGATCATGGCCGCGGTGCCGATGCCGGTGCCGAGGGTGACGAGCACCGCATCGCCCTCGCGGGCTGCACTGCCCGTCAAGGTCTCGCCGATCAGGGCGGCCCTGGCGTCGTTCTCGACCGCGGCGGAGAGACCGAACTCGGTGAGCGCCCAGCTGTTCAGGTCGAGGCCCTCGAGGAAGTCGTACTTCGCGTTGGCGTGCAGCATCCGTCCGCTGGTCGGGTCGACGACGCCCGGGACGGCGATGCCCACGGCATCCGCGGGGCCCGTGGTCTCGGTCAGGAGTCGGCGGGCTTCGGCGGCGGCGGCGGCCAGGTCGGCCGGGCTGCCGAGCACGGGGATGCTGCCCGAGGCGACGACACGGTTGCCGTCGATCACGGCGAGCTTGATCTTGGTGCCCCCGAAATCGATGCACAGCTCCATCCGGCCTCCTCGTCGCCTCATCCGACCGCCTCGTCGATGATTGGTAACGTTATCAACGGGATGTGAGGGTGTCAACACCCGGCCGGATGCGGGGAGTTCCGGGCTCAGCGCACGGAGCGGAGCGACACCTCATCAGCGCACCTGCATGACCCCGCGGCCACCTGCATGACAGTGCGTCGGTAATCACTCATGCATCCGGCGTGGAGTCATGCAAGTGGTGTCCGGATGGAGCGGGTGCCCGGACGGAGGTGCCTGGGCGCGGAGGAGGTCAGCGCACGCTGCGGAGCGAGACCGGGAGCTCGACCTCGCGCGGCGCGGCGTCCCGGTCCCCGCCGTCGAGGCGGTCGAGCAGCAGGCGGGTGACCGTGCGGCCCAGTTCGCGGGGGTCGTGGTCGATCACGCTGATGGGCACGGGCGACAGCTCGGCGAGCTCGAAGTCGTCGAAGCTCATGATCTCGGGGAAGTCGGCCGCGGCGCGGGACCCGGCGTTGAGCTGGGCGCTGATCTCCTTGAGCGCGCCGATGGCGTTGCGGTTGTTCGCGCAGAAGATGGCGGTGGGCGGATGCTCGAGGTCGAGCAGTGCCCGGGTGGCTTCGCGGGCCTGGTCGACGGTCTGCTGGTTCGCGGCGACGATGCTCGGGTCGACGGCGAGTCCGCGCTCTTCGAGTGCCCGCACGAAGCCGGCGTAGCGGCGCTCACCGGTGAAGATCGACAGCGCATTGCCGAGGTAGCCGATGCGGGTGTGGCCGTGGTCGATGAGCGCGATCGTGCCGCGGTGCGCGCCGTCGTCGTCGGCGAGCACGACGCTGTCGACCGCGAGTCCGTCGATGCGGCGCGAGGCGAGGACCACGGGTACGCCCTGGCTCTGCGAGTGCGCGAGGTGGGCGGAGGTGGGTCCGGCGGGCACGACGATGAGTCCGTCGACTCGGCGGCCGAGGAAGTCGCCGACGAGGTCGGCTTCGCGCGCGGCATCCTCCGACGTGTTGCCGAGCAGGATGCGGCGGCCGGTGAGCGCGGCCTCCTCTTCGACGCCGAGCGCGAAGGTGCTGTAGTACGGGTTGGCGATGTTCGTGATCGCGACGCCGATGAGTCCGCTGCTGTGGCCGGGACGGATGCTGCGGGCGTTCTCGTTGCGGTGGTAGCCGAGTTCGGCGACGGCTTCCATGACGCGCTGCTGCACGTCGGGTTTGACGTTGAGTCCGCCCGAGAGCGTGCGCGAGACGGTCATGGGGCTGACGCCCGCTCGGGTCGCGACCTCTTTCACGGTCGGGCGGCGCGCTCGTTCGCTCATCACTGCCCTCCGAGGTGTCATGCCTGCGATCTAGGGAACGTTACCAGCGGGCTCCGCGATCCGCGGGGCCGTCGCGGGATGCCGCGCCCTCCGTCACGGACGGAAACGCGAAGTGCGACCGCGACGGGGCGTCCGTAGATTGGTCGGACCCCGCTGTGAATGGAGTTTCCCGTGCCCGAGATCCGTGCCCCGCGCCTGTCCTGTACGGATGCCGTCGGCTGAGCTGGCGCGAACCCACGACCATGACCGCACACGCCTCCCCGCATCCGTTCGACGAACGCACCCGCCTGTTCCTCGACAGGCCGCAGAGCCGGAAGTGGAGTCTGCACCCCGGTCGTATCGGGGCGTGGGTGGCGGAGATGGACTTCGGCGTCGCGCCCGAGATCGCCGCGGCGCTGCACCGGGCGGTCGACGATGAGAACCTCGGATACCTCTCACCGCCGCAGGCCGCGGAGCTGGGCGAGGCCACGGCGGGGTGGATGCAGAGCGAGTACGGGTGGGCCGTCGACCCGGAGCGCGTGCACCCGGTGTCGGATGTGATGGCCGCACTCGGGGTCGCGGTGCAGGAGTATGCACCCGCTGGCTCGCCGGTGATCGTGCCGACTCCGGCCTATATGCCGTTCCTGACATATCTGCCGGCGATCGGGCATCCGGTGATCGAGGTTCCGGGTGTGGAGGTCGACGGACGCTGGCAGCACGACCTGCAGCGCATCGACGAGGCGTTCGCCGCGGGGGCGCGGACGCTCGTGCTCTGCAACCCGCACAACCCGACCGGAACGATCGTCGGTCGGGAAGAGCTCGAGGCGATCGCCGAGGTCGTCGAGCGGCACGGCGGGCGGGTGTTCGCGGATGAGATCCACGCGCCGCTGCGCTACGACGGGGCGCCCTTCGTCCCGTACGCGTCGGTGTCGGAGGCGACGGCCGCACACACCGTGACGGGGACGAGCGCGTCGAAGGCGTGGAACATCCCGGGGCTGAAGACCGCGCAGCTCATCACCTCGAACGATGCGGATCAGCAGCTGTACAAACGGTTCGGATTCGCGGTGCAGCATGGGGCGTCAACCCTTGGCGTCGTGGCCTCGACGGCCGCGTATCGCGAGGGCAAGCCCTGGCTGTCGGACGTGCTCGAGTACCTCGACGGGTCGCGGCGGAAGCTCACCTCACTCGTGGCGGAGCATCTGCCCGGCACCGTGTACCGGGTGCCCGATGCCACGTACATCGGCTGGATCGACACCCGCGCGCTCGGCATCCCCGGTCCGCCGGCGGAGTTCTTCCGCGAACAGGCCGGGGTCGTGCTCACCGAAGGCCGGTTGCTCGGGCACGGTGCGGAGGGCTTCGTCCGGGTCGTGTTCGCGACCCCGCGCCCGATCCTCGAAGAGGCGTTCGCGGCGATGGGCGATGCGGTGCGGCGGGCCGGCTTCGGCGGCTGAGGCGACTGCATCGGACACGTCTGCGGAGGGTGTCAAGGGGCTCTGCGGGTGTCGGTCGTGTGCCGTAGAAAGGAAGTCGAGAGAAGGGATCCCGCATGGCCGCAGGTGATATCGAGACTTTCCATCGCAATGGCATCTGGTTCAACCGCATCGAGGGTGAATCGCAGACGTTGGGCGCGAGCTTCGAGACCGAGGCCGATGCGGTGAAGGCCGCTCGTGGTGCGGCGATGGCGCGCCAGGTCGCGCACACGGTGCGCACCGAAGAGGGTCCCTCGAAGGACGAGAGCGCGTACGAGCGGCACCCGCGCGACCTGATCGGATGAGCGTGCCGTCCGAGGGTGCGCGCGCAGCCGGTTCCGAGGGGCGGATGCTGTTGCAGGCATGTGTCAACGGCGCCAGGGATCCCGCGGAGCATCCGTGGTTGAGCCTCGACCCCGGCGTGGTCGCCGATGATGCCGCACGGGCCGTGGCAGCCGGTGCGCGCGAGGTGCATGTGCACCCGAAGGACGCGGCAGGGCGCGACAGCCTGACCGCCGACGATGTGGCCCGGTGGGTGT
Organism: Microbacterium sp. NPDC087592; assembly: GCF_044743585.1. NCBI lineage: Bacteria > Bacillati > Actinomycetota > Actinomycetes > Micrococcales > Microbacteriaceae > Microbacterium > Microbacterium sp. NPDC087592. The sequence continues at coordinate 1,249,408 of NZ_JBIUWT010000001.1, read as the reverse complement.
GGGCTGTCCGTCAAGCCGCGCCGGGCGTGCCGGTCGGAGTGACGACCGGGGAGTGGGCCGAGCCCGCCGTCGAGCGTCGTCTGGCCGCGATCGAGTCGTGGACGGAGCTGCCCGACCACGCATCCGTCAACTGGCATGAATCCGGTGCCGACGAGGTGGCGGCCCTGCTGCTGCGGCGTGGGGTGGCGGTCGAGGCGGGGTTGTGGGATGCGGCGGGCTTCGAGGTGTGGAAGCGCTCGCCCGTGCGCGACCGGTGCCTGCGCGTGCTGATCGAGCTGCCCGACGAGCCGACCGAGACCGTTCGTGAGCACGCCGAGGCGATGATCGCGCACGTGTCGCTCGAGGAGCCCGACCTGCCCATCCTGCTGCACGGTGAAGAGGGCTCGACGTGGCCGGTGTTCGACCTCGCGGTCGAGCTCGGCCTGGATTCGCGGATCGGCTTGGAAGACACTCTGTTGCTTCCCGACGGCAGCAGTGCGCCGGGGAATGCGGCGTTGGTGCGGGCGGCTGTGCAGCGGATGCGGGGAGTCTGACGCCCGGGGCGGCGTGACTGCGGCATCCTGAGGCCATGTTCGGCGACAGCATCCTCCTCATCATCCTGTTCTGGTCTGCCGTGATCCTCATCGGCGTCCTCATCACCTGGCTGGTGATCTACTCGGCCGTGCGTGCGGCGCTCACCTCGCATCGGCAGGCGATGGCGCGGGACGGTCGCCCCGGCCAGGTCTGAGCAGAGGCCGGATCGGCAGGCGGCGGTGCCGTCGTCTGCGCGAGGATTCGGTCGCGCCTTCCCTGAGCGGCGGGCTCCGTCTGGCAGGGTCTCCCCATGACCGAAATATCGCCACCCGTCGATGCGCGCGCTCGCGCCCTGCCCTTCGCGATCGGCGTCGGCGGGGGTGTGCTGGGGATTCTGCCGTGGTTGATCGGCGGCGGCATCCTTCCGCTGCAGAACCTCTGGGCGTCGGCGACGATGCCGGAGGACATGCCGTTCGTGCTGCTGCCGCTGAGTCAGTACTTCGTGACGCTGCTCTTCTCGTTGTTGCTGCTCGGCGGGGTCTTCGCCGGGTTCACGGTGCACTTCGTGGCGCGCCGTCGTGCGATCGCCGTGTGGCCCGCGGCGCTCGGGGTGCTGCTCGCGCACGTGATCGCGGTGGTGCAGAGCTTCGCGGTGCTGGCCGGCGGGCTCGGGCTCGGTCGCGGTGGTGACAGTCGGGTGACGCTCTACTTCGCCGGGCTCCTCGGCGGTGTGGTCGCGGCGATTCTCCTCGCGCAGCTGGGCTTCTGGATGACATCGCGGCGCTCGGTCGGCGTTGTCGCTCTCGGCGTCGTGCTCGCGGCGGTGCCGTTCGCCAACTGGGTGGGCCGCTGTTTCCTGGCCGTCACAGGCGACGCATTCCCGCCGGTGTTCCTGCCCTATCTGTCGCCCTGGCTGCCGGCGATCGTCGTCGGTGCGGCGCTGGTGTGGTGTGGAGTGCGGCCGGCCTGGCGGATCGTGGTCTGGGTGGTCGGTCTCCTCGCGGTGTGGGTCGTACCGGCGCTGTTCACGGCGATCCAGTACGGACTCGGCATGCGGGTGCTCGACGGCGACGTTCCCGAGATGATGAGGGCGTCGGTGGGGGTGTTCCCGATGGTGCTCGCCGAGGTGTGGCAGCCGGTGATCGTGGCGCTCGTGATCGGCGTCGTCGGCACGGTGGTGCGGATGCTCGTGGAGCGGGATCGGACGCCGGCGGTCGTGGACGAGACCGTGCCCGACGCCGCGGTCTGAGCGGTCGTCAGTCGCGCTCCCATCCCGACCAGTCGGGGCGGTCGACGATGCAGAACCGGTTGCCTTCGGGGTCTTCCATGATCACGTAGTCGGCGTCGGCCGGGCGGTTGTCCCAGTGCACCTCGCGGGCGCCCAGCTCGGTGAGCCGGCGCACTTCGGTGGCCTGATCCTCGGCGTAGATGTCGAGGTGGATGCGCGGCGGCAGCACGCGTTCGGAGCGGTGGGCGTCGAGGGCGATGCACGGGGCGTCGGCGTCGCGGGGTTTCAGCACGACCCAGTCGTCTTCCGCCGGGTCGCGTTCGACGTAGTCGAGGGCCGCTTTCCAGAAGCGGGCCTGTGCGGGGAGATCCGTGACGCGGATCACGATCGATGCGAGCTTCAGCATGCGGTCGAGTGTAAGGGCGACGAGTGCGGGCCTCAGCCCCCTTGCATCCGGGTCGATAGGGTGCGGAGCCCTCGGCGTCCCACCATGACCGCCTGTTGCCACCGCGCCGACGACATGGGATCCTGGCCGCGTCGATTGTCAGGCTGATGGGGGGAGTGAGCATGAGTGTCTCAGGGCAGAGGAGTGGGGTCATCCGCACCCGACCGCACGTGGGGAGCCGTCTCGTGGTCCCAGCGGTCGCTGCCGCTCTCGCACTTCTTGCGGGCATCGCGACAGCGGCGGCACTGCCGGATCTCACCATCCGCTACCTGAGTTTCGCGACGATGATCGCTGCGGTCCTCTCCGGTGTGGTCGCCGTGCGCCGCGGAACGGCGTGGGTGAGAGCCGTCAGCGCGATCGTCGCCGTCCTGACCCTCATGCTCGGGTCCACCTTCTTCGGCTTGACCTACTCGTAGACATCGCTCCGCCGCGAGGCGGGCACGGCAGTCATCGGGGCGTGCCGAAAGAGCCTGCCTCGGAACGCGAAACGCCCCCGCCGTTCGGGTCGGCGGGGGCGTTGGTTTCGCGGGTGCGGGTTACTGCACCGACCATCCGCCGTCGGAGGCGAGGACGGCGCCGTTGATGTTCACGGCGTCGTCCGACAGCAGGAACGTGATGGATGCCGCCAGGTGCTCGGCCGTCGCGACGGTCGGGATCGCCTGCTGGAACGGAGCCAGGCGGCCGGAGCCGTACTCGGACATGTTCGGGGGCATCGGGATGCCGGTGGCGACGCCGCCCGGGGCGACGGAGTTCACGCGGATACCCTTCGGCCCGTACATGAAGGCGGCCGACTTGGTGACGCCGATGATGCCGTGCTTGCTGGCCGTGTAGGCGTTGCCGGAGGAGTTTCCGCGCAGGCCGGCTTCGCTCGAGACGTTGAGGATGGCGCCGCGACCGGCGGCCTCCATGACGGGGATGACCGCGCGCATGAGCTTGAACGGAGCGGTGAGGTTGATCGCGATGACGCGGTCCCAGACGGCATCCGGGGTCTCGCCCGCGGGGGAGAAGTCGTCGTTGATGCCGGCGACGTTCGCGAGGCCGTCGATGCGGTCGCCCGCGGCGGCGATGACGGCGTCGATGGCCTCCTGCTTGGTGAGGTCGCCGGCGACCGTGACGATGTCGGCATCCGGGAGCTCGGACTTGAGAGCGTCGAGCTTCTCGGCGGCGATGTCGCTGGCGATGACGCGCCCGCCTTCACGGGCGATGCGGGAGGCGGTGGCCTTGCCGATGCCGGAGGCGGCGCCCGTGACGATCACGGTCTTGCCGGCGAAGCGGCCGGCAGTCACCTTCTCGTTCCAGCCCTCGGACTCGTCGTCTTCGGGGATCTCGCCGCCGTTGGCCGCGCGCACCAGGTCGTCGACGACCGACTGGGGGAGCTGGCCCTGGCTCATCGCGACGAGCTGCTGCAGGGGCAGGCCCAGCACGGGGGTGAGGAGTTCGGGGTCGGCACCGGTCTGCTCGAAGAGTGCGCGGATGAGGGGCCCGCCGGTCGGGTCGTTCATCCAGTCGCCGATGGTGGAGTGTGCGGTGAGGGCCATGCTCTTTCTCCTTGTTCGAGTTTCGCAACGGTGCGTCTACTTATATTCCAGTGTACGCCTGAGTACGCTCGAAAGGTGCCCCGTCCTCGTAGTGAAAAAGCCCGTCAATCCGTGCTGGAGGCGATGCGGCGCGCGCTCGCCGCAGACGGGTATGAGGCCGTGACGATCGAGGGGCTCGCCGAGTCGGCGGAGGTCTCGAAGCAGACGATCTACCGGTGGTGGCCGTCGAAGGCCGCGATCCTCGGTGAGGCGCTGCTCGAAGGATCAGTGCCAGGGTCGGATGTCGCGGTGCCGATTACGGCCGACCTCGGGGCGGATCTGCGGGCGTGGTTCTCGGCGATGTCTGACGGGTTGGCTCGACCCGAGGGCGTCGCGCTGGCTCGGGCGCTCATCGAGGTGACGGCGGCTGATCCCGAGCTCGGGTTGGTCTTGAACGAGCGGCTGGCGTCGCCGATCCGCGAGTGGGTGGCCGAGCGGGTGTCGCGCGGGCGTGCCGACGGGGATGTGCGGGCGGATGTGGATGCCGCCGCGATCGCGGACCAGTTCATCGCGATGGCGTCGTACTCCGCGTTGATCGGGCAGCCGTTGAGTGCGGAGCGGGTCGAGGAGACGGTGGTGCGGTTGCTGCGGGGGATTGCGGGGTAGGCGAACGGTGAACCGCCCCGCCACTGAGTGAGTGGGCGGGACGGGTTCTGGGATCCGGAATTAGGATTCGCGGGAGCGTCGTTCGCGCCAGATGATGCGCAGCACCAGAGTCAGCGCGCCGAGCATGAGCACGAGGGCTGCGAGCCAGAAGACCCACACGACGTCCTGGAACAGGGGCGCGTTGGCGGCGACTGGCAGCGCCCCGCCGACGAGGATCATTGCCACGACGATCGTCCGCTCGAGCGCAGTGCCGCGGACGCGTTGAGTCGTCATGAGACCGTCGCCTTTGCCGCGCACTCCCCAGCGGTGGATCCGCTGACGCCTCCGATTGCTGCGACGCAAGCTGCGGCGATCTTCATATCGTTGCTCCTGTCCGATCAACCCAACCAAGGTGTAAGACGTTACGCTGCCCAGCCCTGAGTGTCATTGGCCCGCGCGCCGGTTGGGCGGCTCGCGCCTGTTTAGCTTCATTGGGGTCTGGCTCCAACAGGGCCATCCGCTTTTCTAAATCTTTCCAACGCATTCCGCTTTGGTAACGGAGATGCTGGCGATGACATCGCTATTGAAAAACTCCGAACTCCAACTGAATGTCTCCGTTCCTCCGGGACCGGACGTGCGTGCGGCCAGGCGCTCGTATCTTTCGAGCACCGCCCCTTCAGCCCTGTACTCTTCAAAACCAAGCAATACGTATCCGTCGCAGTCTGATTCGATGAGCATGTCGACGGTCCAGCAATCGTGAAGCGGGCCTGTACCGCAGTCGGTCCCGCCTTGTACCGGCGTCGAGATCCACACGTCGGGTAAGTGAAGATCCTCAAGTTCGAAGCCGACCGGAATCTCGAGGCCCGGATCCCCCGCGGGGCTGCTGCAGGCGAGCAGGGAGGCGCCGACGATGACGAGCCCGACTGGCGGGATCCATCTTGAGGTCATGCGGTCAAGGTATCCCAGGTCGGGAGTTGTCAAGGCGATCAGTCGACCTCGACGAGTCCGTGGCCTTCGGCGGACCCATCGGCTTGGTCGAGACGTAGACGCTCTCGGTGTCGACGCGGAAGGTCTCGTGCCAGACGCCGACCGCTCCCGGTGCCTTGCGGGCTGCCTGCCCAAGAAGACTTCGCGGGGGCGAGGGGCGCGTCGAAGGAGTTAGAGTTCGACGCATGACATCCGGCCACGTCCATCGTGATCTCACCAGGGTGCCTGAGAGGGTGCGGGCGTTCAAGAAGGCGACTGCCGATGAGCAGTTAGTCGCACTCGCAGAGCTCCATAGACGCGCGAATGGCCAATCTCCAAGTACTTGGTCGAACGGTGTCCTCGCCCTGGTGCCGACGATCAGCTTGTTCGGCACGATGCTTCTCGCGGTCTACGGAATCTGGGCACAGGGTGGGCTCGCGTATTGGAGCCTCTACGCCGCGCCTGCCGAAGACAAGGACGGCGGGTCAACAGCGCAGGCCGACCGGTGGGCTCATGCCGTCACTTCAATTGTCGACGACCCCAACGCGCTCGCGGACGGACTGATGGGCTGGGCGCAAGGGATCGTGATGTTGCTGCTGGTCGCGACTTTCGTCGCGATCGCGCTGAGCGCGTGGTCGAGCCGCGTGCGCGGGGTTGCAACCGCATGGATTGCTGTCTACGAGCGCACCCTGGATGAACCAACGCCTATCCCTCGCAGATCTACATTCCTGAAACGGATCGGCGTCGGGTCGGGCGGATAGAGTCCTAAGGTGTTCGACCAACTCGCCATCGCTGCGGCCGTGTCTCCCACCCCGTCATTTGTTGCACCAAATCATGACCAAGTAGTCGATTGGGTGACTGTGTCGGTGTCGCTCGTGGCAGGGCTGCTCGGCGGCCTGCTTGGAGCGCTGATCTCTAGTGGTACCCAAAAGAGGTTGGCGAAGGACGCTGCCAAGGCGACGGCATCGAGAGCGATGTGGAACTTCCATCGAGCCATCCGGGACTTTGCTGCGGAGGCAGAGGGTCACTGGGTCAGGGACCAAAGCTACTTCACGAAGACAACGCGCGAGCACTTAGAAGCAGCGCGGCAGGATGCTTACCCGTACCGGGGCTATCTCGGTCCCAATCATGAACACCTGGTGAGCCGCAACTCTCTTGGAGATTACGATCCGCACGGGAACCCAATGGACGAGGTCGACGACTGGTTCAAGTGGTCAACAGAACTCGAGAAGCGGCTCAAAGTCGTCTTCAGCGTAGAGGCTGAGACGAGCCGTCGGAGGTCCGGATAGCTCGGACAGCGTGGACCGCGGCATCACGTGTCGTCCCACTGTGATCGGCATTCGGCTATCACTATCCGGCTACCGTCCGCCCCTCCGCGAACCGCGCCTGCGCCCGGTCCTGACGCCGCGGCACCTCGACGAGCTCCGTGGCCTTCGGTAGTCCCATCGGCTTCGTCGAGACGTACACGCTCTCGGCGGTGTCGACGCGGAAGGTCTCGTGCCAGACGCCCACCGCTCCCGGAGCCTTGCGGGCTGCGCGGTTGAAGGCGGTCCAGGCGGGTCGGTGTTCCTGGTTCGGGCTGGACGCGTAGGCGTAGAGCTTGTCGACGGATGACCAGTACTGCACGACGTAGGGTCCGCCCGAACCGAAGAGCAGGTGGTAGCCGAGCATGCCCGAGTCGGGGTCGGTGCTGAGTTCGCGCAGCATCCCCGGCATGGCAAAGAAGGCCGGCATCCACAGGTCGGGGCGCCACCAGCGGTTGATCTGCATCCCGATGTGGAACACGACGAGCTCGCCCTCGTGGCGGTGGGTCATGCGGCCCGTGATGACTTTCGACATGGTGGCTCCTTGATTAGATAGTGTCACTATCCATAATGGATAGCGCTACTATCGAAGTCAAGAGGTGGCCATGAGAATTTCCGAACTGTCAGCCCAGACCGGCGTGACCGTGCCAACGATCAAGTACTACCTGCGTGAGGGCCTGCTGCCCGAGGGCGAGCGCAGTGCGCCGACTCAGGCCGCGTACGGCGAGAGGCACGTGGAGCGGCTGCGGGTGATCCGGGCGCTGCTCGATGCGGGGGTGAGCATCGCCGAGACGCGGCGGGTGCTGGCCGCGCTCGACGAGCCGCCGGAGAACGCCCACAACCTGCTCGGGATGGCGCATGCGGCGATCACTCCGCCGGTGGATGAGTCCTTGGATCTGACGGACGCGGAGGCTCTTGTCGCAGGGCTCGGGTGGAAGCCGGGGATGTGCGACGAGGCCGTGCTGCACGCGGTTGCGCGGGCGCTGCAGGGGTTGGAGCGTGTCGGGTTCACCGTTCCGGATGCAGCGATGACGGAGTACCTCGCGTCGATGCGACGGATTGCGGAGGCGGAGATCGCCGGGGTGCCGGGCGAGTCTGCGGAGGCAGCGGTGCGGTACGTCGTATTGGGGTCGGTGCTGGTTGAGCCGTTGTTGTTGGCGTTGCGGCGGGTGGCGCAGCAGGTGAGTTCGGGGGAGAGGTTTGGGTGGCCAGGGTAGATCCAGCCGACTGACCGCAGCTGGTCGGGAGCCGTTTCCCGTTCAAGCAACAGATACAGAGTTCGCCGTGTTCGCGTGGCTCGATCATCCGTTAAGCAGCGCGGATATTTGAGGAGCCGCTCCTGACCGAAGCGCGTGCCCGGGCAGCACCAACTTCATTGACTGCCATGTCCCGATGTCCCCGTCATTGGGCGCCCCCTGTAGCAACACCTCCCCGGGAATCCAGCTCAACGCGACTAGCTTGTCTGACGGATCAAGATGAACGACTTGGAGGCACCACGTCGAGTGCCGGCGCAGGGTTTCCACTTCATTGCGGCTAACGAAAAGGACGACCGCATCTGTTCGGCGTGTGGTCTTGATCTCGACCCGCGCACGAAGCTGACCCGCGACGAGCAGCGCTACGTCATAGCCGACGGTGTCATCAAACACCGAAACGTGGACCACCTCTGCTCTAGCGTTGGCGTGAAGCCAGTCGACGAGCGCTAATTCCCCGGCGGCGCCAAGTCTACGACGCGCCGTGTCATCGAATTTACGCCAAGCTTGCTCGACCTGCTCAAACATTTCGGTGTCGTCAACACCCAGCACCAGCCCGAGCTCGGTGACGTCGATGGGAAGGTCGGCTGGGTCGCGGATAAGAGCATCTGCGGCAGCAAGCCAAGGGGGTTCGTCGGCTTCGATCGCCGCGCGGAGCACAATCGCCCCCGAGCTACGCCAGGGATCCTCGATCCGCCCACTTCCGTCATAGAGGCCACGAGCCCGGAGCCACTCGAGCGCTAATTCATACTGCGTCGGAGTCAGATCTCGCCAGTCGGGCTCGGTACGCAACACTCTTCGAGCGGTGTCCTCGTCGCGATGGGCTAACTCTGTCAGCCACCGAGCCGCCGCGACGAGGATCGAGTTAGGTGTTCCCATCGTTGCCCAGGTAAGTCCACACTGACTCAGCATCACTTGCGTCGAGCACGTCGCCGTTCTCTCGCTCTTCTTCGAGGTCAGCCAAAGCAGAGAGTGCGGGGTCATCAAGCGCATCGCTCATCCAAGACAGCTTCCTTGCAAGTCGCACCGACACGAGCTCATCGATCGTCGACGCCGCGACCAGGACCGTAGCCCGCGTCTCCGTGCCCGCAGCTAGCCCGAGACGGTGTATCCGGTCGAGGCTTTGTAGGAAGCGCCCTGCTGCGAAGTCGCGGTCGATGTAGACAGCATCGTGGCACTCGTGATGCAGACTCACGCCTTCGCCAAGGGTCGCTGGATTCGACAGCAGAACAGAGGTGCCGGGGTTGGTTCGGAATCGATCGAGGGCGACTGTGCGATCCTCGTCGCTGGTGCTTCCGACGATGAGCTGCGGGTCGAGCTCGGGGATGAGCGTCTTGAGCGTTGAAAGATTGCGGATGAAGGTGGACCAGACCAGGGTCTTTCTGCCTTGTTTCGCATTCTCGCGTGCGATCCGCGCCGCCTCCAGAATCTTCGGCGACATCTCGTAACGAGGCAGCTCGGCGAGCAGCGATCTCAGCAGGCCGGCTCGGGGAGCTTCGAACGGCGGCACGCGAAACTGCAGGGGCTCATATTGCGAAGACCCAACGGCTAGCAGAGCAGGACTTGTCGCGGCCATGAGGAGGTAAACGATAATTCGACCGAGATCATCGACGCGTTCCCCAGCAGCGACTGAGGTTCGGAGCTGTCCAAGAAGAGCATCGTAAATCTCTCGATGCAACGGCGGCAGCTCGACTGTCCTCGTCGTCACCTGCAAGGGCGGCAATCCGAGCTCCGATTTTGTCGTCCGGGTGAACAGAGACTGAACCGTTGTCGAGACAGTGTCCCACTCGGAGGACCCGATTCCGAGCAGCCTGCTACCGCGCCCGGGCCAAACGAATTCGAACAGCGACTTGAGATCGCTAAGCCCATTAGGGGCCGGTGTCCCGCTCAAGATCAGTCGTGTGCTTGCTAAGGGACCGAGGCTCAAACACACCGCGCCGTAGACCCCGTTGGCCCCGCGCTTCATACGGTGAGCTTCGTCCAAGATTAGTATCGATGGGGAGCGTGAGAGGAACTTCGCGAGCTGAAGTCGAGACGCGGCCAGTCGCTCATAGTTGACGATCAAGATGTCACATTCAGGAGCAACTCCGCCGGAATAGACAAGAACCCTTCGTGCCTCATCAAAGACGGCGGACGTTTCCCGCAGCCAGCTCTCGTGAGCGGACTTTGGCGCCACCACCAATGCGCGGTTCACTCTCTTGCTCGATCTGAGGTGCGACAGAAGTGCCAGCGCTACCCGAGTCTTGCCAGCTCCTGGCACGCTGAAGTTCGCTCCGTGACGCATGCGGAGCAGTCCCCGAAGGTCGCGTTCCTGAAATGATGTCAGGTTTCCGCGCCAATCCTCTTCGAGTTGCACTTCAACGTGTGCTGACTGATCATCTGCACGAAGACGCTCGAGATGATCCGCGTCATCCAAGGCTGAGATCGCCAGTTCACGAAGACTTTGCGACCAGGTGACATCCCCGGAACCCCACTTGGAAAGTGCGCCCAAGTTCCCGAGGAAGCTGCCGAGGTCGACTTCGAAGGCATCGCGTCCAAACGACTCGGCCGACGGAAGATCGAGTTGAACCCGCCGAAGTAGATGCAGGTTCTCGGGGGTGGTCTCGGCGAGCACCGTCCCTGAGGGGGTGAGGCTCAAGCGGAGTGTGTAGGCGTCAGTCATCTTTGATCGCGCGCAGTGCCGTCAACCAATCGGCCGATCCCTTCGGCAACGAGGCCAGACGAGATACCGATCCCGCGAAGATCGACAGGGAGCGACGGAGATTGATTACGGCTTCGTCGAGGGCCGACTCATCGAGGGCATGTTTGCTCTTAGCATCACCGACTTCTAGCACGGCGGCCTCAAGCGTGTCCGCCGCGTCGTTGATCTTGTCGATCGCAGCCTGTTGATTCTTCTTGAGCCGGGCAGACTTGCCGGCTGCGTCGAGCGCCGACTCGACCAGCTTGTTGAGCGCCGCATAGTCCGATTGTGCTTGTGCCTGCACGCCGGGGTCGGGGGCAAGCATTGAAGTCTTAATCTTCGCGACCTGATCGACGAGCTCCTTTGCCTTGAGAAGCGGTTGCGGCTCGCTAGGTAGACCTCTCCCTAGACCTGGAATTGCTGTTGTTACCGCTGCAGCTTCACCGGCGAAAGCGCTGCCATCGAGGTTCTTGCTCAAGTGGTCGATAAGGAAGCGATCGGTCACGAGTCGCAAATCAGTCTTGGACTTGTCGAGCAACAGGCCAAGAAGGCGAGATTCCCTAAGAAGTTCGGCTGCGGCCGGATCGTTCTTCGCGGTTGAGCTATACGTCCTGTAGAGCTCCTCGAGTTTCCCCTGATCGTTCTCAAAGTCCCGAAGGTTCAATGACCGGTCGGCCTGCGCGCTTCGGTCTACCAGATCCCGAAGGGTCTGAAGAATCCAAACCGAGCGATTGAAGGTCTGCTTCTGCATGCGGAACGACTTCATCGCAGTTTCAGTGCCGACGGCCGAGATTGCTTCGTCGAGTGCGAGCAAGGTGTTCACGAATGAGTAGTCGCGCCTGTAGTCCTTGCGCATCTGCAGCTCTAGTTCAACTGCGGACAGATCGTCCCAGGACCAGTCGCTCGGAAGCACGGCGACGCGCATCTGCGTGGCATTGCCTTCCCGGAGGGCAGCACAGCGGGAGTTACCGTTGATCAAGATACCCGAGGGAGTAATGATCCCGGCATCCTTCTGACCATACGTCTCGAGGTCATCGCGCAGCTTCTCGAACGCCGGATCGCCCTTGCTCGGATCATTGGGCGCAGCGGCAAGAAGGTAGTTGAGGTACTGCTGAGCCTCGTTGCCCCACGGGTCGCGTGTGATCGCCTCGTTGCCCGCTTGATTAAAGTCTCGCTGCGCGCGGATGCGATGTGTGTCGGGGTTGTAGTAGAGGAGAGCGAGAGGCATCGTGATCACCGGGAGGCTCTTGGGCGCCCCTCGCCATTCGATCTGGATGCTCTCCTTGACGCCCTTCTCTTCGTGGAGGGCGCCGAGTCTGTCCAAAACGATAGTCTCAGTGCTCTGGGCTGAAAGTGGTTCGTGCCGACTCAACGCGTCCCCTAACCTTTGAGTGTCGGGCCAACGCCCGCCAGGATCCTCTGTGCACAGGATAGATGACAGCGATTGTCTCGTCGGGAGTGAACTATGACTCGAGCGCCAAGCAGCTTACAACTCGTGGCGCAATGGCTTGCGGAAGAGGTTGGTGAAGGGGCGGTCTTCACCAAGCAGGCACTGCGATCGGCGCTACCTAACTTCGAGCAGGTGGATCGGAGGATGCGTGATCTCAGGTCGTACAAGTGGCGCATCGACACGAACCGCGAAGACCCTACCCTCAGGCCAGGCGAGCTTCGCGTCGTTTCCGTCGGGCACCAGCCTGGCGAGCCTGGATTTCGACCCCTCAGCAGCAACCGCGTTTCTGCTAAGGAGCGGCTCGGCGCGATCTCAGAGGCAGACTTCCGTTGCCAGCTATGCGGCGTGCAACTCGGCGAGCCTGACGAATCTGAATCTGGTTTCGCGAACCTCCTGGTGAAGCGCGTCGACCAGCGGTTACTGGTTGCCTGCGGTCTCTGCGCGTCCGCGGCGCCAGCTCGGATTAGCAGCGAGGCCGAACGCTTAAGCAGTCGAGTCGCGCGTTTGACCCCGGAGGAGACGCGAGAGCTTCGTGACCGTACAGCGAGGGGTGATCGTCAATCCCCACTGGAGGCGGCGCTCGCCATCGCCGTGCATATGCCCCGCGACGTGGTGATCGACTGCGCTGACACGTACTTGAGTGGTGCTACGGGGCGCGAGAGCGACTCCAACAGGCGGACCGATGAGTGAGAGCCCGGGGGGGCAAGCGGACGCCGTCGATTCCCCTCAAACCAGCCCAGATGCTTCGCATCTCATCGGTTCCGAGAGTTCGATCGCGGGCGCCTCGCGTTCGGATTCTCGCGCTCGGGCTCAACTCGACCACGCCTTGGAGATTCTTGCTCACTGGCATGCGCTGAGGGGACGCCCGGAACTTCCGTTGCTGGCACCTCCCGGCCCAGAAGCGCCCGGCTGGGTTAGCAGTGCTTGGGAGTCGATTTCTTCGCTTTCAGCCTCGGAGTGGTTCGCCGGATCGTCGCAAGATTCCGCGGCTATCCGGGTCCACGAAGTCCTCCTTGCCCTTGACCCGCGCGAAGTCGACATCCTGCGGCTGCGCGTGTTTGCGGACGAACCCATGAAACTGGAGGCCCTAGGGTTACGTCTTCAGCTCACCCGAGAACGCGTAAGACAAATCGAAGATCGTGTCCTACAGCGACTTCGTGCCTCCGAGGTCCTGGAGGAAGTTCGAGCAGTCGCCTCGCGAGCCGCCTGGCTAGACGATGTTGCACCACTCAGACTTGTGCTTGGTGATAGCCCGGCGCTTGCGGAGATGGTGCCTCGAGCGCGGAAGCCCTTGTGGCGCGTGCTTGACCGACTCGATGATTCATTTGAGGTGAAGGATGGTTGGTGGTGCTCCAAATCAGTCAAGTCAGCGATAGCTTCCACCAAGGCGGCGCTACAAGATGCGGCGAGGGGCGGCCGAATCGTTCGATTGGACGAAGTGCCTCGCTTCTCTGGGCGTATGTGGGCCGACGAATGGGTTGAATACTGCGGCGTCACCGTTCACGAGGGGTATGCGCTCCTCAGATCCTCGGGTATTCCAGATCGCGCGGCCGTAACCCTCGAGATCGAGGGAGCCCCGATGCCAATCGAGGAAATAGCGCTACGGATCGGCTCCGATCGTGCGGTGAGTTCGGTAAGGAACGCATTGGCCGCGGATGATCGTTTTATGCGTGTCGATCGCAACCTCTGGGCACTCGGGTCGTGGGAGCTCGCGGCCTATCAATCTATTAGGCAGCTCATTGCTGATGAGATTGCTGCGCACGATGGCGCCGTGCGGCTGTCCAAACTTGTGGACGTCCTTACCAGCCGCTTCAGCGTCTCTGCGACGAGCATCATGGGGTACGCGAGTTCACCCCCGTTCTCCACCGTCGACGGCATGGTTGAGCAGGTGGCTCGTCGCCCATCGGCTCCTCGCAAGTCGCCGTTCGACACCCGACGGCTGTACCGCGTTGCTGATCGCTGGGTGCTGAGGTTCAATCTCACTTCCGAACACGTACGGGGGAGCGGATCGCCTCTTCCTAGCGCACTGATATCCGCTCTGGGGCTCAACTACGGCGAGGCCAAGTTCCTACATTGTCGTCACGGAGCCCAACGCGTCGGGTGGAGTGGGCCCCAAGCGATCCTAGGCAGCGTAAAGCGGATAGTCGACGCGGACGGTCTCCAAATGGGAGACATGTGCTTCGCGACATTCAGTGATGACGCTGAGTTCGACATCGTGAGGATCGAGCCGACTGAACGCCGTGGACGTGCACGCGCCTACGAGCTCGCAGGGCTGACCCTAATAGGCGACTCTGAGAGTGACAGCTCACTAGCCGAGGCGATCGGTCTCGCGCCGCATTCGGCGCTGCCTCAAATCGCTGAAAAGCTGAGAGCGCGCGGTGACTACGACGTCGCTGACAGCCTCCTCGCTGTGACATAAGCTGTCTCGCCCGTTCCGTACGGCGTTCGCATCGACGAGCCTTCGCGCCGATGTCTTCCCCATCTCGTACGATTGCCAGATGGGATCATCTGGAGTGCACTCGGTGGTCGAGATCTGCGCCGGCGCCGGAGGGCAATCGTTGGGCCTTCACAAGGCTGGTTTCGAGCATCGACTAGCAGTTGAGATCGATGAGACCGCCGCCAAGACTCTCCGTCAGAATCTGGACGTCGAGGTTGCAGTAGGCGACGCCGCCGACTCTGCAGTTTGGGTTCCTAGCGAGTACTCCGACGTGTCGCTGCTAGCCGGCGGAGTCCCGTGCCCCCCGTTTTCGGTCGCTGGCAAGCAGTTGGGCTCCTCCGATGAGCGTGATCTTTTTGCATGGGCAATCGAGCAGGTTGCTGTTATGCGTCCTAGGGCAGTGATGCTCGAGAACGTGAGAGGGCTCGCCTCCCCGAGATTCTCTGCCTATCGTCAACGCGTGCTAGATCGTCTAGACGCGGAGGGGTACGTCGGCGAATGGAGACTGCTGTACTCGTCTGATTTCGGTGTGGCTCAGCTTCGACCGAGATTCGTTCTTATCGCGATGAGTGCTGATGATCACCGCCACTTTCATTGGCCAGAGAGCATGGGGGCGGACAAGTTGAGCGTGGGTGAGGCGCTCCATCCTCTGATGGCTTCAGATGGATGGATCCATGCTGACGAGTGGCGTCTGCTGGCGTCGGGGGTAGGTCCAACGCTGGTCGGGGGGAGTAAGAAGCATGGCGGCGCCGACCTTGGGCCTACTCGCGCAAAGCAAGCATGGGCGCAGCTTTACGTAGACGGTCGAGGGATCGCTGATCGCGTGCCGGTTGCGGAGGCTCCCTCCGCGACTGAGGTAATGCCGCGATTGACGATCGAGATGGCTGCCCGCATTCAAGGCTGGCTACCGGAGGATGGATGGTCGTTTGCTGGCAGGAAAACATCACAGTATCGCCAGATCGGCAACGCCTTCCCACCGCCTGTGGCGCTCGCTGTGGGTAAGTCCATAATCGCTGCTTTCGAGCGGGAGGGCACTAGGCGGGAGGGGGATCTGTCTCTCGGCCTCCACGATCCCGTGTACCGGGCGCTGTCCAGCAGCCAAGCTCCGATGAGTCTTGAGGATCTCGTCCGGGCGCAGAACGAGGACGGACTGGCTACAGTCGAGCGCAAGCTCGCTGCTATCGGGCGGGACTTTGAGCTCGAAGTGGTTGTCGGTCCAGACGGCGCCCCGCGATACAGTTTGGGAGAGTTTCGGGGATTCATTGGTCAGCAGAAGCACGCGCGGCACAGTTACATCACGGAGAACCGCAGCAAAGTTAGTTAGTTGGTGTTCGGCCGAGGCCGGATAAACTCTTCTCGGCTTTAGCTTCGTCGCGCGTCGTGCTCTCGGTTAGAAGAAAAAAGAAGGTCGCCCGCTCGGAACACGCTCAAACTTGGGTGGCTGGTGCGTGCGATAAGGGA
Organism: Microbacterium sp. NPDC087592; assembly: GCF_044743585.1. NCBI lineage: Bacteria > Bacillati > Actinomycetota > Actinomycetes > Micrococcales > Microbacteriaceae > Microbacterium > Microbacterium sp. NPDC087592. Next base: position 1,233,512 of record NZ_JBIUWT010000001.1, on the reverse strand, counting down.
GTTCATTACGGCTTCAGCCTGGGCGCGGGTGAAGTTGGAAGCGACGAAGGTCGGGCCGTGGACCGTCCTAACCAAGCGTGGGTTCGATGAGGGTAGGAGCATTTCTCGGGTTGCAGCGACGCTTCCCTCAAGATCGACAACTTCGCGTCCGTCCGTAGTCGCGACGATCCTGACGATCTCACGGACGGCGCGAGCGGCGGTCATCGGCTTAGTCTGTCCTCTGCCATCGTCGATGGCATAGAGGGCAAACTTGCCCCGCACCCGTCTCAGGCGTAGGCGTAGGAATTGTCGACGATCATCATCCGCGGCGCTGTCGACATAGCGATCTGTGAAGACGGCCAGGAGTTCGTCATCGAGGCGTCGAACTCCGGGCGTCTTACTCGGATAGTCCATCAACTTTTCGACCTGCCCAGCCTCGACATTCGCTAAGGCAGCTTCCAGCTCGCCGATGGTCGAAATGTCCAGACTCTCGAGGTGTGATGTGAGCTGCGCGATGACGGCGGGCTCACCAGCGTCGTAGCGGGGAAACCTAGCCACGATCAGATCGCGCAACGTCTGAGCCTCGAGCGGGCGCGGGTCCGGGTTCTCGGACTCTTCATCGTCATCGTTTGGGCCGTCGTCAGCGGTTGGGGCATGTTCGCGTGGGGGTGAGAGTTCCTCTTCTGTGCCGAGGTCGTCCCGCCGCAAGTCGTTCGCGTCCTCGATGACAGCGATGAGGTGCGCTTCAATCTTGCCGAAGAGCTCGTCCATGAAGCGCCGCAGGCCGCCGGCTTCCATGAACCATTGATCTACCTGCCCTTTGCCATCAGGCGTCAGGTCCTGGTACGCGCCAGATTTGTACCGGACATCGTGTTCATACTCTGCCCACGCGTGTCCCGCGACGCTTCGTATCTGAATCTCTAGGCCTCGATACTTCAAGAAGTACGTGGCAAGTGCGGGATAACGCTCCTGCTCCTCCGTGTTCGTTAGTCCAGAGATCACCAGGTGTTCGCTGTCGTACCCGTTATGCTTCACGTCGCCGGGGTTCTGGCGCTCTCGTACCTCGGCATGTGTGCCGACGAGATCAGCAAGGTCATTTCTGGCGAGTGTCGTGAAAACGATCACCCTAGCCGCGACGCAGTCGTGGATCTGATTCTGCGGGTCGGAGTACTTAAGCTCTCCGTCTGGTCCGACCTTCTCCGCCTTCAAACGGTACGAAGTGAGCGACTTCGGTCGGGCCTCGATCGTATGAATCCGAATGCTGGCGCGCTCCGCCAACTCCTGCAGGTACCTGCGGATTTCACGGGCAGCAAGGGCAAGATCCTCTTGATCCTGGGCATACTGCCAGACATGCTGAGGCACTCGCGCCAAGGAGAGCGGGGCGCCGTGCTGACCGGTGGGGTCTTCCGGAGTCACGTGAGCCCGCCTAGCGGAGTTGGTTGCATCCTGCTTGCTCCATTTCGCACACATTCGTTTCCGCAACACGCTATCGCCTTCCGTGGAAAGCAACGAGGGCCGTTCCGTTTGGCGGCCAGTGTCAGCGCTTCGTGCAGCCTCTCGTAGCGCTCCTGGTCCCGTCTCCGTCGCACGCGGCGATGCGGTGGTGGTGGTGCGAGATTTCGTAACGAGCGCTGATTGTAAGAAGGCACTCATGGATGGGCTCCTCAAGCTGAGTACGGGCGCCGTCGGCAACTCAGCCACTCTTACCCCGTAGTCTTTCCGATTGCAGCGCGCCATCAGCGGACACTCGCTAGCGGAAAGCGCCGTAGGCACGTTGCGGTTACCATTCCGCATGCCACGGCCGCAACGGCTCCCTGCGCCGGGGATCGCGGCCTACTCGAACCCACCCGTCAACCGCCCGCGCATCCGCGAACTGCTCTCATTCATCCCGACGATCTCCACCGTTTTCCCCAACGCCTGATACTTCGTCTCGATCGCATCCAACGCGGCGACGGTCGACGCATCCCAGATATGCGACCCCGACAGATCCACAACGACCCGCCCCGGATCCGATGAGTACGAGAACAACGTCGTCAGGTCATTGCTCGACGCGAAGAACAGCTCCCCCTCCACGACGTAGGTCACGACGTCTCCCGCCGCACCGAGAACCCGAGTCACCGACACGAAGTGCGCCACCCGCCGCACGAACAGCACCGACGCGACCAGCACCCCACCGACGACCCCGACCGCCAGGTTGTGCGTCAGCAAGACAAGAACAACCGTCGCCACCATCACGAACGTCTCGCTCTTCGGCATCCGCTTCAACGTCGACGGTCGCACGCTATGCCAGTCGAACGCTCCGATCGCCACCATGATCATCACGGCCACCAGCGCGGCCATCGGAATGGTCCCGACGAAGTCCCCGAACACGACCACCAGCAGGAACAGGAAGATCCCGGCGCAGAACGTCGAGATGCGGGTCCGCGCACCCGAGGCCTTCACGTTGATCATGGTCTGACCGATCACGGCGCAGCCGCCCATGCCGCCGAAGATCCCCGACAGCACGTTCGAGACACCCTGCCCCCACGCCTCACGACTCTTGCGCGAGTGGGTGTCGGTGATCTCGTCGACGAGCTTCGCGGTGAGCAGCGACTCCATCAGCCCGACCAGCGCGACCCCGAGCGCGAACGGCGCGATGATCGTGAACGTCTCCCACGTGAGCGGAACGTTCGGGATGAACAGCTCCGGCAGACTCTTCGGCAGCTCGCCCTGGTCGCCGACGGTGGGCACGGTGATGCCGAACGCGAGCACGACACCCGTCACGATGACGACCGACACGAGCGGTGCCGGCACGATCTTGGTGATCTTCGGCATCAGGATCATCACGACGATCCCGAGCGCGACCAGCGGATACACCAGCCACGGCACGTCGATCAGTTGCGGGAACTGCGAGCTGAACACGAAGATCGCCAGCGCGTTCACGAACCCGACCATGACGCTGCGGGGGATGAAGCGCATGAGCTTCGCGACGCCGATCACCCCGAGGATCACCTGGAAGATGCCGGCGAGGATGACCGTCGCGATGAAGTAGTCGAGCCCATACGTCGGCGCGACGGGCGCGATCACGAGCGCCACGGCCCCGGTCGCCGCGGTCACCATCGCCGGACGTCCGCCGAGGAACGCGATCGACACCGCCATGATGAACGACGAGAACAGCCCCACCTTCGGGTCGACCCCGGCGATCACCGAGAACGCGATCGCCTCGGGGATCAGCGCGAGCCCGACGACGAGCCCGGCCAGCACCTCGCGGGTGAGCATCCGCGGGTTCTTCAGCGCCTCAAGCACCGTGGGATTCGCCCGGTACCGGGCACGATCGTCGATCGTCGTTGCAGACATGGATGCTCCAGGGGAAGGCGCCTCGAGATGAGGCAGACGTTCCAGCGTAGAGCGGATGCTGCGGATGCGGGGCTCCTCCGCCCTTCCGCCCCGCGGACTCCTCCGACATGATGAAGAGGACCGACCTCGAAGGAGTCCTCCGTGTCACTCACACCGCCCTCGGCCCCGCAGGCCGACACCGCCGTCACCGGGCTGCCCGGCGCCGTGGTGATCGCGGGCATCCGCAAGATGCTCATCTGGACCGTCGTCGCCGGAGTCGTGTACTCGGTCTTCATGAGTGGCAGCAAGGGCATCTGCCCGGGCGGCATCGACGCCAACGGAGGGTTCATCGACGCCGAGGGCCGGTCGGTCGACCAGGCTCCGCTCTGCGTCTCGTTGTCGCTCCGCCCCAGCGTGTTCGTCTACGTCGGCATCGCACTGATCGTCCTGATCGCGCTCGGCCGCGTCACCAAGGCAGTCGACGCGCGTGCGGCCCTGCGGACGATGGAACGCGCGATCCAAGGAGCCGGCCTGCTCGTCGCCATCGCGCTCGTCGTGTCGCACGTGTGGTTCCAGCTGACCCCGCTCGAGCAGTTCTCCTCCGACTCGTGGTCTTACTTCAGTCCGTTCCCGCTCGGGGTCATCGACGTCTCGACCGACCCGATGACAGGGCCCTGACGGCCTTCGCTTGCCCGCGCCCCGTCGGGAGGATAGGCCAATTAATGACAGGTGAACTCTCGACAGCCGCACGATGGCGCTGAATGTCCGCAAGGCCCGCTAGCATCCGAATAGCTCAGGGAGCAGAGCAGATCGTATGTCTGCCCTCTTCCGTATCAATCGAGGATCACGCTGGGGGATCTTGTGGCGCAAGACAAAGACGTCGTCAATGTGGCATCGGGTGAGGCCTCGCCCTCGGCGAAGCTTCCTGCCGATTTTCAGGACAAGGTGTTCAAGGCGATCGCCGTGCAGCGTCCCGCTGTCGCGGCCTACATCAAGGAAGTGCGGCGGAAGAATCCTGAGGCGTCGCCTGCTCAGGTGATGAAGACCATCGAATCCCAGTACGTGGCGACCACGACAGCTGCGAGCGCCGCGGTGGGAGCATCGGCGACGATCCCCGCCGTTGGCATCCCGGTCGCGCTCGGGCTCGGGGTTGCCGATCTGCTCTTCTTCTACGAAACCACTGCGCTCTTCGCCCTCTGTATGGCCGAACTTCGGGGCATCCCCGTGGACGATCCTGATCGCGCGAAGGTAATCGTTCTCGGCGCGCTTCTCGGGGAGAAGCGTCGCAGTCCCGTCTCGCAGATCGTGCTGAGCGCCCTGCCGGCAGGCGCGACCGTCGCCGGAGCCCGCGCCGTCGCGGGGGGAGCGCTGTCGGGAGCGACCCCCAAATGGGGGGACCTCCTCGCCCAGCAACTCCCGGACTCCGCGCTTGTGCCGGTAACCATGGTGCTTGCCAAGCAGGCCATCGCGCAGGGGACGGTAATGGGAGCCGTCAAGATCAGCTCGAAGGCAATTCCCGTCATCGGATTCGTCGCAGGTGGCGCGACCAGCTTCTACTTCGGAAGCGGTGTGGTGAAATCCTGCCGCGCGGGCTTCTCCGACCCCGTTGAAACGTGGCCCGAATGGCTCGAGCTGACTGACAGCGACGGCGATGGCGTCCCTGATCCCTCAAAGGCCGTGCTCGCGATGCGGGCAGCTTCCGAGTCGGCGAAGGACTTTGGCGAGAACGTATGGGGTCGCATCGTCGATTCGACAGAAGTGTTCCGAAGTGTCGACATCGACGGTGACGGTATCCCCGACGAGGCTCGCGCAGTCACCGCGGTCAAGGGTGCGGCGACCGTGATGGGAACCGCCGCTGGTGGAGCGGCGAAGGTCGTTGGCGGCGCTGCGGGCGGTGCCGCCAAGGCTGTCGGTGGGGCGGCGGCGGGAGCTGCAGGAACCGTTGCCGGCTTGTTCAAGCGCGGGAAGTCGAGCGCTGGCAGCCATGACCAAGAGCCTGAAGAGCCGACGCCTGAACCGGAACCCGGGGTCTCCTGAGCAAACGGGCTCGGAGGCGACGTCAATCAACCTGGGTTGATCGCCCTCGCCCCGCTACGCCCCGCCCGCACCCGCAGCCCGAACGCGACCGCCGCCAGCGCGATCACTACGACCCCGTATCCGACGCACACGGCCTCGAGCCCGACCACACCGACCAGCGCTCCGGCGATCACGGCCGGCACCCCGAACGCCAGGTACGCCAGCAGGTAGATCACGGCGAAGGTATCGGCGCGCTGCGTCGCCGGGATTCGCGGGGCGAGTGAGGCGACCACTCCCGAGAACGCGGTGCCGAAGCCCATTCCTGTGACTGCTGCCGCGACGAGGTAGAACGGCAGCGACCCGACCCCCAGCGCGATCAGCGACAGCAGAGTCCCGACCGCGAGCGCCGACGTGCCGAACAGCACCATCGACCGCGCGGCGATCTTCCGCAGCACGAACGCCGTCACGGCACCGACCCCGGCGAGCAGCACGACCCCGAGCCCCTGCCACACGTGCGCCTCGCCACCGAGCTCGCCCCGCACGATGTTCGCGCCCAGCGACAGGAACAGCCCACCGGTCGCCCAGCCCGCGATCACGGCCGGAGCCCCGCGCCAGAAGTCCGCGCGGATCGCGGACGGGATCGACAGCCGGAAGCTCAGCGACGCCCACACCCCCGGCTTGCGCGGAGCCGTCTCGGGCACGAGGAAGAACAGCGCCGCGAGCAGGATGTATGCCGAACTCAAGGGCGCGAACACGTCGAGCAGCGCCTCGCCGCTGACGTCGAGCACCATGGCCGACACGAGTGCCCCGAGCGCGAGTCCGATCCCCGGGCTCAGCGCGTTCCACAGCGCCGCGACCCCCGCGCGCCCGCCCGGCGCGAAGTCGAGCACCGTCGCCGACAGCGCCGAGATCAGCAGACCGCTCGCCACACCCTGCAGGATGCGCGCGAAGAACAGCATCGCGACGGCATCCGCGTGCCAGAACAGGAACATGCTCCCCGCCAGCAGCAGGAACCCCGCGATCACGACCGGACGACGGCCGACGTGGTCCGAGAGCGACCCGGCGGTGAGGAGCGTCAGCAGCAGCGCCACCGCGTAGACCGCGAACACGGCGCTGATCACGATCGCCTCGAACCCGATGCTCTGCGCGAGCACGGGGTAGAACGGCGACGGCGCACTCGCCCCGACCATCATCAGGATCTGCGCCACGATCGCGAGCACGAACCCGAACCGGGTGCGGGGGACCGCGCCCGCTGGCGCGCGCCCGGTGATCGACGGGCGGACGATCGGCTCGGTGCTGGTCATGGCGACTCCTCTTATGGTTCGAGAATCATCGAACTATCGGAGCGTACTCGCCATCCGTCGATTGTTCAACTATTCTCGAACCATGCCTGGCGATCTTCCGCACCCGGAGCGCTCCGAGATCCAACTCACCGACGTGCTCTTCGCGCTCAGCGACCCCGAGCGCCTCGCCATCACGCGCCAGCTCGCCGACGGCCCCCTCGACATGGCCGCCTGTCACTCCACCGACCCGAACCTCCCGAAGTCGACCAAGTCGCACTTCATGAAGGTGCTGCGCGAAGCCGGCATCATCCGCAACGAGCCCAACGGCCGCCGACGGATGCTGACGCTGCGCCGCGACGACCTCGACGCGCTCTTCCCCGGGCTGCTGGACTCCGTGCTGCGCAATCCGTGATCGCTCGCGGGTCGCCGCCGAGGCCGCGTTCGACGGTCATGCGCCCGCGGTCCGCTAGATTCGCGACATGACCGTTGTGAATGCAGCCACCGATCAGAGCGGATATCAGGTCACAGACGATGACCTCGATTTCCTCGGAATCACTCGGGAGATGTTCGATTCGTGGGCGCGGGGCGAGTCACCTCTGGCTGTCTCTCCCGCGGACTACCTGCACCTGCGTACCACTCTCTTCGCCGCCCTGAGGGAGGATGGCATCGGTGATGCCGACGTCCGTCTCCAGGGCAGTGCGGCCAGGTTCTTCTCGTCGCCTAAGAAGCCGATGCTGTACACCAGGGCGGAACTCGTTCAGGAGTTCATGGATCAACACGGCCGGCTGCCGGATCCGTACGAGACCGACCGGATGGAGCAGCGCCTCGGCTTGCGTTGGAGCGCGCCGGGGCCGCGGCAGCGACCGTTCGATGCGTTGTACGTGATCGGAGCTGCGGCAGAGGCCAGCGATCTGGACTTCCAGGTCTCCAGCAATGCGGCACGATCGATGATCGAGGCGGCGGTGCAGGAGCTCGGCCTCTCGGTGAACGACATCCGTGCGAAGCACAAGGGCTACAACTTCTTCCAGAAGCAGCTGACCGAGACCCGGTTCATCCGCCTGAGCCTCTGGAGGACGAAGGCGTCCGAGCTGATCCGACGGCCGGTGTCGGTGGCGATCTTCGACGGCAACGGTCCGCCGGTCTCGACGAGCGGATCCGTCTCGAGTCACTTCCAGCCGTCCGACTGGCTGGTGCAGGAATGACCACGGGCGGGGTAATCGAAATCGTTCCCGGGCGGATCAGCAGGCCCGCCGTCGCGTTCCGTGTCGACCAAGCAGCATCGCGCATCCGCGCGGACCTGGCGGCCGGCCGCGGTTCCATCGTCGTCGACGAGACCGGCAGCAGCTCGCTCGTGCTGCAGGAGATGATGCAGGGTTTCGGCGTGCCCAGGGCCGAACGGTGGGGGGCCGAGCTGATCGAAGATCCCCGCGGTGCAGCCGATCGGCTGCGCACGAGACAGGGTTCGGCCTCCCCGATCGCGGACCGCCACCTCGCGCATTCCCTGCGTCGAATGTCGACCGAGCGGCCCCCGATCGTGGTCGTGATCAATCCTCTCGACGAGTCACCGGCCTCCATCGATGCGGCGAGGTTGGGTGCAGACGTCTATATGCTCCCGCGCCGACGAACCTCCCTTCCTCAAGATGTCGGGACCGTCGTCCCCTGGCGGCGTGCGATCGATCTGACTCCTCTGCTGGCCGCGCTGAGGCCGCCGGACGCGGTCGAATGGCGGCAGGAGTATCGGTCTGCGGCGCCCGAATACAACCGTGCGCCGGGGCAGCCGGTCGCGAACCGAATCGTCGAGCTTCCCACCTTCGAGCCGGTCATGGTCGTCCGTGAGGTGCCGGGGTCGCTCGGTTCGATCCATTTGGGCGGACGTCTCACCCTCGCGACATTCGCCCTCGCGCCCATCGTTGCGGGAGAGCCCGAACCGTGGCGTGCGGTCGCCGAGCCGCTGGGGATCAGTCCTGCGCAACTCCGCGACCCGGACGAGTGGGTGGTCGGGGGCACCATGATCCGTCACGATCGGGCGTTGCAGGTCACGCGTGGAGATGCCGACGGCGAGCTGCGCGTCCAACTGGTGTGGGGCGGGCCCGACCCTCGCGGTCACGAGATCGCGCGGATCGAGGAGGAGCTCGACGGCATCCTGAACTCCCGGTGATCTCACGATCGTCATTGCCCTCCACGAAGAGTGAGTGTACAGTCACTCATATGTCCGCGACCCGCAGTTCGATCCTCTCCACCGCCGATGCCCGCCGGCCTGTCGTGGCCGCGGCGGCGCTGGCGGCGTTCGCGCGCAGCGGCTATCACGGCACGACCGTCGCCGACGTGGCCCGCGAGGCCAAGATCTCCCCGGCCTACGTCTTCAAGCTGTACTCCGGCAAGGAGGCGCTGTTCGTCGTGGCGCTCGAGGCCTGCTTCGACGCGATCGTCTCCGCCCTCGAAGAGGGGGCGGATGCTGCCGCCGACACCTCGCCCGAAGGCGTGCTCGACGCGATGGGCGACGCCTACGCGCACCTCATCTCCGACCGGAAGCTGCTGATGCTGCAGGTGCACGCGCAGTCGGTCGCCGAGATCCCCGCGATCGGGGAGGCGCTGCGCGCGGGACTCGAACGTGTCACGACATTCGCGAAGACCCGTTCACGGGCGGGCGACGACGACGTGCAGCGCTTCATCGCCTACGGGCAGCTCTGTCACCTGATCGTCACCACGCAGCTCGACGGACGCCCGGGGGATTGGGTCGCCCTGTTGACCAGGGGGATCACGCACCCCGATTGATCCACCCCCCCCGGGGCGTCAGCCCTTCTTCATGCCCGCAAGAGTGAGTGAGTAGTCACTCATCCAACCGGCCTCGAAACATCACGGACAAGAAACCAGAACAGGAGCACGTCATGACCACCCTCACCTCCCTCCCGACGCTCGCCGCACCGCGCAGCACGCGCCGCTGGCTCGCCCTCAGCGTCCTCGCGCTCGCGCAGTTCCTCGTGGTGCTCGACGCCTCGATCGTGAACATCGCCCTCCCCGTCCTCGGCCGGCAGCTCGGCATGGACACCGCCGCCCTCGCCTGGGTCATCACCGCCTACGTGCTCGCGTTCGGCGGCCTGCTCCTCCTCGGCGGACGCCTCGCCGACCGCTACGGACACCGCCGGGTGTTCCTGATCGGAACGGCCGGATTCGTGGCGGCATCCGCCCTCGCCGGGCTCTCGGTGTCGAGCGAGATGCTCCTCGCCGCCCGCGCCCTGCAGGGCGTCTCGGCTGCGCTCCTCGCCCCCGCCGCCCTCGCGCTGCTGACCCAGCTGTTCCCGAACGACGCCGAGCGCACCAAGGCGCTGGGCGTGTGGGGAGCCGTCGCCGGCATCGGATCGGCCGCGGGGGTGCTGCTCGGCGGGGTGCTCACGGCGACCCTCGGCTGGCAGTCGGTGTTCTTCGTCAACGTGCCGGTCGGCGCGCTCGTGCTCATCGCCATCCCGCTGCTCATCACCCGTGACGGCATCCGAACTCCCGGGCGCCTGGATGCCGCCGGCGCCGTGACCGTCACCGCCGCACTGGTCGCCCTCGTCGGCGCTCTCAGCGCAGTCGAGCAGGTCGGCTTCGTGCACCCGCTCCCGCTGGGCCTGCTCGCCCTCGCGCTGATCCTCGGCGTCGCCTTCGTGGCGATCGAACGTCGCGCTGCCGAGCCGCTCGTCCCGCTCCGCGTGTTCCGCAACCGCAACCTCGCCCTCGGCAACATCGTCATGCTGCTCGGCGGCGCCACCATGGTCGCGCTCTTCTTCGCCCTCTCGGTGTACATGCAGGCCGTGCTCGGCTACGACGCCCTCACTGCCGGCCTCACGCAGCTGCCCCTCGCCGGCGTGCTCGTGATCGTCGCCGGTGGCGTGCCCGCCGTGATCGCCCGCGTCGGCACGCGGCCGGTGCTGATCGGGGCGCTGCTCATCCTGGCCGCGGGGCTCGTCTGGCTCGCCGCGGCCCCGGCGGATGCCGTGTTCCTCACGCACCTGCTCGCCCCGACCATCCTGATCGGGGTCGGACTCGGCGGCGCTGTCGTGGCGACCACCCAGCTCGCGGTCGACGGCGTCGAAGGTGCAGAGGCCGGACTCGCCGGCGGGCTCGTCAACACCAGCCAGCAGATCGGCGGCGCGCTCGGACTGGCCGTGCTCGGCACGGTCGCCGGCCTGCGCACGGCAGCGCTGTCGGCAGAGGGGGCGTCGTCTGCCGAGGCGCTCACCGGCGGATTCTCCTGGCTCTTCCTCGGTGCGGCGGGGCTGGCGGTCGTCGGGGCGGGGATCGTCGCGGTCTGGCGTCGCGACTGAGGTCGTTTCAGGGTGGGCCCGTGGAGCGCGTCGAGTGATGCGCTCCCCGGGCCTCTCGTGTTTGGCGTGAGAGCTATATGACATCCCGCAATCGCCGATAGCTACGATAATGACATCCATCTGGGGTCTCATGGTTGTCATATTGCTCCCAGATTTGGAGCGGATGCCGCGATGGGCGGATACTTCTGGCATCCGGACCGCCCCCACTCGGCCGGGGAATCGACATGCAGACTTCCTCTTCGCTCCCGCCAGGAACGACCATCGCCATCGTCGGCGCCGGTCGTCTCGGACGCGTGCTCGCGCGCTCCCTGCGCACGGCGGGGTTCGACGTCCTCGGCCCCCTCCGCCGCGATCAGTCGATGCCGAACGCCGACATCGCGCTGCTCTGCGTTCCCGACTCCGCCATCCCGGCCGTCGCGTTCGTCGCTCGACCGCATGTGCGGCTCGTCGGACACGTCTCGGGTGCCACCCCGCTCGACGACGTCGACTTCAGCATCCACCCGTTGCAGACCTTCACGGGTGGGGAGACGCCCGACGTGTTCCACGGCATCGGCGCCGCGGTCGCCGGGCGCACCGACGACGCCCGCGCCGTGGCCGAGCAGCTGGCCCGGGCCCTCGGTGCCCGCCCGTTCATGGTCGAGGATGATCACCGCGCGAGCTATCACGCGGCGGCATCCTTCGCCTCGAACTTCGTGCTGACGGTGCTCGATGCGGCGGAGCAGCTGGCTGCGGCCGCGGGCATCCCCTCGGATGACGTTCGCCAACTCCTCGCCCCGCTCGTCCGGCGGTCGGTCGAGAACTGGGCGGATGCCGGCGCGCAGGACGCCCTCACCGGACCGATCGCCCGCGGCGACGCGGAGACGGTCGCCCGCCAGGGGTCGGCCGCCGCAGAGCTCGACCTTCAGGACCTGTTCGACGCCCTCGCCGCCGCCACGCGGGCGATCGCCTCTCGCGCCGAAGCCCCGGTACGGATGTCGGGAGAACGCACGGATGCCGGGAGAAACGCGGCCGATCCGCCCGACAGCCGTCCCTTCTCCCGACAGGTGACCGGCGAAGTGACCGGTGAGATGGCCGGCGAAGTGACCGGCGAGCCGAAGGAACCGTCCGCATGAGAATCCTCCGCACGATCCCCGAGGTGCGCGCGGCCGTCCGCGAGACCCGGCTCGCGAACGGCACGGTCGGCCTCGTCCCGACGATGGGCGCCTTCCACGACGGACACCTCTCTCTCATGCGGGCCGCGCGCGCGGCATCCGATCTCGTCGTCGTCTCGCTCTTCGTCAACCCGACCCAGTTCGGCGCGAACGAAGACCTCAGCTCCTACCCGCGCGATGAGGCCCGCGACGCCGCGCTCGCCGAGACGGAAGGCGTCGACATCCTCTTCGCGCCCGCAGCATCCGAGATCTACCCCGACGGGTTCGCGACGAACATCCACGTCGCCGGCCTCACGGATGTGCTCGACGGCGCGAGCCGCGGCGCGCACCACTTCGACGGCGTCGCCACGGTCGTCACGAAGCTGTTCGGGATCGTCCGGCCGGATTCCGCGTACTTCGGACAGAAGGATGCGCAGCAGGTGCTCGTCGTCCGCCGCGTCGTACGCGACCTCGACCTCGACGTGAGGATCGTCGCGTGCCCGATCGTGCGAGAGGCCGACGGGCTCGCCATGAGCTCGCGCAACGTCTACCTCGACGATGCCGCGCGGCTGCAGGCGACGGCGTTGAACCGGGCGCTGGATGTGGCGGCCGAGGTGTTCGCGGCGGGGGAGCGCGAGGGCGCGGGCATCCTGTCGGCGGCGCGGCGCGTGCTCGAAGACGCCCGGATCTCTGTGGAGTACCTGGAGCTCCGCGATGCCGAGACGCTGAAGCCGGTCGTCCGCGTCGAGCAGGACGCGCTGCTCGCGGTCGCCGCACGCGTCGGCGCCGCCCGGCTGATCGACAACCATGTGCTGACCGTTACCGACGTCGCTGATCGGGACGTCGCTGAACCGGATGCCGCTGAACCGGACGTCGCTGAACCGGATGCCGCCCTCCCGGACGCCGCCGACCCGCAGACCACCGACCCGAAGGGCGACGCCGGATGCGACGCACGATGCTGAAGTCGAAGATCCACCGCGCCACCATCACCGCCAGCGATCTGCACTATGTGGGCTCGGTCACGATCGACCCGCTGTTGCTCGAAGCCGCCGACATCCTGCCCCACGAGCAGGTGCACGTCGTCGACGTCGACAACGGCGCGCGCTTCGAGACGTACGCGCTGGTGGGGGAGCGCGGATCCGGCGTCATCCAGGTCAACGGCGCCGCCGCCCGCCTCGTGCACACCGGCGACACCATCATCGTCATCTCCTATGCCGACTATTCGCGCGAAGACCTCGCGAGCTACGAACCGGTCGTCGTGCACGTCGACCGGGACAACGCGATCATCCAGGTCGATGACGCCGTCGACCGCCTGCTGACGGAGGCCCACGCATGAGTGCTCACGCCGCCCCGCGCAAACGTGTCACGCTCGCCGCTCTCGCCGCGAAGAAGGATGCCGGCGAGCCGATCGTCATGGTCACCGCCTACGATCACCCGAGCGCGCAGATCGTCGAGGCCGCCGGTGTCGATGTCGTGCTCGTCGGCGACTCCGCCGCGATGACCGTGCTCGGCTACGACAGCACCGTGCCGGTCTCGGTCGACGAGATGCTGATGCTGACGAAGGCGGTGCGCCGCGGGCTGACCGCGCCGCTGCTCGTCGGCGACCTGCCGTTCGGTTCGTATGAAGCCTCGGAGGAGCTCGCCATCGCCACCGCCCAGCGCTTCGTGAAGGAAGCCGGCTGCGACCTGGTGAAGATCGAGCGCGGTGGCACGACCGTCGACCGCGCTCGGGCGCTCGTGCAGGCCGGCATCCCCGTGGTCGGGCACGTCGGGCTCACCCCGCAGACGGCCACGGCGCTCGGCGGCTACCGTGCCCAGGGCCGCACCGCCGAGGCGGCGCTCGCCGTGATCGACGACGCCCTCGCGCTGCAGGCCGCCGGGTGCTCGATGCTCGTGGTCGAGGCGGTGCCCTCCGAGGTCACCGCCGCCCTGGTTCCGCTGCTCGACATCCCCGTGATCGGCATCGGAGCCGGAGCGGATGCCGACGGGCAGGTGCTCGTGTTCCACGACCTGCTCGGGCTGTACGACGGCGGCGCGGCCAAGTTCGTCAAGCGTTACGCGGAGTTGCGGGCGGCTGCGATCGGCGGCGTGGAGGCATATGCGGCGGAGGTGCGCGGGGGTGTGTACCCCGCGAGCGAGCACGGGTATGCGATGCCGGAGGGGGAAGCGGCGCGGCTCCGGGAGTTGCTCGCGCGGCGCTGAGGTGATTCGTGGATAAGTACGTATCTGGGGTGCTTGTGGAGGAGTGGTCCCCGGGGGCACTGTGGCGTATTTCTGCGACATTCTGGGATGTGATGCGGAGATAGCTTCGAAGGTAGCGTGTTACCGGGTTAGGATGGAGCATGTCCACTTTGACCGGGTTGCACGAGGCGATGAGTCGCCTCGATGCGGCGTGGGCGGGTGCCGGCGAGGCGGGGGATCTGTCCCGGGCGCAGCTGGTCGCGGTGGGGGCGGCGATCGGGGTGCTGCAGCGGCGGTTGGATGCGGTGCATGTCGGGGTCGCGGCGGGCATCGCGCGGGAGTCGCGGGCGGAGTTGGGGGCGGAGAGCCTGGCGAAGCAGCAGGGGTTCCGCACTCCGGCGACGTTGATCGCGGCGACCACGGGACGCTCGACGGGCGACGCGGTGCGTCTGGTGAGGGTGGGGGAGGCGACGGCGCCGCGCGCGGACCTTCTGGGGGCGCGGCTGCCGGCGAGGTATCCGTTGGTGCGGGACGCGCTCGACTCGGGGGTGCTCGGTGCGCCGGCCGCGGCGATGATCATCGCGGTCCTGGATCGGTGCCGGGTGACGGCGGGGCAGGGCCGCATCTCCGAGGGGGAGCGGGTGCTGGTCGAGAAAGCACAGGGACTCGCGTTGGATGATGTGCGAAAGCTCGTGGTGCGGGCGGAGGCCTGGTTGGACCCCGAGGGGGTGGAGCCGAAAGAAGAGGAGCGGCGGGGGAAGCGGGTGTTGACCCTGTTCGAGCGGGACGGGATGGTGCACCTGAACGCGGTGCTCGACGCCGAGACCGCCGCCCCTGTGGTGACCGCGATCCGCGGGTTCGTGACGGCCGCGTTCGCCGCCCGGCAGGATGCTCCCGACGCGGAGGCTCCGGATGCGGACCGGCGCACGGTCCCGATGATCCAGGCCGACGCGCTCGCGGTGTTCTGCGCGCACGTCCTCGGCTGCCAGACGCGGGTCCCGGTCGCCGGGGCCACGGTGATCGTCCGGATGAACCTCTCGGACCTGGAATCGGGGGCGGGATCGGCGGCCATCGACGGTCTCGACCAGCCGGTCAGTGTCGGGGCGGCGAGGCGGATGGCCGCGGGAGGCGGGATCATCCCGTGTGTCCTCGGGGCGGACAGTGAAGTGCTCGACTGGGGGCGGGAGAAACGCCTGTTCACCCGGGCACAGCGGTTGGCGCTGGTGGAACGCGATGGTGGGTGTGCGATGTGTGGGCTCCCACCGGAGATGACCAAAGCACACCACATCCGCTGGTGGAAACGAGATCACGGACCCACCGACCTCGCCAATGGGGTGTTGCTGTGTGAGACCTGCCACCACCGCATCCACGACAACGGGTGGGACATCCGCATCGACAGACCCCGACACGGGACCGCGAACAGGACCGGGACCGGGGGACGAGTGTGGTTCCTCCCACCCGCACACGTCGACCCCACCCGCACCCCACGACTCGGCGGCCGCGCCCGCTTCGACATCGCCGCCTGACCTGACTCCGGCGAGTGGCCGCCGAGTGGCGGTCCGCGTGACCTGGCTCCGGCGAGCGCTCGCGGCGTGGCGCGTCCGTCGGTGGGGGAACGGCGCAGCAGCACCGTGATCTTGTATTCACTTCTTTTCCGAGCATCCGGGTGGCTGACCGCAAAGTTGTTTACCTAACGTTCCTGCGTTCGCCGTTCCCCGTCTGGAACGGCTCCCTAGCGTCGTCTCAGCGCCGGTCCGGTGCGTCGTAGATACACACGTGGAAGAGGATGAAGTGAAGAGACAGATCGCAGGAGTGTGCACGCTCGCGGCCGTGGCCGCCGCCGTCGCATTCCCCGTCACGGCGGCGAACGCCGCCGAGGAGCTCGCGGCACCGACATTCAGCCAGGACGGCGGCCGATTCACGGAGTCGACCACCGTCACGCTCACCGCGCCGCAGGGCGCCCAGATCAGGTACACGCTCGACGGATCGACGCCGACCGCGAAGAGCCCGCTCTACAAGAAGCCGCTGGTCATCGACGAGACGACCAACCTCGCCGCGGTCTCGATCAAGGGCGGAGCGACCTCGCCCGCCGAGATCGAGGGATACATCATCAAGACCGACGAAGAGCCGCTCACGTCGTTCTTCGTGATGAGCG
Organism: Microbacterium sp. NPDC087592; assembly: GCF_044743585.1. Lineage (NCBI taxonomy): Bacteria > Bacillati > Actinomycetota > Actinomycetes > Micrococcales > Microbacteriaceae > Microbacterium > Microbacterium sp. NPDC087592. The sequence continues at coordinate 1,217,146 of NZ_JBIUWT010000001.1, read as the reverse complement.
ACGTGCACACGTCGGCCCTCACCGAGAAGAACCGGGGCATCTGGAAGAGCCACTTCGACACCCTCGCGTCGATCAACCCCGACCCCGACCTGATCATCTCCAACGGCGACCAGATCAACGACAACAACAACAACACCGCGCCCGACCACCAGGTCGTGAAGACGATCTTCGACGAGAACATCGACCGCCTCGGCCTCGACGACACCCCGATCCTGATGTCGCACGGCAACCACGACGTGGGCAACGCCGACATGGCGAAGTACTACGGCGACTGGTTCCCCAACGCGAGCGGCGGCTACTACGAGAAGACGATCGACGACCAGACGTTCCTCGTGATCGACACCGAGCGCTACTCGGGCGCGCAGCGCACCTGGCTGCAGGGACGCCTCGCCGCGCTCTCCGCCGAACCCGACGCCCTCAACACCCCGATCTTCGTCGTCGGCCACCGCCCCACCGCCAACACGGTCTACGACGGAGCCCAGGCCTCCAACGCCACCCTCACCGCCGACCTCTCCGGCTACCCGCAGGCCGTCTACTTCTCGGGTCACTCGCACCTGCACCTGAACGACGAGCGTTCGATCTGGCAGGGCGGCTTCACGGCCGTGAACGACGGATCGATGTCGTACACCGAGACCCCGCACGACGCGTACCAGATCTACGGTAACGCGCTCTGGGACGAGTTCACGATCCCGACCGCGCAGGCCCTGTACGTCGAGGTCTACGCCGACCGCACCGAGATCGACCGCATCAACTTCGCCGCCGAAGACGAGCGCACCTACGACAACGGCGCCTGGGGCTACCAGTCCGGCTACCCCTTCGCCAGCGCCGGCACGCTCGCAGGCCCCACCTGGACGGTCCGCCTCGACGGCACGACGCCCGACGAGGTGCGCGCCAACTTCGACTACACGTCGGCGGCGCGTGACGACGTCGCCCCGGTGCAGCAGGGTGCGCCCGAGCATGCCGTGACCGCAGACGGCGCCGACATCCTCCGGGTTCCCGCGGCGACCGACGACGAGTCCGTCTACGGCTACGACGTGCGGGTCCGCGACGCGGCCACCGGCGTCGAGGCGCTGCCGATCCGCGCCGGTGCGAAGGTGCTCGCCGACTTCCAGATCGCACCGCGTCCGAGCATCCTCGAGATCCCGCTCGCGATCCGCAACGGACGCCAGGCCGACGCCCCGCTGATCACCCTCACCAAGGGGACGAGCTACATCGCCGAGGTCACCGCCGTCGACATGTACGGCAACCGCTCCGAGAAGACCACGGTCTCGTTCGTCGCGGGTCGCGTCCCGGACAAGACCCGCCCGCAGGTGACGCTCGTCAGCCCGACCACGGCAGGCCCGTCGAAGGCCATCGACATCCGCGTCGACGCGACCGACGAGGTGGGTCTCGCCCGCATCGTCGCGAACATCTACCGGGGTGGCGCGCTCGTGAAGAGCACGCAGTCCGCGGCCACGGGCACGAGCGGCTCGCACGTCGCGACCGTGACGCTCCCCGACGGGACGTACACGATCAAATACAACGCGCAGGATGCCGCGGGCAACATCTCGAAGACCTCGACGTTCGATCTCACCGTCGACGCCACCGCCCCCACTGTGACCGTCAAGACCGGTGACTCGTTCACCGTCGGTGATGCGGCAGGCTACGACAAGGTCAGCTTCAAGCTCCACGACGCCGGCAAGATCGACCGGATCGAGCTCAACGGCGTCGGGAAAGACCTCTCGAACAACGTCTGGTCCGACCTCAACTTCGTGAAGCCGGGAACGTTCGGCGGAGTCGCGGGCGAGAACACGCTCCTCGTCCACGACGTCGCCGGCAACGTCACGACGGTCGAGTTCGTGCTGCGCTGATCCACCGATGCGAAGCCCCGCGGGCGTACCGCGGGGCTTCGTGCGTCAGCCGGCGTCGGGCTCCCAGCGCAGCAGATCGCCGGGCTGGCACTCCAGCACCGCGCAGAGGGCATCCAGCGTCGTGAAGCGCACCGCCTTCGCGCGACCGTTCTTCAAGACGGCGAGGTTGGTCGGCGTGATGCCGATCCGCTCGGCCAGCTCGCCGACGCTCATCTTCCTCCGCGCCATCATCACGTCGATGTCGACCACCACAGGCATCAGATCACCTCGTCGTCCAGCTCGGAGCGCAGCGCTCGCGCCTCGGCCTCACTATCGATCGCCTGCCGCAGCAGCGCCTTCATGACGACCACGAGCAGCGCCATCCCGGCGAGCACGACCCCGGCGCCGCCGATCAGCGCCACGACACCCGGCGCCGTCGACCCCGGCGCGAGCAGCGCGGCCAGGATCCAGGTGAGCGCAGCCGCCACCAGGATCGCGCCGATGATCACATTCACGTACCGGAACGACGACTCCGCGAAGATCGACCCGCGCCGCACTCGCGTCAGCAGCATCCACACGCACACCCCGAACACCTGCAGCGTGCCGACGCCCAGCACCACGAGCGACACCAGCACGATCCGACCCCACAGCTCATCCTCTGCGAGGTCGAGCCACAGCAGCGGCACGATGAGCGCCTGCACCGCCAGTGAACCCAGCAGCGCCACCGCGATCACGATGCGCAGAACGACGATCGTCGTCTTCCCCATGCCCACTCCTTCATCGAAGAACAACAGGAATCTATCGTTATTCGTTCGATGGAGCAATACGGCGGTCAATGCCGCCGGAGGGTGCGACGGATGCTGCGCACCGTGCGGCCCGCGGCGTCCTTGAGTCCGCCGCCCGGCCACTCGCGATGCAGCTCCACCGTGCCGCCCTCGCCTGCCGTGAGCGTGCAGGCGCGCCCCGCGAGGATCGGCGAACGGCCGATGCGAGCGAGCACCGCAGTATCGGCCTCCAGGGGAACGTCGAATGTCCACCCCGCCCGGCGGACCTTGACGCTGAGCGGGCCGCCTCGGGAATCCTCCGTCCGCTCGAACGAACGAACCGGATCGATCGAGACGGCGACGGCGGAGAGGTCACGTGGTCGGCGGCCGGAGAGGATGCGCTCGGTGCCGGTGCCGGTGCCGGTGCCGGTGCCGGTGCCGGCACCGTCGCGGAGGATCAGCTCGATGCGATCGTTGCGGAGCTCGCGATCCACCGCCAGGAGATTCGCCGGCAGCCCCTCGAGCGAAGAGAGCGGCAGTGACGTCAGCCGAATCGACTTCTTGGCGCCGGAGGGCTTCGCGCCGGCTGCAGGCCCGGCGGCATCCTGCGCGCCGGGGTCCGACGGCTCCGCAGCGAAAGTCTCGAACACCAGCGCATCCTTCCCGTCCTGCGTGATGTCGACGCGAACGGTGAGGTGCAGCCCGCCGCCCCGCGACCAGTGCGCGGCGGTGACCGTGGCGCGGCACTGCAGTCCCGACTCGAACGCGGCCAGGCGCACCAGGTCGTCACGCCGATCGGCGCGCAGCAGCGCCGCGCGGATGCGGTGCGCGAAGCCGAGGCCGGCATCCACGCCAGGACCGAACCGTCTCTGCGTCAGCGGGACCACCACGTCCAGCAGGCGGTCGCGATACTCGTCGGGGTACTTGACCATGCGCGGCCCCGCGATGCGCTTGAGGATCTTGCCGCGGAACCAGTGCCGCAGGAGGCGGTCGCGCAGTCGCCCCGGCTCGGTGTGCGCCTCGACGACGTCGAGGACGGTCTCCAGATGCGGGAAGTACGTCTCCGGCTCGATCCGCGCAGAGCTGGCGCTGCCCGGCTGCTTCACCCACGCGTAGCAGGGCTCGCTCGCGAGGACCGAGATGGTCGACGCGGCGAAGTACGCCTGCATCACGAACAGGTGATCCTCCAGCCGCACGCGCCCCTCCGGGAAGCGGATGCCGTTCGCCCGCAGGAACGCCGTGCGGAACATCTTGTGCGGCGTGAGCATCTCGAGCAGCGGATCGGTGCCCAGCGTCGCCCGGGGGATGTCGCGGCGGAAGATCTTGCTCGGAAGCGGGCGACCGATCCCCACTTCCTTGCCGACGACGACGTCGGACGCGTTCGCATCCGCGTAGTCGCACAGCTTCTCGAGCGCGCCGTCGAACAGGTAGTCGTCCTGGTCGACGAACTGCACGTACTTTCCGCGGGCGGCATCGACGCCGTGGTTGCGCGGCATGCCCGGCCATCCGGAGTGCTCCAGCGACAGCACCCGCACGTTCGGACGCGTGCGCGCGATGGCGGCCAAGCGCTCACCGGTCGGCTCTCCCGAGCCGTCGTCGCACAGGAGAACCTCGAACGCGGCGGGGTCGAGGGTCTGACGATCGAGCGATGCGATGAGGTCATCGAACGATGCGCCCGGCCGGAACACCGGAACCACCACGCTCACGCGGATGCTGTGCCCGCTGCTGTTGCTGCTCTCCGGCTGAATGCTCTGCGACAAAACGTCTCCCCCACGTCGACTGTTCCTCGAGCTAAACACGCCTTCCTGTGGGGGTCACCAGGCTTGCGTTTCGGCCGGGCGTGTGCAGAAGTTCGCACGGCGTGCAGGCAGAGCGGGGCGAGAGACTCCTCGAATTCAGGAGGCGATGCGTCGAGCCGGGGTCGCGGCCGTGCGGGAACCGACCTCGTCCCACACCGCATCCAGCGAGATCTCGAGCACGTCGGCGATCGCCGCGATCGTCGAGAAGGCGGGGGTGGCCACGCGGCCGGACTCGATCTTGCGCAGGGTCTCGGGGGAGATGCCGGCGTCCAGTGCGACGCTCAGCATCGACCGTTCCCCCCGCGCGCGCCGCAGCAGGGCGCCGAGGCGCTCGCCGCGCTCGACCTCGGCGGGGGTGAGCGGCATCCGGACCATCATGATGCCCATACTAATACCGGGATAGTATTACCGGGATAGTTATTGGTCACGACGGAAGAGGACCCATGATCGAGATCCTGAACGCCGACGAGCTCGCGCGGGCGCGGGCGACCGGCGCGCTCGTCGGCGACATCCTGCAGGCGTTGAAAGCCCGTGCCGCGGTCGGTGTGAATCTGCTCGACCTCGACCGGTGGGCGAAGCAGTTGATCGAGGATGCCGGTGCCGAATCCTGCTACGTCGACTACGCCCCCTCGTTCGGCAGCGGCCCGTTCGGCCACTACCTGTGCACGGCCGTGAACGACGCCGTGCTGCACGGCATGCCCCACGACTACGCCCTTCGGCCAGGAGACCTGCTCACGCTCGACCTGGCTGTGACCCTGCGCGGCATCTCGGCCGACGCGGCCATCAGCTTCGTGGTCGGCGGCACCCCGGCGGTGGAAGACCTCGCGATGATCGAGGCGACCGAGCGGGCGCTCGCCGCGGGCATCGCCGCCGCTCGACCCGGGGCCCGCATCGGCGACCTGTCGCACGCGATCGGCACAGTCCTGCACGACGCCGGCTACCCGATCAACCTCGAATTCGGCGGCCACGGCATCGGCTCGACCATGCACCAGGATCCGCACATCGCGAACGACGGGCGGCCGGGCCGCGGCTACACGCTGCGCCCCGGACTCCTGCTCGCGCTCGAGCCCTGGGTCATGGCCGACACCGACGTGCTGCGCACCGACGACGACGGCTGGACCCTGCGGAGCGCGACCGGATGCCGCACCGCACACACCGAGCACACGATCGCGATCACCGCGGACGGGGCCGAGATCCTGACACTGCCGAGATCCTGACACTGCCGAGATCCTGACACTGCCGAGATCCTGAAACTGCCGAGATCCTGAAACTGCCGAGATCCTGAAACTGCCGAAGGATCGCGCCGCATGACGCACCGGGCTAGCTCAGTACGAGCCCGATCTCGAACGATCGCCGCCACGGCAGGGTCAGTTCCTGGATGCGAACGTCCTCCGCGGGGAGCGTCGACTCCAGCAGCGCCGTCAGCTCCTCGCGGATGACCCGTTCGGCCGTCGCGACCCGGCCGTCGTCGGCCATCGGGTAGACGTCGGGGAACAGCGCGGGCCCGGAGTCGGTGCGCACGACCGCCTGGTACGCGAAGTCGTCGAGCAGTCGCGTGAGCAGGGCGATGCGGGCGGCGCGGGCATCGAACGTGTCCGTCGCCCGGCCGACCACTCCGGCTGCCGCGACCGCGACCACGCTGCCGAGCGTGTTGCCGGCCGTGTTCCACCCGCCGAACGCCTCGAGGCGCCCGAGCAGCCCCGCCTCGGCGAGCGCCCGCACGAGCGCCTCGTCGGCGCCGTTGGGGTAGCGGACGTCCGCGAGGGCCACGTGCTCGCCCGCGTCCAGCCGCTCCCGGATCAACGCGACCGTGCCGGCCACGGCATCCTCGTCCACCTGATCCGGCCGGCCGCGGAACATGTCGTGCCGGTCAGGATCGGGCGCGTGCAGCACCAGGGTCACGTCGCCGCCTTCGGAGACCTCCACGGCCCCGGCCGCGCGGATCTGCCGACTCGCGGATGCCGCGAGCGACATGTTCTCGTACGGCGGGATGCGGGTCATGCCCTCGGCATCGGCGCACGCGACCGAGAACGAGGCGGTCACGCCGGCGTTCGCGGCCAGCGCCCTGGCGACCAGCGCCGCGCCCACCTCGTCGGCACCCGGGTACATCAGCACATCGCGGCCCGACGGCAGCATCCGCATCCAGTGCCGCAGCCACACCTGTTCGGCGCTGCCCGCGGCGAACGGCGCGGTGTCATCGGCGGTGATCGCCAGGAAGTCGAGCGTCGCATCCTCGACGAGCGCGAGCGTCGACAGGTTCACGATGTGATTGCGCAGCCGCCGTGCCGAATAGTCGGACACGATCTCGGCCGGCACCGGGGTCAGCTCCGACAGGGGAAGCACGTCGGCCTCGTCGAGCAGCCGGTGCGCGTCGCCGCCGAGCGCATGGATCTCCTTGCCGTGCTCCCGCCAGTACTCCGGCTCCTCGGCGGCCGAGTACGAGTTGCTCGCCCGTGTCACGAGCGAGACGGCCGAGATGGGCAGCTCCGGCCGACGGCGGCGCACCTCGCGCAGCACGTCGAGCCGCTCCAGCACCTCGCGCGTCGTGTCGGCGCTCGTGCGGCTGGCGATCAGCCCGCCGTAGAGCAGCATGTCGACCGACACCACCACATGAACCGTGGCCGGGTCGGCGACGCGGTCGAGCAGCCAGGCGCCGAGCGCGGTCGCGTCTCCGGCGACACGGTATGAGGGCAGGATCTCGGCCGGTGGCACGTCGAGGATCACTCCGGCCACCGCGGCGACGTCGCCGGGAAGCCGCACGTTCACCGGCCGGTCGTCGAGCGGGAGCAGAGCGATGCGCGGGCGCAGAGTCGTGTCGGACACGGGGGAGTGCCTTTCGTCAGGGGACTTCGGGGAGTTCGGGTGGCGATTCGGAAACGGGGGTCAGGGGCGCGAGATCGAGACCAGGTACGAGTAGCGGTCGCCCCGGTACACCGATTCGGCGTACTCGATCGGGCGGCTGCGCGCGTCGTAGGTGGTGCGCTTGACCAGGAAGGCGGGCGAGAACGGCGGCGTCTGCAGCGCGTCGGCCTGCTCCTCGTCGAGCACGACCGCATGGATCTCCTGGTCGGCGCGGACCGCGGAGATGCCGAACCGCGAGCGCAGATCCTCGTACAGCGAGTCTCCGACGATGCCGTCTTCGAGGCCCGGCACTGCGTCGGCGGCGATCGAGCAGACCTCGAGGCAGATCGGGATGTCGTCGGCGGTGCGCACCCGGCGGATGCGGACGACGGGTGACTGCGGGCTGAGGTTCAGCGCGTACCCGGCGGTCTGCCCCGCGGATGCGGTGCCGACGTCGACCGACAGCGAACCGGGACGCATGTTGCGCGTGTGCATGTCTTCCGAGAACGAGGTGAGCTCGAAGGTCTTGCTGATGCGGGAGGCGCTCACGAACGTGCCGGCCCCCTGCAGGCGGTAGACCAGGCCGTCGCGCTCCAGCTCGTCGAGGGCACGCCGCACGGTCTGCCGGTTCACCTCGAGCGACTCGGCGAGGTCGCGCTCGGTCGGCAGCTTCTCGTGCGGGGCGAGCCCCTGCTGGATGACCTCTTCCAGATGCCGTCGCACCCGCTCGTGCTTCGTCACGCCTTCGATCGACGACATGCCACCCCTCCGGTCTGCCCATTTGGACTAACCCAATCTTGACGATCACCCCTGGATGTGTCAATGTCTGTTCTCAGCGGTTCCGAATTGGTCTATTCCAATCCTTTTGTAAGGTCAATGATGAGCGGAGAACTCCCATGCACACGAAGCAGCACATGCGCCGGCGCGCCCTGATCGCCGGTGCCCTGACCACAGCCACGGTCGTCGCCCTCACCGGATGCGGTGCGGGAGGCGGCGACGCCGACGGCCCGACCGAGATCACGTTCTCGTACCTCTGGGGCGGTGAAGAGGCGAAGGCGCTCGAAGAGATCATCGCCGACTTCAACGGCAGCCAGGACGAGATCGTGGTCAAGGGCGTCTCCAGCCCCGACACCCAGAAGCAGTTGACCTCGATGTCGTCATCGAACGGATCGTTCGACATCTCCGACAACTTCGGCAACACGGTCGGCGCCTGGGCCTCGAAGGGCATCCTCGCCCCTCTGGACGACGCGATCGCGGCCGAGGGCATCGAGATCGACGACTTCATCCCCAGCGCCATGGAGCAGATGACCTACGACGGCAAGATCTACTCGCTGCCGATCGCCACCCACAGCTTCCAGCTGCTCTACAACACGCAGCTGCTGGAGGAAGCCGGCGTCACCCCGCCGACCACCATGGACGAGCTCGCGGCCGCGATCGAGAAGCTCACCGTGGTCGACGGATCCGGGAAGATCACGCAGCTCGGCCTCGGTTCGGCCAACGACAGCACGACCCTGACCACCCTCGGCTACGCGTTCGGCGGCAGCTGGGACGGCGAAGACGGCCCCACCCCCGCCGAAGACGGCAACCTCGAAGCCCTGCAGTGGTACCAGGACAACGTGATCGAGCCGGTCGGCGCCCAGGCCATGGCGACCTTCGTCTCGGGCCAGGGAGAGTACCTCTCGGCGCAGGACCCGTTCTTCAGCGGCAAGGTCGCGATGATCATCGACGGTGAATGGCGCTCGGCCTCCGCGGCCAAGATCGCCCCGGACTTCGAGTGGGGTGTCACGGCGATCCCGGCCGCCTCGCCCGAGCTCGAGAACAGCACGCAGGTGACCGCCAGCACGCTCTTCATCCCCGCGAACTCGAAGCACAAGGAGGAAGCGGCCACGTTCCTCGCCTACCTCGTCAGCGAGGAGCCGATGGAGAAGTTCGCCGTCGCGCTCGGCAACCTGCCCGGACGCACGTCGCTCGCCGGCAGCGCCGCCTTCGACAGCCTGCAGGACTTCGGCGTGTGGGCCGACGCGGCATCCTCCCCGAACGCGAAGGCGCTCGCGAGCCTTCCGTACAGCGCCGAGTACGCCACCGACCTCGCCACCGCCTTCGATGAGGTCGTCCGTCTCACGGCGACCCCCGAAGAGGCGATCGCGACGGTCGAGGAGCGCATGGCCAACTACTCCACGAAGTGATCGAGGCTCCGTGACCACTGCAACAGCACGCCGGGTCCGGCAGGAGAATGCTCCTGCCGGGCCCGGCGGGCGTGCCCCGCGGCGGCGTCGCACCCGCCGGTCGACCCTGATCGGCCTCGCGTTCGCGTCGCCGTTCATCGTCGGATTCCTGTTCCTCTTCGCCTACCCGATCGCCGCGTCCGCGTACTACAGCTTCACCGACTTCAACCTGTTCCAGTCCCCGGAGTGGGTGGGTCTGGCGAACTACGTGCAGATGTTCAACGACGGCGTCTTCTGGAAGTCGCTCGCGAACACCGCCGTCCTCACCGTCTTCGGTGTTCCGCTCGCGATCGGCATCGCCCTCGCGGGTGCGCACCTGCTGAACACCCCGGTGCGGGGTCAGCCGCTCTACCGCGCGCTCGTCTACCTGCCCTCGATCGTGCCCGTCGTCGTCGGCGGCTACCTGTGGCGCTGGCTGCTCAACGCCCAGTACGGCTTCGTGAACTACTTCCTGTCCTGGTTCGGCATCGAGGGGCCGGCCTGGTTGCAGGAGCCCGAATGGACCAAGCCCGCCATCATCCTGATGTCGCTGTGGACCGTCGGCGGAACGATGATCATCTACCTCGCCGCCCTCCAGGAGGTCCCGAAGGAGCTGTACGAGGCGGCCGAACTGGATGGCGCGGGCATGTGGCGCCGCTTCACCAGCGTGACCTGGCCGACCGTCTCGCCGGTCACCCTGTTCCAGGTGATCGTGAGCATCATCGGATTCCTGCAGATCTTCACGCAGCCGTACATCCTCTCCCAGGAGCGGCTGAATCAGGCCGGCTCCGGGCCGGGGCAGTCGATGCTGTCGTACGCGATGTACCTGTATCAGAACGCGTTCGTGTTCCTGAAGATGGGCTACGCGTCGGCCATGGCCTGGACCCTGTTCATCATCACGCTGGTCGTGAGCCTGATCGTGCTCGCGACCTCGAGGAAGTGGGTGCACGATGGCACACGCTGACGTCGCCGTCATCCGCAAGCGTCCCCGGCGGGTGCGCCGGACGATGCGCCGTGTCCGGCAGCAGGTCTCGGTCGCGCTGCTCGCGCTGCTGTTCCTTTTTCCGCTGCTCGTGATGCTGTCGACCGCGTTCAAGACGCCGGGCGACGTGTTCTCCTCGCCGCCGTCGTTGCTGCCGACCGACTGGACGATGGACAACTTCGCCGAGGCGTTCGAGCAGATCCCGGTGTGGCGTTATCTCGGGAACACCCTGTTCGTGTCGGGGATGAGCATCCTCGGCACGGTCATCTCGTGCCCGCTCGTGGCCTATGCGCTGGCCAAGGTGCGCTGGCGCGGCTCCCGCCCGCTGCTCATCCTGGTGCTGGCCACCATGATGCTCCCGCCGCAGGTCACCCTCATCCCGCTGTTCCTGGTGTGGAACGGGCTGGAGGCGACCAACACCTACCTGCCGCTGATCGTCCCCGCGTTCCTCGGCACGCCGTTCTTCATCTTCATGATCCGGCAGTTCCTGCTCGCGGTGCCGGACGAGCTGATCGAGGCCGCCCGCCTGGACGGCGCCTCCGAGTTCCGCACCTACGCGACGATCGTGCTGCCGTTGGCGCGGCCCGCCATCGTGACGGCGGCGATCTTCCAGTTCGTGTGGGCGTGGACCGACTTCCTCAACCCGCTCATCTATCTGAACGACGAGTCCACCTATACGCTTTCGATCGGTCTGTACGCCTTCTTCGGTGAGAACGACGTGGCGTGGGGGCCGCTGATGGCCGCCTGCGTCATGTTCACCCTTCCGGCCGTGGTGATCTTCCTCATCGGTCAGAAGTTCTTCATCGGTGGCGCCAGCGCAGGAGCTCTCAAATGACCAACGACCCCCTCGAACTCCTCACCGGACGCCTGATCGCCTCGGTGCAGGCGCAGTCGGGAAGCCCGGTGCGCGACACGGAGGTGATCGCCGCGCTCGCCGAATCCGCGCTGCTCGGAGGCGCGAGCGGCCTGCGCCTGAACGGCCCCGACGACATCCGCCGGATGCGGGCGGCGACGGATGCTCCGATCATCGGCCTGCACAAGGTGCACAACGGGGTCCGGAACGTGATCACCCCCGACGTCGCGCTGGCGCTCGGCCTCGCGGAGGCGGGAGCCGACATCATCGCGGTGGATGCCACCGTGGAGCAGCTGGGCGACAGGTTCGACCTGCTGCGCGAGATCACGGAGGCGACCGGGCGTCCGGTGATGGCCGACGTCTCCACCCTCGACGAGGGGATGCGCGCCCGGGAAGCCGGAGCGGCCGTGGTCGGTACGACCCTCTCGGGATACACGCCGCACTCGGCGCGGGGCGAGGGGCCGGATCTGCAGCTGGTCGCGGATCTCGTCGCCGCCGGCATCCCCACCATCGCCGAGGGGCGGTACCAGACGACCGAGCAGGTGCGCCAGGCGTTCGATGCCGGCGCACTCGCCGTGGTGGTCGGCGGGGCGATCACCGACCCGATCGCGATCACCCGGCGCTTCGTCGCGGTGACGCCGGCGGTGCGGAGCCCGGCATGATCATCGGCGTCGACATCGGCGGCACGAAGATCGCGGTCGCCGGGTTCGCGCGCGACGGCGATCGGCTCGAGAGGGCCACCGAGGTGCGCACCCTCGCGACACCGTCTCGCGCGGGTGGTCCGGCCATCGTGCAGGCGGTGGCGGATGCCGTGCGCGCGGTGCGCGGTGGCGATCCGGTGGAGGCGGTCGGAGTCGGCACCGCGGGTGTGGTCGGGCCGGACGGCACGATCACCTCGGCCACGGATGCGATCAGCGGCTGGGTCGGATTCCCGCTGCGGAGTGCCCTCGCAGATGCGGTCGGCGCCCCGGTCGCGGTGGTCAACGACGTGCATGCCGCCGCGGTGGCCGAGGCCGAGCGGGGCGCCGGAGCGGGCGCGGACGCGATGCTGATGGTCGCGGTCGGCACCGGGATCGGGGGCGCCGTCGTTCTCGCGGACGGACTGCGTCGCGGGGTCACCGGCACCGCGGGGTCGATCGGACACATGGAGATCTCGCTGCCCCCGAACCTCGCCGAGCGCCGCTGCCCCTGCGGTGGCTTCGGCCACGTGGAGGCCGTGGCCTCCGGCCCCGCTCTGGAGCAGACGTTCTTCGAGGAGACCGGGGCGCACCTCCCGCTGCGCGAGGTGCATGCGGCGGCTCTGCGCGGAGACGCCTGGGCGGAACGGGTGATCCGCGACGGTGCGCACCATCTCGGGCGCGCCCTCGCGAGCGCCAATGCGGCCCTCGACGTCGAGGTGATCGTCGTCGGCGGCGGGGTCGCCGAGATCGGTGAGACCTATCTGGCCGAGGTGCGGCGGGCCTATCGCGCGGCCGCGATGCCCGGACCCTCGGCGGCTCGCGTGGTCCCGGCGCAGCTCGGGATCGATGCGGCTCTCACCGGTGCCGCGCTCCTCGGCGCGCGCCTGGTCGAGCGCTCGGACTGAGATCGGGAGCGCCGCCCTCCCTCCTGAAACTCCCACCCCATCCTCAGGGTGAACGACATATCGTTGAGTATCGTTCACCCCATCAGGAGGTCATCATGAACAACGCATTCCCCTCCAACCCGTTCGGCGGCACCAGCGGCTCCGGGAACAACGGCGGCCCCGGCGGCCTCTTCGGCGGCGCCAACTTCGGCACGGGCCCCGGCGGTCCGGCATCCGCGATCTTCGAGGCGATGGACCAGCTCCGCAAGTCGTTCGAGCCCCGCCCGTCCGGCGGCTCGCGCATGGCCCGCGGTGATGTCCGCACGGCCGTGCTCTCCCTGCTCGCCGAGAAGCCGATGCACGGCTACCAGATCATCAACGAGATCGCCGAGCGCAGCGGCGGCACCTGGAAGCCGAGTGCCGGCTCCGTGTACCCCACGCTGCAGCTGCTCGCCGATGAAGGACTCATCGAGGCCGAGGAGCAGAACGGCCGCAAGACCTACTCGCTCACCGAGGCCGGCCGCGCCGTCGCCGACGAGAGCTCCGAGACCCCGGCCCCGTGGGAGTCGTCCGGCAAGGACGGCCACCGTGACAGCGCCCGCTTCAGTGCGCTGCCCAAGGCGGGCGTCGACCTCGCCGCCGCCGCAGCGCAGGTCGGTCGCAGCGGTTCTCCCGAGCAGGTGCAGCAGACCATCGAGATCCTCGACGAAGCCCGCCGTAGGCTGTACTCGATCCTCGCGCAGGACTGACCGCGCAGTGCGGCATCGGGTGAGGGCCTGCGAGAGGACCACGCGATGACGGATGCCGCGGCACAGGGCGCCCACCGCGCCAGGTACCGCCGCATCGTGTCGTTCGCGGGCCGGGAGTTCCTGAAGATCTGGTGGTTCGAGCTGGTGCTCCCGCGGCTCGGCATGAGCCGGGTCGCCGAGCGCACACGAGGGCAGCGGATGCAGACGTTCGCGCGTCGCTTTCATGTGCTCGCGGTCGAACTCGGCGGTCTCATGATCAAGGTCGGACAGTTCATGTCGTCGCGCCTCGACGTGCTGCCGCCCGAGATCACGAAAGAGCTCGAGGGGCTGCAGGACGAGGTGCCGGCCGTGCCCACCGCGGCCATCCGCGCGCTCGCCGAGGCCGAACTCGGCGTCCCGCTCGAGCGTGCCTACGCGTGGTTCGACGACACTCCGCTCGCGGCGGCCTCCCTCGGTCAGGTGCACCGGGCCCGGCTCTCGGCACTCGACGCGGCCGACACCGGACTCGGCCACGTCGTCGTCAAGGTGCAGCGGCCGGGCATCGACGGCATCGTCGCGGTCGACCTCGCCGCGCTCCGCCGGGTCGCGCGCTGGTTGACCCGCGTGCGCCTCGTCGCCGACCGGGTCGATGCTCCCGCGTTGGTCGAGGAGTTCGCCGCGACCAGCCTCGAGGAGATCGACTACCTGCACGAAGCCGCGAGCGCCGAGCGGTTCCGCGAGAACTTCGCCGACGACCCGCGCGTCGCCGCTCCCGAGATCGTGTGGGAGCGGTCGACCCGTCGGGTGCTCACGCTGTCCGACGTCACCGCGATCAAGATCAATGACACGGATGCGCTGCGTGCCGCCGGCATCGACCCGTCCGCGGTCGCCGCGGTGTTCGCCGAGGTCATGTTCGACCAGGTGTTCACGCACAGCTTCGTGCACGCCGACCCGCACCCCGGCAACATCTTCGTGACGCCGGTCCCCGCGGGCGCAGGCGAGTCGGGGCGGAACTTCCAGCTCACGTTCATCGACTTCGGGATGATGGCCGAGGTTCCCGACAGTCTCCGCGACGGGCTGCGCACGCTCCTCATCGCGGTCGCCGGGCGTGACAGCCGCGGCCTCGTCGCCGCCGCCCAGGAGATCGGCGTCCTGCTGCCATCGGCCGACACCAACGAGCTCGAACGTGCTCTGAGCGCGCTGTTCGCCCGCTTCGGCGGCATGGGTTTCGCCGAACTCAGCAAGGTCGATCCCCGGGAGTTCCGCGACTTCGCGGAGGAGTTCGGCGACATGGTGCGCTCGCTCCCGCTGCAGCTGCCCGAGAACATGCTGCTGCTCATCCGCGCGGTCTCGCTGACCTCGGGCATGTGCAGCGGACTCGACCCGGCGTTCAACGTGTGGGATGCCGCCGAGCCCTACGCCGCACGCCTGCTGCGCGACGAGAGCGGCAACATCGTGCAGGCTTTCGCGGGCCAGGCGATGGACACGATGGCGACGACCTGGCAGCTGCCCGGCCGCATCGACCGGATCATCACCCGCATCGACGACGGCAACGTGTCGTTCGACACCTCGCGGCTCGAGCGTCGCCTCGATCGGCTCGAGGGCATCGCGCGTCGCATCGCCTCGGGAGTGCTGTTCGCGGCGCTGCTCGTGGGCGGTGCCCTGCTCGTCCCCTCGCTGCCTCCGCTGGGCATCACCCTGATCTGCGTCTCGGCCCTGCCGCTGCTGCACTCGGTGTTCGCCGGCGTCGGTCGCCGCGGCTCGCGGTAGGGCGCGGCCCGCGGTAGGCGGGGCACGCGACAGGTATATCGCGTGACAGGATGGTGTGCCATGGAGACCCCTGACGAGAAGCCGCCCGCACGCTCCGCAGGAAGCACCCCGCCGCGCCCCCGCACGGATGTCGTCGGCACGGGCGTGAACCGCCTCCCGGCCAAGGCCACCGAGGCCGCGAAGAAGATCGTCCGCGACATCGCGGCCGTCCCGCCGCGCAGCGTGCATCCGGCCCTCGTGCCCGGCGTCTCGGTCGAGGAGACCGGCCGCACCTACCGCACCGACGCACTCGTGTTCGGCGTCGCGGTGGCGCTCACGGTCGCCTTCATCGCGTGGGGCGTCTTCGCCGGCGACAACCTCTCGGGCACGACCTCGGCCGTGCTCGGCTGGGTGGTGGAGTACTTCGGGTTCTTCTTCACGACCATCGCCACGATCATCCTGGTGTTCATGCTGTTCGTCGGCTTCAGCCGCTACGGCCGCATCCCCCTCGGCCGCGACGACGAAGAGCCCGAGTACTCGATGTTCTCGTGGATCTCGATGCTGTTCGCCGCTGGCATGGGTATCGGTCTGGTGTTCTGGGGTGCGGCCGAGCCGCTCACCTTCTTTGAGAGCCCGCCGCCGGGCACGGTCGAGGCGAGCACCCTCGACGCCATGCACACGGCGCAGACGCAGGTGCTGTACCACTGGGGCCCGCAGGCGTGGGCGTTCTACGCGCTCGTCGGTGGTGCGATCGCCTACGGCGCCTACCGCCGCGGCCGCACCCCGCTGATCTCGTCGATCTTCGCCCCGCTGCTGGGCGAGGGCCGCACGGCCGGACCCCTCGGCCGCACGATCGACATCTTCTCGATCATCGTCACGCTCTTCGGAACCGCAGCATCCCTCGGCCTCGGCGCCCTGCAGATCGGGCACGGCGTCGAGATCGTCAGCGGCGCCGGCCCGCTCGGCAACGGCATCCTCATCGCGGTCATCGCCGTGCTCACCGCGTGCTTCATCGCCTCGGCAGTCTCGGGCGTCTCCAAGGGCATCCGGGCGCTGTCGAACATCAACGCCGTCGTCGCGCTGCTGCTGGCGTTCTTCGTGTTCTTCGTCGGACCGACGCTGCTCATCCTCAACGTGATCCCCTCGGTCGCCGTGCAGTTCATCGGCGACCTGCCGCAGATGATCGGCCGGTCGGCATCGCAGGGCGAGGCCGCGCAGACGTTCCTGTCGAGCTGGACCATCTTCTACTGGGCATGGTGGATCTCGTGGTCGCCGTTCGTCGGCATGTTCATCGCGAAGATCTCGCGCGGCCGGAGCCTGCGCCAGTTCGTGTCGGTCGTCATCGTGGTGCCCTCGGTCATCTCGCTCATCTGGTTCGCGATCTTCGGCACCACGGCCATCCAGCAGCAGATGGACGGCGCGAACCTCGCCGTCGACCCGCCGGAGGAAGTGCTGTTCGGCGTGCTCGAGAACCTGCCGTTCCCGCTGATCACGAGCATCGTGCTCATCCTGCTGATCGCGATCTTCTTCGTCACCGGCGCGGATTCCGCCTCGCTCGTGATGGGCACCCTCTCGCAGCAGGGGCGCCCCGAGCCGGCGCGCTGGGTCGCGGTCGTCTGGGGTGTCCTGGTCGGCGTGATCGCGGCCGTGCTACTCGTCACCGGCGAGGAGGGGAGCGGGCTGAAGTCGCTGCAGAATGTGACGATCATCGCGGCGCTGCCGTTCGCGATCATCATGGGCTTCATGATGATCGCGTTCATGAAGGATCTGCGGCGCGATCCGCTGATCCTGCGCGACCGCTACGCCCGCGCCGCCGTGCGCCACAGCGTGATGGCGGGGCTCGAAGAGTACGGCGACGACTTCGCGCTCGTGCCCGTCGAGTACGACCACTCGGAGGACGACCTCGCCTGGATCGATGAGTCGACCGTCGATGAGACGCTGGCCGAGGTCTACGAGGCGGCCACCGAGGCGATCGACATCATCCCGCCCGCCGAGGTGGATGCCGTGGTCGACGCGGCGCTCGACGGTTCGGCAGCGCCGGATGCGGCGCCGGATGCGGCGCCGGATGCAGCGGCGGATGCGGATGCGGAGCGACCGCGGGAGGCGTGATTCCCGGCGTCAGGCGCTCTCGGCCGCAGCGGTGATCCGCGAGGCCATGCTGGCGAAGATCAGCCCGTGGAAGGGCAGCACCGCGAGCCAGTACAGGCGCCCACTGAGCCCGCGCGGGAAGAAGATCGCCCGCTGCTCGTAGCGGGCGCCGGCGGCGTCGGGGAGCGCACGCAGCTCGAGCCAGGCCTCGCCGGGCACCTTCATCTCGGCACGGAGCCGCAGCAGTCCACCGCTCGCCGCCGACGACTCGGTCGCCGCGCCCGGCTCCTCGACGGCCTCGACGCGCCAGAAGTCGATCGCGTCGCCCACGCGGGCGACCGTCTGACTGCGGCGACCGCGGCGCAGGCCCACCCCGCCGACCACGCGGTCCATCAGCCCGCGCACCGCCCAGAGGAACCGCGAGGAGTACCAGCCGTTCGTTCCACCGATGCCCAGCACCACGGACCACAGCCGGTCGACGGATGCCGAGGTGACGAGCGTGCGCGCGTCGGTGAAGACCGTGCGGCCCGCCCAGTCCGGGTCGCTCGGCAGCGGGTCGCTGGGGGCGCCCGAGACCTCGGAATCCTGCCAGCTCGTCTCGATCGCGTCGGCGTCGACCCGCCCGAGCGCCAGGTCTACGGCTCGTCGATACGGTGTCAGGCCGCCCTCCGGCTGCGGGATCAGCTCGTCGACCGCGTGGTCCTTCATGATGCACTCGTTCTGCAGCGACGCCACGAGCGGGCGGGCGATCGAGCGGGGAACCGGCGTCACGAGGTTGACCCAGTGCGAGGCGAGACCGGGAGTCAGCACGGGCAGCGCGGCGATCGCACGCTGGGGCAGACCGGCCTCGACCGCGTAACCGTTCATCATCTGTCCGTAGCGCAGCACGTCGGGTCCGCCGATGTCGACCGCGCGGTTCACGTCGGCGTCGACTCGGGCGGCGCCGAGCAGATAGTGCAGCACGTCGCGTACGGCGATCGGCTGGATGCGGTTGCGCACCCACTTCGGCGCCGGCATGTACGGCAGCACGTCGGTGAGGTGCCGGATCATCTCGAACGACGCCGACCCCGACCCGATCACGACCCCCGCCTGCAGCACGAGCGTCGGCACGCCGGACTGCAGGAAGATCTCGCCGACACGCACGCGGGAGCGCAGATGGGGTGACAGCTTCACGTCGTCCGGATGCAGTCCGCCGAGGTAGACGATGCGCCGCACACCCGCGTGGGCCGCGGCCTCGGCCACCGTCGTCGCCGCGCGCTCGTCGCTCTCCTCGAACCCCTTGCCGGCGGTCATCGAGTGGATCAGGTAGTACACGACGTCGACGTCGTCCATGGCTGCGGCGACAGCATCCGCGTCGTCGGCCGACCCTTCGACGATCTCGCAGTCGGGACCCCAGGGGAAGGATGCCGCGCGCGCGGCGTCGCGTGCCAGCACCCGCACGCGATATCCGGCGTTGAGCAGCCGCGGGGTGAGTCGCCCACCGACGTATCCGGTCGCGCCGAGCACGAGCGCGCGCGGCGCCGATCCGTCGTCGCGGGGGAGGGCGCGCAGCGCCTCTTCGTCGCCGGTGGGCTGGGTGAGTGGGGCCATGGGTCGAGCGTACGACGGGCAGGGGGTGGCGGGTACGGGGTTGTGGCGACGAGTCTGTGCGGATAGGGAGTACGCGCCGGGCCGTTACGATCGTAGACATGGCTTCAATCGAATCGATTCGACGAACGGCTCCGGACCGGGCGTCCCGGCGCGCCCGCATCGCCGTCTCCGCCCTGTTCCTGACCAACGGGGCGCTGTTCGCGAACATCCTGCCGCGCTACCCGGAGATCAAGGCCGGACTCGGACTCGACAACCTCGGCTACGGCTTCGCGATCGCCGCGTTCCCTGCGGGTGCCATCGCCGCCGGGCTCCTGGCCGCGGTGCTGATCCGCCGGTTCGGCTCGGCGCGCATCGCCGTGATCGGCACCGTGCTCACCAGCATCGGCCTGCTCTCCGCCGCCCTCGCCCCTTCGGGGGTGCTGTTCGCCGTCGCGCTGTTCCTCGGCGGAGCATCCGACGCCATCACGGATGTCGCGCAGAACGCCCACGGCCTCCGCGTGCAGCGGCGCTACGGACGCTCGATCATCAACGGATTCCACGCGATCTGGTCGATCGGTGCCGTGATCGGTGGGGCGATGGCCGCCGTCGCGATCGCCCTGCAGCTGCCGCTGGGTGTGCACCTCGGCATCTCGACCGCCGTTTTCGCGACCGTCGCCCTCGTGGCCCTGCGGTTCTGCCTCCCCGGCCGCGACGACGAGACCGAGACGGATGCCGTCGCCGCCCCGGCCGAGGTGACGGGGGCGCTGCGTCGCCACGTGACCCCGCGCACCGTGATCGCGATCATCGCGCTCACCCTCATCGCGATGGCCGGAGCCGTCGCCGAGGATGCCGGCAACTCCTGGGCGACCCTGTACCTCGCCGACTCGCTCGGGGCCGCGGCGGCGATCGCCCCGCTCGGCTTCATCGCCCTGGTCGGCGCGCAGTTCATCGGCCGGATGCTCGGCGACCCGCTCACCGACCGGTTCGGGCAGCGCTGGGTCGCGCGAGTGGGCGGCATCATCGCGGCGGTGGGCATGACGCTCGCGCTCGCCTTCCCGACCGTCCCGGGCACGATCCTCGGGTTCGCGGCCGTCGGCTTCGGCATCGCGACCCTCATCCCCGCGGCGATGCATGCCGCCGACGAGCTGCCGGGGCTGCGGGCGGGCGTCGGGCTCACGGTCGTGTCGTGGCTGCTGCGCCTCGGGTTCCTGCTGTCGCCCCCGTTCGTGGGGTACATCGCCGAGACGGAGAGCCTGCGTGCCGGGCTGCTCGTCGCCCCGGTCGCCGCCCTCGTCGCCGTGCTGCTCGCCGGGTTCCTGGAGAAGCGCCGCCCGCGGGGGTAGTCGGCATCCGTCCCCGGCATCCGGCATCCGCCCCGGCATCCGTCCCGTCCGTCCCCGACTCGCGTGCAGATGTCGGACGAATGCACGGATGCAGGACGGATCCGCGGTGTTTCGTCCTGCATCCGTGAATCGGTCCTGCAAGTGGCGTGGGACGGAGGTGGGTCGGAGCCCGGGTGCGGATGCCGTGACCCTGGAAACTGCAACTCGGGGGTTGCGCAGTCGGAACCCGTGTGCAACTCTGGAGTTGCAGTTGGTCGACCGGGCCAGCGCGAGACTCCGAAAGGATCCATCATGGTGAACATGACCCACAACGAGGCATCCGTCGTCGACGAGGAGACCTTCTCCGTCCGGCGCAGCATCCAGATCGCGGCACCCGTCGAGAAGGTGTGGCGAGCGGTGGCCGAGCCCGAGCACGTCTCCCGCTGGTTCGGGCGCACCGTTCTCGACGGCACCGGCGTCGGCGCGACCGGCACGATGACGTTCCCCGACTACGACGTGATCCCGCTGCGGGTCGACGAGTACGACGAGCCGCGGCGCATCACGTACCGCTGGAACAACGACGACGCCCTCGGGAAGCTCCCCGACAGCATCGACGAGGCGACCTCGACCGTCTTCACCTTCACGCTCGAGGAATCCGACGGCGGCACCCGCCTGACGGTCGTCGAGAGCGGTTTCGAGCGCACGTCCGACCCGCGCGGCAACCTCGAGTCGCACCGCACGGGCTGGGACCTGGAGCTCGACAAGATGGTCGCCCTGGTGGAAGGCGAAGCGTGACCACAGAGACGCTGCTGCCCATGTTCGCGGCGCTCGCGGACGAGACGCGCTGGAGCATCCTGACGGCTCTCGGCGAGGGGGATGCTTCGGCATCCGCCCTCGCCGGGCGCCTTCCGGTGTCTCGACAGGCGATCGCGAAGCACCTCGCCGTCCTGCAGGAGGTCGGCCTGGTCGAGCCCGTGCGCGTCGGTCGCGAGGTGCGCTTCCGCGTCGTTGGCGCCGAGCTCTCCGCCACCGCCGCGAAGCTCGACGTGATCGGCCGTGAGTGGGACCGTCGCCTCGCCGCGATCAAGGAGATCGCGGAAGGCCTGTAGCCGTCACTCCGCTTCGGGCCCCGCCTGGTCGCGGATCACGTCGCGCAGCTCCTCGTCGAGGTCGGATGCCTCTTCGATCGCAGCCGTCATCCCGGCGAGGAACCGGGTGACGACGGCCCGCTCCTGGTCGGAGAGCTCGTCGACGAGCGTGAGCATGCGGTGGTGCATCGCCCCCAGCGTGGCGCGCACCTCTTCATCACTGCTGACGGTCGGGACGACGACCCCTGCCCGGCGGTCGGTGGGGTGCGCCTCACGGCGGACATGACCGCCCTTCTCGAGGCGGTCGATGAGCGTCGTGGTCGATGCGGTCGAGATGTTGAGCATCCGGGCGATGTCGATCGCGCGCACGATCCTGCCGGCCCGCTGCTCCCGCAGGAGGAATCGCAGGGCCATGAGGTCGGTCTCGTTCATGCCCATGGAGATGCGGGTGCGCTCACGCATCGCGGTCTCCGCTGCGCGGTAGCGGCGCAGCATGTTCAGCACGTCGATGGTGCTCGTGCTCTCGCCGTCGGGGTACCAGTATCCGGAGCGGGCGTGGTCCTGAGGTTCGGCCATCACGCCACCCCCTCTCCGTCGTCGAGGGTGCGTGCCGTGCTGAGTTCGAGCATCTCGATCGCGCCGGTCGCCACCTCGGCGGGGACGACGAGGAGGAAGCCGCCGGTGATGGCGTCGTTCTCGGCCTCGATGATGCGCGCGATGCGATCCCGGGCGACGGTGGGGAACTGCGCGTGGAGGTGATCGAGCAGGTCGGCGAAGCCGATGTACCGCTCGTCCGTGAGGTCTATGGGCTCGACCATGACGTCCCTTCTCGTCGTGATTCCATCCTCTCATCGTCGGAAGCCCCTGATGATCGACCGATTTCGCTAGACGAACCGGTAATCAGGCGATCGAGGTAACATGGGCCGCCAGGGGAAGGCGAGGGTGTGATGGGGGCGAAGCTGGAGATCGCGACGCGGGAACTCGCGCGCGAAGTCGAGGCTCTGCGCCGCGTCGACGCCAGGCTCGGACGCCGTCTCGCAGCCGAGCGTCAGCCCAATGAGACCGACCGTGCTGCCATGGGCTTCATCGCGGATGCGCCCCTTGACCGGCCGGTCACGCCCGGCGATCTCGCCCAGCATCTGGGGGTGAGCACCGCAGCGGTCACCGCCTTGATCCGCCGGCTCACCGCACGCGGGCACATCGTCGTCTCCGTGCACCCGGATGACGCACGGTCGAAGATCCTCCGCCCGTCGTTGCGCGACCTGCACTCGCCCGCAGACGAGATCTCCCGGCGGGTCGCCGACATCGAGAGCGAATTCACGCCGGAGCAGCTCTCCGTGATCTCCCGGTTCCTCCGTCGCCTCACGGAGGAGATCTCCGAGCTCGCAGAGTCGTCCCGGAGCTAGCTTCGGCTCCTCGCCCCGCGCCGCCTCCGTCGGTGACGGTCTGTGGCGATCGATGACGGTCGGAGAGGCCCCCGATACGTCGGTTACCATTTAGCTAGTTAAACTAGTAATCTAATTGATGAAGATATTTCTCGAGGGGGTGCCATGGGTCAGCTCAGCTACGCCGGTGATTCGCAGATCGTGGAGGTGGACGATCGGGTGCTCGCGCACCTGAGGCTCGTCACCGTCACCAAGCTGCGCCGCGGCGAGTCGTTTCCGCTCACGCTGCGCACGGCGGGTGCGGCCACCGAGACGCTGTGGATGCACGCGTCGATCCCGGTGCGCTTCACGCTCGATGAGGACGTCGAGCTCGAGCGGCCGATGCTGGTCAAGATGATGGCCGCGGCGAGCACGGCCGGGGGGCTGGACCTCACAGACATCGACTTCGCGCCGCTGTGGTCCGCGCTCCCGACCATGCACGCGGTCGCCTGACTGCAGACTCGCCTCCCTCGCCGGCGCATCCTGGGCAAAGCGGTGCGGCCCGCGGGCGGGAGGTGCACAGCGACGTTTCGGGGGGTACGTCGCTGTGGATGGCATCCGGTCACCGGGAATCGGGTCCCGGGACCGGATGCCATTCGATCAGAGCGCGGTGTATCCGCCGTCGACCAGGTGGTAGCTGCCGGTGACGAAGCTCGCGGCGTCGCTGGCGAGGAACACGATGAGGTTCGCGACCTCGTCGGCCTGGCCCAGGCGTCCGATCGGGTGCTTCGACACGAGGAAGTCCTTCGCCTCGTCACCCATGTTCGCCAGCAGCGGGGTGTCGATGAAGCCGGGTCCCACCGAGTTCACGCGCACGCCCTGCGCCGAGTACTCGAGCGCGGCGGACTTCGTCATGCCGACGACCGCGTGCTTCGCGGCGACGTACGCGGGGGATCCGGCGAAGCCGACGCTGCCGAGGATCGAGGCGATGTTCACGACCGATCCGCCGCCGTTCGCGAGGATCGACGGGATCTGCGCCTTCATGTTGCGGAACACCGCGTTGAGGTTGATCGCGATGACCTTGTCCCAGGCCTCGTCCTCGTACTCCGCGGTGGGGGCGGATGCGCCGCCGATGCCGGCGTTGTTGACGCCGATGCGCAGCGGGGCGAGGGAGTTCGCGAGTTCGATCGAGGAGGCGATCCAGGCCGCATCCGTGGCATCGCCGACCGAGGCCTCCGCGATGCCGCCGGCGGCGCGGATCTCTTCGACGACCGCGTTCGCGTGCTCGGCGTTCAGGTCGTTGACCACGACCGATGCGCCGTTCTTCGCCAGCAGGAGGGCGGTCGAGCGTCCGATTCCGCTGCCTGCTCCCGTCACGATCGCCGAGCGGTTCGAGACGTCGTACTGAGCCACGAGTGACTCCACTTCCGGGCGGTCACGGTGCCGGGAGATCTTCTCGGACGGTCCGTCCTTCTCTCCAGCCTACGCCTGAATATCGGTGATGGATTCATGTGAATGAATCCGGGAGCGGGGCGAGAGGTCGCGGATCAGGTCACGGAACAGGTCACGGAACTGTCACGAAATCCGCGGATTTCCGGGCCCGGATGACAGAACATGTGACGGAAACGACCGATCGTGCGTTCCGCGCTCGCCCGATGAGCCGCCCGTAGAACGATCGATTCAGCACAACCGTCCCGACTGTGCGATCACCGGCATGCCCGGCGGCTTCGCAGTGCGACGGTCACGGCTACGGCCCCAGAGGCGGGGCCAGCATCCTCGCGCACGGCGCGTGCGGATGTCTGTCGATGACGAAAGGAACGGCCAATGAAGGCCATGCCAAAGAAGGGGATCGCGCTGGTCACGGGCTTCGGCCTCGCGCTGACCCTCGCCGGATGCACGTCCGGATCGGAAGAGCCAGCAGCGTACACGTCGCGCGATGCGACGGACGGCACCACGGACTTCGTGGTCATCGAGAACCCCCACGGCGGCGCCACGCTGTCGTATTCCGCCGACAGCTCGATCGAGATCCTCGAGGTGGAGGAGAACGGCTCGACCTACGCGTTCAAGGACCTGAACGGCAATGACGAGCTGGACACGTTCGAGGACTGGCGCGTCACGCCGGCCGAGCGCGCAGCCGCCTACGCCGAGACGCTCACCGCCGAGCAGATCTCCGGTCTGATGCTCTTCAGCTCGCACGAGCGGTCGCCGGGCGACGGTCTGACCGACGCGCAGAAGACCTACCTCTCCGAGGACAACCTGCGCAACGTGCTCAACGCCGGTGGCTCGGACGTCGAGGAGAACGTCACCTGGGTCAACGCGATCCAGGCCCACGTCGAGAGCCTCGCCACCCCCGAGCTGCCCTACATCCCGGCGAACTTCTCGTCCGACCCCCGCTCCGAGGCGCAGTCCAACTCGACCTACACCGAGACCGGATCCGGCGTCTCGCTCTGGCCGTCGGTCCTGGGCCTCGCGTCGACCTTCTCGGCCGAGACCATGGAGGAGTTCGGCCGCGTGGTCTCCTCGGAGTACCGCGCGCTGGGCATCTCGAACGCCCTCAGCCCGCAGATCGACCTCGCCACCGAGCCGCGCTGGCTGCGCGTCTCCGGCACCCTCGGCGAGGACTCCGAGCTCGCGAAGGAGCTGGCCGCGGCCTACGTCACCGGCTTCCAGAGCACCTACGACGAAGACGGCGAGAACATCGGATGGGGCACCGACTCCGTCCCGACCACCATCAAGCACGCACCGGGTGACGGTGCGGGCGAGGGCGGCCGCGAGTCGCACACGGCCGTCGGCAAGTACGAGGTCTTCCCCGGCGACAACCTCGAAGAGCACGCCTCCGTGTTCGCCGCGGCATCGGACTCGCTCGGCATGATGACGAACTACTCGATCATGCTGGACGGCGAGGGCAACCCGCTGCTCGGCGACAAGGCCGTCGGCACGGCGTACAACGCCGAGGCGCTGAAGATGATCCGCGACGAGGTCGGCTTCACCGGGGCGATCGTCACCGACTGGGGCGTCATGACCGGCGCGAACGACCCGGAGGCGTTCATCGCCACCGCGTGGGGTGCCGAGGACATGGACCCGGTCGAACGGTACTTCACGGTGCTCCAGAACGGCGTCGACATGTTCGGCGGCGTCAACGACGCGACCTTCCTCCTCCAGGCCTACGACCTCTGGAACGAGCGGTTCGAGGCCGGCGAGGTCGACCAGGACGCCGACGCCCGCTGGGCGGAGTCCGGTGCCCGCATCCTCACCGCCTACTTCGCGCCCGGACTGTTCGACAGCCCGTTCGTCGACCTCGAGAAGTCCGAGAAGACGGTCGGCAGCAAGGCCAACGTCGAGGCCGGCTTCGATGCCCAGCTCGACTCGGTCGTGATGCTGAAGAACGACGGCACCGTCGCGGAGGACGCCGACTGGTCGGACAAGACCGTGTACATCCCGCACACGTTCGACGTGGGCAGCCCCGGTCTCTTCGGGCCGCCGGAGTACTCCGAGGGCGCGACGCTGAGCATCGAAGCGGCCGAGGGCATCTTCGGCAAGGTCGTCACCGACACCGTCGAGCTCGACGCCGACGGCAAGGTCGTCTCGATGACCGCGCCCGACCTCAGCGATGTGGATGCCGTGTTCGTGGGTCTGCGCTCGCCGAACAACGGCAACAACTTCTCGGCCGCCGGCCACGACGCCGAATCGGGTGAGTGGTACCCGTTCTCGCTGCAGTGGGCGCCGTACACGGCCGACGGCGACAACGTGCGCAAGACCTCGATCAGCGGCGACGTGCTTGCCGACGGATCGAAGGAGAACCGCTCGTACTTCGGCAACACCTCGCGCATCTCGAACGCCGCCGACATCGACGCGTTCAACCGTGCGGTCGCCGCGGTCGAGGCCAGCGGAGCCGACATCCCCGTCGTCACGGTCGTCAAGGCCAACAACCCCGTCGTCCCGGCGGAGTTCGAGGCGAAGTCGAACGTGGTCCTCGTCGGGTTCGGCGTGAGCGACGAGGCGACCCTGACGGTCGCGGCCGGTGCGCACGAGCCCCAGGGGCGTCTGCCGATCGGCTTCCCGCTCGACATGGACGCGGTCGAAGCACAGCTCGAAGACGTGCCGGAGGACATGGACACGTATGTCGACGCCGAGGGCAACGACTGGAAGTTCGGCTTCGGCTTGAACTACTCGGGAGTGATCAAGAAGTAGGCGGAGATCGCCACAGGCATGGCCGGCGCATGATCACGCCGGCCATGCCGTCGATGCAGAACCCGACGGGGCGCCCCGTCGGACAGGAAAAGGAGCAGAAATGAACAGCACCAAGCTGCGCGCGGGAGTCCTCGCGGCGGTCATCCTCGCCACCGGCACCTTCGGCCTGGCCGGGTGCGCGGGCGACGCGGGCACCACGACGGGTGGCTCGAACAGCTCGAACAGCGAGAGCAGCGAGAGCGGCTCGAAGTCCGAGACCTCCGACGTCACCGCCGACCTCGAGACGGCCCGTCAGGCGATCGTCGACGCGCTCGCCGAGGACCCGAGCTGGAAGCAGGTCATGCTCGCCGGTGACGTCAAGCAGCCGACGCAGAAGTACGGCCTCCTGGTGATGCCGTTCGTCAAGAGCGAGGCGGCGAAGCGCGTGACCGGCACGGTCGACATCGCCGACGGCAAGTACGTCATCGAGGCGGAGTCCGCCGAGACGGGTGAGACTTGGCAGATCGACCAGGACGGCAACATCACTCAGGCCTCGGAGTGACGGAGCGGCCGCCGACCCGCACGCCTCCGGGCGTCGCCGGCGTCGGCGGCCCTCCCTCCACAACCCGTAATCGCAGTACCGAAGGAGAACCGAAGTGAACGCCCGAACGGCCAAGGACAAGGCGAGCGCGATGCCGATGTCCAACAAGAAGTACCTGTGGATCTGGGTACCCCTGCTCGCGCTCGTGACCGTCGTGGTCGTGGTCGCCAACGTCGCCATGAACGTGGCCACCGGATGGATCGCCTCGCAGCTCGGTTCGGGCACCTACACGTTCACGAACTCCGAAGAGTCCGAAGACTGGGACACCGAGTACTACGAGGCCGACTACCCCGACCTCGAAGCGGTGGATGCCGCAGCCCTCGGGCTCGTCGAGGAGATCGGTGCCGGCGGCATCGTCCTCGCGAAGAACGACGGCGCAGCCCTCCCGCTCGCCTCCGGCGCGCAGCTCACCATGCTGGGTCGTGCCGCTGCCGACCCCGTCTACGGCGGTTCCGGTTCCGGCTCGGTCGACACCAACTCCGCCGTCACGGCGCGCATGGGTCTCGAGAACGCCGGCTTCGCCGTCAACGACCCCGCCTACGCGGCCATCGAGGCCTACGCGGCCGAGAACCCGCGCGGCTACATCGAGATGGACCGTCCCGACATCTCCACCTACAACATCGGCGAGATGCCGATCGCCGGATACCAGGAGCAGGCCTCGACGTTCGCGCAGTTCGGCGACGCGGCCGTCGTCTTCATCGGGCGCCCCGGCGGCGAGGGCGGCGACCTCACGCAGGACATGACCGACTGGGACGACAACGCCCAGCCCGGCCAGCACCAGCTCGAGCTCAACAAGGACGAGCGCGACCTGCTCGACCTCGCCAAGCAGAGCTTCGAGAAGGTCGTGGTCGTCATCAACGCCTCGACCACGCTAGAGCTCGGAGACCTGCAGAACGACCAGGGCGTCGACGCGATCCTCCTCGCCGGCTCGCCCGGATCGACCGCGTTCAACGCACTCGGACGCATCCTGAACGGCGAGGTCAACCCCTCCGGTCGCACGGTCGACCTGTGGGCGGCCGACTTCACCGCTGACCCGACCTTCGTCAACTTCGGCAACTTCCTCTACGACAACGTCGCACCGAACTACCCGGTGCCGGTCACCGAGAGCGCGACGTCGAACGCGACCGTCACCGACGAGGCGCCGTTCGTCAACTACGCCGAGGGCATCTACGTCGGCTACCGCTACTACGAGACCGCGGCGGTCGAAGGGTTCATCGACTACGACGCCGCCGTCGTCTACCCCTTCGGCCACGGGCTCAGCTACACGGACTTCTCCTGGGCGGTGTCGAACACCGAGCTCGGTGACGTCGACGGCACCATCGCGGTGACGGTCGACGTGACCAACACGGGTGCGGTCGCGGGCCGTGATGTGGTGCAGCTGTACTACTCCGCCCCGTACACGCCCGGCGGCGTCGAGAAGTCGGCCGTCGTGCTCGGCGGCTTCGCCAAGACCGGCGACATCGCGCCCGGCGCGACCGAGTCGGTGACGATCGAGCTCGCCGTCGAGGACATGGCGTCGTACGACTACCTCGACGAGAAGGCCTACGTCCTGGATGCGGGCGACTACGTCCTCAGCGTCCGCGAGGACTCGCACACGGTCGCCGCCGGCACCCAGCCGATCGCGTACACCGTGAGCGAAGACGTCGTCTACACCGGCGACGACCACCGCGCATCCGACCTCGAGGCCGTCACGAACCAGTTCGATGACGTGTCGGCACAGTTCACCACCACCGGTGAGGCCGGCAAGATCCCGGTGATGTCCCGCGCGGACTTCGCCGGCACCTTCCCGACGGCTCCGACCGGCGACATGCTGGTCGCCGACGACGCGGTCGCCGACGGCTTCGCCGTGTGGGACCACGAGGGTGCGGCCGAGGCCTTCGAGGGCGACATGCCCACGACCGGCGCGGGCAGCGACCTCTCGTTGATCGACATGCGCGGCCTCGCCAAGGACGACCCGAAGTGGGACGAGCTGCTCGACTCGCTGAGCGTGAACGACATGACGGCGATGCTCCTCAACGGCGCGTACCAGACCGCCGCGATCGGCTCGATCGGCAAGCCGCAGACGCTGGAGCCGGACGGACCCGCCGGGTTCTCATCGTTCATCAACTCGGCCATCAACGGCACCGCCTACCCGTCGGAGGTGCTCATCGCACAGACGTGGGACGTCGACCTCGGCACGGCCATGGGCGTCATGCTCGGCAACGAGGCGCTGTTCAAGGACATCAACGGCTGGTACGCACCCGCGGTCAACCTGCACCGCTCGCCGTTCGCCGGCCGCAACTTCGAGTACTACTCGGAAGACCCGCTGCTGTCCGGTCAGATGCTCACCGCCGTCGCGAACGGCGTCGGCACCAAGGGCGTCTACACGACGATCAAGCACTATGCGATGAACGAGCAGGAGACGAACCGCGTCAACAACGGCATCGCGACCTGGGCCACCGAGCAGGCGATCCGCGAGGTCTACCTCAAGCCGTTCGAGATCGGGATCAAGAACATCTCGATGGACGTGAAGTACCTCTCGGATCACGAGGGCACGGTGTCGGAGACCACGATCGGTGCAGCCGGCATCATGAGCTCGTTCAACCGCATCGGCGCCACGTGGGCCGGCGGCTCGGTCGCGCTCATGGACACGGTGCTGCGCGGCGAGTGGGGGTTCGAGGGCTTCGCCATCACGGACTTCAACCTGTACCCGTACATGAACCCCAACGAGGGCATCCATGCCGGGTCCGACCTGATGCTGACCTTCCAGCCGTCGAAGTCGTTCAACGACGCCAGCTCCGCCAAGGCGGTCGCCGACATCCGTGACTCGACGCACAACATCCTGTTCACCGTCGCGAACTCCAACGCGATGGACGGACTGGCGCCGGGCGCGACGGTCGCCTACACCCCGCCCGCCTGGGTGGTGTGGCAGATCGTCATCTCGTCGGTGCTCGGACTGCTGATCCTCGCCGGTGTGGTGATGGTGATCCTCCGCGTGCGGCGGCACAACGCGCGCACCACGGTCACCGTTCGCTAGACCGTGATCGCCGGGGCGGGCGTGTGCTCGCCCGCCCCGGCGATGCCCTGATCGACACAGAAAGACCCATCGTGAAAGAAACCACCGCACTCGTCGCGAGCCTGAGCCTTCTCGAGAAGGCCGCGCTGCTCAGCGGGGCGAACACCTGGCAGACGCGTGCCATCGAACGCGCCGGCATCCCCGCGGTCTGGATGGCCGACGGCCCCCACGGCGTGCGCCGGCAGGTCGGTTCGGCCGACCACCTCGGCATCAACGGCTCCGAACCCGCGACCTGCTTCCCCACCGCCGCGACCGTGGCCGGCAGCTGGGACGACGCGCTGGCCGAGGAGATCGGCACGGCTCTGGGGCGCGAGGCCTCGTCGCAGGGCGTCGGAGTGCTGCTCGGCCCCGGGCTCAACATCAAGCGCAGCCCCCTCGGCGGTCGCAGCTTCGAGTACTTCTCCGAGGATCCCGAGCTGTCGGGTCGCCTCGCGGCGGCCTACGTCCGCGGCATCCAGTCCGAGGGGGTGGCGGCCACGCCCAAGCACTTCGCGGTGAACAGCCAGGAGCTGCGCCGCATGGTCAGCGACTCCGTCATCGACGAGCGCACGCTGCGCGAGATCTATCTGACCGCGTTCGAGATCGTCGTGCGCGAGGCCTCCCCGTGGGGCATCATGTCGTCGTACAACCTGGTCAACGGGGCGTACGCGCACGAGAACGCGCACCTGCTGATCGACATCCTCCGGCAGGAGTGGGGCTTCTCCGGTGCGGTCGTCTCCGACTGGGGCGGCAGCAACGATGCGGTGGCGGCTGCCGCGGCCGGCGGCACGGTCGAGATGCCGTCGCCCGGGTTCGACTCGGTGCGGCAGATCGTCGCGGCCGTCGAGTCCGGCGAGCTGTCGGAGGCCGATGTGGATGCCCGCGCAGCCGAGGTCATCGACCTCGTGCGCCGGGTCACCGCGCACCCGCGCGCCTCGGTCGACCTCGACGCCCACCACGCACTCGCCCGCCGGGCCGCGGCCGAGTCGGCCGTCCTGCTGCGCAACGATGACGCATTGCTGCCCCTCGCGTCTGGCACGTCGGTCGGGTTGATCGGCGCCTTCGCGACGGTGCCCCGCTACCAGGGCGCCGGCTCCTCGCTCGTCAACGCGACGCGGGTCCCCACACTCGTCGACGCGGTCGGCGCATCGACGCTGAAGCTGGAGGGCGTCGCCGAGGGCTTCCGCCGCGACGGCATCCGCGACGACGAGCTCCACCGCGAGGCCGTCGCGCTCGCCTGCCGCGCCGAGGTCGTGGTCCTCGCGCTCGGCCTGCCCGAGATCGCCGAGTCCGAGGGGCTCGACCGCTCCACCCTGCAGCTGCCGGCCGAGCAGGTGCGCCTCCTCCGCGAGGTGCGGGCGGCGAACCCGCGCACGGTCGTGGTGCTCAGCGCCGGTGGTGTCGTGGAGACGCCGTGGGCCGAAGATGCGGCCGCGCTGCTGCACGCCTACCTCGGCGGACAGGCGGGCGCCGAGGCCATCGCCGACGTGCTCACCGGCGCCGTGGAACCGGGCGGACGCCTCGCCGAGACGATGCCGCTCCGCCTCGCCGACACCCCGACCGCCGGGGCGTTCCCGAGTGCGGGGCGCACGGCCGAGTACCGCGAGGGGCCGTTCGTCGGCTACCGCTACTACGAGACCGCCGAGGTCTCCGTGGCCTTCCCGTTCGGCTTCGGCCTGGGATACACCACCTTCTCGTACTCCGAGCTGGTGGCGGATGCCGAGGGCGTCGAGGTCACGGTCACCAACACCGGCGACCGCGACGGCAGCGACGTCGCCCAGCTCTACGTGTCGCGACTCGGCGCCTCCGGGGTGACCCGGCCCGTGCGCGAGCTCAAGGGCTACGCGAAGGTGCGTCTCGCGGCCGGGGAGTCGCGGCGCCTCCGCATCCCCTTCGGACCCCGCACCTTCCGCTACTTCGATGCCGCCGCGAACGCGTGGCAGGTCGAGGCGGGCGAGTACGAGGTGGCCGTGGGCTCCCACGTGCGCGACCTCCCGGTGCGCGCGACGATCACGCGCGAAGGCGCGACCATCTCCGCGTCGGTCGACCTTCCGGCTGCGCTGCCGACGGCGCGCGTCGATGACAGCACGTTCGCCGCGATGCTCGGCCGCGCGCTCCCGGATGCCGCCTGGGGCAGCGGACCGCTCGCCGAGAACGACCCGATGGACCGACTCGCGACGGCGAAGAGCCCGCTGGCCCGCGCCGGCTTCCGCCTCCTCGACAGCCGTCGCCGCAAGGCGGAGGCGGCGGGCAAACCCGACCTGAACATCCTGTTCCTGCTGAACGGGCCGTTCCGGGTCATCTCGAAGATGAGCGGGGGACTGGCGACGCGCCGTCTCACCGCCGCCGTCCTCACGCTGGTGAACGGGCAGACGATCCGAGGGTTGGGGCGTGTGATCGCGGCCTACTTGGGCGGACGCCGCGACGAGAAGGCCACGAAGAAGGCGTTCGACGCCGCAGCCATGAAGAGGAGTATCTGATGTTCACCGCGATCAAGAACTGGTGGACCGGTTTTCAGGACGGCCGCCCTGAGCTGTCGAAGTTCCTGATGTTCCTCGTGCTCTCCAACGGCGTCACCGTCCTGCAGCTCGCGCTGATGCCGATCTTCCGCTGGGGCTTCGCGACCTTCACCGGGCTCACGGACGTCGGGTTCCAGGCCCTGCCCGTCGGTTCCAACGTCGACGGCAGCCAGTACTACATGTTCGACTACGCGGCGGGTGCCCTGCCCGGCGGAGGCGGCGGGCTCGCCTACTTCCTCGCCGTGCAGATCACCCTGCTCATCGCCCAGGTGATCAACTTCTTCCTGCAGCGCAACATCACGTTCAAGTCGAACACCTCGGTGTGGGTCGCAGCCGGCTGGTACACGCTCGCGTACATCGTCATCACCTTCGTCGCGGCCGCCGCACAGGGGTTCTACAAGGCGCCGATCTACGACTTCTTCATGGTCACGCTCGGCTGGGGCTCCACCGGATCGGTCGTCGCCGACGTGCTCACGATGATCATCAACTCGGCGATCAGCTTCTGGGTCTTCTACCCGATCTTCCGGGTGATCTTCCGTCAGGTGCCGGTCGAGGACCAGGCCGAGGTCGCGGCCGCCGAGGCGACGGCGGACGGTGCCGTGAAGTGATGGTTCCATCCGCGAGAATAGACCGTGTGCCGCTGCTGTCCGTGATCGTCCCTGCCTACAACGCGGCGGCCTATCTCGGGCGCGCGCTCGACGGACTGGGGGCGGTGCGCGGCATCGAGGTCATCGTCGTGGACGACGGCTCCACCGACGGCACGCGCGAGGTCGCCGAGGCCTGGGCGGCACGCAGTCCCGAGAGCATCCGCGTGGTGAGCCAGGAGAACCGTGGCCACGGCGGGGCCATCAACACCGGGCTGGCCTCCGCCCGCGGCGACTACTTCAAGGTGCTCGACGCCGACGACTGGCTCGACATCCGGTCGCTGCGTCTGCTCGTCGCTCACCTCGACGTGCTGCGCGAGACGGGGACCGAGGTCGACGCCGTCTTCACGGACTTCGTCCACGAGCGCGTGGGCAAGTCTCCGAAGGCGGCGCGCTTCGACTCGGTCTTCCCCGAGGGGCGCGTGTTCGAGTGGTCCGACACCGAGCGTTTCGGTCGACGCCAGGTGCTGATGATGCACGCCATCGTGTACCGCACGCAGCTGCTGCGCGAGGTCGGGCTCGCCCTGCCCGAGCACACCTTCTACGTCGACAACCTCTTCGTGCTGCAGCCGTTCGCCCGGCTCCGGCGCATGAGCTACCTGCCGGTGCCGCTGTACCGCTACTTCATCGGGCGCGAGGGGCAGTCCGTCGCGCCCGAGGTGATGGTGCGCCGCGTCGACCAGCAGCTGCGCGTGAACCGGCTCGCTCTCGCCACCCTCCCGTCCCACGCCGACCTCGCCGCTGGCGGGGTGCCGCGGCAGCTGCATCGGGCGATGCTCCATCACCTCGAGGGCGTCTGCGCGGTGACCAGCGCGACCCTCGCACGCGGTGGCACGGCCGCGCACCTGCAGCAGCGGGATCTGTTCTGGCATGAGGTCAGGGCGGAGAACCCGTGGCTGTACACGCGCATGCGCCGGAGCCTGCTGGGGGCGACCAGCAATCTGCCGGGGCAGGCCGGACGACGGGCGACGAACCTCGCCTATCATGTGGCACGGCGAGTCGTCGGCTTCAGCTGATCGGAGAACGGAGGCGGAATGATCCGCATCGGAATCGTCGAGGACGACGGTGCCGCCATCGAGCGACTGCTCTCGCATCTGGACCGCTTCCAGCGCGACCGGGGCGAGCGGTTCCATATCGCCGCCTTCCACGACGGGGCTGACGTCCTCGCCGAGTACCGTCCCGACTGGGACGTGCTGTTCCTCGACGTGCAGATGCCCAGGGTCGACGGCATGGCGGCAGCGCGCCGCATCCGCGAGGTCGACTCCGAGGTCATCATCGTCTTCATCACGAGCTCGCCGCACTATGCGGTGGGCGGGTACGAGGTCGACGCCCTCAGCTATCTCCTCAAGCCGGTGGCCTATGCGTCGTTCGAGCAGGAGATGTCGCGGATCCTCACGCGACTGCAGCGGCGTTCGCGTCGGGAGCTGCTCTTCACCGCGACCGATGGTGTGCACCACCGCGTCGCCGTGGACGACATCCGCTACATCGAATCGATCCGTCACCGCGTCGAGCTGTACACGCTCGACGGCACGTTCAGCATCGCGACGACGTTGAAGGCGATGGAGGCGCAGCTGGCCGACAAGGGGTTCCTGCGCTGCCACAGCGGCCTGCTCGTGAACCTGCGACACGTGACCGGCATCGACGGCAACGACTGCCGCATCCGCGGGGGCGGCAGCCTCCCCATCAGCCGACCTCGGAAACGGGAGTTCTACGCCGCCCTCGCCGAGTACGTCGGTTCGCGCGGAATCTCGGCGTGAACGGGGTCGAGGGGCCGGTCCTCGCCGAGATTCCGCGGTACCTCACGGCGATCGCGGAATGGGGCGCCTGCCTCGTCTACATCTTCGTGGCCCGACGACGGTTCGGGTGGCTGGCGACGATCGGGCTCTGCGTCCTCGCGCTGGGGATGCTGCTGGCGGTGCAGCTGTGGGCGGGCACGCTGCCGATCGCGTGGTGGATCCCGGGGATGCTGCTCGCCGCGGCGACCATGTTCGGCTTCGTGTACCTCGGGCTGGACACCTCGGCGCGCGGCGCGGGCTTCGTGCTCGCGCGCACCTTCGTGCTTGCGGAGCTCGTGGCCTCCGCCTTCTGGCAGCTCGACCGGTTCTACGGCGGTCTCGGCGATCCGCTCGCCCAGCTGTCGGGCGCGGCGCTCGTGTATGCCGCAGGTCTCGGGGTCGTCGGTTATGCGGAGCGCCGCCAGTTCAGTCGGGCGGAGCGCTTCGACGTCGGGGGCACGCAACTGGTCGGGGCGATGGCGATCGCGGTCGCGACGTTCGCGATCTCCAACCTCAGCTTCGTGACGACCGACACGCCTTTCAGCGGCCGCTTCGGCACCGAGATCCTCTACATCCGCACCCTGGTCGACCTCAGTGGCTTCATCGCCCTGCACGTCCAGCTGCGCATCCATCGAGAGTCCGCCGCGCGGCGGGATGCCGAGGCGATGGCGCAGCTGCTGCGCAGCCAGCACGACCAGTACGAGATCACCCGACGGTCGATCGACGAAGTGAACCGCAAGCACCACGACATGAAGCACCACCTCGACGCGATCCGGTCGGAGCAGGACGCCACGACCCGGGCCCGGATGCTCGACGGCCTCGAGGAGTCGATCCGCCGCTACGGCGCCGTGGTGCGCACCGGGAACCACGTGCTCGACGCGATCGTGACGGCGAAGCTCGCCCGCGCCGGTGAGCGGGGGATCGAGGTGTCGGTGGTGGCCGACGGTGCACTGCTGTCGTTCATGCGCCCGCTGGAGCTCACCTCACTCGTCGGCAACGCGCTCGACAACGCCATCGAGGGTGCCGCGCGGGTGTCCGCGGAGGATCTGCGGGTGATCCGGTTCGCGGTCTTCGCCCAGGACGACTTCGCGATGGTGCGCATCGAGAACACCTTCGACGGGGTGGTCCTGCGCGACGGGGATCGCATCGTGACCCGCCAGCGCGGCAAGGGCCACGGCTACGGGCTGCGCAACATCGAGACCGCCGCGGCGGCATACGGCGGTGCGGTCGCCATCACGGCCGACGACCGGTGGTTCTCGCTGCGGGTCCTGTTCCCCGCGCATGGCGGCACCGACGGCGCGGATGACGGCGAGGGCGACGCCGTCTGACGGGCTGCCCCGCCCGCACGGCTACCGTTCATGCGCCGGAACCGACCGATCGTGTCCGCGGCGACCGGGGCGCGGCATCCGATTGGTGTACTGAATGGCGTGAGCGACGCCCTCAGAACCCGTAACCCGCTGTCCGCCGCCTGGGCGGCCTTCGCCGAGGCGAAGCCGACGCTCGCCGAGCTCCTCGTGTTCAGTGCGCTCAACGTGGCGCTCACCGTGTTGCAGCTCGTGATCATGCCGGTGTTCAAGCTGATGTTCAGCGGCACCTCGCTCGTCGACGTCGATTTCCAGGCCGTACCGGTGGGCGCCGGCTTCGTCTTCGACTACACGGCCGGCGCGCTGCCCGAGGGCGGGGGCGGACTCGCGTACTTCCTCGCCGTGCAGATCACGCTGCTGATCGCGACCGTGATCAACTTCTTCCTGCAGCGCAACGTCACGTTCAAGTCCAACACCAACGTGTGGCGGGCGGCCGCCTGGTACACCGTGGCCTACGTCGTGCTCACCATCGGCGCCGCGGCTCTGCAGACCCTCTACAAGACGCCGATCTACGAGCTGCTGATGGTGACGTGGGGGATGGGCGCGGCGGGCGAGACGGTCGCCGACGTGGTCACGATGCTCATCAACGCACTCATATCGTGCGCCGTGTTCTTCCCGATCTTCAAGATCATCTTCCGGCGCGAGGCCGAGGTCGTCGTCGTGGAGGCGGGGCCGGCGGATGCCGTGCCGGCCCCAGTCCGCGAGCGCGT
The DNA here is from genome assembly GCF_044743585.1 of Microbacterium sp. NPDC087592. Classification (NCBI taxonomy): domain Bacteria; kingdom Bacillati; phylum Actinomycetota; class Actinomycetes; order Micrococcales; family Microbacteriaceae; genus Microbacterium; species Microbacterium sp. NPDC087592. The sequence goes on along the minus strand of NZ_JBIUWT010000001.1, from coordinate 1,179,585 downwards.
CTGACGCGACCGGCACCGACGTCGGGCCGCAGCAGCTCTACTCAGACGCGTCTTGACTTGGGAGATGAGCAGGGGTTGTCCCCGCGTCGATGCGCCGGATGAAGTCGTTGGCCCACTCTGCGGCAGCTACAACATCTGGGAGGACTTCCAGTCCGGCAGCGGACGCGTCGTACAGGGCGTCCCAATCGTCGTTCACGACCACCAAGGGTGGCCACTCGTGCCCGGCGCGGTAGGTGAACAGGCGTGTGCAGGTCTCGCGCACGAGGTCCAAGTCGAGGTCCTCTTCGCGCTCGAGCAGCTGCAGGTCGATGAGGTCATGTGCCCGCTCACTGTCGGCACCGGTAGCCGCGTGGAGCTTCTGCGCGATCTGATGGTCGCTACGCATCACGCTGACCGGCTCCGGGCGGGGAAGCCCGACAGACTCGAACAGGTCCGCAAGGTCATCCGCAAGCGCAGTCTCCGGCTCGTCTGCGTCGCCGATCTCGTTGTGCCCCAGCTCGAACCTGACCGTGCACCACGGCTTGCCGAGGTAGTCGAGCTTCACGTCGAAAGGTTGCATGATGTACGCCGGCGGGACGCCGACCGGCTTGGGTGCGGTGCGTTCTACAAGCCGCCCGGTGAACCCCGCCCACCCGTCGCGCAATCGCTCCTCGAGTTCGCCGGTGAAATCCGCCATCGTGCCCGCACGCGCGGCATCGAGGTCTTTCGTGAACCGGGTGGCAGTGCCATAGCGGAGCGCCATGGCACTGCCACCCTTGATGGCGCCTGCGGGGAGCATCTGCCCCACCACTACCAGCGCCATCCCGACGGTGCGCCGGTTCACGGACTCTTCATCGCCTTCGATGTTCGTGAGCCGCTGGCGGAGCGAGCTGAGGTTCTTGGGAGGCGTGTCGTATGTCATGCGGTCAGCGCCTCGCGTACTCGAGCCATCTCTGCAGTCGTAAGGTATCCCTCTGCGCGTGCCCGGGTAGCAGCGTCGAGGAGTCGTCCGGCCTGTACGCGCCCCTGACATTCGAGAAGGGCCTCCGCCGCGGGCTGCGCCGCAATGCCCTCGTACATCGTCGGCTTCGCGCCCTCAGGAGCGGGAGTGAGTGCGATGTGCGCGGGCATCCTGCGTCGGGTGCGCTTGGGGGTGGCGACTGTGATGGTGCGGGGGTTCACGTCTGCAAGGCCGAGAAGGGCCAGCACTGACTCGCCTCGCAGAAAGGCACCCTCTCCCGCCCGCAACGTCGCCTCCGCGTACTCATCGAGAGGGGTGCGCGGGATTGTCTCGTCGCGGTACAACCCGTAAGCGATGTGCGTGAACCTGTTGCGCGTGGCGAGCTTCACCAACTCGATCTTGGGGACACCAGCGTCCTCCGCATCGCGGGTGGTCACATACCCGTAGTTGTCGGCGGCGATCTCATGCACGACATCGCGGTAGGTTGTCTGCGGCATGTCAAAACTATACCACTTTCGGTATAGTTTTGACATGCCCAGGTTGGGGCAGTATCGCCGACCGCGGAGACCTTCCGCCAGTCGTCAGTTTCCTTCGCTCGCCGAGATCTGACCCGGTCTCACGAAACGGTGGCTGCGGCTCCGAGAGGATCCGCTTCGAGCACCACGGTCGCCGGGGCGATTCCGTCGTCGGCAGAGACCGTCACCGTCACCACGCCGGGGCCCGTGCGGCGGACGACGGCCAGGGCCAGCCCGTCGAACGTCTGGTGCGTAGGTCCGTCGTAGGTGTCCGTCGGAGCGGGATCCCCGCTGCCCACGGCCGCGAGCACGCCGTCGCCGTCCACGCGCACGTCGATGAGCCGGTCCGCGCCGGTGTCGACCCGACCGTCCGCGTCGGTGACCGCGATCTCGATGAAGGCCAGCTCTCCCGACGGGCCGTTCTCCACTCGCGTGACGAGATGGGTGGCGTCGCCGGCGCTGGACAGGGAGAACGCTTCGGCGCGCACGCCCTGTCGAATCGCCGTGGCGGTCAGCTCGCCCGGGCGGTAGACGACGGTGAACTCGGCTCTGTAGCGGTTCTCGGCGCCCGCGGCGGCCGTGCCGATCACCTCGCCGTCGAGGGCGAGCTCGACCTCCTCCGCGTCGCTGTATACCTCCACCGCGAGCGGTGTGCCCTCGTGGCCCGCCCAGGTCCAGCTGCCGATGCTGTCGCTCCAGGTCCAGGGCCCCGCATAGAAGGTTTTGTCCTCGTTGCCGGGGCGCGACACGGCGATGTAGGGGCTCGTGCGGAGCCCGAAGACGATCTCCCGATAGAACGAGGCGGGCCGCCGGGAGCCGATCAGATCCAGGTCGCCGCACCAGGCGGCGATCCAGGGATACGGGCCGCTGAGACTGGGGGTCTCTCCTTCGGCGAGGTGATGGGCGCGTCCGATTCCCACCTCGCCCAGGTAGTCGAAGCCGGTCCAGGTGAAGTCGCCGATGACGTGCGCGTTCTCGGTGACGAGCGCCCAGTTGTGGTCGATGCGCGTGGGGAACGTCTCGGTGCCGACGATCACGCGGTTCGGGAACAGCTCCTTGTCCATGACGTACCGGCCGTCGAGATAGTTCATGCCGGCGATGTCGAGCACGCCGAAGGACTCGGCCGTCTTCTCTGTGACCATCGGGGAGGTGCCGATCTGGTTCATGAACTCGCCTGGCCCGGCCATGAGGGTGTTGATCCCCGCGGCGTCGCCGTCGGCCTGTCCGTGCTGGGCGGCGAGCTTCTTGATGTCGTCCATCACCGCGAGCATCCCGTTGACCGCGTTGGTGACGTACCGCGTCGGGTCGAGCTCGCGCACCTTCTCGGCGAGTGCGCGACCCGTCAGCCCGCCGGCCGGCGACCCGGTCTCGGGGATCTCGTTGCCGATGGAGTACATGATCACGGACGGGTGATTGAAGTCCTTCGTCACCATCGACTCGACGTCGCGCTCCCACCATTCGGTGAAGTGGAGCGAGTAGTCGTGCGGCATCTTGTTCGAGGTCCACATGTCGAAGGTCTCGTCCATCACGTAGACACCCAGCCGGTCACACGCCTCGATCATGGCGACGCTCATCGGGTTGTGCGAGGAGCGGATCGCGTTGAAGCCGGCCTCCTTCAGTAGTCGCACGCGGCGCTCCTCGGCATCCGCGAACGTCGCCGCCCCGAGGATCCCGTTGTCGTGGTGAACGCAGGCCCCGCGGAGCTTCACGACCTCGCCGTTGACGCGCAGTCCGTGCGCGGGGTCGACCTGGAGCTTTCGGATGCCGAAGGCCGCCGAGGCATCGTCGATGCCCGCGCCGTCGACGACCAGTTCCACGGCGGCGGAGTACAGGGCGGGACTCTCGGCGCTCCACAGCTGCGGTGCGCGCACGTAGAGGCGCTGCCGGCTGCGGGACCGTCCGTTCGCCTCGACGGTCACCGGGACGGTTCCCCGTGCGACAGTGGTCCCTGCCGGGTCGGTGAGGGTGACGGCGACGTCGATCGTCTCGCGACGGTTGCTCGTGCTCGCCACGACCACGTCGACTTCCACGACGGCGCCATCCGGTTCGATGTCGGACGCGCTGACCCGCACCCCGTCGACCGGGATGTGGACGGCCGGTCCGACGTGGAGCCAGACGTCGCGGTAGATACCCGCTCCGGTGTACCAGCGGGAGTCTCCGCCGTGCCGTGATTCGACCTCGATGAGATTCTCTTCGCCGGAGCGCAGGAACCGGTCGGCGTCGATCGTGAACCCGGAGTAGCCGTACGGACGCTGCCCCGCGAAGGCGCCGTTGATGTGCACGGTCGCGTCGCGGTAGACGCCCTCGAACTCGAGGACGATCCGCTGCCCGGCGAGGTCGGCCGCGGGGGTGAACGTCGTGCGGTACTGATAGGCGCCGGCGGGGAAGTAGGCAACGGCGCCCTCCCCGTCGGGATCGCGCTGCTCGTGAATCAGCGCGTCGTGCGGGAGGGTGACGTCGGTGTACGGCGTGCTGACGCCGCCCAGCTCGGCGAACGGGTTCTGCTTCGGTCGGAACTGCCAGCCATCGTTGAATGCCGTGCGCTTCATCGTGTCTCCTTCGGTCGTGCGGTGGGGCTGCTCAGGGAATCGCGGACGGCGTCGAGCACCTCGAGGGTGGCGATGCTGTCCGCGAGGGGGTGGGTGGGGTGCTCGGTCCGGTGCTCGGCGATCGCGAGCGTGACCGCCTCGAGCATCGGGACGTACCCGTTGCCTCGGCGTTCGTGCTGCGTGCGATGCGGCTCGCTCAGGGCGCGGGAGATCGGACCCGCGTGGGTCGTGAACTCATCCGCGGCCCAGAATGGTGCGGGGGCCGTCATCCACCCGTCGGTGCCGCTGACGGATGCCGTCGGCTCGATGTACTCGACCATCGACGCGCTCAGCTGCGCGAATCGTCCGTCGTCGTACTCGAAGGTGGTGTGGGCGGTGAGGTCGACACCGTCGTCCCGGAGGCGACCGGTCGCGTGGATCCGCGAGGGCCGTCCGAGCACATCGAGGGCGAGGGTGATCGGATAGATCCCCTGGTCGAGCAGCGTGCTGCTGGCGCGCTCAGCGGTCCAGCGGGGGGAGTCGGCCGGAGCGAACGGCAGCCCGAACGAGGCGCGCACGCTCCGGACCTCGCCGATCGCCCCGGCCCGCGCCGCCGCGACCAGGTCGCGGTACGCGGGGTTGAACCGCATCCACATCGCCTCCATCGCGAAGCATCCGCTCGCCGCTGCGGCGCTCGCGATCTGCCGGCCCTGGTCGGCGTTCACGGCCATCGGCTTCTCGATGAGGACGTGCTTGCCGGACTCGAGAACGGCGATCGCGATCGCCGCATGGGTGGCATGCGGGGTGGCGATGTAGACCGCATCGACCGTCGGGTCGTCGAGCAGGGCGGACACGCTCCCGTGGGCGACGGCGAACCCCTGGTCCGCCGCGAACCTGCGGGCCCGTTCCGGATCCCGGGAGCACACCGCATGGCGGCGTGCTCCCGGGGTGAGGCGGAGGTCGTCCGACATGGACCGGGAGATGAAGCCGGTGCCGATGACCGCCCAGTTCACCTCGGCGCCGTGCGTGCTCATGGCAGCGCTCAGGAGTTCGAGGCGGAATCCACCGCGGCCCGTCGGGCGGCGAGGTCGCGCTGGATCTGGGAGAGGTGCCTGTCGATGTTCAGGAACCAGATGATGATGCCCATGAGCACGGCGACGATGAGCGGAAGCCACAGGTAGAGGAAGATCTCCATGCTGACCGCGCTCGCCGGCTGCGAGGCCGCCTGGCCGTCGTAGTTGCCCGCGGCCAGCAGCCAGCCGACGAGGGCGACGCCGAGGCCGGCACCGAAGTTCTGGCCCGCGGTCGCGGCGGCATACGTCATGCCGTCGAGTCGGTAGCCGCTCTTCCACTCGCCGTAGTCGACCACGTCGGCGACGAGCGCGAAGAGTCCGGCCGCGGCGGGGATGCCGCCGATGGAGCGGACGAGTCCGCCGGCGATCACGAGGGTGATGTTGCTCGGGTCGATGAGCGAGATGAGGATGCCGATGACCGTGACGATGACGCCGACCAGGATGAGCTTGCGCTTGCCGAAGCGGGCGATGAGCGCGGGCATGAACCAGAGACCGATGATCAGGGGGAGGAGCTGAACGAGGCCGAGGAAGCTGTAGATGTTCGGGTCTCCGAGCACGTCCTTGGCGAAGTAGATGCCCACGCCGGCCGTGCCCGTGAGCAGGTAGTTGAGCAGGAAGAACCCGAACGCGAGGAAGAAGTACGGGTTGCCGACGAGGATGCGGAGGGACTTGCCGAGCGGGAGCTTGACCCCGTCGTCCTGCTTGATCGTCGACTTCACGCGCTCCTTCGTGCCGAAGAACACGATGAGGAACGTGACGGCGGCGATGATGCCGTAGACCACCGAGATCATCGTCCAGCCGGCCTGGCCTCCGCCGTTCGCGGTGACGACCGGGATCGTGACGAAGTTCACGACCAGCGTGGTGACCAGGGCGAAGAACGTGCGGATGACGGTGAGGGAGACGCGCATCTTCGAGTTGCTCGTGATGACCGAGAGCAGCGTGTGGTACGCCAGGTTCGACCCGACGAAGCCGACGCCGAGGCACAGGAAGTACATGGCGAAGGCGTAGAACTCCTTGGCCCCGGCGCCGAGCCCCGCGGGCACGTTGAAGAGCAGGATGAACGAGATGACCACGACCGGGGTCGAGAACAGGATCCAGGGGCGCGCCTTCCCCCAGCGGGTGGAGGTGCGGTCGATGAACGTGCCGAGGATGAGGTCCATGGTGCCGTCGAGCACGCGGCCGAAGAGCAGGAGGGTTCCGGCGATCGCAGCGCCGATGCCGACGGTGTCGGTGAAGTAGAAGAGCAGGAACGCGGAGATCGGCGCGAAGATCAGGTTGCCGCCGATGTCTCCGACGCCGTACGCGAGCCGTTCGCGGACCTTCAGTTTCTGACCGCTCGGGTCTCCGATCGTCTCGCCGACCGCGACGGCGGCCAGCGATGCCGTCACCGATTCCTCTGCGCTCACGGCTACGGCGGCGCGTTGCTGTTCCGCCGAGGTCCGGGTCGAATCCTTCGCCATGGCTGACTCCTTCGTCATGAATGGGACCGGTCACAGTGACCGCTGGTGTCACGTGTCAGTGACACGCGACACCACGGTAGATGGCGGAAGTGTCACGTGTCAATAGCGATGTGCGAGACTGGGGCCATGACGGTGGATGTGCAGCCGGCTCGACGAGCCACGAGCAAAGACGTGGCCGCGAGCGCGGGAGTGTCCCGGTCGACCGTGAGTCAGATCCTCAACGGCGACGAGCGGTTTCCCGAAGAGACCCGCGCGCGCGTGCGGGCTGCTGCCGACGCTCTGAACTATCGCCCGTCGCGGGCAGGGCGAGCGCTGGTCACCGGTCTCAGCGACATCGTCGTGGTCGTCGTCCCCCACGCGACCTTCGGCCCTCACCTGCAGGACTCGGTCGATCGGATCACGGGAGCCAGCGCGACCGCCGGCATGAGTGTCGTCGTACGGTTCGCGAGGATGCAGGACGAGACGACTCTCACCTCCGTGCTCGATCTGCGGCCGGCTGCCGTCGTCGACTTCGGAGTCTTCACCGCGCCGCAGCGCGAGCGGATCCAGGCATCCGGCACGTTCGTCGTTCCCCGGCGGGCGTACGTCGCCGACGGCGCCGACCCCGACCCGATCGACATCGAGATCGGGCGGATCCAGGTCCGCGAATTGTTGCGGAACGGCCCCCGGCGGCTCGTCTACGCGGCGCTCGAGGACAAGCGCCTTGATCCGTTCGGGCCACCGCGCCTCGAGGGGATCCGGCGAGAGGCGCGCGACCGCGGCCTCGACGCGCCGCTCACCCCGCGCATCCCGCTCGACGTCGAGGGCGCCACGAGGGCGCTGAAGGGGGCACGCGACGAGGCGGCTCCTGCTCCTCTCGGCATCTGCGCCTACAACGATGACGTCGCGATCGCGGTGGTCGCCGCCAGTCGCGCGCTCGGCCTGCAGATCCCCGAGGATGTCGCCGTCATCGGCGTCGACAAGACGGCCGTCGGCCAACTCGTCAGCCCGCGGCTCAGCACGGTGGCCATCGACCAGCCTCTCCTGATGGACGCGTTCGTGCAGGACCTGGCCTCCTTGGCAGCGCGCCGCGCGGACGCGGATCCGGAGCGATACGAGTTCGACCTCGACCGTGTGCTTGAGCTGGTGCGCGGGGAGACGACCTGATCGTCGCCTGGGGGGAGCGACACCAGGTCGCCCTCTATCTCGCGGCGATGGTGATCGGTGCCGTGGTGGGCCTCTGGGCGCCCGCCGTCGCGCATCCGCTGGAGCTCGCGATCACTCCCGTCCTCGGGATGCTGCTGTACGTGACGTTCCTCGGTGTCCCGTTCTCGGCGATCGGGCGCGCATTCCGCGACATCCGCTTCCTCGCCATGCTGCTGGTCGTGAACTTCGTGATCGTGCCCGTGATCGTGTTCGGGCTGTCCCGTTTCGTCGCTCACGATCAGGCGCTGCTGGTCGGCGTGCTGCTGGTCCTGCTGACGCCGTGCGTCGACTACGTGATCGTTTTCACCGGGCTCGCCGGAGGGGCGAAGGAGCGACTGCTCGCGGCCGCGCCGATCCTGATGCTGGGGCAGATGCTGCTCCTGCCCCTGTATCTGTGGCTCTTCGTCGGCCCCGAGTTCATCGACGCCGTCGACCTCGCCCCGTTCCTCGACGCGTTCCTCCTGCTGATCGTGCTGCCCCTCGCGGCTGCCGGACTTACCCAGTACGCAGCCGCGCGCACGCGCGCGGGCCGAGCTCTGAGCGATACGGTCCAGAGCACGATGGTGCCGCTGATGATGCTCACGCTCGCGGTCGTCGTCGCCTCGCAGATCGCCGGCGTCGGCCGGCAGCTCCCCGCATTGCTCGCGACGATTCCGCTCTATGCCGCCTTCGCCGTGATCATGATCCCCGTCGGTCTCGTGGCCGGCAGAGCGGCGCGCCTCGATGTCGCCCGCACGCGTGCTGTCGTATTCTCGGGCGCCACCCGCAACTCGCTGGTCGTGCTTCCGCTCGCCCTCGCGCTGCCGGCGACCTTCGCGCTCGCACCGCTCGCCGTCGTGACGCAGACGCTCGTCGAGCTGATCGCCATGGTGGTCTTCGTGCGGCTCGTCCCGCGATTCGTGCCGGTGCGGCAACGGCCGTGAGGCAGGGGCGCCGCGGTCGGGCTCTCAGACCAGTTCGCTCACCAGCTGCTCGATGCGCGCACGGATCTCGTCGCGGATCGGCCGGACCGCGTCGATGCCCTGGCCGGCCGGGTCGTCGAGCTTCCAGTCCTCGTAGCGCTTGCCGGGGAAGAACGGGCACGCGTCGCCGCAGCCCATGGTGATGACGACGTCGGAGGCCTGCACGGCCTCGGTGGTCAGCACCTTGGGCTGCTCGGCGGTGATGTCGATGCCGAGCTCGCCCATCGCCGCGACGGCGGTCGGGTTGATCTGATCGGCGGGCATCGAGCCGGCGGAGCGGACTTCGATGCGGTCGCCGGCGATGTCGCGGAGGAAACCCGCGGCCATCTGCGAGCGTCCGGCGTTGTGCACGCAGACGAAGAGGACGGAGGGCTTGGTGGTCGTGTCGGTCATGGGTGCTCCTCGTGGTGGGCCCGGGCGAGATCGTCGAACCGCGCACGACCTGATTCCATAGTGACACTCATCGCGGGGGCCCGGCTGTCACAGGAGTCGCGGATGTCGTCCCGATAGGGTGGGAAGCGGAGTGTCGGGAAGCCTGGTCGACGAATGCCCGCTCGTCGACCCGAAAGCTCCCTCATGGACAAGCCTTCCTCGCGTCTCGCCAGAGTCCGCTCCGTCTTCCCCTCCGCCTCGCGCGCTGAGTCGCGCCGCATCGGCGCGATCCTCCGCAAGGAGGCCGTCGGGGGAATCCTCCTCGTCTTGCTCGCGGCGATCGCCCTGTTGTGGGCGAACTCGCCCTGGGCGGAGTCGTACTTCGCGCTGCGGGACTTCGAGATCGGATACGAGCCCTGGCACCTGCGCCTGAGTCTCGGCGCCTGGGCCGCAGACGGGCTGCTCGCCATCTTCTTCTTCCTCGTCGGCCTCGAGCTCAAGCGGGAGTTCGTCGCCGGGGACCTGCGCAAATTCAGCACGGCCGTCGTCCCGATCGTGGCGGCCGTCGGTGGCGTGATCGTCCCCGCCGTGATCTACCTGGCTGTGGTGGCCGGGTCCGCCGAGGAATCCCACGGGTGGGCGATCCCGACCGCGACCGACATCGCATTCGCCGTGGCCGTGCTCGCCCTCATCGGATCGCACCTCCCGAGCGCGCTGCGGATCTTCCTGCTCACCCTGGCCGTCGTCGACGACCTCATCGCCATCGGCATCATCGCGCTGTTCTACACGGAGACGATCGAGATCCTGCCGCTGGTGCTCGCGTTCATCGCGATCGCGGTGTACGGCGTGATCGCGCAGCGGTACCGCGACTTCTTCCATCTGCGCCCGACCGCCGCGTGGCTGATCCTGCTGCCCATCGGCGTGGTCGCCTGGGCTCTCGTCCATGCCTCGGGCATCCACGCCACGATCGCCGGTGTGCTGCTCGGCTTCATGATCCCCGTGCTCCACAAGAAGGCCGACCGCGGACCGGATGCCGGTCCCGGGCTCGCCGAGGTCTTCGAGCATCGGTTCCGTCCGCTGTCGGCCGGTTTCGCGGTGCCTGTCTTCGCGTTCTTCTCGGCGGGTGTGGCGATCGGCGGCGGGGAGGGATTCGTGTCGGCTTTCGCAGACCCCGTGGTGGTCGGCATCGTCCTCGCCCTGGTGATCGGGAAGCCGCTCGGCATCACCGCGGCGACCTGGATCATCACCAGGATCCGCCGCATCAACCTCGACCCGTCCCTGAGATGGATCGACATCATCGGCGTCGGCCTCCTCGCCGGCATCGGATTCACGGTGTCGCTTCTGGTCGCTGAGCTGAGCTTCGCCGTCACGAGCGAGCACCACGACCATGCCAAGGTCGCCATCCTGACCGCTTCCGTCATCGCGGCCGTCGGAGCGTCCGTGCTCCTCGGGGCCCGCAACCGCCGCTACCGGCGGCTCGCGGGTTCTGACGACGAGGTGAAGGGCAGCTGAGGTGTACGAGAAGGAGCGGGCGAGCGGCTCCTCAGGAAGCGCCGATCAGCCCACGGCGACCGGGCGCGCGCCGAGCTGCAGCGTCGCCGGAGCAGCGCAGCAGCTGCCGGCCGAGTCGTCGAATCCGCCGGCGCCGCCGCACACGCCGGTGTCCGGAAGGGTCAGCTCGTTGCGGCCCGCGGCCTCGTGATCGCCCACGAGGTGCGCGGCGACGCTGCGGACCTGCTCGTATCCGGTCAGTGCGAGGAAGGTCGGGGCGCGCCCGTACGACTTCGCGCCGACGATGAAGAACCCGGGTTCGGGCTGGGCGAGCTCCCTCGCCCCGGTCGCGCCCACGGAGCCGCAGGAGTGGATGTTCGGGTCGATCTCGGAGGCGATACCCGCGACCGCTTCGAGTGCGCTGTCGAGGTCGATCCGCAGCTCTCGCAGCATGCCGGTGTCCGGGCGGAAGCCGGTGAGGGCGAACACGTGTCCGACGTCGGTAACCTCCCGGCCGTCTTCCGCGACGATCGTCAGCCTGTCGCCGCCTTGCCGGAACTCGGCGACGCGGAACCCTGTCACCAACTCCACGACCCCCTCGTCGATGACCTTCCGGGCGCGGGAGCCGAGTGCGGCGCGCTCGGGAAGCTCGTCCCCGATCCCGCCACCGAAGACGTTGGCGGCGCTTCCTCGGCGCAGCAGCCAGGTCACGCGCGTTCCCGGAGCGCGTCGTGCGAGCTCGCTCAGGCGCAGCACGGCGTGCGTGGCGGAGTGCCCGGCTCCGACGACGACCACATGTCGGCCCGAGAGCTCTGACGCGTCGGCCGGGATGCGGTACGAGATCCGGTCCGACGCTGCGGCCTCGCCGACTGCCGGGAATCCGTCCGCCCCCGCAGGGTTCGGAAGAGCCCAGGTGCCGCTCGCGTCGACGACGGCGCGGGCGAGGAGGCGGGCTTCGCGCCCCTCCCCATCGACGGTGTGCACCACGAAGGGCTGGCTCTTGCGTCCCCCGTCGACGACCTTGTCCCGACCCTGCCGGGCGACGCCGGTGACGGCCGTCGCGTAGCGGACCCGCTCGCCCAGAGCATCCGCGAGCGGTGCCAGGTAGTCGCGAACCCACTCCGCGCCGGTCGGATAGCCCTTCGCCGGTGCCGTCCACCCCGTGGGCTCGAGCAGGCGGCGAGCAGCAGCGTCGGTGAGTTCCGGCCAGGCCGAGAACAGGCGCACGTGCCCCCACTCGGAGACGGCGGACGCGGGGCCGTTCCCGCGCTCGACGACGATCACGTTCTCGTCGCGTTCGACGAGGTGCGCGGCTGCGGCGAGACCCTGCGGGCCTGCTCCGATGACGACGACGGGAAGCTCGGACATCACATCTCCTCAGATCGATGATCTTCAATACGATGACTGTCGCTGATCTATCGAAGTTTGTCAATACGTGTCAGGATGGATGCATGAGTCTGCCGACGACTATCGAAGCGACCGCCTGCTGCGTGCCGCGTGTCACGGCCGCGCCGACCGTCGAAGACGCCGAACGCGTCGCTCGGGTGTTCAAGGCGCTCGGTGATCCCACGCGAGTCCGGCTGCTGTCCCTCATCGCCGCCGGGGATGGCGGCGAGGCCTGCATCTGCGACCTGACCGAGCCCGTCGGCCTCTCGCAGGGCACGGTCTCCCACCACATGAAGCTCCTGGCGGACGCCGGCCTCGTCACCCGCGAGCAGCGCGGCAAGTGGGCGTACTTCTCGCTCAACGCCGACACGATGGATGCCGCCGCCGACGCGCTGCGGGTGGCGGCGCCCCGGTCGTAGAACCTGAGCTCTCCGGGGTCTCCGCCTGCCGGCCGGGCTATCGAGCTCGTGCCGTGATCAGCGAGCTGGGGGTGTGCCCGGCGGCAAGCACCGCCGCGGCAATCGCGATCCAGGGGTTCTCCAGCCATGCGGCGCCGGCGAGGAACGCGGCGACGGGGAGCAGCGCCATGGGCACCGGCACGCCCCAGACGGGACCGAAGAGCGCCTCAAGGCGACGCCCGGTGACGAGGAACCTCACCCACAACGCCCAGTACGCGAGCACGAGCACGGCGACGAGCGGGAACCACCACCACCCCACGGATGCGCCCACCGTGATGGCGGGAACCGTCACGCAGAGCGCCTGCCCCGCGCGTTCCAGCAGTGTCACCGGACGAGGGACCACCCCGGTCGGCAACGCAGGGCGGGGCGGAAACCAGATGAGTGACAGGCTCGGCGCGAAGATGGCGAGGCTGAGCGCGAGACCCAGCACCGAGAAGCCCATACCCGCGAGCGTATCGCTCGAGGAATCCGACCCCGCCCGCGGCCGAACGGCGTACTCTCCTAGCGGGTGCCGTTCGCGACGCCCGCGCGGTCGATGCGGTGGATGTCGAGATCGGTTCGTCCGGGGAGGATGTCGGCGCGCAACGCTCGCGTGCCCCGATACTCACCGTCGCGCAGGGCGCGGTATGGCCGAGAGGGCACTTCGTCGTGGATGCTCGCGAGCCGGGTGGTCAGCCGGTCGCGTTCCGAAGCGACAGCCGCGGCATCGAGGGTGTCGGCGTCGTGGACGACGTGCAGATCGAGTGATTCGATCCCCGTGTACCAGAGCGTGCCGTGCGTGATCGGGAACAGCAGGGCATCGATGTCACCGCTGACGCCCCGGGATCCGATGCTCCGTGCATCCTCGCCCGCCGTCACGATGATGAGCGCCCGCTTGCCCTTCAGGCCGCCCTCGCCGTAGCGGAGCGGCAGACCCGTCTCCGCGTCGACGCCGCCGTAGGCGAAGCCGTTGGTGAAGACCCGATCGAACCAGCCTTTGAGGATCGCCGGTGCGCCGTACCACCAGAGCGGGAACTGGAACACGAGCAGTTCGGCGGCCTCGAGCTTTCGCTGTTCGACGCGCACGTCGTCCGGCACGAGCCCACTCTCGTGGACCTCGCCCATCAGGTCGACGATGTTCCCCTCGCGCCCGCCGATGTCGCGCTGCGCCAGCAACGGGTCGAACCCCTGGGTGTACAGATCCGAGGTCTGCACGTCGTAGCGCGGCGTGAGTGCCTCGACTCCTGCCTCGAACAGTTGCCGGTTCAGGGAGCCCGACTGCGGGTGCGCGTAGACCCAGTGGGTGGTGGGCCGGAGGTCGGCGGTCATGTCTCTCCTCGGATCGTGGATGGTGCCGATGGCACGGGGTAAGATTGGTACCTACCAACCGTAACTTACTCATCGTAAGTATGGGTCGCGAGGGGCGAGATGACGAAGGCGAAAGAGGGTGCGCGACCGCGACTGTCGAAGGCCGACCGTCGCGCGCAGCTGCTGAGTGTCGCACGGGAGATGATCCGTGCCGAGGGCGCAGACGCGCTGACCCTCGGCGCGCTCGCGGACCGGGCGGGCATCACGAAGCCCGTCGTCTACGAGCACTTCGGTGACCGATCGGGGCTCTTCGCCGCGTTGTACCGACAGTTCGACGAGCGCCAGGATGCGTCGCTCGAGATCGCGCTGGCGAACGCTCGACCCGACATCGAAGGAGTCGTGGACGTCATCGCCACGAGCTATGTCGCCTGCGCCCGTGCCGAAGGCGTGGAGATGGCGGGAGTGGTCGCCGCCCTCCACGGCACGCCCGTGCTCGCGCGGATACGGCAGGAGTCGGTGGGGGCGTACGTCGAGCGCTGCCGCGCCGCCCTCGCCCGCGTGGTCGGCGCCGAGAGCATCGATCCGATCGCCCTGGAGGCCGCGTTCGCCTCGGCGGATGTGCTCGCGAGCGCGGTGCTCGCCTCGCGCATCGACGAGGGCGACGCGCACGAGACGCTCGTGCGGATCCTCCTCGCCTCGATCACCAATTGATCTCGAGATCGCGAAGCCGGGCGGAGTCGCCGATGACATCCATGCGGATGATCCCGCGCTCGCCGAAGCGGATGACGTACACGGCGTGGACCTCGCCTCCGGGCGCGTACACCGCTCCGGGCCATCCGTCGACGAGCACGGGACGGGCCTGATCGGCTCTCCCGGCGAAGACGCGGGCGACGGCATCGGCCCCGCGGACGACGGGCTGCAGCAGGGGCGCTCCCGATTCGGCATAGGGAGCAGCGGCAGCGATGACCGCCGAGTCTGCCCGTAGCTCGACCTCGGGGTCGAGGAGTTGCAGCAGGTCTCCGAAGTCGCCGTCGCGCGACGCTTTCAAGAACGCCGTGACGGCAGCCGCGCGGTGCACGCGTTCCGCCGCCGGATCGACGCTCCGTACCCGACGTCGGGCTCGTGAGGCGAGCTGACGGGCGGCGGTCGGGGCGCTCGACGATGGGCGCGATGTCGTCGAACGACATCGCGAAGATGTCGTGCAGCACGAACGAGAGGCGTTCGAGCGGGGTGAGATGGTTGAGGATGACGAACAGTGCGGCGCCGACCTCCTCGATGCGAACGGCCGATGACTCGGGGCCGTCGTCGTCCGGGGCCGTTCCCGCGATCGATTCGTCGAGTTCGTCGCGGGGAGCCCCGCGCCCTCGCAGCAGATCGATGCTCACCCGGGAGACCACGGTGGTGAGCCAGGCCTCGAGGTTCTCGATCGTGTCGGTGCGTGTGCGCGTCAGCCGCAGCCACGTCTCCTGCACCGCATCGTCGGCGTCCCAGGAGGATCCGAGCACGCGATAGGCGATCGAGCGGAGTCGCTTGCGCTGCGCGTCGAAGACGTCGGCCAGCGCGGATTCACTGAGGGCGAGATCGGCCATGGGGTCTCATTCTTTCTTTTCGCCATCGATCTGTCACGTTTCGTGTCCGCGAATCGACGTCTGAGGTGAGAGCGGCTTCCCCGTCCTCGAGAACCCTGACCATCTCAGCACTTCCGCATCGAAAGGTATTCCCCATGCGCAGCACTCCCACGACGCCCGCGGCCGCCTCCTCCGACCTGTCCGGTCTGCGGCAGGCGGTTCGGGGGCGGGTCTTCCTGCCCGGCGATGTCGACTTCGACGACCGTCGACTGCCATGGAACCGCGCCGTCGAGCAGCCGGTACGCGCGGTGGTCGAGGTGGCCGATGCCGACGACGTCGCCGCGCTGGTCCGGTACGCCGATGAGGCCCGGGCGACCATCGCGACCCAGCCGAACGGACACGGCGCCTCCGGACGCACGGAGGACACGATCCTCCTTCGCACCCGGCTCCTCGACAGCATCCACATCGATCCGGATGCACGCACCGCGCACATCGGCGCCGGCGTGCGGTCGGGGGAGCTGCAGCAGGCGGCGGCGGAGCACGGTCTCACCGCCCTGCCGGGAAGCTCGCCCGTCGTGAGCGTCACCGGTGTCGCCCTCGGCGGTGGACTGAGCTGGTTCGCGCGTGCCTTCGGGTGGGTGGCCGACAGCGTGCGGTCGTTCGACATCGTGGATGCAGAGGGGCAGCAGCGACGGGTCGCCGCCGACGCCGATCCGGAACTCTTCTGGGCATTGCGAGGCGGCGGCGGGGACTACGCGATCGTCACCGGGATGGAGGTGGGGCTCCAGCCGGCGCCGACCGTCTTCGGAGGACGGATGCTCTGGTCGGGCGACCACACGCGAGTGGTCGTCGACGCCTTCCGTGCCGTCACCCGCACGGCACCCGTCGAGCTCACGCTCTGGCTCGAACTCCTGGACTTCCCCGGCGGGCAACCGCTCGTGGCGATCGACCTGACCCACCTCGGCGTTGCGGCGGAGGCTCTGCCGCTCCTCGAGGCGCTGGATGCCTTGCCGGCGCCGCTGTCCGACACCCGCCGTGCGATGACCGTGGCCGAACTGGGCACCATCACCGCGGAGCCCACCGACCCCGGCGCCGGCGTATCCCGGGGCGAGCTGCTCGCCGACCTCGACGACGACGCGGTGGATGCGCTGCTCTCCGCTCCCATCGCTCCGTTGATGAGCGTCCAGGTGCGGCACCTCGGCGGTGCGCTGACCCAGCCGTCGGACACCCCGCACGGACCCCTGACCGCCCCGTTCGCGATCTACCTCTTCGGTGCCCCCGGGGTGACGGGCACGGCGGACGAGATCGTGGAGAGGCAGGAGGTGCTCGTCGGTTCGCTGACCACGACCGGTCGCAAGCCCGTGACGTTCCTCAACGCGACCGAGCAGTTGGCGGATGCGCTCCCGGCGGAGAGCATCGACCGGCTCCGCCGTATCAAGGCGGCCCGCGATCCGCTCGGGCGATTCCGCAGCAACTTCGGGGTGTGAGGCGGGGGCCCACTCCGGTCGGTTCCGGCGGCGGCCTACGCCCGGCGCGTCGACTCGCGGGGCACGAGAACCATCTGCAATTCGGGACCGACCGTCGGAGCTTCGCGCTCTTCGACAGTGCTCAGGGCGAGCTGAGCGAGGTAGCGCCCGAGCCCGATCGAGTTCATTCGGATCGTCGAAAGGCGGGGCTCGAACATCGATGCCAGTGGCGTGTCATCATGCCCGATCACGGAGAGGTCCTCCGGGACGGAGATGCCGTTGCGGAGCGCGGCTCCGACCAGAGTGCCGGCGACGTCGTCGTTGTAAGCGGCGATGCCCGTCACCCCGGAGGCGCGCCATTCATCGATCGCGCTGAGAGCTGAGGCGTCCGTCAGCTCGATCTCGCGGGAAGGGAGCAGTCGCAGGCCCAATGCGTCCGCAGCCTCGCTCGCTCGCCGCCGTCGTGACGCGACGAGGTCGGCGACGCGGGGATCAGCGGAGCCGGCGAACGCGATCGTGCGATGCCCGAGGTCGAACAGGTGCTGCGCCTGCAGCACAGGACCGTCGTCGGAGTACTCATCGACGACGGGCACTCGGGGATCGGGGATGAGTCGTGCCACGCCGGAGGCGAGGATCGACTCGGCCATACCCGGTGCGAACATGGTCATCGACATGACGATGTCGGGCTGGAGCGTCTCCCAGAGCGGCCGAGCCTGCCCGGTCGGATGCGGCGTGTATGTAATGAGGGTGTATCCGGCCTCGTCGAGAGCGAGCGAGGCCTCTTCGATGTTGCGACGCAGATTGAAGTCGAGCGGCCAGTCGGGGAGGACCAGCAGCACGATGCGTGTCCGCCCGCTGGCGAGCGCTCGTGCCGCAGTGTGTGGACGGTAGCCGAGGCGCTTGGCTTCGTCGAGGACCCGGGTGCGGGTGGCCTCGGAGATGGTCTGGCCGGGGGTGTCATTGAGCACGAATCCCACGGTGGCCCGAGAGATGCCCAGCGAGCGTGCGATGTCCGACGCCGTGACGCGGCGGGTGCTCATGGGTGACATTCGCTGCCCTTCCTTCGGCTGGCTTGCGCGCGCTAGTCCTTCACTGTAGCATCGTCGACAATTGCTAGCACGCGCTAGTGATTGTCGCTCCTCGCGACCAGATCTTTCATGACCACCCTGACAACGGAGTCTCCATGCAGAACGATCCCCGCGACGACGAACCACCCGTCGTGCCCGCTCCCTCCCCGCTCCCCACGGCGACCGTCGACCCTGCTGTGATCGACGCCGGGGCATCGACCCCGCCGGACCTTCCCGAAGTCAGCTCGCGCTACATCTGGTTCATGGTGCTGGCGCAATTCGGTGTCTTCATGGCGTTCATCACCCCCATCGCGATCTCGCTCGCGGTGCGGCTCGGCGAGCTGGCGCCGGACAACCAGGAGTATCTCGGCTACATCACCGGCGCTGGTGCCCTATGGGTGATGCTGACCGCCCCGTTCATGGGCGTGTGGAGCGACCGGACCCGTTCCCGGCTCGGGCGCCGCCGTCCGTTCATGATCGGCGGAACGGTGGTCGGTGTCGTCTCCCTGGTGGTGATGGCGCTGGCTCCGTCGGTGCTCGTGCTCGGCGCCGGGTGGATCCTCGCCCAATGGGGCTGGGGAACGGTGCTCGGGAACCTGCAGAACTCGACCGCGGACCGCCTTCCTGAATCCCAGCGCGGCAAGGTCGCGGGCCTCACCGGTTTCGCGACACAGGTGGCACCGGTCATCGGCGTGATCGCGACCATGGGGCTGACGGGGGACCCGCTGCTCCTCTTCCTGGTCCCGGGCATCGTGGGCGTCGTCTTCGTCGTCCTCTTCGTGACGCTCGTGCGTGAAGAGGACAGCCGTCAGCTCCCGCTCGAGCGCATCGGGTTCGCCGGTGTGCTCGCCAAGTACTTGTACAACCCGCGAAAGTACCCGGACTTCTCGTGGAATTGGTTGGGGCGATTCCTCTTCTACTTCGGTCTCACGCTCAACACCACGTTCACCGCGTACTTCTTCGCCGAGCGACTCGGCGTCTCGATCACCGAGGTTTCCGGGATCATCGGAATCCTCGGTGCCGTCGGAGTGCTCGCCACGACCGCTGGTGCGATCGGGGGTGGTTTTCTGTCCGATCGCCTGCGGAGGCGCCGAGTGTTCCTCGTGATCGGCGGTGCGATCATGGCAACGGGCATGGTCGCCATGGCGCTCTCGTCCGATCTCCCCGTGCTGTTCGCCGGCTCGCTCATCGTCTCGCTCGGGATCGGACTGTTCTCGGCCGTCGACATGGCGCTGCTTCTCGACGTCCTGCCGGAGAAGCAGACGGACGCCGGACGCTTCATGGGAATCACCGGCTTCGCGACCTCGATCCCCCAGGCGGCCGCGCCGTTCATCGCGTCGGGGATCCTCTTGATCGGCGTGACGGGGACGGCGAAGAACTACTCGCTGCTCTTCTTCATCGCCGCGGCGTTGGTGCTGCTGGGCGGCCTCGTCATCCTCCGCATCAAGTCCGTCCGCTGACCCTTTCCCCAACGAGATCTCGAGGAGAGACCGATCATGACCATTCCCAGCTTCATCACACCCGCCGGCGAGAGCGGTCGCGAGGGCGACCCGGCGCCGTACTTCCGACGGGCGTTCGATGCATCCGCCGGGCTGCGGCGTGCGACGCTGCGAATCACTGCGATCGGTGTCGTGGAGGCCTGGCTCAATGGCAGCCGAGTCGGAGACGAGGTGCTCGCACCGGGGTGGACGTCGTATCGGCACCGCCTCGCGGTCTCGAGCCACGACGTCACCGCGCTCATCCGTGACGGCGAGAACGCGCTCGGTGCCATCGTGGGCGAAGGCTGGGCGCTCGGGCGGCTCGGCTGGGAGAGCAAGCGCAACCATTACAGCGATCGGCCCGCACTCTGGGCGGAGCTCGTGCTGGAGTACCCGGATCGGGTGGAGACGATCGTGACGGACGAGGCGTTCCGTGCATCGACTGGTGCGCTCGTCAGGTCGAGCATCTACGACGGCGAGGTCGTCGATGCCCGGCTCGAACCGTCGGGGTGGAGCGAACCGGGATTCGATGACGGCGCCTGGTCGCAGGTTGAGCTGTTCGAGTGGCCGCTCGATGCCCTGGCCGAGACGACCGCTGAGCCGATCCGGCGAGTCGAGGAACTGGCACCCATCGCGATCACCACGAGTCCGCGCGGACGCACGGTCATCGACTTCGGTCAGAACATCTCGGGCTGGGTGCGCTTCACCGTGCGCGCGGCATCCGGCGACACGATCACCGTTCGGCATGCCGAGACGCTCACCGATGGCGACCTCGACTTCGAGACCATCCGCACGGCGAAGGCGACCGACGTCTATACGGTTCGCGGAGACGAATCTGAGACGTTCGAGCCCAGATTCACGTTCCACGGGTTCCGCTACGTCGACGTCGAAGGCTGGCCCGGCGAACTCGCGGCAGATGACCTGTGTGCGGTTGTGGTGCACAGCGACATGACCCGCACCGGTTGGTTCGAGACGTCGGATCCGCTGGTGAATCGTCTGCACGAGAACGTGGTGTGGTCGATGCGTGACAACTTCGTCGGCGTACCGACGGACTGCCCGCAGCGGGACGAGCGTCTGGGCTGGACCGGGGACCTCAATGCCTTCGCACCGACGGCCGCGTTCCTCTACGACGTACGAGGGGTTCTCGGCTCGTGGCTCGAAGATCTCGCCGCCGAGCAGCGCGAGAAGGGCTTCGTGCCGTGGGTCGTACCGGATGTGCTGTCGACGCCATCTTCGCCCACCGCATTGTGGTCTGACGTCGCGGTGAGCCTTCCGTGGGTCCTCTACCAGGAGTACGGCGACCTGGAGATCCTGCGTCGTGCCTACCCGTCGATGACCGCATTCATCCGCAGCGTCGAGCCGTCGCTCGACAGGCACGGCCTGTGGTCGAGCGGGTTCCAGTACGGCGACTGGCTCGATCCCGATGCTCCGAGCGACAACCCCGCGGGTGGGAAGACGGATCGTCACCTGGTGGCATCCGCCTATCTGTGCAAGACGACGCGCGAGCTGGCCAAGACAGCGGCCCTGCTCGGTGAGGAGGCGGATGCGGCGCACTTCGCGGCGCTGGCGGATCGGGTGCGTGCGGCCTTCCGCCGCGAGTACGTGACTGAAGCGGGCCGGATAGTCAACGAGTCCGCGACGGCCTACGCCCTCGCCATCGTGTTCGACATCCTCGACCCCGAGCAGCGGCAGCACGCCGGTGACCAGCTCGCCGGCCTCGTCGCGAAGGCCGGATTCCGGATCTCGACCGGATTCGCCGGGACCCCGCTCGTGACCGATGCGCTGTCCAGCACCGGCCATCTCGACGAGGCCTACGCGCTGCTCACGGAGACCGAGTGCCCGTCGTTCCTCTATCCCGTCACCATGGGTGCGACGACCGTCTGGGAGCGGTGGGACTCGATCCGCCCCGACGGGACCATCAATCCTTCCGGCATGACATCGCTCAACCATTACGCACTCGGCGCGGTGGCATCCTGGCTGCATCGCGTCGTCGGCGGCATCGAGGCGGCAGAACCCGGATACCGGCGGATCCGGATCGCACCGCGGCCCGGCGGTGGACTCACGTCCGCAAAGACCAGCCACGTCACCGTGCACGGCGAGATCGCCGTGTCCTGGCGTCACGAGAACGGTGAAATGGCCGTGGACGTCGTCGTGCCGGAGGGCACGGACGCCGATGTGGTGCTGCCGCTTCATCCCGATTCCCTGACCGAGACCGTCGGCAGCGGCAACCACTCGTGGAGATACGAGGTGCCCGTCGATGAACGGCCGGAGTACTCGATGGACACCTCTCTGAATGTGCTGGCCGCCGACCCGATCGTGTGGCGTGACGTCACCGCGGTCTTCGCGGAGCACCTGCCGGGGATCCCGATCGACGGCACGGCACCCGAGGCAGCGGTGATGAGCCTCGACATCGTCCTCGGGTACATCCCGGGGGCGTCCGAAGAATTGCGCGCCGATCTCGAGCGCGCTGTGACCGATTCGAACACTCAAGGAGTGCACGCATGACTGACATTCACGCCCACGCAGACACTGCTCCCGACTCCAACGACGAGAGCGTCGCCGAACCGGCCGCGCTGCTCAGCGGGAAGGACTTCTGGTCGACTCGCGAGGGAACCGGCATCCGGTCCATGGTGCTGACCGACGGCCCGCACGGTGTGCGCCGTCAGGGTGGCGAGGCCGACCATCTCGGTCTCAACCAGAGCCTGCCCGCCACCTGCTTCCCGCCCGGTGCAGGCATCGCCTCGAGCTGGGATCCGGCCCTCATGCGGGAAGTCGGCAACGCGCTGGGTCGGGAGGCGCGCGCGCTCGGAGTAGACGTGCTCCTGGGGCCCGCGATCAACATCAAGCGGTCTCCTCTCGGTGGACGCACCTTCGAGTACCTGTCCGAGGATCCGCGGCTCACAGGCGCTCTCGCTGTCGAGTACGTCCGCGGTGTCCAGAGCGCCGGGGTGGGCACATCGGTGAAGCACTTCGCGGTCAACAACCAGGAGACCGACCGCATGCGCACCAGCGCTGAAGTCGACGCCCGTACGCTTCGAGAGATCTATCTGCCCGCGTTCGAGCGCGTCGTCAAGGAGGCATCACCGACGTCGGTGATGAGCGCTTACAACGCCATCAACGGCGTCTTCTCCTCTGAGAACCGGTGGCTTCTCACGGAGCTGCTGCGCGAGGAGTGGGGCTTCGACGGCCTCGTCGTCTCGGACTGGGGCGCGATCAAGGACCGGGCCGAGGCCCTGGCTGCGGGTCTCGATCTCGAGATGCCGGGGACAGGCGACGCGGGCACCGAGGCGATCCTGCAGGCCGTGCGCGATGGGCGACTCGATCGGTCCGTCGTGCTGGCGAGTGTCGAGAGACTGAGGACGCTCGCCGAGCGGACCGCGCCCATCGCGGACGCCGACATGGCGGCTCTCGATCTCGACGCTCATCACGCGCTGGCACGCCGAGCGGCTGCGGCGTCGATCGTGCTTCTCCGCAATGAGAACGAGACTTTGCCGCTGCGTGCAGGGCAGCGCGTGGCCGTCCTCGGCGAGCTCGCCGTGGCGCCGCAGTATCAGGGTGGCGGGAGCTCGCACGTGAGCCCGACCAGAGTGGACCTGCCGCTCGATGAGCTACGCGTCGCACTCGGCGATGAGCACGTCGTCTACGCTGCGGGATACTCCCGTGCCGGCGCCGATGACAGTGAGGGGCTGCGGGCGGAGGCGCGCGCCACAGCTGCTTCCGCCGACGTGGCGGTCGTATTCGTCGGCCTCTATGAGGAGGACCAGTCCGAAGGGTTCGACCGCGAGCACCTCGATCTCCCGGTGGCACATGTGGCGCTGATCGAGGCCGTCGCCGAAGTCGCGAGCAGGACGGTCGTGGTGCTGTCGAACGGCGGTGTCGTCACGCTGGAACCGTGGCACGACAAGGTCGACGCGATCGTCGAGGGATGGGCTCTCGGTCAGGCGGTCGGCAGTGCGCTCGCCGACGTCCTCACGGGCGCAGCGAACCCTGCCGGGCACCTCGCCGAGACGATTCCGCTCGCCCTCGCCGACACCCCCGCCTTCCTGAACTTCCCCGGCGAGCAGGAAGTGGTCCGCTACGGCGAGGGCGTTTTCGTCGGCTACCGGTACTACACCAGCGTCGACCGCGCCGTGCGGTACCCCTTCGGGCACGGTCTCAGCTACACGACCTTCGGCGTCGACGCCTTCGAGGTCGAGGCGGAGGGCGCGGACGCGGCGATCGTGCGAGTGACCGTGCGGAACACCGGGGAACGAGCCGGATCGGACGTGGTGCAGCTCTACGTCGCCCCCGCGCCGTCGGCCGTCCGGCGGCCCGCGCGCGAGCTGGGAGCGTTCGCGAAGGTGACGCTCGAGCCAGGGGAGTCCGCCACGGTCTCGCTCGCCCTCGAGCGTCGCGCATTCGCGCATTGGGACGTGCGCGCTGCGCGCTGGCGGGTGGACCCTGGCACGTATCGCGTCGAGCTCGGTCGATCGGCGAACGAGATCGTCGCCGTCCGTGAACTCCCGCTCGCGGGGGATGTCGAGCGCCCAGCCGTCCTGAGCCTCGAGTCCACGGTGAAGGAGTGGTTCGGGCATGCGATCGTCGGCCCGGTGCTCACGCAGAGCATGATGGACAACGCGACCCCCGAGCAGCAGGCGGCGGCCGAGGCGAACGCGAACGCACTCAAGATGGTCGAATCGATGCCGATGGGGCAGTTCGCCCGCTTCCCCGGTGTGGAGATCCCTGAGGAAGCGCTCGAGCAGCTCATCGCTCTGAGCGTCTCCGCGGCGGCGCCGGCGGCTGCAGGGTCGGTCGCGTGACCCGCGGCGCTGGCCGCCGACGCGTCTTCCTGACGGGTGCAGCCGGCAACTGGGGCCGCGCGATCCTCCGTGAGTTCGCCGAACGGGGCGACGACTACGAGGTGATCGCCCTCGTGCTGCCCTCCGCGAAGGACGCCGCCGCGATTCGTCAGTTCGAGGACATGGAGAACCTCGAAGTCGTGTTCGGGGATCTCACCGACTATGCCGCCGTCGAACGCTGCGTTCGCGGCGCGGACGTCATCCTGCACGTGGGTGCGGTGGTGTCGCCGTTCGCGGACGAGCACCCCGAGCTCGCGCATCGGGTGAACGTCGGCAGCATCCGCAACATCATCCGCGCGGTACGGGCGCAGCCGGACCCGCAGGCGATCGGCGTCATCGGTATCGGCACGGTCGCGGAGACCGGAGACCGGACGCCGCCGCACCACTGGGGGCGGGTCGGCGACCCGCTCCGGGTCTCCCAGTTCGACGAGTACGGCCAGAGCAAGATCATCGCGGAGAAGGAACTCGTCGACTCCGGCCTCCCGAGGTGGGCGTGGCTGCGCCAGACCGGCATCTTCCACCCGGGCATGCTGGAGATCCGCGACCCGATCATGACGCACTCGACGCTCGGCGGAGTCATGGAATGGGTCACCGCGGAAGACGCCGCGCGGCTCCTCGTGAATGCCTGTGATCCGGACGTCCCGGCCCAGTTCTGGGGCGGCATCCACAACATCGGCGGAGGTGAGCAATGGCGCCTCACGAACTGGCAGTTGCAGACGATGATCTCCGGTGCGATGGGAGTCGGTGACGTTCGCAAGTGGTACGACCGGAACTGGTTCGCCACCCGCAACTTCCACGGGCAGTGGTACACCGACTCCGACCGGCTCGAGGCGCTCGTGCCGTTCCGCCGCGACACTCCGAAGGAGGCGCTCGCGCGAGCGGTCGCCACGCTTCCCCGCGCGGTGCGTTCGGCGGGGTTGATCCCTCCGGCGATCGTGAAGCACCTCGTGTTGAAGCCACTCGCGTACAAACCCCGCGGGACGATGGACTACATCCGGCGCGGAGACGACGCGGGCGTCTCGGCTTTCTTCGGCTCCCGGGAGGAGTGGGAGGCCATTGGAGACTGGTCGACGTTCTGGCCGCCGCGCCCCGACCGCTCGCCGCGACTCCTCGACCACGGGTACGACGAGTCCAAGCATCCCTCGGAATGGGGCTCGCTCGACTACGTCGAAGCGGCGGCGTTCCGTGGCGGAGAGTTGCTCTCGACGGATGCTGATCGTGGCGACGTCGCCACGCCGCTGCAGTGGCGCTGTGCGTTCGGTCATGAGTTCGCGGGGACCCCGCGGCTGGTCCTCACTGCCGGACACTGGTGCCCTGAGTGCGTCACGGACGTCCTCGGCTACGTCGAGCAGGCGGAGCGCAACCCATTCCTCGCACAGCTCGAGGTCTTGGAGATGCACGGAGCGCCGGCGCCAGTGATGGGCGGCGTGGCCGGCTGAGGGGCCCGGAGGACCACTCGTCTGATCGCGTGACCAGCGGCGCATTTACTGTGCAGCCCCGGAAACACCCGACCACCTCTTGACACGCGACCCACTCAGGCATAACGTACAACCAAATGGTTGCACAAAGAGAACTGAGCGAAGCGGAGGTCGACCGTGTCTTCCACGCACTGGCGACGTCGACCCGGCGCGACATCCTGCGCCGGACGATCGAGCGGGAGCAGTCCGTGTCGACCCTCGCCTCGGAATATGAGATGTCGTTCGCGGCGGTGCAGAAGCACGTCGCCGTGCTCGAGGCCGCGAACCTCATCGTCAAGCGCGCCGAGGGACGCGAGCGGCTCGTCCGCGCGAACCCCGAGATGATCGCCCGCGCCAGGGCGCTCCTCGCCCGATACGAAGAGCTGTGGCGGTCGCGCATCGCCCGGCTCGACGACCTGCTGGCCGAGACGCCTCGGTCTGGACCATCCGACAACAGCGACACCCAGAAGAACGAGCAAGGAGACTGAAATGCCTGTCACCGACGTCACCACCGATGCCGACAACCTCACGATGACCGTGGTCGCCGACTTCGCCGCACCCATCGAGCGGGTCTGGAGCGCCTACAGCGATCCGCGCCAGCTCGAACGCTTCTGGGGTCCTCCCGGATGGCCGGCCACCTTCACCGCCTGGGACCACACCGTCGGCGGACGCGCGGTCTACTCGATGAACGGCCCCCGTGGCGAGAAGTCATCCGGATCGTGGGAGTTCCTCTCGATCGATGCGCCGAACGGCTTCGAGGTGATCGACTCCTTCGTCGACGAGTCCGGCAAGCCGCTGGAGGGCTTCCCCGCGCAGCGGATGTCGTTCTCGTTCGAGCCCACCGACGAGGGCACTCGCATGGTCACGACCAGCCACTTCGACTCGGTCGATGCACTCGAGCAGGTCGTCGAGATGGGCCAGGTCGAGGGCATCAAGATGGCGATGGCGCAGCTGGATGCCGTGCTGCAAGACCTCCGCGAATACGCGCAGGGCAAGGGCACCAGGGTCGAGCTGCTCGACGACACCCACGTGCGCATCACCCGCCTCGTCGAAGGGCCGCGTGAGCTGGTCTGGCGCGCCCACTTCGAGCCGGAGCTCATCCGCAAGTGGATGCTCGGCCCCGACGGCTGGGAGATGACGGAGTGCGTCGCCGCCACCGAGGTCGGCCAGTCGTACCGGAACTCGTGGGCGCCGGTCGGCGACACCGAGGGGGAGCCGTTCGGCTTCGAGGGGGAGGCGCTCCTGATCGACGCCCCGCGCCGCGCGGTCACCACCGAGCGGATGCAGGGCCTGCCGACCGAGACCCTCAACGATCTGAACCTGTACGAGGAGGACGGCGCGACCCTCGTCACGGTGCTCATCGAGTACCCCGACAAGGAGACGCGCGACATGATCCTCGCCACTGGCATGGCCGACGGCATGGAATCGTCGTTCGCCCGCCTGGAGCGGGAGCTGCTCGCCGTCTGAACGCGGCGTCGCGTTCACAACTCAGGAAAACCGGCCGGTCCGCCCAGGGATCGGCCGGTTTTCGAGTTCCGACGGAAAGTGTTCCTGAGCCGCTCACCGCACGGGTGACGACACCTGCCATGCGGGGTGGGTCGGGTGCGGGCGGGCTCCGGACCGGTCGCGCGACAGACGCTCCCGCAGCGTCTCCCCGTCGCGATAGCTCGATCGGGCGAGGCCGCGTCGCCGCAGCTCCGGCACGGCGAGCTCGATGAAGTCGCGCGCCGACTCGAAGCTCACATCCTGGCTCAGGTTGAAACCGTCGAGGTGGGCGTAGTCGGCGATCTGCTCGAGCCGGGTGGCAACCTGCACCGGGTCGCCGACGATCGACCAGTCACCGGCGATGCCCTTCCGCGAGCTCGCCGCCTTCGCGACGAGCTCGCCGACCGTCTGCCCCGGACGCCACTCCCGGATCAGCAGCCGGTACCCGTGATCCTCGCGTCGGATGATGTCTTCGACGAGCTCCGTCGGCTCGTAACGACTCAGGTCGGGGGTGCGGGCAGGTTGCGTGAGAGCCTCCCGGGGCGTGCGATATCGGGCGTAGTCCGCTGCCTTCTCGCGCGCAGCCTGCTCGGTTTCCGCGACGACGACGTGCGCGCCCGCGAGGAAGGAGATCGTGTCGGGATCGCGGCCGAACTCCGCCGCCTGCGCGCGGATCGCGTCGACGTTCGCACGGATGTCGTCGAGGGTCGATCCGCCGACGAACACGACCTCCGCGTGCTTCGCCGCGAAGGAAAGCCCCCGAAGCGAGCTGCCAGCCTGGAAGAGCACGGGCACGCGCTGGGAGCTGGGTGCGGTCAGGCTGGGACCGGCCACGCGGAATCGAGAGCCGACATGGTCGATGTAGCGCACGGCGTCCGGCTCGGCGTAGACGCGCCGGTCGCGGTCGGCGGTGATCGCGTCGTCATCCCACGACTGCAGCAGCAGGCGATACACGACTTCGAGGAACTCGTCGGCGATCTCATACCGGGCGTCGTGCTCGATCTGATCTGCGAGACCGAAGTTCCTCGCCGCGTTCGTGAGGTACGAGGTGACGATGTTCCAGCCGATGCGCCCATTCGACAGGTGATCGAGCGTGGCGAGCCGTCGCGCGAACGTGAAAGGAGGCTCGTAGGTCGTCGAGAACGTCGCGACCAGCCCGAGGTGGTCGGTGGCGTCCGCGAGCGCGCCCAGCACGATGAGGGGATCGAGCGCCGGGATCTGGAAACCTTCCCGCACGGCGGTGCCGAGTCCGTCGTCGAACACGTCGTACGCGCCGAGCACATCGGCGAGGAACAGCTCGTCGAACGTTCCGTACTCGAGCAGGGAGCCGAGCTCTCGCCAGAACCCGATGTCGGCGACGCGGTGACGCTGATCCAGCGGGTGCGTCCACAGCCCGTGCGACAGGTGCACGGGAGATGCCATCTCGAACAGGCTCAGGACGAGAGGCCGATCACGCTCGCTCACGCGGTGCCCTCGCTCTCCGAGACGGTCGCACTTTCGTCCGCGGCAGCGGCCGCGGCATCATCGGACGCAGCATCCTGCACGGCATCCGCTCCGCTCTCCCGCGCCTCACGCTCGGCGAACGGATCGGGCAGTGCGTCGAAGAGCACCCGGTGCCCGACCGCGCGCTGTCGCGCGGCTATCGGGTTGTGCACGCCGATCGTCCGGGCGTTGCGCCAGTGCCTGTCGAGCGCTCGGCTCTGCGCGACGGATGACGATCCGCCGACGTCGAAGACATCCGTGGTCACCGACAGCACCAGAGGGATCACGGCGATCTGCGCCGAGTAGGCGGCAACGTCGGCCGCCTCGAAGGGCTCCCTCTCCGAGACGCCGTCCAGCGCTGCGCGGTACGCATCGTCGATCCGCTGTGCGGCGTGCAGCACGGCCGCCTCGGCCGCGAAGGCGGCTCCCGCAGCTCTGCCGAGAACGGCCTGCGACAACGGGTCGTCCTGCGCCGCCGCCCCGCTGAGCAGTGGTCTCGTGCGCGAGCGCACGTAGTCCGCGGCATCGTCGACGGCCGCATGCCCGATGCCGGCCACCACGGCGAGAAGGAAGAGCTGGTAGAAGCCGGAGATGTAGCTCCGATCGCGCGCTCCGGGCGAGTACACCGTGAGGTGTGCGGAATCGACCACGACCTCCGAGAAGGCGGTCGTCCCGGTACCGGTCAGGCGCTGGCCGAACCCGACCCAGTCGTCGTGGATCGTGACGCCGGGGGCATTCAGCGGAACCGCGATGGTGGCGTGATGGTCCTGGTATCGCGCGGTGACGTTCGCCCAGTCCGAGAAGATCGTGCCTGTGCTGTAGTACTTCTCACCGTTGAGCACGAGGGTGCCGTCATCCTTCTCGGTGATGACGGTGTTGCTCTCGGTCGGCGCCCCGCTTCCCGGCTCGCTCTGTGCATTGCCGACGACCACGCCGGCGACGGCCTGCTCCCCCCAATGCCGGCGGTACTCCGGATCCTCATGCGTGAGTCGCACCTCGAGGAAGGCGAAGTGTCCGCGCCAGATGTGGGCGACGTTGGAGTCGGCTCTGGCGAGTTCGATGAGCAGACGGAAGAGGTCCACCGCGGATGCCCCGTCGCCGCCGTACTCTTCGGGCACGCGGACGGCCCCGAATCCGGCATCCCGCAGCAGCCGGATCTGTTCGAAGGGGAGCGTGCGATTGATCTCCCGGTCCGTCGCGCCGGAGGCGATCTCGGCGAACACCGGACGGAACCGTTCGGCGAGGCGCTGGTAGGTGCTGACCGGTGCGGTCGAGGTGGGGGCGGTCATGTGGTGCTTCCAATCGTGGGGGAGATGGGCGGGGGAGCGCCGTGGATGCGCGGGATAGCCGCGAGGAGCTCTTTCGTGTAGTCGGCCTGCGGGCGGTCGAAGACGTTCGACACCGAGTCGTGCTCGACGACCTTGCCGTTCTTCAACACGAGCACCTCGTCGCTGATCGCGTTCACGACGCCGAGATCATGCGAGATCAGCAAGAGGGCGACCTGCGTCTCCTGCTGGATGCGGACGAGGAGATCGAGGATCTGCGCCTGGATCGACACGTCCAGAGCCGACACCGGTTCGTCGCCGACGATGATCGTCGGTTCCAGGGCGAGAGCCCGAGCGATCGCGACGCGCTGGCGCTGTCCACCGGACAGCTGCAGCGGTCGCCGCTCGAGCAGCTGCGCGCTCAGCTCGACGTGGTCGAGGAGCTCACGGACGCGCAGACGACGGCCGGCCCGATCGTGGCGGCCGAGCACCCCGACCGCCTCGGTCAGGATCCGATCGATCGAGTGCCGCGGATCGAATGAGCTCAGCGGGTCCTGATACACGGCCTGGATGCGCTGACGGAGAGCGGATCGCTCGCGTCGCTCGACATCCGCCCAGCGGGTGCCGACGACTCGGACCTCTCCGGTATCCGCTCTCTCCTGGCCCAACAGGATGCGGCCCGCCGTGGTCTTGCCCGATCCGGACTCTCCGACGAGCCCCAGCGTGCGACCCGGGTGCAGGGTGAACGAGACATCGTCGAGCGCCCGCAGCTCGGACCCGCCCGGAAGGCGGAACGTGCGGCTGATGTGGTCCACTTGCGCCACGGCGACGGTGGCCGAGGGGCCCGGCCCGGCTTCGGGTGCGGCACGATCCACGATGGTCGCGGCCCGCCGGGGGCGGTGCGAGGGGATCGAGGCGATGAGCCGGCGGGTGTAGGGGTGTTCGGCTGTGGCGAACACGTCGGCGGTCGTGCCGGTCTCGACGATCGTTCCGTCCTTCATCACGATCACGCGGTCGGCGATCTGCGAGACGACGGCGAGATCGTGGGTGATCAGCAGGAGCGTGCGCCCCTGTTCCTTGAACTGTTCGAGCAGGCGGAGGATCTGCGCCTGGACGGTCACATCGAGCGCGGTCGTCGCTTCGTCGAGGATGAGGAACGGCGGCCGTGCCGCGATGGCACTGGCGATCAGGGCACGCTGGCGCAGGCCGCCGGAGAGCTCGTGGGGGCGCTGGTGGCGTCTCAGCTCCGGCTCGGGCACTCCCACGTCTCGCAGCAGCGCGTGCACTTCCTCGCGCCGACGCGAGGCGTCCCATGCGAAGTGCTCGCGCAGCGGTTCTTCGACCTCCCGGCCGATCGTCCGGAGGGGGTCGAGCGAGACGAGCGCGTCCTGGAGGACGAACCCGATCTCGCCTCCGCGGATGCCGCGCCAGGTGCGCTTCGAGGCCGTCCGGAGATCGTGGTCGCCGAAGCGCAGCGTCTTCGCGCTCACGCCGCTGTCCGGGCCGGTGAGCCCGACGAGCGTGCGTGCCGTGACGCTCTTGCCGGAGCCGGATTCGCCGACGATCGCGAGGGTCTCGCCGGCGTCGATCGAGAACGAGATCCCGTGGACGACGTCGAGGCGATCCGCGTGGCCCCCGAACGCGATACGCAGGCCGGCGACTTCGAGAAGGGGGCGGCTCATCGCTTTCCCTCCAGACGTCGCTGCAGTGTTCGGCCGATCGTGGTCGTGGAGACGACCAGAGCGGTGATCGTCAGCCCGGGGAAGATGCCGTACCACCAGGCTCGCTCGAGGAAGTTGCGTGAGATCGACAGCATCGATCCCCACTCCGGGGTGGGAGGCGCGACACCGAGACCGAGGAACGTGAGCGCCGCTCCGGCGAGGGTCGCCGTGCCGACGCCGATCGTCGCGAGCACGAGCACCGGGCGGATCGCATTGGGCAGCACATGGTGCAGAGCGATCCGCGTGGGGCTGAGACCGATGCCGCGCGCAGCCTCGACATAGCCCGCGTTGCGGATGGCGAGGGTCTGGCCGCGGACGAGTCTGGCGTAGCTGGGGATTCCCGCGATGCCGATCGCGAGCAGGGTGTTGAGCAGCCCTCCGCCGAAGATCGAGATGATGAGCAGAGCGAGCAACAGCTCGGGGAACGCGAGCGACACATCGGTCACGCGCATCAGCAGCGCATCCAGGAACCGATTGCCGAGTCCGGCGGCGAGCCCGATCAGGCTTCCGATCCCCAGCGCGATGGTCGTCGCGCCGATGCCGAGGAACAGCGCCGGCTGGGCGCCGTAGATGATGCGGCTGAGCACATCGCGTCCGGCTTCGTCGGTACCGAGCAGATGAGCGATGCTCGGCGGCGCGAGGACGTTCGAGGTGTCGGTCGACAGCGGATCGAAGGGGGCGAGGGCGGCGGGCGCGATGGCCGCGACCACGACGACGGCGAAGAAGGCGACGGAGATCCAGAAACCGACCGGGTATCCGCGGAGGGCGCGCCGCCGAGGGCGGTGCTCGTCCACGGGGGTGGTCGGCATCTGCTCGAGGACGAGACTGGGTCGGGCGAGTTCTGTCACGCTCATGCGTGTGCCTCCGTTCGGATGCGCGGGTCGATGAGCGGGTAGAGCAGGTCGACGATGAAGTTGACGCCGACGTAGGCGGTCGCGGCCAGGAGCACGAGTCCGAGAACGAGCGGGACATCGCTCGCGTTCGCGGCCGTCACCAGGACGCGGCCGATGCCCTGCCGGCTGAAGAGCGTCTCCGCGATCACCGCACCCCCGAGCAGGCCCCCGATCAGGAAGCCGGAGAGCGTGCTGAGGGGGATCAGCGCATGGCGCAGCGCGTGACGGAGCCGCACGGTCACCTCGCTCACTCCGCGTGTGCGCGCGGTGATGATGAACGGCTCGTCGAGGGCGTCCTCCAATGCTCCGCGGAAGACCTGGATGAGAGCGGGAGCAGTGCTCAGACCGATCATCAGCGCCGGGAGCACCAGGGTCGCGGGGCCGTCGCTGCCGACGGACGGCAGCAGGTGCAGGGAGTAGGAGAAGATCGTCAGCAGCACGATGCCGATCCAGAATCCCGGTGCCGACAGGAAGAAGATCTCGACGACCGACGAGACACGGTGCGGGATCGGACGCTTCGCGGTGAGCAGCGCGACGGCGACGGTGAGGACGATCGTGACGACCGCTGCCGCTCCGGCGAGCTGCAGCGTCGGGCCGAGCTGCTCCCCGATGATGTCGACGACCGCAAGGTCGCGCTGATACGAGCTGCCGAGGTCTCCGGTGAGAAGCCGTCCGAGGTAGGTGCCGTACTGCACCCAGAGCGGCTGATCGAAACCGTATTGCTCGCGGATCGCCGCTTCTTGATCGGCGGTGAGGCTGACCTCCGCGCCGCCGACGACGGCGTAGACCCGGTCTCCGGGGAGCACGTAGAGGGCCACGAAGGCGAGGCTGATGGCGCCGAAGAGCACTCCGATGCCGGCGAGGGCGCGCAGCGCCGCATGGCGCAGATACCCGGCCACGTGGTGGGCGGTTCGTGTCGAGGTCATGGGGCTCCGGGGGATGGTCGCCGGCGGAAGGTCAGGGGTGATGGGCACGGGATGCTGCCGGCGGATCGTCGTGTGATCCGGCGGCAGCATCCCGGCGGGGAGCTGACGGGTTCCGGTCAGGAACCCGCGCCCTCCTTCCACGTGTTGTAGAACCAGAGGTTGCCGTAGGCGCGGTCGAATGCGAGACCGTGCACGCCGTCCTGCGACGAGACCAGCGAGGGGCGGTAGTGCAGCGGGATCGAGGGGACGATCTCGGTCAGGCGCTCCTGCGCCCGCGCGTACAGATCCGCGATCTCGTCGGCGTCGGTCGATGCCCGTGCCGCCGCGACGAGTTCATCGAGTTCCGCATCGGCGGTGTTGGTCTGGTTGGTCCCACGACGCTCGGGCGTCGTGACCTCGGTCGAGC
This sequence comes from Microbacterium sp. NPDC087592, assembly GCF_044743585.1. Classification (NCBI taxonomy): domain Bacteria; kingdom Bacillati; phylum Actinomycetota; class Actinomycetes; order Micrococcales; family Microbacteriaceae; genus Microbacterium; species Microbacterium sp. NPDC087592. Next base: position 1,145,876 of record NZ_JBIUWT010000001.1, on the reverse strand, counting down.
TGTACTTGATGAACAGCACGTCGGCGGTGTTCGTGGTCCAGATGCCGGCGCTGATGTCCTGCTCGCCTGCGGCGACGCGGGCCTGCTGATCTTCCGACGAGAGCAGGTCGATCTGCACCTCGACACCGATGTCCTTGAGCTGGTCCTGCACGATCTCGAGGATCTGGTTGGCCTGCGTCACGTCGCCCGTCGTGGGGAAGTAGAGCGACAGGCGCTCGCCGTCCTTCGTGCGGAATCCGTCGGAGTCGACCTCGGACCAGCCGGCGTCGTCGAGGATCTCGTTGGCCTGATCGACGTCATAGGTGAACGTGGCGGTGCTGTTCTCGGCGTAGTTCGGCGTCGAAGGAACGAGGAAGCCGTCCGCCACCGTCCACTGCCCGAACGAGACCGCGTCGATGATCGCCTTGCGGTCGAGGCCGGCGAAGATCGCCTGCCGCACCGCCTGGTCGTCGAGAGGAGCATTGTTCTCGTTGAGCCACAGCGAATACGGGTGGCCGGGACGGTCGAACTTGGTGAACTCGAGGCTGTCATTGCTCAGCACCGATTCCACGCTCTGCGGCGGAGTCCAGTCGATGACATCGAAGTCGCCGGCCACCAGGCCGTTGTAGCGCACGCTGTCTTCGGCGACGAAGCTGATCTCGATGCCGTCGAGGTAGGCAGCGCCCGTCCTCCCGGCATCCGACTCCGGCGCCCAGGCGTAGTCGTCGTTGCGCTCGAGAGTGAGGGACTCGTCCGCCCGCCAGTCGACGACCTCGAACGGTCCTGTGCCGATCGGGTGATCGACGATCGTCTCGGGCGCCTCGGTGAGCTGCTTCCCCGAGATGATGCTCAGGTAAGCCTGCGAGAGCACGTTGATGAGTGCGGAGTACGGCTCGGAGAGGGTGATCTCCAGGGTCAGGTCGTCGATGGCCTTCGAGCTCTCGTAGGGCCCGAGGTACGACGCCTGCAGCGGCGCCGCCGTCGCAGGATCGAAGATGTGCTCGATGTTCTGCCGCACGACCTCGGCGGTGAGCGGCGAGTCGTCCTGGAACGTGATGTCGGGTCGCAGGTGGATCGTGTACACGCGGCCGTCGTCGGAGAGGTCGTACGACTCGGCCAGCAAGCCCTCGAAGGTGCCGTCCTCCTTCTGCCAGAACAGAGTGTCGAAGATCGCACGGAAGATGAGCGGGTCATTCGAGTTCCCCTGCTGGTGGGGGTCGAGGTTCGTCGGCGCCCAGGCGTTGAGAGCGACCTTGAGTGTTCCTCCCGCTTCGGGCTCGTCACTGTTGGTGGGGCCGGGGGAGCCACCGGTGCTCGTCGAGCAGGCGGCGAGCGTGATGGTGAGCACGGTCGCCGCGATCGCTCCGAGCAACCGATTTCGGGGTGCCGTCATGGCCTCTCCTTGCTGTGTGGGGGTCTTGGTGGTGAAACGCTATGTGAGGTGCGAGAACCGGTCGGCGGGGGAGTCGAGGGGTTACCGGCGGTTACGCCGGGTTACCCGCGCCGTCGTTCTGTGTCGCATCGGCGGAGGGTCCAGACCGCTCGGCGGGATCGAGAACCGCCCGGCTCGGGATAAAGTGGCGACACGATGAGGATCACGCGCCGCACTCTGCTCCTCGGCGCCGGAGCCGGCGTCGCTTCGGTGCTTCTCGCCTCCTGCACCCCCGAACCAGCACCCACGCCGACGCCCACGCGCACCCGTGAGCCCGAGCCTCCGCCCGGAGTTCCCGCGCCGGCCGGCAGCGTCCGCAGCACTTGGAGCACCGACCCGTTCGCCCTCGGCGCCGTCAGCTTCACCCCCGTCGGGGTCGTCGCCGGCACCCGCACCGCGCTGGGTCTGCCCATCGACGACCGCGTGTTCTTCGCCGGTGAGGCGACCGATGAGGATGCTCCCGGCACCGTACGCGGGGCCATCGCCTCGGGTGTCCGCGCCGCGGAAGAGCTCATGATCCCGGGCAGCTCCGGCGAGCGAGTGGCCGTGGTCGGTGCCGGGCTCGCGGGCGCCACGGCTGCGGCACTGCTCGCCGAACGCGGCGTGCAGGTGACCGTGTTCGAGGCGCGCGACCGCGTGGGCGGACGCGTCCACTCGCAGGTCGACGACTCGTGGCCGGTGCCGGTGCAACTCGGCGCCTGGCTATTCGGCGAAGACGACTCCGAGGTCCTCGATCAGCTGACCAGCGGCGATGTCGGCATCGAGGAGCTGACCGGCGAGCTCTGGCGCACACCGGATGGCGATACAGACCCGGTCGACCCGCAACCGTTCACCGCGGCTATGACCACGGCGCAGGCGGCTCCCGAAGACTCCTCGGTCGCCGACGCCCTCACCGCGGCAGGCGTGGATCCCGCCGACCCCGCGACCGCCGCACTGCTCGCGATTCTCGCCACCCGCACCGGAGCCGATGCCGACGAGCTCTCCAGCTGGCTGGCCCCGCCGCTGCCGACCGGTGAGCCGAAGGCGGCACGCGATGATCTCACCCCGTTCGTGGAGCATGCGCTCGACGGCGTGCAGGTGGGGCTGAGCTCCCCGGTCGCGCGCATCGCGTACGACGACTCCGGCGTCAGCATCCGCCTCGGCACCGGTGAGGCCCTGTCGTTCGACCGGGTCGTCGTGACGGTGCCGCTGGGCGTGCTCCAGAAGCGCAGCATCGAGTTCGAGCCGGCGCTCCCGTTCTCGCAGCGGGGTGCGATCGCCGCTCTCGGCATGGGCGCGATCGAGACCGTCTGGCTGTGGTGGGACGAGCCGTTCTGGCAGAACGAGGAGTCGATCTGGCACGCCGTGGGAGCCGATGTGCTGATCCCGACCTGGATCAACCTGCAGCCGACGACCGGAGAGAATGTGCTCGTGGGCCTCGTCGGCGGCACCGCTGCCGCGGACTTCGCCGCGCTCGACGAGAAGGCGGCCCTCGAAGCGGCCCTCGCCTCGCTCACGCTCTGGGTCTGACCGCGCTCCCCGTCGGAGCCGCTTCCACCGACGCCGTTCCGTCCGGCGCCACGAAGTCCGACGCGTCTAGCTCCGCGCGGTCGCCGTCTCCCGCGCGGATTCCTCCGGCACCTGCTCGCCCTCGACCGCGGGCGGCCGGTCCGGAGCATCGGCCTCGTCGTCGGCATCCGTCCGCAGTCGTCTCGGCAGCGGCATGCGGCTGATGAGCACGAGCACGGTCGAGACCACGGCGAAACTGCCGAGCGCGATCGCCGCCGACGCGAGGAACTCGATCGGCCCGCTCACCTGCCGCGGGTCGAGGAAGTAGTAGGGGTACCAGCCGATCATCGGCCCACGGATCATCGTCGCGACCCCCCAGAGCACCGGGTAGGCGAGGGACACCGGGACCACCCGCCACGGCACCGATCGGTGGCCGGGCGCCAGGGCCCATGCCGCCACCGTCAGCGCCGGCAGCCAGAAGTGCAGCACCTGATCCGACCACGGCACATCGATGCGGATGCCGCGGATGCCGGCCTGCCAGACGAGGATCGCGAACACCAGTCCGGCGGTGATCGTCCAGGTCAGCACGAGTGCCAGTGCCACCGTGAGCCACCGCGGATCCCGCGCCGCACGCAGAGCGATCACCCCCGCGATCGTGAGCAGCACGACGAACGCGATGTTGGACTGGTTGGTCAGGTAAGCGAAGAAGTTCTGACTCGCGATCGTGTGCGACGCGAGCCCCCAGCTCAGCCGGTGGATGAGCGCCACGAGGCAGACGGCGGCAGCGCCCAGGCGGAGCAGGCCGAAGGCGGTACGCGCCTTCACCGCTGCGTCACCCGCCTTTTCCTCATCCGCCGAGTCTACGGATCGGACCTCCGAGGTTCCGTCGCGCCGCAGAGGGCGTCCGTCCCGACGGGTGTGGGTCCGCGCCGATGATCCTGTGTCGGCGTGTCAGCGTCGGGGTTCGCGGGTCGACCACAGCGCCAGTGCGACGAGCAGCGGCTGGAAGAACAGCCGGACGAAACGCTTCATGTCCGTGTCGAGGCCGAAGCCGTCACGGTGGTGCATCCACTGCGCCACGTTGCCGGGGAACACGGCGACGAAGAACAGCGCGGCGATCGTGCCGACCGTGCGCCGACGGCGTCGCGCCAGCAACAGGGCAGAACCGAGCGCGACCTCGGCCACGCCAGAGGCGAGCACGGTCGTATCGGGGTCGAGCGGTAGCGACTCCGGAACCTGGGCCTGGAACTCCTCGCGAGCCACCGTGAGGTGCGAGACGCCCGCGAAGACGAGGGAGGCGCCGAGGAAGACGCGGCCGATGGTGCGGGCAGGAGTCGACATGGGGCGAGTTTACGCCTCGGCAGCCACGCTCAGATCAGGCGGCGGAGAGCTTCTTCGAGCGAGACGCCCTGTGCCTCGGCGCGGTCGCGCAGGCGGGCGTGCTCGTCGGAGGAGAGGGGGATCCGCAGCTCGATCGGGTCGTCGTCGGGGGAGTCCAGGCCGTCGAGCAGATCGGATGCTTCGGCCCAGAGCGGCTCCACGAGCGAGGCGGCAGCGGCGGGAGAGGGGGCGGATGCTGCCGCTGCCGCGGTCGAGCGGGCGCGGTCCTCGGTCGTGACCGCACTCGCGCCCGCGGAACTCGCCCCGGCGGCCGCGGCACCGGCCGGTGCGGACGGTGCGGATGCGGCGACGGACGCGGATCCGGATACGGCAGCGCCGGCATCCGTTCCCCTCGTGAAGCCCGGTCCTCGTCGCGGTTCCTGCTTCGCCTGGTAGGCCTTGGCGGCGGCGTTCGCGCGTTCGTCGGCCGCCTCGTTGAGCGGGTGTCCGGCATGCCCCTTCACCCAGGAGAACTCGACGTCACGGCCACGGATCGCCTCGTCGATGCCCTCGAGCAGGTCGCGGTTGAGCACGGGTCCGCCGTCCGACTTGCGCCAGCCCTTGCGCTTCCAGCCCGGCATCCACTTGGTCACGGAGTCGATCACGTAGCGGCTGTCGCACTCGATCAGCAGCTTCTCGTCGGTGCCGGCGGTCGCGAGCAGCAGTTCGAGGACCGCGCGCAGCTCGCCCTGGTTGTTGGTGCCGTGCGGGGAACCGCCGGCAGCCCAGTTCGCGTCGTCGATGTACCAGGCCCAGCCGTTGGGGCCGGGGTTGCCCAGGGCGGAGCCGTCTGCGGCGGCGGTGATCGTCATCCCTCAACCGTAGCCGCGCGGCCCGTCGTCGATTCGCACCGGGGGCGCAGTGAATCGATGGTTGCCCTGCGTCGCGGTGGCGAGACTGCGACGCCGTGCTGGTGGGTCAGTCCTCTTCGGCCTCGGCCTCGGCCTCGCCGCTCTCGGCCGCGACGGCCTCGGGGGCGGGAGGTGCGACCGGGAACAGGACCGAGCTCAGGTCGCCGCTGGTCTCCGCGCCGAGTCCGATCGAGAGCGGGTCGACGACGGGCGCCGTGTCGAGCACATCCGCCTCCGTGCGCTCGAGCGGCTCAGAGGGCAGCACCCACTGGTTCTCTTGTTCTTCCGGCTTCTGCTGGAACAGTCCCATGGTCTCCATTGTGAACCTGCCCGGCGGCGACGGGGCCGGATTCACACCGGATTGATCGGGAGCCGGAGCGGATGCGGGTTCAGCGCCTGGCGGCCGTGCGCACCGCTTCGACGAGGGTGCGCCAGGGGCCGTCGAGAGCGGAGTCGGGCACGTCGCGTTCCCGGCGCTCGGAGGGTGTGCGGGCCCGGATGCTCCAGACGTACCGGTCGGCGCCGGTGCCGGCATCCGTCTCCTCGTCCCACGGGCAGCCGTCGATGAGGTCGATCCACTCCCCGGCTTCGTCGGGCTCGGCTTCCACCCGCCACTGACGACGGATGCCCGCGATGCCCCCGGTGCGCACCACCGCGATCACGACGTGCGTGTCAGTCGGTGGAGGGGACTCGCTCATCCTCATAGACTCCCACGGCACTCCAGGCGCGTCGAGCCGCTTCGGCCGTGGCATCGTCGAGCGCGGTGGCGGCGGCGACCGTGGCGTCGGCGAATTCCGTGAAGGTCGCGGTGCTCGACAGCCCTCCCGTGAGAGCCCGGTACCAGACCGTGCCCGCCCGCTCCCAGGATTTGCCGCCGAGGTCGGTCGCGAACAGGGCGAAGGCGCGGTTGGGGATGCCGGAGTTGATGTGCACCCCGCCGTTGTCTTCGGTCGTGCGCACGAAGCCGCTCATGTGGTCGGGCTGCGGGTCTTTGCCGAGCTCGTCGTCGTCGTAGGCGGTGCCGGGTGCGATCATCGAGCGCAGCGCCGCACCCTCGACGGCATCGGTGAAGATCTCGGCGCCGATGAGCCAGGTCGCCTGGTCGGCGGTCTGGCCGAGGGCGTACTGCTCGGTCAGGGCTCCGAACACATCGGCGATGGATTCGTTCAGCGCCCCGGGCTGCCCGTGGTATTCGAGGTTCGCGGTGTGCTGCACGACGCCGTGCGCGAGCTCGTGTCCGATGACGGTGAGCGACCCGGTGAACCCCTGGAACACCTCACCGTCGCCGTCGCCGAACACCATGCGCTCGCCGTCCCAGAACGCGTTGTCGTAGTCGACGCCGTAGTGCACGGTCGCGTCCAGCGGGGCGCCGGCGTCGTCGAGGGAGTTGCGCTGGAACGCGGCCAGCAGCATCTCGAATGTGGCGCCGAGCCCGTCGAAGGCCTCGTTCACCGCGGTGTCTTCCACCGGGCCGTCGTCTTCACCACGCACCACCGCGCCGGGAAGCTGCTGCGTGTTGCCGGCGTCGCTGATCGTGCGGTTCGGAGCATCCGAAAGCTGGGCGACGAGGTCGCCGTTCTCGTCGATCGACAGGTCGATGCGCGCGCGGAACGGCGGGCGGCCCGCCGTGAGCGTCTGCCGCGCGGCGGCTGCGGCCTTGGGGAAACGCCCCGACTCGGCCAGGCGCGCGAGCAGGTAGGAGGGGACCACTCCATGACGTTCTCCGGATGCTGTGCTGCTCATGTTGCGACCCTACGCCGGGGTGCCGACGTTCGGGCTGACCGGCCGTGGGCATGACGCGAAATGAAGGAGATCGCGCGCTTCGAAGGACGCTTCCGCCCCACCGCTCCTTCGTCCCGTGTTTTCTCCTCCATTCCGTGCGCCTCGGGCGAGGAGGCCAAGGCCGCAACGTCCGCCGACTTGATAACGAGAATCGTTCTCAATAGGGTGAGAGCGTCATGAACCCAGCTCCCCGCCGAACCGCATCCGTCGCCGCCACGCTCACGCTGTCGCTCGCGTTCACCGCCTGTGCCCCGGCCGCAGCGCCCACGCCCGCCGCACCCGCCGCGACCGCTTCCGACGCGCACGGCATCGACGCGGGTGGCGCGGCCGAGGTCGCCTCCCCGGCCCGCGCGCTCGTGATCGCCGACGGGCGCGGCGAACTCACGCTCCTCGACCTCGCCACCGAAGAGCGCTCGACCCTCGCGCCAGGCCGGAGCGGCATCGCCGGCCTCTTCGGGGACGGCCGTCTCGTCTACCGCGCGCACGACGCGGAGGGTGGTACCGCGGTCGAGGTGTTCGACTCCGCGCGCTGGACCGTGCCGCACGGCGATCACACGCACTCCTTCCGTGGCGCCCCGCAGGCACTCGGAACCCTCGAGGGCGAGGGAGACGTCACGGTCGTCGCCGGGGAGCAGCAGGCGACCGTCGCCTTCGCGGGCGGAGAACTGGTCCTGCTCGCCCACGACGTACTCGGCGAGGGGCTCGAAGTCGCCCCCCACGTGACTGCTGGCACCTCCGGCCCCGTGGCGTTCCTCGCCGAACATCTGCTCGTGCCGACCGCCGGTGCCACGATCGAGCTGCTCGACCCCGCCGGCGACCGCGTCCCGGGTGTGGCAGTCCCGTGCACCGACCCCTCTGACGCCGACCTCACCCGCGTCGGCGCCGTCTTCTCCTGCGCCGAGGGAGCCGTGCTCTTCACCCGCGAGGTCGGCGGCACCATCGCCGCCGAGACCATCCCGTACCCCGTGAACGCCACCCCGACGAGCAGCCTCTCCGGCCGCGCCGACCGCCCCGACCTCGCCGGAGTCGCGGGCGAGCAGGGTGCCTGGCTACTCGACGTGCGGCAGCGGCAGTGGATGCTGCTCCCCTCCGACGTGCCGCTGTTGCAGGCCGCCGCCCTCGGTGACGACGACAGTCGCACGGTCGCGATCGATGCCGACGGTCGCGTCCGCGTGCTCGCCCCGGACGGCACCGTGCTGGCCCATACGGAACCGCTGCTGGCGGCATCCGTCACCGACCCCGCCCTGCGCGACCGCGTGCAGTTGCTCGTCGACGCCCGGCACGCCTACGTGAGCGACCCGGCGACCGGTGCCGTGCACGAGATCGACCACGGCGACGGCACCGTCACCCGAACCTTCGCCGACCTCGACCCCCGGTCCGTGCAGCAGGTCGGCTGAGCCCTCGACGACTCCGGTCGTCGCCGCGCATCCCGCGCACCCACCCAGAAGAAAGAGAGACGATCCATGTCCCGACCCCGCAGCCGCCTCGCGATCGGCGCCCTCGGCGTGATCGCCGCCGTGGCGCTCGCCGGATGTGCGACCCCCGGGCCCGCCGCCGAGAACACCGCAGGCGCCGCACCTGAAGCCCACCACGAAGGCGACACCCGCATCGCCGTGACCTACGACGGCGGTGTGCTCGTGCTCGACGGCGAGACCCTCGACACCATCGGGCAGGTCGAGCTCGGCGGCTTCCTGCGCGTCAACGGCGCCGGCGACCACGACGGGCACGTCTTCGTCACCGCCGAAGACGGCTTCCACGTGCTCGACTCCGGCCTGGCATCCGGCACCGTCGAGCTCACCGGCGAGGTGTTCGACGCCGAAGCCGCGGGCCACGCAGTCCCGCACGCCGGACGCACGGCCCTGTTCGACGACGGCACCGGCGAGGTGCGGATCTTCGACACGGATGCCGTCGGCACCGGCACCCTTCCCGAGGTGGACACGATCACCTCGGAGGCCGCCCACCACGGTGTGGCGCTCGAGCTCGCCGACGGCAGCATCCTCTCGACGATCGGCACGGCCGACGCGCGCAGCGGAGTCCGCCACCTCGCGGCCGACGGCACCGAGCTCACCCGCAACGAGCAGTGCCCGAGCGTGCACGGCGAGGGGGCTCTCAAGGGCGAGGTCGTGGTGTTCGGCTGCGAAGACGGCGTGCTGCTCTTCGACGGCGGCGCGTTCACCAAGATCGACGCCCCCGACGAGTTCGGTCGCACCGGCAACGCGTACGTGAGCGACACCAGCGCGATCGCCTTCGGCGATTACAAGACCGACCCCGACCAGGAGGGCTACCTGCTGTCGCAGCTCGCGCGCATCGACACCGCGACGCAGACGATGTCGATCGTCGACCTCCCCGAAGGTGTGGAGTACACCTGGCGCGGAGTCGGGCGCGACGGGCACGACAACGTCGTGGTGCTCGGGGCTGACGGCAGCCTGTCACTGCTCGACGAGTCAGGCGAGCTCGTCGACACCTGGGATGTGATCGATCCGTGGGAGAGCCCGACCGAGTGGCAGCAGCCGCACCCGGGCCTGCACGTGGTCGGCGACATCGCCTACGTGACCGAGCCGGCGAAGGACCGCATCCTCGCGGTCGACCTGCACACCGGTGAGGTGTCGGCCGAGGCGACCCTCGACGTCGTGCCGAACGAGTTCGTGGTGGTCGGCGCCGCCGGACACTGAGGGAGATCAGGAGGGCGGGTCCGTACGCACGGGCCCGCCCTCCTTTCGTGCCGGATTCAGTCCGACTCGATACTCAGCACCGTCGTCCGCATGCCGTCGGACTCGTACTGCACCGGCATCCCGGGGTGATCGATCGAGAACCAGAAGACGCCGTCGTCGGTGTCGTACCGGCGGCAGGTGAGCTGCCCGAGGGGTGTCGACAGTGTGACGGTCGACACGCTCGTCGTCCCCGCGTCGAAGGCGGCATGTCCCTGCAGCTCGGCCCAGGTCACCCGGTTCGAGACGACTGCCTTCGGGTCTGCGGCGGCCCAGCGGTCGAGGGTCGCGCCCTCGTCGTCGGTGTCGCGGAAGCGGTTGACGTGTTCGCCCAGCGGGCCGTCGGGCCCCTCCAGGAGCAGCCGGATCAGCTTCCCCGATCCGATGGCATCGCGGATCTCGGCGGCGGTGAAGGGCGTCGGCAGGAGTCCGGGGCCGAGCAGGTACGGGTCGGGTTCGGTCATGCGTCCAGTCTGCGCCCTGTGCCGTTCGCACCGCCCGCACCCCTTCGCCGAGTCGAGTGCACGGCTTCGTGCCGAGTGCACGGCGCGTTCGCGTCAAGATCCCGTACACGGGGCAGCATCCCGTGCACTCGGCGGGGGCGGGAGTCGAACCGGGAGTCGAACCGGGCGTCGGCGCATGACGCGCAAGGGGGGTGACACTCCTCCAGTCCTAGGGCTATCTTTGTTTGACTACCGAAACAAGATGATTCGAGGACACCGTGGCGCCGGCTACCCAGACCGTACATTCCGAGGGTGAGATCTTCCGGCTGGTGCGCACCGGGGCGGCCCAGTCCCGCGCCGACCTCGCCCGCCTGACCGGGCTCTCCCCCTCGACCGTCGCGCTGCGCGTCGAAGAGCTGATCGCCCACGGCTACATCGAGGAGAACGGCGAGGGCGAGTCGCGCGGCGGCCGTCGCCCCCGCGTGCTCACGGTGAAAGCGGGCGGGAGTGTGGTCGCCGGAGTCGAGCTCGGTGAGCAGCACGCCACGGTGGCGCTGTTCGACCGGCGTGCCGAGGTCGTCGCCTCGACCGTCGCGCAGGTGTCGCTCCTCGACGGCGTCGAGAGCGTCGTGAACCAGGTGTGGGAGTGCGCGCGCACGCTCGCGAAGGACAACGGCGGCCTCACGGTCGAGGGCATCGCCATGAGCCTGCCCGGCCCCGTCGACTCGCGCACCTCGCGCCTGCTGGCGCCCATGCGCATGCCCGGTTGGAACGGCGTCGACGTGGGCGAGGTGCTCGGCTCGGTCACCGGGCTCCCGTTCCTCATCGACAACGACGCGAACGCCATGGCCGTCGGCGAGTTCATCGAGCGCGGTGGCGAGCAGGAGCAGCTGGTCTTCGTGAAGGCGGGCAGCGGCATCGGCTGCGGCATCATCCTCGACGGTGCCGTCTACCGCGGGTACCGTGGGGTCGCCGGCGACATCAGCCACGTCGCCCTGCACAACGCCCCGCCCATCATCTGCTCGTGCGGTCGGGTCGGCTGCCTCGACGTGGTCGCCAGCGGTGCGGCGATCGTGGATGCGCTGCGCGAGTCCGGCGTCGCGGTGGAGACCCTCGACGACGTGCTCGCGCTCGCGCAGGACGCTCACCCCAAAGCCACCTCCGCGCTGCGCGAGGCCGGCGCGCGCACGGGCGAGGTGCTCGCCACGATCATCAACTTCTTCAACCCGCAGGCTCTCGCGCTCGGGGGGCGACTGGCCACGGCCGACGCGTTCGTCGCCGGCGTGCGACAGGCGCTCTTCACCCTCTGCCTGCCCATGTCGACGGATGCTCTCGAGATCGGCGTGAGCCGAGCCGGCGCGCTCGCCGGTGCGCGCGGTGTGGCCTGGGAGCTGCTGGAGCGGATGCTCGACCCGGCCAGGATCGACGAGGAACTGCGCACGACCGCCGCGTAGTAGCTTCGATTATCGGCTCAAGTTCGCGGCCATGCGGAACAAGATGCTGATTTTGGTTCGAGGTCCGATCTAGACTCGGAGTATGACCGAGACGTCCCCGCTCCCGCGCATCGCCATCGCCGGCATGGCCATCGAGTCCAGCACCTTCTCGCCGCACCGCGCCGGTGAGCGCGACTTCCTGCGCGTGGAGGGTGAAGAGCTCATCACCCGCTACGACTCCCTGCGCGACGGCGACATGCGCGGCCGCGCCGAGTGGCTGCCGGTCTACTACGCCCGCTCGATCCCCGGCGGTGCCGTGCTGCGCGAGGTCTACGACAGCATCAAGACGCGCATCTGCGACGGGCTGCGGGCGCTCGTGGCCGACGGCGAGAAGCTCGACGGGCTGTTCTTCGACATCCACGGGGCGATGAGCGTCGAAGGCATGGACGACGCCGAGGGCGACCTGATCACCGCGATCCGCGAGGTGATCGGCGCCGACGTCGTGGTGTCGGCGTCGATGGACCTGCACGGCAACGTGTCGCGCACCCTGATCGAGAACGTCGACATCATCACCTGCTACCGCCTGGCTCCGCACGAAGACACGTGGGAGACCCGCGACCGCGCGATCCGCAACCTCGTCGAGGCGCTCGAGAGCGGCGTCACCCCGCGCCGCGCCTGGGTGCGCGTGCCCATCCTGCTCCCCGGTGAGAAGACCAGCACCCGCGTGGAGCCGGCGAAGAGCCTGTACGCCCGCATCCCCGAGATCGAGGCGCGCCCCGGCGTCACCGACGCCGCGATCTGGATCGGCTATGCCTGGGCCGACGAGCCGCGCTGCCACGCGACCGTGGTCGTGACCGGCACCGACGACGCGGCGACCGCGCGTGCGGCGGAGGAGCTCGGTCGCGCGTTCTGGGATGTGCGCGACGACTTCGAGTTCGTGGGCCCTCCCGGAACCCTCGACGAGGGTGTCGCGGCCGGCCTCGCCGCCACCGACACCCCGTACTTCATCAGCGACTCGGGCGACAATCCTGGCGCCGGCGGCACGGGCGACGTCACCTGGACCCTCGCGCAGCTACTGCAGAAGCCCGAGCTCACCTCCGACGACGCCCCGGTCACGCTGTGCGGCTCGGTTTTCGACAAGGGGGCGCTCGACGTCCTGCGCGGTCACGCCGTGGGCGAGCGGGTGTCGGTCGAGGTCGGCGCGCGCGTCGACAGCGGCCCGCACGGACCGGTCCTCGTCGAGGGCGTGCTGCACAGCCTGCACGAGGGCGATGTGGATGCCGGCGGTATCGCGGTCATCCGCGTCGGTGGCCTGCACGTGATCGTCACGGAGTTCCGCAAGGCGTACCACGACGTCTCCGACTTCACCTCGATCGGACTCGACCCGGTCGCCGCGCAGATCGTCGTCACCAAGATCGGCTACCTCGAGCCCGAGCTGTACGCGATCATGCGCGGCTGGACGCTCGCTCTCACTCCGGGCGGGGTGGATCAGGACCTCGAGCGGCTCGGTCACCACCGCATCCAGCGCCCGATGCATCCGTTCGACGCGTTCGATGAGGTGCCGGATCTCGCGGCTGAGATGGTCGGCTGACACGCTTCCGCAGCTTTTCGCCGCAATCGAAGAAAGTTAGTTACTTAAACGTAACAAGACCGTCTTCTGCCCTGAACTTAGTTCGGGCATGATTCAAAGTACGTCATAAATCGGACGAACGCCTTGGTTGCGAGGCGTTGAACAAGGAGGTTTACATGCGATCTCAGTCGCTGCGCCGCCGGCTGCTCGCCCCCCTGGGTGCGCTCGCCGTCGCGACGCTCGCCCTCACCGCCTGCCAGGCCGGCGCCACGGGCGACACCGGCTCGGGCGAGAAGGACACCGTCAGCTTCGCGCTGCAGGTCGGCACCGGACCCAACTGGATCCTGCCGATCTCGTCGCCCGACAAGATGGCCACGCACAACAGCGCCATCAAGGCGACCATGTGGCCGCGCCTGTTCGAGTACAACGGCGTCGACGGCGAGATGGGCTGGGACGAGCTGGCCTCCGCCGCCAAGTCCTACGAATTCTCCGAGGACCGCAAGACCATCACCATCACGCTGAACGACCTCGACTGGTCGGACGGCGAGCCCGTCACCTCGCGCGACGTGGAGTTCTGGTACAACCTGGTGCGCTTCAACGGCGAGAAGACCGGTGGTTACTCCGCCGGCCTGATGCCCGACAACATCACCGAGTTCACCACCATCGACGACAAGACGTTCTCGCTGACGATGGACAAGGTCTACAACGAGGAGTTCCTCCTCGGCAACCAGCTCAGCCTCATCTACCCGATGCCGCAGCACGTCTGGGACAAGACCAGCGCTGACGGCGAGATCGGCGACCATGACCGCGACCAGGCCGGTGCGACCGCGGTGCTCGACTACCTCTTCTCCGAGGCCGAGGACATGAAGACCTACGCCACCAACGACCTGTGGAAGACCGTCGCCGGTCCCTACACGGTCAAGAGCTGGTCGGACTCGGGCCTGGTGGAACTCACCGCCAACAAGGAGTACACCGGCGAGGACAAGCCGAGCATCGAGAACGTCGAGTTCCTGCCGTTCACGTCGGCCGACGCCGAGATGAACGTCGTGCGCTCGGGTGACGTCGACTACGGCTACGTCACGAGCTCGCAGCTCACGAACGAGAAGCAGTTCACCGACCTCGGCTACAGCATCGAGCCGTGGGCCGGCTGGTCGATCACGTACATGCCGTACAACTTCGCCAACCCGGAGAAGGGCTCCTTCTACAAGCAGCTCTACGTGCGCCAGGCACTGCAGCACGCCATCGACCAGGAGACCATCTCCGAGGTCGTCTGGCACGGTGCCGCGACTCCCGACTACGGTCCCATCCCGCAGACCGCGGACTCCAGCGGACTGTCCGACGTGCAGAAGGACAACCCGTACCCGTTCGACCTGAAGAAGGCCGAGAAGCTGTTCACCGACAACGGCTGGGTCAAGGGATCCGACGGCACGCTCGAGTGCGCCGAAGCAGGCGCGGCCGAGGGTCAGTGCGGCGAGGGCATCGCCGCGGGTGACAAGGCGGAGATCGTCGTCACCACGCAGAACGGCTCGCAGGAGACCGACAACATGATGGCGGAGATCCAGTCGTCGCTCGGCAAGATCGGCGTCAAGATGACGATCGACTCCAAGCCGCTCGACACCGTCCTCACGCAGGCACAGGAGTGCAAGACCGGCAGCTCGTGCACGTGGGAGCTCGTCTTCTTCGGCACCGCGGGCAGCTGGTACTTCCCGCCGTACGCCACGGGTGAGCGCGTCTTCGCGAAGGACACCAAGTGGAACGCCGGGCAGTACGACAACCCCGAGGCCGAGGAGCTCGTCCAGGCGATGGCCTTCTCGACCGACCCCGAGATCGCGAAGAAGTACTCCGAGTACCTCGCCACCGACCTCCCGGTCATGTGGATGCCGAACCCGGTGTACCAGGTCTCCGTCGTCCGTGACGGACTCGACATCGCCCACCAGGACCCGGGCGCGTCGTTCCTTCCCCAGCGTTGGTCCTGGACCAAGTAACGAGCAGGTGACATGAGCGTGGTGGAAGCAGCGCAGAACGCGCAGCAGAAGAAGGAGAGGGCCGGCGGCCCGCGGTTCTGGTGGTACCTGTTGCGACGGGTCGGCCAGGGCGGGATCGTCATCCTCATCGTGACGCTGATCGTGTTCGCGCTGCTCCACCTCGCGATGCCGCAGGGGCCGGCCGCCGGCATCCTCGGCATGCAGGCATCGCAGGAGCAGATCGACGCCTTCAACAAGGAGAACGGCTTCGATCTGCCCCTGTGGCAGCAGTACTTCAACTTCCTGCTGCAGCTCGTGCAGGGAGACCTGGGCGACTCGTTCAAACTGAACCGACCGGTGGCGGATGCCATCGGCCAGCGTCTTCCGAAGACGCTGATCCTGGCCCTCATCTCGATGCTCTTCGCACTGATCATCGCGATCCCGATGGGCATCTTCCAGGCCGTGCGCCGCGGCAAGGCCGCGGACTACGCGCTGACCACCTGGAACTTCATCGTCTACTCGACGCCGTCGTTCTTCCTCGGCCTGATCCTCGTGATCGTGTTCGCCCAGTGGCTGCGGCTCGTGCCCGCCCAGGCGCCGCAGGGTGAGACCGTCGGCGACGTGCTGGCGAACCCGGCCGGCCTCGTGCTGCCGGTGCTCACCGCGGCGCTCGGCATCATCGCGACGTTCTCGCGGTACATGCGCTCGGCCACGATCGACAACCTCTCCGAGGACTACGTCCGCACCGCCAGGGCGAAGGGCACCTCGGTGCCCGTGGTGATCACCCGCCACGTGGTGCGCAACTCCCTGACCCCCGTGATCGCCATGCTCGGCTACTACCTGCCGGTCATGTTCGGCGGCATGATCGTCGTCGAATCGCTCTTCAACTACCCCGGCATGGGCCTGCTGTTCTGGACCTCGGCACAGACCTCCGACTACCCCGTGCTGATCGGCTGCATCCTGGTGATCGCGCTCGCTACGGTCATCGGATCGCTCCTCGCCGACATCATCCAGGCGCTGCTCGATCCGCGCACCCGAGAGGAGCTCTCGTGAGCACCACGACCATCGTGATGCGCACGTTGACCCCGCGTCAGCGGGGCACGCGCCGCTTCCTGCAGAACAAGCTCGCCGTCTTCGGCATCGTGACCATCGTGCTGTTCCTGCTCTTCTGCTTCCTGGGTCCACTGATCCACCCGACGGATCAGATCCACACCGACCTGCGCAGCACGATGCTGCCGCCGGGGAGTCCCGGCCACCCGCTCGGCACCGATGACGTCGGCTACGACGTGCTCGGACGGCTCATGATGGGCGGTCAGATCTCGATCCTGATCGGCCTCGCCGCCGGCATCCTCGCCACTGTCATCGGCACCCTCTGGGGCGCGATCGCCGGCTACGTCGGCGGTGCCGTCGACACCGTGATGATGCGCGTCGTCGACGCCGGCATCGCGATCCCCGCGACCTTCCTGCTGCTGATCCTCTCGGCGATCCTGCGCCCGAGCGTGCCGCTGATGATCTGCGTCATCGGCCTGGTGTCCTGGCTCGTCCCGGCTCGTCTCGTGCGCGCCGAATCGATCTCGCTGAAGTCGCGCGAATACGTGCTGGCCCTGCGAGCCATGGGTGGCACGCACTCCCGCGCCGTGCTCAAGCACATCGTCCCGAACACCGTCGGCACGATCGTCGTGAACGCCACCTTCCAGGTAGCCGACGCCATCCTCCTCGTCGCCTACATCTCGTTCCTCGGAATGGGGCTGCAGAAGCCGGCGACCGACTGGGGCGCCATGCTCACCAGCGGCATCACCTACACGTACGCGGGTGCCTGGTGGCTGATCTTCCCCGCCGGATTCTGCATCGTGCTCACCGTCTGCGCCTTCAACAGCATCGGCGACGGCCTGCGCGACTTCTTCGACGTGAAGGGGCGTGCCGCATGAGCGACGCACTGCTGGAGATCTCCGACCTCACGGTCACGTTCCGCACCGAAGACGGGTCGGTCGAGGCCGTGAAGGGCATCGACCTCGAGGTGCGCCCCGGCGAGGTGCTGGCGCTGGTCGGCGAGTCCGGTTCGGGCAAGTCCGTCACCGCCATGGCCATCCTGAAGCTGCTGCCGCGCTCGGCCACGGTCACCGGTTCGATCCGGCTCGCCGGGCGCGAGCTCCTGCCGCTCGCGGAAGCCGAGATGAACGCCGTGCGCGGCGCCGAGATCTCGATGGTGTTCCAGGAGCCGATGACCGCGCTCAACCCGAGCATGCGGATCGGCGACCAGATCACCGAGGCGATCCTCAACCACCGCACCATCTCCAAGGCGGAGGCCTGGGAGCGTGCGGTCGAGATGCTCCGGCGCGTGGGCATCCCCGAGCCCGCCCGTCGGGCGAAGAGCTACCCGCACGAGCTGTCCGGTGGTCAGCGTCAGCGTGTGGTCATCGCGATCGCCCTCGCCTGCGAGCCGCAGCTGATCATCGCCGACGAGCCGACGACCGCGCTCGACGTGACCGTGCAGGCCGAGATCCTCGACCTGATCCGCGGTCTCGCGGCCGAGTCGGGGACCGCGTTCCTGCTCGTCACGCACAACATGGGCGTCGTCGCCGACATCGCCGACCGGGTCGCGGTGATGTTCCGCGGCACCATGGTCGAGGTGGGCGACACCCGCACGGTGCTCACCGCGCCGCGCGAGGACTACACGAAGAAGCTGCTCAGCGCCGTGCCGTCGCTGCCCGACCTCGCGAGCGTGATCGAACGGGAGCCCGAGACCGAGGTCCCAGCCGCGGTGCTCGAGCTCGATGCCGCCAGCGTCACCTATCGCCGCGGCGGACGACCGTTCCTCGCGCTCGACGGCGTGAGCCTGCGCATCGCCCCGGGCGAGATCCTGGGCCTCGTCGGCGAGTCCGGATCGGGCAAGTCGACCCTCGGACGCGCGGCACTGGGACTCCTGTCCCTGTCGAGCGGTGGGATCACCCTGTTCGGCGAGAAGGTCGGACGCGGTGGCGTCTCCGGGCGTCGGGAGCGCGCACTGCGCGGTCGCGTCGGCGCGATCTTCCAGGACCCGGGCTCCAGTCTCGACCCGCGTATGACCGTCGGCGAGGCCATCGCCGAACCCCTGCTCGTGCAGCGGCGGCGCTTCCCGACCTCGGCGAACACGCGTCGCACCCGCGTGGCCGAGTTGCTCGACGCCGTCGAGCTGCCCACGAACTACGCCTCCCGCTACCCGCACGAGCTCTCCGGAGGGCAGCGTCAGCGCATCGGTCTCGCCCGCGCCATCGCCCTGGAGCCGGAACTGATCATCGCCGACGAGCCCACCTCTGCGCTCGACGTCTCGGTGCAGGCCGCGGTGCTCGAGGTGCTGCGCACCCTGCAGGAGAAGATGCACTTCGCGTGCCTCTTCATCAGCCACGACCTCGCCGTGGTTCACGAGATCTCCGACCGCGTGGCCGTGATGCTCAAGGGCGAGATCGTCGAGACGGGCTCCGCTGACGACGTGCTCCTGGCGCCGCAGCATCCGTACAGCCGACGGCTGCTGGCCTCGGTGCCGGTTCCCGATCCCGACAAGCAGGCGCTGCGGCGGGAGGCCCGTGCGGCCGCCCGGGTGATGGCCCCGTGACCGGGGGAGAGCCGACCCGATCGACCCTCGTGCACGGTGCGGGCCCTGTCGTGCTCGGGCTCGACGTCGGCGGATCGAGCGTCAAGCACCTGCTCGCGCCGGCGCGCATCTCGCTGGACGCACCGCCGACGCCCCTCGCCCGCGGCCGCCACGCGACGCCCAAGGACGCACCCGTGGACGGGCTCGCCGCCATCGCGAACTCGCTCCGGGGTGATGCCGACCTCGAACGCGTGGTGCTGTCGATCCCCGGATTGGTCGACGAGGCGGAGGGAGTGGTCGTGCGCTCGACCAACATCCCGGCGCTCGACGGCCGCCCGCTCGGCGCACAGCTCAGCGCGGAACTCGGCATCCCGGTCGACGTCATCAACGACGGTCACGCCGCCGCGGTCGCCGAGGCCTCGTGGGGCGCGGGCGCCGGTGTCGACGACGTCTTCGTGCTCGCGCTGGGCACCGGGATCGCGGGCGCACACGTGGCGCACGGACAGGTCATCCCCGGAGCGCACGGCTCGGCCGGCGAACTCGGACACATCACGATCGAACCCGACGGCAGCATCTGCTCGTGCGGACGCCGCGGCTGCCTGGAGACCATCATCGGCGCGCCCGCCCTGCGGCGGGCGTGGGCCGCGGTCGGCGGAAAGGGCGGTCCGGAGGGGCTGCTGGCGGCGAGCAGCAGCGGCGATGCCGTGGCCACCGCGATCGTGGAACGGGCGTCGTCGGCGCTCGCCGAGGCGATCCTCACCCTGTGCGCCCTCGTCGATCCGGGGTGCATCGTGATCGGCGGCGGGCTCGCTCAGGCGCCGCACCAGCTCGTGACGCTCGCTGCGCGCTACGTCGGCGAGCGCGCCTCGTTCCACCGTGTTCCGCCCATCGTGCCGGCCACGCTCGGCGAGTGGGCCGGGGCGAACGGCGCCGTGCTGACGGCGCTCCGCCGCCAGCGCGCCCTCGTCTGACGCGCCGCACTCCGCGTGCGCGTCGCATCCCGCCGAGCGCACGGGTTCTTGCCGAGCGCACGGCTTGCCTGCGTCGACAGCCGGTGCACTCGGCGACAAGCCGTGCACTCGGCAACGGGGGGCGGGGGGGGCGGATGCAGGCGGGGCGGATGCCCAGGACACTCGCGTAAAATCGGCACAATGACCGACGCCCCCTCCGACGCTGCACCCGACCTCGGACCGGGCGTCGCCCCCGACGATCTCGCCACGACTCTTCGCGTGCTGGCCGAGCTGCACCAGATCGACAACGAGCACCCGGACTTCGTCGCCGTGCGCCACGCGACCGCGGCCATGTTCAAGGCCGTCAAGCGCGTGCGCCGCAAGGAGATCCGCGACGCGATCGCTGAGGCCGACAAGGCCGTGGTCGCCCGCACCGCCACCGGAGCGCCCGACCGCATCGACGACGAGACCCGCGGCCACGACCTCGCCACCAGCGTGGTGGACGCCCCCATCGCCGGCGAGCTGCTCAAGCCCCGCAACTGCTACATCTGCAAGCAGCCGTACACGCAGGTCGACGCCTTCTATCACCAGCTCTGCCCGGACTGCGCCCGCTTCAGCCACGGCAAGCGCAACGCCCGCACCGACCTCACGGGCAAGCGCGCCCTGCTCACGGGCGGCCGCGCCAAGATCGGCATGCACATCGCCCTGCGGCTGCTGCGCGACGGCGCGCACACCACCATCACGACCCGGTTCCCGCGCGACGCCGTTCGCCGCTTCTCGGCCCTGCCCGACTCAGGCGACTGGCTGCACCGCCTGCGCGTCGTCGGTATCGACCTGCGCGACCCCGCCCAGGTGATCGGCCTCGCCGACTCGGTCGCGGCTCAGGGTCCGCTCGACATCCTCATCAACAACGCCGCGCAGACCGTGCGCCGCTCACCGGGTGCGTACTCGCTGCTGGCGGATGCCGAGCTGCAGCCGCTGCCCGACGGACCGCTGCCCGAGATGGAGACCTTCGGGCACACCGCCGACCCGCACCCGCAGGCGCTGCAGGCGTCCGTCGACGCGCATCCGCTCCTCTCGGTCGCGGCCCTCGGTGGCACGGTCGCCGAGCAGGGCGGACAGGCGCTCACGGCCGAAGACCTCGCGCGGCTCGCGATGGCTCCCGGATCGTCGTCGCTCGAGAAGCACGCCGACGGTACCGCGATCGACGCCGGCGGACTCGTGCCCGACGTGAACCGCGTCAACAGCTGGGTGCAGTCCATCGAGCAGGTCGATCCGCTCGAGATGCTCGAGGTGCAGCTCGCCAACACGACCGCACCGTTCCTCTTGATCAGCCGTCTGCGCGCGTCGATGGCGGCATCCGATTCGCACCGCAAGTATGTGGTGAACGTGTCGGCCATGGAGGGGCAGTTCTCCCGCCGCTACAAGGGCCCCGGGCACCCGCACACGAACATGGCCAAGGCCGCGCTCAACATGCTCACCCGCACCAGCGCCGGCGAGATGCTCGAGAAGGACGGCATCCTCATGACGGCCGTCGACACCGGCTGGATCACCGATGAGCGCCCCCACTACACGAAGGTGCGCCTGGCCGAAGAGGGGTTCCACGCCCCGCTCGACCTCGTCGACGGTGCCGCCCGCGTGTACGACCCGATCGTGCGCGGCGAGGCCGGCGAAGATGTGCACGGCGTGTTCCTGAAGGACTACGAGCCCAGCCCCTGGTGAGGCGGCCGCGCTGCGGCGCCGGCCGTGCCGCGGTGGCGACTGTGTCGTGCCGTGCGGGGATTGGTGAGGGGCCGCAGAACGCCGCATCTCCGATCCACGACACGGCGTGTCTTGACCTCTCGCCAAGATTGGTGCGGGCGCGCGTGCGGGGTGTGCGTGCGGGGTGTGCGTGCGCGGTGAGACGTCCGCGTCAGTGCGCGCGCTCGGCGAGGTTGGCGGACGCCCAGCGGCCGAGCTGGTCGAGGATCGGCAGCAGCCCCTCGCCGCTGGAGGTGAGCGCGTACGACACCGTGATCGGCGGGCCGGCGTCGACCGTGCGCGCGACGAGACCGGCATCCGAGAGCTCTGCCAGGCGGTCGGAGAGCACGGTGTCGCTGATGCCGGCGACGGAGCGGCGCAGGGCGACGAAGGTCGAAGGGCCGCCGCCGAGTGACGAGACGATCATGCCGTTCCACCGTTTGCCGAGCACGCTGAAGGCCAGTGTGACGGCGGCGTCGCACACCTGACGTTCTTCTTCGACCTCGGCCATGCACACATCCTACCCGTGCTACGTTAACCGGTGTCGCTAATAAAAACCTAGCGACTACGAAAACGAGAGGTAGGCCCATGTCCCTGTTCCGCCTGGATGCCAGCATCCTTCCCGCGTCGTCCGCCAGCCGCGCGCTCGCCGACCTCGTCGAGGCCGAGTGGACCGCGTCCCACCCCGACTCGACCGTCACCCGCCGCGACCTGGCGAGCGACCCCGTGCCCGCGACCGCCTGGGCGGATGCCGTCACCGGCGGCTTCGTCGACGAGGCCCAGCGCACCCCCGCGCAGAACGATGCCCGCGCGCTCGCGACCTCGTTCGCCGACGAGCTGATCGGCGCCGACGCCCTGCTGTTCGCCGTGCCGCTGTACAACTACGGCGTCTCGCAGCACTTCAAGACCTGGTTCGACCTGGCCTACACCGACCCGCGCATCGACCCGACGGGCACCGCGCTGAACGGCAAGCCCGCGACGCTCGTCACCGTGCTCGGCGGCAACTATGCGGAGGGCTCACCCAAGGAGGGCTGGGACCACTCGACCGGCTGGCTGCGACGCGTGCTCGAAGACGTCTGGGGTCTCGATCTGCGCGTCGTGCAGCGTCCGTTCACGCTGGTCGGCGTCAACCCGGCGCTCGACGCGTTCGCTGACACCGCGCGCGAGCTCAAGGAGAACGCCGAAGCCGACGCCCGCACCTACGGCCGCGAGCTCGCCGCGACACGCGACCCGCGGGTGGCCTGACCCGTTCCGGGTCCGGCACCCGCCGGGCGTGGCATCCGGGGCCCGGCCCCGTCCACTTGTCGGGAGAACGTCCGGATGTCGGACCGGAACGCGGTTTCCGGTCCGACATCCGTGAAAAGTCCCGACAGATGAACGGCGGGACGGCGGGGCGGACGGATGCCGGAACCGCCGTCGGTCAGGCGGGAGGCGCCGCCGGGTACGGATGCGGCAGCCACACCGTCACGATCAGACCGCCGTCCGGGCGCGGGGTGAGCACCAGGGTGCCTCCGTGCGCCTGGGTGATGCGGTCGACGATCGCGAGGCCCAGTCCCGCCCCGGCATGGTCGTCGCCGCGGGTGCGCTCGGCGCCGCGCTGGAACGGCTCGACGAGTGTCGCCACGAGAGGCGCCGGCAGCACGTCGCCGGTGTTCTCGACCACCAGGGCGACGGCCTGCGGCATCGAGTGCGTGCGCACGGCCACAGCCCCTCCGGATGGCAGGTTGTGCACGATCGCGTTGAGCACGAGGTTCGTGACCAACTGCGGCAGCAGCGCCGCCGACCCGAGTACCGGCGCGGGTGCACCGCCCACCTCGACGGCCACACCACGACGGTCAGCGAGCGGCAGCAGCGCCTCCACCGCCCCTTCGGCGAGCAGGGAGAGGTCGACGATCTCGCGCGGGAACGTCTTGCGGTCGGCGCGGCTCAGCAGCAGCAGCGCCTCGGTGAGCTCGATCGCCCGGGTGTTCACCTCACGCAGCCGCGCGATCAGGGCATCGACATCGCGGTCCGGATCGGCTTCGGCGACCTCGAGCAGTGTCTGCGAGATCGCGAGCGGGGTCCGCAGCTCGTGCGAGGCGTTCGCGGCGAACCGCTGCTGCTCGGCGACGTGCGCCTCGAGCTGCTCGAGCATCGAGTCGAAGACGTCGGCCAGGTCGCGGAACTCGTCGCGGGGGCCGGCGAGCGCCACGCGGTGTGACAGGGATCCCTGCGCGGCGAGCCGGGCGGCGTCGCCGATGCGGTCGAGCGGCGCCAGCATCCGTCCGGCCAGCAGCCACCCGGCGCCGAGACCGAACGCGAGCAGCACCAGCATGACCATCGAGGCCACCGGCACGAAGGCCCGGCTGAGGTCGCCGCGGTTGGGGAAGAAGTCGACGGTGTCCGGCACGTAGCGCAGCAGGAACAGCCCGACCGCGGCGAGCAGCAGCCCGCCGGACACCACCACGATCACCGCGTAGCTCAGCGTGAGTTTGAGGCGGGCACTCATCCCGCGGCGCCTAGGCATCGGCATCCGTCCCGATCCGGTATCCGACGCCGGGCACGGTGAGGATCAGCCACGGCTCGCCCAGTCGCTTGCGCAGCGACGACACCGTGATGCGCACGGCGTTCGTGAACGGGTCGGCATTCTCGTCCCAGGCCCGCTCCAGCAGCTCCTCGGCGCTGACCACCCCGCCCTCCGCGTCGACCAGCACCTCCAGCACGGCGAACTGCTTGCGCGTGAGCGCGACGTAGCGGTCGTCGCGGTAGACCTCGCGGCGGAACGGGTCCAACCGCAGCCCGGCGACCTCGAGCACGGGCGGGCGGCTGCGCTGACGGCGGCGGTCGAGGGCGCGCAGGCGCAGCACCAGTTCCCGCAGCTCGAACGGCTTGGTCAGGTAGTCGTCGGCGCCGATCTCGAAGCCGCTCGCCTTATCGTCGAGCCGGTCGGCGGCGGTGAGCATCAGGATCGGGATGCCGCTGCCGGAGGCCACGATCCACCGGGCGATGTCGTCGCCCGACGGTCCGGGCACGTCGCGGTCGAGCACGGCGATGTCGTAGGAGTTGATGCTCAGCAGCTCCAACGCGGAGTCGCCGTCGCCGGCGATGTCGGCTGCGATCGCCTCCAGGCGCAGCCCATCGCGGACCGCCTCGGCGAGGTAGGGCTCGTCCTCGACGATCAGCACACGCATGGCTGAGATCCTACGCAGTGCGACATATCGGGAGCATATGGAAAAGCGCATACGCCCTCGCAACCGGCGTGCTTCTTCACTGGAAGCATGAACACCCGCACCACCTCCCGTACTCCGAGAGCGCGCCGTCGTCGGTTCACCGTCGTCGCTGTCGCCCTCGCTCTCGCCGTGATCGTCGCGTTCGCTGTGCAGCAGTCGCTGTCCGTGGCCTTCGCCGATGCCGCCCGCCCCGGCACCCTCCCCGTGCCGACCGACCGGCCCGCCGAGAGCGGAACCACCGGCACCGGCACCGGCTCGGTCATCGCCCCGAGCGAGGCCGACGGCGTAATCCGCGACGGTGACCAGCCCACGGTGTTCGACGTCGACAGGGTCGCGGTCGGCAACCTCGACCCCGCCCTGCTCGCGGCTCTGCAGCGTGCCGCATCGGATGCCGAAGGCGACGGCGTGACGTTCCGCGTGAACAGCGGATGGCGCACACCGGCGCTGCAGGAGCGGATGCTGCAGGACGCGATCGTGCAGTACGGATCGGAGGCCGAGGCCCGGCGCTGGGTGGCCACGGCCGAGACCTCGGAACATGTGACCGGCGACGCCGTCGACCTCGGCCCGCTGCCCGCGCTCGACTGGCTCGCGCAGCGGGGGTGGCGCTACGGGCTCTGCCAGATCTACGCCAACGAGACCTGGCACTACGAACTGCGTCCGGATGCCGCCGACGACGGCTGTCCCGAGATGCTCGCCGACCCGACCGCCGACCCGAGGATGCAGCGATGACCACTCTTTCCCCCGAGCGCGTGACCCTCTCGCGCCTGCACGCACCCACCCTGCAGACGGTCCCGGATGCCGTCGCCGAGAATCTGCGGCGGGTGCGCGCCGCGACGACCGCCCGCATCATGGCCGTGGTCAAGGCCGACGGCTACGGGCACGGTGCCGTCACCGTCGCGCGGGCCGCGGTGGATGCCGGCGCCGACTGGCTGGGCGTCACAAATGTCGCGGAAGCCGTCGCACTCCGCGACGCCGGGCTCACGGTGCCGATCCTCTCCTGGTTGAACCCCTCCGGCGTCGACGCTGCCGCCGCAGCCGAGCACCGCGTCGACATCGCGGTCGGCTCGGTCGAAGAGCTGCGGCAGCTGATCGCGGATGCCGCGGATCCGGTGCGCGTGCACCTGCAGCTCGACACCGGCATGGCTCGTGGGGGAGCGCCGCTGGAGGAGTGGCCGGAGCTGCTCCGACTCGCGCGCACCGGTCGGGGACGGGTGGAGGTCGTCGGGGTGATGGGGCATCTGCCCCGGGCGGACGAGGCCGATCCGGCAGCGAACGCGGCGGCGGTACTGCGTCTGCGGCAGGGGAGGGATGCCGTGCTGCGCGCGGGTTTCGGCCCGGTGCTCGTGCATCTCGCCGCGACCTCCGGTGCGCTGACCGATCCGGCGACGCACTTCGACCTGGTGCGGGTCGGCGCGGGGCTGGTCGGGATCGACCCCTCGGAGACGACCGTGCTCGCCGGGGCGTCGCGGTGGACGGCGCCCGTCGTGCACAGCGCACTCGTGCCGGCGGGGACCGCGGTCGGCTACGGCGGTGCGCACACGACCGACCGCGAGACTCATCTGAGCGTGGTCGGGGTCGGGTACGCCGACGGCATTCCGCGCGAGCTGGCAGCCGGCGCCGGGGTGGAGATCGCGGGGACGCGGCATCCGATCGTGGGGAGGGTCTCGATGGACCAGATCGTCGTCGACACGGGAGCGGTGCTGTTCCCGCGCGGAGCGGTCGCGACCGTGTTCGGGCCCGAGGGCGGAGCCGTGCCGTCGGTGCAGGAGTGGGCGCGGTGGGCGGGCAGCATCCCGCACACGATCGTGACCGGCATCGGCGCACGAGTTCAGAGGAGCGTGGCATGACGACGAAGGTGCTGGTCATCGGGGGCGGACAGAACCCCGAGCACGAGGTCTCCCTGGCTTCCGCGGCGGCGGTGGCCGCGGCGCTGCGGATGGGCGATCACGACGTCACGTGCGTGACGATCGACCGCGACGGGATCTGGCGCGTGGAGGGACGGCCGAACGGGGGATCGGCGGCCGAGTCGCTCGCGCTCGCACTGCCGCTGCTCACCCGCACGGACGTGGTGTTCCCGGCCGTGCACGGCGCTCTCGGGGAGGACGGTGCTCTCGCGGCGCTGTGCGCGCTCGCCGGAGTGCGGGTCGTCGGATCGGGGCTCCGGGCGGGAGCCATCGGCATGGACAAGTGGACGACCAAGCTCGTCGCGGATGCCGTGGGTCTCGGCACCGCCCGCGGCCGACTCGTCGCCGCCGACGACATCGGTGACGTGGAGTTCGAGGGGGAGGTCGTCGTCAAGCCGGTGTCGGCCGGTTCGAGTCACGGTGTCGGCCTCGTCACGGAGGAGGGGCAGCTGCTCGCAGCGCTGCGGGAGGCGGCACGCTTCGATCGGCGCATCCTCGTCGAGGAGGTCGTGCGGGGGCGCGAGATCGACGTGGCGGTGCTGCGCGAGAAGGGTGGCATCCGGTGGGCGGCGCCGCCGCTGGAGATCCACGCGACCGGGCTGTTCGACACGGCAACGAAGTATGACGGCAGTGCGCGGTTCACGGTGCCGGCGCAGCTGGATGCCGCCGAGACGGCCGCGCTCAAGCGGGCGGCGATCGCCGTGTTCGATGCCCTCGGGTGCGACGGCGTCGCGCGCATGGACTTCTTCCTCACCGAGCGGGGGCCGGTGCTGAACGAGGTCAACACGATGCCGGGGCTCACCGCCGCCTCGCAGGTGCCGCGCATGTTCGCCGCGGCGGGTGTGACGTACGTCGACCTGGTCTCGCGACTCGTGCGCGCGGCCTCGTGACCGCGACCGCGCCCGCGCCCCGGGTCGGATGGCCGGATGTCGCGAAGGGCATCTGCATCCTGCTCGTCGTGCTCTGGCACGTGGTCACGAAGGTCGTGGTCGGCATCCCCGGCGCGGGAGCGGTGACGGATGCCTGGGTGATGCTCAACGCCCAGCTCCTGCCGCTGCGCATCCCGCTGTTCTTCCTGGTCTCCGGGATGTTCGCGGCGCGGGCGGTGCTCGCCGGGGACGGTGCCTCCTGGCGACGTCGGGCCGGCCGGCTCGCGCTGCTCTACCTCGTGTGGGTGCTGATCCAGACCGTCGTGCTCGCGCTCACGCCGGAGTTCGACACGGCGCGGGCGACCAGCGGGTGGGAGCTGCTCGCGCAGCTCACCATCAGTCCGACGAACCTCTGGTACCTGCTCGCGCTCGCCGTGTATCTCGCGGTCGGGCGGCTGACGCGCGGGCTCCCGACCGCCGCCGTGCTGTCGGTGGCGTTCGCGATCGCCGCCGTCGCCGGTGCGGGTCTCCTTCCCGATCTCGGCAACCTGTGGCAGCTGGTGCAGAACCTGTTCTTCTTCCTCGTCGGGCTGCGGCTGCGGGCGATCGTCGAGCGCTTCGCGAGACTGAGTGGCGTGGGCGTCGCGCTCGCGCTCGCCGCCGGGTACGCGGGGGCACTCGTCGTCGTCTCCGTGCTCGGCATCCGCCTCGTGCCCGGAACCTGGCCACTGCTCTGCCTCGTCGCGGTGGCATTCGGGGTGTCGCTCAGCGTGCTCATCGACCGGCACGTCGAGGTCGTCGCGCGGCCGCTGCGGTGGATCGGCCGACGGACCCTGCCGATCTACGTGCTGCACATGATGCCGCTGGCGCTGGTCGATGCCGGGTTGCGGGCGGCCGGGTGGCGGACGACACCGGTGCTCGAGACCGTCGGACCTCTTGTGCTGACGGCGGTGGTGATCGCCGTGTGCCTGGCGGTTCACGCGCTGCTGGTGCGCATCGGACTCGGGGCACTGTTCGATCCGCTGCGGGTGACCGATCGGCTCACGACCCGCGTCCGGCGATGACCCCCTCGACAACCGCCGGGCGACGGCGGACCATGGAGTCATGGCGGCCTTCACAGCGGACAACGCATTCAGCGGTTTCAGCGTCGACGACATCGACGCGGCGAAAGAGTTCTACGGCACGACCCTCGGCCTCGACGTCGAGGTCAACGCGATGGGGTTCCTCGACCTGCGTCTGCCGAGCGGCGGGTCGATCCTCGTGTACGCGAAGCCGAACCACACGCCGGCGAGCTTCACGATCCTGAACTTCCCGGTCGCGGATGTCGACGCCGCGGTGGACGAGCTCATCGCGCGCGGCGTGCAGACCAAGATCTACAGCGACGAGGAGTTCCCCTCCGATGCGCGCGGCATCGTCCGCGGCAACGGACAGGGCCCGGACATCGCGTGGTTCCGCGACCCGGCCGGGAACGTGCTCGCGGTCATGCAGGCCTGACGCGGGCGGCGTGCTGAGCCGGATCCCATCCGGGTCGGGTTGTGCCACGAGCCATTGCATGAACGCCGGGCGGTGAGCTCCGGATCGGGAGGAGATTCTCGCGCGAAGCATCCGCCCGCACAGGAGGTCTCCGCCCCAGGCGTTCGCGGGCCGCGGAGCGCTACAGCCGGTCGACGCCTGTCACGGTGACGACGGCCTGACCCGCTTCGTCGGATGCGGCGAGGTCGATCGTCGCGGTGATGCCCCAGTCGTGGTCGCCGGCGGGGTCGTCGAAGATCTGTCGCGCGGTCCACGAGGTGGTGCTCTCGGTGAGGATCAGCAGCTTCGAGCTGCGTGCGTCTGCGCCGGTGAGGATCTCGTCGTGGTCGTCGTAGTAGCCGTCGAGCGCGTCCGACCAGGCATCGGCGCCGAAGCCGGGATCGAGTTCGGCGAGGGCGGTCACGTCTTCTCGCGCCGCGAGCTGCACGCGGCGGAACAGCTCGTTGCGCACCAGGATGCGGAAGGCGCGGATGTTGCTCGTGAGGCGCTTCGGCGCGGGCGGGACGATCGGCTCGTCGGGGGCGTGCGGATCGAAGCGGCCGTTGTGGACCCCGGCGATCAGCTCCTCCCACTCGTCGAGCAGGCTGGAGTCGACCTGCCTGACGAGCTCGCCGAGCCACTCGATGAGGTCGCGCAGATCCTCGTCCTTGAGCTCTTCCGGGATGGTCTGCGATGCCGCGCGGTAGGCGTCGGAGAGATAGCGCAGGACCACGCCCTCGGAGCGGGCGATCTTGTAGTAGGCGACATATTCCCCGAACGACATGGCCCGCTCGTACATGTCGCGCACGACCGATTTGGGATGCAGCTCGAAGTCGCGGATCCACGGCTGAGCGGCGCTGAACGTCTCGAACGCGGCCGTCAGCAGCTCGTCGAGCGGCTTCGGATACGTGATCTGCTCGAGCAGCTCCATCCGCTCGTCGTACTCGATGCCCTCCGACTTCATCGCGGCGACCGCCTCACCGCGGGCGAGGAACTCCTGCTGACTGAGTACGGCACGCGGATCGTCGAGCGTCGCCTCGACGATCGAGATCATGTCGAGCGCGTAGGAGCGGGTGCCCGTGCCGGAGGCCGGGTCGGGATCGAGCAGCTCGAACGCCGCGAGAGCGAACGGCGACAGCGGCTGGTTGAGCGCGAAGTTCGGCTGCAGGTCGACCGTGAGGCGGATGTCACCCTCCGGAGTCTTCTCGACGATGCCGGATTCGCGGAGCGTGCGGTAGATGCCGATGGCTCGGAGCGCGAGCTCGCGCTGGCGTTTCCGCGGCTCGTGATTGTCGTATACGAGCGCGCGCATATTCGCGAAGACGTCGCCACCACGGGCGATCACGTTGAGCATCATGGCGCTCGTGATCTGCATGTGCGAGGTCAGGGTCTCGGGTACCGCGTCGATGAGCTTGCGGAACGAGGGTTCGCCCCACGAGACGAAGCCGTCTGGCGCCTTCTTGCGCACGATCTTGCGCTTCTTCTTCGGGTCATCGCCCGCCTTCTTCACGGCAGCGACGTTCTCGCTCTCGTGCTCCGGCGCCTGGGCGACGACCGTTCCGGCCGTGTCGTAGCCGGCGCGACCCGCCCGCCCGGCGATCTGATGGAACTCGCGGGCGTTCAGCTGCCGCATCCGCGTGCCGTCGAACTTGGTGAGCGCAGTGAGCAGCACCGTGCGGATCGGCACGTTGATGCCGACGCCGAGGGTGTCGGTGCCGCAGATCACGCGCAGCAGTCCGCGTTGGGCGAGCTGCTCGACGAGGCGCCGATACTTCGGCAGCATCCCCGCGTGGTGCACGCCGATCCCGGCGCGGAGGAAGCGTGAGAGCGTCTTGCCGAATGCGGTCGTGAAGCGGAACTCGGCGATCAGCGCCGCGATCTCGTCCCGCTGCTCGCGCGTGGCGACCTTCGTGCTCGACAGCGCCTGCGCACGCTCCATCGCCGCCGCCTGCGAGAAGTGCACGACGTAGATCGGCGCCTGCCCGGTGTTCAGCAGGTCGTCGATGGTTTCGTGGATCGGGGTCGTCTCGTAGAAGAAGTGCAGAGGGACGGGACGCTCGACGCCGGTCACGGTCGCCGTCTCACGACCGGTGCGGCGGGTGAGGTCGGCGGCGAGCTCGGTGACGTCGCCGAGGGTCGCCGACATCAGGATGAACTGCGCCTGGGGCAGCTCGAGCAGCGGAACCTGCCACGCCCACCCGCGGTCGGGGTCGGCGTAGAAGTGGAACTCGTCCATCACGACCTGCCCGACGTCGGCATCCGTGCCCTGGCGCAACGAGAGGTTGGCGAGGATCTCGGCCGTGCAGCAGATGATCGGGGCGTCGGCGTTGACCGAGGAATCACCCGTGACCATGCCGACGTTCTCGGCGCCGAACACATCGACCAGTGCGAAGAACTTCTCGCTCACCAGGGCTTTGATGGGAGCGGTGTAGTAGCTGCGGCGTCCGGCGACGAGGGCGGCGAAGTGCGCGCCGATCGCCACGAGCGACTTGCCGGTGCCCGTGGGCGTCGAGAGGATCAGGTTGTTGCCGGAGACGATCTCGATGACCGCCTCGTCCTGCGCGGGATAGAGGCTGATGCCGGTCGACTCCGCCCACTCGACGAAGGCGAGGTAGACGGCATCCGGATCCGCGGCGTCCGGAACGATGGCGGGATCGAGCCGCGGAGAGGAAGTCATGGTCCCTCGATCATCCCATCCGCGAGGACGGGTCAGACCGGTTCAGACTGCGGTGGCGGCGCGCAGGGCGATGCGGATCATGTCGCCGAAGGTCTGCTCGCGCTCCTGCGCCGTGGTCTCCTCGCCCGTGACGATGTGGTCGCTGACCGTGCAGATGGCGAGTGCGCGCCGACCGTAGTAGGCCGCGAGGGTGTAGAGCCCGGCCGCCTCCATCTCGACGCCCAGGATGCCGTGCTGCACGAACGGCTCCGTGAGCTCGGGGCGGGTGCTGTAGAACTGGTCGCTCGAGAACAGCTGCCCGACGTGCACGGTCGACTCGAGGTCTTCCGCCTCGCTCGCCTCCACGGCCGCGCGCAGGAGGCCGAAGTCCGCCACCGGCGCGTAGTCGAGTCCGTGGAAGCGCACGCGGTTGATGCCGGAATCCGTGGAAGCCCCGTTGGCGATGATGATGTCGCGCACCTTGACGCGCTCGGTCAGCGCCCCGCACGACCCGACCCGCACGATCGTCTGCACGTCGTAGGAGTCGAACAGCTCGTTGGCGTAGATCGCCATCGACGGCTGGCCCATGCCGGAACCCTGCACCGAGATGCGGTGCCCCTCCCACGTGCCGGTGAAGCCCAGCATGCCGCGCGTCTCGGTGTACAGCTCGGCGTTCTCGAGGAACGTCTCGGCGATCCACTTCGCTCGCAGCGGGTCGCCGGGAAACAGGACGATGGGGGCGATCTGGCCGGGCTCAGCGGCGATGTGCGTGCTCATCGCCCCAGCGTAGCCAGCGACCCCATGCCTCAGCCGGGGGTTCCGGCGAGCCCGAGCGCGGTGATGAGCTCGTACGCCGCCGAGCGCGCCTGCACGATCACGGTGCCGACCTGGACTCCGGCCGCCGACACCGACAGGAGCAGCTGGCCGTAGGGCGCCAGAACGAAGCTGAGCAACGAGAGCTGGCTCTGACCGATCGACACCGACACGACGGCCGACAGGCTCGGTTCGGTCCCCCCGGAGATGATCTCGGCCTCGGCCCTGGCGACGCCGAACAGCGAACCGTTGATCGCCGCCAGCCGCTCTCCCGTCTCGTCCCGTGCGCCGACGGAGGCGATGTGCAGGCCGTCGGCGGTCGAGAGGACAGCCGTCGTCAGCTCCGGGAAGCGCTCTTGAAGATGACGCAGTCGGGTGAGAGCGGCCTGGCTCACCACGCTCGACCAGAGCTCCCAGTGCGCCGCGATCTCCGGATGCATGAGCACGGGGTCGCCCCCGTAGGTCGCGTCGTCCCGATGTGCAGCGTCGTGGGAGAGAGGGGGGTGGTCTGTTCGGTTGTGTGTGTTCACGACTCTTCTTCCGGAAGATCAAGGGCCACGCAGGCGACTCGCATCACGCTGTCGCGATCGCGCGCGTCGGCGACATGAACGCGGTTCGGGGGGATGCCGTATCGCGCCAGGACCTCGGTGAGCTCCTGGCGCACCGTGCTCAGAGCCTCTTCTGGGCAGTGGCTCACCGCGATGACCATTCGCTGGCCGTCGCCGGCGAACCGCGGAATCCATGTGGCGGCATCGGCGGCGAGGTGTGGCCGGTCGGCACGAAGCCAGAGCAGGATGCGCGTGTCTGCCGTCGAGGATCTGCGGCGGGCGGGAGCGAAGCGGTCTTGCCCGGGAACCCCGATGAGCGTGACGGCGATCTCGGGCGTGGGTTTCCACGCGCCGTAGTCGAGGCCCACCGTGGTGGTGGTCTTCTCGCCGTCGCCGTACTCCGCCGATCCGGCCGAGATCGGAACGTCGGTGTCGACCGGCGGGACGTCACTCAGTGCCCGGACAGCCGTCGTCTTCCCCGCCCCGACCGGCCCGGCGAAGATGAGCCGGTAACGGTTCGGCAGATTCACGTGCCGCCAGCGTGCCCGCCGCATCGGCGTCTCCGCCGACGCGGCACGCACCCACGAGATCTCCTCGAGGCCGTCGCTGCGCACGGCCTCCCTGGTCAAGCGTTCAGAGCCGCCACATGGCGGTTCACGGCAGAACGGAGAAGGGCGAGGTTCGTCGCCTGGCGGTCGGCGGCGAGGTAGATGAACATCTCGTCGGTGATCATCTTGAGCAGGTGGAGCTGCGAGTCGAGCGTGAGCAGCATGTCCTCGAGGGTCGCGTCGAGACCGAGAGCTTCGATCGTGCGCATCTTGTTCTTGACGATCTCGCTGTTGTACGCGCTCGCCACTTCGAGATCGAAGTCCGGTCGGACCGAGCTCGAGGCGAGCGGCATCCCGGACTCCAGATCGACGACGGAGGCGCCGATGAAGCCGTTGATG
Organism: Microbacterium sp. NPDC087592; assembly: GCF_044743585.1. Taxonomy (NCBI): domain Bacteria; kingdom Bacillati; phylum Actinomycetota; class Actinomycetes; order Micrococcales; family Microbacteriaceae; genus Microbacterium; species Microbacterium sp. NPDC087592. The sequence goes on along the minus strand of NZ_JBIUWT010000001.1, from coordinate 1,112,127 downwards.
TCGCGCGCGATGTCGGCGATGAGTGTGTTCAGTTCGTCTTGCGTGGTCATGATGCTCCCCAGGTCGTGTCGCGCGCGGCAGAGACCGCCCCATGCGATCACCCCAGAGCCCCCGCGACTCATAAAGTGTATAACGTTACTGGCTCAAATGCGGAATCGGGGCGGGACACGCCTGCCGTCACCGAGGCGGATGCCGGGTCAAGCGAGTTCCGAAGGAGATCTCGCGCAATGAAGGAGTGGATCCCGGAGGCTCTCCTTCAGAGCGTGAGATCTCCTTCGCGCCAGGTGGGTGGCAGCACGCAGCAAACCTGAACGCGCTCAGCCCTCGCGGCGCCGCACGAGCTCGCCGATCCACAGCGGCGCGAACGGCGAGGTGCAGCCGGGCGCGGTGGGGTAGTCCGCGAGGACCTGCAGGCGCTCCCCGATCTCCAGCGCCCTCGCGCGGTACTCCGGGTGGAAGATGCCGATGTTGGCGAGGGTCTCGTTCATCGCCCACTGCAGACGCGACGGCGCATCCTTCATATCCCGCTCGATGAGGTCGAGCAGGTGTGGCAGGTCCAGGCCGTCCGCGTCCTTCATCACGCGCACGGTCGTGAGCGACCAGGCGGCCGCGGCCACCGTGGGGTCCGCGTCGTCGAACCAGCGCAGCCGCAGCTCTTCCGCGAGCGGGGTCTTCTTGGCGACGTAGTTGACGAACCAGTCGTTGACCTTCGGCGGACGGGTCTCGCGCAGCATGGCGTCGAGTTCGTCGGCGCTGAAGTCGCGGGGGCGGCAGATGAGAAGGGCCAGCAGTCGCGCCGGGGTCTCGCCGGTCGCCCAGAGCTCTTCCGCGAGCGGCTGGTCGGTCTTGATCCGCTTCGCGAGCGCGCGCATCCGGCTGAGGTTGATGCCGTGGTCGTCGCCGCGCTTCTCGTTGGCGGCGCGCATCTTCGGATCTTCCAGTGCGGCGAGTTCGCCGAGTGCCTCCGCGACGGTCATGTCGGACATGCGTCCAGCGTATGCGGAGTCGGTCAGTCCTCGTCGAGTAGTTCGCCCCGGATGCGGCGGAGGTCTTCCATGAGCGAGCCGATCAGGATCCAGTGCTGCGATGACGGCGGTCGGATCACGAGTGGGGCGGTGAGCGCGGGGATCGCGGACGTCATCGTGTCGGGCTCCGGCGACGCCTCGGCGACCTGCACGGCCAGGCGCACGTCGTGCCCGGCGCGCCGCAGCTGCTCGGCGATCGCGGTGACGGCGGGCTCTTCGCCGATCGTGTCGTCGTAGTGGTCGAAGTATGCACGGGTCATGCCGATCGTCTGGGTCACGATGGGCGACAGGCGCTCGAGCAGCTCCCGCATCTCCTTCAGCTCGCTGCGATGGGTCGAGCGCCGCGGGTTCAGGGTGAGCGACTCCTCGCCCGCGGCGATGGAGGCGTCGGCGGCATCCTTCATCGGACGCAGCAGCCGCACCTCCAGCATCAGCTCTTGGAGCTGTGCGGCCGTCTGCGGCTCCGGCAGCGCGACGGCCAGGCGGTCGAGGCTGGCGGCGAGCTCCCGCCCGAGCAGTCCGACATCGCGCCGAGCGGGGGCGACCAGCACCGGGGGCACGATCAGCGCGTTCACGACGATGCCGATCACCACCCCGATCAGGGTCTCCACGATGCGCGCGAACGCGTACTCCGGGCTCGACGATCCGAGCGCCAGCACGAGCATCGCCGAGATCGCGACCTGGTTGCCGGTGCCGGGGGAGGCCCGGAAGATCCACGCGACCAGCATCGCGACGACGATCGCGAGCAGCACGATCCAGCTCGGCGACCCCAGCAGCAGGCCGAGCGCGACGGCGATCACCACACCGGCGATCACACCGATGCTGCGCTCGAGCGCCTTCGACAGTGACTGGTTCACGCTGGGCTGCACGACCAGGAGCGCGGCGATCGCGGCGAACACCGGCAGCTGCGCGGGGAACACCCATCCGGCGATGAGCCACGCGGCGATCGTCGCCGCGGCCGACTTCACGACCTGCAGCAGCGGGGAGCGCTGGGAGGCGCGGATCGCGGCGGGGATGCGCATGCCCTCAACGGTAGTGCCGTGGTGTCGCGGATGATCGTCGTCCGGCGATGCGGATGTCAACCCCGTCGCCGATCCTCGCCGTTCCGGGCTGAATGGAGGAACACGAACGACGAGAAGTGAGGAGCATCACATGGTGCAGATCATCGAGACCATCGACGTCGACGTCCCCGTACGCACGGCGTACAACCAGTGGACGCAGTTCGAGAGCTTCCCGAAGTTCCTCGACGAGGTCGAGTCGATCACTCAGATCGACGACACCCACACGCATTGGAAGGTGAAGGTCGGCGGCGCGACACGCGAGTTCGACGCCGAGATCACCGAGCAGCACCCGGATGAGCGCGTCGCGTGGAACAGCACCGGCGGCGAGACCGAGCACGCGGGTGTGGTGACGTTCCACAAGCTCGACGACACGTCGACCCGCGTGACGGTGCAGTTGGACTGGGCGCCGGAGGGGCTGCTCGAGAAGCTCGGCTCCCTCGTCGGCGCCGGCGGTCACGCCGTCAAGAAGGACCTGCACAACTTCAAGGAGTTCATCGAGGGCCGCGGCGTCGAGACCGGATCCTGGCGCGGCGACGTCGACGCCTGACGCGAATCCGATGCGAGGCCCGGATGCCGTTTCGGCATCCGGGCCTCGTCGTGTCCGGGTGGGGTGCGCGGGATCTTCCGCGCGTCCGAGGTGCGTGCTTGCATGGGCACATGGAGCGGGACGAGAAGCTGCGCGGCGAGACGAGGGCCGTCTGGGCGACCGTGATCTGCTTCGTCGTCGGCACCGTCGCCGGCATCCTGCTCCTGCGTGGCGATGCGCGCCCGCTCACCGGTCCGGGGTCGTTGGCGGCGCCCGTCGCAGCGATCGCCGGGATCGTCGCAGCCGCCGCATTCCTCGTGAGCACGCTGATGCACCGTCGCGCGGAGACCGGGCCGATGCCGCGCTGGCAGGCCGTGGTCTCCGACCTCTCGACCGTCGCGCTCACCGTCGCTTTCGGAGCGGTCACGCTGATGGGGGTCCTGCTCGCGACCGAGATCCTCGCGGTCGGCCTCCAGGGTCTGCAGCTCGCGGCGGTCGGCGGCGGCCTGCTCGCGGGTGTCGCCTCGGCCGTCGGTGGTCGCTTCGCGTTCGGCGCCGGCATCGGTCTGCGCACCGCCGACCTTTCCGCGCTCCTGTTCGGATTCCTCGTGATCGGCACGCTCTTCGCCATGGTCACCTCGGCCGACCCCCGCTGGTGGGAGGAGAACTTCTCGCAGCTCGGGTCGGGCTGGGCCTTCAACGGCACGCTCGTCGTCGCGGGCCTCCTGATCGCGACCGTCGGCTCGTACATCGGCCGCGACCTGCACCGGATGCTCGGCGACTCCGCTCTGCGGCGCATCGCCGCGGTGGTCACGTTGTGGGCGGCGGCCGGTGTCGCGCTCGCGGCCGTCGGGCTGCTGCCCCTGCACCGGGTGCCCCTTCCGCACGACATCGCCGCCGTCGCGACGCTCGTCCTTTTCCTCGGGTCTGCGGCCGCGACCGTGGCCGCGATCCCGGCTCCTCCCCGCGCGCTGCTGATCACGTCGGTCGGCGTCGGCCTGCTCATCGTGGTGGCCGTCGTGCTGTGGGTCCCGTTCGGGCTGTACTCGGCCACGGCGCTCGAAGCCGTCGTCGTCGGGCTCGGACTGCTGTGGATGGCCACGCTCGTGCGGGTGCTGGCGATCCTCGTGCCGTCGCAGTCCCGCCCCTCGGCCCGTCGGTCGCCGCTGCGCGCCGAGTCGCCGCGGGCGTAGGCGTCGCGACCCCTCGCCGGCGGCATCCCTAGACGTCGGCGGCAGAAAGATAGGGAATCCGTCCGATGTCGGCGGGGTACCTCAGAGCGGAGTGTAGGGATACCGCACACCGCCGAGGAGATCCCCATGTTCGAGCACACGTTTTTCACCGAGCAGTACACCGGTTACCAGCAGGAGGAGATGGAACGCGCAGCCGCGCGGCGGCGCATGCTCATCGAGCACGCCGACCAGATCGTGCCCCGTCCCCCGGGAGCGGTGCGCCGGATGCTGACGCGCATCTTCCGTGGATCGACGGCCAGCACTGTGGGTGCACGCGACGCGGGCCGCAGTGCCACGAACGCGCGTCCCGGCGTGGGGCACGCGGCCTCGGAGCGGGCGAGCTCCGGATGCGAGCCGACGGCGGCACCCGCACGGTGAGCATCGTCCTCGCGGAACGCGCCCCCGGTGTCGGTGGAGGGTGGCACGATGAATCCATGCCTTCCTCCGCACCGAGCGCCGCGATGGTCGGCCGTGCGGCCGAGCTCGCCGAGGTGCGCCGGCTGTTCGAGGGTGTGCGCGAGGGTGCTCCGGCGGCGCTGCTCGTCGAGGGCGAGGCGGGGATCGGCAAGTCCCGGCTGCTGCGCGAGTTCGCCACCGAGATCGAGAACACCGCCGACGTCCATGTGGGCTGGTGCCTCGACCTCGGGGCCTCCCGCACGCCCTACGGCCCGCTCACCGGCATCCTCCGCTCGATCGTCACGCGCATGGGCATCGAACGGGTGCGCGAGTCGGTCGGTGTGGGCGTCGAGGCGCTGGGGATGCTGCTGCCTGAGCTCGTCGATGCTCCGACCGATCGCGAGCGCACCAGCCCTGAGCGGCTCCGCGACGCCATCGCCTCCCTCATCGAGGCGGCCGCCGAACGGGCTCCGCAGGTGCTCGTGGTGGAAGACCTGCACTGGGCCGACGAGTCGACGCTCGCGATCCTGTCGTTCCTCCTGCGCGCCCTCGGCCGCGGTCGCATCCTGCTGCTCCTCACCTGCCGGAGCGACGACGTGCGGCGTGGCGACGCCGTGAGCCGCTTCATCGGCGAGGCCACCCGTGCGCGCCTGCTCGAGCGCCTCACGCTCGCCCGGCTCGACGAAGCCGCGGTGCGGGAGCTGGCCGAGCAGATCACCGGTCGCCCGCTGTCCGAAGCCGCCTTCGACCGCATGCAGGAACGTGCCGAGGGCGTGCCGTTCTTCGTCGAGGAGATCGCGGGATGCGCGAACGGCTCTCTTCCCGATGGCCTCCGCGACCTGCTGCTGGCCCGGTTCGATCGTCTCGGCGACGATGCGCAGCACGTCGTCAAGGTCGCCTCCGGTGCGGAGCGCCCGCTGTCGCATCCGCTGATCACGCGCCTCGCCGATCGCCCCGAGCAGCAGCTCGACGAGGCGATCCGCGAGGCGACGCGCAGCGGCATCCTGGTCGTGGTCGACGACGACTACCGGTTCCGGCACGCCCTCCTTCGTGAAGCAGTGCACGACGATCTCCTCCCGGGTGAGCGCGCCCGGCTGCATCGCGCCTATGCCGAGTCGCTCGAGGCCCAGGGCGCGGGCAGTGACTCGGGGGATGCCGCCGCGCTCGCGTACCACTGGCAGCTCGCGCAAGACGACCGGAAGGCGCTCGTCGCCGCCGCCGATGCGATGCGCCACGCGAAGTCGCAGTACGCGTTCGCGACCGCCGCCCGCTTCGGCGAGCTCGTGCTGGAGCTGTGGCCGCTCGTCCCCGATGCTGCCGGGGCCGCGCGGATCGAGCGCCTCGATCTGCTTCTCGTCCTGGGCTCGATCCTCCGCAACGCGGGCGATGGTGAGCGGGCGCTCGCCGTCGCGAACCTCGCTCTCGCCGAGGTCGACCCCGAAACGGTGGATCCGCGTCTGCATGCGCGGCTGCTGCGCAACAAGGCGCTGTATCTGGTCAACCTCGGGCGCCTCGGGGCGATCCCGCTGCTGCAACAGGCCCTGGCCATCGCCGAGGAGCACATCGACGATGAGGCCTTCCGCGCCGAGCTGCTCAACCGTCTCGCCAGCCGCCGCATGATCGCGGGCGACCGTGAAGAGGCGATCCGCCTCGCGGACGAGGCCGAGCGCAGGGCGGCGGGCGCAGGCTCCTCCGATCAGCTGTCCGTCGCCGCGAATGTGCGCGGCGGCTCGCTCGCGCATCTGGGCGAGGTCGAGGCGGGCGTGCGCGAATACGAACGTGCACGGCAGCTCGCGACGGGCTCGGACGCCGAGATGCGCTACCGCGTCAACTACTCCGATCTGCTCACTCTGCTCGGCCGCTACCGCGAGGCCGTCGAGGTCGCCGAGGAGGGGCTGCGCCGGGCGCGCGAACTCCGCGTCGAACGCACATCGGGCTCGATCATGGCGCAGAACATGGTGGTGCCGCTGCTCGAGCTGGGGGAGATCGACCGGGTCGAAGACATGCTGTCGCGCGACTTCGTGCAGGGCACTCTGCGGGTGTTCCGCATGTACATGAGCATGACGCACGTGCGGGTGCTGGCCTGGCGCGGCCGGTCAGCCGAGGCGGCAGAGTTGCTGCAGACGTGGTTGCCCGCGTTCGAGGAGACCGGCATCTCGGAGCGGCAGATCTGGTACGACCGGGTGATGATGACGGTCGCGGTGGCCGAGAGCGCGGGCGACCTCCGCGGTGCTCTCGACACGATCCTCGAGATGCTCCGCGATGATCGGCCGGCCCTGCTGCACCAGCGGCGACTCATGCTGCAGGGCGGGGCGCTCCTCTCCGAGCTGCGGGCAGAGGGGTCCGCGGTCGCCGACGCAGCCGACGCGATTCGCACCGCCTGGCTCGCGCAGCCCGTGCAGCTCCAAGACGACGCCTGGTCGACGATCCTCCTGGCCCTGCTCGACCCGCATCCCGACTCGCTCGATGCGGCGCTGCGGTGTGCCGACGGCGATGACGTTCCGGTCACCTTCCGCGTCGTGCTCCGGCTCGAGCAGGCGCGGATGCGGGTGCAGGCGGGCGACCGCGCAACGGCGTCGACCGTGCTGGCCGAGGCGGCCGAGATCGCCGCGGCCCTGGGGTACGCGCAGCTGCAGGCCGCCGTCGCTCGTTTCGCGACCGATGCGGGGCTCGGGCTCCGCATCGATGCGGAGCCTTCCATCGGCACCGACCCGCTGACCGCGCGGGAGAAGCAGGTGCTCGAGCTCATCGCCGAGGGGCTGAGCAACCGCCAGATCGGTGAGCGACTGTTCATCAGCGTCAAGACCGTGAGCGTCCACGTGTCGGCGGTGCTGCGGAAACTCGGGGTGAGCACACGCACCGAGGCGGCACTTCTGCAGAAGAATCCGTCGCACAGTGCTGTTGGTCAGCCTGCCGTGGTAGCGTGACAATGCGCGCGTCTCGGATGTTCCGATTCGGCGTAGGCCGTGTAAACGGCTAAGTCAACAGAAAGTAGAAACACATGGCCACTGGCACTGTGAAATGGTTCAACGCGGAAAAGGGCTTCGGCTTCATCGCTCCCGATGACGGCTCGGACGACCTTTTCGCCCACTACTCGGCTATCGCCGGCTCCGGTTTCAAGGAGCTCCGCGAGAACCAGAAGGTCGAATTCGACGCTGAGCGTGGCCCCAAGGGCATGCAGGCGGCGAACATCCGCGCTCTCTGAGCGCGCGCTGACTTCCTGAAGCCGGCCGGATCCTCACGGATCCGGCCGGCTTTTTCTGTGCCCGCAACTGCGCGGGGTTCCAGGACTCGAAGTGAGGTCGCCCTAACCTCCGTGTTAGATTAGGCCAGGCTTACCAAAGGCTGGGCGCACCTCTCGCGCCGCCCCCTCACCCCGAACCCGAAGGGAACGCCTGTGCGCATCTCTCGAATCCTCGCCATCGGCGCGGCCGCTGCACTCGCCGTCGGCCTCTCCGCCTGCGCGTCCCCCGCGCCGGAATCGACCGGAACCGCCGGCGGTAACCCCGCCTCCGCGGATGCCTTCCCCGTCACGGTGGAGCACGCCTACGGTGAGACCACCATCTCGGAGAAGCCCGAGCGCATCGCGACGGTCGCCTGGGCGAATCACGAGGTGCCACTGGCGCTCGGCATCGTCCCGGTCGGCATGAGCAAGGCCAGCTGGGGCGACGACGACGACAACGGCGTGCTGCCCTGGGTCGAGGAGAAGCTCGACGAGCTGGACGCCGAGACCCCGGTCCTGTTCGATGAGACCGACGGCATCGACTACGAGGCCGTGGCCGACACCGAGCCCGACGTGATCCTCGCGGCATACTCCGGCCTCACGCAGGAGGAGTACGACACCCTCTCCAAGATCGCTCCGGTCATCGCGTTCCCCGAGGTCGCCTGGGGCACCTCGGTCGACGACATGATCGAGATGAACTCGAAGGCACTCGGCCTCCAGGATGAGGGCGAAGCACTGATCGACGAGCTGCACGCCGACGCCGAGACCGCTCTCGCGGCGAACAGCATCCTGAAGGACAAGAAGGTCCTGTTCGCGTACCTCGACCCGGCCGACCTGAGCCAGATCGGCTATTACACGGCGATCGACACGCGTCCCGGGTACCTCCACGACAACCTCGGTCTGCCGTTCCCGTCGATCGTCGAAGACACCGCGGACACCGAGAAGTTCGATCTGACGGTCAGCGCGGAAGAGGTCGCGAAGTTCGCCGACGTGGACCTGTTCGTCACCTACGGCGACGACTCGCTCATCGCTCAGCTCCAGGCCGACCCGCTGCTGTCGAAGATCCCGGCCATCGCCGAGGGGCGTATCGCGATCCTCCCCAACGCGACGCCGGTCGCCGCATCCGCGAACCCGTCGCCGCTGTCCATCCCGTGGGGCCTCAGCGACTACCTCGCACTGCTGGCAGCACCGCTCGCGAAGTAACCGTTCGATCCGCATCAGCGGAGTGAATCCTCAGTGACCTCAGCAACCGTCATCGCCCCCGCGCCGGGTGCCGCAGACCTGCGGCGCCCGGCGCTGGTGCGCACCTTCTGGCTGCTCATCGGGGTCGTGGTGCTCGTCGTCCTCAGCATCCTGTCGATCTCGTTCGGCGTGCGCGCGGTCTCCTTCGACGACATCGTCGCGGCCCTCGGCGGCCACACCGACACGATCTCCCAGGCCGCGATCGTCAAGCGCATCCCGCGCACCGTGCTCGCCCTCCTCGTCGGTGCCGCGCTCGCCCTCTCCGGTGCGACCATGCAGGCCGTGACGCGCAACCCCATCGCCGACCCCGGCATCCTCGGCGTCTCGAACGGCGCCTCGCTCGCGGTCGTCTGCGGCATCGCCTTCTTCGGCCTCAGCAACCCCTACGGGCAGATGGGGTTCGCGATCGCCGGAGCCGGGATCGCCGCCGTGTTCGTCTACACGGTCGGCTCCCTCGGGCGCGGGGGCGCGACGCCGCTCAAGCTCGCGCTCGCGGGTGCCGCCACCTCGGCGGCCTTCGCCTCGCTGATCAGCGCTGTCATGCTGCCCCGTGTCGACCTGCTGCAGACGTTCCAGTCCTGGCAGATCGGCGGTGTCGGCGGGGCGGAGTGGCCGCGCATCGCGCTCACCGCGCCCGTCCTCGCGGTCGGCGCCCTCATCTGCTTCCTGTGCTCGCGCGGCATGAACTCGCTCGCGCTCGGCGACGACATGGCCAAGGGTCTCGGCGAGCACGTGTTCCGCACACGCCTGATATCGGCGCTCGGTGCGGTGATCCTCGCGGGAGCGGCGACGGCCATTGCCGGGCCCATCGGCTTCGTCGGCCTCATCGTCCCGCACATGTGCCGGATGCTGGTGGGCACCGATCATCGCTGGCTGCTGCCGTTCTCGGCCATCGCCGGCGCCGCGCTGCTGACCGCGAGCGACATCATCGGCCGCGTGATCTCGCCGTCTTCGGAGGAGATCCAGGTCGGCATCATCACCGCCATCATCGGCGCCCCGTTCTTCATCTGGATCGTCCGTCGGCAGAAGGTGCGTGAGCTGTGAGCACGACCGAGCACACCGAACACACCCTCGACCGCGTCGACGAGCCGGCATCCGCCCGGATCGCGCGCATCGTCGCGGGCCGTCGCGCGCGCCACCGCCGCCACGCGATCGCGACGATCGTTCTCGGCATCCTGCTGCTCGGGCTGTTCACGGTCGCCCTCATGGTCGGCAACACGTTCTATCCGCTCGACGAGGTGATCCGCGTGATCCTGGGCGAGACCGTGCCCGGAGCGTCTTTCACCGTCGGCGATCTGCGGCTGCCGCGGGCGATCCTGGCCGTCCTCACCGGCATCGGCTTCGGCATGGCTGGCGTCTGCTTCCAGACGATGCTGCGCAATCCGCTCGCCTCGCCCGACATCATCGGCATCTCGAACGGCGCCGGGGCTGCGGCGGTCTTCGGCATCGTCGTGCTCTCGGTGAACGGGCCGGTCGTGTCGCTGCTCGCCCTCGGCGGCGCCGTCGTCACGGCCTTCGCGATCTACCTGCTCTCGATCAAGGGCGGCTTCGCCGGCACCCGCCTGATCCTGATCGGCATCGGTGTCGCGGCGATGCTGCAGAGCGTCATCTCATACATGCTGTCGCGCGCCGCGAACTGGGACATCCAGACCGCGATGCAGTGGCTGACCGGAAGCCTCAACAACGCCTCCTGGGAGCGCGTGCTGCCGATGGCGATCGCTGCGGCCGTGATCGTGCCGCTGATGCTGTCGCAGGGGCGTGCGCTCGGCGCCCTCCAGCTCGGCGACGACTCCGCGGCCGGCCTCGGGATCCGGGTCGACGCCACGCGCCTGCTGCTCATCCTCGGGGCGGTCGCGCTGCTCGCGTTCGCGACCGCGGCGACCGGTCCCATCGCGTTCGTCGCGTTCATGGCGGGCCCGATCGCCGCCCGCATCACGGGGCCGGGCGCCAACCTGCTCCTGCCGTCGGCGTTCGTCGGGGCCGTGCTCGTGCTCGGCGGCGATCTGATCGGCCAGTTCGCCTTCGGTACCCGCTATCCGGTCGGCGTCATCACCGGCGTGGTCGGTGCGCCGTACCTGATCTACCTGCTCATCCGCACCAACCGTTCCGGGGGTTCGCTTTGACCGTCTCGCACAGCCTGTCCGCCGAAGGCGTGAGTCTGGCCTACGGTGACCGCACCGTCGTCGACGGCCTCGACCTGCAGATCGCCCCCGGCCGCATCACGACGATCGTCGGGGCCAACGGATGCGGCAAGTCGACGCTGCTGCGCTCGCTCGCCCGCCTGCTCTCGCCGACCGAGGGACAGGTCGTGCTCGACGGCAAGTCCGTGCACGCCCGGCCCACCAAAGAGGTCGCTCGCATCCTCGGCCTGCTGCCGCAGTCGCCGGTCGCGCCCGAGGGCATCGCGGTCGCGGATCTGGTCGGTCGGGGACGGCACCCGCACCAGAAGATGCTCGCGCGGTGGAGCACCCACGACTACGAGGTGGTGGCCGATGCCCTCGATGCGACCGGCATCACCGACCTGGCTGACCGCAGCGTCGATGAGCTCTCCGGCGGACAGCGGCAGCGCGTCTGGATCGCGATGGCCCTCGCGCAGGAGACCGACATCCTGCTGCTCGATGAACCGACGACCTTCCTCGACGTCGCGCACCAGGTCGAGGTCCTCGACCTGCTCACCGACCTGAGCGTCTCGCGCGGCACCACCATCGTCATGGTGCTGCACGACCTCAACCTCGCGGCACGCTACGCCGACGAGCTGGTCGCCATGAAAGACGGGCGGGTGCACGCGACGGGCGCCCCGCAGGACATCGTCACCGCACAGCTCGTCGAAGAGGTCTTCGGCCTCGCCAATCAGATCACCATCGACCCGGTCTCCGGCAAGCCGATGGTCACACCCATCGGGAGGCACCATGTCCGCTGAGACGACCACCACCGAGCGTCCGACCTACATCCTCACCCGCGCCGAGGTGCGCGCCGTCGCCCGCGTCTCGCCCTCGTTCGTGCGCGTGACGTTCGGCGGCGACGACCTGAGTGAGTTCGGCACGCCCGGCGAGGTGTTCGACAGCCGCATCAAGCTGGTCTTCCCGCCGGCATCCGGCATCCTCCCCGAACTCGATCGGGCCTCGGACAACTGGTGGCAGTCTTTCCTCGCGGTGCCGGAGGAGGAGCGCGGCTCGATGCGCACCTACTCCGTGCGCGAGCTGCGGGTCGATCCCGCCGCGGGCACCGAGGTGGACGTCGACTTCGTGCTGCACCTCGAGCCGGGGCTCACCGGACCCGCATCGCTGTGGGCGAGCCAGGCGGCGGTCGGCCAGGAGCTCTACCTCGTCGGGCCCCGTCGCGGCGTCGACGTGGATGCGCACGGTGGGGCCGAGTTCGCGCCGGGCACCGCGGCGTCGGTCGTGCTCGCCGGCGACGAGACGGCGGCTCCCGCCATCGCCCGCATCCTGGAGGACGCGCCCCGCGACCTGCGCGGAGTGGCCTTCATCGAGGTGCCCTCTCCCGCCGACATCCTGCGCATCGACGTGCCGTCCGGCGTCGAGGTGCACTGGCTGCCGCGCGACGCCGGTGACCCGCACGGCCTGCGCCTGATCCCCGCCGTGCTCGGCTACCTCGGAGACGCCGACGCCGCCGATGAGATCCGTGTGAAGGACATCGACGGCGAGGACCTGCTCTGGGAGACGCCGGACTACTCCGGCCTCGGGGAAGAGATCGACCGGGCGGATGCCCCGGCGGAGCGCTACTTCTGGATCGCGGGGGAGAGCGGCGTGGTCACCACCCTGCGCCGCCACCTCGTCAAGGACCTCGGCGTCGACCGCGGGCAGGTCGCGTTCATGGGCTACTGGCGACGCGGCGTCGCCATGCGGGGCTGATATGACGACGACAGCGCCCCACGCCCTGCAGGGCGAATCCCTCGTGCTCGGATACGGCCGAGCCCGGGTGGTGCACGACGTCTCGCTGCGCCTGGCACCCGGACGGGTCACCGCCCTCATCGGGCCGAACGGCAGCGGCAAGTCGACCGTCCTGCGTGCGCTCGCCCGCCTGCACCGCATCGAGGCGGGGAGCGTGCGCATCGGCGGCGACGAGACTCGCGATGCCGCGGCCCTCTCGGCGAAGGAGTTCGCCAAGGCCGTGGCGATGCTCTCGCAGTCGCGGCCGCATCCGTCCGGGATCGAGGTCTCCGACGTCGTGGCGTACGGCCGCCATCCGCATCGGGGCCGTTTCTCGGGCGTCAGCGACGCCGACCGCGCCGCCGTCGCGCGGGCGCTCGAACTGACCGGGCTCCGCACGATGGCCTCGCGCCCCGTCGACCAGCTCTCGGGCGGCGAACTGCAGCGCGTGTGGCTGGCGACCGCGCTGGCGCAGGAGACGGGCGTGCTGCTCCTCGACGAGCCGACCAACCACCTCGACCTGCGCTACCAGGTGGAGACGCTCGACCTGGTGCGCGAGCTCGCCGACGACCACGGCACCGCCCTGGGTGTCGTGCTGCACGACCTCGACCACGCGGCATCCGTCGCCGACGACGTGGTGCTGCTGCACGCCGGTCGAGTCCACGCGGCGGGCACCCCCGCCGAGGTGCTCACGGGCGAGAACCTCTCGCACGTGTACGGCCTGCGGATCGACACCGAGATCGACGAGGAGACCGGCCTCGTGCGGGTGCTCCCGCGCGGTCGTCACCACGGCCGGCACCGCGCCCGCGCAGCATCCTGAAACCCCCTCACCCCTCCCGGAGGAAGAACCGAATGAAGAAGAAGCCCCTCGCCCTGATCGCCCTGGGTGGCGCGCTCGTGATGGCCCTCGCCGGCTGCGGCACCACCCAGGCCCCCGCTGCCTCCGACTCCGACGCCTCGGCCTCGACGAGCGCGGGTTGCGGCGACGACACCACCGCGACCTCGACGGGCGCCGTCTCCGTCACGGACGACCTCGGCCGCACGGTCGAGCTCGACAAGCCCGCCGAGCGGATCGCGGTGCTCGAGTGGCAGCAGATCGAGGATGCGCTGTCGCTGTGCGTCACCCCGGTCGCGGTCGCCGACGCCGAGGGCTACAGCACGTGGGTCACCGCGGAGGAGCTCCCGGAGGGTGTGACCGACGTCGGCACCCGCCAGGAGCCGAACCTCGAGACGCTGTTCGGCACCGAGCCCGACCTCGTGATCGTCGAGGTCAGCGCCGCGGACGACCCCATCGTCGCCCAGCTCGAGGCCTACGACGTGCCGGTGCTGGCGACCATCGGTGCGGATGCCGCCGACCCCATCGCGAAGATGCTCGGCACGCTCGACCTCATCGCCCAGGTGACCGGCCGCGAGGAGCGCGCCGAGGTCGTCGCCGACGAGTTCCAGGCCCACTTGGACTCGGCATCGGCCGAGCTCGCGGATCTCGACCTGCCCACGACGGAGTTCGTGTTCTTCGACGGCTGGGTCGACGGCGGCAACGTCGCGCTGCGTCCGTTCGGCCAGGGCTCGCTGGTCGGGGAGATCGGCGAGAAGCTCGGTCTCGAGAACGCCTGGACCGGCGAGGTCGACCCCACCTACGGCCTCGGCCAGACCGACGTCGAGGGCATGACCACGGTCGGCGACGCCAGCCTGTTCTACACCGGCACCGAAGACCCCGAGTCGGAGAGCTTCATCGACGCCCTGCAGGACAACCCGGCCTGGACCTCGCTGCCCGCCGTGGCCGATGACCGCCTCACCGCGTTCCCCGCCGGGATCTGGACGTTCGGCGGACCGCGCTCGACCCAGCAGATCATCGACGGCTACGTCGAGGTGCTCTCGAAGTGACGGGTGCCCTTCGCCTCGACGACGCGGCGGCCACGACGGAGCCGGCGCGCCCGGCTCCCGCCGTCGCGCCCGACGAGGCGGAGGGACGCCGGCCGGGTGCCCTGCTGACGGGCATCGGCGTGCTCGTCGCCCTTGCGGTCGTGCTCGTCGCCGTGGCCTGCTGGCATCTCACGCAGGGCACGAGCGGTGCCGTGTTCGCCGACACCGAGGTGCTGTGGGGGTCGCGGGTGCCACGCCTCGCCGCGGGCATCGCCGTGGGGGTGGCGCTCGGCGTCGCCGGCATCCTCCTCCAGTCGCTCGCCCGCAACGCTCTGGCCTCGCCGGACACGCTGGGCGTGACCGCCGGTGCCTATCTCGCGGTGACGGCACTCGCGGCGTTCGGCATCGCGGTGCCGGTGTGGGCGTCGGGCGCTGTCGCGTTCGCCGGCGGCCTCATCGCCGCGGGGATCGTGCTCGGCCTCGCCGGTGGTGCGGGGTCGTCGACCACGCGGCTGATCCTCGCGGGCACGGCCCTCGCGCTCGCATTCCAGGCCGGCACTTCGACCCTGCTCATCCTCTTCGACGAGGAGACCAAGGGGCTGCTGGCGTGGGGAAGCGGCAGCCTGTCGCAGCTCGGGCTGACCGCGTTCCTGCAGGCGGCACCCGTCGTGGTCGTGGTGACGGCGGCGGCCCTGCTGCTCGCGCGGCGGTTCGACATCCTGGCACTCGGCGACGACACGGCATCCTCCCTGGGTGTGCCGATCCGCTCGACGCGGGCCATCGGCATCCTGCTCGCCGTCACGCTCACCGCGGTGTCGGTGACGCTCGCGGGGCCGATGGGCTTCGTCGGGCTGTGTGCGCCCGTGCTCGCCCGTCTGCTGACGCGGGTGGTGCCGAGTCTGAACCGCCATCTGCTCCTGATCCCGGCGGCCGGCCTCCTCGGCGCGATCGTCGTGATCCTCTCGGATGCTCTGCTGCGGGCGATCATCGGGGCCGAGGCGGCGATCCTCATCCCGACCGGCGTCGCGACCACGCTCCTCGGAGCCATCGTGCTCGTGCTCATGGCGCGGCGCCTGCGCGATGCCGGTCCGACGCGAGAGCCTCCGCGGGTGCGGTTCGGCGTGCGCAGCCGACTCCGGTTCCGCATCACCATGGTGGTCGTCGTGCTGGGCGTGATCGGGGTGCTGTTGCTCGGCCTGCTCGCCGGGCACACCTGGCTGCTGACCGGCGACATCGTGCTGTGGCTTCAGGGTGAGGCTCCGCCCGCGATCGCCTTCGCGCTGGACGAGCGGGCGCCGCGCATCGCGGCCGCGGTCGTGGCGGGTGGGGCGCTCGCGCTGTCCGGCGCCATCATCCAGGGGGTCAGCCGGAACCCGCTCGCCGACCCGAGCATCCTCGGCGTCACGGGCGGCGGCGGCCTCGGCGCGGTGCTGGTGATCACGAGTGCCGTTTCGTCCACCGCGGGCATGATCGCGGGTGCCATCGCCGGGGCGCTGTTGGCCTTCGCCCTCGTGTACCTCCTGTCGTGGCGCGGCGGGTTGAACGCCGACAGGTTCCTGCTGATAGGCATCGGCGTCTCGTACTTCACGGTGTCGCTCACGACCTTCTTCCTGCTGAGGTCGAACCCCTGGGACACCCCGAAGATCTACACGTGGCTGTCCGGCACCACGTACGGCCGCGTGTGGGAGCAGGTGCTGCCGCTGGCGATCGTCCTGGCCATCGCGCTGCCGTTCGTGGTGATGAGCCGTCGCGAGCTCGACGTGCTGTCGCTCGACGAGGACACTCCGCGACTCGTCGGCATCCGCCTCGAGCCCGTGCGGCTGACGCTGCTGGTCGTGGCGGCGGTGCTCGCGGCGCTCAGCGTGACGGCGATCGGTGTGATCGGCTTCGTCGGGCTCGTCGCTCCGCATGCGGCACGGGCTCTCGTCGGTGCCAGGCACGCCAGGGTGATCCCGGTCGCGGTGCTGCTGGGCGGTCTGCTCGTCGGTGTCGCGGACACCATCGGGCGTACGGTCATCGCCCCCGCCCAGCTGCCAGCCGGACTCGTGGTCGCGCTGATCGGAGCCCCGTACTTCGTCTGGCTGCTCTGGCGCTCGCGCGACGCGTAGCCCCGCGTCGAGTCGCTCCCGAATCGCGCAAATGGTCCCATCTCCCGAAGAAATGGGACCATTCGCGCGATTCGAACGGGGTTACTTGGCGAGGAAGTCCTTCAGCGCGGCGTTGACCTCGTCGGCGTGGGTCCAGAGCAGGCCGTGCGGGGCGCCCTCGACCTCGACGTAGTCGGCATCCGGCACCGCCTGGTGGAAGCGGCGCGCGGTCGCGTCGATCGGGAGGATGTTGTCCTTCGTGCCGTGCAGGATCAGGGTGGGCTTGGCCGCGGCGCGCACGGCCTCGACGTCGCCACGGAAGTCCTCGATCCAGGCCGAGACGACCGCGTAGGCGGCCACGGGTGCGCTGCCGATGGCGACGTTCCAGCTGCCGGTCACGGCCTGCTCGCTGATGCGCGAGCCGAGGTTCTCGTCGAGGTTGTAGAAGTTCTGGTAGAAGTCGGTGAACCACGCGAAGCGGTCGCCCTTCGCCGCGGCCTCGATGCCGTCGAAGACCTCCTGCGGCACGCCCTCGGGGTTGTCGTCGCGCTGCACCAGGAAGGGCTCGAGCGAGGCGAGGAAGGCGAGCTTCGCGACGCGGTCGTGTCCGTACTTCGCGACGTAGCGGGCGAGCTCTCCGGTGCCCATCGAGAAGCCGACGAGCACGACGTCGCGCAGGTCGAGGGTCTCGAGCACGGTGTTCAGGTCGGCGGCGAACGTGTCGTAGTCGTAGCCGGCGTTGACCTTGGAAGATCCGCCGAAGCCGCGGCGGTCGTAGGTGATGACGCGGTAGCCCTGGGCGAGGAGCTCGCGGGTCTGACGCTCCCAGCTGTGGCCGTCGAGCGGGTAGCCGTGGATCAGGACGACGGGCTGACCTGAACCCTGGTCTTCGTAGTAGAGCTCGATCGGGGTGCTGTTCTCGTTTCCGACGGTGATGTAGCCCATGATCCTGGTCCTTTCGGTTGCGGTGAGAACGATCGTTCTCGCTCGATGTGTTCAATCTAGAGAACGTTCGTTCTCGTGTCAAGTAGACTTCTGGACATGACCGAAGACGAGGCCCGAGAGCGCATCCTGTCCGCCGCGGAGGAGCTCTACTACCGCAAGGGGTACGCGGCCGTCGGCATGGACGAGCTGCGGTCGGCCGCCGGCGTGTCGCTGCGTCGCCTCTACGCGCTGTTCCCCGCGAAGACCGACATCGTCACCGCTGTCCTCGCCCGCAAGCACGCCCAGTGGGAGTACGGGCTCTCCGCGGCCGTGACGGATGCCGGTGATGATCCGCGCACCCGCCTGCTCGCGGTCTACGGATACCTCGAGAACTGGTTCTGCGCCGACGACTTCCGCGGCTGCGCCTTCATCAACGCGTTCGGCGAGCTCGGTGGGACGAACCCCGAGGTCGCCGAGATCGTGCGCACACACAAGGCGTCGTTCCAGGAGTACATGGCGGGCCTGGTCGCCGACACGGGTGCCCCCGTAGCGCTCGCCGCACAGCTGTCGATCCTCGCCGAGGGGGCGCAGAGCACGGCCGCGATCTCGAAAGACCCCTCCGTCGCCGTGCAGGCGCGCGGTGCCGCGGAGGTCCTGATCGACGCGGCCTTCGCCCGGGCCTGAGGGTTTTCCTAACCTGGTTAGCGAAACCGCGGCCGGGTGTCAACCCCGATGCGCACCGGCCGCTCCACGCCGTATGGTCACGACCATGGACTCACGTACGAAGGGCATCGGCCGGCAGAGCCTGATCATCGCGGCGGCATCGTTCATGCTGATCGCGGCCGCCATCGGCGCAGGAGCGTTCGGCGGAGCATCCGTCGACGACCTGCAAGACGGCGCGCTCTCGGCACAGGGCTCGTATCTCGCGCCCGCCGGCCCCGCATTCTCGATCTGGTCCCTCATCTACATCGGGCTCATCGCGTACACGGTGTGGCAGGCGCTTCCCGCGCAACGCCAGGATGCTCGCCAGCAGGCCGTGGGCGGATGGATCGCCGCCTCGATGGTGCTGAACGGGCTCTGGCTGGTCACCGCGCGGTATCTGACGCTGTGGCTCACGGTCGTCGTGATCGCCCTGCTGCTGGCCGTGCTCGCGCGGGTGATCGTCGTGCTGGGGCGCTTCCCGGCGCGAAACCTCGCCGACCGCATCCTGACCGACGGCGCGAACGGCCTGCACTTCGGCTGGGTGACGATCGCGACGGTCGCGAACACCGCGGCCTGGCTCACGCAGATCGCGCCCGAGAGCTGGGCGCAGGCGGCGGATGCCTGGGCGATCGCCGTGCTGGTGGTCGTGCTCGTGATCGGTGCCGCTGCCGCGTGGGCGACCGGTCGCATCGCCCCCGCACTCGCGACGGCCTGGGGCCTGGCCTGGCTCGCGGTCGGCCGTCTCACCGGGGAGCCCGAGAGCACCCCGACCGCGGTCGCCGCGATCATCGTGGCCGTGCTGCTCGTCGTCGCCGGGGTCGTCGCGGTGCTGCGACGCCGTGCGCGCTCAGCTCAGAGCACGAGCCGGTAGCCCATCCCCGCCTCGGTGAGCAGGTGCACCGGGGCGGCCGGCTCCTGCTCGAGCTTCTTGCGCAGCTGCGACATGTACAGGCGCAGGTAGCCCGAGTCGGACACCTGCTCACTGCCCCAGATCTCCTTCAGCAGATCCTGTCGGGTGACCAGGGCCCCCGGATGCCGTGCGAGGTGCTCCAGCATCCGCCACTCCGTCGGCGTCAGGTGCACGCGAGTTCCTGCCCGGGTGACGGTCTTGGTCGCGAGGTCGACCACGACGTCGCCGAACGCCACCGTCGACTCCCCGCTCGCCGGCATCGACCGGCGGGACAGCGCCCGCAGCCGCGCGAGCAGCTCGTCCACCTGGAAGGGCTTCGTCACGAAGTCGTCGGCACCGGCATCCAGAGCCTCGACCTTGTCGGCCGACCCGGTGCGGCCGGAGACCACGATGATCGGCACGTTCGTCCATCCGCGCAGCGCCTGGATGACCTCGATGCCGTCGAGCCGGGGCATGCCCAGGTCGAGCATGATGAGGTCGGGATGCGTCTGCGCGGCAGCAGCGACCGCGGCGGCACCGTCGGCCGCCACGACGACCTCGTATCCATGGGCGGCGAGCGTGATCCGCAGCGCCCGCACCATCTGCGGGTCGTCGTCGGCGATGAGGAGCTTCACTCCGTCTCCTCCGTGTCGTGATGCCCTGCGCCGAGTGGCAGGGAGATGACCATGGTGAGGCCCCCGCCGGGGGTGTCCTCGGGTGTCAGGGTACCGCCCATGCCCTCGGCGAACCCGCGCGACAGGGCGAGCCCGAGCCCGAGCCCCGTGGTGTTGTCGGTGTCGCCGAAGCGCTGGAACGGCTGGAAGATGCGGTCCCGTCGCTCGGGTGAGACCCCGTCGCCGCGATCGATCACCCGGATCTCGGCGCGATCGCCGAGGGCACTGGTCGAGACGATCACCCGGCTGCCCTCGGGCGCGTGGCGGTGCGCGTTGGCGAGCACGTTCACCAGCACCCGCTGCAGCAGGACGGGGTCGGCGAACACCGGCGGCAGCTCGGGGTCGAGGGCGAGCTCGACGTCGGCGGGGCCGAGCCCGAGCTCATCGATGGCGGCGAGCACGGTGCCGGCGGCATCCATCCGAGAGGAGGAGACCGCGAGCACCCCGGCCTGCACGCGGCTCACGTCGAGCAGGTCGGTGACCAGGGTCGACAGGGTGGCGAGGCTCTCGTCGGCGGTCGCGAGCAACTCCTCGCGGTCGGATGCCGAGAGCTCATGCGCGCCGCGCAGTCCGCCGATCGCCGCGACGGCCGAGGCCAGCGGGCGCCGCAGATCATGGCTCACGGCCGACAACAGCGCGCTGCGCACCTGGTCGGTCTCGGCCAGGGCCTCGGCCTCGCTCGCGGTCGCCCGCAGGTCGGTGTGCTCGATCGCGGCCGACAGCTGCGCCACGATCGCGTCGAGCAGTCGACGCTCCGGCCCCGCCAGCGGTTCGCCGTTCAGCTCCAGCATCGCGCGCGGGCCGCCGCCGGGGCGGACGCCGACCGGGATGCTCGTGGCTCGTCCATCGGCGACCGGCTCCCCGTCGCTGGCGAGCACCTCGCCGTCGGGGGAGAGCACCCGCACGCCGCTGAGCCCGAACGCCTCCCGGGTACGGCTGGCGAGGGCCAGCACCGCGTTGTCGCCCCGCAGCACGTTGCCGGCGACCGCGGCGAGCAGCTCGGCCTCGGCGGTGGCGCGCTGCGCGGTGCGGGCACGGCGGGCGGCCTGGTCGACGATGATGCTCACCAGGATCGCGATGAGCACGTACAGCGCGAGGGCGAGCACGTGCAGCGGATGCGCGATCGTGATGGTGAACAGGGGTGCGACGAAGAGGAAGTCGAGTGTGACGCCGGAGAGCACGGCCGCGAACACGGCAGGACGGACGCCGCCGATGAGGGCGACCACGACCACGAGCAGCTGGTAGGCGAGCACCTCGGCGGTGATCGACTCGGGGCTGCGGAAGGTGAACATCAGCCACGACAGCAGCGGTCCGAACACGAGGGCCACCGCGAAGCCCAGCAGCTGCCGCCGCCAGCCGAGTGCCCCGCCGGTCATCCGTGGCAGGGCGAGACGTCCGCCCGCGGCGGCGTGGGTGACGATGTGCACGTCGATGTCGCCCGAGCGACGGATCACCTCCGATCCGATGCCGGGACCGGTGAGCGCGGCGGCGAGTCGACTGCGACGGCTGACCCCGATGACGAGCTGCGTGGCGTCCACCCCCTGCGCGAACTCGACCAGGGTGGCCGGGATGTCGTCGCCGACGACCTGGTGGTAGCTGCCGCCGAGCGATTCGACGAGGGTGCGCTGCGTGGCGAGCGCCCCCGGGGTCTCGTTGCGCAGCCCGTCCTGGGCCGAGATGTGCACCGCGAGCAGTTCTCCGCCGGCCGAGCGGGCGGCGATCCGTGCGCCGCGACGCAGCAGGGTCTCGCCTTCGGGGCCGCCGGTGAGGGCGACGACGACCCGTTCCCTGGCCTGCCAGTTCCCTTCGATCCCCTGCTCCGCACGGTAGGTGCGCAGGGCGCTGTCGACCTCGTCGGCGAGCCAGAGCAGGGCGAGCTCGCGCAGCGCGGTGAGGTTGCCGAGGCGGAAGTAGTTCGACAGGGCGGCATCGATGCGCTCGGCCGGGTACACGAGCCCGGCGGAGAGCCGGTCCCGCAGCGACTGCGGCGCGAGGTCGACGACCTCGATCTCGTCCGCGGCGCGCACCACGGCATCCGGGATCGTCTCCTGCTGCGCGATGCCGGTGATCTTCTCGACCACGGCATTGAGCGACTCGATGTGCTGCACGTTGACGGTGGTGACGACGTCGATGCCGGCGTCCAGCAGCTCGTCCACGTCCTGCCAGCGCTTCGGATGCCGCGAACCGGGAGTGTTCGTGTGGGCGAGCTCGTCGACGAGCGCGATCTCGGGAGCCCGGGCGAGCACGGCGTCGAGGTCGAGTTCGGTCAGGGCGATGCCGCGATGGTCTTCGACGCGACGGGGCACCTCGGGCAGTCCGACCGTCTGCGCGAGCGTGGCCGCGCGGTCATGGGTCTCGACGATGGCGATGACGACGTCGTGTCCCTCCTCGCGGAGGCGGCGTCCTTCGGCGAGCATCTCGAACGTCTTGCCGACACCGGGAGCGGCGCCCAGCAGCACCCGGAGGCGGCCGCGACGGGGGTGTTCCGGTGCCGGGCGATGCGTCCGATCTGCGCTCATTCGCCCTCCAGGTCGTCCAGCGCGAGGTTGAGCTCGGCGACGTTGATGCGCTCCTCGCCGAGGAATCCCAGATCCCGCCCTTGAATCCTAGACTCCACGAGGTCCTCGACCTGCTGTTCCGGGAGCCCGCGCGCCTCGGCCACGCGCGGCACCTGCAGCAGGGCGTAGGCGACGCTGATGTGGGGGTCGAGGCCCGAACCCGAGGCGGTGACCGCGTCGGCCGGCACCTCGGACGCCTTCACGCCCTCGCGCTCCGCGATCGCGGCCTGGCGGTCGGCGATGGCCGCGACCAGGTCGGGGTTCTCCGGGCCGAGGTTGCTGCCGCTGGAGCCCGCCCCGTCATAGCCGTCGCCGGCCGCCGAGGGGCGGGACTGGAAGTACTCCGGCAGGGCCTCGCCGTCGGCATCCGTGAACGGCTGGCCGATCAGTGAGCTGCCTTTGTCGTCGGGGAGGGCTGAGCCGTTCGCCTGCCAGGGGAGAGCGAGCTGCCCGATGCCCGTGACGAGGAGCGTGTAGCCGACGCCGAGCACGAGGGTGAGGACGAGCATCGCGCGGATGGCGACCCCGGTGGTGCGGGCCGCGGTGCGAGTGGAGGACATGTCTGGGTTCCTTTTCCGAGCCGGGTCAGAAGCCCGGGATGAGGCTGACGACCAGGTCGATGAGCTTGATGCCGATGAACGGGGCGATCACGCCGCCGAGTCCGTAGATGAGCAGGTTGCGCTGCAGGATCTGCGAGGCGCTCGCCGGGCGGTACTTCACTCCGCGCAGGGCGAGCGGGATCAGGAACACGATCACGATCGCGTTGAAGATGATCGCGCTGGTCACGGCGGATGCCGGCGAGTGCAGCTGCATGATGTTGAGCGCGGCGAGTCCGGGGAAGACGCCCATGAACATCGCCGGGATGATCGCGAAGTACTTCGCCACGTCGTTCGCGAGCGAGAACGTGGTGAGGGCTCCGCGGGTGATGAGCAGCTGCTTGCCGATGCGCACGATGTCGATCAGCTTGGTCGGGTCGGAGTCGAGGTCGACCATGTTGCCGGCCTCCTTCGCAGCCGAGGTGCCGGTGTTCATGGCCACGCCGACGTCGGCCTGCGCGAGGGCGGGGGCATCGTTCGTGCCGTCGCCGGTCATGGCGACCAGGCGCCCGCCCTCCTGCTCGCGGCGGATGAGGGCGAGCTTGTCCTCGGGCGTCGCCTCGGCGAGGAAGTCATCGACCCCGGCCTCGGCGGCGATGGCCTTCGCGGTCAGCGGGTTGTCGCCCGTGATCATCACCGTGCGGATGCCCATGCTGCGCAGCTCGTCGAACCGCTCGCGCAGACCGTCCTTGACGATGTCCTTGAGGTGCACGACCCCGAGGATGCGGCCCTCCGCGCCGGGGGCCGTCACGGCCACGACGAGGGGGGTGCCGCCACATTCGGCGACGGTGTCGGTGCGGGTGGTGAGCTCCGCGTCCTCGGCGTCGAGCCCGAGCCAGGCGCGCACCGCGGAACCTGCGCCCTTGCGGATCTGCGTGCCGTCGGCGAGGTCGAGTCCCGACATGCGGGTCTGCGCGGTGAACGGCACGACGACGGCATCCTCCGGAGCGGTGACGCGGATGCCGCGGGCGGCGGCGAGCTCGACGATCGAGGCGCCCTCCGGCGTGGGGTCTGCGAGCGACGACAGGGCCGCCACGCGCAGTAGCTCGTCGGCGTCGATGCCCGGGAGAGGCAGGACTTCGTGCGCGCGGCGGTTGCCGTAGGTGATGGTGCCGGTCTTGTCGAGCAGCAGCGTGGTGACGTCACCCGCGGCCTCGACCGCGCGCCCCGACATGGCCAGCACGTTGCGCTGCACGAGCCGGTCCATCCCGGCGATGCCGATGGCCGAGAGCAGAGCCCCGATGGTGGTCGGGATCAGGCAGACGAGCAGGGCGATGAGCACCGGGATGCTGACGGGCGATGCCGCGTACGAGGCGATCGGGTTGAGGGCGAGCACCACGACCACGAAGATGATCGACAGGCTGGCGAGCAGGATGTTCAGGGCGATCTCGTTCGGGGTGCGCTGGCGGCTGGCGCCTTCGACGAGTGCGATCATCCGGTCGACGAACGTCTCGCCGGGCTTCGAGGTGATGCGCACCACGATCCGGTCGGACAGCACGCGGGTGCCGCCGGTGACGGCGCTGCGGTCGCCGCCCGACTCGCGAATCACCGGGGCGCTCTCGCCCGTGATGGCCGACTCGTCGACGGTCGCGATGCCCGCGATGATGTCGCCGTCACCGGGGATCAGCTCGCCGGCGGCGACGATCACGACGTCGTCGCGCTGCAGCTCGGCTGAGGAGACCTCCAGGGTCTCGGCACGTTCTGCGGCGGCATCCGAAGCCGCGTCATAACCGACCACACGGCGGGCCATCGTGCTGGTGCGCGTCTTGCGCAGGCTCGCGGCCTGGGCCTTGCCACGGCCTTCGGCGACGGACTCGGCGACGTTCGCGAACAGCACCGTCAGCCAGAGCCACACCGCGATGCCCCAGGTGAACGGCGCGGGGACCGGGGTGCCACCCGAGTCGGCGGGTCCGCCGAGGAACGGTTCGGCGATCGCCAGCGCGGTCGCGAACGCGGCGCCCACCCAGACCAGCAGCATCACGGGGTTGCGGACGAGGGCTGCGGGGTTCAGCTTGCGCAGGGCGCCGGGCAGGGCCTCGACGAGCTGCGACCAGCCGAAGGAACGCGTCGGCTGCGCGGGGGCGGATGCCGCAGCATCCTGCTGTTCGGAAGGGGATTCGGAAGGCGTGGTGATGAGAGTCATGGTCAGACGAGTCCTTCGGCAAGGGGTCCCAGTGCGAGCACGGGGAAGTAGGTGAGGGCGGTCACGACGACCGTCACGGTGAGGAGGAGGCCGACGAACTGCGGCCGGTGGGTAGGCAGCGTTCCCGAGGTGGCGGGCACACGCTCCTGCGCGGCGAACGAGCCGGCGAGGGCCAGCACGAGCACGATGGGGAGGAAGCGTCCGAGCAGCATCGCGATCCCGAGTGCGGTGTTGAACCACGGGGTGTTCGCGGTGAGTCCGGCGAAGGCGGAGCCGTTGTTGTTCGACGCCGAGGTGAACGCGTAGAGCACCTCGCTCATGCCGTGCACGCCCGGGTTCAGGATGCTGGTCGACTCCACGTCTTCCCGGATGCCGGGGATCGCGAAGCTCAGCGCGGTGCCGACCAGCACAAGCGTCGGCGTCACGAGGATGTACAGGCTCGCGAGCTTGATCTCCCGCGGACCGATGCGCTTGCCGAGGTATTCGGGGGTGCGCCCGACGAGCAGTCCGCCGACGAACACGGCGATGATCGCGAGCACGAGCATGCCGTAGAGGCCCGAGCCGACGCCGCCGGGGGCGACCTCGCCGAGCATCATGTTCAGCATCGGCATCATGCCGCCGAGCGCCGTGTACGAGTCGTGCATCGAGTTGACCGCACCGGTCGAGGTGAGCGTGCTCGCGCTGCCGAACAGCGTGGATCCGAGGATGCCGAAGCGCACCTCCTTGCCTTCCATCGCGGCTCCGGCGAGCTCGGGTGCGCTGCCGCGGCCGGCCAGTTCGAGCGCCGAGAGCGCGAAGGTCGAGATCAGGAAGATCGTGCCCATGACCGCGGCGATGGCGTAGCCCTGGCGGTGGTCGCCGACCATGCGGCCGAACGTGCGGGGGAGGGAGAACGGGATCACGAGGATCAGCAGCACCTCCAGCAGGTTCGTGAACCCGGTCGGGTTCTCGAACGGGTGCGCGGAGTTGGCGTTGAAGAAGCCGCCGCCGTTGGTGCCGAGGAGCTTGATCGCCTCCTGTGAGGCGACCGGTCCGCCCGGAATGGTCTGGGTGCCGCCCGACACGGTGGTCACATCGGTGAAGCCGGCGAAGTTCTGGATCACGCCACCGGCGAGGAGCGCCACCGCACCGATCAGGGCGATCGGGAGGAGGATGCGGCCGAGACCGCGGATCAGGTCGACCCAGAAGTTGCCGATGGTCGCCGAGCCCCGGCGTGCGAGGCCGCGGATCAGCGCGATCGCGATGGCGAGTCCGACCGCCGCAGAGACGAAGTTCTGCACCGTGAGGCCGGCGAGCTGCACGGTGTAGCCCACGGTCTGCTCGGGCGAGTACGACTGCCAGTTGGTGTTGGCGACGAAGGATGCCGCGGTGTTGAAAGCGAGCCCTTCGGGCACGGCGGGCAGCCCCAGAGACTGCGGCAGGAACGCCTGCAGCCGCTGCAGCCCGTAGACGAGCAGCAGCCCGACGACCGAGAACGCGAGCACGCTGCGGGCGTAGGCGCGCCAGGTCTGCTCGGAGGAGGAGTCGACGCCGATCAGCCGGTAGACGCCGCGCTCGACGCGCAGGTCCTTCGCCGAGGAGTACACCCTGGCGATGTAGTCGCCGAGGGGGCGGTAGAGCAGCACGAGCACGACCACGACGGCCGTGAGCTGCAGGATGCCGAACCAGATCGCCGCACCCATCAGAACCGCTCCGGGGCGACGAGCGCGACCACGAGGTAGACGACGGCGGCGACGGCGAGGACGGCCGCGATGATCTCGAAGACGATCATGCGCGGTCCACCGCCTTGGCGACCAGGGACACGAGGGCGAACAGCGCGAGAGTCAGCGCGATGTAGATGATGTCGAGCACGGATCCGATACAACTCCCGTGCGCGGGCGGATCCGTCGATCCTGACGGTTCCCCTACGCCCCCGCCGAGGATGCATGCGGGTTGCTCACGGTTCGGCCCTATGCTCGCGAGGTGGGGATCAGGAAGCTGCGGATCGGGGCCGGGACGTGGGTCGTCGGCGCACTCGTCGTGGTCGCCCTCGTCTGCGTGCTCACCGGGTTCCTGCCGCGCTCCGATGCCGGGGCGCTCGGCGAGCGGACCGCCCCCGTTCTGGGGTTCGTCGTCGCGATCACGATCGTCGCCGAGCTCGCCCGTGACGCGGCCGTGTTCGACGTCGTCTCGCAGCGTCTCGCCCGTTGGGGTCGAGGACGGGTGCTCGCGCTGTGGGTGCTGGTCGTGGCGCTCGCCGTGGTGAGCACGGTGTTCCTGTCGCTCGACACGACCGCCGTGATCGTCACTCCGGTGGTGGTCGTCCTGGCGCAGAGCATCGGCGTCTCACCCCTTCCGTTCGCGCTGGCGACCGTGTGGCTCGCGAACACGGCATCGCTCGCGCTCCCGGTCTCGAACCTCACGAATCTGCTCGCCGCCCCGGCCGTCGGCGACGGGCCGGGGGCGTTCTTCGCGCTGAGCTGGGCGCCCACGCTCGTCGGCATCCTCGTGCCCGTCGCGATCCTCACCGTCATGCATCGGCGCACGGTCTTCGGCGCGTATGAGACGCCGCTGCCACGGCGTCCCGCCGATCCGGCTCTGTTCTGGAGCGCCACCGGCGTCCTTCTCGTCCTGATGCCGTTGCTCGCTCTCACCCACGATGTCTGGATCCCGGCCACGGCCGCTGCCCTCGCGCTGATCGGCCTGTTCGCGGTGCGGCGACGGCGGGCGCTGCGCCTCTCGCTCGTCCCGTGGCAGGCGCTCGCTCTCGCGGCGTCGCTGTTCGTGCTGGTCGAGTCTGCGCACGTGCAGGGGCTCTTCGACTACCTCACCTCGCCGACGGCGACCGGCGACGCTCCCGGTGACCTGTTCCGACTGGCCGCGCTCGGGGCCGTGAGCGCCAACGCGATCAACAACCTCCCGGCATATCTCGTGCTCGAACCCGTGGCCGGTGACCCCGTCGCGCTGATGGCGCTGCTGATCGGCGTGAACATCGGCCCGCTCATCACTCCGTGGGCCTCGCTCGCGACCCTGCTCTGGCACAACCGGATCGTCGCGCTGGGGGTGACGATCCGGTGGAGCCGCTTCCTGCTGTGGGGAGTGGTGGCCGCGGTGCCGACGGTGCTCGCCGCCGTGCTCGTGCTGTGGCTCGTCTCGGGCTAGGTACGCGACCGGGCAGAGTGGGTGCCCGTCGGTCAGTCGGCCGCGAGCGAATCCAGGAGTTGGGCTTTCCGGAAGTGCCGCCCCGTCATGACCTGGGGTGACTAGTGTCACGGCAGGCCGGCGTCGGCGCGGCCTGGCAGGATGTCGAGCATGAGTGTGATCTACGACTACTTCTCCGCCGCATCCGACGAAGAGGCCGTGCGGGTCCTCGACGTGGAGGCCGGGCCGACCGCGACGGACTCCGGTTTCGACGCCGGCACGCTCGGCGGCATCGATCCCGTCGTGCAGCTCGGCACGCTCGAGGCGCTGCTCACGGGCGCCCCGTACGACGACGTGACCGAAGACCCGCGTGCCGGACACAACCTCGCGATGAGCGAAGACTACGACCGGATCATCATCACGGTGACGGATGCCCTGGCATCCGCGCTCGCCGCAGCCGACGACGCGCGCCTCGCCGAGGTGGCCGAGCCGTGGTCGCATACCGAAGAGCTCGAGGGTGCAGATCCGGCGCAGTTGGCCGCGTTCGCACGCGACCTCGCCGCTCTCGCGCGCCGTGCCGCCGCATCCGGCCACCGCGTGTACTGCTGGGCCTGCATCTAGAGACCGATCACGGTCGCTCCCCGCTGACCCGCCGCATCTCCGACGCGAGTGCGCTGTTCGTCTCGGCGAACCGCGCGGTGATGTTGTCGCGCACCTCGGGCGGCTTGTTCTGGCTGAGCTTGGCGCGCGCGTCGAAGCGGGCGACGCGCATCCGCAGACCGACCGTGCCCTTCGCCGCTCGGCGGGTGCCCGGCTCGTCCTCCGACAGATGCCGGCCGTGGTCCTGCCCGTTCTCGAAGTGGTCGGTCAACTGCGTGAGCATGGCGTAGTTCTCCTCCTCGCTGAGGATCTCGGGGGTGCCGTAGAGGTGCGCGGTCACGTGGTTCCACGTGGGGACCAGGTCGCCCGGCGCATACAGGCTCGGTGAGACGTAGTCGTGCGGCCCCTGGATGATCACGAGAACCTCGTGCCGACCGAGTTCGTGGAGCTCATCGTCGGGCCGTCCGAAATGGCTGGCGATCACGATGCCCTCCTCGTCCTCGATGAGCAGCGCGGGGTAGTGCGAGGCGACGAGTCCGGTGCTCGTCGGGGAGACGAACGCCGCCCACGGGTTGCCGCGGATGAGGCGCTTGACCTCGTCGGGGTCGGTCATCAGATAGCGGGGTGTGTGGCGCATCAGGACTCCTCTTCTCGGGGCGGCCGTTCGGTTCGGGGGTGGACTTTCAGGCGGGTGCGCACCGCGAGCGCGGCGCAGGCGATGACGGCGAGACCTCCGACGGCGGTGGCCCAGCCGATCGGCTCGTGCAGCAGGAGGGCGGCCCACGCGATGCTCATCACGGGCTGGACGAGCTGGATCTGGCTCACCTGCGCCATCGGTCCGATCGCGAGTCCGCGGTACCAGGCGAAGAATCCGAGGAACATGCTCACCGCGGCAAGGTAGGCGAAGGCGAGCCATTGCACGGGGCTCGCTGCGGGTGGCTGCTGGATCGCCGACACCACGGTGAGGACGACCATGAGGGGAGCGGCGACGATGAGTGCCCACGACACGGTCTGCCAGGAGCCGAGCTCGCGGGAGAGCAGACCGCCCTCCGCATAGCCGATCGCTGCGGCCAGCACGGCTCCGAACAGCAGCAGGTCTGCAGTGGTGAGGGATCCGAGTCCGCCGTTCTGCAGGGCGGCGAACACGACGGCGGCGACCGCGCCGAGGGTCGCGAAGATCCAGAAGGAGCGGTTCGGGCGCTCGCCGGTGCGGACCACCACGGCGACGGCGGTCGCGGCGGGCAGCAGGCCGATCACGACGGCGCCGTGACTGGCGGGGGTCGTGGTCATCGCGAACGAGGTGAGCAGCGGGAATCCGGCCACGACTCCGCCGGCGACGATGGCCAGTCGCCACCACTGCACTCGCGTCGGGATGTGCTGTCGTGTCGCGGCCAGGGCGATTCCGGCGAGGAGGGCGGCGACGACCGCGCGCCCTGCGCCGATGAACAGCGGGGAGAGGCCGTCGACGGCGATCCGTGTGAACGGGAGGGTGAACGAGAAGGCGGTGACGCCGAGTAGCCCCCACCAGAGGCCGGCGTGCGTCGATAGCACTGTCGATCGCGGAGCGATAACGCTACTCTCTACTTTCATGAGTCAGGATAGCAGTGACCGGATCGTCGCCGGTGTCCGTGCATGGATCTCCTCCGCCTCGCCGGGCGCGCGAGTGCCGTCGAACCGTGCACTGATGGCCGAGTACGGGGCGAGCCCGGTCACCGTGCAGAAGGCGATGCAGCAGCTCGTCCGGCTCGGGCTGGTGGAGTCGCGTCCGGGCGCAGGCACGTTCGTCCGCGCGATCCGCCCCGCCCGCTCAGCCGACTACGGCTGGCAGACCGCAGCGCTCGGCACGGCGCCCGCCGGACTCGCGGGCCTGTCGTCCACGCAGCGCACAGTGTCCCCAGATGCGATCGGGCTCCACTCCGGCTACCCCGCGGTCGAGCTGCTGCCGGAGCGGCTCGTGCGGCAGGCGCTCGTGCGTGCCGCACGCACCGACGCCGCGCTGACCCGGTCGCCTGCCGCGGGGCTGCCGGAGCTGCAGGCCTGGTTCGCGGGAGAGCTGGCCGCCACCGCCCCCGCCGGCGTCACACCCGCATCGGCGCGCGATGCTCTCGTCATCTCGGGCAGTCAGAGCGGGCTGAGCTCGATCTTCCGTGCGGTCGTGGGCCCTGGGCAGCCGCTGCTCGTCGAGTCACCCACCTACTGGGGCGCGCTGCTCGCCGCCGCGCAGGCGGGTGTCGTGCTGGTGCCGATCCCCTCCGGCCCCCAGGGCCCCGATCCGGATGACGTGGAGCGGGCGTTCGCGCAGACGGGTGCCCGAGCGTTCTACGCGCAGCCGACGTTCGCCAACCCGACCGGCGCGCAGTGGTCGACCGCGACGGGGGAGGCCGTTCTCGAGACCGTGCGCCAGCATGGGGCCTTCCTGATCGAGGACGACTGGGCGCACGACCTGGGGATCGATGCCGAGCCGCGACCGATCGCCGCATCCGACGACGACGGCCATGTCGTGTACCTGCGCTCCCTCACCAAGAGCGCCTCGCCCGCCCTGCGCGTCGCGGCCGTGATCGCCCGGGGGCCTGCGCGAGAGCGGATCCTGGCCGACCGTGCGGCGGAGTCCATGTACGTGAGCGGGCTGCTGCAGGCCGCCGCGCTCGACGTGATCACGCAGCCCGCCTGGCGCACGCACCTGCGCGGGTTCCGCGAGCACCTGCGCGCGCGCCGCGACCTTCTGGTGTCGAGCCTGGCCGAGCACGCCCCGTCGGCGCAGGTCGAGGGCATCCCGGCAGGCGGCCTGAACCTGTGGGTGCGGCTCCCCGAGGGGACGGATGTCGTGCAGATCGTCCGCGACTGCGAGGTGCGCGGCGTGATCATCTCACCGGGATCCGAGTGGTTCCCCGCCGAGCCCTCCGGCTCGTACGTGCGGCTCAACTACGCGAATGCCGACCCTACGCGCTTCGCCGAGGCCGCCGGCATCCTCGGTTCGGTGCTCGCCGGAGTGTGACGAGAGCCGCGGCGCGCCTACTCCTGCGGCGGACCCGCGGGCCGGTGCGCGCGGCGGCCGTTGACGACCACGGGCCGCCCGGCACGCTCCTGACCGGGCAGCGGGCGGGAACGACGGCCGTAGATGAGCTCCGACGAGTCGAGCAGCCAGGGCACGAGGGTGATCGACACCCCGTGCACGAGCATCAGCTGGTTGGCGAGGCGGCGGGCGCGACGGTTGTGCAGGAACGACTCCCACCAGTGCCCCACGATGTACTGCGGTAGGTAGACGGTCACGACGGACGAGCCGTGCTTCTCGCGGTACTGCTTGATGAACTGGGTGACCGGCTGCGCGAACGAGCGGTACGGCGACTCGACGATCACGAGCGGGATGGGCACGAGGTGGTCGGCCCACTCCTGCTGCAGCGTGGCGGCGTCGTCGGAGGCGACGGCCACGTGCACCGCGAGTGTCTTGCCGTGCTTGGCCGCGATCGCATAGTCGATGGCCTTCACGACGGGCTTCTGCAGTCGGTTCACGAGCACGATCGCGAGGTCGCCGGTCGCGCCGAACTTGGTGGTGTCGTCGATCGCGATCTCGTGCTCGACGTCGCGGTAGTACCGCTTCACGCCCAGCATGAGGAAGGCGAGGATCGGGATCGCGAAGAACACCAGGTAGGCGCCGTGCGTGAACTTGGTGATCGTCACGATCAGCAGCACGAGCACGGTCATCACTGCGCCGGCCGAGTTGATGATGAGCCCGATCTTCGCCGAACGACGATCGGAGGCGGATGCTCCGTCGATGCCGGATTCTGCTTTGTCCTCCACCGGTCCGCGCAGCACCCGTCGCCAGTGCCGCACCATGCCGATCTGGCCGAGCGAGAACGACACGAACACACCGATGATGTACAGCTGGATCAGGGTGGTGAGCTTCGCCTGGAACACGACGAGCACCGCGATCGCGGCGATGCCCAGCAGGATCATGCCGTTCGAGAACACCAGGCGGTCGCCGCGGGTGTTGAGCGACTTCGGGGCGTAGCCGTCGCGGGCGAGCACGGCGCCCAGCAGCGGGAACCCGTTGAAGGCGGTGTTCGCGGCGAGCAGCAGCACGCACGCGGTCGCGGCCTGCACGATGAAGAAGGCGATGCTGCCGCCGCCGAACGTCGCCGAGGCGATCTGCGCCATCAGGCTCGGCTGCGGGTTCGTGCAGTCGAACCCGATCAGGTCGCACGGGTTCTCGGCGTAGTGCACGCCGGTGATGAGGGCGAGCGCGGTGAGCCCGGCGAACAAGCAGGCGGCGATCGACCCCATCAGCACGAGGGTCGACTGGGCGTTGCGTACCTTGGGCGCCCGGAAGGCGGGCACCCCGTTCGACACGGCCTCGACGCCGGTGAGGGCGGAGCAACCGCTCGAGAACGCGCGCAGGATCAGCAGGATCACGGCGGCCTGGCTGAGACTCTCGGCCTGCACGGAGAAGTCCGCACTCGAGGCGACGGGGGCGTCGCCCAGGAACGTGCGGATCAGGCCGGTGACGATCATGATGCCGACCGAGGCGATGAAGACGTACGTCGGGATCGCGAAGACGAGAGACGCTTCGCGGACCCCGCGCAGGTTCACGACGATGATGAGGATCACGAAGCCGACCGCGAGCTCCACGCGGAACGGGTCGAGCCCGGGCACCGCCGAGATGATGTTGTCGACGCCGGAGGCGACCGACACCGCCACGGTCAGGACGTAGTCGACCAGGAGGGCCGCGGCGACGATCACGCCGGGGATCTCGCCCAGATTCTTCGACGCGACCTCGTAGTCGCCGCCGCCCGAGGGGTAGGCCTTGATGAGCTGCCGGTAGCTGAGCACGACCACGATCAGCAGCACCACGACCGAGATCGCGACGAGCGGCGTGAAGGAGAGGAAGGTGAGTCCACCGATCAGCAGGATCATCACGAGTTCCTGTGGCGCGTAGGCCACGGAGCTCAGCGCGTCCGACGCGAAGATCGGCAGTGCCATGCGCTTGGGGAGCAGCTGGTCGTCGACCTGCTGGCTCGTCAGCGGTTCCCCGATGATGATGCGCTTCGCGCGCGGGGGCGCGTCCGCGCTCTCCCTGTTTTCGTTGGACACGTCCGGCGACACTACGCCTGCTGACGGCATCCTCACGCGATCCTCACGGAATCCCTACGGTCGGATGCGGGTCCCTCACGGAATCCTTACGGCCGCGGCTACACTGGCACGCTGTGGAAGATCAGGTGCTGCTCGGGTTCATCGCCATCGCGATCGGAGTGGCTTTCGGCATCCTCCTGTTCGTGCCGTTCGTGGCGAT
This sequence comes from Microbacterium sp. NPDC087592, assembly GCF_044743585.1. NCBI lineage: Bacteria > Bacillati > Actinomycetota > Actinomycetes > Micrococcales > Microbacteriaceae > Microbacterium > Microbacterium sp. NPDC087592. Next base: position 1,078,089 of record NZ_JBIUWT010000001.1, on the reverse strand, counting down.
CAGCTACCGGCGGCGCGGGCGACTCGGCCTCGGGCGCACTCTGCTCTGGCTGTCGGCCCTGATCTACTTCTGGGCGATCTGGACGTACACCCTGCTTCCGCTGCCCGACCCGGACACGATCCGCTGCGTCGGGGCGATCACCGATCCGATGTCGGTCGTGCGCGACGTGCAGAAGGCGTTCGCGGCGCCGGGCAACCCGCTGCGGCAGCCGGCCCTGCTGCAGTTGGTGTTCAACGTGCTGCTGTTCCTCCCGCTCGGCTTCTTCGTGCGGGTCCTCGCCGGTCGCGGCATCCTGGTGGCGTTCGCCGCCGGATTCGGACTGTCGCTGCTGATCGAGACGACGCAGCTGACCGGCGTGTGGGGGGTCTATCCCTGCGCGTATCGCTTCTTCGACGTGGGTGATCTGATGACGAACACCCTCGGCGCCGTCGTCGGCTGCACCGTGGCGCTGGTCGTCCCGCGGTCGCTGCGCGGCGCGGAGGCGCGCCCCGACGCCGACCTTCCCCGTCCGGTCACCCGCGGTCGCCGCGCCCTCGCGATGCTGTGCGACTTCCTCGCCTACGGATTCCTGAGCATGGGCGCCGGCGTGACCGTGCAGGTCTGGCTCGAGTTCGTCGTGAAGGACCGCGCCGCGGTGCTCGACGGCACTCTCTCGTCCGCGGCGGCCACGATCGTCCCGTCCGCACTGTTCCTGGTGCTGATCCTGATCGGCGGGCGTTCGATCGGTGACATCGCCGTGCAGCTCCGCTACACGGGATCGCGTCTGCCGGCACCGTTCGCGCGCCTCCTGCGCTGGGCGGGCGGCATCGGAGGGATCAGCGCTCTTCAGCTGCCCGGCGGGATCTTCGGGTTCGCGGCGGCCGTGCTGTTCCTCGTCGCGGTCGTCCTGTTGTTCACGACCCGCTCCGGGCGCGGCCTGCCCGGTGTCCTCTCCGGCCAGCACCTCGTCGACGCGCGGGCGGACGTCGCAGCCCCGCGCCCCGGAGCCCGCCGCATGTGAGTCGTGAGGACATCGCGCATCCACAGCGGTTTCCGATCACGAACGCGTAACGTCGATGTCATGTCGACCGTTCACGTCACCGAGGACACGATCAACCAGGCCCGCGTGCTGCGTGACGAGCTGCAGCGGTTCCTGCGCGAGTACGAGTTCGGGATGCGCGAGGTCGAGACCAAGATCTCGATCCTCCGCGACGAGTTCACGCACGACCACGCGTACAACCCGATCGAGCATGTGAAGAGCCGACTGAAGTCGCCGGACAGCATCGTCGAGAAGATCGCCCGCAAGGGAATCGACGAGCCCGACTTCGACCGCATCCGCGCCGAGATCACCGACATCGCCGGCGTGCGCGTGACGTGCAGCTTCGTCGCCGACGTCTACCGCCTGTTCGACCTGCTCACCGCGCAGGACGACGTCACGGTGCGCACCGTCAAGGACTACATCGCGCACCCGAAGGCCAACGGCTACAAGAGCCTGCACGCGATCATCGAGGTGCCCGTGTTCCTGTCGACCGGCGCGCTGTCGGTTCCGGTCGAGGTGCAGTTCCGCACGATCGCGATGGACTTCTGGGCCAGCCTCGAGCACAAGATCTACTACAAGTTCTCGAACCAGGTGCCCTCGCACCTGGTCGACAGCCTGTCCGACGCCGCGGATGCCGCCTCCGAGCTCGACAGCCGCATGGAGCGCCTGCATCGTGAGGCGCACGGTGTGCCGCAGCGCCAGCTCGCCCCGCCGCCGCCCCCGGCGCCGCGCTCTGCTCCGCCCGCGCCTGTCGACCCGCGGGTCGTCGGGGTCTAGCCGACGGACACCGGCTCGCGTCGTCACTGCTCGCGCCTGCTGCGGCCAATCGCACTTCCCTCGTACGTTTCGTGGCACGACGGCCGACGGGAGTGCGATTCACCGACGGGAGTGGGACCCGCGCTCGCACGAGCGGGCCGCCTCAGCCCTCAGTCTCCCGTCGCTGACCCGAGCTCGGACGGGTGCGTGAGCCGCCACCACTCGGACGGTGCGTCGACACTCCCCTTGATCGCGACCGGGGCGGTGACGGTGTGCGGTCCGGCGGTCCAGGTGACGCTGCCGACGACCGAGCCGTCGCGGTAGGTCGGCGGGGTCTCGATGTCCATCGTCGCGATGATCGGGGTGTCCGACCAGGTGAAGATCGCCGCATCCTCGCCGATGACCAGCTGCGCGGTGGAGCCCCAAGGCGTCGAGATCGTGCCGACCTCCTGTCCGGTTGTCGCGACCGGCACCTCATGGAAGCCGGTACGGATGCTGTCCAGGGTCGCGAGCACGCTGCCGTTCACGGACTCGCGCGTCGGTCCTCCGAGGATGACGCCGGTCACCGCGAGCGGTTCGGCGGTGCCCACGACGAGAGTCGCGGTGTACAGCAGGCTGTACGTGCCGTGGCCCAGGGTGCCCGTCTTCAGCCCCGTGATCCCGCTCGTTCCGAGCAGGCCGTTGGTGTTGTGCAGCTGGCCGGCGCCGGGGAGGGAGATCGATGAGGTCGCGACGATCTGAGCGATGGTCGGATTCGCCGCGGCCAGCTTCCCGATGGCCAGGAGGTCGGCAGTCGTGCTCGTATTGCGCGGGCTGATGCCGGTGGGCTCGGTGATCGTGGTGCCCGTCAAGCCGTGGGCGGAGAGCCAATCGCGAGTCGCGCCGAGGAACGCGTTCTGCGATCCGAAGATCCGGGATGACAGTGCCTCGGCGTAGTTGCTCGCCGACGGGATCAGCATGGTCGCGAGGGCATCGTGCAGCGACATCGACGTGCCCGTGGGCATGGGGGCGATGGTCGCGCCCTGCACGTAGTACCTGTCGTAGAGGTCGTGGTCGGCCTTGCTGAAGGTGATCGTGGGCCCGGGGTCGTCGGCGGAGGCGAGTGGGACGGCGTCGAGGATGACCAGTGCGGTGATGAGCTTGGTGATGCTCGCGATGGGGAGCGGATCGCCGGTCCCGCTCGACGACCAGATTCCGCTCGCCCCCTCACCCAGGTACTCGTCCGCGCCGGAGATGCTGATCGCCGAGGCGGACGCGGGAACCGCGGCGAGGGCCGCAGCGCCGCCGACTGGGACCGGCGGTACCTGTGTGGTCACCGCCGGCGGGTTCACCGGCGCGGTGAGAGCCCACGCGACGTATCCTCCGGTCGCAGCCAGCAGGAGCACCACACAGACCGCGGTGATGATGAGTCCCCGGCGTCGGCGTCGCCTGTGGGCCTCTGGATCGAGATCACGAGGGGAGGCGAACTCCTGCTCGCGGGTCATCAAATCCGCGAAGTCGGAGAGATCGTCCGTCGGTTGATTCGGCGCGGTCAACGACAGGGCCCGTCACCGAGGGCGTACGGCATGAGCACGAGGTACCTCCATGAAAGTCCGCTCCGACCTCGAGGCAGAGCCCTTCCGAGGAACCATATGGTCATCATGGCCGACATCCGACACCCCCGCCATCGGCCATTCGGGGGACACGCGCTCACGCGCGCCGCACCGGCCGCGGAGATCCGCACTTCCGTCGGCCGTATTGCGGCAGAAGGCCGACGGAAGCGCGTGTCTCCGACGGGAGCGCGACCCCCGCAGCCGAGCCGAGCCCGCGGTCTAGCCGAGGAACTCCCGCGCTGCGGCCGACAGTGCCGTCACGCCGACCTCGATCGTCGGGTGGATCTCGGGGGCGAAGAAGGGGGAGTGGTTGGTCGGGATGTCCTTCTCCAGGCGCCCGGCCGCGCTCGCCTCCGCGAAACGGACCGGGTCGATGCCGCCCCAGAACCAGAACACCAGCGGCGCCCCGGCATCCCGCGCGAACCACGAGACGTCCTCGCTGCCGGTGAACATGCCGGGGTCGATGACCGATGCCTCGCCGAGGGCACGCTGCAGAGCTGCGGTCACCCGCGCCGTGGCATCCTCGTCGTTGATCGTGGCCGGCAGGGTGTGGTCGGTGCGGATCTCGGGCTCCCGCTCGGCGCCGGATGCCGCGGCCTCGGCCCGCACGATGCGCTCGACGCTCGAGAGCACCTTCTCGCGCGCCTCTTCGTTCGGGTAGCGCAGGCTGAGTTCGAGCTTCGCCTCCGCGGGGATGATGTTGTTCTTGAGTCCGGCGTGGATCGAGCCGACCGTCACGACGGCCACGCCCTGCGGGTCGATCTCGCGTGAGGTGATGGTCTGCAGACGCATCACGGTCGCCGCGGCCATGACCACCGGGTCGATGGTGGCGTGCGGGCGGGAACCGTGGCCGCCGCGCCCGTGCAGCGTCACGGTCAGGCCGTCGGATGCCGCCATCTGGGTGCCGCTGCGCACGCCGATGATGCCGGCGGGCAGCGGGGTCACGTGCTGCCCGAGCACGATGTCGGGCTTCGGGTAGCGGTCGAGGACGCCGGCGTCGAGCATCGCCCGCGCGCCAGCGCCGTACTCCTCGGCCGGCTGGATCACCACGACGAGCGTGCCCGACCACTGGTCGCGCTCGGCGACGAGCTTCTCGACGGCGCCGATCATCGCCGTGACGTGCATGTCGTGGCCGCAGGCGTGCATGACGGGGACGGTCGTCCCCGCAGGGTCGACGCCGTGTGCGGTGCTGGCGTAGGCGAGCCCGGTCTGCTCCTCGACCGGCAGCGCGTCCATGTCGGCGCGCGCCCACACGACCGGCCCGTCGCCGTTGCGCAGCACGCCGATGACGCCGGTGACGCCCACACCTTCTTCGACCTCGAGACCGAGATCGCGCAGGTGCTGGGCGGCGATGCCGGCGGTGCGCGTCTCCTGGAACGAGAGCTCCGGATGCTGATGCAGGTCGATGTACAGCGCTTCGAGGTCGATCGTCATGGCCCGAGCCTAGCGGTGGCGCCCGGTGGGATCAGGGGTGGCTGTACGTCGACAGCTCGGGCCCGGGATGCAGCACCGCGTTCACGATCGCCCGGATCGCGAACTCGCTCGCCCCGCCCAGCTCGACGGTCCCCGGGTGGAGGAGCCACTGGAGCTGCAGCCCGTCCATCACCGCGAGGATCGCGGCCGCCGCGTCGGCGATCGTGTCGGGATCACGCACGCCCTCCTGGGCGCACAGCTCGTGGAAGGCGGCGGTGACCTCGCGGCGCAGTGTCGTGTACCGGTCCTCGAAGTACTCGCGTCCGGGGTGGTCGTCGGTCACGGATTCCGATGAGAGCACGGTGTACGCCTGCACGATGCCGGGCCGCCGCTCGTTCGCGTACGCCGTGCGCACCAGGTGCAGGAAGAGCTCGGGGCCGCCGGGGATGTGCTTCTCGGCGAGTTCGGCGACGTCTGTCTGGTCGCGGTACGAGAGCACCTCGAGCAGCAGCTTCTGCTTCGACCCGAAGTGATGGAGCACCCCGGCATGGGTGATCCCGACCTGGTCGGCGACGTCGGCGAGGGTGCCGTTGGTCGAGCCCTTGTTGCCGAAGATCTCGACCGCCGCCTTGAGGATCTGCTCGCGTTTCGCGAGGGTCGCCGGGCGCACGCGGACGGTCTGGTCACTGTCTGCCATCGCGGCCTCCTCTCTCTCGCAAGCCGTGCTTGCGATCCAACTTACTCCTCGGTAACCTCACGGAAGCTTACTTTCTCGACAGTAAGCAAATCACGACGGCCGGCGGACCCCCATCCACCGGCGACACAGCACAACGACCGTGCCCAAGGAGAAGCAATGAAGCTCAGAAAGTCTCTGATCGCGGCGACCGCGATCACCGCCCTCGGTATCTCGGCCCTCGCCGGATGCTCCGCCGGAGGGAACGACGACTCCGGCAGTGCTGCCGGCGGCGCCGCCCTCACGATCGCGAAGCCCGACGGCGCGATCACCACCGAATCCAACAACCCGTTCGTCGGCGACTCGTCCGCCTCGAAGTACGGCTACGGCAAGGTGATCTTCGAGACCCTCGCCCTCGTGAACCAGACCGGCGACCGCGGAGTCACCCCCTGGCTCGCCGAGAGCATCGAGTGGAACGACGACTACACCGTCCTCACGGTCGTGCCGCGCAAGGATGTCACCTGGAGCGACGGCGAGCCGTTCACCGCCGACGACATCGTCTACTCGTACGAGCTCGCCTCCACGCCCGCGCTGGACACGGCCGGCCTCCAGCTCGACAGCGCCGTGGTCGAGGGCGACAACGTCGTGCTGACCTTCGCCGCGTCGAAGTACGTCAACCAGGCCCGCGCCCTGCACGTGCCGATCGTTCCGAAGCACATCTGGGAGAACCTCGACGACCCGGCCACGAACCCCGTCAAGGGTGACGACCTGGTCGGCACCGGTCCCTACGTGCTGTCGAACTGGTCGACCGAGTCGGTCACGCTCGACGCCCGCGACGACTACTGGGGCGGCGACCTCTCGGTACCCCAGCTGCACTACGTCTCGTACGGCGACAACACCGCGCTGACCACCGCTCTCGCCAACGGCGACGCCGACTGGGCGCAGGCGTTCATCCCGCAGATCGAGGAGCAGTTCCTGTCGGTCGACCCCGAGCACAACAAGTTCTGGGCAGCTCCCACCACCGGCTCGGCGACGCTGTTCATGAACCTGCAGCAGAAGCCGTTCGACGACCCGGCCTTCCGTCAGGCGCTCGCCTGGGTGATCGACCGCGACGCCTACGTCGACATCGCCCGCGAGGGTGCCAGCGAGGCCGTCTGGTCGGTGACCGGACTGTCGTCGATCCTCGAAGACGAGATCCAGCCCGAATTCAAGGACGTGGACTACTCGGTCGATGCCGAGAAGGCGCGCGACCTGCTCGAGACCGCCGGCTACACCTGGAAGGACGACGCGCTGATCGACCCCGACGGTGCGCCCGTCTCGTTCACGCTCTCCGTCCCCTCCGGGTGGAGCGACTGGAACACCGCGCAGGAGCTCATCGCCGAAGACGTGACCGATGCCATCGGCGCCGAGGTCAAGATCGACATGCCCGACTGGGGCGGCTGGGCGGACCCGCGCGACAACGGCACCTTCTCCGCGATCATCCACTGGCTCGAGGACAGCGGCACGGCCTACGGCCTCTACACCTCGACCATGGACCCGCGCTGGATCTCGGACGGCAAGGCCGGCTTCAACTTCGGCCGCTTCGACGACCCCGAGGCGACGGCCGCGCTGAACTCGTACGCCAACGCCTCGTCCGACGAGGAGCGCACCGCGGCACTCGACACGCTGCAGACGATCTTCGCCGAGCAGGTGCCGGCCATCCCGCTGGGCGCGCACCCGCTGCTGGGCGAGTTCAACACCCGCAACTACGTGGGCTGGCCGTCGGAGGAGGACCCGTATGCGTCCGCCGACCCGACGCAGCAGAACATCGTGCAGATCCTCACGAAGCTCAAGCCCGCCGAGTAAGCACCATCCTGCGGCGCGTTTCGTCTCGCTTCGCTCGCTCAACGACCGGACACCCCATCGGTCGTTGAGCGAGGAGCGGAGCGACGAGACGAAACGCGCCGCGGGGACGCCCCACCCGAAGGACACCCCCATGCCAGACCCCCTGCTCAGCGTGCGCGACTTCTCGGTCGTGTACGACGTCGACCCGCCCGTCGAGGCGGTGAAGAACGTGACCCTTGAACTGCAGCGCGGTGAGATCCTCGGACTCGCCGGCGAGAGCGGATGCGGCAAGACCACGCTCGCCTACGGGCTGCAGCGCCTGCTGCGTGCCCCGGCCGTCATCACCAGCGGCAGCGTGACCTTCCACGATGCGACCGGTGTCGACATCGACATCAATGCGCTCGACGTGGATGCCATGCAGCGGTTCCGCTGGGACAAGGTGTCGATGGTGTTCCAGGGAGCGATGAACGCCCTGAACCCGGTCGCGACGATCGGCTCGCAGCTGGAGGACGTGTTCGAGATCCACCGCCCCGACATGAACCGCAAGCAGCGCCGCGCCGAGGCCGAGGAGCTGCTCGAGATCGTGAAGGTCGGACGCCAGCGCATCCGGTCCTTCCCCCACGAGCTGTCCGGCGGCATGCGCCAGCGCGTGATGATCGCGATGGCCCTCGCCCTGCGGCCCCAGCTCATGGTGATGGACGAGCCGACGACCGCGCTCGACGTGCTGGTGCAGCGGGAGATCCTGAAGCAGATCTCGCAGCTGCGGCACGAGTTCGGCTTCTCGGTGATCTTCATCACCCACGACCTCCCGCTCCTCCTGGAGATCAGCGACCGGATCGCGATCATGCGCGAGGGCGAGATCATCGAGCTCGCGACCGCCGAGCGCATCTGGACCCAGCCCGAGCACGAGTACACGAAGACGCTGCTGTCGTCGTTCCCCCGGTTGACCGGGGAGAGAGGGGTGCTGGTGCGATGACCACCCTCGAATTCCGACAGGTGACCAAGGCGTACAACGTCCGCGGCGCCGGACAGATCAAGGCGCTCGATGACGTGAGCTTCACCCTCACCTCCGGCCAGACGATCGGCCTGGTCGGCCAGTCCGGCAGCGGCAAGTCCACGATCGCGAAGATCCTCACCCAGCTCGAGACCCCGACCAGCGGCGAGGTGCTGCTCGACGGCACGCCGATCCCCCGCCGCGGAAAGGGGCTGCGGAAGTATCGGCAGCAGCTGCGCATGGTGTTCCAGGATCCGTTCGCCTCGCTCAACCCGTACCACTCGATCCGCTACCACCTGGAGCGCCCGATCCGGCTCGACGATGTGGTGTCGAAGAAGGAGACCGAGAACGAGGTGCGCCGACTCCTCGACCGTGTGCGGCTGGATGCGGATGCCGTGATCGACCGTCGCCCGCACGAGCTCTCCGGCGGGCAGCGGCAGCGCGTGGCGATCGCCCGCGCCCTGGCCTCGCGTCCCTCGCTCCTGGTCGCCGACGAGCCCGTCTCGATGCTCGACGTCTCCATCCGGCTCGGTGTGCTGAACCTGCTCGCCGACCTGCAGCGCGAGGAGGGGCTCGGCGTGCTCTACATCACCCATGACCTGGCGACCGCCCGCCACTTCAGCGACGAGATCATGGTCCTCAACCAGGGCCGCGTCGTGGAGTACGGCGCCGCCGACGACGTGATCCTCGACCCGCAGGACCCGTACACGCGCGAACTGCGATCGGCTTCCCCCGACCCGGACAAGTTCTTCGCACAGGCAGCATCGAACGGAGGCGCACTGTGAGCACCGCGTTCCCCCAGCTCGACGACGACGACCTCGTCGCGCGCGACGCCCTCGAGGTCGGCACCACCGCGACCACGGCCGAGCGCGGAAGCCGCAAGGTCCCGTGGCGCTTCTTCGCCGGACGCGCGGGCTTCTACCTCTTCACCCTGTGGGCGGCCATCACGATCAACTTCTTCCTGCCGCGCCTCATGAAGGGCGACGCGGTCAGCTCCTACCTCGCGCGCAACCGCAGCGTGAGCCCCGAGGCCGAGGAAGCGCTGCGCATCCTGCTCGGAATCGACACCGACAAGTCGATCTGGCAGCAGTACATCGAGTACTGGGGGATGCTGCTGCGTGGCGACCTCGGCATCTCGACGCTGCACGGCCTGCGCCCGGTCGCCGAGGTGCTCGCCGCCGCGCTGCCGTGGACGCTGGGACTCGTCGGCATCGCGACGATCATCTCGTTCACGATCGGCACGGTCGCGGGTGCGATCGTGGGGTGGAAGCGCGGCAGCAGGCTCGACGCGATCATCCCCGTCACGACGTTCTTCAACACCATCCCGTACTTCTGGCTCGGGCTCATCGCCATCGCGATCTTCTCGTCGACCCTGAAGTGGTTCCCCTCCTCGCACGCCTACGACAAGGGGCAGTCCCCGGAGTGGAGCTTCGACTTCATCGGCCAGGTGATCATGCACGGCACCCTGCCGGCGCTGACCATCGTGGTCGCGTCGCTCGGCGGCTGGGTGCTCGGCATGCGCAACATGATGCTGACCGTGCTCGACGACGACTACATCACGGTCGCGCAGGCGAAGGGCATGCCCAACAAGCGGGTGCTCTGGGGTTATGCCGCCCGCAACGCGGTGCTGCCGCAGATCCAGAGCTTCGCGCTGTCGATCGGTTTCATCGTCGGCGGCACGATCGTGATGGAGATGGTGTTCAGCTATCCGGGTGTCGGCAAGCTGCTGCTCGATGCGACCAACGCCAAGGACTTCGCCCTCATGCAGGGCGTGTTCCTCGTGATCACGCTGTCGGTGCTCGTGGCCAACATCCTCGCGGATGTCGTCTACGCCTACCTCGACCCGCGCACGCGCCAGATGGAGTCCTGACATGACCGTTCCCACCACCGCAGCGAGCACCGCGCCCGACGGATCGGCCGTCGTCTCCGGTATGCCCGAGACCGCGACCCTGCGCACCCCGCCGGCCGGCGCACCGCCGCGCAAGACGTTCTGGTCGCAGCTCGCCCAGGCGTTCGCGATGTTCCGCAATCCCAAGTCGATCGCCGGGCTCATCATCCTCGGGGTGTTCGTTCTCGTCGCGATCCTCGCCCCCTGGATCGCGCCCTACGGGCCGACCCAGAAGGACCGCACCGCGCTCCGCCAGCCGCCCTCGTGGGAGCACTGGCTGGGCACGACCCACATGGGGGAGGATGTGCTGAGCCAGATCATCTACGGCACCCGCGGCGTCATCGTCGTCGGCTTCCTCGCCGCGTTCATCGCCACGATCATCGCCATCACGATCGGTGTGATCGCCGGCTACGTGCGCGGCTGGAAGAGCGAGTCGCTCTCGGCGCTGACCAACGTGTTCCTGGTGATCCCCGGCATCCCGCTCATCATCATCATCGCCTCGCAGTTCGAGAACCCGCCGCTGATCGTGATCGCCGCGGTGCTCGGGCTCACCGGGTGGGCGTGGGGTGCGCGCGTGCTACGCGCCCAGACGATGTCGCTGCGCAACCGCGACTTCATCCAAGCTGCCCGGGCCAACGGAGAGCCGCTGCGCCGCATCATCACGGTCGAGATGCTGCCGAACCTCATGGCACTCATCGCCTCGAGCTTCGTCGGCACCGTGACGGCGGCCATCCTCGGTCTCACGACCCTGGCCTTCATCGGCGTGATCCCGGTGAGCAACCTCAACTGGGGCACCATCCTGTTCTGGGCGCAGCAGAACGGCGCGTTCCCGCGGCTGTGGTGGTGGTACGTGCCCGCAGGGCTCTGCATCGCCATCATCGGCGTCGCCCTCTCTCTCATCAACTTCGGCATCGACGAGTACGTCAACCCGCGCCTGCGCTCCGCCGGAGAGCGGGCCAGGGCGATGAAGAAGAAGGGGCTGAACGTGAACGACGCCGTCACGGCCGTCCGCAGCGTGCCCCTGCCGCAGAAGAGCCCCGATCCCGTAACGTCGGCGGCCTCGCCCGACACCTCCGACTCCTCGAAGACCTCGACCCAGAACACGAAGTGATGACCTCTCAGACCCTGACCACCGTTCTTCCCTACCAGGACCCCGCCCTCTCGATCCCCGAGCGCGTGGCCGACCTCCTCAGCCGGATGACGCTCGAGGAGAAGGTCGGGCAGATGCTGCAGCTCGACGCGCGCGACGACCTCGACGACCACATCGCCCGGCGGCACGCGGGCTCGATCCTGCACACCTCTCCCGAGCGCATCCTGCAGGCCAACGTGCTGACGGCGCAGACCCGGCTCCGCATCCCGCTGCTCGTGGCGGAGGACTGCATCCACGGGCACTCGTTCTGGCCGGGAGCCACGATCTACCCGACCCAGCTGGGCATGGCCGCGTCGTGGGACGCCGACCTGCTCGAGCGGGTGGCCCGCGCGACGGCCGAGGAGGTGGCGATCACCGGCATCCACTGGACGTTCTCGCCCGTGCTGTGCATCGCCCGCGACCTGCGCTGGGGTCGCATCAGCGAGACCTTCGGCGAAGACCCGTTCCTGATCGGCGAGCTGGCATCGGCGATGGTGCGCGGTTACCAGGGCGACGGCCTCGACGACCCCACCGCGATCCTCGCGACCGCCAAACACTTCGCCGGGTACTCCGAGACCCAGGGCGGGCGCGATGCGAGCGAGGCCGACATCTCGCGGCGCAAGCTGCGCTCCTGGTTCCTGCCGCCGTTCGAGCGCGTCGCCCGCGAGGGATGCCGCACGTTCATGCTCGGCTACCAGACCACCGACGGCGTGCCGATCACGACGAACGACTGGCTGCTCAGCGACGTGCTGCGTGGCGAGTGGGGGTACACCGGAACGCTCATCACCGACTGGGACAACGTCGGACGCATGGTGTGGGAGCAGCGGATCCAGCCCGACATCACGCACGCGGCCGCTGCGGCGGCGCGGGCCGGCAACGACATGATCATGACGACGCCCGCCTTCTACGAGGGGGCACTGGATGCCGTGGCGAAGGGGATGCTCGCCGAGGACGCCTTCGACGCCGCAGCCGCCCGCATCCTCACGCTCAAGTTCGAGCTCGGACTCTTCGAGAACCCGCGGTTGCCGGGCACCGAGCTGGATGCCGTGGTGGGCAGCGCCGCGCATGCCGAGCTGAACCTCGAGACGGCTCGCCGCTCGCTCGTGCTGCTCGAGAACGACGGGGTGCTGCCGCTCGACCCCGCAGCGCCGCTGAAGGTCGCGGTCACCGGGCCGCTCGCCGACGACGCGCAGACGCAGCTCGGCGACTGGGCCGGCGGCTCGGGTCAGGCCGGGTGGCTCGACGGACAGCCGCGCGAGATGATCGCGACGGTGCTCGACGGTCTGCAGGCGATCGACGGCTGGACCGTCACCCACGCTCGCGGTGCCGACATCCTCACGCTCGAGGAAGACCCCAAGGGCCCGTTCTTCCCCGACAAGCAGCCGCGGCCGCCGGTGGTCAAGGCCTGCGAGCCGGATGCGGAGCTGATCGCGGAAGCCGTGGCGGCGGCATCCGACTCCGACGTGGTCGTGGCGGTCGTGGGTGACCGGATCGAGCTCGTCGGCGAAGGCCGCTCGACCGCGACGCTCGAGCTGATCGGCGGGCAGAACGCGCTGATCGACGCCGTCATCGCGACCGGGAAGCCCGTCGTCATCGTGCTGCTCGCCTCGAAGCCGCTCGTGCTCCCGGCATCCGCGTCCCGGGCCGCCGCCGTGATCTGGGCGGCCAACCCGGGCATGCAGGGTGGCCGTGCGCTCGCCGAGGTCATCTCGGGAGCCGTCGAGCCGTCGGGCCGCCTGCCGATCTCGTTCGCCCGCCACGTGGGCCAGCAGCCGACGTACTACAACCAGATCCGCGGACAGCACGGCGACCGCTATGCCGACCTCACGCAGTCGCCCGCCTGGACGTTCGGTGAGGGGCTGTCGTACACCACGGTGGAGTACTCCGACCTGGAGCTGGAAGCGACCTCCCTGGGGGAGTCCGACACGATCGTCGGCCATGTCACGGTGGCGAACACCGGCACGCGGCCGGTACGCGAGACCGTGCAGGTGTACGTGCGCGACTCTGTGACGAGTGTGAGCTGGACCGACAAGGAGCTGAAGACCTACCGCCAGGTCGACATCGCTCCGGGGGAGTCCGCCCGCGTGCGCGTGGAGCTTCCGGTCGCCGACTGCTCGATCGTGGATGCCGCCGGCACGCGTCTGGTCGAGGCCGGCGCGTTCGAGCTGCTGGTCGGCCCGAGCTCGCGCGACGAGGTGCTCCTCTCCGCCGACTTCGAGGTGCGCTGACCCTCGCCGCGGCCGGATCAGTCCTGCAGTCGCTGCGGGCCCACGCCCTGGGTCGCGAGGGCGTCGTCGGGGTTGAGCAGTCCGCACGCCTTCATCGACAGGCAGCCGCAGCCGATGCATCCGGTGAGTTCGCGTTCGAGGCGCTCGATGCCCTCGCGGCGCTTCTCGAGTTCGCGCTTCCAGCGTCGTGAGGCCCGTTGCCAGTCGGCGTGGCTCGGGGTCTCGGTGAGCGGCACGTCGGCGAAGGCCGTCTGCACGTCGGACAGCGGGATACCGAGGCGTTTGGCGACCGTGATGAGCGAGACCCGCCGCAGCATGTGCCGGGCGTAGCGGCGCTGATTGCCGGGCGTGCGCGTCGAGGCGATGAGGCCGAGCGACTCGTAGAAGTGCAGGGCGGAGGCGGCGACCCCGGTGCGTCGGGTCATCTCGCCGATCGTCAGCGGCTCGTCGGGTGCGTGCGGGCTCATCCGGATGCCTCTCCCTCGATTTGACCTCAAGTGTACTTGAGGTTTTACGGTTGTCCTGTGGCCCCGAAATGGGCCGATCTACCCGAACGAGGACAGCGTGACCCGAACGAAGACCCCGCGATGACCTATGTGATCGCTCTGCCGTGCGTCGATGTGAAGGACAAGGCCTGCATCGACGAGTGCCCCGTCGACTGCATCTACGAGGGGGAACGGTCGTTGTACATCCACCCCGACGAGTGCGTGGATTGCGGCGCCTGCGAACCGGTGTGCCCGGTCGAGGCCATCTACTACGAAGACGACCTGCCCGATGAGTGGCAGGACTACTACAAGGCGAACGTCGAGTTCTTCGACGAGATCGGCTCGCCCGGAGGCGCCGCCAAGACGGGGATGCTCGCCTTCGACCACCCGATCATCGCCGCGCTCGCACCCCAGGGGGAACACGCATGACCGTCGCCGAACCGCGCATCGCCATCGTCGGAGCAGGGCCGGCCGGCATCTACGCCGCCGACATCCTCCTCGGCCTCGCCCCGACCGCGTCGATCGACCTGTTCGAGAAGCTTCCCGCACCCTACGGTCTGGTCCGTTACGGCGTCGCCCCGGATCATCCGCGCATCCGCAAGATCACCGACGCCCTGCACGACGTGCTCGTGAACCCGCGCATCCGGCTGCTGTGCAACGTCGAGATCGGCGTCGACGTCGAGATCGAAGACCTCCGCGCGGCCTACGACGGGGTGATCGTGGCGACGGGAGCCGACCTGGATGTGCACCTCGACATTCCCGGCATCCACCTGCCCGGCTCCTTCGGCGCGGCCGATTTCGTGTTCTGGTACGACGGGCATCCGGATGCTCCGCGCACCTGGCCCCTGGAGGCGGAGTCGGTCGCCGTCCTCGGAGCGGGCAACGTCGCCCTCGACGTGACGCGCATCCTCGCGAAGCACGCCTCCGCGCTGACCCACACCGACACTCCGGATACCGTGCTCGATCAGCTCGCCGCCAGCCCGCTGCGCGACGTGCACCTGTTCGCCCGGCGCGGTCCTGCTGACGTGCGGTTCTCGGCGATGGAGCTGCGCGAGCTGGCTGAGCAGGACGACGTCGACGTGATCGTCGACCCGGCAGAGCTCGCCCTGGACGAGCACGCCGAGCGGATGGTCGCGCAGTTCTCCCAACGCCGCATCATCGTGCGCACCATGACCGAGTGGGCTGCGCTCGACCCGGCGGGCCGCACGGCTTCACGCCGCATCCACCTGCACCTGCGGCAGCGTCCCGTGCGCCTCCTCGGCGCGGATCGCGTGACCGGCATCGAGATGGAGCGCACCGCATCCGACGAGCTGGGCCGGATGGTCGGCACCGGTGAGCTGCTGCGCTACGACGTCGGAGCCGTGTACCGGGCCGTGGGCTACCGTTCGACGCCCGTTCCCGGGATGCCGTTCGACGCCGATCTCGGAGTGGTTCCGCACGCCGAGGGACGCGTCGTGGATGCGGCGGGCGCACCGATCCCGCGACTGTACGCGACCGGCTGGATCAAGCGCGGGCCGGTCGGGCTCATCGGCTCGACCAAGTCGGATGCCGCGCAGACCGTGCGTCACCTCGTCGACGACCTCGCCGACGCGGAGCCGATCGCGCCCGAGGGGGACCCGCTCGCCCACGTCGACCACGCCGTCGACCTGGACGGCTGGCTGCGCATCGATGCCGCCGAGCGCGGTGCCGGTGCGGAACGCGGACGGGAGCGCACGAAGCTCGTCGACCGCGCGGAGATGCTCGCGCACGCGAAGCTGGAGCAGATGACGGAGGCCGTCCGATGACCATGACACCCGTACCCACCCCGGTCGGCGAAGGCCTCAAGGCCGCGTTCCGCACGCACCCGGCCGGCGTCGCGATCATCACGGCATCCACTCCGGAGGGTCCGGTCGGGCTCACGGCGTCGAGTGTCGCCTCCGTGGCGGTCGACCCCGCGGCGATCGTGTTCTCGGTCACTCGTGCGACCGGCTCTGCGGGCGCGATCCTCGGTGCCGACACGTTCGTCGTCCACCTCATCGACGACGAGCACTCCGACCTGGCGCAGAGCTTCGCCGTCAGCGGCTCCGAGCGCTTCACGCCTGAGCAGGGCTGGTCGGCGCTCGAGACCGGTGAGCCGCACCTCGCCGCGGCACGGGCCGCGCTGCGCTGCCGCTCCCTGCAGACCGTGGCCGTCGGTTCGTCGACGGTCGTGATCGCCGAGGTCCTCGAAGTGCTCACCGGGCCGCAGGGCCGTCCGCTCGTCTACCTCGACCGCCGCTTCCACGCCCTCCCGCACGACCCCCACCACTGACCATCATCGAAAGGAAGACGCCATGTCCACTCTCTACACACTCCCCGAGCTGCCCTACGACTACTCGGCCCTCGAGCCGCACATCTCCGGCAAGATCATGGAGCTGCACCACTCCAAGCACCACCAGGCCTATGTGACCGGTGCGAACACCGCACTCGAGCAGCTCGCCACGGCGCGCAGCGCGGGCGACCTCGCGAACGTCAACAAGCTCGAGAAGGACCTCGCGTTCAACCTCGGCGGCCACATCAACCACTCGGTGTTCTGGCAGAACCTCTCGCCCGAGGGCGGCGGCGCTCCCGAGGGTGAGCTCGAGGCCGCGCTCGTCGACGCGTTCGGATCGATCGACGCTTTCCGTGCGCACTTCACCGCGACGGCACTCGGTGTGCAGGGGTCGGGCTGGGCCGTGCTCGCCTGGGACAGCGTCGGCGCTCGCCCCGTCATCTTCCAGCTGTTCGACCAGCAGGGCAACGCACCCCTCGGTGTCACGCCGCTGCTGCAGCTCGACGTCTGGGAGCACGCCTACTACCTCGACTACCTCAACGTGCGCGCCGACTACGTCAAGGCGTTCTGGAACCTCGTGAACTGGCCCGACGTGCAGCGCCGCTTCGAGGCAGCGCGCACCGCGACGAAGGGGCTCATCGTCGCCGGCTGACCGGCGACGGCGCGGTTCACGCGAGAGTGAGGAAGAGTTTCTCGAGTTCGGCCATCGACACACCGTCCGTGTCGGTGGCCGTCTCCGTCTCCGACCCGGGGTCCGTCAGGCAGTCCTTCATGGCCGAGGCGATGATCTGGAATCCGGCTTTGTCGAGCGCCGAGGTGACGGCGGCGAGCTGCGTGACGACGGCTCGACAGTCACCTCCGTTCTCCACCGCCGCGATCACAGCCCCGAGCTGACCGTGCGCGCGCTTGAGGCGGTTGGCGATCTTGCGCTGGGTCTCGGCGTCTGCGGATGACATGTTCGCTCCCTGAGTGTCGACTGAACTGATCACTATACCCCCTGGGGTATAGTGATCTCTCGTATACCCACGGGGGTATCGGTGAGGAGTTGAGAAACGATGTGTCGAGCAGTCCGTTGCAAGACCTGTGGCAAGACGACCTGGGCGGGGTGCGGTCAGCACGTCGACGCCGTGCGCCGCACGGTTCCCGCGGCGCAGTGGTGTTCCGGGCACCCGAAGGAGCCGGCGCAGGGCGGATTCTTCTCGAGGATGTTCCAGCGATGACGTCGACCGAACCGCGTACCGTCGTCATCGTCGGCGGGGTCGCCGGGGGGATGTCCGCCGCCGCACGCCTGCGCCGGCTCGACGAGCACGCGCAGATCGTGATCTTCGAACGTGGGCCCGAGGTCTCGTACGCGAACTGCGGCCTGCCCTACTACGTCGGAGGTGTGATCGCCGATCGCGAATCGCTGCTGCTGCAGACACCCGCATCCCTGCGCAGCCGTTTCGGACTCGATGTGCGCGTGCGGCATGATGTCGTGCGGATCGACACCGCGCAGAAGCTCGTCGAGGTGGTCGATCTCGAGACGGGACACCACCTCGTGCAGCGCTACGACGCATTGGTCCTCGCCACCGGGGCGAGGCCCCGGCGGGACGAGCCCGCCTCGGACATCCCGACACGCAGCCTGCGGACGGTCGAGGACGCGGATGCGATCGACGCCGCGCTCTCCCGCGCAGGCGTTCCCGTCGTGGTCGTCGGCGGCGGATACACGGGCCTCGAGGCGGTCGAGAACCTCGTCGCGCGGGGCGCATCCGTGACCCTCGTGCAGCGCGGCCCTCAGCTGCTCGCCCCTCTCGACACGGAGATGGCCGCCCCCATCGCGGCCGAGATCCGTGCGCACGGCGTCGACGTGCGTCTCGGCGTGGAGGTCGTTCGAGCCGGTTCCGGAAGCGTCACGCTGAGCGACGGCGCCATCGTCCCCGCAGAGCTCGTCGTCGACGCCTCCGGGGTGGTGCCGGAGACCTCGCTCGCGGCCGACGCCGGAATCCTGCTCGGCGAGGTCGGAGGGATCCGGGTCGATGCTTCCTGCCGCACCAGCGCTCCCGACGTCTACGCCGTGGGAGACGGAGTCGAGAAGTTCGACCTCGTCGGCGGGGACGCGGCACTGATCACCATGGCCGGTCTCGCGAACCGGCACGGGCGAATGGTGGCAGACCTCATCGCGGGGCGCGCGGAGTCGGCGCGACCCGCACTCGGCACCGGGATCGTCCGCGTGTTCGGGATCGTCGCAGCGAAGACGGGGTGGAGCGAACGGCAGCTTCGATCGGCGGGACGCGAGTTCTACGTCGTGCACGTGCACCCGGGATCCCACGCCGGCTACTACCCCGGAGCCGAGACCCTATCGATGAAGCTGCTCGCCGACCCGGACTCCGATGCCATCCTCGGTGTGCAGATCGTGGGACGCGACGGTGTCGACAAACGCATCGACGTGGTGGCGACCGCCATGCAGGCCGGCATGCCGGCCGCCGAGCTCGCGCATCTCGAACTCGCCTACGCGCCGCAGTTCGGCTCGGCGAAGGATGCGGTGAACATCCTCGGCTACGTCGCGGAGAACACTCGCACCGGAACGACTCCGACGGTCCAATGGCATGAACTCGAAGCCGCGCGGAGGGCGGGAGCGACGCTGATCGATGTCCGCGCGCCGTCGGAGTTCGCTGCCGGCGCGATCCCCGGTGCGATCAACATGCCGCTGGATGAGATCCGTGACCGGCTCGGCGAACTCCCCGGCGGTCCGATCGTGGTCCACTGCCAGGTGGGCCTGCGCGGGCACATCGCCACCAGACTGCTCCGGCACCGCGGGGTCGACGCGCGCAACCTCGATGGAGGTTACCGGACCTGGAGCGATGCTGTGCAGGGTCGCGACTAGATCAGGCGGGCGGTGGTTCCGCGCACGTTCAGCTCGTACGGCAGTGCCGACGGGATGTGCACCTCGTCGGGCGTGGTGAGCTTCGCCAGCACCGCATCCGCGGCCCGCTCGCCCTGCCCGAGCGGGAACTGGTCGACGGTGGTCAGGCGGAAGAATTCGCCGAGCTCGTGCCCGTCGATGCCGACGATCGACAGCTCGTCCGGCACGCTGAAGCCCAGGTCGCGGGCCGCGAGCAGCGCCCCGATCGCCATCTCGTCGGATGCCGCGAACACCGCGGTCGGTCGTGGGCCCGGGCGTCCGAGCAGCTGCTTCGCCGCGCGGTAGCCGCCCTCGACCGTGAAGTCCGCCGGCTCGAGGAAGGCGTGGTTCAGGGGGATCCCGGCCTTCGCCAGGGCCTTCTCGAACCCGAGGCGGCGGTTGGTGGGGATGTGGAAGTCGATGTCGAACTCGGGGTTGGCGCCGATGTGCGCGATGTCGGTGTGACCGAGGCCGATCAGGTGCTCGGTGGCGAGCTGGGCGACCGCCACGTCGTCGACCGTGAGGGTGTCGAGCTTCGGGTTCGGGCCGCCGATCGCGATGACCGGCAGGCCGAGGTCGAGCAGATGCTGTGTCTCGTCGGCGTCGAGTTCGATCGACACCGCGATCACGGCGTCCACACGCTGCCGACGCAGGAACGTGTCGAACACGTGTCGACGCACGTCCTTGTCGGCGGTGATGTTGTAGAGCGTGATGTCGTAACCGGCGCGCATCAGCGCGGCCGAGACGCCCGACAGCACCGTGCTGAAGAACCACCGGTCGAGGAACGGGACGACCACCCCGATGTTGCGGGTGCGCCCCGATGCGAGGCTCGATGCGCGCGAGGAGACGACGTAGCCGAGCGACTGCGCCGCGGCCTGCACCCGCTCCCTGGCGGACTCGGACACGTGGCCGCGGCCGCTGAGCGCGCGCGAGACGGTCGCGGTGGAGACCCCGGCGAGCCGGGCGACCTCATCGATGCTGGCCATGTGTTCCTCTGAGAAATCGTTCCGGTCGCGGCTCCCGTTGTCTCACGACGTGGTGAGCGACGGGATCCGCGACCGGAACGGGGTGTGGGGCGGGTCAGACCGTGGTGTACCAGACGGCGGTGTCGACCGGGATCGACGAGCCGTCGAACGGCTGGCTCTTCAGCATCACGCTCGCGTCGGCCGGCAGCTCGATCGGTGCGGTGCCGAGGTTCGCGACCACGTGCACGTCGCCGCGGCGGAAGGCCACCGTGTCAGCGCCGGCATCCTCCCAGATCAGGGAACCGGCGCCGAAGCCGTGCTCGCGACGAGCCGCGAGCAGACGCTTGTACAGGGCGAGCGTCGAGCCGGGGTCGACCTCTTCGACGTCGCGGGCGTACGTCGCCCACTCGGTCGGCTGCGGGAGCCACGACAGTCCGGTCTCGTTGAAGCCGAAGGCTGGAGCCTCCGCCTCCCAGGGCAGCGGCACGCGGCATCCGTCGCGTCCGTAGCGCTTGCCCCCGGTGCGGAACCAGGTCGGGTCCTGACGGAACTCGTCCGGGATCTCCATCGCTTCGGGCAGACCGAGCTCTTCGCCCTGGTACAGGTACGCCGAGCCGGGGAGCGCGAGCATGAGGGTGGTCGCCGCGCGGGCGCGGGCCAGGCCGATCGCGGTGTCGGGCTTGTTCGGAGTGTTCGGTCCGATGCCCTCGCCCTGGGGGTTGTCGGCCGTGAGCGCGAGGCGCGAGGCGTGCCGCACGACGTCATGGTTCGAGAGCACCCAGGTGCTGGGCGCTCCGACGCCGCCGAACTCGTCGAGCGACTCGCGGATGACGTCGCCCAGTTCCTTCGCGTTCCACGGCGTCATCAGGTACGGGAAGTTGAAGGTCTGGTGCATCTCGTCCGGACGCACCCAGAGAGCCGTCTGCTTGAGCGTCGGCATCCAGGCCTCGCCGCACAGCGCACGGTCGCCGTCGTACTCGGCGAGCACCTTGTGCCAGTCGCGGTAGATCTCGTGGACGCCATCCTGGCCCCAGTACGGCACGTTCGACTCTCCGCCGCCCATGGAGTCGGCGTCGGTCGGCGGGGTGTAGTCGGGGAGGCCCTCGGTCTTGATCATGCCGTGGGCCACGTCGACCCGGAAGCCGTCGACCCCGCGGTCGAGCCAGAAGCGCAGGATGGAGCGGAACTCCTCCTGCACCTCTTCGTTGTTCCAGTCGAAGTCGGGCTGCGTGGCGTCGAAGATGTGCAGGTACCACTGGCCGGGGGTGCCGTCGGCCTCGGTCACCCGCTGCCACATGCCGCCGCCGAACACCGACTCCCAGTTGTTGGGCGGGAGCTCGCCGTTCTCACCACGGCCGTCGCGGAAGATGTACCGCGCGCGCTCCGGGCTGCCCGGTGCCGCCTTGAGGGCTTCCTGGAACCACACGTGCTGGTCGGACGAGTGGTTCGGGACCAGGTCGACGATCACGCGGATGCCGCGGTCGTGGGCCTGGGCCAGCATCTCGTCGAAGTCGGCGAGCGTACCGAACAGCGGGTCCACGTCGCGGTAGTCCGCCACGTCGTAGCCGGCGTCGCGCTGCGGGCTGGTCATGAAGGGGCTGAGCCAGATCGCGTCGACGCCGAGTTCCTGCAGCGAGTCGAGGCGGCTGGTGATGCCCGGGAGGTCGCCGATGCCGTCGCCGGACGCGTCCGCGAAGGATCGGGGGTAGATCTGGTAGATGACGGCGCTGCGCCACCACTCGGAACCGGGGGCTGCGATCTGCTCAAGCTGTGCCATGCGAACAGGCTACTGCAAACGCTTACAGTCGTGCCAGAGCGGGTATCGAATCGGTTCGATCCGGGGGTGTGCCGCCCCGACTCAAAGGGTGAGGATCCCGCGCGACGGGGAGGGGAAGCGGGCCTCGGCCTGCACCGAGGCGAGGAGCTGGGCGTCGATGGCGTCGAGCGCGATCCGGACGGCACCCATCGCCACCGACTCGTCGCCCAGCGTGGAGAGCACGACCCGCGGGGCGTGCGGCTGGAGCTCGTCGATGTGCGAGCGGATCGCGTCGAGGATGATCTCGCCGCCGCGGGAGATGCCGCCGCCGAGCACGATCAGCTCCGGGTCGACGGCCAGTGACATCGCCACGACCCCGGTCGCGATGCTGGCGGCGAATCCGTCCAGCGCTGCGAGTGCGTGCGGGATGCCGTCGCGCGCGGCGAGGAACATGGCTTCCCGGGTCGGATCGACTCCGGTGCCCGCGAGCGAGTCGACGTGTCGCGGTGCTTCCGCCCACCCGAGCTGGGGCAGGGCGCCGACCAGGCCGGATCCGCCGCTGTGACCGCGGTAGAGGGATCCGCCGATGAGGATCCCCGCACTGGTCCGGTTCCCGGAGAGGACGTAGACGACGTCGCGCGCGTCCTGTGCGCTGCCACGCCAGTGCTCGGCGATCGTGCCGAGGTTGTTGTCGCTCTCGACCCGCACGGGCACGCCCCAGCGCGTCGAGAGCGTGTCGGCGAGGTCGAGGCCGAGCCAGCCGGGCAGGCCGTTGCCTCCGTACCGGGTGACGGTGCCCGAGGCGTCGATGACGCCGGGCGAGCCCACGCCGGCGCACCAGACCGCCTCCGTGTCGAGACCGGCTTCGGCGAGGCAGGCCTCCACGACGGTCGTGGCGAGCGCGAGCCGGTCGGCGGCGCTGGCATCCTCGTCGATCGACACTTTGTGCGAGGCGCGCGGCCGGCCTTCGAGGTCGGCGACGATGCCGAGGATCTTGTGCACGCCGATGTCCAATCCGACGACGTGTCCCGCTTCGGCGGCGAAGCGGTAGCTGCGTGCGGGGCGACCGGGGCGAGCGCTGGCCGGGGCGTCGGCGGGGGTCACCCAGCCGAGCTCGACGAGGTCGCGGACCACGTCTTCGGCCGCCGTGCGTGAGATGCCCAGCTGGTCGGCGAGGCCGGTCACGGTGTGCTGTCCGTCGCGGACGCCGAGGAGTGCCGCATGGGTGTTCATGCGTCTCAGCAGCGAGCGGTCGCCGGAGCGTGGTGTCGTCGTCATGGTCTCCCGTACTCGAGGAGCGGATTCTCACGTCAAGTTTGGTTAGTCATCGTAGCGCGCTGCGAGCCGCAGGATCGGATCGGCGCGACCGAGGTGAACCCGGCTCTTGACAGGCGTGATCGGCATCCTCTAATTTTAATGCCAACTTGGATTATTATATGGAAGTCGTGATCCAGGAGTGCCGAGGCCGTCACCGCTCGAGCACGATGCTCCACCCCCTCGCACCCGAGCAAAGGACCAAGCAGACAATGAATCGTCAGCGAATGACCGCGAGCGCCGTCGCCGCCGTCGCCGTTCTCTCCCTCAGCCTCACCGCATGCGCATCCGGCGCAGGACCCGCTGACGGCGGTGAGGCGAGCATCGACTACGTGATCTGGGATGCCAACGCCCTCGAGCCGTACAAGGACGTGATCGCCGCCTTCAATGAAGAGCACCCCGAGATCACGGTCAACATCCAGGCCCTCCCCTGGGACCAGTACTGGACCAAGCTGCAGACCCAGGCCTCGAGCAAGACGCTGCCAGACGTCTTCTGGATCAACGAGCCCAACGCCGGCCTGTACGCCACCAACGGCGCACTCGCCGCCGTCGACACCGCAAACGGGATCGACCCCGCGAACTTCCCTGACGCGTCGATCCAGAGTTACACCTTCGACGGCGAGCTGTACGCCGCTCCGACCGGCTACGCGACGATGGGCGTCTGGTACAACACCGCTCTCTTCGATCAGGCGGGCGTCGCATACCCGGCCGACGGGTGGACGCAGGAGGACTTCGTCGCCGCAGCGACGGCCATCAGCACCGCGCTCGGTTCCGAAGGCGTGTTCGGTGCTGCCGCCGCCCCGTGGACCGGTCAGGAGACCTCGTACAACACCATCTACCAGTCCGGAGGTGAAGTCATCTCCGAAGACGGCACCACCTCGGGCTACGACGACCCCGGCACGATCGCGGGCGTCAAGCTCTGGGTCGACCTCGCTCAGGCGGGAGTCTCCCCGTCCGTCGCGCAGATCACCGACACGCCCATCCCGCAGTACTTCACCTCGGGCAAGCTGGCCATGATGTGGTCCGGCCCGTGGAACGCGAATTCTCTGAAGGACAGCGAGATCGCCGATACTGTGGCGGTCGCTCCGCTGCCGACCGGAGAGTCCGACCTCGTCACCACGATCCAGGGCGGCGCCGACGCCGTGTCGGCCTACTCGGAGAACAAAGAGGCCGCGCAGACCTTCCAGGCCTTCCTCGCCTCGAAGGAGGCCCAGGAGCTCTACGGAGCCGCGGGCCTCGGCATCCCCGCCTTCAACGGCGTCGCCTCGAGCTTCACCGACGCCTTCCCGCAGTGGGACCTCTCGCTGTTCAGCGACCAGGCCGCGCACGCGGCTCCGTACCCCGTGTCGCTGAACACCGCGGCATGGAACACGCTCGAGAACGAGTACCTCACCAAGGCATGGAGCGGCGAGCTCACCGTCGAGGAGGCCTGCAAGCAACTGGCCGCCGCGATGAACGAGGTGCTCGCCGCCGAGAAGAAGTGATGACCACCACCACAGCGAGTCGCGGGCGGGTGGTGGCTCCGGCCGCCACCCGCCCCGTGCGGCGCTCGCAGAAGTACGACGGAGTCTGGCCGTGGATCTTCCTCGTGCCGATCCTCGTGCCCCTGGCCGTCTTCTTCATCTGGCCGCTGCTGCGCACGTTCTACTACAGCTTCACCACCTGGGGCTTCTTCGGAGACGTGAGCTGGGCGGGAATCGACAACTACGTCCGCCTGTTCAACGATCCGGACTTCGCGCTCGCGCTCGGCAACACCGCCATCTACACCGCGATCGTGATGCTCAACGTGCCGATCGCCGTGTACCTCGCAGCGCTCATCAACCGGCCGGGTCTGCGGTTCAAAGGTCTCTACCGCACGCTGTACTTCCTGCCGGTGGTCACGATGCCGGTCGCGGTCGCCATCGTCTGGCGGATGCTCTACAGCGGGGACTTCGGTCTGATCAACGCCTTCCTCGGACTCTTCGGAATCCAGGGGCCGTACTGGCTCTCGACGCCGGGGCTCTCCCTCGTCGCGGTCGCCATCGTCGGCATCTGGCTCTCGCTCGGCTTCAACATCATCGTGTTCAGCGCGGGCCTCTCCAGCATCCCGCCGGACCTGTATGAGGCGGCGTCGATCGACGGGGCGAGTCCCGCGCGGCAGTTCCGCAGCATCACGCTTCCGCTGCTCACCCCGACGATCTTCTTCATCAGCGTGCTGACCTTGATCGGCGGCTTCCAGGTCTTCGATCTGATCTTCGTGATGCTGGGCACCGGTCCCAACGCCGCCCGATCGCAGACCCTCGTGTACTTCTTCTACAACGAGGGCTTCCTGCAGAACGACAAGGGGTACGCGACCGCGATCGGCGTCGTGATCATCGTGATGATCGCGATCCTCACCGCCATCCAGTTCCGTCTTCAGAAGAAGTGGGTGCACTATGAGTGACCGTCTCGCGCAGAGCCGGCGGGGTCGGCGTTCCGGTCGGCAGCTCGGTGCACATGCCGTGCTCCTGATCGGCGGCGTGGTCATGGTCTCGCCGTTCATCTATCAGGTGCTGGCGACCTTCATGACGAACGGGCAGATCACCTCGGTGCCGCCCACGCTCTGGCCGACGCAGTGGAACCTCGACAACTACGTGGGTGTCTTCGCTCAGGTCCCCTTCCTCCGCCAGATGCTGAACACCGTCATCATCACCGTTCTGACCACGGTCGCGACGCTCATCCTCTGCGCGCTCGGGGGATACGCGTTCGCGCGGATGCGGTTCTTCGCCAAGGGTCCGCTGTTCGCGATCGTGCTCTCCATGCTGATGGTGCCGGGAACGCTTCTGCTCATTCCGCAGTACCAGACCGTGCAGAGCTTCGGCTGGCTCAACTCCTTCGCGGGCATCGTCGTCCCCGGATTGGTAAACGCCTTCGGGATCTTCATGATGCGGCAGTTCTTCCTCGGACTGCCCAAGGAGCTCGAAGAGGCGGCACGGCTCGACGGTGCGAACCCCGGCCAGGTGTTCTGGCAGGTCATGCTCCCGCTGGCGAAGCCGGGCCTGAGCGCGCTCGCGATCCTCACCGCCCTCGCATCCTGGTCCTCCCTGCTCTGGCCGCTCGTCATCGTGAACAGCCAGGACATGATGCCGCTCGCCGTCGGGCTCGCATCGTTCACGGGAGAGCACGGCTCCGAGTACCCGTCGATGCTCGCCGCGGCGCTCATGGCGATGCTGCCGATCATGATCCTGTTCCTCGTGATGCAGCGCCGCGTCATCGAGGGCATCGCCTTCTCCGGTCTCAAAGGCTGAGACCGACCTTCCGAAAGGACAGCTCGATGAAGAGACGTACGTTCCTCGGTGTCATGGCCGCACCCATGCTGATCGCCCTCGTGGACGGCACTTCCCGTCCGGCATCCGCCTTCGCGGGCACCGGGGCCGCGTCGGTGCATCCGCTCACGACGACGGCGGGGCGGTCGACGTTCCGGGTGGGGACCCATCGCGGCGCTCCCTGCCTCTTCGTCGACGACGCCCCGCGCTTCCCGATGTATCTGTTCGAGCAGGAGGTGTCCGTCGCCGACGGGCAGACCTTCAGCGACGCCGGCGTGGAGTTCTACTCCTTCATCGAGAAGGAGAGCTTCCTCGACCTCGGCTGGACCGGCGCCGGTACGCAGAACTTCACAGTGATCGACCGCGTGATGCAGACGTTCGAGGATCATGTGCCGAGCGGCTATGCCATGCCGCGGGTGCACCTGTGGGCGCCTGACTGGTGGCTCGACGCCCACCCCGACGACCTGGTCGACTATGCGATCGACCCCGGAACGGCCGACATCCCCCGCGACGCCTCCTTCGCCTCTGCGACCTGGCGCACGGAGGCGGGTGCCAAGCTCCGCACGATGGTGCGGCACATCCTGGACGGACCGCAAGGCGACCGGACCATGGGCATCACGCTCGCCGGCGGACTCTACGGCGAGTGGCTCTGCTACAACGCGGAGTACCTGCCCGACACGAGCGAGGCCATGCGCACCGCCTGGATAGGGCATCTCAAGACGAAGTACGCGAACAGCGTCGCGCAGCTCCGTGCCGCGTGGGGTGACCCGGCCGTCACCTTTGACACCGTGGTGATCCCGGGCACAGGGGAGCGGCGGGAGACGGCGAACGGGCTGTTCCGCGATCCTGCCGCGTCGCGCCGCGTGCTGGACTACTACGAGAGTCATCACCGTGTCGTCGTGGAGGCTATCGATCACTTCGCCTCGATCGTCAAGGACGAGAGCGACGGCACGCTTCTCACGTCCGTCCTCTACGGCTACACCCCGGACCAGGGGTACATGCCGCAGGAGCAGCACCACCGCGCCGTGGCCGCACTGCACCGGCTCGACTCCGTCGATCTGGTCACCTCGCCGCACTCCTACTATCGGCGTGCTCCCGGTGACGACGGCGCCTACCGCACCTATACCGAGAGCCTCGCGCTGCATGGCAAGCTCTTCATCGACGAGGCAGACGACCGCACGCACCTCGCGACGAGCCCCATCCTGTTCATCTACGCGACCACCATGGCCGAATCCCTCGGCATCATCCGTCGGGCTTTCGGTCAGGCTGTGACCCACGCTACGGGCATGTGGTACATGGATCACACCTCGGGACTCTGGTACGCCGATCCTGCATTCGGTGCGGAGTTCGCGAAGCTCAAGCACTGGGGCGACTACTCGATGAACGTCTCGCGCGCCCGGTCCTCGGAGGTCGCCGTGATCAGCGTGCCGACCGCCGAGCTCGTGCTCGGCGGCGAGACCGACACGACGGCCAAGCTCTACGAAGGGCCGTCTCTCGGCAGCCGCCAGGGCATCGGCGAGCTGAGCCGCGCGGGAGCGCCCTTCGACCGCTTCACGATCGACGACCTGGTCGACGGGCTGGTCCCCACGCACTACAAGGTCTACGTGTTCCCCGACGCCTTCCGCCTGAACGCCGCCCAGCGGGCAGCGATCACCGCGCTCAAGTCCGGTGGCCGCACGCTCGTCTGGGGCTGGGCACCCGGGTACGCGGGAGACTCCGGCCTCTCGAAGGCCGACGTCGAGGCGCTCACCGGGTTCAGCCTCACGCAGGTCAACGCTCCTGCGGCGTCACCACCCGACCCGAGCACACCGCTGGACAGCGAGGACTTCGAGTCCGGCAGCTTCGCGGGCACGGGGTACTCGGCCGGGGCGGGCGGTGCGACAGGGACGATCATCGCGACGGCGGGCGAGGTGATCGGCGGGACGCGATCAGTCAAAGGCAGCGCACCGGCCAGCACCGACTGGCACGAGTACCTCTACACGAAGGCCGCGTCGATCCCGCTCGAAGCCAACGCGACCTATCGGGTGAAGTTCCGTGGCCGCACGATCACTGCCCCGGGTGCCGGCGCATACTTCTATTTCGTCGCCCGCACCGGCACCGGCGGCGTGCCGCAGGATGTCGGTTCAATCAGTGGAGCGATGCTCCCGGATCGGTCTACACGAAGGAGTTCGAGTTCACGCTCAAGAACTACAGCGACTACTACCTGATCTGGGGCATCCACGACGGGGGCGCGATCACCGTCGACGACATCACGATCACGAAGGTCAAGAACGCGGGGCTTCCCCCGATGAGCTACCACCTGGACTCGGCCGCGTTCCCCGGCGTCACGGAGACCTTCGGAGGCGAGATCGCCCTCGAACCGCTGTTCCTCCCGAGCGGGAGCGGATTCACCACGCTCGCCCGCTCGGCCGAGAGCACACCGCGGCCCGTGATTGCGAGGAAGACGCTGACCGGGTGGACCTCGGTGCTCGCCAGCACTCCGCCGATCCCGTCTCCGGTGCTGCGCAAGCTATACAGCGACGCGGGGGTGCACGTGTATACCGGAGGCGACGACAACCTCGAGGCCAACGCCGCCTGGATCAGCCTGCATGCGAAGACCGCGGGGACGAAGACCGTCACTCTCCCGACCCCGGGCCCGCTCTACGACACGGGGAGCGAAACGCTCCTCGGTCTCTCCACGACCACGGCAACCTTCACGATGGCGAAGGGTGACACGGTGCTCCTCACCCGGAGCAACCCGCTGGTCACCGGTGGAGTCGTCTTCGGCTTCGAGACGGGGTCCTTCGCCACCAGCCACTTCACGGGAGGGTTCGGCGGATCGTACGGCACCATCACCAGTGCCCCGTCGCAGGTCATCTCGGGGAGCCGCTCCGCCTACGGGGCGGCACCTGCGACGACCGACTGGTACGAGTTCCTCTATTCGAACCCCGCGACGATCGCGCTCAGCGCTGACACCTCGTACACCGTGGAGTTCGTCACCAAGACCGGCACGCTCCCCGGAAGCGGCGGTCACTTCTACTTCCTCGCGCGATCGCAGGCGGCAGGAGCGCCGAGCGACCGGGGCGTGACGAGCTGGACCGATCCGGTCGCGACCGTGCAGAAGAGATCCGTCACCTTCACGACCGGCAACCACACCGACTACCGCCTCATCTGGGGCCTGCACAACGGAGGGGCGCTCTCTGTCGATGACATCCTCATCTCACGCAATGACTGACCGCGGGCATCGTCCGATGCCGATCCTTATCGAGACCGATCTCTGCGACGACGTGGACGATGCCGGGGCGATCGCGGTCGCGCACGCCCTCGCCGACCGCGGGCTCGTCGAGATCCTCGGCATCGGGATCAACACCTCCGGTCACTGGAGCCACAGCGCCGCCCGCGTGCTCAACGACTACTACGGCAGGGCCGAGATCCCCGTCGGGATCCGGCATCCGATCACCGACGGGATCGGGCCGGAGGACTACGCGCGGGCGATCAGCAGGATGCATCCGCATGCCGCGACACCGGACGTGATGCCGGACGCGGTCGCGGTGCTCAGGGAAGCCCTCGCCGGAGCCGATGACGGCACGGTCACGGTCGTCTCGATCGGCTACTTCGGAAACCTGGTCGCGCTGCTGGACACCCCCGCCGATGCTCTCAGTGCTCTGAGCGGGCGGGAGCTCGTGGCCACGAAGGTCGCGCGTGCCGTCGTGATGGGCGGTGTCTTCGGTACGCGCGCCCGGCCCCATCTCGGTGCGGAGCCGCTCGCGGAGACCAACTTCGCGCACGAACCGGGACACACCGCACGGTTCCTCGCGGAATGGCCGAGCCCGGTGGACTTCGTGGGATGGGAGACCGCGGCCGACGTCATCACCGGTCGCACGCTCTCGGCCACCCAGGGCGACGACAGCCCGGTGGCGATCGCGTACTCCCTGCACAGCGGCAAGGGGAACGGACGCCCGAGCTGGGACCTGCTCGCGGTGATGCTCGCCGCCGGTGAGCTCGACGGACGCGTCGCCTGGAGCGGACCCGGCACCGTGTCGCTCGACGAAGCGGCGGGCACCCTGTGGGCCCCCTCCGCGAGCGGACGCCACCGGTACGCGGTCACCGTCGTCGGTCCGGAGGAACTGTCCGGACTCATCGACGACCACTTGGGACGCCCGCCCCTCGCGGGTGCCTGGGGTGCCATCCGACAGGAAACGGAGCTCGACGCATGGCGCTGAGGATTGCGGTCGCGGGCGCAGGATCCCGCGCGGAATTGGCCACCTTCCTTCCTCGGTTCGGAGCGGAGATCGTGGCGGTCGCCGACCCTGCCGCGCGAGGCCGGGAACGCGCGGGCTCGCTGTTCGGACCCGACGTCCTGGTCGTCGAAGACCATCGTGCACTCATCGACCTCGACCTCGATGCCGTCTTCGTGCTGACTCCCGACCATACGCACGCCGAGGTCGCCGTCGATCTTCTCCAGGCCGGCATCGCCGTGTACCTCGAGAAGCCGATCGCGACGCGGCTCGACGATGCCGATCGCATCCTCGAGACCGCCTTCCGCACACGCACCCGCCTCGCCGTCGGTCACAACATGCGGCACATGCCGATGGTGCGTCTGTTGAAGCGGCTGATCGACGAGGGGACGATCGGTGAGGTGAAAACCATCTGGTGCCGTCATTTCGTCGGCCACGGCGGTGACTTCTACTTCAAGGACTGGCACGCCGAGCGGGCGAAGACGACCGGGCTGCTGCTGCAGAAGGGCGCGCACGACATCGACGTGATCCACTGGCTGGCGGGAGCCCCGAGCCGTGACGTGGTCGCGATGGGCGACCTCATGGTCTACGGCGACGTCGAGGATCGGCGCGACAACTCCGACCGGATGATGGGCACCCTCGCGAGCCTCGACAACTGGCCGCCGCTCGCGCAGACCGAGCTCAACCCGGTGATCGACATCGAGGACGTGTCGATCATGACGATGCGTCTCGGCAACGGGGTGCTCGCCAGCTACGAGCAGTGCGCGTTCTCGCCCGACTACTGGCGCAACTACACGGTGATCGGCACGGGGGGACGCCTGGAGAACCTCGGCGACTCCGACGGCGGCGTGGTGCGGTTGTGGAACAGGCGATCCGAATACAACGGCGCCGGAGACAGGGACTACGAGATCCCTCTCGGCGAGGGCACCCACGGTGGGGCGGATGTCGCGATCGTCGAGGAGTTCCTGGGGTTCCTCCGTGGAGAGCGCCAGCTCGAGACGTCTCCCTCCGAGGCCAGGGACAGCGTCGCCGCCGGCATCGCGGCGACCGCGTCGTTGCGCGCGGGGGCGATGCCGCAGCGGGTTCCGGAGCTCGATCCGCAGGTGAAGGCGTACTTCGACGGCGGACAGGTGAGCGCACGCGAGGCGCGTCGATGAGCACGGGATCGGTGGTCGTGCTCGGAGCGGCGAACGTCGACCTGGTGCTCCGCGTCGATGCCATCCCGGTCCCGGGCGAGACGGTCAGCGCGCGTGGCTCGGAGGTGCACGCCGGGGGGAAGGGGTTGAACCAGGCGGTCGCGGCGGCGCGCTCCGGGGCGCGGACGAGACTCCTCGCGGCGGTCGGGGACGACGAGCACGGGCGGTTCCTCCGCGCCGAGGCCGAGGAGGCGGGTGTCGACGCCCGCGGAGTGCGCGTCGTCGCGGAGCGGACGGGCAGCGCGTACGTCGTCGTCGACTCTCGGGGTGAGAACAGCATCGTGATCGACGGCGGGGCGAACTCGACGCTTCGTGGCGTGAGCGAGCTCGAACGTCACGCGATCGCCGGGGCGGACGTCGTGGCGCTGCAGCGGGAGTGCCCGGCCGGATCCGCGTTCGACGCGGCCGAGGCGGCGCGGGCTGCCGGCCGCACCGTGATCCTCAATGCGGCTCCCGCTCAGGGTCTGCCCGAGAAGCTGCTGGCGCTTGTCGACGTGCTCATCGTCAACGAAGGCGAGGCCGCGACGATCCTCCGCGATCTCGGCCAGGCCGCTGCGGGCGGGAGCATCGAAGGTCAGGTCCGCGCCCTCGCGGAGCGGGTGCCGGCGGTCGTGGTGACGAGGGGAGCCGCTGGGCTCATGCTCGGCCGGGGCGACGAGGTCATCGCCGTGCCCGCGCATCGGGTCGAGGTCGTCGACACGACGGGGGCCGGCGACACGTTCTGCGGCGCGCTCGCGGCCGAGGTCACCCGCGGCAGCGCCCTGGAAGAGGCCTGCCGATACGCGTCGGCCGCGGCGGCGCTCTCCGTCGGGCGACGGGGAGCGGTCGCCTCGATCCCGACGCGGTCGCAGGTGGAGGAGCTGCTCGCACAGTCGTGACGCGGGAAGTCGAGTCGACCTCCTCCCCGCGCTGCCGCACCGCAGGAGTAGCCTGACGGCATCCGATGTGTGGAGGCTGTCATGGTTCCCGAGATCAACTACTGGGCGGTGCTGCTGGCCACCGCGTCGAGCATGATCGTCGGCTCGATCTGGTACGCCCCGAAGGTGTTCGGCACCCGCTGGTCGAAGCTGGCGAACGTCGACATGGACCGTCCGGCGGCCACGGCGATGTGGCCCATCATCACCACGGTCATCGTCAGCTTCATCACGGCATGGGTGCTCGCCGGGGCATCCGCCATCGCCTGGCATTTCTACGGCGGCGCGTTCTTCTGGGGCACCATCGTCACGGCGGTCACGCTGTGGGCGGGCTTCACCGCCGCACGTTTCATCACCCACGATGCGTTCGAGGGTCGCTCGACGAGGCTGACCACGCTGAACATCGCGCACGAGCTGGTCACGGTCGTGGTGATGGCCGTGATCATCGGCGTCTGGCCGCCGGCACTCGGCTAGGTCGTGCGGGGGCGTCGGCGGGGAGCCCGTCGACGACCCCGCGCGGTCACGGCGTCGGCATGCCGCCGTTGACGTTCAGCGTCTCGCCGGCGACATAGCTCGACTCCGCCGACGCCAGGAACACGTATGCCGGGGCGAGCTCGGCGGGCTGTCCCATCCGGCCGAGCGGGGTGTCCTCGCCGAAGCTGTCCAGCTTCTCCTGCGGCTGACCGTCGCTCGGCTGCAGCGGCGTCCAGATCGGGCCGGGCGCCACCGCGTTCACACGGATGCCCTTCGGGGCGAGCTGCTCGGCAAGCCCCTTCGTGAACGCGTTGATGGTCGCCTTGGTCGAGGCGTAGTCGACGAGGATGCCGGAGGGCGAGTACGCCTGGATCGACGTGGTGTTGATGATCGTCGAACCGGCGGGGAGGTGCGGCAGCGCCGCCTTCGTGATCCAGAACATCGCGTACACGTTGGTCTTGAACGTGTCGTCGAACTGCTCGTCCGTGATGTCGATCAGCGACTCCTGGTAGACCTGCTTCCCGCCGTTGTTGACGAGGATGTCGAGCCCGCCCAGGGCGGCCACCGCATCGGCGACGAGTGTCCGGCAGTACTCGGGGTCGCGGAGGTCGCCCGGCAGAGCGGCGACCTTCACCCCGGCCTCGCGGAGGATCCCGGCGATGCGGCTCGCATCCTCCTCCTCTTCGGGCAGGTACGAGATCGCGACGTCGGCGCCCTCTCGGGCGAACGCGATCGCTGTGGCCGCGCCGATACCGGAGTCGCCGCCGGTGATCAGCGCCTTGCGGCCGGTGAGCCGTCCGGTGCCGCGGTAGCTCTCCTCGCCGAGGTCGGCCTTCGGGGCCAGGTCGGCGTCGAGGCCGGGCTCCGGCATGTGCTGCTTCTCAGGTTCGATGTCCGCGTAGAGCTCGGCAGGGTTGGTGAAGGTGTACTGGTCGCGGGGCATGATGCGTCCTTTCGACAGCGGCTGATCGTCTCCGCCCCCCGTGCTCTGCGTGTGAGACGCGGGCACGGGTCCCGGCGGCGAGTGGACTCCCAGCGTGCGGCCGACCTCCCCCTCGGGGCAAAAGCCTTGCGTACCTCGGCCCCGGTTGCTATGCGGACGCCGTCGCGAGGCGTCTCCGCCGGACGGAGAACTAGACCTTCGCCACTTCTGCGGGGATGTTCGATGTGCGAATGTTCCTATCGTGGCCGTCCGGCCGCCCACGGACCGCGAGCGGACCGTGTTCCTGCCAGAGGGGTTCCGATGCCCGGTTCGTCGCGTCGAAGGATGCCGTCGGTGGTCACCGCCGCGCTCGTCGCCGCGGTTCTCGCGGCCGCCGTGCCCGCCGTCTCGGGGGCCTTCGCCGCTGCCGACGGCTCCACGTCGGGGGACGGCGCGCCCGACCCTTCGCGCTCGGTCGCCCTGGCCTACGAGTTCCTCGACGCGCGCGTGGATCAGTTCTGCGACGGCGCAGGCCGGTGCCTGCCGCGCAGCTATGAGGGCGGGTTCTTCACCACGCCGAGCTGGGACTTCACGCCGTCGTTCGTCTATGACGACGCCTTGGTGATCATGGCGTACACCGCCCGAGGCCTGCCGGACGACATCCGCCGAGCGCGGACGATCGGCGACGCCCTCCTCTTCGTGCAGCAGAACGACCCGATCGGTGACGGGCGCACCCGCGCATCGTACGAGCCGCACGGCATCCGGCAGGGGCGAGTGGAGATCACCGGTCCAGGAAGCTTCACCGGCAACCAGGCCTGGGTCGGGATGGCGTTCGCGCGGCTCGCGCACACGACCGGGGACCCGCGGTATCTCGAGGGGGCGCTGCGTGTCGGTCAATGGCTTCAGGACAACACGGCCGACATGGCCCGGGCACCGTACGGCTACACCGGCGGGCAGCTCGAGGACGGCACGTCACTCACCTGGAAGTCGACGGAGCACAACAGCGACGTGGCCGGGTTCTTCACCCAACTGGCGCAGCTCACCGGCGATGCGGTGTGGGCGGATCGGGCGGCCGTCGCGGCGGGATTCGTCGCGGCGATGCAGAGCGCCGACGGCCACGTGAACACCGGTACCGGCCTCGACGGCTCGACGATCAACACCCGGCCCATCCCTCTCGACGCGCAGACCTGGAGTTCGCTCGCCACCGGCGACCCGCGTTACGGGTCAGCACTGGATTGGACCCTGGAGAACCTGATCGCCACCGACGGCCCCTACACCGGACCGTCGATCAGCGAGGTCGACGTGTCGAAGGCGTGGTTCGAGGGCAGCGGGCACCTGGCGCTGGCCCTCCGGCTGCGCGACGGTTCGGAGGATGCCGCGACAGCGGAGACGCTGCTGGACAGCATCCGTCTGGCGCAACGCGACGCCCCGAACGGCGACGGCAAGGGGATCGTCGCGACCTCGAACGACGGCCTCGATTCGGGCTTCGGCGACCTCTACTACGCGAGCCTGCACACCGGCGCGACCGCGTGGTACCTGCTCGCGTCGGCGGAGGACAACCCGTTCGTGCTGCCGGTCGACCCGGCCTCTTGAGGACGAGCCGCCCCCGTGCGTGCAGACGCAAGGGGCTGGTTCGAACCGAAGGGGGTGGGTCGGCTTACGCGGCGACGCGGGCGACGGCGGCGATGGCGCTGGTGAAGAAGTCGAGTCCGTCGACTCCGCTGCGCATGGCGGCTGCGGTGTCGGGGCCGAAGCCGGCTTCGGTGGCGTGCTCGGGGTGCGGCATGAGGCCGACCACGTTGCCCGCTTCGTTCGTGACACCGGCGATGTCGCGCAGCGACCCGTTCGGGTTCACGCCGGCGTAGCGGAACGCCACGAGACCTTCGCCCTCGATGCGGTCGAGGGTCTGCTCGTCGGCGATGTAGCCGCCGTCGGCGTTCTTGAGCGGGATGACGATCTCCTGGCCGCTGCGGAACGCGTTCGTCCAGGCGGTGTCGGAGTTCTCGACCGTGAGTCGCTGGTCGCGGCGCACGAAGTGCTGGTGGTTGTTGCGGATCAGTCCGCCGGGCAGCAGGTGCGCCTCGACGAGCATCTGGAAGCCGTTGCAGATGCCGAGCACGGGCATGCCCTTGGCGGCGGCATCCTTCACCTCGGACATGATCGGCGAGAGCGCGGCGATCGCGCCGGCGCGCAGGTAGTCGCCGTAGCTGAAGCCGCCCGGGAGGACGAGTGCGTCGACGCCCTCGAGGTCGTGCGAGCCGTGCCACAGAGCGACGGGCTCGGCGCCGGCGATGCGGACGGCGCGCTGCGCGTCGCGGTCGTCGAGCGAGCCGGGGAAGGTGATGACCCCGATGCGGATGGTCACTCCGCGACCTCGATGCCGACGACGTCTTCGATCACGGAGTTGGAGAGCACCTCGTCGGCGATCCGACGGGCCTCGGCGAGGACCTCGTCGGTGACCTCGCCCTCGACGGTGAGCTCGAAGCGCTTGCCGATGCGGACGTCGGTGAAGCCCTCGACGCCGAGACGGGCGAAGGCGCCGGAGACGGCCTTACCCTGCGGGTCGAGCAGTTCGGGCTTGGGCATGACGTCGACGACGATGGTGGGCATGACGGCTCCAAGAGTCGCGGGCGGAGGGGCGCACCCAGTCTACCGTCCCCGCCCCGCCTCCTCCCGCCCCCGCTCCTTCTGCCGAGTGCACGGCTTGTTGCCGAGTGCACGGCTTGTTCACGCCACTAAGCCGTGCGCTCGACGAGAAGCCGTGCACTCGGCGAGGGGGCGATGGGGGTGCGGGCGAGCTGCCTACGCGGAGTGGAAGACGGTGTGCAGGTCGCCGACGGCCTCGCGACCGCCGAGGCCGTCGATCTCGAACAGCACCGAGATGCCGACGACGTGGCTGCCGAGACGCTCGACGAGTTCGCGTCCGGCGGCGAGCGTGCCGCCCGTGGCGAGCACATCGTCGATGAGCAGCACCCGGGAACCGGCGGGCAGGTCGTCGTGCATCTCGATCGTGGCGGTGCCGTACTCGAGGGCGTAGTCGACGGATGCCGCGGGGCGGGGCAGCTTGCCGGCCTTGCGGATCGGGATGAGGCCGACGCCCGCGGCGATCGCGGCGGCGCTGGCGAGGATGAAGCCGCGCGCCTCGATGCCGGCGATCACGTCGAACTGGCCGGCGAAGGGCTCGATGATCGCCTCGGTCGTGACCCGCAGCGCCTCGGCATCGGCGAGGAGCGGCGTGATGTCGCGGAAGATGATGCCCGGCTGCGGGTAGTCCGGCACGTTGCGGATCAGGGTTTCGGCGCGGACGAGGGCAGGAGACAGGGCGGCTTCGGGCACCGAGCAAGGGTACCTCTCCCGATGGAGCGGGCGTCACAGTTGGGCACGGCTTGACACCGTGGGAGCGCTCCCATAGAGTGACTGCTCAGTCCGTGGGAGCGCTCCCACGGCGTCCCGAAAGCAGCAAGACCGCACGACCCCCACCACAAAGGAGTGAACCGTGAACACACGTGCCCGCCACCGGATCCTCGCGATTGCCGCCGTGGCATCCGTCTCCGCCCTCGCCCTCGCCGGCTGTGCCGGCAACGCCGACGGCGCCCCCGAAGGCAGCGCCGACGAGGATGTCACGCTGACGGTCACCACCTTCGGCACCTTCGGCTACGACGACCTCTACAAGGAGTACGAGAAGGCGCACCCGAACGTGAAGATCGAGGCGACCAACATCGACACCGGCGGCAACGCCCGCACCGATGCCTTCACCAAGATCGCCGCCGGCTCCGGCCTCAGCGACGTCGTCGCGATCGAAGAGGGCTGGCTCGGCGCCATCATGGACGTCTCCGACACGTTCGTCGACCTCCGCGACTACGGCATCGAAGACCGCAAGGCCGACTGGGTCGACTGGAAGTACGGTCAGGCGACGGATGCCGAAGGCCGCGTCATCGGCTATGGCACCGACATCGGCCCGAGCGGCATCTGCTACAACGGTGCCGCGTTCGAGGCTGCCGGCCTGCCGAGCGACCGCGAGTCCGTCGCCGAGTTGCTCAACGGCGACTGGGAGAACTACTTCAAGGTCGGCGCCGACTACACGGCCAAGACCGGCAAGGCCTGGTACGACCACTCCGGCTTCGTCTGGAACGCCATGGTCAACCAGCTCGATGAGGGCTACTACACGACCGACGGCAAGCTGAACGTCGAGGACAACGCCGAACTCAAGGA
Source organism: Microbacterium sp. NPDC087592 (assembly GCF_044743585.1). NCBI lineage: Bacteria > Bacillati > Actinomycetota > Actinomycetes > Micrococcales > Microbacteriaceae > Microbacterium > Microbacterium sp. NPDC087592. The sequence goes on along the minus strand of NZ_JBIUWT010000001.1, from coordinate 1,039,664 downwards.
GCGTTTCGAGCTGCTGGGTGCGGCCACCGAGGGCGGCCAGTCGGCGGCACAGACGGCCTGGGACTGGAACGGCGGCAAGTCGTTCGTCGACGGCACCTTCGCGACCTTCGTGTGCCCGGGCTGGATGCTCGGTGTCGTGCAGGGTCAGGTCGAGGCCGGCGGCGGCGACGCCTCCACCGGCTGGGACTTCGCCGACGTGTTCCCCGGCGGTGCGGCCAACTGGGGTGGCGCCTTCCTGTCGATCCCGGAGTCCTCGCAGCACAAGGAGGCGGCCGCTGAGCTCGCCGACTGGCTGACGCAGCCCGAGCAGCAGGTGAAGCAGTCCGCCGCCGCAGGTAACTTCCCCTCGACGATCAAGGCGCAGGAGACCCTCGCCGCCGACGCGACGCCGAACGAGTTCTTCAACGATGCTCCGACCGGCGCCATCCTCGCGGAGCGCGCCAAGGGAGTCGTCGCCCAGTTCAAGGGCGCCGATGACTCGGTGATCCAGGAGAACGTGTTCGGCCCGGCCCTCAGCAGCCTCGACCGCGGTGAGACCGACACGCAGGGTTCCTGGGACCAGGCGATCAAGCTCCTGAACGAGCTCGTCGACTGATACCCAGCGGACGTTTCGTCTCGCTCGGCTCCGCCGTGCTCGCTCAACGACCAGTCTTCATCCGGTCGTTGAGCGAGCGCAGCGAGACGAAACGTCTCCCTGCACCTCAAAAGGACACCCCATGACTCTCACCGCCCCGCCTGCGGAGCAGCAGCGCACGGCATCCGGTTCGGCGCCGGCCGCCCCGCCGAAGCGCCCCTGGCGCCACCGCGTCTCGCGGTTCGACCAGAACGCCTCCCCGTACTTCTACATCTCGCCGTTCTTCCTGCTGTTCGGGCTGGTCGGCCTGTTCCCGCTGCTCTACACCGTGTGGGTGGCCGTGCACGAGTGGGACCTGCTCAAGGGCGAGGGCGACTTCGTCGGCGTGGGCAACTTCGTCGAGATCCTCGGCGACGCCATGTTCTGGAACTCGATCGGCAACACCCTGAGCATCTTCCTGCTCTCCGCGATCCCGCAGCTCTCCGTCGCGCTCGTGATCGCCTACCTCCTCGACCGCGGACTCCGCGCCCCGACGTTCTGGCGGATGAGCGTGCTGATCCCGTTCGTCGTCACCCCGGTCGCGGTCGCCATCATCTTCTCGAGCATCTTCAACGAAGCCGACGGCCTGGCCAACAACCTGCTCAACCTCATCGGCATCGCCGACCAGGAGTGGAAGCACAACACCGCCCTGTCGCACATCGCGATCGCCGTCATGGTGAACTTCCGCTGGACCGGGTACAACGCCCTGATCCTCCTCGCCGCGATGCAGGCGGTGCCGCGCGACCTGTACGAGTCGGCCGCCCTCGACGGTGCAGGGGCCGCCCGCCGCTTCTTCTCGATCACGATCCCCACGATCCGTCCGACCCTGATCTTCGTGATCATCACCGCGACGATCGGCGGACTGCAGATCTTCGCCGAGCCCCGCCTGTTCGATGTCTCGACCGCGGGCGGCATCGGCGGCAGTGACCGGCAGTTCCAGACCACGGTGCTCTTCCTCTGGGAGCTGGCGTTCTTCCGCCGCGACCTCGGTGAGGCCTCCGCCGTCGCCATCCTGCTGTTCCTGCTGATCGTCGGCATCGGAGTGATCAACTTCCTCATCTCCCGGCGCATCTCCACCGGCGACGGTCCGAAGAACCGCGCGGCCCGACGCCGAGCCCGTACTGCCGCGGCCGCCGCCACGGCTGCCGCGTCCACGACGATCGCCACCACCACCGAGGAGAACGCGCGATGACCGCCACCCAGGCGCTGAGCGTCCCCGAGAAGATCCGCCGGCGTCGTGCCGTCGGGGGCAACGCCGGCATCGGCAGCCGCCCCGGATTCCTGACCTACGGGCTCCTCGCCGCGTTCATCATCGGCAGCGTCTACCCGCTGTGGTGGTCGGTCGTGGTCGCCAGTGGCACGAACGCCACCCGCGGCGAGACCCTGCCGCTGATCCCCGGCGGGAACTTCCTGGCGAACGCCGCCAAGGTCTTCGATGCGATCCCGTTCTGGCTCGCGCTGGGCAACTCGTTCCTGATCTCGGGCATCATCACGATCTCGGTCGTCACGTTCTCCACCCTCGCCGGCTACGCCTTCGCGAAGCTGAAGTTCAAGGGCCGCGACGGGATGATGATCTTCGTGATCGCCACGATGGCGATCCCGACGCAGCTGGGGATCATCCCGCTGTTCATGCTCATGCGGGAGCTCGGGTGGACCGGCTCGATCGGCGCGGTCATCGTCCCGACCCTCGTCACCGCGTTCGGCGTCTTCTTCATGCGGCAGTACCTCGTGGACGTCATCCCGGACGAGCTGATCGAAGCCGCCCGCATGGACGGTGCGAACCAGTTCCGCACGTTCCTGACCGTCGGGCTCCCCGCGGCCCGACCGGCCATGGCGATCCTCGGACTCTTCACCTTCATGACGGCGTGGACCGACTACCTGTGGCCGCTGATCGTGCTCTCCCCGCAGAACCCGACCCTGCAGACGGCGCTCAGCCAGCTGCAGTCGGGCTACTACATCGACTATTCGATCGTGCTCGCCGGTGCGGTGCTCGCGACCCTTCCGCTGCTCGTGCTCTTCGTGGTCGCGGGTCGGCAGCTGGTCAGTGGCATCATGGCGGGCGCGGTGAAAGGATGACCCCTATGACCCGCTCCTTCCCCGAGAACTTCCTCTTCGGCGCTGCGACCGCGGCGTACCAGATCGAAGGGGCGGCGTTCGAGGATGGACGCACGGCGTCGATCTGGGACGCGTTCGCCCGCGTGCCCGGCGCCGTGATCGGCGGCGACAACGGCGACGTGGCCTGCGACCACTATCACCGCTACCGCGACGACGTCGCCCTCATGACCGAGCTCGGGCTGCAGACCTACCGCTTCTCGACGTCGTGGTCACGGGTGCGGCCGGACGGCGGTGCCGTGAACCCGGCGGGCGTCGACTTCTACGAGCGCCTGGTCGATGAGCTGCTCACCGCCGACATCCTGCCCTGGCTGACGCTGTACCACTGGGACATGCCGCAGGCGCTGCAGGATGCCGGTGGCTGGACGAACCGCGACACGGTCGACCGGTTCCTCGAGTACGCCGGCACCATGCACGACGCGCTCGGCGATCGGGTGAACGTGTGGACGACGCTCAACGAGCCCTGGTGCTCGTCCTTCCTCTCCTACACCGGAGGGGAGCACGCTCCGGGGCACACCAGCGTCGCCGAGGGGCTGCTCGCCTCGCATCACCTGCTGCTCGCGCACGGCAAGACCGTGCAGGAGCTGCGCGGACGCGACGCCTCGCTCAACCTCGGCATCACCCTGAACCACACGGTCGCCGATCCCGCCGATCCGCAGAACCCCGCGGACGTCGATGCCGCCCGCCGCGTGGACGGGCAGTTCAACCGCTGGTTCCTCGACCCGATCTACCGCGGCAGCTATCCGGCCGACATCGTCGAGGACATCCGCGCGGTGGATGCCGACGCCGTCGCGCAGTTCGAGGCCGCGGTCCACGACGGCGACCTCGACACCATCTCCCAGCCCATCGACACGCAGGGTGTGAACTACTACCACGGCGACTTCCTGTCGGGCACGGCTCCGGCTCAGGCGCCGGTCTCCGGAGGGCCCGCCACCGAGCGCGCCGGCCGCAGCCCCTACCCGTCGAGGGACGGCATCCACTCGGTCGAGCGCGGGCTGCCGCGCACGGCGCAGAACTGGGAGGTGCAGCCCGAGGGCCTCACCCGGGTGCTGCAGCGGGTCTGGAGTGAATACGCCGAGCCCGCGGGCACCGTGCTGTACATGACCGAGAACGGCGCCGCCTACGACGACGTCGTGGTGGTCGAAGACGGCGAGACGCGCGTGCACGACGCCGACCGGACGGAGTTCCTGCGCCTGCACCTGGGTGCGGTGCTCGATGCCGCGGAGTCGGGTGTCGACGTGCGGGGCTACTTCTACTGGTCGATGTTCGACAACTACGAATGGGCCTGGGGTTACGACAAGCGCTTCGGCATCGTGCGCGTCGACTACGACACCCAGGAGCGGAGCCTCAAGGACTCCGGCCGGGAGTACGCGCGCATCATCGCGGCCCGCTCGCTCTAGCCGCAGGGCGTTCGAATCGGGTGAATGGTCCCATCCGGGGCCCGGATGGGACCGTGTGCGCGATTCGAAGCGCGAACGTCGGTGAGAATAGGGCGATGGAAGAGTGCGTACGTTGATGTCGCCACGAGCGACCATCGAAGAGGTGGCCGCGGCAGCCGGTGTCTCCCGGTCGACCGTGTCGCGGGTCGTGAACGGGTCGACGGCGGTGAGCCCGGAGGCGCTCGCCGCGGTGCGCGCCGCGATCGACGAGCTGAACTACGTGCCCAACCGCGCGGCGCGCTCCCTCGCCTCGCGGCAGACGCACGCGATCGCCCTGATCGTGCCGGAAGACACGAACCGCTTCTTCGGCGACCCGTTCTTCGCCGCGATCGTCGCCGGCATCACGGGTGCCCTCGGCGGATCCGACTACCTGCTCAACCTGCTCATCGCGAGTGACGACCCGGGCGACAAGATGACCGGCTTCGTGCGCAACGGGGGCGTCGACGGCGCACTGATCGTCTCGCATCACACCAGCGATGCGTTCATCGACCGGGTCGCGGACGCCGTGCCTGTCGTGTACGGCGGTCGGCCCGTGCGCCGGCTCGAGGGCGACTACGTCGTCGACGTCGACAACGTCGCGGGTGCCCGCACCGCGACCCGTCGACTGATCGACATCGGACGCACGCGGATCGCGACGATCTCGGGCCCGCTGACCATGGTCTCCTCCGGCGACCGCATCCAGGGTTTCCGGGCCGCCCTCGCCGAGGCCGGGCTGACGCCGTTCGCCGAGGAGCAGGGCGACTACAGCGAGGCCAGCGGAGCCGATGCCGCACGGCGCATCCTCGAAACAGGTCGACCGGACGCGATCTTCGTCGCCAGCGATCTGATGGCGCGCGGCGCGCTGACGGTGCTGCGCGCCGCCGGTGTGCGCGTCCCCGAGGACATCGCCCTGGTCGGCTTCGACGACTCGTCCGTGGCGATCACGACCGATCCGCAGCTCACGACGATGCGTCAGCCGATGTACGCGCAGGGCGAGACCATGGCCCGCGTGCTGCTGTCCCGTCTCGCCGGGCAGGATCCGCCGCAGACGACGATCCTGCCGACCGAGCTCGTGGTCCGCGCCTCGGCCTGAGGTCGGTCTTCGGTCATCCGGTGAGACACGGGCGCGCCCCTGACGCCCCCTCCTGGCCAGGGACGCACCCGTGCGTTTGTGTTGCACGACGTCGTGATCGGCGGCGAATCGCCCCCCGAAGGATGGATGCCGCGGCGTGGCGCCTCGGATCTCCGAAGTCGTGCTCGGCTGAGCGAGCCAGCCGAAGATCGAATCCATTCATAGGTTGAACGGACATTCAGTGATTAATCTATACGGCAGGGGGAGCATTCGGGAAAATCAGGCCGGCTGAACTCAGGAGGTGGATGCCGCGTGGCACGCTCCGACGAGCAGAACCGGCTGGCCCGAGAACGCGCCAGGGAGGCCATCCTGGAGGCCGCCATCGAGGTCTTCAGCGAACGAGGTGTCGCGGGCGCGAGCATCGCCGCGATCACGACGCGGGCGGGGGTCGCCCAGGGCCTCGTGAACTACCACTTCGGCGGCAAGGAGCAGCTCGTCGCCGCCGTCATCGACCGATGGTTCGAGACGGTGCTCGGCTTCGCCCGCGTGGAGGGCACCCCGGACGAGATGCTCGCCGCCGTGATCGACGGAGCCCTCACGGCCACCGCCTACGCGATCCCTCTGCAGCGAGCGGTGCTGGCGATGCAGCAGCAGCCGGCCACGCATCGACTGTTCGCTGAGTCCGAGGCTCGGCATGAAGTGCGCGCAACCGCCGCGGAGGATGCCGTGCGACAGCTGTTCCGCGCGCGCGGCGCCGAGGATCCCGCACTCGAAGAGGTCATGCTCCGCAGCACCCTCGAGGGTGTCTTCGTGAAGTTCGCCGTGTTCGGCGACACCTACCCGCTCGAGGAGGCCCGGCGCTGGGTGCACCGCCGCTACGGGCTGCCCGAGCCGACGACGCCCATCGCTCCGCCGGTTCCGCTCCGCGACGGCGAACCACGCCCGCGTGCGACGGCGGCTCTGCGGGCGGAACCGCAGGGGTGATCGCATGACGTCGATCGACCTGAACTCGGACCTCGGCGAGAACGTCGCCGACCGGATCGTCAGCGATGACGCGAGCATGCTCCGCCTCGTCACGAGCGCGAACGTGTCGTGCGGGTTCCATGCCGGCAGCCCGGAGGGCATCCGACAGACGCTCGCCGCCGCCGTGGAGGGCGGCGTCGTGATCGGGGCGCATCCCGGCTATCGCGACTACGAGAACTTCGGTCGTACCCGCCTCGACCTCGACTCGGCCACGCTCCAGGCGCACGTCGAGTACCAGCTCGGAGCTCTCATGGGGCTCGCCGCCGCGGTGGGCGGGACGGTCTCCTACGTCAAGCCGCATGGCGCGCTCTACAACGCCATCGCCCGCGACGAGAGGCAGTCGAAGGACGTGGTGGCGGCGATCCGCGCGATCGACCCGAGCCTGGTGCTGCTGGGACTCTCCGGGGGTGTGGTGCTCGACGTCGCCGAGCGGGCCGGGCTCGCCGTCGCCGCCGAGGCCTTCGCCGATCGGGCCTATCAGCCCGACGGGCAGCTCGTGTCGCGCACCGAGGCGGGTGCCGTGCTGCACGACCCGGCCGCGGTGGCGGAGCGGATGGTTCGCCTCGCTGCCGACGGTGTGATCCGGGCGATCGACGGCACGGACGTGCCCGTGGTGGCGCAGTCGATCTGCGTGCACGGCGACAGCCCCGGCTCAGTGGCGATGGCAGCCGAGACCAAGCGGATGCTGCAGGGCGCGGGCATCACGATCGCACCGTTCGCGGGCTCCCGATGAGGCGACCGGCGCAGGTCGGCTGATGCGCATCCTCACGGCATCCGATCGCGCTCTGCTCGTCGAGGCGGCCGACCTCGACGAGGCGATGCGCCTGAACCTCGCGTGGGAAGGGCTGCCCGGCGTCGTCGAGCGCGTCCCCGGTGCGCGCACGGTGCTCGTGCGCTTCGACCCGCTGCGCGTCTCGGCCACCGAGCTCGCGCACACGCTGGCGGCGACGGAGGTCGACGCCGCGCGCCCGCCCATCAACGGGGAGGTCACGATCCCCGTGCAGTACGACGGTGAAGACCTCGACGAGGCGGCATCCGGGCTCGGCGTCTCGGCGGAGGAGCTCGTGAACCGCCACCTCGCCGCGGACTGGCGGGTCGCGTTCTCGGGGTTCGCTCCCGGATTCGGATACGTGGTGAGCAGCGATCCGCTCTTCGACGTGCCGCGCCGCTCGTCTCCGCGTACACGCGTGCCCGCCGGCTCGGTCGCACTCGCCGGACCGTTCACCGGCGTCTACCCGCGCGAGAGCCCCGGTGGTTGGCAGCTGATCGGACGCACGGATGCCGTGATGTGGGACATCGACCGCGATCCGCCGGCCCTCCTCGCTCCCGGGACCGCGGTGCGCTTCGAGCGGGTGCGGGCGGATGCGCGGCTGGGCGCGGCTCAAGTGAGCCGAAACGGAGACCATCCTTCGCACCCACGGCGCGCCGCGCGGCAACTCGCGGATGCGGATGCGGATGGTCCGGGTTTCGGCACGGCATCCGCGGTCGAGGTCGTCCGGCCCTCGCTGCAGCTGCTGGTGCAGGATGCCGGGCGCCCTGGGTTCGCGGCACTCGGGGTCTCGGCATCCGGAGCCGCCGACCGGCGCGCGATGCGGGATGCGAACCGCGCCGTGGGGAACACCGTCGCGGCCGCGGTGCTCGAGAGTGTCGGGGGAGCGGTGCTCCGGTTCCACGGGGCGGGTGTCGCGGCGGTCACGGGGGCGATCGGCACCCTCACCCTGACCGGAGCTGAGGGCTTCGCCCGCCCGATTCTCCACGGCGAGCCCTTCGCCACGTTCGACGGCGACGAGCTGACACTCGGCCATCCGGAAAGCGGTCTGCGGTGCGTCATCGGGGTCCGCGGCGGAGTCGATGTGTCGCCTGCACTGGGCAGTCGTGCGTCCGACACCCTCGCGGGACTCGGTCCGGAGCCGCTCGCGGCCGGGGCCGTCCTCCCGATCGGCGAGGCCGCTCCGCACGCGGTCGAGCCCGGCGCCGTGCCGCGCGATCTCCCGGCCGCCGGCGATGTCGTCGAGCTCGAGATCACGCTCGGTCCGCGCGACGACTGGTTCACGGCGGATGCCCTCGAGGTGCTCACGGCCCAGGAGTGGACGGTCACACCGCGCTCCGACCGGGTCGGCATCCGTCTTCAGGGCGATGCCCCGCTGGAGCGTTCTGTCGACGGCGAGCTGCCCAGCGAGGGAGCGGTCACCGGTGCGATCCAGGTGCCACCCGACGGGCAGCCGGTGCTCTTCCTCCCCGACCACCCGCTGACCGGCGGGTACCCGATCATCGGCGCCCTCACCGACCGCAGCCTCGACCTCGCAGGTCAACTGCCGCCGGGCGTGCGCCTTCGATTCGCCGTGCAGGTGCGCTCCGACAGCTGAGTTCCGCCGCCGATCGGTTCACAACTCAGGAAGAACCGAGTGAATCCGACGAGAACCGCCCTCACGGGTGAGTCTCGGCGGGCTTCTCCTGAGTTGTGAACGCGAAGACCAACCCGCTAGGCGGGGTCGCCGCCGAGCGGGCCGACCGCCTCGAGAGGCTTCGGGTCGTCGGCGCCGGTCTTGCGCAGACGGGCGATCAGGTTGCCCAGGTGGTAGATGAGGATCGCCGCGACCGTGGCGATGACGATGCCGCCGAGCTCGAAGCCGGACGCCTCATCCTTGATCATGAACCCGCCGACGGCCATGATCAGGGCCACGGCTGCCGTGTACTGGTTCACCGGGCGCGAGAAGTCGACGCGGTTGTCGACCCAGATCTTGATGCCGATGACGCCGATGAGGCCGTACAGCGCCGTGGTCACGCCGCCGAGCACGCCGGCCGGCACCGAGTTGATGACCTCGCCGAACTTGGGCGAGAGGCTGAGCAGGATCGCGGCGATACCGGCGACCCAGTAGGCGGCGGTGGAGTACACGCGGGTGGAGGCCATCACGCCGATGTTCTCGCCGTAGGTCGTGGTGCCCGAACCGCCGAAGAAGCCGGCGAGGGTGGTCGAGACGCCGTCGGCGATCAGGGCCTTGCCGGTCTGCTGGTTCACGCTCGCGTCGCCCGTCATGGTCGCGACGCCGCGCACGTGTCCGACGTTCTCGGCGATCAGCACGAGCACGACCGGGAGGAACATGGCGAGGGCGGTGAGGGTGCCGGGCTCGGTGAAGTTCGGGAAGGTGAAGGTGGGGAGGCCGACCCAATCGGCCTTCTCCACGGCCGAGAAGTCGAGCTCGCCACGGAACGCCGCGAAGATGTAGCCCGCGATGACGCCGAGGAAGATCGAGATGCGTCCGAGGAATCCGCGGAACACGACGGCGAACAGGATCGTGATGGCGAGCGTGAACGTCGCGGTCACTGGTGCATCGGCGTAGTTGTCGTGCGCGGCGCCGGCGAGGTTGAACCCGATGAGGGCGACGATCGTCCCGGCGAGCACCGGCGGCAGGAAGCGGTCGACCCACTTGACGCCGACCGTGTGCACCACGACGCCGATGATCGCGAGCAGCACTCCGACGGCGACGATGCCGGCCAGGGCGGTGCCCATGTTCGCCGAGGCGGTGGCTGCCGTGACCGGCGCGATGAACGCGAACGACGAACCGAGATAGCTGGGCAGCTTGTTGCGCGTGACCAGCAGGAACAGGATGGTGCCGACACCGCTGAACAGCAGGGTCGTGGCGACCGGGAAGCCGGTGATGATCGGCACCAGGAACGTCGCGCCGAACATCGCGACGACGTGCTGGAGTCCGATCGCGATCGTGGCGGGCCAGTTCAGGCGCTCGTCGGGACGGACGACGGCGCCGGGCTCGACCGTGCGGCCGTTTCCGTGCAGCTTCCACAGGGCCATGCGGGCTCCTCAAGGTTCGGGGGATGGCAGGAGTGCCGGAGCAACACTACCGATTCCTGAGTTTTTCCTGAACGCTTCTACCAAGGTAGACGCAAAGGTAGAATGGTAGACATGAGCCTCAACATCAAGAACGAGACCACGCATGAGCTCGTTCGACGGCTCGCGGCGTTGACCGGTCAGAGTCAGACGAGTGCCGTCGAGGATGCGGTGCGGCGACGTCTCGCCGAGTTGGAGCAGCAGCAGTCGGCCGACGAAGAGGAGCGTCGTCGCCGTATCCGTGCGGTGATCCGCCGGGCGCAGCAGCTTCCCTCCACCGGGCGCACGACAGAGGAGATCATGGACGAGCTCTACGACGAGACGGGGATGCCGCGATGATCGTCGACTCCTCGGCGTTGGTCGCGGTGCTGATGGCTGAGCCGGAAGCCGAAGAGATGAGCGACCTGTTGGAGTCGCGGCCCTTCGCCTTGTCCGCGGCCACGCTCGCGGAGTGCACGATCGTCCTCCGCAGCAAGGGCGGCGAAGCGAAGGCGCTTGCGCTCGACGAGCTTCTGGAGGTGACGCGATCAGAGGTCGTTCCCGTCGATGAGGTGCAGGCGCGCCTGGCGAGCAGGGCATACGCCCGCTACGGCCGAGGGTCAGGGAGCCGCGCTCGCCTGAACTACGGCGACTGCTTCTCCTATGCGCTCGCGACCACCCGCGACGAGCCGCTGCTGTTCAAGGGAGACGACTTCGTCCACACCGACGTGCGGCTCGTCGAACCGGCCTGACGGGATCAGGCCCCGAGGCGGTCGATCAGCTCGCGGTAGCGGTCGGCGGTGCGCTCGACGACATCGGCGGGGAGGGCCGGCGGCTCGCCCTGCTTGTCCCAGTTTGCGGCCATCCAGTCGCGCACGATCTGCTTGTCGAAGCTCGCCATGCGCGCGCTCGGGGTGGTGCCGGTGCGCCACGCCTCGGCGTCCCAGTAGCGCGACGAGTCGCTCGTGAGCACCTCGTCGGCCAGGCGCAGGGTGCCGTCGGCATCCGTCCCGAACTCGAACTTGGTGTCGGCGAGGATCAGGCCCTTCTCCTCGGCGATCTCGGCGGCACGGGCGTAGATCGCGAGGGAAGTGTCGCGCAGCTCGGCCGCGCGCTCCGCTCCGACCAGTTCGACGGTGCGCTCGAACGTGATGTTCTCGTCGTGCTCGCCCATCGGCGCCTTGTAGGCCGGGGTGAACAGGGGCTCGGGCAACCTGTCGCCGTTCTGCAGGCCGGCGGGCAGCGGAATGCCGCACACCGTGCCGCTCTCCTGGTACTCGGCCCAGCCGGAACCGGTGATGTAGCCGCGCACGACGCACTCGATCGGCAGCATCTCGAGCGACTGCGCGAGCATGGCGCGGTCGGCGACTTCCTCGGGCAGGTCGCCCTCGGCGATGTGGTTCGGGAAGTCGGAGAGCTGCGCGAACCACCAGCGGCTCAGTCGCGTCAGCAGGGCGCCCTTGTCCGTGATGCCGGGCGAGAGCACGAAGTCGAAGGCGCTCACGCGGTCGGAGGCGACGACGAGGATGCGCGTGTCCGCCGGATCCTCGGAGGCGTACAGGTCGCGGACCTTGCCCGAGTAGATGTGCCGCCAGCCGGGGATGCTCTGTGCCGTGCCTTCTGAAGGAGTGCTCACCCGCCCATTATCCCGGTTCCGTCAGCGCCCACCCGCCGAGAAGTCGCGGACCGTGGGTCGCATCGACCGGTGTCGGAACGGTTGTCTAGCGTGGAGGGGTGGCTGATGACATCTTCACCGACCGGCTCCGCCTGTCGCGGGCGGTCCCGTCCGACCTCGACGCGATCTTCGCGATCCAGAGCGATCCGCGAGTGTGGGGTCACTATCCGAGCCTTCGGCACACCGACCCCGCGACGTCTCTCCACATGATGGCGCGCTGGTCCGACAGCTGGGAGCAGGCGGGACTCGGATCGTGGGTCGCACGGCTCAGGGAGACGGGGGAGATCATCGGCAACGGCGGGTGCACGCTGTTGCGCGACGAGGTGTGGAATGTCGGCTATCGGATCGCGGCCGACCATCACGGGCACGGGTATGCGACCGAGCTGGCGCGTGCGGGCATCGAGCAGGCACGGATCATCGCCCCCGATCGTCCGGTGATCGCTTTCCTCGTGGAGCACAACCGCGCGTCGGCGCACGTGGCAGAGAAGCTCGGTCTGGAGCTCGTGCATCGTGCGCCGGATGTCGGCAACCCCGATCCCGCGGTGATGCGGCTCGTGTACGCGGATCGGCCGCTCACCCCGGCACAGCTCACGGCCGCTCTCGGCTAATCCGCCCCGGCCGCTGATCCGCCCGGCCGCCGGTCTTGTTGCTGTCGGCGGTACGGCGTATAGTCCACATGGACTATTTGAGCGCGACACCCGGGGAGGGGCCATGCAACGACTGACCCCGATGGGGGCGATGATCCTCTCCCTGCTGCGCGAGGGCGACATGCACCCCTACGAGATGGTGCGACTGATGCGGGTGCGCCGCGACGATCGGCTGCTGACCCTCACGAACGGCACGCTCTATCACACGGTCGGCCGGCTCCAGCGGGCGGGGCTCATCGACGAGGTCGGCAGTGACCGCGAGGGGAATCGCCCCGAGCGCACGACGTACTCGCTGACCGACGCAGGTCGGGAGACCCTCATCGCCTGGCTGCGACGCGAGCTGTCGACGATCGATCGTCCCGCCGAGTTCCGGATCGCGCTCGCCGAGGCGCACAACCTCGAACGTGGAGATGTGCTCCAGTGTCTGCGGTCGCGTCGCGTCTCCCTCGACGACGAGCGCGTCGCGTATCGCGATGGACTGATCGACGCGAGACGCGATGGCGTGCCCGAGCAGGTGCTCGTGGAGTACGAGCGGCAGGAGGTGCTGCTCGAGGCCGAGCTGCGCTGGGCCGACTCACTGATCGCCCGCCTCGAAGCCGAAGACCTGCCGTGGGGACCCGCGGCATTCCCGAACTCAGAACGCTACCGCGCTCAGCGAAAGGCTGCACAGCAATGACAGACACTCCCCGCGACGGAGACCGCCCGCCGGTGTCCGTGCCCTCCACCTCCGGTCCCTCGACCGGAACCTACTCCGTGGGGCACAAGCCCACCAGCCCCTGGCCCGCCCTCTGGGCACTGGTCATCGGCTTCTTCATGATCCTCGTCGACACCACGATCGTGTCTGTCGCGAACCCGGCGATCAAGGCGGCGCTCGATCCGAACACGAACAACCTCGACAACGTCGTGTGGGTCACGAGCGCGTACCTGCTCGCCTACGCGGTGCCGCTGCTGATCACCGGACGCCTCGGCGATCGCTTCGGGCCGAAGAACATCTACCTGATCGGCCTCGCGATCTTCACGCTCGCCTCGCTGTGGTGCGGACTGTCGAACTCGCTCGAGGGCCTGATCGTCGCGCGTGCCGTGCAGGGGCTGGGCGCGGCGTTCATGACGCCGCAGACCATGGCCGTGATCACGCGCACCTTCCCCCCGGAGCGCCGCGGTGCCGCCATGGGCCTCTGGGGTGCGACGGCCGGTGTCGCGACGCTCGTCGGTCCGCTCGTCGGCGGCCTGCTCGTCGACGGGTTCGGCTGGGAGTGGATCTTCTTCGTGAACATCCCGGTCGGCATCGTCGCGTTCGTGCTCGCCTGGCGCCTGGTGCCGAAGCTCGCGACCCATCCCCACCGTTTCGACATCGTCGGCGTCGTGCTGAGCGCCGTGGCGCTCTTCCTCATCGTCTTCGGCCTCCAGGAGGGCGAGAAGTTCGACTGGGGCGTGATCTGGGGTCCCATCTCGGTGTGGGGTCTGATCATCGTCGGACTCATCGTTCTCGGGCTGTTCATCCTGCAGCAGGCCAAGACACGCAGCGAACCGCTGGTACCGCTCGAGCTGTTCCGCGACCGCAACTTCTCGGGAGCGAACGTCGCCATCGCCGCGGTCGGCTTCACGGTGACGAGCATGTCGCTGCCGATGATGTTCTTCCTGCAGACCGCGCGCGGGCTCACCCCCACGGAGGCGGCGCTGCTGCTGATCCCGATGGCGGTGCTCTCGGGTGCGCTCGCTCCGGCGGCGGGCAAGCTGCTCGACCGGGTGGATCCGCGCATCATCCTCATCCCGGGTCTGCTCTGCGTCGCCGGTGCGCTGATCTGGTATTCGGCCCTGATCAACATGGACACCCCGATCTGGATGTTCCTGCTCCCGTCGGCACTGATGGGCATCGGCAACGCGGGTATGTGGGGGCCGCTCGCGACCACCGCGACGCGCAAACTCCCGCCGCGCCAGGCGGGTGCCGGTGCCGGCATCTACAACACCACCCGGACCATCGGGTCGGTCATCGGCTCGGCATCCATCGCCGCGTTCATGCAATCCCGCCTCGAGGCGAACCTGCCCGGTCTCGCCGATGCACCGGCCGGCATCTCGACCGGGGGAACGCTGCCGCCGCAGGTGGCCGATGGTTTCGCCGCCGGGATGTCGCAGGCGATCCTGCTGCCGGCCTGCGTCATGGTGATCGCGCTCGTCGCCTCGCTGTTCCTCGGTCGCTACGACAAGGTGGATGCCGCGGCTCCCGCAGCCGCGCGTCCCGAGTAGTCGAGTTCGGGAGGGTGCCGTGTCCGTCGGTTTGCGGATACGGTGCCTTTCTGGTGTCATCGGGCGATGACGATCGCTCTCGCTCGACCGACCATCGACCTCTTCGACTCCTGGGCCGCTGCCGTGACCGAGTTCGACGGCGGACACATCGACGGTGGCGGTTACGAACAGGGATTCACGCCCGACCGGGCCGCGTGCGAGGCGTTCGTCGCGAAGGCGGCGCTGTACGCCACTCCGGGCGCGGTGTTGCCCGAGGGGCACGTGGCGTGCGACTTCTTCTGGATCACCGAGGGCGACCGCGTCGTGGGGTTCATCGCGTTCCGCCGTGAGCTCAACGACTGGCTGCGTCGCTTCGGCGGCCACATCGGCTACGCGACGATCCCGTCCCGGCGTCGGGAGGGAATCGTGCGCGAGGCCCTCCGTCTCGTGCTCCGGTTCGCGAAGTCCGAGGGATACGACCGCGTGATGCTCACCTGCGACGACGACAACATCGGCTCCATCCGCACGATCGAAGGGGCCGGCGGCGAGCTGGAAGACGTGGTCGAGGCTCCCGAGCCGGGGCAGCCCCGCGTGCGGCGGTACTGGATCGAGTTGTCGCCGGCCTGAGCGCGGATCCGCCCCTCTGCGCGGTTCCTGGCAGACCTGTCGAGGCGGGTGTGCGGCGGGGCGGCGACTAAGGTGGATGCTCGGCGATCGTCCGGTCGCTGCTGTCGACCCGAGGAGCACACGTCGTGATCCGAAATCCATCCGCCGCGACGGGCCGCCTGCGCCGGTCTATCCGCACTGTCGGCGCGGCCGCGCTCGCCACGTTCGTCGCCGTCGGCGCGCTCCTGGCCGGAGCCGCCCCCGCCACCGCCGCGGACGACGGCGAGAAGTACGTCATCGGCACCGACACGACGTTCGCGCCGTTCGAGTTCACGAACGCGGACGGCGACCTCGTCGGCATCGACATGGATCTGCTCCGTGCGATCGCGAAAGACCAGGGCTTCGAGGTCGAGATCCGCCAGCTCGGATTCGACGCCGCCGTCCAAGCGCTGCAGTCCAACCAGGTCGACGCCGTCATGGCCGGCATGTCGATCACCGAGGCGCGCGAGAAGACGTTCGACTTCAGCGAGCCCTACTTCACCAGCGGCATACAGCTCGGCGTACTCGAGGCGAGCGACATCCAGTCCCTCGACGACCTCGACGGCAAGGCCGTTGCCGTCAAGACCGGCACGCAGGGGCAGACTTTCGCCGACGAGAACAAGGACGAGTACGGCTTCAAGGTCACCCCCTACCAGGACACGACCGACATGGTGGATGCCGTGAAGGCCGGCCAGGCGGTCGGCTATTTCGAGGACTTCCCGGTGCTGGCCTACGGCATCCAGCAGGGGTCCGGCTTCCGTCTGATCGGCAAGCCCGAGCTGGGCGGCGAGTACGGCTTCGCGGTCAACAAGGGCGAGAACCCCGAACTGATCGAGATGTTCAACGCGGGACTCGCGAACCTCCAGTCCTCGGGCGAGTACGACGAGATCGTCGACACCTACCTCGCCGGTGGTGAGGAGTCCGCGCAGCCGACGGACATCATCTCGGTGGCCGTCGAATATTGGCCCGCGCTCATGCAGGGGCTCTGGCTCACCATCCTCGCGACTCTCGTCGCGGTCGTGGCCGCCTTCATCCTCGGCATCATCTTCGGCTTCGGACGTCTCGCGAAGTTCGCTCCCCTGCGGTGGATCTCCACCGCGTACGTCTACGTCTTCCGTGGCACCCCGATCCTCATCCAGGCGTTTTTCGTGTTCTTCGCGATCCCGCAGCTGATCCCCGACCTGAAGTTCGATCCCTTCGTCGCCGGTGCGATCACGCTCTCGCTCAACACGGGCGCGTACATGACCGAGATCATCCGCGGCGGCATCCAGGCGGTCGATCCCGGTCAGAACGAGGCCTCGCGTTCGTTGGGGCTCAGTCACTGGAAGACGATGCAGAAGGTCGTGCTCCCGCAGGCGTTCCGCATCATGATCCCGTCGTTCGTGAACCAGGGCATCATCACCCTCAAGGACACGTCGCTGATCAGCGTCATCGGCCTCGCGGAGCTGACGTTCGTGTCCCGCCAGATCATCGCGTCGACGTACCTGTCAGCGCAGGTGCTGACGATCGTCGCCATCATCTACTTCATCGTGATCACGCTGCTGACGTTGCTCGCGAACCGCCTGGAGAGGACGTTCAACGCATGAGCAAGATCGTGGTGCAGGACCTGCACAAGTCGTTCGGCGACAACGAGGTGCTCAAGGGCATCAACCTGGCGGTGGAAGACGGCGAGGTCGTCGCCGTCATCGGCCCGTCGGGTTCGGGCAAGTCCACCCTGCTGCGCTGCCTCAACAAGCTCGAGGAGCCGACCTCGGGACACGTCATCATCGACGGCGTCGACCTGACAGACAAGAGTGTGAAGCTCGATGAGGTGCGTCAGCGCATCGGCATGGTGTTCCAGCACTTCAACCTGTTCCCCCACATGACCGTGCTCGAGAACATCACCCTCGCGCCGGTCGAGTGCGGCAAGATGACGAAGGCTCAGGCGCGTGAGCGGGCGCTGGCTCTTCTGGAGCGGGTCGGCCTGTCGGAGAAGGCCGACGCGAAGCCGGCATCCCTCTCCGGTGGACAGAAGCAGCGCGTGGCGATCGCCCGCGCGCTCGCGATGGACCCCGAGATCATGCTGTTCGACGAGGCGACGAGCGCCCTCGACCCCGAGATGGTCGGTGAGGTGCTCCAGGTGATCCGCGACCTGGCCTCGGGCGGCATGACCATGGTGCTGGTGACGCACGAGATGGGCTTCGCCCGCGAGGTCTCCGGCCGCACGGTCTTCATGGACGGCGGCGTCGTGGTCGAAGAGGCCGCGCCCGCCGAGTTGTTCGGCGCCCCGAAGAACGAGCGACTGAAGGACTTCCTCTCGAAGGTGCTCTGACCCCGGCGCTCGCGCGCGCTCGCCCGCCCGCCCGCTCGCGCTCGCCCGCTCGCTTGCCCGCGCCCGCTCGCTGACGCCGAGTGCACGGGTTCGCGCCGAGTGCACGGCTTGTACACGTGAACAAGCCGTGCAGTCGGCAGCATCCCGTGCACTCGACCGGGTGGAACGCGCGGCTACTCGCGAACGGGGGCGGGTGCGGGGGCAGGGTGCCGGCGGATGGTCGCGCTGACCAGAGCCGCGACCGCGCAGAGACCGGCCGCCGCGAACCACGCGAACGTGTACTGGCCCGTGTGGTCGCGGACGACCCCGGCGAGCACGGACGCGATACCCGCGCCGATCTGGTGCGCCGCGAACACCCAGCCGAACACGAGCGGTCCCTTGTCGCCGAAGACCTCGCGGCACAGCGCGATCGTCGGCGGCACCGTGGCGACCCAGTCGAGGCCGTAGATGACGATGAACACGATGATGCTCGGCTGCACTTCGGCCGAGAGCAGGCTCGGGAGGAACAGCAGGCTCACCCCGCGCAGTGCGTAGTACGCCGCGAGCAGGATGCGGGGGTTCACACGGTCGGTCAGCCACCCTGAGAACACGGTGCCGACGATGTCGAAGATGCCGACGACCGCGAGCAGGCCGGCGGCGGTCGTGGTCGCCATCCCATGGTCGTGCGCGCTGGGGATGAAGTGCGTGCCGATGAGTCCGTTGGTCGTCGCCCCGCAGATCGCGAACCCGATCGCCAGCGCCCAGAACGTCTTCGTGCGCGCGGCCTCTCGCAGCGTGGTCAGCGCGAGCTTCGCGGCTCCCCAGGCCGTTCCGCGGGGAACCGGTGTCGCCGCCACGGTGGGCGCGGCTTCGCCGTAGCGCGCGACGCCGAGGTCGCTCGGGCGGTTGCGCAGGAAGATCCAGACGAGGGGCATGACCGCGAGAGCGCCGCCCGCGACGATGAGCGAGGCCCCGCGCCATCCGATGTCTTCCGCGGCGACCGCGATCACGGGGAGGAAGATGAGCTGTCCGGTCGCGCTGCCGGCCGTGAGCACGCCCGAGACCAGGCCGCGGCGGGTCGCGAACCATGTGTCGGTGATCGTGGCGGCGAACACCAGCGCCATCGATCCGGTGCCGAGGCCGATCAGCACACCCCAGGTCAGGATGAGCTGGCCGGGAGTGGCGACGAAAACGCTCAGTGCCGCGCCCGCGCCGATCACGAAGAGTGCGACGACCGTGACCGCGCGGATGCCGAAGCGCTGCATGAGCGCGGCGGCGAACGGGGCGATGAGGCCGTAGAGCAGGAGGTTGATCGAGACCGCGAGCGAGAGTTCGGCGGTGCTCCAACCGAACTCCTCTTCGAGCGGCACCATGAGCACGCCGGGGGCGGCGCGGAAGCCGGCGGCGCCGATGAGCGCGATGAGGGCGACGAGCGCGACGGTCCATGCCGGGTGGAAGCGGCGCTGTCGGGTCTCGATGGGCCCGGCGGTCGGCTCGTCGACCGATTCAGAGGTCATGCCGCGTGCCCGGCGAGAAGCGCGAAGGGCTCCCCGCCCATGCTGCGTCGTGCCCAGCGGGTACTGTCGGCGTCGAGCGGCTCCGCGCAGGTCGCACACCAGTCGACCGAATCCGAGACGTCGCCGCACCGGCCGCAGCTGACCGTCAGACCCCAGGCGCCATCGGGGTCGGTGATGCGGGCGAACCGCGCGTAGGCGTGCAGGATCGGGAGCGTCTGGCGCCCGGCATCCGTCAGCCGGTAGCCGCTGCGAGCGTCGTCGGGGTCTTCGCGCACGACGAGGTCGGCCTCACCCATCGAGGTCAGTCGCCGGGAGAGCACCGAGTCGGCCGCGCCGGTGGCATCGCGCAGCTGGTCGAAGCGGGTGCGACCCGAGAAGAGCTCGCGCAGGATGAGGAGCACCCATGGGTCGGCGAGCACGTCGGCGGAGCGGGCGATCGGGCAGGTCGAGGACGACCAGTCGGAGCGAAGCGGCATCCGCCCACTTTCTTGAAGAAAGCTCGCCACGTCAACCGCGAACCCGCACGTTGGCAGGATTCGCGCTGGGACTCGGCCGAAATCGCGCGCTCGCCGCGCTGGCCGCGCTGGCCGGTGCCGAGTGCACGGGATGCTGCCGAGTGCACGGGGTGTTTGCGTCGCGAAGCCGTGCACTCGTCGCGAAGCCGTGCGCTCGGCGAGGTGGCAGGGTCGCGAAGCCGTGCACTCGTCGCGAAGCCGTGCACTCGGCGAGGTCGCAGGGTCGCGAAGCCGTGCACTCGCGCGCAGACGCGGGAGGCGGGCGCGCGGAGGCTAGTCCGCGACGCGCGCGGCGATGTCGGTGCGGTAGTGCGAGCCGTCGAGGCGGATGCGGGCGATCGCGTCATACGCACGGTCGCGCGCGGTGCGGAAGTCGGAGGCCACGGCCACCACGTTCAGCACACGGCCGCCCGTGGCGATGAGCGATCCGCCGGGAGCATCCGGGCTCGCGGTCGCGGCGTGCACGAGGCGCACGCCCTCGACGGCCGCGGCATCCGCGAGGCCCTCGATCGGGCGTCCGGTCTGCGGCGACTCGGGGTAGCCCTCGCTGGCCAACACGACCGTGATCGCGACGTCGTCGCTGAACTCGGGCTCCGGCTGGTCTTCGAGGGTGCCGGATGCCGCGGCGAACAGCAGCTGCGACAGCGGGGTGACCAGTCGGGGCAGCACGATCTGCGTCTCGGGGTCGCCGAAGCGCGCGTTGAACTCGATCACGCGCACACCCGCCGGGGTCAGGATGAGTCCCGCGTAGAGGAGCCCGATGAAGGGCGTGCCCTCGGCGTCGAGCTGCCGCACCACGGGGAGAGCCACGTCGCGCGTGACCTCTTCGACGAAGGCCTGCTCGCTGCCGAACTGCTCGGCGAGCCACGGCAGTGGCGAATATGCGCCCATGCCGCCGGTGTTGGGTCCGGCGTCGCCGTCGAGCGCGCGCTTGAAGTCCTGCGCGGGGCTGAGCGCCCGCACGGTGTCGCCGTCGCTCAGGAAGAACAGGGAGACCTCGGGGCCGGAGAGGAACTCCTCGATGAGCACCGGGCCCGCGGGGAGGTACTGCTGGGCGTGGGCGAGAGCTTCGGCGCGGTCGGACGTGACGATGACGCCCTTGCCGGCCGCGAGGCCGTCGGCCTTGACCACGTACGGGGCGCCGAGATCGTCGAACGCGGCCTCGACCTCGGTGGTGCTGGCGGCGCGGACAGCGCGTCCGGTCGGCACGCCGGCGGCATCCATCACCCGCTTGGCGAACGACTTCGAGCCCTCGAGCTGGGCGGCGGCCCTGCCCGGTCCGAACACCGGGATGCCGCGGACGCGCAGGGCGTCGGCGACCCCGGCGACGAGCGGGGCCTCCGGGCCGACGACGACGAGGTCGATCGCGTGCTCGTGGGCGAATGCGGTGACCGCTCCGCCGTCGAGAGGATCGACCGAGACGGGGGTCGCATCCTGCGCGATGCCGGCGTTGCCTGGTGCGACGAAGATCTCGTGCTCCGTCTGCTCGGCCCGCAGGGCGAGGATGATCGCGTGCTCACGGGCACCGGAACCGAGGACGAGAATCTTCACCCGTCCAGACTACCGAGGGGGAACCGACGACGCAGACCGCCTCAGACCTCGACGGTCCGCTCCACCGTGGCGTCCCAGGGCACCGTCCAGCCGGTGGCGTCGAAGAGGGCGTCGAGCACCATCGCGGTGAAACCCCACACGATCGTCCCGTCGACGTCGAACGCCGGTCCGCGGAAGGTGCGGCCCATCCGCGTGAGCGTCGAGGTGAACCGGGTCGCGGGGTCGAGCAGCTGCGCGACGGGCACTCGGAACACCTCGACCGTCTCGGCGTGGTCGACGGCCACGACCCTCGACGGCGACTGCCACCAGGCGAGCACCGGTGTGACGAGGTGGTTGCTCGCGGCGAGAGGGATCAGGGGCAGCGTGGCCAGGATCTCGACGCCGGCCGGATCGAGCCCGGTTTCCTCCTCGGCCTCGCGCAGCGCGGTGGCGACCAGATCGGCGTCATCGGGCTCCACTCGGCCGCCGGGGAAGGAGACCTGTCCGGGATGGGACGAGAGGGTGGGCGCTCGCCGCTGCAGCAGCACGTCGAGGTCGCGGGCGACAGCGGCATCGGCCGTCGGGGCGGGGACGCGGTCCAGCACCCCGAACAGGATGAGCACCGCGGCGTCGTGCGCGTTGTGCGGGTCGGCGAGCGGCGGGATCCGTACGCCCCACGAGTGGTCGGCGACAGCGGCGAGCAGCTCGGCGCGGGCGCCCTGCGGATGCATGCTCATGCGTCCGAGCTTAGGACGCGTCGGGCGTTCGTGGCCCGCGTTTCCCGGCCCGCCGAGCGCGGCGAGCGACGCCGCCGAAAGGTGTGGGTCACGCCATCGACAACGGCAGCGACAACGACGAAGCGGGGGCGGGGTCGCTGCGCAGTCGCGCGTGCAGTTCGACGTCGAACCGCTCGGCGCCGTACCGGAGCTTCTCGCGTTCGACCCCCTCCGCCCGGAAGCCGGATGCCGTCGCCACGCGGCACGAGGCGGGGTTGTTCACGCGGTGGCCGAGTTCGAGTCGATGAAGCCCGTGCCGGAACCCCCAGTCGGACACCGCGAGCACAGCGCCGTTCGCATACCCGCGGCCGCGGGCGGCGGGTGCGAGCCAGTACGAGATCCAGGCCGTCTCGTGGCGGAGCTCGATCGCGGTCGCTGCCACGTTGCCGATGGCGACGCCGTCTTCCACGATCGCCCAGTTCCTCGCCCGCTCCTCGAACAGCAGCGATTCGTCGATGTAGGCGCGCGCCGCCGCGGGCGAGGTGAGCTCGGCGGATCCGAACTGGGTGGCGAGGTCGGGTGCCGTCTGCCACGCCCGTTGCAGAGCTTCCGCGTCGGCGGGCGTCCAGGGGCGAAGGGCGATGCTCATGCCTCCATGATCCCCGTTTCGTGGGGTCCGCGTCGCCGACGCGGACGCGCGCCGAAGGTAGGCTCGCGGGATGAGGCGATGGCGGGGACTCGCGCTGGGCGCGGTGCTGATGGCGGTGCTCACCGGATGTTCCGCGACGCCCGAGGTCGACCCCGACGCCGTGCAGGACTGGATGGCGACGCAGGACCCCCGTGAGGTCACCGGGTCTCTCGCGACGCTCGCCGGATTGGCGTCCCCGCTCTCCGATGTCGTCGGCGAAGGCGGGGTCACGGCAGCGTTCGATGAGCCGACGGCGATCGTCTCGGTGCTGTTCGCGTGCTTCGGCCCCGAGACGATGAGTGCCGACATCGCCCTGAGCGGATCGGATGCCGGCGGCTCCGTGACGTCGCAGACGATCCGCACCGACGATCTGCTCTGCGACGGCGCGCCACAGCGGATCGATATGGGCATGGACGCCGCGACCGAGGTCACGGCCAACGGGCTGGGTCGGGACGCGGTCGGGGCCTGGTCGGTCGTCGTCGTGGGGGAGAGCTGAACGATGGCCAGGAAGATCGACATCATCGACGGACGTTCAGCACTGGATGCCGTTCGCGACGCGGATGCCGCCGGCACGAAGCCGCAGCGGACCGACCTCGCCACCGCCGTGCGCTATCTCCTGCAGCTGCTCGACGAGAAGGCCCCGGGCAACAGCGTCGAGGTCCGAGTGCCTCCGTTCGGCGCGGTGCAGGTGATCCAGGGCCCCCGCCACACGCGCGGCACACCGCCGAACGTCGTCGAGATGGATGCCGCGACCTGGATCGCGGTGGCCACGGGCGCGGAGGCGTGGGCGGATGCCGCGGCCGGCGGCCGCATCCACGCGTCCGGCACGCGCGCGGATCTCAGCGACGTGCTTCCGGTGCGTCCGTAGCGCGAGCGCACGCAGAGGCGACGGAGGTCTGCCCGAAGATCGCGTGTGAGCGCTCGACCGGCGCCTCCGGGTCAGGCTCCCTTGCGGCGCGCGATCTCGTCGGCCAGCTGCTGCACGCGGCCGGGGTCGGCATCGCGGGCGAGGGCGACGTAGTGGTCGAGGACGGCCGGCCGGTAGCGCACGGGCATCGTCTGTCCCGGTGCGAGTCGGGTGAGCTCGGTGATCGTGAGGTCTTCGTCGGCGATGCCGCGGAACGAGTGGCCCTCAGCCGTCTCCACATCGAGCATCAGGACCACGCGGGGGCTGCCGTCACTGCTGACCTCGCGCCAGTCGACGAGAACGCCGAGCGCGAGCACTCCCGCGCGCAGCTCCGCGTTGCGCGTGCGGGCGTCTCCGCTCAGGAGCGGGTTCGGGGCGACCCCGGGGAAGTCGGGCCCGACACCGAGCGACTCCCGACTCAGGTCGGGCCGGAGCTGCTCCACGAGGTCGCTGAAGCTGAGCTTCTGCTTCTTCTTTTTCTTCGAACCGAACATCCCGACCCCTCCCTCGCGCCGCTGCCGGCGCCTCCGCCGTTCCTTCGCAATCAATCGCGATTGTATGTCGCCGGCCATCCCCGCACCCGGAGGGGTACGGGTCATGTCTGGTCGTGGAGGGTGATCCGGTAGCCGTCGGGGTCGGAGAAGGTGAAGGTGCGACCGAAGGGGCCGTCGATCGGGTCGGCCGCGATGGTGTGGCCGTCGGCGACGAGTCGATCGTGGATCGCCTGGACGTCGGTGGCGTGCAGCCAGATCGCGGCGCCGATTCCCGGCTGCGCGACGTCGGTCAGGTCGGTGCCGGGCGCGATGTCCCGGAGCGCGAACGCGATCGGCGTCGTCTGGAACACGACGGCGTGCGGGGGGCCCGTCGGCGAGCGGACGAGTCCGAGGTAGTTCTCATAGAACGCCTGCGAGGCGGCGAGGTCGCGTGCCTGGAGGGAGAGGAAATCGGGGCCGGTGACGGGCATGAGAAGAGTCCTTCGTTTCATGTCAGTTTTCTGACATGAACAAGCGTATGTCAGACTACTGACATGAGTCAAGATCGCGCCGGCATCGAGCTCGACACGTCGCTGGGCTACCTGCTGAAGGAGGCGTCCAGCGCTCTCCGCGCGGCGATGGAGGAGGTGCTGCGCCCGCTCGGCATGACCATCACCCACTACTCCTGCCTCGAGCTGCTCTCCCAGCGCCCCGGCCTCTCGAACTCCGAGCTCGCGCGCGGCGCGTTCGTCACCCGCCAGTCGATGAACGTGCTGCTCCAGGCCCTCGAGCGGGACGGCTTCGTGACCAGGCCCGCCGAGCCGCCGGTCGGGAAGGCCCTCCCCGCCCGCCTCACCGACCGTGGCCGGCAGAGTCTCGCGAAGGCGACGGCCGCCGTCCGTTCGGTCGAGGTCCGGATGCTGTCGGGCATGACCGAGGCCGAGCAGGCGGGCGCGCGGAAGATCCTGCGGGGCATGATCCGCTCCCTGCGCGACGAGGAGTAGTCCGGCGCGCGTGGCCGGGACGCGACTCAGCGCCGAGCGACCACCAAAGGCACCCCGGTGGTCGGATGCGGGAACACGTCGACCGCCTGGCCGTAGACCTGCTCGATCCGCGCGGCCGTCAGCACCTCGGCTGCGGTTCCCGTCGCCGCGACCCGGCCGTCGGAGAGCAGCGTGACACGGTCGGCGTGGGCGAGTGCGGCATTGAGGTCGTGCAGGACGATCGCCACGGCGATGCCGGCATCCGCCCGCTCGCGGATCAGCCGCATGACATCCTCATGATGCTTGAGGTCGAGGGCGGCGGTCGGCTCGTCGAGCAACAGGATGCCGGTGCTCTGAGCGATCACCCGGGCGAGAGCGACGCGGGCGCGCTCGCCGCCGGAGAGCGAGGGCACCGCGCGAGCCTTGAGTGCTGTCACCTCGGTCTGCGCCATGGCGGCCGCCACCCGCTCGTCGTCGTCGTCCGCGGCAGGCGTGCGTGCCCACGGCGTTCGACCCATGCGCACGACCTGCTCGGCGCTGAACGGGAAGGTGACCGTGTTCTCCTGCAGCAGCACGGCGCGTTCGCGGGCGAGCAGGCGCGGCTTGATCTGCTCGATGGGCTGATCGTCGATCTCGACCGTGCCGGCCTGCGCGGTGACATCGCCGGCGAGCACTCCGAACAGGGTGGACTTGCCGGCGCCGTTGGGTCCGACGAGCGCATGGATCTCGCCGCTGTGGATCTCGATGGAGGCATCGTCGAGGATCGTCCGCCCCTCACCGACGCGCACCGTGAGCCCCGAGCCGCGGAGCCGCACGGTCATGCCCATCCTCCCGAACGGCGGCGTGTGCGCACGAGCAGCCACAGGAAGAACGGGCCGCCCACGAGCGAGGTGATCATGCCGATCGGCAGGTCGGCGAGCGGGACGGCGGTGCGCGCGACGAGGTCGGCGACGGCGATGAGCAGTGCGCCGCCGAGCGCCGAGGCGATCACGAGCGGCAGGTGGGCGGGGCCGATCAGCATGCGCATCAGGTGCGGCACGATGAGTCCGGCGAAGCCGATGATCCCGGCGAAGGCGACCGCCGCGCACACCAGCAGCGCGACCGTCACGATGACCACGATCCGCAGCAGCTCGACATTGACGCCGAGGTGTCGCGCGGTGCGCTCGCCGAGGGCGAAGAGGTCGAGGCTGGGGGCCACGATCAGGGCGACCACGACGCCGATCAGGACGAGCGGCGCGACCAGCTGGATGTTCGACCACAGGGCGCCGTTCAGCGACCCGAGCTGCCAGAACACGATCTGCTCGCGCGTCGACGTCGTGCCGAGGAACGTGAAGAAGGCCAAGCCCGCGCCGGCGATGGCGTTGATCGCGATGCCGGTGAGCAGCAGCGTCACGACCTCGGTGCGGCCTCCGGAGCGACTGATGAAGTACACCGAGAACACCGCGATCAGTCCGCCGAGGAACGCGAAGGCGGGCGTGGTCCACATCCCGAAGGTCGCGAGTCCGAACGTGATGCTCGCCGCCGCTCCGAGCGCCGCGCCCGAGGAGACACCGACGACACCGGCATCCGCGAGGGGGTTGCCGAAGATCGCCTGCATGAGCACGCCCGAGACGGCGAGCGCGGCGCCGACGAGGAGCCCGAGCACGATGCGCGGCATCCGCAGGTTGAAGATCACGCCGTAGTCGGTGGATGCCGAGGGGGCCCAAGCGGTGTCGATGCCGATGCCGCGCAGCAGCACGCCGACCAGCGAGGTGGGGGACAGGTCGTACTGCCCGCTCGTGATCGAGACGACGCAGGTGATCGCGAGTGCGACGACCAGGCCGACCGTCACCAGGGCGAACCGGAGCCCCCGGTGCCTGGTCGGCGTCGGAGTGACGACCTCGCCGGTCACTTCGCGGGCTCGGGGGCGTACAGGGCGCGGGCCAGGGCGCCGATCACATCGGCGGTGCGCGGGCCGAAGCTGAGGATCTCGCTGTCGGCCATGTCGATCACCCGACGGTGCGCTCCGGCCGGTGTCTCGGCGACGGCCGGGATCCGCTCGATGAGCCCGTCGATGCCGCCGACTGATTCGAGTCCGTCGGTCATCATCACCAGCACGTCGGGCTGCGCGGCGACGAGGGCCTCGGCGGTCATCGGCTTCATGCCCTCCCAGCCGATCTCGGCCGCGACGTCGACCCCGCCCACCGCGTCGATGAGGGAGTCGGCGCCGGAGTCCTCCCCGAAGATGTAGTACACGTTCGCGCTGCCGCGCACATAGAGGAAGAGCATGCGCGCGCGATCGGACTCGTCGGCGGGCACGACCTCGGCGATCTCGGCGAGTGTCTCGTCGACCGAGGCGTCGAGCCGCGCGATGAGCGCCTCGCCCCGGCTGGGCACCCCGAGGGCGGTGGCGATCTCGGTGACCAGCTCGTCGGTGGTGTCGAGTCGCCGATCGCTGGAGATCACCACGACCGCGATGCCCGCGTCGCGCAGCTGTTGACGGACCTCCTTCGGACCGATCGTGGTGTCGGTGAGGACGACGGTCGGCGCGAGCTCGAGGATCGCCTCGGCGTTCAGTGTGTGTCCGGTCTTGGTGACGACCGGGAGGTCTTCCGTGCCGGCGAAGACCGTCGACGCATCGCGGCCGACGACCTGGTCCCCGAGTCCGAGGGCGAAGACGGTGGAGGCGATCGTGCCCGAGATGTCGATCGGGAGGATGCGGTCGACATCGGTGATCTCGATCTCGCGGCCTTCGCTGTCGGTCACCGTGACCGGGAGCTTCGGCGCGGTGTCGTCGTCGACGGCCTCGATCGCGCGGCTGGAGAGGCACGCGGTGGAAGGGCCCTCATATCCGCGCACGTCGTCGATCACGTCGAGCGAGGAGAGCGGGACGGATGCCTGCGGGCAGGTGTCTTCGGCGGTGGCGGGTGGTGCGGCGGTCGCTCCGGGCTCGGCGCACGCGGTGAGACCCATGGCGAGAGCGGCGACGAGGAAGACGGCAAAGACGCGACGCATTAGGCAAGGCTATCCTAAAACTTGACGCGCGCTGATTCACACCTCTACGCTCAGGAACGGCGGCTTGCTTAGCCAAGCCTAACCAACATTCGACCCTTCGTCCCGACTGCATTGCGGCACCGCCGGCGCGCGCTCTTCTGCGTGCCCGGAGCCGTGGAGAACCGTGAACGCCACAGCCACAGCATCCTCAGGGAGCACCCGCATACGCGTGCTGCTCGCCGCTTTCGTCTCCTTCCTCCTCGTCGCCGCCGGTGCGGTGATCGTCCCGCCCGCGCATGCTGCCGGCGCCACGGTCACGGCGACGGTCGCCTCCGCGACCACATCCGGCGTGAGCGTGCACGTGCAGGCGAGCGGCCTGCCCGAGGTCGAAGGCGCCTACGCGGCCCTCATCGTCAAGGGCACGGAATCCGGCCTCAGCGGCGGTGGCGGATACGCGGCGTTCGTGATGCCGACCGTCGCCGGAGGGGCGAGCACGTTCACGCTCGACGCTCCTGCCGGCTCGCTCGATCGGACGAAGTCCTACGAGGTGCTCGTGTGGCAGAAGCACTCGAACCCGAACGAGACGACGATCTACGGCCGCGGCGACGTCGCGATCTCCGCGGGGCAGTGGGACGCCGTGTTCGGTCCCGTTCCCACCGATCCCGGTACCGATCCGGGGACGGACCCCGGAACCGACCCGGGAACCGATCCGGGGACGGACCCGGGAACCGATCCCGGTACTGACCCGGGAACCGATCCCGGAACGGACCCGGGCACGGACCCCGGCACCGATCCGGGCACGGACCCCGGCACCGACCCGGGTGAGACGCCGTTCTCCCCGGCGATCGACGTGTTCCTGGCTGACGGCACGACCCCGGCGACCGGCACGGCCCTCAAGGCCGGCGACAAGGTCGTCGTGAAGGGCTCTGGCTACGACCCGGCGGCGAACGTCGGCGGGCGCGGTGTTCCGATTCCGAAGGATCTGCCGCAGGGCACGTACGTGGTGTTCGGCAACTTCGCCTCGGCGTGGCAGCCGTCCACGGGTGCAGCATCGTCGACCCGCTCGGTCGGAGCGCAGGTCTGGGCGCTGTCGGAGGGTGTGCTGAACCAGGTTCCTTCGCAGTATCAGGGGGCGATCCGCTCGCAGTGGGTCGACATCGCGGCCGACGGCACGTTCCAGGTGACCCTGACTCTGAAGGACGCGGCAGCGACCCCGGGCTCCTACGGCGTCTACACCTACGCGGCGGGTGGCGTGGTCAACGCCGACCAGGAGCAGAGCGTCGCCCTGACCTACTCCGAGACCGCTCTCGCCTCCGCGGCCGTAAAGACCGCGACCGCGAAGGACGGGCTGACCGTCACCGCATCCGGCTCGAAGCTGGGCGCGATCACCGGCGCGTACGCCGCGGTGATCGAGAAGGGCACTGAGGCGGACGTGACCGGCAGCGGCGGGTTCCTCGCGATGCAGTACGTGCGCTCGATCACTGGTGGCGCGTTCACCGTCGACCTGACGGCGGCCGCCGACACCCTCGACCGCACGAAGTCCTACGAGCTCATCGTCTGGAAGCAGCACTCGAACCCCGACGCGAGCACGATCTACGCCCGCGCGACGATCACCATCACCGACGCGCAGTGGGAGGCCTTGCAGCCCGCGCCGCTCACTCCGGCGATCGAGGTGTACCTGGCTGACGGCACCACGCCGGCCGGCACTTCTGCTCTCAAGGCCGGCGACAAGGTCGTCGTGAAGGGCTCGGGTTACGACCCGGCGGCCAACGTCGGCGGGCGCGGGGTTCCGATCCCCAAGGATCTGCCGCAGGGCACCTACGTGGTGTTCGGCAACTTCGCCTCGGCGTGGCAGCCGTCCACCGGCGCGGCGTCGTCGGCCCGCTCGGTCGGAGCACAGGTCTGGGCGCTCTCCGAGGGTGTCCTGAATCAGGTGCCCGCGCAGTACCAGGGGGCGATCCGTTCGCAGTGGGTGGACATCGCTGCCGACGGGACCTTCGAGGCGACCCTGACTCTGAAGGACGCGGCCGCGACCCCGGGTGCGTACGGCATCTACACGTACGCAGCGGGTGGCGTGGTCAACGCCGACCAGGAGCAGAGCGTCGCCCTCAACTACGGCGACGCTGCGGGGCTCACCGCCACGGTGAAGGCGGCGACGGCGAAGGACGGTCTGACCGTCACAGCGGAGGCATCGAAGCTCGGTGACATCACGGGTGCATATGTCGCGCTGATCGAGAAGGGCACCGAGGCGGATGTGACGGCCGGCGGCGGATTCCTCGCGATGCAGTACGTGCGGGGCATCATCGGCGGCGCGTTCAGCGTCGACCTCACGGCTGCCGCCGACACGCTCGACCGCACGAAGTCCTACGAGGTCATCGTCTGGAAGCAGCACACGATGCCGAACACCGACACCATCTACGCCCGTGCCACCGTGCCGGTCAGCGATGAGCAGTGGAACGCGATCCTCCCGGAGGGCCCCGCTCTCGGCGCGACCGTGAAGACGGCGACGGCGAAGGACGGTCTGACCGTCACGGCCGCGGCCTCGAAGCTCGGGTCGATCCCCGGCGCGTACGTCGCGCTGATCGAGAAAGGTACCGAGGCGGATGTGACGGCTGGCGGCGGCTTCCTCGCGATGCAGTACGTGACGAAGATCACGTTCGGCGCGTTCGCGGTCGATCTCACGACGGCGGCGAAGAACCTCGATCGCACGAAGTCGTACGAGGTGATCGTGTGGAAGCAGCACACGATGCCGACCGCCGACACGATCTACGTGCGAGGCGACGTGACGATCACGGACGCCCAGTGGCGCACGCTGTTCGGCGAGAAGCCCACCGACCCGAAGCCGCCGACGACGCCGACGACTCCGCCGGCCAGCGTTCCTGGCGGATCGCTCCGCTGGGCGATCTCGTCGAAGTTCGCGAGCTACATCACGGGTGGCATCGCGCAGGGGTCGATCTCGGTCTCCGACGGCGCGACGCGCTCGGGTAGCCAGTTCCAGTTCGGGCAGACCGTCGGGGGAGACTTCGACGTGAAGACCGGGCTCGGCAGCGTCGTTTACCGCGGATCGGTGCGCTTCACGGGACACCACGGGGTGCTCGACGTGACCGTGTCGAACCCGCAGATCCGCATTACCTCGGCGGGAGCGGCGACGCTCTTCGTGACGAGTGGCGGTGCCCAGGTGCCGTTCGCGACGCTCGACCTCTCGCGGGCCGCGCGCGTCTCGGCGAACGGTGCCGTCACCTACACCGCGGCCCCGGCGTCGCTGACCGCGGCCGGTCGTGATCGGGTGCTGTCGGGCTACTCGACCGAGCTGAACCCGGTCACGTTCACGATCGGCTCCGTCGCGGCGGCGCCTGCCGGGAACACGGGCACCGTGGCTGCGGCCGCCGTGAAGGCGAAGACGACCCTGCCCGCGGCGCCGCCGGCATCGGACGGCATCGACGTCGACGCGGAGAACCTCGCTGCGCTCGAGTCCGGGCAGTCGGCCACGATCACCGCATCCGGATTCCAGCCGAACGAAGAGGGCATCAAGGTGGTCGTGTACTCGACCCCGGTGCTTCTCGACACGGTGACCGCGGATGCCGCGGGCGTCGCGACTTGGTCGGGCACGCTGCCCGCCAGCCTCGAAGACGGCGCGCACACGCTCACCCTGCAGGGCTCGGTCGACCGTGGTCTGGCGTTCACGCTCACCCGCGCGAAGACGGTGATCGGTGCGTGCACGGTCGAGGGCGCCACGCTTCAGTGGGGCTACAAGGAGTCGTTCCGCACGTACATCGAGGGCATCGCGAAGGGCGGCTGGACCCTGACCGACGTCGAGTACCGCTACCCGGACTACGTGTGGGAGAGCGGCACCGGGTCGTTCGACGACAAGACGCTCGCCGGTGTCATCACCTATGGCGGCAGCATCACCTTCACCGGCCACGACGGCGCGCTGAACACGACGCTCGCGAACGCGCGGCTCGAACTCGCCGGCGACAAGGGCTACCTCGTCTTCGACGTGAGCGGCACCACGCAGGGTGGCGAGAGCGTCGACCAGAAGGCCGTCCGCCTCGCAGAGTTCGCCCTCGGTGATGCCGCGGTCGTCGACGGGAAGCTCTCGCTCGACGCCATCCCGACGACACTCACCGAGGCGGGGGCGGCCGCGTTCGGCACCTACGCCGCCGGCGAGGCGCTCGACCCGGTGACCGCGGTCATCCCGGTCGACGCCGAGTGCGGCGTCGCGGTGGAGGAAGAGGCCGAGGTCGACTCCGAAGCCACCGCCGCCGTCACCGCGGTGACCGAGCCAGCAGACGAAGACGGCGCCCCGGTATGGCCGTGGATCGTCGGCGGCCTGGTTGTCGTGGCGCTCGCAGCGACCGGCGGTGTGCTGATCGCCCGACGCAACCGCAAGGACGAGACGGCCGAGACGACGACCGAGGTCTGAGTCGAGGCAGAAGACGGAACGGCCCTCCCCGCGGCGGACGCGGGGAGGGCCGTTCTCTGCCGTCCGGCACCCCGGTTCCCGCCATCCGCCGACGGTGGGACAATGGAGGTATGGCCCCCACCGACTCCCACCAGACCGTCGAAGCGACCGTGCGCCGTGTGCCGCGGTACGGCGTGCTCATGGGCATCGGCGTCGTGCTGGGCATCATCGCCGCCGGCATCCTCACCTGGACGGGCAGCTTCGATGAGTCGCAGGCCCTCGACATCGTCTACCCGCCGGGGCAGGTCTTCGGCTTCCTGCTGCTGTGGACCGTGCCGATCGGCATCGCCCTGGGTGGCGTCACGGGCCTCGTGATGGAGCGCATCGCCCGTCGGCACGACCGCGTCGTGCAGGTCGACCGCGAAACCGTCGTCGAGGACTGAGAGCTACGCCAGCTCGGCGATCACGGGGCGGATGGCGGTGTCGAAGGCCACCACGTCGCGGCGCAGACCGTCGGTCACCGCGACCGTGAGGTCTCCGATCCACCAGATGCCGCGCTGCGACAGCGGCAGCACCTGCACGTTCAGCTCGAACGAGTGCGCGCGACGGCCGACCTCGCGCTCGAATTCCGCGATCGCGCTCGCATAGGCGCGGTAGGCGTCGCCTCCGGTGTGGCTCTTCATCGAGCTCACATACCGGTCGTGCGCGGCGTGCGCGTAGAGGAGAGCGGATGTCGCCTGCGGGGCGATGGCCGTGGCGAGCTCCTCCGCGCCGGTGGCGGGCAGGGCCACGAGGGTGTCGAACCCGTCGATGAGTTCGAGCGGCACGTCCGAGGGATGTGCGCGCGGTTCGACCGTCATGTCCCAGTAGCTCCGCCACTGCTCCTCCACCGCGGGCGAGGCATCGGTCGCGTCCGGCGCGCGCACGGCGAGATCGCGGAGGGCGGGAAGGTCCTCCGGCGCTCGGATCCCGAGCTGCTGGCGCAGCGCGAGCGCGACGAGCACCGGAACGCTCGCGTCTTCGCGGATGAGCCACTGCGGCTTGTCGGCCATGGCCCCATCGTAGGCGGGGAGAGCGTCCGGATCCGAGGTCGTCTCTCGCGGAGAGTCGGACCGCCTGTGGGCGGTAGGCTGGGGGCGTGGCTGCCTCCCCCACCAATCCCTATTCCGAAGCCGGCGTCGACACCGCTGCAGGTGATCTCGCCGTCGAGCTGATGAAGTCTTCTGTGCGCGCGACGCACGGCCCCGAAGTGCTCGGCGGTGTCGGCGGGTTCGCCGGCCTGTTCGACGCCAGCGCGCTGCGCGACTTCCGTCGCCCGCTGCTCGCGACCAGCACCGACGGCGTCGGCACGAAGGTCGCGATCGCGCAGGCGATCGACAAGCACGACACGATCGGGCAAGACCTGGTCGGCATGGTGGTCGACGACATCGTCGTGGTGGGCGCGAAGCCGCTCTTCATGACCGACTACATCGCCTGCGGCAAGGTCGTTCCCGAGCGCATCGCCGACATCGTGCGCGGCATCGCCGAAGCGTGCTCGGCCACCGGCACCGCGCTGGTCGGCGGCGAGACCGCAGAGCACCCCGGACTGCTCGGCCCGCGCGACTACGACGTCGCGGGCGCGGCCACCGGCGTGGTCGAGGCTGATGCCATCCTCGGCGCGGATCGCGTGCAGGATGGTGACGCCGTGATCGCGGTCGCCTCCAGCGGACTGCACTCCAACGGCTACTCGCTCGTCCGCCACATCGTCACGCGTGCCGGTATCGGCTACGGCGACAACGCCGCCGACTTCGGCACCACCTGGGGCGAGGCTCTGCTCGAGCCGACCCGCCTCTACACTCTTCCCCTGCTGCGTCTCATCGAGCAGCTCGGCGCTTCTGCCGGGACCGGAGGCGTCCACGCCCTCAGCCACGTCACCGGCGGCGGCATCGCGGCGAACCTCGCGCGCGTGCTCCCGCAGGGCAGCTGGGCCGAGGTCGACCGCAGCAGTTGGTCGCCGAGCCCCGTCTTCCGGGTGCTCAGCGACATCGCCGGCTCCACGCTGGAGTCCGCGGAGGGCACCTGGAACCTCGGCATCGGCTTCCTCGCCGTGGTGGCCGCAGACAAGAAGGATGCCGCGATCGCGGCGCTGAACGCCGAGGGCATGCCCTCGTGGCAGGTCGGGACCGTCGGCTTCGGCCCGCGTCCGGCCGGCGAATTCGAGCAAGGCGCCAAGGGCGTCGACGGTGGAGCAGTGCGCCTGGTCGGCGCCTACGCGGACGGAGCGAAGTAAGAGCCCATGTGCGGCATCGTCGGAATGGTGGGCTCTGCCCCGGTCAATCAGGACATCTACGACGCACTCCTGCTGCTGCAGCACCGCGGCCAGGATGCGACGGGCATCGCCACCGCCGAGGCGAACGGCGTGATGCACAACGCCAAGGCGCAGGGCATGGTCCGCGAGGCGTTCCGCACCCGTGACATGCGGGCGCTGCTCGGCAACGTCGGCCTCGGCCACGTGCGCTACGCGACCAAGGGCACGGCATCGAACGAAGAGGAGATGCAGCCGTTCTACGTGAACGCGCCGTACGGCATCATCCTCATCCACAACGGCAACCTCACGAACACGCGTGAGCTCACGGCCGACATGGCCAAGCGCGACCGCCGTCACCTCAACTCGTCGAGCGACACCGAGCTGTTGCTCAACGTGCTCGCCGGCGAGCTGCAGAACACGACGTCGACGGTCGACCTCGACGCCGAGCGGGTGTTCGAGGCCGTCGCCCGCACGCACGAGCGCATCGAAGGCGCCTACGCCGTGATCGCCGTGATCGCCGGATACGGGCTGCTCGCATTCCGTGACCCGTTCGGCATCCGTCCGCTGATCCTGGGGCGTCGTCCCTCGACGGTCCCCGGTGCGGAGGGCAAGGACGAGTGGGTCGTCGCCAGCGAGTCGCTCGTGCTCGAGAACGGCGACTACGAGGTCGTCCGCGAGGTCGAGCCCGGCGAGGCTGTCTTCATCACCAACGACGGCGAGCTGTTCTCCCAGCAGTGCGCCACGGCCGCGACGCTCGCGCCCTGCGCCTTCGAGTACGTCTACCTCGCGCGTCCCGACTCGGTCATGAACGGCATCTCGGTGTACGAGTCGCGTCTGCGCATGGGCGACCGCCTCGCCGACACGATCGCCAAGCACGTGCCGATGGACAAGATCGACGTCGTCATGCCGATCCCCGACTCCTCGCGGCCCGCCGCGATGGAGGTCGCGCGCAAGCTCGGCATCGAGTACCGCGAGGGCTTCTACAAGAACCGCTACGTCGGTCGCACCTTCATCATGCCGGGGCAGGCGGTGCGCAAGAAGAGCGTGCGCCAGAAGCTCAACGCGATGTCGACCGAGTTCCAGGGCAAGAACGTGCTGCTGATCGACGACTCGATCGTGCGGGGGACGACCTCCAAGGAGATCATCCAGATGGCGCGGGATGCCGGCGCCGCCTCGGTGACCTTCGCCTCCGCGGCTCCGCCGGTGCGGCATCCGCATGTCTACGGCATCAACATGCCCTCGCGTCACGAGCTCATCGCCCACGGGCGCACGATCCCCGAGATCGCGACCGAACTCGGCTGCGATCACCTCGTCTATCAGGAGGTCGAAGACCTCAAGGCCGCGATCATCGAGGGCTCCGTCCTCACCGACCTCGACATGAGCTGCTTCGACGGCCGCTATGTGACGGGCACGGTCTCGGACGAATACCTCGCGTGGGTGGAGGGGTCACAGACCTCATGACGATGCCGAGTGCACGACCGTTGTGGCACGGTCGGGCTCTCGCTCTGGTGGGGATCGTCCTCGTGGCGTTCTCGCTGCGGTCGGCGGTCGCCTCCCTGTCGCCGGTGATCGATCATGTCGCCGCCGACTTCCCGGTGCCGACTGCGGTCGTCGGTCTGATCGGCGCCGCCCCGCCCGTGTGCTTCGCGCTCTTCGGGCTGCTGACCCCGCTGCTCGAGCGGCGATTCGGTCTGGAGCGGATGGCGGTCGCCGCGATCACGCTGATGGCGCTGGGCATGCTGCTGCGCGGGTTCGCGGTGGATTCGACGAGCCTGCTCGCAGCGACGGTGGTCGTGTTCGCGGGCGTCGGTTCGGGCAATGTGCTCCTGCCGCCGCTGGTGAAGAAGTACTTCCCGGATCGGCTCGGGATCGTGATGACGATCTACTCGACCACGTTGGCGGTGTCGACGTTCCTGCCCCCGCTGGCGGCCGTTCCGGTTGCCGACACCCTCGGCTGGCGGGTGTCGCTGGGGATGTGGGGCATCGTCGCGGGGATCGCGCTCGTGCCGTGGGTCGCGCTGCTGCTCAAGAACGGGTCGCGCCGCGACGAGCCGGTGAAGACCGAGCTTCTCGTCCCCGACCCCACCGACGGAGTCGACGACTTCCAGGATGCGGTGGCGACCGCGACCGGCCCGATCTCCTCCCAGCCGGCGAACCGGCGTCACTTCGCTCGCCTGTGGCGACTGCCGCTCGCCTGGGCGCTCGCGGTCGTCTTCGGCGCCTCGTCGACCATGGCCTATGTCTCGTTCGCCTGGATGCCGACCATGCTGGTCGACATCGGCGGGGTGACCCCGGCGACCGCCGGGTTCCTGCTGTCCCTGTTCGCGCTGATCGGCCTGCCCTGCTCCCTGCTGGTGCCGATCCTCGTCGTCCGCTTCCAGGCCACGCGCCCACTCTTCTTCGTCGCCGTCATCGGCGGTCTGGTGGGGCTCACCGGTCTCCTGCTGTTCCCGACGGTCGCGCTGCCGCTCTGGGTGAGCATCTTCGGGCTCACGGCCATCATGTTCCCGCTGAGCCTCGTGCTGCTGAGCATCCGTGCCCGCACCTCGGAGAGTGCCGTCGCGCTGAGCGGTTTCGTGCAGAGCATCGGCTACGCAATCGCCGCCACCTTCCCGCTGCTGATCGGGCTGCTCCACGAGACGACCGCCGGCTGGCAGATCCCGTTGCTCGTGATCGCCGGTGTGCTGATCGTCGCGATCCCCGCGGGCATCGTCGCCGGGCGGCGCCGCACGGTCGAGGACGAGTGGGAGCGCCGCCACGGACGCTGGTGAGCGCCTGCTTCTCGGGTCTGGCTCGCGCCCACCTCTTCAAGAGGGCGCCATTCTTCAGCGCCCGGCAAAACGAGCTGGAGCACGCCAACGAGGACGAACAGCCACACCGCGGCCGCGGTTAAAACGCCGGTGATCGCTGCAGGCTGTTGACGCCGAAGGCATCCCTAAGCTGAGCCACGCCAGTGACCATCCAGTTCTTGTAATAGAACGTAAAAGGTTAGACACTGGCGGTGAGTGGGGATTCGGATGTAGCGATGGAAAGCGTGGATAGAAATGAACAGGCTCACTCAGAAGGCCGGGACGATTAGCGTGATCGCGGTTGTCGCGATGCTAGCCGCAGCGCCGGCCGCCAATGCTACAGAGACCGTAGACGATCCTGCGGTGTCGATCGAATCGATGACATCAGAAAACGAGGGATATAGTCTCGCGACGGAAGGCAAACCATCCGGAGAACGGGTACTCATCACTATTGAGGGATCAGACGCGCCGACGGAGTATCAGTTCCGCGTCACGGGTGCGGATCTCGTGCTTCCTCGCGATGACGGCTCTCTTGCCCTGATTGATGTCAAGGACGGGGACCAGGTCGTGCTGGTGGGGACGATCGCGAAGCCATGGGCTCACGATGCAGCCGGGACGACCGTGCCTACCCACTTCACTGTGAAGGGGAACGTCGTCACCCAGGTCGTCGAGCACACATCAGGGAGTTACGACTACGTGATCACAGCAGATCCAGACCTCAGCAAGTGCGCGGCAGGGGCGCTCGCGGGGCTGTTGCCCGGTGCAGGGGCGGCCGCGGCCGCGGGAAGCGTTATTCCATTCTGGGGAACCATGGCAGGCGGTGTCGTCGGTGCCCTGTATGGGGCGGGCGCTGGATGCATACTCGCGGGAGGATGAACGAATGGCAGTGAGGGAATCGGCCGCCCAGACGATCCGGTGTGTCTTGATCGCACTGGCGATGGTGAGTGCGGCCATGAACTTCGTGGTGTATCAGTACCTGTCCGACCAGAACCCGATCTTCCTGATGTACGCCGTAGTGTCGATCCTGGTCGCTGTCGCCCTCTTGTTCCCCCGGTTGCGCCAGAAACTCTGGCCCCCTCGAGGGGCATCCCCGCGAGATGGGCACGCACGGCGACAACGGTGAGCTCGGCCGCTGCCCGCCGCCGCACTCTGCGTCCTCAGGATTCAGGAGACCCCTTGGTGCTTTTTGCTCCAAGGGGTCTCCAAAGAGGGTGATCGCCAGGTGGCACCTGCGTCGTAGCGCGTTCGGAACAGATCGGGCGGTCAGGCCGTCTCCAGCTCTTCCCCGATCCCACCGACGGAGTCGACGACTTCCAGGATGCGGTGGCGACCGCCGGCGTCACTTCGCTCGTCTGTGGCGGTTGCCGCTTGCCTGGGCGCTCGCGGTCGTTTTCGGGACCTCGTCGACCATGGCCTATGTCTCGTTCGCGTGGATGCCGACGATTCCCGCGGGCATCGTCGCCGGGCGTCGCCGTACGGTCGAGGACGAGTGGGAGCGCCGGCACGGACGCTGGTGACCTGCGGGGTCAGCGGGCCGAGCGCGGAGGTGCGGTGGACGAGCGCACGATGAGCTGAGGATCGGTCGACGGCACCTCGCCGACGGCCTCGTGCCCCTCGATCTGGGCGATGACGCGGAGAGCGGCCGCCCGCCCCATCGCCTCGAACGGCTGGCGGACGGTCGTGAGCGCGGGCGAGGCGTAAGCCGCCAGGGCGATGTCGTCGACGCTCACCACGGAGACGTCGTCGGGCACGCTGCGGCCGGCCTCGTGCAAAGCCCGGATCAGACCGAAGGCCATCTCGTCACTGCTGACGAACACCGCGGTGACCTCGGGGATCGCCGCGATCGTGCGGCCGGCGCGGTAGCCCGACTCGGGCGTCCAGTCGGCGGGGATGACGGGCGGCGGCGCGATGCCGCGATCGCGCAGCGTCTGCTCCCAGGCCTCGCTGCGCTGCTGAGTCTCGGTCCAGTAGTCGTCGCCCGACACGTGCCAGACGGTCGAGTGTCCGAGGTCGAGGAGATGCTCCACGGCGAGACGGGCGATCGCGCGCTGGTCCACGGCGAGCGGGGCGTCCTCGTCGAGTGAGGTGCGCTCACTGCGGGTGGCGGGGGTGCGCTCGGTGCGGGCCCGCATCGCGGGGCTGTCGAGTTCGACCGGCACGCCGAGGATGATGCCTTCGGCGCCCTGACGTTCGAGCCGATCGAAGGCCTCCAGGAAGGACTCGGCAGAAGCATGATCGGCGACCGCCGCCGTGGTCACGGTGTATCCGTTCGCCGCGGCCGCCTGCTGGATGCCGACGCCGAGAGCTGCGGACGAGTAGCGGTCGGTCGAGACCACGATCACGCCGAGCACGCGTGTGCGGCCGGAGGCGAGGGAAGCGGCGGCGGCGTGCACGCGGTATCCGAGCTCTTCGACCGCGGCCATCACTCGCCGGGCGGTGTCGGGGCGGACGGTGTCCTGTCCGGACATGACGCGCGAGACGGTCTGCGTCGAGACGCCGGCCAGCTGGGCGACATCGACCTGGCTGGGCGCGCGGTCGTCTTTGGGGCGGCGTGGTGACATGTGACCAATGGTAGCGATCAATCGGCGGAATATCAGGAGGCGGTGGCCGTGGTGATGCGATAATGTGAACGCAAACACTCGTGCTTGGAGCGCTATGCCTGACCTTCTCGCCTCGGCTCTCGACGGCTCTTCCGCTGCCGTCGACGCCCCGGACGCCGCGTCGCCGATCGACGCGCCCACCCTGACCTGGCGAGACGGGGAGATTCTCCGCGCGGGTGTCTCGCACCGCATCCTCGCCGGTTCGATCCACTACTTCCGCGTGCATCCGGACCAGTGGGAGGACCGGCTCCGGCGACTGGCGGCGATGGGCGCGAACACCGTCGACACGTACGTCGCCTGGAACTTCCACGAGCGTGCAGAGGGCGACATCCGCTTCGACGGCTGGCGGGACATCGAGCGCTTCATCCGCCTCGCGGGCGAGGTCGGTCTCGACGTGTTCCTGCGGCCCAGCCCATACATCTGTGCGGAGTGGTCCAACGGCGGCATCCCGTTCTGGCTGTCGGGGCGCGTCGCGGCGTTGCGCACCAGCGACCCCGAGTTCCTCGCCGCGGTCGACGCCTGGTACGACGAGCTCATCCCGCGGCTCGTCCCCCTCCAGGCCTCACAGGGCGGACCGATCGTCGCCATCCAGGTCGAGAACGAGTACGGGTCCTTCGGTAGCGATGCCGCCTACCTCGCCCACCTGCGTGACGGGCTCCGCCGTCGCGGACTGATCGAGATGCTCACGACGGCCGACGGCATCACGGGCGACATGATCGAGCACGGCAGCGTGCCGGGAGCGATGGCGACCTTCACCTTCGGCACGGGTGTCGCCACGGCCGTGGAGCTGCGACGCGGTGGCGACGCGCTCATGTGCAGCGAGCTGTGGGGCGGATGGTTCGACCACTGGGGCGAGCGGCACCATGTGCGATCCGCCGCCAGCGCCGGTGGGACCGTCGACGAGCTCCTGGCCGCCGGCGGATCGGTCAGTCTCTACATGGCTCACGGCGGCACGAACTTCGGGCTCTGGAACGGTGCGAATCACGACCGGGTGCTGCAGCCGACCGTGACGAGCTACGACTCGGATGCGCCGATCGGCGAGGACGGCACTCTCAACGAGAAGTTCCACGCCCTGCGCGCCCTGTTCGCGCCGTTCCATGCGGGCGAGCTGCCTCCGATTCCCGCCCCGCCGCGTCGACAGGCTGCGGCGTCTGCCGCCCTGCATCCGCGTGCGTCGCTGCTCGACCTCGTCGCGAGCCTTCCGGTGACCGGGGGCGTCGCGCCGCGACCGCGCACGTTCGAGGAGCTCGGCGCCGAGGACGGTCTCGTCGCCTACGAGGCCGAAGTGTCGTACCCCGCCGATGCGACGCTCACGATCGACGGGCTCCACGACCGTGCCGTGGTCTTCCTCGACCGTCGACCGCTCGGGGTCCTCGAGCGTGACGGCGAGACGTCGCTGGCGCTTCCCGGCGTCGGGGGGTCGGGAAGCCTGACGATCGTCGTCGAGAGTCTCGGACGCATCAACTACGGGCCGTACACCGGCGAGGGCAAGGGCATCATGCGCGGCGTGATGATCGGTCGCCGCCTGGTCAACGGCTGGACTCATCGCCTCGTCCCGCAGGAGGCTCCGGCCTCTGTTGCGCAGACGGATGCCGGTGCGTCCGACGGTGTGGCCGTGGCCTCCTTCGACATCGCCGAGCCTCTCGACGCGTGGCTGGCCTTCCCCGGCGGATCGAAGGGGATGGTCTGGTTGAACGGATTCCTCCTCGGCCGGTACTGGAAGGTGGGTCCGCAGGAGACGCTCTATGCGCCCGCGCCCCTGTGGCGCGTCGGACGCAACGAGATCGTGGTGCTCGACACCGACGGCCTCGGTGCGACGGTCGAGATCCGCGAGGAGCCCTCCTTCGGCGAGACCGAGGAGTTCATCGGCTCCTGAGCCTCGCTCTCGTACTCGCGCTCGCAGTGCCGAGTGCACGGCTTGTTGTCGAGTGCACGGCTTGTTGCCGCGCGTAACCCGTGCGCTCGCGAGCAACCCGTGCACTCGCGGGTAAGTCGGGAGCGGGCGCGTGAGTGACTTTCGGCCAATGTTTGCGCTCGCTACATCTGAATGCTTGATTCGCCGGGATTCGCGCCTCTAGAGTGATAGCGCAAACATCGATGCGAATCGATGGCATCCATCTGCGACGCATCGGGGCGTCTGTTCTCCCGAGTGTCGCTCCGCTCGAGAGGCAAGACGTGTCGAAACCTTCCCGACCGCCCCGCACCGCCGTTGCCGTCAGCTCGCTGCTGGCGACGGCGCTCGCATTCGGCGGTGTGTTCGCCCAGGCGCCCTCCGCACAGGCCGCCGACCTCATCCCCGTGCCCAAGTCCGACTATCGCCTGCACGCGGTGTCGAGCGAATCCGATCCGTATCCGGCGCCGCCGTCACTCGACGGCACCGCGCTCGGCGCGTTCGACGGTGACTTCGGCACGCAGTGGACCTCCCGGTACTCCGTCAACGCGCCGTTCCCGCACTGGATCTCCGTCGACCTGCAGCGTTCGCTCTCGGTGAAGGCGCTCGACTACTCGGTGAAGCGGGGGCAGAGCGTCGCCGCGAAGACGGTCGAGGTCTACGTGACGGACGATGCCGCCGTCGCGCTGACCTCGCCGGCGGAGGGCGGGTGGGGGTCTGCCGCCGCAACCGCGACCCTGCACGCCCCGACCGCGAACGACGAGAAGCAGCGCATCGCGCTCGATGCCGCGAAGGACGGCCGCTACGTGGCCCTGCTCGTGATCGACGCACAGGGAACCACGGGCGGGGGTGCGGGCGAGATCGAGATCCTCTCGGACGAGGAGCTTCCGCCGATCGTCACCGACCCCGAGAACCCCTCGGCGGGCGAGACGATCGAGATCACCCAGGGCGGGACGACCGCGACCGTGGCGAAGGCCTTCCCGCAGATCACCGGCTACCGCATCGGCGGCGAGACGTTCGGCGGACAGCGCGCGTCATCCGAGAAGTGGGCGGTCAACGGCACCGCCTACGCCGCAGTGACCACTGCCACCGCGACGGCATCCGGGGTCGACTATGTGTCGGTGCTCGACGGGATCGACGTCACGGTCCGCAGCACCATCCGCGTCACCGATGCGGGAACGGTCGAGTTCGAGGTCACCGGCGTCGATGGTTCGGCCGCTGTCAACACCCTGGGTCTGCCGGACAACGCCTTCCTCTCCGCCAGCGCGTCAGATGCCGGATCGGTCCTCGACCGCACCGTGATCAGCCCCGACAGCACGAAGAACGCCGACGAGCACATCGCGGTGAACGGCTCGACGCCGACCGGCCAGAAGGGCGCGGCCTTCGCGTTCCTCGGCAACGGCGCGCTCGTGGGCAGCGTGATCACCAATGCGACCACCCAGGCCTCCGGAGGCACCGCCTCCTGGAACACCCGCCTCACCACACGCGTGACCGAGGCCGCAGGCCGCACGGCCGAGATCGGCTCCAACGCCTGGCTGATCCATCCGACCACGGCGGTCGACGATTGGGTCACGACGTTCGCGCTGCCCCGGGTGACGGTGCTCTTCGCCGCCGACCGCAACGACGACTCGGCGGTCGACTGGCAGGACGCCGCGATCCGCTACCGCGAGGTCGACACCCCGCGACTCGGAGCCGACCGCGTCGCCGAACGCGTCGTCAGCCGCATCCCGTTCAACTTCGCCTCCAGCGCGACGAACTACTTCGACCTGGTGCTCGACAACACCAAGCGCATCGCCAACCAG
This sequence comes from Microbacterium sp. NPDC087592, assembly GCF_044743585.1. Taxonomy (NCBI): domain Bacteria; kingdom Bacillati; phylum Actinomycetota; class Actinomycetes; order Micrococcales; family Microbacteriaceae; genus Microbacterium; species Microbacterium sp. NPDC087592. The sequence goes on along the minus strand of NZ_JBIUWT010000001.1, from coordinate 996,047 downwards.
ACCGACGGCCTCGGCCAGTGGGTGCTCAACAAGGGCTACGGCAGCGAGGGCCACGACTCGGCGAACACCGACTACGGCGGGAACTACAACGAGCGTGCCGGTGGTCTCTCCGACCTGAACAACCTCGTCGACGAAGGCGCGAAGCTCAACGCCGACATGAGCGTGCACGTGAACGCCACCGAGATCTATCCGCAGGCGAACGCCTTCGACTCCGCGATCCTCGACGGCGCCGCTCCCTATAAGCCGGGCTGGAACTGGCTCGACCAGTCGTACTACATCAACCAGCAGACCGACCTGGGCACCGGACGGGTGCTCGACCGCTTCCAGCAGCTGCGCGACGAGGTCCCCGGCCTCAGCGGCGTCTACATCGACGTGTACTACTCCAACGGCTGGGTTGCCGAAGAGCTCGCAGACGAGCTGAACGGCATGGACCTCGAGGTCGCGACTGAGTGGGGCGACAAGTTCGTCGACAGCACGGTCTGGTCGCACTGGCCGAACGACCTCGCTTACGGCGGCAAGGACAACAAGGGCATCAACTCCACCATGGTGCGCTTCATCCAGAACGGTCAGGCCGACGTCTGGAACGACGACGCCCTGCTCGGCCAGCAGCGACTGATCGACGCCGAGGGCTGGGTCGGCAACCGCAACTGGGACGGCTTCGTCGACAACATCTGGAAGCAGAGCCTGCCGACCAAGTTCCTGCAGCACTTCGACCTGCTCACCTACGAGGCGGGCGCCGAGGCGACCCTGACGGATGACGTCGCGGTGCGCGTGGACGGAACCACCAGGGTCATCACGATGGACGGTGCCACGGTGCTGCGCGGCGACTCGTACCTGCTGCCATGGCAGTCGCTGGAGTCGAACGAGGATGCCGGCTCGCCGGTCGATGCCGACAAGATGTACTTCTACTCGGCCTCCGGGGGAGACAAGACGTTCGGGCTCACCGAGGCCTTCCGCGGCAACGCCGCCTTCGACGTGTTCGAGCTCGGCGACCAGGGACGCGTCAAGATCGGCACGGTCAATGCGGATGGCGGTGAGCTGACGCTCAACGGCGACAAGGGCAAGGCCTACGTCGTGGTGCCGCAGGGCGGTGCGCAGCGGGCGGCCGTCGAGTATCACGATGCCGGCCTCGACGACCCGGGGTTCAACTCCGGTTCGCTCGATGCCTGGAACCCGCAGGGTGATGTGACGATCGAGCGCACCGACCTCGGCAACGCGAAGAACGAGTCCCGTGGCGACAACATCGCCGTGCTCGGAGCATCCGCATCGTCGATCTCGCAGACCGTGACCGGGCTCACCCCCGGCCAGCGGTACGCGTTCTCCGCGCAGGTGCAGATCGACCCGACCGCGACCCGTGACGTGAGCGTCTCGGTCGACACGGGATCCGGTGCGGTGACCCGCTCCTGGAACCTCTCGCCCACCTACAACTACATGCGCGCGGATTCCAAGGCAGGCCAGTACTATCAGCGCGGCTCGACGTCGTTCCTGGCTCCGGCATCCGGTGAGGTCACGGTCTCGATCGGTGCCGTCGCGGGTGACGCGAAGGTTCGCATCGACAACGCCCGCGTCTCGGCCGACACCACGGCGCCGTTCGCGGCCGGCACGGTGTACTCGAACGACTTCGAGGGCAACGAAGCCGGATGGGGCCCGTTCGTGAAGGGCGATGCCAACGGCATCGACGATCCGCGCACGAGCATCTCCCGCCGACATGACCCGTATGCGAGCAGCGACTGGCGCAACACCGCCAAGCCGTTCGACGCGGGGCCCCTCGCCGGGCTCGCGGTGGACACGACGCTCACGGGCGATCACTCGCTCATGTCGCACTCCGAGAACAACGGGGTCGTCTACCGCACCGACCCGACCCTCGTGCCGCTGCAGGCGGGGCACTCCTACCGCATCGGCTTCGACTACCAGGTCGGCGCGAGCGGGGCGTACCGCTGGCTCACCGGAACGGATGCCGTGGCCGGGGGTAAGATCACCTCGACCACGCTCAGCCGCACCGGGATCACGCAGGCGCTGGAGACGGCCGAGTTCTCGCAGGACGTGATCGTCGGATGCGGCGACTACACCTGGGTGGGACTCGAGCGCGTCGGCGGACCGGACGTGGACTTCGTGCTCGACGACTTCACGGTCACCGACCTCGGCCCCACGACCGGCGGCACTCCCTGTGCGACCGTGTCCGGCGAAGCCGGCGTCCTGAGCCCCGGTGCCCAGACCGCGTTCACCACCACCTTCACCAACAGCGAGCCCATCGCGGTCGAGAACATCGGCGTGCAGCTCGAGGTGCCGGAGGGCTACGTGGTCGAGGTCGCCGACGAATCGACGAACCTGTTCGACGAGGTCGCAGCCGGCGACAGCGTGCAGACCACCTGGCTCGTGACCGCGCCGGCGGATGCTGCCGGTTCGACCGTCGGCATCGGGATCGCCGCGACGTACCTCGCGGACTGCGATGTGCGCACGGTCAGCGCGACCCAGGAGGTGTCGGTGTCCTCGCGGGCCCGTATCCCCAACGCGCAGATCACCGCGTCGGCGAACTCCGAGGAGACATCCGGGGAAGACGGCGCGGCCGCGAACATGCTCGACGGCGACGCCGGCTCGTTCTGGCACAGCCGGTGGAGTTCGGCCGCGACGTCGTACCCGCACGTGCTGACGTTCGACCTCGGTGACGCGGAGCTGGTCGACGGCATCTCGTACCTGCGCCGTGGGGCCAACCAGAACGGTCCGATCAAGGGCTACGAGGTCGCGGTGTCGACCGACGGCCAGGCGTACACTCCGGTCGCGACCGGGGAGTGGAAGAACGTCGCCGAGTGGCAGGACGTGGACTTCGCGGAGACCACGGCCCGCTACATCCGCGTCACCGCCACCTCGTCGATCTCGGGCACGCAGTTCGCCGCCGTCGCCGAGATGGCCGTGTACGGCACCTCGGCCGCGCAGGAGGGGCACACCCCCGAGACGCGGCCGACGGACGACCTGAGCGAGTGCAACCCGGTGACGGATCCGAAGCTCGGACTCGACGCCGACTCGGTGCGGGCCGGCGAGACGGTCGGCATGGCACTCACGGGCTTCGCCCCGCGGTCGACGGTCTCGGTCTGGCTCGATGACGTGAAGCTGACGGATGCCGAGGTCGATGCGGCGGGCGCCTTGACGACCCGACTGCTGATTCCGGCGGATGCCGCGGTGGGGAAGCACCGGGTGATCGTGCAGGATGCGGCCGGCGCGGAACTCGCGAGCGCTGCGCTGAAGGTCAAGAAGGCCAAGCCGGGGAAGGATGCGCGCATCACGGCATCCATCGGCTCGGTCGCGGCCGGAACGAGCGTGACCGTGCAGCTGACCGGCTTCGACCCCGACGCGCTCGTCCAGCTCTGGCTGCACTCCGAGCCGGTGCGCATCGGCGAGGTGACGACGTCGGCTGCGGGCGACGCCGTGGCCACGGTGACGATTCCCGCGGCGACACCGGCGGGGGCGCACGCTCTCGTCGCGACCGATGCCCAGGGCGTCGAGCTGGCGCGGGCGGACCTCGCGGTCACGGCCGACGCGGCGGGCGGCGGCGGCGACCTCGCGACGACCGGCGCCGACGGAGCCCTGTGGGCCGGGGCGGCTGCGGTCGGTCTGGCCGCGATCGCTCTCGGCCTGGTCCTCTGGCTGCGGAGGCGCCGCCTGAGCTGACCTCGCTGACGCACGACGGCCCGGAGGAGTCTCCTCCGGGCCGTTCGTGCTGCCCCCGCCCGCCCGCCCACCCCACCCCCTCCCACCCCCTCCCACCCCACCCACCCCCATCCCCGCCCGCCCACCCCACCCCCTCCCGCCCCTCCCGCCTCTCCCGCCTCTGCCCTGTGCCGCTCGAGTGCACGGCGTGCGCTCGAGCGCACGGGGTAGACGCGCGAAGATCCCGTGCACTCGCGAACCGCCCGTGCACTCGCGAACCTGTCGCCCCTGCACCCACACCCGCCCCCGCCCCCGCGACGCCAGAGACACCGCACCGCGGGTCATCTCGCCGAGTGCACGGCTTGTCCTCGAGTGCACGGCCTTGGCGCGTGAGCAGCCCGTGCGCTCGGCACCAACCCGTGCACTCGCGAGGCTTCCGCGGGTGCACACGCAGAAGTCCGCCCTCAGCAGGGGTGCTGAGGGCGGACGGGAGGCGGGAAGGAGAGCGAACGAGAGAGGGGGCGGATCAGCCCTTCACAGCGCCGGCGGCGAGGCCGGAGCGCCAGTACTTCTGCAGGGAGAAGAACAGCAGGATGAGCGGGATCACGCCGAGCAGAGCACCGAGCATGACCGCTCCCTTGTCGGGCGCGAAGTAGCTGACCATCCCGTAGAGGCCGAGTGTCACCGGCTTCAGATCCTGGCTCGAGATCATCATGAGCGGCAGCAGGAAGTTGTTCCAGGCGGCGACGAAGATGAACAGGAAGATCGTCACCATCGCCGGACCGAGCAGCCGCAGCACGATCGTGAAGAAGATGCGGCCCTCGCCGGCGCCGTCGATGCGGGCGGCCTCGAGCAGCTCGGTCGGAACGGACGACTGTGCGTAGACCATGCCGAGGAACACGCCGAACGGCGACACCGCCGAGGGGATGATGATCGCCCAGATCGTGTTGGTCAGTCCGAGGGCGTGGAACTCGATGTACAGCGGGACGGTCAGCAGAGCGACCGGCAGCAGGAGCCCCGCCATGATGACGCCCACGGCGATGCGCTTGCCGGGGAAGGCGAACTTCGCGATCGCGTAACCGGCCATCACCGCGAACAGCGTGCCGATCACTCCGGCGCTGACGGAGTAGAGCATGGAGTTGCCGACCCAGCGCCAGAACAACCCCTGGGTCCAGCCCATCAGGCTGTCGTAGTTCGTGTCGAGGTTCCACTCGGCGAACCAGAAGCCGAACGTCGATGTGAGGTCGGCGTTGTTCTTGGTCGACGCGACGATGAGCCAGTAGACCGGCACCAGGAAGTACAGCGTCGCGACGACCAGCGCGATGATGCCGAACGCCCGGGCGACCGGGGTGGGCGCGATCGAGGGCGGCGGAGCATCCACGTCGGGCGCGCGGCGGGGGCGTCGGCGCGGGGATGCCTCGGTGGTGATGAGGCGCGTGGTGGTCATGCGTCGCCCTTCCGGCGCTGCAGCAGCGCGTACACGATCGCGAGCACGCCCGCGATCAGAGCCATGAGCAGGGAGTAGGCGGACGCCGGGCCGCTGCCGGACGGCGAGATCTCGCCCATCATCGTGTTGTAGGTGAGCATCATGGGGGTGAAGTCCTTGCCCATCCACGAGTTCGCGGCCTGCAGCACCACCGGCTCGTTGAACAGCTGGATCGTGCCGATGATCGACAGCAGCACCGCGAGGAGGGCTGCTCCCCGCACCAGCGGCACCTTGATGCGCATCGAGATCTGGAATCCGGATGCCCCGTCGAGGCGGGCCGCCTCGTACAGGTCGCGCGGCACCGCCTGCAGGGCTGACAGGAAGATGAGCATGTTGTAGCCCGTGTAGGTCCACGTGGTCATGTTCGCCATCGAGAAGAGGATCGTCCCGGGCGCCATGAGGTCCGTGCCCTCCGGAAGGTAGGGGAGGAAGGGGGAGACGGCCGGTGTGTAGAGGTAGAGCCACATCATCGCCGCGATGATCCCCGGCACCGCGAACGGGAGGAAGAAGGAGAGCCGGAAGGCGGCCGGTCGGCGCACGATGAAGGAGTCCAGCAGCAGGGCCAGACCGAGAGCGACGAGGATCATCACCGGGATCTGCAGGGCGGCGTAGAGGATGACCCGTCCCATCCCGGTCCAGAACGCGCCGTCGGTCGCTGCGGTGACGAAGTTCTCGATGCCGACGAACGTGTCGACGAGCTCGCCGCCGCCGTAGAGTCCGTCGCCCGCCGGCACCTGCGCGAAGAAGGACGATCGGATCGACACGATGATCGGCACCAGGAAGACGAGCACGAACAGCACGGCGAACGGCGTCATGAACAGCCATCCCGTGAGGCCTTCGCGCCGGGTCCCGAACCGGCGTCGGCGGGCGGGATCCGCGGGGATGCGCGGTGTCGGCGTCGGCACCGCATCTCGCGTTTCGGTCACTGTGACCATGGTGTCGCCTCTCGATGTCAAGACGACGGCGGAGTGCACGATTGCGCGTGCACTCCGCCGTCGATCATCCGATGATGCCTTCTCGTGCGATCACTTCGCGACCGGAAGGCCGAGGTCCTCCAGCGAGGCGACGGCCGTCTCCTGGGCCGTGGTGAAGATGTCGGCGACCGATGCCGTGCCGGCGACGGCCGCCGCGGCGGTCTCGTTCATCTTCGACAGCGTCGAGAAGCCCGGTGCGTACGGGAAGTCCGGGTTCAGGTTCTCGGTCGCCGTGCCGAGCTCGGCGAGCACATCCTGACCGCCGAACTGGCGCAGCATCTTCTCGGGGGTCTCCACGTCGCCCTTGGCGGCGACGACGAGGCCCTGCGACGCGAGGTCGTCGACCTGAGTGTTGAACCAGTCGTTGAACTCCATGGCCTCGGCGGGGTGCTCGCAGCCCTTCATCACCGAGACTCCGGAACCGCCGTCGGGACCGCTCAGGGCACCGGCGCCGAAGTCGGGGAGCTGGGCGACGCGCCACTGGCCCTCGGCCGGTGTGCCGTCGAGCGAGTCGAGGAGGAATCCGGCCTCCCAGGCCGCTCCGACGTGGCCGATGAGGCTGCCGTCGTTGAGCGCAGCGGTGAAGCCTTCGCCCCAGCGCTCGGTCGCGAGCGTCTGCTTGCCGTCGAGCAGCCCCTGCCAGAACGCGGCCACGCGCTCGGAGCCGGCGCCCTCGGCGTCGACCTTCCACTCGTCGCCGGCGGTGCCGAACCAGGTGTCGCCGGCCGCTGCCGACTGGGCGGAGAGCCAGTTCTGCGCCTCATCGGGCGTGAAGGCGGTGACGTATCTGCCGGCGGCCGCTGCCGTGGCGGAGTCGGTCGTGAGGTCGTCGAGCGTCTTCGGCGCGTCGAGGCCCAGTGCCGTGAACTCGGTCTCGTTGTAGAAGTACACGAGGGGTCCGGTGTCCTGCGGGAGGCCGACGATGGCGTCGCCGACCTTCATGCCACTGAAGGCTCCGGCGGAGAAGTCGTCCTCGTACTTCTTGGCCTCGTCCGCGACGTCCTGCAGCAGTCCCTTGACGAACAGCTGCGGCACCTCCGAGTAGCCGGTCTGGGCGAGGCAGGGTCCGTTGCCGGCCTTCACGTCGGTCTCGAGCTTGAGGATCATGTCGCTGGACTTGCCGTCGAACTTCGTGGCCTTCACCTGGATGTCGGGGTGGTCGGCGTTCCACCGATCGACGATCTCGGACGTGGGGGTCATGCCCTCGCCGTCGGGGAGACGGTGCAGGTACTCGATCGTGACGGGCTCGCCGCCGGCGCCGCTGTCGCCGGAATCGCCGGTCGAGCAGGCTGCGAGGCCGAAGGCCGACACCGCGCCGACCGCGACGATCGCGGCTGTGCGGGTGAAGCGAGGGGTGATTGCCATGCTGTTCTCCTCTTTGAGGTCATGTTCTGCGGATCGCCCTGGGCGGGGGCCTGACGCCGAGGCGTCATCGATCACATGCACATCAAATCAGAAAATGTTTGCGCTCACAAGCCTGGGCTGATCATGACTGAGCCGAAATGGAGTCGGTCTAAGGGAGCGCTGACATTCCTGTATGCGGATGTCCACGAGGGTCAGTGCGCGTGGACCTCGTCGTCGATGCGGATCACGCCGCCACCCTGCCCGACGCCGTCGTCCGAACGCTCCCACCCGGGCAGCAGGAGTCGTCCGAGGGTCGGTTCCTGTTGCGCGAGTGCTCCTGTGAGCGTGGTGAGCACCTTGGCGTCGCGCACGCCGGTGTCGGGGTTCGCGTGGGTCGCGAGACAGCGCACGATGGGACCGGCCGTCTGGAAGCGCAGGTCTCCGATGCGCACCTCCCCGCTCCAGTCGAGTTCGCTCCAGGGGCCGACATCGTCGATCACGACGTTGGAGCGGAATCGCCGGTCATCGATGCGCATCCCGAGGGCGTCGCCCAGTGCATGGACGCTGCTCCGGCCGTGCACCGACACGTAGCCGCGGGGGCGATCCTGGAACCGCGAGGTCTCGCCGTCCCCGACGAGCACGAGCGGAAGGCGGCCCGGTCGTCGGAGGCGTCGACCTTCGGGGGTGCCGAGGACGAAGTCCGTGACGGCTTCCGCCAGCTCGCTGCGCCCGTCATCATCGAGCGCCGCCCCCACCAGAACGCCGTCGCCGTGCTCGGTGCGGATTCGCCGCGTCTCGTCGAAATAGCTCGTGCGCAACGCGGCGAGTGCGGGGAAGTCCTGCAGTGAGAGTCCCTGGGACTTGGGCCAGTAGTCGAGGCCGTCTCGATCCTCGGGCTCCGTGGCGTCCGCGAAGCGGAACGCCAGGACGCGGTCGCCGGTGACCCTGCCGTCCGGTTGCACGGTCAACGCATCGCGACGCTCGGGAGTGAGCCCTTTGATCGGGTAGCGGTACAGTGCGACGACGCGGGCCATGAGGAGATCCTCTCAGCTGCCGACGCCCGCTCATGACGGATGAGGATCCGGCGTCTCTACGGGGATCCTCATCCAGACACGACGAAACACCCGCACGTGGTGCGGGTGTTTCGGAGCAGATCGGGCGGTCAGGCCTTCTCTAGCTCGTCCTCGTCTTCGTCTTCATACTCATCGGCCCACTTGTCGACGTAGGCGTCTTCGTCGGTCGGGTGAGCCAGCTCGCGCTCGAGCGCGGAGTAGTTCACCGACGGACTGTACGCCTTGAGTTCGCGGGCGATCTTGGTGTGTTTCGCCTTCTGACGGCCACGGCCCATGCGCGAGACCCCCTCACGAGTTAAGCTGCGGGCGGTGAGGCCCGAGGCATTCACGACACCGGCGAGAAGCCGGTAAGAGTAGCATTCAGAATAGCACGCGGGAAAGACGCTCTGGCCGAGGCCAGACTGGTGAAGGGAACGATCTTCATGACCGACAACACCTCCACTCCGTCCGATGAGGCCGCACAGAACGCGGCGCTGCAGAAAGCCGTCATCGTCGGCATGCAGCTGGACCAGGACCCGCATGTGATCCGCGAAGCGGTTCGGTATGCGCGACTGTTCGGTGTGCCGCTGGTCGTGGCGCACGTGGACGTCACTCGATTCGTCACCTATGAGGACCCGGACGGCTACGTGCACTCGGCACCGATCGACATCAACTTCGACGCGGGCGCCGCGGAGTTCGAAGCGGTCGAGGCCGCTGCCGCGAAGCTGCTGGCGGGGACGGATGTCACGTGGACGGCGCGTCAGCTCGTCGGTGACCCGGCGTTGGCGATCAAGCAGCTCGCCAACAAGCTCGATGCGCAGCTCATCGTCGTCGGCACCCGCAAGCGCGGTATCGGCGAGTCGATCCGCGAGTTCTTCACGGGCTCGGTCGCGGCGCGGCTCGCGCACCGGCAGCACCGCTCCATCCTGGTCGTCCCGCTCGGCGAGTCGGTGCCGGACGAGCAGAGGGAGATCTGGCCGGAGTCCTAGAGGACGCGGCACAGCAGAGGGCCCCGTCGGCTGTTCGCCGACGGGGCCCTCTGCATGTTCAGGATCCGGAGCTGCTCAGCGAGACCGTGACTCCGCGGGCCGCGTTGTCGAGGGCATCCTCCAGCTCGGTGACGACCGACGGAGACAGCGTGCCACCCTTCGCGAGGTGCGTGCGCAGGTCGGTGCGGACCCGTGCACGGAAGGCATTGATGACGGCATCCGCCCGGTGCATCTCTTCTCGGCTGACGAGCCGGGAGTCGTCGGTCGCCGTGCGGGGGCGGCTCTTGGCCGCCGTGCGCTCGCCCTTCTCGGCGGCGGCGAGATCGGCGCGGAGGCTCTTCATCGCGTCCTGGACGCTCTGGCGCACCTCGCTCGCGATCAGCCGCACCGAATCGGTGAGTCCTGCCTCGATGCCGGCGAGGTCGCCCTCGCGCGAAGCGAGTTCGGCCCGCCCGGCCTCGGTGATCGCATAGATCGTGGTGCGGCCGTCGACGGTCTTCGTGACCAGTCCCTCCTCCTCGAGCTTCGCGAGGCGGGGATAGATGGTGCCGGCGCTGGGCGTGTACGTGCCGCCGGTGCGGTCGGTCAGCGACTGGATGATGCCGTAGCCGTGCTGTGGCGCCTTGGCGAGGAGCGACAGCAGATACAGGCGCAGGTCGCCGTGGGAGAAGACGGCGGGGCTCATGCTTCCCACTCCTCGTCTTCCGTGATCGAGGCCGGCGTGCGGCGGAGGACGGTGACGCCGCCGGAGACGGAGTTCGCGCGCAGGTCGACGAATCGTCCCGAGAGCTCGCCCTTCGTGCCCGTGTAGTTGCTGGGGCCGGTCGAGCTGCGCTCGACGCCGTCGATCAGCAGCCGACCGCTCAGTGTGCGGACGACGTAGTTCGCGGCCAGCGACTCGTCGAGGCGCACGGTGGTGCCGCCCGAGACGGAGTTGATGTTGATGGTGTTCACGTCTCCCGCGGCATCCACGAGCGTCGAACCCGAGACGATGTCGACGGTCGCCTTGCGGATCGCACCCGTGACGGCCACGTCGCCCGAGACGCTGTTCGCGCTGATCGAGCCGGTGAGGCCGCGCACCTGCACGTCGCCCGAGACCGAGTTGACGGTGAGGTCGCCGATCAGGGTGTCGACGATGATGTCGCCGGAGACGGTGTTGAGGCGGGCGTCGTTGCGGAGGCCCGAGACGAGGGCGCCGGCGCTGACGACGCCGAGGTTCAGGGCGATCGCGCGGGGGACCGCGACGCTCACCTCGGCACGGGGGCCGCCGGAGCCGAAGTTGCGGAACACCTCGAGGAAGTTGTCCCAGCCCAGCTGCGGGTGGTCGATCTCGACCTCGCCGTCGTGGGACTCGATGCGGAGGTCCTTGGTGGTGACGCCGTGCACCTCGATGCGGATGCCCGGTTCGTCGTGGGCGATGATGTCCACCTGTCCGCCGACGAGGCCCACCTTGAGGCGGGTGACGGACTCGATGTCGATGACGCGTTCCTCGCCCGGGGCGATGAGCCACTTCTCGGTCATGTGCTTCTCCTGTGTGTAGGGTCACGATATATCGTGTGTGGCCAGCGTAACACGATATATCTCGATTGTGTCAACCTCTCCGTGCGAAGTTCGGATGCAGCCTCATGCGGGAGGGGGTCGGTCGCCGCGGCGGCCGCGCGTCCGTGCAGGCGCCGTGGAGTCGACCGGTAGTCTTCGACGGAAGGACTTCGAGGGGAGAAGATGTGGCCGGGCGATCGACGAAGCAGCCCATCGCCGACCGAATGTACGAGGTGCTGCTGCATCAGTTCATGTCGGGAGAGCGGGCGGCGGGGCAGAGCCTGAACATCGGCGCCCTGTCGCGCGAACTGGACGTCAGCCAGACCCCCCTGCGTGAGGCGCTCGCGCGCCTGGAGCACACCGGGCTCGTCCAGCGCGAGGCGTTGCGCGGCTACCAGGTGGCCCCGGTCATGACGCGCGAAGAGGTCGAGCAGTTGGGGGAGGCCCGCGTTCTGCTGGAGCCCCGTCTCGCGTACGAGGCCGCTCTGCGCACGACGCCCGAGTTCCTGGAGGGGCTGCGTGAGGCGGTCGAGGATTTCCGCCGCTCGGCCGAGGTCGCGGACACCGAGACCGAGGGCTTCGACCTGTACTGGCGCAGCGACGCCCGCTTCCACATGATGATCGCGGCGCAGTCCGGCAACGCCTTCCTTGAGCTGTCGTACGCCGCACTCGGTGGGCAGATCCAGCGGTTCCGACTGTTCTCGAAGTTCGGACGCACGGGGGCCGTCAGTGCGGCGCCGGAACACGATGCGGTCTACGAGGCGATCAAGGCCGGCGACGCGGACGGCGCGGCCGAGGCGATGCGCCACCACATCGTGGGAGCGACCGAGAGGCTTCTCGAGGGCTGATCGGCCTGTCAGTTCCCCCTTTCCTGCGCTATACTATTTTTTGTGATGGCGCAGAACGAGGGACCCATGTCGACGCCGACGACCGGATCAGCGGGATCGTCGGGCTACGTCGCGCGTCCACTCGTGGAGGGCTTCCCCGGGAAATCGAGCTCGCACGGGGCCTTCGGCTGGAGCAGTCTGTGGCTCCTCGACGACGGCGTGCGCCGGGTGCTCATCGACGCCGGCCAGCCCGCGTACATCCCCCTCATCCACGCGGGCCTCGAGCGTCTCGGATTGACGACGGACGATGTGACCGACGTGCTGCTGACCCACATGCACTGGGATCACGTCTCGAACTTCCCCATGTTCGCCCACGCGACCACCTGGGTCGGTGAGAAGGAGCTGCGCTGGGCGGCGGATCAGCCCGCCGGTACGCCGTTCATCCCCGACCTGCACGTGCAGGAGCTCCTCCGTCGCACCGACCGTGTCGAGCGCATGGCCGCAGGGCAGGAGGTGCTTCCGGGCATTCACGCGATCGACAGCGCCGGGCACACCCCGCACCACCTCGCGTTCTACCTCGACCGTGCCGAGGAGAAGCGCGTGTTCGCGGGCGACGCGGTGAAGAACGTGTACGAGCTCGCCTCGGGGCGGGTCGATTCCACGCTGGACGCCGAGGCCAGTGCCGCGACGATCGCCGCGATGCGCTCGCTGCTGACCGACACCGGGGCCGCGCTCGTTCCCGGACACGATGTGGAGCTGCGCTGGGACGGACGCACCGCCCGTCGTCGGCGCCCGCAGCGGGCGGAGATCGGGTTCTTCGCCGACGCCTCGACGGGTGAAGAGGACCGCAGCATCGGCTGAGCGCCGATGCCGAAGGAGAGGATGACGATGACGACAGTGCTGTACACCGGCGGGACCGGACGGATGGGCCGGGTGATCCGCGAAGGACTCGCCTCCCGGTACGACCGCGTCGTGCTGTTCGCGCGCTCCGACGCCGACGAGCCTCTGTTCCCCGGGGAGCAGGTCGTGATCGGCGACCTCGGCGACCTCGATGCCCTCACCGCGGCTGCGGAAGGCGTCGACGTCATCGTGCACCTCGGCGGCATCGCCGATGAGGCCCCGTATGACAGCATCCGCACGGTCAACATCGACGGGACCTACCACGTCTACGAAGCCGCGCGGCGAGCAGGTGTGCGTCGCGTCGTCTACGCCAGCTCGAACCACGTCGTCGGCTTCCACCCCGCGAGCGAGGTCCTGGACGAGAGCGCGCCGCTGCGCCCGGACACCTTCTACGGGGTGTCGAAGGCGTTCGGCGAAGCCCTCGCCAGCCTGTACCACGACAAGTGGGGCGTCGAGTCGGTGCTCGTGCGCATCGGCACCTTCCGCCCGGCGCCCGAAGACAGACGCCAGCTCGGCCTCTGGCTCAGCTGGCGCGACGGCATCGAACTGTTCCGTTGCGCGATCGAGAGCGCTCCCGTGGGCTGCCAGGTCGTCTACGGCTGCTCGGCGAACACCGAACGCTGGTGGAACGGCGACGCGGGCTGGGCGGCCATCGGCTACGTGCCCCGCGACGACGCGGCCGACCACACCGACGCGGTGGACTTCAGCGCCCCCGCACCCACCTTGCACGGCGGCGCATTCGCCGCCCCCGACTACGAAGGAGGGATCTGGTGACGAAGACCGATTCCCACGACGTGCTGATCACCACCGCATTCCTCGAGCCCGGCGACGAGGTCGATCGGATGCTGCGCGAGGCCGGCCTCACGACGCGGCACGAACCCGAGCTGGCCCTGCTGGACGCCGACGACCGGGCCGGCGCGCTCTCCGGAGCCCGCGCCATCATCGCCGGCACGCGGCCGCTGGGTGAGGAGGAGTTCGCGCTCGCCCCCGCACTGCAGATCGTCGTACGCACCGGCGTCGGGTACGACAGCGTCGACGTGAACGCCGCGACCGCACGTCAGGTGCCCGTATGCGTCACGCCCGGCGCCAACCGGCAGGCCGTGGCCGAGCACGTCTTCGCGCTGGCGCTGGCCTGCGCTCGCCGCATCCCCGAGAACGTGAGCAACCTGGCCGCGGGCACGTGGCAGCAGCTCACCGGACGAGAGCTGCAGGGGTCGACCCTCGGGATCCTCGGGCTGGGCTCGATCGGCAAGGCTGTCGCGACGATCGCCGCGGGGTTCGGAATGCACATCGTCGCGTACGACCCCTACTTCGACGAGGACTTCGCCGCGGCCCACGGCATCCGTCGTCTCGATCTGGACGACCTGCTGCGCGAGGCCGACTTCGTGACGCTGCACCTCTTCCTCGACGAATCCACGCGGAACCTCATCGACGCCTCCCGATTGGCGCTGATGAAGAGCGATGCGGTGCTCATCAACACCGCCCGCGGGGGGATCGTCGATGAGGACGCGCTGGTGGACGCCGTGCGAGAGGGGCGCCTCGGCGCCGCCGCGCTCGACGTCTTCGCGGACGAGCCCCTGAGCGCGTCGAGCCCGCTCCTGCACACCCCCGGCATCCTCGCCACGACGCACGTCGCCGGCGCGACCCGCGAGGCACGCGGCGAATCCGGCCGGATGGCGGCCCGCAACGTGATCGCCGCGCTCCGCGGCGCTGCTCCGGAATACGTGGTCAACCCCGACTACGACGCGGTGTCGGCATGATCGTCGAGACCACGTCGGGGCCGGTGCGCCTCGCGGCCAACCTGAAGTGGATGTTCACCGAGGTGCCGTTCGTCGAGCGGTTCGACGCGGCGGCCGAGGCCGGGTTCACGGCGGTGGAGTTCGCGTCGCCGTACGACCTCGCGCCGGCCGAGGTGCGGCGTCTGCTGGACGATGCGGGCCTGACGCAGATCCTCATCAACACCCCCGCCGGTGCAGCGGGCTCGCCCACCGCCTCGGGCGCGGCGTACGTGCCCGGAGCGGAGCAGGAGTTCCGCGAAGGCGTGCTGCGTGCGCTGGAGTACGCGGACGTCCTGGGCGCCGGCGTCGTGCACGCGATGGCCGGCATCAAGCCGGCGGATGCCGACGCGGACGCCGCGTTCGCGACGTACGTGTCGAACATCTCCTGGGCCGCCGAGCAGGCGCGCGGGACGGGTGTGCGCCTGGCGCTGGAGGCGATCAACAAGCGCGATCAGCCCGGCTACGGCCTGGCCTCGATGGAGACCGCGGCGACGGTCGCGCAGGAGGTCGACCCCGAGGTCGTCGGCGTCCTGTTCGACGTCTACCACGCGCAGGTCGACCGGGGGAACCTCATCGAACGGTTCGAGCAGCTGCTGCCTGTGGTCGCGCACGTGCAGATCGCCGACAACCCCGGTCGCGGCGAACCCGGCACGGGCGAGATCGCCTACGAGCGCGTGCTCGCCCGCATCGCGCAGAGCGGCTATCCCGGGTGGATCGGCTGCGAGTACGCCCCCGTCGCGGGCACCCGCGACGGACTCTCCTGGATCGAGAGGATCATTCGATGACCGACCCGAAGATCGCACTCATCAGCGCCACCCCGCTGGCGATCGCCCCGGCCGCGACGGCCATCGCTGCTGCCCTTCCCACGGCGACCGTGTGGAACCTGCTCGACGACCGTCTGCTCGCCGACGCGCACGTCGAGGGCGGCATCACCGCGCCGCTGGCCGCCCGCATGGACAGCCTCATCGAGCTCGCTCTGGCGGGCGGAGCGGATGGCGTGCTGCTCACCTGCTCGCAGTTCGGGATCCGCGCCGATCGGCGTGATCGCGAGGCCGACGGCGTCACCGTGCTGTCGGCAGACGGTCCGCTGTTCGCCGAGGCCGTGGCGGCCGCCCCCGCGCGGGTGCTGCTGGTCGCGTCGCTCGAGTCGTCCGCGAGCGACAGCACGGCACGGCTGACGGAAGCCTTCGTCGCGAGCGGATCGTCGGCGCAGGTGCGCCCGCTCGTGGTCCCCGCGGCGGCTGTGCCGCTGGCTGTGCCGGACCTGATCGACGCCCTCGCCACCGCGATCGCCGGTGTCGACGAGCCCTACGACCTGATCGTGCTCGCCCAGTACTCGCTCGCCGCCGCCGCTGCGCCTCTTGCGGACCGCTTCGGCGTCACGGTGCTGGACGGCCCCGCCGCTGCTGCTCGACGGCTGACCGCGGCACTCCAGGAGGGTCCTCGATGATCGGCGTCATCGCCGACGACGTGACCGGGGCCACGGATGTCGCCGCGGCACTGCGGCGCGCGGGTCTGCGCACCCTCCTCGCGCTCGGCACCGACATCGACGACGCCGCGGTCTCGGCCGACGCCATCGTCATCGGCCTGAAGACGCGCTCCCTTCCCGCCGCAGAGGCCGTCGCACAGAGCCTCGCCGCGCTCGCGGTGCTGCGACAGCGGGGAGCCGACCGCATCTACGTCAAGTACTGCTCGACCTTCGACTCCACCGCCGAGGGGAACATCGGGCCGGTCACCGAGGCGGTCGCCCGCGAGCTCGGTGTCGACCTGGTCGTGACGACTCCTGCCGCGCCGCTGCACGGGCGCACCGTGTACCGCGGGCACCTCTTCGTCGGCGACACGCTGCTCGCGGAGACCCACATGCGTGATCATCCCGTGACGCCCATGCGCGACTCCTCGGTGCCGCGGCTGCTCGCGGCGCAGAGCGCGGAACCGGTCGCGGCGCTGCCTCTGGATGTGGTGCAGCAGGGCGCCGAGGCGGTGCGCGAGGCACTGCGCCGGACCCGCGCGGAGGGCGCCCTCCAGGTGGTGGCGGACGCCGTCACCGATGCCGACCTCGCGGCGCTCGCGGAGGCCGTCGATGGCGACGCGCTCGTCGCCGGATCCGCCGGACTCGTCGGAGCGATCGCGCTGCGGGAGACGGCGAGCGGCACCGCAGCCCCGGTGCCGCCTCCGGGGCGCACCGCGATCATCGCGGGCAGCTGCTCCCGACGCACCCTCGAGCAGATCGACCGCTTCGTCTCCTCCGGAAGCCCCGCCTTCCGCATCACGGCCGAACCCGGCGACACCGCCGAGCAGCTCGCCGCACGCGCCGTGGAGTGGTGGGACCGCCAGCCCGAAGGTGCCGCCGCTCTCCTGTACTCCTCCAGTCCCGCCTCGGAGCGTCGCGACGATGTTCCCGGTGCCGGCGAACTGTATGAGCGGACGGCGGGTCTCATCGCCGCCCAGCTGTCGGATCGCGGGGTGAAGCGCATGCTCATCGCCGGTGGCGAGACCTCGGGCGAGGTCGTCCGCGCGCTCGGTACCACCGTCGCCGTCGTGGGGGAGGAGGTCGCGCCCGGTGCGCCGTGGATCCACGACGAGCGGCGCGACGTGCACCTGATCCTCAAGTCCGGGAACTTCGGCGATGAGGATCTGTTCGTGGATGTCGCTCGGCAGGGGGTCGCCGCATGAGCACCGCCGCCCGCCGCGCGATCGAACGCGTCGCGCACTCCATCCATCGCCGCGGTCTCACCCACGGCCGCACCGGCAACCTCGCGGTGCGGGACGGCGATCGCGTCCTGCTCACCCCGACGGGTGTCAGCCTCGCCGAGATCGAGGCGGACCAGCTGTCGGTGGTCGCTCTCGACGGCACGCACCTCGAGGGTCCGAAGCCGACGAAGGAGGCGTTCCTGCACGTCGCGATGCTGCGGGTGCGTCCCGACCTGAACGCGGTCGTGCATACCCACTCGGTCTACGCGGCCGCCGTGTCGTGCCTGGCCGACATCGACGCGGATGCTCCGATCCCGCCCCTCACCGCGTACTACGGCATGCGCGTGGGAGCGCTGCGGATGCTTCCCTACTTCGCCCCGGGCGACCCTGCCGCGACCGCCGCCGTGGAAGAGGCGGCGCGTGTCACTCACGCTCTGCTGCTGCGCAACCACGGACCCGTCGTCGCCGGCGTCGATCTGGATTCGGCTGTCGACGCCCTGGAAGAGCTCGAGCACACCGCGCAGCTGTTCTTCGTCACCCGCGGTCTGGCCACAGCCCCGCTCACCCCTGCGCAGCTGCACGCGTTCGCGGCGCCCTCCGAAAGGTCTCCCTCATGATCACCCTGTACAGCGGCCTCGTCGTCAAGAAGCCCCTCGTCGAGCAGATCATCCCGGCGTTCGAGAGCGCCACAGGTGTCCGCGTCGACGCGACGTTCGAGCCCACGACCGTGCTCCTCGAGCGCATCGCCGCGGGGGAGCGCCCCGACCTGGTGCTCGGGGTCTCGTCGTCGGTGACCGACCTCGCCGAACAGGGGCTGGTGGACCCGGCCCAGGTCGCCGAGATCGCGGTCTCGTCCGTGGGCTTCGCGCGGCTCGAGGGTGCGCCCGTGCCGGCCGATGACTCGGCGGCGGCCTTCCTCGACTATCTGCTCGCCGCCCGTGCGGTCGCGTACACGCTGAGCGGGGCGAGCGGAGTGCACTTCATGAAGGTGCTCCGGGAGCGCGGTCTTCTCGAGCGCATCGATGAGCGTGCCGTTCGCTGCGAGTCGGGTCTCACCGTGGAAGCGCTGCTCGACGGGCGGGCGGATGTCGCGGTCCAGCAGGTCAGCGAGCTGCGTTCCGTCGTCGGCCCGCAGATCGTCGAACCGATCCCGCACGACCTGCAGTCCTATGGACGGTTCGCGATCGGCGCGCGCCCCGGCGCCGGGGACGACGCGGCGCGCTTCGTCACCCTCCTGACCGAGAAGTCAACGCAGGACGCGTTCGCCGCGTTCGGGCTGTCGCGTCCCTGACCCCCTACCTGGAGAGCACTCATGAGAAAAGTCATCGTCGACACCGACACCGGCGTGGATGACGCGCTGGCGCTGATGCTGCTGGCCGCCGATCCCGAGGTCGAGATCCTGGCGGTGGTCAGCGTCTTCGGGAACACCACCGGCGAGCGCGCGGCCGACAACGCCCGCTACGTGTTGGACACCTGCGGACGCACGGATGTGCCCGTGTACCGCGGCGCGGACGTGCCGCTCATCCAGGAGCTGCGGATGAACCCCGGCATCCACGGCGAGGACGGCTTCGGCAACACCGGGCTTCGTCCGGAGCAGTCCGTGGATCCCGAGCCGGTCGGCGTCGACGTCGTGCTTGACCTGGTCGATCGGCATGAGGGCGAGATCGACTACGTCGCACTCGGCCCGCAGACCAACCTCGCCGCCGCTCTCGAGAAGCGGCCCGACCTACTGCAGCGACTCCGCTCGACCACCATCGTGGGGACGCTCGGGCCGGC
This sequence comes from Microbacterium sp. NPDC087592, assembly GCF_044743585.1. Taxonomy (NCBI): domain Bacteria; kingdom Bacillati; phylum Actinomycetota; class Actinomycetes; order Micrococcales; family Microbacteriaceae; genus Microbacterium; species Microbacterium sp. NPDC087592. The sequence goes on along the minus strand of NZ_JBIUWT010000001.1, from coordinate 977,046 downwards.
GCTGTACCACGACACCGCGCCGTGGGAGGATCGCCGGTTCCGGGTCTCGCGCGACCCCAACGTCTCGTTCGACATCGACGCGGCGCGCATCGTGGCAGCCCACGAGGGCGACGTCACCTGGTGCGGGCCGTACGTCACCCGTCAGGCCCTGGTGCCCGAGGACTTCTTCCTCGACATCGCCTCGTCGACCGGCTTCGCCCCCGCACAGCTGATCACCGCGATCAGTCGGGACTACGCCGGCTTCTACTCGCGCTCGTACCCGCAGCCGGAAGGGCGCCGGGTCATGGGCATCAACGACAGCATGGCGGTGGCGAGCCTGCTCTTCCCCGAGCTCGTCACCGGTGCGGTCATGCGTCCGCTGGAGACGTTCCTCGACCAGGAGACCGGCGACCGCTACCTCGCCGGGGTGCACCCGGTGAAGGGCGAGACGCGGCCGATCCATCGTGTCGTCTTCGACATGGACTTCGACGGCGTGCTCGAGCGGATCGGCGAGGTGCTGCGGCGCCCGCTTCCGTGGCGCTGAGCCCCGCGGCGATTCAGTCGTAGGAGCGCGCGCGCACCCACGGCATCGGCAGCAGATCGGCGGCGGTCACCCACACCGGGTGGCCGCCGCCGTCGGCGAGTGTGCGGATGCCCGGGGCGATGGCGGGAACGAGCTCACGGCACACGCCGCAGGGGTTGAGGATGACCGTGGTTCCGTCTTCCCGCAGCCCCACCGCGACCATGGCCTCGATGTCCTGCTCGCCGCCGATCCTGGCGTTCGCGAGGGCCGTGCTCTCGGCGCAGACGCTCACTCGCGGGGAGCGCAGACTGAGGCCGAGATAGATCTGTCCTGACGCTCCGCGGGCGGCAGCCGCGACGCGGTGCAGGTCGGCGTCGTGCGTGCGGACGAGGAGTTCGGAGGCGGCGTCGACGAGGCGGCGGTCGGTGTCGTTCAGCGGTGAAGTCACGATGCACTCTTTCTGTCGCGAAGGGCGATCCTGCTATACTATAGTCGTCAACGGGTCGATCACCTCCCCCTCGAGGGCAGAGCAAAGGAGCTCCATGAGCACTGAAGAAGTAGTGGCAGCCACGGCGCCGCAGCAGCTGACGAGCAAAGCCAGCAAGACAGAGCGCCGCAACCTCCGGGCGCTGAGCTGGGGCCACGCGCTCGAGTGGTACGACTGGGCGATCTTCGGGCTCCTGTCGGTCTACCTCGGTGCGGCGTTCTTCCCCTCCGACAGCCCGCTCGCCTCGACCCTGAACGCGCTCGCGGTCTTCGCGGTCGGCTTCGTCGCCCGCCCCCTCGGCGGTGTCGTCTTCGGTTTCGTCGCCGACCGGTACGGGCGCCGGAAGATCATGATCTTCGCCGTCGGAGCCGTCGCCCTGGGCAGCTTCATCATCGGCATCCTCCCCGACTTCCAGACCATCGGCGTTCTCGCGCCGATCATCGTCGTCGCCGCACGCCTCCTCCAGGGCCTCTCCGCCGGTGTCGAGGCGCCGCTCGGAACGGCATACGCGCTCGAGCTGGTGCCCAACCGTCCCGGTTACGTGGCCGGGTTCTTCGCCTTCTTCAACAACCTGGGCAACCTGCTCGCACCGCTGTCGATCTTCTTCATCAGCCTGCTGCTGGGACCGGAAGCCCTGGCGGCCTACGGATGGCGCATCCCGTTCCTCGTGGGCGGAGCGTTCGGTCTCATCGTCCTGTGGCTGCGCCGCACGCTGCCGGAGACGCTCGACACCGCAGCCATCCGCACGGTCGGCGCGATCCCCACGAAGAACAACTCCGTGTGGCGCGATGTGCGCAAGTACTGGCTGAGCGTGCTCGCCACGGTGTTCATCGTGGGCGCCATCCAGGCGTACAACTACACCTGGATCGCCGGTCTGCCGAACCTCGCGAACGGCACGTTCGGAGAGGACCCCACCGCAGTGTTCGCCATCACGACCGGCATGGGCATCTTCCTGACGCTCGGCGCCTACGGTCTGAGCCGCATCCTCGACCGCTTCCCGATGTCTCGGTGGTTCGTCGTCGCCCGCCTGCTGGCGATCCCGACCATCTTCCTGGCGCTGCTGTACTCGCAGCCCGGGGTCGGAACGCTCGCCGGAGTGATGTTCGGTGGCGCCATCGTGCTGCTGCTCAACATGACCATCTTCGTCGTCGTGTCCAACTCGCTCCTGCCGCAGCACATCCGCGGCACCGGTCTCGGGCTCGGATACGGTCTCGGCGTGGCCATCTTCGGCGGCACGGCCTCGTACCTGCTGCTGTGGCTGCAGAGCCAGGGGATGATGTGGGTCTTCCCGATCTACATCGCCACCCTGTGTGCGATCAGCGTCGTGCTCTACCTCCTCGCCAAGAACCGCAACGGCCTCTTCGTGGGCAAGTGACCGCCTGATGGATATCTGGCGTGAGATCGTCGGCTGGGCCGGCAGTGCTCTCCTGATCATCTCGATCCTCCAGCCGACGATCTCTCGCCTCCGGTGGCTGAACCTCGGAGCATCGGCGATGCTCATGGCCTACAACCTGATGCTCGGCAGCGCGCCCATGGTCGCGCTCAACATCACCCTGATCGCGATCAACTGCTGGTACCTGTTCGTCTACATGCGTTCCGCCCGTGCCGCACGGGCGGAACCGGTGGTCGCGGACGGGCTCAGTGAAGCGTCCGAACGGCCTGTGAGCCGCTAGGACATGACAGAAAGCATGGATATGGAACGACTGATCATTGACACCGACCCCGGGATCGACGACGCCGGAGCGCTGTTCTGGGCGCTCGCCTCGGACGCCTTCCACATCGAGGCGCTGACCACGGTGTTCGGCAACGTCGATGTCGACACCGCCACGGCGAACGCCCGCAAGATCGCGGCGCTCGCCGGTCGTCCCGACCTGCCCATCTGGAAGGGTGCGAGTCGGCCGCTGGTCGGTGAGCCGAACTTCGCGGAGCACATCCACCGACCCGGTGGCGTGGGCTACTGGGAGTACCCGGACCCGGATCCCGATGCCGACGTCGAATCCGATGCCGTGCGCCGCATGATCGAGACGGTCATGGCGGCACCGGGCGAGGTGACCATCATGGCGCTCGCTCCGCTGACGAACGTCGCGCTGGCGATCAAGCTGGAGCCGGAGTTCGCGCGCTCGGTGCGTCGCATCATCTACATGGGTGGGGCGGCTCTCACCTGGGGCAACGTGACGCCGGTCGCGAGTGCGAACATCTACAACGACCCCGAGGCGGCCGAGATCGTCATCCAGTCCGGGGCTCCGCTCACGCAGGTCGGTCTGGATGTGTCCCGCAGCTTCTCGCTCTCGCCCGATCACATCCGCACTCTCTGGGAGTCGCGCTCGCCGATGGGGGTGGCGCTCTGCGAGATGATCGGCTACCCCGACCGCCAGGACGACCGCGACGACATGCCGGAGTGGAAGACCGAGGGCATGCACCTCAACGACGTGCCCTGTGTCGCCTATGCGCTCAACCCCGAGTGGTTCACGGTGCGGCGGCTGCGCGTGGACGTGGAGCTGAACGGCACGCACACCCGCGGTCAGACGGTCGTGCAGATGATCGACCGGTGGCAGGGAGTGCCGAACGTCGACGTGCTCTTCGACATCGACGCGCAGGCGGTCGCCGACGCGCTGACGGCCTCGGTGACCGCGTTCGGAACCGCCGTCGACTGACCCTTGTTCCCACGCGACCAGCGGCCCCGCCCTCCCGACCCGGGGGTGGGGCCGTTTTCGCGTTGAGTCAGAGCTCCATGCGCCGCCGTCGCTGCTCCGAGTGCACGGGAAGCTGTCGAATGCACGGCCTGGCCGCGTAGACAGTCCGTGCATTCGTCGGTAAGCCGTGCACTCGAGAAGGAGTGGCTGATGCTTGACCTTGACGCAACGTCAACTTCTAGAGTCGAGATATCGAACGGGAAGGAGGCGACATGGAACGGGACGACTGGTCCATCCAGGAGATCGCGCGGCTGGCGGGAACCACGAGTCGCACGCTGCGGCACTACGACGACATCGGACTGCTGCCGCCTTCGCGCATCGCGCCCAACGGCTACCGCCACTACGACGCACAGGCGCTCGTGCGGCTGCAGCGCATCCTCCTGTTGCGGGAGCTCGGACTCGGGCTGCCGCAGATCGCGGAGGTGCTCGAACGGGAGCGCGGCGAGGCATCCGCCCTCGAGACCCATCTCGCGCTGCTGCGCGAGGAGCAGGCCAGGCTGGCGCGGCAGATCGCGTCGGTCGAATCGACCATCACAGCATTGAGAGGAGGTGAGAACCTCATGGCAGAGAACATGTTCGACGGCTTCGACCACACCCAGTACAAGGAGGAGGTCGAGGATCGTTGGGGCAAGAAGGCCTACGCCGACAGCGACCGCTGGTGGCGGGGGATGACGGATGCCGAACGCGCCGACTGGCAGCAGCGCGTGTCCGACCTCGGACGCGACTGGATCGCCGCGGCAGAGAGCGGCATCGACCCGGCATCCGCCGAGGCTCAGGATGTCGCGCGACGCCACGTCGAGTGGCTCACGGGCATCCCGGGCACTCCCGCGGCCGTCCCCGGCGGCGACGTCAAGGCGTACGTGATCGGGCTCGGCGAGATGTACGTCGCGGATCCGCGCTTCGGCGCGAACTACGCGACGTCGTCCGGCGGCACCCAGGGCGCGGAGTTCGTCCGCGACGCGCTCCGCATCTATGCGGAGGCGAACCTCTAGGCGTCGTTCTTCGGCGCCGAGCGGCCCCCTTGCGTGCGAACCATCCCGTTGTGGACGTATGCAAGGGGGCCGTTCGCACACAGGGGGGCCGCTCGGCGGGCGGGGGAAGGGGGAGAGAGGGCCTAGCGAACGGCGGGTCGGGGTGCAAGGGGGAGCCCCTGGCGCGGGGGCGGGCGTAGGGTCGTGCCATGAGTCGGCGGCACAGGGACAGGGATGCATCGCCGCTGTTCCTCGTCGCGACCACGGCCTACGCGGCCAACTGCGCACTCGGAGCCTCGGTCGCCGCACGGCTCATCGACACCAGTCGATTCCGCTGGCTGCATCACGCGCTCTACATCGTCACCTGCGCGACCGTCGCCGCGGCCACCGTGGTCGGCTGGTCCCGCGGCCCTCGCACCGCCGCTCGCCGCGCCGCCCTCGCACTGCTCCCCGCGGCCGCACCCCTCGCCGCGATCCCGTACCTCGGCAGCCACGGCCGCCGGCATCCACTCGTCGCGCTCGCCGCGGCCCCCTTCATCGTCGCGGGACTCGTCGTCTCGCTCCGCCCCGCCGACCGGAAGTGACCGCATGGAACTGCTCGACGCCATCCGCCGCCGCAAGACCACGAACGGGCCCTTCCTGCCCGACCCGGTGTCGGAGGAGCACCAGCGCATCCTCCTCGAGGCCGCCGGCCGCGCGCCCTCGCAGCTGAACAGCCAGCCGTGGCGGTTCGTCGTGATCGAGAGCCGCGACACGATCGAGCAGATCGCCCGCATCTCGGGCGAGAGCATGACCGAGGCGATGTCGAACGGCACGTTCTTCGAGCGCTACAAGCCGTACTTCCGCTTCAGCCAGGCCGAGATGGAAGAGAAGCGCAGTGGGATGCTGTTCGACAAGCTGCCCGCCGCCCTCCGCCCGTTCACGAGCCAGGTGTTCACCAAGCGCGGGCAGACGCTCATGAACACGTTCGGGGTGCCCAAGACCCTCGGCTCCGAGAACCGCAAGCTCGTCGCGGGGTCGCCGCTGCTGATCGGCGTCATGCTCGACCGCAGCGAGTACCGGCCGGGGCAGCTGTCGTCGTTCTACTCGGTGTTCAGCATGGGGGCGGCGATGGAGAACATCTGGCTCACGACGGTCGAGCTCGGCATGGGCATCCAGTTCATCTCCTTCCCGATGGAGGTGCCGGGGCGCTGGGACGAGATCGTCGAGCTGCTGCGGGTGCCCGACGACCTCGAGCTCATGGCCGTCTACCGGCTGGGCTACCTGCCGCCCGAGCAGCGCCGACCCGCGATCGACTGGTCGAGCAGCCAGCGCAAGCTCGTGTCGCAGTACGTGTTCCGCGAGAACGGAGACACGCCTCAGGAGGGGTGGGACGACGGCCCGACGACCGGCCCGGTCACTCCCGGCCCGAGCGCGGCAGGCGACTGAGGTCCTTCACCGCCGGGCCCTCGATGCGGGTGCCGTCGGCCGCGAACCGTGAGGCGTGCAGCGGGCAGTCCCACGTGCACTCGGCATCGTTCCACTCGAGCACGCCGCCCAGGTGCGTGCACACCGCGCTGACCGCGCGCGTCACGCCGTGGACCGTCGAGACGCCGACCGGACGACCGCCCCGGTTCGCCACCACACCCTCGCCCTCGGCAGGCTTCGCGACGGGGACCGAGCGGCTCTCGGCATCCGTCCATCCGCCGGCGAGCGCGGCCGCGACCTTCCCACCCTCGACGGCTCCGCGTCCGAGGTCGGCGGGCATGGTCATACGCGTGCCGATGGTCGTCATCCAGGTCGGCCGGTCACGCCACGGCGTGCCGAGGATCTCGGCGGTGAGACGCTGTGCGGCGGCCGGCGCGTTCGACAGCCCCCATTTGGCGTAGCCCGTCGCGAACCGGATGCGGCCGAGACCGCGGGGCATCGCACCGACGAACGGGATCAGGTTGTGCGACTCGTAGTCCTGCGCCGACCACCGATGCGTCTCCTCGGCGCCGGGGAAGTGCAGCTGTGTCCAGGCGACGAGGTCTTCGACCGCGGCCTTCTCGCTGTCGGACCTGCCGACCGGGTGGCCGTTGCCTCCGACGACGAGCTGAGCCTCGCCTCCGGGCCCGTCGGCCGCGCTCACCGGACGGACCGAGCGAGTCGGGCCGTCGACCGAGAGGAACATCCCCGCGGGCACATCGCCCGGCACCCGGAACGATACGCAGTACGACCGCAGCCCGTGCGTCTTGGCGAAGTACAGCCCGCGGTCGGTGATCGGGGTGCCGGTCGCGAGCACGATGTGGTCGGCGAAGATGGGCCCCGCCGTGGTGTCGACGCGACCGGGCAGCGCGCGGGTGCCGGTGGCGCGGACGCCGATGTGCAGCGCGCCGCCGGCGCTCAGCAGTTCGTGGGCGAGCGCGACCGTCACCGCGACCGGGTCGATCGCGATCTGATCGTCGAGGGCCACGGCGGCGGCCACCGGGAACGGCGTCGACGGCACGGTGGTGGCGGCCAGCATCCGCGTCGGCAGCCCGGCCTCGCGGGCGGCGTCGTGCTGGTCGCGCACGTCTCCTGCGCCGTCGGGACCCTGCGCGTAGGAGTGGTCGGTGTGGCGGGTGAACGGCACATCCGCGCTCTCGGCGAAGGCGGTCAGCCACTCCATCCCCGACCTGTTGGCGTCGACGTACGCGCGCACGAGCGACGCCGGGTGGTGGCGGCGGATCGTCGCGAGCCGCGACCCCTGCAGGAGCGACAGCTTGCCGGTGTTCGCGCCGGTCGCGAGCTCGGCGATGCCACCCGCGTCGATCACGGCCACATCGAGCCCGGCCCGGGTGAGCATGACGGCCGTCGTGAGGCCGGTGATCCCGGCGCCGACGATCACGACGTCGTGGCGCGCACCCTCCTCGAAGGGCGATCCGGTCGGCAGCGACTTCTCGAGCTTCCACAGAGGGGTCATGTGCACAGTCAACGGCGTGCGGTGCCCGGCATCCACGCCCTTGACATCGCCGCGGCGCACTGTCACGCGCGACTACAGTGGCGACGTGACCCTCCGCCGCATCCTCCTCGTCGCCCTCGGCGGCACAGTGGGCACGGCGGCACGGCTCGGCCTGGGGCTCGCTCTCCCGGACGCCGGCGGTGTGCCCGTCGCCGTGCTCGTCGCGAACGTGCTCGGTGCCCTGCTGATCGGTGTGCTGGCTGCCCGGATCCCCGCTTCCACGGATCTGCGACTGCTGCTCGGCACCGGGGTGCTCGGCGGCTTCACGACGTACAGCGCCTTCATGACGGGGAGCGTGGAGCTGTGGGCGGATGCTCCGGTGCTCGCGTTCGCCTATGCCGCGGGTAGCCTCGTGCTCGGGCTCGCTGCCGCAGCTCTCGGGCTGCGCATCGCCCGCCCCCGCCCCGGAGCGGCATCGTGAGCCCGCTGCTGTTCGTCGGCGCCGCGCTCGCCGGCGGCGTCGGTGCGGTGCTGCGATACGTCGTCGACCTCGGCGTCGCCCGGCTGGCCGGTCGCCGGTTCCCGTGGGGGATCCTGCTGGTGAACCTCTCCGGATCCTTCGCGCTCGGCATCGTCACGACCGCACTGCCGGATGCCGCGTTCCTCCTCGGCGCCGGGCTGCTCGGCGGGTACACGACCTTCAGCACCGCGATGCTCGACACGGTCGCCCTGTGGCGCGACGGCGAGCGCCCGGCATCCGTCTTCAATGCCGTCGGGATGCTGCTGCTCGGCCTGCTCGCCGCGGGTCTCGGGCTGGCCGTCGGCTCGTTGTTCTGACCGCTCCCAGCGTCCTCACAATCCGGAAATGTACAAACGTACATGTACGGATGTCCAGGGGGTTCGGATGGGTGATGGGTCGCGTCGTCGACGTGACCCTGAAGCGCGCCGTCGCGAGATCGTGACCGCCGCCGCCGAGCTCATCGTCGAGGTGGGCGCCGAAGCCGTCACCCACCGCAAGGTCGCCGCCCGCGCGGGCGTTCCCCTCGGTGCAACCACCCAGTACTTCGACACCCTCGACGACCTCCGCTCGGCCGCCTTCCGCGCGCTTGCCGACGAGGTCGATGCGCGTCTCGACGGCGTCCGGCAGACCATCGCCGACCGCGGGGACAGCCCCGCCGTGATCGCCGCGCTCGTGTTCGAGAGCCTCGACGACCACCATGCCGTGCAGGCCGACCGCGCCGTGGTCACCGCGGCCGTGCACGACCCCCGGCTGCGCGAGCTCGCACGTCATCTCTCCGACCGGCTCGTGGAACTTCTCGAGCCGACCTATGGCGAAGACCGCGCCCGAGCGGCGATGATCTTCATCGACGGCGTCATGTGGAGCATGCAGATCCGCGACGCCCATCTCGAACAGTCCTTCATCGAGACCGCACTGGCGCGGATCCTCGGAGATTCCGTCTCCACTCCCTCCGCAGCGACAGCCACACCCTGACACCGAGGAAACCGCCTTGTCGAAACTCGCCATCCTGAGCCTCAAGAACCGCGCGCTCATCGCCCTGATCACCATCGTCGCGGCGGTGTTCGGCGGGCTCGCGCTCACCAACCTCAAGCAGGAGCTGATCCCTTCGCTCGAGCTGCCGGCGCTCGTCGTGATGACGACGTACCCGGGTGCCTCGCCCGAGGTGGTCGAGAACGACGTGTCGACGCCGATCGAGTCGGCGATCCAGGGCGTTCCGGGGTTGGAGTCGACCACGGCCACCAGCACCACGAACGCCTCGATCGTGCAGGCGATGTTCGCCTACGGCACCAACCTCGCCACCGCCGAGCAGAAGATCCAGCAGGCGATCAACCGCGTCTCCTCGCAGCTGCCGGAAGACGTGGCCCCGCAGGTGCTGTCGGTCTCCATCGACGACTTCCCGGTGATCCAGGTGGCCGTCACCGGATTCGAGGATGCCGACAACGCGCAGGCCGAGCTCGAATCCGTCGCGATCCCCGAGCTGGAAGACGTCGATGGCGTGAACGCCGCCGAGATCGTCGGCGGTGTCGGGCAGCGCATCAGCATCACGCCCGACCCCGCCAAGCTCGCCGCCGAAGGCCAGAGCACGCAGGCGATCAGCAATGCGCTGCAGCAGAACGGCACGCTCTTCCCCGGCGGGGACATCACCGAGAACGGTCAGACGCTCACGGTGCAGACCGGAGCGAAGATCACCTCGGTCGAAGAGATCGCGGCACTCCCGCTCGTCGGTACCACCTCGACCATCGGCGATGTCGCCACGGTCGTGCAGGAGTCCGACCCGGTCACCTCGATCTCGCGCGTCGACGGCAAGGACGCGCTCTCGATCTCGATCACCAAGCTCCCCGCCGCGAACACCGTGGAGGTGTCGAACGGCGTCATCGCCGCGCTCGACACGATCAGCGACGCCTTCCCCGACGCCGAGTTCACGATCATCTTCGACCAGGCGCCGTTCATCGTGCAGTCGATCGAGACGCTCGCGACCGAGGGCCTGCTCGGACTCGTGTTCGCGGTGATCGTGATCCTCGTGTTCCTGATGTCGATCCGCTCCACGCTCGTCACAGCCATCTCGATCCCGACGAGCGTGCTCATCACCTTCATCGGGCTGCAGGCGTTCGGCTACTCGCTCAACGTGCTGACCCTCGGTGCGCTCACAATCGCGATCGGCCGCGTGGTCGACGACTCCATCGTCGTGATCGAGAACATCAAACGTCACTACGTCGGCGATGCCGACAAGGGTGATGCGATCCGCCTCGCCGTGCGCGAGGTCGCCATGGCGATCACGGCATCCACGATCACCACCGTCGCGGTGTTCCTGCCGATCGTGTTCGTCGGCGACATGGTCGGCGAGCTGTTCCGACCGTTCGCCATGACCGTGACCATCGCGATGGTCGCCTCGCTCCTGGTCGCCCTCACGATCGTCCCGGTGCTCGCGTACTGGTTCCTCAAGCCGGGCAAGGAGCTCGTCGACGAGCACGGCAACGTCATCGACCCCGAGCACCCGGATGCTCCGCCCACGCAGCTGCAGCGCGTCTACCGGCCGATCCTCGGCTGGACGCTGAAGCACTCCGGTGTCACGGTGATCCTCGCCGTCGTGGTGCTCGGCGCCACGCTCGCCGCCGCACCGCTCATGAAGATCAACTTCCTGAGCGACTCCGGCCAGAACACCATGACCGTCACGCAGGACCTCGGCCCGACCGCGAGCCTGCAGGCGAAGTCGGATGCCGCGGTCGAGGTCGAGGACGCACTCCTCGGCATCGACGGCATCGAGCACGTGCAGGCGTCGATCGGCACCAGCGGCTCGGCCCTCAGCGACGCCTTCTCGGGCGGAGCGGGTGTCACCTACTCGGTGCTCACCGACGGCGACGCCGACCAGGAGAAGCTGCGCGCCGACGTGCAGGACGCGATCGACGGACTCGGCGACGACGTGGGCGAGGTGTCGGTCGCGGCATCCGCCGGCTTCGGCTCGAGCGACATCGAGATCACGGTCACGGCATCCAACGCCGACGACCTGCAGACCGCGACCACCTCGGTCGTCGAGGAGCTCGACGGACGCGACGGCGTCGGCCAGGTGACCGACAACCTCGCCGCCTCGCTGCCGTACATCGCCGTGGTCGTCGACCGGGATGCAGCCGCCCAGCGCGGTCTCTCCGAGGTCGCGGTCGGCTCGATCGTCTCGAACACCATGCGTCCGCAGCAGGCCGGATCGGTCGAGATCGACGACACCGCGCTGACCATCTACATCGTCACGCCGGAGCCGCCGACCACTGTCCAGGCCCTCAAGGAGCTCGCGATCACGACCCCGCTCGGCGTCGTGCAGCTGCAGGACATCGCGACGGTCGAGCAGCGCAACGGCCCCACCTCGATCACGACCGAGCAGGGGCGCCGGACATCGACGGTCACCGTGCCGCCGGCATCCGACAACCTCGCCACCGCCACGCAGTCGGTGACCGAGGCGCTCGCCGCGGCCGACCTGCCCGACGGAGCCTCCGCCGAGGTCGGCGGTGTCGCCTCGCAGCAGGCCGACTCGTTCTCGCAGCTCGGACTCGCGATGCTCGCGGCGATCCTGATCGTCTACGTGGTGATGGTCGCGGTCTTCAAGTCGCTGCGCCAGCCGCTGCTGCTGCTCGTCTCGGTGCCGTTCGCGGCGACCGGCGCGATCCTGCTGCAGATCGTCACGGGTGTGCCGCTGGGCGTCGCCTCGCTGATCGGTGTGCTGATGCTCATCGGCATCGTGGTGACGAACGCGATCGTGCTCGTCGACCTCGTGAACCAGTATCGGGAGAAGGGTCTGTCGACCATCGAGGCGGTGAAGGCCGGTGGCGAGAAGCGTCTGCGGCCGATCCTCATGACCGCGCTCGCGACCATCCTCGCGCTGACGCCGATGGCTCTCGGCATCACCGGTCACGGCGGGTTCATCTCGCAGCCGCTGGCGATCGTCGTGATCGGCGGACTGCTCTCCTCGACCGTGCTGACGCTGATCGTGCTGCCCACGCTCTACAACCTCGTCGAGGGTGCCAAGCAGCGGCGGGCCGCGCGCAAGGCCGGCGGATCGGATGCCGAGGGAGCGCCGAAGCCGGATGCTCCCGTCGACCCCGACACGTCGGGCGCCGCTGTGGCTCCGGCCGGATCGGTGCTGATCGACGCGTCCGGGCTGCCGCACGCGCCGCAGCTCACGCGGCGCGAGCTGCGCGACCGCGGGGAGTAGCTCCCGCGCGGCGGGCGCGCGGTCTCGCCCGCCGGCTGTTCACAATTCAGGAAAATGGCCCCGGATTCGCAGTCAGCTGCGTGATCCGGGGCCTTTTCGCTCGAAGTTCCTGAATTGTGAACGGGCCCGACCCTGCGACGAGTCGGAACCGGTCAGCCGAGGGCGATGCCCCAGTGCAGCGTCCAGGTCTCGTCGGGGGCGAGACGACGGATGCCGAGGCCGCTGTTCAACGCATCGGCGGGCGCGGTCATCGGCTCGATCGCGACCGCGAGACTCTGCCCCGGGTAGGCGGGCGTCGTGTACACCTGCACGTAGTCGAAGCCCTCGCCCTGCCACAGGGTCACGCGGCGGCCGTCGGGTGCCGTGAGCGAGTGCCGCACTCGGCCGTCGGTGTCGCGGGCGAGGTCGGTGAACCCGGTGTCGAGGGTGACGTCGCCCAGCCGCGCCCCGTCGCGCAGGGTGGCTTCGGCGGGACGGGTGCCGGTGGGGAGCATCCGCTCGTCGGTCGTGAACGCCGTCTCCGCGGGGACACGCAGCACCAGGTCATGCGGGTCGACGTCGCCGATCGTCACGAAGGGATGCGTGCCGAGGGCGACCGGTGCGGGCGTCGCCGAGCGGTTGGTGAGCGTGTGCGTGACCTCGATGCCGTCGGGCGTGAGCGTGTAGGTCACGGCGGTCTCGATCAGGTACGGGTAGCCGGTCTGGGGCACGATCGTCGCCCGCAGCACCGCCTCGGCGTCGGTGTGCGACACCTCGTACGCCGTGAAGCGCAGCAGTCCGTGACTCGCATTGTTCAGCTTCGGCTCGGTGATCGCGAGCAGCCGCGAGGTGCCGTCATCGTCCCACCGGCCGTCGCGCACGCGGTTCGGCCACGGGGTGAGGACCACGCCGGAACAGGCGGGGGTGGGCCGATCGAGCGGGTATGGAGGGACGAGGTCGACGCCGCCGATGCGCAGCGACCGCAGAGACGCGCCGACCTGCGCGATCTGGGCGGTCGCATCGCCGAGTCGGAGGGTGATCTGGGCGCCGGTGGGGGATGCGGAAGTCACTTCGACATCGTACGGCCACCCCCGCGTCGGCACTCTCTCAGGCGCGTCGGCTACACTTGTGCGGTCGGCTTCGGACACCCGCGCGTTGGCGCGGACGTTTTATGTGTGTGAAGTGTGAGTCCAGGGGCCGATGGTGAGCGTCGCTCGACGCTAATCAACCATCACATGAATGGCCCCGGCCGCTGACAGTCCGGAACCCCGCTGGTCGCATCCGACCACGCGCAGGGTGCTCGCGCGTGTGCGCGGCGCTGTTCTCGTGCGAGAACACAGGAAGACAACGCAATGCCCAAGAACAAGAAGCCCCGCGGCGGACGTCCCGCCGCCAACTTCGAGCCGCGCTACGGCGCCAAGAAGACCTCCTTCCACGACCGTCACAACGGCGGCCCCGCCCGTGACGGTGCGCGCGACGAGCGTGGTGCCCGCGCGGATGCCGGCGACCGCCGCTCCGCCCCCGCCGCCGGCGGCTACGACCGTCGTCCCGGCAGCCGCAGCGCCGGTCACCGTGGCTACCGCCCGGCCGAGGCCGAGTCGGGTGCGCCCAAGCAGCGCTGGAACGCCTCCGAGCGTGCCGGCCGCGACGAGGCCCGGGGCATCCGCAACCGCGCCGAGTCCGGACGCCGCGAGGCACCGCACCACCGCAACGACGACCGCTCCGAGCGTCCTCGCTACAACGACCGGCCCAGCGCCGGCGGCCGCTTCGACGACCGTCCGCGTCGGGACGATCGTGGCGGACAGCGTCCGAGCGGACAGCGCCCGACCGGTCCCGGAACCTACCGCGACGAGCGCGGTGGCGACCGCCCCCGCTTCGACCGCGACGACCGCTCGCGTCGTGACGACCGTGGTGCCGGCACCCAGCGTCAGGGCTTCCGCGACAACGACCACCGCGATGGCGGGCGTCCGGTTCGCGACGACCGCCGTGGCGGCGAGCGTCCCCGGTTCAACAGCGACCGTGGTGCCGAGCGTCCCCGGTTCGACCGTGACGAGCGTCCGCGCCGTGACGACCGCGGCGGCGACCGTGCCCGCAGCAACGACCGTGGTGCCGACCGCGGCGGCGAGCGTTCGTACGACGCCGACCGCGCCCGTCGGGCCTTCGACCGCGACCGCACGCAGCGTTCGTACGAGGGTGGCCGTGACGAGCGTTCGCGTCCGTCGACCGGTGGCGCGTACCGCACCGAGCGTCCGCGCCCGCTGACCTCCGACACCCGTGGGCGTCCGGCGCGCAACGAGCGGCCGAGCCGCAACGACTGGAACGCCACCAGCCGGCCCGAGTCGACCGGAGCGAAGTTCACCCCGGGCGACGACGTCGTGCACGAGCGCCTCGAGGCGAAGTCCGTCGCGGCCGTCGAGGTCGACGGTGTGACCTTCGGCGACCTCGGCCTCGGCTCGAACATCGTCGACACCCTCGTCGGCATGGGCGCGGCGACGCCGTTCCCGATCCAGGCCGCCAGCATCCCGGCCGTCCTCGCCGGACGCGACGTGCTCGCCCGTGGCCGCACCGGCTCCGGCAAGACCATCGCCTTCGGTGCGCCGCTCGTGGAGCGCGTGCTGCAGTCGCAGGCCGGCAAGCGCCGTGAGTTCGGACGCTCGCCGCGTGCGATCATCCTCGCTCCGACGCGCGAGCTCGCGCTGCAGATCGACCGCACGATCCAGCCGATCGCCCGCAGCGTCGGCCTCTTCACCACGCAGATCTACGGTGGTGTCCCGCAGGGTCGCCAGGTCGGTGCGCTGAAGAAGGGCGTCGACATCGTGATCGGTACCCCCGGTCGCGTCGAAGACCTCATCAACCAGGGCAAGCTCGACCTCTCGGACTGCCGCATCGCGGTGCTCGACGAGGCCGACCACATGTGCGAGCTCGGATTCGTCGAGCCCGTGCAGCGCATCCTGCGTCACACCGCCGACGGCAGCCAGAAGCTGCTGTTCTCGGCCACGCTCGACCGCGAGGTCGCGGCTCTCGTCGACGAGTTCCTCGTCGACCCGGCCGTGTACGAGGTCGCCGGTGAGGACCAGGACTCCAGCACGATCGAGCACCGCGTGCTCGTGATCGAGCACCGCGACAAGGCCGACATCCTCACGTCGCTCGTCGACCGTGCCGGCAAGACGCTGGTCTTCGCCCGCACGCGTGCCTACGCCGACATGCTCGCCGAGCAGTTCGACGATGCCGGCATCCCGGCCGTCTCGCTGCACGGCGACCTGAACCAGGCCAAGCGCACGCGCAACCTCGAGCGTCTGACCTCGGGTCGCGTGAACGTGCTCGTCGCCACGGATGTCGCCGCCCGCGGCATCCACGTCGACGACATCGACCTGGTCGTCCAGGCCGACGCTCCCGACGAGTACAAGACGTACCTCCACCGCTCGGGCCGTACCGGTCGCGCGGGTCGTTCGGGTCGTGTCGTCACGCTGATCACGCGTCAGCGTCAGCGTCGCATGACCGAGCTGCTCGACCGCGCCGAGATCGACGCGCCGTTCGAGAACGCGCGCCTCGACGACGACGTGATCGAGGAGATCGCCGGTCGCGTGCCGACCGCGGCCGACCTCACCGCCTGAGTCTCGCTCACCAGAGGCCCCGTCCCGCTTCCGCGGTCCGGGGCCTCTGTCGTGTCCGCGCCGCCTCGCCCCTGCCCCCTACCCGCCCCCTGCTACCGAGTGCACGGGATGCTGCCGGGTGCACGGCTTACCTGCGTGAAGACGCCGCGCACTCGACGCGAAGCCGTGCACTCGGCGCGCGCTCGTGCGCATACGCGAGCGCGCGCGCGAGCGCGAGACTGGATGGGGAGTTGTGCCCATCCGGGGCTCGCGCGTTTGTGCATACGATGGAGTAATGCATCGAAACCGGGGGATCGTTCGTGGTGCCGCTCTGCTGCTGGGTGGGGTGATCGCCGTGACGGCGCTCGCCGGGTGCACGCGGAAGAGCGAAGACCTCGAGGAGCAGGTCGCGAAGGATCCGGCCGTCTCCTCGATCGAGAAGGCGGAGGACGGGGCCTACCTGATCACGCTCGAAGACTCGGTCGCACCCGCGGACCTCCCCGAGGCCGCTGTGCGATTGAACGCCCTCGCCGAGTCCGTGACCGATGATGACGTGGTGCTCAAGGTGCGCACCGGTGCCTGGCAGTGGACGGTCGCCGGGGATGACGACGAGGTCGCCGAACTCGCGGAGGCGGTGGGCGAGCTGACCGGAGTCGACGGCATCCTGCAGGGTCGTGTCTGGTCCTCCGACGATTCGCTGGGCGTCGAGGCGGTCGCCGAAGCAGGGGTCGACCCGACCGCGACGATCGAGCCGCTGGCGGATGCGGCGGCGGCCGGTCCGCTCACGGACGGGGTGTCGCTCAAGGTCTCGGATGTGCACGAGCGTTCGACGATCGAGACGCAGGATCCGGCGGCGCTGAAGGCCGCGGTCGAGACGGTCGCGGCGGTGGCCGCCGTCGCCCCGATCCAGAAGTACACGCTCGACGACGACTCGCTCGCGCTGCGGATGCGCACGGTCGAGGGTGCCGCGGCGGCGACGCCCGCAGTCGACGCCTTGACGTCGGGCCAGGCACGGCTCCGTGTCGACCTCTCCAGCGGGATCATGACCGCTCCGGCGCTGCAGCAGGAGCTCGGCGCCAGACTCGATGCGATCCTCACGCCGATCGCCGGTGTCGTGGGCGCCTCGATCGGCACTCATGGGCCGCGCGCTCTGCATCTTTCGGTGACCACGACCGATGCCGAGACGGCCGCGACCGTGCAGCAGGCCCTTCTCGCCACGCCGGACCTCCAGGAGTTCAACTCCCTCCAGCTCTTCGTGTTGAAGGAAGACGAGCCGGGCTCGCGCGTCACGGCGAAGACCATGAGCGAGGACGGATACGTCGCGAACTTCGATCGTGCGCTCGGACTCGCCGATGCCGAGGGAGTGCGCTCCGTCGCGCTGGGACCGCGGGAGCTCGATGTCGTGCTCGACCACGACGCCGACGTCGCCGCGCTGGCCCCGGCGATCAAGCATGCCGCGCTGCGGGATCAGGAAGCCGAGATCTTCGCATCGACGAGCTGGGCGCCGGAGACCGACCGTCCTGCGTACGCATTCACGGTCACCGGGAAACTCCACCCGAACCTCGTGAAGGGTGGGGGCGACGAGACCCAGGAGTTCGTCGACGCGTGGAACGCCGCCCCCGATCTCTGAGCGCGGTCGGCGGAGGGAGAGGGGCGAGGGGAGCCCCGGTCACGCGTCGGAGAGGGTGAAGCGGGCGGCGCCGGCGACGCCGATCGTGACCGCCCAGGCGAGCAGGACCAGGGCCCCGGTGAACGCCGTGAGCACGGCGTCGTCCGGCGCGAACAGTTGCGACCCGGCACGGGTGGGCAGCCACCGAGTGTGCTCTCCGAGCGCGGTCAGAGCGAACGGCAGGATGTAGACGACGACGAGCATCGACACCAGCGCCGGTACCAGATTCCGCAGGACGAGCGTCACCGCGTGGGCGAGAAGCCCGATCAGCACCAGATAGACGATCGCGCCGCCGAGGCGGGCGAGGTCCTCCGCCGTCGCGGCCACACCGCCGGCATCCGAGGCCCGGTGCGTCAGCTCGGCGGACAACCACGCCACAGCGACCGACAGCGTCCCGACGAGGAACAACACGACCATCGCCGCGCACGTCTTCGCCACGATCACCCGCATCCGGCGAGGCACCGCGATGAGGGTGGTGCTGAACTGACGCCCGGCGTACTCGTGCGCCACCGGCACGACCCCGAGCAGGATCGCACCGGCCTGCGCATACGGCATGGCCCCGAGAACCGCGTCGACCGCCGGCACGGTGCCCCCTCGCTCGCCGTGCAACCCCGCGAGCGCCGCGGCGATGAGTGCGCTGACGAGGATCATGCCCGCGGCGGCATGTGTCGTGAGCGGAAGCGTCCGCAGTTTGGAGAGCTCCGCCCCCAGTGCCCGCCGCATCAGGCGTCTCTCCGCGTGAAGACGATCGTTCCGGCGCCCACGGCTGCCACGGCCCACGCGGCCATGACGAGCCCGCCTGGCACGGCGTCGAGGCCTCCGGGGAGCACGAGTTCGGCGTCGAAGCCGAACAGGTTGCGTCCCGCCATGTCGGGGAGCCAGTGCGCGAGCGGGGTCAGGTTCGTGAGCAAGAGGGAGATCGAGACCACCGAGCTGTTCAGGATGAGGATGATCAGCGGGAGCGTGCCGCTGCGCGTGATCAGCGTGATGCCGAACGCCAGGAGGGCGGTGAGGGTCCAGTAGACCGTCGTGCCGACCATGCGCCACATCGCCTGTTCGACGGGGACGGCCTCGGGGGCGACGTCGCCGAGGAACAGTTGAGCGACCCCGAGGCAGGACGACAAGGCCACGGCCGCGGTCAGGACGGTGATCACCACCACCGCCGTGAGCTTGGCCAAGACGAGCCTCACTCGACCGGGGCTCGTGACGAGCGTGCTGGTGATCTGCCGGGATCCGCCGGCATCCGGACTGTTCGGCGTGTATTCGCTGCTGACCGCCAGCACCCCGACGACGATCGCGCCGATCGTGCCGAGCGGAGCCGCGGCGAAAGCAGTCTCGAGGACCGAGATCGGACCGAACAGGTCGGCTTCACCCGCGTCGAGGGCGGCGACCGCCTGCGTCGCGTTCAGCGTCGTGATCGCGACGGTGCCGAGGATGCTCGCGAGCACGCCGGCCCATACGCCCGGGAGTGTGAGGATCTTGGCCGTCTCGGCGGCGATGGTGCGCAGGAGTCTCATCGCGAGGGACCGCCGTTCGGGTCGGTCGAGGTATCCCCGCCGGTCAGGGCGAAGAAGGCCGCTTCGAGGTCTGCGTGCCCGCGCGTGATCTCGTCCACGGTGCCCGTCGCCACGATCCGGCCGTGGGCGATCACGACGAGGTCGTCCGCGACGCCGGCAACTTCGCCCATCAGGTGACTGGACAGCAGGACAGTCCCGCCGGCATCCGCCTGGCCGCGCAGCAGCTCCCGCATCCAGCGGATGCCCTCGGGGTCGAGCCCGTTCACGGGTTCATCGAGGATCAGCATCGGCGGCTCGCCCAACAGCGCCGCCCCGAGCCCCAGCCGTTGCCCCATGCCGAGCGACAGCCGCCCCACCTTGGTGCGCGCGGCGTGGGTCAGACCGACCTGTGCGAGCACCTCGTCGACGCGGCCACGGCGGATGCCGCCGGCGGTGGCGATCCAGGAGAGGTGGCCCCGCGCGGTCCGCGAGCGGTGTGCGCCGGACCCGTCGAGCATCGCCCCCGCCGTCCGCAATGGGTCGCGGAGGTCGCGGTAGGCGCGGCCGTCGATGAGCGCACGTCCTGCGGTCGGCCGGTCGAGCCCGAGGAGGATGCGCAGGGTGGACGACTTGCCGGCTCCGTTCGCTCCGAGGAAGGCCGTCACGCGGCCCGGTCGTGCCTCGAAGGCGACGCCGTCGAGCACCGTGCGGGAACCGTGTCGTTTCGTGAGTGATTCGATCGTCAGCATCCCTCGATCCCAGCGGTCCGCGTCGTCCGGGACATCGGCCCGCAGACGGGAAGCCCGGCCGATGCTCCGACCCCGGGCCCTCCACCCCTGGTCTGATGTGTGTCGCGTCGAGGGTGCCTAGACTCGGGCGGATGGATGCTTCGCCCCGCCCGACCTGGCGCTCGCGCACGTGGATCGCCGCCGGGGGCATGATCGCGCTGCTGGTCGCTCTCCTGAGTTTTCTCGGACTCGACGGCCCGCAGAGCGTGGCGGTCGTGGTGACGGCCGCCGGACTCCTCGTGGTGGGCGTGCTCGTCTGGGCGACGGTGCGGTCGCAGCGGCAGCGCCGGGAGTACGAGCGCAGCCTCACGGAATGGGCGGCGGACCGGGCAGCGCAGCAGGAACGACTGCGGATCGCCCGTGAGCTGCACGACCTGGCATCGCACGGACTCGGTCTGATCACGATGCGGGCCGCCGCCGTCGCCCCGCTCGAGGGGACCGCCGGCGACGCCGAGCGGCGAAGCGCCCTCGTCGACATCGAGCAGGCGGGGCGCTCTGCGATGTCGGAGCTGCGGAGGATGCTGACCGTGCTGCGCGAGCCGGGAGACGAGGTGCCGCTGCATCCGCCGGCACGACTCTCGGACGTGCCCGGGATCGTCACCGCCGCGGAGGCGTTCGGTGTGCGCGTGAGCCTGTGGATGGAAGATCTGGGCGAGGCGCCGCTCGCCGTGCAGGCCACCGCCTGCGCCACGATCCGGGAGGCGCTCGCGAACGTCGGACGCCATGCCGGTCCGGTGCCGGCGAGCGTGGTGGTGGAGCGGGACGGGAACGCCGTCCGCGTCGTCGTTGCCGACGAGGGGCCCGCGCGGGGATGGAAGTCGCAACCCGGCGCCGGACACGGTCTGCGGGGCATGCGCGAGCGGGTGAGTGCGCTCGGGGGAACGCTGCTCGCCGAGCCCGTGGAGGCGGGATTCCGCGTCGAGGCGCGCCTGCCGTTCGAGGCGGGAGCGTGAGCGACGGGATCCGCGTCCTGATCGCCGACGATCAGGCCCTGCTGCGGCACAGCCTCGCCCTGATCATCGCCGGTGCCGAGGGGTTGACGGTGGTGGGCGAGGCCGCCGACGGTGCGGGGGCTGTCGAGTTGGCGCGCGAAATCGTGCCGGATGTCGTGCTGATGGACATCCGGATGCCGGGGCTCGACGGCATCAGCGCGACTCGCGCCATCACGACGGCCCTGCCGGGGACGCGGGTGCTCGTGCTCAGCATGCTGGAGCTCGACGAGTACGTCGACGGCGCCCTGCGCGCGGGAGCCAGCGGGTTCCTGCTCAAGGATGTGCGCCCCGAGCAGCTGATCGAGGCCATCCGCCGCACGCACGAGGGGGAGTCGCTGTTCGCGCCGAGCATCCTCGTCCGCCTCGTCGAGCACTTCCTCGACAGTGGGAAT
The DNA here is from genome assembly GCF_044743585.1 of Microbacterium sp. NPDC087592. Taxonomy (NCBI): domain Bacteria; kingdom Bacillati; phylum Actinomycetota; class Actinomycetes; order Micrococcales; family Microbacteriaceae; genus Microbacterium; species Microbacterium sp. NPDC087592. The sequence goes on along the minus strand of NZ_JBIUWT010000001.1, from coordinate 955,861 downwards.
CGACCGGCGGGTCGCCCGCTCGCGACCCTCACGGCGCGGGAGACCGAGGTGCTCACGCTCGTCGGCAGAGGGCTCGCGAACGCAGAGATCGCCGCAGCGCTCACGATCTCGATGGCGACGGTGAAGACGCACATCGGCAGCCTGCTGTCGAAGCTCGCGGCACGGGACCGCGCGCAGCTCGTGATCGCCGCGTACGAGCAGGGGCTCGTGGGCGGCTGAGCTCGGGGGCGCCTGAGGCTCGCGCCGATCAGGCCAGCTCGTGCACGTGCACGGTCGAGGTCAGGCTCGTGCCGTTGAGGTCGAGGTAGATCACTCCCTCGGCCCGCGTGAGGGTCATCGTGTTGCGGCGTTCGATCAGGGCCGCGGCCGACTCGATGAACCCGGGGTCGAAGCTGTACACGCGGATGTCCTCGCGGCGGTGGATGCGCTTGTCCGCCCACTGCGCCATGACCTTCGCGGGATCGCGGTGCGTGTAGACGACAGTGCGTTCGGCCAGTCGGCTGCCGTGGTGCAGTCGCTCGGCATCGGGCGCCCCGATCTCGACCCAGACGGTGATGAGCCCGGTCATGTCGCGCACGAGCACGGCCGGTTCCTCGGTCGACGAGATGCTGCCGCCGAACGTGATGCCCTCGGCGAACTCGAGCCCATAGGCGAGCACGCGGGTGAGCATGTAGGCGTCGGTCTCGGACGGATGCCGCGCCACGCGCAGCGAGTAGTCCTCGTAGATTCCGCGGTCGGTGTCAGCGAGCTGCACCTCGAATGTGTGGACTGTCGAACCGATCGCCATGATCCCCGAGCCTACGCGGCCACGGGTGGGGCGACCGACCGGGTGAGAGGGGCGATCCGGATCAGAACAGCATCGGCTGCGCAGCCGCGGCCTGAGTAGTGGGCGTGAAGCGCACCGCTGCCGCGGTCGCCGCTCCCGACTGTACGTGTCCCTGCCCTGGTCGGAACCCGCGGCGGGAGTAGTCGTCTTCGTGGCGGCCGTCGAGTCCGTGCATCCGGATGAGGGGGCGAGCGCGTTTCGCGAGCCACTGCCGGTATCCCTTGGGAGCCTCGGCCGAGGCGCCGGGATAGAGCCCGCGATACGACGACACCAGGTCGGGCCGGTTGGCGCCGAGCCACTCGAAGAACCACGGCTTGACGCCCGGTCGCAGATGCAGTGCTCCGTAGATGACGGTGCGCGCTCCCGCCTCTTTGATGCGCACGAGGGCACTGTCGATCGCCATGAGAGAGTCGGTCATGTGCGGCATGATCGGCATCAGGAACACGGTCACGGGAAACCCGGCGTCGGCCAGGGCGCGCACGGTGTCGAGGCGGGCCTGGGTGGTCGGGGCTCCCGGTTCGATGGCCTTCTGCAGCTCGTCGTCGTACATGGCGATCGACATCTGCACGTCGACGGGCACGCGCTGCGCGGCCTTCACGAGCAGGGGGATGTCGCGGCGGATCAGCGTGCCCTTGGTGAGGATCGACATCGGTGTGCCGGATGCGGCGAGCGTCTCGATGATGCCGGGCATGAGCTTGTAGCGCCCCTCGGCCCGCTGATACGGGTCGGTGTTGGTGCCGAGGGCCACGGTCTCGTGCTGCCATCTGCCGCGCCGCAGCTCCTTCTCGAGCACCTCGACCACGTTCACCTTGACCACGATCTGCGAATCGAAGTCCGATCCGCCGTCGAGGTCGAGGTACTCGTGCGTGCCGCGGGCGAAACAGTAAACGCAGGCATGACTGCATCCACGGTAGGGGTTGATGGTCCAGGCGAACGGCATGCGCGAAGCGCCGGGCACGTGGTTCAGGGCCGACTTCGACAGCACCTCGTGGAACGTCATCCCGGCGAACTCAGGGGTGGTCACCGACCGCAGCACGCTCGACCGGTCTTCGAGCCCGGGCAGCGCCGCTGCATCCGTCTCGCCGAGCTTCTGTCCCTGCCACCGCATCTGAACATTCGAACAAAACATCGACTCGATGTCAACCCGGAATGGTAACTATCTTCGACGGATTAACCCTCAGGGGAACGTCGCGTCGAGCGCAGCGCTCAGGTCTGCCAACAGGTCGTCCGTGTCTTCGAGGCCGACCGAGAGCCGCAGGTGGCCGAACTTCCGGAAGGGTTCGGGATAGGTGGCGACGCGGCCGCCCTCGGTCCCGGTGTGCACGATCAGCGAGTCGTCGTGGCCGAGCGAGAAGCCCGAGGTGATCAGCCGCAGGTTCGCCACGAACGCGTTCTGCACGTCGGGGGAGCCCTTCACGGCGAACGCCATCATGCCGCCGAAGCCGCGTCCATCGAACTGGCGGACGGCGAGCGCGTGGTCGGGGTGGGAGTCGAGACCGGGGTAGGCGATGTACTCCACCCGGTCGTCGGCGGCGAGCATCTCGGCGATGCGGGCGGCCGAGTCGAAGTGCTGCCGCAGCCGCAGGGGGAGCGTGACGGTGCCGCGCTGGATCTGCCAGGCGTTGAAGGGCGAGATGATGCCCCCGACGTCGACCATCGCGTCGGCCTTGATGGGCTGGATGAGCTCGTGGCTGCCTGCGACCGATCCCCCCATCGCGTCGCCGTGTCCGTTGAGGTACTTCGTGAGCGAGTGCACGACCAGATCGGCGCCGTCCTGGATGGGGCGGTAGAACGGCGGCGGCGAGAACGTCGAATCGACCATCAGGATCGCGCCGGCGGAGTGCGCGATCTCGGCGATCGCCGCCACGTCGGCGACCTTGGTGGTGGGGTTCGCGATCGCCTCGATGCACACCAGGCGTGTTTCCGGGCGCATGGCCGCACGGACGGCATCGAGATCGCCGATGTCGACGAAGGTGGCCTCGAGCCCGTAGCGCTGGGGCAGCAGTTCGGTCCACAGGCGCCAGGTCGCCTCGTACACCACGTCGCTCACGATCACGTGGTCGCCGACGCGCATGTGGGTGAAGAAGACGGCGTGCAGTGCCGCGACGCCCGAGGCGAGGGCGACGGCCTCCTCGGCGCCGTCGAGCGCGGCGAGCTTCTGCTCCAGTGCCGACTGGTTCACGCCGGTGTTGCGCGTGTACAGCCCGGGCGCGGTGGCCGACCAGCTGATCTCGCTCGGATCGTCGGGGAGCTGATACGAGTTGGCCATCACGAGCGGGGTGCGAAGCGCCATCGTCGAGTCGAGCTGGTTGCCCGCATGCACGGCCAGGCTGAGGTCCGACAGGGTGAGGGGATCCTTGCGGTCGGGGCGAGTGCCCATGGTGACTCCTTCGTTCCTGCACCGCTCGTGGTGCGATTCCACTCTAAGGTGCATAATAGACACACGCAATTGTGAATGATGCACGTTGCAGCGTACCCCCAGGAGGTCTCGATGGAGCGGCTCCACCTCGATCAGATCGATCGCAGCATCCTCGCCGCGCTCACCGAAGACGCCCGCGTGCCGCTGGTCGCACTCGCATCCCAGGTGCATCTCTCGCGCAACGCCGTGAAGCAGCGGATGGAGCGCATGGAGCGGCAGGGCGTGATCGGCGGGTACACCGTCACGCCGGGGCACGCCGGCGGCTCCCCGGTCTCGGCGATCGTGCTCGTCTACCGCACCGACCGGATGCGCGGCGGCGCGGTCATCGCCGAGATCTCGCAGATCCCCGAGGTGCGGCGGTGCGACGTGCTGTCCGGCGACTTCGACCTGCTCGTCATGCTGGAGGCCGACTCGATGGACCGCATCGGCGAGATCTGGGAGATGCTCGCCGCCGTGCCCGGAGTCGCGAACACGGTGACGGCCGTGTCGCTGACCCGCGTGATCGACCGCGCCTGAACCTCGGGGAGGGGCGGGGTATCCCCCTGGACCCCCGCCCTCCCCGAGGAGTTCTCAGGTGGTGATGCAGGTCACCTTGGGCTGGGTCATCTCCTCGTACGCGAAGCGCACGCCCTCGCGCCCCATGCTCCCGTACTTGGATCCGCCGAACGGCATGCTGTCGATGCGGTAGTCGGAGGAGTCGTTGATCATCACGCCTCCGGCATCCAGTGCTTCGGCGACCCGCAGTGCGCGGCCGATGTCCGTCGTGAAGACCGCGGCGTGCAGCGCGTAGTCGACACTGTTGGCCTCGGCGACGGCCTCATCCTCGGAGTCGAACGGTGCCAGCGCCACGACCGGGGCGAACGCCTCCTCGTTCCAGAGCTCGCACGAGAGCGCCACGTTCTCGACCGCGGTCGGCCAGTACACCGAGCCCTCCCTGCGGTGTCCGGCGAGCACCCGCGCGCCCGCGCTCACCGCATCGTCGACCATCCGCTCGGCGCGCACGGCCGCTGCCTCCGAGATCATCGGCCCGACGTCGGTGGCCGGGTCCGAGGGGTCGCCGGCGCGCAGCGTCGAGGTGCGCGCCGCGAACCGGTCGCGGAACTCGGCGTATACGGAGCGCTCGATGAGGATGCGCTGAGACCCCACGCAGTTCTGCCCCGCGGCCCAGAAGGCGCCGGACACGCAGGCCTCGACGGCCTCCGCGATGTCGGCATCCGCGAAGACCACGACGGGCGCGTTCCCGCCGAGTTCCATGGCGAGCTTCTTGAGCCCCGCGGTGCGAGCGATCGCCTCGCCCGTCGCGAACCCGCCCGTGAATGAGACCATGCGGATGTCGCGCACCGCGACCAGCGCCTGCGCGACCTGGCGGTCTCCGTGCACGACCGTGATGATCTCGTCGGGGAGACCGGCTTCGAGCAGCACGTCGACGAGGAAGCGTGCGGTCAACGGGGTGAGCTGGGAGGGCTTGAGCACGACCGCGTTCCCTCCCGCGATCGCAGGGCCGAGCTTGTGGGCGACGAGGTTGAGCGCGTCGTTGTAGGGCGTGATCGCGAGGATCACGCCGAGCGGTTCCCGCGTGTACCAGCCACGGCGGTTGCCCCCGCCCTCGTAAGCGTCGAAGGGGATGACCTCGCCGTCGAACGCCCGAGCGGTCTCCGCCGAAAGGGAGATCGTGGTGACCGCTCGACGCACCTCCTTGCGGGCCTGGGTGATGGTCTTGCCCGCCTCGCGCACGATGAGGGCGGCGGCCTCGTCGGCACGTTCCTCGAGGATGCGCGCCGCGCGGTCGAGGATCGTGTGTCGAGCGAACCGGGTCAGCTCCCGCGAGAGCGAAGCGCCGAGCCTTGCGCGCTCCATGATCGGCTCGACGTCTTCCACCGTGTGCTGCGCCAGCTCGGCGATGGTCTCGCCGCTGTACGGGTCGAGCACCCGGAGTACGGCGGTGCCGGTCGTCGGAGCATCCATGATCGCCACGCTCACCGGACCGCTCCGGCGTACGACTTCTGGTGGGCGTCGATCGCGATGATGTCGGAGAGGAGCGCGTACGCCGTCTCGATGCGCCCCGCGCCGGGACCGGACACCGTGACCGTGCCGAGCAGGTCGGTCGTGAAGGCGACGGCGTTCGTGGCCCCCGAGACGGCGGCGAGCGGGTGGTCGGTGCCGAGTGCGAGGGGCTGGACGGATGCCGAGATGCCCCCCGACTCATCGCGGGAGACCGTGCCGATGAGCTTCCAGTGCTCGCCCGCCGTGGCTGCGGCGATCACGTCGCCCGCGGTGATGCCGCTGATCCCGGTGCGCGGCACGTCGGCGGTCGTGAGCTGCGCTCCGAGCACCTCGTTCGCGAGGATCACGACCTTCAGCTGCACGTCGGACCCCTCGATGTCGGCGGTCGGGTCGGCCTCCGCATACCCGAGGGCCTGAGCTTCGGAGACGGCGTCCGCGAGCGACTTCCCCTCTTCCATGCGCCCCAGCACGAAGTTGCTCGTGCCGTTGAGGATGCCCTGGATGCGGGTGATGCGCAGTCCCTTGAGGGTCTCGCCGGCGAGTCGGAGCACCGGAGTCCCGCTCATCACCGAGCCCTCGTACTCGAAGCGGGCTCCGTTCTCGGCGGCGAGGCGGTTGAGCGCGGCGCCCGCGAGCGCGACCGGGCCCTTGTTGGTAGTGGTCACGCTCTTGCCGCTCTCGAGGGCGGCGCGCACGTGCGAGATCGCCGGCTCTCCGTCGACCGGGTTCGTGAACGTCGCTTCGGCGATGACATCGGCCGTGGTGTTGCGGATCACGTAGTCGTTGCGGGGCTCGGCGTGGCCGCCCGGCATTCCGGCGAACGTGTCGGCGCCGGTCATCGCGAGCGCGGCGTCGAGGTCGATGCCGTCGCTCTGCATGAGCGAGCCGAGGCGGAGATCGGTGATCGCGACGACGCGCAGGCCGAAGCCGAGGTCGTCGACGAGCGCCGCCCCGCGGTCGCGGATGATCTCGGCCAGGGCGCGGTTGACGCCTCCGAAGCCGATGAGGGCGAGGTCGTGGTGAGTCACCGTTGTCTCCTTCTTTCCATGAGCTGTCGCCGGCGACGCCGTGCGGACACGGATCCATCGTCGGCGAGGTGGGTGTCCGTGCGCGCCTGTCGGATCGGCCGCGGGTACTGCCGGAATGGCAGCTCCTCCGCCGGATGGTCGGCAGTGACGGTGGGCGTGAAGAATTCTGCTCCGGGGTCTTGTGGGCCGGATCGCGGAGCGGATAGTGTCCCCGCATCCGACCAACTAAATGCGTCATTGGCACATAGATGTGAATATGATGCACATATCAAACCCGATTGAGAGTTCCGATGACGCCTCTTCCCGGGGAGAAATCCCTTCCCAACGTCCTGCCGAACACGACGGCGACACAGGTTCCGCTCCGCCGCCTCCAACGGACCATGGACGCCCGGCATCTGATCATGATCGCGCTGGGCGGCGTGATCGGATCGGGCCTGTTCCTCAGCTCCGGCTACACGATCTCCCAGGCGGGGCCCCTCGGCGCGATCATCGCGTACCTGATCGGCGCGTTCGTGGTCTACCTGGTCATGGCCTGCCTCGGTGAACTCGCCATCGCGTATCCCGTCTCCGGCGCCTTCCACATCTACGCCTCACGATCGATCGGGCCGGCGACCGGATTCACGACGGCGTGGCTGTACTGGCTCTGCTGGGTGGTGGCACTGGGGTCGGAGTTCACGGCATCCGGCATCCTCATGCAGCGCTGGTTCCCCGGGGTGCCGGTGTGGCTGTGGTGCCTGATCTTCGCCGCCGTGCTGTTCCTGCTCAACGCGATCTCGGCCCGGGTGTTCGGCGAGGCGGAGTTCTGGTTCTCGTTGGTCAAGGTCGTCGCGATCGTCGCGCTGATCGTCCTCGGCGGCGCGGCGATCTTCGGGTTCACGCCGCTGTCGGCCGAGCACCCGCCGGCGATCCTGTTCAGCAACTTCGAGACCCCCGGAGGGCTCTTCCCGAACGGGTTCAGCGGTGTGATCGTCACCGCGCTCGCCGTGTTCTACGCGTTCAGCGGCTCCGAGCTCATCGGCGTCGCGGCGGGCGAGACCAAGGACCCGGCCAAGAACATCCCGCGGGCACTGCGTTCCACGGTGCTGCGACTGGTGGTGCTGTTCGTCGGCGCGATCGCCGTGATCGCCGCGATCCTGCCCTACGAAGACGCCAGCGTCACCAGCAGCCCGTTCGTCGACGTCTTCCAGTACGTGGGAGTGCCGTATGCGCCCGACATCATGAACTTCGTCATCATCACGGCGCTCCTCTCCGCGGGCAACAGCGGGCTCTTCTCCTGCGCTCGCATGCTGTTCTCGCTCGCGGAGGAGGGTCACGCGCCGAAGGCGTTCACGCGACTCACGAAGCGCGGCGTCCCCCTCATCGCGCTCAGCGTCAGCATCCTGATCGGCCTCGTGTCGCTGCTCACGAGTGTGATCGCCGCCGGCACCGTCTACCTGGTGCTCGTGTCGATCGCCGGATTCGCGGTCGTCGCGGTGTGGATGTCGATCGTCGCCTCGCAGTTCTTCCACCGCCGCAAGTTCGTGCGCGAGGGCGGAGACGTGTCGGCTCTCGCCTACCGGACGCCGCTGTACCCGGCGCTGCCGATCGTGGCGTTCTCGCTGCTGCTCCTGTCGGTCATCGCGATCGCGTTCGACCCGAACCAGGTGGCGGCGTTGTACTTCGGCATCCCGTTCGTCGCCGCGTGCTACCTGTTCTTCTGGTGGCGGCACGGTCGCAAGGGGAAGCGCGACGTCGTGCAGGATCACGAGGCGGAGCCCGTCGACGCGTGACAGCCTCCACACCGGCGGGCGGATGGGTCGAGATCGACCGCGACGCGATCAGCCACAACGTCCGCACGATCCGCGCAGAACTCGGCCCCGAGGTCGGGTTCTGCGCGGTCGTGAAGGCCGACGCCTACGGTCACGGCATCGACATCGTGGCGCCGTTGCTCGGCGAGCAGACGCTCGGCCTGATCGGTCTGGCATCGAACGAAGAGGCGGCGGCCGTGCGCGCGAGCGGCTTCACCGGTCGTCTTCTGCGCGTGCGGCCCGCGGGGCGGGACGAGGTCGACGACGGCATCCGCTTCGGCATCGAGGAGTGGATCGGCGGGGCTGACCATGCCGGGATCGTGGCCGGGGTCGCCGCCGCTCGGGGTGTGCGCATCCGCGCGCACGTGTCGCTCAACTCCACCGAACTCGGGCGGGACGGGCTGGAGGTCGGTGAGCCGCGGGGCGTGCACGCGGCGCGGAGCGTCCTGGCGGATCCGCGTCTGGATGTCGTCGGCGTCTGCTCGCACTTCCCGTGCGAAGACGAGGACGACGTGATCGCGGGCGCCGCGCGATTCGACGAGCAGTCACGCGCGGTCGCCGACGCCTCCGACGGCGTAGTGGCCCGGCACTGTGCGACCACCTTCGCGGCGCTGCGTCTGCCGCAGTCCCGGTTCGACCTCGTCCGCATCGGCGCCGGGCTGTACGGAGACACCGACGCGCTGGGAGGCGTACTCCGACCGGCGATGCGGATGGTGTCGCGGATCGCGGCGATCAACTCGTATCCGCGGGGGAGCACGGTCGGCTACGACCGCTGGCACCGGCTCGAGGCGGATGCGCGTCTCGCGCTGATCCCGCTGGGGTACGCCGACGGCGTGCACCGCAGCCTGAGCGGCACCGGCGAGGTGCTCATCCGCGGTCGCCGTGCGCGCATCGTCGACCGGATCGCGATGAACAGCTTCCTCGTGGACGTCTCCCACCTCGAGGCGACGACGCCGGGCGACGAGGTCGTGCTGTTCGGTGCGCAGGGCGACGAGGCGATCACCGCGGCCGACGTCGAGCGGGCCCACGGCAACATCGCCGCCGACCTCTACGTCGCCTGGGGGAGGCTCCTCCCGCGTCGCGCGGTGGGGGCCTCCGGATAGGATGGCCGAGGTCTGGGCCGACAGGAGAGGAGGGGTCGTCGTGGCTTCCTCCTCACTCGTGCAGGGCCTGAGTCTGCTCGATGCGGCGGTCGAGCAGGAGCGCCGTGCGCGACCGGGTCTCAACGCCTCGCGGCTCGCCGACACCACCGACATCGAGCGGAGCCGTGTCTCGCGACTCACGCGCGAGCTGCAGTCACGGCAGTTCCTCCGCCGGGACGACGATTCGCTGTTCTGGGCGGGGACCGAGTATTTCCGCACGGCCGCCGTGCTGAACGCGGCCTGGCTCCGCGAATCCAGGGTCGCCCTGCGCACGCTCGCCGCGCAGCTCGGAGTCAACGCGCTGATCACCGTCACCGAGGGTGCGCGCGGCGTGCTGCTCCGATACGAGCGATCTGCCGACGGGGGCGACCGCTCCATCCGTGCCGGGCTGGTCACGCCGATCTGGTGCACGGGAGCGGGCCGCGCGCTGCTGTGGGATCACACGCCCGAGCAGCTGGCAGTCGTGCTCGACGGGGTGCAGTTCATCGGCGTGGGCGGTCCGACCGCGCCGCGTTCCGTGGACGAGGTGGGCGTCGTGCAGGAACGCGACCGTGCCGAAGGGCTCATCTCGGCCGCCGAGGAGTACGACGAGGGGATCGACGAGTTCGCCCTCCCGATCCGTCGGGGTGGCGAGGTCATCGCCTCGCTCGCGGTCCGAGGGCGCCATCGTGCGCAGGGTGCCACGCGCGAGACCCGTGCCCTGCTCGCCCGGTTCGCGGGCGAGCTCACCGCAGCGGCCGACGCGTCGGTCTGACGCCCCGCGGGTCAGCGCTCGACGGATGCGGGTGCGCCGAGCCGGCGGGAGAGATCGGCGGCCGCCCGCGCGCATGCCGCACCGCACTCCGCGACCCGCTCGTGCATCGCGTCGCGGGTGCCCACGACCTGAACCGCGGCGATGACCTCTCCGCGGAAGTCCCACACGGGTGCCGCGACCGAGTAGAGGCCCGGTTCCGCCTCCTGGTCGACGATGGTGAAGCCGCGCTCGCGATCCGCGCCGAGCCGCGCGAGCACGTCGTCGACCGACACCGGGGTGTTCGGCCCCTGGGCGGTGAAGTCGGTCGAGCCGAAGACCGCGCGCACCTCGTCGTCCGAGGCATCCCACAGCGTGGCGCGCCCGGCATCGCTGCAGTACGCGGGGTAGGAGCGTCCGATCCAGGAGCCGATCATGCGGGAGTCCGCGGGCAGGCTCTCGAGCGTCGTGAGGGTCGCATCGCCCTGCAGCTCACTGAGGAAGGTGGCCTCGCCGAGCTGCGCCGCGAGGGAGTCCAGCACCGCGAGCCCGTGCGTGTGCATCCGGTGCGCGGTGAGTTCCTGCGCGGCGGCGTACCAGGACCAGGTGAGCGCGTACGAACGGTCGGGCCGACGCTCGACCAGACCGGAACGGGCGAGGGTGGCGAGGGTGCGGGACACCTGGGAGCGCTCGCGGTCGAGGGCGTGGGCGATCTCGCCGACGGTGGTGCCGCTGCCCTTCTCGATGAGCGCACTCAGAGCCGTGAGCACGTCGAGTCCTCGGCCCATGCTGCTCGATGGCGCGGGGGCGAGCGGGGCGGACGGCATGGGTCGAGGGTACCGTTGTGGCCGTCGCGGTGGTGCCATCCACGCAGCGCGGGAGAGAATGGACCAATGCCCTTCTCGCCGCACGCTCAGCATGCGGCTCCGCGGTCCCCGATCCGCGGACCCGCACTGCCGATCGGCGTCGCCGTGACCGCGCTCGGGATGATGCTCTCGATCGCCTCCGTTCCTGCGACGTCGCCGGATGCTGCCGCGATGCCGGAGCCGGTCGCCGTGATGCAGGTGCCGACCGTGCAGGTGGGGGCGACGACCGCAGCCGACCCGTGCTCGGACCCCGCCGTGCAACAGGCCGTCCAGGCCGGTGACGACGCGGCTGCCGTGGCCGGTTTCGGTGGTGGGACGGCCTTCCGCGAGGCCGTGGTGGCGGGCAACGCCCCCTGCGTCTCGCTCCGCGATCCGGCGCGGGTCTGGGTCGTGGTGAACAAGAGCCTTCCGCTGAAGCCCGCGGACTACGAGCCCGGGGCGCTCGACTCCGTGCCGCTGCAGATGACGACGCCCTCGGGCCGGGTGCGGACTGACGTCGCGGTCGCCGTCGGGCAGATGGCTGATGCGGCGGAGGCTGCCGGGGTAGGCCGCATCGGCGCGAACAACGGCTATCGGTCGTACGGGCTGCAGGTCACGACCTACGACTCCCACGTGCAGTCGCAGGGTCAGGGGCAGGCGGATGCCGGGTCGGCGCGCCCCGGCCACAGCGAGCACCAGACCGGACTGGCCCTCGACGTCGTCGCGTGCGGCAGCGGCTGCGGCGGTCTCGACGGCTTCGGCGGCACCGCGCAGAGCGACTGGGTCGCGGCCCACGCGTGGGAGTACGGGTTCATCGTGCGGTACGAGCAGGTGGGTACGCCGGTGACCGGCTACGCGCCCGAGCCGTGGCATCTCCGCTACGTCGGGGTCGACCTCGCCGCGGCCTATCACGACGGCGGATTCCACACGCTGGAGGAGTTCTTCGGGCTCCCGGCGGCCCCCGACTACGCGCACTGAGACATCGGAGAAGGCCCCGGTTGCGGCATCCGACAACCGCGGTACCCAGTGTCACGTCTTATGGGATGCATTCTCACAACGTCCTGTCCGCGGCGGTGCCCGACACGTAGAATCGCCGGAGCAACGATGCACGATACGTTCAGGAGGACGGCATGGAACGCGACATCTACGACGAGGATCACGAGGCATTCCGGGACCTGGTCAAGGACTTCGTCAAGCGCCACGTGACGAACGAGGCCATCGAGAAGTGGGACGCTGCGGGTGAGATCGACCGGGCGACCATGCTGGCTGCCGGCGAGGCAGGACTGATCGGACTGTCGGTCCCCGAGGAGTTCGGCGGCGCCGGGATGCTGCAGGACTACCGCTTCCGCACGGTCGTCATGGAGGAGGTCATCGCCGCGGGCGCCGGCTCACTCGCAGGCGCCTTCGGCATCCAGGACGACCTGGCCGTGCCGTACCTCGTGCACATGGGAACGCAGGAGCAGAAGGAGAAGTGGCTGCCCCGGATGGCCACGGGTGAAGTGCTCGGCGCACTCGCCATGACCGACCCGGGAGCGGGTTCGGACCTCCGCGGCATCAAGACCAACGCGAAGAAGGTCGACGGTGGCTACATCCTCAACGGCGCGAAGACCTTCATCTCCTCGGGCACGACAGCCGACGTCGTCGTGACCTTCGTCAAGACCGGTGAGGGCAATCGTCCTGACGCCTTCAGCCTGCTGCTCGTAGAGAAGGGCATGGAGGGCTTCGACCAGGGCAAGAAGCTCAGCAAGATGGGCTTCCACGGCTGGGATACGGCCGAGCTCAGCTTCACCGACGTGTTCGTCCCCGACGAGAACCTCATCAGCGGCAAGGAGGGGCAGGGCTTCATCCAGCTGATGCTGAACCTGCCACTCGAGCGTCTTTCGATCGGCGTTGCCGCGGCCGCAGCTGCGCAGGCCGCTCTGGACTGGACCGTCGCCTACACGAAGGACCGGGAGGCGTTCGGCGAGCGCATCGCCGACTTCCAGAACACCCGCTTCCGGCTCGCCGACATGGCGGCGACCACCGATGCGATGTGGGCGTACATCGACCGCGCGCTGCTCGCCTACAAGAACAGCACGCTCACCGCCGAGGACGCGGCGAAGGTCAAGTTCTGGGCTACCGAGCGGGAGTGGGAGGTGCTCGACACGGGCGTGCAGCTGCACGGTGGCTACGGCTACATCATGGAGTACCCGATCGCCCGCGCCTTCACCGATGCTCGGGTGCACCGCATCTACGGCGGCACGAACGAGATCATGCGCGATCTCGTCGGTCGTCAGATCGCCGGCAAGCGCTGACGCACGGCTCTGGAGAGGCCCCGGATGCTCTGGCATCCGGGGCCTCTTCGCGTGCAGCCGAGGACGCTGCGGTGCTCGGATGCTCGAAGGAAGTGGGTAGTACCAGCGGTGCTACCGAAGTAGTATTACTGCATGTCCACCGCAAAGGTCAGCCTCAGTCTGAGTGAGAGCGATCTGGCGTTCCTCGACGCCCAGGCCCTCGAAGGCGGGTACCCCTCGCGCTCGGCCGTGGTGCACGCGGCGGTTCGCCTTCTTCGTGAGAGCCGTCTCGCCGACGCGTACGCCGAGGCCTACGCCGAGGGATACGACGACGAGTGGGATTCCGCGGCCGACGATGGCCTGGCCACCGCGTGAGCGACAGTGCGGTCTCCCTGCTTCGTCGTGGTCAGATCATCCTCGTCTCGTTCGACCCCACGGTCGGGTCCGAGGCGCGGAAGACGCGACCGGCCGTGCTCGTGAGCAACAACACGGCGAACGCGGTCGCTGCGCGACGCCCGCAGGCCACGGTCACCGTCGTGCCGGTGACGTCGAACGTCACGCGGGTGCTGCCGTTCCAGGTGCTGCTTCCCGCCGCCGCCACCGGGCTGGATCGCGATTCGAAGGCTCAGGCGGAGCAGGTGCGGACCATCTCGACCGCGCGCATCGTCCGTCCGCTCGGCTGGGTGCCGGCCGAGTTGATGGGGGAGATCGACGAGGCACTGCGCGTGCATCTGTCGCTCTGAAGCCCCGCGGGGGTTCCACTTGTACCGGCCGCCGCGGCGCTCCCCGCGTTGCTCCGGGGTCGGATCGACCTTCGAGGGCACTTGCTGTTCCGGGAAATGCCTGACCAGTCGAAATAAATCCGAGGTGAGAGCAGGCGTCGGAGAATTTCCTGACTTGTCTCTTCAGGGGATACAAGTATCGGTCCATGATCGATACATGTCCGGACAGGAGAGTCCGGCTCGGGAACGCAGATGTTCCCGCACCCGCTCACCGAAGAGGCCGGAATGTCCACTCTCAGCCTGCCGCTGCTCGACCGCACGTCGACGGCTCCGATCTGGTTCCAGATCATGCGCGCCATCGAAGCCGAGATCGCCCAGGGCACCTGGGGACCGGGTGATCGCCTGCCCAGCGAGAACGAGCTGCGGGAGCACTTCTCGGCCTCGCGCACCTCGATCCGCGACGCGCTGTCCCGGCTGGAGAGCGCCGGCATCATCTCCCGACAGCAGGGCAAGGGCGCCTTCGTGGAACGAGCCCAGGGTCCGTCGGCCTGGACGCTCCCCTCGGCCCCGAGCCTTCTCGGCGAGTACAGCGAGGACGGCCGCAGCGCCCTGAGCTCGGAGATCCTCCGTGCCGGCATCGAGCCGCTTCCCTCGTGGGCCGCAGCGGTCGTCGGACGCGACTCTCCCGACGGCACGGGCTTCGTGCTGGAGCGCGTGCGCGCCGTGGGCTCGCGCACCGCCGTGCACGTGATCAACTATCTGCCGTCGCGCTTCGCCGGGGTGCTGCCCGACCTCCGCGACCCCCGCGCGAGTCTCTACGCCGCGATCAGGAACGTCGCCGGCGTCCGCATCGCCCGCATGCACAGGACGATCGAGGCCGTCGCCGCCGATCGGGCGCTCGCGGGCCTGCTCGAGGTCGAGCCGGGGCATCCGATCGTCGTCGTCGAGGCCGTCGCCTACGACCAGAGCGGCCAGCCCATCGACTTCTCCCGCGCCTCCGTGCGCACCGATCGCCTCCGCGTCAGCGTCGACACCGGTTTCGATGCGGGAGGCATCTCGACCGAGACCGCCTCCGGTCGTTACCCCGCCGCTCTGCGCTGACCCATCCACTCACGAACCCCGGGAGCCCTGCACATGACCGACCACCGCATCCTCGTCATCGGCGACAGCTACATGACCGCCGAGATCTTCACCCGTGCCTTCGCGCAGCGGGGCCTCGCCGTCGACGCGACGACGATGACGATCACGACGCCGACGTGGGACACCTCCTCCATCCGGGAGTACGAGGGGGACCCGGCGGAGGTCGCGAGCCTCGGCCGCGGCTACGACGTCATCGCCTTCCACGCGGCGCCCGTGACCGCCGACGTCCTGGCCGCGCTCCCCGACCTGCGCCTCGTCGGATGCGCACGCGGCGGTCCCGTCAACGTCGATCTCGATGCGGCGCGCGAGCGCGGGGTGCGAGTGACCACGACGCCGGGGAAGAACGCGGATGCCGTCGCCGACCTCACGATCGGCTTCCTGATCTCCCTCGTGCGCAACGTGCCGGCGTCGCTGCGCGACGTGGACGAGCGGGTCGCCGACGGCCGTCCGCTCGCCGAATCGACCTTCGAGGGGGCCCGCTGGTTCGGCCGCGAGGTGAAGGGACTGCGACTCGGTCTCATCGGCTACGGCAACGTCGCCCGCCTCGTCGCGGCTCGGGCGCGGGCGCTCGGCGCGACCATCACCGCGTACGACCCCTTCGTCGACCCGGCCTCGGTGACGGATGCCACGATCGTCTCCGACCTCGACGCGCTGCTCTCCGCGAGCGACGTCGTCAGCGTGCATGCGCGAGCCACCGACGAGAACCGCCACATGATCGGCGCCGCGCAGATCGCCCGCATGCCGGAGGGGTCGTTCCTCATCAACACCGCCCGGGAATCGCTCGTCGACGAGCACGCGCTCCTCGAAGCGCTGCGCAGCGGCCACCTCGCCGGAGTCGCCCTCGACGTGAACGAACCCGATGGACCGTGGCGGGAGCTCGTCGCGGAACCGAACCTCATCCTCACGCCCCATCTGGCCGGCGCGACGAACGAGACGCTCGTCCGCGGTGCCGACATGCTCGCTGCCGAAGTCGAGAGCTTCCTCACCGACGGGAGCCTGCGATGGGAACGATGACGGACGTCTTCCTCGCCATCGACGCCGGCACCGGATCGGCGCGAGCGCTCGCCTTCGACATCGAGGGCCGACTCGTCACCCGAGCGGCACGGGAATGGACGCACAACGCCGTACCGGGGCACCCCGGCGGCACGGTCTTCGACACCGAGAGCGGATGGAAGGCCATCGCCGCCGCCGTCTCGGAGGTCGTGGCGCACCTCGGCGGGCGGCGCATCGCGGCCGTGGCCGCGTCGAGCATGCGGGAGGGATTCGTCCTGTACGACGCTGGGGGCAGCGAGCTCTGGGCCTGCCCGAACACCGACGGTCGGGCACGCGCGGAGGCCGACGAACTGGTCGCCGAAGGCGTCGCCGACGAGGTGTACCGCACGGCGGGGGACTGGGTGTCGATCACGGCGCCTGCCCGGCTGCGGTGGATCGCTCGCCACCAGCCCGACCTCTTCGCACAGGCGCGCCATTTCGGGATGCTGAGCGACTGGGTCACGACGCGCCTGACGGGCGAGTTCGTGACCGAGCCGACCAGCGGCTCGAGTTCGGCGCTGTTCGACCTGCGGTCGAGGAACTGGTCGGACGAGCTCGCGGGACTCGTGGGCGTGGACCGCAGCATCCTCCCTCCCGTGATCGAATGCGGCGAGGTCGTGGGTGCTGTCACGCCCGCCGCGGCTGCCGCCACGGGACTCCCTGTGGGCACACCCGTCGTGACCGGCGGTGCCGACACCCAGCTCGCGCTCCATGGCATCGCGGCCCGCGAAGGCGTGCCGACGATCGTCGCCGGCACGTTCTGGCAGACCACGGCCGTCACATCGGAACCGCTGATCGACCCGGAGCGGCGACTGCGCACGCTCTGCCACGTCGATCCGGGTACCTGGATGGTCGAGGGGATCGGCTTCCTCTCGGGACTCGCGATGCGCTGGTTCCGCGATGCGATGTGCCCGGATGCCGCCGAGCTCGGACGCGCAGCCGGAACGTCCGCGTTCACCATCATGGAGGAATGGGCCGCGGCGGTTCCGGCGGGCGCCAACGGCGTCGTCGCCACCATGGCGAATGTGATGCAGGCGGACGCCTGGCATCACGCGGCCCCCGCGTTCGTGGGCTTCGACATCAACGACGCGGCCCGCTCGTCACGGGGAGCATTCGTCCGCGCGATCGAGGAATCAGCCGCGATCGTGGCCGGCGCGCACCTCGACATCCTCGCTTCCCTCACCGGCGGCCGAGCGGTCGCCGAAGGATCGGTCACCTTCACAGGCGGCTCGAGCGCGGGCGCTCTCTGGCCGCGGGTGATCGCCGGGGTGACCGGACTCGACACCCGCGTGACCCCTGCGCCGGAAGCCACCTCGTACGGCGCCGCCCGCCTGGCTGCGCGTGGCGTGGGCGCCGCCCTGCCGCCGATGGGCGACCCCGACCGCGTCGAACGCGTCGACCCCGGCGAGCACGAGCAGTACCGCGCGGTGACCGAGCGCTGGCACCGCGTGTACCGCGACATGCTCTCGATCTCAGGCCCCGACCTGCTCCCGCTCTTCACCCCACCGGGTGCCGCCCGCGGCCCCCACGACCTTTCCCCCACCCGACTCTCGCCCGTCGGCCACGCCGGCTGACGACCACCAGAAGGAGACACCATGGCAGACCTCGAAGGCAACGCCGCAGCGAAGAAGTTCCACTCCGAGACACCGGCCGTGCGCTTCTCGCAGAACATCCGCGGGGCCGCGAACCTCGACTGGGGCATGCAGAACCGCCTCTCCCGCATCCTCGACCCCGACACCGGCCGCACGGTGATGCTGGCGTTCGACCACGGATACTTCCAGGGACCGACGTCCGGCCTCGAGCGCATCGACCTGAACATCGCCCCGCTCGCCGAGTACGCGGACGCCGTCATGTGCACCCGCGGTGCGCTGCGCACCTCCGTTCCGCCGGCCACGCGCGCCGGTCTCGTGCTCCGCGCCTCGGGCGGACCGTCGATCCTCAAGGACCTCTCCGACGAATACACCGCGATGGCGATGGCGGATGCCGTGCGCATCAACGCCGACGCCGTGGCCGTGCAGGTCTTCGTCGGCGGTGAGCACGAGAGCCGCAGCATCCGCAACCTCACGACGCTCGTCGACGAGGGCTACGCCGCCGGGATCCCGGTGCTCGGGGTGACGGCGGTCGGCAAGGAGCTCGTCCGTGATGCCCGCTACCTGGGCCTCGCCACCCGCATCATCGCCGAGCTCGGCGCCCAGCTCGTCAAGACCTACTACTGCGACGAGGGCTTCGAAGACGTGGTGGCGGGCTGCCCGGTGCCGGTGATCATGGCCGGGGGGAAGAAGCTCCCCGAGCTGGAAGCCCTCACGATGGCGTCGAACGCGGTCCGAGCGGGCGCTGCCGGCGTCGACATGGGACGCAACATCTTCCAGAGCGCGGATCCTGCGGCGATGATGCGCGCAGTCCGCGCGGTCGTCCACGATGACGCCGCTCCCGCCGACGCGTACGAGCTGTTCCGCGAGGCCACCGAGACGCGGGTGCTCGCATGAGTGCCGACGTGCTCCGCGCCGCCGATGCCGCGCTCCGGTTCGGCGACTGGGGGCCGGGCTACCTCGCCCAGAGCGACGACGCCGCGTTCGGCGTGGTCGTGCTGCGGCCGGGCGACGAGTTCGGCAATCACCTGCACGAGCACCACACGGAGTCCTTCGTGGTGCTGGAAGGGCGCGCCGAGATCTGGCTCGATCGCGACACCTGCAAGGTCGTCTCGGTCGGTGACGTGCTCCGCGCCGAACCGCACGAGGAGCATTTCGTGCGCAACCCGTTCGACGAGACGTTCCGAGCCGTCTTCGTGAAGACCCCCTGGGTCGATGGCGACAAGGTCGATCGCCCCTGGACGCCGGACCCCGAATCCGCATCCTGACCGCTTCACCCCCTCACCCGAAGAAGAAACATCGAAAGGACAGCACCATGAGTGTGCAACGACGCTCCTCATCCCTCGCGCGCTACGCGCGTCGCTCCCTGCCCGTCATCGCCCTGGCTTCCGTCGCGGGCCTCGTGCTCGCGGGCTGCTCCGGCGACGCCGGCGGATCCTCCGGCGACGGTGGTGACAAGACCCTCAAGGTCCTGATCGCTGCTCCGCAGGAGGGGGCCGGCAAGATCCTCGAGGCCGATTTCGAAGCCGAGACCGGTGTCGAGGTCGAAGTCGAGGTCGTGCCCTACGACCAGATCCAGACCAAGGCGGTCCTCGACGCACAGTCCGGAACCAACAACTACGACGTCATCCAGTACTGGTACACGTCGGTCGGCGCGCTCGCCGACGCCGGTGCGCTCGCCGACATCACCGACTGGGTCGAATCCGACGAAGACATCGACTCGTCCGACTTCATCGAGGCGATCTTCGGCCCGTACTCGCAGTACGAGGGAGGCACCTACGGTCTGCCGATCGACGGCGACACGCACGTGCTCTTCTACAACAAGGCGATCTTCGAGCGGAACGGCGTCGAGGTGCCAACCACGTGGGACGAGTACATCGAGGTCTCGAAGAAGATCACCGATGCCGAGAAGGCGGACGGCGTGTACGGCAACGCCCTGCTCGGCTCGAAGAGCGCGTTCAACATCGGCTCGACCTTCTTCAACCGTCTCGCCACGATGTCGCCCGATCCGATCGACCCGCAGATGCCGCAGCTCGACACCGAGTACGCGGTCGCGGCGGCCCAGTCGATGCTCGACGCCGCCCCCTCTGCCCTGCCCAGTCCGCTGGAGATCGGGTTCGAGCAGGCGCTGCCGCAGTTCCTCTCGGGGTCCGTCGGCATGATCGAGTTCTGGACCGACCTCGGTGTCTTCGCGCAGGATCCCGAGCAGTCGAAGATCGTCGACGGCTGGGGTGTGGCACCGCTGCCCATCGGGCCGGAGGGCAAGATCTCCGGAGCGCTGAACGCCGGATGGGCGATGGGAATCAGCCCCAACGCGAGCGATGAGGAGCTCGCCAAGGACTTCGTGGCCTTCGCCTCCTCGAAAGAGACCAACGAGAAGCTGATCACGACGACCGGCTCCGGCGTCGATCCCACCCGGACGTCGACGCTGGAGAGCCCGGAATACGTCGAGTTCGCCCCCGAGGTGTCGGCGGTCGCCGCGCAGGTGCTGCCGAACGCGCAGTCGTGGCCCACGTCGCCGCAGGCACCGGAGATGATCCAGTCGCTGAGCGACAACCTCGCGCTCATGCTCCAGGGGAGCCTGACCGCCGAACAGGCGATGCAGCAGACCTGGGACTCCTGGCAGTCCCTGGCCGGCTGATCCGCTCGTCGAACCCGAAAGGACCGCTCATGTCGCAGCCCGTCACCCACCGACGCGTCTCCCGACGTGCGTCGTGGACGGGGCGCGCCCTGCTCGCCCCCGCCGTCATCGCGATCGTCATCATCGCGATCTACCCGCTCGGCTACATCATCGCCGCCTCCTTCTCGGAGTCGTCGCTGGGACGTCCGTTCTCGGAATGGGTCGGGTTCGACAACTTCGCGGCGCTGCTGGGGGACGGGATCACCCTCCCGTCCCTCGGCAGGTCGCTCCTCTTCGCCATCCCGTCGGCGCTCATCGCGCTGATCGCAGGGTTGGCGGTCGCGCTCTCGCTCGATGCGGCCGTCAAGGGCGGGCGCATCATCCGGGTGCTGCTCCTGCTCCCGCTGATGACACCGCCGGTCATGGCCGGAGTCATCTGGAAGCTCATGCTGGCCCCCACGGGCGGGCTGCTCAACAACATCGGGCAATCGCTCGATCCGGGCTCCGAGCCGTTCCTGTTCCTCGGGTCGAGCCCCGCCGCGATGATCTCGGTGATCACGGTCGACGCCTGGCAGTGGACGCCGTTCTGCGTCCTGCTGGTGTTCGCCGCGCTGCAGACATTGCCCACCGAGGTGTACGAGGCCTCGCAGGTCGACGGCGCCGGAGTGTGGCAGACCTTCTGGCGCATCACCCTCCCGCTGGTGCTGCCGAGCCTGATCACGGTCCTCCTGCTGAAGCTCGTCGTCTCGTTCAAGGTCTTCGACCTCGTGTTCATCATGACCAGCGGCGGGCCGGGCTTCGACACCACCGTCAGCAGCTACGAGATCTATCGCACCGGTCTGCAGACCTTCGATGTGGGGGCGGCAGCCGCGCAGACCATCGCCTTCCTCGTCCTGGTCACCATCGTCATCCTGCCGCTCAACGCCGTGCGGCAGCGCCTGCACAAGGAGAGTTGACCATGTCGCTCATGCTCCGCGCATCCGATCGCCTCGAGGAGAGCGCGACCGAGACGCTCATCGTCCCCTCCGCCCGTCGCCGAGGGCGCTCCAAGGTGCGCACGTCGAGCACGTCGCGCCCCGGGCGTCCGTCCGCACTGGTCACGGCGGTGAAGTGGGCCGTGATCGTCGTCGCGATCACGCTCGCGCTCCTGCCCGTGCTGTACATGGTCGGCATGTCGTTCAAGAGCCCGGACGACATCCTGTCGACACGGATCCTCCCCTCGCGCCTCGCGTTCGAGAACTGGACCGCGGCCTTCGAGAACTGGCCGATCCTCACCTACCTGCGCAACTCGTTCGGCGCGGCGATCATCGCCGTGCTGGTGTCGCTCCTCGTGTCGATCCCCGCGAACTACGCGATGGCCCGGCTGCGCGCCGGCGGGAAGCAGACGCTCGGGCTGATCGTCTCGGCCTACGTCGCCCCGCCGGTCGTCGCGATCATCCCGCTCTTCGTGCTGGTGCGCTCGGCGGGGCTGATGGACTCGGTTCTCGGACTCGGGATCGTCGAGGGTCTGCTGCTCACGCCGGTCGCCGTCTGGCTGCTGGACGGCTTCTTCCGCGCGATCCCGTTCGAGATCGATGAGGCGGCGCAGATCGACGGATGCGGACCGCTCCGCACGCTGTGGGCGGTGATCCTGCCGCTCACCGCGCCGGGGATCGTCGCGGTCTCGATCATCGTCTTCATCCTGGCGTACAACGACTTTTTGATCCCCCTGCTGCTCACGCAGAGTGTGGACTCCCAGACGCTCCCGGTCGGCATCGCCCTGATGCAGGGCGGCCGCGAGGTGATGTTCGGGCAGATGGCGGCCGCGAGTCTGTCGGGGTTGATCCCCATCTATCTGCTGGCGCTCTTCCTCCAGAAGTGGCTCGTCGGTGGGCTGACGCAGGGGAGCGTGAAGTAGCGAGGTTATCGGCGGGGCTTCTGCGTGACCCGTTGCGCCTGTTGCGCCTATTGCGCCTTTTACGTTATTCGTGGATAACTTCGAGAGTGGTGAGGTCTGGGGAGGAGTGGTTGCGGGCGTCGTGTTGCGGTTTCGTGCGGAATTCTGGGATGTGATGCGGAGATAGCTTCGAAGGTAGCGTGTTACCGGGTTAGGATGGAGCATGTCCACTTTGACCGGGTTGCACGAGGCGATGAGTCGCCTCGATGCGGCGTGGGCGGGTGCCGGCGAGGCGGGGGATCTGTCCCGGTCCGAGCTGGTCGCGGTGGGGGCGGCGATCGGCGTGCTGCAGCGGCGGTTGGATGCGGTGCATGTCGAGGTCGCCGCGCGGATCGCGCATGAGTCGCGGCCGGAACTCGGGGCGGAGAGCCTGGCGAAGCAGCAGGGGTTCCGCACTCCGGCGACGTTGATCGCCGCGACCACGGGGCGCTCGACGGGCGACGCGGTGCGTCTGGTGAAGGTGGGGGAGGCGACGGCGCCGCGCGCGGACCTTCTGGGGGCGCCGCTTCCGGCGAGGTATCCGTTGGTGCGGGCCGCGCTCGACTCGGGGGTGCTCGGTGCGCCGGCCGCGGCGATGATCATCGCGGTCTTGGATCGGTGCCGGGTGACGGCGGGGCAGGGCCGCATCTCCGAGGGGGAGCGGGTGCTGGTCGAGAAGGCGAAGGGGCTCGCGTTGGATGATGTGCGAAAGCTCGTGGTGCGGGCGGAGGCCTGGTTGGACCCCGAGGGGGTGGAACCGAAAGAAGAGGAGCGGCGGGGGAAGCGGGTGTTGACCCTGTTCGAGCGGGACGGGATGGTGCACCTGAACGCGGTGCTCGACGCCGAGACCGCCGCCCCTGTGGTGACCGCGATCCGCGGGTTCGTGACCGCCGCGTTCGCCGCCCGGCAGGAAGCTCCCGACGCGGAGGCTCCGGATGCGGACCGGCGCACGGTCCCGATGATCCAGGCCGACGCGCTCGCGGTGTTCTGCGCGCACGTCCTCGGCTGCCAGACGCGGGTCCCGGTCGCCGGGGCCACGGTGATCGTCCGGATGAACCTCTCGGACCTGGAATCGGGGGCGGGATCGGCGGCCATCGACGGTCTCGACCAGCCGGTCAGTGTCGGGGCGGCGAGGCGGATGGCCGCCGGGGGTGGGATCATCCCCTGCGTCCTCGGGGCGGACAGTGAAGTGCTCGACTGGGGGCGGGAGAAACGCCTGTTCACCCGCGCACAACGATTGGCACTGGTCGAACGCGACGGTGGGTGCGCGATGTGCGGGCTCCCACCGGAGATGACCAAAGCACACCACATCCGCTGGTGGAAACGCGACCACGGACCCACCGACCTCGCCAATGGGGTGTTGCTGTGTGAGACCTGCCACCACCGCATCCACGACAACGGGTGGGACATCCGCATCGACCGACCCCGACACGGGACCGGGACCGGGGGACGAGTGTGGTTCCTCCCACCCGCCTATGTCGACCCCACCCGCACCCCACGACTCGGCGGCCGCGCCCGCTTCGACATCGCCGCCTGACGGTCCGCCTGCGGATGGGTGCGGGCGGCGGATGGGGCGACGGCAGCGGATGCGGCCAGCGTCACGTCAGGATCGCTGCGAACGGCGCCCGCCGACGCCGGCCTTGCGGAGCCGGTCGGCGATGATGATTCCCAGGGCGGTGGTACCGACGCAGCTAGCCAGGGTGATCGAGAAGAACAGGGCCTGCACCGCGAGTGGGAAGCTGCCCAGATCGAACGATGCCCACGCCAGCACCGGATACACGACGCTGACCACGACCGCGCCGACATAGTGCATCCACGTGCCCCAGTATCGCCAGATCACGAAGAGGAACGGCAGCTCGGTGAACGCCGCCCACCACAGATTCGTCGCCACGCTGCCGAACCCGTAGCCGGAGAACGGCACGATCACGAGGCCGGCGAGCAGACCCACCAGGAGCCCGACCAGCGGGCGTCGCAGCAGACGCAGCGCGATGACCGACGGCAGCATCCAGAGCCCGGCCAGCGCCACGCTCGCGAACGGAGCCACGGGGAAGAGCAGCGTCGACAACCAGTTCGCCGGTGCCAGCAACAGGCCGCCCGCCACGCCGAGCGCCGCGCAGGTCAGCAGGATCGCGGTGGGAAAGCGGAACCCCCCACCCGGCTTTCGCGCGGTACCGCCCGATCCTCGCCGGGGAACCGCCGCGTCCGTGCCCGCGGCATCCGCCCCGCTCATACGAGCGGCTCCGCTGCCGCCTCGCGAGCGGCCTTCGATGCGGGTGAGGCCGCACCGATCTTCCAGTACCCGCAGAAGCTGACCGCGTTCTTGTCGACACCGCGCTCGCCCACCAGGTGCTTGCGGGCGCCCGAGGCGAGCGCCTGCTCACCGGCCGCATACGCGTGGAACGGGGCATCCGGCAGCGCGGTGCGGCCTAGCGCCTGCAGCGCCAGCGCACCGGGGGCGACATCGTGAGGCCGCACGATCCAGACGACCTCGAGACCGGACGGATGCGGGAACTCCAGCGCATCCTCCGCGCTCGGCACCTCGATGATCGCCGTGCCGGCGGCATCCGCGGGCAGCGACGCACTGATCGCGGCGATCGCCGGCAGCGCCGTCTCGTCGCCGACCAGCACCACGCGGTCCGTGCCGCGCTGCGGGTTGAAGGTGAGCCCCTCGTTGATGATCAGCACGTGCTCGCCCGGCTGGCAGGTCTCTGCCCACCGAGACGCCGGGCCGGCCGTGCCGTCGGCCGCCGAGCCGTGCAGTACGAAGTCCACGTCTATCTCGGCGCCGGCCTCCGCCGTCGCCGCACGATAGGCGCGCACGCTGTAGTTGCGCATCACGGGGCGTTCGCCGTCGGGGATGCGCAGGAACTTCAGATACCCGAACATCTTGTTCGCCTTGGCGGGCACCCGCTCGAGGCCGGCGTCGCCGCCGATCGGCAGGAACAGGCGGAACCACTGGTCGAAGCCCATCGGGCGGAACTTCTCGATCTCGCCGCCGCCGAGAGTCACGCGGATCCAGTGCGTCGAGAGGCGCTCCGAGCGCAAGACCGTCAGATGGATGAGCTCGGTCGTCTCGGGCTTGACCATCTTGCTGTATGCCATGGGGCGCCTTTCAGGGAAGCTGCCAGGGGAAGAAGGCGACGAAGATGGCGGCGGACGCCAGCAGTGTCACGAGAGTGAAGACCGTGTCCCGCGTGCGGAACGGCACGAGATGCCGCTCGGTGCGGGTGGGATGAGCGCCGAACGCCCGGGAATCCATCGCCAGGGCGACGCGCTCGGCATGGCGGATGGCCCCGGCGAGCAGCGGCACGATGTAGCCCCAACCGCGCGCGATACGGGCGAACGGTCCGCGCCCGCCGTGGTACCCGCGCACCCGATGCGCCGCGCGGATCACGGCCAGCTCATGCCCGAATCGCGGCACGAACCGGAACGCCGCGAGCGCCGTGTAGCCGACGCGGTAGGGCACCCGGAGCTGCTGCACGCTCGCCCGTACGAGGTCGGGGCCGCTGGTGGTGAGCCCGCCGACGAGGGCGAGCGCCATGACCGAGCCGAGCCGCAGCGCGGTCGCCGCGCCGATCACCAGAGCGCCGCTGTACAGCGTCCAGTCGCCGATCCGCACCACCGGCGTGCTGCCGTCGACGAGCCCGGCATCCACCCACAACGAGAATCCGACCGCGACCAGCAGCATCCCGGCCGGGAGTCCGAGGAGCAGCAGAGCGAGCAGACGTCGGGTGAGGCGGGCGCCGACCAGGATCAGCGCGTATGCGAGCACGAGGAACGCGGCCGGGGTGGCGAGGTCGCGGACGAACACGAGCAGCACCATCGCCGGGGCGAAACCCGCGACCTTGGCGAGCGGATTCAGGGCGTACAGGAACTGCCGGGGCGAGGTCGCCGTCATCCGGGCGTACGGGTCGAAAGCGCGGTCTCCGCCGGCGGCGCCGGTGTTGCGGACGGTGCTGCCCGCGGCATCGGCGCTCATCGGATCACCTCGAGCCCCGCGGATACCAGCACGCGCTGCAGCGCGGGTATGCGGAGCCCGGCATCGGCGAACAGCTGCTGGTCGCGGAACAGCGCCGCGGTGGCGCCCGCCGCCCGCACCCGCCCGCCGGCGAGGAGCACGACGTGCGTGCTGTGCTCTGCGACGAGCTGCAGGTCGTGCGTGACGATCACGATCGTCGTGCCCTCGGCGCGGAGATTCTGCAGGAGGTCGAGGAGCTCGGCCGCCCGCGCGCGGTCCTGCCCGAACGTCGGCTCGTCCAGCGCGAGCACGCGCGGTCGCGTGATCAGGGCGGTCCCCACCGAGAGCCGTCGCTTCTCGCCACCCGAGAGGAGGAAGGGATGCACGTCCGCCTTGTGCTCGAGGCCGAACCGCGCGAGCATCTCCTCGACGCGGGCGGCGATCTCCGCGTCCGGCACGTGCCGCAGCCGCAACCCGTGCGCCAGCTCGTCGAAGACCGTGTGCGCGATGAACTGGTGCTCGGGGTTCTGGAACACGAATCCGATGCGCGCGGCGAGGTCGCGAGGTGAGGCCGTGCCCGGATCGATGCCGTCGACCGACACCTGCCCCCGCGGGGGTGGTACGACGCCCGCGAGAGCCTGGATCAGTGTCGTCTTGCCGGCACCGTTCGCGCCGACGATCGCGGTGAGGCTTCCGGGCTCGAGGTCGAGGTCGATCCTGTGCAGGATCTCGGTCCGCCGGCGCCGCACGGTCAACCCGCGGGCGCGGATGATCGGCTCGGGCCGGCTGGCGTCCGCGCGTTTCGCGTCGCTGCCCTCGTCGGTCGCCGAGCCAGCCGAGCCAGTCGAGCCAGTCGAGCCAGTCGAGCGAGCGGAGCGAGACGAAACGCCCTCCCGCTCCAGCACAACCGCGAGCGCCTGCGGTGTCAGCGGCAACGGATCGAGCGCGAACCCCTGATCCCGCAGCCGCAGCGCAGCGAGCGTCGCCGCCGGCAGCCAGACGCCCATCGCCACGAGCTCGTCGGCGTGCGCGCGGATGATCTCGGCCGCGGGGCCGTCGAACACGACCCTGCCGTCGCGGTCGAGCACGATCGAGCGCGTCACGAAGTCCATCGCCGCGTCGAGGTTGTGCTCGACGAGGAGGATCGCGCGGTCTCCGGCGGCGACCACATCCGCCAGCGCCGCATAGACGTCGTCGATGCCCTGCGGATCGAGGTTGGCGGTCGGCTCGTCGAGCACGATCAGCGGCGAAGCCATCGCGAGGGCGCAGGCGATCGCGAGCCGCTGCCGTCCGCCGCCGGACAGGTGGTCCGGGTTCTCGTCCCGCCGATCCCAGAGCCCGACCCGGCGCAGCGCCGCTTCGACGCGACCCCGCACGACGTCGAGTGCGAGCAGGAGATTCTCCGGGCCGAAGGCCACCTCGTCGTAGACGGTGCCGGTGACGATCTGCGAGTCCGGGTCCTGGAAGACCATCGCGACGTGCGTGCTCAGCGCGGCGGGCTGCGCGGCGGCGGTGTCGATTCCGCCGGCCTCGACGGTGCCGACCATGGTCGCCGGCAGTGCGTGCGGGATCAGGCCGTTGAGGGCGAGCGTGAGCGTCGACTTGCCGGATCCGGAGGGTCCGAGCAGGAGGACGACCTCGCCGGGGCCGATGTCGAACGTCACGTCGCGCGGTGAGGGGTGCGCGGCATCGGCGTGGGTGAGCGAGAGCTCACGCACGCTCAGCAGGGGCGCGGATGGGCGCACGGCGGAGTCCTGGGTCGACGGATCGTACCCGTCTAACTTAGCTGAGCCTTACCTGATCCGCCATCGACCGGCACGGGGCGACCGGCGCCCAGGCGACCGGTGCCGAGGGATCAGCGCCGAGCGACTCCGGCCCGGCGCAGCGCCGAGCCGATCGCGAGCCCCACCGCGGTCCACGCGATCGGGCCGAGCACCGAGATCGCCAGGTACAGGATCTGCGCCCACGGCGCCATGACCGACAGGTGCGCGGCGAAGAACACGACGACCGCGACGATGACCCCGATCACGGCGGCCGAGATGAAGAAGCGCCACGGCCCCCAGGCGCGGTAGCGGGTGAGGGCGGCGACGCCCTCCTGGATGAGGCCGAACAGCAGGGCGGTGCCGATGAACCGCAGCGCCCACGCCGGGTTGAAGGCACTCGCGATCAGCGCCGCGAACACGTGCGTGATCAGGGCGACGAGCGGCAGTCGCAGCACCTCCTGGGCGATGATCCCCGGCAGCACGTGCGAGCCGAGCACGAGTCCGTAGAGGAAGAGGAGGGGGCTCGCCAGCAGCACGGGAGTCACCCATCCGGCGATGCCCGCGAGGATGCCTGTGGCCACTCCGATCGCTGCGCAGACGAGCAGTACTCGAGTCGACAGGAGGGGGGTGCGGGCCACCTCTCCAGCTTACTGTCGACCTATCGGGAGGGTGGCCGTGGATAACCCTGGCCGATCGGCGAAGGCCGGTTGGCCGATCGACCAGTTCTCTCTCCGGCGGCGAACAGCGGGACTATGTTGGCCGCGGTGCAGCAACGCGGTTGCACCGTGATCATCGGGAGCACCACATGGGTCGAACACCCCTCCGGATGGCAGCAGCCACCACCCTGGCGACTCTGTTCATCGCATCGACGGCAACCACCGGCTACGCGGCGACCGGGGAGGTGACGCATCCCGTCCCGGTCGCAGGCACGCCCGGCCACTACATCGTGGTCATGAAGTCCGATCCGCTCGCCAGCTATGAGGGCGACGTCAAAGGCCTGAAGGCGACGAAGCCCGCCGAGGGCGAGCAGCTCGAGACGCAATCGCAGGACTCGCAGCGGTACGTCAAGCACCTGCAGACGCAGCAGACCGACCTGGTCGGCGACATCGGAGTCACGCCCGACAACACCTATCAGGTCGCGCTCAACGGTTTCAGCGCCGACCTCTCCGGTGAGCAGGTCGATGCGCTGCGTGCGTCGAAGAATGTCCTCGGCGTGTACCCGGACGAGGTCCGGCACCCCGACGCGCAGACGTCCACCGACTTCCTCGGCCTCGGCGACGACCGCAAGGGTCGCGGCGGAGTGTGGCAGCAGACCGGCGGCGTCGAGAAGGCCGGAGAGGGCGTCGTGGTCGGCGTGATCGACACCGGCATCGCGCCGGAGCATCCGTCCTTCGAGGGCAAGAAGATCAAGAAGCAGAAGAAGCAGCAGAGCCGGCACAAGGGCAACCAGCCCTACACCGACGGCACCAACGTGTACTTCGACAAGTCCGACGGCGGGCAGTTCCAGGCCGCGATGGTCGAAGGCCAGGATTGGGACACGAGCGACTACTCCTCGAAGCTCATCGGCGGACAGTACTTCTACGCCGGGGCCGAGGCCGCCGGATTCGACTTCCAGTACGACTACCTCTCGCCGCGTGACGGCGACGGCCACGGCTCGCACACCGCGAGCACCGCGGCGGGTAACTTCAAGGTCGACGCCGCCATCGAGGGCGTCGACTTCGGGACGGTCTCGGGCGTCGCACCCGGTGCGAAGGTCGCGGCCTACAAGGCCTGCTACGTCGGGCCGGACACGACCGTCACCACCGACGACATCTGCGCGCTGAGCGACCTCGTCGCCGCGATCGATCAGGCGGTCGCCGACGGCGTCGACGTGATCAACTACTCCATCGGCGGAGGGGCGGCGAGCACCGTGCTGTCGCCGGAGGACCTCGCGTTCTTCAACGCCGCGGCCGCGGGTGTCTTCGTCGCGACGAGCGCCGGCAACGACGGCCCCGACCCGGTCACGGCCGACCACGCCTCGCCCTGGTACACGACCGTCGCCGCATCGACCATCCCGACCTGGGAGGGCACCGTGCAGTTCGACGGGTTCGAGCAGGCCGGAGCCTCGGTGAGCGTGCCGTTCGGTGAGAGCGTCACCGGCCCGTCGATCGCCGCGGTGGATGCCGCTGCGGCAGGAGCGGTCGACCCGCAGCTCTGCCTGCCGGCGACCCTCGACCCCGCGAAGGTAGCCGGACACATCGTGGTCTGCGATCGCGGCGGCAACGCGCGCGCCGAGAAGTCGCAGGTCGTGAAGGATGCCGGGGGCATCGGCATGGTCCTCGTGAACGTGCCGGGTGGTGCCGACTCGCTCGACAACGACTTCCACGCCGTGCCGACCGTGCACCTGAACGCCGTGCACCGCGCCGCCGTGCTGGCGTACGTCCAGGGCGGCGTCGACCGCCCGATCACCCTCGTCGGCGAGAACACCACGGGCGTGACCACCCCGACGCCGCAGATCGCGGGCTTCTCGAGCCGCGGGCCGATGCTGGCCGACGGCAGCGATGTGCTGAAGCCGGATGTCGCGGCCCCCGGTGTCGCGATCCTCGCGGCGACGAACAACGGACCCGACGAGGAGCCGACCTTCGGCATCCTCTCCGGCACGTCGATGGCCTCGCCGCACGTGGCGGGGCTCGGAGCCCTGTACCTCGGTGAGCATCCGAAGGCGACGCCCGCCGAGATCCGGTCGGCGATGATGACCACCGCCTACGACACCGTGCTGCCCGACGGTTCGAAGAACACCGACCCGTTCGAGCAGGGGGCCGGTCAGGTCGACCCGAAGCGGTACCTGAACCCCGGCCTGCTGTACCTGAACGGGGTCAAGGACTGGGCGGCGTTCCTCGATGGGAAGGGCCTGTCGGACTTCCCGGGGATCGAGCCCATCGACGGCAGCGACCTCAACCAGGCGTCGATCTCGATCGGCTCGCTGGCCAGCGCGCAGACCGTCACCCGCACGGTCACCTCGACCGAGAAGGGCACCTTCACCGCGAAGGCCTCCGTTCCGGGCGTGAACGTCAAGGTCACCCCGCAGCAGTTGAAGTTCGACAAGCCGGGTCAGACCAAGACCTTCACCGTCACGTTCGACAACAAGAGCGCGCCGGTCGAGGAGTGGGCGACCGGTTCGCTCACCTGGAAGAGCGCGAAGAACTCGGTGCGTTCGCCGATCGCGGTGTTCCCGGTCACGGCGGATGCTCCGGCCGAGGTCACCGGCACCGGCGTCGACGGCAGCACGTCCGTGGAGATCACCCCCGGTCTCGACGGCGATCTGGCGCTGAACCTCTCGGGCCTCACCGCCTACGAGCTCCTGACCGACCCGGACAACCCGGTCGAGGGGCACTCGGGCGACGAGAACTCGGGTGACGCGAACAAGGACGTCGCCTGGATAGTGGACGTCCCGGAGGGCACGACGCTCTCCCGGTTCGACCTCGACTCGTCGGACGACGACGGCAGCGACCTCGACCTCACCGTGTACCGCGTGGTGAGCCCGGACGACCTGCGGTATTACGAGAACTGGCAGTCGGCGACCGGCTCGGCGGACGAGCAGGTCACGGTGCCGGCACCGACCGCCGGCACCTATCTGGTGGTGGCGAACGTGTATGCGACGACGGGGCCGATGACGTGGGACATGTCCTACGCCAACGTGCAGCCCGCCGGCGACGGTGCGTTCACCGCGACGCCGAATCCGATCGCCGCGGTCCGCGGTGAGAAGACGAGCTACGACCTCAGCTGGACCGGCCTGGCCGCCGGCGCCCGCTATCTCGGACTCGTCCAGTACGGCGACTCGGCCGTCCGCACCGTCGTCACGGTGACGACGCCGGACGCCGCGAAGCAGGCGCCGCCGACGGATGCGCCGCCGACGGATGCTCCGGAGAGGGATGCCCCGGAGACGGATGCCCCGGAGTCGGATGCCCCGAAGACCGAGGCTCCGGAGACCCCGGCGCCGGAGAGTCCCGCGCCGGAGGCGGATGCCCCGGAGACGCCGAAGCCGGAGTAGCCCCCACAGCACAGCGCCCCGCGGTCTCCCTTCCGCGGGGCGCTGTGTGCGCGCACGGGCATCCGTTCATCGCGTGATCGGCGCCGCTCGTCGCAGCATCCGCTCCGACCCCGGCCTCCGGTCTCCGCGTCTTCCTAACGTGGGGGAACGCAATGTCGCGTATCCCGAGGAGACTCCCATGACCGCACCGGGCACCGAACCCGTCATCGTCACCGACCCGAAACTCCCCTCCGTCGCCCTCACCGAGGAGCATCACGAGAAGGCGAACCGCTGGACCCTGCCGAAGATCATCCTCTGGGCGGCGATCGCCCTGCTGGGTGCTGTGGCCTGGACCATGCTCGCGATCGTGCGCGGCGAGACCGTCAACGCGATCTGGTTCGTGTTCGCCGCGGTCTGCACGTACCTGATCGGCTACCGGTTCTACTCGAAGGTGATCGAGAAGTACATCACCCGGCCCGATGACCGCCGGGCCACCCCCGCCGAGGTCCGCCAGGACGGCAAGGACTACGTCCCCACCGACCGGCGCGTGCTCTACGGCCACCACTTCGCCGCCATCGCCGGTGCCGGACCACTCGTCGGACCCGTGCTCGCCGCGCAGATGGGCTACCTGCCCGGAACGATCTGGATCATCGTGGGCGTCGTGCTCGCCGGAGCCGTGCAGGACTACACCGTCCTCTTCTTCTCGATGCGCCGCGGCGGACGCACGATCGGCCAGATGGCCCGGCAGGAGCTCGGCAAGATCGGTGGCACCGCCGCGATCATCGCCTCGCTGCTGATCATGCTGATCATCGTCGCGATCCTCGCGCTCGTCGTCGTCAACGCGCTCGGTGAGAGCCCGTGGGGTGTCTTCTCGGTCGCGATGACCATCCCGATCGCGCTCTTCATGGGCGTCTACCTGCGCTACCTGCGCCCCGGCAAGGTCACCGAGGTCTCGATCATCGGCTTCGCACTGCTGATGGCCGCCATCATCGGCGGCGGCTGGGTCGCGGGCACCGAGTGGGGGCAGGCGATCTTCCACCTCGACCGCACCACCATCGCGTGGGGCATCATCATCTACGGCTTCATCGCCGCCGTGCTCCCGGTCTGGCTGCTGCTCGCTCCCCGCGACTACCTGTCGACCTTCATGAAGATCGGCGTGATCGTCATGCTCGCCGGAGCCATCGTCCTGGTGCGCCCCGAGATCACCGTCCCCGCGGTCAGCATCTTCGGCGAGAACGGCATGGGTCCTGTGTTCGCAGGTCCTCTCTTCCCCTTCCTGTTCGTCACCATCGCGTGCGGGGCCCTCTCCGGATTCCATGCGCTGATCGCCTCTGGTACCACGCCGAAGCTCATCGAGAAGGAGCGCCAGACGCGCTTCATCGGCTACGGCGGCATGCTCATGGAGTCGTTCGTCGCGATCATGGCCCTCGTCGCCGCGATCTCGATCGATCAGGGCATCTACTTCGCGATGAACGCACCGACGGCGGCGACGGGCGGCACGGTCGAAGGGGCCGTCGCCTTCGTGAACTCGCTGGGGCTGACGGGGGTGAACCTCACGCCAGAGATGCTCACCGGTACCGCGGAGGCAGTCGGCGAGGAGTCGATCGTCTCTCGCACCGGTGGGGCGCCCACGCTCGCACTCGGCCTCGCGCACATCATGCAGCAGGCCCTCGGCGGACAGGCGCTCATGGCGTTCTGGTACCACTTCGCCATCATGTTCGAGGCGCTGTTCATCCTCACCGCCGTGGATGCCGGCACGCGCGTCGCCCGCTTCATGCTGCAGGACTCGATCGGCGCCTGGTTCCCCAAGTTCCGTGACGTCTCGTGGCGCCCCGGGGTCTGGATCTGCACCGCGATCATGGTCGCCGGCTGGGGAGCGATCCTCATCCTCGGAGTGACCGACCCGCTCGGGGGCATCAACACCTTCTTCCCGCTGTTCGGCATCGCCAACCAGCTGCTCGCCGCGATCGCGCTCGCCGTGGTGCTGGCGATCGTCGCCAAGCGCGGCCGCAGCTACTTCAAGTGGCTGTGGATCATCGCGCTGCCCCTGGCGTTCACCGCGGTCGTCACCATCACGGCGTCGCTGTACAAGATCGCCTCCCCCGTTCCCGCGATCGGCTACTGGGCGAACCACTTCAAGTACGTGGCCGCTCGCGATTCCGGTGACACTTCGCTCGGCGAACCGGAGGTTCTCGACGCGGTCATCCGCAACACCGCCGTGCAGGGCACGCTGTCGATCATCTTCGTCACCCTCGCGATCATCGTGATGGTCACTGCCGTGATCGTCACGATCAAGGCCATCCGCAACGGCGGCGGCGAGAACACCGAGGACGCGCCCGTCGCCTCGCGCCGCTTCGCCCCGGCAGGCTTCCTGCCGAGCTCCGCGGAGCGCGAGCTCGAGAAGCAGTGGGAGCCGATCCTCGCCGACGAGCGCAAGACGTCGTCCCACTGAGATGGCCGACACCATGAATCGGACGGATGCCGCGACCACCCTCCTGCGGACGCTGCTCGGCGCCGTGGGCCGGGTGGGCCGCGGCATCCGCTGGTACATGACGAACCTGATGGGCGACAGTGCCTATGCGACCTACGTCGCCCATCAGCGCCGTCAGCATCCGGACGAGGAGCCGCTGACCGAGCGGCAGTTCTGGCGGCAGCGGATGGACGACCAGGACCGCAACCCCGGTGCCCGCTGCTGTTGAGCGCGGAGCGGCCGATCCGAGGCGAGTTATGACCAGTCTGCTCGCCATAACTGCAGGTTATGACTAGTATGTTCGTCATAACAGACTGGCGGAGGTGGCGCGCATGGCCGGATATCGGATCGCTCGGGACATGGAGACGTTCGGCGAGCACATCCGCGGATGGCGCATGGTGCTGGGGCTGACCGCCCAGCAAGTCGCCGAGCGAGCGAACATCTCGCGCGACACGTTGCGCAAGATCGAGAACGGCAATGCCACAGTGACGTTCGAGAATGTCGCCCAGGTGCTGCGGGCACTCGGCATTCTCGAGGCGGTCGTAAACGCCGTCGATCCGTTGAGCACCGACATCGGCAGGCTCCGCGCCTCGAGCCTCGAGAAGACGCGCGCTCGATGAGCGACTACGAGGTCTATGGTGACGACCGTGGCGACCTGCAGCTGGTGGGTCAGGCGCATTTCACCAGCGGCAGGTCGCTTGCCACCACCTTCCTCTATGACGCGGCATACCTCGCCCGCGGCGGCGCGAACATCGATCCGTCGCTGCAGCTCGTTCCCGGACCGCAGTACCAGTCCGGGATGCTGCGGGCGTTCTCCGACAGCTCGCCGGACCGTTGGGGCCGCAACCTCATCGACAAGGCCGAGCGGATAGCCGCCCGCGAGGCCGGTCGCGCTCCGAGGAGCCTCGACGACGTCAGCTACCTCTTGGGCGTCAGCGACGACACTCGCCAGGGCGCGCTGCGCTTCCGTGCCGCGGGCACCGAGGACTTCCTCGGTGCAGAAGCTCATGTCCCTGCGATCGTCGAACTTCCGAACCTCCTGCGCCGCAGCGATGAACTCGCCGGCGACGACGACTACACCGAGGCGGTCAAGCAGCTGCTCGACACCGGAACCACAGGCCTGGGTGGCGCGCGGCCGAAGGCATCCGTGCGTCTCGAGGACGGATCCCTCGGGTTCGCGAAGTTCCCGCATTCCAGCGACGAGTGGGATGTCATGGCGTGGGAGGCGACCACTCTCGGTCTGTTGTCGGACTGCGGAATCGCCGTGCCAGAATTCCGTCTCACACGCCTGGGAGAGCGCTGCGTCCTCATCCTGCGCCGCTTCGACCGGGACGCGAAGCAGCAGCGGATCGGGTACATCAGCGCCATGACCGCGATCGGAGCCGCCGACGGCGAGCACCACGACTACGTCGAGATCGCCGACGCCATCCGCGACATCGCGCGCTCCCCTCGCGCCGCGCTCTCTGATCTCTTTGACCGAGCGATCGTCAATGTCGCTCTCGGCAACACGGATGATCACCTGCGCAATCATGGTTTCCTCAGCGATGGCAACGCCTGGACGCTCAGCCCCGCCTTCGACGTCAATCCGAATCCTGATCTCGCCCGGAGCCGATCGACGTCGATCGCCGGAGCCGACACACACGACACGGAGATCGAGGGTCTGCTCGCGCTCGCGGACGACTGCGACCTGACGCAGAGCCGGGCTCGAGAGCACATGGCGAATATCTCCGAGGCGCTCTCATCGTGGCAGGATCGCGCGCGCCGAAATCGCCTCCCCGAGAAGGAGATCTCACGCATGGGCGAATCGATCGCTCCGAGGCTGGACCTCGTGGCCACGGCCGGTCGAAAGTAGTTGATCCCATGACCGACGTCGTTCTCGCCGCAGTGCTCGGCGTGCTCGGCGGCGTCGTCCTGACGCTGCTGCTGCTGCTCGCCCGTCGGCTCGCCCGCGGGGCGACCGACCTCGGCAGCGACGCGGAGCAGGCGGCGCTCACGGCTCTGCATCAGGCGAGCCTCGCCGCTCCGCACCTGCGCGCGGGTCTGGCGGCCCCAGACGTGGTCAAGGCCGCGCGCCACCTGCGGGTGCTGCTCGGCAGTGCCGCCGTGGCGATCGTCAGCTCCGACGACACCGTCTCGTTCGACGGCTCGTCCGACGGGCTGGAGTCGGCGGCGGTCCGTATCGCGGCGCAGGTCCGGGCCTCCGGGCGTCGACAGGTGTTCCCCGCGTCGGGGCGCGACGACGACCTCGAGGCCGTCGGGGCGCCGATCCGCGTCGACGGCCGTGTGGTCGGCGTCGTCGTCGCGTTCGCGGCACCCGTCGGGGCAGCGCTCGTGCGGGCCGCCGAAGAGGTCGCCGACTGGTGCGCCGCGCAGGTCGAACTCGGGGTGCTCGACTCGTCGCGGACCCAGCTCGCCGAGGCGGAGCTGCGATCGCTGCGAGCGCAGATCTCCCCGCACTTCATCTACAACGCCCTCACGGCGATCGCCTCGTTCATCCTCACCGACCCCGAGCGTGCCCGCGAGCTGGTGCTCGAGTTCGCCGATTTCACGCGCTACTCATTCCGGCGACAGGGGGAGTTCACCACGCTCGCCGAGGAACTGGGCAGCATCCACTCCTACCTCGAACTGGAGCGCGCCCGCTTCGGCGACCGGCTGCGCGTGACGCTGCAGATCGCGCCGGAGACCCTCGCGACGGTCATCCCCTTCCTCTCCGTGCAGCCGCTCGTCGAGAACGCGGTGCGGCACGGGCTCGAGCCGGGTGAGGGCGGCGGCGAGATCCGCATCGCCTCACGCGACGACGGCACGCACACCGAGATCACGGTCGAGGACGACGGTGTGGGAATGGACCCCGAGGCCCTGCGTGCCACGCTCACCGCGAGCGACGACGGCGTGCACGTCGGCCTCCGCAACGTCGACACCCGGCTCCGTCAGCTCTACGGTGCGGACGGCGGTCTGGTGGTCGAGACGAACACCGGCGCGGGTACCCTGGTGCGCATGCGGGTCCCGAAATCTCAGCCGCAGCATGATCCGGACACCGACTGATGACGATGCCCACGAACAGCGCACCCCCGATCGACGTCCTCGTCGCCGACGACGAGAGCCCCGCGCTGGACGAGCTCGTGCATCTGTTGCGCACCGATCCGCGCATCGGCGAGATCCTCACGGCGTCGTCGGGTGCCGAGGCGCTGCGGCTGATGTCGGAGCGCGCGGTGCGGATCGCGTTCCTCGACATCCACATGCCGGGGCTCAGCGGCACCGACCTCGCGCGGGCGCTGATGACTCTCGCCGTGCCGCCGGCGGTCGTGTTCGTCACGGCCGACGACGCCAAGGCGGTGGAGGCGTTCGAGCTGCGAGCCGCGGATTACCTGCTCAAGCCCGTGCGGACCGCGCGGCTGCGTCAGGCGGTCGACCGCGTGGTCGAGCTCGGCGACACCGCGGCATCCGGCGACGACGAGATGCTGCCGGTCACGGTCGGCTCCGCGGTGCGGTTCGTGCGGCGCAGCGACGTGACCTGGGTGCAGGCGCAGGGCGACTACTCCCGGCTGCACACCGGCGACGGCGCGGGTCATCTGGTGCGCATTCCCATCTCCGAGCTCGAGATGCGGTGGACGGATGCCGGATTCCTGCGCATCCACCGCTCGTCGCTCGTGCGCATCTCCGCCGTGACCGAGGCTCGGCTCTCCGGCGCGGATGCCGCCGTCTCGATCGGTGGACTCTCGCTTCCGGTGAGTCGGAGGATGGTGCCGGCCGTGCGCGAGGCGTTGGTGCGCGGAGAGGGCGCGTGATGACCGAGAAACCGAAGCGGGTCCGCGTCACCGCCGATCTCCCCGACCGGCGCCCGGTGCCCCTGACCCGCGGCATCGCACTGCCCGGTGCCCCCGTGGACGAGGCGGATGCCGTCTACGCGCGGGCCCTGATGCGCAGCCAGCTCCGCCTCGCGCTGGGGACCGTCGCCGGGTTCGTGGTCGTGGTCGTCGCACTGACCCTGGCGATCGCGCTCATCCCCGAGATCGGGCGGATCCTGGTGTGGGGCCTGCCGCTGTCGTGGCTGCTGCAGGCGTACGCGTTCTACCCGATCATCGTCGTCTTCGCGGTGCTCTACGTGCGCACGGCCGGCCGCAACGAGCGCCGGTACCGGGCGCTGCGGGACCGCGAATGAACGCGGTGCTCGACCTCATCGGGGTCGCGCTCGTCATCGTCGCCACGCTGCTGATCGGCGTGTACGGACTGCGCATCTCGCGCACGACGGGCGACTTCTTCGTCGCCTCGCGCACGGTGCGACCGGTGTGGAACGCGTCGGCGATCAGCGGCGAGTATCTGTCCGCCGGCACGTTCCTCGGGCTGTCGGGCCTGGTGCTGCTCGACGGTGCCCGCGGCTTCTGGTTCCCGATCGGCTATGCCGCCGGCTACCTGCTGGTGCTCGCATTCGTCGCCGCCCCGCTCCGGCGCAGCGGCGCGTACACGATCCCCGACTTCATCGAGGCGCGGCTGGAATCGACTTCTGCACGGCGGGTGACCAGCATCGCGGTGCTCGTCATCGGCTGGCTGTACATAGTGCCGCAGCTGCACGGCGCCGGGCTCACCCTGCTCGTCGTCGCCGGTCTGCCGGAGTGGGTGGGGGCGGTGACCGTCGCGGTGCTCGTGGCGGCGGCGGTCGCGGCGGGCGGTATGCGGGCGATCACCTACGTGCAGGCGTTCCAGTACTGGCTCAAGCTCACCGCTCTCCTCGTGCCCGTGGTCTTCATCGCCTTCGCCCTGAGCGGGGGGCCGCACGACTTCGATCCGGCGCTCGTGTTCCCCGTCGAGGCCGGTCCCTCCGGCTTCGACGTGTACGAGACGGCCTCCCTCCTGCTGGCACTGCTGCTGGGCACGATGGGCCTGCCGCACGTGCTGGTGCGGTTCTACACGAGCCCGACCGGGGTGTCTGCCCGCCGCACGACCGTGATCGTGATCGGCATGGTGAGCGCGTTCTATGCGGTGTCGAGCACGATGGGGCTGCTGGCCCGCATCGCCGCTCCCGACCTCGCCGTGCCGGGTGTGGCGGACACGGTGGTGCTGCTGCTGCCCTCGCGGGTCTTCCCCGGGGTGGTCGGGGAGCTGCTGACCGCGCTGATCGTCGCCGGAGCGTTCGCCGCGTTCCTGGCGACCTCGGCCGGACTCGTCGTGTCGCTCGCGGGGGTGATCAGCCAGGACGTGTTCTCGGGCTCGGTGCGCTCGTTCCGCCTGTCGGCGGTGCTCTGCGCCCTGGTGCCGCTCGTGATCGCGCTGCTCACGGCGCCGGCGGGGCTCGGATCGAGCGTCGGCGTGGTGTTCGTGGTGGCGGCCTCGACGCTGTCGCCGGTGGTGCTGCTCGGCGTGTGGTGGCGTGGGCTCACCGCTCGAGGGGCCGTGGCCGGGATGGTGTCGGGCGGATTGGCCGCAGGTCTCGCGCTGCTCGTGCACGCGGCGGTCGGGGGAGTCGGCGTCGCCGCGCCCTACCTCGCGCAGCCGGCCGCCTGGACGATCCCGCTCGCCACGGCCGTGACGGTCGTGGTGTCGCTCCTCGACCCGCGGGGGCCGTCGCCACGCACCGACCGCTTCCTCGCGCGGGTGCACACCCCGGAGCGGTCCTGAGTCAGGGCTGGAACGCGCCTGAGTCAGCGGGCTGAGTCAGGACCGGGGAGTGCGCAGCGTCCAGGCCGGCCACCAGCCGTCGGGGAGACGCGCGAGGAGGTCTTCGGCATCGTCCAGCTCCTCGGCCGGGAACGACGGGTCGGGTTCGCCGCCGCCCGACCGTCCGCCCCCGTCAGGGGTGCGCAGCTCGGTATGCAGCCAGCGTCGCTGCCCGACGGGGAAGACCTCCCTCAGCCCTCCGGCGGCGATCGCGAGCAGGGTCTCCTCGAGCTGGTCGGCGACACTCTCGGCGGTCTCGTCGCAGGCATCGCAGGTGCAACTGGGCGCGTATTCCCGGGTCAGGGCTCCGGACTGGATGAAGACGGATTCGGCCGTCCCGGTGAGGGTGATCTGCGCCCCTGTCGTGGGCCGCAGGCGCCAGATGCGTGCCCCCGACTCGTCGGACCGTCGGTCGACATCGACGTCGTACCAGGTCCCGAGGTGGTCGACCAGGGCATCGACGACGCCCATCACCGGGGCGAACCGTTCCGGATGGGTCACCCGTGAGTAGGCGTCTTCCGGAGGCGAGCCACCAGCCCAGCGGGATCCGTAGGCGATGACACGGCCGGACTCGTCGACGAACTCCGGGATCGCGAGCGCCGGGCGCGTGAACGGCACCGGGGCGACGACGAAGTCGATGTCGACCTCTTCGCGCCGCAGGGCGTCGAGCTCCTCGGCGTCGCGGTCGGCCTGCGGCCAGGACGCGAGCATCTCCCGGAACGGCTCGCGCTGCTCCGGGTGCTCGATGATCCCCCTCAGCAGGCCGGCGACCGGGACCGAGATCGTCGAGGTGCCCACCTCGGGTTCGCTCGTGAAGCGCCACCTCGCCGCCGGATGCATCACAGCAATCGCGTTCCCCAGGAACCGTTCCGCCGCCTTCGTCGTCTCGGGGGCGTCGAGGAGCTCGGGATGCGCGGCCACGAAGTCCCAGAGGGCGCCGAGGTCGGCGGCGAGGACGGCGGGGTCGGTGCCGGCCTCACGCGCGAAGGCCTCGAAAAGCTCGAAGCCTTCGACGAATCGCGGGGGCGCGACCGGCTCGGGGCTCGGCCAGATCAGCATGGCGGACATGGCGTCCGGCATCGGCGCGAGCGCGCCCGGGAAGGTGTTCGACGTCGACATCGGGCTAGAGCTTCCGGCTGCGCGGCATGAGTCGCACGTCGGGGAGCGGCGGGGCCGGGATGCGCACGTCGTGACCCTCGACCGCGCCGAAGCGGGGCGACGCCGCTCCCGTCGCGGACTCCGCCTCCCACTCCTCGCGCGCGGCGACGATCTCGTCATGCGAGCGGCCGGCGAAGTTCCACCACATCACGATGTCGTCTTCGAAGGGCTCGCCGCCGAGCACGAACAGCAGGGCGCCCTCGCGGCTGGCCACCTCGACCTCGTCGCGGGAGTCGCCCAGGTAGAGCAGTCCGTTTCGGTCGAGCGGATGCTCGGCCACCACGGCATCGCCCTCGACGAGCATGAGCGCGTGCTCCCAGTCGCTGCGCAGCGGCAGGGTCACGCGGGAACCCGGGGCGAGCACGATCTCCGCACCGACGATCGGAGTGTGCACGGTCGCGGGCGAGTGCACGCCCGCGAACTCGCCGAGCACGACCGTGGCTTCGGCATCCGCTCCATCGTCAGCCGGGAGTGCGACGGAGGGCAGCTCGGTGTGGCGCTCGAACCCGGCCGCGCCGTGGCGGGCGGAATCCGGCAGTACGACCCAGAACTGCAGCGCATCGAGGGGGATGGGATTCTCGCCGATCGAGTACTCCGAGTGGGAGATCCCGTTCCCGGCCGTCATCAGGTTGAGCTGACCGCGGCGCAGGTCGGCGTCGCTGCCGAGCGAGTCGCGGTGGCGGATCTCGCCGACGAGCGGCCACGTCACCGTCTGCAGCCCGATGTGCGGATGCGGCTCGACCCGCATCTTGGTGTCGGCGGGACCGAACCGGTCGAGGAAGCACCAGGCGCCGATCGTCGGCAGGTTGCGGTGCGGCAGCGCGCGCAGCACGTTCATGCCGCGCACCCCGCCGAGCGGCACCTCGCGCGGCTCGAGGATGAGGCGGCGCTGCCCGATCATTCCGCTCGGCCCGTCGGGTCCTCACCCGCGGATCCGGCATGTCCCGCGGGGGTCTGCGGCCAGCGGATCTCGGCGCCCGGCACCTCGTGCGTCTCGAGATACTTGGCGATGTAGGGGCAGAGCGGGACGATCGCCTCACCGCGCTCCGTGGCATCCGCCAGTGCTGCCGCTGCGAGCTTCCCCGCCAGCCCGTGGCCCTGGAACGCCGGGTCGACCTCGGTGTGGATGAAGCGGATGCTCCCGGGGCGCAGGTCGAAAGCCGCGAAGCCCGCGAGCACGTCGTCGGAGCGGATCTCGTAGCGCGACTCTTTGTCGTTGCGAGTCACGGTGATGTCGGTCATCGGATGCTCCTTCGAACGGGGTGCCTCCAACCTACGCCCGCCGCGCGGGGTGGGCTCCTGTGGATGAGGCGCCGCCCGCGTCGGCGGGGGTCGTTACGCTGGAGGGATGCCGCAGACTCCCCGTGACCCGTACGCGGATCTGCCGTACGCCGACGAGCCCTACGACGACGGATGGGAGTCGTCCGCTCCTCCGGAGCCCATGGACTGGGAGCCGCAGGGCTCGGGCTACGAGCCGCCGCTCGATTGGGGACAGGGGCCGGTCACTCCGGTGGCCCCGGCTCCCTCCGCCGGCCGTGCGCCCGCCGTGCGCCACGCCACCCCGAGCCGCTATCCGACCGCGCGCGAGGCGCTGCACACGGTCTTCGGCTACGACGAGTTCCGCGGCGACCAGGCCGACATCGTCGAGCAGGTCATCTCGGGCGGCGACGCCGTCGTCCTGATGCCCACCGGCGGCGGAAAGAGCATCACCTACCAGGTGCCCGCACTCGTGCGTGAAGGCACGGGGCTCGTCATCAGCCCCCTCATCGCGCTCATGCACGACCAGGTCGACGCGCTGCGGGCCAACGGCGTCAACGCGGCCTACCTCAACTCCACGCAGGCGATCGACGAGCGTCGCGAGGTCGAGCGGGCCTACGTCGCCGGCGAGCTCGATCTCATCTACGTCGCCCCCGAGCGTCTGTCGAACGCGCAGACGACGGCGCTTCTCCAGCGCGGAACGCTCAGCGTGATCGCGATCGACGAGGCCCACTGTGTGTCGCAGTGGGGCCACGACTTCCGCCCCGACTACCTCACCCTCGGCGACCTGGGCGAGCGGTTCCCCGGGGTGCCGCGCATGGCGCTCACGGCCACCGCGACCGCGGCGACGCACAAGGAGATCACCGAGCGGCTGCGCCTCGACACCGCGAAGCACTTCGTCGCGAGCTTCGACCGCCCGAACATCCAGTACCGGATCGTGCCCAAGGTCGACCCGCGCAAGCAGCTGGTCGCCTTCATCAAGGCGCAGACCCCGGCGAGCGACGACGGCGCGCAGCCCGCGGGCATCGTCTACGCGCTCAGCCGCAAGTCGGTCGAGCAGACGGCGACCTATCTCGCCGCGCAGGGTCTCGACGCGCTGCCGTATCACGCGGGTCTTCCCGCCGAGGTGCGGGCGGCCAACCAGGCGCGCTTCCTCCGGGAAGACGGCGTGGTCATGGTCGCGACCATCGCGTTCGGCATGGGCATCGACAAGCCCGACGTGCGCTTCGTCGCGCACATCGACCTGCCGAAATCCGTCGAGGGGTACTACCAGGAGACTGGTCGTGCCGGCCGCGACGGCGAGCCCGCGGTGGCCTGGATGGCGTACGGACTCGGCGACGTCGTGCAACAGCGTCGACTCATCGACCAGAGCCCCGGAGACCGCACCTTCAAGATGCGGATGGGGCAGCACCTCGACGCCATGCTCGCGCTGTGCGAGACGGTCGAGTGCCGACGACAGAACCTGCTCGGGTACTTCGGCCAAGAGTCGCAGCCCTGTGGCAACTGCGACACCTGCCTCGACGACACCGAGACGTTCGACGGCCTCGTGCCGGCGCAGAAGCTGCTCTCGACGATCGTTCGGCTCAAGCGCGAGCGCAACCAGTCGTTCGGCGCCGGGCACCTCATCGACATCCTCCGCGGCGCCTCGACCGAGCGCATCCGGCAGCAGGGGCACGAAAAGCTCGCAACGTACGGCATCGGCAACGACCTCTCGGACCAGGACTGGCGCAGCGTCGTTCGGCAGCTGCTGGCCCGCGGCATCCTGGTCGCCCAGGGCGACTACGGCACCCTCGCCCCCGGGGAGCAGGCGGCGGGTGTGCTGCGCGGCGAGACCGCGGTGCCGCTGCGCAAAGACACGATCGGGCGTCCGACCTCTTCGTCGCGGGCGCGCAAGGCCAGTGCCGCCGATGCGCTGGATGCCGGGGACCGCGGCCTGTTCGAGGCGCTGCGCGCCTGGCGGGCCGAGACCGCTCGGGAGCAGGGTGTGCCGGCGTACATCGTGTTCGGCGACGCGACCCTGCGCGCGCTCGCCGAGCACCGGCCGGCTTCCCTCGCCGACCTCGACGGCATCACCGGCATCGGCGCCAAGAAGCGCGAGGCCTACGGCGAGGGCGTGCTGGCGGTCATCGCCGCCGCCTGACCGACGCCCTGAAGGGCGATCCTGTCGTGAGGTGACAACGTGAGGCCGGGGCATCCCGGCATTCGGTTGGAGGATGCTCACAGCGGAGTTCGCTCCGGTTTGTCGCAGACCTACCATGGGGACACCCCTACTTCCCTGGAGGAATGCCATGGTCGACGCTGCCGTCCGTCCTTCGACGACACCCGATGAATCGCCCGCGACCGCGCTCGCCCCGCAAGTCGATGTCGCCCGCGTCAACGATGCCCTGATGGGCACCTGGGGCGACGTGCGCCGTCAGGCGCGCGAGATGATCAAGGACTCGGCGTTCTGGCGCAAGGACGAGCTCGGCAAGGACGAGCACCGCGAGCGCGTGCTCAGCCAGC
Organism: Microbacterium sp. NPDC087592; assembly: GCF_044743585.1. Taxonomy (NCBI): domain Bacteria; kingdom Bacillati; phylum Actinomycetota; class Actinomycetes; order Micrococcales; family Microbacteriaceae; genus Microbacterium; species Microbacterium sp. NPDC087592. Next base: position 911,020 of record NZ_JBIUWT010000001.1, on the reverse strand, counting down.
TGCACCTGCTGGTCGAGAACAAGGCCGTGCACCGGGCGTTCCCCAAGTCGCTCGGCGGCGAGGAGAACAACGGCGCCAACATCGCCGGCTTCGAAGAGCTCGTGGTCGCCGACCCCAGCCTGCAGATCAAGTCGGGCGTGCAGTGGGGGCTCTTCGGTTCGGCCGTACTGCAGCTCGGCACCGCGGAGCACCACGAGAAGTGGCTCCCCGGCATCATGGACCTCTCGATCCCCGGCGCCTTCGCGATGACCGAGATCGGCCACGGCTCGGATGTCGCCGCGGTCGGGACGACCGCGACCTACGACGCGGCGACCGAAGAGTTCGTCATCAACACCCCGTTCCGGGCGGCCACCAAGGAGTACCTCGGCAACGCCGCGCTGCACGGTGTCGCGGCGACCGTGTTCGCGCAGCTGATCACCAACGGCGTGAACCACGGCGTGCACTGCTTCTACGTGCCGCTGCGTGGAGAGGACGGCGTCGACCTCCCCGGAATCGGACGCGAGGACGACGGTCTCAAGGGCGGCCTCAACGGCATCGACAACGGCCGTCTGTCTTTCGACCACGTGCGCATCCCGCGCACGAACCTGCTCAACCGCTACGGTGATGTGGCCGCGGACGGCACGTACTCCAGCGCGATCGACAGCCCCGGCCGCCGCTTCTTCACGATGCTCGGAACGCTCGTGCAGGGCCGCGTGTCGCTCGACGGTGCCGCATCCTGGGCCTCCGCGCTCGGCCTGCACATCGCGATCACCTACGCCACCCAGCGTCGCCAGTTTGACGGCGCGGACGGGCAGGAGGTCGTGCTCATGGACTACGGCAAGCACCAGCGCCGTCTGCTCCCGCGTCTGGCGACCACGTACGCGCAGATCTTCGCGCACGACGAGTTCCTGCAGAAGTTCGACGCCGTCTTCTCGGGGCGCACCGACACCCCGGCCGACCGCGAAGACCTCGAGACGCTGGCCGCCGCTCTCAAGCCGCTGTCGACCTGGCACGCGCTCGACACGCTGCAGGAGGCTCGCGAGGCCTGCGGCGGTGCCGGCTTCATGTTCGAGAACCGTCTGGTGGGCCTGCGCGCCGACCTCGACATCTACGTGACGTTCGAGGGCGACAACAACGTCCTGCTGCAGCTGGTGGGCAAGCGTCTGCTGACCGACTACGCCAAGCAGTTCCAGGGCAAGGATGCCGCGGCTCTCGCGAAGTTCGCGGTCGGGATGACCGCGGGCAAGCTGTTCCACGGCGCCGGGCTCCGTCAGCTCGGCCAGGCCGTCTCCGACTTCGGTCAGGTCAGCCGGTCGGTCGAGCGGGGCCTCCGCGAGGAGCAGCAGCACGATCTACTCGCCGGACGCGTGCAGCAGATGGTGGCCGACATCGCCTCCCGCCTGCGCCCCGGGGCGAAGGACAAGGCCCTCGGCGCCCGGCTGTTCAACGAGAACCAGGCCGAGCTGATCGAAGCCGCTCGTGCGCACGGAGAGCTGCTGCAGTGGGAGGCGTTCACCGATGCCGTGCACCAGATCGATGACGCCGACACCAAGAAGGTGCTCACGTGGCTGCGCGACCTGTTCGGTCTGCAGCTCATCGAGAAGCACCTCGCCTGGCACCTGATCAACGGACGCCTGTCGACTCAGCGCGCCGCGGCCGTGTCGAGCTACATCGACCGGCTGTGCGCGCGGCTGCGCCCCCATGCCCTCGACCTGGTGAACGCGTTCGGCTACGAGCCCGAGCACGTGCGGGCGCCGATCGCGAGCGGCATCGAGAAGCAGCGCCAGGACGAGGCTCGCGCGTACTACGCCGACCTCGCCGCCACCGGCAAGGCCCCGATCCAGGAGAAGGCGCTCAAGAAGAAGCAGCGCTGATCTGTCGGGGGCGGGGCGTCGGTCAGGATGACCATTTCGTGAGGTCGATGCCGCGCTCCTCCGCCAGCGCCTGAAGGTGCTCGGCGGAATCCGTCTCGACGCAGACGCACGCCTGCAGCCCCGCGGCGTCGTCGTCGCGCAGCAGGTAGTAGCTGTTCGCGTCGGTCAGCAGTCTGCCCTCGGCGTCGCGGAACAGCCAGCGCACCTTCACCAGCACGAGTCGATCGGACAATTCGTTCGCGTCGAGGAGCTCGTGCCCGACGGAGGCGAGGCCGAGCTCCCGGTACAGGGGATAGGACTGCTTCAGCCCCGCGACCATCTCCTCCCGGGTGTCCAGGACGCCGGAGACCCGGTCGTCGGCGATCATGCCGGGCGTCGACCACAGCTCGACGGCGGCTTCGGCGTCGAACTCCGTCAGGGATGCCGCATAGCGCGCGAGGTACTGTTCGATCCGGTCGGTGTGGATGCTCATGATGTCGAGGGTACGGACCGTTCGCATCGACCGTCAGGGGCCTTGACGGCAGCGGGTGCGTAGGGTGGATCGCGCCACCAGAAGAAGGAGTCCCCGTGACCCGTGTCAACGCCTACGCCGCACCCCGCGAAGCCGCCCCGCTGGAGAAGACCGTCATCGAACGGCGCGAGCTCGGGCCGTCCGATGTGCTCATCGACATCGTGTTCGCCGGCATCTGCCACTCCGACATCCACACCGTGCGCGGCGACTGGGGCCCGCAGAGGTACCCGCTCGCTCCGGGGCATGAGATCACCGGGACGGTCGCCGCGGTGGGCGATGCCGTGACCCGGCACGCGGTCGGCGACCGCGTCGGCGTCGGATGCCTGGTGAACTCGTGCGGCGAGTGCCGCAACTGCCTGCGCGGCGAGGAGCAGTACTGCACCGAGGGTGCGGTGCAGACCTACGGCAGCACGGACCGCGACGGCACCGTCACGCAGGGCGGCTACTCCGAGCAGGTCGTGGTGACCGAGAAGTTCGTCCTGCGCATCCCGGATGCCCTGCCGCTGGATGTCGCCGCGCCCCTGCTCTGCGCCGGCATCACGACCTACTCGCCGCTGCGGCACTGGAACGTCGGCCCCGGCACTCGCGTGGCCGTCGTCGGCCTCGGTGGGCTCGGGCACATGGGCGTGCAGATCGCGCACGCACTCGGCGCCGAGGTGACCGTGCTCTCGCAGACCCTGAACAAGAAGGACGACGGCCTGCGGCTCGGCGCCCACCACTATCGCGCCACGAGCGACCGGGAGACCTTCCGCGAGCTGCGCTCCTCGTTCGACGTGATCCTCAACACCGTGAGCGCCGTGATCGATGTGCGCTCGTACCTGAGCCTGCTCGACGTCGGTGGCGCGCTCGTCTGCGTCGGCGCGCCCGCCGAACCGCTGTCGGTCGGGGTGATGTCGCTGATCGGCGGCCGACGCTCGCTCGCCGGCAGCAACATCGGCGGCATCCGCGAGACGCAGGAGATGCTCGACTTCTGCGCCGAGCACGGTCTCGCCGCCGAGATCGAGGTGATCCCGGCCTCCGAGATCAACGCCGCCTACGAGCGCGTTCTCGCGTCCGACGTGCGGTACCGGTTCGTGATCGACGCGGCCACCTTCGCCTGAATTTCGGCATTATACGCCTTAATCTCGGTATAGGGGTCGGCTCCGATCTCCGTTGTGTAACATTACACACGGCCACCGCCTCGAGGTGTGTCGACGAATCGGAGATCGGAGATTGCATGTGCCCTGGTTTTGGTCGGCGAGAGTTCATCGGCTTCGCGGTGGTGTCGGCGGCATCTGCCGCCGTGCAATTGAGGCTTCCGGCAACTGATCCGACAGCTCATCGCGCTCTCGGTGGGGGCCCGCTGCAGACTGCGGTCGATGGGGCTGCACCGGCACCCACCGTCGCGAAGCCCACCGACGAGGCCACCCAGAAGTTGAATGCGCTCCGCACGAAATTCACGGTGCCGACGACGGAGCTTTCGGATGTGGCCGGGACCATCTCTGCCGACGGGAAGACCCCGATCGGCGCGGTCGCTGTCATGGATCTCGCGGCGGCCTATGCCAAGGACACGAATGTGTCGTGGAGCAAGGCGCTGCAGTTCAGTGTTGACGCGAATGCTCACAACGCGGCCGACACCGACCCCGACGCGGGCTCGGACAGCGGCAAGGCAGCGGTCCTGAATCGCGCACTCTTCGCGAACGCGTCGAACTGCCTGAAGCTGTGCGCGACGGGGATTCTAGGGAATGCGGAGTACACCAGCTCTGTGACGGCCGGCGGAGTAGCGGGCGGTGAATACAGCTTCCCCGTGTATCCGTCGGATATGACTTACATCGTCAACGGCACGACCAACACACCTGGTGCCGGTCAGGCCGGGGCGTTGCGAGACCTGAGCAGCGCGCTGTCGAACCGCGCGGTCGTCTGCGACTACAGCAACTTCTGCATCGGGGCGACCAACTCGCTGGCGTCCACGTCCGGGGGGAAGACGCCGCCGTCGCAGCAGTGGGCGCAGACGCTCTTCGACGCACGCTCGACCACCGGATATCAGAACTACCTTCGCGAGGTGAACGCCGACGACTCCCTCCGAGACGCCGAGAAGTACTGGCATGCCAAAGAGTCCGAGACACTGAGCATCCTCAACGAGGGACTCTCGCTTCGTGTGGGCGCAGTGCAGGCGAGCGCGTACTTGGCCACACCCTTCGACGACATGCTCGCCGGCAAATACCCGGATCCGGTCGCCGCCTACGATCAGACCATCCAGCACTACATTCTCGCGAAGGCCCAGGCGACCGTCGCCGGGTCTTCGTCGTCGAGCGTGAAGAGCGTCCTCGCATCCTTCGATGCCCTCCTCACCCTGTTCACCGAGAAGCCCGAGGATGTTCCCGGACTCGAGCAGAGCGTGGCGATCAGGAACGTCTTCATGCGGCTCACCTCGTTCGAGTACCTCGGCAAGTCGAGCGGGATCTTCACGGACGATCAGATCAATGAGGCCCTCGGCGCCGGGGGAAAGCTGATCACCGACAACACGACCGTCAAGGCGAAGTTGAGCAATGCGTTGCTCGCGTTCAACAGCAGTGGGATCCTCGGCAGCATCTCGGCGGTGATCGGAGTCACGCGACTCGTGCTCGAGTCCCTGCTGCTCCACGATGCCATCGGCAAAGGCGAGGTCTCTCCGGCTCAGGCCCTCGGCTTCACCGCGCGCATCGTCGCTGTGTACTCGTCGTTCGGAGCGCTCAGGAACCTGACGATGTCGTTCCTGACGGCGGCTCCGACAGCGGCGCGCACAGCGGCTCGGATCCTCAGTTGGAACACTGTCTCCCCGGAGATGTATGAGATGACGACGGGAGCGATGTGGAGCGCGGCGAGGCCCGCTGCAGACATCCCGACGGAGGCGCAGGCGGCGTCGACCAGCTTCGCCGACGCGATGTCCAGCACCTCCGGCAAATTCGTCGATACCGCCGAGGACACGGTGACGGTGTTCTTCACACAGGCCTCGGCGGACGCCGGTGCCAAGGTGCCTTCCGCTCAGCGTGCCGTCGCCACGCAGGCGCTCAGCAGCTCGGTCGAGGCTGCGAGCACACGCATCGTGGAGCAGGCGGCCATCGAGCAGGGTGCCACCCTTGCGAAACCGTCCGCCTCCCTGGCGTCGAAGGTCTTCACCGCGTCGCTCGCGGGGGCGGGGCTCATCGCGGATCTGCTGTTCGTGAGCTCGGACATCGCCGCGATCGTCGCCGGCGGCGGCATTGTCGGGGCTTCCACCTGGCTGTGGCTCGTCTCGGATGGTATCGCCGTCGTGGCGTCAGGAATCGGAGTGGGGATCGCCATGTCCTTGTTCACGGCATCCTCGCTCAACTTCGTCGCGCTCGGACTCACGCTCGCGGCGGCGATCATCGGGCTCATCGCCGGCGCGATCAGTCTCCCGAACGTCGCGAAGCAGACCAGGGATGAGATGACAGCGACGTTCCAGCGCCTCGAGAACGACGGCTATCTGCGGGAGTGGGGCCGCAAGATCGCCTTCATGGCGGTGTACTTCGACGCCCTCAGCCAGGAGGAGCCCGTGCGCTTCGTCGATCCGTCGAAATCGCTCTTCGATGTGCAGGGGAAGGCGTTCGAGATCTTCGCGACGTCCACAGGGGCGACGGACTGGGACAAGTTCAAAGAGTGCCGGAGCAGCCTCGTGGGGGTGGCATAGCCCTCGGCGCATGTCATGTCCGCCGCCGCGGATAGCCTGGGCGGATGACCTCTCTTCTCACGGGCCCGGACGCCCGCGACCGCTGCGCCTGGGTGGGCGACGACGTCGAGTACCGCCGCTACCACGACGAGGAATGGGGCGTGCCCCTGCACGGCGACCGTGCCCTGTTCGAGAAGATGGCGCTCGAGGGCTTCCAGGCCGGACTCTCGTGGATCACGATCCTGCGCAAGCGTCCGCGGTTCCGAGAGGTGTTCGCCGGGTTCGAGCCCGAGGCGGTGTCGGAGTTCGATGAGGCCGATGTCGAGAGATTGATGGCGGATGCCGGCATCATCCGCAACCGCGCCAAGATCCTGGCCACCATCGGCAACGCCCGCCTGGTGCGCACGATGGCGGAGGGCGAGCTCGACGAGCTGATGTGGTCGTTCGCACCGCCGGCATCCGACACCCGTCCGGCGTCGTTCGCCGAGGTTCCGGCGGTCACGCCGGAGTCGACGGCGATGAGTAAAGAGCTGCGTCGACGAGGGTTCCGTTTCGTCGGGCCGACCACCATGTATGCCCTCATGCAGTCGGCCGGGATGGTCGACGATCACATGGCAGGATGCTGGCGCGCGTAACGGAGGGTGATGGGGATATCTGCCCATCGAGTGATATTCCGCGACGCGGTTAGGATGTACGAGTGCTCAGCGACCAGTCGGGCCTGCGCATGAGTAATCGGAGAGTGTGACCCTGGGGGGGAACCGGGCATGAAGGCCTTGTCATGGATGCGCGCGCGACCCAAGACGCTGGCGTCCGCCGCCGGCGTCACCGTCGGCGTCATCGCCATCACGACCATGGCCTTCACCTATGAGGGCTTCCCGACCACCAAGGTCGACCTGAACGACGGCGGCGTCTGGATCACCAAGACCTCGAGCCTGCTCGTCGGGCACTTCAACAACGAGTCCACGATCCTCGACGGCGGTCTGCGCACCACCAGCGAGAACTACGACATCCTCCAGGCCGCGGCCAACGTGCTCGTCGTCGACCAGAGCGCGTCCACCGTGACCGCGATCGATCCGGCCCGGGTCTCTCTCGGCGACTCCACGATCATCCCCTCGTCGGCCAAGGTCGCGATGGGGGCGAACACCGCGGCCATCCTCGACGAGAAGTCCGGCGACCTCTGGGTCGTACCGGTCAAGGGCATCGCCTCCTTCGAGATCGAGGCGGCCGAGCCGGTCGTCGAACTCGGCGAGAACTCCGACGTCACGGTGGCCGAAGACGGCACCGTCTTCGCCCTCTCCGGCGAACGTGGCGAGGTCGTCACTGTGCCCGTCGACAACGAAGGCGCTCCGGGAGAGACGGCGACCTCGTCGGTCGGCGAACTCGACCTGTCGGTGCGCCCCACCATCACCGCCGTCGGACGCACGCCGGTCGTGTTCGACGAGGCGGCCGGAGTCGTCACGACGCCGGGAGGCCTCCGCACCGAGGTCGAGGGCGCGGCGGATGCCGTGCTGCAGCAGGCGTCGGCCGAGACCGACGCCGTCGCGATCGCCACCCCGACCGCGCTCGTGCGCGTGCCGCTCGACGGCAGCGAACCGGAGCAGACCTCCGCGGGCGGCGAGGGCACGGCTGCGGCACCGGTCTGGCTCCGCGGCTGCACCTACGGGGCCTGGGCGGGGTCGGCGACCTTCATCCGCGAGTGCCCGGGTGACAGCAACGACGTGAACGCCCCGATAGACGGCGCCGAGGAATCCGCCAGCCTGACGTTCCGCGTCAACCGCGACGTGATCATCCTCAACGACGCGGTGGGCGGCGCCGCCTGGATGGCCAACGAGAGCCTGCAGCGCGTCGACAACTGGAACGACCTGACGCCGCCCGAGGGCGAGACGGAGAACCAGGAGGACTCCACCGAGGAGACGGTCGAGACCACGCTCCCGGAGCGTAGCGAGGAGAACACGCCTCCCATCGCCGAAGACGACTCCTACGGCGTGCGCCCCGGCGCCACGACGCTGCTGCCCGTGCTCGACAACGACAACGACCCCGATGGCGATGTGCTCGTCGCGGCGCTCGCCGAGGCGCAGCCGTCCATCGGCACCGTGCAGCCGATCAACAACGGCGGCTCGCTGCAGATCACCGTCGGCGAGAAGGCCTCCGGCACCGCCAGCTTCACCTACGAGGTCGACGACGGCCGCAAGGGCAAGGACACTGCGGTCGTCTCCCTCGCGGTGCACGACTGGAGTGAGAACGCCGGCCCCACGTCGAAGCGGAAGACCTCGCTCGCGGTCGAGACCGGCGGCACGATCTCGTACAACATCCTCCCGGACTGGATCGACCCCGACGGCGACGACATCTACCTCAAGGAGGTGCTCGCCGCCCCCGGCGACGAGGTCGACTTCAGCAAGGACGGTCAGATCACCTACAAGGCGACCGCGAGCCTGCAGGGGCGCAAAGACGTGCAGGTCACCGTCGCCGATGCCTTCGGCAAGCTCGGCACCGCGACCATCGCCCTCGACGTGCGCCCGCAGGGCTCGACGAACCCCAAGACCAACGCCGACCACGTGATCACACGGGCCGGTGAGCAGGTCACCGTCGCCCCGACCGCGAACGACACGAGCACCTCCCGCGAGCAGCTGCGTCTGAGCCGGGTGCTCGACACCCCCGGGGCGACGATCGTGCCGAACACGCCGAACAAGACCTTCTCGTTCATGGCCGAGAAGCCGGGCGTCTACTACGTGCAGTACCAGGTGACGACCGGTCCGAAGAACGGTGAGGGCATCGTCCGCGTCGACGTGATGCCCGAGTCGGAGACCGATCTGCCTCCCATCGCCGTCCGCGACGTGGCACTACTCCCCACCGGCGGCGACGTGCTGCTGGGCGTGCTCAACAACGACACCGACCCTGCCGGCGGCATCCTCGTCGTGCAGTCGGTTTCACTGGAGCCGAGCAGCGGCATCTCGGTCTCGGTCCTCAACCACGAGACGCTGCGGATCACGGATCAGGGCGCCCTCGAAGAGCAGGTGCGCGTCAAGTACCGCATCTCGAACGGGTCCAAGTCGGCCGAGGGCGAGGTCGTCGTCATCCCGATCCCGGCCCCGGACGAGCTCCTGCAGCCGATCGCCAACCCCGACACGGCGACCGTCCGCGTCGGCGATGTCGTGACGATCCCGGTGCTCGACAACGACACGCACCCCAGCGACGACGTCATGCACGTCGAGCCCGAGCTCATCGAGCCGTTCGTCGACCCCGAAGACGGCGAGGCCTTCGTCTCGCAGGACACCGTGCGCTTCAAGGCGGGCCCCGAGGCCAAGACCGTGTACCTCACGTACGAGGTCGCCGACTCGCGCCAGCAGAAGGCCGCCGGCTACGTCACCATCCAGATCCTCCCCATCGACGAGGAGAACAACGCGGCTCCCCGTCCGCAGGACCTCGTCGCCCGTGCACTCGCCGGCACCGAGGTGAACATCGCGGTGCCGCTCGACGGCATCGACACCGACGGCGACTCCGTCGAGCTGGTCGGCATCGAATCGAGCCCCAGCAAGGGACGCATCACGAACGGTCCGAACTACTTCACCTACGAGGCCTCCGACGGGGCGTCCGGTGTCGACGTGTTCAAGTACCGCGTGCGCGATCGGCTCGGAGCAGAGGGCGTCGCGACCATCCGCGTCGGCATCGCCCCGGCCGAGCAGATCAACCAGCCCCCGTATGCGGTGAAGGATGCGGTGGTCGTGCGACCGGGCCGCGAGATCGCCGTGCCCGTCCTCGCGAACGACTCCGACCCCGAGGGCGACAAGGTCTCGCTCCTCAAAGACGGCCTCGAGCTCCCGGAGGGCTTGGAGGCCCGTGTCTCCGGCGACCGGGTGCTCGTGCAGGCGCCGAACGGCCCGACCGAGACCTCGCTGCAGTACACCGCCGTCGACGCCCGCGGGGCCGAGGCGACGGCGACCCTGCAGATCACCGTCGACGAAGACGTTCCGCTGCGCGCGCCGGTCGCACGCGACGACCGGCTGCAGCCGGTGGATCTGAAGGACGGTGGCCTGAGCGCCGACCTCGACATCCTCGCCAACGACGAGGACCCCGACGGCACCACCGACAGCCTCGCCGTCGCGATCGGCGAGGGCGGCACGCAGCTCGAGAACGGCAAGGTGCGCGTCACCGTCACCGACGAGCTGCAGCTGATCCGCTACACGCTCACCGACCGCGACGACCTGCAGGCATCGGCGTTCATCTTCGTGCCCTCGCGCGCCGACCTGCGCCCGACGCTCACCTCGACGAAGCCGCTCGAGGTCGTCAGCGGCGAGACCGAAGAGGTTCCGCTGTCGAAGTACGTCACCGTCGCCGGCGGTGGTGACGTGGTGATCACTGAGAAGGCGAAGATCAGCGCGAACCACGCCGACGGCTCCGACCTGCTCAAGGACGCGAAGACCCTCGTCTACACCTCGGCCAAGGGCTTCTTCGGACCGGATTCGCTCACGTTCGAGGTGACCGATGGGGATGGGCCGGACGACCCCGAGGGACGCAAGGCCACGCTCAGCATCCCGATCAACGTGCTGCCGCCCGAGAACCAGCAGCCCACCTTCGTGCAGGGGCAGGTCAACGTCGCCCCCGGCGAGCCGGCGACCTCGCTCGACCTGGCCGCACTCACCGACGATCCCGATCCCGAAGACGAGGGCAAGCACGACTACTCCCTCGTCGGCGGCGAGGAGAAGGGCATCTCCGCCCGCATCGACGGTGACGACAAGCTCGTCGTCGAGGCCGCGTCGAACGCCAAGAAGGGCACCGCCGTCACGCTCAAGATCCGCATCTCCGACGGCACGACCGAACCGGTCGAGGGCACGGTCGAGGTCATGGTCACGGCGTCGACGAGGCCGATGCCGGCGGCGAACACCGACACGGTCGCCGAAGCGGATGCGGGCAAGACCATCACCGTGCCCGCCCTCGCGAACGACTACAACCCGTTCCCCGAGACGCCGCTGAAGATCGTGACCGCGGTCGCGGAGTCGGGTTCCGGCGAGGTCACGTTCACCGACAGCGAGGTCACCGTCACCCCGAACGAATCATTCGTGGGAACGCTCGTCGTCCGCTACCGCATCCAGGATGCGACCGAGGATGCCGACCGCGAGGTCAACGGCCAGATCGTCGTCACCGTGCAGGATGTGCCGGATGCGCCGGGCGTCCCGGTCATCGCGAGCGTGCAGGACCGCACGGTCGTGGTGTCGTTCTCGGCGCCATCGAACAACGGCGCCGAGATCACGAAGTACACCGTGAAGTCGGTCGGTGGCAGCGCGTACACCAAGGAGTGCCAGTCGACCACCTGCACGCTCGACGGTCTCACCAACAACGTCGAGTACACGTTCCAGGTGACTGCGACCAACCGCGTCGGCGAGTCCGATCCGTCCGCCCTTTCGGCGCCCGCACGCCCCGACGCGCGTCCGGACACCCCCAACCCGCCGACCCTGAAGTTCGGCGACAAGTCGCTCCAGGTGTCGTGGGTCACCCCGACCACGCCGGGCTCGCCCGTCGATCGGTACACGCTCGAGATCTCGCCCGCGCCGCCTTCCGGCGTGACGCAGAAGGAGGTCACGGGCAACTCGATCACGTGGGAGGGGCTGGAGAACGGCTCGGACTACCAGGTGAAGGTGCAGGCGCACAACAAGGCGCCCGACCCCTCCAGCTGGAGCGGCTGGTCGGGCTCCGAGATCCCGGCCGGCCCTCCGCTGGCACCGGCTGCCCCGACGACGGTCGAGCTCTCGCCCGTCGGCAACCAGGCGCAGATGCAGGTGAACTGGGCGGCGCCGGACAAGAACGGCGACGCGATCCGCGGCTACCGGCTCGAAGTGCTGCGCGGCGGCGCCGTCGTGCGCACCATCACCCCCGGCCCCGAGGCGACGAGCCAGGCGGTCGTCGTCGACACCTCGGAGACGGCGTACACCTACCGCATCCAGGCCTACAACAAGGCCGGCTGGGGTGACATGAGCGCCCCGTCGGCACCCCGCCGCGGCGTGATCGCTCCCGGAGCGCCGACGAGCCTGCGAGTCACGCAGGAGCTCGACCGCGCACTCGTCATCGACTACCGTCCGGGGTCGAGCGGTGGCGCGTCTTCCGGCGAGATCTTCTACGAGTACCGGCTCAACGGCGGCAACTGGAACGCTTTGCCGGGCAACAAGACCATCGGCGGACTCACGAACGGCCAGAACTACACGGTCGAGGTACGGGCCGTCACCCGCCTCCTCACAACGGACTTCGCGGGGTCGAGCTACGCCGGCGCCGTCTCGAACTCGGCGACGGGCAACCCGCACGGAAAGCCGCACCCGCCGGCCGTGAGCGCCGAGTCGCTCGAGAGCCAGGTGCGCCTGAACTGGAACGCGAACGGCTCGCCGAACGGGCGCGACATCCAGGTCGTGCAGATCAGCATCGACGGTGGCGGGTGGCAGAACCAGGGGATGGTCGGCTCGGTCAACGTCGGCTCGTACAGCGAGTACCACAGCATCAAGGCCCGGGCGATGGACAACACCGGCGCGTGGTCGGATGAGAGCGCTGTCGCCGGCAACACCGCGCAGGCGAAACCGCAGCCGCGCTGGTGGGCCTCGCAGGGGGTCGACTCCCGAAACTGCAGTCCCGACACGTGCTACTACCTGAACCTGAATACGGCGAACGTGCCCGCGGGCACGTACATGATCCGCTGCCTCGACAACGGCCAGCCGTACCGCTCGTCGTCCGGACAGGTCTCGACCTACAACCGCTACAACGTGCCTGCCAACGGCACGATCCAGCTCTCGTGCTGGCACGGCGGCATGGGCAGGACGCTGCAGGCCGACATCCAGGGCATCGGCGCATCCGAAGGCACCAGCTGGCCATAGGCCATCGCTCCCGCCACACGAATTCCCCTACGACAAGGAACCCCACACTCATGACAATGACCCCCGAGCAGGCCGCCTGGTTCCAGGGCACCTTCCAGCGACTGGTCGAGAACGTCGACAAGGCGGTGCAGGGCAAGAAGGAGATCGTCGGTCTCGTGATGGCGTCGATGCTCGCCGAGGGCCACGTGCTCCTTGAGGACGCCCCCGGCACCGGCAAGACGAGCCTCGCCAAGGCGCTCGCGGCGACCGTGCAGGGCACCAGCGCGCGCATCCAGTTCACGCCCGACCTGCTGCCGTCCGACGTCACGGGTGTGACGATCTACGACCAGCAGTCGCACCGGTTCGAGTTCCACAAGGGCCCGATCTTCGCGTCGATCGTGCTGGCCGACGAGATCAACCGCGCCTCGCCGAAGACGCAGTCGGCGCTGCTCGAGGTCATGGAGGAGTCGCGGGTCACGGTCGACGGCGTCACGCACGAGGCCGGTCGCCCGTTCCTCGTCATCGCCACACAGAACCCGATCGAGCAGGCGGGAACCTACAAGCTCCCCGAGGCCCAGCTCGACCGCTTCCTGATCAAGACGTCGATCGGGTACCCCGACCTCGCGGTCACGGAGAGCATCCTCGCCGGAGCATCCGACCGCAACCCGTCGGCCGGCCTCTCGGCGATCATCACGACGAGCGCCGTCGCCGACATGGCCGACCTCGCTGCGACCGTGCACGTCGAGCCGGCCGTGCTGCGCTATGTGGCGGAGCTTGCCGAGGCGACCCGTGAGGACGGCGCGATCCGCCTGGGCGTCTCGGTGCGTGGTGCCATCGCGATGATCCGCATCGCCAAGGTGTGGGCCGCTGCGCAGGGCCGCCACTTCGTGCTGCCCGACGACATCAAGGCCCTCGCGCGGCCCGTGTGGCAGCACCGTCTGCTGCTCGACGCCGAGGCGGAGTTCGCCGGTACGAGCAGCGACACCGTCATCGCCCGCGTCCTCGACGGCGTCGCGGCACCTCAGGCCCGAGCAGCGGCCTGATGACCGCGGAGGCTCTTCAGTCGGCGCCGCCGCAGACGGAACGCGACGCCGGATGGCGTGACATCGCGGCCGTCATCGGCGCGCGTGTGCTGACGCGCCTCCGGAAGATCACCGCGGCGATCCGCCCGCTGGCCTGGGTGCTGATGGCCATCGCCGTCGGCTTCTGGGTGATCGGGCAGATCGCCGGCTGGTCGGAGTTCACGATCGCCGCCGCAGTCATCGCGATCGCCGTGGGCGTGTGCGCGCTGTTCCTCATCGGCCGCACCGCCTACGACGTCTCGCTCGACCTCGCCCGCACCCGTGTGGTCGTGGGGGAGCGCGCGGTCGGCGCCCTCACCCTGGCCAACCGCGGCAGCCGGGCCATCCTGCCCTCGCGCGTGGTGCTCCCCGTCGGCTCCGGCCGCGGCGAGTTCGGCATCCAGCGGCTCGCACCGGGAGAGGAGGCGGAGGAGCTCTTCGCCATCCCCACCCAGCGCCGCGGCGTGGTCAAGGTCGGGCCCGTGAGCGTCGTCCGCGGCGACCCGCTCGGACTCTTCGAGCGCGCGCACCGCCGTGACGATCCGGTCGACCTGTTCGTGCACCCGCGCACCGTGCTGTTCGACGGCCAGTCGCTCGGCTACCTGCGCGACCTCGAGGGGCTTCCGGCCGCGGACCTCTCCCGCGACGACGTCTCCTTCCACGCGCTCCTGGAGTACCAGCCCGGAGACGACCTGCGTCACGTGCACTGGAAGTCCACCGCCCGGACGGGCACGATGATGGTCCGTCAGTACGAGGAGACCCGTCGCTCGCACTTCGTGATCGGCCTGTCCCGCTCCCTCAACGAATACGCCACGGCCGACGACTTCGAGCTCGGCATCTCCGCCGCGGGCTCGATCGGCCTCCGTGCCCTCCGCGACTCGCAGCGCGTCGACGTGCGCGTGCAGGGCCGGGAGCTGCCCGCCGGCACCGGCAAGCAGCTGCTCGACTCCCTCGCCGCCGTCGAGAACAGCAAGGCGAAGGAGGGCGGGATCGCCGACCTCGCCGGCATCGTCTCGGCCACGATGCCGCTCGCCAGCGTGGTGGTGCTCGTGTGCGGCTCCCGCGTGCCCTCCGACGACCTCCGCCTCGCCTGCTCGCGGCTGCCCTTCGGCGCCAAGGTGCTCGCCGTCGTGACCGACACGACCGCGACCGCACCGACGCTGCGGCGCATCGGCGATGCCGACGTCGTCACGGTCGGCGCGCTCGAACAGATTCCCCTCGCTCTGCAGAAGGTGCTCGCATGACCGCGCCCGCCACCGCGTCCGCCACGCTGACCCCGCGGCGTTGGATCCTCGACCTCGGGGCGACGGCTCTCCTGGTCGCGACGTCGATGGTCGGATTCTGGCCGACCTTCGCCGGGCCCTCCTTTCTCCCCGCCGTCATCGGCGGCATCCTGCTCGGCCTCGCGATCGCGGCCGTCGCGACGTGGCGGCGCTGGGGCATCCTGACCGTCGCGGGGCTCACCGTGGCCGCGTACTTCGTGTTCGGCGCCGCGTTCGCGCTGCCGCAGACCGCGATCCTCGGATTCATCCCCACGCTCGAGACGCTGCAGAAGCTCGCGCTGGGCACGGTCACCGCGTGGAAGCAGATGCTCACCACGGTCGCCCCGGTGGCAGCGGCCGACGGGCACCTGATCGTCCCGTTCCTGCTGGCGCTCGTGGTGACCACGCTGACCGCCTCGCTCGCACTGCGCCTGTCGCAGGTCGCGTGGGCGCTGCTGCCGGCCGGTGTGCTGCTCATGCTCGTGATCGCGCTGGGCACGCCGGAGCCGGCCTTCCCCCTCGTGCAGGGGCTCGTGTTCGCTGTGGTGAGCATGTCGTGGCTGGCACTGCGTCAGCTCTGGGCGCCGCAGAACATGGCCGTGTCGGTGAGCGAGGTCGATCCGTCCCGGGCGGCGCACATGCGCACTCGGCGCCTGCTGGCCGGAGTGGCCGTGCTGGCAGTCGCGGGCGGGGCGGGTGTCGCCACGGCCGCGGTCGCGACCCCCGCACAGCCGCGTCACGTGTTCCGCGACGTCATCATCCCGCCGTTCGACATCCGCGACTACCCGAGCCCGCTGCAGGCCTTCCGCAAGAACGTGCGCGATGAGGCCGAGGAGACCCTCTTCACCGTGCAGGGTCTGCCCAAGGGCGCCCGCATCCGCACGGCTGTGATGGACCAGTTCGACGGCATGGTCTACAACGTCACCGACGGCGGTCCGACGTCGTCGAGTGCGTTTGCTCCGCTGCGGTCGAACATGGCGCCGGAGGCCGAGGGCGTCCCCGTCACGCTGAAGTTCGAGATCGACGAGTACCGCGGCGTGTGGATGCCGACGGCCGGCGAACTGTCCGAGATCCGTTTCGACGGCGACCGCGCGGAGGACCTGCGCCGCGGCACCTTCGTCAACACGGTGACCGGCACGGCCGTGGCCACGCCGAAGCTGACTGCGGGCGACGAGTACGCGGTCGACGCCGTGATGCCGAGCGAGCCCGACGACGAGCAGCTGGCCGAGGTGGCGTTCGGCAAGGTGTCGATGCCGAAGCCCAGCAACGTGCCCGAAGAGTTGACCTCGCTCGCCGCCGAGACCGTGGCGGGTGCCGAGACGCCGATCGAGCAGGTGCGGGCGCTGGAGACCTTCCTCTCCGAGGGCGGCTTCTTCAGCCACGGCCTCGAGGGAGAGGTGCTGTCGCGTGCCGGGCACACCGCCGAGCGCATCTCGACGCTCGTCGGCGCCGACCAGATGATCGGCGACGATGAGCAGTACGCCGTGGCGATGGCGCTGCTCGCCGGACAGCTCGACATCCCCGCCCGCGTCGTCATGGGGTACTACCCCGACGATGAGCAGGCGGGAGAAGCGGTCTTCACGGCGACCGGCGACAACGTGCACGCGTGGGTCGAGGTCAACTTCGAGGGCGTCGGATGGATGACGTTCAACCCGACCCCGCCCGAAGATCAGGTCCCGAACGATCAGAACACCAAGCCCCGCGTCGACCCGAAGCCGCAGGTGCTGCAGCCGCCGCCCCCGCCGCAGGAGCCGGTCGACCTGCCGCCGACGCTGCCCGACGACCGCGAGTCGGAGGACGAGAGCCTGAACCTCGCCGGCATCATCGGCGCGATCCTGCTGATCGGCGGGATCTCCCTCGCGGTGATCGCCGTGCTCGCCTCGCCGTTCATCGTGATCGGCGCATGGAAGGCCGCGAAGCGCCGTTCCCGTCGCGCTGCCGCTCGCACCTCCGACCGCATCAGCGGCGGCTGGGACGAGCTGACCGACCGCGCCGTCGATTACGGAGCGCGTCTGGCCCCCGGTGGCACCCGCATCGAAGAGGCCGCCGTCGTGGCGTCCTCCCTGACTGTCCCGCAGGTCACCGCGCTGGCCGAGCGCGCCGACGCCGAGGTGTTCGGTCCCGCCGAACCGAGCCCGCAGGACGTGGAGTCTTTCTGGCACGAGGTCGATGAGATCGTCGGCGGACTCGGCAAAGAGGCCGGCTTCTGGAAGCGCGTCAAGGCGCGACTGAGCGTGCGGTCCCTGGTCGGCGGCACGGCGGTCTCGAACGGACTGCAGAATCTGAAGGAAGCGGCGGCCGCGCGCGTTCGTCGCGAACCTGGCACCATCAAGAACAGCACGACGACTTCGTCCTCCGAGAGTGAGACCCCATGACGCAGCCAGCGCTCGATCAGATCGCGCCGATCTCCCGTCGCGCGGTCGCCTACGTCATCGACGCCCTGATCGCCGGCGGACTCGGCATCGTTCTCGGCGGTGGCCTGCTGCTCGCCTCGATGCTCTCGGGTGGACTCGAGGCCTCGATCACCGTGCTCCTCATCGGCGGCCCGATCGTGAGCCTGGTGCTGCTCGCCTGGTTCATCGTGTACACCGTCATGCAGGCGGGTAAGGGCTCGATCGGGATGCGGGCGAAGGGCCTGCGCCTGGTCTCCGCCGCCGACGGAGAGCCGCTCGGGTTCGGGCGCGCGCTGCTCCGCAACATCATCTTCGGCCTCGCCGGAGCCATCGTCGTCGGCTACTTCAGCCCGCTGTTCGACGGCTCGGGCCGCTTCCAGGGATGGCATGACAAGGTCGCGTCGTCGCTGATGCTCGACGCCCGGGTGCCCGCACCGGAACCCGTCGTCGAGGAGGCACCGGTGCCCGAGGCGCCACCGCTCCTGCCTGCACCGTCGTTCGAGCGCCTTCCTCCGGCGCCGATGCCGGGATTCGCTCCGGCGGCGCATCCCGCAGCCGCACCGGCACCCGCACAGGCCGCGGAGCCGGCCCCGCCCGCTGATCCGGCGCCGGTCGCCCGGAGCTACACGGCCCCCGTGCAGGACTCCGGCATGATCGCCTACGTCCCCGGGGTCACCCAGCCGTCGTCGCCCGCGAAGGCTCCGGCACCCGCAGCGCCTGTCGCCCCTGCGGCTCCCGCAGCTCCTGCGGCTCCCGCGCCGGTCGCGGCTCCGCCCGCCCCGCCGGCGCCCGTCGCCGCCCCGCCGGTTCCGCCCGCACCCGCGGCACCGCCCGTGCCACCCGCGCCGGTGACGCAGGCAGCACCGCCGGCACCGCCGACCCCTCCGGCCGCACCCGCCGCCGCAGCACCGGCCGCACCCGCCGCCGCAGCACCGGCTGCGACCGCACCCGCTGCCGCGGCGCCGACACCCGCGCCGGCGGACGACGACCTCGAAGAGACCCGCATCAGCATCCCGGGGCACCGGCTGGTGTTCACGTGGGACGACGGGACGCGCATCCCCGTCTCGCGTCGCACCGTGTTCGGGCGCAACCCCGCCCCCGAGGAGGGCGTCGTCGTCGTACCCGTGCGCGACGAGACCCTCTCTCTGTCGAAGACGCATTTCGAGGCCGCGGCCGAGACCTCGGGCGGCTGGATCCTCGACCGTCACTCCACCAACGGGCTGACCCTCGTGCGCGAGGGCCAGCGCATCTCCTGCCCCGCAGGCCAGCGCGTGCCGATCAAGCTCGGCGACGTGATCGAGATCGGCGACCGCGTCGTCATGGTCGGAGGATACGCATGACCCGTCCGCTCATCGTCGCCACGGGCGCCGCGACCCATTCGGGCCTGCGCCGCCCGCTCAACGAGGACTCGTACATGGCGAGCCCGCCACTGTTCCTCGTCGCCGACGGCATGGGCGGGCACGAGGCGGGCGAGCGCGCGAGCGCGACCGTCATCGACGAGTTCGCGCGCTACATCGGCCGGGTCGACCTCGAGCTCGAAGATCTGCTCGAGGCGCTTGCCCGCGCACGGTCGGCGGTCGAGGCCCTGTCCACCGACGGCAGCGGCCGCGCGGGCACCACGCTGAGCGGCGTCGTCGTCGCCTCGGTCGAGGGGATGGGCTACTGGCTCACCGTGAACATCGGCGACTCGCGCACCTACCGCCTCGCCGACGGCGAGCTCGAGCAGATCAGCGTCGACCACTCGGTGGTGCAGGAGCTCATCGAATCGG
The DNA here is from genome assembly GCF_044743585.1 of Microbacterium sp. NPDC087592. Lineage (NCBI taxonomy): Bacteria > Bacillati > Actinomycetota > Actinomycetes > Micrococcales > Microbacteriaceae > Microbacterium > Microbacterium sp. NPDC087592. The sequence goes on along the minus strand of NZ_JBIUWT010000001.1, from coordinate 891,689 downwards.
GCGAGCTCACCGCGGCGGAGGCGGCCACGGATCGCCGTCGCAACATCATCACGCGGGCGATCGGCGCCAGCAGCACCGGCGACGCCGACTACTGGCTGTTCCCTGCGGAGCTCGGCGATCGGATGCTCATCTGCTCCGACGGTCTGACCACCGAGGTCTCCGACGAGCGGATCACGCAGATCCTGGCCGCCGAGCCCGACCCGCAGCGGGCGGCCGACATTCTGGTCGACGAGGCCGTGCAGGCGGGCGGTCGCGACAACATCACCGTGGTCATCGTCGATGCCGTGTCGGTGGCGGCGCGCCGGGGCGCGCTGCTCCAGGCCGACGACGTCGATGCCGACACGCGTCCACGAGAAGCCGCAGCAGGAGGGGTTCGCTGATGCAGACGATCTACCGACCGGGACAGTGGTACCTGATCGTGATTCCGGGGGCACTGGTGGCGCTGCCACCCGACGCCACGGGCGAGACGGTCGCCGCGCTGTGGGATCGGCTGCCGCGCGAGCGGAGCCTCGCCACGGTCATCGACGTGCTCACGACGCAGGCGGGCGGTTCGTTCGCCGACATGCCGCCGTTCGTCGCGGCCGTGCTGGAGGGCACCGACGCCAGGGTGGCCGTGCGCGGCTCGCTCGCCGTGCGGGTCACCGGCGCGGATGCCGAGGCCCAGACGTTCTCCGGCGCCGACGTCACCACGTGGAGCGAGCGCTTCGTGCCGGGGGTATCGAAGGTGGAGATCACGGTCGACGAGGGCGGCTCCGGATCCGCGCTCCCCGTGCAGAGCGGCATCGTGCTCGCGGCCGCCGTGAGCGCTGACATCGAGCCGGCCGACGCCGAGGCGATCGCGGTCGCCGCGGGCCCGGCGCCCGTGCTCGATCCGGCATCCGCACCGGCGTCCGCGCCCTCCGTCGTCGCTGCGCCCCCGGCTCCGGTGGCCGGCACCTCGGTCCCGCTGCCGCCACCACCCGGGGTCGGGGCCGTGCCCGTGGTGTCGGTGCCCGCACCCGACGCGGCATCCGATCTGCCCGCCGTGCCCCCGAGCGACGTCGCCGACGAGACACCGGATGCCGATGCCGAAGCCGACGCCGAAGCCGACGCCGAAGCCGCGGCAGATGTGGCCGACGCCGACATGATCGAGTCGACGCTGGTGCCGGGGGAGGCGACCTTCGCTCCGCCGGTCGACGAGTTCGACCACCTGTGGGGCGCGACCGTGCACACCCCGATCGAGGCCGCCGCGGTCCGCCCGAGCGAGGAGCCGGAGACGCCCGCCGTCGACGCCGGTGCCGCGACCGGCGATCACGACGGTGCGACGATCTCCGCCGAAGAGCTCCGCAGTCTGCGACAGAGCGCGCCCGCGGCACCCGAGGCTCCCACCGAGGTCATCCCGGTGACCGCTGCGGCCCCGGCGTCCTCGGGGCGCATCCGGGTGTCGTCGGGGCAGGTGGTGACCCTCGACCGGACGGTCATCATCGGACGCCGACCGCGCTCCACCCGCGCGAGCGGGGCGAACCTGCCGCATCTGATCGCGGTGGACAGCCCGCAGCAGGACATCTCGCGCAGCCACCTCGAGATCCGGCCGGAGGGCGACACGGTCGTGGTCATCGACCTGCACACCACGAACGGCTCGACACTGCTGCGTCCCGGCGCCGACCCCATGCGACTGCACCCCGGTGAGCAGACTCTCGTCCTGTCCGGGGATGTGGTGGACCTCGGCGACGGGGTGACCGTCGCGTTCGAGGACCTGCCGTGAACCGACGCCCCTCGCCGCCGCCCTCGCTGCCCGGCTTCACCTATGTGGAGCCGCTGGGCACGGGGGGCTTCGCCGACGTGTTCCTGTACGAGCAGGAGATGCCGCGGCGTCGCGTCGCGGTGAAGGTGCTGCTCGCCGACCGCATCTCCAGCGGTGCGGCGCAGGAGTTCGCCGACGAGGCGAACGTCATGGCGATGCTGTCGACGCATCCGGCGATCGTCACGATCTACCAGGCGGGCGTCGCCGGCGACGGTCGTCCGTACCTGGTGATGGAGTACTGCCCGCGGCCGAACCTCCAGATCCGCTCCCGCAAGGAGCCGTTCTCGGTGGCCGAGGCGCTGCGCGTCGGCATCCAGGTGGCCGGAGCAGTGGAGACCGCCCACCGTGCCGGGGTGCTGCACCGCGACATCAAGCCGGCGAACATCCTCGTCACCGAGTACAACCGTCCGGCGCTGACCGACTTCGGGATCGCGTCGACGACCGGTGCGACGGGCGAGTCCTCCGGGATGTCGATCCCGTGGTCGCCGCCGGAGTCGTTCGCCGAGCCGCCGCAGAGCGGTCCTCGCACCGACGTCTGGGCGCTCGGTGCCACGCTGTACACGCTGCTGGCCGGACGCTCCCCGTTCGAGCGGCCGGGTGAGCGCAACTCCAGCGCCGACCTGATCGAGCGCATCGAACGCGCCGCCCTGCCGAACCTGGCCCGCCCCGATTCGCCCGACAGCCTGCAGCGCCTCCTCGACCGTTCGATGGCGAAGAACCCCGACGACCGCTTCCCGAGCGCCGTCGCCTTCGCTCGTGCGCTGCAGAAGGTGCAGATCGAGCTCTCGCACTCGGTGACGCCGATCGACATCGTCGACGATCACCCGCCGGCGGAGGACCTGGAGGACGACGGCGACGGGCTCACCCGCGTGCGGGAGATCGTCAGCATCGACCCGGGGATGCAGAGCGCGACCCGGCCGTCGGCGATGACGCAGCCGAAGGGCCCGTCGGTCGTCGTGCCCGACGCTCCGCGCTTCGAGATGCCGCCGCGTCCCGAGCCGGCCGTCGAGCAGACGCAGCGTCGCCGGGATGTGGAGGCGTCCGTCCCGGGCGCGACTCCGTCTCCCGCCGCCCCGGTGGTGCCCGATCGCGATGATCGCACCATCGTGCGGCCGCCGCAGGTCGTGCAGCCGCAGGCGCCGGTCGCGGCGCCCCGGATCGAGCCGGCGGCGCCCGCCGCATCGGCCGCCGCACCCGCCCCGGTCGCCGAGGCGGCCGACCACCCGCAGCGCAGCCGCAGGGGACTGTGGATCACTCTGGCTGCCGTGGCGGCCGTCGTCGTGGTCGTCGGCGGGATCTTCGGCCTGAACGCCCTGGTCGCGAACCTCGGCACCGAGCCGCAGCCCGAGGCCACCGCGCAGGAGGTCGACCCGCAGGACCCGGTCTCCGATGCGGTGCCCAAGGTCACCGAGCTCACCGGCACACGGCAGGGCGACCAGGTGACCTTCACGTGGACGAACCCCGATCCGGTCGAGGACGACAGCTTCATCTGGTCCGAGACGGGTGGTGCGGCAGACGGCGCCGTCCGGCAGGCGCCCGACGAGACGGTCACGTTCACCCCCGCGTCGACGGGCGAGGTGTGCATCGAGGTGATGCTGCGTCGCGGCGACGGACGCGCCTCGGAACCCGCCACGGGGTGCGTCGGATGACCGCGCCCGCGGCAGTCACCGTCGAGTTCGCGGGGGAGTACTTCCCGATCGAACCGGGGAGCCGCTTCATCGTCGGGCGCGAGGGAGACCTCGAACTCGACGACAACCTCTTCCTGCACCGCCACTTCCTCGAGATCAGCGACGGCGAGGGGCTCTGGTGGCTCGCGAACGTCGGCACGCGCCTCACCGCGACCGTGACCGATTCGGCGGGCGGTGTGCAGGCGTGGCTCGCCCCCGGTGCGCGGCTGCCCCTGGTGTTCGAGACCACGACGATCGTGTTCAGCGCCGGTCCCACCACGTACGAGCTGGTGCTGCACGCCGCCGAGCCGACGTTCCGCGCCACCAAGCGCGAGCACGACGACGGGGGTGCCTCGACCATCGGCGACGTTCCCCTCACGCAGAGTCAGAAGCTGCTGATCCTCGCGCTGGCCGAACCGCAGCTTCGTCGCGACGGCACCGGCATGAGCGAGATCCCTTCATCGGCGGCCGCCGCCGAGCGTCTGGGCTGGACGGTCACGCGCTTCAACCGCAAACTCGACAACGTGTGCGACAAGTTCGACCGCATCGGCGTGCCGGGTATGCGGGGCGGTCAGCGCAGCTTCGCGACCAACCGCCGCGCACGACTGGTCGAGCACGTCATCGCCTCACGGCTGGTGAGCAAAGACGACCTCCCGCTGCTGGATGCCCCGCAGCCGAGTGAGGCAGAGGGAGAGAACGAGTGAAGGTACGGCTGACCCTGCTCCGTCAGGGCGCGGCATCCAGCGACATCGAGGTCACCGCTGAGAACACGGCGACGATCGGCGAGATCGCCGCGATGATCGTCCGGGCGGACCCGCTCGGATCCTTCGCCACCGCCGATCCGACCGCGGTGACGCTGGAGGCGTACAGCTCGGTGGTCGCCGGCTCGGGTGACCTGCTCGCGCCGGAGTCGACCTTCGCGCACGTCGGTCTCGCGCACGGAGCGACCGTCCGGGTGGTGCCCGCCACGTATCAGCAGCGCCCGGTGATCGGTCGCATGGAGGTCGGCACGGGGCCGGGAGCGCGATCGATCGCGCTCACCCGCGGCACGATCGTGCTCGGTCGAGACGACACCTGTGATGTCGTGATCGACGATCCGCTGGTGTCCAAGCGCCATGCGCGGCTCGAGATCGGCGATCGCGTCGAGATGATCGACCTGAACTCCGCGAACGGCATCCTGATCGACGGGGCCTCTGTCGTGCGTCTGGTCGCCGCAGAGGGGGAGCTCGCCGTCGTGATCGGCGACACCCCGATCACGGTCAAGGTCGAGCCCGATGCCGCTGCGCCCTCGCCGGCCGTCGCCTCGATCCGCCAGGTCGAGTTCGTGCGATCGCCGCGCGTCGAGGAACGCTACCTCGGTGAAGAGCTCGACGGCACGGATCTGCCCGTCCCCGCCCGCAAGCAGCCGTTCCCGATGCTCGCGCTCGTCGCCCCGGTGCTCATGGGCGGCGCGATGTTCGCCTTCACCCAGAGCCCCATGTCGCTGATGTTCGTGGCCCTGTCGCCGCTGCTCATGATCGGCACCTGGGTCACGACCAGGAACCAGAACAAGCAGGAGCTCGAAGAGGACAAGAAGCGGTTCGAGGAGCAGCTGGAGCGTCTGGACGCCCGACTGCAGAGCGAGCGCGAACGCGAGATCGACGTGCGACGGCGCGAAGTTCCGCTGCTGCGCGAGGTCAGCGACGCCGCACTCGCGGCCGGACCCACCATCTGGACGCGTCGAGCCGAGCACTGGTCGTTCCTGCACGTGCGACTCGGTATCGGCGACACCGGCTCCCGCAGCTCCGTGAAGGATTCCAACGGCCGGGATCGTGCGATCCCCGAGTACGTGGAGAAGCTCGACGCGGTGATCGATTCCACCAGGATCGTGCCTCAGGTGCCGATCCTGGAAGACCTCAAAGACGTCGGCGCGCTCGGCATCGCCGGCCTCGGCGGTCGTTCCACGGGATACGCCCGAGCGCTCCTCGCCCAGATCGCCGGCCTGCACGCGCCCGGTGACGTCGGTGTCGTGGGCCTGTGGGGCCCGCGCTGGGGTGCGCAGCTCGCCGACGCGAAGTGGCTGCCGCACGCCTGGTCGGCGCAGGCCGCGCTCGGTGTGCAGCCGATCGGCGACGGTCCGTCGTCGGCGGGGCAGATCGTCGCCCGTCTCGAAGAGCTGATCGACACGCGCTCCAGCCGTGGCGGCGAAGCCGTCGAGCTCGGTGCACTCCAGGCCGAGAAGGCCGCGACGAACAGCGGCTCGAAGGTCGGCGAGGACTCCTCGCGCAACCGGAACGACTCGGTGCCGAAGCCGGCGATCGTGGTGCTGATCGCCCCGGATGCGCCCATCGACCGCGGACGCCTCATCCAGCTCTCCGAGCGCGCCGCCATGCGCGGGATCTTCCCGGTGTGGCTCACGGAGGATGCCGCTGCCCTCCCGGCATCCTGCCGTACGTTCGTGGAGCTCGGTCAGACCGACAGTGCGCACTTCGTGCGACTCGGTGAGACGGTGGACAACCTCTCCGTCGACGAGCTCACGCGCGAGCAGTTCGCCGTCTTCGCGCGCGCCCTGGCCCGCCTGACCGACGCCGGCGAGGTGGCCCTCGACCGCAGCGACGTGCCGCGGGCCATCTCGATGCTGCATCTCCTCGGGCGCGACATGGCCACCCAGCCCGAGAGCGTCGTCGACCGCTGGACCCAGAATGACTCGCTCCATTCCCGGCGCAAGTCCGGTTCGGCGCGGCGCTACCAGCCCAAGCTGCGCGCCCTGGTCGGCGCCGGCGCGGAGGGCGCGCTGCAGCTCGATCTGCGTCAGCAGGGACCGCACGCCCTCGTGGGTGGGACGACGGGATCCGGGAAGAGCGAGTTCCTGCAGGCATGGGTGCTCGGCATGGCGACCGAGTACAGCCCGGAGCGGCTGACGTTCCTGTTCGTCGACTACAAGGGCGGCTCGGCGTTCGCCGACTGCACGAGCCTGCCGCACTGCGTCGGCATCGTGACCGACCTGAACGAGCACCTCGTGCGCCGCGTGCTCGTGAGCCTCCGGGCCGAGCTGCACTACCGCGAGCACCTGTTCAACCGCAAGAAGGCCAAGGACATCCTCGAGCTCGAGCGCGCCGGCGACCCGCAGGCCCCGCCCGCGCTGGTGCTGGTGATCGACGAGTTCGCCGCCCTCGCCAAGGAGGTCCCGGAGTTCGTCGACGGCGTGATCGACATCGCGCAGCGCGGTCGTTCGCTGGGCATCCACCTGATCATGGCCACGCAGCGTCCGGCCGGTGTCATCAAGGACAACCTGCGGGCGAACACGAACCTCCGTGTCGCCCTGCGCATGGCGGATGAGACCGACAGCAACGACGTGATCGGCACGAAGGACGCCTCGCTGTTCGATCCGGGCACACCGGGTCGAGGCATCGCGAAGACCGGCCCGGGGCGCATGACCCTGTTCCAGTCCGCCTACGCCGGTGGCTGGAGCCTCGGCGAGAGCGACGGCGTCGATGTGGCGATCGCCTCGTTCGGCACCACCGACCAGGGACCGTGGGAGCTGCCCATCGACGAGAACGCGGTCGTGGTCGATGAGGACCTCGGTCCGAACGATCAGCAGCGGCTCGTCAGCACCATGGTGCTCGCCGCTCAGGCGGCCCAGGTCGAGAAGCCGCGTCGGCCGTGGCTCGACGAGCTGGCGCCCACGTTCGACCAACTCAAGCTGCCGCAGCGCACGGACGCTGCCCTGCTGCTCGGCGTCGTCGACCAGCCGGAGCGCCAGGAGCAGGTGCCGTTCCATTTCCTGCCCGACACCGAGGGCCACATGGTGATCTACGGCACCAGCGGCGCCGGCAAGAGCGCCGCGCTGCGCACCCTCGCGGTGTCGGCCGGCATCACGCCGCGCGGTGGCCCCGTGCACGTGTACGGGCTCGACTTCGGCTCCGGCGCGCTGCGGATGCTGGAACCGCTGCCGCACGTGGGCTCGGTCATCTCGGGCGACGACGCCGAGCGCGTGGCCCGGCTGTTCGCGACGCTGCGCAGCGAGCTCGATCGTCGTGGTGATGCCTACTCCGCGGTGGGCGCGGCGACCCTGACCGAGTACCGCGCGCTGTCAGGCAAGTCCGACGAGCCGCGCATCGTGGTGCTCATCGACGGCTTCGCGGCGTTCCGCAACGACTACGAGGCCGTGATCGGTCGCTCCGACACCTACAACGCCCTGCAGGAGGTGCTCTCCGACGGACGAGCGGTCGGCATCCATGTGGTGCTGTCGGCCGACCGGTTCCAGAGCATCCCGAGCGCGCTGAACGCGATGATCCAGCGCCGCGTGGTGCTGCGCATGTCCGACACCGACGCGTACAACATCCTCAACGTCCCCAAGGACGTGCTGAACCCGGAGTCGGTGCCCGGACGCGCGATCGTCGGCGAGAACGAGGCGCAGATCGCGATCGTCGGGGGTACGCGCAGCATGAAGGAGCAGTCCCTCGCGATCGAGCGGATGGCGGCATCCATGTCGCGCCGCGGCGTGCCGGATGCTCCGCCGGTGCGGGCGCTCCCGCTGAGCTACCGCATCGACGAGGTCCCCGCTCTCCTCGGCGACCAGCTCGTGGTCGGGCTCTCCGACGCCGACCTCGGCCCGTTCGGGATCGAGCCGACCGGTACGTTCGTGATCGCCGGCCCTCCCGCGAGCGGGAAGAGCAATGCGCTCGCGGCGATCACCCAGCAGATGCTGCGGGCGCGGCCGGGCACACCCACGCTGTACCTCGGGTCGTCGCGCTCGCCGGTGAAGAACGCGGTGGCGTGGACGGCTTCGGCGGCCGACGGCATCAGCGGCACGGCGGCCGTCGCCGAGATCGTCGAGAAGGCCGAAGCCGGTCTCAAGCCGGTCGTGGCCGTCGAGGGCGTGGCGGAGTTCGCGTCGTCGCTGCTGGAGATGCCGCTGTCCGACCTGGTCAAGCGGGCCGGTCGCGGCGAGCTGCTGCTGCTGTTCACGGGCGACACGAGCGAGTGGACGAGCAACTTCGGTCTGCTCGGCGAGATCAAGCAGTCGCGCCGCGGCGTCGTGCTCCAGCCCGAGACGATCGACGGCGAGCTCGTGCTCAAGGCCCCGCTGCCGCGGATCGGTCGGGGCGAGTTCCCGGTGGGGCGTGCGGTGCTCGCGCAGCGCGGAAAGGTGGTGCGTGTGCAGTTCCCGCTCGTCATCCCCGAGACCGTTTGAGCGCACATCCGAGACCCGATGGGGACTTCTCCCCATTTGCAGACCAGAACCGCTTCGTTAGTCTCGAAGCACAAGAACTCTCCGGCACCCGCCGGGGCGACCGGAAGGTAACACCATGACGAACCTCAAAGTCAGCTACGCCGACATGAAGGATGCTGCTGGCCGTCTCCGCACGGGCCAGCAGGACATCGAAACGCAGCTGAAGAACCTCCGCGCATACGTCTCGCAGCTCGTCTCGGGCGGCTTCGTGACCACGTCCGCCTCTGGTGCGTTCGACGCGTCCTACGCGCAGTTCAACCAGGGCGCGACCGCGACCATCGCCGGTATCGAGGGCATGGCTCGCTTCCTCGACGTCGCAGCCCAGTCGCTGCAGTCGACCGACGAGCAGCTGGCCGCGCAGATCCGCCAGTAATCGCCGCACACCACACGAGGGGATGCCGACCTCGGCATCCCCTCGTGTGCGCCTGCACGACCTTCATCCATCTCCGGGGGGGAACGATGAGCGACCTCACGCTCGAGAGCAGTCTGCTGGACGCGTCGCGTTCATCGATCAGCGCCGCCATCCAGACGTTCGCGAACGCCGACCGGTTCGGTGACGACGTCGCCGGGCTCACCGGCCACGGCGGCCTCTCCGGCAAGGTGCAGGACTTCGCCGGCAACTGGGATCGCAAGCGCGGCCAGCTGCAGAAGAGCCTGGAAGGCATCCGCGACACCCTGCAGGCGATCGCCGACACCTTCGGCGACCTCGACCGCAACATGGCGAAGAGCGTCACCGACGGCATGAAGCACGTCGAGCGGCCGCAGGGTGGCCAGACCGCGACGCCTCCCACCGTCGGCGGCGGTCCGGACGGCGCCACGGGGCCGACTCCTGGACCGGCTCCCGGCCCCTCGCCGGCTCCTGCACCGGCCCCCGGTCCTGCACCTGACCCGATTCCTGCGCCGTTGCCGTCTCTTCCCGAGCCCGGTATCGGTGGCGGTCCTGCGCCGGTGCTGCCGTCGCTTCCGGATCCGATTCCTGCGCCGTTGCCGTCTCTTCCCGAGCCCGGCATTGGTGGCGGTCCTGCGCCGGTGCTGCCGTCGCTTCCGGATCCGATTCCCGGGCCCCTGCCGTCGCTGCCGGGTGGAATTGCTGGCCCCGACTTCCCCGACCTGATCGCGGATCCCCCGCGGGTGGATGTGCCCGCCCTTCCCGGCGCGCCGATCGCGCCCGCCCCGGGCATCGGTCTCCCGACGATCGAGGCGCTGCCCATGCCGTTCCCGGTCGCCGATCCCCCGCCCGCTCCCGAGTTCGTGACCCTCCCCGCCGAAGCCGTGCTGCCTCCCGAGAACCTCATCGCGTTCTCCGCGCCGGCCGAGCGCATCGACACGGTCCTCTCGGATCTCGGCTCCCTCATCGACATGCGCAGCGAAGGCGAGGCTCTCCGATGAACGGTCTCTGGAACCAGAACGACTGGTCGCAGCTGCTCGAGGGCGACCCCGGCACGCTCGAGACCCGCTCCGGTGCGCTGTCCCGTCAGGCCACCGCGATCAACGACGCCGCCCAGGCGCTGCAGGACATCGTCTCGGGGCAGCTGAGCAAGTCGACGACGGCGCTGCGGTCGACCGCCGCCGAGTTGCAGACCTCGATGTCGCAGGCGTATCTGCGCTACGACGAGACCGCCACAGCGCTGCGCACGTACGCCGTGACGCTCGCGCCCATCAAAGAGCAGGCGGCCAGGGACATCCCGGCTCTCGAAGCCGCGCAGGGCCGGTTGGGCACGGCCGAGCACGCGGCCGGCGATGCACAGCGGCGGCAGTGGTTCGAGGGGCTGAGCAACTCGCCGCAGGACGTGCGTCAGGACACCGCCGACGACCTCTCCCGTGCCGAACGCCAGGCGTCGGCCGCCCAGTCCGACATCAACGCGATCGTCGCTCGTCTCCGCGCCGGAGCACAGAGCAAGGAGGATGCGGCCCAGGCCGCCATCCGCGCGATCGAGAGCGTCATCAGTCAGGGCAAGGACTCGGTCCTCGACAACATCGCCCAGTTCTTCGAGGGTGTGGGCGACCTGCTCGCCGGCATCGGGCGCTGGGTCACGGATGTCATCAAGGGGGTCCTCGACACCCTCTCCGATATCTGGAACGCGCTGCTGCCGAAGATCATGGCGGTGCTGCTGCTCGCCCTCATCCCGATCGTCCTCGGGCTGGCGGGATTCCTCCTCGGCGGACCGCTGCTCGGCGCCGTGCTCGCCCTGCTCGGCGGTGCTGTCGCGCTGACCATCGGCGGGGTGCTGATCACCCGCATCCTCACCGACGTGCTCGCGCCCGACCCCGAGGTCACCCCCTTCGAAGTCGACGAGCGGAGCATCCCGATGCCGTCGCGGTCCGACTACGCGACCGATGCCGAATACCAGCAGGCGCTGGAGGCGTGGCGCAACCAGATGTCGACCGTCAGCGGCGCCTCGCTCGACAACGCCTTCGCGGAGGCCGGGCTCGTCGATGACCTCGGCGGCACGTCCGCGGCCGACGAGCAGGGCGTGATCCGGGTCGAGCAGGTCGTCGGCGCCGACGGAGTGACCCGGTGGCGGGTCGTGCTGCCGTCGACGCAGGACTGGGTCATGAGCCTCCAGGGGATCAACGACACCGGGGCGACCAATGACCTCGACAGCAACCTCGCGCTCATGCTGACGCCCGAGCTGCAGACGCAGTACGAGCGTGCCGTGATGCAGGCGATGCAGGATGCCGGCATCGATCCGGGCCCGAACGGCGACCCCGTGATGCTGGTCGGGTTCAGCCAGGGCGGCATCATGGCGGGGCACCTCGCGGCGAACCGGTCGAGCGCGTACAACTTCGAGGCCGTGATGGCGTGCGGATCTCCCATCGATGCCATGCGCATCCCGCCGACGACGCAGGTCATCTCGATGCAGCACCAGGGCGATCCGGTGCCGATGCTCGACACGCTCACCAACGGCGCGGTGAATCCTCGGCAGGAGGACAACTGGCGCACGTTCACACCCGTCGCGCCCGGACACCAGCCGGCCGCGATCGACGCCGGCGCGCATAACGCGGGTCTCTACAACATCAGCTGGCAGGAGCAGCTCGCGAATCTGCCCGCCGACGAGCGTGCGAGACTGGAGCAGTTCTACGCCCACGACGGTGCGACGGTCGCGACCGAAGAATATGCATGGAGTGAGTGATGTTCCGACGCCTGACACTGACCGCTGCAGGAATCGGCGTCGCCGGGTTGCTGCTGACCGGGTGCTTTCCGACCGGTGCGCCCGCGCCGGAGAAGACTCCGCCCGCATCCACCCAGGAGGCTGAAATGACCGATCCCGCACCCGTGGTCGACGCGGTGAAGGCCGCGCTCCCCGAAGCGCTCCAAGTGGAGGTGCAGCCGAATCAGGACGGCCTGACGTCGGGCTGGGTGATCGACGTCGAAGTCCCTCTCGGATACGTGGTGACCGGGGACAGCCTGACCGCGGTCCTGGTGTCGGCCTGGAAGGCCTCCGAGCCGAAGCCGGCGTTCGTGAAGTTCAACCCGTGGTCGACGTACGAGGGCAAGGAGGGCGCGATCGAGGCGCAGCGAGCGGCCGACGAGCTCGGCATCGACTGGAGCCCGAGCCTCTCCGTGGGCGTGAACGTGCCCGACTACGAGATCGAGAAGCTCGCCGGTGAGTGAGGTCGCCGTCGAGGCGGCGACGCCCGAGCTGCGCTTCCGACTCCTCGGCGCTTGGCACCCGGTGCTGCTGAACGACCTCGACAGCGGTCCGCTGGTCGCCGACTTCGTCGACGAGGTCTTCGGCCGTCGCGACGAGGATTCGACGTTGCGGGCGCTGACCCGCCGCGACCTCACCGAGGCGGTCGCGAGTGCTCGCGCGCTGCACGCCAAGGCGATGTTCCTGATGACCGAGCTGCGTCCCGGCACGCCGCTGCCGGTGACCCTCACGGTCTTCGAGCAGCCCGATCTGCGGATGTCCCCGGCGATCGGGGTCTCGCCGCAGGCGGTCGTCGCGACGCTCGAGAAGGTGTTCACCGAGCTGCAGCGTCCCCACCTCGACACCGCCCACCGACTGCAGATCCCCGGCTCCGCGATCCTCCGACTGCACAGCATCGAGGAGCAGAAGCTGGCCCACGAGGAAGACCTGCGTGAGGCTCCGGAGGAGTTGGCGGCTGAGGCGGGGGCGGTCTCGATCCGTCGGCTGTCCGCCGACTACTGGTACACGGTCCCCGGCTCGAAGCAGGTGCTGCTCGTGAACCTCTCGACGCCGGTCGGCGACATCCCGCACGTGCTGCTCGGGTTCTTCGACAGCATCGTCGAGGCGTCGTACTTCGAACTGCCGGCTGCACCGTCGGGGGCGTCCGCCGAAGCCTGAGCCGCCCTGGTCCCAGCGCGGTCAGCGCGTGGCGGCCGCGGCGTCGGCGAGGTGCCGCGCGTTGTGGCTGAGCACCTTGACGATGATGCCGTGGCGGCGCAGTTCTGCGACCGTCCTGGCGCCCTCGTCGCTGTCGCGACCGAGCGCGGCGATCGACACGACCACCAGCACGTCTCCGGGGCGCAGGGTGCCGATCAGGCGGGTGAGACGGTCGCTCCAGCTCTCCAGGATGTCGGGGGCCGGGTGGCGGAAGCCCTCGATGGGCACGCCGAAGCGCGTGAGGTCGGCACGCTGCTCCACGACCGACGGCATGTCGTCGCGGGAGACCACCAGGCCCACCAGGCGTGAGCCGTCGGGGCGGGCGAGCCAGAAGTTCCGGTTCTCCTGCAGCTCCGTGAAGCACTTCGGGCACACGGCCGCGTCATGCGGAAGGTGCAGCGGGCTCGTCAGGGCAGCATCAACGGATGCCGTCGTCGTGGGTTCGATCGTCTCGCTCATCGCGCACCTCCGCGTTCCATTCTGCCCTGTCGCGGGTGCGGATGCAGACCGTTATCAGGGGGTGCCGTTGTTCGCCGAGTCCGTGATCTCGGCTTCCTGCGTCTCGAATGCGGTGGCGGAGTCGCGGGCGACCACGCCGGCGCCGGCGGTCATGCTCTGCAGCTGCAGGAGAGAGGCCTTGGCCCACATCGCCCAGGTGTCGGCGGCGGCCGAGACCGTGGAGCTGCCGCAGCCGGCGAGGGAGAGGTCGACGTCGAGGCTCATGCCCCATGCCGTGCTCTGGAGCGTGCTGCCGGTGGCGCCGACGGCTTCGGAGTCGAACTGGAGATCGGTCATCACGGCACCTTCACATCGTCGGGAGAGTAGGTCTCGGTCGGGTCGGGCTGGGGGTCGAAGAGGGCGATGCTCGCGCCTGCGACATCGCAGTCCTTCGTCGTGACGGAGTCGGTCTCGACGAGGTGGGTGTCACCGTCGCGGATCACGCGGTAGACGACCTCTCGTCCCTCGGCGGGCTCCGGCGCGGTGGTGCGGTCGGCGTCCAGATACCAGTCCTGCGCCTGGCAGACGGTCACGAGCGCCTCGTCACCCTGCTCGTCGACCGAGAGCGGGATCATCGGCACCGGGCCGGGGTAGGTGAAGAACCGGTCGGCCTTCGCCTCGTCGCGCTGCCACTGGGCGGCCGCATCGATCGCGTCTTCGGTCGTGGTGTCCTGCAGCTCGTCGGACGTGTAGTCGCGGGTGAAAGCGGCGATGCTGAGGGCGGTGTCCGATGCGCGGACCGCCTGCACCCAGGGGCTCGACTCGAGCTCACCCGAGGGCTCGCCCGACTGCCAGCTGACCGACGGCGGCTCGACCGCTGCGGGGGTGCACCCCGTCAGTGCGATGCCGATCGCCGCGATCCCGACCACTGTCAGACCCATGAGTCGACGCCTGTACTGCATTCTCAATGCCCCTCTGCCCACGACGAGCTGGCCTCGACGCCTCGCTGATAGTCCGCCAGCATCTCCTCGGCCAGATCGGTCGCCTCTGCCGGGGAGAGCCCCTCCGTCATGCCGAGATCGGCGAGCATCTGCTCGATCGTGTTGATCATCGCGATCTCGCGGCCGGAGGCGCTGTTCTGCTGCTCCTCCAACAGTACTTCGTGCGAATTGCCCCACGCCGCCTCGGCATTGCCGAAGCCCCAGTCGGAGACGCCGCCGATGACGGCATCCTGCACGACATCGATTGCGACGCTGCCGCCCTCGACGAGGACGTCGCCGACGGCCGGGATCGGGATCAGCCCGACGACCGTGCTCACGCCGTCGATGGCCTCCTGGACGGCCGCATCGTGGCGTCCGGCCTCTCCTAGCGCGGCGCCCTCCCCCGATCCGTCGAGCCAGCCCTGCAGCTCGACGACGCGCTCGAGGGCGTCCGCAGCGAAGGCGCTGCCGGGAGGAGCGAAGTCGGCGAGCGCGATGAGCGCATCCTGGTACTGACGCACCGACTGGGAGATGACATCCGCGCCGGCCGACGGCGAATCCCCATCGCTCCAGGTCGCGGTGCCGAGAAGCTGGGACAGCTGCGCCTGCGTGACGTTGGGGATCGAACGCGGGTCGGTCGTCCCGATGAGTGCGTCCTGGATCGACAGCGCACTCGCGGTGCGGGGGTCGCTCTCGCTGAGGTTCTCCGAGAAGTACGGCATCGCGACGGAGATGCCCTCTGCGATGCGCACCTGTCCGATGCTCGTGAGGTTCTCCGGCAGGAAGCTCTCGTTAGTGGTGAGCTCCCGCACGATCTGGGTGGTGAGCTCGGCCACGCGGTCCCAGGTCTCCGGGTTGTACGTGTGCGTCGCGTCGGCAGGGCCGCCCGCGGCCTGCTGCGCACCGGCCCAGAGCGCGCCCGGACCCTCGAAGCCGTCGCCGCTGCCGTCGGCACTCCAGTCGCGGTCGGCGTACCAGTACTCGACACGTCCGGGGCCCAGGTCGCCGTCGCCGTACGGGTCTTCTCCGGTCGCCGTGAGCCAGTCCAGTGCCGCGTCGGGGTAGGTGCCGAGCGTCGAGAAGACGCGGCCGGCGAGGTCGTCGACGCGGTTGCCGTTGAGCCCGGTCGTCTCGCCCTCGAGCTGCGCGAGGAAGCGACCGCCCGCGTTCGGCGAGGTGTCGTACCAGCCGCCGTTCTGCATGCTCATCGGGTCGCGTTCGATGCGGTCGATCTCGTCGGCCATGGCCACCGTGAGGTTCACACCCAGCGGGTTGTTCTTCTCGTCGGAGAAGAGGAAGCCGATCGCCGCGACCGCGCCGCCCACGGTCGAGGAGGCGCCTTCGAGCAGGCTGTCGGCGAAGTCGCTCGAGGTCGACGGCATCCAGATCTGGGAGCCGGTCGACAGGCCCCCGCGGATCATGGTCGCGAGCGCGAGTGCCGCTGCGGGGTCGAAGCCCTCGGTGATGGCCGCGTCACCCAGGTTGTCGATCATCGAGACGGTGCTCTCGCCGCCGACCTCGAGGAAGAACTGCGACATCACGAACGTGTCTTCGCCCCAGACCGAGAAGAAGTCCTGCAGGGCCTGCACGTTCTCGTCGGTGACGTCGCCCTCGGCGATCTCGTCGGCGAGGTTCGCGAACGCGTCTCCGAGGTTCTCGAAGGTGAGGTCGTCGATGTCGTCGATGCCCGCGGCGCTCAGCGCCGACTGCATCTGGTCCCACCGCGCCGATGCCGGCGGCTGGAGCGCCGTCGTGAGCGTGCTGTCGGCGGTCTCGCGCTGGTCGGCGAGGGTGCGCAGCTGCTGTGCGGCCATCCGCATGTCGTACAGGCCGGGCTTGTTCCCGCTCGGCACCCAGAGGTTCGACCCCAGGGTGGCATTCGGCGCGTTGGGGGTGAAGGCCGACGGCAGGAACGGGCTGTCCTCCTGCTCCGCGGCCTTCCACGTGGCGTAGCCGGTGGCGTAGGCCTGGTGCGCCGCCGTGGTGGCGACGCGGATGCGGTCGACCTCGGTGGCGTAGGCGGAGAGGGCCGACTGCACGGCGGCGAACTCCGTTTTGAGCTCATCGCACAGGGTCTGCGGCTTCGCCAGCGACGTGCGGAACGCGGCGCCCGCGTCTCCGGCCCAGATCTCCTCGGTTGTGCCGGTGGCGGCGTTCGACAGAGCCGTACGCACCGTCTCGGTGCCGGTGTTCCGGTTGCTGACGCGTGTCGCGGCATCGTTGACCGCCCCGGTGTTCCCCCGGCCCGGATGCAGTTCGTCCCACTGAGTCATGTCGTGCGCCCCTCCTCGACGGTGTTCCCGTCCCCCAGCAAATCTAGCGGGGGTGACGAAGACCGGCGATGGGCAGAACTCCCCATGCGCCTCACCGCTCGTGCGCGGTCAGGCGATCACAGCATGCCGAGGGCGCGCACGGCTTCGCGTTCGTCGACCAGCTCGGCCACCGAGGCGTCGACGCGGGCGCGGGCCCAGTCGCTCAGTTCGAGGCCTTCGACGATTCGCCACTCGCCGTCGACAGAGCGCACGGGGAACGACGAGATCAGACCCGCAGGAACCCCGTACTCGCCGTGCGAGACGACGCCGGCCGAGGTCCAGTCGTCGGTGCCCTGCACCCAGTCGCGCACGTGGTCGATCGTCGCGCTCGCCGCGGATGCCACGGACGACGACCCGCGCACCTGGATGATCTCGGCGCCGCGCTTGGCGACGCGCGGGATGAAGGTCTGATCGAGCCAGGCCGGCACGTCGCCGACGATCTGCTCGAGAGCGTCGCCGACCGGCTTCCCGCCGACGGTCGCGTGCGAGATGTCGGGGAACTGCGTGGCCGAGTGGTTTCCCCAGATGGGCACCCGGCGCACGGTGTGCACCGGAACGCCGAGCGTCTGCGCCAGCTGGGCACGAGCGCGGTTCTCATCGAGCCGGGTCAGGGCGGTGAACCTCTCGGCGGGCACGCCGTCGGCTGCCGCGGACGCGATCAGGGCGTTGGTGTTGGCGGGGTTGCCGACGACCGTGACGCGTACGCCGGATGCCGCGTTCGCCGCGATGGCCGCGCCCTGCGGGCCGAAGATACCGGCGTTGGCCGCGAGCAGGTCGGCGCGCTCCATGCCGGGGCCGCGCGGGCGGGCGCCCACGAGCAGCGCGAGGTCGGTTCCGTCGAAGCCCACAGCGGCGTCATCCGTCACCTCCACGTGCTCGAGCAGCCCGAACGCGCCGTCCTGCAGCTCGAGCGCCGCACCCTCCGCGGCGCCGAGTCCCTGCGGGATCTCCAGCAGCCGCAGCCGCACCTTCTCGTCCGGTCCGAGCAGGTCGCCCGCCGCGATGCGGAACAGGAGTGCGTAGCCGATCTGTCCGCCCGCGCCGGTGATGGTGATCGTGGTCGTCATGCCCCGAGCCTACGACCGTTCGGCCGGTCTCCGCGCGGAGTACCCTCGACGCATGACCTTCAATCCCGACGCCGACATCTCGGGCAACACCACGCGTCGACGCGGCCGCACCGGAGCCATCGCGGGCGGCGTGGGTGTGGGCGTGCTCGGCATCATCGCGCTCATCGCCGGACCGCTGCTCGGGATCGACCTGACCGGACTGATCGGCGGCGGCGCGCCCGGCGGCGGCAGCGAACCGGCCGGGGGATCGGTCATCGAGAACTGCGAGACGGGTGCGCAGGCGAACGCCGACGTCGACTGCCGCATGGCAGGTGCGCAGCTCGTGCTCGACGAGTTCTGGGCCGACGAGGTCGAGGGCTATCGCAAGCCCGGATTCATCGTGGTCGACGGGGCGACGAACACGGCCTGCGGTACGGCATCCAACGCGGTCGGGCCGTTCTTCTGCCCCGGCGACGAGACGGTCTACATCGACCCGACCTTCTTCCAGCTGATGCAGGAGCAGTTCGGCGCATCCGCCGGCGAACTCGCCCAGCTGTACATCGTCGGGCACGAGTGGGGGCACCACATCCAATGGATCACCGGGGTCATGGACGATTACCCGAACAACGGCACCGGTCCCGGAAGCAATGGCGTCCGCACGGAACTGCAGGCCGACTGCTACGCGGGTGCCTGGATCGGTCGGATCTCAGAGGAGACCGACAGCAAGGGCGTTCCGTACCTTCAGCCGACCACCGAGAAGCAGCGCATCGATGCCCTGAACGCGGCGTTCGCGGTCGGTGACGACCACATCCAGGAGCAGTCCGGCTTCTCGAACCCGGAGAGCTGGACGCACGGCTCCAGCGAGCAGCGGCAGCGCTGGTTCGCCGAGGGGTATCAGAACGGCCTCGGCGTCTGCGAACAGGTGCTGACGCTGCCGACCGACCAGCTGGATCCATAGCCGCAGCGTGACCCGCTAGCGTTGACGATGAAGTCTGCACGACCGGCCGGGGGACCGAAGATGAAGAAGACGGATGCGCTGTATCCACCGATCGAACCGCACGAGACGGGGGAACTGCTCGTCGGCGACGGCCACCGCGTGTACTGGGAGGTCAGCGGCAACCCCGATGGTAAGCCGGTGGTGTTCCTGCACGGCGGGCCCGGCAGCGGCACCTCGCCCTGGCAGCGCCGGTTCTTCGACCCGAAGGTCTATCGCATCGTGCTGTTCGACCAGCGCGGCTGCGGACGCAGCACGCCGCACGCGAGTGCGCCGGATGCCGACTTCCGGTACATCACGACCGCGCACCTGATCGCCGACATCGAGCTGCTGCGCAAGAACCTCGGCATCGAGAAGTGGCAGGTTTTCGGCGGGTCGTGGGGGAGCGCCCTCGCGCTGGCGTACGCGCAGGCGCATCCGGATGCCGTGACCGAGCTCGTCCTCCGCGGGATCTTCACGCTGCGTCGCGTCGAGCTCGAATGGTTCTACGAGGGCGGCGCCGCCGCGCTGTTCCCCGACCTCTGGGAGAGCTTCCTCGCGCCGATCCCCGTGCTCGAGCGCTCGCACATGATCGAGGCCTACCACCGGCGGCTGTTCGATCCGGACCCCGCTGTGCA
Organism: Microbacterium sp. NPDC087592; assembly: GCF_044743585.1. Taxonomy (NCBI): domain Bacteria; kingdom Bacillati; phylum Actinomycetota; class Actinomycetes; order Micrococcales; family Microbacteriaceae; genus Microbacterium; species Microbacterium sp. NPDC087592. The sequence continues at coordinate 872,288 of NZ_JBIUWT010000001.1, read as the reverse complement.
CGTGCCTGCCGCGATCGCCTGGTCGACGTGGGAGGCGGCGACCGTGACGCTGACGCCGGATGCCGCGCAGATCGGCGCGATGTCCGACCCCGAGAAGGCGACCGCGTTCGCCCGCATCGAGAACCACTTCTTCGTCCACCGCGGCTGGTGGGAAGAGGGGCAGCTGATCGCCGGGGTCGACGTCATCCGCCATATCCCGACCGTCATCGTCCAGGGGCGGCACGATGTCGTGACACCGATGATGACCGCGTGGGACCTGCACCGCGCCTGGCCCGAGGCCGAGTTCGTCGTGGTCGACGATGCCGGGCACGCGGCCACCGAGCCGGGTACTCAGAAGGCGCTGCGCGCCGCGACCGACCGCTTCGCCCGCGCCGCCCGCTGAGCCTCAGGCCTGCAGCGCCTTCGTCAGCGTCTTCAGGAGTCCCACGACGCCGCCGTTCGCGCGGTGGCGGGTCAGCCCCTCGCTCACGGCCGCCCCGGTGCGCGCCGACACGAACCACGGCGGCTTCGGCAGGATCGTGAGGCGTCCGCCGCCGTTCGCGATCGGCAGCGATCGGGGGAACGGGCGGAACGGTCCGCGGAGCACCGAGCGCTCCACCCCGTCGAGCAGCAGCGCGTTGTGCACCACGCCGATGCCGCTGCCCACGTCGTCGATGGTGCCGCCGGGGAACGCGCCCCAGGTGAGGGTCGGGGTGATGAACGCGAAGGCGGTCCAGCTGTTGATCGCGATCGAGCCGTAGTGGAGCGCCGCGATGGCCCGCTCGAAGCCGGCGCCGAGCGCCTTCTCGGTCGCCGGGTCGATCAGCAGGTTCGCGCCGAGGGTGCCCTGGAGCTTGTCGTTCGCGTGGGCCACGGCGGCATCGAGGAACTCCTGGCCGGTGCCCGCAACGGTGACCACGCCCAGCACCGGCGCGAAGTACTCGGTGGTCTCGAGCGCAGCCGCGTCGTCGTCGGCGTCGATCTCGACGAGCAGCCGGTCGCCCAGCACGAGCGCGTCGGGGTAGGCGTCGGTCGCGAGCTCCATGCGCGAGGGAGAGCCGGGGTACCAGATGGGGCGCTCCGGGGCGTTGGCGTATGCACGTCGCAGCGCGGCGCGGAACGCGTCGGCCTGGTCCCAGTCGGACGACATGATGACGACCTGGCCGGCGATGCAGTTGTGGCCGGAGTTCTGCAGGCGCATCGTTGCGATGTGCTCGGCCTGATACGTGAGGTCGGCATCGGTCCAGGCGCCGGGTACCACGATGATGGGGGAGACTCCCCCGAGCTCGGCGGTGATCGGCTTCTTCAGCTGCGGGCGGTTCTCGCGCCGGCGGCGCTTCGTCGCTGCTGCGCCATCGCCCTTCGACGGCCCCCAGACGATCGTGTCGAAGGTCGCGGCAGACCCGGTGATGTGCACATGCACCAGGTCGGGATGGCCGGTGAGATAGGCGCCGACCGCCGGCCCGCCGCGGACGATGCGGAGCAGTCCCGGTTCGACGAGGGGCGCGAGCGCGCGCTTGTATACCGGCACCAGAGCATCCTGCGTGGGGTTGACCTTCAGCAGGGCGGTGCGGTTGTGGGCGAGCAGTTCGTACAGCACGTCGAGCACCGGGATCGAGGTCACGTTGCCGGCTCCGAGCACGAGTCCGACTCCGCCCGATTCGGTGGGGGTGCGCTGGGCGAGGCCGGCGCCCGCGCGCGCGGCGCTCGGGGTGATGCCGGGCTCGAGCCACACTTCGCCGGTGAAGCCGGACAGCAGGAACCTGTCGATGCCGGTCAGGGGGAAGGCGTGCACGCGCGTGCGTCCGCCCGGAGCGCGGTCGATGGCGATGCCGTCGAGCGGGTTCGCGCCCTTCGCCAGACGGGAGAGCGTCTCGATGTAGGCGTCGAGCGCGCCGAGCACGCTGTAGGGTCCGCTCAACCACTCCTCGCCGCGCAGCGGGTGCTTCCCGTCGAGCCCCTTGGAGGCGGCGGCCGTGTTCGCCCAGTCCTCGGCGGTGGCGGCGACGCTCGTGCGCACCGCGCGCAGCAGCGTGACCCGTTGCGCCACGGTGAGGGCGGACCACGTTCGCGCTCCGGCCTGCAGGTCATCGATCGCGGTGGCGAGTCGTTCCTGCTCGCCCTCGCTCAGCGACGCCGGCCCTGCCGTCGGTGTGCTCTTCGAGGCGGATGCGGGGGCGGGGGCTGTGCTCGCAGAAGTCATCGGCGTCTCCTTCGGACGGGATCCCAGCTTAGGCGTCGGAGGTTCCGACGGCCTCGATGTCGGCGCGACGGAGGCGGTAGTGCCGCAGCGTCAACAGGCTCGCGGCCATCAGCACGGCGGGAAGGATGCTGAAGCTGAGCACGATGCCCGTGATCGCGGCCTCCGGCTGCTCGACCGTGGCTCCGGCGACGGTGGAGATGTAGCCGGTCGCGGCGAGGGTCAGCGACACCGCGGTGGCGCCGAGCGCGAAGCCGACGGTCTCACCCGCCGTCCATATGCCGGTGAACGTTCCTGCCTGTCCCGGCCCGCTCGTGCGCTCGTCGTGCGAGATCACGTCGGGCAGCATGGCCATGGGCAGCGACTGGAGCCCGGCGTAGGCGATGCCGGCGACGGCGACCGAGGCATAGATCCAGGCGCCGGGCACCCAGACCGCGAACACGAGCGTCGCTGCGGCGGCGGTGAACAGGACGCTGGCCATCGCGAACGCCCGTTCCTTGCCGATGCGCCTCGCGATGACGGTCCACACCGGGGTCGCGAGGAGCGCGGGCCCGACCAGGGCGACGAACACGAACGTCACGGCGTCCTCGCTACGCAGCACCCACGTCGCGACGTACTGCGCGCCGGCGAGCATGGTCCCCGTGGCCAGTGCCTGCAGCACGAACGTACCCAGCAGTGCGCGGAACGGCTGGCTGCGCTTCAGGGCCCGGAAGCCCGACATGTACTGATCGCGCCAGGTCGAGTCGGCGATCGCGGCGGCCGGGGCTGCCACGGTGCGCCGGGCGGCGATCGTCGCCGTCCGGGAGGCGATCAGCATGCCGATCCCGATCACGACACCCGACGCGATGCCCATCAGGAGGTACCCCAGGACGGGGTCGTCGCCGGCATTGCGCAGCGCGGGGCCCCCGGCGCCGAACAGCAGGATCGCCGCGGTGAGCACGACCACACGCCAGCCCAGCAGACGGGTGCGCTCGTCGTAGTCGGCGGTCAGCTCCGCGGGCAGCGCGACGTACGGCACCTGGAAGAGGCTGAACGCGGTCGCCGTGGCGAGGAACGCGAGCAGCACGCTGATCGCCCCGGCGACCGGGCCCCAGGACGGCGGGACGGCGAACGTGAGGGCGAAGAACAGCGGGAGGGCCAGGGCGCCGGTCACCATGAACCCGCGACGGGATCCGGTGCGGGCGAGCTGACGGTCCGAGGCCGCGCCGATCAGGGGGTCGATCAGCACATCCCAGATCTTGGCGGCCGTGACGATGAGTCCGGCCGCCAGCGCGGCGACACCGAGGTTGTCGGTGAGGAAGTACGTCAGCACCAGCCCGGGCAGGGTGGCGTAGCCGCCGGTCCCCAGCGACCCGATCGCGTACAGCACGATCGTGCGCGGGGAGAGGCGGACGGATGCTCGTTCGGGCCGAGCCTCAGTGCTCATCGCGCCAGTGTAGCGGCGCGGTGCGCACCGCTCAGATCAGTGCGAGCTCGCGCAGCTTGGACTCGACGTCGGCGTTCGACGGCTCGACGTGGTGCGAGGCGTCGGGGTACACGACGACCGGGATGTTCGTGCGACCCGAGATCTCCTTCGCGACGTCGGCGGCGGCGGGCTCGGCGACGAGGTCGACGTAGGTGTACTCGACACCGAGCGCATCGAGCTGCTTCTTGGTGCGGATGCAGTCGCGGCACCAGTCGGCGCCGAACATCGTGATGGTGTCGGAGGCAGGAGAAGTCATGCCTCCAGCCTACGTCCGCCGGGATGGGGGGGCGCTGAGCGTCAGGCGGATGCTCAGCGCCCGGTGTCCACTTCGGCGGGCAGATGCTCGACGGGGATCACGACCACGTCCTGCATCTTCCAGTCGATGTCGGAGATCCCCTCCGCGGCGGCGGTGAGATCGTCCAGCGGCACCTTTCGCCGATGGGGCACGACGAAGGCCTCGATGTGGAAGACCTGACCCTGATCGCGCATCCGGACGCCGGCCTGCGCGACCCAGGGCCGACTCCGCAAATACGACACGATGTCGGCGGCGAGTGGGTGCGGGTGTTTGCTGTCGTAGGTGCGGGCGCGCTGATCCATGAGGTCGACCACGGCCGTCTTCGTGTTGCGGAAGCCGTCCCAGATGATGCCGAGGGAGATGAACAGGGCCGCCGCGCCGTCCAGCCACCACGCCCCGACGCCGATGCCGAGGACGCCGATCACCGAGGCCACCGTGGTCTGCCAGTCGGCCTTCGCCATGTCGGCGTCGGCGTAGAGCAGCTTGTTGTGCAACACGGGGGCGAGTTTCGACTTCGCGGGGCCGTAGAAGAACACCGGCCCGATGATCACGACCACCATGACACCCACCATGAGCCAGCCGAGCCAGATCGTCTGACCGAACAGTTGCACGGTGCCGATCGTGGGATGCTCGGCCGCGATCAGTCCGGTGACGGCCTCGACGGCGAGGTTCAGCCCCACGGCGAGGAGGGCGACTCCGGCGACGAGATGCCCGACGCCCATCGCGCGGTGCAGTCCGTAGGGGTGCTTCTTCGTGGGACGACGACGTACGAAGATCAATGCCGTCAGAAAGGCGAACTGCGGGATCAGGGAGAGCATGTCCTCGATCCAGGCTGTCCGCATGGCCTGCGACTCGCCGACAACGAGGGCGATCACCGCGATCGTGATCGACGTGTAGACGATCGTGAAGACCTCCCACCTCACCGCGCGACGAACGGCTCGCGCCTGTTCGGGCGGCAGCGTGGTCCGACCGAACTGCCGGGTCTCCGTCATCCGCCGACCTCCTCATCGAGGAACGCCTCCAGCGTCGAGAGGAAGGCGTTCTCGCCGAGCGGCACCAGCATCACGAGCTCACGCCCGTCGGCGCCGCCGATCCCGCGATAGCCTCGCGTGACACCGGCCTTGTCGATCCACGGGGTGTCGGGGGTGATGCCGCCGGCGATGAGGTCGAGGTCGCCTGCCTCGAGTTCCGTGACCAGCGTCTCCTCGGAGGCGACTGTCCACTCGGTGTCGGCGTCGATGCTGTCGGCGAAGCGGTCGACGAGCTCGACGATCGTGCCGGAGGGGTCGCCGTCGCCCACATCCACCAGGTCGCCATCCGGGGAGGTGCCGACGCGCAGTACCCCTCCTGTGACCGAGGCGAGGGTGCCGTCGGGGTCGGTGGGGATCGTGAGGCCGCACCCCGCGAGGAGCGCGACGACGACGAAGCCGGCGACGGCGGATGCGGAGCGTCGAGTGCGGCGCCGGTGCGGTCTTTCGGATCTGTCCACGCTCCGAGAATCCTCCGCGCGGTGTCGTCCTGCAAAGGCGTTGACGGGTGGCTCCGTCGAGCGCTACGGCGGTGGAGATCCCCGCTCATCCCTTGTGGGTAAGGGTACCCTTACCTATACTCGAATCCATGAGCAGCGCATGCGAGCACCTGCAGGATCCCGACTGGGACGACATCGAAGGTGCCGTGCTCATCGCCGGTGACGCGGCCGATGCCGGCATCATCGCGAGCATCGCCGCGCGGCTGCCGTGGGACGCGCAGGGCGTGATCCTCCTCGAAGCCGCGGCGCGTATCCAGTTCCGTCACATCGACGTGCCCGAGGGGGTGTCGGTGCGCTGGTTGGTGCGCGGTGACGGCATCCGTGCGCACACGCGTGGCGAGCGACTGGCGAACGCGGTGCACGCGTGGTGCGTCGAGTGGACCTGCTCCGAGCCGCCGTCGCAGTGGACCGTCTGGCTCGGGCCGCACACGCCGCCGCATGTCGCGCGGATGGCGCGCAGCCTGCTCGGCGTCGCGAACTGACCGCTCGGCGACGATCCGCTCAGGCGCTCAGCGCACCGAGGCCACCGCGGGAGCGTTCGCGCCCGCGGTGATCGCGTCGAGGGCGCGGCGCAGCGATGAGCTCGACGTGTGCGCCGTGTACGGGAAGTACACGACCTCGACCCCGACCTCGGCGAACTCGCTCTCCAGGCGCAGCCCCTTGTCGGTGCCTCGCCAGTCGTCGCCCTTGAAGAAGTGCGTGAACTGCACGTCGCGCCACGAGTCCATCTTCGACGGCGTCGTCTCGACGTAGACGTCGTCGACGAACGAGATGTGCTTCACGATCTCCGCACGCTCCGCCGTCGGGATGACGGGCTCGATGCCCTTCACCTGACGCAGCATCTCGTCGCTGACGACGCCTGCGATCAGAATGTCGCAGTGCTGCTTGGCGTGACGAAGTAGATTCAGATGCCCGACGTGAAACAGGTCGAAAGCACCAACGGCATAGCCGATACGCGTCCCCATGATCTCCCCAGATCAGTAATTCCCCAGTAAGCGGATCCCCATCCGCTTCGCGACTCCCACAGCCGCGGTTCGACAGTCTAGCAGGTCTGGGTTTCGTTCCCCACAGCAACCCATGGAACGATGGAGGCCGCACGCGGTGCGTGCGCGGAACAGGGGGCTGACGTGGGGACACCGGTCACGGTCATCGTGCCGACGTTCAACGAACGCGAGAACGTCGCTGAGCTGGTCGCCCGCACAGCCGCCGCGCTCGCCGGGTGGGAAGCCGAGATCCTGTTCGTCGACGACAGCACCGACGACACCGCGGCCGAGGTCGAACGGGTCGCGGTCGACGCCCCGATCCCCGTGCGGGTCATCCACCGAACCGACAACACCGGCGGTCTGGGCGGGGCCGTGGTCGTCGGGCTCGAAGCCGCGGCAGCCGACGTCTGCATCGTGATGGACGGGGATCTGCAGCATCCGCCGGAACTGCTGCCCGTGCTGCTCGAATGTCACGCCGAAGGGGATGCCGACGTCGTCGCGGCGTCGCGCTACATCGGCGGAGGCGACACCAGCGGGCTCGGCACAGCGGTGCGCTTCGGCGTCTCACGCGCGGCGACCTGGCTGACGAGGGCGATGTTCCCGATCCGTCTCGCGCGCAGCACCGACCCGATGACCGGCTTCTTCCTGGTCGACCGGCGTCAGCTCGACCTCACGGCGCTCCAGCCGCAGGGCTTCAAGATCCTCCTCGAGATCCTCGCGCGCAACGACCTGCGCATCGCCGAGGTGCCGATGGAGTTCGCGGAGCGCCGGCATGGCACCTCGAAGGCGAGCCTGCGTCAGGGGGCGACCTTCATCGCGCACCTCGCCCGCCTGCGCTTCGGGAAGATGTCGCTGTTCGCGCTCATCGGCGTCATCGGCGCGGCCGCGAACCTCGGGATCATGTGGGCACTCACCGCCGCCGGCGTGCCCTACGTCTGGGCGGCCATCATCGGCGCCGAGGTCACCATCATCGGCAACTTCCTGCTGCAGGAGCGGTTCGTGTTCGCCGACATGCGCACGGATGCCCGCGCCCTCGGCATCCGCTTCGCCAGCTCCTTCGCGTTCAACAACGTCGAGGCCGCGCTGCGCATCCCGGTGATGGCGCTGATGGTCGAGTCCTGGCACATCTCGAGCGTGCTCGCGACGGCACTCTCGTTGATCGTGGCGTTCTTCGCCCGGTTCCTGTTCCACTCGCTCGTCGTCTACGCGCCGCAGCGGCGGCGCAAGGGCGATGCCGCGGGGGCCGAGCCGCCGACGGACACCGCCGCTCTGCGGGTCATCCGCGCGATCGATGCCGAGGCGATGAAGCCGGGCGAGCTCTAGCTGCTCGCGCCGAGGTACGTCTCGAGGGCGGCATCCGCATCCCGCGGCGTCCATCCCGTCGCCTCGATGCGGCCGAGGTCCAGCACGCTGTTGAGCGGACGCGGGGCGATCGGGCCGGCCTGGTCGGCGAAGTACTCCGTGGTGGTCACGTCGGTCACGCCGGAGGGATCATGCCCGGTCAGGCGGTACACGGCGCGCGCGATGTCGGCCCACGAGCGCGGCTCTCCCGCGCCGGTCACGTTGTAGACGCCGTAAGGAGCGGCGGTCGACAGCAGGTGCAGGATCGCCGAGGCCAGATCCTCGGTGAAGGTCAGGCGCCCGATCTGGTCGCCGACGACCCGCGGTGCGATACCCCGCTCGGCGAGCGAGGCCATCGTGCGCACGAAGTTGCGCCCCTCGCCGATGACCCACGACGTGCGGACGATGTAGTGCCGCGGCACCGTCGCGACGACGGCGTCGCCCGCGGCCTTCGTCTGGCCGTAGACGCCGAGCGGGCGCACCGGGTCGGACTCCGTGTACGGGCCCGCCTTCGTGCCGTCGAACACGTAGTCGCTGGAGACGTGCACGAGCGTGATGCCGTTCTCGGCGGCGATGCGTGCCAATGCGGTCACGCCGGTGACGTTCGACGACCAGGCGTCACCGCGGCCGTCGTCGGTCTCGGCGAGATCGACCGCGGTGTAGGCAGCGGCGTTGATGATCGCGCGATAGTCGCGCCATCGTCGCGCCGTGGCGAGGTCGTCGGCACGCAGGTCGAGGGTCTCCCGCGTCGTGTACTCCACGTGCTCGGCGTCGCCCAGCGCGGCGCGCAGGGCGAGTCCGAGCTGGCCCGCGCCGCCGAGGACGAGGATCTTCTTCGGTCCGATCGGCGTCACATCGGCGAGGCGCGGGTGCGCGAGGTCCTTGGCCGACACCTCGACGTCGGCGAGCGGGATCGGCCACGCGATGGCCGCGGTCTCATCGGCGAGGTTGAGGAACGAGTACTCCGCGTCGGGCGACCAGTGATCGTTGACGAGGTAGGTGTAGGCCGTGTCCGCCTCGAGCGTCTGGTACGAGTTGCCCACGCCGCGGGGCACCAGGATCGCGCGCGACGGATCGATCTCCGTCGTGAAGACCGTGCCGAACGTGTCACCCGCGCGAAGATCGACCCAGGCGCCGAAGATCTTCCCGGTGGCGACCGACACCCACTTGTCCCAGGGCTCCGCGTGGATGCCGCGCGTGGTGCCGACCGCGTCGTTGAACGAGATGTTGTTCTGAACGGGGCCGAAGTCGGGGAGACCGGCGGCGACCATCTTCTCGCGCTGCCAGTTCTCCTTGAACCACCCACGCGAATCCCCGTGCACCGGCAGGTCGACGACGAGCAGACCGGGGATCGGCGTCTCGGTGACCGTGAGCGCCTTGCCGAACTCCGTCATCACTGGCCCTTCGCCGCGTAGAACGACTCGGTCGCATCCTTCGCAGGCGCCCACCAGTCCTCGTTCTCCCGGTACCAGTCGATGGTCGAGGCGAGCCCCGACTCGAAGTCGGAGAACTGCGGCGCCCAGCCCAGCTCGGTGCGGAGTTTCGTGGAGTCGATCGCGTAGCGCAGATCGTGGCCCGCGCGATCGGTCACGTGGTCGTAGGCGTCCGCGGGCTGTCCCATCTGCGTGAGGATGAGCTCGACCACCGACTTGTTGTCCTTCTCGCCGTCGGCGCCGATCAGGTACGTCTCACCGATCTCGCCCTTGTCGAGGATCGTCAGGACGGCCGACGAATGATCGTCGGCGTGGATCCAGTCGCGCACGTTCTGGCCGGCGCCATACAGCTTCGGACGGATGCCGCGCAGCACGTTGGTGATCTGACGCGGGATGAACTTCTCGACGTGCTGGTACGGCCCGTAGTTGTTCGAGCAGTTCGAGATCGTCGCCTGCACTCCGAACGACCGCACCCACGCGCGCACCAGCAGATCGCTGCCCGCCTTCGTCGACGAGTACGGCGACGAGGGGTTGTACGGGGTGTTCTCGGTGAACCGCTGCGGGTCGTCGAGTTCGAGGTCGCCGTACACCTCGTCGGTCGAGATGTGGTGGAAGCGGCGCTCGTGCCGACGTGCGGCCTCGAGCAGCGTGTAGGTGCCGATGATGTTCGTGTCGAGGAACGGCCGCGGGTCGTGCAGCGAGTTGTCGTTGTGCGACTCCGCCGCATAGTGCACGACCGCGTCGGCCTTCGCGAACAGCCCGTCGACGAGCTCGGCGTCGGCGATGTCCCCTTCGACGAGCTCCACGCGGTCGGCGGGGAGGCCTGCGAGCGATGCCCGGTTTCCGGCATAGGTCAGCTTGTCGAGCACGGTCACGTGCGCGTCGGTGTGCTCCACGACATGGTGCACGAAGTTCGATCCGATGAAACCGGCGCCGCCGGTCACGAGCAGCCGGGTCATCGCTTGCCTCGTTCCAGGAGCTCGAGCAGGTAGGAACCGTACCCGGATTTCACCAGGGCTTCGGCGCGCACGCGCAGTTCGTCGTCGTCGAGGAAGCCCTGGCGCCAGGCCACTTCTTCGGGCACGCCGATCTTCATGCCGGTGCGGCGCTCCATCGTTCGCACGTAGTCGGCGGCATCCGTCATCTGGTCGAACGTCCCGGTGTCGAGCCAGGCGGTGCCGCGGGGCAGGACCTCGACCTGGAGCTTGCCGCGCTCGAGGTATTCGCGGTTGACGTCGGTGATCTCGTACTCGCCGCGAGTGCTGGGAGCCAGGTTGCGGGCGATCTCGATCACATCGTTGTCGTAGAAGTACAGGCCGGGCACCGCGTAGTTGCTCTGCGGATGCTTCGGCTTCTCCTCGAGCGAGATTGCCTGGCCGGCATCGTCGAACGCGACGACGCCGTACGCCTCGGGCTCGGCGACCCAATAGGCGAAGACCGCGCCGCCGTCGATGTCGGCGAAGCGCTTGAGCTGCGTGCCGAGGCCGGGGCCGTAGAGCAGGTTGTCGCCGAGGACGAGTGCCACGCTGTCGTCGCCGATGAAGTCCGCGCCGATCGTGAACGCCTGCGCGAGCCCGTCCGGCGACTCCTGCTGGGCGAACGTCAGCGAGATGCCGAACTGGGAGCCGTCTCCGAGGAGTCGTTCGAAGTGGGCGGCGTCATGGGGCGTGGTGATGACGAGGATGTCCCGGATCCCGGCGAGCATCAGCGTCGACAGCGGGTAGTAGACCATCGGCTTGTCGTAGACCGGGATGAGCTGCTTCGAGACTCCCAGTGTGATCGGATGCAGTCGCGTGCCCGAACCGCCCGCCAGAATGATGCCCTTCATGATCCCCCTCGTGAAAACGTCGATGTCCATGGTGGCGTCACAGAAGGGACGGCCATCCCCTGCCGTCCGACGACCCCCACAGTCGTACGTCCGACTCTACCGGGTCCCCTCGTCGCAGGGCGAGAGGATGCTGTGACCCCCGCGGTGCCGAGCTCAGCGCGTGCCCTGCCGAAACCGGTCCTTGTCAGGAGTAGCCCGGAGGTACATAGTTGGCTCGTGGAATCCGAGGGTGGTGCCTCGCTGTCTCTCACTTGGGCTCATCGTGCCGAACAGTCGGTGCCGGCCTGGGAGCGGAGCCATGCCAGGGGAGAGGTCCCGAGCGTCTGGCCCTACGGACTGGATGCGCTGCGTGATCATGCGGCCGTGGAGGTGGTCGATCTCCCTCCCCCCGGTCGGGTCGCTCGTGTGCGAGCACGTCTGGGCATCGGACCTCGCCCCGTCGATGGCCTGGCCGTGACGTGGGACGAGAACACCGCGTATCGCCTGCAGATCCTGCACCCGCACGCCCGCTTCGCCACCGGGGTGATCTGGCTCACCGACATGGCGCAGGCAGGTCCCGCTCCGGCCCGCCTGCTCTCGATGCTGAGCGGGGCCGAGTCCACGTGGGTGCTCAGCGAAGCGCAGGTCGACCCGCTTCGGCGCCTGCTGGGGCGCACGGGGCCGCGGGTCTTCCCGATCCCGTTCGGCATCGACAGCGACTTCTTCGGCGCGCAGCCCTTCCCGACTCAGCAGCGGATCGTCAGCGTCGGCAACGACCGTGACCGCGATCCGGCGACGCTCTACGCCGCGCTCGCACGCGTGCTCGCTGCGCGGCCGGGCACAGAGGTCGTGGTGCAGACCTCTTCTGATCTCGCACCGCCCGAGGGGGTTCGGGTGGTGCGGCATATGCCGCACGCGGAGCTTCGAGATCTCTATGCGACCGCCAGCGTCATCGTCGTCCCGACCAGGCCGAACCTGCACGCCTCGGGGATGACGGTTGCTCTGGAAGCGCTCGCGACCGCCCGCCCGGTCGTCGTCTCAGACACGCCCGGCATGAGTCAGTACGTGAGCGAGGGGCGCACCGGACACCTGGTGCCTCCGGGGGATGCGGAGCAACTCGCGGATGCCATGCTGCAGCTGCTCGAGGACCCGCAGCGCGCAGCCGAACTCGGGCGGAACGGCCGGGCCGAGGTGGAGCGCAGCTTCACGACGCAGATCATGGTCGCGGCCCTCGTGCAGGGGCTGCTGCAGCGGGTGTGATCGTGGTGGTCGCGCCCCGACCCCGCGGCGCGATGCCGCTCAGCCGCGTCGACGCTTGAGGGCGACGCCTTCGCGGAACGCATCCCGGTGCGCCGGGCCGGCATCCACCCACTCGCGTCGGGAGAGGTCGGGTGACCCGGTCAGCGTCGATGCGGCGCGCCAGGCCTCGACGACCGTGGGTGCATCGAGGTCGCCGTCGTACATGAGCACCCACGCGGCGCCCACTTCGCGCGCCAGCGCCTCGTTCGCTTCGTTGCGCGGCACCAGTACGGGGCGCGCCATCGACAGGGCGGCGAGCACACTGCCCGAGTTGTGCATGAACCGGTACGCCAGCACGATGAGCTCGGACGAGGTCGCGAGCTGGACGAGTTCCGCATCGCTCAGGAAGTCGAGGTGCAGCTCGACACCGGGGAGGCTCGCGGTCCGCGCCCGGAGGTCGTCGCCGAGCTCGGGGGTGGACGGGCGCCCGCCGATCTTCAGGCTCAGCGTCGGCTCGGTCGTGACGGCCTCCGCATAGGCGTCTATGAACCCTTCCAGGCCCTTGTAGCGGCGGACCCCGCCGAATGATCCGAGTCGACCGGGTACCCGCTCGGCGGCCGGGAACTTCGCGTACCAGTCGCGGTAGTGCCCGTGCAGGATCAGGCTGTGCGGCGTCCCCGGCGGGAGCGGCGTCGTCTCGTTGATGACGATCCGGTAGTCGGTGTGGCGATCGATGAAGCGCAGCAGCCACAACCGCGGCGCGTTGTCGTCGGGGAGCTCGATGTTGTGCACCGTCCGCACCACGGCGATCCGCCGCGAGAGTCGGTGCCGGAAGACGAGCGCGGTGGTGAGGAGGAACTTCCCGGTGGACTTCCACCAGGTCGAGCCGTGCAGTTTGGCCTCCGGCCAGTGCCAGTGGAAGGCGTCGTAGCGCCCGAAGAGCGCCGTGCCCCACGAGAAGCGCAGGCGCTCGAGCCCTTCGGTGGACCCCAGAGCCTCGTCGAGCATCTTGTTGTACGGGTTCGTGGTCGCACGCGGCGCGCCGAGCGACTGCATCACGCGGATGGTGGAAGCGGTCTCGGTCATGGTGGTGTCATCCTCCGATGGGCGACGGTACTCGTCGTAGCGGCGACCGAGAGCGGCCGCGATCGTGCCGCGACCTCGGTGCACGAGGCGCGTGCCTCTGGCGTGGTGGGTGATGTTGCGGGTCAGTGCGCCGAAGGCTCGTCGCAGACCGCCGACGATGATCCTGGCGACACCGCCGACCAGGGCGCGAACGCGCAGGACCCCTCGTCGCGCCCGCCCCTCGGTGAGCTGCAGCTGGATCCGGGTGCCGGCGTTCGCCGAGCTGAATGCGCGCTGCGCCGCCCACGCCCGGCTGAGTCGCGCGGCGACGACGAGGTCTTCGGTCTCGGACTCGTTGCACCAGACGATCAGGCCGCCGCGCTGAGCCAGCTGCCGGGAGAACAGGGTGTCCTCGCCGCCGCCGAGCCCCAGCGACGGATCGAAGCGCAGGCCGAGCCGGCGGATGGAGCGCAGATCGAGCAGGAGGTTCCCCGCGGCCGCGACCTGCAGGACCGTACCCGTCTTCCTCGGCGGTCGCCGGAATGTGCCCGAGGCGAGCAGCCAGGGATCGACGTCCTCGTCGAAGACGGAGATGACGCGTCCCATCACCGCGTCGGCTCCGTGCTCGCGCCAGACCGTGAGGAGAGAGGAGAGCCAGGCCTCCCGCGGGATCTCGTCGTCGTCGATGAAGGCGAGGAGGTCGCGGTCGCCGCATTCGTCGAGGATCCGGTTGCGAGCGGCGACGATCCCCGCCGTCGGCTCGACCACGTACCGGACAGGGAGTCCTGTGCCGGTGGCCACCTCGCGTGCCGACCCCTCCGGGTCGTTGTCGACGACCAGCACGTCGATGTCGAGACCGAGGTCGGCACATTCAGCGATGCGCGACGGCAGGGTTCGCAGCAGTGCCTCCAGGAGGTCCGGCCTCCGGTAGGTGGGTATGCCGATCGTCACTGCGATCATGTCGCTCGATTCCGGTCCCCTGGTCATCCGCACCATCCCCATGGCAGTCTCGCGCCTTCACTCCGGCGCGGGCCTCATCGTACCGTGATCCCCCTGAAGCCCCTGCCCGGAGGCGTCTCTCGCGTATAGTCGTTCTCCTGGGAGTCGACGTCGGTCGCGACTCTGGGGAATTCGGCCGGCGACCCGAGGTGATCCGCAATGCGGATCCGGGGGGAGAGAATCGCGTGTCAACCGAGCACGGTCGGCTCGCCGTGGTGGTCGTGAACTACGCCTCGGCGAAGCTTCTGCAGCGCAATCTGGTGGTCGTCGCGCGCGAGGCGCGGGCGATCGACCCCGACGCGACGGTGATCGTGGTCGACAACTGGTCCACCGCTGACGAGCGTCGAGCCGCGGAAGAAGTCGCGAGGGCGAACGAGTGGACGCTGATCGCGCCCGAGTCCAACACGGGCTTCGGCGGTGGGGTGAACATCGGCGTGACGCGCGCGCTCGCCGACGGTGCGACCGACGTCCTCGTCATCAACCCGGATGCGCACATCGACCGCGAGTCGCTGCGCCTGCTGGAATCCACCACTGCGGCTTCCCGCACCACGCTCGCCTCGCCGGTCATCTCCGACTCGGACGGGCGTACGTGGTTCGCCGGTATCGACCTCCTGCTCGACGACGGCACGATGCGCGCACGACGCAAGCGCGTGACGGGTGATCCGCAGCCTTTCGAACCCTGGCTGAGCGGTGCATGCCTGTGGATCACGCGTGAGGTCTGGGAGCTCGCCGGAGGATTCGACGACGACTACTTCCTCTATTGGGAGGATGTCGACTTCTCGCGGAAGGTCGTGTCGGCCGGCGGATCGCTGGTGCTCGTCGAAGACGCGAGTGCGGTGCACGACGAGGGGGGCACGCAGCGCGCCGATCCCCAGGTCTCGCGGGCGAAATCCGAGACCTACTACTACTACAACATCCGGAACCGGATGCTCTTCGCGGTGCGTCACCTCGATGATGCGGGCGTGCGGCGCTGGCGCCGCTCGATCCCGCGAACAGCCCGCGAGGTGATCCTCCGCGGCGGACGCCGTCAGCTGATCCAGTCGGCCGCTCCGATCCGCGCCTACCTTCGCGGGGTGCGAGAGGCTCGACGGATCGCACGCACCCAGGGGACCGATCGGAAGGGCAGGAAATGGTCGTAGACGCATACCGACGTCTCGCGCGCGCGCAGAAGGGCCATGCACGTGGTGCCCCCGCGTACTCCGTGTACGTGAACCGACGGATCGGACGGGTCCTCGCCGCCGTCGCCTACCGCATCGGGCTCACGCCGAACCAGGTCTCGATCATCAGTGCGGTGCACTCCTTCGTCGCGATCGGACTCATCGCCTTCGGACCGGTGAACGTGCCCATGGGCTTCCTGATCGCGGTGCTGCTCGTGCTCGGCTACGCCTGGGACTCCGCCGACGGCCAGGTCGCGCGTCTGCGCGGCGGAGGCAGTCCGCAGGGCGAGTGGCTCGACCATTTCATCGACACGCTCAAGATCGCGTCCCTCCACCTCGGGGTGCTGATCGGGCTCTACCGGGTCCTCCCGGAGACACCGGTGCTGCTGCTGATCCCGATCGTGTTCAGCATCGTCGCCTCGACGACCTTCTCCGGGATGCTCCTCAACGACCTCCTCAAGGGGAAGCACGCCGTGGCGTCGACCCACGAGCGCGGCGGAGGCACGCTCGTGCGATCGCTCGTCCTGCTGCCCACCGACTTCGGCCTCGTCTGCCTCGTCTTCGTGCTGTGGGGGTGGACGCCGGCGTTCCTCATCGGCTACGGCCTGCTGTGTGCCGCCGCGGTCCTGTTCCTCGCGCTCGCCGCGGTCAAGTGGTTCCGCGAGATCGGAAGGCTCGGTGCCGACGCATGACCGGTGAGAAGATCCTGGTCGTGTGCGCCGCGAACGTCTGCCGGTCGCCGTTGGCGGAGCTCGGCCTGCGGCGGGGATTCGGTGCGGACTCATCTATATCGGTCAGCAGCGCGGGCGTCCGCGCGACCGAGGGCGATGCGGTCTGCGAGCTGGTCTCGTCGCTCCACGATGACGAGGGATGGCGCGAACAGGCGCAGTCCCACCACGCGCGGCCGGTGACCATCGAACTCATCGAGCAGTCCACCCTGATCCTCACGGCGTCACGGGACATCCGTGGCGAGCTGGTGCGGCTCGCGCCGCGCTCGCGCGATTGGATGTTCACCCTCAAGGAAGCCGCCCACCTAGGAGCGGGCTTCTCCTCTACGGGGCCCGACCGCGTGGCGGACTACGTCGCGTATCTGGACCGAGCGCGGTCCCGGGCGGTGCCGCTCGCCGGCAGCGACGGAGTCGGGAGCAGGATCCGGCGTCTCTTCGGCAACCGGGGCGCCGTCGATCCGACCAGCATCGCCGACCGGCACGGCAGCCGGGGCCACCGGGAGACCCTCGCCGAGGTTCAGTCGTCCACGGCGACGATCCTCGCCCAGCTCGGCGGGCACCGACGGCACGCATCCTGAGCGAAGCCTTGTGGTTTCCCGCTCCCCGCACTATCATTAGCCGATGCCGCGTTCTGCGCGGTGGGGACCGAGGCCGAGGGGGCTTCGGAATGGGGATCTGGGTTCTGGGGAGCTGCAGTGTTCAATGTTTCATCATGCCGTCGTGGGGACGGCAATTCGCGCTCGAGACGCGCGATGTTGATCGCGCCTCTGGTGGCGCTCGCACTCGTGACGGCAGGCTGCACGGCAGCCCCTGACGCCTCCGAGGAGCCGACGCCCGAGGGCACCAGCACCACCGACTGGACGCCGCCTGCCGAGGATGAGGCCGCAGGGCCCACCGAGGCACCGTCGCTGACGGAGGAGAGTGGAGCTCTCGACGAGCCGATCGCCCTGTCGACCGACATGGTCGTCACGATCGACAAGATCTCGACGATGACCGTGGAGCCCGAGACGCCGGGCGAGTACGCCGGTCCGGCCGTCGTGGTCGACGTCTCCGTGTCCAATGACTCGAAGAAGGCGCAGAGCGTCGAGTCCGCCGTGGTCAGTCTGACCACCGACGACGGAGACATCGGCGTGGCCACGACGGCGGGGCCGAACAAGCCGCTGACGGGCGATCTGGCCGCCGGCGCGAAGGCCACGGGTACTTACGTCTTCATGCTCGATCCGACGAAGGGGCGCTCGGTGAAGATCAGCGTCAATTACGCCGCGGGCGAGCCGGTGGCCACATTCGCCGGCACGCTGTCCTGACAGTCGTGCGCTGTCGCGCACCGATCTTTCATCGCACTTTCGCAATTTCATACTCAAGAAACGTTCTGCGGCTGGGGAGTCACTAATGGGGAACACAACAACCACGAGGCGGGCGCTGGGAGCGCTGGCTTCCGTCGTGACAGCAGCGTTGCTGGTCGCGGGCATGACGACGCTGGGAGCACAGGCGGCTTCGGCCGCTGACGTGTCGCCGCCGCCGCTGCTGCAGCGGGACGACAACGTCGTGACGTCGGATCCGATCCCGACGGTCCAGATCGACAACGGCTACGTCTGGTCGCAGACCGTGATCGGCTCGACCGTGTACGCGGTGGGCAAGTTCGACAATGCGCGTGCACCTCTGGCGGTGCCGGGGACGAGTCTGACCGCACGGTCGAACGTCCTCGCCTATGACATCAACACCGGCCAGTTGCTGTCGTTCGCTCCGCAGGTGAACGGCGTGATCAAGGCGGTCGCGGCCTCGCCCGACGGCAGTCGCATCTACATCGGCGGGTCCTTCAACTCGGTCAACGGGCAGGCGCGCTGGAACTTCGCCGCGCTGGACGCGGTCACCGGTCAGCTGGTGCCCGGGTTCAATCCGTCGATCGGCGGCAGCGGTGTCTACGCTCTCGCCACCTCCGGGTCGAGCGTGTACGTGGGCGGTCTGTTCACACAGGGCAACGGCACGGCCCGCAAGAACCTCGCCGGCTTCAACGCTGCCAACGGAGCCCTGCTGAGCTGGGCTCCGCAGACCGATCTCCAGGTCGACGCGATGGTGATGGATCCGGCCGGGCAGAACGTCATCGCCGCCGGTCGCTTCTCGCAGGTCAACGGGGACCTCACGATGCGCGGTACTGCCGCTATCGACAAGACGACCGGTGCACTCGATACCGCGTGGGCACTGCCGCAGACCGTCAAGAACGGTTCCAACACGGGAAGCAACTCGGGCAAGGCCGGGATCTTCGGTCTGGCCGCCGATGCCAACGCCGTGTACGGCACCGGCTGGGTGTATGCCGACGCCGCCACCGGAAACCTGGAGGGGACGTTCGCCGCAGAGGCCGGAACCGGCCAGGTGCGCTGGATCTCCGACTGCCTGGGAGACCACTACGGCGTCTACTCCACGGGCAAGGTCGTCTACACGACCAGCCACACGCACGCCTGCAGCACGATGGGCATGCACCCCGAGCAGAACCCGCGTACGCACCGCTACTCCGAGGCGTACACCGCCGATGCACGGGGCACGCTCGGGAACCAGCCCGCGGCCGGCAGCACCTACAAGAACTGGGCCGGTACACCGGCGCCGTCCGGTTACGCCTGGACGCCCGACTGGGCCGTCGGCGTGACGACGGGCATGGGGCAGGCCGGTCTCTCCATCACCGGAGCGGGCAACATGATCTCGATCGGCGGAGAGTTCCGCTCGGTCAACAACGGGCGTTTCGAGGGCCTCGTGCGCTTCTCGACGACGCCTCCGGGCGGAGCGAAAGACGGTCCGCGTCTCTCCGGAGCGAACTGGACCGCCACGGCGCAGTCCTTCATCCCGGGGCGCGTGCGCGTCTCCATCCCCTCGAACTGGGATCGTGACGATCTGACGCTCACGTACGAGCTGCGACGCACGGGCACTGCCACGCCGGTCGCCACGAAGACGGCCGATGCGACCTGGTGGAACCGCCCCACGATCAGTCTCGAAGACAAGACGGCGCCTCCGGGAACACAGCAGGAGTACACCGTCGTCGCGAAGGACGGCAACGGGAACGCGGTGAGCAGTCAGGCCGTCAGCGTGGCAGTGACGGCAGGAGCCGTCTCCACATACGTGGACGCCGTGACCGCTGACGAGCCGCAGCTCTATTACCCCCTGGGCGACTCCAGGCAGGATTGGGCCGGTGCGAACACGCCCGTCTTCGGCTCGGGCGTCACGACATCCACGTCCGGCGTCGCGAACACCGCGACGGGAGCATCGACATTCACCGGTTCCTCCACCGGACGCGTCGCGACGACGAACAAGGTCGCCGCACCCTCCGAGTACTCGACCGAGGTGTGGTTCAAGACCAACTCCACCACCGGTGGAAAGCTGATCGGCTATGGGAGCGCCGCCTCCGGCGACTCCACCAGCTACGACCGTCACCTCTACATGACCAACAATGGTCGGCTCGTCTTCGGCACCTATGACGGGAGCACTCGGACGATTCAGAACAGCACGGCCCTGAACAACAACGCCTGGCACCATGCCGTGGCGACGCAGAGCTCTGCGGGGATGAAGCTGTACGTCGACGGCACGCTCGTCGCATCGGACGCCTCCGGTACCACCGCGGAGAACTACCTCGGGTACTGGCGCATCGGCGGGGACAACCTCAGCAGCTGGCCTTCGGCGCCGAGCTCCAAGTACTTCAAGGGAGCGCTCGATGAGGCCGCTGTCTACCCGTACGCGCTGACGTCGGCCCAGGTGCAGACGCACTACGGCGTCGGCAAGGGCTTCGAGGCGCCGACCGCCTCCTTCACGGCGACCGCGACGGACCTCGACGTGGCCTTCGACGCCAGCGCGTCCGCTCCGGCGGGCTCTGCGACGATCACCGGCTACCAGTGGGACTTCGGAGACGATTCTCCGGCGGGCACGGGCGCGACGACTTCGCACACCTACACGGCCTCCGGAACGTACACGGCGAAGCTCACAGTCACCGACAGCAACGGGCTGGCCGCGACGACGGAGAAGCCGGTCGTGGTCCAGGCGGCGAACGTGCTGCCGACAGCGTCCTTCGAGGTCACCGGAACAGGACTCTCGGTCTCGGCGGATGCGTCCGCATCCACCGACTCCGACGGCACCATCTCCTCGTACGCATGGAACTGGGGTGATGGGACGACGTCGACCGGTCAGGTCGCCAGCCACGTGTACGCCACGGCGGGCACGCGCACGGTGACCCTCACCGTCACCGACGACCGCGGCGGCACCGCGTCGACCACGCGTCAGGCGGTCACCACTCATGCCGACCCGGTCGCGACGTTCACGTCGACGGCATCGGGCATGACGGTGAACGTCTCGGCTGCGGGGTCGAGCGCCTCCGACGGGGCCACGCTCTCCTATTCCTGGAACTGGGGCGACGGCACTCCCGCCGGATCGGGAGCCACCGCCGGTCACACCTACACCCAGGCGGGTGCGCACGACATCACCCTGACGGTGACCGACAGCCTCGGCGGGTCCGCGAGCGTCACCAAGTCCGTCACGGCGCAGGCTCAGGTCTTCGCGGCATCCGACTCGTTCGGTCGCGTGGTCTCGAGCGGCTGGGGCGCAGCCGATAAGGGCGGCACCTGGGCACCCATGAGCGGTTCCGCCGCTGTCACCTCCGTCGCCGACGGAGTGGGCAAGGTCAACCTCACGCCGGGTGAGACCCGCGAGATGCTCCTGCAGGGCACGTCCCTGCTCGACAGCTCGGCGCGGATCAGCTACACGCTGTCCTCCGGGCCGTCGACGGGCGTCGCCTACGAAGGGCTCGGCGCACGTCGGTCGGGTTCCAACGGCTACCGTGCACTTGCATGGCACCGTGCCGACGGCAGCTCCTGGCTCGTGATCCAGCGCAACGGTACGGCGATCGCCAGCACCGCTGTCGCAGGTCTCACGTGGACAGCGGGAAGCACGTTCAACCTGGCGATGGAGACGACCGGTTCGACGACCACCACCATCCGCGCCAAGCTCTGGACGGGCGGGGCCGCAGAGCCCGCCAGCTGGCAGCTGTCGACGACGGACGCGACTCCGGCCCTCCAGGTCGCGGGGGCGCCCACCGTGTACTCGTACCGTTCCGGCACGGCGACCGGCACCAACCTCGCGAGCTTCGACGACTTCACGCTGAAGAACCTCGGCGCCGTGGTGCCGGATCCCGAGCCGGAGCCCGAGCCCACCAACGTCGCACCGGTGGCCGCCTTCTCGGCGACCGCGACGGCGTTGACGGCCAACGTCGACGGCACCGCGTCGACGGATTCGGACGGCACCATCGCTTCCTACGCCTGGAACTTCGGCGACGGAACGACGGGATCGGGCGCAACGAGCTCCCGCACCTACGCCGCAGCCGGAACCTACACCGTGACGCTCACCGTGACCGACAACAAGGGGGCGACGCACACCGCGACCAAGCAGGTCACGGTCGCGGCGGCTCCTGTCGATCCTGATCCCGATCCCGAGCCCGAGCCTGCTCCGTTGGCAGGCGACGAGTTCGAGCGGACCTCCGGTCCCGGTTGGGGCAGCGCGGTCGTGGGCGGTGCATGGACTATCGCCGGCGGCTCGCAGGCAGCGGCCACAGTGTCGGACGGCCAGGGCAAGATGGCCCTGATCCCGGGAGACACCCGCCACGCGACGCTCAACACGACCTCGATCACCGACGCCGTGCTTCAGACGCAGTTCCGCGTCGATCAGGCGCCGGCAGCGGGCGGCGCGTACATCGGAGTCATCGCGCGTCAGTCTGCCGCAGGCAAGTATCTGGTCCGCGCATGGCTCCGTCCTGACGGAACCATCTGGCTCGTGGCTCATCGTGACGGCACCGTGCTGCTGACGCAGCCCGTGTCAGGGCTCGCCTTCACGGCGAACACCTCCTACACGTTGAAGGTCTCCGTCACCGGTACTTCGCCGACCGCGATCTCGGCGAAGATCTGGGCGACGGGTGGCACGGAGCCGGCGAACTGGCAGCTCAACGCGACGGATGCGACGCCGTTGCAGGGTGCTGGCTCGGTCGGCTTGAGCGGCAACCGCTCGGGGAGCTCGACGGCGGCACTCGGTGTCTCCTTCGACTCGTTCCGGGTGACCGCCCCGTAGCAGAGCGATGCGGCGCACGTGAGGTGCGTTCCCGTCCATCGGTGCTCATGCGCCGGTGGACGGGGCGCGCCTCACGTGTTCTTGTGTGCTGACGTGTTACACATTGAGAGCGTTTCGCGCTGTGACAGATTCGTTCCGCATCACCACCTCCGAGTAGGATCCTGACGCATGGCCACTGCTGTTCCGATCGTGCTCCTCGCAGTCGGAGGTCTCGCCGCACTGGCCCTCGTCGTTCTCGTGCTCCGGATGATGCCCCGCGCGGCATTCGTCGTCTGGGCGTGCGTGCTCTTCTTCGTCCCCCTCTGGGTGGGCGTGAACATCGGCTTCTACTGGGCCGCGATCACGCTTCTCACGGCACTGCTGATCCTCGTCAACTGGTCGATCGTCCCGCTGCGGGCGGCCGATGCGTGGGTGGCGGTGTTCATCATCGTCATCGTCGGCCTGTACGCCTTCGGCTCCGTGGACCTCGCGTCTCTCGTCGCTGCGCTCCTCGAATGGGTGATCCCCTACATCTGGGGCCGCGTGGTGCTGGCCCGGGTCGGCACCGCATGGGTGACTTCGACCATCGCGATCGTCGCCGTGGTCGCCGCGGCACTCGCCGTCGTCGAGTTCTTCACGTCGTTCAACCCGTTCGTGCTCATACCGGGGTCGGGGGTCATCTACGACACCTGGAGCCCGCTGCAGGAGCGCGGAGGGGTCCTGAGGGCGGAGGGTGCTTTCGGGCATTCGATCGCGCTCGGTGCGGCCCTGGCCATGTCTTCGGCGTTCGTCGTCGCGACCAGGTGGCGGCTCGTTCCGAAGATCAGCGGGGTGGTGATCATCGCGGTGGCGACGGTCCTCACCTTCAGCCGTGTGGGTCTCCTGACGCTCGTGCTCACGCTCATCCTGTCCACGTTCCTGATCGTCGGCGTCTCCACTCGATTCCGGGCGACCGTCGCCGTGGCCGGTGTGATCGGAACGGCCATCGTCATCCCCATCATCGATACGGTCTTCGGGGCAGCGGGGGAGGAGGCGGGCGGCAGTGCGGACTATCGAACGGACCTGCTCGTGCTCCTCGAGCAGGTGCAGGTCTTCGGCAACCCGGGCGACTGGCACTCCCTGGTCTCGGGCGACTACTACCTCGGCTACTTCGCCCGATCCGTCGACAATGCGCTGGTCCTCACCCTGCTGAGGTACGGATATGTGCCGACCTTCCTCATCATGGCTGCCGTGGTCTGTGCTGCGTGGATGGCGCTGAGGCGTTCGACGCGAAGCCCCGCAGCGCTCGCGGTCGTCGGACAACTCCCGAGCCTCGTGGTGGTCGCTCTCATCACGCAATACAGCATGTTCCTCTGGTTCTGCGTCGGCTTGGCCATCACCTGGGCCAGAGACTCTGCCGTGCTCCGAGGGCCCGACGAACCGGCCACGCGCGTCGATATCGGCGCACCGGAGGGGCTGCGGCTGCCGAGCAGCGCCCCGCCGTCGTACCCACGAGCGTGAGGGTGCGGAAACGTTGACTCATCTAGAATCGAAATCTCAGGGGGAATGGGGAACCATGGGCGAGAGCCGGGTCAGTCTGCGTGTCATCGCGAGTTCGTTGCGCAAGTTCTGGTGGCTGATCGTGCTGTCCGCCGTTCTCGGCGCAGCGGGGTCCTACGGATACGCGTCGCTGCAGACGCCGCTCTTCCAGGCGACGACCTCCCTGTATTTCGCTCTCAACCAGGGAACCAGCGCCTCCGACCTCAACCAGGGATCGGTGTATACGCAGAGCCAGATGCTGTCGTTCGCTCAGCTCGCCACCAGCTCGCGCGTGCTCGATCCCGTCATCGAAGAGCTCGACCTCGACACCACTGCGCGTGCTCTGGCCCGGGACATCGAGGTGTCGATCCCGCAGAGCACTGTCACGCTCCGGGTCACCGGAATCGCGGATGACGCAGAAGCATCGGCCTACCTGGCGAACGCCGTCGCCGACCAGCTCATCGTGGCCGTCAAGGACGTGGCTCCCAAGGATCCGCAGGGGGAGTCCACGATCACCGCGCAGGTGATCGACGACGCGGTCGTGCCGGAGTTCCAGTTCACCCCGAGCAAGCCTCGTGATGCCCTTCTCGGCGGCTTCCTCGGCGGGGTGCTCGGCCTGGCCGTCGCCATCCTGATCGGGGTGCTCGACACCCGGGTGCGCAACGAGGAGACGCTCACACAGGCGGGGGGCGACCCCGTGCTCGGTGTCGTGTCGAAGTCCCCGCTGCTGGTCACGCGCGGCATCGCCGTGGCACAGGAGCCGCTGGGGCACACCTCGGAGGAGTTCCGTCGCATTCGCTCCGCGCTCGCCTATGCGAATGTGTCGTCGCGCGTGAAGGTGCTCCTGGTCACGTCGGGCATGCCGGCCGAGGGCAAGTCGACGGTGTCGGTGAACCTGGCCATGACGCTCGCGGGTCTCCGCAACTCCGTGCTGCTGATCGACGCCGACATGCGCCGCCCGCGTGCGCACGAGCACGCCGGCATCGACGGCTCGATCGGTCTCACGAGCGTGCTGCTCGACGAGGTCGAGTTCGAGGTGGCCAAGCACAGCGTCGCCGACAGCACGCTGGACATCCTGCCCGCCGGCACCGTGCCTCCCAACCCCGCCGAACTGCTCACGTCGTCGCGCATGGCGCAGCTGCTCGATTTCGCCGCAGCGGAGTACGACTACGTCGTGATCGACTCTCCCCCGACGCTGAGCGTCGCGGACGCGAATCTCTTCGCCACCCAGACCGACGGTGTCATCCTCGTCGTCGACGCGACCAAGACGCGCCGTGCCGCGCTGACGAAGAGCATCAGGTCGCTCGAGTCGGGTGGCGCACGCATCCTCGGGACCGTGCTGAACAGGGCGCGCCCCGACCGTCATCGTAGTGAGTACTACAGCGATTGACCGCCGACCCGGGTTCACGCCATCATGGCGTGTATATCGGCCGGAAGGCGGTGCCCGTTTGTCTTTGCCTCCTGAGCCGGTTACTCTTCATGAGTT
The DNA here is from genome assembly GCF_044743585.1 of Microbacterium sp. NPDC087592. Lineage (NCBI taxonomy): Bacteria > Bacillati > Actinomycetota > Actinomycetes > Micrococcales > Microbacteriaceae > Microbacterium > Microbacterium sp. NPDC087592. Next base: position 846,993 of record NZ_JBIUWT010000001.1, on the reverse strand, counting down.
GCGAGGGGGACTCGCACTTCACCGCCGGGGTGTAAACAGCGGCGTGGTGCTGGTTGATCGTTGAACCTGCCCCAGAAAACGGTGACATCATGTCCTTTCCGTTCCTTGAGCTCGCCTCATCCCCAAAGAACTCCCGACGACCTCCACAACACCGCCGGCGAGCGGTCGCCGGCGCTCTCGCCGCCGTGCTGGGAGTCACAGCCGCGCTGACGTCTGTACCGGTAGCCGCATCGGCCGATGTGTCGCAGGGAGCGACGCGACCTGCAGCGGCTGCTCCCGCCCCGGTCATCGACGACGACATGGACCGCACCGTGGGCTCCGGATGGGGATCATCGGCCGTCGGCGCGTGGCGCGTAATCGAGGGCGCCTCCAGCGTCACGGGAGACGTGGCTCTGCTGGCGAGCCGTAAGCCGGGGATCACCGCGCGGGCGAGCGTGACCGGCGTCTCGGCAGCCGACGTCGACAGCAAGTTCTCGCTCTCGATCCCGAAGCTGCCCGTCGGCGGTCCGATCTACCTCGCGCAGGCGGTGCGCGTCTCCGGGAAGGACTCCTACGGCGTGCGGGTGCGTGTGCACCCCGATGGCTCGGCCTACGTGTCCGTCGTTCGACTCACTGACCTCACCGGGGTCCAGAGCCTCGCCGAGCGTCGCCTTCCGGTGACCGTGAAGAGTGGAACCTCGCTGGACGTCGCGTTCCGAGTGACCGGCACCAACCCCGTCGCCCTCTCGGCGAAAGCCTGGGTCTCGGGTGCCGCAGAGCCGTCGGCCTGGCAGGTCTCGCACTCGGATGCATCATCCGCACGCCTGCAGAAGCCGGGTGGATACGCCTTCGCGCTATACACCTCTTCCGGGGCGAAGTCGGCAGTGCCCGTCGGCATCGACGACATCCGCGCCACCGCCATCGCTGCTCCGACGCCTGCTCCGGCGCCTGCGCCGGCCCCCACCCGTCCGCCGGCACCGGCTCCGACTCCGGCCCCCACCCCTGCGCCGACCCCCGCGCCTGCCCCGACCCCTGTGCCGGCGCCCGTTCCCGTCACTCCCGCGACGCCGGCAGGCGTGCGCGGTGAGCCGGGTGCACGAATCCCGGGCTCGCTCTCCTACGACGCCCCGGCGACGGCGATCTATGCCGCGCCCACGGGCTCGGATGGCGCTGCCGGCACCAAGAACTCGCCGGTCAGGACGATCGAAGCCGCGCTGCGCCTGGTCCCGAACGGGGGGACCATCGTTTTGCGCGGAGGTACCTACCACGAGCAGATCGTGATCCCGCCGCAGAAGAAGGTCACCATCCAGCCGGCGTCGAACGAGGCGGTCTGGCTCGACGGAGCGAAGCCCGTCACCGGGTGGAAGCCCTCTGGAAGCACCTGGGTGGTCGACGGCTGGACGACCAAGCTCGACTCGAGCCCGACCTACACCAAGGGCGCCCCCGACTACACCCAGGCAGACTGGCGCTTCATCGACCCCGCGCATCCGATGGCTGCTCATCCGGACCAGGTCTGGGTGGCAGGCGCGCAGCTGCGCGAGGTCGGCACCGCGGCGCAGGTGAAGGCGGGGACCTTCTTCGTCGACGACGCGGCGAAGCGACTCGTGATCGGCACGAACCCCACGGGCAAGGCGGTCGAGGCGAGCGTGCTCTCGCAGGCCCTCTCGATCCGCTCGGCCGGGTCGGAGATCCGCGGGATCGGCGTGCGTCGATATGCCACCTCCGTCCCCGAGATGGGCACGGTGATCGCGGCAGCGGCCGACGTGTCGCTCACCGATGTGACGATCCGCGACAACTCCACCACCGGTTTCTACTCGTGGTCTCCGCGCACCAAATTGACCCGGGTGTCGTTGATCGGCAACGGACTGCTGGGCGGAGGAGCCTCGCAGGCCGACGGGCTCAAGGTGACGCAGATGCTCTCGACGGGGAACAACTCCGAGGGCTTCAATCACTCTCCGGTGTCGGGCGCCTTCAAAGTCACGCGAACTCAGAAGGTGACGGTGGCCGACAGTGCGTTCACCGCCAACAACGGGCGAGGCCCGTGGTTCGACGAGTCCGTCGTCGACATCGCCTTCACGGGCAACGACGTGATCGGCAACACGGGGCACGGCGTCATGGTCGAGCTGTCCGAGCGTGCGGTCGTCGCCGACAACATCATCGCGCGCAACGGCGACTTCGGGCTCTTCGTACTCAACTCCGGGAACGTGAAGATCTGGAACAACACCTTCGTCGGTAACGCGAACCGCAACATCAGCATCGGGCAGGACGCGCGCAGCGCCTCCGATCCGAACGCGGCGGGCCACGACCCCCGGACGAGATACGCGCCGCTGGCGCCGTGGACCGTGCGCAACACCGTGGTGTCGAACAATGTCATCGCGGAGAGCGCCGGCAACTGCCTCGTGTGCGTACAGGACTACTCGCTGAGGTTCACCGGCGCGCAGATGGTCTCGAGCATCGACGGCAACCTGTATCACCGCACGGCGCCGGGCACACCGAGATGGTTCTCGGCATGGTCCCGGGGTGCGGCGTCGAAGGACCCCGCGGTCGCCGACACGCTCGCGGCCTTCACCGCCGCGACCGGGCAGGACCGTCGATCGCAGTTCGTCGAGGGCGCGAGCGTCGTCAACGGTGGGTTCACGCTGCTCTCCACCCGGGCGGCCGCAGGGGTCCCGGTGCCGGCCGATATCGCCTCGGTATCGCGACTCCCCGCCAACAGCGCGACACTGGGAGCCCAGCAGCGGTGACGATGTAGGTATGGGTTCACTTCTCGCTGTCGGCGCCCGCGCGCTGACGATGGTCATCGCGCTTGTCTGTGGCGTTCTCACGACGCGCATGATCATCGGAGGCGCGGGCGTCGACAGCTTCGCCCTCTACACACTGCTCACCACGATCCCCTCGCTGCTGACGTTCACCGACCTCGGCAGCGGGGCGGTCCTGGTCAACGCCGTCGCGACGAGCGACGACGTGCGCACCGATGAGAAGCTGAGATACCAGCTCACCTCCGTCGGACGTGTGCTGCTCATGTTCGCGGCCAGCGCGATGGCGATCAACACCGTCCTCGTCCTCACCGGCGCCTGGGAGCTGGTCTTCGGAGAGGCCGGGGGACGCCCCGGCGCGTCACTGGCGGCGTTCTACTGCGTGACGATCTTCTGCCTGGGGATCCCGCTCGGCGTCTGGGTGCGCATCATGCTCGGACAGCGTCGCAACCACGTCGTGATCCTGCTCCAGGGCTTGATCTCGCCGCTCACGATGGCGGGAGTTTGGCTGATCCTCACGTTCGGTGGGGAGAACCTCCATTCCTTCGTCGCCGTCGCCTCCTTCGCTGCTTCCTTCCTCGTGTCGGTGCTGGGCATCCTGATCACGGCGCGCACGACGTCGCCCCTGATCCCGTCCGCCGTGCGGATGGTTCTGCGCCCGCGACGTTTTCCCGGCGTGCGCGTGATGGACGTCGGCTGGCCGATGCTCGCGCAGATGGTGACGTATCCCATCGCCGTGGGATCCCAGCGATACGTCATCGCTCAGCTCGGCGGACCGACCGATGTCGCCGAATACGGCGTGGCCGGACAGGTCTTCTTCGCGCTGAACGGGCTGGTGATGGCCGGTGGTCTGGCTCTGTGGCCGCATTTCGCTCGAATGCGGCACGACGGCGGTCTCCGGCGTGGCCCGTTCCTGCTCTCCGCCTTGTTCGCCGCCGCCATCGCCGCCGCGACAGTCATGGTCTGGCTGGTCGGACCGTGGCTCTTCGGATTCATCACGCAGGGCGAGCTGACGGTGCGTCCGAGCACCATCTTCGCCTTCGGCCTCATGATCATGATGACCGCGGCGGTGTACCCCCTGGGAATGTTCATCATGGACAAGCCCGGCATCCGCTTCCAGGTGATCCCCACCCTGAGCATGGCCGCTGTGGGAATCGGGCTCTCCTTCGTCCTGACGCCCGTGCTCGGAATCGCCGGACCTCTGATCGGCGTCGCGTTCGCGTTGCTGGTGTGCCAGCTGATCCCGTTCTCGATCTACATCGTGCGGCACAAGACCCGGCTCACCGTCGGCAGCCAGGAATCGGTGCCGCAGCCGAGCGACGACGCCGCGTAGACGGGGGTCCGCGCGCCGCCGCAGCCGGTCAGGGCAGGACGTGTGCCGTGATGCTCGCGCGATACACATCAGGGGCGTGGCGGCGGAGTGCCTCCGCGCGGCTGTCCGCGACGGTCGACACGATCTCGTCCCATCGGGCGTGGATGTCGGTCAGCGCGGCGGCGACCGATTCCGCATCGCCTGGGGTGACCAGTTGAGCGGTCGCGTAGCCGCCCGCTGCCTCTCGGAGCCCGCTGCTGTCACTCGCGATCACGGGGCGCAGAGCAAGGATGCCCTCGACCGCGGTGTTCCCGAACGGCTCGTCGACGCGGGACGGGACGACGAGCACATCCGCTTCGGCGAGGAACGGCCAGATCGTGGAGTGGAAGCCGGCGAAGTCGACGGAGACGCCCGCCGCTGCGGCCTGTTCGCGAAGGTCGCGCTCGAACCACTCGTATCCTTCGAAGACCGCACCGAGGAGCGTGACCTCGACCTCGCGACCCGTGGTGTGCAGCGCCGAGGCTGCCTCGATGACGAGGTCCGGACCCTTACGCGGAGACAGCCGACCGATGTAGAGCACACGGAGGGCCCGCTCGATGCGTGGACGGGGTGAGATCGGTTGCGGAGGCGAGGCGACGCCGTTGTAGACCACGTGTGAGCGGCGGGCGAGAGCGGGCAGCGCGGTGCGGATCGTGTCGAGACTGAACCGGCTGTTCACGATCGTGCGCTCAGAGGCCAGGTGGGGGGAGTAGAGGATGCCGTTCACCAGCTTGTTGCCCGACGCCTCGGCCTCGTGCACATGGCTCACCGAGCGGGTCCGCCTCAGCCGGGCGACCAGCGGCCACTGGGGGATGATGATCGTCGAGACGTACACGACGTCGGGGCGCAGCCGGCCGATAAGGCGCCAGGCTGCTCCGAGACCCCGGAAGGTGTCGCGGAAGAGGCGGGGCAGTCCGCGCGGGGTCAGCAGGACCTTGCGCAGGACGAGCATCGGGAGGATGACGACTTCGGCACCGGCCGCGCGCAGCTCCGGGACGAGAAGCCCCGAGCTCGGCAGTGCGACCACGACCCGTGCGCCCGCCTCGATGAGGCCGATCGCGCTCTCGAGCAACATGCGGTCCGAGCCGAACAGCTCGGCGCCGGGGTGTACGAGAAGGACCGTGCGCTGGTCTCCGTCGCCGCTCATCGCGTCGCCGGATCCGCTGGAGTGGGCGACCAATCGGTGGTGCGCCGACGTGCCTGTCGAGCTGAGGAGTGGATGCTCGATCCCTCCGCGAGCCTGCGCGCGAGCGCTTCGTATTCGTCCGCGACATCGTCCCAACGGAACCGGGTGCGCGCGATCTCCTGCACGGCCTTCCCGTGTGAGGCGGTCAGGTCCGGGGCGGCCTCCGCCGCGACGACCTGAGCTGCGACGTCGGCGGCGTCGGTGAAGAACCACCCGTTGCCGTCGAGCACTTCGCGGTTGAAGGGAACATCGAAGCCGATCACTGCCGTTCCGGCACCCATGGCGCGCAGGAGGGAAGGGTTCGTGCCACCCACCGAGTGGCCGTGCAGGTACGTCAGCGCATTCGCGTACAGGGCGTCGAGCAACTCCTGGTCGTATACGCCGCCGACGAGCCTGATCCGGTCGTCGCCGTCCGCCACGCGCTGGATCTCCTGGGTGTATCCGGCGCTGTACGGCGCCGACCCGACGACGACGAGCGGCAGCGTCGCGTCGCTGTCGCGGTACCCCTCGACGATCTCGAGCACATGGTTCTCGGGCTCGAACCTGGCCACGACCAGGTGATAGCCGCCCGGCGTGACTCCCATCTCGGCGACACCGCGTTCGGGTAGCTCTTCGAGGATCGGGGCGCCGTAGCGGATCATCTCCGTCGGGACGTCGAACTGATGGCGATAGTAGTCGGCGATCCCCGGCGCATCCGCGATCAGGGCGTCGGCGGTGCGGACGCCGAACTGCTCTGCCCAGCGATAGTAGGCCCTGCCGCGCGGGCCCCATTTCGACCGCCTCCACTCGAGTCCGTCCATGTGCAGGGCGACGGGGGCGCGACGCAGGCGGAGGAGCGGGAGAAAGGGCGAGTTGGCGGCATTGAAGACGAAGGTCGCATCAGGACGGCGCCGGAAGACGAGGTGCAGCGCCGAGAGCCCGGTGTGGCTGAGCGTCTCGATCTGCTTCACGGGAACGGCAGGAAGGTGTACGACCCTCATGCCGAGGTACTCCTTCTCCCGTCGCTCCGATCCGCGGGTGTAGACGACGACGTCGTGACCGCGGTCCGCGAGACGGCGGCCGACTTCCTCGACCGCCGTCTCGAATCCGCCGTAAGCCGCGGGCACTCCTCGGGTCCCCACCATCGCGATGGTGAGGCGGTTCGAATTGCTCATCCGATCAGTATGCCCCGCTGGGCTGCACCATGACCTTGGCGGTGCGCCACATGATCTGCAGATCGTTCATCACGGACCAGTTCTCGACATACCGCAGGTCGAGTCGCACACTCTCGTCCCAGGAGAGATCGCTGCGCCCGGAGACCTGCCACAGACCGGTGATCCCGGGCTTGATGTAGAGGCGGCGGAAGACCGTGCCGTCGTATGCGGTGACCTCGCTCGGCAGCGGCGGGCGGGGCCCGACGACGCTCATGTCGCCCACGAGGACGTTCCAGAACTGCGGCAGTTCGTCGAGCGAGAGCTTGCGCAGCACTCGTCCCACACGGGTGACGCGCGGGTCGTCCTTCATCTTGAAGAGAAGGCCGGCGCCCTCGTTCTGTGCCTTGAGCGCGGCGAGCTGCTGCTCGGCGTCGGTCTTCATCGAGCGGAACTTGACCATCTTGAAGCGGCGTCCGTCACGGCCGACCCGCTCCTGGAAGAAGAAGACCGGTCCCGGCGAGTCGAGCTTGATCAGCAGCGCCAGCACCGGGGCGAGCAGAGCGATCGGGATGAGCGCCACAGTCGCCACTGCCGCGTCCAGCGCGCGCTTGAGCAGGTGCTGGCCTCCTTCGTACCGCGGGATCTGCACCTGGATGAGGGGCAGTCCTTCGACGGGGGCGAAGGAGATGCGCGGACCAGCCACATCGGTGAGTCGGCTCGACAGCACGAGTTCGGCGGCGGTCCCTTCGAGCTGCCAGCTCAGCTGCTTCACGAACTCGGGCTCGCCTTCGGGGCGGCTCGCCACGATGATCGTGTCCGCACCGACCTCGGCGGCAACCGACGACACGGAGTTCACGTTCCCCAGAACCGGGAACCTCGTGTCGCCGACCTCGATGTCACGCGCGTTGCCGTCGAGCAGCGTCGCACCCACCACCTGGTAACCGGAGGCGCCGATCGGGTGCAGCGTGCGCACCACGTACTCGACGTCGTCCCGGTTGCCCACGACGAGCGTCCGGGAGGCGAACCGCCCGTGCGAACGCTGCGTCTGCAGCCAGTGGCGCCACATCCACCGGGTCACGAGAAGAGTCAACACACCGATGGGCAGCCCCAGCAGCAGCATCGGTTGCATCGACTCCCATGCGAGCAGCACCGCGACGATGGCGATGATCCCGAAGGCGAGCCCGCTGGCGTGGACCACGCCTCGGTACTCGGTGGCACTCGCGCGGAACAGCGCGGCGTCCCGCGTGTGCAGCCCGCTCAGCATGAGGTACCACAGAGCGGCGAGCGGAACGGCGCCGCTCAGCACCTCGATCGCCGAGACGCCGATGGACAGCTGGACTGCTGCCGCCAGACCGACGGCGAACAGGATGACGGCTGCATCCGTCAGCCGCAGCCGGATCCGGTAGCGACGTTCCCACTGTCGGCGCCTCTCCAAGGTCGCCGAAGTGCGCGGTGTGACCACCGTGCGCGTCACCGACTTGGTGGCTCGCGGAGCCGCGACCGGCACGAAGCCCGTACGAGCGATGCTCAGAGCATCCTCGACGGAAGTCATGCCGAGGCCCCTTGAGCCGTGAATGTACGCAGAATTCCCCATTGCGTCATTTGATTCCCCAGATTTCCCCAGACCATGAACCCCACGTTCACGGCATTCGTCTGCGTCCCGACCCCTCGGGTCCTGCTGAAACTCTCTGTGATTCCCACATCACGGAGGGCGTTTTCACCGTCCCACACGGTGATCGCTGACAGCAGGCACTGCAGACTTTCTTACTGTAGCGGAACCTCCCTATGAATCGGAAGTATTTCTTACGAATGGATGAAACCGGCCTCCGAACGGGTGTCGGGCGAGCGCTATTCTGTGGCGGTGACCGCCGAATCCACCGCCTCGCGCTTCCGGCTCCGCACGATGTCGCCACGCGATCCCGCACAGCCGCATCGCACCGCGAGCACCCTCGAGCTGTTCTTCGATCTGGTGTTCGTCGTGGCGGTGAGCATCGCCTCCGCGCAGCTGCATCACTCGCTCGGTCACGGGGACTTCCTGCACGGCGTCACGTCTTACGCGATGGTGTTCTTCGCGATCTGGTGGGCGTGGATGAACTTCACGTGGTTCGCCACCTCGTTCGACACCGATGACTGGCTCTACCGTGTGACGACGTTCGTCCAGATGGGTGGAGTCCTCGTTCTCGCCGCCGGCATCCCGGGCGCGTTCGTCGAGGGGGACTTCACGGTTCCGGTGCTCGGCTACGTCGTGATGCGGGTCGCGATGGTCGCGCAGTGGCTGCGCGCCTCGCGCTCCGCCGGAACACTGCGTTCGGCGACGCGACGCTACGCGTTCGGCATCGCGGCAGTGCAGGTGCTGTGGATCCTCTTCCTTCTCATCCCGACCGGACCCCTGCAGTTGACCGCATTCGTGGTTTTCGCTCTCATCGAGATCGGTGTCCCGGTGTTCGCCGAGTACCGCCGGCAGACTCCGTGGCATCCGCATCACATCACGGAGCGGTACGGGCTGTTCACTCTGATCGTCCTCGGCGAGAGCCTGCTCGCGTCGGCGAATGCCATCATCGATGCGCTCGACGAGGTCGAGTCCCTCGGCCCGCTGATCGCGATCGCGGTGCTCACCCTCGTGGTCACGGCGTCGCTCTGGTGGATCTACTTCTGGCCTCCTCATCACCGCGCGATCACGACCTTCCGCCGGTCGCTCCGCTACGGCTACACGCACTACTTCGTGTTCGCGGCTGCCGCGGCCTTCTCCGCGGGGATCGAAGTGGAGATCGACGTGCTGACAGGGGAGAGCCATCTGTCCAACGTGGCCGCTTCCTTCACTGTCACCATTCCGATCGCGATCTTCCTCATCGGCATCTGGTGGATCGCGATTCGAGAGAACGCGGACCGCGTCGTGAACACCGTCGTCCCAGTGGGCGCGGCACTGGTGCTGCTCGACCCCGTGCTCCCGATCCCGGTGACGCTGACCGCCTTGATCCTCGTCGGCATCGTCGTGGTGCTCGTGGTCCGTCCGCCGGTGGCGCGGGAGCGCATAGACAAGGCATAGGCCGAGCAAAGGGCTCTGATCAGGTGCTCGGGGACCATGGTGACCCACCATCACCTGTCCGCCCGAGAGGAGCCAGATAATGAGCATTCCCGAACCCACCCAGACCCCCGACGGCCCCGCATACGAGGGGCGACTGCTCGACCGCGTCGATGAAGAGGTCGTCGACCAGGGCGCCGCATTCGACATCCGCACGCTGATGAGCAGGCGGGGCGTCCTGGGGCTCGCCGGTCTCGGCCTGGGGGCCGTCGTGCTCGCGGCCTGCGCGCCGGCGGCGTCTGGCGGCGCGTCGAGCACCCCCGCACCGACTGCTTCCTCCGGCGGTGATGCGGGCTCGGCGAGCGTGACCGAGATCCCCGACGAGACGGCGGGGCCCTATCCGGGCGACGGGTCGAACGGCCCCGACGTGCTCGAGGACTCGGGCATCGTCCGGCAGGACATCCGCTCGTCGATCGACGGAGCGGCGACCGCCGACGGCGTGCCGCTCGTCTTCGAGCTGCAGATCCTCGATCTCGCGAACGGGGGCGTTCCCTTCGCCGGGGTAGCGGTCTACGCGTGGCACTGCACTGCTCAGGGCGAATACTCGATGTACTCCTCCGGCCTGGAAGACGTCACGTACCTGCGTGGGGTGCAGGTGGCCGACGCCGACGGCACGGTGTCGTTCACCTCCGTCTTCCCCGGCTGCTACTCCGGTCGCTGGCCGCACATCCACTTCGAGATCTACCCGGACGTCGCGTCGATCACCGACTCGACGACGGCGATCGCCACGTCGCAGCTGGCCCTTCCACAGGCCGCCTGCTCGGCCGTGTACGCCGAGTCGGCGTACGACGGATCTGCACGGAACCTCGCGCAGATCACGCTCGCGAGCGACAACGTGTTCGGTGACGACTCCGGTGCCCTCCAGGTCGCGACGGTCAGCGGGAGCGTTTCGGCGGGCTACGCCGCCTCCCTGGTGGTCGGCGTCGACACGACGACGACACCCACTGCCGGCGCCGCGCCCGGCGGCAGCGAGGGAGGACCGGGAGGCGGCGGGGAGCCCCCGGCGAACTGACCGCGACACGGGCAGGTTCGAGGCCGGAGGATGGTCTGCTATGCTGTTCATGCAACGTGTGTGCTTCGCCCCTCTCGGCCGCCACGTCGCCACTGATCAGGGCCGTAAAGGACCGCGCACATCGATGCGTGCGGTATCCGCCTCGATCTCACATCTTGCGGAGCGCCGACGCGTGTCCGCCACACAGCAATGAGCATCACCATGAGCACGACCACCTTTCCCCCATCAGATCCGTTGACCTGGAAGCAGGCCGACACCGATGTGCACGTCGCGACGCGTGCCGGCGAATTCGCCGGCTTCGTCGAGTTCGACGGCACCACGCACCTCGTACGCGACAACCACGGTGCCGATCTCGGTGCCTTCGAGGCCCTCGAGGATGCGTTCCGCGCACTCGAGGACGCGCACGCGCCCACGCGGCATGGATCCGCCTTCGCCCCGATCCTTCCGCGGGCATGGCGGCGCAAGACGCGCCGCGCTCGCGCCTGAAATCAAGGGCTTCACGCACACTGAAAGCGGTCCGTCAAGGGGTGCGGATGTATTCCCGAAGGCGCATGCGGGCAGGGCTACTGTGAGGTAAGCGTTGGGCAACTGCCTTGGGCTTCCACAGCTCAAGGGCTCCGATCGTCAGGAGAAGATCATCTCCATCACACAGATCGAACCGACCGCGGCAACGCTGGGTCCGATTCGTCAGACGTACTCCGGCAACGCGGACTTCCCCCCGATGGCCAAGGCATACAAGCAGGTGTCCCAGGTCGTCAAGGAGACGGGACTCCTCGGCCGCACGCAGTGGTTCTACGTCTTCGTCGCCGCCGGGCTCGCCGTCGCCCTCGGTGGCCTCATCACGGGCTTCATCCTGCTCGGCGACAGCTGGTTCCAGCTGCTCATCGCCGCGGGACTCGGCATCGTCCTGACGCAGATCGCGTTCCTCGGACATGAGGCCGCGCACCGTCAGATCCTCACCACAGGGCCGGCGAACTTCAAGCTCGCCCGCATCGTCATCGCCAGCATCGGCATGAGCTACTCGTGGTGGGACTCGAAGCACACCAAGCACCACGGAAACCCGAACCAGGTCGGCAAGGACCCCGACATCGAGGTCGACACGATCTCGTTCCTCGAAGAGGACGCCGCGAAGGCGAAGGGCCTGATCAAGCTGATCACCCGCAAGCAGGGCTGGCTCTTCTTCCCGCTGCTCACGCTGGAGGGACTGAACCTCCACTTCCTCGGCCTGAAGTACCTCCTCACCACGAAGAACGTGAAGGGTCGCTGGACCGAGCTCAGCATCATCACGCTGCGATTCGCCCTCATCCTCGTTCCCGTGTTCATGATGCTTCCGCTCGGTATGGCATTCGCCTTCATGGGCGTGCAGATGGCCGTCTTCGGCGTCTACATGGGAGCCGCGTTCGCACCGAACCACAAGGGCATGCCGATCATCGAGCCCGGCGCCCGTCTCGACTTCTTCACCAAGCAGGTCCGCACCTCCCGCAACATCAGCGGTGGATGGTGGACGACCTGGCTCATGGGCGGCCTCAACTACCAGGTCGAGCACCACCTCTTCCCGAGCATGCCGCGACCGCACCTGGCGAAGGCGCGCGAGATCGTGCGGGACTACTGCGCGGCGAACGACGTGCCGTACACGGAGACCAGCCTCGGCCGCTCGTACATGATCGTGATCGAGTACCTGAACCGTGTCGGACTCTCCGCCGGCGCAGACCCCTTCGACTGCCCTGCAGTGGCGCAGTTCGGGCGGCCGTAGCCCTCAGACATCACCGGGCCTGATCAGTCCGGCAACGACAGAGGCGCGAGCGGGAATCCCTGCTCGCGCCTCTGTCGTTCGTGCGTCTACTTGGAAGACTTCTTCTTGGTCTCCACGACGTCGATCGTGATCTTCTCGAGCGGGCGGTCGTCGTCGAGTTCGTCTTCGAGAACCTCATCGCCGAGGAAGGTAGCCTCCGGCGTCTCGTCTGCGGCAGCCTCCGCGGGGGTCGGGGCGGCAGGTGCATCCGCTCCGGTGATCTCCGGGGGCAGGGAGTCGTCGGAGAAGATGCCGTCGGGTCGGATGAGCTCCTTGACCTCGGCCATGAAGCTCGACAGCTGCTGCTGCTGCCACCGGAGCTGACGGGTGCGGTCCTCGGCGTCGTGCAACACCGCGGTGGTGTGTCCGGTGACCGAGTCGACGATCTTCTGGGCCTTCGCGCGGGCGCGTTCGAGGGTCTCGCGGGCACGGACCTGGGCTTCGGCTTCGATGGCCTGTGCCTGCGAGCGGGTCAGGCGCTCGTAGTCCTCGGCCCGAGCGGAGATGCGCTGGGCGTGCTCGAGCGATGCCGAGACCTGCTCGTTCGCGTCGTTGGTGATCCGCTCGGCGTGCGCCACGGCCTGGTTGTGCAGCACGAGGAACTCCTGCTGCGCGTCGTCCTGGCGGCGGGTGAGCGTCTCCTCGAACTCCAGCACGCGGGCGTTCATGTCGCGGACGTCGCGCTCGGCGTCGGCGCGCAGCTGAGTGGTCTCGCGGGTGACGAGGGAGCGCAGGGCGGCTGCGCCCTTCTCGGCCTCGGTGCGGATCGCGGTGGCCTCCTGAGCGGCCTGGTTGACCTTTTCTGCGGCATGGGCGGCTTCGCGTTCGATGCGGGCCTCGTGTGCCGTGTACTCGGTGTCCATCTTCAGGCGCACCTGGTCGGCGTCGCGCTGCGCCTGGGCGGTGATCCGCTCGGCGTCGGCCTCGGCCTCGGCACGCTGCGCGGTCACCTCCTCGCGGGCGGAGGTCATCAGACGGTCGGCCTGCACGGCGGCGTTCTGGATGAGCACGTTCGCCTGCTCCTCGGCGACCCGCAGGATCGCCTCGAACTGCTGGCGCGACGGAGCCTCTTCGCCGTCGGGCTGCGGTGCGTCGACGAGTTCGGACGTGAGAGTCGCGACCTGCTGCTCGGCATCGGATGCCTTTGCGTTCGCCGCCGTCAGCTCGCTCTCGAGAGCTTCGCGGGCTTTGCGCTCCTCTTCGCGCACCGCTTCGACGGCTTCCTCTTCGCGGGCCTGTGCCTCGGCGACGTCGGCGGCGGCCTGCTTGAGCTGGTTGCGAAGGGCTGCGAGCGCGGCGTCGACCTCTCCCTTGTCGTAGCCGCGGAAGCCCACGGTGAACGCGCCCTGCTGGTCACGGGGCGGGGTCTCGATCAGCTGGTCGAAGAAGTCCGGCGAGCGCTCGCCGTCGCGGTCGGCGGTTCCGGAGGATTCGCTCATGAGGTTCATGCCTTTCTGGCGTGGCCACACGGCGGAGCTGCGGCTCCATCCCGATGGACGGGATCGTGCGACCGGAGGAGGAGGTCGTCTGGGCTCACGCCACGACCGTGACCCGGCGGAGGTCCGGCAGGGCGGGGCGTGCCTCCCAGCCTAGTTGCGGAGGCCGAATGTTGGGTGTGCGGTTTCAGCGGGCAGCTGCACGGTGCCCCGTGGGTGAAGACGGATCCGCCGGTTCCTCGGCGGCGTTTGCGGAAGGATCGCGCAGCCCTGGTACGGTGACGGCGGAGGGCATCACGTCCTTGGGGCCGCCGAGCAAGAGAGAACTTCGAGATGAAGCGACCGTCCCGCGTGCGCCTCGCCCGCATCGGGATCGCCACCGTGCTCGCGGTTGTGATCGGAGCAGTGGCACCGTCCCTGTCGGCGACTACCTCCGCGACTGCTGCCGTCAACGATCAGATGGTGTATCCGTCCTCGGGCAACATCCAATCGAAGGTCGGCGACGGCTGTCGGGGAAACTACCGTGCGCACGACGGCATCGACATCGGCGGCGGGGGCGGCACGCCGATCGTGGCCTCCTACGGCGGAGTGATCAAGTCCCGGACCGCCAACAGCGGCTACGGCAACTACACCGATGTCGAGCATCCCGGCGGTTACGTCACGCGGTATGCACACATGGCCTCGCCCGGCATGTACGCGCCCGGCACCCGGGTCGCCCGCGGGCAGCAGATCGGTGTCGTCGGCAACACCGGGAACTCTCCCGCGTACCACCTGCACTTCGAGGTGCGGCTGAACGGTGCGGTGTACACGGCGATCAACAACGGGTTCACCTGCCTGTCGAACGTCGCCCGCGGCGGCGTTCTCCCGCTGTACTTCCCCGGGCTCGGTTCCGGACAGGCGCCGGGCGTCGCTTCGGCCGACTACTCCGGCGACAAGAAGGCGGATCTGCTGACGATCTCCGGCAATGGCGACCTGCGCGTGCGCGCGGGGAATGGTTCCGGCGGCTTCTCGGCGGCGAAGACCGTGTTCGGCGGGTGGGGCGGATCCCGCAGGCACCTCACCCATACGGACTTCAACAACGACGGTAAGGCGGACATCCTCGTCACCAGATCCGACGGCGGGCTGGAGTTCTACGCGGGCAACGGCGCAGGGGGGTTCGCACCGGCCGCTGGCATCGGCAAGTTCTGGTACAGCCTTCTTCACGTGGCGTCGGGCGCCGACTACACCGGAGACGGCAAGCAGGACGTGCTCGGGGTCTCGGCAACCGGTCTGCTCACGATCTACCGGGGAAACGGCACCGGTGGCTTCGGCGGATCGCACATCTCCCTCGGCGGAGGGTGGCAGGGGTTTCACTTCCTCGTCGGCGGCGACTTCGACAACGACGGCAGCGGGGACATCATCGCGGTCGACGTGGACGGCGCGCTCCGGTTCTATTCGGGGGTGCCCGGGGGATTCCGTGCGATGCGGGTGGTCGGGACCGGATGGGGCGAGTTCACCGCCCTGACCGGAGGAGTCGACTACAACGGCGACGGTCATGCCGACCTGCTCGCCCGCACGGCGTCAGGACAGCTCTATCTGTATCCCGGACTCGGAAACGGCACGTTCGGCGGGCGTACGCTGGTCAGCGCCGACTGGGCGGACCACCTGGCGATCGAATAGCGGCGGCTCGAATAGAGGCGACCTCTCCCGCCGCCTCGCGGCGGGCGCGGCGTATCGTTGGCGCATGGCCGACCCGACGTTCGAAGAGATCGCCGCCGCCCTCTACGCCGGTGCGCCGGAAGCGTTCGTGGCGTCGCGGAAGGCCCAGGCGGACGGTGTCGCCGACCCCGAGTTCGCGTCCCGTATCCGCGCGCTGCGAAAGCCGTCGGTCGCGGCCTGGGTGGTGAACGTGTTCGCGCAGGAGCGCGCCGGGCAGCTGGGGGAGGCGCTGCAGCTGGCCGCAGAGCTCCGCGAAGCGCAGGACGACCTGGATGCGTCGGCGCTGGCGAAGCTCGGCAGGGAGCGCCGAGCACTCACGAGGCGGCTCGCGGAGATGGCGGCCGAGTTGGCGGGATCCCGTGGTGAGAAGATCACGTCTGCGACACGGGAGGCAGTGGAGGGCAGCATCTCGGCCGCCTTCTTCGACCCCGCGGCGGCGGGCGCCGTCGCCTCCGGGCGGCTGATGCGGGCGATCGAGGCCTCGGCATCGTCCGACGACATCCGGGATGCCGTGGTGGGGGAGATCCCGGAGCTGGAGTCGGTGCCGCAGCGGCCGCCGGATGAGCTGCAGGCGCGACGCCTCCGCCGCGACGCGGAGCGCCTGCTTGCGAGCGCGGAGAAGGAGCACAAGACTGCGGAGCGCGCGCTCGCCAAGCAAGACGCGGCTCTGGAGGATCTGCAGAGCAGAGTGACGGAGCTCGCCAAGGGCGTGGCGGAGCTCGAGGGTCAGCTCGCGCGCACCCGCGCGGAGGCGGAGCGCGTGGATAAGGACCTGCAGCAGGCGAAGGACCGACAGACCGATGCGAGGCAGCAGTCGGAGGCTGCGGCGGGCGCCGTCACGCGCGCCCAGAAAGCGCTGGAGGAGCTGTAGGGCGATCGGGCGGCCCGGTCAGCCGCGGCTGTGGCCGAGGCGCCCGGGCAGGAAAGGCAGCATCGGCGCCCGGTACTCCCACGCGGCGCCATCCTCCGGATCGAGGGTGGCCTCCGCTCGGCCGAAGCGCCACACGCGGTTGAAGAGGTAGACGCCGATGGCGACCGGCTGGTCGGACGGAACCTGCCACGTACCTCGACCCCACTGCGTGGGCTGCCCACGCTCGCCGATGACGAGAGTCGGCTTGATCCCCGCATAGAGCGTGAACCGCGGGCGTCGCATCGTGAGCTCGATCCGGCGGCTGTTCATCCCGGTCTGTCGCTCGGGCGCAGGTCGGGCGGAGTCATCCATGATGACCGAAGCCTAGCTGGGAAAGGCAAAACCCCCGCCATGTAGAAGCTAGGCGAGGGTTTCTGGAGTGATTGTAATGATCACTCGTGTGGCTCCGACGGGCGTCGATCCCGTGACCTCTCGATTTTCAGTCGAACGCTCTACCAACTGAGCTACAGAGCCGCGCGACCGGCGAACCTGTCGCGTCCTAGACGAAGAGCCCTCTCCGAAGAAAGAGCTCAACGCACGGAGCGACCCTGACGGGACTTGAACCCGCGACCTCCGCCGTGACAGGGCGGCACGCTAACCAACTGCGCTACAGGGCCATACTTGTTTTCAATTGTATCGGAAGGTGTGACCCCAACGGGATTCGAACCCGTGCTACCGCCGTGAAAGGGCGGCGTCCTAGGCCGCTAAACGATGGGGCCGAGTCAGTCCCGGGGGACTTCCTTGCCGACGCTCAAGCATAAGGGATGTTCTGGGCAAATCGCGAATCGAGGGCGCGGCGCCTTCCCCCGGGCGTGTTTCCGGAGGACGATGGACCCGTCAGGTGTGCGCTGGCGACCCCACGCTCGGCCTGGTGCAGGTGTGAAGGTTGTTGTTAGTGTGGCATTTGTGAAACCGGCGGAAGGGGCCGTGTGAACGACGACCAGAACACTCTGGACGCTGCGGTTGCCGCGGCTTCAGATGATTGCGGCTGCGCGCCCAGCCCGACCGAACGCCGTGCGTTCAGCAAAGACGGCCTCAGCCGCCGTGGTGCACTCGGTCTCGGCGTGCTCAGCGTCGTGGCGCTCAGCGCCTTCGGAATCTCCAACGGGGTCTCCGCCGCCTACGCTGCCTCGTACCCGAGCTGGGACGACGTGCAGCGCGCGAAGAACAGCGAAGCCGCCAAGGCAGCCGAGGTCACCCGCATCGAGGGCCTCATCCAGTCGCTGACCCAGAAGGTCGCCGAGACGCAGGCAGTCGCGAAGGCCACCGCAGACGAGTTCTACGATGCGCAGCAGAAGTACTTCGCTGCAGCCACCGAAGCCGATTCCCTGCAGGCAAAGGCCGACGAGCAGTCGGCGAAGGCCGACGAGTCCGCGAAGAAGGCCGGGCAGGTTGCCGCGCAGCTGTACCGCAACGGCGGTGACGACACCTCGCTCGAACTCCTCTTCACAGGTTCTGCCGACAACGCAGACGAGTTGCTCGCGCGGCTCGGCACGATGGACAAGCTCTTCGAGTACAACCAGTCGGTGTACGACGATGCGGTCGCTGCCCGGAACTCCGCGCAGTCGATGAGCGACCAGGCCGTGGTCGCTCGCGACGAGCGCGATCGGCTGCAGAAGATCGCCGAAGAGAAGATGGTCGTGGCGCAGCAGGCTGCCGACGCCGCTCAGGCCGCGCTCGACGAGCAGTCCGCCAACCTCGCCACCATGCAGGCGCAGCTCGCAGCCCTCAAGGACGCGACGGCGAAGACCGTCGAAGGCTACAAGGCCGGCGTCGCCCTCGAGGAGAAGAAGCGCAAGGAACGCGAGGCCCGCGAGGCCGCAGCGGCTGCCGCCGGTAACGGCGGAGGCGGTGGCGGCGGAGGCGGAGGCGGTGGAGGATCCCAGGGCAGCGGCGGCTGGTGCCGCCCGCACGGCGGGGGCAAGAGTTCGGGCTACGGTCCCCGATCGCAGCAGTGCGGTCCGCAGGGCTGCTCCTCGAGCTTCCACTACGGCACCGACTTCGCAAACGGCTGCGGCGCCGCGATCTACGCCGCACAGTCCGGCACCGTCGACTACGCGGGCTACAACGGCGGTTACGGCAACTACATCCGCATCCAGCACGGCGGCGGGATCGGCACCGGCTACGCACACATCCGCAACGGCGGCATCATCGTCAGGTCCGGCCAGTGGGTCCGCTCTGGGCAGGTCATCGCCTACGCCGGCAACACGGGTCGCTCGTTCGGATGCCACCTGCACTTCGAGGTCTACCAGAACGGCAACGCCGTCAACCCGGTGCAGTTCCTCGCCCGACACGGCGTCTCCGCCTGAGCTCAGGGTCACAGCAACCGAAAGACCCCCGGCCGCTTCTGCGGGACCGGGGGCCTTTCGTGTCTGGCGATGCAGCGGGTCAGTGACCCTGCTCGCCGAAGCGGACGATCGCCTCGTCGAGGATGCGCTGCGCCTCGGCGGCGTTACCCCACTCGTCGACCTTGACCCACTTGTTGGGCTCGAGGTCCTTGTAGTGCTCGAAGAAGTGCTCGATCTCCTTCTTCGTGTAGTCGGCCACGTCGTCGATGTCCTGGATGTGCGCCCAGCGCGGGTCCTTCGACAGCACGGCGACGAGCTTGTCGTCTCCGCCGGCCTCGTCGCTCATCTTCAGCACGGCCACGGGGCGGACCTCGACGACGACACCGGGGTAGATGGCCTGGTCGAGAAGCACGAGCACGTCGAGCGGGTCGCCGTCCTCACCGAGCGTGTTGTCGAAGTAGCCGTAGTCGGCCGGGTAGCCGAAGGTCGTGTAGAGCACGCGGTCGAGGTGCACTCGTCCGGTCTCGTGGTCGACCTCGTACTTCACGCGGCTGCCGCGCGGGATTTCGATGACGGCGTCGTGTGCGCCCATGCGTGTGCTCCTCAGGAAAAGTTCGGTTGGATGCCGCGGACTAGCCTACCTGCGGCTCGCTCCGGCGCTTTCGGAGGAGACGATTCAGCAGACGGCTCATCGGGTCGCTCAGCAGCAGCAGGAACAGTCCCGCGTATCCGTTCGGCGAACTCGCGACGGCGATCGCGAGCGCCGCGGCGAACAGGATGATCGCGGCGATGTCGCCGATCGCCCCCCGTCGGACGGTCTCGTTCGACACCGTGCCGAGCTCCGGATGACGCGCCAGGTAGAGCCATCCGGCGAGCGTCGTCACCTGCGTCATGATCAGCGTGCCGATGTACACCACCGCCTGCAGCGGGTCGGTGTCCATCTGCCCGATCATCGCGGTCGGAACCGGTAGCCACACGATGGTCGCCATCCACGCGACGTTGATCCACAGCAGGGGACCGGTGACGAACTCCACGTCGCGGTACTGGCGGTGGTGCCCCATCCAGAACGTCGCGATCAGGAGGAAGCTCAGCCCGAAGCTCAGCAGCTGACCGGAGTGCTCGTGCAAGAACTCGGCGGTGCTGATGTGGCCGGATGCGGCTTCGGACACCGACTCCATCAGGGGGAGTATGAGCAGCGTCATGGCGATCGCCACCACGGCGTCGACGAACGCCTTGAACCGCTCGGTCCGGAACGGCCGCGTGCGCGGGATATCGGTCACGGCGTCAGGATAGACCCGTGGTCGTGCCGCCCGCATGGGGTGCGACCGTGCCCTACCGTGGAACCGTGCCATCACTCTCTCCCGCCATCGCCGAGATCCGCCTGGCCGTGCGCACCGCGCTCGTCGATATCCCCCAAGGGTCGACCGTGATCGTCGCGCTCTCCGGCGGCGCTGACTCGCTCGCGCTCACCGCCGCGACCGTCTTCGAGGCTCGCAGCCGGGGGATCGAAGTGCTCAGCCTGACCGTCGACCACGACCTGCAGGAGGGATCGTCCCTCATCGCCAGCACGGCGGCGGTCGCGGCGGAAGAAATCGGAGTCGACGACGCGCTGCAGACCCGCGTCGAGGTCGACAGCTCGTCCGGCTCAGGGATCGAGGCCGCCGCTCGCGATGCCCGCTACGCGGTACTCGCCGCAATCGCACGTGCGGAAGGCGCGGCCGCCGTGCTGCTCGGCCACACTCTCGACGATCAGGCCGAGACCGTGCTCCTGGGTCTCGCGCGCGGCTCGGGCGCCACCAGCCTGAAGGGCATGGCGCCCTCGCGGGAAGACGACGACGGGCTCCGCTGGGTCCGTCCGCTGCTCGGCGTGCGGCGGGCGACGACGCGGGCGTTCTGCGTGGCATCCGATCTCGAGGTCTGGGACGACCCCCACAACTTCGACGACCGTTACGCGCGGGTGCGGGTGCGGGAGCGCGTGCTGCCGGTGCTCGAGGCCGAGCTCGGCCCGGGCATCGCCGAGGCCCTCGTCCGCACCGCGGAGCAGCTGCGGGAGGACGCCGAGGCCTTCGACGAGATGATCCACGAGACGATCGAGGACATCGTCGAGCATGCGGAGGCGGGGATCTCGGTGAGCGTCGCGGCGCTCGCCGCCAACCCCGCAGCACTGCGCAACCGCATCATCCGCCTGGTCGTCGACAGCGAGTTCGGGGTGAGCCTCACGAGGACGCAGACCATCGAGGTCGCGCGGCTCGTCACCGATTGGCGCGGTCAGGGGCCGATCGACCTGCCCGGGTGCGCGGCTGTGCGCCAGGGCGGCCGCATCGTCTTCACCGCATCCGGTCGCTGAGGACACTCCGCCGAAGCGCCTTCGCCTCGCGACCGGAAGTGCGGGGTGTGACTACTTCTTGCCGCCGAAGAGTCCGCCGAGGATGCCGCCGAGGTCGATGCCTCCGCCGGAGCCGCCGCTCTGGCCACCGCCGAGCAGTCCCCCGATCACGTCGCCGATTCCGCCTCCGCCCGCCGAGCCGCCGCTGTTGCCACCGCCGAGGATCCCGCCGATGACGTCGCCGATGCCGCCCGAGCTCTCGGCTCCGGCATCCGACTTCGCCGTCTTGTCCTTCGTCGCGTTCGCGATGAGGCCCATCACGATGGGGGCGAGGATCGGGAGGAGCTTGCCGAAGTCGATGCCGGGAGTCGCCTTCGACTCGGTGAGCTCCTTCGTGACCTCCGTCTTCTTGGAGCCGAGGATGTGCGCGACGATCTTGTCGCCGTCGGCCTGATCGATGTCGTCGACCTTCGAAGCGCCGGCCGTGCCCTCGTGCTTCTTCAGCGCGTTCTGGATGGCCGCGGAGCCCTCGTCGGTCTCTGCGTTCTTCGCGAGCCCGCCCAGCAGCACGGCGCCGCCCTGCTCGACAGCGACCTTCGCCTCGTCCCGCGAGACACCCAATTTCTCGGCGATGTCGTCGATCGGAGCATGCTTGAGGATGTCGTCAAGAGCCATGGTGAATCCTTCCGTCCGGGGCGTCCGCCCACATCACCGCTCACAGTAGTGCGGATGCGCTGGGCATGGGGAGATCTGCCGTCGGCAGCGTCGGACGCGTGACGTAGGGTAGACGCGTCCGGGGGGAAAGGGGCATCGGTGACCGATCTCGATGTTCAGAAAGAAGCGCTCGATGCAGCGCAGGCACGGCTCACTGCGGGGGCCGCGCCGATCATCACGTCGTGCCTGTCGTTCGGAGGCACCGGGTCGTCTTCGGTCGAAGCTGCGCTGGGCGAGGCCGAGTCGCTGGTGACGCAGATCCTGTCGGCCCTCGCGCAGACGGCGACCAACTCTGCGACCGATGCGGCATCCGTTGCATCGACCTTCACCGCCAACGACGAGGCGCTCGCGCAGCAGGCGGCGCTATGAGTCTGCCGGGCCTGATCGACGATCCGGCTCGCGGAGATGCGGGCGCCGTGAGCGGGTACGCGACCACGTTCTCCACGCGGGCGGCGTCGTCGCGAGAGCGCAAGGGTGATGCGGATGCGGCGCTGGCGAGCATCACGTCGATGACGGCGTCTGCGGCGGACGCACTCGGTGCGCGCGTGGTGCTCCTGTCGCAGCGCATGGGCGAGGCGGCTGAGGGGCTGGACGGCATCTCGACCGCGGTGTCGGCGTATGCGACCGCCCTTGAGGGGCTGAAGAGCGAGGCTGCCCGTCGGCTGCGGGCCGCGCAGAATGCGTACGACCACATCTTCGTGCGTCGGGCCGAGGCGTTGAGCGCGGCGAGCGAGTTCGTCACGGGCTGGGCGCTGCCGTGGGACGCGGTGCTGCCGTCGTGGATGTACGTCGACGACCCGAGCTACCTGCGTCGCTGGCAGGATGCGATCGACGACTATTACACGGCGCGGGCGTCGTACAACGCGCTGGCGGAGGAGCGCACTGCGATCGACCAGCGTGCCGTGAACGCGATCGCCGCCGTACCGCTCATCTCCGCCGTCACGCAGGGCGGGAAGGTCGGCGGTGCGGGGTTCGCGGCAGCCAGTCTCGCGTGGGCGGGGAACGTCAATGCGATCACGGCCGAGTCCCTGGCCGGTCTCGGGGATCCGGACATCATCCGTGAGACGTGGAACACGATGGATCAGGCGACGCGGGATGCGCTGCTTGCCGCATCCCCGGTGATCCTCGGGAACCTCAACGGCATCCCGATCCGTGACCGGGTCACCGCGAACCACACAAACATGCGCGCCGAGATCGCGCGGCGGGAAGCGGAGATCGCCCGGCTCCAGGAGAAGCTCGACGGGATGACGGCGCGGAACCACTGGAGCGCCCAGCGACGGAAGAGCCTGAGCGACGAGATCGCCGAGCTGCGGGAGCCGATCGGTGCGTGGAAGGATCTGCTCGAACAGAAGATCAGCTGGGTGGATGCCGAGGGCGCGAAGCGCTATGGGACAGGTGTGCGTGTCGTGGTCTTTGATCCGTCACTGGATGCCATCGCGACATATCACGGACCTCTCGATGATGCTACCGGTGACATTCCAGCATGGGTCGACAACGTGGCCGTCTCGGTGCCAGGCACAGGCGCGACGATGTCTGCCTTCGCGAACGATGATGCTCGGCTCCTGCAAGAATCGGCAGGTCGGACGAGTGCGGTGTTCCAATGGGCAGGCGGAACATTCCCGGGAAGCATCCCAGAGGCGATGACGTGGGGCTACTCCGAGAATCTCGCTCCGAAGCTCCGCGACTTCGTCGGAGCGATAGCGAGTCCGGCTGGCTCCGTGCTCACTGTGCTCGGTCACAGTTACGGTGGGGCGACCGTGGGACTTGCGGAAGCGGCGGGCGTCGATGCTGATCGGGTTCTGTACGTGGCTGCTGCCGGGATGGGACATGGAGTATCAGGTCTTGAGGACTTCCCGAACACGGGTGACGTGCCGCACTACGCGATGATGGTGCGCAACGACAGCGTCGTCGGTGCCATCCAGCCTGACGCGATGAGCTGGATGCACGGGCAATCTGCTGTCGATGCCGAAGGCGTCACGCGGCTTGAGACCGGCTGGATCGTCGACGGCGATCTCGAGAGCGTGGATCTGGAGGACTACGACGACCCCGATACTGAGTTCCCGGCGGCCATCGATGCGCACAGCACCATCTACAAAATGGACTCCACGGCTTTCAACAACATGGTGGCGGTGATCACAGGAGGAAACGCGGTTGTGTGGGCGCCGGATGACTTCGTCCGCACGCCGCGTGTCAGTGTCCGTCATGACGGGATCGATATGCCGGCGTATGAGCCGGAGTACATCACAATCGAATGATGAGACGTCTGTTGGGAGTAGTCCTCGCTGTTGTAGGCGTGTTGGCCCTAGGGGGATGTGGAATGACGCCGGAGAGTCGGCTGGACGAGTACCAGGAGAAGGCAGACGCTCTTGCGATGAGTGTGGTGGGGCTCATTCCTGAGGAGTTGCAGCCGGTGATGGATGGAGACTTGAGATCAGAAGGTACGGCACCGCTGAACGGGGTCACGTCGGAGCGAAGGCCCCAAGATGTGGCCTGGTGGCAGACACGCGCCGATGTTCACCTCGTCGCGCGGGAGAATGCGGCTGCCGAGGCGATCGAGGCCGTGAGCGATGCCCTTGAGGCAGACGGCTGGTCGATCGAGCGTGTGCGTGAGACGGACGGCGGGGAGACCGTCACCGACGGTTTCCGTCGCGGTGAGTGGTACATGGAGATCGCGTGGACGCGCTCTGTCCCCGGGCATGTGGAGCGTTTCGACATCTCGGTCGTGAGTCCGAATACCGTGCGCGGGGACCACGACGACATCTACTCATGAGCGTGATTTTCGTGTCGGGACCGCGTGTGTTCTGGTCCACGGCGCGTGACCGTCCGCGAATGCGGAGATGGTGGGGAATCGTTGCTTTGCTCGCGTCGGTGGGGCTGATCGGAGGGTGTGCCGTGTCGGCTGATAGTCGGTTGGATGAGTTTCAAGCCGAAGGTGAGGCGATCTCGCAGCAGATCGTGGAGGCGGTCCCCGTGGAAGTGATCGCGGAGGGCAGCCCGCGCACCGAGTCCAAGGGGAGGTTGGCTCCGAGTATGGGGCAAACGCCTCGGACGCCGGCGTGGTGGGAGGTGAATACGTCGGTGAACATTGTCAATGAGCCTGCGGCGTCTGAGACTGCAGCGACGGCGGTCGGGTCTGCACTCGTCGATGACGGGTGGGTCAAAGCTGAAGAGCGTGGGTCTTCTGATCCGGTCTACAAGTCGGATGAGTATCGGCGCGATGGTTGGTACGTGGCTGTTGGATGGATTCGGTCAGAGCCCGGCACGGTGGAGAGCTTGCGGGTTCTCGTAGTCAGCCCGGACACGGTTCGAGGCGATCACGAAGACGTGTACTCCTGAGCGGAGTCACGTATGGTTCGCCTGCGGATGGAATCTATTGGGGTTTCGCTGACGATGGTCGCCGTGTTCGCGCTGGGGGATGTTCGGTGAGCGTAAGTGAGAGCCGTCTCGACGACTACAGGATTGACGCTGAGGAGCGGGTTGCGGAGGTCGTTTGGGTGACCGCCGCGTCGGGGCTTCACGAGGCGATCGATATCCGAGTGCTCAGTCCCAAGACGGTGCGCGGCGATCACGACGAGATCCGCTCCTGAACATGAGGCGTTTCTGGGCAGTGATAGGCGTTCTTGCTGTCGCCTTCGTGCTGAGCGGTTGCGCCGCCGCGGAGAGTCGACTCGATGAGTATCAGGTCAAGGCGGAAGCGCTGGCAGAGGAGATCGTGGGGATGATCCCGGCGGACCTTGCGCCGTCGACGACTCCCGACGTCGAGTCCCGCGGGCAGATGCTTCAGAACCCGGTATCTGCCGAACCGTCTGCCGAGGACTCTGTCTGGTGGCAGGTCGACACCTATGTTGAGCCGGTTCAGCGCGACGGGGCTTCTGAAGAGGCCGCGAAGGCGATGGCGGCGCAGTTGCTCGCAGACGGGTGGGAGCACAGGGACGCTCGTGAGACGTCGGAGGGGCGGCGCACCGCCGACGCCTACGGTAAGGACGACTGGTATGTCGAGGTGACCTGGGTCCGCTCCGAGGAGGGCAAGTACGAGACCATCGAGATCGGTGTGCTCAGCCCCGAGACGACCCGCGGTGACCATGACGAGATCCATTCCTGATCGCAACGGCGAACCCTGAACCGGAGCACCCGGTTCCGTCACCTAAAATCGATCCATGCGCGCCGCGGAGATCCAGGACGACCTTGCTCAGATCCTCGTCACAGAGGAGGAGATCCTCGCCAAGCTCGATGAGCTGGCGACGCAGGTCGCCCAGGACTACGAGGGCAAGGACCTGGTCCTCGTCGGCGTGCTCAAGGGGGCCGTCATGGTCATGGCCGACTTCGCCCGCGCTCTGCCGTTCCACGCCCCGATGGACTGGATGGCGGTCTCGAGCTACGGCGCCAGCACCAAGTCGAGCGGTGTCGTGCAGATTCGCAAAGACCTCGATACCGACCTCAACGGCAAGCACGTCCTGATCGTCGAGGACATCATCGACTCGGGTCTGACCCTCAGCTGGCTGCTCGAGAACTTCGGATCCCGCGGCGCCGAGTCGATCGAGGTGCTTGCCCTGCTGCGCAAGCCCGAGGCCGCGAAGGTCCACATCGACTGCAAGTACGTCGGCTTCGACATCCCCACCGACTTCGTCGTCGGATACGGCCTCGACTACGACGAGCGCTACCGCAACCTGCGCGACGTCGCGGTGCTCGCCCCGCACGTCTACTCCTGACGCGCGGCACGCTACGCCGTGGGTGAACGTACAGCGACCCCCTAGGGCGCGCGCGATACGCTGATCCGATCATGGATGTGAAGAAGCTCACCCGGAATCCGCTGATCTACGTCGCGCTGATCGGCCTGCTGCTGTTCGGCGGCTTCCTGCTGATCTCGAATCTGGGTGCGCCCAAGCAGATCACGACGCAGGAGGGGCTCAAGCTCCTCTCCGGCACCACGGTCACCGAGGTCGTCAACA
Source organism: Microbacterium sp. NPDC087592 (assembly GCF_044743585.1). NCBI lineage: Bacteria > Bacillati > Actinomycetota > Actinomycetes > Micrococcales > Microbacteriaceae > Microbacterium > Microbacterium sp. NPDC087592. The sequence goes on along the minus strand of NZ_JBIUWT010000001.1, from coordinate 820,381 downwards.
CCGACGGCGACCAGCGCGTCGACATGACCCTCTCCAAGGCGTTCGAGGGCTCCGAGAACGTGCAGTTCTACTACGTCGACGCCCGCGCCGACGAGGTGGTCACCGCGATCAACGAAGCCGCTCCGAAGGACGGCTTCAACGACGCCGTGCCGCGTGCGACCTGGTTCGACGGCTTCCTCTCGCTCCTCCTCCCTCTCGTGCTGCTGGGCCTCCTGTTCTGGTGGCTGCTGTCGTCGATGCAGGGCGGCGGCGGCAAGGTCATGCAGTTCGGCAAGTCCAAGGCCAAGCTCGTCAACAAGGAGACGCCGACCGTCACCTTCGCCGACGTCGCCGGTGCCGACGAGGCCATCGAAGAGCTCCACGAGATCAAGGAGTTCCTGCAGGATCCCGCGAAGTTCCAGGCCATCGGCGCCCGCATCCCGAAGGGCGTGCTCCTGTACGGCCCTCCCGGAACCGGCAAGACGCTCCTCGCCCGGGCCGTCGCCGGCGAGGCAGGCGCCCCGTTCTACTCGATCTCCGGATCGGACTTCGTCGAGATGTTCGTCGGTGTCGGTGCCTCCCGTGTGCGCGACCTCTTCGGCCAGGCCAAGGAGAACGCCCCCGCCATCATCTTCATCGACGAGATCGACGCCGTCGGCCGCCACCGCGGTGCCGGCATGGGCGGCGGAAACGACGAGCGCGAGCAGACCCTCAACCAGATGCTGGTCGAGATGGACGGCTTCGACCCGAACGCGAACGTCATCGTGATCGCCGCGACCAACCGCCCCGACATCCTTGACCCGGCACTGCTGCGCCCCGGCCGCTTCGACCGCCAGATCGGCGTCGACGCCCCCGACCTCAAGGGCCGCCAGCGGATCCTCGAGGTGCACAGCAAGGGCAAGCCGCTCTCGAAGAACGTCGACCTCGAGGTCGTCGCCCGCAAGACTCCCGGGTTCACCGGTGCCGATCTGGCGAACGTCCTCAACGAGGCCGCGCTGCTCACCGCCCGCTCGAACGCGCAGCTGGTCGACAACCGCGCCCTCGACGAGGCCATCGACCGTGTGATCGCCGGACCGCAGCGCCGCACCCGCGTGATGCGCGACAAGGAGAAGCTGATCACCGCCTACCACGAGGGCGGACACGCACTCGCGGCGGCGGCGATGAACTACACCGACCCGGTCACCAAGATCACGATCCTGCCCCGCGGCAAGGCCCTCGGATACACGATGGTGCTGCCGCTGGACGACAAGTACTCGGTCACCCGCAACGAGCTGCAGGACCAGCTGACCTACGCCATGGGCGGTCGCGTCGCTGAGGAGATCATCTTCCACGACCCGACCACCGGTGCATCGAACGACATCGAGAAGGCGACGTCGATCGCCCGCAAGATGGTGCTCGAGTACGGCATGACCACGCAGGTCGGACCGGTCAAGCTCGGCAGCGAGGGCGGCGAACCCTTCGCCGGTCGCGACATGGGCCGTGGCCGCGAATACTCCGAGCGCGTCGCCGAGCGGGTGGATGCCGAAGTGCGCGCGCTCATCGAGCAGGCGCACAACGAGGCGTACGAGGTCATCAGCGCGAACCGCGACATCCTCGACAAGCTCGCCCTGGCGCTCCTCGAGGAGGAGACCCTCGACCACAACCAGATCGCCGAGATCTTCACCGAGGTGAAGAAGCTTCCGGAGCGTCCGCTGTGGCTGTCGAGTGAAGACCGTCCGGTGTCGGAGCGGCCCCCGATCGAGGTGCCCAAGAAGGACGTCTCGCTCGCGGCATCCGTCGAGGCACCCGCCACCGCACCCCGCGCGCAGCAGGGCTCGGCGGGAGCCGGGAACCCGCGACCCGCGACGGCGTGACGTGACCGTCGACAGGCACCGTGTCGAGCGACTCACCCGCGAGCTGCTCGAGGCCATCGGCGAAGATCCTGATCGACCGGGGCTGAAGCAGACGCCGTCGCGCATGGCCGAGCTGTACTCCGAGTTCTTCGCGGGGGTCGGGGAGGATCCCGCCGAACCGCTCGCACGCACCATCAGCGTCTCGCGCGGACCCGCTCCCGACACCCTGCCTTCCGGGGCCGTGCTGCTGCGGGACATCCGCTTCCGTTCGGTGTGCGAGCACCACCTGCTGCCGTTCGCCGGGCACGCTCACATCGCGTATCTCCCGGGCGAGCAGGTCGTCGGTCTCGGGGCGCTCGTGCGCGTGGTCGAGATCCTCGCCGCCCGTCCGCAGGTGCAGGAACGCCTCGGCGAGCAGATCGCCGACACGATCGCGGAGCACCTCGACACCCGGGGAGTGCTCGTCGTGCTCGACGCCTCGCACGGCTGCGTCACGATGCGCGGCGGACGCCAGAGTGAGGCGTCCACCCTCACGATCGCGGCGCGCGGGGAGTACACGGATGCCGTCGCCAGGACCGAGCTCATCACGCTGATCGGCGCGTCGGCGGGATCCGGAGCAACGCGCTGATGACGAGCATCTGGGGCATCGTCAATGTGACCCCCGACTCCTTCAGCGACGGCGGTCGTTACCTCGACGTCGATCGGGCGGTCGCCCACGGTCTGCGCTTGCGGGCCGAAGGCGCCGCGGTGCTCGATGTCGGCGGCGAGTCGACCCGGCCCGGCGCCGAACGCGTCGGCACCGATATCGAGCAACAGCGCGTGATCCCGGTGATCGAGCAGCTCGCCGCGGCGGGCGTGCCCGTCAGCATCGACACACTCAATGCGGCCACCGCCGCCGCAGCCGTGCGGGCAGGCGCGCGCATCGTGAACGACGTCTCCGGAGGGCTTGCAGACCCCGACATGCGGGCAGCCGTCGCGGAATCCGGGGCAGACTACGCGATCGGCCACTGGCGCGGATTCTCCTCCGACATGTATGCGAACGCCGAGTACCGTCGCGTCGCGCGCGAGGTGGCGGGAGAGCTGCAGGAGCGCATGGGCGAGGCCGCGGCATCCGGGATCGCACCGTCGCGACTGATCCTCGATCCGGGTATCGGGTTCGCGAAAGCCGGCGCGCAGAACTGGGACGTGCTGCGCGGACTCGACGAGATCGTCGCTCTGGGTCCTCGCGTGCTCATCGGCACCTCGCGCAAGCGCTTCCTGGCGGAGGCGCTGCGTCAGCAAGCCGGCGCGGACGACGAGGTCTCCGAGCCACGCCGCGATCTCGCGACGGCCGTCACCAGCGCCCTGGCGGCCCGCGCCGGGGTGTGGGCGGTGCGCGTGCACGACGTGGCCGGCACCCGCGATGCGCTCGCGATCACGCACGCCTGGGCAGGCTGAACCCCCACCCAGCCGAGGGGGTGGGTCCCCCGTACGCTAGAGTCATGGATTTCCTCGATGAGATCGTCCTCACCGGTCTGACCGTCTTCGGCCGCCACGGCGTCTACACGCACGAGCGGGAAGAGGGCCAGGACTTCACGATCGACCTCCGCCTGCGCTTGTCGCTGGATCAGGCCGCGGCCTCCGACGACGTGGCCGACACCGTGCACTACGGGGACCTCGCCGAGAAAGTGGCGGCGGTCGTCGCGGGCGAACCGGTGAACCTGATCGAGACGCTCGCGGAGCGCATCGCCTCGGTGGCCCTCGAAGACGAGCGAGTGCAGAACGTGACGGTGACCGTGCACAAGCCGCACGCTCCGATCGCACTGAACTTCGCCGACGTGGCGGTCACCGTGAACCGCAGCCGCCCGCCGCAGGCGCTCGAGGACATCACGATATGAGCCGGGACCTCGCGAGGGCGCCCGAGCGGCCCGACCCCCGCCCTGCCCGCCCGGAGACCGTGGCGGTCGTCGCTCTCGGCGCGAATCTCGGAGATCGGCATGAGACGATCCGTGCGGCGGCCCAGCGGATCGCGCGGCTGCCGCTCGTGAGCGACGTGCGGCTCTCCGACCTGTTCGAGACCGTCGCACTCCGCCTCGACGGACCGGATCCTGAGGCGCCGGGGTACGTGAACGCGGTCGCCCTGGTCACCACGCGTCTCGCCCCGGAGATCCTCCTCGGGATGCTGCACGCCATCGAGGACGAGAACGGTCGGGAGCGCCGCGAGCGGTGGGGCGACCGCACGCTCGACCTCGACCTCATCGCCTACGGTGACGTCGTCTCGGACGAGCCGCGTCTGCAGCTGCCGCACCCGCGCGCCGCGGAACGGCTGTTCGTGCTCGACCCCTGGCTCGACGTGGACCCGGATGCGGTGCTTCTCGGACGAGGACGCGTGGCCGACCTCGCGGCCGAGCTGCACGGTCGGGGCGAAGGATGAGGCGCACGTCTGCGGGGCTCCTGCTCCTCCTCGCGCTGCTCGCGGCCGGCGGCGGGTTCCTGCTCGATCATCTGCTCACGGCGTCCGGCCGCGTCACTTTCACGCCGTCGCTGCTGCTCCCGGTGCTGCTCCTGCTGATCGCTGCGGCCTCCCTGGGCGTCGCCTGGCCGGTGCGTCGCAGCGTGCGCTCGGGTGTGCGCATAGACCCGTTCCGCGCGCTGAGAGCGGCGACGCTCGCCCGTGCCTCCAGCCTGCTCGGCGCCATCATGGCGGGCTTCGGAGCGGGGCTGCTGGTGTTCCTCCTCTCACGGCCGGTCGATCCACAGGTAGGGTCGACTGTGGCCATGCTGGCCCTCGTCGGTAGTGCGATCGTCCTCACGATCGCCGCGCTCGTCGCCGAACAGTTCTGCACCCTGCCGAAGGATCCTGATGACTCAGAACCCAGAGACCGCGCCCCTGAACCCGGCGGAGGGCACTGACCTCGCCGCCCTCGACCAGGGCACGTACTCCGAGCTGCGGACGGCTCGGAACGAGGCCCGCCTGGAGCTCGACGGCGCGTGGCACCAGATCTCGCCGCGCTACGTGGTCTCGCAGATCGTGCAGAACGTGATCTTCCTCGTGATCGTCGCCGCCGCGGCGCTCGTGCTCAGCCTCGTGCTGCACCAGCAGTGGGTGTGGATCCCCGCCGGCATCGTCCTCCTCATCACGGTGATCGCGCTCATCATCCTTCCGCGCCAGGCGAAGGCGATCGGGTACATGCTGCGCGCCGACGACATCGTCTTCCGCAAGGGCATCCTCTGGCAGCGCATGATCGCTGTGCCCTACGGCCGCATGCAGCTGGTGGACATCACCCAGGGCCCGCTCGACCGCGGCTTCGGCATCGCGCAGCTCAAGATGGTGACGGCCGCCGCGACGACCGGCGTGCAGATCCCCGGTCTCACTCAGGAGGCTGCGGAGGCGCTGCGCGACACCCTCATCCACGTCGCCGAGACCCGCCGGACCGGCCTGTGAGCGAGCCGCAGCTCCCTCCGTCCCCGAGCGCGGCGGCGGCCGTCGGCGACTCGTCGACCACCCTCGCCAACGGCGAGTGGCACCGCATGCATCCGCTCACGCCGCTCTTCAAGGGCGGGCTGGTGCTGATCATCGTCGCCGGCATCGTGATCACGAACATGCGCGATCGTCTCATCACGTGGGCCGTCGCACTCTTCGCGCCGGAGGAGGCGCACGTCGGCGACTACTCCGGCGGCGATCCCGTCGACTGGGTGCTCTCCAACAACCTGATCCTCGTCGCGCTGCTCAGCGTGCTCGGGCTCGTCATCGTTCTCGTGCTGATCTTCTGGTTCGTCTGGCGCTTCCATCAGTTCCGGATCACCGGCGACCACGTCGAGGTGCGCAAGGGGTTCATCTTCCGCTCGCACCGACGGGCTCCGCTCGATCGCGTGCAGGGTGTCAACCTGACCCGTCCCTTCCCGGCGCGCATCATCGGACTCGCGAAGCTGGAGGTCGTGGGCGCCGGAAACGATGCGAACGTCGAGCTCGAGTATCTCGCGACATCGCGCGCCGAGTCCGTGAGGTCGGACATCCTGCGCCTGGCATCGGGCGCCAGGGCGGCCCGCAACGCGGCGCTGAACCCGGGTTCCGCCCCGGCCCCGGCTGCGACCGCGCCGGGATCCGCGCGCGCGCAGCTGGTCGGATCGGTGAATTCCGGAGTCAACGACCTCCTCGCGGGTGTCGACCTCGCCGACGTCGTCCCCGAGAGTGTCGTCAAGATCCCGACCGGACGCCTCGTCGGATCGCAGTTGATCTCGGGCCTGCTGTGGGTGGTGTTCTTCGGCGCGATCTTCGCGATCGCGTTCGGCAGCGCGCTGATCGGCCTGCTGATCGACGGCGACACCGACGGCGGCGTCGTGCTGCTCGGCCTGGGCTTCGGCATGGGAGTACCGCTGGTGATCGCCGTGGTCGGTATCACCTGGGCGCAGATCTCGAAGTCGTTGCGCTACTCGATCGCCCCCACCCCCGACGGCGTGCGCATCACGTACGGGCTCCTCACGACCGTGACCGAGACGCTCCCGCCGGGGCGCATCTTCGCCGTCGAGGTGACGCAGTCGCTGCTCTGGCGCCCGTTCGGCTGGTGGACGATCAAGATCAACCGGATGAGCGGCAAGAGCGCCGCTCAGCAGTCCTCGGGCAGTGGACAGCAGTTCAACGTGGTGCTGCCGGTCGGCAAGCGCGCCGACGTCGAGCGCGTGCTCGCGCTGGTGCTGCCCGATGTTCCCGCCGAGAGCATCCACTCCCTCTGGGAGCAGGGTGTTGTCGGCCCGATCGAAGGCGACACGTACCGCTCGATGCCGCGGCGCGCGTGGTGGCGGCGTCCGTTCTCGTGGAAGCGCCACGGCTACCTCGTCGAGGAGTTCGGCCTGCTGCTGCGTCGAGGCATCGTCTGGCGCAAGCTCGCCGTGTTCCCGCTCGCGCGCCTGCAGGGCGTCTCGCTCAGTCAGGGGCCGATCGACCGGTCGCAGCGGGTCTCGGGCGCACAGGTGCATTCGGTTCCGGGACCCATCACCGGCTACCTCTCCGGCCTCGAGCGCGCCGATGCCCTGGCGCTGCTCGACGACGTCAGCCGGGCGGCCGCCGAGGCCGCATCGCGCGACACGACCCACCGCTGGAGCGAGCATGCGGCCGCCGCATCCGAGGCGCAGCCCGTGGGGCCGCCCGCGTACGCAGGTCCGCCGTCCGTGACTCCGCCGCCGCCATTCGTGCCGAACCTCGCGCCCCCGGCGCCGGGGGCGCGACCGGCGCCGTTCGCCCCGCCGGCATCGTACGCGCCGCCGGCATTCACGCCGCCTGCTGCGGCACCGCCCGCCCCGGCAGCTCCGGCTGCCGCGCCGCCGGCCGCACCTGCGGTACCGCCCGCCCCTGCTGCCGCGCCGCCGGCGCCTCCCGCTGCGCCGGCTGCGCCTCCCGCCGAGCCGCAGCTGCGGCGGCGGAGGACGCCGCCGCCGCCCGCACCGTCGGATCAGTCGGAGGAGTGACCGTGGCGCGGGACGGGCGTCTCGGCGTCGGCATCATCGGCGCGGGACGTGTCGGTCCGGTGATCGGTGCGGCGCTCGGCGGAGCGGGGCACGCGGTGATCGGGATCACGAGCGGGTCCGATGACGAGCGCGCTTCGGCCGTGCTCCCGGATGTGCCCGTGCTCGACGCGCTGGAGGTCGTGCGTCGAGCCGAGCTCGTGGTCATCGCGGTTCCCTCCGAGCAGCTGCCGTCGCTGGTCGCCGGCATCGCCGAGGTCGGGGGCTGGCAGATCGGGCAGCTCGTGCTGCACACCGATCCCGCGTACGGCATCGACGTGCTGCGGCCGGCCGCCGAGCGCGGCGCGATCCCGCTCGCCGTGCACCCCGCCATCACGTTCACGGGGACCTCGATCGACCTGCGTCAACTGCAGGCGGGGTTCGCCGCGGTGACAGCTCCGGCCGCGGTGCTGCCGATCGCCCAGGCGCTCGCGGTGGAGATCGGATGCGAGCCGGTCGTGATCGCGGAGGCAGACCGACCGGCCTACGCGGATGCGATCGCGACGGCCACCGAGTTCTCGCGGTCGATCATCGGCCAGTCGACGGCCCGGTTGCGCGAGCTCGGCGTGGAGAACCCGGGCGGCTACCTGTCGGCGTTGGTGCAGTCGACGGTCGAGCGTGCGCTGCGCGAAGCATCCGACGCCCCGCCACTGATCTGACGGTGCCGGCGGCTCATCGTCCGCCCGAGAACCCTCCGCCTCCGCCACTACCGGAGAACCCGCCGCCGAACGATCCGCCGGCACTCGACGAGGCGCCGGTTGACGGTGCGGAGTATGTCGCCGCCGATTGCGACGACGCCATGAACGACGCCAGCTGCATGCGAAGGGCGAACGAGGTCGGGTCGCCGATCCAGGACGCTCCTCGCTGCTCGTGCGCGTAGGCACGTTCGAGCACGTCGCCCCACTCGTCCTCCATGCCGAAGAGGATCGCGTAGGGGAGGAGCCGTTCGTACACGTGGATGACGTCCGCCGTGCCGTCCTGTCGGCGCTCAGCACCGCTGTAGGACTGCAGCATACGGAGGCGGTCGGCATCTGCGACGCGGATGAACTCCTTCACCCCCTGCAGATACTCGGAGGCGCGCGCTCCTTCCGCCGTGAGGACCGTGTGCTTCGAGAACGCGTACACGCTCGACAGGAATACGAGGAAGGCCACGAACGACATCACGACGAGCGCGGGGATCGCGGAGAGGCGGCCGCTGGTGGCTGCCCAGATCCCCAGGCCCAATCCGATCAGCGCCACGCCGATCGCGCACCACTGCAGGAGCACAGCGCCACGGCTGCGCGTCCTCTCGGTGAAGCCGCGGGATGCCGCTGCGGTCGTCCCACTCTGCTGGAGCGCGGTCATGCGGGCGGCGAATGCCTCATCGGTGGCGGGCAGCTCCACCACTCCGGCCGAGTCGGCGTCGAGGAACAGCGCGTCCAGTGCCTCCGCATCCAGCTCGTCCGGTGCCGCCACCCCCGGGAGGCGGCGCAGGCGCGGCTCTTCCGCCTCCACGCCTTCTTCGATGCGCAGAGTTCCCCGTACGGCGAGGTGCACGATCTCTGCGGGGATCACGTCCTTCGCGCCGGTGATGGCCTTCGCCGCGATGAGCGGGGGCAGGGAATCCGGCACGTCGTACTGGGCCACGACGATACCGGTGGCCACGCGACGCCGGCGAGCGAACGCCCAGACGGCGAACCAGCTGCCGACCGACAATCCCGCAGCACCCGCGGCCGCGACGAAGGGGGCGACGTCGCCCACCGGGTCGGGTGTGCGTGCGAGCGGCTGCGCGACCGTTCCCGGCTCGAACCCGATGGCCACGGTGACCCCGTCGCCGGCAGGCCGCTCTCCGGACTCGACATGGAACGTCGCTGCGTCACCGTCGGTGGTCGGCCCCTGCAGATCGCACTCGTCGGTCGATCCCGGTGGCCCCGTGTAGCAGCGCGTGGATCCCGTGAGCGCGGCCGCCAGCTCGGGATCGAGCACGATGTCGGTGCGGAACCGCTCGATGGGCTGCGTGCTGTCGAGCGGCAGGAGGTTCCAGTAGAGCTCGTCCACTGCCGGCGTCGAAGACCCTGCGGCCGGCTTCGTCGCAAGAACCGTGTCGCGCATCTCGTACTCGATCACGTATGTGGTGAGGCCGTGCACGTAGGTGTCGTCGTCGCCGGTGAGCACGTACAGCAGCCCGTCCTCCTCGTCGGTCTCGTACGGCACCTCCTGACCGTCGTCATCGGTCACGGAAAGCACCCGCGTCTCGGTGCTCGCCCCCTCGTACGAGGTCGCGAGCCCGCGGACGATGCCGAGATTCTGGTCCGTCTCGGGGAAGCGGGCGACCAAGGTCTCGGTCACGTGCATCCGCGCGCGGCCCTCATCGTCGAGTCCCACCTCGTACACGGCATCCCACGATGCATACGAGAAGTCGCCCACGTCGCCTGGCTCCGCGGCGCGTACCTGCGGTGCGAGTCCAGGTCCGTCGGCGGCAGCGGCTGCGGCGGGAGCGGCGATCGCAGCGACCGCGAGCGAGAGGACGGCGAACGCGCGGAGGATCCGTGGAAGGGCCATTCTTCGAGGCTACCCAGCATGCGCCCTGAGCCGGCACGCCGCCTCGGTAAACTGGGAGGGACTTCCAAGGAGCCCCCCACATGACTGACGCGTCTGCCGCGCCCGAATCGGCCTCGACCGAACCTTCTCTCGAAGAGGACGTTCATGAGCAGAAGGCCGTGCGCCTCGCCAAGCGTGAGCGCCTGATCGAGAAGCGCACGGATGCCGGTGGGGGAGCGTTCCCGGTCGGCGTGCCGGTCACGCACACGATTCCCGCGCTGCGCGCCGAGTACGGCGAGCTCGAGGCGGGCGCCGAGACGGGTGTCGTCGTCGGTGTCGCGGGTCGCGTCGTGTTCAGCCGCAACACGGGCAAGCTCTGCTTCGCCACCCTGCAGGCCGGTGACGGCTCGCGCATCCAGGCGATGATCTCGCTCGCGAACGTCGGCGAGGAGTCGCTCGCGGACTGGAAGGAATACGTCGACCTGGGCGACCACGTCTTCGTGCATGGCGAAGTCATCTCCAGCCGCCGTGGAGAGCTGTCGGTCATGGCCGATGGCTGGGCGATCGCTTCCAAGGCGATCCTCCCGCTCCCCAATGCGTACTCCGAGCTCAGCGAGGAAGGGCGTGTGCGCAGCCGCTACCTCGACCTCATCGTCCGCGAGCAGGCACGGACGACCGTGCGTGCGCGCGCCGCGGTGAATGCGAGCCTGCGCGCGACGTTCACGAGCCACGAGTACCTCGAGGTCGAGACCCCGATGCTGCAGGTGCAGCACGGCGGCGCCTCTGCTCGTCCTTTCATCACGCACTCGAACGCGTTCGACACCGAGTTGTACCTGCGCATCGCGCCCGAGCTCTACCTGAAGCGTGCGGTCGTCGGCGGTATCGAGCGTGTGTACGAGATCAACCGGAACTTCCGCAACGAGGGAGCCGACTCCACGCACAGCCCCGAGTTCGCGATGCTCGAGGCCTACCAGGCGTACGGCGACTACAGCCAGATGGCCGCGCTCACGCAGGAGCTCGTGCAGAAGGCGGCGATCGCGGTTGCCGGTTCGACGACCGTGACCTGGGCCGACGGCACCGAGTACGACCTCGGCGGGGACTGGGACCGCATCTCGATGTACGAGTCGCTCTCGGCGGCATCCGGTCGCACGGTCACACCGCAGGACTCGGTCGAAGACCTCATCGCCTTCGCGGAGGCGAACGACGTCGATCTTCCTCCGCAGGCCACCCACGGCAAGCTCGTCGAAGAGCTGTGGGAGCACTTCGTGAAGGGCGACCTGGTGCGCCCGACCTTCGTGATGGACTTCCCGGTCGACACGTCGCCCCTCGTGCGCGAGCACCGCTCGATCGCCGGCGTCGTGGAGAAATGGGACCTGTACATCCGGGGGTTCGAGCTGGCGACCGGATACTCCGAGCTCGTCGACCCGGTGATCCAGCGCGAACGGTTCGAGGCGCAGGCCAAGCTCGCCGCGCGCGGCGACGTGGAGGCGATGCCGGTCGACGAAGAGTTCCTGCGGGCACTCGAGCACGGCATGCCGCCGTCCGGCGGTATGGGCATGGGGATCGATCGTCTGCTGATGGCGATCACCGGCCTCGGCATCCGCGAGACGATTCTCTTCCCGCTCGTCAAGTAGTCCCCGAAGCCGGCGGTCATGCCGCCGAGCGTCGACGGAACGCCCATTCCGGAAGCATCGCGCCGGCGATCATGGTCTCCAGCAGGGCGGCCAGCGAGTATCGCGGGTCGATCTCGCGGACCAGTTCCAGATAGCGGGCGGCGTGGGTGGCTCGCCCCAGCGCCCACGACAGCCAGGCCGCCGCGGTGAGAGGTGCTGGTCGGGCCTCTCGGGGTGCCCGCGCTGCTGCCTCGCGTACGACGGACAGTGCGAGGCGGAGCCGATCGAGGTCCGGGGCGGGCCCCTGCCCCAGGAACAACCGTCCGAGCTCGTCGGGGACCATCTCGCCGGACTTCGCGAACGCGGTCTGCGCGTCGAGCGCGCGGACGCCTCCCGCGAGGTCGCTCGCCCACTGCGCGATCGCGACATCTCGGAGCAGCGGTCGTTCCAGGCACCACAGCAGCGTCGCGGTCGCGTACGACGGAAGAGCATCGGGGGCCGCGAGCACCGATTCGAAGAACGCCGGCACGTCTTCGAGCAGCACGAGCGCGGCGATCAGCTGCGGATTCTCCCGTCCGGTCAGCCGGCCCTTTCCGTTGCCCTCTCCATCGAGCAGTGCCGCGAGTTCGAGTGCCGCTCTCCCCACTCGTTCCTTCTCGGCAAGATCCACCTCGGGCAGTCGAGCCCCCGCAGCCTGGTCCTCCGAGACGCCAGGCGCGGTCGGTCCCTCGGTGGGACTGCAGATCTCTGCCAGCGAGTGGAGGTCGGGGTCGCTCTCCACATAGCTCGACCACCCGGAGGGGGTCACGCAGAGCGCATCGACGACGCGGAGTCCCGCGTCCTCCGCGCAGCCGAGAAGTTCGTCGACGGCCACGGCATGGGGGAGGACGAGGCCGTCGCGGGTAGCGTGCGAAGGCTCGTCCGTGTACACGACCACGGCGACGGCATCGGTCCCTTGGACGCGGGCGACGAGGCCGACCGCAGCGTCGGCGTACAACGCGAGGTCGGTCCCGTCAGAGGGCAGATCGAGTCGCATGGCCCCGTCGGTGCGTGTGCCGCGGAAGGGCAGCAGCACGATGCTTCGACGAGGGGTGAAGCCCGCGAGAGTGGGGACGATGCCGAGGAAGGCGGCGGAATCGGTGGCGCGCAGCAGTGTTGTCATGTCGAGAGTGTTTCGGAGCAGCGATCTCACGGGGGCGGAAAAGCCGGGTTGTGGACGCGGAACCTGAATGCGCAGCGGTGTGCACGAGGAGTGGCTCGCGTACCATGGGGTGATGGACAACTTCTGGCTCGCCGCGGCATGGTCGCTTCTGCCGACCATCGGAGTGAGCATCGTGTTCGTCTTCGTGCTCCGCGGCATCCTCCGCTTCGACCGCACGGAGCGCAAGGTCCACGCGCAGATCGAGGCGGAGGAGCGCGCGGCACGGGGCCTTCCGCCGCGCGTCTGAGTCCCACCCATCCGCTACTGTGAAGCCAGCGCGCCGACCTCGGCGCGCACCCGAGGTGATCGTCACCGCGGTGGGGAAGGTGCACGATGACCGCGGAGACCTGGGGCTGGTGGATCGCCGCCTTCCTGCTGGTGCTCGACATCGCGATCCGTGTCACGGCGATCATCGTCATCCCGCGCAATCGGCGTCCGACCGCCGCGATGGCCTGGCTCCTCGCGGTGTTCTTCATCCCGTTCGTCGGAGTCTTCCTCTTCCTGCTGATCGGAAACCCGCGCCTACCGCGCGCACGTCGGCGCAAGCAGGACCAGATCAACGAGTACATCGCCGAGACGAGCGAGCACCTGCACTTCGGAACACTGCGCCCGAACGCTCCCGCGTGGTTCGGTCCGATCGTCCAGATGAATCAGAAGCTCGGAGCGCTGCCGCTCTCCGGTGACAACGGCGCGCACCTGATCTCCGATTACCAGGAGTCGCTCGACGAGATGGCCGAGGCCATCCGCACCGCAGAGGAATACGTGCATGTCGAGTTCTACATCCTCCAGTCGGACACGGCGACGGACAACTTCTTCCGCGCACTCGAAGAGGTGTGCGCCCGTGGCGTAGAGGTGCGGGTGCTTCTCGATCACTGGGCCAACCAGGGCAAGCCCCGGTATCGGCAGACGATCGCCCGACTCAACGCGATGGGGGCGGACTGGCACCTGATGTTGCCGGTGCAGCCACTCAAGGGCAAGATGCAGCGCCCTGATCTGCGCAATCACCGCAAGCTCCTCGTCGTCGACGGCAACATCGCGTTCCTCGGGTCGCAGAACATCACGGATTCGACATACAACCTGCCGAAGAACATCAAGCGCGGGCTGCACTGGGTCGATCTCATGGTCCGCCTCGACGGGCCGGTGGTGCTGAGCGTGAACGCGATCTTCGTCGCCGACTGGTACAGCGAGACCGACACGGTGCTCGAGGGGATCGACATCGCCCACGCGAACATCGGCTCCGGCGACCTCGACTGCCAGGTCGTGCCGTCGGGCCCCGGGTTCGAGGTCGAGAACAACCTGCGCCTCTTCCTCGGGCTGCTGTATGCCGCGAAGAAGAAGATCATGATCGTCAGCCCCTACTTCGTCCCCGACGAGGCGCTGCTGCTCGCCGTGACCGCGGCCGTCGATCGTGGCGTCAACGTCGAGCTCTTCGTCTCGGAAGAGGGCGATCAGGCGATGGTCTACCACGCCCAGCGGAGTTACTACGAGGTGCTGCTCAAGGCCGGTGTCCGCATCTGGATGTACCGCAAGCCGTACATCCTGCACACCAAGACGCTCACCATCGACGACGAGGTCGCCGTCATCGGCTCCAGCAACATGGACATGCGCTCGTTCGGTCTGAACCTCGAGGTCTCGATGCTGGTGCGCGGCGAGGAGTTCGTCACGGAGATGCGCGAGGTCGAGGACAAGTACCGCTCCCTCAGCCGTGAGCTGACACTCGAGGAGTGGATGCAGCAGCCGCTGCGCTCGACCGTGCTCGACAACCTCGCCCGCCTGACCTCCGCCCTGCAGTAGTCGTCGCAGGCCATCCGGGCTTTCCGGGGGATCTGCCCGCGGGCTACCCTGTGAGCATGACCTCTGCGCTTCGTCCCCTCGCTTCTGTCGTCGGCCTCGTCGCCGCAGCACTTCTCGTCGCGGGATGCACCGCCGGCCCCGGTTCCGACGCCCCGTCGAGTTCGCCGGCTCCGGGCACGGGAGACGTGGATGACCAGAACGACTTCGAGGGCGCCCTGCTCGACGATGGACGCATGTTCGCCGTGATCACGGTGGGCTCATCGACGTGCGTGCCGCAGGTCGATCAGGTCGCGGCCGAGGGTCAGACCGTCACCGTGACGCTCGTCGACCCCGAGGGGGAATCGCCGAAGCCGTGCACGAAGGATCTCGCTCCACGGGCGAGCCTCGGCGCACTGCCGGAGGGCGTCGACCCGAAGTCGGACATCACCCTGAACGTGACCTACGGTGACCTCACCGACGACGTCGACATCGACGGTGACCCGGCCGCCACCGGCACACCGGGAAGCACGACCGAGTTCCAGCCGTCCGCCGCTTGGCTCGACGACGACGGCCTCGTGCTGCTCACCTGGGGATCGTCGAGCTGCCTGCCGCAGATCGAGTCTCTCGAGGGCGCGGGAAACACCGGAACCGCGTACTTCGTGACCGACGAGAACCAGGTCTGCACGATGGACATGGCACCCCGAGCGACCTTGCTCGCGTTCGGGGAGGACACGGTTGACGACGACGGCACCTTCACGCTGACGCTGGTCGGCGGTGGACTCGACGGCACGGTCGAGGTCCGCTGACCCCTACGGGTAACCGTGGAAATCTTCTGGGCCACGCTCGTCTTCTTGGCCGGGATCAGCGTGATCATCGTGAACAAGCGACGCAAGCGCTGACGGGTGCCGCTCCGCCTCAGAGCATGTGAACCGGGTGGCCGGGCGGCAGCGCGAGCAGCAGCGCACCGGGGTCGGCCCAGCACGTGATGCGCACGGCGGCGCCGAACTCGTCGCCGTCGAGCTCGATCGGAATCGGAGTCGGAGCGGCGGCTTCGGCCGCGGCCCCGTGGAAGAAGTGCACCGACGCGTTCTTGCCGCGACGTTCGAGCACACGGCGCCCCGCGCGGAAGCGCCGCAGTACGGAGTTGTCCCACCAGATCTTGCGCCACACGGCGAACCAGCCGAGCACTCCGGTGGGCTGGATGACGGCGATGTCGAGGGCGGCATCCGTGATCGACGCGTCCGGGATGAGGGCGATGCCGGCCGGAAGCGTGCCGCAGTTGGCGAAGAGCAGACTGTACGCGCGGTGCGAATGCAGCCGCCCCTCATCGACCTGGTACACGGCGCGGAAGGGCTTCGCGCGGGGGAGGGAGCGTGCTGCTCCGTCGACGTAGGCGATCCACCCCACGGACTTCTTCAGATCCGAGCGGGTGTTGGCGATCATGTCGGCGTCCAGCCCCATGCCGGCCAGCACCACGAACGCGTGCTCCTCCTCGTCGCCGTTCTCACGGGTCAGTCGCGCCCGGCCGATGTCGATCGGATGGCGGAAGTCGCCGAGCGCCGCACGGATCATCTCCGCCGGATCGGCGAGCGGCAGGCCGAGATTGCGCGCGAGCAGGTTGCCCGTGCCGCTCGGCAGGATCGCCAGGGCGACTCCTGAGTTCGCGATCGCCTCCGAGACCGCACGCACGGTGCCGTCGCCGCCGGCGACCAGCACGACATCCACGTTGCGTGCGAGCGCATGAGCCGTCGCACCCTGCCCGGCATCCTCGATGGTCGTCGGGTAGAAGGCGGGGTGATCCCATCCGGCCTCGCGTGACATATCACGCACCGTCGCACGCAGATGCTTGCCGTCGACCTTGATCGGGTTGTAGATGAGCGCCGCCTGTCGTTGAACGGGGGCGCTGGTGGTCATGGCGCTACTCTAAACCGGGACGCGCCCGGGTCGGTCACAAACGGACCGCGCCATTCCGGTCGCGAGGACGAGGAGCATCCGGATGCACGATGGTTCCGACGACGCGACCCGCGCGGTGCTCTCCGGACTGATCACGGCGGAACCCGACCGACTCCGTCGCCGCAGCATCTCGTTGGGGGTACCCGCTGCGGATGCCGAAGACGCTGCGCAGACCTCCCTGCTGCGCGCCTGGCGCTCGGTCGCGCATCTCGAGACGCCGGAACCCGGCCGCGTATGTTCCTGGCTCGACGCCATCGCGCGGAACGTCGCCATCGACCTGGCCCGGCAGCGTGCGCGCCGGCCGGAGGCCGTTCTCGACGACGACACCGCCGGCGAGCAGACGGGCGTGGATGCCGCGGTGGAGATCCGCGTGTTCCTCGACGGCGCGCTCGAGGCTCTGCATTCGCTGCCGGAGACCATCCGTGAGCCCCTGCTGCTGGCCGTCGTCGACGGTCTCTCCGCGGACGAGGTGGCAGCACGCCTCGGGATCGAGCCCGCAGCCGCGCGGCAACGGATCTCGCGGGCACGCAAGGCGCTGCGGGCCTGCCGCACGACAGGCATGGGTGACGGCTGAGGGAGGCCCGATCGTCGGACCTCCCCCGAAAGGTTCAGGCCGTGCCGAAGGGGTTGTCGACGGCGTACCGCCAGCCGTGCACCTCGTCGTGCACCGCGACATCGGCCGTGGTGCCCGCGAGGGCGATCTCGGAACCGTCGGGACCGGTGCCGGTGATGGTCCAGTCCGCGATCGCGAGTCCGGTACCGGCACTCTCGAAGACGTGACGGACACGCATCGAGATGGGCAGGTTCAGCCCGAGGAACTGCTCGAGCGCGCCGCGCACGGCGGCCGTGCCCGTGACGGCCGTTCCCGGCGCAGGGACGAAGACGACGTCCGACGTGTTCAAGGCCATCAGGCCGTCGAGGTCGCGGGCGTTGAACCGGTCGGCGAACGCCAGGTTCAGCTGGTCGAGGGAGGTCACGGGGATGGTCATGGGGTTCCTTTCCTGGGTCGACCGAATGCCGACCTCTGCAAAGGAAGACGACGCAGCGGCGAGGGTGTGACATCCGGATTCGCCGTCGGTACGGCACCGTAGACTTGGGAGATGATCGACCTCGCACTCCTCCGCGAAAACCCGGAGATCGTCCGCCGTTCACAGGCTGCCCGTGGCAACGACCAGAGCACCGTCGACGTCGCACTCGAGGCCGATCGATCGCGCCGGGCCGCACTCTCCGCCTTCGAGGAACTGCGCGCCGAGCAGAACGCGTTCGGCAAGCAGGTCGCGAAGGCCCCCAAAGAGGAGAAGGCCGCGCTCGTCGCGCAGGCCAAGGACCTCGCCGACCGTGTGAAGCAGGCGCAGCATGCGGCGAACGAGGCTGCGGATGCCGCCGCCGCCGCACTCGCCCGGATCGAGAACGTCGTCATCGACGGCGTCCCCGCCGGCGGCGAGGCCGACTTCGTCGAACTGCGTCGGGTGGGCGAGGTGCCCGCATTCGACTTCGAACCGCGCGACCACCTCGAGCTCGGTGAGCTCCTCGGCGCGATCGACATGGAGCGCGGAGCGAAGGTCTCCGGCGCGCGCTTCTACTTCCTGCGCGGCATCGGGGCTCGCCTCGAGATCGCCCTCATGAACCTCGCTCTCGACAAGGCTCTGCAGAACGGGTTCGTGCCGCTGATCACGCCCACCCTCGTGCGCCCCGAGATCATGCAGGGCACCGGGTTCCTCGGCGAGCACGCCGACGAGGTCTACCACCTCGACAAGGACGACGACCTGTACCTCGTCGGCACCAGCGAGGTCGCGCTCGCCGGGTACCACAAGGATGAGATCGTCGACCTCGCCGACGGCGCCCTCCGCTATGCGGGCTGGTCGACCTGCTACCGCCGCGAAGCGGGTTCGCACGGCAAGGACACCCGCGGCATCATCAGGGTGCATCAGTTCAACAAGCTCGAGATGTTCGTCTACACGACCGCAGAGGAGTCCGAGGCGGAGCACCTGCGCCTCGTCGCGCTGCAGGAGGAGATGCTCACCTCCCTCGGGCTCTCCTACCGTGTGATCGATGTCGCCGCGGGCGATCTCGGTTCGAGCGCGGCGCGCAAGTACGACATCGAGGCGTGGGTGCCGACGCAGGGAGCGTTCCGCGAGCTCACGTCGACGTCGAACTGCACGACCTTCCAGGCACGCCGACTCGACGTCCGGCACCGTCCGGTCGTCGATGTGACGGATACTGCCGCTCCAGGTGCGGCGAAGACGCAGCACGTGGCCACCCTCAACGGCACGCTCGCCACCACGCGCTGGATCGTCGCCCTGCTCGAGACGCATCAGCAGGCCGACGGATCGGTGCGTGTGCCCGAGGTGCTGCGCCCCTACCTTGGCGGGCTCGAAGTGATCCTGCCGCTCGGTGACGGGCGGGCTGCTCGATGACGGGGCACTGGCTGGTCGGACTCGACGTCGACGGCACCATCCTGCTGCAGGACGAGACCATGAGCCCCGGTGTGCCCGAGGCGGTCGCGCGCGTGCGCGATGCCGGACACGTGGTGACCATCGCGACCGGACGCAGCTGGATGGCCACGCGCCGCTATGTCGAGGAGCTCGGTCTCACCGCCGACTACGTCGTGTGCTCCAACGGTGCCGTGACGATGCGCCGCGACGGTGACGACTGGGAGCGTTGGAACGTCGAGACCTTCGACCCGACTCCCGTGCTCGGACTGCTGCGCGACCGTCTTCCGGACGCCCGGTACATGGTCGAACTCGCCTCGGGGCAGAGGTTGTTCACCGAGCAGCTCGACGACTGGACGCTCGACGGCGGCCGACAGGTCGACTTCGACGAACTCGGCGCGCTGCCGGTCTCCCGCATCGTGGTCGTCTCTCCCGGGCATGACGAAGACGACTTCCATCGCCTGGTGGCGGATGCCGGCCTCAACGAGGTCTCCTACGCGATCGGGTGGACCGCGTGGTTGGACATCGCCCCGCAGGGCGTGGACAAGGGCACCGCGCTGGAGCAGGTGCGCACCGAGCTCGGGCTCGACGGCGGACGCATCCTGGTGGCCGGCGACGGGCGCAACGACATCGGCATGTTCGGCTGGGCACGCTCCCTCGAGGGACGGGCCGTGGCGATGGGGCAGGCTCCGGACGAGGTGAAGGAAGCCGCGAGCGAGGTCACCGCCGACGTCGAGGACGGCGGGCTGGCGCAGGCGCTCGACACGCTTCCAGCGCCCGCCCAGGTCAGCGCGGGAGAATAGAACTCGGCTAGACTCACGCCTTGTCGACAGATACGTCTGTCGAGGAGGGTTGTCCGAGCGGCCGATGGAGCTGGTCTTGAAAACCAGTGGGCAGAGATGTCTCGTGGGTTCGAATCCCACACCCTCCGCATAGTGAGCACGGTGACCCCGCACCGGTGCTGAATCCGAAAGGGCCCGTGTGAGCGAGAACACCCGCCGCCGCCGCACCATCGCACGACACGGTCAACTCGAGACGCCGAGTTCGCTCAGCCAGCTGCTGAAGTTCATCGCGATCGGTCTGGCCGTGGTGCTCGTCAGCGGTTTCGGTGTCGCCACTTACATCGCGTACGACTTCTCGAGCACCGTCGCGGCGAACGCCGTCGACCTGGACGGCCAGGAAGTCATCCCGCCGGACATCGGCGAGTACGAGAGCGGCTTCAATCTCGTCCTCACAGGTGTCGACACCTGTGAAGAGAAGTACAAAGATCTGTTCGGTGACCGGTGCACCGGGGGAGACGCCGAGGGCACACTCAACGACGTGAACCTTCTGGTGCACGTGTCGCAGGAGCCCCGCCGGATCACCGTCGTCAGCTTCCCGCGCGATCTGATGCTCCCCATCCCGGAGTGCACGGACGAAGACGGCAACGTGCACTCGGCGATGAGCAAGCAGCCTCTCAACACGGCCTACACGGACGGCGGCCTGAACTGTGTCGTCCAGACGATCTCCCAACTCACCGACCAAGAGGTCCAGTTCGCGGCATCCGTGACCTTCGGCGGCGTGATCGAGATCACCAACGCCATCGGCGGCGTCGACGTGTGCCTGGCGAACCCGATCAAGGACCGCTACACCGGTCTGGACATGGCCGCGGGAACGCACACCGTGGAGGGCCTTCAGGCGCTGCAGTTCCTTCGCACCCGACACGGTGTCGGTGATGGCAGCGACCTCGGCCGCATCGGCAACCAGCAGCAGTACATGTCGAGCCTCGCCCGCAAGATGATCAGCGGCGAGGTGCTGGGCAACGTGCCCGTCATGCTCAAGCTGGCGAACACGGCGCTGAGCAACCTCGAGGCCAGCACGTCGTTGGCGAACAACCCGATGACGCTCGTCCAGATCGCGCTCGCCGTGAAGTCGGTCCCGTTCGAGGACATCGTCTTCGTGCAGTACCCGACCGGTGCCGACTATGCCGACCCGAACAAGGTCGTGCCCAACGAGGAAGCGGCCGCGGCGCTCTGGGATGCGATCGAGGCGAACGCGCAGCTGCAGATCACCCACCAGAACAACAGCAACGACGGTGTCGTCGTGCAGGAGCCGACGGCGCCGGTCGAAGAGGCGACGCCGGACCCCTCTGCGACCCCGGACAACGTCGTGGCGCTGCCGGACTCGATCAAGGGCAATTCTGCGGCTCAGGAGACCTGCTCCAACGGCAACGTCCGCTGAGTCGCGACTGCATCAGCGCAACCCGTTTGCGCGTTCTTGCAAGAACTTGCGTACACTGACCCCATGTCGAAGCGACTCGCCGAGGTGGCGCGCAAGGTCGGAGTGAGTGAAGCCACGGTCAGCCGTGTGCTCAACGACAAGCCGGGCGTTTCGGATGCCACCCGGCAGGCGGTGCTGACCGCCCTCGACGTGCTCGGCTATGAGCGCCCGACGAAGCTGCGCGGCGAGCGCGCGCGCCTGGTCGGCCTGGTGCTGCCTGAGCTGCAGAACCCGATCTTCCCCGCGTTCGCCGAGATCGTCGGAGGTGCACTCACGCAGAACGGGTACACCCCGCTGCTGTGCACGCAGAACGCCGGCGGGGTGACCGAATCGGACTACGTCGACCTGCTCCTCGCGCAGCAGGTGTCCGGGGTGATCTTCCTCGGTGGCAACTACACGCAGGCGGATGCCGCCCACCAGCACTACGAGCGGCTGCGCCAGGTGAACCTGCCGACCGTGCTCGTCAACGCCCGCGTCCCCGAGCTGCAGTTCGCGACCGTCTCCACCGACGATGCGGCTGCGGCCGAGCAGGCGGTCCTGCACGTGCACCAGCTGGGGCATCGCCGCATCGGGTTGCTGCTGGGGCCGGAGGACCATGTGCCGTCGCAGCGCAAGCTCGACTCCGCGCGCCGTCTGCTCGAGAAGCTCGGAGCGCCGCTCTCGGACGACCTCGTCGTGCGCGGCATGTACTCGCTCGAGTCGGGGCAGGCCGGGGCGGCGCGACTCTTCGCCGCCGGCGCCACGGCCATCGTGTGCGCGAGCGATCCGATGGCACTCGGGGCCGTGCGTGCCGCACGGCGCGCGGGACTGTCGGTGCCGGGAGAGGTGAGCATCGTCGGGTTCGACGACTCGGCGCTGATGAGCTGCACGGAACCGCCGCTGACCACGGTGCGGCAGCCGATCGAGTCGATGGGGCGCGCGATCATCGCGCTGCTGCTCGCGCAGATCGCCGGCACCTCCCAGCCGAGCGACGAGTTGCTGTTCGAACCCGAGCTGGTGCTGCGCGCTTCGACGGGGCCACTGGTCTGACCGACACCCGGAAGGTGCGGTCTTCTGTGCGCCTGCAAGGCATTGCAAAATTCCAACAATCTGTTTAGTTCTTGCGTGGAACGTTAGAGAAAGCTACATTCGACTCATCGCCACCGACGACGAGGAGTTCCGTGGACACCGACGTTCTGCGCACGGCCGCACCCGCACGCACGCTGACCATGCCCGCGGGCGAGGGATGGTGGCGCACTGCGGTGATCTACCAGGTGTACGTGCGCAGCTTCGCCGACGGCAACGGCGATGGGATCGGCGACCTCGCCGGCGTGCGCTCACGGCTGCCCTACCTGAAGAGCCTCGGCGTCGACGCCCTGTGGTTCACGCCGTGGTACCGGAGCCCGCTCGCCGACGGCGGCTACGACGTGCAGGACTACCGGCTCATCGACCCGCGCTTCGGCACGCTCGAGGAGGCGGAGCAGCTGATCGCCGAAGCGCTCGAGTACGGCATCCGCACCATCGTCGACATCGTGCCGAACCACATCTCCGACCGGCATGAGTGGTTCCAGCAGGCGCTGGCGGCGCAGCCGGGGAGCCCGGAGCGCCAGCGCTTCTGGTTCCATCCCGGTCGAGGCGCGGACGGTGCGGAGATGCCGACGAACTGGGTGTCGAGCTTTCAGGGCGAGACGTGGACGCGCACGCGGAACCCCGACGGCACCCCAGGGGAGTGGTACCTGCACCTGTTCACACCGCAGCAGCCCGATCTCAACTGGAACCACCCCGATGTGCGGCGCGAGCACGAAGACGTCCTGCGCTTCTGGTTCGACCGCGGAGTCGCCGGGGTGCGCATCGACTCGGCGGCCCTCCCGGTCAAGGACCCGGCGCTGCCGGACCTCCCCGCCGGCACGGCACCGGCCTCGGGGCATCCGCACATCGACCGCGACGAACTGCACGACATCTACCGCGACTGGCGTGCCGTCGCCGACGAATACGACGGCGAGCGCGTGCTCGTCGGAGAGGTCTGGCTCGACGACGCGGAGCGCTTCGCCCGTTACCTGCGCCCTGGCGAGATGCACACCGCCTTCAACTTCGGGTTCATGACGCAGCCGTGGAACGCTCAGGCGATGCGTGACTCCATCACGCGCACCCTCGCCGAGCACGCGCCCGTCGGTGCCCCCGCGACCTGGGTGCTCTCGAATCACGACGTCACGCGGCCGGTCACCCGCTACGGGCAGGCCGATTCGTCGTTCGCGTTCGAGCGCAAGAGGTTCGGCACCCCGACGGACGCGGTTCGAGGCGCGCGTCGGGCCCGCGCGGCATCGCTGCTCGTCGCCGCGCTCCCCGGCAGTCTCTACATCTACCAGGGCGACGAGCTCGGTCTGCCCGAGGTGGAGCTGCCGCTCGACGCGATCGAGGACCCCATGCACTTCCGTTCCGGGGGTGTCGATCCGGGACGCGATGGATGCCGGGTTCCGCTGCCCTGGGCGGGGACGGTGACCCCTTACGGCTTCGGGGGCACCCCGTGGCTTCCGCAGCCGGACGACTGGGCGACGCTCACCGTCGAGACGCAGGACGCCGACCCCGCCTCGACCCTGAACCTGTACCGCGCGGCGATCGCCCTGCGGAAGCGGATCGCGGATCTCGCCGGCAGCGACCTGGAGTGGTTGGAGCTCGGAGCAGACATCCTCGCGTTCCGCCGCGGCGACGGCACCGTCAGCATCACGAACCTGGGTGCCGTGCCGGTGCCTCTCCCCGCGCATCACGAGGTGCTTCTCGCCAGCGCCCCGCTCGACGGTGAGCTGCCCCCGGATTCCACCGCCTGGCTCGCGCTCCGAGCCGTCCCCGGGCGCTCGTCGCGAGCGACCGACTAGCCCTGCACCACCCGATCAGCACCACATGGAAGGACACAGACAATGAAGTCACCGATGAAAGCCCTCGTCGCCGGCGTCGCCGTGCTCACGACGGTCGGCGCGCTCGCCGGCTGCACGTCGAGCGGGGGCGACGACAGTGCCGACGGCAAGACCGAGCTGCGGGTCGCGACGTTCCCCCCGGGAGCGGATGCTGCCGCCTATGAGGCGTTTGCCGAACAGGAGAAGCAGTTCGAGAAGGAGCATCCCGACATCGACATCGTGGGTGTCGAGTACGAGTGGGAGGGGCCGACCTTCGCCGTGCAGCTCGCCGGCGGAAGCCTGCCCGACGTCTTCACCGTGCCGTTCACCGACTCCAAGACGCTGCTCGAGAACGGCCAGCTGATGGACGTCACCGACGCCATCGACGAGCTCGGCTACACCGACAAGTTCAACCCGATCATCCTCGACGTCGTGACGGGCGACGACGGCAAGATCTACGGCTTCCCGCGCCAGGCCTATGCGGCCGCACTGCACTACAACCGCGACCTGTTCACGCAGGCCGGGCTCGACCCCGACAACCCGCCGGAGACGTGGGACGAGATCCGCGAGGCCGCCAAGGCCATCACGGATGCCACGGGCAAGGCCGGCTACGCGCAGATGGCGATCAACAACACCGGAGGCTGGCAGCTGACCTCGCAGACGGTGGCGCGCGGCGGTCGGACGCAGACCGACAACGGCGACGGCACGGCGGAGTCGACGATCGACAACGACGCCACCAAGGCGGCGCTGCAGTTCCTGCACGACGTGAAGTGGGAGGACAAGGCCTTCGGTTCCAAGGTCGACCTCGACTGGGGAACCATCAACCAGGAGTTCGCGGCCGGCAACATCGGCATGTACACCTCGGGTTCCGACATCTACACCGCGCTCGTGCGGGACTTCGGCATGGACTCGGCGATCTACGGCATGACGGTCGTGCCGATGGAGGGCGATGACCCCGGTACTCTCGGCGGCGGCGACATCGCCGTGATCAGCCCTACGGTCGACGACACGACGAAGGCCGCAGCGGTGACCTGGATCGACTGGTACTACATGCAGAAGCTCATGGACGAGGACGCGGCTGTCCTCGACGCGAAGACCCTGAACGAGTCCGGTCAGGCCGTCGGCACGCCGCTGCTGCCGGTGCTGAGCCGCGAGCTGTACGACGAGTCGCAGGAGTGGATCGCCGACTACATCAACGTGCCGGTCGACCAGATGGCGCCGTTCAGCGACCGCATCTGGGACCAGACGCCGGTCGGTGAGCCGAAGGTGAAGACGCAGGAGGTCTACGCGCTTCTCGACACCGCGGTGCAGACCGTCCTGACCGATCAGAACGCCGACATCGACGCGCTGCTCGCCCAGGTGCAGGCCGATGCGCAGGCGAAGCTCGACGAGTAACGCTCCATGACGATGACGCTCTCCGAGCAGCGGGCGGCGGTGGAGGACTCTCCGCCGCCCGCTGTGCGCCGTTCCCGCCGCCGCTCACCGCTCACGTGGTTCCGCGGCGGCGGGCTCGCGAACCTCCTGTTCGTGCTCCCGATGCTGTTCGTGTTCATCTTCTTCTCGTGGTCGCCGATCGTGCAGTCGGTGATCATGAGCCTGCAGAAGACGAACCTGATCGTCTCCGAGTGGGTCGGAATCGACAACTACCTCGCCGTGATCGGCGACCCCGAACTCGGTCGGGCCGTGATCAACACCCTGTGGTTCGCCGTGCTCGCTCTGCTCTTCGGCTTCCCTCTGCCGCTGCTCATGGCCGTGCTGATGAGCGAGGTGCGCCGCGGCAAGGGCATCTACTCGGCGCTCGCGTATCTCCCCGTCGTGATCCCGCCCGTGGTGGCGGTGCTGCTGTGGAAGTTCTTCTACAGCGCCGACCCGTCCGGTGTGTTCAACACCGTGCTCGGGTTCGTCGGCATCCCTCCGCAGCCGTGGATCCAGGACGCCGTGCAGGCCATGCCCTCGCTCGTGCTCGAGGCGACGTGGGCAGGCGCCGGAGGTTCGATCATCATCTACCTGGCTGCGCTCCTGGGCGTGCCGCCCGAGCTGTATGACGCGGCCGAGGTCGACGGCGCCGGCATCTGGAAGAAGATCTGGCACGTCACGCTGCCGCAGCTGCGCGGCATCCTCTTCATCATGCTGATCCTGCAGGTGATCGCCACCGCGCAGGTCTTCCTCGAACCGTTCCTGTTCACCGGCGGTGGCCCCGCCGGAGCGACCAAGACCGTGCTGCTGTACATCTACGACAAGGCCTTCCGGAACAGCCTCGGTGGCGACTACGGCGAGGCGACGGCCGTCTCGGTGCTGCTCGCGATCGTTCTCGCCCTCCTCTCCTGGCTGTACTTCAAGCTGACCGACCGTTGGAGCACGACGTGAGCCTCACCACCCGCCTGTCGACCCGTGTCGCGGAGAAGGCGGCAGAGAAGGCCGCTGACCGCGTCGGAGATCGCACGGTCATCTCCGACTCCGAGCGCCGGCGCCCCGGCATCCGCGTCGGGATGTCGATCACGCATGTGTTCCTTACCGTCGGGCTGGTCGTCGCCGGCCTCGGCCCGATCCTGTGGCTCGCGAAGTCGGCCATCACGCCGACGCAGGACACCCTGCAGCAGCCGTTCGCGCTGTGGCCGAACGGCATGGACTGGGAGAACCTGTCGACCGCGTGGAACGACATCCACATCGACCAGTACTTCTTCAACACGGTGATCATCGCGCTCGGCGCCTGGTTCGTGCAGCTGTTCATCGCGACGACCGCGGGCTATGCGCTCTCGGTGTTGCAGCCGAAGTACGCGCCGATCCTGAACGCGCTGGTGCTGGCGACGCTGTTCATCCCCGGCATCGTGCTGCTCGTGCCGCTGTACCTGACGATCGTGCATCCGCCGCTGCTGGGGGATGTGAGCCTGCTCAACAACTACCTCGCCGTGTGGCTGCCGATGGGGGCGAACGCGTTCAACATCCTGCTGGTCAAGCGGTTCTTCGACAGTCTGCCCCGTGAGGTGTTCGAGGCCGCGCGCACCGACGGCGCCGGTCCCTTCCGGCTGTTCTGGTCGATCGTGCTGCCGATGTCGAAGCCGATCCTCGGTGTGGTCTCGGTGTTCGCGATCATCGCCGCGTGGAAGGACTACCTCTGGCCGATGCTCGTGCTCCCCGACCCGTCGGTGCAGCCGCTGTCGGTGCGGCTTCCCGCCGTGCAGTCGCAGACCGAGCTCGACGTGTTTCTCGCTGCGCTCGCGATCGCGACGCTCATCCCGATCGCGATGTTCCTGATCTTCCAGTCGGTGTTCCTGCGCTCGGCCGGACTCGGGGGTGCGGTGAAGGGGTAGTCGGCGAAATGGTTGGTGGTGCATATCTGCGGTGCCACAGCCGGACGTGGCACCGCCGATATCAGTTCACTGCCTACGGAAGAGAATGCTGCCGAATCCTATGAACATGAGACATGCGCCGAGAAGGAACGTGAGAGCAGCCGAGGCGAGGTTTCCGGTTGCGTGTGTTGCGTCCGAGACATAGCCCTCAGCAATCGCCAGGACACAGGCGAGGACGATGACTGCGACCCCGACGAACCCGATACCGATCATCACCCATCGGGTGTGCTGTTTCATGATCGCTCCTAGGGGTTGCAGGCTGCGGCCAAGACGTTGCTGTAGCTTACGTCAGGCCGCCAAGCGTCGAGGTTCCACGGTGACTTGAACGGCGCGATGTCGACGTGGCATCGCAGCTGGTTGTAGAACTTGTTGCCCTCGTACCACGAGGCGACCCAAAGCTTGTACTCGGCCCACCAGTTAGAGAACGGCGTGATCGCCCAGCCAGAGCGCGGCGTGACGCTTACCGTTATACCGGAGCTGCTCTGCTTGAAGCCGACGGCTGTGATGAGGTTCCCCCTCACAGCAGGATCAGCAACGATCGGATACGCATAATCGGCGCTGTGCTCAACGACCTGAACCAAGGTATCCCCTACCTGTCCGTATCGGGTGGGCACGTCACGACCGCTCGCGTCCGTGGCCCAAGCAGGGGCGATCATGGCCGTCGGCTGGCCGGTCGCGTCAAGGATGGCGAAGAAGCCCTCTCCCACATCGATTAGCTGGCCGCCATCGGCAACGACAATCGGGTACTCGTAGCGCGTCGGCGCGGACGAATCGTTTATCAGGGTCGTGATCTGTACAGCTCCATCCTCACGCACCAGTGGGACAGTGGTGGACCCGTCCGCATTGTCGTAGTGCACGAGACCGTCCTCGTCAGCAACGCCAGCCGATGCTTCTGCTGCGTTGGGAAGTCCAATCGTCACGACGTCGCTACCTTGGTCGAGGAGAACCCCGGCGGACGCGTCCATCGGGATGGTGATGACGGTGTCCATGAGGGGAACATGTGAGACGTACTCTTCGGTGCTCGTGCTTTCTTGTGCGGTGAGCACAGCCGCGTGATCAGCTCCAGGAGTGGCCGCTTCAATTACCTCGAGGGCGCTTGTTTCGTCGCCGGGGTCAGCCGCTACTGGCGGTGAGGCCGCACCGATGTACATAGCTGCGGTGACGACCGTGGCGACACACATCCGGGCAAGGGGTTTGAGCTTCAACATGGATTTCTCTTCTCAGTCGACGACGCGCAAGATTCGCGCCCTGAACCGGGACACTCGCACGCCGGTTCCCCGTCGTCTGTAGGCCGCATGGGGGACAAGCGTCGATCCTCAGATGTGGAGCATGCGGCCGCGGGGGCCCAATTCGTGCGGATTCCCCGTGTTTTCGGATCCTCGCGCGGCTCGATCCCGAAGCTCCGCCGCTGTGCGCTACATATCGGCATTCTCTTCTTGCCGAGCGGGGTACAGAAGCGACCGTCCACCTCGGTCCGCCGCTGCAAGCGTGGCCCTGCCCTCAAGGACCAACCGGCGAAGATGATTGCGGGGTCTCGGGTCAGCCGGTGGTCGAGCGCCGCACGATCAGTTCGGGCGGGAACACGGTCTGCCGGGGGATGCTCTCGGGGTCGGAGGCCTCTTCGAGCACGATGCGCAGGGCCGTGCGCCCGATCATCCGGCTGGGCTGTCGGATCGATGAGAGCGGCACCGCGGCGGCGGCGGCGAAGGGGATGTCGTCGAACCCGATCAGCGCGATCTCGTCCGGGACGAGCACCCGTCCCCCGGCGACGAGTGACTGCAGCAGACCGAGCGCCAGCAGGTCGTTCGCGGCGAACAGGGCGTCGGGCCACTCTCGGCGCGGCCGGGTGAGCAGCTTCGCGCCCGCGGTGGCTCCCTCCTCCACCGTCATGGCCGAGGTGGGGACGACTTCGAGGTCGACGTGCACCGAGGCGTTCTCGGCGGCGGCGCGCGCACCGGCGAGCCGATCGGTGACCTGGCGCATGTCGAACGGGCCGCCGACGAAGGCGATGCGTCGTCGCCCCGCCTCGATGAGGTGCTCGACCGCGAGACGTCCGCCCGCGACGCTGTCGACGGAGACCGAGGAGAAACCACTGTCGGCGCTGAACCTGTCGACGAGCACGGTGGCGATGCCGCTGGCCCGGAATCGGCGCAGCTGCGTCATGACGTCGCCGTACGGGGCGATCAGAAGGCCGCGCACCTGCTGCTCGCGGAAGAGGTCGAGGTACACCTTCTCGCGGGAGGGGTCGTCGTCGGTGTTGCCGTAGAGGATCGCGATGCCGTGACTGGAGGCTTCGTCTTCGGCGCCGCGCACCACATCGCTGTAGAAGGGGTTCTGCCCGTCGAGGACCACGAAGCCGACCGTCGTGCTGATGCCGGCGCGCAGTTTGCGGGCGGCGTCGTTGCGCACGTACCCGAGTTCCTCGATGGCCCGGCTCACTCGCGCCACCGAATCGCTGGAGACCTCTTCCGGACGGTTGAGGACGTTCGAGACGGTCCCGACCGACACCCCGGCGCGGAGGGCGACATCACGGATGCTGACCGGCACGGCTCTCCTCTCGACGTCGGGCGGATCACGGTTCGGGCATCAGGGGTTGACCTGCGGCCCGCATCACATACACTAGCCTGAAACCCGCCTGAATCGATTCAGGTAGATTCATTCCGCACAATCATCCCCCTCAACGGAGAGGAAAGCCCGTGGTCGATGAAGCACCCGCCCGCAGTGCTCCCCCCACCGCGCTCGAGCTGCACCGTGTCGTGAAGTCCTTCGGGCCCGTCATCGCGCTGCGCTCCGGAAGCCTCACGCTGCAGTCGCGGTCCATCCACGCCCTCATCGGCGAGAACGGCGCCGGCAAGTCGACGCTCGTGAAGATCATGGCCGGGCTCTACCGGCGTGACTCGGGCGACTTCCGTCTGCACGGCGAAGACGTCGACTTCACGAGCACCGCCCAGTCGAAGGCCGCGGGCATCGCGGTGATCTACCAGGAGCCGACGCTCTTCCCCGACCTCTCGGTCACCGAGAACATCTTCATGGGGCGGCAGCCCACGGGTGCTCTCGGCCGCATCGACCGCAAGGCCATGCGCACCGAGGTCGATCAGATCTTCCGTCGCCTCGGGGTCGCACTCGATCCCGACCGCATCACCGAGGGCCTCTCGATCGCCGACCAGCAGATCATCGAGATCGCCAAGGCCATCTCGCTCGACGCCAGTGTGCTGATCATGGATGAGCCGACCGCGGCGCTCAGCGGCGTCGAGGTCGATCGGCTGTTCGCGGTCGCACGGAGCCTGCGCGACGAGGGTCGCGCGATCCTGTTCATCTCGCACCGCTTCGACGAGGTGTTCGACCTGTGCGACACGGTCACCGTGATGCGCGACGGTGCCTACATCGACACGACGCCCATCGCCGAGACCACGGTCGACGACCTCGTACGGCAGATGGTCGGCCGTGACGTCACCGAGCTCTTCCCGAAGCAGGCGGCCGAGATCGGCGACCCGCTCCTCGAGGTGCGCGGACTCACCAGCCCCGGTGTCTTCCACGACATCTCCTTCACCGTCCGCGCGGGCGAGATCGTCGCACTCGCCGGACTCGTCGGCGCCGGCCGCAGCGAGGTCGCGCGCGCCGTGTTCGGTGTGGACGGCTACCGCGAGGGCGAAGTGCGGATGCTCGGCGCCGGTGTGCCGCGCCGCAACCCCACCGCCGCCATGCGCCACGGCCTCGCCCTCGTGCCGGAGGACCGTCGCAAGCAGGGCCTCGTGATCGACGCGAGCGTCGGCGGCAACATCACCCTCGCCATCCGTCGCACCCTCGCCAAGTGGGGCCTGATCACCACCGGCATGGAGAACCGTGCGGCAAAGATCTGGGCGTCTCGCCTCGAGGTCAAGACGCACGCGCTCGACACCGTGGCGGCCACCCTCTCCGGCGGCAACCAGCAGAAGGTCGTGCTGGCGAAATGGCTTGCCACCGACCCGCGAGTGCTCATCATCGACGAGCCGACCCGAGGGATCGACGTCGGCACCAAGTCCGAGGTGCACCGCCTGCTCTCGCAGCTGGCGGGCGAGGGGATGGGGATCCTGATGATCTCGTCCGAGCTCCCCGAGGTGCTCGGAATGGCCGACCGCGTGCTCGTCATGCGTGAGGGCCGGATCACCGCCGAGCTCGACCGTGAGGACGCCACCAGCGAGAACGTCATGTTCGCCGCCACGCACGCATCGGAGCAGCACGCATGAGCACCACGGCACTGGCGACACCTGCCCCCGCCTTCGCGAAGAAGCCCGGCGGCATCGGCCGTGCACGCGAACTCGGCATCTTCGCCGCCCTCGTCCTGGTGGTCGTCGCGGCCACCGTGAAGAACCCGAACTTCCTGTTCAGCGCCGACGGGTGGCGCGACCTGCTGCTGACCCCGTCGATCCTCGTGCTCGTAGCCGTCGGCCAGGCGATCGTCATCATCACCCGCAACGTCGACCTCTCGGTCGGCTCGGTCATGGGGCTCACCGCCTTCCTGACGGGGCGGCTCTTCATCGATGTCCCCGGTATCCCGATCCCGATCGTGGTGATCGCCGCCGTGATCTTCGGCGCTCTCCTGGGGTTGGTGAACGGCGCACTGGTGGCCTTCGCCAAGGTGCCGGCGATGGTGATCACGCTGGGCACGCTGTATGCCTACCGCGGCATCAACGTGCTCTGGACCGGCAGCGACCAGGTGCACCCCTCCGATCTCCCGAAAGACTTCCTGCGCCTGGGAACCCAGCAGATCCTCACGATCCCGGTGCTCTCCATCGTCGCGATCATCGTGCTGGCACTCGCCGCCTGGTACATGCGCAACACGAGGGGCGGCCGCGAGTACTACGCGATCGGCTCCGACCCGGGAGCCGCCGAGCTCTACGGCCTCAAGACCACCCGCCGGGTGCTCAGTGCGTTCGTGCTCTCCGGCGCTCTGGCCGGCCTCGCCGGTGTGTTCTACGTAACGCGGTACGGGTCCGTGAGCTCGCAGGTCGGCTCGGGCTGGGAGCTGGATGCCGTGGGCGCGGCCGTCATCGGCGGCATCGCGATCACCGGCGGCGTCGGCTCCGTGTGGGGCGCGGCCATCGGCGCGATGCTGCTGATGACCATCAACCGGGCCCTGCCCATCCTCGGCATCCCGGACTTCTGGCAGCGCGCCGTGGTCGGTGTGCTCATCATCGGCGCGATCGTGCTCGACCGGCTGCTCGCCGTACGACAGAGACGGCAGCTCATCGAGGCAAGGGACGAATCATGACCACGACCACCACCTCCGGGGTCCGGGTGATCCGGGACTACGACCAGCCGCTGTGGCGGCGCATCCTCATCAACCGCGAGTTCGCGATCATCGGCCTGCTCGTGCTGGTCGTGATCGTGTCCGCCGTGTCGATCCGCGGGTTCGCACAGCCCATCACCGTCAACTACCTGCTGCTCGACGTCGCCCCGATCCTGCTGATCGCCCTGCCGATGACCCTCGTCATGATCACCGGCGAGATCGACCTCTCGGTCGGTTCGATGGTGGGTCTCGCGAGCGTCGTCACGGGGGTGCTCACCGAGTCGGGTGCGCCGTTCGAGGTCGCCGCCCTGGCCGCCCTCGCGGTCGGTGTCATCGGCGGAGCGTTCAACGGCTTCCTCGTCACGGTCGTCGGGCTGCCGTCGCTCGCCGTCACGATCGGAACGCTGGCGCTGTTCCGCGGACTCGCGGTCGGCCTGCTCGGGACCACTGCGGTGACCGATTTCCCGGAGATGTGGACGGCACTGGCGAAGGCGAAGATCGCCGGCACCACCATCCCCTACATCGTGATCCCGTTCCTGATCCTGCTCGCTATCTTCGTCGTGGTGCTGCATTTCACCCCGTTCGGTCGCGGCATCTACGCGATCGGGCTCTCGAAAGACGCCGCCCGGTTCTCGGGCGTGAACGTCGAGCGGACGAAGTTCATCCTCTTCATGCTGTCGGGGGTGGTCGCCGCGTTCGCCGGCATCTTCTACACGCTCCGCTTCGGCAGTGCCCGCGGCGACAACGCCACCGGGCTCGAGCTCCAGGTCATCGCGGCCGTGGTCCTCGGCGGGGTGTCGGTGTTCGGCGGGCGCGGGCACCTGCACGGCGTCGTCGCCGCCGTGCTCCTGATCGGGGTGCTCGGCAGCGGGCTCCGTCTCGCCGGCGTCACCTCTGACGTCATCAACATCATCACCGGTGGCCTGCTGATCTTCTCGGTCGTCGCAGCCAGCATCCTCGCCTGGGCGCAGCGCGTCCGTGCCAAGGCCGGGCCACCGCTCCGCGTCGCAGCCTCTCCCGCACCATGAGGCAGCCTCTCGCCGTCGGCATCCGCCCGCGGTGATCATCACGAAAGGAAGAACAATGACGTTTGCACGCAAGAGGGTCTCGGCGTTCGCCGCCGTGGCCGTCGCCGCAGCGCTCGTGCTGACCGGCTGCGCCGACACCGGCAGCGGGTCGGGCGACGCAGGCTCCGGCGAGGGCGGCGGATCCGACAACCTGTCGATCACGTTCCTGCCCAAGAACCTCGGCAACCCCTACTTCGACACCTCCAGCGAGGGCGGCAAGAAGGCCGTCGAAGAGTTCGGCGGCACGTTCGCCGAGGTCGGCCCGGCCGAGGCCACGCCCGACGCCCAGGTGAGCTACATCAACACCGCCACGCAGCAGGCGGTCGGCGCGCTCGTCGTCTCGGCGAACGACCCGAAGGCCATCTGCGACGCACTCAACGAGGCGCGGGACGCCGGTGTGAAGGTCGTCACCTTCGACTCCGACACCAACCCCGAGTGCCGCGACCTGTTCATCAACCAGGCCGACTCCGAGGGAATCGCCAAGGTGCAGATCGATCAGATCGCCGAGCAGATCGGCGGAGCAGGCGAGATCGCCGTGCTGTCGGCATCGGCCAACGCCACGAACCAGAACGCCTGGATCGAGCTGATGAAGGAGTACGTCGCGAGCGACTACCCCGACATCACGATCGTCGAGACCGTCTACGGCGACGACGAAGACCAGACCTCGTTCGACAAGACGGCGGCCCTGCTGCAGAGCCACCCCGAGCTGAAGGGCATCGTCTCGCCGACCACGGTCGGTATCGCGGCAGCGGCGCGCTACCTCTCCACGTCGGACTACAAGGGCAAGGTCGCACTGACCGGCCTCGGCACGCCGAACCAGATGCGCGAGTACGTGGAGGACGGCACCGTCACCTCGTTCGCGCTGTGGAACCCGGC
Organism: Microbacterium sp. NPDC087592; assembly: GCF_044743585.1. Taxonomy (NCBI): domain Bacteria; kingdom Bacillati; phylum Actinomycetota; class Actinomycetes; order Micrococcales; family Microbacteriaceae; genus Microbacterium; species Microbacterium sp. NPDC087592. The sequence goes on along the minus strand of NZ_JBIUWT010000001.1, from coordinate 785,906 downwards.
CGACCTCGGCTACCTCTCGGCCTTCGCGGCCAAGGCGCTCGTCGAGGGCGACATCACCGGCAAGGAGGGCGACACCTTCGAGGCGGGTGACCTCGGCGAGTACGAGGTCGGCGCCGACGGCGTGGTCCTGCTGGGAGACCCGTTCGTGTTCAACGCGGACAACATCGGCGACTTCGACTTCTGAGTCGCCTCGCGAGAGGGCGTCGGGGCTTCGGCTCCGGCGCCCTCTCGCGTACGCCTCGGGGTCTCTGCGCGCACGCCTCGGCGTGGGGCGGGCTCCTCGGCGATGGGCGGATGCCTGTCCCGCGATCGTCCGCCCGACGCGAGAACTCCGCCTGAGGCGTGGACCCCGCGACGCGCGAGCGCGGGTCGGCGCGGATCAGCGCGGGTCGAAGCGCGTCGGAGCGTGAGTCGCGGCGACCACGGCGCGCAGCTCCTCGAGTGTCGCCGGTGCGGCGCCGAGTGCCCGGGCCTGGACGAGCACGTTGCCGAGAGCCGTCGCCTCGACCGGACCCGCGAGCACGGGCAACCCCGTGCGGTCGGCCGTGGCCTGGCACAGGAGTCGGTTGAGCGATCCGCCGCCCACGAGATGGATGCTGTCGAGCTCGCGGCCGGAGAGATCCGCGGCCGTTTGCACGGCGTCCGCGAAGGCCGCGGCGATCGACTCCACGATCGAACGGGTGAACGCCGGTCGGGAGCTCGGGGCACGGTCGCCGAGGAGCGCCGCGATCCGTCCCGGCATGTCGCCGGGTGCGCTCAACGACGAGTCGTTCGCATCGAACACGGGCACCTCGCCGGTGACCGCGGATGCCGCAGCGAGCAGCCCCGGCAGATCGATGCGTGCACCGTCTTCGGCCTCCCAGGCGCGCACGGTCTCGCTGAGGAGCCAGAGCCCCGTGACGTTGTGCAGGAACCGATAGCGACCATCCACGCCGAGTTCGTGGGTGAAGTTCGCGGTGCGAGCGGCATCCGTCAGCACCGGTTGCGCGAGTTCCACGCCGACCAGGCCCCACGTTCCGCAGGAGATGTACGCGGAGTGCGGTGTCGACAGGGGAGCGGCGACGACGGCCGATGCGGTGTCGTGCGAGCCGACCGCGATCACGGGCAGGTCGATGCCGATGGTCGCCACGAGCTCGGGCCGAAGGCGGCCGATGGTCGTGCCGGGATCGACGAGCGGCGGCAGGATGCGGGACGGGATGCCGAGGCGATCGGCCAGCTCGTCGTCCCAGTCGCCGGATTCGACGCCCAGTAGCCCGGTGGTCGAGGCGTTCGTGCGCTCGGCCACCGCGACACCGGTGAGCAGGAATGCGATGAGGTCGGGGATCAGGAGCGCGGTATCGGCCTCGGCGAGGCGTTCGTCGACGCGGTACTGGTACAGCGTGTTGAACGGCAGGAACTGCAGGCCGTTGCGCTGATACAGCTCGGAGAACGGCGCGATCGCGTGCACCTCGTCGACGCCACGAGCGGAGCGCTCATCGCGGTAGTGGAAAGGCTCGGCGAGCAGCTCGCCGTCTTTCAGCAGGCCGTAGTCGACGGCCCACGAGTCGATGCCGATGCTCTCGATGCGCGGCTCCCGGCGCACGGCCTCGGCGAGCCCTGCCACGACGTGCTCGTACAGGGCGGCGAAGTCCCAGTGCAGTCCGTCTGCGCGCGCGACCGGACCGTTCGGGAACCGCGACACGAGCTCGAGGTCAAGCTGTCCGTCGCCGATGCGCCCGATCATCACGCGCCCGCTGGTCGCGCCGAGGTCGACCGCCGCGACCGCGCGGACGCTCATCGGGGTTCTCCGTTCGTCGAGTGCACGGCATCCGCCCGAGTGCACGGCCGGTCGACGTGAACAGGGCGTGCACTCGGCGCGAAGCCGTGCATTCGACGGATGGGAGTCATCGCAGGAACGCCGCGGCGACGCCGGAGTCGACGGGGATGTGCAGGCCCGTGGTGCGGCTGAGCTCGGGGCCTGTGAGCACATAGACCGCGTCTGCGACGTTCTCGGGGACGACCTCGCGCTTGAGGATCGTGCGGTTGGCGTAGAACTGGCCGAGGTCCTCTTCGGCGACACCGTAGGTCGCGGCGCGGTTGGCGCCCCAGCCCGAGGCGAAGATGCCGGAGCCGCGCACGACGCCGTCGGGGTTGATGCCGTTCACGCGGATGCCGAACTCGCCGAGCTCGACCGCGAGCAGTCGCACCTGGTGGGCCTGGTCGGCCTTGGTCGCGGAGTAGGCGATGTTGTTCGGGCCGGCGAAGACCGAGTTCTTCGAGGAGATGTAGATGATGTCGCCGCCGAGCTTCTGATCGATGAGCACGCGCGCGGCGGCCTTCGAAACGAGGAACGAGCCCTTGGCCATGACGTCGTGCTGCAGATCCCAGTCCTTCTCGGTGGTCTCCAGGAGCGGCTTCGAGAGCGAGAGCCCGGCGTTGTTCACGACGAGGTCGATACCGCCGAACGCGAGCACCGCCTCGTTCAGCGCGGCCTGCACGGCATCGGCATCCGCGACGTTCGCGGCGACACCGATCGCGACATCCGTGTTCCCGAGTTCCGCGGCGGCGGCCTGGGCCTTCTCGAGGTCGAGGTCGGCGATCACGACGCAGGCGCCCTCGGCGGCGAGACGGGTGGCGATGGCCTTGCCGATGCCGGAGGCGGCGCCGGTGACGAATGCGATGCGACCCTGGTGCGTTTTCGGCTTCGGCAGGCGCTGCAGCTTGGCCTCTTCCAGCGCCCAGTACTCGATGCGGAACTTCTCGGCGTCCGAGATCGGCGCATAGGTCGACAGCGCCTCGGCGCCGCGCATCACGTTGATCGCGTTGACGTAGAACTCGCCGGCGACGCGGGCGGTCTGCTTGTTCGCGCCGTAGGAGAACATGCCCACACCGGGGATCAGCACGATGAGCGGGTCGGCTCCGCGGATCGCGGGCGACTCGGCGGTGGCGTGCACGTCGTAGTAGGCCTGGTAGTCGGCGCGATACTGCTCGTGCAGCTCATGCAGTCGGGCGATCTGCTCCTCGGCGGAAGCCGTGGCCGGCAGATCGAGGATCAGCGGCTTGACCTTGGTGCGCAGGAAGTGATCGGGGCAGCTGGTGCCGAGGGCTGCCAGCTCGGGCGCCTTCTCGGATGCCAGGAAGTCGAGGACCACATCGGCGTCGGTGAAGTGTCCGACCATCGGCTTGTCAGTCGATGCGATGCCGCGGACGGTCCCGGCGAGGGCGGCTGCACGCTCCCGGCGCTCGTCCGCGGCCAGGGCCTCGAATCCGGCGCGGACGCCGCCGAACGGCTGGTCCTTGCCATGTGCGGCGATGTACTCGGCGGCGGTGTCGATGATCCACAGCGAGTTCGCCTCGGCCTCCTCCGAGGTGTCGCCCCAGGCCGTGATGCCGTGGCCGCCGAGGATCGTGCCGATCGCCTGCGGGTTCTGGGCCTTGATCGCGGCGATGTCGAGACCGAGCTGGAAGCCGGGGCGACGCCAGGGAACCCACACGACCTTGTCGCCGAAGATGGTCGCCGTCAGCGCCTCGCCGTCGGCGGCCGTGGCGATCGCGATGCCGGAGTCGGGGTGCAGGTGGTCGACGTGCGCAGCATCCACGAGCCCGTGCATGGCGGTGTCGATCGAGGGGGCCGCTCCGCCCTTGCCGTGCAGGCAGTAGTCGAAGGCGGCGACCATCTCGTCTTCGCGGTCGATGCCGGGGTACACGTCGACGAGCGCGCGCATGCGGTCGAGGCGCAGCACGGCGAGGCCGCTCTCCTTGAGGGTGCCGAGGTCGCCGCCGGAGCCCTTGACCCACATCAGCTCGACCGGCTGCCCCGTCACGGGGTCGGTCTCGGTGCCCTTGGCGGAGGTGTTCCCGCCGGCGTAGTTCGTGTTCTTCGGGTCGGCGCCGAGGCGGTTCGACCGGGCGATCAGGGCGGCGGCGGTGGGGTTCGTCATGACTCTCCAAGACAGGGGCGATGCACACGACCATGTGCACTCATGCTGTTACTTCTTGTGAAAGATAACATGAAACCACGTTTGCGGGAAGCGCTCAGAGGATGTCGGCGGTCTGCCGGAAGGGGCTCAACCGCTCGTCTCCCGGGTCGAGTTCCGTGATGAGCACCGAGATCTCCTCCCGTTCCAGCGCCCGCGCCACGGAGCGTCGCTCGAGCTTGCTGGAGTCGACGCACACCACGGTGGTGCCGGCGTTCGCGGCCATCGCCTGCTTCAGCTCCGCCTCGTCGACAGACACCTCCGAGGTGCCGTCCGCGCTGTCGAGGGCATCCGCCGACGAGAAGAAGATGTCGAAGTACACCGACCGCATGCTCCGGCGCGCGATCGGTCCGACCAGGCTGCCCGTGGTCGGCTCGGCGGTCCCGCCGGAGATCACCGCCGTGACGCCGTCGAGCGGCTGCAGCAGTTGGAACGACTCGAACGAGTTCGTGTACGCCGTGAGTCCCGTTCTCGGGCCGACGATCGAGGCGAGCATGTTGACCGTCGAGGAGGCGTCGAGCGCGATGCTGCCCTGGTCTGGGACGAGCCGGAGCGCCTTCTCGGCGATCGTCCGCTTCGCGCTCGCCCGGATGGCCCGCCGCGCATCGAACGGGCGGGCTCGCGGAGCCGCGGTCGCCCCGCCGCGCACGCGACGCACGCGCCCCTCCGCCTCGAGCTCGAGCAGGTCGCGCCGGATCGTCATCGACGACACGGAGAAGAGATCGGCGGCCGCCTCGATCATGACGCCCTGGGGGCCGTTCGCGAGTTCGACGAGTTCGTCTCTGCGGCGCTGCGCCTCGAGATTGCCGGAAAGAGCCATGGGAGGAATCTATCCGGTGCGCGCGAGGCCGACGCTATCGGGTGCGTCGTCGACGAGCCGCGACGGAGAGCTGGATGAGGACGCCTCCGAGCACCACCGCGAGCACGCCGGTGAGCAGCACCGGGAGGGGGGCGGACCCGCTGTCCGCCAGAACCGGGCCGCTCCCCGGCGACGGTTCGGGCGGCCCGGGCGCGAAGGCGAAGCGAGCCGATGTCGCTGCGGGCGCGAGGAGCCCGGTGAGTTCGTATGCGGCCGGATCGAGGACGTACTCGCCTCCGGACGAGACGAGGTCCAGCGCGAGCGAGCACGAGACGTCCGTCGGTCCGAGGCTCCCGCGACCGACGATGCCCGCCGACGTCACGTCGAGCGCGCCGTTCGGGCAATCCGTTTCGATGGCCGGGCTCTCGGCGGGAACGAGACCGGCGGGCAGAGCGAGGTCGAAGCTCCATTCCGGCTTCGCGCCGCTGGGCACCGCCGGCGATCCCGCGAGGTGCGTGTTGGTGACGGTGAGAAGGAATCGGGCCGGCTGGTCGGAGGCGTAGGAGTCGCCGCTCGGGGGAGCCGCGATCACCGCATCGAGTTGCGGAGTCGTGTCGATGAGGGCGAGATTGTCGAAGGCGTTGTCGTCGCCACCGCCCCCACCCAGGTTGTTGAGCAGCGCGACCTCGACGCTCGGCGACTGCGCCAGCAGCGACGTGAATCCTCGGAAGGTGCCCACGTTGTTCCCGTTGATCTGGTGGACGGGCAGGTCGCACGCGGCGATCGGTCCGGGAAAGGCGGCGACCGGAGGGGAAACGCCGTCGTCGAGCTGCACCGCCAGGTCGACGGGGTTCGTGGTCCAGCAGTTCGCCTGGGCCACATCGACCGTCGCGGTGTAGTAGTGCCCGGCGATCACCGGCACCGCGGTCGCGGCCATCACTCCGGCGGGCGAGTCTCCCTGGGTGTAGGAACTCACCGCGTGATTCGCGGTGGGCTCGGCGCGGGGCACGGACGGATACGGGTAGTCGGGCTCGGCGGCCCAGGAGCCCAGGGTCCTCGCGAGGCTGCGAGACTGGTTCCAGCCGTCCTGCAGGCAGTCCGCCGCCTGGGAGGCGGTGGGAACGGTCGAGACGTCATCCCCGGCGACGATGAGCCCGTTGCAGAACTGCCCGTTCCATGCGGGCTCGGCGCTGTAGCGCTCGCCGCCGCGTCCGACGTATCCCGGCACCGGTGGGGCGACACCGTCGTCGTAGTCCGCGATCGTCTGCACGAACTCCGGCGTCGCCGGAGGAACGGGGCCCTCGAATCCCTCGTACAGCACCACGGTCGGCGCTGCCATGACGCCAGGCGACCCCGGTGCGGCAGCAGCAGACGGGGCGCCCGACGCGATGATCACGCCGAGCGCTGCGGTCGCTCCCACGAGGGGGAGCGACCGACGCACGCGTGACCTGCGAAGGGCCGGCATGTCTTGAAGGTACGCCCCGGGCCCCCCGCTGTCGATGGGTTGCGGTCAGGCGCCCCAGCCGGCCTGCACGCCGCCGACGCGGTCGGCGGCGATCTTCTGCTGGTAGCCGGATGCGGCGTAGGCGGCCATCGGGTCGGCGGCCAGACCGCGCGACTCGCGCCACTCGGCCAGGGCCGGGCGCACGTCGGTGTAGAACGCATCCATGAAGACCGCGTTCGCGGCGAGCACGTCGCCCGACTTCTGCGCGGCGGTGAGCGCATCGTGGTCGACGAGCAGCGCGCGGGCGGTCATCTCCTGCACGTTGAGCACGGAGCGGATCTGGCCGGGGATCTTGTCCTCGACGTTGTGGCACTGGTCGAGCATGAATGCCACGTCGGGATTGTTGAGGCCACCACCGCGGATCACCTCGAACAGGATGCGGAACAGCTGGAACGGATCGGCCGCGCCGACGATCAGGTCGTCGTCGGCGTAGAAGCGCGAGTTGAAGTCGAACGAGCCGAGCTTGCCGAGGCGCAGCAGCTGCATCACGATGAACTCGATGTTGGTTCCGGGGGCGTGGTGACCGGTGTCGAGGCAGACCATGGCCTTCTCGCCGAGGGCGCTGACCTGGGCGTAGGACGTGCCCCAGTCGGGAACGTCGGTGTGGTAGAACGCCGGCTCGAAGAACTTGTACTCGAGCACGAGGCGCTGGTCGTCGCCGAGGCGCGCGTAGATCTTCTGCAGCGACTCCTGCAGGCGGTCCTGCCGGCCGCGGAGGTCTGCCTGGCCCGGGTAGTTCGAGCCCTCGGCCAGCCAGATCTTGAGGTCACGGCTGCCGGTGGCGTCCATCACGTCGATGCAGGCGAGGTGGTGGTCGATGGCCTTCTGGCGGACACCTGCGTCTTCGTGCGTGAGGGCGCCGAACTTGTAGTCGTCGTCCTGGAAGGTGTTGGAGTTGATGGTGCCGAGCGTGACGCCCAGGTCTTCGGCGTGCTTGCGCAGATCGTCGTACGAGTCGACGAGGTCCCACGGGATGTGCAGTGCGACCGAGGGGGCGAGAGCGGTGTACTTGTGGACCTGCGCCGCATCGGCGATCTTCTCGAACGGGTCGCGCGGGGTGCCGGGGGTGCCGAACACCTTGAACCGGGTGCCGGAGTTGCCGAACGCCCAGCTGGGCAGCTCGATGCCCTGCTTCTCGAGGGTTGCGAGGTGGTCGGGGGAGAGGATGCTCACGATGCACTGCTTTCTGAGTCGTTGCCGGATCTGGAGTCGTCGTCGGATGCTGCGTGCCCGCCGGCGGCGGCGAGCTGGTCTTCGAGGTGGAAGACCTCGGTGAGCGCAGTGGCGGCCTGGTCGGGCCGACCGTCGAGGCCGTGGAAGAACCGGCTCATCTCGGCCTCCCAACGCGCAGCGACCGGAGAGGCTGCGAGGTACGCCTGAGCGGCGGCATCGTCATCGGTCTCGTAGTAGCCGACGAGGGTGCCGTGGTCGCCGAGGAACAGCGTGTAGTTGCGGCGTCCGGCGGCGGCGATCTCGGCGAGCATCTCCGGCCACACCGGGGAATGCCGTGCGAGGTACTCGTCGAGCAGCTCGGCACGGATCTGGAGCTGGAAGGCGACGCGCGTCATGGGGCTCCTCTGCCGAGTGACGTAGTTTCTGAATCGTTTCAATCATCATCGTAGGCCGAGCCGATGACACCCGTCAAGCGGAGGGCGGCTCGAACGATTGCCGTACACTCTCGCACAGCATCCGAAGCGGCGAGGAGCAGCAGTGGCAGTGAGTGTGCGGGACGTCGCAGCGGCGGCAGGAGTGTCGGTCGGTACGGTGTCGAACGTCCTGAACCAGCCGGACAAGGTCGCGGCGATGACGGTCGAGCGGGTGCAGGCAGTGATCGCCGAACTCGGCTTCGTGCGCAACGACGCCGCCCGTCAACTCCGTGCCGGTCGCAGCCGGAGCATCGGCCTGGTCGTGCCCGACGCGGGCAACCCGTTCTTCGCCGACGTCGCCCGTGGCGCCGAGGCGCGCGCGGACGAAGACGCGCTCGCCGTGCTGCTCGGCAACAGCGATGAGAACCCCTCGCGGGAGGACAACTACCTCGATCTGTTCCGCGAACAGCGGGTCAACGGGGTGCTCATCACACCGGCATCCGACGACATCGACAAGCTGCTGCGCGTGCAGGCGGCGGGCACGCCCGTGGTGCTCGTCGACCATGAGGCGCCTGGAGCGGTGTTCTGCTCGGTGTCGGTCGACGACGACGAGGGTGGCTTCCTGGCCGCGCAGCATCTGCTGCGGATCGGACGGCGACGTCTGGCATTCGTGGGGGGACCGGAGTCGATCGCGCAGGTGATGAATCGCCTCCGGGGTGCGCAGCGCGCCGTCGACGAGGTGTCCGACGCGACGCTCGAAGTGCTCCGGATGCCGGCGCTCACAGTGCTGCATGGGCGCGCGGCCGGCGAGGAGATCGCCGCGCGCCGGGAGGTGGATCGACCGGACGCGATCTTCGCCGCGAACGATCTGCTCGCTGTGGGCCTGCTCCAGGCCCTGACGATGTTCCACTCGCTGCGAGTGCCGGATGACATCGCACTGGTCGGCTATGACGACATCGACTTCGCGACGGCCACCGTCGTGCCGTTGACGTCGGTGCGCCAGCCTGCCCAGCTGATCGGGCGAACGGCGGTCGAGCTCCTGCTGCGGTCGATCAGTGACCCCGATGGCGACTACGAACGCCGGGTGCGGTTCCGCCCCGAGCTGATCGTGCGGCAGTCGACCGCCGGCTGACCCGCCTGTCGGCGACCGGCGGTCACCCCGGCAGCGGCACCGAGCGCGTGTGTGCTCCGTGCCCGAGCTTCTCCGTGTCCTGGCCCGGAAGGTCGAGTTCGGCGGTCGCTCCGACGGGAACGACGAGGTCGACCTGGAGCTCGTCCTGCGCGATGCGCCAGGAGATGGATGCTTCGCCGTATGGCGTGCGCTGCGTCGCTGAGGCATGCGTCAGCCCGCCGCCCGGCCGAGGCGCGAACCGGATGCGGCGGTAGCCGGGCGCGGCCGGGGCGAGCCCGGCGACACTGCGGTGGAGCCAGTCGGCCACCGCGCCCAGCGCGTAGTGATTGAACGAGGTCATGCTCCCCGGGTTGACGGTGCCGTCCGGAAGCAGGGCATCCCACCTCTCCCAGATCGTCGTCGCGCCGTGCACGACCTGATACAACCATGACGGGCAGTCCTTCTCGAGCAGTAGGTCGTACGCGGTGTCGACGTGGCCGGTGAGGGTGAGGGCGTCGCAGACGAGGGGAGTGCCGACGAAGCCCGTCGCGATGCGGTTGCCGTCGGCATGGACGAGTTCGGCGAGACGGTCACCCGCTTTCGCGCGCTGGGCAGGGTCAGGGAGCAGATCGAACGCGATCGCGAGGGCGTACGCGGTCTGAGCATCCGAGGTCATCGTGCCGTCGGGCTTCACGTACGCGGCACGGAAGGCTGCCGCGACCTCCCCGGCGAGAGCGGCGTAGCGCTCCGCCTCCGCTGAGCGGTCGAGCACCCGGGCCATGTCCGCGACGGCCCGCGCTGAGCGAGCGAAATAGGCGGTCGCCACCAGGTAGCGGTCCGTACGCCCCGCGCCCGGATCCTGCGGAGGAGCTGCGGGGTCGAGCCAATCGCCCAGCTGGAAGCCTTCGTTCCACAGCCGATCAGGACCGGCTGTGGACTCCACCTTGTCGACCCATCGCCGGGCACTCTCGAACTGGGCGGCGAGCACGCCGACGTCGCCGAATCGCTGATGGAGCGTCCAGGGCAGCAGCGTCGCGACGTCACCCCAGGCGGCGCCGGGCCGGATCGGATCCCACACCCTGTGCGTGGGGATGACGGGGACGAACCAGGGGACGGTGCCGTCGGGCAACTGGTCCGCCTCCACATCGCGGAGCCAGCCGGAGAGCATCCCCGAGACGTCGAACAGTGTCGACGCGGTCGGGCCGAACACCTGGATGTCGCCCGTCCACCCCACGCGCTCGTCGCGCTGCGGGCAGTCGGTCGGGATGTCGACGAAGTTCCCCCGCATGCCCCAGACGACATTGCGGTGCAGCTGCTCGACCAACGGATCCGAGCAGGCGAACCAGCCGGTGCGCTCGAGGTCGGTGTGCAGCACGCGCGCGGTGAGCGCGCCGGCGGCGGCATCCGCATCGAGGTCGCCCGGCCAGCCGTCGATCTCGACGTAGCGGAAGCCGTGGAACGTGAAGCGCGGCTCCCACTCCTCGCCGTCGGGGCGCCCGGCCAGCGTGTAGTGGTCGGTGGAGCGGGCGCTGCGCAGAGGACGCGTGTAGATCTCGCCCTCCTGCAGCACCTCGGATGTGCGGAGCGTGACGGTCGAACCCCGCGGTCCCGTGACGCGGATACGCACCCGCCCGACCAGGTTCTGACCGAAGTCGAGGATGCGTGCCCCGCTCGGTGAGGTGAGCACGGCGAGGGGCGCGACGTCTTCGGTCACTCGGACGGGCGGTCCGGTCGGCGCCACGAGCGTGCGCGGGTCGCGATCGCGCACGGTGACCGCCATCCAGCCACTGTCGTCGAAGGCGGCGGTCGACCAGGCCGGCACCTCCTGTCGCGCGTCGTGGTCCTCCCCGTCGTAGATGCCGGAACGGAGGATGGGGGAGGGCGCGCCCTTCCAGGCGTCGTCCGTCGAGAGGGTCTGACGTGTTCCGTCGGTGTAGGTGATCTCCAGCTGGCCGAGGAACGACAGGTCCCGCCCGAAGACGTTGCGGTGACCGCCGCGCCAGCCGAGCCGACCTCGATACCAGCCGTCGCCGAGCCAGACGCCGAGAGCGTTCTCGCCGTCGCGGAGCAGGTCCGTCACGTCGTACGTGTAGTACCGGAGTCGCTCGCGATAGGCCGTCCAGCCCGGTGAGAGCGTGTCGGAGCCGACGCGGATGCCGTTGATCTCGGCCTCGTACAGGCCGTGCGCGGTGGCGTATAGCCGCGCGCGGGTGATCTCGCCGTCGACGCGGAAAACCCGCCGCACCAGCGTCGCCCGGCGGGCATCGCTCTCCGGGTTCTCGTCGAACTCCAGCCCGACCGGCCTCGCGGACCAGTCCTCCGGGTGCAGCAGACCCGTCTCCAGCCAGGTCTCCGGACTCGGATCGGACCAGCCGCCGTCATCGCCCTGCACCGCGACGCGCACGGCGACGCGTTCGCGGGAGTTGAGCGCGCGGCTCGGCCAGGGCACCAGGACCTGCTCGGCGGAGGCGACCTCGACGGTCTCGTCGCCCTCGGCGTGGACAACAGTCACCGCATAGGACTGCTGTTTCCAGTCGGCGGGAGCATTGCTGAGCGTCCAGCTCAGTCGCGGGCGCGATTCGCCGATGCCGAGTGGTTCTCGGTGGTGTTCGATGCGCGGCGCGGAGACGGTTGTCATGGTGTTCATCCTTGCGGATGGCCCCGCCTCGCGGCCGCTCAGGCCTCAGGCCGTCGTCTCTCGACGGGGTCGATGCACGTCCTTCGCACTCGGTATACCCCTCGAGAACAGGAGGGACAGGAGGCTGATCAGGATCAGCCCGAAGAACGCGATGCGCAGCGACGACAGCTGCGAGTCGCGGTAGACCGTCGCGAGGGTGTCGGCATCCTCATCGCTCAGGCCGGCTTTCTCGGCGATGGCGGCGACGTCGGCGGCGGGCACGATCGTCACACCGTGCTGAGTGGAGGCCGCCACGGTCGTCTTCGTGGCGTCGGGCAGATCGCTCGCCGCGACGCCCGAGGCGAACGACGTCGACAGTGCGCCGATGAGGATCGAGCCGATGAGCGCTGTTCCCAGCGATGAGCCGAGGTTCTGGAACACGCCCTGGAGGCCTCCGACCTCGCTCGTCTCCTTCTCGGTCACACTCGACATGTTGACGTTGCCGAGCTGCGAGGCGAGCAGCCCGAGTGCCGCGCCGGCGAGGAACATCCCGGTGGCGAAGAATCCGCTGCGCAGATCGCTGGTGGCGGAACCGAGCAGGATGAGCGCGCTGACGACGAGCACCAATTGACCGATCCGCACGATCGTCCGCGGCGACAGCATGCGCGAGAGCCGGGTGCCGACGATGGAGAACAGCACGAGGGCGATCGACAGCGGGAAGATCCGGATGCCGGTCTCCAATGCGTCGAGACCGAGCGTCATCTGAAGGTACACCGGCACCATGAAGAACAGGCCGGCCGTCACCGCGTATTGCGCGCCGAGCACCGACAGTCCGCTGCGGAGGGCGGTGATCGAGAACATCCCCACGTGCACGAGGGGCGCCCGCCCCGCGCGCTCGAGGCTCCGCTGCCGGGAGAGGAACAGTGCGAGCAGCACGAGCCCGAGCACGATGAGCCAGGCGGCGGGGGAGATGCCGAGCGGAGCGACGGAGACTCCGCCGATCTCGGGAGGGTTGAGCGGCAGGACCCACCCCCAGGTCTTGCTCTGCAGCATCCCGAACACGACCGTGACGAGTCCGACGGACGACAGCGCGACGCTGAGGATGTCGATGCGCACACTCTGCCTCGGGGTCGGATCCGTGACGATCCGTGCGCACAGCACGACGCCGATCATGATGAAGACCTCAGCAACGAAGACATAGCGCCAGTCGAGGTACGTCGTCACGAATCCACCGATCAGGGGTCCGGCCGCGACGGCCGCGCCCGACACGGCGCCGATGATCGCGAACGCCGTGATCCGCTCGCGACCGCCGTAGTTGTCCGCGACGAGCGCCGCGATCGCCGGGATGACCAGCACGGCACCGAGTCCTTCGATGATCGACCAACCGAGGAACAGGAACTGCATGTTCGGACTGAGTGCCGTGATCAGTGAGCCGGCGGCGTAGACGCACGACCCGATCACGAACGCTCTGCGACGCCCCCACACATCGCCGAGCTTCGCCCCCAGCAGCATGAACGCGGCCATCGTGAGCGTGTAGAAGGTGATGGCCCCCTGCATCGCGGCGACGGTGGTGTCGAGGTCGGACACCACGGTCGAGATCGACACGTTCATCACGGTGCCGTCGAGCACCATCACGAACTGCGCGGACCCGAGGACGGCGATGACGCCCCACTTCTTCATGACGACTCCTTCGACGGTGCAGCGGTGGCGATCGCGCCGGCGCCGCGCATGATCCGCGCGACGGCGGTGATGAGGAACAGCTGACCGGTGATCGCCTCCGCGACCGCGACCGCCTGAGACGTCGCATTCGCGGGAACGAGGTTGCCGTAGCCGGTCGTGGTGAGGGTGGTGAACGAGAAGAAGAGCTGGTTGGCGAGTGAATCCTCGTCCGGGCCGCCGAACATCGGCTCGGGGGAGACGAGGGCGAGCAGATTGAAGACGAAGGTGAAGAACAGGCCGACCAGCACATAGGCGGTGACGGCCGCCAGCAGAGCCTCGGCATTGAGCCCGCGGCGCTTCACCTGGTCCCCGATGATTGCTACGGGGGACGCGAGCAGCGCGATCATCGTCGCCGCGGAGAACGCGATGTCGAGGATGTGCCCGCTGGCACCGACGAGTGTCGCGACGATCGCGGCCACCCCGGCGGCCGACAGGATCACCCACGCCACGTGCTGCACCACGCGGGGTGCGGCGGTGACCCGGAAGACCACGGCGACCGTCATGAGGGTCACCAGAAAGGCCCACGGGTTCGGGTTCAGGCCACGCTGCGCGGCGCACAGCGCATACGAGACGACGACCAGCGCGGCGACGACCGCATACCCGGATGCCCCGCTGAAGAGCAGATCGGGGCGCCGCTCCTCGATGCGGGACCTCGCTGTCCGTGCGGAGGCGCTCACCGTCCCGGCTCCCCGGAACCCATCGTCGGCAGTCGCCCGGAGGCGCGGGCGGCGAGGAGCGCCGCGTAGTCCTCCTCGTTCTGATCGGCATAGGAGTCGGCGAAGGCGCAGATGGCGTCCTCGAACGCCCGGCCCCGGCCGAGGTAGCCGGCGACCTCGAGGCGATCCCCGCTCCGAGCGTGCCCGCGTGCGAGGGTCTCGCCGCAGATGCGCGCGTAGAGCGCAGCCCCTCTCGGGGTCATCGTCTCCGGATCGATTCCGCCCTTCCAGTCGTGGAGCTGGCGCACATAGAAGTCGCGCGTGACGCCGTCGGTGCCGGTCACCCGCTGCCAGCCGAGAAAGAGGTCGCTGGCTGCCTGCATGAGCCGTTGCCCGCGCACGACCCGTTCTCCCTCGCTGTCGTGGGTGCCCGGGCCGAGGAACCGTTCGAGCACCGACGGCTGTGCGGTCTTCGCCTGCAGCAGCACGGGATCTGTGTCGTCTCTCCCGCTGAGCAGGATCACCCATGCCCGCGTGCCGACGCTGCCGATCCCGCCGACGGTCCTGGCCATGTGCCGGTAGCGGTACTCGGAGATCGGATGCCGATCGCCCGGCAGCGTGTCCTGATACGCCGCGAGGAGATCGCGCATGATACCGACCTCGTCGAGATCCTGAACGGCTCCGGGGAGGAGATCTTCGACGGGCGTCACCAGTGGTGGGTTCGGGATGATCCGCAGCTGTCCGTGCTGCACGTGCACGAGTTTCGCGAACGATCTCATCCGGTCGCGCTTGCGCGCCTTCTTGATGGCGGCATCGAGCCGCGCGACGGTCTCGTCCTCGGCTCTTCCGCGGTCGCGCTCCGCCCGGATCCGACGGCGTGCGCTGTCGGCGTCGAACCGGTCGTACCAGGCGTCGAGGACGTGGGCATCGGCGGCCCGCCGCATCGCCTTCCGGTATCCGACGATCGACGCGCGGACGCAGGCGTCGATCTCCTCCGTCGAGAAGCCGCGCTGCCGCCCGGCCACCGCGAAGCTCGTCGCCAGCCGTTTGAGATCCCACTCGAACGGCCCCGGGAACGTCTCGTCGAAGTCGTTCATGTCGAAGATCAGTCGACGCTCCGGGGTGCCGAACAGGCCGAAGTTCGACAGATGCGCGTCGCCGCACAGCTGCACGGTGATGCCGGTGTGCGCGGCGGTGGCGAGGTCGGACGCCATGAGCAATGCGGACCCGCGGAAGAAGGCGAAGGGCGACGCGGACATCCGCTCGTATCGCAGCGGCACGATGTCGAGATCCCGGGTCGCGGCCTGCCCCTCGAGAAGCGCGACCGGGTCGGGGCGGTCAGCAGACGGGTGCCAGGGGCCCTGCCGCGAGCGGGGCGCGCGGGTGCGCGCGTCGCGTCCCCGGTTGCGTCTGAGGACGAACTCGGGCGCCACCGCATCCGGCGCCGCGACGTCGTCGCGCCCGTCGGCGTTTCGGTCACCGGCCATGTCGCACCTCGCACCCGTGTGATGACGGCGCGGGATCCGGGTGACCGGGGCGGATCCCCGGGGTCGGGTGCGGGCGGCGTCGCATCGCTCATCGTGGCAGTGCATGACGGACTCGACGTGGTGCACGTCACCCTTTTCGGGCGAGGGGCGCGGGCGAGGGCGAGGGCGTGGGGCGGACCGCCTCGCCCTCAGACGTCGCTGGTCGTGGCGCGCTTCGCGCTCGCGCCCCGCATGATCCGCGCGACCGCCGTGATCAGGAACAGCTGACCGGTGATGCCCTCGGCGATGGCGACCGCCTGACCGCCGGTGCCGACCGGCACCAGATTTCCGTAACCGGTCGTGGTGAGCGCGGTGAAGGAGAAGAACAGTTGGTTGCCGAGCGAGTCGAGACTCTTCTCGCCGAACAGTGGATCCGCCGAGATCTGCGACATCAGGTTGTACACGAAGGCGAAGAACATGCCGACGAGGATGTAGGCGGTGATCGCCGCCAGCAGCGCCTCCAGGTTGAGGCCGTGCCGGGTCACCTGGTGGGCGATGATGGCCCAGGGGGCGACAAGCAGCGCGATCATCGACGCGGCCGAGAGCGGGATGGCCAGCAGCGGCCCGTTGAGCCCGAAGAGATCGGCGACGACGGCGGTGATCCCGGCGACGGAGAGCACGACCCAGGAGACCCGCTGCACCAGGCGTCGGGCCCTGGTCACATGGAAGACCATGGCGACCGTCGCAAGCATGGGGAGGAAGGCCCAGGGGCTCGGGTCGGTGCTGGGCTGTATCGCACACAGGCCGTATGAAACGATGAGCAGGACGAGCACGATCCCGTACCCGAGAGCGCGGTCATCCCACCGGCGGCCGAGCCGACCTCGCAGGTGCTGTTCGTCCACCGCTTCTGTCCGGGGCATGTCGACTCCACTTCGGTGCGGTGGACGCGTCGTCCACGATGTGCGGCCAGTATCCCAGCGCCGGAGTGCATCCCCTCTCAATGGCGTGCGCGTCGGCCGGGAGGGGAACCGCGGCTCCGGTTCGAGACTGCCCGCCGAACCCGTTATGATGGCTGAGTGCATCCGATCTTCGGGTCGGATCCACGGAGACGTCGCATAGTCCGGCCGAGTGCACCACCCTGCTAAGGTGGAGTCCCCTCACGGGGACCAGGGGTTCAAATCCCCTCGTCTCCGCAGTGTTCTTTTCATTCGCGGCCCCGGTCGTCTGTCGTTCACGGCAGACTCGAGAGCATGTTCCGCGACATCACGACCGTCGTCTTCGACGTGCTCGGCACCCTCGTCGACGAGCCCCGCGGTCTCCGCACCGCCATCGCCGAGGTGGGAGGCCCGGGCTGCGACTCCGAGGAGCTGCTCGGCATCTGGCAGGGGCACATCGAACGCGAACAGACCCGCATCGGGCGGGGCGAACGCGACTACGCCGACACCGAGGCCCTCGATCGCGAGGCGGCTCTGCGGGTGGCTGAGGCTGCAGGAGTCGAGGGACAGGCACTCCTCGACCGGCTGGCCTCCGCGGCCGAGCGGCTTCCACCCTGGGATGACTCCGCCGACGGTGTCGCGCGACTCGCGCAGAGGTTCCGCGTGTTCGGGCTGTCGAATGCGACGACGAAGACGCTGCATCGGCTGGGAGCGCACGCCGGTCTGGAATGGGATCTGGCGCTCTCGGCCGATGCCGTCCGTGCCTACAAGCCGGCCCCCGAGGTTTACGGTCTGGCCGTGGAAGCGGCGGGCGGCGATCCGTCGCGAGTGCTGATGGTCGCGGCCCATGCCTGGGATCTGCGGGGTGCGCAAGCGGTGGGAATGCGCACCGCGTATGTGCGACGCCCGGTGGGGGACCCGCCGACTCCATCAGACACGTTCGATGGTCGGTTCGACGGACTGCACCAGTTAGCCGCCGCGCTCATCTAGTGGCGGCGGACTTCGCGGGGCTCGACCTCCGTCGACTCGCCATCGAACTCGGTGCTCAGCCGCTCGGGTCACGATTCGGACGAGTTTCATTTACATGCTTGACACGGCGCCGTATTGGAACCGATGATGTCAAAATGAAACACAGTTTCCATTGAATGAAATCTCAGACGCTGGTAGTCAGAGACAACCCGATCACCCTGGAAGGAAGTTCGATGAGAAGTCACGCACTTGGCCGCGTTATCGCGGGAGTGACTGCGGCAGTCGTCGCGACAGCAATGCTAGCCGCTTGCTCTAGCCCCGAGCCCGGTACAGGCACGAAAGATATCCGATTCCAGCTTTTCCAAGCGCCCACCAGCTTCGACCCGTTCCACGCAGAGGGCGCTGCCGACGGCGAGATCGTCGGACTGCACTTCCGTAGCCTCGTTGCCAATGAAAGCCAGGAGTTCGTCCCCTCGCTTGCCAGCTCCTGGGAGTTCACACCCGACGCCAAGTCGGTGACGTTCACCCTGGCTGAGACGAACTGGAGCGACGGTAAACCGTTCACCTCGGCAGACGTGGTCTACAGCCTGGAAACGTGGGCTGATCCGGCAACGGAATCACTGCACGGTGGCGAGCTCGCGGGGGTCGTCGGCTATGACGAGTTCGTGGCGGGGGACGCGCCGAGCGTGTCGGGAATCACGGCCCTCGATGAGTCGACGGTGCAGATCGACCTGAAAGAACCGAGCGTCGTCTTCCTTTCCAATCTGCTCTACCTGAAGGTCATTCCCCAGCACATCTACGGGGAGCTCGACTCCGCCGACTTCGCGGGGAGCGAAGAGTTCCGCAGCCCCACAGTGGGCATCGGACCCTACATTTTCTCGCGGTGGGTGGACGACGACCAGATCGAGTTCGTTCCGAACCCCGAAAGCAACGAAGACCACCCGTTGGATCACATCTACGCGCAGTACCTCACGGGCGACGTTGCGCGAGCCCAGCTCCAGACCGGTGAGATCGACATCGCTCAGCTGGCTTCGGCAGATGTCGAAACGGTGCGGCAGGAAGACGTGGTGGATGTCCAGGTCGGTCCGGGAATCGGTGTCATGTCGCTTTACACTGCTCTCGACAACGGAAAACTGGCCGACGCCCGCGTTCGGCAGGCGATCTTGTACGCTATCGACCGTCAGGCGATCGTCGACAACGTTCTCAACGGGAACGGGAGCGTGCCCCAGTCGATGCTCTACACGCCGGAGTGGGCCACTCCTGATGATCTGACCGACTACGATTTCGATCCCGAGAAGGCGAAGACGTTGCTGGCTGAGGCCGCATGGGACGCCAGCACGGTCGTCTACCTGGACATCATTCCGGGCCAGCCGGACCGCGACGCGGTCATGAACGTCGTGCAGGGCCAGCTCGCTGCTGTGGGGATCGACGCACAGCTTCGAGCCTCTCAGCCGGCTCAACTCACCGAGCTCGTGGAGAACAGAGAGTTCGATCTGCTCATCTCGATTATGGGTCTGGTCGGCTCGGAGCCCGGGAACATCAACCGACGGTTCATGTGTGACGCGTCTTCGAACATCTCCGGGTACTGCAATCCGGAACTCGACGCATTGCTTCTCGAGGGCGTCAAGACCGACGATCAGAGCGTGCGTGAGCCGATCTATCAAGAGGCGAACCGCATCCTCAACGTCGATCAACCGGCAATGCCCCTTTACGTGGAGCAGCCGGCCTACGGATCAGCCAAGCGTGTGACAGGCTTCGATCCCGCAGTGGGCACGCTCAACGCGGCACAGCACTGGAACATCGCCGGCTGAGACCACCTGCTCTCCCCGCAACGGCGGGGAGAGCAGGTGGCTCCTGCAAGTCGCGTATCGGAAGAGGTGAGGGTTGTTCTTATTTATCGCGAGACGGACTGTCTCGTCCCTGGTGGTCCTCCTCGTCGCCAGCGTCCTCATCTTCGCGCTGACCCGGATGATTCCCGGCGACCCGGTCAGCATGTATTTCGACCCGTTGAACTTCGTCGGCGACCGCGACGCAGCCATCGCAGCCAAAAGGGAGGAACTCGGCCTCAACGACCCGCTCCCGATGCAGTACTTCGCCTGGCTCCGCGAAGCGCTCCAAGGAAATCTGGGCATCTCGATTCGATCGGGTCGCCCGGCCAGTGAGCTCATCCTGAGCCGTCTCCCCGCCACTCTCTACCTGATGGGTGTCAGCACACTCATCGCCATCCTGGTCGGAGTCGGTGGTGGCATCCTCGCTGCGCTGCGGAAGAACTCCGTCTGGGACTACGCGGTTTCGTTCGCGAGCCTTGCGCTCATCTCCATCCCCACATTCTTCTTTGCCCTTCTCGGCATCTTCATCTTCGGACTGACGCTGCACTGGCTACCCACCGCAGGAATGGGCTCTCCCGGCGGCGGCTGGGCCGACTCGCTCAGATATCTTGTCCTTCCGGCCGGAATCCTCGGCCTCGCTGCGTCCGCCGGCTACATTCGCTGGGCTCGATCGAGCATGCTCGACGTCCTCAACCAGGAGTACATGGTCACCGCGAAATCGAAGGGCCTGCGGCAGAGCTACATCACGATGCGGCACGGACTGCCAAACGCGATGATCCCGCTGGTCACGGTGATCGCCACCAGTATCCCGAGTCTTCTGGGCGGAGCGGTCATCATCGAGACGATCTTCGCTTGGCCCGGCACCGGCCGTCTGGCCGTCGAAGCGCTCACCAACCAGGACTACCCCGTGATCATCAGCTTCGTCTTGCTGACGACCGTGCTCGTCCTGCTCTGCAATCTCATCGCCGACGTCGCATACGCCGCGATCGATCCGAGGATCAAGCTATGACCGATGTCATCCGCGAGGACTTCGACACCGTCGGCGAGATCAATGATCCGCCGAGGCGGCCCCGCTCACGCGCGAACACCCCCTGGTCACGATTCACGGCGTACCGGCTCGCCTTCCCCAGCCTGATCGTTCTCGTCCTTCTCGTCGCCGTGTGCGTGATCGGACCCCTTGTCTACACGATCGATCCGAATGCCGTTGATCCGATCCTGTACCGCAATCCGCCCAGCTCCGAGCATCTGCTCGGCACTGACTCGGCAGGCCGCGATGTGCTCGCGAGGCTTCTTCACGGCGGGCGGGTGTCTCTTCTCATCGGACTCGTCGCCGCGATCGCCGCGACGTTCATCGGAGTTCTCCTGGGTGCACTTGCCGGGTTCTTCCGGGGCCGCACCGACGCCCTCCTCAGTCGGATCACGGATGTCGTTCAGGCGTTCCCCACTCTGATCGTCATCATCACACTCGCGGCATTCCTCGGCCCGAGCTTCGGCCTGCTCATCGTGTCGATGGCGCTCATGGAATGGACAGGGGCCTACCGAGTGGTTCGTGGCCTCACACTTTCGCTCCGGGAGCGCGATGCGATTCAAGCGGTGACCGGGTTGGGGGCGACGAACTGGCGCGTCATCTCGAAGCACGTCGTGCCGTCCGTGCTCGGCCCCGCCACCGTCGTCGCGACACTTCTCACGGCCGGAGTCATTCTGACCGAGGCCGGGCTCTCCTTCTTGGGTCTGGGCGTACCTCCGCCCACGGCGAGCTGGGGAAGCATGCTGAGCGAGGCCCAGTCCTTGCAGATTCTGCAGACGGCGCCATGGCTGTGGCTACCGCCGGGAATCGCCATCACACTGACCGTCCTGAGTGTCAATTTCGTCGGCGATGGTCTTCGCAATGCGGTCGATCCGAGGCAGGAGAGCTGATGAACATGGAGCTGCATACCCCTCTGCTCCAAGTGGACGATCTACACGTCGAGTTCGGCGACCCCCGAGATTCCCTGGAGGTGATTCGGGGAGTCTCGCTGCGCGTCGAGGCGGGACGGACGATGGGAATCGTCGGCGAATCAGGATCAGGCAAGAGCGTCACCGTCATGTCGCTTCTGGGTCTCCTGCCGAAAGCGGGTCGGGTGACCGCCGGCACGGCTCATTTCATGGGACAGGACCTGCTCGAACTCTCGGAGCGCAGAATGCAGAGCGTTCGAGGCGGAGAGATCGGAATGATCTTCCAGGACCCGATGACCGCATTGAACCCGATCATGTCGATCGGTCAGCAGATCGACGAGAGCCTCAGGCGGCATTCCCCTGACCTCAACAGGAGGAGCCGACACAAGCGGATTCTGGAACTGCTCGATATGGTCCGCATCCCCAGGCCCGATCAGCGGGTGAATCAGCACCCGCACGAACTCTCCGGAGGCATGCGCCAAAGAGTGATGATCGCGATTGCGATGGCCAACAATCCACGGCTCATTCTGGCCGACGAACCGACGACCGCCCTCGACGTCACCGTGCAGGCTCAGATTCTGCGCCTTCTGCTCGAGGTTCAGCGTGAATCAGATGCTGCGCTCGTGCTCATCACTCATGATCTCGGAGTGATTGCCGAGGTCGCGGACCATGCCACCGTGATGTACGCCGGGACCGTCGTCGAAACAGGGACCGTCCGTGATGTCTTTCACCGACCGTCGCATCCCTACACGGTAGGACTCCTCCAGTCCCGACTGACACTCACGACGGGCGAGCGTCAAGAGTTGCCCACCATCCCCGGACAGCCGCCTGATCTCCGACTGCTCCCGACAGGATGCGCCTATCGTCCCCGATGCCACATCGCGGGATCGCGGGAAATCTGCCGAACCGACCGTCCTCCGTTGAACGAGGTCGGACCAGCTCACGCGGCGGCTTGCTTCTTCTCCGACGAGCTGGCGCCGCTGCAGGGAGCGAACGTATGAACGACACCGTCCTCGAAGTGCACGGGCTGAGCAAGGAGTACCCCGTCGCGCGGTCCGCCCCGTGGCATCCTCGGCGAGCCGTGCACGCCGTGACGGACGTGTCGTTCACGATCGCACGGGGGGAGACCCTCGCGCTGGTCGGCGAATCCGGGTGCGGTAAATCCACGGTGGGTAAGAGCATCATGCAGTTCCTCCCCGTGACCTCCGGTGAGATTCTCCTCAACGGCCGCGACCTGGCCGCGATGAATCGGCGAGAGCTGCGCCGAGCGCGACAAGATCTGCAATACATGTTCCAGGATCCCTATGCGTCCCTTCCCTCTCGTATGACCATCGAGGAGATCATCAGCGAACCACTCGTCATCCACGGAATCGGATCAGCCAGCTCCCGGCGCGCACGCGCACAGGAGTTGCTCGGTTTGGTCGGCCTCAGGCCGGACCTCTCGACACGTTATCCGCACGAATTCTCGGGTGGCCAACGTCAACGGGTGGGACTCGCACGCGCGCTCGCGCTGGAACCGGAAGTGCTCATTCTCGATGAGCCTGTCTCTGCGCTCGACGTGTCTGTGCAGGCGCAGGTCATCAACCTGCTCATGCGACTCCAGGACGAGTTGTCGCTCGCCTATCTCTTCATCTCCCATGACCTCGCTGTCGTTCGTCATCTCGCCCATCGCGTCGCAGTGATGTACCTCGGCAAGGTCGTCGAGATCGGGGCAGTCGACGACGTGTTCGAGCGTCCCCAGCATCCGTACACCGACATGCTGCTGGGTTCCGTACCGGTGACCGACCCCGACCTCAGGGAGGGGCCGCACAGGCCCACGGCCATCGGCGAACTGCCTGACCCGATGAATCCTCCCTCAGGATGCGTTTTTCGTACGCGGTGCGTGCGGGCAGAAGACACCTGTTCCGGTCACGCGCCTCCGCTGAGGACGATCGTCGCGGGCGCACCGGATGTGGCCTGCTATTTCCCCCTCTCCGAGAAAGCTGGCGTCGCCGAGAGCGCGGCTGTCGCCCCCGGGTTCCCGGCGGTCGACCGGTGAAGCGGATCGCCGTCCTCGGGCTGGGACACGAGACCAATACCTTCTCGAATGACCTGGCGACCGAGTCGCTGTACGCCGACGGCGGGATTCAACGAGGCGACGAGATCATCGAGGTGCATTCCCAGTCCCAGTCGACGTATGCCGGCTTTCTCGCTCCTTTGGCACGGTCCGACGTCGAACTCGTCCCCCTCCTGGCGGCATGGACGAACCCTCGCGGGCGGATACAGACGCGCGCCTTCGACAGCCTCCTGTCGGAGATGACCTCGCTGCTCGAGTCGCGCGGCGATTGGGACGCGATCCTCCTCAACCTGCATGGCGCTGCTGTTGCGGAACACGTCGAAGAGGCGGACCTGCGGATCTGCCAAGCTGTCCACGCGCTGTCCGGCGGCGCGCCCATCGGCTTGGTCGTCGACATGCACGCCAATCTGTCACCAGGTATCGCCGAGCTGGTCGATGTGCTGATGCCGTACCAGACCAACCCCCACGTCGATCCCGCGAAGCGCGGGCTTGCCTGCCGCAATGAGGTACTCAGGATCTTGGACGGCAAGCCGAGGCCGGCCGTGCACATTGAGAGCATTCCGCTCGTCGTCAACATCGTGAAACAGGACACGGGTGAAGAGCCGATGCGCGGACTGCTCGCGCAGGCGAAGTCGATCGCCTCTCGGGAGGGAGCCTTGGATGTGAGCATCCTGGAGGGCTTCCCTTACGCGGACGTGAAGCAGATGGGGATGTCTGTGTCTGTCACTCATCCGTCGGGACTCGGCGCGGCGCAGCGGGCGGCCAGATCGATGGCGGAAGCTGTCTGGCGAGCGAGACGAGAACTTCAGGGCGTGGGCATGGGAATCCAAACGGCGCTGGATGAGTCGGACTCTCGGCGACCGGGTGACCCGGTACTCCTCCTCGACGTCGGAGACAATGTCGGCGGTGGCGGGCCGGGGGACACCACGCACCTGCTTGCGGCCGCGATCGCTCGCGGCTCACGGGACCTCGTCTTCACCATCCAAGACCCGGTGGCGGCTCTCCGCCTCGCCACGGCTGACATCGGCTCCCACGTGAGTGTGCCGGTGGGCGGGTGGTCGAGCGTGCAAGCTGGTGAACCTGTCGAGCTCGTCGGAGAACTCATCTCCGCGACGGACGGCATCTATGAAGAGCCCGTCGTCGCTCACGGCGGGTTGCGGCACTTCGACACGGGGACGAGCGTTGCGGTCAAGACCCTCGATGGTCTCGTCATCGTCGTCACATCGAAGCTGGTACAGCCAGTCAGCATGATGCAGTTGACCTCGCACGGGATCGATCCCGCCGCACTCCGCGGGATCGTCGCCAAGGGCGTGAACGGCCCACGCGCCGGCTTCGCGTCGCACACTCGAGGTCATGTGGTCGTTGACACCCCCGGCATCACGAGGCTCTCGATCGAGGGTCTCCCGTACCGTCGCCGCGCCTCACCGATGTACCCATTCGAGCACACCGAATTCGACACTGAAAGGCGTACCGATGCGTAACGCACTATCGACTCCGCAAAGCGAAGCCGCACTTCCCTTCTCGACGGCAGTCTGGGCAGGGGACCTGCTCTTCGTGTCTGGCCAGGCCTCCGTCGATGAGTCGGGGGTATATGTCGAGGACACATTCGAGGGCGAGTTCCGCCGGTCCATCGCCAAGCTGCAGGAAATCCTCTCCTGGGCGGGACTCAGCATGGACGACGTCGTCCAGGTGACCGCGTACCTGGCGGACGAGTCGGACCGCGCCGAGTACAACGCCCTCTATCGTGGGACATTCGCGGTACCCTATCCTGCGCGGACGAGCATCGTGTGCGGGATCGCAAACCTCAAATTCGAACTCGACGCTGTGGCTTATCGGTCCAAGTCCCCGGAGAGCCGCCTCGAGCAGGGAGAGGAAGAGCATGGCTGAGCCCGCTGTAGACGGTTCATACTCGATTCGCGCGGTCGATCGCGTGTGCGACCTGCTCGATCTCGCCGCGGACTCTCCGTCCGGACTCTCGCTCAGCGACGCTGCGCAAGGCGCATCCATTCCCAAGAGCACGGCCTTCCGCTATCTCGCGGCGCTCGAAGCGCGTCAGTACCTCGAGCGAGATCCAGTCACATCGACCTACCGGCTCGGATTGGCATTTCGTGCCACCGACCCGCGCGGGCGCGAGCGCCTCCTCGATGCGGCCGAGCCGATCATCGAGGCGCTCCGCGACGACTGCGGCGAGACGACGAACCTCGGTGTGCTGGACGGGGGATTCGTCGTCCACGAACTCGTCGCCGAATCCCCTCAGATGATGCGGCTGGCAGCGCGCGTCGGAGATCGCGGCTTCGTTCACAGCACTGCACTCGGGAAAGCTATCTGCGCTCAGCTGCCGGAAGATCGGGTCGTCGCGATCCTCCGCGCCAAGGGGATGGAGCCTTTCACAGCGAGGACGATCACTGACGAAGGCCGCTACCTGAAGGAACTCGAGAAGGTACGTGCATCTGGATTCGGTGAGGACGACGCAGAGAATCAGGATGGGGGGCGCTGCGTTGCCGTGGTGATCCCCATCGGTGGTCTCCATTGCGGCATCAGCGTCAGTGCACCCATCGAGCGATTGCCGCGGGGAAAAGTGGCGGGGGTCGTGCAGGCTCTCCAGGCGGCGGCGACCCAGATCGCAGAGCAAGTCGAGCCCCGCTAGCTCGCTCTCAGCGCATCAGCCATCCGCCATCGACCACGAGATCCTGGCCGGTGATGAAGGTCGCGTCATCGCCGGCGAGGAAGAGTATCGCTGCCGCCACGTCGGAAGCTTGTCCCCGGCGCTTGATCGCCTGGTGAGCGGTGATCGATTCGTCGAGTTCTGTGCCTGTACCGTGCAGGGTTGCTTCGCGTTCGGTCTGGATCGCGCCGGGAGAAACACAGTTCGCCCGGACCTCGAAGGGGCCCAGTTCCCTCGCGAGCGAGCGAATCATCCCGGCGATGGCGGCCTTCGACGTCGTGTACGCCAGAGCATCGGCAGACCCCAGGGTGGCCAGTACGGACGAGACCGCGATGAACGAGCCTCTCGTCTTCACGAGATGGGCTCTCGATTCCTTCGCCAGCAACCACGTACTCCGAACGTTCACGTGCGAGATCGCGTCCCATTCGGTCAAGTCCGTCTCGAAGAATGGTCCACGAAAGGTCCGCGCTGCGTTTGCCACGACGACATCGATTCGTCCCCACCGCTCCGCCACGGACTTCGCCAAGTGGACGGCCCCCGCGGGGTCCATGAGATCCGCTTCGACGTCCAACCACTCGACCTCGGGTCGAGGCAGGGTCGCGACGACCGCGGCCGCGAGTTCGCGTGCGTCATCGGTGGCTTCTCGGGCGAGAGCGACTCTGTACCCTGCCGCATTGAATGCGCGCGCCGCTGCGGCGCCGATACCGCTGGAGGCGCCGGTGATGAGCGCGACGCGGGGCGCCGTGGACGTCATCTCGTCCTCCTCGCGGTGCCGCGGGGTGAAACGGCGTCCAAGAGCGCGCCCACTTCGCCGACGGACCTGAGCGGCGGCGACTCGACGTGGTGACTCGAATCGAAATCGTCGGGGGTTTTCCAACCGGCTCCCGTCGCGATGAGCACGACGGTATCCCCGTCGTCGTACAGATCCGCCTCGCGCAGCGCACCTGCGAGCGCGCACGCACCGGCAGGTTCCACGAGGATCCCGACGCGGGCGAGATCGGCTTGCGCCTGCCGCGCGTCGTCGTCCTCGATCTCCACGAGCCCATCTCGGGGCTCAGCGAGCGCGGTTCGGACATCGTCGAAGAGAACAGCTACCTGCAACCCGGACAACGCGGTCGAGGACTTGTCCACGGACGAGCTTCCGGCGTCGTCGAGCGACGCTCTCACCGTCGGGTTTCCGGCCGGCTGCACGGCCCTGAGCGCCGGCCGTCTGCTGTCGAGGCGACCGTAACCCCGGGAGAGCGAGGCAACCAGACCACCGCCTCCGACCGGCGCGTATACGGCGGTCGCTTCTGCCGATTGCTCGGCCAGCTCGAACGCGATCGTCTCCGCCCCCCGCATGATCTCCGGAGAGAATCGTGCGCCGGTGAGAAAGGCGAGCCACCGGCGCTCCGCGGCGATCGACGTGATCGTTTGAGCCACGGCCAGAGTGCCGGCGGCATCGTGACCGAGTCCCTCGAACGGTTGGACCCGCCCGCCCGTTGCCGTGATCTGCCGAAGCTTGCCGTGAGGCGCATCCGGAAGGGTCAGCAAGATGGCGGGGAACCCGGCCGCCGCAGCGTAGGCAGCGAGAGCGGCGCCGCCGTTTCCCGAGGAGGTTCCGATCGCCCCGGCGAGGCCGCGCTCGAGCACGAGCGAAGCGGCGACCGCCGCGACACGGTCCTTGAATGAGCCGCTGGGGTTGAGATGCTCACACTTCAGAAGGACTCGAGCACCGTTGAACCTGTCGCTGAAGCTTGCTGACACGTCAATGAGGGGAGTGTCCCCTTCTCCCAGAGAGACTCGGTTCACATCCTCGAGCTGAGGGAGGTGGGTTGCCCACCGCCAGATACCCGCCATCATCACCCTTCAGGTCCCTTCGGACAGAGGTTCGGGAATCATCATCCGCGATAATTCCATTGCGTGAAACTGCGATTTCAATATAGCATCATCTCGTCCGGTCTCGACCTATGCAGAGGATCTCAACGAATGCCCGATTCAGTCCGTAACCTCTCCGTTCACGGCGGCGTCGTCACTCCGATTGTGACGCCGCTCGACACCGATCACAGCATCGACGCGGACAGTCTCACTCGTCTCGTGCAGTCAATCGCTGGATCCGGCGCAGACGGGATCCTCGTTCTCGGATCGACGGGTGAAGGTGGGCACTTGACCTTCGAGGAGCAGCAGCACGTCGTGCGCGTTGCGCGCTCGGCTGAACCCGATCTCATCCTGGTAGCCACGGTCCCCGCGCTCCATACGCGGCAGGCCGAGCGCATGGCTGTCACGTTCACTGACCTCGGCGCTGATGCGATTCTCTCCGCGCCGACCTTCGCGTTCGACCTTTCCGCATCTGAACTCGAAGAGCACTTCCGGGCGATCTCACGGGCGATCACTTCCCCGCTCATCGCGTACCAAGTGCCGAGTCGTGCTCCCTCATCCATCACATCGGAAACCCTGGCGCGGCTCGCCCATGACGGAGTCATCGCGGGGGTCAAAGACAGTTCAGGGTCGTTGGAGAGTCATGCGGCCTTCGCCGAGGCCACCAGAGAAGTCGATGGCTTCGTGCGTATGTCGGGCAGCGAGACCGACCTCGTCACGGCCTATGCGGCGGGATTCACGACCTTCGTGCCGGGCCTGTCGAACATCGTGGCGCCGGTCCACGCGGCGCTCGTGGCGGCACTGGCTGCCTCTGACCTCGAGACCGCTCGTCGTCTCGATTCTGTCTTGAGCGCATACGTTGCCCTTTACGAGACCCCCGACGAAGGAGCAGGTCGGACATCCCGGGCCATCGGGGCACTGAAGGCTGCACTCACCCGCATCGACCTGATCGCAGGGTCGACCCTGAGCTATCCCATGCGCGAGCAGCCCGGAATGGATGACCACGCGCGTCGAACTCTCGCGAACATCGATGCAGCACATCTCGTAGGCGCCGCATGAGCTCACCGAACAACGGCTCCGACGTCGTTATCCCCGTCGGGGGCTCGCCGGGAATCATGATGCACGTCTCTCGGGGTGATGCGCCGGGGCCGACGCTGACGGTCCTCGGCGGAATCCACGGCGACGAGTTCGAAGGGCAACTTGCCGCAGCGCTCATCGCAGCGGGGGTTGGACCGCAGATCGAGACGGGAGAGCTGCGAGTCATCCCACGCGCGAATCCGCTCGCAGCAGTAGGCCAGACGCGTCACACCCCCGACGATGACAAGAACCTTGCGCGGTGCTTTCCCGGTGATCCGGATGGCACGACCACCGAACGCATCGCGCGAGCGCTGACCGAATCGGCGATCGATGGGTCGGATGTGCTCATCGACCTGCATTCCGCCGGGCGCGCGCTGAAGATGCCGCTGATGATCGGATATGACGCCGCCGACGCCTTGCGGTGCGCTCCGATCGCCGCAGCCTTCGGCGTTCCGATCGTCTGGGAGCACGACGCGATCGGCCCGGGCCGGAGTATCAGCGCAGCAGCTGACCGCGGCATCGCCGCCCTCTACGTGGAGTGTTCGGGCGGGGGCACGGTCCGGCGTGCGGAACTGGAGCACTTGGTCGAGGGTGTGCGTCGGGTCGCCGTCGCGCTCGGTATGATCGAGGGCTCAGTCGTAGAGGATGCCTTCCCACGCATCGTGCGCGGCGGCGATGGCAATCTCGACGCATCCATTTCGTGCAGCGAAGCCGGCTTGGCTGTGTTGTTCGTCGATGTCGGGCAAGAAGTCGCCGCTGGCACGACGCTCGCCGAGGTGCGGGATGCGGATGGTCGGCTGCGAGAATCCATGGCTGCCCCGTTCGCCTCGCTCGTGATGGCCTTGCGCAGAGACGCACCTGTCGTTCGCGGCGATTTCATCGCCATGCTTGCCCCGTTGCAAGGTGTCGGTCCGTAACCATCAGTGAGTGAAGTCGAAGGCGCGAAGAATGAGTGGTCCCACGTCGCCGAAACGCGCACGAGTGCTGTCGGCAGCTCCCCGCTGCACCCTCGGGGAGAGTCCACGCTGGTCGGAGGAGGGCTGGTGGTGGGTCGACGTCGAAGTCGGCGATATCTGGAACCTCGCATCACCCTCGCCAACTCACCAGGAATCGGCGAAGCAAGTGTTTGCCCTGGGGCGCCGGGTCTCCTATGTGCAACCGCTTCAGGAATCGGGGCTGTTGGTCGCCGACGGGGCCGACATCGTCGAGCTCGGTCCACAGCTCACGGGCGCGCGAAAGCGCGGGAGCGTCCCGGTATCGGCCGGTGAGGTCCTGAACGACGGGGCGCTGAACGAGGACGGCACGCTCGTGATCGGATCGGTGGGGCCGAGGCGGCGTGCAGACGGATGGCTGTGGTCGGTGGGTGCCCGAGGCCGGGTGTCCCGTATCGCAGGTCCGTTTTCGATGAGCAACGGAATGGCCTGGTCGAGCAGCGATCTGCTCCTGCACGCCGACTCAGGGACACGCAAGATCTGGGCGCACACCTTTCGGGCTGGCTCGATTCACCGGAGCGAGCAGTTTGCCGAGTTCGACGAAGACGAAGGCATGCCGGACGGTATCTGCGGCGATGGGTTCGGAGGGATTTGGGTGGCGATGTATGGGGCGGGCGTCGTTCAACATTTCGACTCGGGCGGGACTCGACAGGGAACCATCGAGGTGGGTACCGCTCAGGTCACGAGCGTCGCCCGAGGCGGAGACGACGGCGGCGCGCTGCTCATCACGACCGCGCGAGAGGGTATCCCCAGCGGCTCCGCTCTCGACCCACTCGCTGGTCGACTGTTTCACGCCGACCTCGACTGATCGAGATCCAATCGAGCGTTGACAATGCGTCCTTACCCGCTCTACGGTTAATGAAAACGTGATTCCACCTAATGAAACAAGGTTATGACACGACGCAACCAGCCGGTGAGCAAGATCGGCGACTACTCGTTCGAAGACTTCCGCCTCGGAACTCTGGGCAATGGGGGCCAGAACATCTACCTGTCGAAGGCAGGGGTGTTGCAACGGATCTCCTACTCGAGCATCTCCGGATCTGGCTACGTCGACCTGCCCTTCGCGAATTCGCACGACGACGGGCCGGTTCTCCCGGCCTACGTCTATGTCTCGCCCCTCGTCGATGCTGATCGGGTGGAACTCGATTCCTTGGGGGCCTACGCCGGCGCGACCGCTGACCTCAACGGCAACGGGCTGGACGACATCGTCATCGCGAATCAGTTCGATGGCGTCACGAACGAGCTGCACGCCCAGATCTACTACGCGGGTCCGGACGGTTACTCGCGGAGCCGGATGCAGCAGCTGTGGGCTCCCTCGAGTAAAGACGTGGTCATCGGGCGGTTCACCTCGAGGGAGCGTCCCGCGATCATCCTGCTGTCACGCGAGCGTCTGCGGGTGTTCGAACAGGGCGCTGACGGGTTCGCGTCCCACCGCTATCGCGACCTGACGATCGATCTCGAGATCGAGTCGATCGTTGCGGCGGACCTGGACGGGGATGGATTCGATGATCTCGTCGTCCGCTGCGCGGACAGTGCTGTCATCGTCTTCTGGGGCGGCGACGAAGGCTTGTCTGCGGAGCGCAGTACACGCGTCCCCGCGGAGTGCACCGGGACGCGGCGATTGGAGGCACTCTACGACCTGGCCGCGATGGGCGGCGGCGGCGGCACTGTCGATAGCGCCACCAAGTATGTCCAGACCCCTCAGACGGAAGTCCGTCTCAAGGTCATCGACTTCCTGGGCCAGCCGAGCATCTTCCTCTGCCCCGAGTCGACCACGTACTTCGTCAGGTTCGACGCGTCACGCAACGCTCACCTCTCTGCGGCCCTCTCCACCGGGCCCGTGATCAGCGCCGCGTCGGGGCCCGTGCTGGGGGCGGGGAGATCTGACCTGGTGCTCGTGACGCATCAGGACGAAGGGCAAGGACAGGTATCCCGCCTCTATCCGCGTGGCGCCGAAGGGGCAGAGCTCGGCACGCCGATCGCGTTCGAGACGGCCTACGCCAACGACGTCGTGATCGCAGATCTGAATGGCAATGGGTATTCGGACGTCATCGTCTGCCAGGGTCAAAGGCCGGATCATTACACGACCGAGGCTCTCGTCTTCCCCAGCTCCGACGCGGGGTTCACGGGCATACCCAACCGGCTGCCGACCCACTGCGCGCAAGATGTCCTGGTGGTCCGGTGGCCCGCGGACGGTCTGCCCAAGCCCGTGTTCATCAACCACCTGAGCAACACGGTGCGCGGCGACGTGAATACTTTCGTATATCTCGGAGGCGCCGACGGATTCGACCCCGATCGACGCCTCGAGTTTCCTGGATGGGCGGCGACGGAGCTGAAGTTCGTCGACTTCTGGGACCGGGGTGCGCCCGATATCTTCATGGCCAACTCGAACGAGAACTGGCTCGAAACGGACAAGGGCTCATTCATTTACGTGCGGCGCAGCGACGCCTTCCCGCTCGAGGAGCGAATCGAACTCGCCACGACCCACAACATGTCGGGGGTCGTCGCCGACTTCTCTCGTTCTGGCTATCTCGATCTCATCACGAGTAGTTGGGAGCAGTCCTACCTTCAGCTTTTCCGAGGGGGACCGGAGGGGCTCACGGAACCGGAGCGTATCGATCTGGTCGTCGAGGGCAACACGTACGCGGATGCCAGGTTCATGAGTGTCGCTGACCTCAACCAGGACGGCTGGCTCGATCTCGTCGTTCCCGACCTCGGGCGTGGCGGACTCCTCATCCTCTGGGGCGGGCCGGACGGATTCGATGGCGCTCGATCATCCCTGTTGGAATGCGGCAAGGTCGTCTCGACCCGCGTCGCCGATCTCAACAAGGACGGTTGGCTGGACCTCGTCGTCGGCGGGTACAAGGGGGATGACCCCACGAACGCGCACAACTCGTTCGCGTACATCTATTGGGGAGGGCCCGATGGGTATTCGAACTCCAGGCGAGCCCAGCTTCCTTCCTTCTTCGCCGCAGACGTCGGCGTCGCCGACCTCAACAACGACGGAGTCCTGGACATCATCGTCGCGAACTATGTGGCGCATCAGACCCGCGACATCGACAGCTACATCTACTGGGGAGACGAGAACGGGGAGTATCACCCGCATCGAGTGACGCGCCTGTTCCATCACTCCGCGTGCGGCATCCTGGCCGCTGATTTCAACGAAGACGGCTACATCGATCTCGCCGTCGCAAACCATCGGTACTACGGCAATCACGAGTGCGATTCATACGTCTGGCACAACGGTCCCGACGGGTTCAGCGAATCGAATCGAACCAGCCTGCCGACCGGAGGTGCGCACGGACTCAGCCATCTCGACTTCGGCAATGTCTATGACCGCGGGCCGGAGGAGTTCTTCGAGTCGCGTGTGTTCCGCTCCGGCGGGGTGCTGCAGAGCATCGTCGTGGAAGGAAGTATCCCTGCAAAGACATGGGTGCGGTGGCAAGTGCGTACAGCTGCGGTGGAGTCGGAACTCACGGCGCGTCCATGGCGAGCCGGAGAAGCCGGGGATGGGTGGCTGGAGAGCGAGGAGGAGACAGAGCTTCCCCTCGAGGGATTCGTCCAGTACCGCCTTGCATTCGGTGCCACCAACAGCGTCGCCACGCCGAGAGTGACGGCGGTTGAACTGCGGATCCGCGACCTCGAGGACATCCCGGTCGCTATGGGAAAGGCCAGCTAGTGCTCATCATCGAGCGAGGAACCATCGACGGTGCAGACTCCGCGTTCGCACAAACCGCCGCCCTTGAGGACGGCACCTTGCTCGCCGCCTTCAGCGACGCGGGCGGGCAGTTCGCGACAGGCGGCACCAGCCTCTCTCGTTCACGCGACGGGCGCACGTGGAGTCCGCGCGAGACGCTTCTCGGTGCGATTGCGAATCCGCGAACGACCAACTTCCTGAAGGCATCCGTATCGTCACGAACCCGCACGGTGTTCGCATACGGTGCTCGCCAGCAGCAGCCTGAAGACGTCGTCTTCGACGACCGTCGGTATGACGCGATCCTGTGCCGCTCCGTCGACGACGGATCGACGTGGTCACCACCGGCGCCCGTTCCCTTTCCCACCCATGCTCTCGAGATTTCTCACGGTGTGCTCGCCCTCCGCTCTGGTCGCCTCCTCGCCCCGGCGGCGACGATCGAGGAAGGGCGGCTGGGCGAACGGGTCCTCGTGGCGATCTCGGATGACGATGGCCTGACGTGGGCCCGCCACGCGACCGCGCTCGTCGATCCAGATGGTGAGCTCGGATTCCTGGAGCAAAAGCTCACCCAGCTGAACGACGGGCGCATACTCGCGACGGCCTGGGCGGTCAGCCTTGCCGATGCTTCGGACCGGAGCAACCATTTCGCGATCTCCGATGATGAAGGTGAGACGTGGAGCACGCCTCACAGCATGGAGATCTTCGGGCAGACATTGAGCGCGGTTCAGCTCCCGGATGACAGGTTCCTGCTCGCGTACAACCGACGCTATGGGGAGCAAGGGGTCGTGCTGGCGCTCGCGCAGCTGAACGGCCTCACCTGGGAGGTCGAGCAAGAGATCCTCGGGTACGACCCCCGCATCCAGCGGCCGGCTCGTACGGGGGAGTCGCTCGCCGAGGAGATGCTCGACTTCCAGTTCGGATTTCCCCTCCTCCTGCTACGCGACCACGAGTCCGCGCTCCTCACCTACTGGTCGGTGGAAGCCGGATCATGCGGTGTTCGCTGGGCCTCGATTCGGATCTAAAGGCGTCCGGGATCTCCCGGCGATCGAAAGTGAACGAAAGGAGCTGTAGATGACTATTGCAAGGGCAAAGATCGGCCGCCTGACAGTGGCCGCGGTAGCAGTCTTTGGGCTGGCCGTCGGGGGCGGCGTGCTCGCGAACGCGCCGAAGGCCGAAGCCGCGATCGGTTCACCGACCGTCAGTGCATCGACGACGCTGGGTTGGGCGACACGGACTCCACTCGGGCAGACCTACGCCGCGAATTCGTTCATCGTCGACTCGCACGGCATGGATACGAAACAGTCGTTCAGTTACTCGGGGGGAGCTTTCACTCCCATCACGCGTACGGCCGGGACATACGTCGACGGATCCACCCATGTCACCGTCGGAATGCCGAGCGGAGAGATGTGGGCAGTCGATCTCACGACCGACAACATCTCCTTCGATTCGGCTCAGTCCAAGTGGACAGGCACTTTCCTGAAGTTCGCCTCTCCGACCGGCTCATCGGTGGGGTCCAGTGAGTTCACCATCAGCGCGCTCCCCGGAAACTCGAATGGGTACTGGCAGCCGTATTCCGTCTTCATCGACGGTGGATACATCTACATGTCGTTGTACCGGCTCACGACGGGCAGCGAGACCTGGACTGTGGCGGGCACTCCCACCACCGTTCCCAATGCCAAGATCGGCGACACGTGGATGGTTCGGGCAAGTCTGTCCACACCGACGTCTTTTCAATACATCGGCGGAATCGCGAACAAGGCGGCATACCAGACGGCGCTGACGGCAGCAGGTTACGGGCCCTACGACCTCCCGCTTTATTACTCCGTCGGCCCGCGGTGCATCCCCACGGATGGGACGAAGATCGTCTGCATCACCAGGTCGAGCGCGGATGACGATGATTCGACGAGGAAGCTCGACGCAACCAAAGTCTTCAACGCCGCCCAGTCGAGCCAGGATTCGCAACGCTCGCGCTTCTATGGTGGCTACGTCGCGCCGGGCGTCTATCAGCAGGCACTCGAAAAGGGTAAATACTACGCGCCGAAGAACACCGTGAAGATCCCACCGATGATGGTTTCGATCACTTCTAACGGTGGCACCAGCTGGACGCACAAGATCATCGCCGACAATGGCGGGATCGATGGCAATCTGGCGTACGACAGCGCCAACAATCTGCTCGTCGTCGCGTATGGCGGGCAGACGTATCCGCGCAAGGACGTTGCTGTCCAGTGGTCCGAGGATCTGGGGACGACCTGGAGTTCGCCGCTCACCGTGACCGGTGGCGACGACGCTTACACCACCGGCACCCCGACGATCTTCAAGACCGCCGCGAAGACCTTCGTGCTGGTCTACGACTCGCTGCCGCGTTACTTCGAGATGGCCTCGCGAGCGGGGAATCCGTCGCCCGCAGTGATGCCAGCGGAGTGGCGGCTGATGACCCGCACGATCACATTCCCGTAACCGAACGAGACGGGTGGAGTGTGCCTGCTCCGCCCGTCTCGCTCGCTGCCTGACGGGAACTTTTACAGGAGGGGCTAGTGGTGAGCGTTCCATCTAGTGGTAAGCTCGTTTCATCAAGAGGAACGGGAAGTGCAATGTCTATTAATCGAACCGAGTGGTCCGGGTTGTTCTCTGGTGTCCTCAGCGACATCCTCGACGAGCTGGGTGTGTTTGGGCAAGCGTCTACGCAACAGTTCAAGCATGTGGATCCTGACACGAGGATCATCGGGCTCGCCGCCACGGCGCGAGCGGTTCCGGTGAGCACCCCGCCGCGGGAGCCGTACGCGAAACTGCTCGGAGCGATCGACAGCCTCTCGCCTGCGGAAGTTCTGGTGCTCTCGGCTCCAGAATCGTCCACGAGTTCGTTGTTCGGAGGCCTCCTGGCAACCGCAGTGGCTCAGGCCGGCGGTGCCGGTGCGCTGATCGATGGCTACATTCGTGACGCCGATGAAGTCCGCCGTATCGGAGTGCCGACTGCCTTCCGAGGATCGAGTCCTCTCGACAGCTTCGGCCGCGACGAGGTCGTCGAGACGGGCGGCCCGGTCTCGATCGGGGGCGTTACGGTCCGCCCCGGAGACTTCGTCCTGTGCGACTCCGACGGGCTCGTCGTCGTCCCGGCTGAGCACCTCGAACAGGTGTTGGATCTCGCAGCGAAGAAGCTGACTCGCGAGTCGCAGATGCGCGCAGCGCTGAAGGATGGAATGGGCGTGGCCACAGCCTTCCAGGAGTTCGGCGTTCTCTGAGTCGTGGCACCGTGAGGTGCGGACTCCGTGACCGAGTGCCTGAGATGCCTGTTTCCCTCGTTTCGTTGACCCGCCCGCCTCGCCGCGATGTCGTGGTGGACTACCTGTGGCGGCGACCGACGATGTCGGCCCTACGCTTCAAGGTCGAGTCGGAATCGCGGTCGGCGACGTCGGTATTTGGCTACCTCGCGCAACCGCCAAGAAGAGACGCCAGGCAACTTCCCGGGGTCGTTCTCATCCACGGTGGAGGAGGACGAGCGTTTCCGGAGTGGGCGACCATGTGGGCGCAGCGCGGCTACGTCGCACTCGCCATCGACTTGAGCGGTGACGCACAGTCACTGGGCCCCGCCGACACAGCAGGGCCCGCGCAGGGCGCGGAGGGCAAGTTCGGGAGCATCCGAGACGGCGTGGAGCACACCTGGATGGTCCACGCCGTCTCCGCTGCTCGGCACGCGCTGTCGGTGTTGGGCGCCCTCCCCGATGTCGACGCATCACAGCTCTACCTGACCGGAATCTCATGGGGCTCACACGTGGGGCAACTCGTCACCTCGATCGATGCGCGGGTGCGCCGCGCCGCCTTCGTGTACGGAGCGGGTTTCCACTCCGAGAACTCCTACACGTCCGCGTACCTTTCGGAGCTCCCCCATGAGGACGCCGCCCTCTGGTCGCGGATGTTTGATCAGAAGCACTACCTGCCGCAGATCGCCGCTCCGACGTTGTGGATCACCGGCGTCAATGACCCGCACTATCGACTCGATCTCTTCGACCGAAGCGCCCGCTTGGTTTCCGCGCCGGTGACCCGTCGCGTCTCCCCTTCACTCGGCCACAGCCACGAAGACGGATGGTCACCCCTTGAAGTCGCGGCCTTCTTTGCCGAAGGTGCGCAGGAAGGCCCGGCGCTACCGGCGCTTTCACCGCCAACGATTGTCGACGGTCGGCTCGCCTCGGGAGTGCGCTTCGAGCTGCCCCTCCGAAGTGGAACCCTTCGCTATGCGACCAGCACAGACGCCTGGGAGATCAAGGCCTGGGAAAGCCTCGCCACGAACCTCGACGGCGAAGTCGTCTCCGCCCGGCTACCCGCCGGATGGACCGCCGCATATCTCGAGGTAGAGGATGCCAGTGGCGTCCGTGTTTCTACGAGCCTCGTCGTGCCGACGCCGACGATCGCGTGACGCATCGATCTCCGTCTCAGCAGCAGCAGCTGCCCGCCGAGCGGGCGACGCCGATGGGTTCGACCTCCGTCGACTCGTTCGCGATGCCGACGCGGACCAGCGCGCGCGGATCGGACCGGTAGTCGGGCGGTGCGATGTCGAGCGCGCTGGCTTTGAGGAGGGTGAAGTCGGCCGCGGAGCCCACCACGCGCAGCGTCCCGACCGGGAGGCAGTCGACCACGAGCTGGAACTCCTTCTCTCCCCGGTGCACGGCGGCTCCGGTGATCGACCAGGCGGTGAACTCGTTCGCGGTTCGCGTGCTGAGCCAGTTCTGCTGCACCACGCCGGTCACCCGCAACAGGGCGGTGGTGCCGCGGAGGCGAGACGACTGCCGTAGCTCGAGCAGGACTCCCACCGCTCCGCCGAGCACATCGACGAGGATGCGGGTGATCTGTGCGCCGACGAGAGCATCCGTGCTCAGGAACGGATTCTCCTCGTCGGGGAGCGCCGGAAGCTCGCCGCGTACGCCGATGAGCAGGTCGTTCACGTTCATGCCTAATCGCTCTCCCCAGAGATCCCCCGACGTGTCGACGATATGTGACCGCGGTTCACAAATACTGAGTGCCGCATGTGAACGGGGCTCGGGAGGGGGAGCCAGGGCTCAGGCGATGTCGGCGGTCTTTCCTGCGAGCAGTCGCTCGACGCGGGGCGCGACCTCGGTGGCGAGCAGAGTGAGCGATTCGAGGAAGTGCTCCTGGGGGAGGCCGCCGATGTCCATCTGGAGGAAGTGTCGCATGTGTCCCATGTGCTGCTGCAGGTGCACGATGCGCTGTGCGATCTCGTCCGGATCGCCGACGTAGTACGCACCACCCGGCTGTGCCTGGGCCTCGAAGGCTCTCCGCTCGGGTGGTGCCCAGCCGCGCAGTCGCCCCATCTCGACGTTCAGGTTGTGCCAGCCGGGGTAGAACCGTTCCATCGCCTCCTGTTTGGTGGGGGCGATCAGGCCGAGAGTACCGACCGACACCTTGATGTCATCTCCGGAGCGGCCGGCCTGCGCGGCCGAGCGGCGGTAGAGATCGGCGAGCGGAGCGAACCGGTGGGGTTCGCCGCCGATGATCCCGTACGCGATCGGCAGGCCCAGGCGTCCGGCGCGCACGGAGGAGGCTGCGTTGCCGCCCGTCGCGAGCCACAGGGGCAGTCGGCCGCGCACCGGCCGCGGCACCACGGCCAGGGCGTCGAGCGCCGGGCGCACGGTGCCGGACCAGGTGATCTCCTCGCTCGTGCTCTCGTTGATGGTCATCAGCAGGTCGAGCTTCTGTGCGTAGAGGTCGTCGTAATCTCGCAGGTCGTAGCCGAACAGCGGGAAGGTCTCGACCGAGGACCCGCGCCCCGCGGTGATCTCCACCCGACCGCCGCCGGAGACGGCATCCGCGATCGCGAACTGCTGGAACACGCGCACCGGGTCGTCGGTGCCGATGATGCTCGCACCGCTGCCGAGGACGATCCGCTTCGTCGCGGCGGCCGCGGACGCGATGACCGTGCCGGGGGAGGACGCCGGCATGCTGACGGTGTGGTGCTCGCCGACGGCGAAGTAGTCGAGGCCGACCCGGTCGGCGTGCACGATCGCCTCGTGCAGGTTGCGGATGGCCTCTGCGGTCGTACGCGGGCTGCCGTCGTCGTTCAGGGGGGTGTCGCCGAAACTGTAGGCGCCGATCTGCATGGGGACTCCTGTCTGAGGTGGGTGGTCAGGCGCGG
Organism: Microbacterium sp. NPDC087592; assembly: GCF_044743585.1. Lineage (NCBI taxonomy): Bacteria > Bacillati > Actinomycetota > Actinomycetes > Micrococcales > Microbacteriaceae > Microbacterium > Microbacterium sp. NPDC087592. The sequence continues at coordinate 746,338 of NZ_JBIUWT010000001.1, read as the reverse complement.
GTGGCGCCGGTGAGGGTTGAGGTACGGAGGCGCCGTGCGGTCTCGGCGGCGAGGTCGGCCGCGTCGTGATGCCCGCCGAAGATCGCGGTGCCCGGCTGGAGCGCCGCACCGGTGCGCAGGAGACCGGTGGCGACGGGGTCGAAGCCGATGCGATCGATCAGCTCGGCGACCGCGCGCACCGCCGTGTCGTCGTCGCCGGCGATGCCGAGGGCTCGGCGATCCGGGTGTCCGCCGGGGCGGCCATCGACCTCGAGGAAGTGGTATCCGATGTGGTTCAGGGTCTTCACGACCCGCGCGCCCGCGAAATGCTCCTGCACGAGCACGCTGGTCCCGTACGGGGCGGAAGCGAAGTCGTCGAGGCGGCTGTCGGTCGGTTCCCAGTGGTTCATGGTGTCGATGACGACCTTGCCGTCGAGCGGGGCCGACGGGATGGACCGGAACCGGTGCAGCGGCACGGCCACGACGACGATCTCGCCGTGGGCGGCGGCGTCTTCCGCCGACACGGCCCGCGCGCCGGGCGCCACCACTTCGACGAGGAGCTCGATGTCGGATGCGGGGCCGGAGGCCGCGATCGCGACGTCATACCCCGCCGCGATCGCGGAGCGTGCGATCGCTGTCCCCACTCGTCCTGCCCCGAGTATGCCGATCCTGTTCACCGTGCGTCCTCCGCCTTCCGATCCGCCGACGCTCGTGCGTCTGGATTCAGCTTCGAAGAGTCGCCCCCGTCTTACGAGCGCACGGTAAGCTGCTTACTAATAGTTAGGAGTCGGACTGTGGAAGAGATCGTGCACATCGACGAGGAGGAATGCCGTCGATTCCAGGCGTCGGCGGAGCTCGCGGGGCGCAAGTGGAACGCGGCGATCCTGCTCGCCGGGGCGCGTGGCGCCCGACGCTTCTCGGAGTATCACTCCCTCATCGATGGCATCTCCGACCGACTGCTCTCCGCGAGGCTCAAGGAGCTCGAGCGCGAGGGGCTCGTCGTCCGCGACGTGCAGCCGACCACTCCCGTGACCATCAGCTACGCGCTCACCCAATCGGGGCATCGCCTGATCTCGCTGCTGCACCCGCTGGTGAACTGGAGTCGCGCCCACGACGCACGCGAGACGGTCGCGCGATAGCACCATTCCGCGACGCCGACGAGGTGTGCTGCGTTCGTCGTGGCCCTCCGGTAGTCTCGCCCGCATGGCCACCGCAACGACGCAGACCCCTAGACGCGAGGCTTTCGGATCGCGGAACGTGTTCATCCTCTCGGCGATCGGATCGGCGGTCGGTCTCGGGAACATCTGGCGCTTCCCCTATGTCGCCTACGAGGGCGGCGGCGGCGCGTTCCTGATCCCGTACCTCTGTGCGCTGCTGACGGCGGGCATCCCGCTGCTGTTCTTCGACTACGCAATCGGGCACCGGTTCCGCGGTTCAGCGCCGCTGGCGTTCCGCCGCATGCACCGGGCGGCCGAGCCCCTCGGCTGGTGGCAGGTGCTGATCTGCGTCGTGATCGCGGTCTACTACGCGGTGATCATCGCGTGGGCGGCCATGTACACGTGGTTCTCGGCCCAGCTCACGTGGGGTCCCGGGAACGAGGATTCCTTCTTCTCCGGTGACTTCCTGCAATCGGCGGATGTCGCGAAGGTCGGGGTGTCCACCGAGTTCGTCCCGCAGGTCGGCATCCCGCTCACCGTCGTGTGGCTGATCGTGATCGTCATCATGGCGCTGGGCGTGAAGCGCGGCATCGGCACGGCGAACATGATCCTGATGCCGCTGCTCACGATCATGTTCGCGATCCTCGTGGTGCAGTCGCTGTTCCTGCCGGGGGCGATGGACGGCCTGAACGCGTTCTTCACCCCGAACTGGGAGGCGCTGGCCGACCCGGGCGTCTGGGCATCCGCCTACGGCCACATCTTCTTCTCGCTCTCGGTCGCCTTCGGCATCATGGTGACCTACTCCTCTTATCTCAAGCGCAAGACCGACCTCACGGGCTCGGGGCTGGTCGTGGCGTTCGCGAACTCCGGCTTCGAGATCCTCGCCGGGATCGGCGTGTTCGCCGCCCTCGGATTCATGGCGCAGGCGCAGGGCACCGAGGTCGCCGGTGTGGCGACCTCGGGCATCGGCCTCGCGTTCGTGGCCTTCCCGACGATCGTCTCGCAGGCGACCGGTGGCTCGATCATCGGCGTCCTGTTCTTCGGGGCGCTCGTGTTCGCCGGGATCACCTCGCTGATCTCGATCCTCGAAGTGATCGTCGCCGCGCTGCAGGACAAGCTGGGCTGGGCGCGTGTGCGCACGACGCTCACGGTCTCGATCCCGCTCGCGATCGTCTCGATGGCGTTGTTCTCGACGACCACGGCGCTCTCGGTGCTCGACACCGCGGATGCCTTCGTCAATGCCTTCGGCATCATGGCGGTCACGCTGGTCGCCGTGATCATCGTGGCCTGGCTGCTCCACAAGCTCCCGGTCCTGGTCGAGCACCTCAACCGGCGCTCCAGCTTCCGGGTGGGGCTGCTGTGGAAGCTGCTCGTCGGCGTCCTCGCACCGGTCGTCCTCGGCTACCTGTTCGTCAGCGAGCTCATCTCGAAGATCTCCGAGCCGTACAGCGGCTACCCCGCCTGGTTCCTCGCGATCTTCGGTTGGGGCATGGTCGTCGCCCTCGTGGTGCTCGCGCTGCTGCTCTCGGCACTGCCGTGGAGCGGACGTTCGCACGCCAAAGACGATCCCGAGTACGACGAGTTCCTCTCCGAAGAGGAATACGAACCCGATGCGGAGACATCGGCCATCCCGATCGCAAGCGCGTCGGAGAAGGGGGCACGCGCATGACCACGACAGCGATCGTCATGATGATCATCGCCATGGTCACGGTCTGGGGTGGCCTGATCGCCGCGATCGTGAACCTCGCCCGGCACCCCGAGGCCGCGGAGAACGAGCCGGCACCGCCCGTCGAGCTGTGACCGCGCGCTGACGGCGAGCCGATCGCATCCGACCTGAGAAGTCGGGTGCCGGCGGCCCGGGCGCGGCGACGATGGTGGGGAAAGGAGGACCTCATGATCGGAACGCTCAACGCCCTGGTCGATCTCGTCGAAGCCACTCGCTCCGACGAGATCGACGTCGCCGGGTTCGCACGCGAGCACGGCACGACCGAATACCACCTGCGGCGGATGTTCTCGGCGCTGGCCGGCATGCCGCTGTCGGAGTACGTACGGCGCCGTCGCATGACGCTCGCCGGCGCGGAACTCGCAGCCGGCGCCTCGAGCCTGCTCGATGTGGCGGTGCGCCACGGCTACGGCTCGGTCGAGGCTTTCGGTCGCGCCTTCCGTGCGGTGCACGGTATCGGACCGGCCGACGCGCGCCGAGACGGGGGTCCTCTCCGTACACAACCCACGCTCCGGTTCCGCCTGAGCGTCGAAGGGAGCACCCCGATGGACGTCACCATCACCCACCGTCCCGCGTTCGTCCTCGCCGGTCACGCCGCTGAGGTCCCGCTCATCCACGAGGGCGTCAACCCGCACATCCAGGCGCACATCGCCGCGATCCCGCCTGAGGAGCACGCGCGCCTCAAGGCACTCGCCGACGCCGAACCGGCCGGGATCCTCGCGATCACCGCCGACATCGAGCCGGATGCTGCGGAGGGCACGCTGCTCACATACCTGCACGGCGTCGCGCTGCAGGACACCACCGCGGTGCCCGACGATCTCGATTCCCTGCGCCTCGACGAAGGATCCTGGGCGGTCTTCGCCGCGCGGGGTCCGTTCCCGGCGACGCTGCAGAACCTGTGGGCGGCCACGGCGACCGAGTGGTTCCCCTCGAACCCGTGGCGGCTGCGGCCCGGCCCCTCGATCGTGCGCTACCTCGAGTTCACCGGCGACTTCGCGTCGTGCGAGCTCTGGCTGCCCGTCGAGCAGGGCTGAACACCCGATGCTCCGCGTCGACGTCGATCAGCGCGGGGCATCGCCCTTCCTGGGCGGGCGATAGGTGCCGATGATCGCGGCGATGAGATCGGAGTAGGCGGCGTCCTGGCTGGAGAAGCTGCCGTTGTTGCGGCCGTGCCGCAGCACCTCGACACGGTCGGACACCGCCTGCACGTCGGCGATGTTGTGACTGATGAACACCACGCCCAGCCCGAGCTCGCGGAGCTGCTCGATGTGGGTGAGCACGTCGGCGGTCTGCGCGACGCTGAGCGAAGCGGTCGGCTCATCGAGCACGACCAGCCGGGGCTGGCTGATGAGGGTGCGTGCGATCGCCACGGCCTGTCGTTGGCCACCGGACAGGGAGTTGAGCGGCGTGCGGGTCGACGGGATGTTGGCGGCCAGATCGGTCAGCGCCTGCCGCGTCGCGTTCTCCATCTCGCCCTCGCGCAGCATGCCTTTGGAGGTGCGCAGCTCGCGTCCGAGGAAGACGTTGGCCGTCACGTCGAGGTTCTCGCAGACGGCGAGGTCCTGGAAGACCGTCGCGATGCCGAGTCGGTTCGCCTCGGCGGGGGAGGAGATGTCGACGCGTTCGCCGTTGATGCGGATCTCGCCGGAGGTCGGGGTGAGAGCACCCGCGATGACCTTCGCCAGCGTCGACTTGCCGGCGGCGTTGTCGCCGACGAGGCCGACCACCTCGCGCGCGTTCACCGTGAAGTCGACGTCGGTGAGCGCCTCGACGGCTCCGAAGCGCTTCGTGATGCCGCGCAGGGTGAGCAGCGGCTCCGCCTGCGACGCCGAGAGAGTCATGAGCGGCCCTCGAGAAGCTGGGACGGATCGGTCGACTGCAGGATGTGGATGGTCGCGCCGACGAGCACCGTGTCCTTGCCGAACGACGCGGGGATCGGTTCGCGGCGAGGAGCGCGGCGCTGCGGCGCGTGCTCGCGCAGGGCGGCGCCGAACGGCAGCAGGAAGACCGGGCCGGCGTCGGTGAGCTCGCCGCCGATCGTGATGATCTCGGGGTCGAGCGTCTGACAGACACCCGCGACCACACGGCCGAGCGTCGCGCCCGCATCGGAGACGACCCGCGCGCAGCCGGGGTCGCCGGCGGCGGCACGGGCGATGACGTCCTTGAACGTGACCTGGCCGTAGGCGGCCCGCAGCGGTGCCGTGACGGCCTCGGCTCCGACGACGGTCTCGAGGCAACCGCGCTGCCCGCAGGGGCAGATGGATCCGGCGGGGTCGACCTGCACGTGTCCGATCTCACCCGCCGTGCCCCCGCGTCCGCGGTAGAGCCGCGAATCGATGATCACGCCGGCACTCGTCGTGTACGAGGCGTTGATGAACAGGCTGTCCGCGACGTCCCGTGCCGTGCCGAGCGTCGCCTCGGCGAGCGCGGCGAGGTTGGCGTCCTTCTCGACCAGCACCGGGCATCCGAGGCGCTGTTCGACGACCGCGGCGATGGGCTGCGATTCCCACCGCCTCATGACGCCCGGATAGGCGACCAGACCGGTGTCGGGGTCGATCGGGGCCGGAATCGCGATGCAGAGGCCGATCAGCTCGTCGGCCTGCGCCGCGATCATGTCCAGCATCTCGATGATGAGGAGCGTGATGCGATCGAGCACCGTGTCCTCGGCGTGGTCGGCCGGCAGCGGCATCGACCGGTCGGCGAGCACGGACTGCCCGACGTCGTTGAGACGCACCCGCATGCTGCGGCTTCCGATGTGCACGGCGGCCACCAGCCCGGCACGCCGGGCGATGGTGACGAGCTGTGCGCGACGGCCACTCCGCGAGGTCGGATGGGTCTCCACCAGACCCGAGAGCGACAGCTCCTTCACGATCGCCGACACCGTCGCCGTCGACAGGGTGGTCGCTTCGGCGAGCTCGACCTGGGTGAGCCCGCCGAAGCGCTTGACCGCGTCGACGATCTTGGCCGTGTTGGCCTCGCGCAATCCCGACTGGGAACCGCTCGACCATCTGCTCATAGCGGGAGCATATCGCGTGGGATCGGCACCGCCGGGGTCAGCGGGCGGCACCCGCCCGACGCTTGTTCCAGACGTCGAAGGCCACGGCGATCAGGAGCACCAGGCCCTTCACGACCTGCTGTGTCGCCTGGTCGAGGCCCATGAGCTGCATGCCGTTGCTCATCACCGCCATGATCAGACCGCCGACGATCGCCCCGCCGACGCGCCCCACGCCACCGGTGACCGCGGCGCCCCCGATGAAGCAGGCGGCGATCGCGTCGAGCTCGAACATGTTCCCCGCTCCCGGCTGCGCGCCGTTCGTGCGCGAGGAGAAGACGACGCCGGCGACACCGGCGAGCAGTCCCATGTTCACGAAGATCCAGAAGTTGACCCGCCGCACGTTCACGCCGCTCAGCAGTGCGGCGTGCAGGTTGCCGCCGATCGCGTAGACGTGACGCCCGAACACGCTCTTCTGAGTGATGACCGAGTAGGCGATGATCAGCACCGCGAGGAGGATCAGCACGAAGGGGAGACCGCGGCTGGTGGACAACTGGTAGCCGAACCACATCACGACGGCCGCGATCAGGGCGATCTTCAGGATGAACCAGCCCAGCGCCTCGACCGACTGCTGGTGCGCGACCTTCGAGCGTCGGCTGCGCACCTGCCACACCGCATAGCCGCCCACCCCGATGGCGAAGATCACGAGCGTGAACACGTCGACCCCGTAGCCGCCGAAGAGTCCGTTGAAGAATCCGTTGGCTATCGAGTAGTAGGTGCCGCCGAAGGGCGAGAGCGAGACGTTGCCCAGCACGATGAAGGTCAGGCCGCGGAAGAGCAGCATGCCGGCGAGCGTCACGATGAACGCCGGGATGCCGACGAATGCCACCCAGAACCCCTGCCACGCGCCGACCAGGAGGCCGACCACCAGCGCGGCGATGACGCCGACCCACCAGGGCAGCTGCATCCGGATCACGAGGACCGCGGCGGTGGCACCGGTGAGGGCGACGACCGAGCCGACGGAGAGGTCGATGTGACCGGCGATGATGACGATCACCATGCCGATCGCGAGGATCAGGATGTAGGAGTACTGCAGCACGATGTTCGTGAGGTTCCCCGGGGAGAGGAACGTCGGGTTCAGGATGGCGAAGAAGGCCACGATCGCGACGAAGGCGACGAGGATGCCGCTCTGACGCAGGTTGCGCGTGGCGAGGCTCAACAGGTTGGTGACGCCGGTCATCGTTCGGCCGTCCTTTCGACAGTCATGAGTTGCATGAGGTTCTCCTGGGTGGCCTCGGCGGCCGGCAGCTCGCCGGTGATCCTGCCGAAGGCCAGGGTGTAGATGCGGTCGCAGATGCCCAGCAACTCGGGCAGCTCGGAGGAGATGACGAGTACGCCCTTCCCCGCCGCGACCAGGCGGTTGATGATCGTGTAGATCTCGTACTTGGCGCCGATGTCGATGCCGCGCGTGGGCTCATCGAGGATCAGCACGTCGGGCTCCGTCTGGATCCACTTGCTCAGCACGACCTTCTGCTGGTTGCCGCCGGAGAGGTTGCCCACGAGCTGGAGCACACTGGGCGTCTTGATGTTCATCTCGGCGCGGTACTGCTCTGCGATCCGGAGTTCCCGGTTCGCGTCGATCCAGCCGCCGGGGCTGATCATCCGCAGCGACGCGAGGGTGATGTTGTGGCGGATGTCGTCGATGAGGTTGAGCCCGAACTTCTTCCGGTCCTCGGTCGCGTACGCGATTCCGGCGCGGATGGCGGCGCTCGTGGTCGACGTGTCGACCTCTTTGCCGCGGACGAGGACTCGCCCCTTCGCGTTGCGCCCGTAGGTGCGGCCGAACACGCTCATGGCGAGTTCCGTGCGTCCGGCGCCCATCAGCCCGGCGATGCCCACGACCTCTCCTGCACGCACGGTGAGGGAGGCATCGTCGACCATGACCCGTCCGGGCTGGGTCGGGTGATGCACGGTCCAGTTCTCGATCCGCAGCACCTCCTCTCCGAGCTCCGGCACGCGCTCGGGGAAACGATGGGCGAGGTCGCGTCCGACCATGCCGCGGATGATCCGGTCCTGCGTCGAGGCCGGATCGCTCATGTCGAGCGTCTCGATGGACCGACCGTCGCGGAGGATCGTCGTGCGGTCGGCGATCGCGTCGATCTCGTTGAGCTTGTGCGAGATGATGATCGACGTCATCCCGCCGTCGCGCAGGCGCCGGAGCAGGTCGAGCAGGTGGGCCGAGTCGGTGTCGTTGAGCGCGGCGGTCGGCTCGTCGAGGATGAGCAGGCGCACGTTCTTCGACAGTGCCTTCGCGATCTCGACGAGCTGCTGCTTGCCCACGCCGAGCTGGCCGACCGGCGTGGCGGGGTTCTCGTCGAGACCGACCTGGGCGAGCAGTTGCGAGGCCTCGGAGTTCGCGCGGTCCCAGTCGATGAGTCCGCCCGCTCCCCGACGCTCGTTGCCGAGGAAGATGTTCTCCGCGACGCTGAGGTAGGGGATCAGCGCGAGCTCCTGATGGATGATCACGATGCCGACGTGCTCGGAGTCGCTGATGGATCCGAACTTCGCCTCTTCGCCCTCGTAGACGATCTCGCCCTCGTACGCCCCGTGCGGGTAGACACCCGACAGCACCTTCATGAGAGTGGACTTCCCCGCGCCGTTCTCGCCGCAGATCGCGTGGATCTCGCCGCGGCGGACATCGAGGTCGACGCCCTGGAGCGCCTTGACGCCGGGAAAGCTCTTCTCGATCTCCCGCATCTGCAGTACCGGTGTCGTCATGAACCGGCTCCTTTCCGTCGAGAGGGGCGTGACGCCGTGTCGACGTCACGCCCCGGAGCGATGACTACTCGGCGACGCCGGCGTCGACCTCGGCCTGGGTCCAGTAGCCCGAGTCGACCAGCAGCGAGGTGATGTTGTCCTTGTAGACGATGTCCGACTGCAGGAGGTACGACGGCACGACCTTCACGCCGTTGTCGTAGGTCTCCGTGTCGTTCGCCTCGGGCTCCTCGCCCTCGAGCATGTCCTCCGCGACGACGACCGACTGCTCGGCGAGCTTGCGCGTGTCCTTGAAGATGGACGAGAACTGCACGCCCTGGTCGATCAGGCTGATGGAGCCGATCTCCGCATCCTGTCCGGTGACGATCGGGAGACCGTCGGCGATGGTGGCGCCGAGACCGCCGGTGCCCTGGAGTGCCGTGATGATGCCGCGGGAGATCCCGTCGTAGGGGGAGAGCACGCCGTCGAGCTTCGTGCCGCCGCCGTACGTCGAGGTGAGCAGATCCTCCATGCGCTTCTGCGCGGTCTCCTGCTGCCAGCGCAGGATCGCCGCCTGCTCGATATCGGTCTGCCCCGACGGCACCGTCAGCACGCCCTCGTCGATGTAGGGCTGCAGCGTGTCCATCGCCCCCTGCCAGAAGAAGTGGGCGTTGTTGTCGTCGAGAGAGCCGGCGAAGAGCTCGATGTTGAACGGGCCCTTCTCTCCGGTGTCCTTGCCGTCCTGATCGAGCACGCCGAGGCCGACCAGCAGTGAGGTGGCCTGCTGCACGCCGACCTTGTAGTTGTCGAACGTCACGTAGAAGTCGACGTTCTCGCTGTCGCGGATGAGGCGGTCGTAGGAGATGACCGGGATTTTCGCTGCCGCAGCGGCGTCGAGCTGCGATGACAGGGCGGTGCCGTCGATCGCGGCGATGACCAGGAGGTCCGCCCCCTTGGTGATCATCTGGTCGATCTGCTGGCCCTGCGTCGGGATGTCGTCGCCGGCGTACTGCAGTTCGACCTGGTAGCCGGCCTTCTCCAGCCCCTCCTGCACGGCGGTGCCGTCGGCGATCCAGCGCTCGGAGGTCTGCGTCGGCATGGACACGCCGATCAGCAGGTTGCCCTTGTCGCCGGAAGCCTTCTCGCCGCCGCCCGCGGAGCCGGCTCCTCCGCCGCCGCAACCGGCGAGGGCGAGGACTCCCGCGAGACCGAGGGCCGCGAGTGCGTACTTCTTCTTCATTCCGAGCTCCTTTGCTGTGCAATGCGTCCTCCGGCCGAAGTCCGGAGGGTGGGCGTCCCGGCCATTCGGGATCCGCCTCGGATCACTTTCTTGAGTTCGAGACTCGAAGTCAAGCGAACGTGATCGTTTCGTGATGATTGAGACTAGGCCTCATCGAGCGGGGATTTCTTCTCCGATGGCCGGAGTTTTGTCGTCGCAAGGTGGGAAATCCGGGAGTTACCTTCGAGACTCGAAGCTAACTCGGGCGGGCGATAGCCGGTGTCTGCGCTCCGTGTCACACTGGGCGCACGAACCAGGAAGGCACGTCATGGCGGCGATCGATCCCAAGAAGACGCTCGACGCGTATCGGGCGAAGCGCGGTCAGTTCCGCATCCTCGAGGTGCCGCCGATGCAGTACCTGATGATCGACGGCGCCGGAGACCCGAACACCTCCCCGGCCTATGCGGAGGCCGTCTCGGCTCTGTTCCCCCTGGCCTACACCCTCAAGTTCGCGAGCCGCGACGAGCTCGGCATCGACACGGTCGTGATGCCCCTCGAAGGGCTCTGGCACGCATCGGACATGGAGTCGTTCACCACTCATCGCGACAAGTCCGCCTGGCAGTGGACGCTGATGATCATGGTCGGCGACCACATCACATCTTCGATGTTCGCCGACGCGGTGGAGTCCGTGGCGCGGAGAGCGGCGAAGAAGAAGGAGCCGGTGCCCGCACTCGGCTCCGTGCGGCTGGAGACCCTCGACGAGGGGATGAGCGTGCAGACTCTGCACGTCGGTCCGTTCGACGATGAGGGGCCGGTCCTCGACGACCTGCATCACCGCTTCATCCCCGAGCACGGCCTGACGATGACCGGGCTGCATCACGAGATCTACCTGAGCGACCTGCGTCGCACCGATCCGGCGAAGCTGCGCACCATCCTCCGGCAGCCCGTATCGTCGAGCGCCTGATGCCGAGGGGCGCCGGGAAAGCAAGCCCCTCCGCCGGGTGGGTCCTCGGCGATACCCTTCAATGATGAGCACGGTCAAGCACGCTGCGCGCGTCGCCAAGGGGTCCACCGCCTTCCGCCGCATCGCCCGTGTCGGGTTCGTCGTCCTCGGCCTGATCCACGTCATCATCGGCGCGATCGCCATCACCATCGCCGCGGGGGCCTCGGGCGACGCCGACCAGGACGGGGCGATGGAGCAGATCCGGAACAACCCGGTCGGCGGATTGCTGCTCGTGCTCGTCGCCACGGGGCTGATCGCTCTGGCCGTGTGGCAGATCGCGAGTGCGTTCCTCGCCGCCGACCCCGCCGAGACGAAGAAGTGGGGGCAGCGCGTCAAGCTCTTCGGCATCGCCCTCGCCTACCTCGTGGTCGCGGGCATGGCCCTCATCTACGCGCTGGGTGGCAACGCCGACTCGGAGACGGCGTCGAAGACCCTCAGCTCCGTGGTGCTTTCCGCTCCGGGCGGCGTCGCCCTGCTCGTCGTCATCGGACTGTCGGTGGTCGGCGTGGGGATCGGCTTCGTCGTGGGCGGCTTCACGCGCGGCTTCGAGAAGCTGCTCGATCTGCCGACGGGAGTCGCACGCGGTGGCATCGTGACGCTCGGGGTGATCGGCTACTTCGGCAAGGGCATCGCGGTGGGCGTGACCGGCGTGCTGTTCGTGGTCGCCGCGGTCACGCAGGATCCGGAGAAGGGCGCGGGGCTCGATGCCGCGCTCCACAGTCTGCTGGAGCTGCCTCTCGGCGGACTCGTCCTGGGAGCGGTCGGCGCGGGCTTCGCGATCTACGGGGTCTTCTGCATCGCCCGGGCGCGCTTCGCCCGCATGTGAGCAGGGTCGCGCCGGGCGCTCACGCGGTCGCGGGCTTCTCGCTCCAGACCAGCAGGAACGCCCCGAGCGCGATCATGAGTCCGCCGCCGGTGGCACCCATCGCCTCGATGCGGCGAGGTGAGCGGCCGAACCAGTCGCGGGCGGCGCTGGCGAGGAGCACCCAGACGGCATCGCACGTCACGCCGATGACGACGACGATCACTCCGAGCAGGAAGAGCTGCGCGGGGACGGAACCCGCGTGCAGATCGACGAACTGCGGCAGGATCGCGAGGAAGAAAGCGATGGACTTCGGATTGGTGACTCCCACGACGAAGCCCTCGGTGAGCAGGCGCCACCCCGATCGCCGCGCCGGCGCGGCGACCATGGCGCGCGCCGCGTCCTTCCGGTGCCGGATGGCCTGGATACCGAGGAAGATCAGGTAGCCGGCGCCGAGCACCTTGACGACGGTGAACAGCACGACCGACTGGGCGATGATCGTGCCGACGCCGAGCGCGACCGCGACGACCAGCACGATCGAGCCGATCGCCGTGCCGAGGATGCTGAGAAATCCGCCCATCCGCCCGAGAGCCATGGCCCGGCCGATCGTGAACAGCACGGTCGGACCGGGGATCACGACCATGACGAACGCCGCGACGACGAAGGCGAGCAGCGTGTCCGGGGCGATCATGGGTCGAGCCTAGGGGTGTCAGGCGGTCGAGAGTGCGACCGCCCGACGCCGGTAGATCAGGCCTGACCCCAGAAGCGGTCCTCCGCCTCCTGGTCCTCGCTGATGAGCCAGACCTCAGCGATGCGGTCGCCGGCGATGCGGAAGACGTCGACGCCGTGCTGGTCGAGGTCGTCGTGTCCCGCACGCTGCGCGCGGAAGCGCACGGTGGCGGAGACGAGATCGCCGGCCTCGGTCGCCGAGTCGGTCTCGAGCACGAACGTGCCGCCGCTGAGCTCCATGAAGCGGCCGAGGTGGGCGAGGATCGCGTCGGGGCCGACGTGGTCGCCGGATGCCTGGTTGGCGCCGGGCTGGTGCCACACGGCATCCGGATGGAAGGTGGCCGCCAGTGCCCCCATGTCTCCCGCGGCCAGGGCCGCACCGTACTGTCCTACAACGTCGATCGCCGACATGATGCTCCTTCTCGTGTGGTCGGTACTCTGGAGCATCCAGCGTCTCGCCGAGGGCGCGGTTACTTCAACGTCACCGGGAGGAGCAGCGCATGTCGCGCACGTGGACGGTGTTCTCCGCCAGCTGTCCGTCTCGGGCGTCGCTCGCCCGCATCGCGAACAAGTGGACCGCGATGATCGTGGTCCTCCTGCACGAGCAGCCGCTGCGCTTCGGCGAGCTGCACCACCGGATGGATGGGATCACGAAGAAGGTGCTCGTCGACACGCTCCGTGCCCTCGAACGCGACGGCATGCTGGAGCGAGCGGTCGGCGACGACGGCCATTCGCGCTACCTGCTCACCCCGCTCGGCCGAAGCCTGCATGAACCGCTGCAGGCGCTGCAGGTCTGGGCGGAGTCCCACGTGGAGGACGTGCTCGACGCGCAGGACCGCTACGACGAGGTCGCCGACGCGAAGACGCTCGACGGGCGCTGACCCGCGGGCCCACCCCGGGCTCGCAGGTGGGAAACTGGAACGATGAGCGTTTCTTCCGGTGTCGACGTGATCGCCCCTCTGAGCGAGGCTGAGGTGCGGCGTATCCGCGAGGACTTCCCGATCCTGCACACGCAGGTGCAGGGGCATCCGCTCGTGTACCTCGACTCGGGCGCGACCTCGCAGCGTCCGTCGGCCGTGCTGGATGCCGAGCGCGAGTTCTCGATCACCATGAACTCGGCCGTGCACCGTGGGGCGCACACGCTGGCCGCCGAGGCCACCGAGCTGTTCGAAGACGCTCGAAGCACGCTCGCCCGCTTCATCGGGGCCGACGACGACGAGGTCGTCTGGACCTCGAACGCGACCGAGGCGATCAACCTCGTCGCCTACTCGCTGTCGAACGCGTCGCTCGGTCGCGGGGGAGCGGCTGCTCAGCGGCTCCGGTTGCGCGAGGGCGACGAGATCGTCACGACCGAGATGGAGCACCACGCGAACCTCATCCCGTGGCAGGAGCTCGCGGCCCGCACCGGCGCGACGCTGAAGGTGATCCCGCTCGACGACGACGGTGCCTTGCGCCTCGACGCCGCCGCCGAGCTCATCACCGCGCGGACGAAGCTCGTGGCGTTCACGCACGTCTCCAACGTGCTCGGCGTGATCAATCCGGTCGAGCGCCTGGTCGCGCTCGCCCGCGAGGTCGGCGCCCTGACGCTGCTCGACGCCTGCCAGTCGGCACCGCATCTGCCGCTCGACGTGCGAGCCCTCGGCGTCGACTTCGCCGTGCTGTCCGGCCACAAGATGCTCGGTCCCACCGGCATCGGGGTGCTCTACGGTCGCCGCGAGGTCTTGGCCGCGATGCCCCCGTTCCTCACCGGCGGCTCGATGATCACCACCGTCACCACGACCGAAGCCGAGTACTTGCCGCCGCCGCAGCGGTTCGAGGCCGGCACGCAGCGGGTATCGCAGGCCATCGCGCTCGCCGCGGCCGTGGACTATCTGACCGAGGTGGGGATGCCGCGCATCGCCGCGCATGAGGCCGCCTTCGGACGTCGGCTCGTCGACGGGCTCAGCGCGATCGACGGGGTCCGCGTGCTCGGTGCCGGGATCGACCTGCCGCGCGTGGGGCTCGCGAGCTTCGACGTCGCCGGCATCCACTCGCACGACGTCGGGCAGTTCCTCGACGACCTCGGCATCGCCGTGCGCGTCGGACACCACTGCGCCCAGCCGTTGCACCGACGCCTCGGCGTCACCTCGTCCACCAGGGCGAGCGCCTACCTGTACACGACAGAGGCCGAGGTGGACGCCGTGATCGAGGGTGTCGCCGGAGCGATCGACTTCTTCCGGAGGGGCGCATGAGCGACCTGCAGAACCTGTATCAGGAGCTGATCCTGGATCACTCGCGCACCCCGCACGGCTACGGGCTGCGTGACGAGATCCCGGCGCAGTCGCACCAGCTCAACCCGACCTGCGGCGACGAGATCACGCTGCAGGTGCACCGTGGTCCCGACGGGGGCGTCGAGGCGATCGCGTGGGAGGGCCATGGATGCGCGATCTCGCAGGCCTCCGCCTCGCTCCTCGCCGAGCTCGCCGAAGGACTCAGCGTCGAAGACCTCGAGGTGCGTATCGCGGCGTTCCGCGAGGCGATGCGCTCCCGCGGCAAGATCGAGCCCGACGAGGAGCTGCTCGGCGATGCCGCGGCCCTCGGCGGGGTGTCGAAGTACGTGGCGCGGGTCAAGTGCGCCATGCTGGCCTGGGTCGCCGCCGAGGACGCGCTCACCCGCAGCTGAGGTGCAGGATGGACGCATGCCCGTGCATCTGAAGCCCCTGCCCGCTGGACGCTTCGACGAGTGGCGAGGCGCGGCCAGACAGCGCCTCATCGACGGCAACCGCGCATCGGGGAGGCGTGTCCGGGATGATGCGGTCGCGTTCGCCGATGAGTATTTCGACGAGCTGCTGCCGCACGGGGCGGCGACGCCGACGGCACGGGTCATGCGGATCCTCGACGAGGGTCGGCGCGAGCTCGGCACCCTGTGGCTGGTGCTCGCCGGCACGAAGCTGTTCCTCCTCGACCTCGCCGTCGAGACCGAGCTGACCGGCACTCAGAACGACGAGCTGGTCGCGCGGATCCTCACCATCGCACACGACATGGGCGCCACGCAGATCAGTGTGCCGCTGCTCCCGCAGGATGCGGCGGGTCGCGCGCTGGTCGACGGTCGCGGCTTCACGGTCGCGTCGATCCAGATGGTGCTCGAGCCGCTGCCCTCACGCGATGTCGCCGCACACGTGGAGGTGGTGCCGATGACCGCGGAGAGGTTCCCCCGTTTCGTCACGGCTTCGGAAGAGGGATTCGCCCAGGACCTCGTGGCATCCGGTCGGTTCTCCCCGGAGGACGCCGCGGCGGAGTCGCACCGTCAGCTGGTCGAGGAGTTGCCGGACGGACTCGCCACCCCGGGGCAGGAGCTCTTCACGGCCACGGTCGACGGTGTCGAGGTCGGCATCCTCTGGCTCGGCATGCGTCAGCGCGATGGGCGCGCGCATGCGTTCGTGCTCGACATCGAGGTGGCCGCGGATCAGCGCCGCAAGGGCTACGGGCGCGAGCTGATGCACGCCGCCGAACGCGAGGCCCGTCGGCTCGGCGCCGACTCGATCGGGTTGCACGTGTTCGGCTTCAACGCCGCCGCCGTCGAGCTGTACGAGAGCCTCGGCTACCGGCGGACCGAGCAGACGCTGCTGCGCGAACTGTGACGCCGGTCACGGGACTACACAGCCCGACTCGAAGGGAATAGTCCGCTCTGCTCGACGTTGCCCCCAGCATGACTACTCTCGGAATCATCGGTGCAGGACACATCGGCAGCCAGGTCGCGCGGGTCGCGGTGGCGAACGGCTACGACGTCGTGATCGCCAACTCCCGCGGTCCGGAGACGCTCGCGGACCTCGTGGAGGAGCTCGGGCCCCGCGCGAAGGCCGCCACGGCGGAAGACGCCGCGGCAGCTGCGGACGTCGCGGTCGTGACCGTTCCTCTCGGGGCGATCGACGCGCTCCCCGCCGCACAGCTCGCCGGCAAGATCGTGCTCGACACGAACAACTACTACTTCGAGCGCGACGGTCACATCGAGGCCCTGGACAAGGGCGAGACGACGACGTCGGAGCTGGTACAGCGCGCGCTGCCGGATTCGAAGATCGCGAAGGCGTTCAACCAGATCCTCGCAGCCGACATCACGACCGACGGCAAGCCGGCCGGGGACCCGGACCGTCGCGCGCTGGCCACCGCCGGCGACGACGCCGAGGCCGTCGCGTTCGTCACCGGCTTCTACGACGAGGCCGGCTTCGACACGGTCAACGTCGGGCCGCTGAGCGAGTCGTGGCGGGTCGAGCGTGATCGTCCCGCGTACGTCGTGCGACAGAACGCCCAGGAGCTGACCGCGAACATCGCGATCGCCAACCGCCTCCCCTGAGCCCGGCGGGACGAGCGCGACGGAGACCTTCCGCGTCTCGCACGCTCGTCCCGGACCGAGGCATCCCGGGCGTGTTGGGATACCAAAAGTTGAGTAACCCGGCTCGTGATGCGAGAATGCCCAGATGGCGGGGGCTATGGGGACAAGCGGCGAACTCGAATCGGTCAGGGTCACGCGCATCCTGCGCGACGACATCGTGCTGGGCCGCCGTGCGCCCGGGTCACGTCTGGTCGAGCGCGACATCGCGGCCGAGCTGAGCGTCTCCCGCCTCCCGGTCCGCGAGGCCATCCGCACCCTCGTGGCCGAAGGGGTCGTCGTCGCACGCCCCCGCACCTGGGCGGTCGTGCGCGAGTTCACCCGCCGAGACATCCAGGATTTCGCGGAGGTCCGCGAGGCCATCGAGACGCTCATCTTCGTCTTCGCGGCCGAGCGTCACGATGAGGCGGGTATCGCCCGGATCAGAGCCGCCTACGAGCGCGAGCTCGCGGCGGCCACGGCCCAGGACTCGGAGGCTGCGCGGATCGCGGCGGCCGAATTCCACGAGGTCGCGGTCGAACTCGCCGGGAACGAGATGCTCGGGGAGCTCATCGCCGTGTTCCTCACCCGGCTGCGGTGGCTGTTCGGGCAGCACGACGATCTGCTCGCCATGGCCGAAGAGCACCGCATCATCCTCGAGGCGATGGCCGCCCGCGACACGGAGGCGCTCCGCCGTATCGTGCCCGCTCACCTCGCCAGCGGCCAGTCGGCAGCCGAGCGTCGTCTCGCCGACGGTAGCGACCTGTTGGTCTGAACCGCCGCCGTCCCGCTCGCGCACATTCGGGAACACCGACGACGGGTCCAGTTGTATATTGGTCCGATCGGAGTCGGTCCGGAAACGTTGCGCTGTTCTGGGGAGCGAGATGCGGAGTCTTGCTGTCGCGGCTGGGTGCCTGCTGCTTCTCGGAGGAGTCGCGCTGGTCGCGATCGCCGATCAGGAGCGGGTGGCAGCCCTCACCGCCGTCAAAGCGGAGATCGTCCGTGTCGAGCGCGCCCTGGAGGAATCCCACGGGGAGAACCTCGAGCTCGCGCAGAAGCTCACCGCACTGCGGTCGCAGATCGCTGAGCAGGATGCCGAGATCGGCGACACCACGGGGTTCCTGCAGTGATGCGCCGGGTGCTGGCGGTCACGCTCGCGGCGGCAGTCGTGCTGTCCGCCGGAGTGCTCGCGCGGGCGGATGCCCTCGATCGGGAGCGCGTCGCGGTCGTGGCGGAATTCGGCAGCCTGTCGCAGGAATACCACGAGGCCAGGCAGCGCACCGAGTATCTCGAGGCGACGATCGCGCAGGCGGAGCAGGACACGGCCGACCGCGCGGCGGTGCTCGCGGTGCGGCCGGCGTTCGTCGCCGAGATCACGGCCCTGAGCCGCGTCTTCGACAATGCACAGGGGATGGTCGACACCGCCTCTCATCGGGCTGCCGCGCTGTCGGCCCAGCAGACCGTGCTGGCCGAGTCGAGGGACCCCGCCACGGTCACGGCGGCCACGGCCACGGTGCATGCGCTCGCCGAGAAGGTCGGCACCCAGGTCGCCTCGGTGCAGGCCGCGCAGAGCGCAGGACCGGGTGGCCCGGCCTGGACATCGAGTGGGCCGGACGGGTACGCGCGGGTGCGGGCGGCGCTCGACCTCGTCGGCGGAGGCGGCGTCGGGCTGTACGAGTCGTCGTCGTGCGCGGGCGGGAACGCACCGGCCTGCGCCAACAGCAACGGCTACATCAAGTACCGCGGCGACATCGCGAACTGGAGTGCGGGCCGGTTGAACTGGGCCATGGCGCACGAGCTCGCGCACATCTACCAGTTCCGGGTCTGGGGCGCGCTCACGTCTTCCGGCGCGTACGCCTCGATGTTCGGCAACGACCCGGAGTTCCTCGCCAACTGCATGGCCGTCGTCCGCGGCTACCCCGGCTCGGTCGGCTGCAACGGCGATCAGCAGGCCTGGGCCTCGGGGATCTGGGTGGGCGCGGTCCGCTGACCCGGCCCGGTGCGGTCAGGCGACCGGCGTCGTCGTGTCGATCGCCGCGCGCAGCGGTCGTCGCATCACGCGCCAGTACGACGACGGGGCGATGCGCGTGAGCACGTCGATCAGCCGTGCCTCCCGTCCGACCATCGTGCGGGCAGCCCTTCGCTCGGTCGCTCGGACGATGCGGGCCGCAGCGTCCGCCGGGTCGGTGTGGTACATCGCGGCCTGTGCGGCGGCGGCACGAGCGGCGATTTCCGGATCGATCGCGGCGGCGTAGCGCCCGTGCAGGATGATTCCGGTGCGGACGCCGGCCGGATAGACGGCGCCGACGCTGACCGTGGTGCCCTCCAGCTCGTGCCGCAGTGCCTCGGAGAAGCCCCGCACGGCGAACTTGCTCAGCGCGTACGGGATGCGTCCGGCTGGAGCGGCGAGCGCATACACGCTCGCGAAGTGGGTGATGTGCGCGGCCGGCGCGGCGCGGAGGGCGGGCAGCAGCGCCTTGGTGATCGACACCGTGCCCCAGAGGTTCACGTCGGTGAGCCAGCGCATCTCCTCCATCGTGAGCTGGTCGAGGTTTCCGAGCATCGACGATCCGGCGCAGGTGATCAGGGCGTTGACCCTCGGGTGCGTCGAAGTGATCTCGTCGGCTGCGGCGAACACGGCGTCGTCGTCGCGGAGATCGACCACGTGCGTGGTCACCGTCGACCCGCTCAGTTCCGCGGCGATGGTCGCCAGGGCGGCGCTGTCGTGGTCGATCAGCGCGAGGTGCGTGCCGCGGGCTGCCAGCAGGCGGGCGATGTCGGCGCCCATGCCGTTCGCGGCGCCCGTGATCACGGTGGTGCTGCCGGCGAGATCGAGGTGTTTCATGAGTCTCCTGCGGTGCGCGATCCGGGGGCCGTGGCGGTGGATGTCGGAGGGGTGGGGCATGCTGATCCGGAACCATTCTGGCCGACACCGGGCCCCAGTGATACCGGTACGCTCGTGGAGAGGAGGTACCGGTGGGACGGACAGCGGATGCCATCGCCGAAGGCGTCGCGATCGCGACGGCTGCCGCGCGCCTCGCCGTGAAGAATCACATCCTCATCGGCACCATCGCTGAAGACGGAGTCTTCGACATGGAGAAGTACATCGACGATGCGCGGGAGGCGCTGCGGGCGATGGCCGAGGAGTCGGAAGAGGCGGCCGCCAACGTGACCGCTCTGCGCAAGAGGGCCAGGGGTCGGCACTCTGATCCGGTGGGCACGCACGACTACCGCGACCGCGATGTGCGAAACCTGCGCCGCCGGGCCAAGCAGTCCACCGGGGTCGGCCAGCGCCTGCGCGAGATGATGGAAGACCGGGAACGTCTGGCGCAGATCGTCGAAGAGGCGCGGGACGCCGCCTGGGCCGACGTGCGCCACAATCTCGACCGCCGATTGCGGGTCGAGGGCATGCGACCGGATCAAGATCCCGACTACGGGCGCATGCGCGAGGCACGCATGCAGGCGCTGCGTCTCGTCGACCTGCAGGCGCTCTCCTCCGAGCAGCGCGCGCGGGCCAAGCGGCGCAAGAAGCAGCAGAAAGCCGAGGCGGCGAGCGACTGAGGCCTCGTTTCGCTTTCGCGTCAGGACTGTTGTAGGCTGTTCCACGGCCCGCTGAGCGGGCTGGGCGCCCGTAGCTCAATGGATAGAGCATCTGACTACGGATCAGAAGGTTAGGGGTTCGAGTCCCTTCGGGCGCACACTGTGTTGAGACAGTACAGAATCCCCGTCGTGAAAGCGGCGGGGATTCTGCTGTATCCGGGCCGTTGTGTCGCGACGGCTGATGGTGCGCTCTCGGGTTGACCGCAGGCAGCTCAGAGGAGGCTCGTGATCGCGGGGTCGCGGCGCGCGACCTCCGCGGCCGTGGCGACGATGACCTCGCGGATCGCGGCGACCGCGACCGCAGGAGTGACGTCCGCTCGGTGGGCGAGGCTCACGGTGCGGGTCATCATCGGATGCGTCAGCCGAACCGAGCGCAGTGCGGGGCGATCGAGCAGCACCATCGCCGGGACCACCGCCACACCGACACCGCGTTCGACGAAGCGCAGCACGGCATCCATCTCGGCCCCTTCGAGCACGTGAGTGGGCACCAGGCCCTCCGCGCGGAAGGCGGCGTCGGTGGTCGCTCGCAGCTCGTACGTCTCGTCGAGGGCGATGAGCGGGAGGGTGGCCAGGTGGGAGAGGCTCATCGCGGGCATGGTCGAGACCGGTGGCTCCGTCGCGGCGGAGATGACGACGAGCTCTTCGGCGAGCAGTGGCATGCGCGTGAGGCTGAAGCCCGACGGTGGTGGACCGTCGGATTCGGTGATGAGGGCGATGTCGACGGCGCCCACGGCCAACTGCTCGACGAGCCGTCGGGAGCCGCTCTCGGTCAGATGCAGATCGACGCCCGGATGGCTGGCGTGGAACACGCTGATCGCCTCGGCGACGAGGCTGATGCAGAGCGTGGGCGGCGCGCCCAGTCGTACGCGTCCACGGCGGAGACCGGCCAGCTCGCCCATCTCATCGCGGATGGCGTCGGCTTCGGCGAGCATGCGCTGCGCGCGGGGGAGGAGCGTCTCTCCCGCTGCGGTGAGCGCGATGTGGCCGCGTGCGCGGTGGAACAGTTCGGCGCCGAGCTCGCGTTCGAGCGTGGAGATCTGTCGGCTCAGCGACGGCTGTGCCAGGTGCAGGTGCTCGGAGGCGCGGGTGAAGTGTCCGAGGCGTGCGACCTCGACGAACCCGCGGAGCTGCTCGAGGTTCATGGCCATAGCCTACCCGCATGGTTTCCACTCGAACTATGCATTGGAGTTATTAGGGTCTCCTAACTAGCGTGAAGCGTATGTCTACCCCCGAACGTCAGATATCCACCACTGTCCTCGTCATCGGCACCGGTGGCTCCGGCCTGCGCGCGGCGATCGAGATCGCCGAACACGGAGTCGATGTCCTCGCCGTCGGCAAGCGCCCGCGTCAGGATGCGCACACTTCCCTCGCGGCCGGCGGCATCAACGCGGCACTCGGCACCATGGACGCCGAGGACAGCTGGCAGCAGCACGCGGCCGACACCATCAAGGAGAGCTACCTGCTCGCCAACCCGCACACGGTCGAGATCGTCACCCAGGGCGCCGAGCGCGGCATCCGCGACCTCGAGCGGTGGGGCATGGACTTCGCCCGCGAAGACGACGGCCGCATCTCGCAGCGCTTCTTCGGCGCGCACACCTTCCGCCGCACCGCCTTCGCGGGCGACTACACCGGACTCGAGATCCAGCGCACGCTCGTGCGCAAGGCCGAGCAGCTCGAGGTCCCGATCCTCGACCACGTCTACATCACCCGTCTGCTCGTTCGCGACAACGTCGTGTTCGGCGCCTACGGCTTCGACCAGGCCGACGGCACCCGCTACCTGATCCACGCGGATGCCGTGATCCTCGCAGCCGGCGGGCACAACCGCATCTGGCGCCGCACCTCGTCGCGTCGCGACGAGAACACGGGCGACTCCTTTCGTCTCGCGGTCGACGCCGGAGCGCGCCTGCGCGACCCGGAACTCGTGCAGTTCCACCCGTCCGGCATCATCGAGCCGGAGAGTGCCGCGGGAACACTGATCTCCGAGGCCGCACGCGGGGAGGGCGGCATCCTCCGCAACGCCCTCGGTGAGCGGTTCATGGAGAAGTACGACCCCGAGCGCATGGAGCTGTCGACCCGCGACCGCGTCGCGCTCGCCGCGTACACCGAGATCAAGGAAGGACGCGGCACCGAGAACGGCGGCGTCTGGCTCGACGTGTCGCACCTGCCGCGCGAGACGATCATGACCCGGCTGCCGCGCGTCTACCAGACGATGATGGAGCTGCAGATGCTCGACATCACGACCGATCCGATCGAGATCGCCCCCACCGCGCACTACTCGATGGGTGGGGTCTGGGTGCGCCCGGAGGACCACCAGACCGACGTCGAGGGGCTCTACGCGATCGGCGAGGCCTCCAGCGGACTGCACGGCGCGAACCGGCTCGGCGGCAACTCGCTCATCGAGCTGCTGGTCTACGGGCGCATCGTCGGGCAGGCCGCGATGGAGCACGCGGCCGGGCTCGACGCGCAGCGCCGGTCGGCGACGGCCGTCGCGGCAGCACGGGCCGAGATCGACGACCTGCTGGCCGCGGAGGGGCGCGAGAACGTGCGCGCCCTGCAGCGCGCCATCCGCAACCTCATGACCGAGTACGCAGGCGTCGTCCGTTCGGAAGACGGGCTGCGTGCCGGCCTCGCCGACCTCGACATGATCGAGGGGCGCATGGAGGACGTGGGAATCCACCCCGACATCGCCGGTTTCCAGGACCTCGCGCACGCGTTCGACCTCAAGGCCTCGGCGCTCGCCGCTCGTGCCACGCTCGAGGCCGCGCTGGAGCGCCGGGAGACGCGCGGATGCCACAACCGCAGCGACTTCCCCGACACCGACCCGACCCTGCAGGTGAACCTGGTGTGGTCGCCGACCGCGGGCGTCACCCGCGAGGAGATCCCGGAGGTCTCGCCCGAGATCGCCGAGCTCATGCGCGAGGTCGACACCGCGGGCAAGCTCGTCGAGTAGGTCGCCCGAGACCCCGCGTCCGCGCCGAGACCCCGCCCTGCTGATGTCTGCAGGGCGGGGTCTCGGCGGTAACCCGGTGTCTCAGCGAGTTGCTCAGCCGGCCTGCGGCTCTTCCGTGTCGACGACCCCGATCCCCACGGCCTCGTGGTCGGGCTCGGGTTCTTCGCGCTTCGGAGCCTGGGGCTCCTCGCCCGGGTCCTTCTCGGTGCTCGGCTCTTCGAGGTCTTCGGTGCTCGGCACCTCGCTCGGGTCGGCGTCTTCGGGCGATTCGGCCTCGGCGGGTGTGGTCGCCTCGCCCTGGCTCGTGTCGGAGGCCGGCGTGGGAGTGGGCGTCTGCGCCTCGGCAGGATCCGGCTCGGGAGTGCTGTTCGTCATGATGGCCCCTTTCCTGGTGTCGTCCGATCAGGATGCCTCGGAAGCACGCGCGGCTGAAGGGGCTTGACGCGGCGCCGAGTTAACCGGGGTGAACCGAAGGCGCGGATGCGGCGTAGCCTGGAGGGGTGACTGCGTACGTCTCGGCCTTCGACCTCTTCTCCATCGGAGTGGGGCCTTCGAGCTCCCATACGGTCGGACCGATGCGGGCCGCCCTCGACTTCGCGCGTCGGCTCTCCGCGACGGGCGCCCTCCCGCGCGTGGCGCGCGTCGGCAGCACGCTGTACGGCTCCCTCGGTGCCACCGGGATCGGGCACGGGACTCCGGATGCCGTGGTCGCCGGGCTCCGCGGACTCGCGCCGGAGACGTGCGACCCCGCCGACGTGAGGTCGGCCTGGACGGACTTCCCCGTGGGCGGCGCGCTGTCGATCGACGGCATCCATGACGTCCCGTTCGCGAAGGATGACATCGTCTTCGCGCCGCGCACCCGGCTGCCCGGTCATCCGAACGCCATGACGATCACCGCGTGGGATGCCGCGGAGCAGGTCGTCGCCGAGGAGACCTATTACTCGGTCGGCGGCGGCTTCATCCGCCGGGACGGAGAGGACGCGAAACTCACGACCGCGGGGTTCCCCTATTCGTATGCGGATGCCGCGTCGCTGCTCGCCCTGTGCGACGAGAACGGACTGTCGATCGCCGAGGTCGCGCGGCTCAACGAGACCTCGCTGCGCGGCGAGGAGGAGGTCGCGGCCGGGCTCGACGCGATCTGGGATGCGATGTCGGGGTGCGTCGATGCCGGCCTCCACGCCGACGGCACGCTGCCCGGCATCCTCAAGGTCAAGCGGCGGGCCGGAGTGATCCGCGGCCAGCTCGAAGCGGTCGAGGCCGACGGGCATCGAGAACTGCCGGGCGAGTGGCTCGGCGCTTTCGCGCTGGCCGTCAACGAGGAGAATGCGGCGGGCGGCCGGGTCGTGACCGCACCGACGAACGGTGCCGCCGGCATCCTCCCCGCCGTCGCCATGTATTGGTGGCGGTTCCTCGCCGACTCGGGGCTCGGCGCGGGCAACGCCGTGACTCCCTACGGTGAGCTGGTCGGCAGCGCGCTGCTGGGCTTCGAGCCGGACGTCCGGGCGCTGGACACCGCGAGCGACCTCGACGAGGAGCTGACGGCAGAGGCCAACCGTCGCCGCGGCATCCGTCGCTTCCTGCTGACCGCGACCGCACTCGGGTCGCTGTTCAAGGCGAACGCGTCGATCTCCGGAGCCGAGGGCGGATGCCAGGCCGAGGTCGGCTCCGCGTGCGCCATGGCGGCCGGCGGCCTCACCGCGGTGATGGGTGGCACGAACCGTCAGATCGAGAACGCCGCCGAGATCGCGATGGAGCACCACCTGGGGCTCACCTGCGACCCGATCGGCGGACTCGTGCAGATCCCGTGCATCGAGCGCAACGCGATCGCGGCGTCGACGGCGGTCACGGCGGCTCGTCTCGCACTGCGCGGCGACGGCAGCCACTATGTCTCACTGGATGCGGTCGTCGAGACGATGCGTCAGACGGGTGCCGACATGTCGACCAAGTACAAGGAGACCAGCGAGGGCGGCCTCGCGGTCAACGTCATCGAGTGCTGATCGCGCCCGCGCGACTCCATGTCCGCGGATGCCGGTAGCCTCCACGAGACACCACGCGGAGGGAGCACGATGGAGGCGTTCTGGGAGCCGAGCTCTCGCCGACGGCGGCAGCAGCCGGTCGTCGCCATGCGCCCGAACGACGACGCCCCGACGCCGGATGGGGAGTGGCCGACGAGCATTCCCGCGGTCGCCCAGGTGCTGCGGGAGGGGATCGATCTCGACCCCGGGGTGACGTTCCTCGTGGGCGAGAACGGCAGCGGCAAGTCGACCCTGGTCGAAGGCGTCGCACTCGCCTACGGCCTCTCGCCCGAGGGCGGTTCGCGTCAGGCGCGGCACAGCACCCGAGCGACCGAGTCGCCGTTGTCGGAGTGGATCCGGCTGCAGCGCGGCGTGGGAGCCAACCGCTGGGGCTTCTTCCTGCGGGCCGAGACGATGCACTCGTTCTACACCTATCTCGAAGACAACCCGTCGACCGCCGGCGCCGATGTGCCGTTCCACGAGATGAGCCACGGCGAGTCGTTCCTCGCGCTGCTGGAGAGCCGCTTCGACGAGCCGGGCTTCTACTGCCTCGATGAGCCGGAGGCCGCCCTGTCGTTCAACTCGACCCTGGCGCTCATCGCCGTGCTGCGGCGCATCGCCGACGACGGCGGGCAGGTGCTGTGCGCCACGCACTCGCCGGTGCTCGCGGCGCTGCCCGGCGCGAAGATCCTCGAAGTGGGGGAGTGGGGAGTCCGTCCCGCCGAATGGGGCGACCTCGAGATCGTGAACCACTGGCGCTCGTTCCTCGAGCATCCGACACGCTACCTCCGCCACCTGCTCGACTGAGGAAGGCCGACCTCTTCTGCGTGCTCGAGGCGCAGGCGCATAATTCATCACATGATGAATGACTCGGCCGTCGAGATCGCGCAGCTACGCGTGCATCGCGGGGCAGTGCAGGTCTTCGACGGGATCGACCTCACGATCCCGCGCGGACAGGTCACGGGGCTGCTCGGACCGTCGGGATGCGGCAAGACCACCCTGATGCGCTCGATCGTCGGTGTGCAGCGGATCGCCGGGGGTGATGTCACCGTCCTCGGCGAGACGGGCGGATCGCGACAGCTCCGCCACCGCGTCGCCTACGGCACACAGGGCGCTGCGGTGTACGGCGACCTCAGC
Organism: Microbacterium sp. NPDC087592; assembly: GCF_044743585.1. Classification (NCBI taxonomy): domain Bacteria; kingdom Bacillati; phylum Actinomycetota; class Actinomycetes; order Micrococcales; family Microbacteriaceae; genus Microbacterium; species Microbacterium sp. NPDC087592. The sequence continues at coordinate 719,933 of NZ_JBIUWT010000001.1, read as the reverse complement.
GTGCGCCAGAACCTCTCGTACTTCGCCTCGCTGCTCAAGGCGCCGAAGGGCGATGTGGACAGGGTGATCGACGAAGTCGGGCTGCGGGCCCAGGCGGGGCAGCGCGTCGACGCGCTCAGCGGCGGCCAGGCGACGCGGGTGTCGCTCGCGGTCGCGCTCATCGGCTCCCCCGAGCTGGTCGTGCTCGACGAGCCGACGGTCGGACTTGACCCCGTGCTGCGCGCCGAGCTGTGGGCATTGTTCCGGGGGCTCGCCGACCGCGGTGTGACCCTCATCGTGTCGAGTCACGTGATGGATGAGGCGGTGCGCTGCGACCGGCTGCTGCTGATGCGGGAGGGGCGGATCATCGCCGACACCACGCCGTCGTCGCTCCTCGCCGACACCGGTACGACCGACGCCGAGTCCGCATTCCTGGCGCTGATCGAGCGGGACCGCAGCGGCGATGCCGACGTCCCTCGATCACGCCGTGAAGCGCGGGAGCACCGTGAGGAGGCCGGAGAATGAACGGCCGCCGGATGCTCGCCACCGCCGGGCGCGTGCTCGCCCAGCTGCGGCACGATCCGCGGTCGATCGCCCTGATGCTCGTCGCGCCGAGCCTGCTGGTCGGTCTCTTCGCCTGGCTGTTCAGCGACCAGGAGGGCGTCTTCGACCAGTTCGGCGGGGCGATCCTGGCGCTGTTCCCGTTCATCGTGATGTTCCTCATCACGTCGATCACCACCCTGCGCGAGCGTCGTTCGGGAACCCTCGAGCGTCTCATGACGACGCCGCTCGAGAAGGCCGACTTCATCCTCGGCTACGCGCTCGCCTTCGGTCTGATGGCCCTGCTGCAGGCGGTGATCACGGTCTCTTTCGCGGTCGGGGTCTGCGGCCTCGATGTCGACGGGCCGCTGTGGCAGCTCGGACTCGTCGCGGTCGTCGATGCGCTGCTCGGCACGGCCCTCGGGCTCCTCGCCAGCGCGTTCGCACAGACCGAGTTCCAGGCGGTGCAGTTCATGCCGTTGCTCGTGTTCCCGCAGATCATCCTCGGCGGCCTGCTCATGCCCCGCGACCAGATGCCGGATGTGCTCTACGCCATCTCGGACTGGCTCCCGCTCAGCTACGCGATCGACACGATCAACGCGGTGGCCGCGGGCGACGAGGGCTGGGACGTGTTCGGCCCGCTGCTCATCGTCGTGGCCTTCGCGGTGGGCGCCCTCGTGCTCGCGTCGCTGACGCTGCGGCGGCGCACGCGCTGAGGCTCCGACTCCGGCCGCTGCTCAGCGCGCGGCGCGGTTCTTCGTGTGCTTGGTCGGCACGGCGGCCCACGGGTCTTCGGGCCACGGATGCCGAGGGTAGCGTCCGCGCATCTCGGCGCGCACCTGGCTGTAGGGGCCGGACCAGAACGAGGCGAGGTCGTCGGTGACCGCGAGCGGACGCCCCGCGGGGGACAGCAGGTGGAACAGGACCGGCACCCGTCCATCGACGAGGCGCGGAGTCTCGGCCCACCCGAAGCACTCCTGCAGCTTCACGGCGACGACCGGCCGTGCGTGCGGGTCACCGTCCGGCTCCGGGTAGGTGATCCGGACGCGGGATCCGCTGGGCACCTCGAGTCGTTCCGGTACGAGCTCATCGAGGCGCACGGCCTCGGGCCACGGCAGCAGACGCCGAAGCGGTGACGACAGCTCCAGCCGTGCCGCGGGGGTGCCGGACGCGAGGCGATCGAGCTCGGGCGCCAGCCACGCGTCGAGGGAGTCGACCAGCCCGGCATCCGAGACATCGGGCCAGGGGGAGCCGAGCTCGCGTCGCAGCAGTGCGAGTCTCCGGCGCAGCGCATCTGCGGTGTCGGACCAGGTGAACATGCCGAGCCCGTCACGGCGGAGAGCTCGGCGCACGGCGTCGCGGCCCTCCTGTGCCGATGCCTTCACGGGCGCAGAGGACCGCGGGATGGCGCCGATGCGCCGCTCGCGTCGGGCCTGGACGCGACCTCCGACGAACTCCGCCTCGACGCGGTCGGTCAGCAGGTGGTTCGCGGCCCGCTCCATCTGCGCTTCGGTGATCACAGCGGCGGAGCGGATGATCGCGCCGGACCCGGCCGCGGCGCGTGCGGTGGCACGCGCGACGTCGGCGACGGCGATCCACTCCACCGCTGCGAGCGGACCCCGCACCCCGGCCCGGGTTCCGGAGGCCAGCAGGAATGTCGCTCCTTCGGCAGTGCGCTCGACGCGATGCGCGATGCGCTCGGGGAACGCCAGCGCGATCACGAGGCCCACTCCGTCGAGGTCCGAGCGGATGCCCGGCGTCTCCCGGACCATGCGTTCGAGGCGGTTCGCATCGTCGCGCCATCGGCGGGATTCCGGGCTCCGACCGCCGCGCAGCGCGGTGAGGGCCTGCGCGATGTCGGCATCCGAGATGCGCAGCTCGCCACCCACCAACGCGACGACCTCGGCCGCGAGTCGGCTTCCGACGACCGGGCTGCCGTCGCGAAGTGCGCGGGCGAGTCGAGGATCGGTCGGAATCCGTGCGAGGACGCGGCCCTCCGCGGTGGCGCGACCGTCGTCATCGATAGCGCCGAGCCCCCGAAGCACCGCGATCGCATCGGCCAGGTTCTCGGCCGGCAGCGGGTCGATCATCCGCAGTCCGATGCCGCCCGGGGCACCCCAGCAGGCGAGAAGCAGCGCGGCGTCCGCGAGGTCGATCACCGCGATCTCGGGCACGGGACGGGCGGGCGCCGCCGCGTAGGTGCGTTCGTCGACGCAGCGGATGACCGTGCCGGGGCCCTGACGGGTGCCGCGCCCCGCGCGTTGCACGCACGACGAGCGCGATGCGGCGGTGGTGACGAGGCCCGTCATGCCGCGGCCGGCGTCGCGCTGCGGATGCCGCGACAGGCAGCTGTCCACGACGAGGCGCACCCCCGGCACGGTGAGCGAGGACTCCGCGAGCGATGTCGTGACGATGATGCGCGGACGGTCGGCCGGCGCGCGGCCGCGGATCACGGCATCCTGCTCGGCCGGCGGGATCTGGCCGTGCAGCTCCCGTACATCGAAGGCATCGCTCGCAGCGCGGACGCGGCGGGCGATCTCCGACACCTCGCGGGCCCCTGGCGCGAAGACCAGCACGTCCGCCTTCGGGTCTTCGCGCACCAGGTCCCGGGCCCCGGCTGCCGTGACGGCCGCGATGTGGTCGAGGAATCCCCACGTGACTCCGCGCTCGTCGAGACGTGGCACGGGGCTCGGAGCCCACTGCACGGTGAGGGGGAAGGCGGGGACATCGTGGTCGACGATCGGCGCGGGGGAGTCGTCCGTGCCGATGACGGCGGCGATGCGCGCCGCGTCGAGGGTGGCGGACATGGCGATCACCACCAGATCATCCCGCAGCTCGCGCACCTCCGAGAGCAGCCCGATCAGGAGGTCGGTCTCGAGCGCGCGTTCGTGTACCTCGTCGAGGATCACGGCATCCACACCGTCGAGTCCCGGGTCATCGAGCATCCGTCGAAGCAGGACTCCGGCCGTGACGAACTCGACCTGCGTCTCGGGCCCTGCCGAGCGCTCGCCGCGGACGGTGAATCCCACGCGTGAACCGAGGGGCGACCCGTCGAGGTGGGCGAGGCGTCGGGCGGCGGCGCGGACGGCGACGCGGCGGGGCTGGGTGACGATCACGCGACCGGTGCTCCGCGAGGCGAGGAGCGGGGGCACGAGGGTGGTCTTGCCCGTGCCGGGTGGGGCGGTGACGACCACCGATCCGCTCGCATCGAGTGCCGAGGACAGCTCGTCGAGCGCGGCCGCGAACGACAGCCCCGCGCCGATGGCGGCGAGGTCGAAGGCGGCGGACATCATCCGTCCAGTCTGCCCGGTCGCAGAGACGAAACAGCGGATGCCGCGACCGGAGAGGTCGCGGCATCCGCTGTCGTGAAGGTGTGACTAGTCCGCTGCCGGAGCCGGCGGTGCGGGCGGCGGCGGGGTGGTCGGCGTCGAGACGCGCGGTGCGGGCGCGGCAGGCGTAGCTTCCGCGACACCGGCTCCGAAGCCGCGGCCGACGGCCTGACCCTGGATGATGCCGGCGAGGTCGAGCCCGGTGGCCGAGTGGACGCTCTCGAACACCGAGGCCAGGGCCTTGGCGTTGTCGGCACCGACGACGTCCGATGCGCCGTCCTGGCCTGAGCCGCCGATGATCGACACGTTGCCGATCGCCGCGTACCCCTTCGAGAACTCGGCCATGATCGACGGCAGCACCTCGAGCACGCGCTGCGAGAGGAAGGCGTCCTGGTTCGAGGCGATGGCCTTGGCCTCGGCCTCGAGAGCTGCGGCGCGCGCGTCACCCTCGGCGCGGATCGCCTCGGCTTCGGCAGCAGCCTGCAGGCGTCGGGCGTGAGCCTCGGCCTCGGCCTTCGAGCGCAGCGCGTCGGCCTCACCGGTGGCGCTCGCGACGGCAGCCGCGGCCTCACCGGCGGCGCGGGCCTTGTCGGCCTCTGCCTGCTGCTCGGCGATGCGGGTGCGGGCCTCGGCCTGCTTGACCTGCTCGATCGCGGCGGCCTCGGCCGCCCGCTCGCGGGTGTAGAGCTCGGCCTGAGCGCGGGTCTCGGCCTCGTACCGCTGCGCGTCGGCGACGCGCTTGACGTCGGCGTCGAGCTGGGCCTGCTTGTTCTCGGCCTGCTGCTGCAGCACCGCCTGCTGCGCCTGCTCGCGGGCGAGGTTCTCGGCCTGCTCCGCCTCGGCGCGCGCACGACCGATGCCGGCGTTCGAGTTGGCGGTGTTCGTGTCGAGCGCGGTCTGCTCGATCAGGTTGGCTTCCTGGTTCGCGATGTTCTTCTGGTTGATCGCGCGGTCGGCGTTGGTCTGCGAGATCTCTGCGGACTGACGCTTCGCCTGGATCTCGGGGGCGCCGAGCGACTGGATGTACCCGACCTTGTCGGTGATGCCCTTGATCTGGAACGAGTCCAGGATGAGGCCCTGCTCGGCGAGTTCCTGCGAGACGTCGGCGGCGATCTGGTCGGAGAACTTCTTCCGCTCGCGCATCAGCTCGACGACCGACAGCGTCGCGACGATTCCACGGAGTGCACCTTCGAGCTGCTCGGTGGTGAACTGCTCGATGGCCTTGTCCTGGGAGGCGAAGCGCTCGGCGGCACGGCGGACCAGGATCGGGTCGGAGCCGATCTTCACGATCGCGACACCGTCGACGTTCAGGGTGACGCTGTCGAGCGACTGCGCCTCGGCGTTGAGCGAGACCTGACGCGAGCGCAGCGAGATGATCTCGTGGCGCTGTGTGATCGGGTTGACGAGCGACTTGCCGTTGACGATGACGGTGACGGGCGACTCCGACATCTCGGAGCGGCTCGACCCGTCGGTCGCGATGACCGCGGTCTGCACCTTCTGCTTGCGGCCCGAGATGACGAGGGCCTCGTCGGCTCGGGCGACCTTGATCCAGCTGCGTGCGAACAGCAGCAGGATGAGCAGCAGGACGACGGCGACGACGACTGCGATACCGACGATGACGAGGATGCCGACGATTCCGGCGATCTCCATGGATGACCTCCCTGGTTCCCCCCGAGGGGGCGGTCTGACGTGCCCGCGACACAGCGGGCGTACGCACCCCACCCTGCCAGAAACGGAAGCGGGCCGTTCTCGCGGCCGCGGGTCAGCGGGTGCGGAGCTTCTCTGCGAGGTCGCGCAGCGTGCGCAGCTCGTCGTCGCCGAGGCGCGACATCCGGTCGGCGATCGAGCGACCGTGGACGGTGGCGAGTGAGCGGAACGCCCGTGCCCCTTCGTCGGTCGCGCGGATCAGCGCACCGCGTCCGTCGTCGGGGTCGGCACACTTGGCCACGAGCCCGCGCGTGACCATGCGGTCGACCAGGCGCGAGACGCTCGGCTGGCTGATCAGCATGTTCGCGGTGATGTCGCGCAGCCGCGCGGTCATGCCGGGGGAGCGGGTGACGGTGAGCAGCACGTCGTACTCGGCCTGACCCAGGTCGCTGTGCTCGAAGTCCGACATCATCTCGGTGAACAACTCGTGCTGCGCGCGGAACAGGCTCTCCCAGGCCTCCAGGGCGAGCTTGCGATCGGTCATGTTCACAGAATAGTGGGAACAGTAAAGGGCCGGTCGGAGAGGCTCCCGACCGGCCCTTGTCCCTTGCACCAAGAGTGTCCTGCAATCACATGCGGTGTATGCCACAGCAAACATTCACCGTGTGATCACTGTATAACGGCGAGATAACGAATGCAACGGTTTGGTCACGGAACTTTCTGATGTGCCCGGTTCGTGCGCTGCCTCACCGGATCTGCCGAAATCTCACCTACCTGCAGATCGTCTCACCGGAGTTGCAGTTTCTCATCGGAGTTGTCGCTCAGCGGCGTGGCGTCGGTGCCGCGCCCGACAACGGGGTGGCTTCACGTCAAGTTGGGACCCGCACCGCGGAAGACCTCCGCGGACACCGGCGCCCCGACGGAGTCCGCAGTGACTCTGACGGCCGGGGGCAAACGCGAGGGCGGGATGTCGAGATCACTCAGCCATGGGTTTGTCTCTAGCTCCCGCCCTCGCGGGTCGTGGGTCCTCCGGGGACGAAGGTTGGGTACTGCCTCCCCGTCCTAGCTGCCAGCGGCACCGCGGTGTCTACAGACAGCCGCGCAGCCCGTCTACCGGACGCGCCGCCTCGCGAGCTTGTGGCTGCGGGTCATCGGTTCGATGCCGCAGCGGACGCCTCGGCGCTGGTCAGCTGGTGCCCCGCCTGTAAAAGCGCCACGACATCGACAGCGGTGAGTGCCATCGCGAGTGCGCCGTCAACGACCGCGGCGTCGGCTGCATGGCCGATCGCGTCACCGGCGAACTCAGGTGTGTGCGGAGCAGAGGAGCATCCCTCGATCGCGATGAGCGGATGGATGGATGGAACGACGTGCGACACATTGCCCATGTCGGTCGACCCTCCCGGCGACGCCGCGTAGGGGTGCGGCGTGCGCCCGAGCGAGGCGATATTGCGGTCCCAGGCCTCGGCCAGCACCGGGTTCTGCACTAGTTCGGCATAGGTGGGTTCGGCAGGCTCCCACGCCCATGAGCACCCAGTCGCGGTCGCCCCACCCTCGAAGCAGGCAAGGATCCTGCGCTGCGTGCTCTCGAGCGCGTCGAGTGTGTCCGCGCGCACCTCGGCTCGCACTCGCGTCGACGAGGGGATGATGTTCGTTGCCTCACCGCCGTGGTCAATGAAAGCATTAGCACGGACTCCGTCGGGGAGGTGCTGGCGGAGAAGGCCCAGCGCGACGAGTCCGATTGTCGCTGCATTCGCCGCGTTCACCCCATCGGGGCTCGGCCCCCCCGCATGACCGGCCTGCCCCCGGAAGGACACGTCGAATCGGGCCACCGCCTGCGTGCGCAAGTCGGCACAGCGCAGATCGTCGCCGGGCCCACCGTGCACCATAAGGGAGAAGTCGACGTCATCCCACGCACCAGCCTCCAGCATGAGGATCTTTCCCCCGCCGTGCTCCTCTGCCGGCGTTCCGAGCAGCTTCACGCGGATGCCGAGGTCGTCAGCGACCTCGGCCAGCGCGATGGCCGCACCGACGCCGGCGGCGGCGATGATGTTGTGACCACAGGCGTGGCCCATGCCGGGGAGCGCGTCGTACTCCGCGCAGATCGCGACGGTGATATCTCCCTGTCCGATCGTGGCCTCTACGGCGGTGTCGAGGCCGAACGCGCCCTCCCAAACCTCGAACCCGGCTGCACGCATCGTCTCAGCCACCCACGAGGCCGCCCGGTGTTCAGCGAAAGCGAGCTCCGGATGCGTATGGATCTGCGCACTCAGCGCCAGGACGTCTGCTTCCCAACTCGTGCGGGAGGCGATCACCGCCCCCCGCACATCGGAAGTCGCGGCGGGCAAAGGGAGAAATGGGAGAGCTGTCATCGTTCCTCAATCGGTTCGGGGGCATCTGAGTGGGAAGCGTCGTCGATCGGGCCTGCGGAGCGGGCGACCCGGACACGCAGCCCGATAACGGCAAGAGCGAGCGAGATCACCAGGCAGATCGCCCAAACCGCGACGAAGGACGTCGGGGTGGAGCGGGAGACGGTCGCCCCACTATCGGAAGCTGTAGCAACGAATAGCGTCATAACGAGCGCGAACACCGCCCCGGCAGCTGCTCCTGCCGCAGTGCGCGCGGTGTTGAAGAGGGCCGAGGCGATTCCCACGGAGTCCGCAGGAGCGTTGCGAACCACAACCGCGGGAAGAACCGCAAGTAGGACACCGGCGGAGACGCCCCCGAGCGCCATTGACGCGATAAACAGCGCGGCCGCCCCGGCGAAGACGATCATGAGAGCGAAACTAACGGCAGCGGTCGCTCCAGCGAGAGCGATCGCGCGGTGAGCGGAGATCCGTCGCACGAGCCGATCCCCGAGGAGCGTGCCAACAAAGGCGGCCAGCGCATAGAGCACGATGATCGCACCGGCGGCGGCGGGTGGGATACCGAGGCCGTAGCCGTCGCGCTCGCTGTCGCCGAGGAGCCAGAGGAAGCTCGCTGTTTGACCGCCGTAGGTCTGAGCGCCGAAGAGCAGCGAGGCGATGATCGGCAGTCCGATGCCCCCGCGTGTGAGCATCGTGAGATCGACCAGCGGATCGGTGATCCGGCGTTCCACGACGACCCAAATCGCCAGTACCGCCGCGCCGCCGAGGGCCAGGGCGAGGGTACGCGCGTCTCCCCATCCCCAGGTGCTGGCGTTCGACACTCCTGTCAGTATCGCGAGCAGCCCAATTGTCAGCAGGACGGCTCCGACGATGTCGACGCGCCCGCGCTTTCGCACAGTGGTCTCGGGCACGAGGAACACAACAACAGGTACGCACAGGGCGATGAACACCGCGGGAACCAACAATACGATCGTGAGTTCGCCGGTCGCGCCGAAGAGCAGGCCGGACATGAGGGAGCCGATCGCGGCGCCGAGGGTGAGCGCGCCGACGAGCACTCCGATACTTCGGCTCGCTGATCGCTCGTCTCTGGCGCGGACGATCGCGAACTCCAGGGGTAGGAAGGCCGCCAGCGGTGCCTGTAGCGCTCGCCCGAGGAGGAATACCTCGAATGTGGGTGCGAAGGCAACGACGATAGATCCCACGGCGACGAGCCCCGTTGCAATGACCAACAACCGCTTATGCCCGAACATATCGCCGAGTTTGGCCAGGATGGGAACGCAGGCGACGGTCATGAGCATGTACATCGCGCTCACCCAGTTCAGTGCACCGGCGCCGACCCAGAACTGCTGGCCGATCGCAGCGAGCAAGGGCGAGAACCAACCCTGCAGCGCGCCGCTGCCAAATTCCATGACGACGAGAAACCCGACGACACCTATTGCCGGGCGCCCACGAACGAGACTCTGCGACACGAATTGCTCCTTTGTCGATCCGATGCGATGGGTTATGTTCACCCACGAGGACGAGGAAGGCACGTAGAATGCAGCTTTATGAACAAGGTTGACCGTTCTACGCAGTTAGCGAGTCTCGACGAGACCGATAAGAGACTGATCCAAGCACTGCAGATCAACCCCCGCGCCCGATGGGCTTCCCTCGCGCCCATCATCGGCGTCGACTCGGTAACGTTGGCCCGCCGCTGGGAACGACTGTCCGATCACGGACTCGCCTGGGTGGCCGGCCATCCAGGCCCCGGAACACGGGGGCCGTCAGCGATCCTCGAAATTGAAGCCGAACCTGGCGCCACTCTCGAGATCGCACACTCCCTCGCCGCCGACCGCGAGGCCTTCACGATCGACCACACCGCAGGAGGGCGAGACCTGCTGGCCATCGTCGGCGCGAGCGATCTCGACTCGCTGAGCGAATACATCATGGGGAGGATGCGTCGGCTCTCGGGCGTGCGCGCGACACGCACATTGCTCCTGTCCTCCCCGTTCACAGACGCCGGGCAATGGCGGCTGCGTTCCCTGTCAACCGATGAGACGTCTGCCGTCGAGCGCACCCTCGATGTGCCGACCGCCGCGCGAGGCGAGGTCGACCCGCAACTGGAAAACGCCCTCCTGCACGCGCTCGGGCAGGACGGGCGCGCCACAGTGACGAACATTGCTAGAGAGCTAGGGGTCGGGCAACGACGCGTACGCGAAGCGCTCACTACCCTCAGCACACAGGGGCGCCTGGTGGTTCGCACCGAAGTTGCTCGCGCTCACTCCGGCTGGCCGGTGCACGCGTGGTACTTCCTACGGGTCCCGGCGGGCGTCGCCGAGCGCGTGGGCTCTGCCATGACGAGGCTCGGAGAAGTACGCATGGCGGCATCGACGATCGGCCCGTACAACCTGGTGCTGTCGGTGTGGATGCGCGCACTCGCCGACGTGCAACGACTCGAGGTGGCAATCGAGGAAGGGGTGCCTGGTGTGTCGATCGCCGACCGATCGGTGGTCTTGCAGAGCCTCAAGAAAGAGGGCCGCTACCTCGGTACCGGCGGGCTTGCAACTGACACCATGATTCCCATGCTGATCTAGATTCTGCGTGAGAATCATTGGTTTCGCAGGGAAGCCTCTAATCAAGGCGGCTGCCGTACCAGCTGCCTAGCGTATGTCGTATGACGCATACGCAGCCGACTGTCGGAGTCTTCGACCTCTTCACGGTCGGGATCGGGCCCTCGAGTTCACACACCGTCGGCCCGATGAAGGCCGCCGCCGACTTCGCCGCGTCGCTCGAGGTCCGGGACCTGCTCCCACGCGTGTCGACAGTGCGCGTCGATATCTTTGGCTCACTTGCCGCAACTGGCGCCGGGCACGGCACCTTCACCGCCGTGCTGCTGGGACTGACGGGAGCGCGCTCCGACGAGATCACCCCCGACGAGGTCGCGGCACGGCTCGACGAAATTACACGTACCGGAACTGTCGCGCTCGGCGGACAGCATCCCGTTCCTTGCGCAGTCGAAGACTTCGTCCTCCGCCCCTTGACTGTTCACCCCCGCCACACCAATGCGTTGTCGTTCACCGCGGTCGATGCGACCGGTACCGCGCTCGCGACAGAAACCTACTTCTCGGTGGGTGGCGGGTTCATCGTCCGCGAAGGCGAGGAACCGGGCTCGGCGTCGACTGCGGGAGACGTCCTCCCGTTGCCGTTTTCTTCCGGGGCAGAACTCCTGGCCAGGTGCGAGGAGACAGGACTCGCCGTAAGCGAGGTGATGCGTGAGAACGAGCGCGCTCGGCGGCCTGACGATGAAATCCGTGCGGGCCTGCGTCACATCTGGGACGTGATGGAGTCGAGCGTGCGGTCATCGATCGGGCGCGACGGCGTGCTCCCCGGCGGCCTGAAGGTTCGGCGGCGGGCGGGTGCGTGGGCGGCGCGTCTGGCCGCGGAGGATCCCGATCACGGTCACGAACACTGGCAGCAGCGTGTGAACCTCATCGCACTCGCCGTCAACGAGGAAAACGCGAGCGGTGGGCGCGTGGTGACGGCACCGACGAACGGCGCGGCAGGCATTGTTCCGGCGGTGCTGTACTACGCCCTGCACTACACCCCCGCCGCGGCGTCCGACGGCGAAGGGGTGCGCGAGGACGTGATCGAGAGATTCCTGCTCACTGCGGCCGCGGTCGGCTCGCTCTATAAGACGAACGCCTCGATCTCCGGCGCCGAGGTCGGATGCCAAGGCGAGGTCGGGTCGGCGTCGTCGATGGCCGCGGCGGGGCTGGCCGAGATTCTCGGCGGCACGCCACGTCAGGTGGAGAATGCCGCCGAGATCGCCATGGAGCACAACCTCGGCCTCACCTGCGACCCAATCGGCGGGCTGGTGCAGGTTCCCTGCATCGAACGCAATGCGATCGCGGCATCGAAGGCCATCAATGCCGCACGGATGGCGCTGTGGGGCGACGGAGAGCACCGCGTTTCGCTCGACCAGGTGATCGCGACGATGCGCGACACCGGCGCGGACATGAGCGACAAGTACAAAGAGACTGCGCTGGGCGGCCTCGCCGTCAACGTTGTCGAGTGTTGAGAGGAACAGCAGTCATGCACACACGTACCGTCTTCACCGGAGGGCGCGTCTTCGACGGCGTCACGACCGCGCAGGCCGATGTGGCCATTCACGGGGACCGCATCGTGGATGTCGGGATAGGGCTTGACGGCGATGAGGCGGTCGACTGCACGGGAGCCTTCATCGTCCCCGGACTCTTCGACTGCCATGTCCACATCATGGCGAGCGACTTCGACGTGGCCCGGAGCGAACAGGAGCCCTTCTCCCTCCCCTATTACGAGGCGGTGCGCAACCTTTCGCTCCTCCTCGATCAGGGCATCACCTCAGCGCGCGACGCGGCCGGAGCTGATGCCGGCGTGAAGCGCGCGATCGCGAAGAACCTCATCGAAGGACCACGACTGCAGACCGCAATCGTGATGCTTTCCCAGACCGGCGGTCACGGCGACCTGCATCTCCCCTCCGGCGGCAGCCGTTCGATGGCGATGATGATGCCACACCCGGGACGGCCGCGCTCGGTCCGCGATGGAGTGGATGACGTACGCCGCGGCGTGCGGGAAATCCTGCGCGCCGGTGCCGACGCAATCAAGGTGGCGACCACCGGTGGAGTCATGTCGACAGGCGACGATCCCCGCCACGCACACTTCCGCGATGACGAGCTCGCCGTGATTGCGGAAGAGGTCGCCGCGGCGGGAACATACTTCTTCGCCCACGCCCAGGGCACGGAGGGGATCAAGGCCGCCTTGCGACATGGAGCACGGTCGATCGAACATGGGTATCACCTCGATGACGAGGCGATCGACCTCCTGCTCCGCACCGGGGCGTGGCTCGTACCGACGCTGTCCGCCACCCAAGCGATCGTGGACGCCGCCGACCGCGGCGTGCCGATCCCCGCCGAAAGTCAGGCCCTTGCCCGAGAGGCTGTCGGCGCCCACCGGGCGAGCTTCGCTCGAGCCGTCGACGCAGGCGTCAAGGTCGCCATGGGGACAGATTCGCCGCCGTACGGCCACCCCTCCGACAGCAACCTCGACGAACTGTTGCTGATGACACAGGCGTCTGCGATGACGCCGGCGGATGCGTGGCGCGCAGCCACGGCGAACTCTGCAGCATTGCTGCGGCAGGACGACCTCGGTGCGCTCGCACCGGGAAAGATCGCCGACCTCGTCGTCGTGAACGGCGAAGTCGACGATCTCCGCGGGCTGCGCGGGCGCATCCGATCCGTCATCCTCGGCGGACGACGCGTGCGCTAACCGTTAGGCCTCACGCAGCGCCGAGGAAGGCCGTGATGGCCGACGCGGCACGAGCAGGATGCTCGTTCTCCCACGCGTGCCCGCAGCCGGCAAGCACCAGTGCATCCGCCCGACGGATCTCGTCGACCATCGACAGGGCATCCGCCATGGGCACCGCGGCGTCTTCACGTCCATGGATGACCAGCGTGCGGGCATCGATCTCGTCCAGTCGGCCGCGTGTATCGAACCCGCGCGTGGCAGCGAAACGTCGCATCAACCGATCACCACGATCCGCTCGTACCGGCGCCCCGTCCGTCGGCGCGGCAGAGGTCGCGGCAGGCACCAGGTGCGCGAGGGTGGCCCTGGCGTGCGCCTCGTCGCCACGCTCGAGCGCGAGGAGCAGATCGGCGACAGGGCCAGCGGTGCGCTTGGCGCGGAACGGGGCCTGAGAGGTCGCGCCGAGCACGAGCCCACCCAAGAGGTCTGCGTGACGGAGAGCGAAGGCCTGAGCCACCATCCCCCCGAACGATGTGCCCAGAACGTGCGCGCGCGGATATCCGAGTGCCTGGACAAGCGCAGCGAGGTCATCGGCGAGATCATCGGTCGTGTACGTCGACGGTTCGAACTCGGTGTCACCACGATCTCGCTGATCGTAAGTGATGACCGTGAACGCTGATCTCAGGTGCACCCGAAGCTCGTCGAACAATTCCTGCCCTACCTGGAGCCCATGGAGGAGGAACAGCGGGGGCCCGGCACCGTCGACACGGAACGACGTGACTCCCGCGCCAGTCCGGATGACAGCTTCCCTAGCCCCCGCCATCCAAATCACCAGATCTTACGCTCGCGCGCATCCGCGACCAGCTCGGGGTCAGGAATGAGCGTCTTCGCCGCGACCGTGGCCAGCGACTGCTGCGAGAAGTGGAACCCGAAGTCCTCGGTCACGAGCTTGCGCCACGGCCGGTTCAGGATGTTGTGCGTCGACCAGCGCGCGAACCGCGGCCGCTTCATGATGTCGCGGGCGAGCTGCCAGGCCTTGGGGAGCAGGTCCTCGCGAGGCAGCACGTCGCTGACGAGACCATACTCCAGAGCCTTGCGGGCCGGGATGCTCGTCCCGCCATAGACGGCGTAGGCTGCCCGCTTGGTGCCCATCAAGTGCTGCAGGGCGAGAGCGAGCCCGTCGCCGGGCGAGGTTCCGACCATGAAATGCGGGTCCATGAAGTCTGCATCCTCGGCGGCGAGGGTCACGTCGCACATCAGCGCGAACTCCGTGTGGATGCCCGGCCCGTTCACGACCGCGATGGTGGGGATGTCGATGTTGTTCACGAAGTTCTCGATCAGCTTCCACGCATCGATCGTCTGCTGGAAGATGTAGTCCGGAGTCTCGTCGACCAGCGGCTTGGGCCAGGTCTGACGGGGATCTCCCCGGAACCAGGCCTCCCCGGTTCCCGTGATGATCAGAACGTGGTTCTCGGGGTCGTTGCCGACGTCCTGCCACACCCGATTCCACGCGTTGTGCGCTGCCCAGTTGTGCACGTACTCGCCGCCGTCGGTGTGGAGGCGCAGTTCGAGGATGCCATCCTCTCGACGCATCTCGAAGAAATCGGCGTAGCGCTTCGAATACTCCTCCAACGGTGTGGGCGCGACGTGACCGTCCCAACCGAAGCTCGCGGTGTCAACCATGGTGAGTCCCTTCGTCGGAGCGAGCCAACCCCGCCCGTTAATGAGACACTTTATCTCGATAAGCCGGGAGTTGATCGGGTATCGCGCAAATCGCCGGGAACCGTCCGCTTCGACGAGCTTCGCGAAGGTTCAAACGCTCAATCGACGTGGTCGCGCCACAAACCGGCGACGACGAGTTCCACGATCGCCTGCGCATCCTCAGGGAGGAAAGGGCGCTCTCGGCGCAGGACGAACCACTGCACGGGACCGATGAGCATCATATTGACAAAGGGGGCCTCCGCGGGGGGCAGCTGTCCAGCCTCTGTCGCCCGGTCGAGGCGTCGCTGCAGTTCGCCGGTGCGGCGATCCAGGAGTTCTACTCCCACATGGTGAAGCCCATCGTTCCCATCGGTGCGGCGCAGGAGGATCTGGAGCACCGCGCGACCGGCAGGCGTGATGGACGCCTCGGCGAAGGATTGCAGGAAGGTCGTGAGGTCACGGACGATATCGCCGGTGTTCTCGATCTGCACAGTTGTCTCGGCGAAGTGTGTAAGTACGTCGCGGAAGAGATCGTCGCGGTTCGGCCATCGTCGATAGACCGTCGCGCGCCCGACCTGTGCGCGGGAAGCAAGTTCCTCGTATTGGAGACCGTCGATACCGCTCTCGGCGACGATCTCGAGCGCCGCCGCTCGCAACCGCTCCGTGACAAGTCGAGTGCGCCCTCCGGGGCGCCGCGCACGCAAGTCATCAACCGTCATGAGGCCACCTTGTCTTCCGATGCCCCTCAGCGCAACCGCGAGCTGCAGCCGCCGAGCGACATCAGCCGATGTTAGTCGTTTCATTCATCATCGGCTCCTTGAGCGAACATTCCTTCAACAACCAGGCTTCGTACGACTGTTTCCTGCGTCGCCTACCGGTGGCAACATCGCACTCCCACAATGTCCAGAACATTCGCGACGCCCTGTCGCGCCTACTCCCGGAGTGAGCCATGACACAGAATCCCGCCAGTGCGATACGCCTCAACGAACGAGAACACGACGGATGGAGCGGACGCCTCGTCTGGTGGGTCGCGATCCTCATCGTCGCGAACACCCTTGTCGACACCGTGATCGTCGCTCCCTTGCTCGTGCTGCCGCAGATGGCCGAGTTCTTCGGCACGGATCAGAGCGCCTGGCTCAACGCGAGCGCCGTTCTGGCGGGGGCGATGTGGGCACCGCTCTTGGGTAAAAGCGCCGATATCTACGGCAAGCGCCGCGTCCTCGTGCTCGCGCTGCTCGCCGGCGGTGTCGGCGCTCTCATCTGCCTCGTCGCCCCCAACATCGGGATCTTTTTGCTCGGTCGTGTCATCCAGGGCACGGCGGTGGGCTCGGTCTTCATCACCGTCGTTTACATCCGACAAATGTTCCCCACCCGGGTCGGCATGACGTCCGTCGGTATCGTCACCTCCGGCTCGGCGATCCTTGGAATCGCGTCGCCCTTCCTCTTCGAAGCGGTCGTCAAGGCATTCGACTTCCGCGCGGTGTTCGTCGTGTCCGCTACCCTCGCGTTCGTAGCGGCGATCTCGGTGCGCGTGTTCCTGCCCGAATCGCCCGTTCATGCTCGCAGTCGACTCGATGTGCTTGGCGCCATACTGCTCGGGTTGGGTCTCGCAGGTGTTCTGGCCTACATCAGCCTGGGGCCCACCGCAGGATGGACGAACGCCGGACTGGTGGTCATACTTCTGATCGGCGTCACGCTTCTGACGGCCTGGGTGTTCTCCGCACTGCGCACCCCACAACCTGTGGTCGATCTGCGCCGGCTGACGCGGCCGATGGTTGCGATGCTCTTGGTCGTCGTGCTCGGCACCGGGGCATACCAAGCGCTGCTGCAGCTGATGGGCCTGATCGGACAAACGCCGCCCGAGGCCGGCCTCGGCTACGGTCTCGCAGGAGAATCGAGCTCACTCGGTCTCATGTTCGCGCTCCCCGCACTGGGCGCGGCGATCGGAGGAATCTTTGCCGGCTGGCTCGGCGCCCGCATCGGCCCTGCACGCACGCTCGCCGGCGGTGCCTTCATCGGCCTGGGATCGGGTTTCGGCCTCCTCTTGTCCACTGGGTCCTTCCTCCCCGCGGCCATCTGCGCCGGCCTGCTCGGACTAACTGCCGGAGCGCTCGTCACCTCCGGCTTCAACCTCGCGACCACGCTCGTGCCGGAGGAGAGACAGGGCGTCGTCGCCTCCCTCGTGCAGGTGATGCTCGGCGTCGGGTCTGTCGTGATGAACATCGTCGGCGGGAGTATCCTGAGCGCCACCACGATTCCTGACAGCTCGGGACCGTCGGCAGCCGGGGTGAACATGTACATCATTGTGATGCTTGGCGCGTTCGCTGTCGCAACCGCGATCGCCGTGGGGCTGTCTCGACACATCCGCTGGACGACCCGGACGGACAGCTCTCACTGAGTCCAGCACCCGGGTTCTTCGTGCGGCGCTGTTCAGCTCTAGGAACGCGGCGTCGCATCCATACTTGTCGGCAACGCGAACAGCGCGATCTATCCGAGATCCGAACAGAGTATCGCTACGCAACCCGGTCCTTGTCCCCGAAAGGGGTCGAGGACCGGGAGCGATGCTCTTCCAACCCCAGCTGGGCGATCGCGGCGTCCTGGATGGTGTCTGCGGCGGGGACTCGAAAGCAAAGCACGTGCTGAGATCCATTCAGGAATCTCACCGGCAACTAGTGCGTAAGTAGCACCTTCACGATGCCTATTGCTAGTGCAACAAGAGCCAGAGCCACGCCAGCCCAGAGAGCCCTAAGTGTGAGAGCGACACCGCTGAACCGCTGCATGAACAGTCCGACGAACCCGATGCGTACGGCGAGGATGAGGATCGCGGATGTCTGCACCCATACAGGTGGCACCCATCCCAGCCACGCCACAAGGTAAAGCGCGGCTGGGATCAGTGCTGCCGTCGCAATCGGGCGGGCCGTCGTGAGTACCTCGCGCACGACTTCGCGACTAGCTGGATGCTCCGATTCGTCGACACCCTGCCCGAGACCGTGGGAGACGACGTGTGCGAGTACGTGAGCAAGGAATGTCAGAAAGCCGGTGGCCAGCACCGCACCAACTGCTGCCCCATGGCGAATCTGCTCGGGACCCACTGCGATGGCGGCGCTCAAAACGGTGATGTTCCCGTACACATAAGACGAGAGCCATTCACGTGCCCGCCCTACCGGGATATTTGTTCGCTGGCGACGATCTCGGTGATGCTTGCGGTCTCGACCGTGGATATCGTTCTGCCTGTCGCGAGGACGGAATCGCATGTGGATAGTTCCTTTCTGGGATGGGTCACGTACTCGCGGCGGAGACGAGGATGCGGGCTAGTGCTTAGCGGAGCCAGGTGCGAGCCCCGCGTGAAACGCCAGAATCACCGCCTGGACGCGGTCGCGGGCGCCGATCTTGTTGAAAATCCGTCCTACGTTGCTCTTCACGGTCGATTCCGCGAGGTGCAGCGTCGCAGCGATCTCGGAGTTCGTAGCTCCGCGCGCGATCTCGACGAAGATCTCATGCTCACGGGCGCTCAGCCGCGTAGTGGCGGCTTTTGCTGACAAGTTCTGTGGCTCCTGTTGGGATAGCCCACCCGCCAAGCGCGAGAGCAGGCGCCTTGTCGCGCTCGGTGCGATCACGGCATCACCTGCCGCTACGGAGCGGATGGCCGAAAGGATATCGCCAGGCTCCGAGTCTTTCGTCAGGAATCCGCTCGCTCCGGCTTCCAGCCCCTCGATCACATACTCGTCGAGATCGAAGGTCGTTAGGAGAAGCACCCGGGCCTCGGGAACATCCGCGACAATCTGTCTGGTCGCCTGGATCCCATCCATACCGGGCATCCGTACGTCCATGACGACAATGTCGGGGCGCAGACGGAGCGCTTGGCGGACCGCATCCGCACCATCCACCGCCTCACCCACGACCTCGAGCCCGTCTTGCCCGGTGAGGAACATCCGCATGCCCATCCGGTGCAGCGCTTGGTCATCAACGAGAAGCACTTTCATCGAATTCACCGCCCTCGTTCGGGATCACCGCTCTGACCAGCCAGCCGGCGGCGGTCGCACCTGCGTGGAACACACCCCCGAGCGCGTCGACACGTTCCCTCATGCCGACGAGACCATGGCCATCGGTCGACACCGTGGGTTGACCTGCGCCAGGCACGGCGCCGCGGTCCGCGATCGATACAACCACTTCTTGGGCGCTAACGACGACACGCACCGTGACGGCGGTGCCTTCTCCACCGTGACGCAGCGAGTTCGTGAGCGCCTCTTGGATGATGCGATACACCGCCAACTGGTGAGCTCGCGGCAACCCATGGAGGTTGCCGCGACGTTCGTCATCGATTTGGAGACCTGCGCTTCGCACCGTGTCGATCAAGGCGCTCAGGCGCGATAGGTCCGGCTGAGGCGACAGTGGGGCGGGAGCATCACCATCGCCTGAGCGCAGAAGCCGAAGGACCTGCCGTAGTTGACTGACTGATGCCCGGCTCACCTGGCCTATGGCGGCGAAGGCGCGTTCCGCTTCGTTTGGCGACGACCGCAAGACGTTCTGTCCACCCGCGGCCAAAGACGCGATGACAGATAGGTCGTGCCCGATGAGGTCGTGCATCTCGCGAGAGATCCGCGACCGTTCTTCTGCCGCGGCTTCTCGCGCGACGTCAGCGCGGCGCCGCTGTTGCGCCTCCCGGGTACTGCGCAACTGCCTTCCCGCAAGGAGCGCGGCCGCGCTCATCGCGACAACTGGCAGCATTGCCGCACCCCGTTCACCGAGCGCGAGCATCCCGGGCGAGGCTGCGCCCGCGAACGCGACGAGAGCCAAGATACCGATCAGCGCCGCGCTAGCCGCGAGCGCGCCAGACCGCCTTAGCCCTACGTGGTACAGGAGGACCCAGATCGCGAGGTACCCCCAGGGCGAAGGCTCCCCGATGAGTGCACTCGCCACGCCGCCAATGGTGAGCGCGGCGGTTGCCACGACGAGGGCGGCACACGGAGCCCGGCGACGAAAAGCGACAGCGCCGCAGGCGGCGAACAGGAACGGCGCCCCGACGGGTGACAGACCCGCCGAGGCGCTCGTACATGCGAGGGCAATCAGGATGGTGAGCGCAGCGTCCCAAACCAGAGGATGCGCAGCGTCGAAGGCACGTAGTCCCTCTCGTCGTGTCACGCTCACCCTCCGCTTAGCCGTCGAACTTCTTCAAGCGCCACCATGCCAGGCCGCCGAGGGCAGTCAACCACGTCAAGAGGATGATGATCGCCGTAGCGGCCCCGTACGGTTCCGTGCTCATCCCACCGGATCGCATGATGTTGATCGCTGCAAGCGGCATGTAGTCGGTAATGCTGGACAAGGGCTCGGGGAGGAACGCCGGCAGGATTTGGGGTCCCATTTGGAACAGGCCGAAGTACAGGCAGATCGCTCCCGCAGCGTTGCGCAGCAGCCACCCCAGCAGCACGCCGAACAGAGCCCCGTAAGGCAACATGAGCGTGCCGCCAAGCACTCCCCACCACATCTCCGGAGCGAAGAGAGACATCCCCACGGCCGATGGAACCGTCCCCATCGCCTGGAGCAGCAGATAGAGGAGGACGGTGGTGGCGAAGGCGAGGATCGTGGAGATCCCGGTGACAACTGCAGCTTTCGCAAGCATCACACCTGTGCGGCGGGGCGCAGCGGTCAGACTCGTGCGGATCGA
Organism: Microbacterium sp. NPDC087592; assembly: GCF_044743585.1. Taxonomy (NCBI): domain Bacteria; kingdom Bacillati; phylum Actinomycetota; class Actinomycetes; order Micrococcales; family Microbacteriaceae; genus Microbacterium; species Microbacterium sp. NPDC087592. The sequence goes on along the minus strand of NZ_JBIUWT010000001.1, from coordinate 699,450 downwards.
GCCGCTTGCATACTCGGTGGTAACGCTGAGTACGCCAAAAACGACAAGCACAAGCATTCCGGCCGGATAGATACCTGTCCAGCCGAACGGAATGTGTCCTGCGTCGGCACCTCCCAGCGTCGTGCCGTCGATGATCATGTAGGAACAGAGCCCGATCGTCAGCGCGAAGGCGGCCGCCAACGTCACCCAGAGCGATCGAATTGTCCACAGTTTGCGCCATTCAGACCGCAGCAATCCGACGCCGGTGATGCGCTCGCGGTCACGCGCTGCGGAAAAGGTTGGGACCGTGACTGCGGTCATCATGCTGCGGCCTCCCCCTGGGACGAGTACTCGACCGCGTTTCGGGTGATCTGCATAAAGGCCTCCTCGAGTGACGCCCTTTCTGCGGAGAGGGCGTACAGCGTGGCTCCCTGACCTGCCGCGATATGGCCAACTTCGCGAGCCGAGAAGCCGCTGATGAAGAGAGTGTCCTCGCCTGATCGTCGAACCTCGACCCCGGATCGTTGGATCACATCAGCGAGACGCGACGCATCAGGGCTCACGACGCGTGTGGTCGCCGGCGCCACCGACTCGATGACATCTTCGACGGTTCCCGCCGCGAGCAGGCGGCCTTGGCCGATCACGACGAGGTCCTTCGCGATCAGGGAGAGCTCGCTCATTAGATGTGAGGAAAGGAACACGGTTCGCCCCTCAGCGGCAAGGCGCACCAGGAGGCGACGGAGCCAGAGCACTCCATCTGGATCGAGGCCATTCACCGGCTCGTCGAGCACGAGAGCGGCCGGGTCCCCGAGAAGGGCCGTGGCGATGCCGAGCCGTTGGCTCATGCCCAGCGAGAACCCACCCGCTCGTTTGTCTGCGACGGCTCCTAGACCCACCATCTCGAGGACCTCGAGAGCCCTGGCGCGGGCGATGTTGTGTGTCTCGGCGACGACGAGGAGGTGGTTGAGGGCGGTGCGCCCGGGATTCACCGCCCTCGCGTCGAGCATCACGCCAAGGTGGCGAATCGGGTCGGGAAGGTCTTGATACCGGCGTCCGTCGACGGTGATGCGACCATCTGTGGGTCGGTCGAGACCGACGAGCATGCGCATGGTGGTAGATTTGCCCGCCCCGTTGGGCCCGAGGAAGCCCGTGACGACGCCCGGACGAACGGTGAAGGTGAGGTTATCGACGACGGTCTTCTCGCCGTACCTTTTGGTGAGGTGGTGACTGGTGATCATGCCATCAATCCTGTTCTCTGCCTCTTCGCCCGACATCTCACTGTGGTACCGCGCACTACCTCCCGCGGTACCCCTCCGACATCCTCACTTCACAGTGGACTGAGGCTCGCTGGGCACGAAGGTGCGCGAGTCAACGCGCCCCATAGGCACGGAGGAATAGCCGCTCAGAGGTGTTCTCTGCAGACTTCGACGCACGCTACGAGTTCGGCGTCGTCGCCATCCTGACCCATCTTCGCCGAGTCAGGGGCCGACGAGGAGGGCTTCGCTAGCGGCGTCGACGAGCTGGAGGGGTAAGGTCTCGACGCGTTCACGCCGAGTGCTTGTCTACGACGGCGCCGCCAGGGGCGTCACGTTCTGCCCCGGTGCGGCACGGATGCCCCGCAGCGCCACTTCGACGAAGCGAGCAGACGCCGTGTGTTCCGAACCCGGCGAGTGAGCGATCACCCCGGCGTTCGCGTACAAGATCGCCAAGACGTCGTCCAGGGTGATGTCTGGACTCAGGACGCCGGAGTCAGGTGCGTGCTGCGTGACGGCCGCGAAAATCGAGCTGATACCTCCGGTGGCATCTGTGTGGGCCGCTTCACTCACCGCGTCGGCAATCGCGCCGGCAAGTCCGGGCTGCGTGGCCTGGTGCGCCGCGCATGCGCGAATCGCCTCGGTGAAGGCCTCCCCCGGGTGGGTTGCCGCATCGGGATTGGTTGCGGTATTGCGCAGCTCGGCAAGTTCGTCGGCGACGATCTCGCGGACGAGGTCCGCCTTCGTGGGGAAACGACGTTGCGCCGTCGCGAATCCGACCCCCGCCCTCCGCGCGATCTCGGCCATGGAGACGTTGAGTCCGTCTTCGACGAACGCCTCGCGCGCGGCGGCGAGGATCAGTGCCCGGTTCCGTGTTGCATCCGCCCGCAGGCGGCGAGGCGCACGTGCCATGCCACTCCCTCTCTCTCGTCGCGACGTCAGCGGCCCGATGCCATGAAGTGGTGAGTCCTCCCCAGTTCATGCTACCGTGCTCTAAGTGGAGAGGCCACACCGTTTATGCGTGCGATGAGGAGGACCGGATGGAAGAGAGCATGCGCGCAGTCGTGTTCGACCGCTATGGCGGCGCGGAGGTGCTGCACGAGAGACGTGTGGCGATGCCGGTGGCGCAAGCGGGCGACGTCGTCGTACGGGTCGAGGCCACATCGGTCAACGGGGCCGACCTGATGCTCAGGTCGGGCAGGCTTGCGCTCGTCACCGGCCGACGCTTTCCCAAGCAGCTCGGTATCGACTTCGTCGGAACCCTGGTCGAGGCTGGTGCGGCTGCCAATGTTGGAGGTCTGTCGATCGGCGACCGAGTGTGGGGGGCAGTGGACCCCAGACGAGGTCCTCGCTCGCTTGCCGAATGGGTGAGCATACCTGCAACCCAGGTCGCCCGGGCACCCAGCAACCTGACTGCGGAGGAGGCGGTGACGCTCATCGCGGGCGGCACCACTGCCCACACTGCGCTGGTCGATCACGCCCGGGTGCAACCCGGCGAGCGGGTGCTCGTGCGCGGTGCGGCGGGGGGTGTGGGGAGTGTGGCAGTGCAGCTCGCGAAGTCTCTCGGAGCTACGGTAACCGCACTCGCCAGCGCTTCGAGTATGGAGTTCGTCCGCAACCTGGGGGCTGACGCGGTGATCGACTACCGGGCAACATCACCAGCACAGCTGGGTACGTTCGACATCGTCTTCGATGCGCATGGAAGCAATCTCTTCTCCTTCCGACGTCTCTTAGCGCCGGGGGGCAGGATGGTCTCGATCGCGGTCGACGTGGACACCCCGATGCGTAGCCTCCTCGTGATCGCCGCCAGCGGGGTCTTCGGCTCCAGGCGAATCCGCTTCTTCCGTGGCAACCCTGGTCGGCTCGACGTCGAACGCCTCACCGCTCGAGTCGAGCGTGGCGAGCTCCGGCCCGTACTAGACCGGACATTCTCGTTGTCTCGCGCCGCCGACGCCCACACCACGCTGGAAGCCCGTGGAGTTCAGGGCAAACTCGTCATCACGACCTCCGCCTGAGAGCCGCGCACGCTCCGACGTCCAGTGAACGCTCACAAAAGCACGCCACCAAGCCTCGCGATCCACAGCCATGGCCATCTCCCGCGCAGCGGCAATCCACACTGCCACAGGTGACTGGCTCCAAGGGATCTTGAGCAAGTAAGCGTTGTCGATCGTCTTCGTGGTCGAAATTCTGACAAGTGTCATGAGATAAATCGCTCCATGTGCCGGCCAAAGCAATCCCGGAAACTCGCGGGTTCTGAGTCTCATCTCATGACAACTCTCGTGAGATCGGACGCGTCGGTCGAGGTCGGCGACGATCGTCGCAGGTCCCGGTGCTTGTACGATCAGTGCGGTGCTTTTGCACCGCACCATGGCATCACCGGAAGCAGTGAATGAAGTTCGTCGAAGTCCCCATGCTCCCGATCGTGATCCCCTTCGGAGTCGTGATCTTCCTCGTGCTGATCCGGGTCCTTCGCTCCCGTGGGCGCGTCACGCTTGCCCGGGCGAGCGTCGCGGCCGTCCTCGCGGTCTACGCGGGCGGAGTGCTCGCCAACACGGTGTTCCCGATCTTCCTTCGCGTCGGGACGGGCTTCTATGACGGGCCGCGCCCGTTGTCGCTCTACCTCGTGCCGTTCGTCGACTACGGGTTCGAGGACGCTCTCATCAACGTCGCCGTGTTCGTCCCGCTCGGCGTGCTCGTCCCGTTGCTCACCGCGCGTCCGAGCTGGTGGAAGGTGCTGGCGATCGTCGCCGGTGCGAGCCTCGCCATCGAGCTGACGCAGATGGCCGCCTCGCGGCTCGCCCTCAGCGGACACCTCGCGGACATCAACGATTGGCTGACGAACATCCTGGGCGGGATCATCGGGTACGGACTGTTCGTCCTTGCGACGCGCTCGAAGACGATCGCCGGATTCGTCCAACGGTTTCGGTGGCCGACGCGTGAGCGCGCGAGCAGCCAGCCGGCCTGAAACCCAGAGGCCGGGCCGCCCGCGGCCGGGCCTGATCCCCGTTCCGTGAGGTTCTCGCGCTCAGGCGTCTCACGCGCTGTCAACTCCTCTGACGACGGACCGGCTTCCCGGATGCCGTCAACCATTCGACCGCTTCTTCCACCGTCATCTCGGTTCTCGTACCGTCGGGGCTCCGCCGAGAGCCGAACAGCACCCGATGGTCATAGTGGCTGCAGTTCTTGCGGAGAAGTTCGTAGTAGTAGTCATCGAGATAGATCTCGAACTCGTCGGCGAAGGAACCGGAGCGCGGCAGCCGGGGCGTCTTCAGCCACTGCACGACGGCGCGGATATCGTCGCTTCCGAGTGTGACGGTCGGGGGTGCCGGAAGCGATAGCCGGAAGGCCAGCACTTCGGCGCCTTCGCCTTCCCACCATTCCGCGAGGTTGAAGGAGCTGGTGTCTTTTCCTGTCAGCTGTCGGATCCGGGCCGACATCGACTCGTACGCGGATCCGTCCTCGTCGCCGTGCTCATCGACGAATCGCACGTACGCGTGCAGCTCGTGCAGCACAGCGTCGTACCGCGCTTCAGCGGTTTCGAGGTCTGGTCGCAGGGGGCGCGGGATCACACCGTCAGGATATGGCGCCGAACAGTTCAAACAGCCGCTGTACTCATGGCTGCTGCCTCGCTTCTCGCCGACCGGGAGCCTTCATGAGAAGGGAGAGTCAGGAACCGTCGCGCAGGTCGGCCGGAGCTCCCGCCGAGAAACGGATCCGGTCGAATCGCGAGTCGCAGTCCTCTCCCATCGGCGCCTGTGACATGAAGCCCACCGTCACGGGGAGGTCGGTCTTCAGGCGGAACACCCGGACGAACTCCCACCGGTCGCCGTCGTCGGAGGCGTGGAAGGCGAACGCGTCTCCGACGCGGGAGACGCGGAGATACACGAAGTCGCTCTCGACGACCGTGGAGTTGCAGTCGTCGGAGAACTCGTTGGTCACGACGCTGACGACCATCGCCCGTCCGTCGGGCGAATACTCGAAGCAGAGCTTGGCCCAGTACTGCTCATCGCACCACAGTCCCAGCACGGCGGCGTCGAACGTCGTCCGCTCTCCGACGACGCGAACCCTGGCACTCAGCGTGAAGTCGCCATCGGTCCGAAAGCCCAGCAAGCTCGCGCCGTGCTGAGTGGGACCGCCGAGCGAGTCGTTGGTCCAATCTCCTCCCGGTGCCGCATGGAGGGTGAGCTCGCCGGTATCGCTGTCGTAGCTGGCATCCAGTTCGCCGTTGGTCCATTCGAGTGTCGGCAGGGCGGGTATCTGCATGGTCGTTCTCCTCAGTGTGATGACGTCAACATATCGTGCGGCTTGGGCCCGTCGGTGAGATGGACGGCGTCGACCATCCGGCCGTCGACGAGATGACGGCGGGACCGCGCCCGCTGGGCGACCACATCGTCGTGCGTGACGACGATGATGGTCATGCCCGAGGCGTTCAGTTCGTCGAACACGTCGAGCACGTCGTCGGTGGCCTCCCGGTGCAGGGCACCGGTCGGCTCGTCCGCGATGAGGATCGGCGGGCGATTCACGAGTGCGCGGCAGATGCCGACCCGCTGCCGCTGGCCGCCGGAGAGTTCGTGCGGTGCGCGGGTGCCGAGGTGTCCGATCCCGAGCCGATCCATGAGCTGCGCGGTGTCCGCCAGAGTATCTGCCGCCACTCGGCCGCGTCGTCGCACCGCCGGGAGGAGGATGTTGTCGATCACCGCCAGCTCGTCGAGGAGATCGGTGCGCTGGAACACGAAGCCGAGCGTGGTGCGACGGATGTGTGCGAGGGCCTTGTCGTCGAGCGCGGAGAGATCGTCGTCGCCGATGCGCACCGACCCCGATGACGGCTGGTCCAGGCCGCTCAGGCACGAGAGCAGAGTCGTCTTGCCGGACCCGCTGGGGCCGGTGAGAGCCAGGTAGTCGCCTTCGGCGACGTCGAGGTCGATCCCCTCGAGTACGGTCGCGAAGTCGCCGGCGGCCGACTCGAAGCGTCGGGTGACTGCGCGCGCCGTGATGAGTGCGGGCGATGGGGGCATGTCGGTCAGCTTTCGTTGAGGAGTGCGGGGCTGTGGGCTGAGGCGATGAGGCCGCCGACCACGGCGGCAGCCGCCACCACGGGGCCGGTGATCAGGCTCCAGCCGTTGGCTGCGACGAGGTCGGTGGCGCCTCCGCCGAACGAGGAGAGGGTGGCACCGAGAACTCCCGGCCCGAGCGACTCCGTCGCGATCCACCCGAGGAGAAGACCCGCCCCGGCGACGCTCATCGCCCGGAACAGGGTGATCATGCGCAGTTCGCCGCGAGACCATCCGAGGAGCCGCAGCAGACGCAGATCGGACTCGTCGCGCGTCGCCTCGAGTCGCCCGCGGAGAGCGAACACCAGGAGCATCACCACTGCGGCGGCCGCCCCGGCGATCATCGATGCCGTCTTCAGTCGCTCGACCGTGTCGCCGAGCGTGTAGTGGACGAACCGGTCCAGCTCGGTGAACGACGCCGACGGGTGGTCGAGCGCGAGTGCCGAGGCTTTCCCGCCCTGGTCGACGCCGTCTCGGAGGTCGACCATGAACGTCTGCCACAGGGGGATGCCGTCACCACCGGGCAGCTCGACGGCTTTCCCCGATCGGCCACCGTTGGTGATGTCGTGATACAGGCCTGTGATGCGGTATCGATGGGTCGAACCGGCCGAATCCACCTGGACGGACTGGCCGACATCCACTCCGGCCGTCTGCGCAGCGAGGGTCGACAGCGCCAGCTCCCCGGGCCCTGCGGGCGCTTCGCCACGGGCATAGGCGAGGGGAAAGGCCGCGGTATCGCCCACTTCCAGGGCGACGTCATCGGTGTGGTCAGCGCCGATGAGCGCGACCCGGAAACTGGTCACCTTCGCGAACCGCGCGATGTCGGGGTCGTCGTGCAGAGAGCGCTCGAGCGCGTCGCCCGCGCCGGCTTCCGCACCCTCGCGGACGAAGGCACGGAGGTCGCTCTGGCCGACGCCCATGGTGGTGATGAAGTCGGGCGCCGCGATCGTCTGGGTCACGCGCTGGGGCAGGGCCGCCAGCGCGACCGCGAAGCCGACCATGACGATCAGCAGCACGGCGGTGGTGCCCCGCGTGGTGAGGCCGCGGATGGCGAGGCGGATGCTGACCGGAATCGGAAGATCCCCACGCAGCGCACGCGGACGACGTCGGTTCTGCACCGACACTCCGGGCCTGTTCAGGGCGAGCAGCGGGCTGATGCGCCGCACCCGGCGCATCAGCTGCGCCGCGAGCGCGGTCGGGATCGCGGACGCGACCACGACGGCCACCAGCATCACGATCGTCCCGGTGCTCCCGTGCCCGCTCGAAAGGGCGACGTCGCCGCCCCGCAGAAGCGCGGATGCAGGGAAGACCAGGAGCAGGGCGACCAGCACCGCGACACCCGACTGCACGGCGTATCCGAGGAGCAGGGTCGAGGAGACCTCGCGGTGCGAGAAGCCGATCGCCCGCATCACACCGATCCGACGGGCGTCCTGTTCGAGGGCGGTGAGGACCATGATCCGCAGACACAGCAGCGTGATGGCGAGCAGGACGATGCTCACCAGGATGGTGAGAATGGCGACCAGACCATCGGTCAGCGCGGCGATCAGACGCAGCAGGCTCCCGTCGACGGCAGCACCGTTGGCCGGGAGTCCGGCCAGACGGTAGGCCTCCGCGAATCGATCTCCTGCGTCGTCGACCAGGCGGAAGGTGAGGATGTGCTCCACGGGGAGCCGTTCGGCGAGGTCGTTCCAATCCCCTTCGGACACCACGAACCGCTTCGAGTTGACCAGACTCGGCCCCATCTGGGCGTCGCTGACGATGTCGGCGACCGTGAACGTCTGCACGTCGCCCTGCGCAGCGACCTCGACCGTGTCACCGCGCACGAGGTCGTAGGCGTCGGCGTAGTAGCCGGGCACGGCGATCTCGCCGTCGCGGACGTTCGTCGGCGTGCCATCGGGTCCGAGGAGGAAGTCGAATCGAGGGCTCTGCGTGACCAGCAGGAGGTCCATCACACCGTCGCGCGCGGCATCCGACATCCCGTGCATCCGAAGGTCCTGATTGTCGAGCTGGAGCGCATCCTGCACCTGGTGGTCGTCGACGATGTCCTGCTGCGTCGCGGCGAAGGAATCCAGCGATGAGGTCTCCAGCGGACCGACGTGCATCTGCACGGCGTCCGGCGCTTCCGCGAGCGCGAAGAGCCGCTCCGTCGCCCCGATCGTCGAGACGAGGGTGGCGACACCCGCGCCGGCGGTGGCGGAGCTGATCGCCATCAGCAGGATCAGCGAGACGCTGCTCACGGGATTCCCACGGATGCGTGCGAATGCCATCCGCCACGCGGTCGAGGCCGCCCTCACGATGCCGGGGGGAGGGCGAACGGCCAGCCGTGCAGGATGGCGCCGATGCCCGCCTCGAACTGCCGTTCGGCCGACGGGGCCCACCCAGCGGCGATGATCCGGCCGAGGTGGGGCAGCCGCGAGAGCAGTGCTGCCTCGGTGTCGTCGTGCTCGCCCTCCGCCTCGGCCGTCTCCGCAGCGGTGGACTCCGACCCCGCAGGAGCGCTGAACTCTCCCATCGCCGAGGCGACGGTGATCATCACGAGCACGTTGACGAGGTCGCCGAGGGCCGGGTCGACCGGAGCCCCGAGGTCGAGCAGGATGCCGATGGCCTCGTCGGCCACGGCGAGCGCCGCCGGTGAGGTGATCGGATGCGTCGCGACGATCGGGATGAGTCCGGAATGCGCGGCGAGCTCGGCGCGGATGGCCCGCATCAGTTCGTGCGCGTAGGCGCGCCAGTCGGGCACCCCGGAGGTGGAGGGAAGCGAGAGTCCTGTCCAGAACTCGTCGGCGAGCGCGGCGGCGAGGTCCGACTTCCCGGCGAAGTGCCGATAGGCGGTCATCGGGTCCGCCCCGAGCGCGGTGCCCAGGCGGCGCATGGTGAGCTGATCCAGACCGTCGGCGTCGATCAACTCGAGCGCTGCCGACAGTACGTCGGCGCGGGAGATCCGCTCCGGTCGAGGTGTCATCATGAGATTCCTTTCCGCCTGCGCAGGGCGAGCAGTGCGACGGCGAGCAGGACGAAGCCCGCAGCGAAGCCGAAGAGTGCCATCGACGGGCCGAGCGCGTCGAGCGCTCCGGCATGATCCAGGGTGAGCGACCGCATGGCCTGCAGTGCCCAGTATGCGGGCGACGCCGGAGCGATGGTCTGCATCCAGGTCGGCAGCGACTCGACCGGCCCGAACGCGCCGCCGATCCCCGCCATGAGCATGGCGAGCACGTTGCCGATGACCAGTGCGAGCTCGAGGGATCGGGATGCCGACACCAGGAGCAGTCCGAAGCCGATCATCGCCGAGGAGAACGCCACGAGCACCAGGACCAGTCCGAGTACGGAGCCGTTGGGGCGGTATCCGAAGAGGAGCGCGCCGCCGAGGAGCACCGCGACGAACTGCAGCAGCTGCGCGGCGAATGCCGTCAATGACTTGCCGAGGAGGAGGTCGACGCTGCGGGCCGGTGATGTCCGCAGCCGGTCCCACGTGCCCCACTGATGATCACGGAAGAACGCCGTGACGACCTGCTGGACGCACAGGAGGGCGAACAGCACGGCCAGGCCGGGGACGGCGTACTCGACACCGGACGCGGAGGCGTAACCGGCGGCGGCGAGCTGCCCCCGCGCACCGGGAACGAAGAACGGGACGAACACGAGCGGGATCACCGTCATGACCACGACCGGAGACGGGTCGCGCCACAGGATCCGTGCGTCGATCGCTGCGACGGCGAGACTATGCCGCAACACCGTGCACCTCCGCGTCGTCGAGTGTCGGCGTCGCCTGCTCGCGGAGCAGGCGCACGTACGCGCTTTCGAGGGTCGGGCGAGGGAACCGCACATCGATGATCGCGCTCGCGCTCACGCCGAGACGCGCGATCAGCTCGGCGAGCAGCTCACCCGCGCTGGTGCCCGTCGATCCGCTCACGAGCCAGTCGCCCTCGCGCACCCAACCGGCCGGCGGCTGAGTACTCGGCTGCAGGCGCACGCGCACGCCGTCGCCCTGCGACCTCACCACCTCGCTGACCTCTCCGAGGTCTCGCAGCACGCCGTCGTGCAGGAGAGTGAGCCGTGACGGGAGCTGCTCGAGCTCGGTGAGGTAGTGGGTGGTGTAGAGCACGGATGCTCCGTCGTCGGCGATGCGGCGCACCAGATCGAGGATCTGCTGGCGCGATCCCACGTCGGCACCGACGGTCGGCTCGTCGAGGAACAACAGGCGCGGGGAGTGCGTGAGCGCCATCGCGAGGTGCAGTCTGCGCTGCTGGCCGCCGCTGAGCTGCTCGGCGCGGATGCCGGTGCTCTTCGTCAGCCCCAGTCCCTCGATCACCGCCGCGCATCGTGCGCGCAGCTCACGCCCGCGCACGCCGTGAAGGCGAGCGAACCCCGCGACGTTCTCGCGCACGGTGAGGGAGGGGTAGATGCCGAGACGTTGCGGCGCGCTGCCGATCAGGGCGGCGGCGGCCTCCCGGCGGGAGGCGAGGTCGATGCCGTCGACGGTGACCGACCCGGAATCGGGTGCCAGCGACCCGTTGGCGATGGCGATCAGGGTGGACTTGCCTGCGCCGTTGGGGCCGAGGAGGCCGAGGATCTCACCCGCGGGCAGGACGAGATCGACGCCGGAGAGCACCGCACGCTCGCCGAAGGATCGCCGGATGCCGTTCAACCGCAATCGTGTGTCGCTCATGATTCCCCTTCGTAGATCTACATCGTAGACTAACTGACGAAGGGGTGGGAGCGGACGCGTCGAACGCGGGCAGGGTCAGCGAATCACCCGACCGCCGCCCCGAGACTGCGCTGCTCCACGAGCGGGCAGGCGAACACGTCGCGCTCGCCGAGTCCGACGCGGTTGATGTAGCGCACCACGATCGCGTACGAGGCGAAGAGGCCCACCTGGGTGTAGGGCACTCCGTGGGCCCGGCAGTACTCGGCGATGAGGGGTGCGGCGCGCCGAAGGTGTGGGCGCGGCATCGACGGGAACAGGTGGTGCTCGACCTGATAGTTCAGGCCGCCCATCGCGATGTCGAGGAAGCGGCTGCCGCGGACGTTGCGACTCATCAGCACCTGCCGGCGGAGGAAGTCGAGGGTCATCTCCCTCGGTACCACCGGCATCCCCTTGTGATTGGGCGCGAAGGCGATGCCCATGTAGAAGCCAAACAGCCCCAGCTGCACCGCGAGGAAGACGAACGCGATGCCGGGGGAGAGCACGAGGAAAACCAGCACCAGGTAGCCGATCATGCGGATGCTCAGGAAGGCGATCTCCGCCCACCGCCGTTCCAGTCGCCCGCGCGCGAACATGCGCCGCACGCTCGAGGCGTGCAGCGACAGACCCTCCAGTAGCAGGATCGGGAAGAACAGCACCCCCTGGTGTCCGCGCAGCCAGGTGATGACCGGTCCGTTGTGCCGGGCTGCGGCCTCGGGGGAGACGGCGATGACCGGGAGCTCGATGTCGGGGTCGGACCCCAGCTTGTTCGGGTTCGCGTGATGGCGGGTGTGCTTGTGCTGCCACCACCCGTAACTCATGCCGACGAGGAGGTCGCCGAGGATCAGGCTGATCCAGTCGTTCCAGCGCCCGGACACGAAGATCTGCCGATGTGCCGCGTCGTGCCCGAGGAAGGCGATCTGCGTGAACACGATCGCCAGAACGGCGGCTGTGAACAGCTGCCACCAGGTGTCGCCGATCCAGACGAAGGCGAGGAGGCAGACGCCCAGGACGAGCGGCGCGGCGATGAGCTTGGTCCAGTAGTAGCCGTACCGACGGTGGAGCAGTCCGCGTCCGCGGACCTGCTGCGCGAGTTCGGTGAACGCGCTCGATGTGCGTGGAGCGCCGTCGGGCGGGCGAGTGCGGATGGTCGGACGGATGCCGTCCATGATGACCTCTTCTCCACGCCGACCTCTGCGGCGGCGCGTTCTGCGACCCGAGCCTCAGCGATCCCCGGTCGTCGTCGGAAGCGGCCCTCGCTGGTGGGTTCGACGCCAGGCTACGCCGCGAACCTGCGTGCGTTCTCAGACGGCGGACGCCCCTCACGGCGGTTTCCACGGTCGTCGGCCTCTGGGATGCGATACATTGCATGGTAGGTAGAACTTCAGGCTCTACGTCGCTTTCCGTTCGAGTGGAGGAAAATTGGCACTCTCAGGTGGACCCCTCGAGCGCAGATCCATGAGTGACGAGGCATATGCCCGGTTGCAGGAAGCGATCATCAGCGGCGAGCTGCGCCCCGGTGAGCGTCTGCGGGACTACGAGCTCGCGGAGCGTCTCGGCACCTCGAAGACGCCGATCCGCCACGCGCTGGACCGCTTGGCCGATCACGGCCTGGTCGAGATGCAGCGCAACCGCTACACGCGAGTCGCGCCGATCGACCTCGATCGGGTCCGCAACGCCGTCGACCTCTTCGGCGACATCTGGATCGGCTCCGTACGCCACGTCATGCCGGTGATCCAGGATGACGACGTCGCGTACCTCACGGATCTCGCCGACGACATGTCGCGGTCGGTGAAGTCACGTGACGTGACGGGCTTCGGGACTGCGCTGCGCGCCATCGCCACCGGCTTCGCCCGCATCGAGGGCAACGCTGCGCGAGCGGTCATCATCGAACGTCTCGGACCGCAGATCCGGCGCTTCGGCGAGCACTCGCGGGACGCTTTCGAGTGGGACAAGATCGAGGCCTTCACCGTCGCCATGCGCGAAGCGATCAACGCGCGCGATGCGGTCCAGACCCGAGCAGTGCTCGTCACGCTCTTCGACGACGTGCTCCCCGCGACGATCGACCGTGCCGAAGTCGCGGGTGTGGACATCATCGACGAGGACTGAGTCCACCGGTGCCGGCATTCCAGGCGAACCCACAGGAATCGCAAAGGGTCGTCTTCTAGCCTGGAGATCCCAAGGGGAGTACTCCGATACGGTCGGGTCGTCATTACGGATGCACGTCGCATCCCGGGCCACCGGTTCCTGTTCAGGAATGGAGAAGACTTTGGCGGTGCAGTCGTACCCCGAAGTCTGGAGCCCGTTTGGACATCACCCCCCTGATCTGGATCATCACGATCGCGGTCACGATCGCGTTCTTCGTCTATGAGTTCTTCGCGCACGTGCGCACACCTCACGAGCCGACGATCGCGGAGTCGGCGCGCTGGTCGATCTTCTACATCAGCCTCGCGCTGCTGTTCGGCGTCGGCATCGGCGTCTTCTCCGGCTGGACGTTCGGCGGTGAGTACTTCGCCGGTTATCTGACTGAGAAGGCGCTGTCGATCGACAACCTGTTCGTCTTCCTCATCGTGATGACCGGCTTCGCCGTGCCGAAGATCTATCAGCAGAAGGTTCTGATGATCGGCATCGTGATCGCGCTGATCCTGCGCGGCATCTTCATCGCCGTCGGCGCGACTCTCATCGAGAACTTCTCGTGGATCTTCTACCTGTTCGGCGCACTGCTCCTCGTGCTCGCCTACCGTCAGGCGTTCAGCAACCACGAGAGCAACCCCGCGAACGGGCGCTTCATGACGTTCGTCCGTCGACACCTGCCCGTCAGCGACGAGTACAACGGCGACAAGCTGACCGTCGTCAAGAACGGCAAGCGCTTCGTCACGCCGATGCTGCTCACGATCATCGCGATCGGGTTCATCGACCTGGTGTTCGCCGTCGACTCGATCCCCGCGATCTACGGTCTCACTGACCAGGCGTACATCGTCTTCACCGCCAACGCCTTCGCGCTCATGGGCCTCCGACAGCTCTACTTCCTCATCGGCGGCCTGCTCGAGCGGCTCGTCTACCTGGCCCAGGGGCTCGCGATCATCCTCGGGTTCATCGGCGTCAAGCTCGTCCTGCACGCGCTGCACGTCAACGAGCTGCCGTTCATCAACGGCGGCCAGGGCGTCGAGTGGGCACCCGAGATCCCGATCTGGTTCTCGCTGCTGTTCATCGGCCTGACCATCGCGGTGGCCACGGCGGCGAGCCTCATCAAGACCCGTCGTGCCCCGGATGCCGTCACCGCTTCTACCGACACCACCCCCGCCATCACCCACAAGGAGCATTCTTGAGCGCGCACTGTTCTGACTCTTCGGACTCCGACAGTACGAGCGCCCGGTTCATCCCGGGCGCTCACCCCACCACAGACGAGGCGGCCCGCTGATGGGCGACCTCCTCTGGAACATCGCCCTCGTCTTCGCGTTCGTGCTCATCGGCGGTGTCTTCGCCGCCACCGAGATGGCACTCGTCACGCTGCGCGAGAGCCAGATCAACGCGATCGGTCAACGCGGGCGCCGCGGGGCGAAGGTCGCGGCCCTCGCCCGCAACCCCAACACCTTCCTCTCGGCGGTGCAGATCGGTGTGACCGTCGCCGGGTTCGCCTCGGCGGCGTACGGTGCGACATCGATCGCGCCGTCCCTGGCGCCCGTGCTCGAGTCGTGGGGGCTGGCCCCCGCGCTCGCGCTCACGGTCGCGACACTCGTGCTCACGCTCGTGATCGCCTACCTGTCGCTCGTGCTCGGAGAGCTCGTGCCCAAGCGCCTCGCGATCCAGCGCAACGCGCAGTTCGCCTACGCGGTCGCGCCCGCTCTCAACGGCTTCGCCACGGTCATGCGTCCGGTGATCTGGCTGCTCTCGGTGTCGACGAACGCCCTCGTCCGGCTGCTCGGCGGAGACCCGCACAAGACGAGCGACGAGATGACCGATGAGGAGGTGCGCGACATCGTGGCCAGCCATCAGGGGCTGCCGGATGACGAGCGACGCATCCTCGACGACGTGCTCTCCCTGCGGGGGCGGCAGGTCAGCGAGGTCATGCGCCCGCGCCCGGAGGTCGTCGCCCTCGACGAGGCCGCGAGCGTCGGCGAGGTGATGGCGCAGGTGCGTGATCTTCCGTTCTCGCGCTACCCCGTCTCGGAGACCTCGATCGACGACATCACCGGGTTCGTGCACGTCCGTGATCTGTTCGAGGCCGCGTCCGACGATCCGACGCGGCCGCTGCGCGCGCTCATGCGCGAGATCCCGTACATCCCCTCATCCGCGCGTGTGCTGCCGACCCTGACCCGGATGCGTGCGGAAGGGCACCACATCGCCGTCGTGGTCGACGAGTACGGCGGCACCGACGGCCTCGTCACCCTGGAAGACCTCGTGGAGGAGGTGGTCGGCGAGATCTTCGACGAGTACGACGCCGAGGTGTTCATCTCCGCCGACGACGGACTCGACGGGCGACTCAACCTGCAGGACTTCGAGGAGGCCACAGGCCTGGCAATGCCCCGCGGCTCTTCCGACACCATCGCCGGATTCGTGACGGAGCAGCTGGGGCGACTCGCCGTCGTCGGCGACACGGTCGAGGTTCCGGGCGCGACGATCCAGGTGGCGGAGCTCGATCGACGTCGGATCTCGCGTGTGCGGGTCACGCTCGAGCCGGTCGTGGAGCCGCAGGTCTGACCGCGAGATCGTCCGGGCTCAGTACTGCTGCACGCGGCTGCCGAGTTCGCTGAGGCCTTCGGTGAGGATCTCGACCAGCAGGCGGGCATAGCGTCCGTCGGGATCGAGGTCGGGGTCGAACACCGTGATCGACGCACCGACCGCGCCCGGTGCGAGTTCGCGCAGCAGAGCCGTGAGCTCTGCCGCCCCGATCCCGCCGGGGTCGGGGCTGTCGACGGCGGGCATGATCGCGGCATCGAGCACGTCGACGTCGACTTGGAGCCAGTAGGCGGAGCCCGCGACGGCGGCGGCCTTCGCGCCGACGTGGGTGGCGCCGAGGGAAAGGACGTCGGCGGAAGAGAAGACACCGCCCAGGACGCCACGCACCTCCGGCAGATCTTCGTCATCGTCGCGGTGGCCGATGTGCGCCGTGTGCTCGGCCGCGAAGGACGGACCGAGCCCGTCGATGTCGGCGACGGCGGGCCAGTGCCTGCCGATCGCCGCGGCGAGAGCCTCTCCGGCCACGCTCGCGCACTCGTCGCTGTTGCCCGGATGCCGGAAGTCGGTGTGACCGTCGACATGCACCAGTCCGATGCCGCCACGGCGCACGGTCGCGAGACCTGCGCCGAGCAGGATCGCGCAGTCGCCGCCGATCACGAGCGGAGCCTCGCCCCTGTCGAGCGCTGCGCCGATGCGTGCCGCCAGACGCCGCGAATGGTCGATCGTGGCGCCCTCGTTGCGCACGTGTCCCGGCGGTCTCGTGGCATCGTCGTCGACGTAGCGGCCGGCCAGGACGACGCCGGAGTCGGTCGCCCCGAGCTCGGCGAACCGGGCGAACAGGCCAGCCTCGCGCAGAGCCTCCGGTGCCTTCGCTGCGCCGGGGACGCTGCCCGGCTCGGGCGGACGCAGGCCGAGATTGGACGGAGCCGACAGCATCGTGATCATGCCTGCATCCTGAACCGGGGGTCGGACATTCGCGCGGGGATCAGGCAGGGAAGCGCACCCCGGTGATGCGCTCCGCAGCCGCCCACACTGCGGACCCGATCGCCGCGGAGCGCACCTCGTCCGATGCGGCAACCCGCGCCGGCGCCCCACGGAACTCGAGCAGACCGCCGGGGCCCCAGTAGTCGCCGTTCCTCACGTCTGCGGCCGTGGCCGCGTGGACGACGGGCAGCGCGCCGCCGTCCTTGCCCTGCACGAGCAGGCGGGTCGGCGCGGACAGGGCGCGGACGACGCCGGACACCTCGGCGAGACCGGGACGCGCAGGCGTGAGCGGGTCGACCGCATAGCCCGGGTGTGCACAGACAACCGAGCGGGAGGAGTCCGACCACCGTCGGGACAGTTCGAACGCGAAGGCCATCAGCGCCGCCTTCGACCGCCCGTATTGCCGGAGCGAAGCGCCGGTCCACGGGGCGTCGAGGGTCGCCGCGTCGAGGGTCGCGAAGCGGTGGGCGATCGAGCCCACCGCGACGACACGGGCGTCCGGCCCGAGGCTCGACTCGAGCTGCGCCACGAGGGCGAAGTGACCGAGGAAGTTGGTGCCGACCATGAGGTCGAAACCGTCGCTCGTGCGGGCCGAGCGGTCGGCCGCCTTGACCCCGGCATTGCAGATGACCGCGTCGAGCCGTTCGCCGATGTCGGCTGCCGCTTCGGTCACGCTGTCGAGGGAGCCGAGGTCGAGTGGCAGCACGCGCAGGTCGGCGTCGGGCACCTGTGCGCGGATCGCCGTGACCGCTGTCGCCGCGCGCTCGAGCGAACGGCATCCGAGCAGAACCCGCGCACCCCTCGCGGCGAGCTGCTCTGCGCACCAGTACCCGATTCCCGCGTTCGCGCCGGTGACGAGCATGGTGCGCCCGAAGAGGTCGCGGGGGAGAGGAGGGGCGGCATCCATTCCCCCAACCTAGGCCGCGCGGATGTCTCCTGCCTCAGTGATCGTGGTCGTGGTGCTCGTCATCTTCGTCTTCGAGGAGCATGCCGACCGACGTCGCGCAGGCGTCGCCCCTCCACGCCTCGATTCCCTCGCGCACGGCGAAGGCCGCGATGACCAGTCCGGCGACGGCATCCGCCCACCACCACCCGAGCAGGGAGTTCGCGACCAGCCCGATCAGCACCGCGGCCGAGAGGTACGTGCAGATGAGCGTCTGCTTCGAGTCCGCGACGGCGGTGGCGGAGCCGAGCTCGCGACCCGCACGGCGCTCCGCGAACGACAGGAAGGGCATGACCGCGACGCTGACGGCGGTCAGGACGATGCCGACGGTGCTGTGCTCCGGACGTTCGACCATGACCAGCGCTGCCACCGAGGTCGCGGTGACGTAGGCCGCGAGGGCGAAGAAGGCGACCGCGATGACGCGCAGGGTCGGCTTCTCCCAGCGCTCCGGATCACGGCGGGTGAACTGCCAGGCGACCGCGCCCGCAGACAGGACCTCGATCGTGGAGTCCAGGCCGAACCCGATGAGCGCGGCCGAGGAGGCGACGGATCCGGCGGCGATCGCGACGACCGCCTCGATCAGGTTGTAGGCGATCGTGATGCCGACGATGAGGCGGATGCGGCGATGCAGAGTCTCGCGACGGGGAAGGGTGAGTGTCGCGGTCATCAGCAGGTGCAGCCTTCACCGGAGCAGCAGTCCGGCTCCACGATGAGCGTCACCCGCATGAGCATGTCGAGCGCGGGTGCGAGGTGCCGGTCTGCCAGGCGATAGCTGCTGCGGCGGCCGTCCGGCACGCTCTCGACGAGGCCGCATCCACGGAGGCACGCGAGATGGTTCGACATGGCCTGGCGCGAGACACCGAGCGCTTCGGCGAGGTCGGCGGGATAGGCGGCGCCCTCCCGCAGGGCGAGCAGGACACCGGCGCGTGTGGGGTCGGAGAGTGCGTGCCCGAGGCGAGCAACGGCGGCCGTGTGCGTGGAGGAGGAGGCGAGGGCGGTGGTCACGTGACCACTGTACAGAAGACAATGAATTCAGAACAGGCTGAACTCAAAAATGCGGGGACGCGACGAGATGTCACGCCCCCGCACCCTGACCTGCTCAGCGGATCGCGTACACCGCGCTGCCGACGATGACGGCGACGATGGTCGTCCAACCGATGATCGCGAGCGCCTGCCAGAAGAGGATGCGGGCCTTGCCGACGCCGGAGGCGGCGAGCATCGTCGCCGTGAACTGCGTCGGCAGCAGGAGAGGGCCGAGCAGGCTGACTCCCGGGACGCCGTAGCGCTCGAACGCGCGCTGGAACTTCTCGCGACGCGGGGTGCTGTGCACGATGTCCGCGGTGCCCACCGCACCCTCTTCCGTCGTGCCGCCGCCGGCGAGGGCGACCGCCTTGGCTCGCGAGCGGTTCACGACGGCCTGCCGGGCCCCCGAACTCACCAGCACCACCACCAGGACGCACAGGAAGTTGCCCACGATCGCGGCGATCGCGGCGACCACGGGTGGGATGCCGCCGATGATGCCGATGCTCACCGCCCCCTCACCCTCGATGAAGGGGATCGCGCCGGCGAGGGCGACGATGAGGGGCTGCACGAGCTCGGGAACCTGGGCGACCAGGTCCTGGAAGGTCTCGATGAGGTTCATGGGGGTGCTCCCTGATGTCGGTGCGAACGGTTTCTCCGCTGCGATGACCCCAGTCCACTCGACGCGAGGGCGTGGCGGCAGTGTCGGGCCGTCACCGCTTCCCGGGTGGATCGCACGCGGCATCCGTGACAACTGTCACGGCCCTATCGTGGGAGCGTGAGCAGCCGCGCCGAGCCCCTCGCCCCCGTCGAGCCGAGTCCGGGGGCGCGACAGCTGTCCCGCGGCGTCACGGCCACGTGGTGGTACACCGTGACCGCCGTGATCGCGTTCGAGCTCGCCCTGATCGCTTCGTGGACGCTCACGTCCCTCGCTGACGACCTCGAGGGTTTCGTCGGCCTCGTGGTCGGCGTCGGCGGCATCCTCTGGTGCGCGTCCACGATCCCGTTGCTGCTCGACTACCGGCACCGACTGGACGCCGAACCGGGCGTGCGCTGGATGCGTCTGCTGCTGCCGTTGCTCGTCGCCCTGGTCTACGGGGTCGTCGCCGGCGTCGTCGTCGGCAGTTGGCAGCTCGCAGTGATGCCCCTCGTGCTGACGCTCGTCCTGCTGAACTGGCCGCGCGGGGTGCGGTACAAGGTGGTGATCACGGCGACGATCGCGCTCATCCTCCTCGGCATCGCGGATTCCGCTCTCGACGTCGCCGACGACAACCCGTTCCTGATCCCCGCCGTGTACACCGTCTTCTTCCCGGTGATGCTGGTCAGCTCGCTGTGGTGGTGGGACGTGCTGATCACGCTCGACCGCGCCCGCGCATCCGAGGCGAGGCTCGCCGCCACGCAGGAGCGGCTGCGGGTCGCCACCGATGTGCACGACCTGCAGGGGCACCACCTGCAGGTCATCGCGCTGCAGCTGGAACTCGCGGAGCGTCTGCTGCCGACCGACCCCGACGCGGGGATGGAGCAGCTCCGTGCCGCCCGGGTGAGCGTCGATGAGGCGCGCCAGGGGACCAGGGACCTCGCGACCCGCTTCCGTTCGGTGCCGTTGGGGGATGAGCTGGCCAACGCGCGCGACCTTCTCACCGCGGCCGGGCTCGAGGTGGAGTCCGCCATCGACGCGGATGCCGATTCCGCTCCGGCATCCGCGCTGGGCCCCGTGATCAGGGAGACGACGACGAACGTGCTGCGGCACGGCGGGGGAGCGCGGGCGCGGCTGGCGCTCCGCAGGACCGCGGATGCGTGGCGGTACGAGATCGCGAACGATGTGGTCCCCGGCGTCGAGGTCGAGCACGACGGCTCCGGGCTGGAAGGTGTGCGCCGCAGGATCGAGGAGGCACACGGCTCCCTCGAGGTGCGACGTGACGCCGACGAGTTCGTGGTGGTCGTGACGGTGCCGACGCAGGGTGAGGGCGCTCGATGATCCGCGTGCTGCTCGCCGATGACGAGGCGATGATCCGCTCCGCTCTCGCAGCGCTGCTGCGCCTGGAACCCGACATCGAGGTGGTCGCCGAGTGCGCCGACGGCGAGCAGGCCGTCGCCGAAGCCCTGCGCCTGCAGCCGGACGTGTGCCTGCTCGACCTCGAGATGCCGGGACTCGACGGGGTGCAGGTCGCCGAGAAGCTGCACAGGGCGATCGCGACGCGCTGCGTGGTCGTCACCCGTCATGCGCGACCCGGTGTGCTCCGTCGCGCGCTCGCCTCCGGCGTCTCGGGTTTCCTGCCGAAGTCCCGCGGTGCCGACGAGGTCGCCGCCGTCATCCGCCGGGTCGCCGCGGGCGCTCGCTACGTGGATCCCGAGATCGCCGCCGACGCCTTGAGCGACGAGCGCTCGCCGCTCACCGACCGGGAACTCGACGTGCTGCGCGCCGGACGCCGGGGCGAGACGACCGGTCAGATCGCGCGGGCACTCGCGCTCGCGCCGGGCACCGTGCGCAACCACATCTCGGTCATCCTCGGAAAGCTCTCCGTCGGCACCCGCCAGCAGGCCGTGCTCATCGCCGAGGAGCGCGGATGGATCTGACGGCCGATATGCTGTCAGGCATGGGAACAATATGCGCTGCGCCCATGATGGGGCGCATCTACGCGATCCGCGACCGCCGCGCCTGACGGCGCGCTCGCTCTCCGCACGCATCTGCGCGCCGTCCACCGAGATGTCATCGCACCTCGGGACGGGCAGTCCTCTCTGACGCCTCTTCGCGTCCTCCCCTCCTTCGAGGTGCTCCGATTCTTCTTCTGGAGCGCACTCATGCCTCGTTCAATCCATGGCGGCCGACACGAACTCGGCCAGAACTTCCTCACCCACCGTCCGACCCTCGCCCGCATCACCGACCTCGTCGGGCGCACCTCGGGCTCGATCCTCGAGCTCGGGTGCGGTGACGGCGCACTCACCCGCTCGCTCGCAAGGTTGGAGCGACCCCTCGCGGCGATCGACGTCGATGAGCATCGGGTGCATCGTCTGCGAAAGGCGCTGCCCGGCGTGCGCATCGAGATAGCGGATGCGACTCGCCATCCGCTCGACGCCGAGGTGGTCGTCGGCAACATCCCGTTCCATGTAACGACACCCATCCTCCGGCGACTGCTGTCCAGCGGTCGGTGGAGTCAGGCGGTCCTGCTGACGCAGTGGGAGGTGGCCCGCAAGCGGGCAGGTGTCGGTGGCGGCACCATGATGACCGCCCAGTCGGCGCCATGGTTCGAGTTCTCCCTCGAAGGGCGCGTTCCGGCCTGGGGCTTCTCGCCGCAGCCGAGCGTCGACGGCGGGGTGCTGGCCATCACCCGTCGCGGCTCACCGCTCGTCCCGGCATCCGACCGCCGGGAGTACGAGGCGTTCGTGCGGGCGATGTTCACGGGGCGAGGATCGAACCTCGCTGCGGTGGTGGCGACCGCGGCGCGAGTGCCCGTGTCCCGTGCGCGTCGATCCGTCGCGGCGGCCGGCGCCGACGACCGGCGTCTTCCCCGTGACCTCCGTCCGGAGCACTGGGCCGCGCTCTGGCGGCACCTCTCCCGCGGCTGACAAGGCCGGGCCGTCTCGCAGACGCCTCTGCGTGACGGCCCGGTCTCGTCGTCGTGAGCCCGATGTCGGAGCATCCGGGTAGCCTCGACGCATGTCCGCCTTCGCCACGCTCGCGACCCCGGTCGGGGTGATCGGGGTGGTCAGCGACAGCGTGGCGATCACCCGCGTCACGTGGCGGTCCACTCCGCCTGAGGGCAGCGCGCTCCCGGCCAGCCCGACTGCTGATCCGCTGCTCGCCGAGGCACTCGCGCAGCTCGCCGCCTACTTCGCGGGCAGCCTGCGCCGCTTCGACGTGCCGGTCGACCTCGGCGTGCAGACCGTGGCGACCAGAGCAGTGCTCACAGCCCTCCACGAGACGGTCGGGCACGGCGAGACGATCACCTACGGAGGCCTCGCCGCCCGCAGCGGTACCGACGTCCCGGCCCGGGGGATCGGTTCGATCATGGGCGCGAACCCCGTCCCCCTGATCGTCCCCTGCCATCGGGTGGTGGCCGGCGACGGCCTCGGCGGATACTCGGGCGGTGACGAAGGTCGCGGGCTCGAGACCAAGCGCTGGCTGCTGGAGCACGAGGGGTCTCTGCCGACCTCGCTGTTCTGAACAGCGGCGGCGGCATCCGTCATCCCGTCATCTCACCGACGAACACCCTGCGAGAATGGACGTGCCGAGTCCCGAGCCGAGGAGCCAACGTGCAGTTCATCTCCACCCGCGGCGGCATGCAGCCGCAGTCGTTCAGCGAGACGCTGTTGGAGGGCCTCGCGCCCGACGGCGGACTGGCGGTGCCCGAGGTCATGCCGACCGTCGACGGCGAAACGCTCGAGCGCTGGCGTGCGCTGACGTACCCGCAGCTGGCGACCGAGGTGCTCGGGCTGTTCGCGACCGACATCCCGCGCGCGGATCTCGCGCGGATGACCGATGCGGCATACGCCGGCTTCCCCGACGGCGTCGTGCCGCTGCGGGCCATCGATGACGAGCTGACGCTCGTCGGACTCTCCGAGGGGCCGACGCTCGCGTTCAAGGACATGGCGATGCAGTTCCTCGGACAGGTGCTCGAGTACACGCTGGAGCGCAACGACGCCGTGCTCAACATCCTCGGCGCGACCTCGGGCGACACCGGTTCTGCGGCCGAGCACGCCCTCCGCGGCAAGGAGCGCGTCGCGGTGTTCATGCTGTCGCCGCAGGGCCGCATGAGTGCGTTCCAGCGGGCGCAGATGTTCTCTCTCGACGACGCGAACGTGCACAACATCGCGGTCGAGGGCGTCTTCGACGACTGCCAGAACCTCGTGAAGAAGCTCGCCGGCGATCTGGACTTCAAGCGCGCACAGCACCTGGGCGCGGTGAACTCGATCAACCTCGCGCGCATCACGGCGCAGACCGTCTACTACTTCTGGGCGTGGCTGCGGGCGACGGATGCCGGTGGCTGGACCGAGCTGTCCTTCACGGTGCCCTCCGGTAACTTCGGCAACATCCTCTCCGGCTTCTTCGCCAAGCAGATGGGTCTCCCGATCCGTCGCCTGGTACTCGCCGCGAACGAGAACAACGTCCTCGACGAGTTCTTCCGCTCCGGCGTCTACCGCCCGCGCAGCGCCGCTCAGACGCTCGCGACCTCGAGCCCCTCGATGGACATCTCCAAGGCGTCGAACCTCGAGCGGTTCATCTTCGAACTCGTCGGCCGTGACCCCGCCCGCGTCGTGGGGGCCTGGGACGACCTCGAGGCCCAGGGGTACTTCGACTTCTCGGCCGATCAGGAGCGCTTCCTCGAGGAGTTCGGCATCGTCAGCGGCACCTCGACGCACGCTGACCGGCTGGCGACGATCCGCTCGGTGTACGAGACGACGGGTGAGGTCATCGACCCGCACACGGCCGACGGCGTCAAGGTCGCGCGCGAGTATGTCGAACCGGGTGTTCCGATGCTCGTGCTCGAGACGGCCAAGCCGGAGAAGTTCGCCGAGACGATCCACGAGGCCATCGGTGTCGAGCTCGGCTATGCGCCCGAGCTCCAGGAGATGCTCGACGCTCCCCAGCACGTGACCGAGATGGGTGACGACGAGCACGCGCTGCGCGCCTTCATCGAGACGAACGCGCTGCACTGATCTTCGCGGCGGTCGTCGAGACCCCCACTTCACGTCGAGACCCCCTCGTGCCGCTGTCGGCAGGAGGGGGTTTCGGTGTTTCCGGGGGTCTCCACGCGAGCTGTCGCGGGCGTGACGCAGAGCGGGTACGTGCGATGCGCACATCCGGGTTCGATTCTCGTGCGATATGCACATGTCGTGCGGTGTCCGAGCGTGGCTACTGTGGCGCACAACCCGTTCCCCTCCTCCTCCCGAAGGATCCTCATGGCACGCACGGCGCACGCAGACGACTTCGCGCTCTCCCGGGTGACTCCCGAGGCCCGCAAACCCTGGTTCGGCATCGCCGTGCAGCGATTCGGACAGGTCTCGGCCCTCTCTCAGTTCCTCCTCGGCGCGACCCTCGGCTACAGCATGACTTTCGGCGAGGCTGTCCTCGCCTTCCTCTTCGGCTCGCTCATCCTCGAGGTGATCATGTGCGTGGTCGGCTTCATCGGCCAGCGCGAGGGCCTCAACACCGCCCTCCTCGCACGCTGGACCGGCTTCGGCGAAATCGGCGCCTCCCTGGTCGGGCTCGCGATCGGCATCAGCCTGATCGGCTGGTTCGGCATCCAGTCCGCGATCTCGGCGCAGTCGCTCGATGCCCTCATGCCCGGCGCTCTGCCGGTCTGGGCCTGGAGCCTCATCTTCGGCCTCGCGGTCACCGCGATCGTGGCCTTCGGCTTCGTCGGGATGCAGTGGCTCGCGAACATCACCGTGCCGCTGTTCCTCATCCTCATCGGCTGGTCGGTCATCTCCGAGCTGAGCCGTCACGACATCGGCGAACTGCTCACGGGCCCCGCGCCCGGACCCACGATGAGCGTGTGGGCCGGAACCGGCATCGTCGCGGGTGGCCTCATCGTCGGCGCGATCATCACGGGCGACATGACCCGCTTCAACCGCTCGCGCGCCGACGTCATCAAGCAGACCGTGGTCGGCGTCTCCCTCGGCGAGTTCGTGATCGGCCTCGCCGGCGTGCTGCTGGCGCACGCCGCGGCCACGGGGGACATCGTCGCGATCGTCACCTCGTCGGTCGGGTTCATCGGCCTGTTCATCGTGCTCACCGGCACCCTGAAGATCAACGACTGGAACCTGTACTCCTCCACACTGGGCCTGGTGAACTTCATCTCGACCGCGTTCGGGAAGAACCTGCACCGCGTCACCACGACCATCGTGCTGGGCGTCGTCGGATCCGTGCTCGCCGCGGTCGGCATCCTCGGACAGTTCACCGAGTTCCTGATCGTGCTGAGCGTCGCGTTCCCCCCGATCGCCGGCATCATGGTCGCCGAGTACTACATCGTGCGTCGCTGGCGTCCCGACCTCGACGCGACGCGCGACGAAGGCACCCTCCCGGCGACCGCCCCGCGCATCGTCCCCGCGACGATCGTCGTCTGGCTGGTCTCCGCGCTGGTCGGCTACTTCGTGACGTGGGGCATCCCGTCGCTTCTCAGCCTTTTCCTCTCGATGGCCCTCTACATCGTCGCGGGCAAGCTCGGCTGGGTGCGCGGCGTCGGCGTGGCCACCACACGGCAGGCCGCACCGGTCGAACAGACAGCAGCGGCCTGAGCCGCTACAGATAGACAACCCTCACAGGAAAGCGAGCATCATGCACATCGGCATCGACGTCGGCGGCACCAACACCGACGCAGTCCTCATGGACGGCACCCGCACCCTGGCGGGGGTGAAGCACTCGACCACCCCCGACGTCACCAGCGGCATCATCCAGGCGATCGAGGACCTGCGGGCCGGACACTCGTTCGAGGGCGCCGACATCGATGCCGTCATGATCGGCACGACGCACTTCATCAACGCGCTCGTGCAGGCGAGCCGTCTCGCACCGGTCGCGGCCCTCCGGCTCGGGCTGCCCGCCACCCGTGCGCTGCCGCCCCTGATCGATTGGCCCGAGGTGCTGGTCGAAGCGACCCAGGCCCGCAGCTACCTCGCGCACGGCGGCTACGAGTTCGACGGCCGACCGATCTCACCGCTCGACCCCGACGAGATCCGGGCGCACGCCGAGGACATGAAGGCGCACGGCATCCGCTCGGTCGCCATCTCCTCGGTGTTCAGCCCCGTGAACCACGACCTCGAGGTGCGGGCGGCCGAGATCGTCGCGGAGGTGCTGGGGGCGGATGCCGCCATCTCGCTGTCGCACGAGATCGGACGCATCGGGCTCCTGGAGCGCGAGAACGCGACGATCATCAACGCCGCGCTGCGCGAGCTCGCCTCCGAGATCGTCGACGGGCTCACCTCGGCCGTTCGCGCCCAGGGCATCGAGGCGCCGATCTTCCTCAGCCAGAACGACGGCACGCTGATGGACGAGGAGTACGTGCGCCGCTACCCGGTCGCGACCTTCGCGTCCGGCCCGACCAACTCGATGCGCGGGGCAGCGGCCACCAGCGGCCTCGACGACTGCGCCGTGATCGACGTGGGCGGCACCACCGCCGACATCGGGTTGCTGATCAACGGCTTCCCACGCGAGACGGCGAACGAGGTCAAGGTCGCCGGCATCCGCACCAACTTCCGGATGCCCGATGTGCTCTCGCTCGGCATCGGCGGCGGCAGCATCGTCGACGAGGAGACGGCCGAGGTCGGCCCGGCTTCCGTCGGTTACAAGCTGACCACGGAGGCACTGGTCTTCGGCGGATCGACTCTGACCGCCACCGACATCGCCGTCGCGGCCGGTCGCGCGCAGGTCGGGGATGCGAGCAAGGTCGCGCACCTCGACCCGGCGTTCGTCGAGCGGGTGCTCGCGCGCATCGCCGAGCGCGTGTCCGAGGCCGTCGACCGCATGCGCACCTCGCCCGAGCCCATCGCGGTGGTCGCGGTCGGCGGCGGATCCATCCTGCTCCCCGACGAGCTTCCGCTGTTCGGCACGGTGCACCGGCCGGAGAACTACGCGGTCGCGAACGCCATCGGCGCCTCGATCGCACAGGTCGGCGGCGAGATCGACAAGGTCTACGCGATCGAGCCCGGTCGCCGCGAGGAGACGCTCGCCGAGGTGCGGGCCGAGGCCGTCGACAAGGCCATCGCCGCCGGCGCCAAACCCTCGACCGTGTCGATCATCGACTTCGACGAGGTGCCCATCCCGTACCTCCCCGGCAACGCGACGCGCATCCGCGTGAAAGCCGTCGGCGACCTCGACATGGGGGCGTGACATGAGCTGGACCATCACTCCCGCACACATCGACGGACTCGCCCGCGGCGCTGCGGTTCTCGGCACCGGTGGGGGAGGAGACCCCTACATCGGCGCGCTCCTCGCCCGTCAGGCGCTGACGTCCGGCGACGTCACCGTCGTCGGTCTCGACGAGGTGCCCGACGACGCGCTGGTGCTGTTCGTCGCGATGATGGGCGCGCCGACCGTCATGGTCGAGAAGCTCCCGAGCCTGGCCGAGGTCGTGGAGCCCGTCAAGGCGCTCGCCATCCATCTCGGTCGGCCCGTCACACACATCGCGTGCGCGGAGGTCGGCGGTGTCAACTCGACCATCCCGATCGCCGCGGCCGCCGCGCTCGGGTTGCCGCTGGTCGACGCCGACGGCATGGGGCGCGCTTTCCCCGAGCTGCAGATGGTGCTCCCGACCCTGTACGGCGTCACGGCATCGCCCCTCGCGTTCAGCGACGAGAAGGGCAACACCGGCGTGCTGCAGACGGCGGACAACTCCTGGACCGAGCGCATCGCCCGCGTGGCCTGCGTCGAGATGGGCTGCTCGGTCATGATCTCCGGGTTCTCCATGTCCGGCACGGCCGCGCGGGGGTCGCTCGTCTCCGGATCACTGTCGCGCTGCATCGAGATCGGGCAGCGCATCGCCACGGCCCGCGACGAGAAGACCGACCCGGTCGACGCGGTCGTCGACCTCCTGGGCGGCCGCGAGCTGTTCGACGGCAAGGTCGTCGACGTGCACCGGGCCACCACGACCGGCTTCGCGCGCGGGCGCGCACGCATCGACGGTGACGCCGGTGCGACGCTGACTCTCCAGTTCCAGAACGAGCACCTCGTGGCCGAGGCCGACGGGGCGGTTCTCGCGACCACTCCCGACCTGATCATGGTGCTCGACGGCGAGTCCGGCGAGCCGATCACGACCGAGGGCCTGCGCTACGGGCAGCGGGTGCGGGTGATCGCGGCTCCGGCGGATGAGCGCTGGCATTCGGAGGCCGCCCTCGCGATGGTGGGCCCCGGCTACTTCGGGTACGACATGGCGGCGCACCGCTTCGACGGCAGCATCTCGACCGGATCGGCGTCGGCGGGAGCCGCGGCATGAGCTGGCAGCTCACGGCTGCCGACCTCCCCGATCTGGCCCGCGGCGCGACGCTCCTCGGCACGGGCGGAGGCGGCGACCCCTACATCGGCAAGATGCTGGTCGAGCGGGTGCTGGGGAAGGGGAGCATCACGATCCTCGACCCGGACGAGCTCGCCGACGACCTGTTCGTGATCCCGACGGCGCAGATGGGCGCCCCGACCGTGATGATCGAGAAGATCCCGGCCGGGACGGAGCCCACGCTCGCCCTGCGCACGCTCGAGGAGCACCTCGGACGGACCGCGGACGCGACCATGCCGATCGAGTGCGGCGGCATCAACTCGATGATCCCGCTCATCGTCGCGGCCGAGACCGGGCTCCCGGTGGTGGACGCCGACGGCATGGGCCGCGCGTTCCCCGAGCTGTCCATGGAGACCTTCGCCGTGTACGGCGTGCACGGGTCGCCGCTCGCGCTCGCCGGGGAACGCGGGGAGAAGGTCGTGATCGAGACCGGCGACGACGACCGGCAGATGGAGTGGCTCGCCCGCGGCATCACCATCCGCCTCGGTGGCGTCGGTCACATCGCGGAGTACGCGATGACCGGAGCCGACGTCCGGCGAACGGCCGTGCCCCGCACGATCTCGATGGCACTCGCGCTCGGCCGCGCCATCCGGGTCGCCCGAGAGGAGCACCGTTCGCCGTTCGAGGCGATCGCCGACACCCTCTCGACGACTCTCTACCCGCACCTGCGTGAGCTCTGCGTCGGCAAGGTCATCGACGTGGAACGCCGCACGACAGAGGGCTTCGCCAAGGGGCGGGCGGTCATCGCACCGCTCGGGGCGGAGGAGGGCGACACGTTCGAGATCTCCTTCCAGAACGAGAACCTCATCGCCCACCGTGGAGAGACGCTCGTGGCGATCGTGCCCGACCTCATCTGCGTCGTCGACCACGAGACCGCCGAGCCGATCACGACCGAGGGGCTCCGGTACGGACAGCGCGTGCGGGTGCTGGGAATCTCCACTCCCGAGATGATGCGCACTCCCGATGCGCTCGCCGCGTTCGGCCCGTCCGCATTCGGGCTCTCGGCGGAGTTCGTCCCGGTGGAGACGCTGTCCGCAGGCGAGGGCGTTTCTCCCTAGGCTGGAGCGCATGATGCTGCAGCGCGACGACCTCACGGCGCTCGCCCGCGGCTATGCGCTGCTCGGCTCGGGCGGCGGCGGCTCGACCACCATGCTCGAACTCATGCTCGCGCGGGCGACGGACTGGCCCATCGAGGTCTCCCCGGTCTCCTCGCTCGACCCCGCCACACCTTGTCTCGGGGTCGCGTTCGTGGGGTCGACGATGCTGCTCGGGGAGCGGCTTCCGGGGGAGGAGCCGTTCGCCCGCCTCCTCGACGCGGTCGAGCGCTGGGTCGGGCATCCGGTTCCCGCAGTCTGCTCGCTCGAAGGCGGGGGGATGAACGGGCTCGCA
This sequence comes from Microbacterium sp. NPDC087592, assembly GCF_044743585.1. Taxonomy (NCBI): domain Bacteria; kingdom Bacillati; phylum Actinomycetota; class Actinomycetes; order Micrococcales; family Microbacteriaceae; genus Microbacterium; species Microbacterium sp. NPDC087592. The sequence goes on along the minus strand of NZ_JBIUWT010000001.1, from coordinate 669,487 downwards.
CCACTGACGCTCGCCGGATCGCACGTCGTGCTCGACGCGGACTGCACCGGCCGCGCCGTGCCGGGGCTGGACCAGATGTCGCTCTTCGTCGACAGCGTGCCGGGGCTCGTCTTCGCCTGCGACACGGGTGCCGACGGAGTCGCGCTCGTCGAGGCGCATCGGGCCATCGACGCCGAGCGCGTCGTGCGGTCGGCGATCATCCAGGCCGGCGGTGTCGGCTGTGCGGTGCTCGGCGGCTTCACCGTCGGCGATCTGCGGGAGCACGCGATCGGAGGCCACCTCGCGTACGCGCTCAAGCTCGGCAGGGCCTACCTCGCCGCCGCCGCTGCTCCGCTTCCCCTCCTCGCCGACGCACTGGGGGCCGAGCTGCTCGCCGAAGGACGTATCGTCTCGGTCGCGCCCTCGCTCCAGGACCCGCACGTGAACGCGGTCGAGATCAGCGGTCTCGGCGGCGCGGTGCACCGCGTGGTCACCCGATCCGAGGCGCTGGCCGTGCTCACCGACGGACTCCTCGTCGCCTCGGCCCCCACCATCATCGTGATCGTCGATGCGGTGTCCCGGGAGATCCTCGAGGTCACCGAGCTGGGTCTCGCCCGGAACGTGGCGGTCTTCGCCATCCCCGCGCCCGAGTGGTGGAACGCGCGGCCCGACCGGCGGTCCCAGGTGGTGCCGTCGGCGTACGGCCTCGACGATCTGGACGCAGCGTGATCGAGCGGCTGCGGTTGAGCGCATTGCTCGCCCATGCGGAGAACGGCGGGCTTCGGCGAATCGCCGGTCCTGCGGATACCGCCTGGGAGGCGGTCGCTGTCGGAGCGGGGGAGGCGGAGCTGACGGACAGCGGTGCGGACCGCCTGGCGATCGTCACCTCGACGGCTCCGAGCGCGACCTGGCAGCAGGACGCGCTGCTGCGACGACTGCGGGACCGCGGTTTCACGGGGCTCGCCCTCCCCGGCGCGGCCGGCTTCGATGCGGGCGCGTTCCGGCTCGCCGACCGCATCGGCCTGTGTCTGCTCGACGTCGAGCGCCCTGTGCAGCTCGCGAAGGCCTGCTGGATGCTGCTCGAGGCCCGTGACGCGCTGACGCTCAGCCAGGTGCGCAAGGTCGCCCAGTCCTTCGAGTACGCCGCCGACGACCTCGCCGACCTGCTGGGGCACATCGCGGCGAACCTCGGTGTCGGGGCCGCATTGATCGACTCGTCCGGGGTTCTCCAGGAGGCAGGAGCCCACCTCGACGAACACCTGCATGCCGCGATCGGCTTCGATTCCTGGCTCGATCAGGCGAAGGCCGGCGACTCCGCGGCGGCTTCGGTGCGCGTCGACAGTCCAGGGCGCAGCGGCCTGCGGCTCGTGCTCTTCGGTCGCGGGCTCGGAGAGGCGCAGGTGCAGTCGCTCTCGGTCGCGGCAGAGATCGCGATGCCCGCAGTCGCGGCGCGCATCCTGATCGACGAGGTGGCCGCCGTGAACGACGTCGCCGTGTCGTCAGGTCTGCTTCGGGACTTCGTCGACCTGCACGGGGCCGCCGATGCCGACGTCGAGCGTCGCATGGCGGAGCGCGGCTGGCGCACGGGCGGGCACCACATCGGCTTCCGTGTGGTGGCGAGGGGACGACTCGATTCCTTCTCGCTGCTGCGTTCGGTGAGCGCCGGTCTCTCCGCGATCGACGGCGAGGCGCATGCGACCACGGCGGGACGCGGACTCAGCGGATGGCTGTCGTTCCCGGAAGCCCCGCATCCGGATCGGGTGGAGCGCGCCGTCGCCTCACTGCGGGAACTCCACCTCGCCGTGCTGCGCGATTTCGCGGTGGCGACCGGTGTCGGGTCGCTGCAGGCCGGGGCGGAAGGTCTGGCCACGACCCTGGACGAGGCCGGCGACGCGGCGCGCATCGCCGCATCGCGCTCCGCGACCGGGTGGTTCGTGCGTGTCGACAGCCTCGGCCTGGAGCAGCTGCTGCTCGCCTGGACCGGGAACGACACCTTCGTCCCGGCGGCGGAATCGCTGTTGGCGCCGTTGCGCGACGGCGGTGGGGAGCTGCTCACCACGCTCTCCGCCTACCTCGATCACGAGTCCGGCATCGCGGCGACGGCGAGTGCGCTCGGCCTGCACCGCAACACGGTCATGGTCCGGATCCGGCGCGTGCAGGAACTCCTCGGTATCGACATGACCGACCCCGAGGCGCGGCTGGCCCTGCACCTCGCGTGTCGCGCCGTGCAGCCGCGCTGAGCAGTACCCGCTCACTCCTCCGGATCGCCGTGCAGCATCCACGGGATGCCGAAGCGGTCGACGAGCATCCCGAAGAGGCCGCCCCACGGCGGCACGTCCAGGGGCATCGTGATCGTGGCCCCGTCGGCCAGCTTCTCCCACACCGCACGGGTCGCGTCCTGCGAGTTGCCGCTGAGCGAGACCGAGAAGCCCTGCGGCTTCTCGTAGGGCATGCCGTCGGGAGAATCGGATGCCATGAGGACGAGTCCACCGGGTGCATCGAGCTGGGCATGCATGACGAGATCCTTCTGGCTCGGATCCTGCACCATGTCGGGGAACTCTCCGAAGGTGTTGATCACGAGCTCACCACCGAGCACCCCCTGATAGAACTCCATCGCCTCGCGGGCTTCGGTGCGGAACGAGAGATACGGGTTGAGGGCAGGCATGAGGACTCCAGGAGGTGAGAGGTGAGACTACGGCACCGCTGACGCTCAGTCTGCGCCCCGGGCCCTGCCTCCGCAAGAGATCCGACGCGGACGGGCGGGCTCAGGCCGGGAGAGCCTTGACCGCTGCGGTGAGCACCTGCGGAACCGTCGGCACCCCCGTGGCTCGGAACACCTCGACTCCCGATGCGTCGCGGATGATCACGGTCGGCGTGTGGTCGATGTCGAGTGCCTCCGCGGCGTCCGGATCCTGAGCGACATCGATCTCGGTCACCGTCGCATCCGGCAGGAATCGAGCGGCGTCGGCCAACACCGACCGAGTGCGTGCGCAGGCGCCGCAGAACGACGATGACACCAGGGTCAGCTCCATCCCCGCCTCCTCGGATCCGCGATGCTTCTCCCGGATGCAACCGACGACCGTGCCGGCCTGTTCCCGGAGCTAGGACGCGAGCCACTCGTCGAACGTCTGGACACCCAGGTCCGCATCGGGGCCGGGCAGCGCATGCCCCGCGCGCATCCCCGCCATCTGGGGGCCCGGCACGTTCACAGCCGGAATCCACCCGCGGTATCCCTCGCGGCGGGCGAAGGCGCGGATCATGGTCGCGAGGCTCTCCTCGCGCGGGCCGGCGAAGTCGCGCACGCGGCCCTGCGGCGACCCGGCAGCGAGTGCGGCGAGGCGTGCGCCCACTTCGGCGGCAGCCACGGGCTGCGTCCGCGCGTTCGGGGCGAGGTGCAGCGGGCCCACCTTCGCGTTCTCGAACATCTGGCCCGCGAACTCATGGAACTGCGTCGCGCGGAGGATCGTCCACGGCACGCGTGAGGCCTCGACGACCTTCTCCTGTGCGACCTTTCCCGCGTAGTAGTCGTAGGGGATGCGATCGATCCCGACGATCGACAGCAGCACGGCGTGCGAAACCCCTGCATCCGATGCCGCCGACAGCAGGTTCCCGGTCGCGGCGGTGAAGAACTCGATCGCCGCGCTCGCCTTGAGCGTCTGGATGCTCGCCACATCGATCACCGCGTCCGCACCGGCCAGGGCAGCATCCAGACCCTGCCCGGTCACCAGGTCGACTCCCTGCGACCGGCTGAGCACGACCGCCTCATGTCCTGCGGCCCGCACCGCCTCCACGGTGTGCCGGCCCACGGTCCCGGTTCCTCCTGCGACGGCGATTCTCATGCGTGCTCCTTCGTCTTTTCGGTACATCCTTCTCCATGGCTGACCGGACAGGTGCACGAAATGTGAGACGTCGGCAGAAACTGCTCGCTACGATTCCCCAGAGCGGGTGACCGCTTGACCTTGTCCCGAGGGCAGAGAGCATCGTGAACCCTGTGAGCCACTCCATCGACCTCCTCAGCATCGGTCCCTTCTCCGAGGCCGCCCTGCTCTCGCCGAAGGCCCTGCGCCTCTACGAGAAGCGCGGGCTCCTGGTGCCGCATGCGGTGGACCCGGACAACGGGTACCGCTTCTATCGGATCGAGCAGGCGAGGACGGGACGGCTCATCTCCCTGCTGCGGACGGCGGGCATGAGCCTCGATGCGATCCAGGAGGTGCTCGCGCTGCCCGACGGCGACGCGGTCGCGGCTCTGGACGCGTTCCGGGAGCAGGTACGGACGTCCGCAGCCTCGACCGCCACGCTCCTCGACCAGGCGCGTGGCCATTTCAGAGGATCACCGATGAATACGAAGTCCCTCACGACCGACATCCGCCCCGAGCAGGCGGTGCTCAGTCTGCTCGTCACGACGTACGTCGGCGAGCTCGACGAACGCATCCGAGAGGCGCACGAGCGGTTGAGCGCGCTGGCGGCCGAGCGCGGTCTCACCGTCCCCTCAGACGCGTTCGGCATCTTCCACGCCCTGATCACCGCCGACAGCGACGGCCCCATCGAGGTGTGCCTTCCGGTCGACCGCGTCATCCGGGACACCCCGGAGGGAATCCGGAGCCATCGACTCGGCGGCGGTGCGGCCGTCGCCGTCACGGTCGAAGGCGACGACACGGCGTTCCCCGCGATCCTCGCCGCCTACGATCGCGGCTGCGAGTGGATCGATGAGCAGAAGGCGACCAGGGTGGGGCCGCCGCGGGAGATCTGGCATGTGCTTCCGTGGGACGAGACGCGTCCGGCGCGCATGACGGTGCTCTGGCACTACGCGTAAGCGACGCCGGGCGGCACTGCGTCCGGGTGGATGCAGGCGGAGCCGGGGCGCTCGGTACGATGGCGACTGTGACCACATCGACCGTGCGCCCCGGCATCGCCGAGCGGCTTTCGCAGATGATCCGGATCCCGACGGTCTCGGCTGAGCTCGACGAGCGCGGTGCCGCGCCGTTCGAGGAGTTCGTCGCACTGATCGCCGAGCTCTATCCCCTGACGCACGCGAAGCTGCGCCTCGAGCGGCACACCGACTTCGGGCTGCTGTTCCACTGGGAGGGCACGGGCGCGGCATCGGGTGGACCGGTCGTGCTGATGGCGCACTACGACGTCGTCCCGGTCGATGAGAGCGACGCCTGGACCCATCCGCCCTTCGACGGCGTGATCGCCGATGGTTCGGTGTTCGGCCGCGGCGCCTTGGACGACAAGGGTCCGCTCGTCGTCGTGCTCGAAGCGGTCGAGAATCTGCTCGCCGACGGGTTCGTTCCGCCCCGCGACGTGTACCTCTCGTTCGGAGGCAATGAGGAGACCTACGGGAAGGCGGCCGAAGAGATCGCGCGGGTGCTGCGTGAACGAGGCATCGTGCCCTGGCTCGTGGTCGACGAGGGCGGTGCCGTCGTCGACGCGCCCCTGCCGTTCGTCCCCGGTCGGGCGGCGATGATCGGCGTCGGCGAGAAGGGCGTGATGACGCTCCGGCTGTCGGCGCGCGGCGAGGGCGGTCATGCCTCGGCCCCGCCATCACTCACCGCCGTGCGACGCATCGCGAGGGCCGTCGACCGTCTCGGACCCGCCACCTTCCGCCCTCGCGCCTCGAAAGCGGTCCTGCGGATGCTGTCGCAGCTGGCCGCCCAGACACCCGGTCCGGCTCGCCACCTGCTGCGGTTCCTCGGAGCGGCGCCGCTCGTCACCGGTCAGGTGTTCGCGGCGCTCGGCGGTGAACCGGCGGCGCTCGTGCGCACGACGGTCGCCCCGACGATGCAGTCCGGCGGGACGGCGGCGAATGTGCTGCCCTCCCAGGCCTCCGCGACCGTCAACCTCCGCATCGCGCTGGGGGAGACGACGCAGCAGACCGTGTTCCGGGTGCGCCGCCGCATCCGCGATCCGCTCGTGTCCGTCGAGGTGGTCGAGGCCAGCGAGCCCTCGCCGGAATCGCCCACCGACAACGCGCAGTTCGCGCTGCTTGCGGCCGCGCTCGAGGTCTCGCATCCCGGGGCTCCGGCAGTGCCCTACGTGATGATGGCCGCCACCGACTCCCGGCACTTCCACCGCTTCTCGCCGGCGGTCTACCGCTTCGCTCCGTTGGACATGTCGAACGCGCAGCGCGCCTCGATCCATGGCGTCGACGAGAGCGTCGAGATCGCGGCGCTGGAGCGCGGAGAGCGATTCCATCGCGCGCTTCTCGAACGGCTAGGGTGATCTCACCCTCCTCCCGCCCCGAGCGGGAGCACCCGAAACAAGAAGCAGGAGACGCGATGACGCGCACCCGCACTCTGGGCACCCTCGCCGTCGTCGTCGGCTTCCTCGCGTTCGTGGAGTTCACGAGCGGTGTGCTGCAGGGCTACTACACGCCCATGCTCAGCGACATCGCCCGGCACCTCGGCATCCACGACGCCGACGTGAACTGGCTCGAGGGCGCGCAGCTCATGCTGTCGGCGCTCGTCGTCCCGGCGTTCGCGAAGCTCGGCGACATGGTCGGGCACAAGCGGATGCTGCTGATCTCCACCGCCGTCACCGCGGCGGCGGCCCTGGTGCTGCCGTTCACGGACTCCTTCGGCGTGTTCCTCGCGGCCTGGGCGCTCATGGGTTTCTACGTCGTGTGGCTCCCGCTCGAGATCGCCCTGATCTGGTCGCGGTCGCGCCGCATGGAAGGACGCTCCTCCATCACGGCCAAGGCGGCAGGTCTCCTGGTCGCCGCCCTCGAAGGCGGTGCGATCATCGGCGCTCTCGTCGGCGGCGCGCTGATCGACGTCCTGCCCCTCACGGTCGTCCTCCTGGTTCCGGCCGTGCTCATCGTCGTGTGCTTCTTCGTGATCCTGTTCGGAGTCAAGGAATCTCCCGAGCCGACCGGCGGCATCTTCGACACGGTCGGCCTCGTGCTGATCTCCCTGGCCCTCGTCTGCTTCACCGGCGGACTCAGCCTGCTCCGCCTCGAGGGCGGTCTCGTGAATCCGTGGTCCTGGGCCGTGGTCGTCTTCGGCGTGCTGCTGGTGATCCCGTTCGTGCTCTGGGAGCTGCGCTGCGACGACCCGCTCATCGACGTGCGCATGTTCCGCTCGCCCGCGCTCGGACCGGTGTTCCTCACCGCGGGCCTCTTCGGCGTCAGCGTGCTCGGTGCACAGGCTCCACTGTCGACGTTCGCGCGCACCGACCCGTCGATCTACGGCTACGGTCTCGGCACGAGCGGGTTCGCGACCTCGCTCATCATCGGCGTGTACCTCGTGGCGATGATCGCGGGTGCGCTGCTGTTCCCGACCATCGCACGATGGGCGACTCCACGGGTCACGCTGATGGGCGCTTCGGTGCTGGTGGGGCTCGGCTTCCTGTTGTTCCTGCCGTTCCATGACACCTATGGTCAGGTCATCACGAACATGGTCGTCGTGGGCCTCGGTTCCGGCGCGCTGGTCGCCGCTCTTCCCGCTGCCGCCGCATCGGCCGCGCCCGCCACGCAGACCGGTGTCGCGACGGGGCTCACCAACTCGGTGAAGACCGTGGGCGGGGCGATCGCCTCGTGCGTCTTCGGCATCGCGCTGCTGCACGGTGTCGCCACGACCGCCGGCGCGACCGAGGGGACCGCGGGTTCGCTCGCGGGGTACTTCACCGTCTGGATCGTCTGCGGTGTCACCGCGCTCGTCGCAGCCGTCATCCTCGTGTTCGTGCCGAAGACCGCATTCACCGACCGATCGGTCGACGCGGAGGTCGCCCCGGTCGTCTGAGGTCGGGTCTGATCATTCCCGATCGAGGCCGAACGTCCGCTTCACGATGGCCTGCACGTCGCCGTCGAGACCGTCGATGCGCGCGTTCACCGCATCGAACCGCGTGTCCACGGCGTCGAAGCGCGTGTTCACCGCGTCGAATCGGGCGTTCATCTCGTTGCGGAGTCCGCCGATCTCACTGCGGACGACGTGGATGAACAGCGTGGAGACCACGGTGAGAGTGCTGAACATCAGCGCGCTGAACGCCCCGATCATGGTCCAGATCTGCGCGTCATTCATGAATTCCACCCCGTCATCGTCGCATCGATTCCGCAAGCTTGCCAGGCCGCGGGCAGCGAAGATATCGGTGACCCGGGAGGTGGGGACAAGACGTTTTCGAGCGTGCCCGGGGAGGAGTAGTCGAGCCGCTCTGACGAGGGCGACGAGGATGCCGCCGGAGCCGGGCGGCGCGATCTCCGCCGCCCGGCTCCTTGTCTCAATCGCCCTTCACGTTGACGAGCTGCCGCAGCGTGTGCCGGATCGACACGAGGCTCGCGGCATCCGCCATCACCTGGTCGATCGGCTTGTACGCCTGCGGGATCTCGTCGACGAAGGCGTCGGTGTCACGGAACTCGATGCCCGTCATCGCCTCCCGCAGCTGGTCGTGTGTGAACGCCCGCCTCGCGGCCGACCGGGAGTACTCTCGACCCGCGCCGTGCGGTGAGGAGTTCAGTGACTGCGGGTCGCCGAGCCCTTCGACCACGTAGGACGCGGTGCCCATCGATCCGGGGATGAGTCCCGGACGACCGGCGTCCGCCTGGATCGCGCCCTTCCGGGACACCCATACCTGCTTGCCGTAGTGCTTCTCCGACTCGGTGAAGTTGTGGTGGCAGTTGATGCGCTCCTGCTCGTCGACCGCGGTGCCGAGGAACTCGGACACCTGCCGCACGACCCGGTCCATCATCTCCTCCCGGTTCAGCAGGGCGAACTGCTGGGCCCACCGCAGCTCTCGGATGTACCGCGTGAACTCCTCGGTGCCTTCGACCAGGTACGCCAGGTCGGGGTCGGGGAGGTCGATCCACCACTGCTTGCATAGCCGTTGCGCGACCGAGATGTGCTTCATGGCGATCTTGTTGCCGACACCCCGGGAGCCCGAGTGCAGGAACAGCCACACCCGGTCGAGCTCGTCGACCGACACCTCGATGAAGTGGTTGCCGGAGCCGAGCGTGCCCAGCTGCAGGCGCCAGTTGCCGGCGTAGCTCGCGGGGTCGAAGCCGTTCTTCTCGGCGAGCTGCTCGAGCTCGGCGATGCGCGGCTCGGCGGTCGTGACGACCTTGCGGTTGTACCGACCTGCCGACAACGGGATGGCGCGTTCGATCTGCTCCCGAAGCTCGGCGAGGTCGCGACCTTCGAGGTCGTTCCTCGTGAACTGGGTGCGGACGGCGATCATGCCGCAGCCGATGTCGACGCCGACGGCCGCGGGGATGATCGCGCCGAGCGTCGGGATGACCGAGCCGACCGTCGCCCCCTTGCCGAGGTGCGCATCCGGCATCAGCGCCAGGTGCGGGTGGATGAACGGCATGCGGGCCGTGGTGTGCGCCTGAGCGAGTGTCTTCTCGTCGATCAGCGACGCCCACGACAGCAGCCGTGCGGAGAGCCTCTCCATGATTCCTTTCCTTGTGGTGGTGGTCAGCCACAGGTCAGGGTGCTCTCCGAACGGAAAACGCCCCGGACCTGACGGTGCGGGGCGTTGCGAGAGCGGATGCTGTCACACGGCGCGCGCCGGAGGGTACGACTCGTTGCGGTCATTGCGCTTCGACTGAAGCTGCAACACCGCTCCGATGGGAAGGTTCCGCTGGGCGGTCATCCGTCGACTCCTCGGCTGGCGTGCTGGGCCGATCGGCACAGCTTTGCCACACTAGGGGGCGACACGCCCGGGAGTCAAGCCGTCTCGCGCGGCGGGTTGTACATGAACTCGATGCGGATGCCGTCGGCGTCCTCGACGAACGAGGCGTAATAGCTCTCGGAGTAACGGGGATACTCCTTGGGGTCACGCACGGCGGTCCAGCCCGCATCCAACGCGATCGCGTGCAGGCGTTCGACCTCATCGCGCGTCGGAACGGCGAAAGCGATGTGCTGCCAGCCGATCCTGCCGTGCCGGTGCGGGGCGGAGTCCTCGTCCCAGGTGTACAGGATGATCTCGGTCTCGTCGCCGTTGTTCCAAGAGATCGAATGGTCGTCTTCGCCGCCGCTCTGATAGCCCAGGGCGGTGAGGACCGGATGGAACTGCGCTCGGCCGCGCTCGAGGTCGTCGACGGTGATGCCCAGATGATCCAGAAGTGCCATGCGGCCCAGTCTTCCAGAAACGCCCGACGGCGTCAGGGAGCGATCTTCCCGAATGTGGCGGGGTCGACGGGCCGTTGGCGACGAGGGAGGTTCTCCACGACGAGGAGGTACGACTCGGTCACCAGCTCCCGGACGAGGTCCTGGGGCAGCTTGCCACCGGGGCGGAGCGAGATCCAGTGCTTCTTGTTCATGTGATAGCCGGGGATGATGTCATCGAACTGGCGGCGGAGCGCGTCGCCGTCTTCGGGCGCCGCCTTGAGGGTCACCATGGCCTCGCCCGTGGCCGAAGTGAGCAGCATGAACACCTTGTCGCGCACCTTGAACACATCCCATTCGGGGCCGAAAGGATGCTCGAGTCGAGACCCCGGCAGTTCATCGGCGCGGTCCCGCGCACACTGCTGCAGGCGGTCACCTTTCATGAGCACTCCTCTTCCGAAACGGTGCCAAACGACGGTACGCACCACCGTACGGCCTCCCGCCGACAGTGGAGGCCACGGAGCCGGCACGGGCTCAGTGCGGTGCGTGGTACTCGGCTTCGCCGCGCTTCCAGTAGCCCTTCACGATGGCGTTCGCGGTGTCGACGCCCCATCGGCCGAGGAGCGCCCGGCCCGGCTTGACGATCGACTGCTCGGCGGCGATGAAGACGAACGGGTCGGAGCCCACGGCATCTTCGGCTGTCAGGCGCTCGAGGAAGGCGATGAGTTCGGAGCCGGAAGGAGCATCGCCGCGGTGCAGCCACTCGACCTCGACCGGCGCTTCGATGTCGAACTCGCGGCCCTGATTGACGGTCTCCACCACGATGCGTGCCGGGGTTCCCTCGGGGATCAGTGCGGCGAAGCGGCGGATCGCGGGGATCGCCGTCTCGTCGCCGACGAGCAGCCATCCGTCGGGTTCGCCGACCAGCACGGCCGACCCGCGGGGGCCACCGACGCCGATGGATGAACCGAGCGGCGCGGTCGCCGCCCACGGCGCGGCGACACCCTGATCGCCGTGCACGGCGAACTCGACGTCGAGCCAGTCGTCGCCCCAGGCGAGCGGCGTGTACTCACGGCTCGGAGAAGCACGCAGCTCCTCGACGGAGCCGACCGGCCCCGCCGGGAAGAACAGCCGCATGTGGTCGTCGGAACCCAGCGACTCGAAGCCGGCGAGGTCGGAGCCGGTGAGTCGCACCCGCACGAAGTCCGGAGCCAGCCATTCGCGGGCGCTCAGAGTCACGGTGCGGAAGCGCAGCTCGAGGCCGCGACGCTCGATCGAGAAGCCGGATTTCGTATCGCTCATGAAGTAAGGCTAACCTAAATATGTCGAGGGAAGGGCACCCTAACCTCGACCTCCCGGCGCCACCGTGTGCGCACAGATCCCGCAGAACAGGAGTCTCTCCATGTCCGTGCCCAGAACCCTCACCGCCACGAGCGTCGCGCTCGTCGGCCTCCTCGCCCTCGCCGGCTGCGCTTCCGGCAGCACGGCGGAACCTGCGAAGGACGCACCTGCGGCGGCATCCGTCACGATCGAGGACAACACCGGCACGCACGAGATCGCGACCCCTCCGGCTTCCGTCGTCGCCCTCGACAACCGCACCTTCCAGACGCTCTCCGACTGGGGAGTCGAGCTCTCGGCCGGCGCCGTCGCGCTCATGCCCGAGACCGTGTCGTACGTGAAGGACGACGCCATCGTCGACATCGGCCTGCACAGCGAACCCGACCTCGAGGCCGTCGTCGCGGTCGAACCCGACCTCATCATCAGCGGTCAGCGCTTCACCCAGCACAACGCGGCCATCGCCGATCTCGTGCCCGAAGCCACGATCATCGACCTCGAGCCGCGTGAGGGCGAGCCCTTCGACGAGGAGCTCAAGCGCCAGGTCACCGCGCTGGGCGAGATCTTCGGCAAGCAGGACGAGGCGCAGAAGCTGGTGGATGACTTCGACGCCGCCGTCGAGCGCGCCCAGGCCGCCTACGATGACGCCGACACCGTCATGGCTGTGAACACCTCCGGCGGTGAGATCGGGTACCTCGCCCCGACCGTCGGCCGCTCGCTCGGCCCGATCTACGACATCCTCGGACTCACGCCGGCGCTCGAGGTCGAGGACGCGACCGACGATCACCAGGGCGACGACATCTCGGTCGAGGCGATCGCGGCTTCGAACCCCGACTGGATCCTCGTGCTCGACCGCGACGCCGTGTTCGCTGCGGAGACCCCCGACTACGTGCAGGCGGCCGAGATCCTGGAGAGTTCCGAGGCGCTCGCCGGCGTCACGGCGGTGAAGGACGAGCAGATCGTCTACATGCCCACCGACACCTACTTGAACGAGGGAATCCAGACGTACACGACGTTCCTCGAGGACTTCGCCGACGCCCTCGAGGCCGCGAAGAACTGAGGTAACGCGGCGGCATCCGGATGATTCGGGTGCCGCCGCACCGTCATCATGGTCTCCACCGACATCACCCCGCCGCCCCGGTACACCGGGCGGCTCTTCGACGGCACGCTGCTCCTCGGCGTGCTCGTCGTCGGCGTGCTCCTCGTCATCTCGCTGTTCACCGGCGTGTACGACATCGCCGGAGCCGACGACGGCGCGGAGATGTTCCAGATCACGCGCGTGCCCCGCACGATAGCCCTCGTCCTCTCGGGCGCGGCGATGGCGATGGCAGGCCTCGTGATGCAGCTGCTCACCCAGAACCGCTTCGTCGAGCCGACGACGACCGGAACCACCGAGTGGGCGGGGCTCGGACTCCTCATGGTCATGATCCTCGTCCCGCAGCCGTCGCTCCCGCTGCGGATGGCGGGAGCAGTGCTCGCGGCGTTCGTCGGCACGATGGTGTTCTTCGCCTTCCTGCGCCGCGTCGCCCTCAAGTCCTCGCTCATCGTCCCGATCGTCGGCATCATGCTCGGCGCGGTCGTCGGCGCCCTGTCGACCTATCTCGCGCTCGCCACCAACTCGCTGCAGATCCTGGGCGTGTGGTTCGCCGGCAGCTTCACCTCGGTGATGCGCGGCCAGTACGAGATGCTGTGGATCGTGGCGATCATCGGCGTGATCGTCTTCCTCGTCGCCGATCGGCTGACCATCGCCGGACTCGGCGAAGAGGTGGCCACGAACGTCGGCGTGAACTACAACCGGATCATCCTGCTCGGCACCGTCCTCATCGCGATCACCACGGGTGTGGTCACGGTCGTCGTCGGCAACCTGCCCTTCCTCGGACTGATCGTGCCGAACATCGTCTCGATGGTGCGCGGCGACGACCTGCGCAGCAACCTGCCCTGGGTGTGCCTGCTCGGCATCGCGATCGTCACGGTGTGCGACATCATCGGGCGCACGATCATCATGCCGTTCGAGGTACCGGTGTCGCTGATCCTCGGCGTCGTCGGCGCCGTGGTGTTCGTGCTGCTTCTGCTGAGGCAGCGTCGACGTGGTTAGCGGCGTGGGGGAGCAGTTGACGACGACCCCGGCGACGCGCTCGGCCGGCTCGTTCACGACCCCGCGTGCGCGTCGGCGCTACCTGATCGTGCTGGGCATCCTCATCGTCCTGGCAGCGGGATCCGGATTCGGCCTCCTCGCGTGGGGGAACCCCATGCCCGTCGGCTCGACGGGGTTCTGGCGCATCGCCCAGCATCGCGCGACCGATGTGACGGTGATGGCGCTCGTCGCGGTCGCGCAGGCCATCGCCACCGTGAGCTTCCAGACTGTCACCAACAACCGCATCATCACCCCGTCGATCATGGGCTTCGAGTCGCTGTATCGCGTCGTGCAGACCTCGACCGTCTACCTGTTCGGGGTAGCGGGGCTCGTGGCGATCCAGGGAGTCGGGCAGTTCGCGATCCAGGTCGCGATCATGGTCGGGCTCGCGGTCGCGCTCTACGGCTGGTTGCTTTCCGGGCGCTACGGCAACCTGCAGATCATGCTCCTGGTGGGCATCGTGATCGGTGGGGGACTGGGCGCGATCGCCACGTTCATGCAGCGACTGCTCGCCCCGAGCGAGTTCGACGTGCTCGCCGCCCGGCTGTTCGGCAACGTCTCCAACGCCGATCCCTCCTACCTCCCGTTGGCGGTCCCGCTCGTCATCGCGGCATCCGCGCTGCTCTGGCTGCGGTCCCGCCGGCTGAACCTGATGGCCTTGGGTCCGGATGCCGCGCGCTCCCTCGGCGTCGACCATCGCCGCGAGCTCTTCATCGTGCTCTTCCTGGTGGCCGTGCTGATGGCGACCTCGACCGCGCTCGTCGGTCCGATGACGTTCCTCGGATTCCTGGTGGCGACGCTGGCGTATCAGTTCGCCGACACGCACGACCATCGGCTCATCTTTCCCGTCGCGGTGCTCACGGCGTTCACCATCCTCGCGGGCGCGTACTTCGTGATGAAGAACGTCTTCTACGCGCAGGGGATGGTGTCGATCCTGATCGAGCTCGTCGGCGGCACCGTGTTCCTCATCGTCATCCTCAGAAAGGGCAGACTGTGATCGCACTCGACGGCGTCCGCCGTGACTACAGCAGCGAGGTCGCGATCGGCCCCGTCGATCTCGAGATCCCCGCCGGCGGCATCACCGCGCTCATCGGCCCTAACGGCGCCGGCAAGTCGACGCTGCTGACGATGATCGGTCGCTTGAACGGCATGGACGCCGGTGCGATCGAGATCGCCGGGCTCGACGTCGCCTCCACCAAATCGAAGGACCTCGCGAAGGTCGTGTCGATCCTGCGCCAGGAGAACCACTTCGTCACCCGGCTCACCGTGCGGCAGCTGGTCGGCTTCGGACGCTTCCCGCACTCGAAGGGGCGGCTGACCCGGGCGGACGAGGAGATCATCAGCCGGGCGATCGACTTCCTCGATCTCGGGCCTCTCGAGGGGCGCTATCTCGACGAGCTCTCCGGCGGGCAACGCCAGCGCGCCTACGTCGCGATGGTCTTGGCGCAGGACACCGAGTTCGTGCTGTTGGACGAGCCGCTGAACAACCTCGACATGCGGCACGCGGTGCAGATGATGAAACACCTGCGCCGGGCTGCGGAGGAACTCGGACGCACGATCGTCATCGTGCTGCACGACATCAACTTCGCCGGGCACTACTCCGACCACATCTGCGCCATGAAGGACGGAGCGGTGGTGGAGTTCGGCTCCCCGGCCGAGATCATGACCGACGAGGTGCTCACCCGGGTGTTCGACACCCCGGTGCGCGTCGTCGACGGTCCGTCGGGGCCGCTCGCCGTCTACTACTGAGCGGACGGATGCGGTGCCAGGGGCCTCAGAGCTCGATGCCGTGGTCCTCGTCGTTGACCCCGGCGTTGTTGCCGCGGCGCGACTCGTAGCCGAGGAACCATCCCAGCCAGACGATCGCAGCGAGGAGCACACCGAGCCAAACGTTCTGGAAGATCAGCCCGACCACCACGCCGACGATCAGCAGGCCGACGGTGATGGAGATGCGCATCGCTCTACGGGACATGGCCCCAGCATAGGCCGACGGAGTCAGCGGCCGCGATGGTCCTCGGGAGCGAGGCGGGGGCCGCGGCGCGGTTCCTGGACCCCGCTGGCGAAGATGAGGCGGATGACGCGCTGCCGCTGACCGGCCCAGGGTTCGAGGAGCTCGAGCATCCCGTCGTCGTCGGTGCGCTTCCCGGTGAGCGCATGTCCCACCTCGTGCGCCAGGTGGTAGTCGCCGACGCTGACGGCATCGGGGTCTCCCAGCGCGCGGATGCGGGTCTCGGCCGACGTCCAGACGCCGACGCCCGGCAGGCTGGTGAGCACGCGGTCGCGGTCGGCGCCGGTCGTCGCCGCGCTCACGGCACGGGCGATGCGGTCGCCGCGCTCGGCCGCGCGCACGATCGTGCGGGACTGCGGTGGCTCCACTCCCGCGCGGTGCCAGGCCCACGAGGGGATGCGGAACCACTGCGCAGCTGTCGGCGCGGTGAACATGGGTCGCGGCGTGGGGCCGGGCGCACGCTCGCCGAAGCGGGAGACGAGCCAGCGCCAGGCGCCGAAGGCCTGCATGCCGGTGACCTTCTGCTCGATGATCGCGCACGCGAGAGCGTCGAACACCGCGTCGGTGCGGGCGAGCCGCAGCCCGGGGGTGCGCCGGGCGGACTCTGCGATGAGCGGATGCAGCGACGCGTCGAAGTCGCCGGGCTCGTCGTGTGCGCCGCAGAGTGCGGGAACGCCGTCGAGAGCGTGCTCGGCTCCGGAACCCCAGGCCGAGACCCTGACCTCGTCGCCCGACATGCGCAGGGCGAGTGTCGCGGGGCCGAGCGGAGTGCGCACGGCACGCCAGATGAGGCCGCCGTCGACGATCATCGTCGGATCGGTGCCGCCGCGGCGGAGCATGCCGACGGTGCGGCGAAGATCGAGCGGATGCGGCGGCCGGTAGACGGTCTCCCATCGAGCATCCGCGGGCGCGGCGTCGGCCGCTGCAGGGTGCTCGATCAGGGTCATGCACCCACCCTACGCGCCGGTCCTGACACCGACCCGAGGTGACTCAGAAGCGGTCGGGCGAGGGGGTTCCGTGGCCGTAGCGGATGACGACGTCGGCGTGGCGGTCGAACCGGTACCCGATGCCGCGCACGGTGCGGACGATGTCCTCGTAGCGGCCGAGCTTGGCGCGAAGGCGGCGGACATGCACGTCGATCGTGCGCTCGCCGGGCGTCTCGTCGTCCTGTGCCTGCCATAGCGCGGAGACCAGCTCGCTGCGCTCGATGGTGCGTCCCTCGCGGAGCACGAGGTACTGCAGCAGCTCGAACTCCTTGTAGGTGAAAGCCGCGGATTCTCCGTCGATGAGCACGCGCTTGCGGGAGATGTCGACGGTGACGCCGGTCTCCTCTTCCACGGTGTCCTCTTCGGCGGCGGCCTTGGTGCGGGCGATGGCACCCGGCTCCTGCAGGGCGAGGCGGACGACGTCGAGGTCGCGGCCCCCGGAGCCGTGCGGTGCGAGAGCGACCGTGGCGTGCGTCTCGGCTCCCGGTGCGAGCTCGGCGAGCGTGCGACGCAGGGCGTCGACGAGGAGGGGGAGGCTGACTCCGGCTTCGGCCGCCTTGATCTCGTCGAGTCCGACGTAGAGGGCGAAGCCGCGGGGCGAGCGGACAGCGGGCAGATCTGCTCCGGCAGCGGCCAGCGGGGCAGCGGCCTCGGGCTGCGTGCGGATCGCGGCGGTGGTGGCGGGACGCTCGAGAAGTGCGGTGTTCGACATGATGATGAAGTCCTCAGGACGTGAGCCCGGATCGAGCGGGGCTCTGATGCGTTGCATGAATGACCGGCGGAGCCGGGAAGCGAGCAAAGGGTGGATGCTCGGTGACTCTGACCTCGCAGATGTCGAGGAGTCAGGTCAGGCGGGGTGGCTGTTCGTTCAGCGACACATTCGGCAACACATGCCAACGCGACCGGGCATCATCATCCCGGCAGTCCTGTTCGCCTCCTGGGCGGACAAAGGGCTTGCGTTGGTGGTCATGGGGGGATTATGTCCGATCGTGACCGCTCATGTCAAAACGCCCGGGCGTCGGCGAGCGGGCGTAACGTTGTGCGGATGACGATCTCGCACACTGTCGGCGGCTTCATCCTGACCGACGAGAAGGACGCGTCGCGCTACACGCTCATGCGCGACGGAAAGCTCGTGAGCGTTCTCGACTACCGCGACGACGGACACACGATCGCTCTGACGCGAGCCTTCACGGTCCCGACTTTCCGCGGCAACGGCTATGCCGGAAAGGTCGTCGAGGGGGCCGTCGCCGACATCGAGGAGCGCGGAGACCGCAAAGTCGACGCCGTCTGCTGGTACGTCGCGGACTGGTTCGCAGCGAACCCCGAGCACGCCCCGCTGCTGCGTTCGCGCTGACTCGCCTGCTGTATGACGCCGTGTTACGGCCGCCTGCTGCGAGGATGGGCCCATGAAACTCGCTGAGGCCCTCACCGCACGAGCCGATCTGCAGCGCCGCATCGAGCAGCTGCGTGCCCGCATCGTCGCGAACGCCCGCTTCCAGGAGGGCGAGGAGCCGGCTGAGGATGCCGCGGCCCTCATCGTCGAAGCGGACGCCGCCCTGACCCAGCTGCGCGACCTGATCCGTCGCATCAACGCGACCAACGCGCGGCTCGAGTTGGGCGCGGACGGCACTATGACGGATGCGCTCGCCGCCCGCGACGTGCTGCGTCTGCGCCATTCCGTGCTGACGGAGGCGGCCGCCGCGGCATCCGGATCCAACGACCAGTACCTGCGCCAGATGCGGTCGGAGCTGCGGCAGGTCTCGGCGCTGCCGGTCGCGCAGCTGCGATCGAGGGCCGACGCCGTCGCGCAGGAGCTGCGGGAGCTCGACAACCGGATCCAGCAGGCGAACTGGTCGAACGACCTCGAGGAGGAGAGCGGAAGTCGGTAGTCACGACGAAGCGGGCACAACCCTCAGCCGGCGGGGCAAGCCGGCACCTGTCGGGTGGAGGGCAGCCCTGATATCGCATCGCGCAGCCCCGCACGCCGCACAGGTGAAGGTGCACAGCGCATCTCGCATCACCGCGTGCCGATCGTCGCGACGAGGGTGGGTCAGGGGACCTTCCGCTTCCCCCTCGAACATCATGCGATAGAATGGAGTTCTGCTCAGCCCCGTTGGCTGAGGTGGTCAGGCGCCGAGAGGCGTGCTGATCCGAGGCTCGAAACCTCCGGCATCCTCATCAGACACCGGAGGTTTTTCCATGTCTTCATCCCTGCGCGCCCGTCCACATTCCCGGTGGTGGGCACTCATCGTCATCTCCCTCACCCAGCTCGTCGTGGTGCTCGACGGCACCATCGTGAGCATCGCGCTGCCGCGTGCACAGGCCGCTCTCGGTCTCACCGACGGACAGCGGCAGTGGGTCGTCACGGCTTACGCCCTCGCGTTCGGTGCGCTCCTCCTCTTCGGCGGACGCCTCGCCGACTACATCGGCCGCAAGCGCATCTTCATGATCGGCATGATCGGATTCGGCGCGGCATCGCTGTACGGCGGATTCGCGCAGCAGGGGTGGGAGCTCATCCTCGCGCGCGGACTCCAGGGCGTCTTCGCGGCGCTGCTCGCACCGGCGGCACTGGCCCTGCTGACGGTGACGTTCCCCTCCGGCCGTGAGCGCAACACCGCCTTCGCCGTGTTCGGCACCGTCGCGGGAACGGGGGCAGCGGTCGGCCTCCTGCTCGGCGGGCTGCTGACCGAATTCGCCGACTGGCGCTGGTGCCTCTTCGTGAATATCTTCTTCGTCGTGGTCGGGCTCATCGGCGGCGCCCTCTTCCTCACCGAGAGCAAGGCCGAGGGTGAGAACCGGTACGACGTCTGGGGGACCATCACGGTGACCCTCGGGCTCGGGGCACTCGTCTACGGGTTCAGCCTCGCCGAGCACGGCTGGGGCGATCCACTGACGATCACGTTCCTGGTGCTCGGTGTCGTCCTGCTCGCGGTCTTCGTCTGGATCGAGAGCCGGGTCGCGCAGCCGCTGCTGCCGTTGCGGATCGTGGCCGACCGCGTCCGGGGTGGGGCGTTCCTCATCCAGGGCGTCGCCGGCGCCATCATGATCGGCGCCACGATGTACCTCACTTTCCACCTGCAGTTCGTGCTCGGGATGGGGGCGTTCCCGGCAGGGCTCGCCACGCTGCCCCTGCCGATCGCGACGATGATCATCGCACCGATCGCGACCCGGCTGCTGCCGGTAATCGGACCGCGGCCGATGCTCATCGTCGGACCGCTGCTCGCGGCGGCGGGGATGGTCTACCTCTCGGGGATCACGCCGGACGGCGCGTACCTCCTGCAGGTCGCCCCTGCGCTGGTGGTGCTCGGTGTTGGCATGGCTTTCATCTTCATCCCGCTGCAGAACCTGGCGCTGTCGGGGGTGGCCCCGCACGATGCCGGTGTCGCGTCCGCCATGGCGAACTCGGCGATGCAGATCGGCGGATCGATCGGGCTGTCGGTGTTCACCGCCGTGTACGCGGCTTCCGTGGGCGGTCACGCTCAGGCCGACGTCACGCCGTCGCAGTTGACCGACGCATACGGCTGGACGTTCATCGCCGCCGCGATCTTCATGGTCGCCGCCTCCGTGATCGCGATGTTCCTGGTGCGCGGCACCAAGGAGGAGCTGATGCCCACGCAGGGCGAGCGGGCCCTCGCCGCGCACTGAGCCGTGGTCGCGGCATCCGTCTCGGCGTAGATCGCCTGATTCCCGCCCCGGGAACGGATGCCGCGGCACGCCTCGAACGTAATGTCCGAGGGTGTTCGTACCGTGTGAGTATGCGAATCCTGCACACCTCCGACTGGCACATCGGCCGGACGTTCCATGGCAACTCGACCATGGACGCGCTGGCCGAGGTGCTCGGCGCGCTCACGGAGCAGGTTCGCGAGAACGCGGTCGACGTCGTCGTCGTCGCGGGCGACGTCTTCGACTCCGCGACGCCGTCGGGCGCCGCGTACACGCTGCTCGGCGATGCTCTGGTGTCACTGCACGAGACGGGCGCCCGCGTCATCGTCACGAGCGGCAACCACGACTCGGCCGCGCGACTCGGTTTCCAGGCCCGGCTGCTCCGCGAGGGCATCCACGTGCTGACCGATCCGCTCGCGGTCGGCGTGCCGGTCACCATCGCCGACCCCGAGGGGCCCGTCCATTTCTTCGGCATCCCCTATCTCGAACCGGCGATCGTCCGTCAGTACTGGCCCGAGGGCGACAGCTCGGGGCGGCAGTTGCGCACGCAGGCGCAGACCATGGCCCATGCGATGGATCTGGTCCGCGCCGGCATGCGCGAGCACGAGGGGCGCTCGGTGGCGATCGCGCACTGCTTCGCGGCCGGCGTCGACGCGACCGTCGGGCTCGAACGCGAGGTGCGTCAGGGCGGACTCGACGTCGTGCCGCTGAGCGTCTTCGACGGCCCCGATTACGTCGCGCTCGGCCACATCCACGGGCGACAGCAGATCAGCGAGCGCGTCCGGTACGCGGGTGCTCCGCTGCACTACAGCTTCGGCGAGCAGGACAAGCCGCGCGGATCCTGGCTGGTCGAGCTCGACGCCGAGGGCCTCGCCACGGTCGAGTGGCTCGAGCTGCCGGTTCCGCGTCGGCTCGTCACGCTCACGGGCTCGCTCGAGGAGATCCTCGCAGCCGACACCGTCGCCGCACACGCCGACGACTGGGTCTGCGCCGTCTACACGGATGCGGTGCCGCAGTCCGAGCCGATGCGGCGTCTGCGAGAGAGCTATCCCCACTGCGCGATGGTTCAGCACCAGCCCGCAGCTGTCGCAGAGGTGGAGGAGAAGTCGTACGTGCAGCGGCTGCGCTCCGCCGTCACCGATGCCGACCGCATCGAGGCGTTCCTCGAGCATGTGCGGGCAGGTCACGGGCCCACCGAGGTCGAGCACGAGCTGATCCGTGCGGTGCTCGATGAGCGCGTGCGCGCGGAGGCACTCGTCTAGATGCGTCTCCATCGCCTGGAGGTCGAGGGCTTCGGTCCCTTCCGTTCGCGGCAGGTCGTCGATTTCGACGCGTTCGCCGACGACGGCATCTTCCTCATCGCCGGCCGCACGGGGGCAGGTAAATCGAGCATCCTCGACGCCGTGTGCTTCGGACTCTACGGCGGAGTGCCGCGTTATGACGGCGGTGAGAAGCGCTTGCGCAGCGATCACTGCGAGCCCGACGATCCGTCGGAGGTGGTGGTCGAGTTCAGCACTCCGGCGGGCCGTTTCCGTGTGACCCGTTCACCGGAGTACCTGCGTCCCGCCAAACGTGGCGGCGGCATGACCAAGCAGGCCTCGGCCGTCGCCCTCGACGAGTGGACCGATGCCGGCTGGGTGGGTCGCGCCGCTCGCGCCGTCGATGTCGCAGGCGAGCTCGATGAGATCCTCCAGCTCAGCCGCGAGCAGTTCCTCCAGGTGATCCTGCTCGCGCAGAACCGATTCTCCGAGTTCCTGCTCGCGGGCAGCAGAGACCGCCAGGCACTGCTGCGGCGGCTGTTCGGCACACAGCGGTTCGAAGACGTGCAGGCACGGTTCGACGAGCGGCGCCGGGAGGCGGAACAGACACTCGGCGCTCGGCTCGCGACGGTGAATGCGCGTATCGACGAGGCCGAGCAGCTCGTGATCACCAGCGGGCTCTCCGACGACGTGACAGCGCCGACCGAGGACGCGGCGGTGTCCGGCCCCCCGCCGATAGAAGGGCGTCTCGAGGCACTCCGACGAGCGAGGGCGCGTGCCGACTATCGGGCGGAGCGCCGCGCCTCGGAGCGGGTGGAGGCGGAGAAGCGTGCGGCCGATGCCGATGCGGCGCTCGCCACCGCTCGCGAAGAGAAGCATGCCCAGCGGGAACGTGATCGCGCGCGGACAGCGCTCGAGCGGCTGGATGCCGATGCGCCGTCGATCGACGAGGCCCGCGCCGAGCTCTCAGCCGCGCGTGCCGCCGAGGCGGTGCGGTCGACGATCACTGCCGCAGCCCGAGCGCAGGCGGCGGTCACCGTGGCGGCCGAAGACGAGCAGCGGTCACGGGCGGTGTGGGACGCGTTCGAGGTCACCGTCGATGGCGACCTCGACGGCTGGGTTGCTGCGCGCACCAGGGAAAGCGGTTCCTGGGAGCGCGCGCGGGAGCTCGAGGGCCAGGCGCCGGCGCTCGAGGCCGAGCTGCAGTCCGCCGACGAGGCCGTTGCGGCGGCGACCGCGCGCCTCGAAGCCGGGGAAGCGGAACGCGGCGCCCTCCCCGCCGCGATCGCCGCGCTGACAGCGGAACGCGACGAGAAACGTCGTCTGGCCGACCGCGTGGGCGATGCCCGAGCGGCCCAGGAAGAGGCAGGCGCTCGACGCACAGCGGCTCGCGAGGCGGAGCGGCTGCAGAAGACGCAGGCCTCGACCGAGCTCGAACTCGCCGACGCCACTGCTGTGCACGCCGCCGCGCAGACGAACCTCGCACAGCTGCGGCAGCGCCGCATCGACGGGATGTCCGGCGAACTCGCGTCGAGCCTGCGCCCCGAGCATCCGTGTCCGGTTTGTGGCTCACTCGAGCATCCGGCTCCGGCCACGCACGCCGATCCCGTCTCGACAGACGACATCGCTGAAGCGGAGAAGGCCCGCGACGTCGCGGCGCAGCGGGAGCGTGAACTCTCCTCGGCGTCTTCGAGCCTGCGGGCTGAACTCGCTGCTGTCTCCGCCCGCGCGGACGGGCGGAGCGTCGACCAGGCCGAGACGGAGTACGAAGCAGCCGCCGCAGCCCACGCGCTCAGCCTGGCCGCAGCCGATGAGCTGACGGTGCTCGACGTGCAACGGAGCGACCTCGTCGACCGGGTCGATCAGCTCGAGGCCGAGAAGACCGAGGGCATGGCGGCGCTCGCTCGGGCGCGGGAGCAGCACGCTCTGCTGCAGCAGCGGAGCACGGAGGCCCACACACTGATCGCCGAGGCCCGCGGCTCCTTCGACACGGTCGCCGAGCGTCTCGACGACATGGCCGCCAGGATCTCCGCCGCCCGCGCGGTCGCCCAGGCGATGGCAGAACGTCTGCGCAGGACGCAGGCGCTGGCCGAGGCGGAGGCTGAGCGGGATGGGGCGATCGCCGACTCGCCGTTCGACGATGTGACCGCCGCTGAACACGCCCTCCGCTCCGTGGCGACGCAGGAGGCACTGGACGCGCGCATCGCCGAGCATGCCGTGCAGCGGGAGAAGGAACGGGCGATCCTGTTCGACCTGGAGTTGCGGACGCTCCCCGAAGAGCCGATCGATCTCGCGCCCGTCGAAGAGGCCTCGGCGGCTGCCCGAGCGACCTGGACCGAGGCGGTCGACGCGGCGGCTCGGGCGACGGGCACGGCCGAACGGCTCGGGGGACTGATCGATTCCGCCACCGCCGAGCATGCCCGCACCGCCGCCGATGCGGCCGAATTCGAGGTGCTGCAGAACCTCGCCGACACGATCGCCGGGCGAGGTGCGAACACCCGAAAGATGACCCTGGAGACGTTCGTCCTCGCGGCCGAGCTGGAAGAGATCGTCGACGCGGCGAACCGGCGCCTGCACGACATGTCGACGGGCCGCTACCAGCTGCAGCACTCCGACGCGCTCGCGGCTCGAGGGGCAGCATCCGGACTCGGGATCGTGGTCTCCGATGCCTTCACCGGGCAGACGCGGCCGCCGCAGTCGTTGTCGGGCGGCGAGACCTTCCTCACCTCACTCGCACTCGCACTCGGTCTCGCCGAGGTGGTCACGGCCCGGGCCGGCGGCATCCGCCTCGACACGCTGTTCATCGACGAGGGATTCGGCTCGCTCGACGGTGACACGCTCGATGTGGCCATGCGCACGCTCGACGAGCTGCGACAGGGCGGCAGGACGGTCGGAGTCATCAGCCATGTCGAGGCCATGCAGGAGCAGATCCCGGCGCAGCTCACGGTGCGGGCGCTGCCGAACGGTCCGAGCATCATCGAGGCCCGCTGATGGGGTGGCCCCGGGCGAAGATGTCGGGGGTCGTTGTTATCTTCGCAACATGATCATTTCCATGAGCGAGGCCGTGGCGATCTCGGTCATGCTGAGCGCGGGGGCCTACTTCTCGGCCGCTCTCGCCACGCGTCTGTGGATGTCGGTGGTCTCTGGGGTCGTCGTCACCTTTCTCGTCGCGGGATTCGTCGTAGGCGCCTTTGCCCACGTCGGCGGCCCCGTCGGTGCGGTGAACCTGATTCCCGCAGTGACACTGGGCATCGGGGTCCCAGTCGCTCTCGCGGGCGGACTCGGCCTCGCTGCCCAGCGGTACCGGGGAGAATTGAACACATTCGCATACGCGGTCGGCGGTTCTTCGTGGCTCGGGTTCGGGAGATGGATCTTGAGAGCGCGGAATCTGCTCATCTCCCTCGCTGCCGTCTTCGTACTCTGGCACTTCGGGATCCGCGAAGGCGCGAGTCCGGTCTGGATGGCCGCGTTGTGGGTCATCGTCGCCGGTGTCACCTTGGCGTTCTCGGACGGACTCGGCGTCCGCGCGAACGTGCTGATCGCAAACGCGCTGCCTCGTACTAACACGCGTCGGCGCGTGATGCAGTTCGCCATGGGTCTCGGCGCCTTTCTGTTTCTCGTGCTGGCGGTGCGGCTCCCGGTGATCGCCGACGAGACCCAGGCGTACGGGCAACTCGTGTGCTTCTCCTTCGCCGGCGCGCTCATCGCAGTCGCCCACGTGCGGCTATATGGCTACGCAGTGGCCGAGGCGTCGGACACCGCGATTGCCTCCGTGATCGACCAGACGCGGCGTATCGCGGTGGAGATCGCGTGGGGGCTCGCCGTCATCGGAGCCTCATTCGCGCCGACAGTCCTCGGCTGGTCGTGGCCGGCGACCTTTCTGGTCGCGGTCGTGATCTCTCTCAGTGTGGCCGTCTTCCGGATTCACCGGCCGAGAGCCGGCAGTCACACCCGCGAAAGGACCGCCTCATGAACCCCGAGATGTCGCTCGTGGAAGCCTCCGTTCCCGTGCTCCCCGAGAATTACCGTCCGTCACCGATCAGGCGCGTCGTGATGTGGGTGTGGGCTCTTACTTCCAGCATCGCGCTGCTGTTCATGATCGTGGCCGCCGTCGTGGGCTGGAATGCGCTGGAGACTGTCAGCGCATCGCTCCTGCCTTTCGCGGGCGAAGCGGGATGCTCTGCGTATTGGACGTTCATCCTCCACGCGAAGGAAGCGGGTCTCGACGCACGCGGTGTCGCGACGATGTACTCCGAGCTGAATGCCGAGGGCGGCACTCCGGTTGCGAGCGTGTGCGGGACGGTGGGCGAGGTGTACGCCAGGCTCCCGTGACCCTGGCCCCTCGTCAGACGCCGTACTCGGCGCGGATGAAATCGCGAAGCTGCACGCTGCAGCGGGCGACCGCCTCGCGCCAGTCGGTCAGAGCGCCGTCTTCAGCCTGATCGGACACGGCACGGAACACGCGGATGGGCACGCCGAACTGTCCTGCGACCCAGATGTACGCGTAGGTCTCCATGTCGACCAGCGCCGCTCCGGAAGGACGGATCACGGCGGTGACCTCGGCATCCTCGACGAAGTGGTCGCCCGTCGCGATCAGCACGCCGTCGCGTCCGGTGGCGACCCGTGCCGGCAGCGAGACGTGCTGGCCGGCGACGCCGTCGAGGTCGGTGACGTCGTGCTGGAACGCGGTGCCGACCTCGTGGACGGTCGCTTCGAGGTCGGGATCGATCGCGCCGGCCGTGCCGACGACCACGATCTCGTCGTAGACGTCGGCGTCGAGCGCACGCGTCAGGGCGTACGTCGCCTGCAGCTTGCCCGGGCCGGTCACGAGACGGTCGAAGCCCTCGAGTTCCTCGGGGAAGGCGGACAGTTCGGATGCGAGCGCGGCGACGAGGAGTTTCACTGCCCCATTCTCTCAGGTCGTGACTGGCAGGAGCATCCGAACGCCGCGACGTCACCCCGACGTAACACGGAAGCGGGATACTGATTCGAGGAAACGAGCGGAGGATCACATGTCGTTGCAGCAGCAGATCTCTGAGGACCTCGGTGTCAGGTCGCAGATCGACCCTGAAGCCGAGACCGAGCGTCGCATCGGTTTCCTCGCCGACTACCTGCGCACGACCGGAGCGAGGGGCTATGTGCTCGGCATCTCGGGCGGGCAGGACTCGACGCTCGCCGGGCGCCTCGCCCAGCTCGCCGTCGAGCGGGTGCGCGCCGAGGGCGGCGAGGCGAAGTTCCTCGCCGTGCGTCTGCCCTACCGCGTGCAGCACGATGCCGATGACGCCCAGGCCGCCCTGGAGTTCATCGCGCCCGACTCCTCCGTCGAGGTCAACATCCAGAACGGCGTCGACGGCGTCGAGGAAGACATCGAGTTCGCGGTCACGAGCGACATCAGCGACTTCAACCGCGGCAACATCAAGGCCCGCCTCCGCATGGTCACGCAGTACGCGCTCGCAGGTCACGACGGGCTCCTCGTGATCGGCACCGACCACGCCGCCGAAGCGGTCACCGGCTTCTACACGAAGTTCGGCGACGGCGCGGCCGACATCCTCCCGCTGTCCGGTCTCACCAAGCGCCAGGGACGCTCGCTCCTGCAGTTCCTGGATGCTCCGGATCGTCTCGCGTTCAAGGTGCCCACCGCCGACCTGCTCGACGGCCAGCCCGGTCGTGCCGACGAGGACGAACTCGGTCTCACCTACGAGCAGATCGACGACTTCCTGGAGGGGCGCCCGGTCGACCCCGAGGTCGCCGGCCGCATCGAGGCGCGATACCTCGCCACGCAGCACAAGCGGCACCTCCCGGTGACCCCGGACGACACCTGGTGGCGCTGACCGCGCTCTCACTCGAGGCTCCCGCTTCGCGGGTGTCGGATGCCGCGGATAGTGTCGAAGCATCCGACAGAACGGGAGCATCGTGCGGATCGACACTCAGGCGCAGCGCGTCATCTGGAGCGCGAGCGACCTCAAGGCGGCCGCCGAGTGCGAGTTCGCGTGGTGTCGGGCGATCGACGCGAAGCTGGGGCGGGTCCCTGCTGTCGAAGAGCCCGAAGACGCGACTCTGAAGCGTGCCGCCGAGCTCGGCGACGTGCACGAGCAGAACGTGCTCGCCCGGTACATCGACGATCTGGGCGATGCGAGTGTCCACCGCATCGAGAAGGTCTCGTCGGTCGATGCCGAGGCGCTGGCGGAGGCGATCGACGAGACGGTCGCGGCGCTGCGCTCCGATGCGCTCGTGGTGTTCCAAGCGGCTTTCTCCACCGACGAGTTCGTCGGATTCGCCGACTTCCTCCGCAAGGACGACGACGGCCGGTGGCGCGTGCAGGACTCCAAGCTCGCGCGCAAGGCGCGAGTCACTGCCCTCATGCAGCTCGCGGCATACGTCGACCAGCTCGACCGCCTCGGCATCCCCCGGTCCGACGAGGTCGACCTGATCCTCGGCGACGGCACGCTCAGCACCCATCAGGTGGATGATCTCCTTCCGCTCTTCCAGGTGCGGCGCGCTCGGCTGCGGGCGCTCATCGCCGACCGGCGCATCGCCGATGGGGCGGCGGGTGCGCCGCTCGCCTGGGGAGACGATCGCGGCGACCTGCAGATCGTGGCCTGCGGGCGGTGCGCGACCTGCGAGGAGCAGGTGCTCGCCCACCGCGATCTCCTGATGGTCGCGCGGATGCGCCCGGTGCAGCGTGCGCGACTGCGGGCATCCGGCATCGAGACGATCGATGCGCTGGCAGAGGCATCGGTGCCGCCGCCGGGCATGAACATCGACACGTTCGAGACGCTTCGCGCCCAGGCGCGACTGCAGCTGCACGCCGATGCCGAGGGGCGGCCCACCTACGACGTGCACTACGCGCCGGCGATCCATACCCTCCCGCTGCCCAGCCATGGCGACATCTTCTTCGACTTCGAGGGCGACCCGCTCTACACGGAGCCTGCCGCCGACGGCGAGGGGCATTGGGGGATCGACTACCTCTTCGGGTGGGTCGACAACGCCGACCAGTACTCGGCGCTGTGGGCGCACACCTTCGCCGACGAGAAGCGGGCGCTCGAGACGTTCCTCGACTTCGTGAATGCGCGCAGGACCGCGCACCCCGGCATGCACATCTATCACTACGCGCCCTATGAGACCTCGCACCTGGTGGCGATGGCGGCGCGGCACGGCGTGCGCGAGGGGGAGGTCGATCGGCTGCTGCGCGAGGGCGTGTTCGTCGACCTGTACCCGCTCGTGCTGCGGACGGTGCGCGTCGGTTCGCGCTCGTACTCGATCAAGAAGCTCGAGCCGCTGTACATGGGCGACGACGTGCGAACCAGCGACGTGCAGAAGGGCGACGACTCGATCGTGCAGTACGTCGCGGCTCGTGAGCTCGCCGCTGCGGGGGAGCAGGCCGGGGCCGACGCGGTCCTGGCGGACCTCGCCGACTACAACCGCTACGACTGCGTGTCGACCAGGCGTCTGCGCAACTGGCTGATCGACATCGCTCGCAAAGAGGGCGTCACCCCGGCTCCGCCCGACGCAGCCGACGAGGTCATCTACGAGCCGTCCCCGCGCTCGGTCGCACTGCTCGCAGATGCCGAGCGCGCGGTCGAGGCGGGTGACGACGGGCTCGTCCATCGACTCGCGGCCGCCGCGATCGACTATTTCCCGCGCGAGGCGAAGAGCTTCTGGGTGTCGCATTTCCAGCGGCTGCGCGAACCGGTGACCATGTGGGACGGCACGCGCGATGTGGTGCGGGTCGACCGTCCGTCCTCGACCGTCCGTCGCGACTGGAGCATCGGTGAGGGGCGTCGGGTGATGTCCCGCGACGTCGAGATCCGCGGCGAGGTTTCGCCCGGCACGACGCTCGGCGCCGGGTCGCAGCCGTTCGCACTCTACGGAGTTCCGGCGCCGTTCGACACCGAGGTCCCGTCGCGTGCGGTGCATGTGCCGCACACGGTCACGGTGGCGGAGGTGCTCGACGACGGCTACCTCATCACCGAGTCGGCGGTCCAGGGACAGACGTGGGACGAGTTGCCGCTCGCCCTCACCCCGGCCGCACCACCGCGTGTCGTCTCCCTCCAGGGAGCGATCGACGAGTGGGCCGATGCGGTGCACGCCGCAGCTCCGGGGTTCCCGGACGACGCCGCGACCGACATCCTGCGCCGGATTCCTCCGCGCACCCTGTCGGGGAAACCTCTCCCCGCTGCCGGCGACGACACCGTCGGCGCGATCGTGTCGGCGGTGCTCGGCCTCGACCGCAGCTATCTCGCGGTGCAGGGCCCTCCGGGAACGGGCAAGACCTACACCGGGTCCCGGGTGATCGCGCGGCTCGTGAACGAGCACGGCTTCAAGGTCGGCGTCGTGGCGCAGTCGCACGCGATCATCGAGACGCTGCTCGAGCGGGTCGTGGCCGATGGTGTTGCACCGGCTCAGGTCGCCAAGGCTCCGAAGGATCCGGATGCGGCACACTCGTATACGACCATCCCGAAGCCCGGGATGGCGGCCTTCCTCGCCGAGCACGCCTCCGAGGGTGCCGTCGTGGGCGGGACCGCCTGGGACTTCAGCAACACCCAGCGGGTCGACCGCGACGGGCTCGACCTGCTCGTGATCGACGAGGCGGGGCAGTTCTCGCTTGCCTCGACCATCGCGGTCGCCGCCGGGGCGAAGCGGCTCCTGCTCCTCGGCGATCCGCAGCAGCTTCCGCAGGTGAGTCAGGGCGCCCACCCCGAACCGGTCGACGCCTCCGCGCTCGGCTGGGTGATGGATGGCGACCCGGTCGTGCGGCCGGAGTACGGCTACTTCCTCGCGCGCTCCTGGCGGATGCATCCCTTCGTCGCGGCACCGGTATCCACGCTGGCCTACGCGGGACAGTTGGCGTCAGCCCCCGGTACCGAGCTGCGGGCGGTCCAGGGGATCGAACCTGGTCTGCACGTCATCCCACTGCGGCACCGCGGCAACTCCACGCAGTCGCCCGAGGAGGCAGCCGAGGTCGTCCGGCTGGTCCGTGACCTGGTCGGTCGCTCCTTCACCGACAACGACGAGTCCCGGTCCACCCGGCCGCTCGTGCCCGCCGACATCATCGTGGTCACGCCTTACAACGCACAGCGTCAGCTCGTGCTCGATGCACTCGCGACGGCGGGCTATCACGACGTCCCGGTCGGCACGGTCGACAACTTCCAGGGCAAGGAGGCGGTCGTCTCGATCACCTCGCTCGCGGCCTCCAGCGGGCGGGACGCTCCGCGCGGCCCGGAGTTCCTTCTGCTGCAGAACCGACTGAACGTGGCGATCTCCCGCGCGCAGGTTGTCGCCTACCTGATCCACTCGCCCGCACTGCTCGACGATCTGCCGTACACCCCGGAGGGAGTCGCTCGCCTCAGCGCGTTCGCCCGTCTGGTCGGCGCGGCGGACTGAGTGCCCCCGCTTCGACGGGCTCTGTGAGACGACCGCATCGCGGGGTGCAGTCGGCTGGGTCAGACCGTGCCGTAGAGCCGATCGCCGGCGTCGCCGAGCCCGGGCACGATGTACCCCTTCTCGTCGAGACGCTCATCGAGCGCACCCAGCACGAGGGTCACATCGCGGTCACCGGCCATGGCCTCGATCGCGGCGACGCCCTCCGGTGTGCCCAGCAGGCAGATCGCGGTGACGTCCTTCGCGCCGCGGTCGAACAGGAACTGGATCGCCGCGGCGAGCGAGCCGCCGGTGGCCAGCATCGGGTCGATCGCGAAGCACTGGCGGTCGCTGAGGTCGTCGGGGAGGCGCTCGGCGTAGGTCGTCGGCTCGAACGTCGTCTCGTCGCGGACCATGCCGAGGAACCCGACCTCGGCGGTCGGGAGCAGCTTGACGAGGCCCTCGAGCATGCCGAGGCCGGCGCGCAGGATCGGCACCACGATCGGTCGCGGCTCGGAGATCTTGACGCCCATCGTCGTCGTCACCGGCGTGGTGATCTCGACCGGGCTCACCTTCACGTTGCGGGTCGCCTCGTACGCGAGCAGCGTGACGAGCTCCTCCGTCAGCTGCCGGAACACCGGCGAAGGGGTGCGCACGTCGCGCAGCACCGAGAGCTTGTGAGTGATGAGAGGGTGGTCGGCCACGTGAACGCGCATGGATACAGGGTAATGCGCCGCGCCTCCGGGAACGACATCGAGGGCACCGGCGGCGGCCGGCGGCTGTCGTAGGCTCGACGCATGACCGCTGCCGACGACCTCGCGATGGGGCGTGCGCTCGAGCTCGCTGCCGAGGCCGCGGCAGCGTCGGAGATCCCCGTCGGCGCCGTGCTCCTGGACCCCGCCGGGATGATCATCGCCGAGGGGCGCAACACCCGCGAGGCGACGAACGATCCGACCGGGCATGCCGAGATCGAGGCGCTGCGGCATGCGGCGGCATCCGTCGGGTCCTGGAATCTCGAGGGGCACACGCTGGTCGTGACCCTCGAGCCGTGCATCATGTGCGCCGGTGCGATCCTGCAGGCACGCGTCGGTCGGGTGGTCTTCGGTGCCTGGGATGACAAGGCGGGTGCGGCCGGTTCCATGTACGACGTGCTGCGTGATCGGCGGCTGCCCTATCGGGCAGAGGTGATCGGCGGAATCGAGGCGGAGGCGGCGACGGCACTGCTGCGGACGTTCTTCGAGCAGCGGCGCTGAGCCGCCGCCGCAGCTCGCGCGCGTCGGGCTCGTCAGCCCTCGGATTCGACGGTCCACCAGGTGACGTCGACGACGCACAGCCCGTCGTCGGTCTCCTGGTAGAAGACGTAGCCGGGGAATTCCACGCCACCGGCCACGCGCTCCGTAGGCAGGGAGAGGCCGATGTTCCAGCGTGGCTCCAGGGGAACCTGATCCGGCCAGTAGTCCGCCACGAAGCGTTCGGGCTCCTCCGCGGACAGCCCTTCCCAGTCCGCCGGTTCGCGAAGCTCCGGGTCGTGACCCTCGCACATGTACGAGTCGGCTTCGCCTTCCGTCGCTGCGTCGATCAGGCCCTCGGTCGTCTCGATCACCCCAGCTCCGTCATCGCCCCAGAGCATCGTGTTCAGGGAGCAACCGGAGAGCAGGACGGCCAGACCGGCCGCGCCCAGGAGACCGACGAGTTTTCTCGCCTGCATCATGTCGGACTCCGCGATCAGTCCGACGACTTCAGCACGAAGACGTCGGTCGATGGCTCGGGGTCGATCGCCGGGCGGTACACATCCGGCTCGATGTACACGATGCGCGCGACCGGCACGGCGTCGCGGATACGGGCCTCGATCGCGTTGATGTCATCGGCGGCCTCGCGCAGCGGCTTGTCGGCGTTGAGGGCGATCTTCGCGGCGACCATCAGCTCGTCCGGTCCGAGGTAGAGGGTCTTCATGTGGATGATCTTCTCGATCTCGTCGCCCGCGTTGATGGCATCGACGATCCGGTCGTGGTCGGCCTGGGTCGCGCCCTCACCGACCAGCAGGCTCTTGGTCTCGATGCCCAGCACGATGGCGATCAGCACCAGCAGCACACCGATCATCACGGTGCCGAGTGCGTCGAACACGGGGTTTCCGGTGAGCAGTGTGAGCCCGACGCCGAGCAGGGCGAAGGTGAGACCGGTCAGAGCGCCCACATCTTCGAGCAGCACGACCGGCAGCTCGGGGGCCTTCGAACGGCGCACGAACGACACCCACGACTGCCCCTTCTCCCGCACGAGGTTGCTCTCGCGCACGGCCGTGCGCAGGGAGAACGACTCCAGCCCGATCGCGACGACGAGCACGACCAGGGGCAGCCACCACCAGGTCTTGTCCAGCTCGTGCGGGTTCGTGAGCTTGTCGATGCCCTCGTAGATCGCGAACAGGCCACCGACCGAGAACAGGATGATCGAGACGACGAACGCGTACACGTAGCGTTCCCGGCCGTAGCCGAACGGGTGTGCGCGGTCGGCCTCCTGCTTGGCCTTGCGTCCGCCGAGCATCAGGAGCAGCTGGTTGCCCGAGTCGGCGACGGAGTGGATGGCCTCGGCGAGCATCGAGGCGGAGCCGGAGAGGGCCCAGGCGATGAACTTCGCGATGGCGATACCCAGGTTCGCCAGGAACGCCGCGACGATGGCCTTGTTGCCTCCGGATGCACTCATGGGACGAGTCTAGAACCGCCCGCCCGAGGTTGCGGGAGTGCCCGCCGTAGGATGACGACATGGCTCACTCGCTTCCTTCTCTCGCTTTTCTCGGTGCCGGTTCGATGGGCGGTGCGATCCTCCGGGGTGTGGTCGCCTCCGGCATCCGGATCGACGGCGGGATCACCGCGACGAACCGTACTGCGGAGAAGGCCGAGGCGTTCGCCGGCCTCGACGGGGTCACGAGTATCGCGCTCGCCGAACGGCCGGACGGCAACGCCGAGGCCGCCGCAAGCGCGCGGATCGTGCTGGTCGGCGTCAAGCCCGCGATGGTGCCCGACCTGCTGCGCGAGATCGCTCCGCACCTGACGGACGACGCGATCGTGGTGAGTGTCGCCGCCGGCGTCACGCTCCAGACCTTCGCGGACGTGCTCGGCGCCGACGCCCGCGTCATCCGCTCGATGCCGAACACGCCGTCGACCGTGCGCAAGGGCGTCACGGGTCTCGCTGCCGGTTCCGCCGCCACAGCCGAGGATCTCGCCCTCGTCCGACGGCTGTTCGAGACCGTCGGCGCGGTCGTCGAGGTTCCGGAGTCGCAGATCGACGCGCTGTCCACGATCTCGGGCTCCGGACCCGCCTACGTGTACCTGCTGATCGAGGAGTTCACGAAGGCCGCTGTCGGCATGGGCTTCGCCGAGCCCGACGCCCGGCTGATGGTGCAGCAGACCTTCATCGGCGCGACCGCGCTGCTCGACGCGTCGGGGGAGGACCCCGCCGAGCTGCGTCGTCGTGTCACGAGCCCCAAGGGAACCACCGAGCGTGCGGTCGCCGTTCTGCAGGACGCGCAGCTCGACCGCACCTTCGCGGATGCCGCGGACGCAGCCCTCGCGCGGGCGAAGGAACTCGCCGCCGGGGCCTGAGCCATGCAGCTGCGGATCGAGGGAGTCATCTGGTACTGGCGCGGGCCGGCGCCGTTCCACTTCGTCACCGTGCCGCCTGCCGAGAGCGAGCTGATCCACGAGGTCGCCTCGATCGTCACGTACGGGTGGGGGATGATCCCCGCATCCGTCACCATCGGTTCCACCACCGTGACCACGGCCCTCTGGCCGAAGGACGGCGGCTACATCGTTCCGATCAAGAAGGTTCTCCAGGACCGCGAGGGTCTGGGCGTCGATGACGTGGTCGAACTCGTCCTCGACATCGACGCCTGACCGCCCGACCTCCGCTCAGCTCTCGCTGGAGACCTCGGCGAGAACTTCCGGCCAGCGCCGGTTCAGGATGCTGCCGCCCAGCACCGCCCCGCCCCACAGGGCCGCGGCGCCGAGCACGACGCCGCAGCCGAGGCTCACCCAGCCGAGCGCAGGATTCCAGATGCCGGCGATGGCGAAACCGAGCGCCGGCGCCCCGAGCACGAGAGTGATCGGCCCGATGATGATCATCGCCAGCAGCGACTGCACGCCACCGGACGAGCCGCGGCCGAGGGGGTTCGCCTCGGGTGCGGGCGCGCGGCCAGGAAGGAAGCTGCCCACCCAGGCCCCGGCGCCTGCCGAGATCGCCGTCAGGCCGAAGGCCGACCCGATGCTTGCGGGGAGCAGGTCCCATCGGCCGGCGATCAGGCAGGTGGCCGCGCACAGCAGCAGCGTCACGGGAATCGCGATCAGCCCGAATCCGAGCAGTCGCCCTGCCCGATCCGCGGCGCCGCTGACGCCGTTCAGGATGTGGGCCGCGACCGCGTCGTTGTCGTAGGCGATCGCCATCTGCACGATCGTGCCGGTGAGGAGCGCGTTGATCGTCGGGATGAGGATGATGGCCGGACCGAACCCGATGGACTCGTCCTGCAGCCCGTTCATCAGGGAGAGCCCGATGAAGATCGCGGGCAGCAGCAGGAGCATCACGACGTTCACGATCTGCCGGGGGTCGCGCCGGAAGTATCGCAGCGTGCGGGCGGCGATCGCCCCGACCGGGCTGGCCGGCAGTATCCGGTCGAGCAGCCCGGCCGAGCGCACGCGTCCGCCGCCGGCGTCCTGGATGGGGGCGACCAGGCGCGCAGCGAGCAGGCCCTGTGCCGCGAACCACAGGGCTGAGACTGTGGCGAGAGCGATGAGCAGCCGGAGCGCCGCCGTGAGGAAGTCGCCCTGAGCCACGGATCCGGAGACGCCGAAGACGGCGCCCATCGGAGTCCAGGCGGCGATGTCGGCGATGGTCGTGAAGGCTCCGCCGACATCGTTCACCCGGACCAGCGCGCCGATCCCCACGTTGAGCAAGACACCGGACGAGGAGAGGAGCACCACGCCGACGATCACCACCAGGTCGCGCGCGCTGCGGCGGGCCAGCCAGCCGGCCAGCACACCGCTCACGACGCGGGCGCCCAGCACGCAGGTGGCCACGGCGACGGGGATCATGATCAGGGCGGTCAGCAGCGCAGGCAGGCTCACCGACCAGCCGAGGAGCATGAGCAGGAGTGCGACGGTGGTGCCGATGCCGCCCACCGTCGTCGCCCCCGCGACGACGAAGCCCGGCAGCAGGGAGCTTGCGGTCAGGGGGAGCAGCGCGAACCGTTCCGGCGCGAGCGAGTCATCGGCACTGACCAGGATCGACCCGACCCACCAGCCGAGGACGATGACGGTGCCCGCCAGCACGATCGCGGTGACGGCGGCGTCAGGGGCGGCGAACCGCAGCGCCACGAGTCCCGCCGTCAGTGCGGCGAGGAATCCGAGGGCGATCAGTCCGGTGATGATCAGGGTGACGACCATCCAGGGATTGCGCGACAACTGGTGGCGCAGCTGGCGCCAGCGCAGGCTTACGAGGAGCGCAACCATGCGAGCGTCTCCGTCCCGAGGTCATGCGCCCCCACCAGGGCGAGGAACCGCTGCTGCAGCGACAGTCCGGCGCGCACCTCGTCGAGAGTGCCGTTCGCGAGCAGGCGTCCCTCGGCGACGATCGCGACCCGATCGCACATCGACTCGACGAGCTCCATCACGTGGCTGGACAGCACCACGGTGCCGCCGCCGTCGACGAACGCCCGGAGGATCTGCCGGATCGTCTCGCCGGACACCGGGTCGACGGCTTCCAGCGGCTCGTCGAGGATCAGCAGACGAGGTGCATGGATCAGCGCGCACGCCAGGCCGATCTTCTTGCGCATGCCCGCCGAGTAGTCGACCACGAGCCGGTCCCGAGCATCGGTGAGGCCCAGCGCGGCGAGGAGTTCGTCACTACGCGAGACCACCTCGGCTTCGGCCATGCCGCGCAGCAACCCGGTGTAGCGCAGCAGCTCGGCACCGGTGAGGCGGTCGAGCATGCGGATGCCGTCGGGGAGCACGCCCATCCGGGCCTTCGCGTCGGCGGGGTTCTGCCATACGTCCGCGCCCAGCACCCACGCGGCGCCGGCATCCGGCCGCAGCAGACCCGTGGTCATGGCGAGTGTCGTGGTCTTGCCCGCGCCGTTGGGGCCGAGGAGCCCGAGCATGGATCCGGCCGGCACATCGAGGGAGAGGTCATCGACCGCGATCTTCTGCCCGAATTGCTTGCGGAGCCCGCGGAGGGCGAGGACGGGAGGGGCCGCTGCGTTGTCGGTCATGCATCCCATCCCACCACGGCCGTGCACGACGATGCATCCGCCGTGAGGGGGAGTCGAGGGATCGGATGTGTCCGAGGTCAGCGGTCGAGGCCGGCGAAGCGTTCGATGTCGCTGTTGGTGCCGGACACGATGATGAGGTCGTGGTTCGTGACGATGGTGTTCGCCTCGGCGTAGCGGAACGGCTTGCCGGGACTCTTCACACCGACGACCGTGACCTTGTACTTCGAGCGCACGCCCGACTCGTTCAGGCCGACGCCGCGGATGAACTTCGGCGGGTACATCTTGGCGAGGACGAAGTCGTCGTCGAAGCGGATGAAATCGAGCATCCGCCCGCTCACGAGGTGCGCCACGCGCTCGCCGGCCTCGCGCTCGGGGTAGATGACGTGGTTCGCACCGACACGGGCGAGGATCTTGCCGTGGGACTGCGAGACCGCCTTGGCCCAGATCTGCGGGACCTTCAGGTCGACGAGGTTCGCGGTGATCAGCACGGACGCCTCGATCGAGGACCCGACCGCGACGACGGCGACCTGGAAGTCCTGGGCGCCGACCTGGCGGAGGGCGTCGATGTTCTTCGCGTCGGCCTGCACCGTGTGGGTGACGCGGTCGGACCACTTCTGCACGAGTTCGAGGTTGTCGTCGATCGCGAGAACCTCGCGGTCGAGGCGGTCGAGCTCGCCGGCGCAGGCAGCGCCGAACCGACCGAGACCGATGACGAGGACGGGAGCGTCGCCCCGGAGGACTTCAACCAACGATCGGCCTTTCCACGGGCAGTGAGTAGTACTGCGTTCGCGATGTCGCGGCGACCGCCGCGGCGAGTGTCACTGTACCAACGCGCCCCATGAAGATGGTCGCGGCCATGACGTACGAGGCCGAATCAGGGAGCTCTGCCGTGAGCCCCGTGGACAGGCCGACGGTGCCGAACGCCGAGATGACGTCGAACAGCACGTGACTGATGTCATCCTTCGTGATCTGGGAGATCGTGATGGTCGAGAGCGCGACGATGGTCGCGCCCCACGCGACGACGCTGAGTGCCACGCGCTGCACGTCGCTGGGGATGCGGCGGCCGAAGGCCTCGACCGACTGGCGGCCCTTGGCCTCGGACCAGACGGCGATCGCGAGCACGGCCAGAGTGGTGACCTTGATGCCGCCGGCGGTCGAGGCGGAGCCGCCGCCGACGAACATCAGCATGCTGGCGGCCAGCAGGGATGAGCCGTTCAGATCGTCCATCTCGATCACGTTGAACCCGCCGGATCTGGTCATGGCGGAGAGGAAGAAGGCTTGGAAGGTGGTGTCGGCCGCATCCATCGACCCGAACGTCTTCGGGTTGTTGAACTCGAGGACGACGAAGACGGCGGCGCCCAGGATGAACAGAAGCACCGTGGTGACGAGCGTCAGCTTGGTGTGCAGCGACCACCGCTTCACGTGCCAGACGTGCTTCGCGAGGGTGTAGATGACGGGGAAGCCGATGCTGCCGAGGAACACGCCCACCATGAGGAGGAACAGCACCAGGTAGTCGTCCGCGAACACGGCGACGCCGCCGTCGTTCGGAGCGAAACCGGTGTTCGTGAACGCCATGGCCGCGAAGTAGGGCGCCTCCCAGAGCGCGGCGATGGGGTCGACCTTCGCCATCACCAGCGCCGGGTACAGCAGGGCTGCCAGCGATGCCTCGATGATGAGGGCCGACACGGCGACCGTGGTCAGCAGCTGGCCGACCTCTCCGAGTCGCACGGTCTGGCTCTCGTTCACCACGCCGCCGTGCGCGCGGAGGGGATTGGTGTCGCCCGCTGCCAGCAGCTTGGCCCGCAGCCCGAGCCGCTTGGAGATCAGCATCCCCATGAGAGACGCGAGCGTGAGGACGCCGAGGGCGCCGATGTTCACCCCGAGGAAGATCAGGACGTGGCCGAAGGGTGACCAGTGGTTGGCCATGTCGACGGTGGCGAGGCCGGTGACGCAGATCGTCGACACGGCGGTGAAGAGCGCATCGCTCAGCGGTGTGACCGTGCCGCTCGCGGAGGCGATCGGCAGCGACAGCAGCACCGTGAACACGAGGATCAGGAGCGCGAACACGACGATTGCGAAGCGGGAGGGCGAGGACGTGACGAGGTGCTTCACCCGTCCGGCGGCGCCTTTGAGGGCCTGTCGTGGGGACGACGCCGAAACGATGCCCGACATCGCTGCCCCCTCGTGATTCTCTCTTGCCCGCGCGCTGCGGACACGCGGCGCCTGTCGCCGAGCCTTCGTCATGGTACTCCGTGCCGGAGCCGACTACCCTGATCACATGACGGACATCTTCGACGTGATCGCAGACGGTACGAGGCGCGACATCCTCCAGCTCCTGCTGCGACGCACGGAAGAAGGAGAGACAGGCACCAGCGTCAGCCAGATCGTCGCCGACCTCGGCATCAGCCAGCCCACCGTGTCGAAGCACCTGAAGGTGCTGCGCGATGCCGAGCTGGTCTCGGTGCGCGAAGACGGACAGCGTCGTTTCTACAGTCTCGCCGTCGAGCCGCTCGAGGTCGTCGACGACTGGCTGGTCCCCTTCCTCGTCGATGCGTACGGCGACGAGGCCCCCGACATCGACTACCCCGTGAACGACAGCGCCGCGCACGCCGCGGAGGTCGTCGGTCGCGCCGCGGCCTCCGCGAAGCATGCCGTCGCCAACGCACTCAAGCGCCTCGGCGCCTGAGACGTCCAGGCATCCTCAGCGACGTCCCGCCTTGCGGCGGAAGAGCCACGCGCCCCACGTCACCGCGATCAGCAGGATGACCAGGCACCAGCCGATCGCCCACCAGGCTTCGCCCTGCAGGGGCGTATCCATCAGGAGGGCGCGGATCGTCTCGACGATGGGCGTGATCGGCTGGTTGCCCGCGATCGGCTGCAGCCACTCCGGCATGCTCGCGACGGGCACGAACGCGCTGGAGAGATAGGGCAGGAACAGCAGGACGAAACCGTAGCCGTTCGCGCCCTCCGGGCTTCCTGCGGCGAGACCGATCGCCGCGAACAGGTAGGTGATGGCGAGGATGTACAGGGTGATGAGGCCCGCCAGCGCGATCCATTCCCCGAGGTTCGCGGTGGGTCGGAACCCGACCAGCACGCCGACGCCGATCACGATCGCGGTGGCGACCAGGTTCCGCAGCACACTGGCGACGACGTGCCCGGTGAGCACGGCGCCTGCACGCAGGGGCATGGTGCGGATCCGATCGATGATGCCGGTGCGCATGTCGTTCGCGACATACACGGCGGTGGACGATGCTCCGAAGCCGGCGCACGTCAGGATGATGCCTGGCACGACGTAGTCGACGTATGCGCCCGAAGGGCCGATGGCGCCGCCGAAGACCCACGTGAACATCAGCATGAGCATCACCGGCAGCATGATCGCCATCAGCAGCGATTCGCCGTCGCGCACGGAATGGCGCAGGCTCCGTCCGACGAAGACGGCCTCGGCGGCGAACCCGCGCAGCCTCGGACGCGGAGAGGGCGCGGAGGGGGTGGATGCCGTCGGTCGAGGCGTGGCCAGGGTGGCGTTCATGCGTTCTCCTTCACGGGGCGAGAAGTCGAGGTGGGCGAGGTGACGGCGAGGAAGACGTCGTCGAGGGTGGGGCGTCGCAGCGTGATGACACCGTCGGCGCCCTCCTCGTCGAGCAGGTCGAGCGCTCGCCGCAGGTCGGCGACCGTGCCGTCGGTGGGGATCTGTCGGCTGAGTGCGCCGTCGCTGTCATGGAGCTCGACCGTGTCTCCGCCGATGCGCGCCTTCAGCTCCGCCGGTGTGCCGAGCGCGGCGATGCGGCCGTCGTGCAGCACGGCGATCCGGTCGGCGAGCTGATCGGCCTCCTCCAGGTACTGCGTCGTGAGGAACACCGTGGTGCCTGACGCCGCGAGCGTCCGGATGATGTCCCACAGGTCGCGGCGGCTCCGGGTGTCGAGGCCGGTCGTCGGTTCGTCGAGGAAGAGCACCTCGGGGGTCACGACGAAGCTCAGGGCGAGGTCGAGTCGACGGCGCATCCCCCCGGAGAACGTGCGCACGGTGCGGGCGGCGGCGTCGGTCAGATCGAACTGGGTGATCAGTTCGCTCGCACGACGCGCGGCGGCTGCGCGGCCGAGCCCGGCGAGCCGGGCGAACATGACCACGTTCTCCGTCGCCGTCAGGGCGTCGTCGACGGCGGCCGCTTGACCGGTGAGGCTGATGCGGCGTTGCACTTCGACCGCGTGGGTGTGCACATCCCACCCGGCGACGGCCACCGCACCGGCGTCGGCACGGGTGAGTGTGGTGAGGATGTTGATCGTGGTCGTCTTTCCCGCCCCGTTTGGTCCGAGCAGGGCGAAGACCTCTCCGCGTCCGACGGTGAAGTCCAGGCCGTCGACGACGGTCTTCTGGGCGAAGGCCTTGTGCAGGCCGCGCACCTCGATGGCTGTGTCCATCAGGTGATCCTTTCTGTGCATGAAGGAAACTGTGTATGAGCAACGCAACTGTGTATGACCGTAACACACTGTTTATGAAATAAACAGAAGTAGGATGAGCGCATGACTGAGACCGAGCCGCCGGAGCTGCCACGGGGGATCGCGCTCGCCTGGGGTGTCGCCGCGAACCCGCAGCGCGGACCCAAGCGGGAGATGAGCGTCGAGAAGATCGTCGACGCCGCCGTCGAGCTGGCCGATGCCGAGGGGATCGGCGCCGTGTCGATGGCGGCGGTGGCGGCGAAGCTCGGCTTCACGCCCATGTCCCTCTATCGCTACGTGACCGCCAAGGACGATCTGCTGCTGCTCATGCAGGAGGAGGCGACAGGGCTTCCGCCGGCGAGCCACCTCGAGGTCGACGGATGGCGCGCACGATTGCTGGCGCTGTACGAGGCGCAGATCATGCTCTACCTGCGCCACCCCTGGATGCTCTCGCTGCCGATCACCGGATCGCCGATCACTCCGAACAGCTCCGCCTGGCTCGATGCAGGCCTCGCCGCGCTCGAAGAGACCCCGCTGACCGCCGAGGAGCGGCTGGCCGTCGCGCTCGCCATGACGGGGCATGCTCGCTGGTGCGGAATCGTTCAGGCCGGCTACACGGAGCAGGCTCGTGGTAGCGGGCTGACTCCGGACGAGGTCTCCGCTCGCGAGGCGGCACTCTTCGATCGGGTGATCACCGCCGAGGAGTTCCCGGCTTTGCGTCGCGCGATCCAGGACGACGTGTTCCTCTCCGTCTCCGACCCGTTCCGCTTCGGGGTCGAGCGGACCCTCGACGGTGTGGCTGCCTATATCGCCGGACTCGACCGCGGGGAGGAGCATTCCACTGCGACCGACTGGGTCGACCTCGAGCCCGCAGAGTTCGCGGGGGACCGCCGCCTGAAGGAGGCGCAAAGGGCGGTGCGTGACGCGGAGAAGGCTCTGCGTGCGGCCCACAAGATCGAGCG
Source organism: Microbacterium sp. NPDC087592 (assembly GCF_044743585.1). Classification (NCBI taxonomy): domain Bacteria; kingdom Bacillati; phylum Actinomycetota; class Actinomycetes; order Micrococcales; family Microbacteriaceae; genus Microbacterium; species Microbacterium sp. NPDC087592. Next base: position 627,071 of record NZ_JBIUWT010000001.1, on the reverse strand, counting down.
GCAGGCGCTTCGCGAGGCGCGCGAACGACTGGCCAAGGCGAAGAAGCCGGCCTGACCCGCGTCCCGGGTTCAGTGCGTACCGTCGTCGCGGGTCAGTGACCGCGCATTCGTCCCGTTGATCACACGGGCCACATGGGTTTACATGCGTCCCAGCTACCCCATAGAGTGTGCACATCGAGAAAGGGGTACGTGGGATGCCCGAGGTTCCAGATGTCCGATTCCTCACGGTGGCCGAGGTCGCCGAGCTGATGCGCGTGTCCAAGATGACCGTGTACCGGCTGGTTCACGCCGGGGAGCTGCCGGCCGTTCGCTTCGGCCGCAGCTATCGCGTGCCCGAGTCCGCCGTGGCCGATGCGCTGCAGCGGCCCATCGCCGACGTCGGTTGAGGCGCGCGCGGCGGAGCCCGTCGGGTTTGCTAGACTGACCCGAGGCATTTTCCGTGCCCGTACCCGGGTGTCCGATTTCGGCGACACCCAGCCACTGACTTAGTGAGGTTTCCGTGGGTTCTGTCATCAAGAAGCGCCGCAAGCGCATGGCGAAGAAGAAGCACCGCAAGCTGCTTCGTAAGACTCGCCACCAGCGTCGCAACAAGAAGTAAGCGACCAGACACGAGCGCCTGTCTTCGGACGGGCGCTTTGTGTCTCTGCCCGCAGTTCCGTACCGCCGAGAGGATGTCATGAAGTCGATCACCGTCACCGAACTCGCCGAGCGGTCGGGTGTTCCGCTCATCGACGTGCGGGAGGTGGACGAGTTCGCTGCAGGCCATGTGCCCGGCGCCGTCAACATCCCCATGTCCGAGATCGGCAACCGGCTCGATGAGCTGCCGGCGGAGTCGTTCGACGTCATCTGCCAGGCCGGCGGTCGCTCCGCCCGCGTCGTCGAGGCGCTGGAGTCCCGCGGCTTCGATGCCACCAACGTCGAGGGCGGCACGGGGGAGTGGATCTCCCAGGGGCGCGCTGTCGAGGTGCCGTCGGCGTGACCACGCTGACCCTGATCCGCAAGCCCGACTGCCATCTGTGCGAGGTGGCCTCCGACGTGATCGACGCTGTCGTCGCCGAGCTGCCCGACGCCGCCGCGGAGCAGATCGAGATCGTCGAGGCGTCCATCCAGGACGACCCCGCACTGTATGAGCTGTGGTGGGAGAAGATCCCCGTCGTCCTGATCGACGGCGATCTGCACGCGCACTGGCGCGTATCGCCCGAACGACTGCGTGAGGCGCTGGAGACCGCGGTCCGCGGTGAGGCGCGAACCGAGACGAAGGAATCCCTGTGACCATCCGCCATGTCGTGATGTGGAAGCTCGCGGCCGAGGACGCCGCCGTGCGCGCAGAGCAGGCGGCCGAGGTCGCTCGTCGCCTCAACGCCCTGGAGGGTGTCGTGCCGCAGCTGCTCACGATCTCCGCCGGTGCCAACGCGGCCTACCCGGAGACCAACTGGGACGTGACGCTCGTGGCCGACTTCGACTCGGTCGCCGACATCGACGCGTACCAGGTGCATCCCGCGCACGAGGAGGTCGCCGGCTACATCCGCTCGGTGGTCTCTTCGCGCGCAGCGGTCGACTTCGAGGTCTGAGACCGCGTCGCACACGGTGCGGCACTTGATTTCACGTCGCCGCTGACGTGCACTTGCAACGCAAACGTGATACGTCGACCGACTGATGTCATTGGTCACGCGACGAGCCGCATGTTTAGATGTTCTCCTACCCGTCCGTGGGCACACCCCGCCCTCGTCTTACAGGAGCCGACATGACTCGTCGTAACCTCATCGCCGGTCTCGCCCTCATGGCGACCGCCACTCTCGCGCTCGCCGGCTGCGCGACCGGTTCGTCCGATGCGGGCAGCAGCGACGCTCCCGCCGCGGGCGAGGAGTACGGCCTGATCGAGGCCGGCACGCTCACGGTCTGCTCCGACGTGCCCTACCCGCCGTTCGAGGTCGAGGACCCGTCCAGCGACATCGAGTACTCCGGGTTCGACATCGACCTGCTCGCCGCGATCGCCGAGAAGCTCGACCTCAAGGTCTCCGTGCAGGACGTGGGCTTCGACCCGCTGCAGTCGGGTGCGATCCTCGTCTCGGGTCAGTGCGACATCGGCGCCTCGGCCATGACGATCACCGAGGAGCGCAAGGCCAACATCGACTTCTCCGACCCGTACGTCGACTCGCTGCAGTCGCTGCTGGTCCGCGCCGACTCGGACATCAAGTCCATCGACGACCTCGACGGCAAGAACGTCGGCGTGCAGCAGGGCACCACCGGCGAGTCCTACGCGACCGAGAACGCCAAGGGCGCACAGCTCGTCCAGTACCCGTCGGACGGTGAGCTGTGGCCGGCGATGCAGGCCGGGCAGATCGACGCGATCCTGCAGGACCAGCCCGTCAACTACGTGCACGAGCAGGACGACCCCGCGTACAAGATCGTCGAGACCTACCCGACCGACGAGTCGTACGGCTTCGCCTTCGCCAAGGGCGAGAAGGACGAGCTCCGTGAAGCCATCAACGAGGCGCTCAAGGAGCTCCAGGACGACGGCACGTACCAGGAGATCTACGACGAGTACCTCGCGGCCAAGTGACCGGCGGCGTCGGTAGAGCGGGAGGACCTCGACGATGGCGTTGAGGCGTACCACCAAGGGCAAGCTGTATCGGTATTCGGTCTATGCGGTGCTGATCGCGATCGCCGTCTGGGCGATCGTGACCACCGACTGGGCGAAGATCGGACCGCTGTTCTTCAACCCCGAGATCGCGGCGAAGATGTTCCCCGGGATCATCACGACCGCACTCGTGAACACCCTGTGGTTCACGGCCGTGGCATTCGTCGGCGGCCTGCTGCTCGGTGTGCTGCTGGCCCTGATGAAGCTGTCGGTCATCGCGCCGTTCCGCTGGATCGCGACGTGCTGGATCGAGCTGTTCCGGGGGCTCCCCGCGATCCTCACGATCTTCGCCATCGCCTTCATCCTGCCGATCGCCGTGGGCGTTCCCGGGACGAAGCTCGGCGGACCGGTCGTGCTCGGACTCATCGGTCTCATCCTCGTCGCCTCGGCGTACATGGCCGAGACGATCCGCGCCGGCATCCAGGCGGTCCCCAAGGGACAGACGGAGGCTGCGCGGTCGCTGGGTATGTCGCCCATGAAGACGACCTTCTGGATCGTCGTGCCGCAGGGGTTCCGGATCATCATCCCGCCGCTGACCAACGAGTTCGTGCTGCTGCTGAAGGACACCTCGCTGCTGTTCATCGCCGGGTCCTTCATCTGGTCGAAAGAGCTCACGAACTTCGCGCGTGACGCGAGCACCCAGAACGCGAACGGAACGCCGCTGATCATGGCGGCGATCCTGTACCTGATCGTGACGATCCCGCTCACGCGCTTCAGCGCGTGGCTGGAGCGTCGGATGGCGAGGCAGCGATGATCACCGAACTGATCGATGTGCATGCCCCCGCGATCGATGTGCAGGGGCTCGTGAAGTCGTTCGGCGACAACGAGGTGCTCAAGGGCATCGACCTCACCGTCACCCGAGGCGAGGTCGTCTGCGTGATCGGACCATCGGGCTCCGGCAAGTCGACGTTGCTGCGGTCGGTCAACCTGCTCGAGGAGCCGACCGCCGGCAAGGTGCTGATCGAGGGGATCGACATCACCGATCCCGACGTCGACATCGACGGTGTGCGCACGCGCATCGGCATGGTGTTCCAGAGCTTCAACCTCTTCCCACATCTGGATGTGCTCGGCAACCTGACGGTCGCCCAGCAGCGGGTGAAGAAGCGCTCGAAGAAGGAAGCCGAGCTGATCGCGCGCGCCATGCTGGAGCGCGTGGGACTGTCCGAGAAGTCGGATGCCTACCCCGGACACCTGTCCGGCGGGCAGCAGCAGCGCGTCGCGATCGCGCGTGCGCTGTGCATGAACCCGGACATGATGCTGTTCGACGAGCCGACCTCGGCACTGGACCCCGAGCTGGTCGGCGAGGTGCTGCAGGTCATGCGCTCACTGGCCGACGAGGGGATGACGATGCTCGTCGTCACGCACGAGATGGGCTTCGCGCGGGAGGTCGGCTCGCGCCTGATCTTCATGGACGGCGGACACATCGTCGAAGAAGGAGACCCGCGCGAAGTGCTGGCGAACCCGCAGCATCCGCGCACGAAGGACTTCCTGGCGCGCGTGCTCTGAGGTTGCGGCGGCAGGGTCCGCCGAGACCCCGCCTTCACGACGAGACCCCCTGTTGCAGACGTCTGCACCAGGGGGTCTCGTCGTGAAGTGGCGGTGTCGAGCTAGTCGACCTCGACGACCTCGGCGTCGGCGGCGTTGCGGCGGACGGCGTCGATGCCGTTCAGCGCGCCGGACTTCGACGAGTAGCCCTCGCTGATCGCGATGACCTCGCCGTTGCCGGCCTTCAGACGGAACCGGTACTCACCGGACTTGTCGGTGTACAGCTCGAACGTGCCTGCCATGAGGCGTCCTTTCTCTTTCGGATGGAGGGAACCCGCCCTCGCGGCTCACGCTAGCGGTCCCGGTATATCGGTGGGAAGGGCGGCTTCACCCGCGCGGGTGCACCGCGACCGGCTCCGGGGCGACGGCGATGCGCACCCGGTCGCCGAATGAGGGATGGATGCCGGGGGCATGCTGCACCCGGACGAGCTCGCCCGACTCCGTGCGGACGAGGGTGCGGCGCATGCTGCCGAGGAACGTGCTCTCCTCGACCAGGGCGTCGGTGGCGGCATCCGCCTCCGACGCGAAGTGGACGTTCTCCGGTCGTAGGTACACATCGACCGGGCCGTCTGCCGGCGACTGCAGCGGGAGGCGCTGCCCCCACACCAGCACGTGGTCGCCCTCGGCGACGCCGGAGACGACGCTGGAGAGCCCCACGAAGGCCGCGACCCCCGCCGTCGAAGGGGTCGTGTACAACTGCTCGGGAGAGCCGATCTGCTCGATCCGCCCCGCGTTCATCACAGCGATCCGGTCGGAGACGGCCAGCGCCTCCTCCTGGTCGTGCGTGACGAAGACCGTCGTGATGCCGAGGCGCAGCTGAATGCGGCGGATCTCATCGCGCAGCTGCACGCGCACCTTGGCGTCCAGTGCCGACAGCGGCTCGTCGAGCAGAAGCACCTTGGGCTCGGTGACGAGAGCCCGCGCGAGCGCGACCCGCTGCTGCTGCCCGCCGGAGAGCTGGTGCGGGAAGCGGTCGGCGAAGTCCGCCAGGCCGACCAGCGCGAGGGCATCGAGCGCGCGCTTCTGCGCCTCCTGCCTGCCGACGCCGCGCCGCCGCAGACCGAATGCCGTGTTGTCGACCACCCGCAGATGCGGGAACAGCGAGTACGACTGGAAGACCATGCCGATGTCGCGTCTGTTCGTCGGCACACGCGACACGTCACCGCCCCCGAGCAGCACCGCACCCTCGTCGGCGTCCTCGAGTCCGGCGAGCACCCGGAGCAGCGTCGTCTTGCCGCATCCCGAGGGGCCGAGCAGCGAGACGAACTCGCCGGGCGCGATGTCGAGGTCCACCCCGTGCAGCACGCGCGTGCCGGCGTAGCTCTTCACGATGCCCTGCAGTTCGACGCGGGTCCCCTCACCGGCTCGTGCCAGGAGCAGGTTGTCCTTGGTGCGCGGCAGCGCCTGATCGAGGGTCATGAGCGGGCCTTTCCGGTGCCGCGGGCGACGCGGCCGATGAGGAGGAGCAGAAGGAAGACGAACGCCAGCGCCAGCAGGGTGAAGATCGCCGGCGCGTAGGGATCCTGCTTCTGCACGACGACCATGGCGGTCTGGAACACCGGGCGGTTCAGGAGCGAGGCGATCGTGAACTCGCCCAGCACGACGGCGATCGAGATCAGCGATGCCGCGAGGAGCCCTTGCCGGAGATTCGGGGCGAGCACCTTCAGGACCACGGTCGGCCAGCTCGCGCCGAGTGAGCGTGCGGCTTCGGAGAGGGTGCGCAGGTCGGCGGCATCGATCGAGGCCTGGATCGATCGGGAGGCGTAGGGGAGAACCGTGATGCCGTAGGCGAACGCGAGGGTCCAGGTGCCCGTGCCCAGCGTCCGCCCGATCTGCAGATAGAGGGGCGCGAGCCCGACGACGAGTACGATCGCGGGGATCGAGATCGGCAGCAGCGCCGCGAACTCGAATGCGGGCTTGAGCTTCGGGAAGCGCAGGTTGACCAGGATCATGGTCGGCGCCAACAGGAGCAGCACGATCACGACCGTGACGACCGCGAGGATGAGCGAGTTGCCCAGGCCCGTCCAGATCGGCTTGATGGCGGCGGAGGCGGCCGGATCGAAGAGGGCGGCCCAGTGTTCGAGAGTCGGTCCCTCCTTCCCGCGGAGCGTGAACAGGAAGGTCGAGGCGAGGGGGATGGCGAAGAACGCGCCGACGATGATGCCGATGACCCAGCGGGTCGTGCGAGAGGGACCGAGGCGACTCATGACTGCCACCGGGCGGCGCGGCGCTGGATGAGCGAGTACAGGGACATCACGACCGCCACCACGACGATCATGCCGAGTGCGAGGGCTCCGGCGAGGTTCTCCCGCCCGAGCAGCGTCTCGCTCGTGAGGGCGGTGCGGATCTGCAGCGGCACGATCTGCGAACCCTGGCTCGCGAGAGCGGCGGCCGTCGCATAAGAGGAGAACGCGTTGGCGAACAGCAGCAACAGGCTGGCGAGGAACGAGGGGGCGAGCACGGGGAAGCCGATGCGCAGCCAGAAGCTGGAGCGGCTACCGCCGAGCGTGAGGTTGGCCTCGGTCCACTGCGGCTTGAGCGCGGCGAGAGCGGGCATGAACGTGATGACCATGAGCGGGATCTGGAAGTAGATGTACGGGAGGATCAGCCCGGGCAGCTCGTACAACCAGGCGCCGTTCGCGAAGATGTCGATCCCGAACGTGTCCTGGAGGAACAGGGTGACGACACCCTGGATGCCGATCGTGGCGATGAAGGCGAACGCCAGCATGACCCCGCCGAACTGGGCGAGCACTCCGGCCGCGGCATCCACCGACTGCCGCATCACCCCGTCGGGATTCATGCCGAGGAGGGCGTAGCAGACGAGGGCGCCGACGACCGCACCGACGACGGCCGTGAGCAGGGAGAGCCAGGCGGAGTTCGCGAAGGTGTTCAGCACGACCGGGTCGCCGAGTGCCGCGACATTCGTCCAGGTGAAGGCGCCGTCGCCGTCGAAGAAGCCGGAGCCGATCGCGAGGATGGTCGGCACGGCGAGGAACAGCAGGACGTAGGCCGCGAACGGGACGAGCCCGAGCCACGCGGGGGACGGGCCGGACCGCCGGGCCCTCGCATGCTGCGAAGGCCCGGCGGCCGTGGCGGGGGCGGATGCCGCAGCATCCACCCCCGGTGCGGAGATGGTCGTCACTGGACGGCCGCGGCCCACTTCTCACCGAGCAGCGTGCCGGCGTTCGTCGACTGCTCCTCGGTCGGCACCACGGTCTCCTCGGGAGCCTCGGGGAGCGCGGCCGCGAGGTCGGCGTCGATCGTGCCCGCCTCGGTCATGGCCTCCATGCGCACCGGACGCGCGCCACCCTTCAGCCAGAGGTTCTGCACCTCGTCGCTGTAGAGGAACTCCTGCCACAGGCGGGCCGCCGCCGGGTTCGGGGCGTCGACGTTGATGGCCTGGTTGTAGTAGCCGGCGTATCCGGTGCCGTCGAGCACGACGACCTTCCAGTCCTCGTTGTCGGCCGTGTGCGAGGCGTTCAGGTAGTCCCAGTCGAAGACGACCGGGGTCTCGCCGCTCGCGATGGTCGCCGTGGTGACATCCACCTTGAGCAGGTTTCCGGCCGTCTGCATGTCCGAGAAGAAGTCGATGCCGGGCTGGAAGTCGTCGAGCGTGCCGTCGGACTGCACGGTCGCGAGGCCCACGGCGGCGAACGCGGCGCCGGCTTGGGTCGGGTCGCCGTTGATCGCGACGGCGCCCTTGTAGTCGGCCGACAGCAGGTCGGCGAGCTCGGACGGCGCGTCGAACTTCGACGAGTCGTACCCGATCGACATGTATCCGCCGTAGTCGCCGACGAAGAGTCCGGTCGGCTCCTTGAGCTCGTCGGGGATCTCGTCCCACGTCTGCACTTTGTAGGGAGCGAACGCGTCGGTGTTCTGCAGTGCGACGGTCAGTCCGAGGTCGAACACGTCGGGCGCGGTGTCGAGGCCCTTGTTGGTCTCGGCGGCCTGGATCTCCTCGGCGCTGGAGACGTCGGGCGAGGCCTCGTTGATCGTGATCTCGGGGTACTTCTCGGTGAACAGGTCGAGGATCTCGCCGTAGTTCGCCCAGTCGCGGGGAAGGGCGATGACGTTGAGCGACCCCTCCTCCTTGGCAGCGGCCTCGAGATCGGCGAACGTGCCGAAGTCCTCCACGGACGTGGCCGCGGCGGCATCGACCGTCTCGCTGCTCGACGCCGGCGCGTCGGTGGCGGACGCGCAGGAGGTCAGCGCGAGTGCGGCCGTGGTGGCCAGGGCGATGCCGGCGCCGATGCGCGCGCGGCGGGTGAAGCGAGCCATGAGTGTCCTCTCGGTGTCCGGCGGGGTGCGCCGGTTTCGGGTTGCGAGAGGACACTATGAGGCGCAGGTTGCCGACCGTCCCGGGTCGGGTGAACAGCGAGTGTCGTTGCGGTGGCGGGACGGATGCGGGGTGCGGTTCGCTCGGCCTTCCGCGCTTCGCTCGGCCTGAATCCGAGAATCAGGCCGAGGACGCTGCGATCGGCCGCGCGAACGGGACGGTCAGACCTGCGGGACGTTGTACTTGAAGCCGCGGTGTGAGCCCACGTAGCCGAGGCGCTCGTAGAAGCGGTGTGCGTCGGTGCGGGCGGCATCCGAGGTGAGCTGCACCATCGACGCGCCGACCGCGGGGGCGGCCGCTTCTCCCACCCAGCGCATCACCGCGGAACCGATGCCCGACGACCGCAGCCCGCTGTGCACCCGTACCGCCTCGACCAGCAGCCGCCGTGCACCACGGCGGGACATCCCGGGGATCGAGGTGAGCTGCAGCGTGCCGACGACCGCACCGTCGAGCTCGACGACGAGCAGATCGTTCGAGGGCTCGGCCAGGATCTCGGTGAGTGCCTGAGCGTAGACAGGGCGATCCTCGTCGGATGCCACATCGCCCCGCGCCGCGCTGATCGGGTCGTCCGCGAGCAACGCGATCACGGCATCCGCATCGTCGACCACCGCACGGCGGAGCACGGCCGTCCCGATGCGCGATTCGAAGGAGTGGGGCAGTGGGAGGGCGTCGAGCATGCGACCAGTCTGCCAGCGGGCGGAGCGGATGCCTGCGCGCGGCCGACTCTCTGGAATCATGGCCGAGTGGATATCGGCGCCGTGCTCGGACTGGAGCAGCTCACCTGGGGGATGCTCCTCCTCGTCGTCATCGCCGCGTTCTGCGCCGGCTGGATCGATGCGGTCGTCGGCGGGGGCGGTCTGCTGCAGCTGCCGGCGCTGCTGCTGATCCCCGGCATCTCGCCCGTGCAGGCACTCGCGACGAACAAGCTCGCCTCCGTCTTCGGCACCGCGACCAGCAGCGTCACCTATTACCGCCGCGCCAAACCCGACATCCGCACGGCGTTGCCGATGGCGGCGATCGCGTTCATCGGATCGTTCGGGGGCGCGGCCGTCGCGACGGTACTGCCGCCCGCCGCATTCAAGCCGATCATCGTCATCGCTCTGCTGGTCGTCGCCCTGTTCACCGCGTTCCGGCCGCAGATGGGCGCGGCGACGAAGCTGCGGTTCCACGGGCACAAGCACCACATCATGGCGGGCGCCGCCGGGCTCGGCATCGGGTTCTACGACGGGATGATCGGCCCGGGCACGGGAACTTTCCTCGTCATCACCCTCGTCGCGCTGCTCGGCTACGACTTCCTGCAGGCGAGCGCCAAGGCCAAGATCGTGAACCTCGCGACGAACGCCGGCGCGCTGATGCTGTTCATCCCGCACGGCGCGGTGCTGTGGCTGCTGGGCGGCATCCTCGCGGTGGCGAACGTCGCGGGCAGCTACCTGGGATCGCGGATGGCGATCTCGCGGGGGACGACCTTCATCCGCGTCGTGTTCCTCGTGGTCGTGGTCGGCCTGATCGCGAAGCTCGGCGTCGACGTGTGGAACGAGAACATCGTCCCCGCGTTCGCGCTCCTCGGTTGAACGTCGCAGAAAAGCGCCCGGGTCGCACGAATCCGAAGAGTGCGTGCGACCCGGGTGCGAGTCTGCGTCGGGCTCAGGCCTCGTCGTCTTCGGGCTCGAAGTCGACGCCGGCCTCGGCGCGCTGCGCGTCGGTGATGGGCGCGGGCGCTGCGGTCAGCGGGTCAAAGCCGTTGCCGGACTTCGGGAACGCGATGACCTCACGGATCGACTCGGTCTTGGACAGGTGCTGCAGCACGCGGTCCATGCCGAGCGCGATCCCGCCGTGCGGCGGGGCCCCGAACTTGAACGCGTCGAGCAGGAAGCCGAACTGCTCGTCGGCCTGCTCGTCGCTGATGCCCATGACCTCGAACACGCGCTTCTGCACGTCTTCGCGGTGGATGCGGATCGAACCGCCGCCGAGCTCGGAGCCGTTGCACACGATGTCGTACGCGTAGGCGAGGGCCGAGCCGGGGTCGGTGTCGAACGTGTCCTGGAACTCGGGCTTCGGACCGGTGAACGCGTGGTGCACGGCGGTCCAGGCGCCCGCGCCCACGGCCACGTCGCCCGAGGCGACGGCGTCGGCGGCCGGCTCGAACATCGGAGCGTCGACGACCCAGGTGAACGCGAACTCGTCCGGGTTCAGGTAGCCGAGGCGGCGACCGATCTCGACGCGGGCGGCGCCGAGCAGCGCGCGGCTCTCCTTGGTGGAACCGGCGGCGAAGAACACGCAGTCGCCCGGCTCAGCGCCCACGAAGGCGGCGAGTCCGGCCTGCTCCGCCTCGGACAGGTTCTTCGCGGCCGGGCCGCCGAGCGAACCGTCCTCGTTGAACAGGACGTACGCGAGACCACGCGCACCGCGCTGCTTCGCCCAGTCCTGCCAGGCGTCGAGCTGCTTGCGCGGCTGGCTCGCACCACCGGGCATGCGGACCGCACCGACGTACTCCGCCTGGAACACGCGGAACGGGGTGTCCTGGAAGTACTCGGTCGCCTCGACGAGCTCGAGGCCGAAGCGCAGGTCGGGCTTGTCGGAGCCGTACTTGGCCATGGCGTCGGCGTACGTGATGCGCGGGAGCGGGGTCGCGACCTCGACGCCGATCGTCTTCCACATCGCGACGATGAGCGACTCCATCAGCGTGATGACGTCTTCCTGGTCGACGAAGCTCATCTCGATGTCGAGCTGCGTGAACTCGGGCTGGCGGTCGGCGCGGAAGTCCTCGTCGCGGTAGCAGCGCGCGATCTGGAAGTACTTCTCCACGCCGCCGACCATCAGCAGCTGCTTGAAAAGCTGCGGCGACTGCGGCAGGGCGTACCAGCTTCCCGGGCTCAGACGTGCCGGTACCAGGAAGTCGCGGGCGCCCTCCGGGGTCGAGCGCGTGAGAGTCGGCGTCTCGACCTCGGTGAAGTCCTCGGCGTGCAGCACGTCGCGGATCGCCTTGTAGACGTTCGAGCGCAGGCGCAGGTTCGCTGCCTGGGCAGGACGACGCAGGTCGAGGTAGCGGTACTTGAGGCGTGCCTCCTCGCCGACGGTCTCGGTGTCGGCGACAGCCGTGGAGACCTGGAAGGGGAGTGGCGCGGACTCGTTGAGCACCTCGACGTCGGTCGCGATGAGCTCGATCTCGCCGGTCGGCAGATTCGGGTTCGCGTTGCCCTCGGGGCGCCGCGACACTTCGCCGGTCACCTTCAGGACGAACTCGTTGCGCAGCGGGTGGGCGATCTCCTCGTCGCGGATGACGACCTGGGCGATGCCCGAGGCATCCCGCAGATCGATGAAAGCGACTCCTCCGTGGTCACGACGGCGGTCGACCCAACCCGAGAGGGTGACGGTCTGACCGATGTGCTCGGCTCGCAGAGAGCCTGCCGAGTGGGTGCGAAGCACGGAGTATTCCTTCTGATCTGGGAAATGGGGAACCCGGCCATTCTACGGGGGTGCGCGGCTCCTCCCGGCGGGGTGGGCCGTCGATCAGTAGGGTGGCTGTGAACGGAAGGTGCCCCATGAATCTCACCCTCGTCCCCGCGGCCGACGTCCCGGTCGTCCCCGACTTCGTCAGCCAGATCTTCTCCGGAACCTCCGGCGTGGTGGCGCTGATCTTCTACATCCTCCTCGCCGTCGCGTGGTGGAAGGTGTTCACCAAGGCCGGATACCCCGGCATCCTCGCCCTCATCCCGATCGTCAACGCGATCTTCCTGCTGCGCATCGCCGGCATGTCGGGCTGGTGGGTGCTGCTCTACCTGGTGCCGATCGCGAACGTGGTGCTCGCGATCGTCGTCGCCGTCAAGGTCGGCGCGCGCTTCGGCAAGGGCGGGGTCTTCTCGTTCTTCCTGCTCTTCGTGTTCTCGTTCATCGGATACTTCATCCTCGGCTTCGGCGACTCCCGCTACCGCAAGGCGTGAAATGACGGCGTCTCGTCTGCACCTCGTCCGACACGGTGAGGTGCACAACCCTGCGCGCGTGCTCTACGGCCGTCTCCCCGACTACCACCTGAGCAAGGCGGGCCGGGGGATGGCGGCGGCAGCGGCCGATCACGTGGCGTCACTCGATCGTCCCGTCGTCGCGCTGTACGCCTCGCCTCTCGAGCGGGCGCAGGAGTCGGCGGAGCCCTTCGCCGAGCGGTTCGACCTCGTGCCCGAGACGGACGTCCGCCTGATCGAGCCGGCCAACGTGTTCGAGGGCACGCAGATGCGTCGCTCCCTGATGAACCCGATGAACTGGTGGCATCTGCGCCAGCCTGCGCTGCCGAGCTGGGGCGAGCCGTACACCTCGATCGCGGAGCGGATGCTCAGCGTGATGGACGAGGCCTGGGATGCCGCGCCGGAGGGGGACCTCGTGATGGTCTCGCACCAGGCGCCGATCTGGATCACGCACCTCCGGGTCGCGGGTCTGCCGTTGCGGCACGACCCGCGCACCCGTCGCTGCGCGCTGTCGAGCGTCACCTCGTTCGAGCGGGTCGGTGATGTGTGGCGCGAGGTCGCTTACGCGGAGCCCGCCGCGACGGGCTCCGCTGTCGACGTCGGCGCGGTCTGACCGCTCAGGCGAGCGACTGGATGGTGCCGACTGCGGCGAGCTGACCGGCGGCGGCCGCGAGCAGCACCGAGGCCATCGGGCCGGGGAGGCTGGCGCGGTGGGCGAGGTCACCGGCGGCGAAGATGCCCGGGAAAGAGGTGCGGCCGAACTCGTCGATCTCGATCGAGCCGGACTCGAGCATCGCCAGCCCGAGGTCCGCGGCGAACGGTGCCCGCTGGCGCATCGCTCCCGCGGCCACGAAGATGCCGGCCGCCACGCGCTCGCCGTCGTCCGTGCGGATCCGCACGCCCTCGGTGTCCTCCTCTACCGAGACGACCGGGGTGCTGCTCACCCGCACACCCTTCGCCTCCAGCGTCCGCACGTCTTCGTCGGAGAACGCCTCGCCGACGGGGAAGACGGTGATGTCGCCGACGAAGCGACCGAGAAGCCCGATGAGGTGCTCGGCGCGAGGGGCAGCACCGAGGATGCCGATGGCGCTGCCCGCGTGCTCGTGTCCGTCGCAGAACGGGCAGCTGAACGCGAGCGTGCCCCACAGCGCCTGCAATCCGGGGACGTCGGGCAGATCGTCCGCGACTCCCGTGGCCAGGATCACGCGACGTCCGTCGACCGTCGAGCCGTCGGCCAGGGCGACCTGGAAGCCCCCCTCGCTTCCGGAGATGCCGGTCGCACCGGTGTCGCGGACCTCCACGTCGGCGTAGGCGGCGAGCTCGGCGCGGGCGGTGGCGCGGAGCTCCGCCGGGGGTGCGCCGTCTTCACCGATCATGTTGTGCATGTGCAGGACGGTGCCGTTGCGGTACTCGCCCGAATCGAGGAGCAGCGTCGAGCGGTGCATGCGTCCGAGGGTCAGAGCGGCCTGCAGTCCTGCCGGTCCTGCGCCGATCACGATGGCGTCGTACATGGTGGTCCTTCCGGTGGATGTTGCGTTCTCCGCCAGTCTGTGACTTCATGTCAACATGAAGTCAAGCGCTAAGCATCCGTGGTCCGTCGGCGATGTCGCCGCCCGTTTCGAGCTGCCCACGAACGTGCTGCGGCACTGGGAGTCGGTGGGTCTGCTGCGGCCGCCGCGTGACTCTGCCGGTCGCCGCCGCTACGGCGAGGACGAGGTCGTCCGCATCGCCGTGATCCAGCGCAGCAAGGCCGCCGGGATGACGCTCGACCAGATCGCCGTGCTGCTCGACGACGGAAGTGCGGGGCGGCATCAGGTGCTGCAGCAGCATCTGGACGACCTCGATCGGCGCATGGAGGAGATGCGCCGGTCGCGTGAGATGACCGAACATGCCATGGGCTGCCGGGCTCATGACATCGCGACCTGTCCGCGGTTCCGGGCCGGCGTCGACGACGTCCTGGCGCGGTTCTGACCGGGGTCTCAGGCCCTTCCGCATCCACCTCGTGCATAGGATCCTCTGCGTAAACTCGGAGTCGTGCCACGCGATTCGACGGTCCGTCAGATCCGCAGCGGCCGCTCCTCCCGCACCCGGCGTTCACGCCGTGCGGTCGGTGCCGCGCTCGCTGCGGTGCTCGCCATCGGTCTGAGCGCCTGCGCTCCCGATCCGGTCAGCCAATCCTTCCTGAGCGGCGAGAACACCGGCTACGTCGCGGCCGACGGCGCGATCGTCGAGATCCCCGTCGCCGAGCGCGACGAACCCGTGGAGTTCGGTGGCGTCACCGAGACCGGCGAGAAGTTCGACAGTGCGGACATCGCCGGCAACGTCACGGTCGTCAACTTCTGGTACGCCGGGTGCGCGCCGTGTCGCCTCGAAGCCGCCGACCTGGAAGCCGTGTGGCAGGACTTCTCCGACGAAGACGTCTCGTTCGTCGGTATCAACACCCGCGACCAGGCCGACACCGCCGTCGCGTTCGCCGACGAGTACGACATCACGTACCCCAGTCTGATCGACGTCGACACCGCCGAGGCCAAGCTCGCGTTCGCGAAGGTCACGCCGATCGCCGCCACCCCGACCACGCTCGTACTCGACAAGCAGGGGCGTGTCGCCGCGCGCATCATCGGCCCGATCGACGGCCCCTCGATCCTCTCGACGCTCGTCAAGGACGCGCTCACGGAGGACCCGTGAGCACCTCGGTAGCGCTGTGAACCCCGATGCGATCATCGGCTCCGGGGCCCTGTGGATCGCGATCCCGGTCGCGATGCTGGCGGGACTCGTCTCTTTCCTGTCTCCGTGCGTGCTGCCGCTCGTGCCCGGCTACCTCGGCTTCCTCGGCGGGGCCGTGGCCCCCCGTCCGGCCGTCGCCGCCGACGGCGAAGGGCGCGCCACGACGCAGACGGCTGAGACCGCGACACGCGGCCGGCTCGTCCTCGGCGTGCTGCTGTTCATCTTCGGCTTCAGTCTGGTCTTCGTCTCCATCACCGCCCTCGGGGGCGTGGCGAGCGTCTTCCTGCTGCAGTGGGGCGAGATCATCACGCGCATCCTCGGTGTCGTGATCATCGCCATGGGCCTGGTCTTCCTCGGCCTGTTCGGCTTCGCGCAGCGCGAGCTGCGCTTCCACGTGGACTCGAAGGCCGGCATCATCGGCGCTCCGCTGCTCGGCATCGCGCTCGGCATCGGCTGGGCGCCCTGCCTGGGCCCGACGCTCACGGCGATCTTCGCCCTGTCGTTCAACGCCGGCGATCCGGTGCGCGCGGGCTTCCTCGGCCTCGCCTACTCGCTCGGGCTCGGCATCCCGTTCCTGCTCGTCGCACTCGGTTTCGGCTGGGCGACGAAGGCGATCGGCTTCCTCCGCCGCCACATCCGCGTGGTCAACGTCATCGGAGGGGTGCTGCTGATCCTGCTCGGCATCCTGATGGTCACCGGCCTGTGGACCGACATCATGTCTCGACTGACGGCGGTGATGGGCAGTGTCATCCTCCCGCTCTGACCACTCCGAGAAGACCCGCCCCGAGAAGACCACCACGAAGAACAAGGGTGCCGTGAACAGCGACTCCAGCGATCCGCTCCGCCCGTCCGACCACGTCGACGGCGACGACTCGATCACCCAGCCGCGTCTCGGCTTCGTCGGCTGGCTGCGCTGGGGCTGGCGGCAGCTGACGTCGATGCGCACGGCGCTGGTGCTGCTGCTCGTGCTCGCGATCGCGGCGATCCCCGGCTCGATCTTCCCGCAGCGCATGGCCGACCCGAACGGCGTCACGCAGTGGGAACGCGACAACCCGGATCTCTTCCCGGTGCTCGACGGACTCAAGATGTTCGACGTGTACCTGTCGCCGTGGTTCTCGGCGATCTACCTGCTGCTGTTCGCCTCGCTCGTCGGCTGCGTGATCCCGCGCATCAAGCACCACGCCAAGGCGCTGCGCGCCCGTCCCCCGCGCACTCCCGCGCGATTGCAGCGGCTCGAGGACTACCGTGCCGTCACGCGCGATCCCGCTGCCGACTCGGGAACGAAGACGGGCGACGCCGAGGCAGAAGCCGCCGCGTCGATCGACGTCGCCACCCAGCAGCTCAAGGCTCTCGGCTACCGCGTGGAGCGCTACGACCGCGGCCGCACGTTCTCGGTCTCCGCCGAGCGCGGATACTGGCGCGAGACCGGCAACCTGCTCTTCCACCTCGCGCTCGTCGGGGTGCTGGTCACTGTCGGTGTCGGCGGCGGCTTCTCCTACACGGGCCAGCGCGTGCTGGTCGAAGGCGAGACCTTCGCGAACACCCTGCTCGACTACGACTCGATGAACCGCGGCCGCTTCGTCGCCGACGACGCCTTCTCGCCCTACTCCATGCGCCTCGACTCGTTCGACGTGACCTATCAGCCCTTCGGCGAGCCGGGCTCGGGACAGGCGGGCGACTTCTCGGCCAACGTCACGGTGCAGGAGAACGGCGAGGAGCGTACGGGGGCCGTCAAGGTCAACGAGCCGCTCGGGGTGGCCGACGACGACGTGTTCCTGCTGGGCAACGGCTACGCGCCGACCGTGACCGTGCGCGACCCGGACGGCAACGTGGTCTTCACCAACAGCACGCCGTTCCTCCCGCAGGACACGAACATGACCTCTCTCGGTGTGCTGAAGATTCCGGACGGCCTCGCCGAACAGGTCGGCCTGGTCGGTTTCTTCTACCCGACGACCGGTGTGCTCGAGAGCGGGGCCTTCTTCTCCGCCTACGGCGACCTCACCAACCCGACTCTCACGCTCGATGTTTACACCGGCGACCTCGGCATCAACGAGGGCGTGCCGCGCTCTGTGTACGTGCTCGACACCACCGGCATGACCAAGCTCACCGGTCGCAGCACCGACGTCGAATCGATCGAGCTCGTCCCCGGCCAGACCGCGCAGCTGCCGAACGGCCTCGGCTCGGTCACCTTCGAGGACGAGTCTCCGGCCGGGGCGACGGATTCCTCCGAATCGGTGAAGAGATTCGCGTCGCTGCAGATCCACCGTGACGAGTCGGGTGTGTGGGTGCTCGGCTTCGCGCTGCTGGCGCTCGGCGGGCTCATGATCGCCCTGTTCGTGCCGCGTCGGCGCGTGTGGGTCAAGGCCACCGCGCACGACGGGGAGATCGCGCTGGAATACGCCGCGCTCGCTCGCGGTGAGGACCCGACCCTCGCGGCCGCCGTGGACGATCTCGTCGCCGGTCACGCCCGACTCCTCGACGCGGCGGGCGGCACCGTCGTGCGCGCCGAGACGGATGCCGCCGCCGACGACATCGCCGAGGATCCCGCAGCGCCGGACGCCCCGGCTCCCGACACCCGGAAAGTAGACTGACACCATGCTCGAGCTCAACGTGATCTCGCCGGTCCTGCTGTGGACGGCGATCGCGATCTACGCGGCGGCCTTCGTGGCCTACGCCTTCGATCTCGCACGGCGCTCGCAGGCGACGGCCGACGCACAGACCGTCCGCGAGTCGGTGCTCGTCGGCGCCGGCGGGGGAGCCACCGTCGCGGCTTCGGGCGCTGCCGGCGCGGAGGCACCGCCGCAGCGCTTCGTGATGGCGCGGATCGGCACCTCGCTGACGGTG
This sequence comes from Microbacterium sp. NPDC087592, assembly GCF_044743585.1. NCBI lineage: Bacteria > Bacillati > Actinomycetota > Actinomycetes > Micrococcales > Microbacteriaceae > Microbacterium > Microbacterium sp. NPDC087592. The sequence continues at coordinate 609,022 of NZ_JBIUWT010000001.1, read as the reverse complement.
CTCGGCTTCGTCTTCCACCTCGCGGCGGCGGTCACCCGTGGCATCGCCGCCGGTCGCGTGCCCTGGGCGAACCTCTACGAGTTCGCGATGATGGGCACGCTGCTCATCGTGGCCGTCTTCCTCGTCGTCCTCACGCGCCTCGACCTGCGCTTCCTCGGCACTTTCATCACCGGGCTCGTCGTGGTGCTGCTCGGCCTCGGAGCGACGAACTTCTACGTCGACGTCTCGCCGCTCATGGACCCGCTCAAGAGCGTGTGGCTCGTCATCCACGTGTTCGTCGCCTCGCTCGCCACGGCGTTCTTCGCCCTCGCTTTCGCGCTCTCGGTGATCCAGCTCATGCAGTCGCGTCGGGAGCGTCTCGTCGCAGGAGGAGCGGCGAAGACCGGCCCGGGCTTCCTCCGCACCTTCCCGAATGCGGTGCGCCTGGAGAGCCTGGCGTACATGTTCACGATCATCGGGTTCATACTCTGGACGTTCACGCTGATCGCCGGCTCCATCTGGGCCTACTACGCCTGGAGCCGCTTCTGGGGCTTCGACGTCAAGGAGACCTGGACGTTCGTGATCTGGGTCATCTACGCGGGGTACATCCACGCACGTGCGACGCGCGGCTGGCGCGGCAACCCCTCGGCGTGGCTCGCTATCGTCGGCTTCTCGGCCGTGATCTTCAACTTCACGGTCGTGAACGTGTTCTTCAAGGGCCTGCACGCCTACTCCGGCCTGAGCTGAGTCTCGACCACTCGTACACCCGAGACCCGTCCGCGGCACCATCCGCGCGGACGGGTCTCGTGCGTCCGACGCGTGCGGAAACATGCCGCCGAAACCGCGGATACGCGGTTGTATGCTCATCGCAGGGGAGCGCGCCGGAGGCAGGAGTCCACATGCCCGTACTCGTCGGAATCGTCGAAGATCACCCTGCGATGCTGTTCGGCATCGCCACCATCCTCAATCGCAGCGGGGGCATCCGGGTCGCGGCCAGCGGTGCGACGGCTGCCGAGGTCGCGAGCCGCGCTCGGCGGCTCGACGTGATCCTGCTCGATCTCTCGCTGTCCGACGGTTCCGCTCCGGCTGAGAATCTGCGCACCCTCGAACCCCTCGGCGCGAGCGTCGTCGCCTACACCGCAGGCGATCAGCCGCATCATCTCCGTGAAGCGGCGCGAGCGGGTGCCGTGGGCATGATCAACAAGTCCGACTCCCTCGAGGTGATCACCTCCTCGGTGCGACGGGCGGCGCAGGGCCACATCCTCGCCACGACCGAGTGGGCGGCCGCCCTCGACGCGGATCACCAGTTCGTCGCTGCGCATCTCAGCCGCCGGGAATCCGAGGTGCTGTCGCTCTACGCTTCGGGAGAGACGGCCGAGAGGGTGGCGCAGGCACTGTTCCTGTCCCGTGAGACCGTGCTCGATCACATCCGTCGCATCCGGGCGAAGTACGCGGCGGTCGATCGCGCCGCACCGACCAAGGTCGACCTGTTCCGGCGGGCCGTGGAAGACGGGCTGGTCCTGCAGAACCGGTGAGGGAGGCCGGACTCGCTCAGCCCGTGAACGGCCAGATCAGCGGTACGTAGAACACCGCGACGACGAAGAACAAGACCGTCAGTGGCCAGCCGAAGCGCGCATAGTCGCCGAAGCGGTAGCCGCCGGGCTCCATCACCATGAGGTTCGCCGGCGTCGCGACGGGGGTGAGGAACGCGGCCGCCCCGGCGATCGTGAGAGCCATCAGGAACGGCAGCACCGACGCATCCATCGCGGCCGCCAGAGCGACGGCCACCGGAGCCACGATGAGCACGGTCGCGGTGTTGCTGATGAGCTGCCCGAGCACCAGCGTGATCAGCACGATCACCGCCACGGCCGCGTGCGGACCCGCGTCACCGAGGAACGAGCGCAGCCCGTCGGCGATGAGCTGCGCGGCACCGGTCTCCTGGAATGCCGTGGAGAGCGGGATCATTCCCGCCACGAGGATGACCGTCGTCCAGGAGATCGCGCGGTAGGCCTGGGTGATCGAGACGACACGGGTGAGGATCAGCGCCCCCGCGGCGAGCAGCCCCGCGATCGCGGCCGGCACGATCCCCGTCGCGAGCAGCACGATCATCGCGAGCAGGATCACCGCCGTCCGCTTCGCGCCCGCACCGAGCGGCACGGAGCGGCGGAGGGTGAGTGGCGCGTCGACCACCAGGACCTCGTCGCGCTGGGACGTGTGCCGCTGGAGGTCGTCCCAGGAGCCGTCGAGGAGCAGGGCATCGCCGGCCTGCAGGTCGGTGCCGGACTCGTCCAGCGCCTCCTGCCCGCGCCGCACGCCGAGCACGACGAGGTCGCCCGACGGTGTGCACATCCCGGGGAACACGTGCAGGCCGATCAGGCTGGAGCGCGGCGGCACGACGACCTCGGCGACTCCACGCGACGCAGACACCAGTGCCCGGTCGGGGGAGAGCGCATAGTCGGCGCGCAGCAGGGACGCGAGGCGTTCGAGGTCGATCGGTGCGGAGGCCGGAGTGCGCTCCGGCAGCAGCCGGTTACCCAGGAGCAGGATGATCGCGAGCGTGCCGACGAGCAGCGGGAGCCCCGCCAGCGCGAACTCGAAGAAGCCGAACGGTCGGGCGCCGTTGTCGGTGGCGACCTCGGACACGATGATGTTCACCGGCGTGCCGGTGAGGGTGAGCATCGACCCCGCGTGGGCCGAGAAGGCGAGCGGCATCAGCACCTGCGAGGGGCGGATCCCCGCGCGGGCGGCGACCACGACGACGAGCGGCAGGAGCGATGCGACCGAGCCGTTCACGCTGATCACCGCCGTCATCGCGGCGGTCAGCAGCCCGATCGTGAGCAGCAGCCGCCGACGGCCGGTGCCGGAGTGGGCGACCACCTCCTGCCCGGCCCACGCGATGATGCCGGTCGATTCCAGCGCCTCGCTGACGACGAACAGGGAGGCGATGAAGAGCACCGTCGGGTCGCCGAATCCGGCGAGAGCCGAACCCAGGTCGAGCACGCCGGTCAGATAGAGAGCGACCGAGACACCGACGGCCACGACACCGAGGGGGATGCGGTTGGAGACGAAGGCGAGCACCGCGCACAGCAGGATGACGAGGGTCGCGACGATCGGGTCCACGGCCCCACGATAGGGCGCACCCCGGATCACGGCGACCCCCCTAGTTCTAGGGGGTGTGCTTGCAGGAGCTTCTCGCTCGACACGATCATGGGGGCTATGGCTGCGGAGAAGTCGGTGAGTGCCTCGGATGCCGAGAGCAAGGGGTTCCTGAACTGGATCGAGAAGGTCGGCAACAAGGTGCCGGATCCGACGATCATGTTCGTCTACCTGATCGGTCTGATCGCGGTGCTCTCCGCCATCCTGTCCTGGGTGGGGGTGTCGGTCACGGACGACGTCGTGATCCCGGTCCCGAAGGACGAGTTCTCCCAGGTCAACGAGCAGTTCGGTGGCAACTGGGAGATCTACGACACCACGACCGGCATGCCCGCGGAAGTTCCCGACTACACGATCGAGGAGCAGACCTTCGAGGTGCGCAACCTGCTGTCCATCGACGGCATCCGCTTCTTCTTCTCGTCTTTCGTCGACAACTTCGCCGGCTTCGGCGTCGTCGCGGTGGTGCTCATCGCGATGGCCGGTGTCGGCGTGGCCGAGCATGCCGGACTCATGGGGGCGATGATCCGCCGCGTGGTCAAGGTCGCACCGCGTCGCTGGCTCGCGTTCATCCTGATCTTCGTCGGCGTGCTCTCCTCGGTGGCCACGGATGCCGGCTACCTGATCCTCGTTCCCTTGGCTGCCGCCGCGTTCTTCACCGTGGGGCGGCATCCGCTCGCAGGTCTCGCCGGTGCGTTCGCCGGCGTCGGGGCGGCGTTCGGCGCGAACCTCCTCATCACACCGAGCGACAGCATGCTCACCGAGATCACGAACGAAGTGCTCACGAGCGCCGGGATGCAGCCGATCGAGGTGACGCAGAACTTCTACTTCGGGATCGTGTCGACGTTCCTGCTCACGACGGTGGCGCTGCTCGTGACCGTCCTCATCACCGAGAAAAGGCTCGGAAAGTACGACCGCAAAGAGATGACGATCGCGGACGAGGCCGAGAACGTCGACCACGACGCCGAGGCCCGTGGGCTGAAGTTCTCGTTCTGGGCGCTGCTGGGCTTCGTCGCCGTGATCCTCGCGCTCACCCTGCCGCCCGGCGCGCCGCTGCGCGACCCGGAGACGGGCGACATCATCGGCACCACGCCGTTCATGGCTAGCCTGGTCTTCATCATCTCGCTCGCGTTCCTCGTGTGCGGCCTCGCGTACGGGGCGGGGGCGAAGACACTGCGCGGTGGCTCGGCGGCGGTCGGTGCGATCGCGAAGACGTTCGGGAGCCTGGGCGGCCTGCTCGTGATGTTCCTGATGATCGCCCAGTTCATCGCCCTGTTCAACTGGAGCAATCTCCCCACCGTCGCCGCCATCTCGGCCGCCGAACTGCTGGAGCAGGCGAACGTGCCTGCGATCGTGCTGCTGCTCGCGTTCATCGTCGTGATCGTGATCCTCGACTTCATCCTTCCCGGCCTGGTTCCGAAGTGGGTGATCTTCGCCCCGGTCTTCATCCCGATCTTCGCGTCGCTCGATGTGGCGCCGCAGACGCTGCTCGCCGCCTACCGCGTCGGTGACTCGCCGGTGAACGTGCTGACCCCGCTCATGGTCTACCTGCCGTTCATGGTCACGGTCGCACAGCGCTACAAGAAGGAGGCCGGCATCGGCACGATCATCGCGCTGATGATCCCGTACGCGGTGTGGATGCTGCTGTCGTGGACCGCCCTGTACGTGGTCTGGTTCCTCCTCGGCATCCCCTGGGGCCCGGGCTCACCGGTCGACATGGTCGGCTGACCCGTCTCCCGTCCCGCAGGGTGCAGGGACGGATCTCGACGCCGCATCGCTGAACAAGGAGCAGACTCATGGACCGCAGGCCGAATAAGCTGATCCCCGCCGATCTGAAGACCACACCGGGACTGGACGCCGTCGATGTGGTCCGGATCCGGGTGGGTGAGGTCGCCGCCGATGTCGGGGCGATCGGGATCGGGGTGTACTCCGACGGAGAGGCGCCCGCAGACATCGGGTTCGATCGCGACGCACTCGAGAACGCCGGCTTCACGGCGAAGCCGGGTACCTCGATCGTGCTTCCGCGCGCGGGAGAACCCGACCTCGTCGCCGTCGGTCTCGGGGCGAGGGCCGATGCCGGGGCGGGCGGCCTGCGCGACGCCGCCGCGACTCTCGCCAGGGCCGCGTCGCGGCGGGAGACGCTGGGTCTGCGGCTCGACGATCTCGCGGGAGTGGATGCCGCAGCTGCCGTGCGCGCGCTCGCCGAAGGGGCGCTGCTCGCCCGCTACCGCTACACGGTGCTGAACGGGTCGTCGAAGCACGTCCCGCTCGCGGCGTTCACGATCGACGTCCCCGGAGGGACGACCGAGCCCGTCGCCGCTGCCCTCACCTCCGTGCGTACCGCCGTCGTCGCCCGCGACCTGGCGAACACCCCTCCCGGACATCTGACCGCGGTGAACATGGGCGAGATCGCCGTCGAGCTCGGCGCCCGCTTCGGATTCGAGGTGGAGCTCTTCGACAAGCAGGCGCTCGTCGATCTCGGCTGCGGCGGACTGCTCGGTGTGAACCAGGGCTCGGTGGAGGAGCCGCGCATGATCAAGCTCGTCTACACCCCCGACGGCGGCGGTGCCGGTCATCTCGGGCTCGTCGGCAAGGGCATCATGTACGACTCGGGCGGCATCAGCCTCAAGCCCAGCGACCCGATGCACCTGCTCATGAAGATGGACATGGGCGGCGCGGCCGCCGTGCTCGGCGCCTTCGTCGGGCTCCGCGACGCCGGGGTCACGGCCAAAGTGACGGGCTGGCTGATGTGCACCGACAACATGCCTTCGGGCACGGCTTACAAGCTCGGCGACGTGCTCACCGCCCGCGGCGGCACCACGATCGAGGTGAAGAACACCGACGCCGAGGGGCGCCTGGTGATGAGCGATGCGCTCGTGCTCGCGACCGAAGACGAGGTGGATGCGATCATCGACATCGCGACGCTGACCGGTGCCGCGCTGGTGTCGCTCGGCGCCGCGACCGCGCCCGTCTTCGGCAACGACCAGGCGACGGTCGACCTGGTGCGCGCGGCCTCCGAGGTTGTAGACGAGTCGGTGTGGCAGCTGCCTCTGGAGCAGAAGTACCGCAAACAGCTCGACTCCGAGATCGCCGACATCGCGAACCTCGGCGGTCCGTTCGCGGGGGCGACGACGGCGGCGCTGTTCCTGGAGCACTTCGTCGGCGACACTCCCTGGGCGCACCTCGACATCGCCGGCACGATGCAGACCGAGAAGGACGACTCCTGGCGCACCGCCGGAGCCACGGGATTCGGGGCGCGGCTGCTGCTGGAGACGGCTCGGACCTTCGCGCCGGCATCCTGAGGCCCGACTGCAGGGCCGGGGACGGGGTCGTCGAGGGGTTCGCCGGGCCGGCGGCCGGCGGCATGTCAGCCGCCGAGTCGCAGCGTCTCGGCGTGCTCGATGCCGTCCTGATACCAGACCAGCTCGGCCTCGGTGATGACCTCGGCCGCCGCGGGCAGGAGCACGCGGGACTCCGCCTGCACGAGAGCGCCCCACTCGGCGGCGTCGAGGGTCTTGCCGTAGAGCACCGACAGATGGAACGTCCAGTCCTCGAGCGAGAGCTCGCCGAGACGGCGGAAGTCCGTGCGGTCCAGCGCGTCGGTGAGGGACGAGTACGCCGAGACGAGGGAGGCGGTGCGTTCCAGGCGGACGATCAGGATCTGCCAGGGCACGGGGAACTCGTCGACGGCCTCGGCGATGACCTCGATCGGAGACTGCCGTGCTGCCCATGAGCGGATCAGCTCGGCCAGCTCCGCGCGCCGCTCCGGCTCGTAGAACCCACGGAGCGTGACGTGCCCGGTGTGTGGACGCCGTGCCGGGATGCCGAGGCGCGCGAGCGCAGCATCCTGGACTTCGCGGTAGACCTCGCCGACGCCCGCGGTGGGCCGGAGCACGAGGTACTGCTGGCCCTCCAAGCTCGCGAGTTGCTCGGGGGTGTCCATGAACGGTCGGCGCATGCCGAGAGCCTAGGGTCGCGCGTCACCTGTATGGAAACGGCGACCGAAACACGGACGGCCCGGCGCGTCATACTTCGACGCGCCGGGCCGCCAGCGGATGGTCTCCGTTTTGGCAGGGGAGAAGGGGCGGGGCAGACCGGTCAGGCCGCGGCGAGGACCGCCTTGGCCGAGGTCGTCCGGCGCAGAGTGACTGCGAGTGTGGTCGCCACGAGCGACAGCACGCCCCAGACGACCAGGGCAGCGACGGCCGAGCCGCTGCCGGCGATCAGCCCCGCGAACGCCGGAGCGGTGGGGAGCGCTGCGCCGATGCCGGCGAGCCACCCTGGCACGGTCGAGATGAGACCTGTCGCGACGGCGAGCACTCCGACGAGGGCGGAGATCCAGCGTCCGACGCCACCGAACAGGGCCACGAGGGCCTGGTTCACGGCTGCGAACGCCACGCCGGCGAGCACCGCTGTTCCGGCGAACGCCCACCAGGTGGCGGCGTCGTAACTCGCCACGATCTGCACGATCAGCGACACGAGCAGCCCCTGTCCGGCGCCGATCAGGGCGGCCGGAGCGAACGCGCGCAGCGTCAGCGCCGCGGACGAGCGGCGCGACGTGAGGGTGCGCGAAGTGTGGGCGCGCATCACGAGGAAGGTCGCGAGCCCGCCGAACCACAGCACGACGGCGGCGAGCAGCGGGATGGCGGTCGGACCGAAGATCGTGTCCATCGAGGAGTTCGACGACACCGGGTCGGCGATCACCGAGGCGAGCGACTTCGAGTCGCTGTCGCTGAACGAGGGGAGCGAGTCGGATGCCGTGCGCAGCCCGCCGGCGAGGTCACCGGTCCCGGTCGCCAGGGTGTCGATCCCGGTCGCCAGCTCGGTCGTGCCGTCGGCCAGTGCGGTCGCGCCGGTGGAGAGCTGGGTCGCACCGGTCGCGATCCCGCGTGCTCCGGTGGCGGACGCGGCGATGCCCTGGTCGGCGAGCTGCGTGAGCCCGCCGGAGAGCTGGGTGGCGCCCGCACCCGCCTGGGTCATGCTCGAGGCGATCGTGCTGAGCGAGCCGGGGAGGGCGGCGATTCCGCCGGCGACCTTCGGGCTGTTGAGCACACCGGAGGCGGTTCCAGCCGAGGTCGCGACCGCGCCCGCGTCCGTGGCGAGCGAGGTCAGGAGGTCGCACTCATCCTGGTCAGCGACCGGCGGCGTGCAGGCGGTCTGCGCCAGCCCGCCCAGCTTCTGCGCGAGAGCGGCCGATCCGCTCGCTGCACTCTTCGCCGATGTCGACGCCCCCTGAATCGCTCCGACGAGCTGCTGTGTCCCGCCGACGCTCTGCTGCAGCTGGTTGCCGCCGCCGGTCAGCCCCGAACCGATCTGCGCAGCACCCGCCGCAGCCTCCCGCGTCTTCCCGGCGATCGTGTCGAGGCCCGTGGCGAGCGACGACGCACCCGTCCCGAGCTCGCCCGCGCCCGAGGCCAGCTTCGTGGCACCGTCGGGGATCGCGGCAGCACCGGTCGCGGCATCCCGCGCACCGTTCGCGAGCTTCAGTGCGCCATCGGCCGCTTCGCCGATCTGGTCGCCGATGGTGGTGAAGCCGACGAGGATGTTCTCGGTCGTCGCCTCGGACAGCATGGTGCCCATCGTCGAGGCCGCGACATCGGCGATCTGGCCGGTGATGAGGTCGTCGGCGACGAGTCCGTCATCGGGAGTGGTCACGGTGATGGTGGCCTGCTCGGCCTCACCGCCGCCGTCCGAGATCGCCTGACCGGCCGAGGTGGCCGCGGCGGAGAACTCTTCGGGGATCGTGATGACCGCCTGGTACGAGCCGTCGGCGAGGCCGTCGGCCGCATCTTCTTCGTTCGAGATCACCCAGGTCAGGTTCGAGTCGAGGTCGTCCGAGCCCTCGACGAGCCCTGCGGCCAGCTGGCGTCCGAGCGGGGTGACCTGGTCGTCGATGGTGACCGGCTCGTCGAGGTTGACGATCGCCGCGGTCATCGAGTCCAGACGCTCGGTCGGGTTCTGCAGGGCCGCGACCAGGATGCCGCCGACCGCTGCGGGAAGCAGCAGCACGCCGAGGATGGTCAGCCACGTGATCGGCTTGCGGGAGCGCGCGCGCTCGATGGGGAGGGTCATGCGGTCACCTCGGTGGATTCTGCGGCGCTCCGGCGGGGAGCACGCGTGTCGAGAGTTTCGGCGGCGGGCCAACCGGCCTCCGCGAGAGTGATCCGTGCCGCGTCGGCATCGGAGGCGGTGGCGAACACCGCGAGCGTGCGGGAGGCGGCGGCATCGCGGAGCATCGCGGCGGCCTGGTCGCGCTGGCCGCCGGTCAGGCGATCGATCCCGTCGATCACGACGATCTGCGACTTTCCGCGCAGCGCCTCGGCGAGATCGGCGAGGGCGGTGTCGGCGTCGTCGACCAGCACGCAGCCGACGTGCGCGCGCACCCAGGCGCCGCGTCCGGGCAGCAGATGGCCCGCGACGCGGAGTCGACCGTCGGTAGGTGTCACCCGGCCCGCGATCGTGAGCGCCAGTGCCCGTCGTGCCCGCACGTCGCCACCGGTCGCGACGAGCGCCCCGCCTTCCGGGATGCGCAGCGACAGGTTCTCGACGATCGGCGCATCGGCGCTGATGTCGAGATCATCCGCGGCGACGATCGAGCCGTCTCCCGGCCATTCGGCCAGGTGGCGCTCGCGCTCCACGGCCTCGCCCTCGACGTCGACCCGCGGGAGGATCTTCTCCAGCCACGCGGGCAGCTCCCAGGCGCGCTCGCCGAGGATCGCCATGAGGGCGGGGATCAGTGTCATCCGCACCAGGAAGGCGTCGATCGCGATGCCGGCCGCGAGGCCCAGGGCGATGGGTTTCAGCGACGAGTCGCCCTCGGGGACGAACGCCACGAAGACCGCGAACATGATGAGCCCCGCGGCCGTGACCACCTTGGCCGAGCCCGTGAAGCCGCTGCGGACGGTGCGCAGCGCGGCAGCGCGTCGCGTGGCCCGATCAGGGCTCTTCGAGTCGGGGTCGTGCACGAAGTCCTCGCGCATCCGCGAGACGAGGAACACCTGGTAGTCCATTGCGAGCCCGAACAGCACGCCCATGAGGATGATCGGCATGAAGCTGATGATCGGACCGACCTTGGCGACATGCAGCAGATCGGCGAACCAGCCCCACTCGAACACGGCGCCGACGACCCCGAACGCGGCGACGATCGACAGCAGGTAGCCGGCAGCCGCGGTGATCGGCACCCACAGCGAGCGGAAGACGATGGTGAGCAGGATGAGTGAGAGCCCGATCACGAAGATGCCGAACGGCAGCAGCGCGTTGCCGAGCTGGTCGGAGATGTCGATGCCGACGGCGGTGAAGCCGGTGACCTTGAGGTCGATCCCGAACTCATCGAGCCACTCGTCGTGGTGGCTCCGCAGCTCGCGCACGAGGTCGGCCGTCGCCGGGTCGTCCGGAGCGGTCTCCGGGACGATCTGCACGATCCCGGTGTCGGCGGTCTCGTTCGGGGTCGCGAGCGCGACCTCCTTGACTCCGCGAACCTCGGCGACGGCATCCCCGAGGTCTTCCATCAGGGTGAGCGGGTCGGTCGAGGTGACGATCGTGCCGGTGAGGATCATCGGTCCGTTGAACCCCGGTCCGAATTCCTCGGCCACGAGGTCGTAGGTCTGACGCGCCTCCGAGTCCTTCGGCAGCACACCGGCGTTCGGGAGCGCGAGGTTCAGGCTGAGTGCGGGGATGGCCACGATGCCGAGGCCGATCACGACGGCGAGCGAGACGAGGATCGGGCGCTTGGTGACGCCGTTCACCCACCGCGCGCTGCCCTTCGCGCGCACCGGAGCGGTGGGCGCATCATCGCCGTCTGCGTTCTTCTTCGCCTTCGGCGCGCGCCTCGGGCGACCCACCACCTTGCCCTTCATGAAGCCGAGGAATGCCGGGGTCAGCGTGACCGCGATCGCGACCGCGACGGCGACCGAGACGGAGGCCGCGATGCCCATGGTCGTCAGGAACGGGATGCCGGCGAAGCCGAGGCCGATCAGTGCGATGAGCACCGTGACGCCGGCGAACACGACCGCGGATCCGGCCGTTCCGACGGCACGCGAGGCGGACTCCTCGGGATCCACGCCCTCACGGACCTGGTCCTGATGTCGCGCCATGATGAACAGCGCGTAGTCGATGCCGACCGCGAGCCCGAGCATGAGTGCGAGCAGCGGGGTGGTGGACGACACGGTCGCGAAGGCCGTCGCGGTGAAGATGCCCGCCATCGAGATGCCGACGCCGAGGATCGCCGTGAGCAGCGGCAGCCCGGCCACCACGAAGGAGCGGAAGGTGACGATCAACACGAGCAACGCGATCAGGAGGCCGACCGCCTCAGTGAGCGTGACACCGGGGATCGAGATCGCGAAGAGGTCGCCGCCCAGCGAGGTCTGTGCGCCGTCCGGGAGCTCGGCGTCGAGATCGCTCACGACGGAGCGCAGCGCGTCCTTCGTCTCGTCCGAGACATCGGTGGACTCGCCGTCGAACTGCACGCGCACGATGGCGGCGGTGTCGTCGTCGTTGATCATGCCCTCGACCATCTCGTCGTAGGGCGAGGTGGCGGCGAGCACACCGTCGAGGTCGCCGAGTTCGTCGACGGCATCCTCGATGTGGTCGCGGTAGTCGTCGGCGGTGATCTCGTCGCCGTCGGCTGCCACGACGATGAACTGCGCGTTCGTGCCGCTCACCTGCGGGAACGACCGCGAGAGCTGCTCGAGGCCGGCCTGCGACTCAGTGCCGGGGATCGAGAACGTGTTGTCGGTGCCCGCTCCCAGCACGAGTGCTCCGGCTCCGGCGATGCCGAGCGCGAGCAGCCAGGACACGAGGACTCGCCAGGGGTGCCGGAAGGACCAGCGGCCGAGCGAGGACAGGAGTGTGGACACGCGTTCCTCCGAGGGGTACTGATTGGATACACAGGTGTATCCGATACATACATGTATCGTAAATTGACCGGCACGTCGGAATCTGTGTGCCGGGTGTGAATCGTGCGAGAGTGAAGGGTCAGGAGGTTTCGATGTCGACACCCGCAACCCGCAGCCGTGAGAACACGCGTGCCCGTCTGCTCGAGGCCGCCGCGCAGGTCTTCGCCGAGGTCGGTCTCGACGGCGCCTCGGTCGAGGCCGTGTGCGAACGCGCCGGCTTCACCCGCGGTGCGTTCTACTCCAACTTCGAATCCAAGGACGAGCTGTTCCTCATGCTCGCCGCGAGCGTCTCCGACGTGCGGGTGAGGGGAGTTCGCACCCGCGTCGAGGAACTGACGGCCGAGGGCGCCCTGGTGGAAGGGTGCGATCCGATCGAGCTCGTGCAGCAGATCATGGAGCTCGGCGGCGATGACCGCCTCGGCGTGATGCTGCTGAGTGAGATCCGCATCCGGGCTCTGCGCGACGCGAAGTTCGGCGAGGCGTACCTCGCGCAGGAGAGCGAGATGGTCGCGAGCATCGCGCAGATCATCGACGACATCGTCTCGGTGAGTGCGCTGAAGCTGCGCCTGCCGGCCGAGACCGCGGCGCGCATGCTCATGATCCTCTGGGAGGGCATGACCGTGCGCGGGGCGATGGCCGGCCAGGACGACGCGCAGCTGCGGCAGGCGGGGAGCGAGCAGCTCGGCCGTCTCGTGCAGCTCATCATCGAGTCGTAGCGCGCGTCGCCGGAGCATCGGTCGCGGAATCGCTCGATCGTGCGTGGTTCGGCGCGAGCGACAGCAGGGCGCCGGCTGCCAGGAGCGCGGCCGTCACGAGGAACGTCGTCCGCAACGCAGAGGTCAGCGCGTCCGGGGAGGCGGCTGCGATCTCGCCGGAACCGGATGCTGCCGCGAAAAGCGCGGCGAGCACGGAGGCACCGGTGACGAGACCGAGATTGCGGGAGAGTCCCAGGAGGCCCGAGGCCGCACCGCGACGGTCGGCGGGGGTCGAGTTCAGAACGCCGGTGTTGTTGGCGGCGAGGAACAGCTGGTAGCCGGGAGCGAGCAGCACGGTGCCCGTGACGTATCCCGGCAGCCCCCACGACCCGGGGAGCAGGGCGAGCGCGAGCGCCCCGAGGAGCATCCCGCCGAGTCCGACCGATGTCATCCGGTGCGTGCCGAATTGGTCGACCGCGCGTCCGGCCAGCACGCCGGTGCAGATCGATACGAGCGGTCCGGCCGCCATGACGACGCCGATCGCCGCGGGAGGCAGGTGCAGCGCGCCCGCGAGGAAGAAGGGGCCCACCACGAGGGTGCTCATCATGACGGTGCCGACGATGAGGTTCAGGACCGCGCCGCGCGAGATACTGCGGTTCCTGAGCAGTACCGGCGGCAGCAGCGGGTGGCTCGCGCGACGCTCGCGCATCATGAACAGCACGGCGGCGACGACCGCTCCGCCGAGGAGGGGCAGGGCCGGCCACGCGGCCTGGTCGCCCGGCGCGGTGACGCCGAGCGTGTAGAGGGCGACCGCCACGGTCAGCAGAACCATGCCCGGAAGGTCGAAGCCGCGTCGGGGGCTACCTGCCTGCCGTGCTTCCGCGCCGGTCGCGGCCGCCAGGGCCGCGGCGAGGAGTCCGAGCGGCACCATGGCGGCGAAGATCGCCGGCCAACCCGCCACCGTGATCAGGAGACCGCCGAGCGCCGGACCGGAGGCGGTCCCCACCGCTGCCGTGGTGCCGAGCAGGCCCATGACACGGCCGAGACGATCCTGCGGGACCAGGTCGCGGGCGCGCGCCAAGGGGAGCGCCATCATGACGGCGGCACCGATGCCCTGCAGTGCGCGGGCGGCGATCAGCATCCACAGGGTCGGCGCGATCGCACTCAGTGCCGCCGCGATCGTGAAGACACCCATGCCGAGCAGCAGCACCCGACGGCGCCCGATCAGATCGCCCAGGTGCCCCACCGTGAGACTCGTCGCCGTCATCGTGAGCAGGTAGGCGAGGGCCACCCACTGCGCCTGGGTGAAGGTGCCGTCGAGTTCGACGGCGATCGTGGGGAGCGCGACATTCGCGGCGCTCGTCCCCAGTGATGCGACCAGGACGCTGAGGGCGAGCCCGGCCGTGCCCGCGCGAAGGAGGGGTGCGGGGGTGGAAGTCTCCGTCATATCCTCAGCATCGATCGCGGAACGTCCCACCAGCAACTTGCGTTGCCGAAACCGGGATATCTGTGGTCCTATGAAGCCATGGAAGAACAGGAATCAGTGCTCGACGCGACGCTGGAACAGATCGGCCCCCGTCTCCAGTCGCTGCGCGCTCGCCGAGGGCTGACGCTCGCCGAGGTCGCCACGGCCACCGGGATCTCGAAGAGCACGCTGTCGCGCCTCGAGACCGGTCAGCGGCGGCCGAGCCTGGAGCTGCTGCTGCCCCTCGCGCGGATGTATCGGGTCTCCCTCGACGACCTCGTCGGTGCTCCCGAGACCGGAGATCCGCGCGTACGACTACGCCCGCGACGCGTCAACGGTCGGACCGTGGTGGCGCTCACTCGCCAGCCGGGGGAGAGGCATGCGTGGAAGATCATCGTGCCGCGGGAGGCGTCGGAACCGAAGCTCACCGCGCACGAAGGTTCGTCCTGGATGTACGTGCTCACCGGCCGCATCCGGCTCATCGTCGGCGACCGCGACGTGATGCTCGACGCGGGAGAGGTCGCGGAGTTCGACACCCGAACGCCGCACTGGTTCGGCGCCGACGGCGAGCAGGACGCCGAGATCCTCACGATCTTCGGCGCGGACGGCGAGCCTGGGCCCCGCAGTGCGGATCTGGCGACGCGTCACCTCGCCGAGGTTCTCGGTCAGCACGCGGAGGCGCACTGACCTCCGCAGCGGTGTCGCTCGACGATCCGGATCGGTTCAGTTCGCGCGGGAAGTCAGTTCGTAGTGGCAGCGGGCGAGCCGTGCCACCCACCACTCACGGCGCTCATCTGAGGCCGCGAGACGGCTGAGCGCATCGGCATCCGGCGTCACCCGACCCACCGGGATCGAGCCGTCGACGGGACGCAGGTCCGCCACGTCGTCGAGGAAGAGCGACGCGGTACCGAGCCCGCAGTCGTAATCCAGCGTCGGGAGAGCTGCGGCGAGTGCGGCGCCCTGGGACAGGCCGATCGCGGTGTCGAGAGCACTCGAGACCACGACCGGGAGCCCCGCTGCGGTGACGATCTGCAGCGCGTGGGTGATGCCGCCGAGCGGCTGCGCCTTGATGACGAGCAGATCGGCCGCACCGGCGCGGGCGACGGCGAGCGGGTCGGAGGACTTGCGCACGCTCTCGTCGGCGGCGACCGGGATGCCCATGTACTTGACCCGCTTGCGCAGATCCGCGAGCTCCGGCACGGTCGCGCAGGGCTGCTCCACGTACTCCAGGTCGTACTCGCCCAGGGCGTGGACGGCGTGCTCGGCCTCGTCGACGTTCCAGGCGCCGTTGGCGTCCACGCGGATGCGTCCCTCCGGTCCCATCGCCTCACGCACGGCGCGGACTCGTGCCACATCGTCGGCGAGGTTCTGACCCGGTTCGGCGACCTTGATCTTGGCGGTGCGGCATCCGGGGAACCGGTCCAGCACCTCGGCGACGCGGGCGGCTTCCACCGCGGGGATCGTCGCGTTCACGCCGATCCGGTCACGCAGCGGCGCCGGCTGCTCGCGCCACGCGAAGTCGATCGCCGCAGCGAGCCAGGTCGAGGCCTCGGCATCCTCGTACTCGGTGAACGGCGAGAACTCCGCCCATCCCTCCGGCCCCTCGAAAAGGAGGGCCTCCCGCACCTCCACGCCGCGGAAGCGGCTGTGCATCGGGAGGGCGACGACCCTGGCCGAGTCGATCAGGTCTGCGAGCGGCGGGATCATGTGCCCATTCTGCTCCGTGGAAGCCCCGCCGCGCCGCTCGTCCCCCGGGCGAGTCTCCCCGCCCCGCCCCGCCCCGCCCCGCCCCCGAGCGCACGGCTTGTTGCCGAGCGCACGGCTTGTAAACGCGACGAAGCCGTGCGCTCGACGAGAAGCCGTGCGCTCGGCGATCCCGAGGGGGAGGGGGTAGGTCAGGCATAAATGTGTGATTGACAATGGTGTGTGTCGCACAGTAATGTGATCGACATGAACGAGACGCTCGACACGCACCTGCAGGAGCTGCGCCGCGGCACGGTGGTGCTGGCCTGCCTGCAGCTGCTGCGCACGCCGGGATACGGATACTCGCTGCTCGAGCAGCTTGAACAACGAGGCTTCGCGACTGACGCGAACACGCTGTACCCGCTGCTTCGCCGACTCGAGAAGCAGGAGTACCTCACGAGCGAGTGGAACACCGACGAGGCCAGGCCCCGCAAGTTCTACCGCACCTCGGATGCCGGCATCCGCCTCGCCGACACCCTCACCGACGAATGGCGTTCGCTCACCACGGCGATCGCGTCCCTCACAGCAGAGGAGAACTGACATGACCACGACAGCCACGCTCACGGAGCGCTACATCAGCGCGACGATCCGCAGCCTCCGACCTGAGGCGCAGGACGATGTCCGTGCCGAGCTCGAAGCCTCCATCGCCGATGCGATCGAGGCGAGGCTCGAGCAGGGGGAGGCGCGGGAAGACGTCGAACGTGCCGTCCTCACCGAGCTCGGCGACCCCGGGGTGCTGGCCGCCGGGTACGCGGATCGCCCGTTGTACCTCCTCGGCCCGCGCTTCTATCTGACCTGGTGGCGACTGCTCAAGCTGCTGCTGATGATCGTTCCGGTCTGCGTCCTCGGCGGCGTGGCACTGGGGCAGACCATCTCCGGTGCCCCCGTGGGCGAGATCATCTCGACCTCGATCGTGGCGACCGGCGGCGCGATCCTCCACATCTGCTTCTGGACCACGCTCGTCTTCGTGATCCTCGAGCGCTCGAACAGCACGACGGCGATCGAGAAGTGGGATCTCGACCAGCTGCCGGAGCCGACGGAGAAGGGAGTGGGGCGTAGCGAGCTGATCGCGTCGCTCGTCTTCCTCGGTATCGCGATCGGCGCTCTCCTCTGGGATCGCTACCGCGGCTTCGTCCACGTCGACGGCGAGACCTTGCCGATCCTGAACCCGCAACTCTGGCCCTGGGGCATCGGGGTCCTGTTCCTGCTCATCGTCGCGGAGGCTGTGTTCGCGGTCGTCCTCTACCGCAGGGGACGATGGACCACGGGGCTGGCCGTGACGAACACGATCCTCGCCCTGGCGTTCCTCGCCTGGGTGCTCGTCCCGCTGCTGACCGGAGACCTGGTGAATCCGGAGTTCCTCGCGCAGATCACCGAGGTCGGCGGTGAGGGCTTCGCGGCCGGACAGGCCGAATCGGCTGACGAGGGCGGGGTGTTCCGCATCCTCGCCGTGCTGCTGGGATTCGGTGTCGCGCTCGGCGTCGGCTGGGACATCGTCGACGGCTGGATCAAGACGGTCCGCGCTCGTCGTCGCTGATCACGCGCGATCGAGGAAGCGCCGTCCCGCTCGGGGCGGCGCTTCCTCCGTTGGCAGGGGCGGGCGAGGAATAGGGTGGATGCCGTGACCAGCGCATTCGTCTCCGACCTGTTCGATCCGGCTGAATGGGTGCTCGCGCCCGGCGCCGAGGACTACACCGACATCACCGCCCACGTGTCGCACGACGGCGGGGTCGCGCGCATCGCCTTCAACCGTCCGGAGGTGCGCAACGCCTTCCGCCCGCACACCGTCGACGAGCTCTACCGTGCGCTCGACATCGCCCGGCAGGATGCGCACATCGGAGCGGTGCTGCTGACCGGAAACGGCCCGAGCCCGAAGGACGGCGGCTGGGCGTTCTGCTCGGGTGGGGACCAGCGCATCCGCGGTCGCGACGGCTACAAGTACTCCGATGCGGAGACGGCGATCGTCGACGGTGCGAGCCGCGCGGCTGTCGGCCGCCTGCACATCCTCGAGGTGCAGCGGCTCATCCGCTTCATGCCCAAGGTCGTCATCGCGGTTGTGCCCGGGTGGGCTGCCGGCGGCGGGCACTCGCTGCACGTGGTGTGCGACCTCACGATCGCTTCGGCCGAAGAAGCCCGGTTCAAGCAGACGGATGCCGACGTGGGCAGCTTCGACGCCGGGTACGGTTCGGCGTACATGGCACGGCAGACCGGACAGAAGTTCGCCCGCGAGGTGTTCTTCCTGGCCGAGGAGTACTCCGCACAGCGTGCCTACGAGGCCGGCGCCGTGAACCGCGTGGTGCCGCACGCCGATCTCGAGCGCGAGGCCCTGAAGATGGCGCGCACCGTGCTCACGAAGTCGCCCACCGCGATCCGCATGCTGAAGTTCGCCTTCAACGCGGTCGACGACGGCCTGGTCGGTCAGCAGGTGTTCGCCGGTGAGGCGACCCGTCTGGCCTACGGAACGGACGAGGCGGTCGAGGGTCGCGACTCCTTCCTCGAGAAGCGCGACGCCGACTGGTCGTCGTTCCCCTGGCACTACTGAGCCGGAGACCCGCATGACCGCCCTGACCCCCACGGATGCCGAAGATCCGGATGTGCTGCGGGACGCCTTGCAGCGCGCGCTCGAGGGCGGACCGGCGCTGGGTTTCGGAATGCTGGACGGTGCGCCCGAGAACGTGGCGGACGGCATCGCGGCGGTGATCGCGACCTCCGGATCGAGCGGCATACCCAAGCGTGTCGCCCTGAGCGGTGAGGCGCTGCGCGCGAGTGCCGAAGCCACGGCGGCGAGGATCGGGAGCGGGCGCTGGCTGCTCGCACTGCCCGCCGGGTACGTCGCGGGGCTGCAGGTGATCGTGCGGTCGATCCTCGCGGGCACTCGGCCGGCCGTCATCGACGGCAGATTCTCTCCCGCGTCCTTCGCCGAGGCGACACTCGCGATGATGCGTCCGTCGTCGGGGACAGGGATTCCCGACCTCTACACCTCGCTCGTCCCCGCACAGATCGCGACGCTGCTCGACGCCGCCGACGACACGGCCGTGCGTGCCGCGCTCACGGCGTACCGGGCGATCCTGGTGGGCGGACAGTCGCTGCCGGAGCCGCTTCGCGAGCGCGCGGCCGAACTGGGTGTACGGGTGGTCCGAACCTACGGCTCCACCGAGACCAGCGGGGGCTGTGTCTACGACGGCGTGCCGCTCGACACGGTCGGCGTGCGCACGGTCGAGGGGGAGTTGCGCATCGCGGGGCCTATGCTCGCCGAGGGCTATCTCGGTGACGCCTCGTTGAGCGCACGCACCTTTGTCCGGGACGAGCACGGCATCCGCTGGTATCGCACGGGCGATCTCGGTCTGGTCGAAGACGGCGTGGTGCGCGTGCACGGCCGAGCCG
This sequence comes from Microbacterium sp. NPDC087592, assembly GCF_044743585.1. NCBI lineage: Bacteria > Bacillati > Actinomycetota > Actinomycetes > Micrococcales > Microbacteriaceae > Microbacterium > Microbacterium sp. NPDC087592. The sequence goes on along the minus strand of NZ_JBIUWT010000001.1, from coordinate 589,712 downwards.
ACAACGTGATCGTGTCGGGCGGCATCAACATCTCCCTCGATCGGGTGGAGCGGATCATCCGGCGGGTTCCGGGATTGCACGAGGCCGTCGTGGTCGGCGTGGAGGACGAGCACTGGGGCGAGGCATCCGTGATCGTCGCCGCGCGTGGTGAGGTACTGAGGCGGAGCGAGTCTGAGCAACTCACTCAGGCCCGTGACGCTGTCGCCGAAGAACTCGGCAAGCACGCGCGTCCCTCCCGCCTGATCCTGGTCGACGAGATGGATGTCCTGGCGTCGGGCAAGCCCGATCGCGAGGCCATCCGGCGGGCCGTCGCCGACCTGCACTGAGTGCGATCCACTGCCAGACTGAGTCGCATGGATGTGCTGCGGCTGGCCGGAGCGCCGGGTGTGGGAAAGAGCACCGTCGCGTGGGCTGTCGCCGAGCGTCTCGCATCCGACGGAGTGCCGACCGGGTACCTCGATATCGATCAGCTCGGCATGTGCTACCCCGCTCCGCCCGATGACCGCGACCGCTGGGCCTTGAAGGAGACGGCGCTCGCCCGGCTCGCCGTGCGGTTCCGCGACGCGGGCGTCGAGCGCCTCGTCGTATCCGGAGTCGCCGATCCATCGCAACCGTCCCCGGTGAACGGGCATCCGACGCTCTCCCTGTGGCTGGATGCGGACGAGGAGACGAGACGGAGACGATTGGCTCCCCGGCGGTGGGAACGCGAACAGGTGGATGCCGCGCTCGCGGCCGGCACCGAGGAGGCGAGCGCCGCGCACCCTGCATGGGAACGTCTGGACACCGAGCGGTCGACCATCGAGGAGACGGTGCAGGCAGTGATCGCGCGGCCGGCAGTCGGGGCGGAGGTGGCATCCGACGCCGTATTCTCCGAAGCGCATGCGACCGGTCGAGTCGTCTGGATCACGGGTCCGAGGTGCGCCGGTGCCTCACATGTCGGCTGGGAGCTGGCTCGCACGCAATGGGCTGGGGGCGAGCGTACGGGGTTCCTCGATGGCGCCCAACTGAGCTTCGTGTGGAACGCCGATCCTGTGGACGGAGCAGCCGCCGCAGCGGTGCTGCAGGCGGTGTTCGCTGAGGTGGGGGCGAAGACCGTGATCGCGGTCGCGCCGTTCGAGATCTCGCCGAAAGACGTGCACGCTGCCTTCCCGCGAGCGGACGTCCGGTTCTTCCGACTCGATGCCGACGATCGCACGCGCCGCGGCCACGCTGTCCGGAGGGCGGAAGGAGCGGACGGCGCGGTGCTCGCCGGTGACGACCTGATCGGGGCGGATGCCGACGCGATCGAGAGGGTCCTCGCGGTCGGGGCGCGTCAGCGCGCGTCGCCGTTGCGCATCGGTGAGATCCTCGTCGACATGCCGACGTCCACGGTGACGCAGGTGGTCGACAGAGTGCGGGAATTGGCCGGTCTGGCCGCTCTGCCAGACTGAAACGCATGGCCTCGTACACGCACGGACACCACGAATCAGTTCTCCGCTCGCACAACGTGCGCGACATCGCGAACTCCGCCGCCTACCTCCGTCCGCACCTCACGTCCGGGACCCGACTCCTCGACGTCGGGGCAGGCCCCGGTACCATCACCGTTGACTTCGCCGGCGTCGTCGCCCACGTCACAGCGACCGAGATCGACGAGAACGCGCTGTCGCTGTCGCGCGGCCTCGCCGAGGAACGCGGCCTGGCCAACCTCGACTTCTTAGTCGAGGATGTGCACGCGCTGAGCTTCCCCGACGACTCGTTCGACGTCGTGCACGCGCACCAAGTGCTGCAGCATGTCGGCGACCCGGTGCAGGCGCTTCGCGAGATGCGCCGCGTGACCGTGCCCGGCGGGATCGTCGCCGCGCGCGATGCCGACTATTCGGGCTTCATCTGGTTCCCGGTCCTGCCCGAACTCGATCGGTGGCTCGCCCTGTACCAGGCGGCGGCGCGTGCGAACGGCGGCGAACCCGATGCGGGTCGTCGGCTGCTCTCCTGGGCGCGCGCCGCGGGCTTCGACGACGTCACGGCGACGGCATCCACCTGGTGCTACGCGTCGCCTGCGGAGCGTGCCTGGTGGGGCGGGATGTGGGCCGACCGCATCCTCGAGTCCGCGCTCGCGCGGCAGCTGGTGGACAGCGACATGGCGACTCCGGCGCATCTGCAGGAGATCAGCGATGCGTGGAAGCGCTGGGCCGATGACGGCGACGGCTGGTTCCTCGTGCCGCACGGCGAGATCCTCGCGCGCGCCTGACAAGACGCCCGTGCCGGGCGCGGCGCATTATATCGGTATTTTTGCGATAACCCTATGTTTCCGCTGAGTGTCGTAATACTCTTCGATCGTTACGTGTGCCCCAGCGCGGAACAGTTGAGGGGAAAGAGCAATGAAGCGGATCACTCGCGGGACAGGTCCGGTTCGCCGGGCTGCCGTGGCCACTGCGGCCCCTCGTGCCGCGGCCCCACGAAAGATGGCTGCGACTCTGGCGCTGCTCCTCGGCGTGGCGTCGGCGTTGACCGCGGGCTTCGGCGGGTCGGAATCCGCTTCGGCAGCGGAGGTCGCGTGTGTCCCGACGGGCGCGTACGTGCATTGCGTCGACTTCACCTACACCGGCGGCGACCAGACCTTCACCGTCCCCACAGGCGTCACGCAGGTGAGCGCGACGCTCACGGGTGCCGGCGGCGGGGGCCAGTGGGCGGGCGCGGGTCAGGGCACGCAGGGCGGCGGCGCGGGTGGGCAGGCGGTCGGCGTCCTATCCGTCACGCCCGGAGCATCTCTCACGGTCACCGTCGGCCAGGGCGGTGCGCCGTTGCAGGGGGCTCCGACTTACGGCGGCGGTGCCGTCGGTGGCGGCGCGGCCACCGGAAACGTGCGTCCTGGTGGAGCTGGTGGAGGCATGAGCGCGATCTGGCAAGGCGGGTACGGCGTCACTCCCTTGCTCATCGCAGGCGGTGGAGGTGGTGCACCCGGAGGAAGCAGTGCGGCCGGTTCCGCCGGAGGCGCCGGAGGAGGCACCGCGGGAGCCCCGGCGCCCGCAGAAGGGCTAGCCGAAACCGGACGCGGCGGTAGCCAGACTGCGGGCGGAGCAGCGGGGACGGGTGCGTGTACGGCTGGTGCTCCGGCGGCGGGGACGCAATATGCGGGAGGTGTCGGTGGGGGCGCTTCGAATTTGAGCATCGACGGCGGCGGTGGCGGCGGTGGCGGCTACTACGGGGGCGGTGGCGGTCGGTGTCTGGCTCTGCTGGGTATCGGCGACGGCGGAGGCGGCGGCGGGTCAGGCTTTGCGGCTCCTGGTGTGGTCGGCGCGGCGCTGACACTGGGTGGAGGAGCAGCCGGCGGCGGAGCTGCAGCGAGCGGCGGAAATGGGACCGTGCGACTCCAGTGGGGTGCGGCAGCCGTCGTGACCGGCCCTGCCGATGGAGCCACGGTTCCGCCTCGACCGGCATTCTCCGGCACGGGAACACCGGGCGACGTGGTCGAGATGCGCGACGATTCGGGCGCGGTGCTCTGCACCGCGACGGTGACCGCGGTGGGGACGTGGAGCTGCACGTCGACGTCGGATCTTGCCGTGGGCGCCAACGTCGTGCAGCCGTACACCGTGGTCAACGGCCAGGCGTTTGCCGGCAACGCGATCACCGTGACCGTCCCCTCGCCGTCGACGCCGGTGATCACCGGACCTGAGGATGGCGCCGCGGTGGCGGATTCCACGCCGACCTTCACGGGCACCGGAGACGATGGCGACACGATCACGGTCCGCGATGGCGGCGGCGCCGTGCTCTGCACGACGACGGTGGTGGACGGTGCATGGTCGTGCACGCCCACGACGGCGCTACCCGAAGGTGCAGCCACGGCGACGCCGACGGCGACGAACATCGACGGCACGAGCACGACCGGTGCGCCCGTCGCGTTCACGGTGGATACGGTGGCCCCTTCGGCGCCGGTGATCACTGGTCCAGCGGATGGTGCGGTGCTGACGGATGCCACGCCGACGTTCACCGGCACGGGTGATGACGGCGACACGATCACCGTGACGGACGGTGACGGCACCGTGCTCTGCACCGCGACTGTGGTCGATGGGGAGTGGTCCTGCACCCCGACCGATCCGTTGCCGGAGGGCGGGAGCACGATCACGCCGACTGCGACGGACGCGGCGGGGAACTCCACCCCGGGGGAACCGATCGAGGTGACGGTGGACACGGTCGCCCCGTCGGCGCCGGACATCACGGGCCCGGCGGATGGCGATGTGGTGGACACGGCGACGCCGACGTTCACCGGAACCGGTGATGACGGTGACACGATCACCGTGACGGACGGTGACGGCACCGTGCTCTGCACCGCGACTGTGGTCGATGGGGAGTGGTCCTGCACCCCGACCGATCCACTGCCGGAAGGCACAAACACGGTCACCCCGACCGCGACCGACCCTGCGGGGAACTCGACGGCGGGTGCTCCGATCGACGTGACGGTGGATACGGTGGCGCCGTCCGCGCCGGTGATCACTGGCCCCGCCGATGGCGATGTGGTGACGGACGCGACGCCGACATTCACCGGCACTGGGGATGACGGCGACACGATCACCGTCACCGATGGTGACGGAAACGTGCTGTGCACGACGACCGTGGCGGCTGGCGCCTGGTCCTGCACGCCCACGGATCCGCTGCCGGAGGGCACCAGCACGATTACGCCGACCGCGACGGACCCGGCCGGAAACTCGACGGCGGGTACTCCGATCGATCTGACCGTGGACACGGTCGCCCCGTCGGCCCCGGTGATCACCGGTCCTGAGGACGGCGATGTGGTGACGGATGCGACGCCGACGTTCACGGGCACGGGTGACGATGGCGACACGATCACGCTGAACGATGGCGATGGCAACGTCGTGTGCACCGCGACCGTGGTGGACGGTGAGTGGTCGTGCACGCCGACGACTCCGCTGCCGGAGGGCGCGAGCACGATCACCCCGACGGCGACGGATCCGGCAGGCAACTCGACCGAGGGCGACCCGATCGGACTCACGGTCGATACCGTGGCCCCGTCAGCCCCCGTGATCACCGGTCCGGCTGATGGTGCCGTGGTGACGGATGCGACGCCGACGTTCACCGGAACGGGCGATGACGGCGACACGATCACGGTGACGGACAGTGACGGCAACGTGCTCTGCACGACCACCGTGGTCGACGGCGAATGGTCGTGCACGCCGACCGACCCGCTGCCGGAGGGGACGAACACGATCACGCCGACCGCGACGGACCCGGCCGGTAACTCGACGGCTGGCGATCCGATCGATCTCAACGTCGACACCGTGGCTCCGTCGGCTCCGGCGATCACGGGGCCGGCTGACGGCGCTGTGGTGGACACGGCGACGCCGACCTTCACGGGCACCGGTGACGACGGTGACACGATCACCGTGACGGACGGTGATGGAACCGTGCTGTGCACGACGACCGTGGTGGATGGCGCCTGGTCGTGTACTCCGACCGATCCGCTGCCGGAAGGGACCAACACGGTCACGCCGACGGCGACGGACCCGGCCGGCAACGCGACAGCGGGCGACCCGATCGATTTCATCGTCGACACCGTGGCTCCGTCGGCTCCAGCGGTCACGGGGCCGGCAGATGGTGCTGTGGTGGACACGGCGACACCGACCTTCACCGGTACCGGTGACGACGGTGACACGATCACCGTGACCGATGGTGACGGCAACGTGCTCTGCACCACGACCGTGGTCGACGGCGAATGGTCGTGCACTCCGACCGATCCGTTGCCGGAAGGCACGAACACTGTCACCCCGACCGCGACGGATCCGGCCGGGAACTCGACGGAGGGCGATCCGATCGATATAACGGTCGACACGGTTGCCCCTGCAGCCCCCGTCATCACAGGTCCGGTTGATGGTGCCGTGGTGACGGATGCGACGCCGACTTTCTCGGGCACCGGTGACGATGGCGACACGATCACGGTGACCGATGGTGACGGCACTGTGCTGTGCACGACGACCGTCGTCGATGGCGTTTGGTCGTGCACTCCGACCGATCCGCTGCCGGAAGGCGTGAACACGATCACGCCCACCGCGACGGACCCGGCCGGGAATACCACGGAGGGCGATCCGATCGACGTGACGGTGGACACGGTAGCCCCCACCGCACCTGTGATCACGGGGCCGGCGGATGGTGACGTGGTGGACACGGCGACGCCCACCTTCACGGGTACGGGTGATGACGGGGACACGATCACTCTGACCGACGATGACGGTACCGTGCTCTGCACGACGACCGTCGTCGACGGCGAATGGTCGTGCACGCCCACGGATCCGCTGCCGGAGGGGACGAACACGATCACGCCGACGGCGACCGATCCCGCGGGCAACCCCACAACGGGTGACCCGATCGACGTGACGGTGGACACGGTGGCCCCCTCCGCTCCGGTGATCACCGGCCCGGCTGACGGCGCTGTGGTGACGGACGCGACTCCCGCCTTCACGGGCACCGGCGATGACGGCGACACGATCACTCTGACCGACGATGACGGCACGGTGCTGTGCACGGCGACCGTGGCCGATGGCGTTTGGTCGTGCACGCCGACCGATCCGCTGCCGGAGGGCGCGAACACGATCACGCCCACGGCGACAGACCCGGCGGGTAACTCCACGGCGGGCGATCCCATCGATCTCACGGTCGACACGGAGGCCCCGTCGGCGCCGGCGATCACCGGGCCGGCTGATGGTGCTGTCGTGACGGATGCGACGCCCACGTTCACCGGAACCGGTGACGACGGTGACACGATCACGGTGACCGATGGTGACGGGGCCGTGCTGTGCACGGCCACCGTGGTCGATGGCGCTTGGTCCTGCACGCCGACCGACCCGCTGCCGGAAGGTGCGAGCACTGTCACGCCGACGGCGACTGACCCCGCAGGTAACTCCACGGCGGGCGATCCGATCGATCTCACGGTGGACACCGTGGCCCCCTCCGCTCCGGTCATCACCGGTCCGGCTGATCGTGCTGTGGTGACGGATGCGACGCCGACGTTCACCGGAACCGGTGACGATGGCGACACGATCACCGTGACCGATGGTGACGGCACTGTGCTGTGCACGACGACCGCCGTCGATGGCGCCTGGTCCTGCACCCCGACCGATCCGTTGCCGGAGGGCGCGAACACGATCACGCCGACGGCGACGGACCCGGCGGGGAACACGACGCCGGGCGACCCGATCGACGTGACCGTGGACGCGGTCGCCCCCACGGCCCCGGTGATCACAGGCCCGGCGGATGGCGCTGCAGTGACGGATGCCACGCCCACCTTCACGGGTACCGGTGATGACGGCGACACCATCACTCTGACCGACGATGACGGCACCGTGCTCTGCACGACCACCGTCGTCGACGGCGCGTGGTCCTGCACCCCGACCGATCCGTTGCCGGAGGGGACGAACACGATCACGCCGACCGCGACCGACCCCGCCGGGAACACGACCGCGGGCGATCCCATCGACGTGGTCGTCGACACGGTGCCGCCCGCTCCGGTCCTGAACCCGGTCTGTGTCCAGAACGCGGATCTCACGATCACCTGTTCGGGCACCGGCGAGCCGGGGACGACCGTGGTCGTCACTGCGCCGGACGGCACGGAACTGTGCCGCACCGCTGTGGTCGTGCCGGAGTGGAGCTGCACGTCGTCCGGTCCTGCCGACCCGCAGGAGGTCACCATCACGGTCATCGATGCGGCAGGCAACGTCTCGACGCCCACGATCGCTCCCGTGACGCCGTACGTCCCGCAGCCGTCCGGCGGGGGCGGCGGCACGCTGGGAACCACCGGTGCCGACAGCTCTGCGGCTCTCGCCCTGGGAGCCCTTCTGCTCTTGATGGGCGGGGCGGCGCTCCTGCGCTCGAGGCGATGGGCGCCCGTGGAATCCGATTCCTCGACCGCTTGACGGGAGATCCTCGCCCGCGTACGACACTGCACGGATACATCCACGGACGGATGTATCCGTGCAGTGCGCTCGCGTAGCGTGGGGGAGTGATCCGCCCGCTCTCCCGCATGGCGCTGACCCTTGACATCGTCGGGGCGGCGCTGCTCTTCCTCGTGCTGATGCCGATGTCTCTCGTGTTCTATGGGCCGGGGACCGGGAACACGGCGATCGGCGGCGTGTCCGTCGTGGCGGTCGTCTTCGCGGCGGTGCTGATGTTCGGCGGTGTCGCGATCGGACGACTTGCGCCGGGCTGGTCACTGGTCGCCGCCTGGGCCGGGGCGATTCTCCAGATGATCGCCGGGTTCGGCCCGCTGCCGATCGACTTCGCCATCCTGCTCGTGCTCTACGCCACGGCGGCGTGGGGCACGAGGCGGGTGCTCTGGTGGGGGTTCGCCTCCGCGCTGTTCGGCGGCATCGTCGCGGCGGTGTACATGGTCATCGTGAACGGCGTCGCCTTCGGGACAGGTACCGGCTGGGAGAAGGTCACGACCGGCACGCTGCTGCTCATCGTCTCCGTCATGGCGCTCGGATTCGCGTGGGTGTGCGGACTGCTGTGGCGGGTCGTGCTGCGTGCACGCCGCACCCGTGCCGCGCAGCTGCAGGCTGAGTCACTCGCGGTCGAGGAGCAGGAGCGGGTCCGCATCGCCCGCGACATGCACGACATCGTCGCCCACTCTCTCGCCGTCGTGATCGCGCAGGCCGACGGTGCGCGCTACGCGGCAGCGGCGAAACCCGAGATGGCGACGGAGGCGCTCGGCACGATCGCACAGACCGCCCGTGGGGCGTTGAGCGACGTGCGGATGCTGCTCACTCAGCTTCGGCACCGGCAGGGAGACGGCCCGCAGCCCACGCTCGCCGACCTCGAAGCGCTGTTCGCGCAGGTGAGGCAGGCGGGGATCGAGCCGCGTGTCACCGTCGACCCGATGCCTCCGGGGGAACCACCGGGGGCGATCCAGCTCGCCGTGTACCGCATCCTCCAGGAGGCGCTGACGAACGCGATCCGCCATGGCGACGGTGCGGTCGACGTGCACCTGGCGTGGTTTCCCGATCGGGTCGACATCGACGTGCGGAACACGGTGCCGCGGGAGACGACGGTCGCCCCCGGTGGGCACGGCGTCATCGGCATGCGCGAGCGGGCACAGCTCGTCGGCGGTAGTCTGCAAGCCGAGCATCGGGGGGCACAGTTCGTGGTCCACGCCTCGCTTCCGATCGGAGCTTCCGAATGATCAGAGTCGTGCTCGTCGACGACCAGGCGCTGTTCCGCGCCGGCATCCGGATGCTCGTCGCCTCGCAACCCGACCTGGAGGTGGTCGGCGAAGCCGGCAACGGACAGGAGGCACTCGACGTCGTCCGTGCCACGCGGCCCGACGTGGTGCTGATGGACATCCGGATGCCGGTCATGGACGGACTCACGGCGACCGCCGAGATCCTCACCCGGCCGGAGCCTCCCCGCATCGTCATGCTCACGACGTTCGACCTCGACGAGGCTGCGGCCCGAGCGATCCGGCAGGGGGCCAGCGGATTCCTCCTGAAGGACGCCGATCCGGAGTTCCTGCTCGCCGCGATCCGCACCGTGCATTCCGGGTCGAGTGTGATCGCCGCGTCGGCGACGCGCGACCTGTTCGCGCACTTCGCCGAGGCGCCCAAGCCCGTCCCGCCGCAGTACACCACCCTCACCGACCGGGAGAAGGAGATCTTCGCGCTCGCGGCTCGTGGCCTGTCGAATGCCGAGATCGCGGGCCGGGAATACCTGAGTGAGGCGACCGTGAAGACGCACATCAGCCGGATCCTCACGAAGCTCGCGCTTCGCGACCGGGTGCAGCTGGTGGTATTCGCCTTCGAGCACGGCCTCGCCTGACCGCCGATCGACCGGGGAAGGGCCGAGTGCGGATCATCCCTGCGATGTACGCGGATGCTCCGGCCGGGCGATGACCGGCGCGGGGCTGCGGAAATAGCGTCGAAGGCATGGAGATCACGACCACCGACCTGGGGCTCGCCGCCCGCGTCCAGCACCTGAAGAAGACCTACGGCTCGGGCGAAGGTACCGTCCGTGCGCTCGATGACGTCAGCGTCGGCATCCGTCGCGGACAGTTCACCGCGATCATGGGCCCCTCCGGTTCCGGCAAGTCCACGCTGATGCACATCATGGCGGGGCTCGACAGCCCGACGGAGGGGCGCGCGTGGATCGGGGACACCGAGATCACCGGCCTCGGTGACATCGACCTGACGATCCTGCGCCGTCGCCGCGTCGGTTTCATCTTCCAGGCGTTCAACCTGGTGCCCACTCTCGACGCGTTGGGGAACATCATGCTCCCGTTCGAGCTCGACGGCCGTCGGCCGAGCGCGATCGAGCGGGCGCGCATCGACGGACTGATCGAGACGCTCGGACTCGGCTCGCGCCTCAACCACCGCCCGCATCAGCTGTCGGGCGGACAGCAGCAGCGTGTGGCCATCGCCCGCGCCCTCGCCACCGCCCCCGACCTGGTGTTCGCGGATGAGCCCACTGGCAACCTCGACTCCAAGACCGGGCGCGAGGTGCTGCGTCTGCTCGCCACCGCGAGCCGCGAGCACGGGCAGTCCATCGCGATGGTGACGCACGACGCGATCGCGGCGAGCCATGCCGACCGCGTGCTCTACCTCGGAGACGGTCGGATCGTCGCCGACCACCCGCGCCAGACCGCGGAGGAGATCTCCGCCTACATGCTCGCTGCCGAGGTGGCGGCATGACCGCCGTCGCCACGGTCGTCCCCGAGACGCGGGCGACAGGTCCTCGACTGGCCTGGCTGCGCGACCGGGGCATGGGCGCCAGCATCCTCGTCGCCGCGCTCTCGGCCGCGTTCGGTGTGCTCCTCGTAGAGATCACGGCATACATCGGTGCGGTCCTGCAGGCCGACCCCTTCATCGGAGACAGTGAGACGCTCGCGTTCGTGGTCGCGCTGCTGTCGGTGCTGCTCACCGTGGTCGCGATGTACGTGGCCGCGATCGTCACGGCGAACACCTTCTCGACGATCATCGCCGGACGCACGCGGCAGATCGCGCTCATGCGTCTGATCGGGGCGACCGCGCGCTCGCAGCGGGCTCAGGTCGGACAACAGGGTCTCGTCGTCGGTGTCCTCGGCGCCGCGATCGGCCTGCTCGCCGGGCTCGTGCTGGCGGTGATCGGTGTGCAGATCGGGTCGCAGCTGATCGAGAACACCCCGGCGTCCTTCTCGCTCGCACAGCCGTTCGTCGCCTTGCCCGCGATCGGTGTCGCACTCACGACCTGGGCCGCCGCCTGGGCCGGCTCCCGGCGGGTGCTCTCGGTGACCCCGCTGCAGGCACTGGGCGGCTCCGTCGAGCGGACCCACGACGAGGTATCCGGCAAGGCCGGACGGCACGTCGGTGCCTGGATCCTGCTGATCACCGGAGCCGTGCTCCTCGCCGCGGGCGTGGTCGTCGGACTTCTGACTCCGCTCGGCGTCGTCATCGCCTTCTTCGGCGGTGTGCTGTCCTTCACCGGGCTCGCTCTCGGATCCGTGCTGTTCATGCCGCCGGTGCTGCGCCTGGTGGGCCGGATGTTCGGCTCGAGCGCGACCGCGCGCCTCGCTGCCGAGAACGCGCTGCGCTATCCGGAGCGATCGTCTCGCATGGCGATCGGCGTGGTGATGGGTGTGACCCTGGTGACGATGTTCGCCGTCGCGCTCGAGTCCGCGAAACGTCTGATGATGAGTCAGGTGACCGGCGAGATCCCCGAGGAGTTCTTCGCTCCGTTCGACGCGTTCGCCGCGATCATGATGGTACTGGTTGCCGTCTCCGCGGTCATCGCGGCGGTCGGCCTCGTCAACCTGCTCACGATCGGCGTGGTGCAGCGTCGCCGCGAGCTCGGACTGCTGCGCTCGATCGGGCTGTCGAACCGTCAGGTGCGTCGCATGGTGCTGCTCGAGGCCACGCACATCACGGTGGCCGCGACGCTGACCGGTCTCGTGCTGGGCGTCACGTATGGGTGGATCGCGGCACAGTCGCTGCTCGGCTCGGTTCCGACCCTGCCGGAGTTCACTCCTGCCGGGCTCGTGGCCCCGCAGATCCCGTGGATCCCCGTCGCCATCATTGTCGTCGCCACTGCGGTGCTCACGCTGGTCGCTGCTGCCACACCCACGCGACTGGCCACTCGGGTGGCGCCGGTCGAAGCACTTGCGGCCGACTGACGGCTCTAGGCTTGTCGGATGCCGTCGCCGTTCGATCAGTCCACGTATCAGGTCCGTCTCGACTGGGGCACGGCGGGTCTCGCCCGTCTCGCACCCGCCGACATCGTCGTGGTCGTGGACGTGCTGCGATTCTCGTCCACCGTGATCGATGCCGCAGTCGCTGACACCGAGGTGGTTCTGGCCGAGGCCGAGGGATGGTCGCGGAATGGCGCCGCCGTCGCCGCCGCGGCCTCCCCGGAGGCGACCGTCCTCGTCGGCGGCATCCGCAACGCGTCTGCCGTCGCCCGCGCGGTGCAGACCGTGCAGGAGCGTCGACAGGCGCGCACCTCGGTGGCGGTCATCGCCGCAGGAGAGGTCGATGCCGGGGGTGTGCTGCGGTTCGCGGTGGAGGATCAGCTCGGCGCGGGCGCCGTCATCCTGGCGCTCTCGGATCGGGGCATCGATCACACGTCGCCGGATGCGGCGGTCGCCGCCGAGGGCTTCCGCGCGCTCCGCGGTGCGCTGCGGCACATGATCGGCGCGAGCGGGTCGGGGCGCGAGCTCGCCGATGGTGTGGCCTCCACCGCTCGTATCGACGCATCCGGCCTGACGCCGACATCGACGACGGATGCCGCCGTGCTCGACGCGGTCGACGTCGTCCCCGTCTTGCGCGAGGGGTCGTTCGCCCGGTTCGAGTGAGGCTCGCCGCTCGGGCGGACTTCTCCCCGTCGGGCGGATGCTCGTCGTCGCACTCTCCTCCCCACGCGGAGATCTCCGCCCGACGCCGCGCGGGAGACGACGGTTCGGCCGGCGCGACGTAGGGTCGTGGCATGAGGTACCTCCCCGCCGTCATCGTCGACATCGTGCTCGTGCTCGTCTTCGCCGCGATCGGTCGTGCCTCGCACGATGAGAATCCGGCGGGGTTCCTGCTGACCGCCTGGCCGTTCCTGATCGCTCTCGCGGTCGGTCATGTGCTCGCGGCGCTGCTCCCCGGCAGGCCGCGTCGGCCCTGGTCGGTGCTGTGGGGCACGGTGGTCTGGATCGTGACGGTCGCCGGCGGCATGCTCATCCGCGTGCTCAGCGGTGACACCGCCGAGGTGCCGTTCATCATCGTGGCCACGATCGTGCTCGGGGTGTTCCTCGTCGGCTGGCGGGCGATCACCGCCCTGCTGCGTCGACGCCGTGCTGCCGGGGAGACGCAGGAAGACGCCGTCGTTCTCGAGGACGAGCACCCAGACGACCTGCCACGCTGAGCGCTGAGCGGCGGTCAGCGCGGCATCTGAGCGGCGAGACGCACGTCTGACGGGATCTCGCGGCGGGTCCATGCGAAGACGTGTCTGGCGTCGAACGTGCGTGAGCAGCGTGCGCACGAGGTCGCCCTCGTCGGCCGCCGATGCCGGTAGGTCACGTGGCCGGCAGGGCAGCTACCCACCCACGGCGCGAGCTCGACAGCGGTCTCCCCGTGATGGGTCGTTCCGCCGACGTAGCCGAGTTCTTCCGCCACGCGTTTCCATGCCGGTCCGTGTGCGGCCGCATGTCCGGCGAGTGCATGCGCGACCTCATGCAGCAGCACCTGGTGGATCTCGTCGTCTTCGAAGCGGGCGGCGAGATAGCGCGAGACCGTGATGCGCTTCTTCGTGTAGTCGCATTGCCCGGCCCGGCGCTTGGCATGGTCGAAGCCGAAGGTCCAGCTGTCGTCGAGATGCAGCGTGATCAGTGCTTCGCCCCAGACGCGCACACGGTCGAGTTCCGCCATGCGCCCAGATTATGCCCTGCGACCGACATCGTGGTCGCAGGGCATGCTCAGCCCGCGACGAGCTGCGAGGGGCGGCGGCGCTCGGCGGCCTCGATCGCGAGCAGCACGGTCTCGAGTTCGCGGTCCTCTGCGCCGGACTCGCGTCGCAGGAACAGCGACTGCTTGAAGCTCTCCCGCGCTGTCTCGTAGTCGCCGGCCTCATAAGCGTTCTTGCCGTGGTGCTGATACGCGAATGCCGCGATCGACAGCCAGCGCTGGCCCTCGGCCTCGGTCGCGCACGTCGCCAGCTCCTGCTCGGCGGCGGTGTGCGCCCCCCGATACTGCAGGATCGTGGCGTGCAGCACGCGTGCGCGCAGCACATCCTTGCGGGTGCCGGCCATGCGCGCCTGGCGCACGGTCTCGTCGGCCAGCACGAGCGCTTCGTCCAGACGGTCGAGCACCTTCAGCAGCCACACGCGCTCGAGCAGTGCGGGCAGGCTGCGCTGCGACTCGATCTCGGCAAGGCGCGTCGCGCACTCGTCGAGATCGACCTTTTCGCGGAGCGTCTCCTGGTCGTATCCCCGGATGAAACTCATTGCTCTCCTTCCGCAGCGTCCCCGTCCAGTCTGCCTTCCGGTCGAGCGCTCGTCGGGGCGGCGCGCCCTGGTCGGCGCATCCGACCCGTGACATACCGCGGCGCGGCCGGGGCATGTCCGATCGATCCGGTCGAGGTCAGCGGAGGAAGAGTGAGGCGTCGGGGCGAGGCGACGCGACGGCATCGGCATCCGTGACGATCCGCGCCCCCTGCAGGAAGGCCTCCGCCTCGGCCCCCTGCGCGATCTTCGCCGGGTGCGGGCCGGCCGCCAGCATGCGCGGCAGCCACTCCGTCGGCAGGGGAGAGGCGGATGCCGCGATCACGAGGTTTCCGAACCGACGTCCCTTGAGCACCTGCGTGTCGGCGAGGATGCCGATCTCGGGCAGCACTTCGGCGATCGTCGCGGCCTGCCTGCGGGCGAACGCGAGGCCCGGGCCGTCCGCGACGTTGACGAGCAGCACGCCGCCGGGAGCGAGCAGGCCGGAGAGCTCGCGGTAGAACTCGACGCTCGTAAGGTGGGCGGGCGTCTGCGCTCCGGAGTAGACATCCGAGACCACGAGGTCGCAGCTCGCCTGCAGGGCGCCCGGAAGCCGGCCCACTCCCTCCCGTGCATCACCGATGCGGATGCGGATGGCGGCGCCCTTCGGCAGCGGCAGATGTTCGCGGACCAGCTGGGCGAGCTGCGCTTCGAGCTCGATGACCTGCTGGCGGGAGCCGGGGCGGGTGGTGTCGATGTAGCGGGGGATCGTGAGCGCGCCGGCGCCGAGGTGCACGGCGGTGAGAGGCCCGGGCGCGAGCTGATCGATCACCGCGCCCATGCGCACGATGTACTCGAAATGCAGATGCGTGGGGTCATCGAGGTCGACGTGCGACTGCGGGGTGTCGTCGACGATGAGCTCGAACCCGCTGGTGAACTCCGACGGCACGATGCTGGCGATGCCCCCGTGGTCCAGGCGGACCTGCGGGTGCTCGACGTCGCGCGATCGGTTCCGGCCCATAGCCCGAGCCTACGCGTCAGCGGAATGCGTCAGCGCAGCTTGCCGTTGGCGCAGGTCTCCTGCTCGACCGTCTGACCGGAGATGGCCGGGTCGAGCGTCGCGCGTGGTGCGGGAGTCTCGGTCGCCGGGGCGCCCGTGGCCGGAGGGGTCGTCTCCGGGGCCTCGGGGTCGGTGCCCGGTGCGGGCTCGACGAGTTCGACGCCCCCGTTGTTGCTGACGCCGCCGGTGAGCTGCACGGGCTGGCCCGCTTTCAGCGCGTCCCAGATGGTGGCTGCGGCGTCGTAGTTCGGGACGACCCGGTCGGAGTCGTCGGGGTCACCGAACACCGGGTACTGCAGGAAGACGAAGTCCGAGAAGGGCACGTCCTTGATCGAGAGCGCGAGCTGTGCGAGCCGGACGGGATTGGCCAGCTCGTCGCTCGGGTCGATGTTGTCGACCACGGTGTTGGCGAGTCCCAGCACCTTGCCCGGATCGCTGAGCACCTCGTCGCTCATGATCTTCTTCACCAAGCGCGACATGTACTGCTGCTGGTTCGAGACGCGGGCCATGTCGCTCTCGTCGCCGACACCGTGCCGGGTGCGGATGAACTGGAGCGCCTCGTAGCCCGAGACGGTGCGCGGTCCCGGCTCCCAGTCGAGAGCCGTGTGTCGGTCGCGGATGCCTTCTCCGCCGATGCACACCTCCACACCGCCGATCGCGTCGGTGACCTCCATCACTCCGTCGAAGGCGATCTTCGCAGCGAACGGGATCTCGATGCCCGTGAGCTGGGTGACCGTCTTCGCGACGCAGGAGAGTCCGGCGCGCTGGAAGATCGAGTTGATCTGCGTCTTGTTGGTCGCGGAGGCGACGGATCCGTCCGGGAGGGTGCACTCGGGGGTCTCGATCATCAGGTCGCGGGGGAGCGAGACCACCGTGACGTTGCGGGGCTCGGCCGAGACGTGCACGAGCAGATTCACGTCATTGAGGATGCCGCCGGCGGCCTCCGAGCAGCGCTTTCCGAGAAGCCCGGTGGAGACCTCGCCGCACTCATCGGTGCCGATGATGAGCATGCTGAACTCGCCGGGGAAGGCGCCGATCTGGGGAGGCTCCACCTCGGGGGCGTCTTCGAGGGTGACGGCACCGTCGCTGAAGCGATTGAAGTAGTCCGTCACGATGAACGCGGCGACGGCGATCGCGGACACGAGGATGACGCCCAGCGTGACCCCGGCGATCTTCAGGAAGCCCTTGGCGGGCCCGGGCGTGGGGAGAGTCGCATGGCGCGCGACCGTGGAGCGGTCGGCTTCGTCGTGGCGGCGCATGCCCGCGAGCCTACCGGCGGACCCTGCGGGCGCCGCGCAGGCCGAGCCTGGGCAATACCTGGGAGCGGCCGCGGCGGTGCTGATGTTACGGCCGCATGACGATTGTGAGAGGAACTTGCAGGTAATTAGTTAGTCGTGGATACTTTTTCCTAACCCCCGGTGAATACCCGATATTCGCCTGGACTTTTCAAAGAGGAGATCCCCGCATGCACAAGCGCATTCTTCCGGCCGTGGCGCTCGGCGCCGTGGCCACGCTCGCCCTCGCCGGCTGCGCCGGCGGCGGTGACACCGGCTCCACCGACGGCGAGGGCAAAGAGCTCACCGTCTGGATCATGAAGGGCACAAACCCGGACGCGTCGGCCTTCTACGACGACGTCGCCGAAGCCTTCGAGAAGGAGACCGGCGCCACCGTCAAGATCGACGAGATCCAGTGGGCAGACGCGCACGACCGTTTCGTGACCTCCATCGCCGGTGGCACGACTCCTGACATCGCCGAGACCGGCACCACCTGGACCGCCGAGTTCGCCGACGCGGGCGCGCTCCTCCCGATCGACGAGTACGTCGACGGCGAGAAGGGTCTGCGCGACGACCTGGTCGAGGGCCTCGAGGTCGCCGGCACCTACGAAGACGAGCTGTACGGCATGCCCTGGTACGCCGGTGTCCGCTCGCTCATGTACCGTGCCGACGTGTTCGAGGAGCTCGGTCTCGAGGCTCCGAAGACGTGGGACGACATCGTCGCCGCGGGTGACGCCATCAAGGCCGCAAAGCCCGACATGCTGCCGTTCCCGGTTCCGGGCGACGCCGAGTTCCAGGTCTACCCCTGGGTCTGGGGCGCCGACGGCGAGATCGCCACGAAGGACGGCGACACCTGGACCAGCGAGCTCGACAGCGCCGAGTCGCAGGCCGGCATCGAGTTCTACACGGGCCTCGCCACCGAGCACGGCTTCTCTTCCGCAGGTGCCACCACCTGGAAGGAGACCGACCTCCGTGACGCGTTCACGCAGGGCAACGTCGCCATGATGCTCTCGGGCTCGTGGACGCCGAACTCGCTCATCGAGGCGAACCCCGACCTCGAGGGCAAGATCGGCGCCGCGGTCATCCCCGGGAAGGACGGCGGCATCGCCCCGTCGGTGCTCGGTGGATCGCACCTCTCGATCTTCAACACGACGAAGAACGCCGACCTCGCGTGGGAGTTCGTGAAGCTCGTCACCACCGGCGAGTTCGCCGAGCAGTGGTCGGACGAGACCGGCTACTTCCCGGGCGTGCAGTCCGCGATGGAAGAGGCCCTCGCCTCGACCGACCCGCTGGTCGCACCGTTCGCCGAGCAGATGGTCGACGGCGGAGCATCCGTCCCGGTCACCCCGAACTTCGGCGCCGTCCAGGCGAAGAAGACGACCAACTCCATGATCCAGGCCATCCTCAGCGGACAGAAGGACGTCGCGACCGCGACGAAGGACGCTTCCGCCGAGATGACCGAACTGCTCAACCAGTAAGGAAGCATCCCTTCCATGTCGATGGTGCAAGCGCCACTGCCGGCCACGAAGGCGGAGTCCACCTCCGCCTCCGTGGCCGGCGGCCGGAAGCGACGCGGTCTCTCGATCGTCGCGGCCCGCCCCTGGCTTCTTCTCGCGCCCGGGCTGGTCATCCTCGCGGTGCTCATGCTCTGGCCTCTCATCCAGGTGTTCATCTACTCGCTGCAGGACTACGGCCTGCGCGAGATCAACACCGGGGAGAACAACTGGATCGGTCTCGACAACTACGTCGAGGCGCTCACCAACCCGACTCTCTGGACGGTGGTGCTGCCCAACACCGTCGGCTTCGCCGCCGTGGCGGTCTTCGTCACCGTGGCCGTCGGCACGCTCGTGGCCCTGCTGCTCGCGCGGCTCGGCACCACGTGGCGCGTCATCGTCTCCAGCTGCATCATGGTCGCGTGGGCGATGCCCGCCGTGACCGGTACGTACGTCTGGACCTTCATCTTCGACGCCGACCGCGGCATCTTCAACCAGGTCCTCACCGACCTCGGGCTCATGGACGATCCGGTCAACTGGTTCACGAACCAGTGGTCCTTCTACGCGATCGTGCTCCTCAACGTCGTGCACCACGGCTTCCCGTTCGTGGCGATCACCGTGCTCGCCGGACTCCTCGGCGTCTCGAAGGAGATGCTCGAGGCGGCGGCTCTCGACGGCGCCGGTGCCTGGCGTCGTTTCTGGAAGATCATCTTCCCGACGCTCCGCCCGGTGTTCTCGGTCGTGATCATCCTCTCGACCATCTGGGACTTCAAGGTCTTCGCGCAGGTGTACCTGATGCCCGGCGGCGGTGGCGGAAACCGCCAGGTGCTGAACCTCGGCGTCTGGTCGTACGTGGAGTCGTTCGGCCAGAACCGCTACGGCTTCGGTGCAGCGCTCGCCGTGCTGCTCACGCTCGTCCTGATCGGCATCACCATCGTCTACATCCGCTCCCTCATGAAGGAGGACGAGCTGTGAACCCGCGCCCCCGGCTCCGCTCCCGGATCGGACTCGGCATCGCGGTCGCCGCGGTCCTGATCTTCACGTTGTTCCCCGTGTACTGGATGGTCTCCAGCGCATTCGACGGCAAGGCCTCCAGCGGTGGGCAGTCGCTGATCCCGCAAGAGTTCACGTGGGACAACTTCGCCTTCGTCCTCACCGATGGCGGCTTCGGCACCTACCTGCGCAACTCGGCGATCGTGGCTCTCGTCACGGTCCTGGTGAGCGCGCTCGTCTGCCTGCTCGCTGCCGTCGCTGTCGCGCGGTTCAAGTTCAAGTTCCGCACGATGATCCTGATGATGATCCTCGTGGTGCAGATGGTGCCGCTCGAGGCGCTCGTCATCCCGCTGTTCCTCCAGGTCAAGAGCCTCGGCCTGCTCAACAGCATCCTGGGCCTCATGGTCGTCTACGTCGCCCTGTCGCTCGCGTTCGGCATCTGGATGCTGCGCGGCTTCGTCGCCGCCGTTCCGGTCGAGCTCGAAGAGGCGGCATACATCGACGGCGCGAGCTGGTGGCGGATGTTCCGCTCGGTGCTGCTGCCGCTCGTCATGCCGGGCCTCGTCGCGACGAGCATCTTCAGCTTCATCACGGCGTGGAACGAGTTCATCTTCGCGATGACGATCCTCGGTGCCCAGACCGACCAGTACACGGTCTCGATCGGCCTCAAGTCGTTCTTCGGCCTGCACTCCAACGACTGGGGCAGCATCATGGCCGCGTCGACCATCATCACCGTCCCGGTCATGATCTTCTTCGTGCTGGTGCAGCGCAAGCTCGCCTCCGGCATGGTCGC
Organism: Microbacterium sp. NPDC087592; assembly: GCF_044743585.1. NCBI lineage: Bacteria > Bacillati > Actinomycetota > Actinomycetes > Micrococcales > Microbacteriaceae > Microbacterium > Microbacterium sp. NPDC087592. Next base: position 569,689 of record NZ_JBIUWT010000001.1, on the reverse strand, counting down.
GGGAGCCGTGAAGGGATGACCGACGAACTCGAGCGCCTCGCGAACGGGGTGCTGTGGCCGGGGTTCTTCGGCACCGAGGCGCCGGAGTGGCTGCGCGCCGAACTGCGTGACGGCCTGGCCGGGGTCGTGTACTTCGGCCAGAACGTGGGCGAAGGACTCCCGGCGCTCAGCGCGGCGATCCTCGACGCGAACCCCGACGCCCTGATCGGTATCGACGAAGAGGGCGGCAGCGTCACCCGCCTGGAATCCGCCACAGGGTCGACCGTTCCCGGAGCAGCCCAGCTCGGTCTGCTCGACGACCTGGTGGCCTCGGAGAAGACCGGCGCAGAGCTGGCTCGGCGCGTGCGCGCGGTCGGCGCCAACGTGGTGCTCGGCCCGGTCGCCGACGTCAACACCGACCCCCGCAACCCGGTCATCGGCGTGCGGGCGTTCGGCGACGACGAAGCGCTCGTCTCACGGCACGTGGTCGCCACGATCGACGGCATCCAGGATGCGGCGGTCGCCGCATGCGTCAAGCACTTCCCCGGTCACGGCGACACCCACATGGACTCGCACCACTCCCTCCCCGAGATCACCCTCGATCTCGAGGAGTTCGAGCGGGTGCACCTCGAACCGTTCCGCGCGGCCGTCGACGCGGGCGTGGATGCCGTGATGACCGCGCACATCGTGGTCCCGGCGTGGGGCGAGCAGCCCGCCACGCTCAACCCCCGGGTGCTCGGCAAGCTGCGCGACTGGGGGTATGACGGCGTCATCATCACGGATGCGCTCGACATGGCCGCCATCCGCGAGACCGTCGGACTCGGTGGGGGAGCAGCCCTGGCCCTCGCCGCCGGTGCCGACCTGCTCTGCATCGGAAACCCGACCAACCCCGGCGACGCCGCGCTTCCCGACCAGGACGAGCGGGACTTCCGTGCGGCCCGTGACGGGATCGTCGCCGCACTGCGTGACGGCTCGCTCTCGCGTGAGCGCGTCGAGGAGGCCGCCCGTCGGGTCGCCGCCCTCGCCGCCAAGCTCCGCGCGGCCGCCGACCGCGACCAGGAGACCGCCGACGACTTCGATGCCGCGGAGATCGTGCGTCGCGTGCTGATGGTCACCGGTGACACCCCCGCTGCAGCATCCGAGCTCGCAGTGATCGATGCCCGTCGCCGCTCGACGCTCGCGGTCGACAGCGCGGGCTCGTATGTCGCGAACGCGCTCGCCGACGACGGTCTGCGCGTGCGCCTCGATGTGGCATCCACCCCGCTCGCCGAGCAGGACCGTGTGCTGGACGAGGTCGTCGCAGCTCCCGGAACCACGGTGCTGCTGATCGACCGTCCGGATACCGATGCCGCGCAGCGGGCTCTCGTCGAACGGGCAGCGGTTCGTGATCCGGCAGCGGTCGTCGTCAATGTCGGTCTACCGACGACGAACCCGTTGCCGGTGCCGACCGTCGAGGTCGCCGCGGCCAGTAGGCTCGGTGCGCAGATGGCGCGCGACGCGCTTCTGGGGCGTTTCGCCGTGAAGCAGAGGGCCAGCGCCGACTGAGGACAGGATCACTCCATGGACGATGACGTTCTGGCACGTGTGCGGCGCTCGCTCTCGAAGCTGAGCGCCGCGGAAGCGCGGGTCGCGGAGACGATCCTCGGCGACCCGACGCTCGTCGTCGACCTGGCCATCAACGACCTCGCCCAGCTCTGTCGGACCTCGCTGTCGACGGTGGCCCGTTTCTCCCAGTCGCTGGGGTACAGCGGTTACCGGGAGCTGCGCGTGGCGGTTGCCCGCGCGATCACGCTCGCCCAGGCGCAACAGGCGCGGTTCGGTCTGGACACCACGGCCATCGATCCGGACGACGGGCCGACGGCCATCGCCGCGAAGCTCGCCGCGCAGGAGATCGACGCGATCGAGAAGACCGCCCTCGCCCTCGATGCCGCAGCCCTCGACCGGGTAGCCCGCGCGGTTGTCGATGCCCGGCACATCGACCTCTTCGGACAGGCGGCGTCGTCGCTGACGGCGCAGGATCTGCTGCTGAAGCTGTCGCGCATCGGGTGCTCCGTGTCGCATTCGCCGGACCCGCATCTCGCGGTGACGACGGCTTCGCTACGCACGGCGGATGACGTCGCGATCGCGTTCTCGCACGGCGGGGAGACCGCAGAGACCCTGCGGGCGCTCGAGGTCGCCCGAGATGCCGGCGCGCTGGCTGTCGCGGTCACCAGCGTCGCGGAGTCGACTCTCGCGCTCGCGGCGGATGTCGTGCTGCTCACGCACGCGCACGAGTCGCCGTTCCGGATGGCGGCGATGTCGAGCCGCATCGCCCAGCTCGCTCTGGTCGACGTGCTGTTCGTCCGTGTCGTGCAGCACCGCGGCGAACCGGTGGCCGTCTCTCTGCAGCGCACCCACGACGCGGTTCCCGCGCGCCGACGCCGCACCTGACTCCCCGTGCCCGTCTCCTCGTGTGGGGAGGCATCCTCCGTGTCGGGCGGAGAATCCCGGGGCGACCTCCGCCCCACGAGGAGTTCTCCGCCCCGCGGCGTACGGCTCAGTCGACGTGGTCGCGGGTGCTGAGGAGCGCGCGGGTCGCGATGCGGTGCCCGCGGGCGACGCTCCCGGTGAGCGACAACCCGGTCAGCACCCCGGCGAGGAAACCTGCAGCGAACGCGTCTCCCGCGCCGATGGTCTCCACGACCGGGGCATCGAGCGCGTCGCTCTCGGCACGCTCTTCGCCGTCGAAGGCGACGGCCCCGCTGGCGTCGGTGACCGCCAGGTAGCGCGGCTGGGGGAACAGCGCGCGCAGTTCCTGAGGATCGCTGGTCCCGAACACCGCTTCCGCATCGGGGCGCGTGCAGAACACGATGTCGGCGCGGCGGGCGAAGCCGGACACGATCTCCCTGCCCTCCGCCTCGCGGCCACGCCACAGCGCCGGGCGCCAGTTCAGGTCGAAGCTGACGAGCCGGCCGGGACGATGGTCGGAGTACAGCGCCTCCTGGGCGGCGAGCGCAGATGCGGAGATGGCGGGCGTGATCCCGGAGGTGTGCACGAGCGCGGCCCGGGGGAGCAGGGTGGATGCCACCGGCGCAGCCAGCGTCTCGGGCGACATCGCGGCGGCCGCGGAGCCCGCGCGGTAGTAGTGCATCGTCCCGTCGACCGCGCCGTCCGCACGGGCGACGAGCTCCTTCACATAGAGCCCGGTCGGCGCCTGATCGTCGATCTCCACGGCCGTGTCGTCGACGCCGTGTGCGCGCAGCTCCGCGGTGAGGAACCGGCCGAAACCGTCGTCGCCGACCCGGGAGAGGACAGCAGTTCGGATGCCGGCCGACGACAGAGCGATGGCGGTGTTCCATTCCGCTCCGGCCAGGGAACGGTGAAAGGTGCGGCAGTCCTCCAGCGGTCCGGCTGTGGCGGCGACGAGGGCGACCATGCCTTCGCCGAAGCAGATGGCGAGCGGGGTGGAGTCGGACACGGTCTGGACACTACCCGATCGGCAGGGCGCACGCCGATATCGGATTGCAATGCGGATGCGTTTGGCATCTGCCGATCTGCTGGGTACCGTCTAGTCATCACCGTCGCCGAGGCGAAGAAGCCTCGGGACGCGCAAAGAAGCGCCCGACAGGGAAGGTCACACAATGCACCAATCAGTCAAGCGTCGGCGAGGACTCATCGCCGTAACCGGAGCCACGATCGCCGCGATCGCCCTCGCAGGGTGCGTCGCCAGCGAGCGGGGCGACGACGATGCGGACACGGGAGGCGATGTCGACGGGACGTTCGTGTTCGCGGCATCCTCCGACCCGGCCAGCCTCGACCCCGCGTTCGCGCAGGACGGCGAGAGCTTCCGCGTCTCACGCCAGATCTTCGAGGGTCTGGTGGGCACCAAGCCCGGCACGGCAGACCCGGCACCGCTCCTCGCCGAGAAGTGGGAGTCGTCCGATGACGGCATGTCGCACACGTTCACCCTCAAGGAGGATGTGACCTTCCAGGACGGCACCCCGTTCAACGCCGAGGCCGTCTGCGTCAACTTCGACCGCTGGTTCAACTGGACCGGTCTCGCCGCCTCCGAAGCGTTCGGCTACTACTACAACAAGCTCTTCAAGGGCTACGCGTCCAACGCGGCCGATGCCGTGTACAAGTCGTGCACCCCCGATGGCGACTACTCGGTCACGATCGAGCTGAACAAGCCGTTCGCCGGTTTCATCCCGTCGCTCTCGCTGCCGTCGTTCGCGATGCAGAGCCCGTCGGCGCTGCAGGAGTTCGGTGCGGACGAGGTCGCCGGCTCCGCCGAGGCGCCGCAGCTGTCCGAGTACGCGATGGGGCACCCGGTCGGCACCGGCCCGTACCAGTTCGACGAGTGGGCACCGGGTGAGCAGGTCACGCTCAAGGCCTACGGCGACTACTGGGGCGAGGCGGGGCAGGTCGATGAGATCATCTTCCGCACGATCGACGACCCGACCGCTCGCCGCCAGGCGCTCGAGTCCGGATCGATCGACGGTTACGACCTGGTGGGCCCGGCCGACACCAAGGCTCTCGCGGACGACGGCTTCACGATGGTGTCGCGCCCGCCGTTCACGATCCTCTACCTGGCGTTCAACCAGGCGATCCCGGAGCTGCAGGACCCGAAGGTCCGCGAGGCGCTGTCGTACGCGGTCGACAAGGACGCGCTCATCAGCCAGGTGCTCCCCGAGGGCACCGAGAAGGCGACGCAGTTCGTGCCGGAGGTCGTCAACGGGTACAACCCCGATGTCACGACCTACGACTACGACCCCGAGAAGGCCAAGGAGCTGCTGGCGGAGGCCGGCTACGACGAGGCCAACCCGTTGAAGCTCACGTTCAACTACCCGGTCAACGTCTCGCGTCCGTACATGCCGGACCCCGAGCAGATCTACACCGTCCTGTCGTCGCAGTTGTCCGAGGTCGGCGTCGAGACCACCCCGGTCTCGGAGGAGTGGGTCGAGTACCTCGACCGCACCACCGGCACCGCGGATCACGGCATCCACCTGCTGGGCTGGACCGGTGACTACAACGACACCGACAACTTCGTCGGCGTCTTCTTCGGACAGAAGAGCTCCGAGTGGGGCTTCGACAACCCGGAGCTGTTCCAGAAGCTGACCGAGGCGCGCGGCGTCTCCAGCCTCGAGGAGCAGACGCCGCTGTACGAGGAGATCAACGAGATGGTCGCCGAGTTCATCCCCGGCGTCCCGCTCGCGCACCCGGCGCCGACCCTGGCGTTCGACCCCCGCGTGAAGAGCTATCCGGCCAGCCCGGTGAACGACGAGGTCTTCACGGACATCGTCCTCACCAAGTAGTCGGCCTGACCATCTGATATGCCGAGTCCCGGTCCCGCACACATGCGCGGGACCGGGACACGGCGTACCTTCTGATCGACGGAGATCTTCGTGCTGCGCACCATCGGCAGGCGACTGCTGTTCCTCATTCCCACTCTGTTCGGGCTCAGCATCCTGCTGTTCGCCTGGGTCAGAGCCCTTCCCGGCGGCCCCGCAGTCGCCCTACTCGGCGAGAAGGCCACACCGGAGGCCGTCGCCAGGGTCAACGAGCTCTACGGCTTCGACGAACCCCTCATCCAGCAGTACTTCACCTGGATCGGGCGACTGCTCCAGGGCGACTTCGGAACGTCCATCCAGACGAACCGCCCCGTCGTCGAGGAGTTCATGCGCCGCTTCCCGGCGACGCTCGAGCTGAGCGTCATGGCGCTGATCTTCGCGATCGGCGTCGGCATCCCTCTCGGATACTGGGCCGCTCGTCGTCACGGCAAGCTCACCGACCACGCGTCGGTGGTGCTGAGCCTGATCGGCATCACCATCCCGGTGTTCTTCCTGGCGTTCATCCTGAAGTACGTCTTCGCCGTGCAGCTCGGATGGCTGCCGTCGGACGGCCGTCAGGATCCGCGAATAGACGCCACCCATCCCACCGGGTTCTACGTGTGGGACGGCATCATCACGGGCGAGTTCGATGCCTCGTGGGATGCGATCCTGCATCTGATCCTGCCGGCGCTCGCGCTGGGCACGATCCCGCTCGCCATCATCGTCCGCATCACCAGGGCCAGCGTCCTGGAGGTGCAGAACGCGGACTACGTGCGCACCGGACGGGCGAAGGGCGTCGGAGCCCCGACGCTGCGCAACCGCTTCATCCTGCGCAACGCGATGCTGCCAGTGATCACGACGATCGGCCTGCAGACCGGACTCCTGATCTCGGGCGCCGTGCTCACCGAGACGGTGTTCGCGTTCCCGGGCATCGGTTCGTTCCTGGCGCGGGCGATCTTCACCAGGGACTTCCCGGTCCTCCAGGGATTCATCATCTTCATCGCGATCGCGTACGCGCTGATCAACCTGGCGGTCGATGTCTCCTACAGCATCATCGACCCGAGAGTGAGGGTGCAGTGATGTCCCTCGTCATCGTCCGAAAGGAGGCGGTCTCATGAGCATCGCCCTCCCACCCGCCCAGGGCCCGTCGGCCGAGAGCGGCGGCAGCATCGACACCGTCGCGATCGCCCAGGCCGACCTCAAGAAGGGGTCCGGCGGTTTCTGGCGGGATGTGTTCCGGCGGCTCCGCCGCAACCCGACCGCATGGATCGGCGCGGTCATCGTGGTGCTGTTCCTCCTGGTCGCCGCTCTCGCTCCGTGGCTCGCCCCGTACCCGGAGACGGCGCTTCCCGGCGCGAAGTACATCACGCCGACCTACATCCCGGGTCCGGGCGAGGTGCCGGGGTTCCCGCTGGGCCTCGATCGTTTCGGCGGCGACGTGCTGTCCAAGCTCATCTGGGGTGCGCAGGCCTCCCTGATGATCGGCGTCATCTCCACCGCGATGGGACTCGTGGGCGGCATGATCCTCGGCCTCCTCGCCGGCACGTTCGGCGGATGGGTCGACACCCTCATCATGCGCGTCGTCGACATCATCCTCTCGGTACCGAACCTGCTGCTGGCGGTGTCGATCGCCGCAATCCTCGGGCAGACGCCGTTCGCGGTGATGATCGCGATCGGTGCTTCCCAGGTGCCCATCTTCGCCCGGCTGCTCCGTGCGTCGATGCTGCAGCAGCGGTCGAGCGACTACGTGCTCTCGGCGCAGACGCTCGGTCTCGGCCGCGGCAGCATCACGATGTCGCACGTGCTGCCGAACGCCATCGGCCCCGTGATCGTCCAGGGCACGTTGACGCTCGCGACGGCCGTGATCGATGCGGCCGCGCTGTCGTTCCTCGGTCTCGGCGGCGGCGGCCCCGCGACCGCCGAGTGGGGGCGCATGCTCACCTACGCGCAGGCCGAGCTCGCGATCGCCCCGTGGCTCGCGTTCCTCCCGGGTATCTGCATCGCCGTCACCGCGCTCGGCTTCACCCTGCTGGGCGAAGCGCTGCGTGAGGCGATGGACCCACGGACGAGGGCACGATGAACGCCCGCGACGAAGGCGCGATGCGCGCCGCGAAGGAGAATCAGATGTCCACCGAGCCGCTGCTGTCCGTCCAGGGGCTCGCCGTGGACTTCGCCACCATGGACGGCGTCGTGCACGCCGTCGAGGGTGTCGACCTCGAGATCCGACCAGGTGAGACCGTCGCGATCGTGGGCGAGTCCGGTTCGGGCAAGTCGACGACGGCCATGGCCATCATCGGGCTGCTCGCCGGGGGAGGGAAGATCGCGTCGGGCAGCATCCGGCTCGACGGGAAGGAGATCTCCCACGCGCCGGAGCACGAGCTGCGCACGATCCGCGGTCGCGACATCGGCCTCGTGCCGCAGGACCCGATGTCGAACCTGAACCCGGTCGCGAAGATCGGCACGCAGGTGGCGGAGACACTGCTCGCGCACGGGCTCGCCACGCGGCAGAACGTGCAGGCGAAGGTGGTCGAGGCGTTGACCGCCGCCGGCCTCCCCGATCCGGAGCGGCGCGCCAAGCAGTATCCGCACGAGTTCTCCGGCGGCATGCGTCAGCGCGCGCTGATCGCGATCGGTCTGGCGTGCAAGCCGCGGCTGCTGATCGCCGACGAGCCGACCAGTGCGCTCGACGTCACGGTGCAGCAGACGATCCTCGACCAGATCGGCGCGATGACCCGTGAGCTGGGAACGGCGGTGCTGCTCATCACGCACGACCTGGGCCTCGCCGCCGAGCGGGCGGAGCGGGTGATCGTGATGCACCGGGGCAAGGTCGTCGAGCAGGGAGACGCGCGACAGATCCTCGAGGATCCGCAGCATCAGTACACGAAGTCGCTCGTGCAGGCGGCCCCATCGGTCGCCGTCGCCCGGCTGCAACCCCAGGCGTTCCAGGTGAAGGAACGGGTCGACGAAGAGGATGCCTCCCGCACGGCGGCACATGTCGACAACATCGTCGAGATCGAGAACCTCACCAAGGTGTACCCGGTGCGGGGGCGCGGAGAGGACTTCGTGGCCGTCGACGACGTGTCGCTGGCGATCCCGCGCGGGGAGACCGTGGCGATCGTGGGGGAGTCCGGGTCGGGCAAGACCACGACCGCGCGGATGCTGCTCAAGGTGATCGAACCCACGAGCGGGCTGATCCGCTACGAGGGCAAGGACATCGCGTCGCTGAGCCGAGCGGAGACCAAGGAGTTCCGGCAGCAGGTGCAGCCGATCTTCCAGGATCCGTATTCGAGCCTGAACCCGATGTTCACGATCGAACGCCTGATCGCCGAGCCGCTCGACTTCTACAAGAGGGGGAGCAACGCCGACCGGCGAAAGCGCGTCCGGCAGCTGCTCGACGACGTGGCGCTGCCGCAGTCGATGCTGCGCCGGTATCCGTCAGAGCTGTCCGGCGGCCAGCGGCAACGTGTCGCGATCGCCCGGGCGCTCGCGCTGTCTCCCGATCTGATCGTGTGCGACGAGCCGGTGTCGGCGCTGGACGTGCTGGTGCAGGACCAGATCCTGACGCTGCTCGGCGACCTGCAGAGCGAGTACGGGCTGAGCTACCTCTTCATCTCGCACGACCTCGCGGTGGTGCGCCTCATCAGCGATTACGTGTGCGTGATGAAGGACGGGAAGCTCGTCGAGGCGGCGACCTCGGAGGAGATCTTCACGAACCCGCGCGACCCGTACACGCGGCGTCTGCTGGCGTCGATCCCGGGCAACGAGCTGAACATCGCGTCCTGACATCACCGGGTCGGCCCCGTGCCGGCCCGGTGATCGGATGCTCATACCGCAGCATCCGAGATTGGTCAAGGACTCCGCTTGCCATGTCGCACAATCGTGCGTATAGTTGGTAGTTGCGCTCGCTTCTCCCTGCCCTCATATGGTGGTCGGCATCTGTTGAGTTCCCGGGCGCACACTCCACCTGACGACAAAGGAATCGAGAAGCCCTGCGGGGCTCACGGAGGTTATTCCCTTGGCTGCTGCTCGCAACGCATCCACATCCACCACCACCAAGAACGGACGCGGAGCTTCCCGTCTTTCGTTCGCCAAGATCTCCGACACGCTGACTGTCCCAGACCTTCTTGCCCTGCAGACCGAGTCCTTCGGTTGGCTGGTCGGAAACGACGCCTGGAAGGCGCGCGTCGCCGAGGCCAAGAAGCAGGGTCGCACCGACGTCAACGAGAACAGCGGTCTCGGCGAGATCTTCGAGGAGATCTCTCCGATCGAGGACCTCGGCGAGACGATGCAGCTGTCGTTCACGAACCCGTACCTCGAGCCGGAGAAGTACTCGATCGAGGAGTGCAAGGAGCGTGGCAAGACCTACGCCGCTCCGCTGTACGTCGAGGCCGAGTTCATGAACCACCTCACGGGTGAGATCAAGACCCAGACGGTCTTCATGGGCGACTTCCCGCTGCAGACCGACAAGGGCACGTTCATCATCAACGGCTCCGAGCGCGTCGTCGTCTCGCAGCTCGTGCGCTCGCCGGGTGTCTACTTCGACAAGACCCCTGACAAGACGTCCGATAAGGACATCGTGTCGGCTCGCGTCATCCCGAGCCGTGGTGCATGGCTCGAGTTCGAGATCGACAAGCGCGACCAGGTCGGCGTGCGCGTCGACCGCAAGCGCAAGCAGTCGGTCACGGTCTTCCTCAAGGCGCTGGGCATGACCAGCGAGGAGATCCTCGCCGAGTTCGCCGGCTACACCTCGATCGAGGAGACGCTCGCGAAGGACACGATCGTCACGAAGGAAGATGCGCTCCGCGACATCTACCGCAAGCTCCGTCCGGGCGAGCAGGTGGCCGCCGAGGCAGCCCGTGCGCTCCTCGACAACTTCTACTTCAACCCGAAGCGCTACGACCTGGCCAAGGTCGGTCGCTACAAGATCAACCACAAGCTGGGCCTGGACCAGCCGCTGAACTCGTCGGTGCTCACCGTCGAAGACATCGTGGCCACGATCAAGTACCTCGTCCGCCTGCACGCAGGCACCGAGGAGACCTTCACGGGCATCCGCGGTGGCAAGAAGGCCGAGATCCGTCTCGCGACCGACGACATCGACAACTTCGGCAACCGTCGCATCCGCGCAGTCGGAGAGCTGATCCAGAACCAGGTCCGCACCGGTCTGTCCCGCATGGAGCGCGTCGTCCGCGAGCGCATGACCACGCAGGACATCGAGGCCATCACGCCGCAGACCCTGATCAACGTGCGCCCCGTCGTCGCCGCGATCAAAGAGTTCTTCGGAACGTCGCAGCTGTCGCAGTTCATGGACCAGAACAACCCGCTCGCGGGTCTGACGAACAAGCGTCGTCTCTCCGCGCTCGGCCCCGGTGGTCTCTCGCGTGACCGCGCCGGCGTCGAGGTCCGTGACGTCCACCCGTCGCACTACGGCCGCATGTGCCCCATCGAGACGCCTGAAGGCCCGAACATCGGTCTGATCGGTGCTCTCGCGACGTTCGCGCGCATCAACTCGTTCGGTTTCATCGAGACCCCGTACCGCAAGGTCACCGGTGGCGTCGTCACCGACCAGATCGACTACCTCACCGCTTCCGAAGAGGTCGACTTCAACATCGCGCAGGCCAACGCCCCGCTCGATGCCAAGGGTCGCTTCCGCGAGAGCCACGTCCTGGCACGCCCCAAGGGCGGCAGCGGCGAGGTCGACCTGTTCGTCCCCGAGGAGATCGGCTACATCGACGTCTCCCCGCGCCAGATGGTCTCGGTCGCGACCTCGCTCGTCCCCTTCCTCGAGCACGACGACGCACAGCGCGCCCTCATGGGTGCCAACATGCAGCGTCAGGCTGTGCCGCTGCTCCGCAGCGACTCGCCGCTCGTCGGAACCGGTATGGAGGGCTACACGGCCATCGACGCCGGTGACGTGCTCACCGCCGACAAGGCCGGTGTCGTGTCCGAGGTCTCCGCAGACCGCGTCGTCGTCATGCTCGACGAGGGCGGAACGCAGGAGTACCACCTGCGCAAGTTCGACCGCTCCAACCAGGGCACGTCGTACAACCAGAAGGTCGTCGTCAACGCCGGTGAGCGCGTCGAGGTCGGAGAGGTCATCGCCGATGGCCCCGCCACCGAGAACGGCGAGCTGGCCCTCGGAAAGAACCTCCTCGTCGCGTTCATGACGTGGGAGGGCTACAACTTCGAGGACGCGATCATCCTGAGCCAGGACCTGGTGAAGGACGACACCCTCTCGTCGATCCACATCGAGGAGTACGAGGTCGACGCTCGCGACACCAAGCTCGGCAAGGAGGAGATCACCCGTGACCTCCCCAACGTCAGCCCGGAGCTGCTGAAGGACCTCGACGAGCGCGGCATCATCCGCATCGGCGCCGAGGTCCGTCCCGGCGACATCCTCGTCGGCAAGGTCACGCCGAAGGGTGAGACCGAGCTGTCGGCCGAGGAGCGTCTGCTCCGCGCGATCTTCAACGAGAAGAGCCGCGAAGTCCGTGACACCTCGCTGAAGGTGCCCCACGGTGAGCAGGGCACGATCATCGCCGTCAAGGAGTTCAACGCCGAAGACGGCGACGACGAGCTCGGCTCCGGCGTGAACCGCCGCGTCGTGGTCTACATCGCCCAGAAGCGCAAGATCACCGAGGGTGACAAGCTCGCCGGCCGTCACGGCAACAAGGGTGTCATCGCGAAGATCCTCCCGATCGAGGACATGCCGTTCATGGCGGACGGCACCCCGGTCGACATCGTGCTGAACCCGCTCGGTATCCCGGGTCGAATGAACTTCGGTCAGGTCCTCGAGACCCACCTCGGGTGGATCGCGAAGCAGGGCTGGAAGGTCGAGGGCACCCCGGAGTGGGCGGCTCGTCTGCCGGAGCAGGCCTTCGAGGCGGCTCCCGGTACGAAGGTCGCCACCCCGGTGTTCGACGGTGCGAGCGAGGAGGAGATCGCCGGTCTCCTCGACGCGACCATCCCGACCCGCGACGGTGTCCGCCTGATCGACTCCACCGGAAAGGCCCAGATGTTCGACGGCCGCTCGGGTGAGCCGTTCCCTGCTCCGATCTCGGTCGGCTACATGTACATCCTGAAGCTGCACCACCTGGTCGACGACAAGATCCACGCGCGTTCCACGGGTCCGTACTCGATGATCACCCAGCAGCCGCTCGGTGGTAAGGCGCAGTTCGGTGGACAGCGCTTCGGTGAGATGGAGGTGTGGGCCCTCGAGGCCTACGGCGCCGCGTACGCGCTCCAGGAGCTCCTCACGATCAAGTCCGACGACATCCTCGGCCGCGTCAAGGTGTACGAGGCGATCGTCAAGGGCGAGAACATCCAGGAGCCCGGCATCCCCGAGTCCTTCAAGGTGCTCATGAAGGAGATGCAGTCGCTCTGCCTGAACGTCGAGGTCCTCTCGGCCGACGGCACGCTGGTCAACCTCCGCGACACCGACGATGAGGCGTTCCGCGCCGCAGAGGAACTCGGTATCAACATCTCCAGCCGCTTCGAGGCCGCCTCGATCGACGAGATCTAATCCGCTGGTGTGCTCGGGAGCCCCGCTTCCGAGCACACCCCAGCAGACTTCTCAAAAAGAATTCCGACACAGGAGAATCAGTGCTCGAGTCAAACACTTTCGATGAGCTTCGCATCGGCCTGGCCACCGCGGACCACATCCGCGCGTGGTCGTACGGTGAGGTCAAGAAGCCCGAAACCATCAACTACCGCACCCTGAAGCCGGAGAAGGATGGTCTCTTCGGAGAGCAGATCTTCGGCCCGTCCCGCGACTGGGAGTGCGCCTGCGGCAAGTACAAGCGTGTCCGCTTCAAGGGCATCGTCTGCGAGCGCTGCGGCGTGGAGGTCACCAAGAGCTCCGTCCGTCGTGAGCGCATGGGTCACATCGAGCTCGCCGCTCCCGTCACCCACATCTGGTACTTCAAGGGTGTGCCCTCGCGTCTCGGCTACCTGCTCGACATGGCGCCGAAGGACCTCGAGAAGGTCATCTACTTCGCCGCCTACATGGTCATCTCGGTCGACGAGGATGCTCGTCACCGCGACCTGGGCACGCAGGAGAACAACATCCGCCTCGAGCTGAAGACGCTCGGCGACCGCCGCGACTCCAAGATCGCGGAGCGCCTGGCCAAGCTGGAGGAGGAGCTCGCTGCTCTCGAGGCAGAGGGTGCCAAGGCCGACGCCAAGAAGAAGGTGAAGGACGCCGCCGAGAAGGAGATGTCCCTCATCCGCAAGGGTGCCGACGAGCAGATCGCCAAGCTCGAGCGCGTGTGGGAAGACTTCCGCACCCTCGAGGTCGGCGCACTGCGCCCGGAGGACGACGTCTTCCACGAGCTGCAGGACCGCTTCGGTCAGTACTTCGAGGCCTACATGGGCGCCGAGTCGATCCAGCGTCGCCTCGCGGCGTTCGACCTGGTCGCCGAGGCGGAGAACCTGCGTCTGCAGATCTCCGAGGGCAAGGGCCAGCGCAAGATCCGTGCGATCAAGCGCCTCAAGGTCGTCAGCTCGTTCCTCGAGACCGGCATGAGCCCGGCCGCGATGGTCCTCGACGTCGTCCCGGTCATCCCGCCGGAGCTGCGCCCGATGGTCCAGCTCGACGGTGGCCGTTTCGCCACCTCCGACCTGAACGACCTGTACCGCCGCGTCATCAACCGCAACAACCGTCTTCGTCGTCTGATCGACCTCGGTGCTCCCGAGATCATCGTCAACAACGAGAAGCGCATGCTGCAGGAGGCCGTCGACGCACTGTTCGACAACGGTCGCCGTGGTCGTCCCGTCACCGGTACCGGAAACCGTGCCCTGAAGTCCCTCAGCGACATGCTGAAGGGTAAGCAGGGTCGCTTCCGTCAGAACCTGCTCGGCAAGCGCGTCGACTACTCCGGCCGTTCGGTCATCATCGTCGGCCCGCAGCTGAAGCTGCACCAGTGCGGTCTGCCCAAGCAGATGGCTTTGGAGCTCTTCAAGCCGTTCGTCATCAAGCGTCTGATCGACCTCGGTCACTCGCAGAACATCAAGGCCGCCAAGCGCGCGGTCGAGCGCACCCGTCCCGAGGTCTGGGACGTGCTCGAGGAGATCATCCGTGAGCGTCCGGTTCTGCTGAACCGTGCACCCACGCTGCACCGCCTCGGCATCCAGGCGTTCGAGCCGCAGCTCGTCGAGGGCAAGGCCATCCAGCTGCACCCGCTCGTCTGCGCGGCGTTCAACGCCGACTTCGACGGTGACCAGATGGCTGTGCACCTGCCGCTGTCGGTCGAGGCTCAGGCCGAGGCCCGCGTGCTGATGCTCGCGTCGAACAACATCCTGAAGCCGTCCGACGGACGCCCGGTCACCCTGCCTTCGCAGGACATGATCATCGGTCTGCACCACCTGACCACGGTCAAGGAGGGCGCAGCCGGTGAGGGCCGTGCATTCGGTTCGGTGGGCGAGGCGATCCTGGCCAAGGACGAGGGCACCCTCGACCTGCAGGCGAAGATCCGCATCCGCATCCCGGGTCTGACCTTCCTCGAGGGCGAAGCTCCCGAGGGCTACGAGCGCCACGGTCTCGTGGACGCTTCGCTGGGTCAGGCGATCTTCAACGACACGCTGCCGAAGGGCTACCCGTTCGTCCGCGAGCAGGCTGACAAGAACAAGCTGTCGCAGATCGTCAACAAGCTGGCCGAGGAGTACCCCAAGGTCGAGACCGCTGCATCGCTGGACCGCATCAAGGACGCCGGCTTCTACTGGGCCACGCGCTCCGGTGTGACCGTCGCCCTGAGCGACATCCTCACCCCGCCGAACAAGGCGGAGATCGTCGCCGGCTACGAGAAGCAGGCCGCGAAGGTCCAGTCGCAGTACGAGAAGGGTCTGACGACCGACTCCGAGCGTCGCCAGGAACTCATCAAGATCTGGACCGAGGCGACCGACGAGGTCCAGGCCGCGATGAAGGCGAACTTCCCGGAGGACAACACCATCAACCGCATGGTGTCCTCGGGCGCCCGTGGTAACTGGCTGCAGATCCGGAACATCGCCGGTATGCGTGGTCTGGTGAACAACCCCAAGGGTGAGATCATCCCGCGTCCGATCATCTCCTCGTACCGCGAGGGTCTGTCGGTTGCGGAGTACTTCATCGCGACGCACGGTACCCGTAAGGGTCTGGCCGACACCGCTCTGCGTACCGCCGACTCGGGTTACCTGACCCGTCGTCTGGTGGATGTCTCGCAGGACGTCATCATCCGCGAAGAGGACTGCGGCACGTCGAAGGGCCTCGAGCTCCCGATCGCCGCTCCGAACTCGCAGGGCGAGCTGGTGCGCGACGCGAACGTCGAGAACTCGGTGTTCGCTCGTACGCTGGCCTCCGACGTGGTCGACAGCAAGGGCGAGGTCCTCGCCTCTGCCGGTGACGACGTGGGTGACGTGCTGATCGACAAGCTGGTCGCTCTGGGTGTCGAGACCATCAAGGTGCGCTCGGTCCTGACCTGCGACTCCGCCGTCGGTGTCTGCGCGCAGTGCTACGGCCGTTCGCTCGCGACGGGTAAGACCGTCGACATCGGCGAGGCCGTCGGCATCATCGCGGCCCAGTCGATCGGTGAGCCCGGTACCCAGCTGACGATGCGTACCTTCCACACGGGTGGTTCGGCATCGGCGGACGACATCACGCAGGGTCTTCCCCGCGTGCAGGAGCTCTTCGAGGCGCGTACCCCCAAGGGCGCGTCGCCGATCGCCGAGGCCGATGGCCGCATCGCGATCGACGAGACCGACAAGGGCAAGAAGGTCATCCTCACGCCCGACAGCGGTGAAGAGCCGGTCATCTACCCGGTGCTGAAGCGTGCGACGCTTCTCGTCGAGGACGGGCAGCACGTCACGGTCGGTCAGCCGATCCTGGTGGGTACGCTCGACCCCAAGGAGATCATGCGCGTCATGGGTGCTCGCGAGGTGCAGCGTTACCTCGTCGGCGGCGTCCAGGGCGTGTACCGCTCGCAGGGTGTGCCGATCCACGACAAGCACATCGAGGTCATCGTCCGTCAGATGCTCCGCAAGGTCACGGTCGTCGATCACGCCGACACGAACCTGCTGCCGGGTGAGATGGTCGACCTCAAGCGCTACCAGTCGATCAACCGCGAGACCGTGGCAGAGGGCAAGCGCCCCGCGTCCGGCCGACCGGAGCTGATGGGTATCACGAAGGCGTCGCTCGCGACCGAGTCGTGGCTGTCGGCCGCCTCCTTCCAGGAGACGACCCGCGTGCTCACTGAGGCTGCGATGCAGGGCAAGCGTGACCCGCTGGTCGGTCTCAAGGAGAACGTCATCATCGGTAAGCTCATCCCCGCCGGAACCGGTCTCTCGAAGTACCGCGACGTCACGGTCGAGGCCACCGAGGAAGCCAAGAGCGAGCGTTACCCGAACCGGATCTTCGCATCCGACGGCGCGTACGCCGACGGCGACTTCGGCTACGTCGACTTCGACGCGTTCTCGACGGACGACATCACCCCCGGTACTTATAACTGAGTACTGAGTGATTGAGGAAGGCCCCGGGGTTCGCCCCGGGGCCTTCTTCGTGCGCGCTGCCATCCGCCGAGTGCACGGTTTGCTGCCGAGCGCACGGCGAGTTCGCGTGGACGACCCGTGCGCTCGACACGAGGCCGTGCCTTCGACGGCGGGGTGGCGGGGAAGCGGGCGCGGTAGTGTCGGCGGGTGAGCAACGACACATCTTCCGCTCGGTCCGTGGTCGTGATCGGCGATGCCTTGATCGACGAGATCCACGATGCCGCGGGGGTGCGTGAACTGGTCGGCGGCGCCGCGCTGAACGTCGCCGTGGGCCTGCGCCGACTGGGGATCGAGACCAGTCTGGTCGCCATGGTGGGCGAGGATGAGGCCGGCGCGCACATCCGCGAGTACCTCTCCGATCACGGCGTACGTCTGATCTCGAGCGCGGCACCCCTCGGGTCTTCACGCGCGATCGTGCGGCGGGCGGCGAACGGTGAACCGGAGTACGTGTTCAGCGAGGCGGCCCGGCAGCGCAGCATCCGTTACTCGGACGAGGCGCGCGAGGCGATCGCGGATGCTGGGCTCGTCGCGATCAGCTGCTTCCCCTTCGACGTGCCGAGCGAGGTGGACGCTCTCGTCGGTGCCCTCGCTGATGCCCGTGTCGCCGTGGACCCCAATCCGCGCCTCGGGATGCTGCATGATCGTGTCGAGTTCGTCCGAGGGTTCGAACGGATCGCCGCATCGGCAGTCATCGTCAAGGTCGGCGCCGACGATGCCGCGCTCCTCTACGATGGCGATCTCGACGCGCTGCGAGTGCGGCTTCGCGAGATCGGTGCCGCTGCGGTGCTGGCGACCGCAGGTGCTGCCGGCGCGACGCTCGACACGGAAGTGGGCATCGCCTCCGCGCCGATCACCCCGCTCGCCGGTGACGTGATCGACACGGTCGGCGCAGGAGATGCGACGCTCGCAGCCGTTGCCGCTGGGCTGGTGTCCACGTCCCCGACCGAGCTGAGGGAGTGGCGTGTGCTCCTCCACCGCGCCATGCACATCGCGGCTGCGACGTGTCGCGCGGAGGGCGGTCTGCTGCGGACTCCGGAGTCGTTGGCGGACGCTCAGCGCGGGGTCCACGGCAGCTGACGGTTCGATTTCTTCGACCCGGCTCGGGCAGGTATGCTTATCTTTCGTGCCCCCGGTTGGCTGTTCAAGTCGGACGGGTGCGCTCTGGCGAGTTACCCAAGCGGCCAAAGGGATCTGACTGTAAATCAGACTGCTCAGCATTCGGGGGTTCGAATCCCTCACTCGCCACCACGGAGGTCCTCGGACCCGACCAGGACGTTTCGAAAGGCCGCTGACTCGAGTCAGCGGCCTTTCGGCTTGATCCGCTCGTCTCGGCGAGAGGACGCGACGGGGGACCGCGCCCTCGGTCCCGTGCCCAGCCGCCGACGGAGTCCTCGAATTCTGCCCTCGCCCGCTACAGTCTCACTCGAACCACCTACGAGAGGCAGCACCGATGGCCGATGACGCAAGGCTCGCCCAGCTGGAGAACGAGCACCTCGAACTCGTCCTGCGCCGGTTCGACCGCAAAGACGCATGGGAGCTCGGACGTGCCATCGCAGAACGGGCACTCGCAGCTGGTCATCCGGTCGCCGTCGACGTGCGCACCTCGTCCGGGATCCTGTTCCACGCGTCGCTGCCGGGCGCGACCGCCGATAACGACTCCTGGGTGCAGAAGAAGGCGGCGACGGCCCTCCGCTTCGACACCAGCACCGCGCTGCTGGAAGCGCGCATCGAGAACGGCGGGCGCGACATGCACGAACCGGGGTGGCTCGATCCCGCCGTCTACGCCGTCGCCGGCGGTGCTGTCCCCATCCGCGTGGAGGGTGTGGGTGTCGTCGCGGTCGCGACGATGTCGGGGTTGCCGTCTGCGCAGGACCACGACAACGTCGTCGACGGCATCCGCGGGCTCGGACTCCTCGCGGGATAGCGCCTCCGGCCCGGCTGCCGGTCAATGCTCGGGCGGCGTGACGCAGATGGCCGGCCCGCATCGGCGGGTCGGCCATCTCTTCGTGATCGGATCAGCGCAGCGTGACGTCGATCGTCTCGGTGAACGGGTCGATGTCGATGTTCGTCGTGATCGCGTAGCCGGAACCGGACGCACCCGTGGGGCGGAACTGGATGCGGATGTTGGTGATGTCGTTCGCGGTGATGATGCCCGTGATCGAGCCGTCAGGGTTCGTCGTCACCACGATGCCGATGGCGTTGGTGACTGCCAGGGTGACGCCAGGGTCGGGCACGATCGTCACGCTCGTACCGGCGGGAAGCAGCGCGAGGTTCCCGTCCGCGTCGCTGCCCTCCACCGTGAAGTTGGTGACGTTGCCGCTCACGACGCTCACGGTTGCTCCCGTCGCCCAGAACGTGGCGGGCGGCGCCGTGGTGGATGCCGCGGCCAGCGGAGTGGCGACCGCCACGGCGACGACCGGCACCGACCACGCTGCGCCCTTGACGAGTGTCCGGCGCGAGAGGCCCTGGGTGTCGAGTTCTTCCTGCATTTTCGTTCCTTGTCCGGCTCAGACGAGCCCTCTGTTTCGTGGGCTCTCTGTCGTCCCTCGGTAAGGAGTCGAAACGCAGGCGGATGTGACGCGAGGAGGCCATGTAAGCCGGTCCACGTCGCTCTCGCGGCCATTCCGAAACTTTTTTCCTCGGCATCGCGTCACTTTCGGGAACCGCCGGACTCCTTCCAGGTGTATCGACGCACAGGCGTCCACACCGGAGGCATCGGCGTCCAATCGAGGGGATTCGGAACAGATGAATGAGAACGAGGTAGCAGTCGCAGGGCGTGGCCTGTCGCGAAGGACGATCGTGAAGGGTGCAGCATGGTCGCTGCCCGTGATCGCCGCCGCCGTGGCAACACCCCTGGCGGCCGCGTCGACGGCGAACTGCACGGCGACGGTCAGCACGAGCACCGCCACGTACTCGCGGCTGAGCGCCACTTCGGCCGTGTTCACGTGGACCGACATCTTCGGCGACGGCAAGGACTTCACGCTCACGCTCAACGCCGTGCCCAACGGGGCGGCCAACATGACCATCAACACGACGAACAACTTCGTTCTGGATTCCAGCACGCAGGGCAATGAGTCGCTGCCCAGCGTGCGGTTGTCGCTCGACACCGTGAACCTCAACAACATCGGCGGAGGCGAGCGGGTGACATTCAGCTTCGCCCTGGATGGCGCGCCCACCATCGTCGAGAACTTGACGTACAAGATCAAGGACATCGACGGCTTCCAGGCAGTCGATGCCCTCGGCGGCGCAGAGCGCGTCTACCTTTCGGCGGGGGCCGGGACCGGCGTCTACAACTCCGACTGGATCCGCGGACAGGGGACGGCCGCCAACCCGTGGCGGCCGTTCACCGGCGCCCCGAACGTCGAGGTCATTCCCACCAACACGGGAGGCAACATCGCGGTCACCGCAGCGACGGTCGGTGCATTCGACCTCACCTTCGTCGCCAACAACTCGGGTCGTGCCGGCACGGATCGGCCGAACCAGAACATCTGGGTCGGACCGTTCAGCTTCACCGCGGTGAACCCCGCCTGCCTCGCATGATGCCGTCGAGGAGGTCGACTCGGTCGGCGGGATGGGTCGCGGGTGCATTGCTGGCCCTCGGCGCGCTCGTCGCACCCGTGGGCGTCAGCGCCGCAACGGCCGCGGAGATCGCCCCGGGGGACTCGGTCTACATCGGCAGCAAGGAAGGCTACAGCGGTACGGGGATCTTCCCGATCTGGTCCGAAGGGGTCCAGGCCGGGGACCCGGACCTCTGGGCGTACTGCCTCGAGAACCAGGTGACGGCGCAGACGGGTCGGGTAGGCACCGTCGGCGACGGCGACAGCTTCCTCGGCAGCAACTACTTCGTGGACCCTGCCATCCAGGGGAAGGTGCTGTGGGTGCTCGCCCACAGCTACCCCGCGGTGAGTCTGGAAGATCTCGCAGCCGCGGCCGGGGTCGCGCAGATCTCGCGGAACGATGCGATCGAGGCCACGCAGTACGCGATCTGGCGATACACCGACCTCACGTTCGATGCCGCGTGGGCGTGGGAGACGCCGGACTCTGAGGCGGCCTACTGGTACCTCGTGAACGGCGCGAACGCGAACCCGGGTCTGACCCCGGGGGACTTCGAGGTCACGGCCACGGTGACGGCGCCGGGTGTGGCACAGACGGCCGGCACCCTCGTCGGGCCGTTCGTCGTGAACACGAACCAGGCCGCCGTCGTCGTCTCCGTGGACCCCGCCGTCTCGGTCACCGACGCGAGTGGAACGGCCGTGGCACTCGATGCGGTCGTAGACGGTCAGGAGCTGTATCTGGACCTGCGTGCATCGACGGCAGCGGGAAGCGCGACCGTTCGGGTCGCGGCCGAGGGATCGAGCAGCACCGGCATGGTGGTCTCGGTGCCGAACGTGCCGGGTGGCACGCCGACGGCCGACGACCACGCGCAGTCGATCATCCTGGTGGCCCCCGAGGCGACGCAGACGACCGGGGAGGCGACCGTGGAATGGGCCGCTCAGCCCGGTGCAGCGGAGCCGGTGATCGGGACGTCGCTGGTCGACGCCGCCGACGGCGACCGGGTGCTGGGATGGAACGGGGGAGCGGTGATCGACACCGTCGCCTACCAGAACCTGGTTCCGGGCACGGAGTACACGGTCTCGGGTGAGCTGATGCGCAAGTCCGACGGTCAGCCGACCGGCATCACGGGTTCGACGACTTTCACCCCGACGACGGCGAACGGCTCCGTCGGTGTGAACCTCGTCGTGCCGGCGGGCTTCGCCGGAGACGTGCTCGTGGCTTTCGAGGAGCTCTTCGAGGGCCCGGACGCATCCGGAGACCCGGTGGCCGAGCACAAGGACATCGACGACCTCGCGCAGACCGTCACGGTGGAGCAGGCGCCGGAAGCACCTGAGCCGTTCATCGGAACATCGCTGGTCGATGCCGCTGACCAGGACCATGTTCTGGCTCCGGGCGGCGGAACCCTCATCGACACGATCGCGTACCGCAACCTGACGCCGGGAACCGAGTACACGGTCACGGGTGTGCTGATGGACAAGGCGAACGGGGAGTCGACGGCCATCACGGGGTCGACCACGTTCACGCCGACCGCTCCGGACGGCTCGGTCGACGTGTCGTTCCGTGTCACGGCAGAGTCCGCCGGCACGGTGCTGGTGGCGTTCGAGCGGCTCTTCGTCGGCACGGATGTCACCGGGGACCCTGTCGCGGTGCACACCGACCTCGATGACGCGGCGCAGACGGTCGCGGTCGAAGCGGCGGATCCCGGTGTGCCCACCACACCGGCTCCGGGTGGAAAGGGAGACCTCGCGGCGACCGGCGCCCCGGCACCGATCGCGGGTATCGCTGCGGCGCTGCTCGCTGTTCTGGCCGGCGCTGTTCTGATGCTGACGAGGCGGCGCCGCCTCGACGCCTGACCGGGCGCCCGGACAGGACAGGGTCGCGGAGTCCCCACTCCGCGGCCCTGTCCGCTGCCGCTAATATGGGCCCAGCCCCGTCGTTGAACACAGATTCAGTTGTGGACCGACCGCCTGGATCTGTCTACGGTCAGCTGCTCGTCGGAGATGAGCGGCCGTTCTTCTGGAGAGGGAAGACGTGGAAGATTCTCGCGGTGATGCCGAACTCCTCCGTGCGCTTCGGGACGGTGATCAGGCAGCGTATGCCGTGCTGTGGGAGCGACACATCGGCGCTGCACTCCGCTACGCGCACCGGCTGTTCCCTTCGCGGTCGGAGGATCTCGCCTCCGAGGCGCTGCTCGCCATCTACCAGCAGGTGACGACCTCGGACGCGGGGCCCGAGTTCGCGTTCCGGTCGTATCTCAAGGCGGTGATCCGCAACACGGCGATCCGGTGGCGCAAGGATGCCGACCACATCGACGACACCGTCGAGCCCGATCGGGCCGACTTCCGCGATGCGCTCAGCCTGGTCGAGCGGGAGACGAACGCCCAGCAGTTCCTCGGGGCGTTTCAAGAGCTCCCGGAACGCTGGCAACGCGTGCTGTGGCTGACCGAGGTCGCTGACGTCCCCCGCCCGGAGGTCGCGCGCGAGCTCGGCATCAAGCCCAACGCCGTATCCGCCCTGCAACGACGAGCCCGTTCCGGGCTCAAGATGCACTGGCTCACGTCGCAGGTGCCTCTCGCGCTGCGCGACGATGAGGCTCATGTCGCTCGCCTCCTCCCGCGACACCTCACCGAGCCGCTCGACGAGGTCGTGGCGCAGGAAGTGGCCGGGCATCTGCCCTCATGTGACGTGTGCGGCGACCTGTTCGTCACCCTTCGCAGTGATGCCCAGCGCCTGCACGGCGTCACCCTCTCCGCCGTCGGATTCGGCGCACTGGGAGTCATCCTGCCGTCCACCGGAGCTTTCGCTCCCGGCACCGCGGTGGCGGCCGCGGTCATCGCCACCGGAGCAGGAGCGGGTCTTGCGAGTCTTCTGGCGGGCGGCCTGGGCGTACTCACCGCCGGAACCCTGATACTCGGTTCGCTGCTGCTCCCCGGAGCCACGCCGGCCGTGTCCGCGCCCTCCGCGGAGGGCGACAAGCCGTGGAGTGCGGCGCCGTCCGTCCCTCACGTCGGAGCGCCGGCCCCCGTCGTCGGAGCGCCCGACGGGACGGTGGCCACCCCCGCGCCGTCCGCACCCCCGTCCCCTCCGCGAACCGGACGCTGGAACTCGGACCCGTCGATCGACTCCATCGACCTCGTCGACGACCCGAATGCCCCCGGACCGCGCAACCCCACGAGGCCGGGAACGGCGCCGGGGACGACGCCGGATCCGGGGGAGAATCCGGGCTCGCCCCTCGGCCCGGGGGTCACCAGCCCTGCGGCATCCTCCGGCTACCTCGCTCCGGTCGTGGCGGGCACCGCCACGCCAGGGTCGGCTGTCGCGATCGAAGTCGACGGTGCGCGTTACACACCGGTCGTCGCCGCCGACGGTGCGTGGTCCTTCGACCCTCGCGCCCTGGAGCTCGCCGCCGGCACGTACGACTACCGGGCCTGGGCGTTCGACGCCGCCGGGCAGTCTCCGGCCACGACGGGAACCTTCACCATCCTCCCCATCGTCATCGAGGGCTTCGAGAACATCG
Source organism: Microbacterium sp. NPDC087592 (assembly GCF_044743585.1). Classification (NCBI taxonomy): domain Bacteria; kingdom Bacillati; phylum Actinomycetota; class Actinomycetes; order Micrococcales; family Microbacteriaceae; genus Microbacterium; species Microbacterium sp. NPDC087592. The sequence continues at coordinate 545,815 of NZ_JBIUWT010000001.1, read as the reverse complement.
TCGGCACCGAGGACATGCAGGTGGAGGAGGCGAGGACCACGGGTCTGGTCATCGCCGCCACCGGCCCCGCGAACGGAACCATCTACGTCAGCACCATGCAGGGGCACTCGGCGACCATTCCTCTCGACGACACCGGGCATGCGGTGAAGCGGCTGCGGCTGAACTCCCGCGGCTGGTACTGGTTCACCTTCCGGGCGATGGACGCGGAGGGATTCATCGGGCCGATGGACGAACATCCGCTCGACGTCTACGACCCCGACATCATCTTCGACCCCTGGGGGCCGGGGCCGGAGGAGATGACGTTCGAGCTCGTCGACCCTTGACGGTGCTTCCGGGCTGCTGCTGTCACCCGTCCGTCGGGACGACCGGTCCGATGCCGGTGAGCGCGTACCGGCTACCGTCCGAGCGGCGTTCCACGAGCTGGTAGTCCACGAGATAGCGGCGGAGCACGGCGACATCTTCCGAATACGGCAGAAGCCTGCTGTTCGCCTCGCGTTCGGTGACGACCTCTCCTTCGGAGAACACAGCGCGGGCGACCCAGGCGAGGAGCTCCCCGCGCTCGTGGAGGTTCGCCGGGTACTGGCGGATGCGCTTTCCGTCGGTGAACCGTTCGATCCCCTCGCGCCGGGGAACGGTGGCCGACGCCAGAATCTCTCGGAACACGTCGGGCGCGAGCGCCTGGGTCTCCGCGTCGACGAGCCCGCTCTGCGTGACCGCCTCCGTCACCCGCCGGCGTCGGGAGGGCGAGAGACCTTCCGTGGCCGACGCGAGACTGCTGCCCAGCATCACCTCGGCGGCGACCCGGCGCGTCTCCGGGTTCGCGAGAATCGCGATCAGCGGTCGCCAGCCGTTCGAGTCTTCCATCGCACCATCTTTCATCCGCAGCGCCGCCTCGTGCTCCCGCCGCGAGCCGTGGGAACCTCCTGCAGGCTACTTCGTGTGGTCATCTCGGCGCGATATACGGGTGACACCGAGACCCTCCATCCGCCACACTGAGTCCCATGGGATCAGCGTTGACCACCATCGGATTACCCGTCGCCCTCGGCATCATCATGCTGGGTCTCGGCCTCAGCCTCACTCTCGCCGACTTCGCGAGAGTGCTGAAGCAGCCGAAGGCGGTGATCATCGCGCTGCTCTGTCAGCTCGTCGTGCTGCCGGCGATCTGCTTCGGACTCGTGCTGGCGTTCCAGCTCCCACCGATCCTGGCCGTCGGCATGATGATGCTGGCCGCATCGCCCGGCGGTACCACCGCGAACCTCTACAGCCATCTGTTCCGCGGGGACATCGCGCTGAACATCTCGCTCACCGCGGTGAACTCGGTCATCGCGGTGATCACACTGCCGATCATCACCAACTTCGCCATCGCGTACTTCGAGCCGTTCGACGACCGGCTCGGCCTGCAGTGGTCGAAGGCGCTGGAGGTGTTCGCGATCGTGCTGCTGCCGGTGGCGCTGGGCATGATCGTGCGGCGCTTCTGGCCGAAGTTCGCCACGGGCATGGACAAGCCCGTACGCATCGCCTCGGTGATCATCCTGATCGTCGTGATCGCCGGCGCGGTGGCATCGAACTGGACGTTGCTGGTGGCCAACTTCACTCAGCTCGCCCTCATCACCGTGCTGTTCTGCCTGATCAGCCTCACCATCGGCTTCCTGATCCCGCGGATGCTGCGGGTGGGCAAGCGGCAGGCGATCGCCACGTCGTTCGAGATCGGCATCCACAATGCGACGCTCGCGATCGTCATCGCGCAGTCCGTGCTCGGCTCCGTGGAGCTGAGCTTGCCCGCCGCCGTCTACGGAGTGCTGATGTTCTTCATCGCGTTCGGCTTCGGCTTCCTCATCCGGGATCGGACGGTCGAGGGTACCGAGGGCGTCGCGGCGCCCTCGGGTGCCTCCCGTTCATAGACTGGAGCGATGCGACCGCTCACAGAGGCCGACGTCAGGGCATCGTTCGTCAATGCGGATGCCGATGAGCTGCGGACCATGGAGATGCCGCACGACTTTCTGCTCGTCGACTGGGACTACCTCGACTTCTTCGCCTGGCAGGACCCGAGCGCCAATCGACGCGGCTATGTGCTGGTCCCGCACGGCGATGGGGTTCTCGGCGTCGTCCTCCGTGCCACCGAGCCGGGGCGCGGACGCTCGGGTCTGTGCAACATCTGCCACACCATGCAGCCGGGCAATCAGATCGCACTCCTCTCCGCACGGCGCGCGGGAGAGGCGGGGCGACGAGGGGACTCGTTCGGCACCTACATGTGTGCCGATCTGTCGTGCCACGAGAACGTGCGTCTGGCGCACCCGCTCGCGCCCAACGAGATCCGGACTCCCGGGCAGGTCGACTTCCGCCTCGACGGCACGCGGCGTCGGATGGAGACCTTCGTCTCTCGCGTCTGGGAGCAGAACTGATCACGGTTACGCTGGACCACACGTCCTGTGCTCGAAGGAGAAGCCATGAGTGATGCCATCCTGTTCGCCGTCGAAGAGGGAATGGCTCGGCTCACGCTGAATCGTCCTGCTCGCCTCAATGCGTTCAACGCCGACCTCGCCCACGCGTGGAGGGATGCGACGGCCGAGGCGACGTCGCGGTCCGACGTGAAGGCGATCCTGATCGATGCGGCAGGTCCGGCCTTCTGTGCCGGCGGCGACGTCATCGACATGGCTACGACGATGGGGGCATCCGGTGCGGAGATCACCGCGCTCGCCGAGGTGATCAACGCCGGTATCCGGTCGCTCACCGAGTCTGCGGTGCCCGTCGTCGCCGCCGCGCACGGCACCACGGCCGGCGGAGGCCTCGGCATCCTGCTCTCCAGCGATTACGCGGTCGTCGGGTCGCGTTCCAAGCTCGGCAGCCTGTACGCGAACATCGGCCTGACTCCCGACCTCTCGGTGTCGGCGCAGCTCGCCAGGGCGGTCGGCCAGCGTCGCGCGTTGCAGCTCGTGCTTCAGGACCGGCTGCTGTCGGCATCGGAGGCCGTGGAATGGGGGCTCGTCGCCGAGTCGGTGGCAGGCGCCGACGGTGCCGCCGAGGCGGATGCCGTGCGTGCCCGCGGCGAGGAGATCGCGCGCTTCTGGCTCGCCGGAGCAGCCGACGCGTACGGGCAGGCGAAGCGGCTCGTGCGCTCGCAGCCTGAACGCTCGTTCGTCGAGCAGCTGACGGAAGAGGCGCGCTCGATCGGTGCAGCGCTGGAGACTCCGGATGCGCAGGCGAGGGTCGCGGCCTTCGCCGCCGCGTCCGCGAGGAAGTCGGGCTGACTTCTCCTGCCCGCATCGGCGTCGGGTGACGACTTCTCCTCAGCACGGCGCTCGGCCCTCGCCTGCGGCGATGCGCGTGGCAGGATGAAGGCATCGCCGCTCGACGAGAGGATCGCCATGTCCCAGCCGGACATCACCACGCAGCCGCAGGGTGAGAAGAAGAATATGTCGCTGCTGATCAGAGGATCCCTCTGGATCGCCATCGGCGCACTGATCGCCGCGGCGCTCGTGTGCGTCATCTGGGTGCTCGTGGGGGATCAGGACGGGCTGATCGGAAGAGCCTTCCTCACGATCCTGCTTCTGGCGGCCTTCGCGGGGATCGCGATCCTCGAGGCCGGCCTCGCGCCGAATCGCCCCGACTGGCTGCAACTGGCCAGCATGGTGAGCTGGATCGTCGCGCTGCTCGTCGGAGCCGTCAAGATCTGGCTCCCCGAAGACGGCATGTTCTTCGGGGCCGAGCGCTTCTTCCAGCTGCTGCTCGTCATCGGCATCCTGCAGCTCGCCCTCCTGCATGTGCGGCTGTTCACTCCCGCCGCTGAACGGCACGTCACGACCTTCACCCGTGTGATCTACATCGTCACGATCACCTTCCTGGTCGGACTCGTCGGCATGCTCGTGTTCTTCCTCGCCTTCCCGAACACGTTCCACTACGGCGAGCTCTACTGGCGGATCGTCGTCGCGCTCACGATCCTCGTCGCCGTCGGCACCACGCTCATCCCGCTGCTCAACGCGCTGTTCGCGCCGAAGAAGAAGTCGTCGCCCGCTCGTGGCGTCGCGCCGGCGCCGTCGTGGCCGACCTACGCCGACGGCGTCACCCCGCTGCCGGCGCTGCCCGACTCGTCGCCCGACTGGAACGCCTACTACACCGGATATCCGACCCCGGCGCCGTCGCAGCAGCAGCTTGCCGCGCCCGCGTCGAGTTTCCCGGTCGCGCCGCAGCCTGTGCCCCCGCAGCCCGTGCCGCCGCAGTTCGCGCCGCCCGCCGCTCCTGGTGGACACCTCGTCCCTCCTGCGCCTGCCGGAGGCCAGCCGTCGGCCCCGCAGCAGGGCGAACCTCAGGCGTTCCCGCCGCCGCCGCCCGCGCCCCAGCACCCTGCACAGTGACGCTCGAACTCGAGCTCGGCGAACTCGCGACCGAGGTCGCCCGGGAAGCAGGGGCGCTCGCCCGAGCCCGTCGGCGTGACGGGGTGCGTCTCGCCGCCACCAAGACGACCCTCGCCGACATCGTGACGGACGCCGACCGCGAGGTCGAGGCGCTCATCCGAGAGCGTCTGCGCGCCGCTCGTCCCGAAGACGGCTTCCTGGGCGAAGAGTCGGGCGCCGAGCCGGGCGCGAGCGGGATCACGTGGGTCGTCGATCCGATCGACGGCACGGTGAACTACGCCTACGGCATCCCTGCGTACAACGTCAGCATCGCCGCGGTGCAGGGCGAACCCGACCCGGAGACTTGGGTGGCACTCGCCGCCGCCGTCAACGCGCCCGCGCTCGGGGAGATCTTCACGGCGGCCCGTGGCCACGGAGCATGGTTGGAGGGAAGCCGCCTCGCGGTGACCGAAGAGATTCCGGCGGGAGCGCTCCTGGGCACCGGCTTCGGCTACGACCCCGCGACCCACGAGGGCGATCTCGCCACGGTGGCGCGCGTCATGCCGATAGCGCGCGATCTCCGACGCATGGGTGCTGCGGCGCTCGACCTCGCCTACGTCGCGGCCGGGCGTCTCGACGGGTACTTCGAGCGGCGGCTCCGCCCGTGGGACCACGCCGCCGGGGCACTTCTGATCACGGAGGCGGGAGGCCGCGTCTCCCGGATCGACGTCGAGTCGACGCGGCCGATGCTGGTGGCCGGAGGTCGCGAGGTGCACGCCCGACTGCTCGAGATCCTCGACCCGAAACACTGACTGATTCATGGCATTCCCAGGCTGATCAGGGTATGGTTTACCCGATCGTTACTTTTGCCACCCGAAGGTGAAAGTCTGAGTTTGCGCCCCCGAGCATGACGCACGACCGAGAGAAACGCTTTGCCCTTCGAGAATTCCCAGGCTGCCTCTGCGCCCACGCGCCGGTCCAGCCGACTCCGCACTGAGGCCCCCGACGCCTCCGCGGCGGGAACGACGGCACCCGACTCCGTGGCAGAAGCCGCGGCCCTCGCCGTCGTCGCTCCGCTTTCCCGCCGTGCTGCACGCCAGCGACAGACCACCGATGACACCGTGGTCGAGCCTCCCTTCATCGCCCCGACGCCTGAGCCGATCATCGCGGATGTGCCCGCCTCGCCGGTCGCTGTCGACAAGGTCGAGCAGATCATCGAGATCGCCACCGGCGACGAGGACCACGCCGCGGCCGAGCCGGAGCCGGCGACCGACCTGCCCCTCGAAGACGATGCCGACGCCTTCGAGCGTGCGTCCCGCGCTTTCCGCACGGGCTCGATCCCGACGGTCGACTCCGCCGCCGCCGCGTTCACCGCGCGGAAGTCGCCGGCTGCGGACTCTCCGCAGCCCGAGGCGCCCGTCCACGTCGTCGCGCGCCGCCCGCGTAGCTTCCGCAAGGTCGTGGCCGTCGGCGCCAGCGTCGGCGTGATGAGCCTCGCAGGGCTCCTCGCCGTCTCCATGACTCTTCCCGCCGAGGCTGTCGCCGCGGTTCAGGGAACCTCGGTCGCCGCCACTTCGCTGGTCTCGGCTGCTGCCGCCGACGCGAAGGGAGCGGCCGACGACGAGATCCAGGCCTTCGTCGCACCCTCGGGCGTCGAGAACGAGACGCTTGCGCGGTCCGACGACTTCAGCACCGTCTCGCTGGTCCAGGTCGCCGCCGAGCAGGGCATCAACTACTCGGGCGAGATCTTCACGAACGACCCCGACGCGGCCATCCAGTGGCCCTTCCTGGTCGGCGTCGGCATGAGCTACGGGTACGGCATGCGCAGTGGCCGTCTGCACGAGGGCATCGACTTCGTTCCCGGTGACGGCGCCCCGGTTCAGGCGATCGCCGACGGCACCGTCCGCATCGCGACCGAGCAGGGCGGCGCCTACGGCGTCACCGTCTACATCGATCACGTCATCGACGGTTCGGTCATCACGAGCCACTACTCGCACATGCAGTACGGTTCGCTGCAGGTCAAGGCCGGCGAGACCGTCAAGGTCGGCACCGTCGTCGGCAAGACCGGAAACACGGGCCGTTCCTACGGCGCGCACATGCACTTCGAGCTCATCGTCAACGGGTCGACCATCGATCCGATGCCGTGGCTCAAGGAGAACGCCGGGCGGACGTCGTACTGACCGGCCCGGATTTCATGAGGACGCCACAGTAATGGTATTCTCGTACGGTTGCCCCGCGAGGGGCAGCACGCCCCGATAGCTCAGTGGCAGAGCACTTCCATGGTAAGGAAGGGGTCGTCAGTTCAATCCTGACTCGGGGCTCGCAGCATTCTTCTCACGCGGACGGATGCCTCGCGGCAGGGTAGCTCAGCTGGTTAGAGCGCACGACTCATAATCGTGAGGTCGCGGGTTCAAGCCCCGCTCCTGCTACAGACTTAAACCCCCGGTCATCCGGGGGTTTTGTCGTTTGCGGGTGTGGGGATCTTCGGCCCTGCGGGTTGCTCCTAGAGGCCTCGCTGAAGGCGCTGAAGCGCCCTCCCGTAGCGCGTGCGTGCGGTGGACTCGTTCATCGAGAGGAGTCGTGCGGCCTCGGCGATGGTGAAGCCGTCCCAATGGATCAGGGTGACGAGCTCCCGTGATCGCGCATCGAGAGACATCACCGCCCGACGGACGACCTCTGCTCGCATCCTCACCTCAGCGGCGGCATCGGCGGCGTTGTCGGGCTGCGCGGCGCTGCGCAGATGCTCCCTCAGGTCGTCTGCGAGCGCGATCCGCTTCGCAGTGTGCCGGTAGTACTCCCGAAGCACGTTCCGCGCGATGCCGAAACACCACATTCTCGATTCCGGATCAGTCGCGGGCACACGTGTCGCGTTCTCCCAGAGGGCCAACAACACGCGCCCCAGAAGGTCCGCCGCGTCCTCCGGCTGGTTCACACGACGTCGAAGGTAGCGGAGGATGTCGTCGGCGTTCTCTTTGACGACGACTTCGATCCACTCCGCGGTCTCGGAGGCCGGGGCGCATCCGCCCGTCACCGCAGTTGTCCCGTGCAGTCCATCGTCGCGCCAGCCGACTGGCCGTCCTGCTGGAGACCAGCGGGGATCTCGTCCCAGATCAGATCCGTCGCGCGGGAGAACGAGAAGTCGTCGCGGATCTCCTGCGTGTCCACCTCCCAGTCGTCATTGGGGCCGGGGACGAATGGGTTGGCGATCGCTTCGTCGTAGATGTGCTGACCGATCCCCGTCCAGTCATGGTTCTGGACGAACTCTGCAAGCCGCTCATCGGCTGCAGTCCGGTGGGCGGGGTCGCCGAAGTGGATCCCGTAGCGGCACGTCACGTCTACGCCGGTGTCCGTCGTGTAGACGATGGGGATCTCCGCATCGAGCTCGACTTGAGTCCCGTTCACCAACAGGCTGAGAGGGATCACGATCGCGGCGCCGGTCAGAGCGACCACGCCGACGATGCCGAACGGAATCAGGATGCGCCGGCGCTTCCACCACGGTGAGTGCGTGGGATGCACGGCTTTGGCGGCATCCTGCGCTTCGGCCGTCATGCGCCGAACAAGATCGTGCAGCCTCGCGTCGTCGCGTTCCCCGACGGGATCTGCCGACGCGATCTCCGACTGCAGCTTTTCGTCCATCATGTGCTCCTTCGACATCGTCTCTCATGAAGGACATGACAGAAGGTCGCCGAACCGTCTCAACTGCGTTCCGTCGAGAAGTTCGGCGCCGTCCGGCAAGTGGCTGCGTGTCAGTCGACGACGCGCATCAGCCGGTCGCGGGAGCGCTCGATGTGCGTGCGCATCGACTCCGCCGCCGCGGTGGGGTCGCCCTCGGTGATGGCGCGGACGATGGCCGCGTGCTCGTCGACCGTGTCGGACACGTACGCGCCCGTGTAGGCGAGTCGGAACGTGTGCAGGTGGCAGTGCGTGCGCGCATACGCCTGGCGGACCGTCTCGTTCTGCGCCGACCGGAACACGAGGTCGTGCAGTCGCACGTCATGGCGGGAGAGCAGGCGATAGGCGTCCGCCTCTCCGACCGCGGTCCGCCCCGTCTCGACCTCGTGAGCGAGTTCCTTCAGATCCGTGGCCGAGCGGCGTTCGGCGGCGCTCGCCGCGCTGCCCGGCTCCAGCAGCAGTCGCAGTTCGAAGAGTTCGGTCAGCCGCGTCCGGTCGAGCAGATCGGTCGTGCGGTACCCGCGCAGGGGGAGCTTCTCGACGAGCCCGTCCGACTCGAGTCGCGCGAGCGCCTCTCGCACCGGAGTGGGTGACACTTCGAACTGCCGGGCCAGCTCGCCGGCGTTGATGCGCGCGTCCGGCGGGTAGGTTCCGTCGAGGATCGACTGCTGGAGCGCGCCGTACACCTCGTCGCCGAGCATCGTGCGTGCACCGGGGGTGAAGGAGGGCAACTGACCGAGCGTAGACATCCGACCTTTCCCTTGACATCGCGGCGGAGTGCAGCCATCATATCCTTTGAAAGATCAAATACGATATTTCAAAAGGAACCCTTTCCTGGAGGCTCAAAGATGCGCATCACACAGCACGTGCGGCTCGGCGCCGTCATCGCGGCAGCCGCCGCCCTCACCCTCGCGCTCGGCGCGTGCACCCCGCAGAACGCCGATCCGGATGCCGGCGGCGACGGGGCCGGCGGGGATCTGTCCGACGTGCGCGTCGCCCTCGTTCCCGGCGGCGCCCACCCGTACTTCCAGCCCTGGATCGAGGCCGGCGAGAAGGCGGCCAAGGACTTCAGCCTCGGCGAGGTCACGTTCAACGAGACCGCCGAGTGGGACCAGACCAAGCAGAACGATGTGATCAACTCGCTCGTGGCCAACGGCTACAACGCGTTCGGCATCTTCGGCGTCTCCCCGACGGACATCAACGCGACCTTCAAGAAGCTCACCGATGCGGGGGTCGCGGTCGGATCCATCGCCTCCTGTCCGGCAGGCGACGAGAACCTCGCCGCGTTCTGCCTCTCGACCGACACCGAGGAAGCCGCCTACCAGGCTGCCGCTGCGGCCATCGAGGCGATCGGCGGCAAGGGCACGATCGTGCACATGACCGGCAACAACGTCGACTCCAACACGCAGCGTCGCATCGAAGGCGTCCAGCGCGCGATCGACGAGACCGACGGCGCCGTGACCCTGCTCCAGACCATCACCGATGTCGACACCGACCTCGCGACCGCCCAGAAGGCGGCATCCGACCTCCTCGCGGCGAGCGGCTCCGAGATCAACGCGATCGTCACCACGGCCTACAACCCGGCCGTCGCGAGCGCCGAGGCGATCGCCGAATCCGGCCTCGAGATCCAGCTCGTCGCGATCGACGACGACGCCACCATCCTCGACGGCATCCGCGACGGCTCCGTCTACGGAACGGTCGCGCAGAACCCCGCCGGCCAGGCCTATGTGGGCAGCTGGGTGCTGGCTCAGCTCGCGAGCGGCACCTGCGAGATGGCCGACCCCGGTGTGATCGTCGACTCCGGCTCGTTCGTCGTCACGAAGGACAACGTCGACACGTACGACGACGAGCGCGTCGCGTTCGCCGAGAAGGTGAAGAAGCAGTTCGACGACGAGCTGCTCACCTGCAAGTGATCTGACCCACACCAGGAGATGTACCCGATGGCCAGTACGATCACCGATGCTCGCGCGTTCCTCGTGGACGTCGCCGTCGAGACCGAACGCACGGATGCCGTGCAGAGCTTCGTGTCTCAGGAGACGATCTTCGTCGAGCTCACCACGAGCGATGGCCTGCACGGCCTCGGGTACTCCTACACGATCGGAACAGGGGGTCGCGCGGTGCTGTCGATGCTGCGCGACCACCTGCTCCCGATCCTCGTCGGCCAGGAAGCCGACCGCATCGAGGCGGTCTGGTACCGCCTGTTCGCCTCGACCCGCGCGACGACGACCGGGGCCATCACCTCGCTGGCCCTCGCCGCCGTCGACACGGCGCTGTGGGACATCGCCTCGCGCAGAGCGGGACTCCCGTTGTGGCGCCTCGCGGGTGGGTTCCGCCGTGACATCCCCCTCTATGACACCGAAGGCGGGTGGCTGCACCTCGACTCCGACGAGCTGGTGGCCGGTGCGCTCGCCTCGAAGGATGCCGGTCTCAAGGGTGTCAAGGTGAAGATCGGCAAGCCGAGCGGGCAGGAGGATCGCGAGCGACTGACGGCCGTTCGTGAGGCCGTCGGCTCGCACTTCGACATCATGGTCGACGCCAACCAGTCCCTGACCGGCGCGGAGGCCATCCGTCGTGCTCGACTGTTCGACGGACTCGACCTCGGCTGGATCGAGGAGCCCCTGCCCGCCGATGACATCGAGGGGCATGCCAGGCTCGCGGCATCGACCTCGACACCGATCGCGGTGGGGGAGTCGATGTACTCGATCGCGCAGTTCCGCGAGTATCTCGACCGCGGCGCCGCGGGAATCGTCCAGGTGGACGTCGCCCGCATCGGCGGCATCACCCCTTGGCTGAAGGTCGCGCACCTCGCCGAGTCGTTCAACGTGCACGTGTGCCCGCACTTCCTCATGGAGCTGCACGTGAGCCTGGTCGCCGCAGTGCCGAACGGACGCTACGTCGAGCACATCCCGCAGCTGCGCGCGATCACCCGGACCGGTATGACCATCGAAGGCGGCCGCGCCCTCGCGCCGGAGACGCTCGGCCTGGGCATCGATTGGGATCGCGATGCGATGGACGACAGGATCGTGCTCTGATGTCGCGTCTGGGTGCTGCCGCGCGCGCCGAGCTCCGCTCACCGCGTGCGCTCCTCGTCGTCCTGATCGTCGTCCTGGTCACGACCCTGGCGATCCTCAAACCGGCGTTCCTCAACGGCCCCTTCGTCATCGCGCCGCTGCTCACGACGATCGCGATCTTCACGGTCGTCGGGCTCGCACAGATGGTCGTGCTCTCGATCGGCCACATGAACCTCGCTGTGGGACAGCTCGCGGGGATCGGAGCGCTCGTCACCGGTGCCGCGTTCGAGAACTTCGACCTGCCGCTCCTCGCCGGGCTCGCTCTCGGGGTGCTCGCCAGTACGGCGCTCGGCGCGCTCGCCGGATGGATCATCGCCAAGACCGGAGTGAACTCCTTCATCGTGACTCTCGCGATGAGCTTCACGCTGCTGGGGCTGATCCCCACGCTGTACAAGTCGTGGAGCACCGGCCAGGCCTTCACGGTCTCGCCCGCCGGGTTCGAGACCATCGGGCGTGGCACCTTCGCCGACGTCTGCATGTTCGGCTACTGCGGGTCGAACGCCGTGCCGCTGATGGTCCTGCCCGCACTCGGCTGCATGGCCGTGATCTGGTACTTCTACACCTGCACACGCAGCGGACGCGAAGTCCTGATGACCGGCAGCAGTGTGAAGGCCGCAGAGCTCTCTGGCATCCCCACCGCGAGCCGGACCATCCTCGCGCATGCCCTCTCCGGGCTGCTCGCGGCGATCGCCGGGTTCTTGCTCGCCGCGAGCACGGGGTCGTTCACCCCCGCCATCGGCAGCGAGTTCATGCTCTCCTCGTTCCTCGGACCGATCCTCGGCGGCACGCTGCTCGCCGGCGGCCTGGTCTCGATCGTCGGCACCGCGCTCGGCATCACGCTGACCTCGGTGATCCGCAAGGGGCTCGAGCTGTTCGGGGTCGGGCTCGAGACGCTCAACGTCCTGCTCGGCGTCATCCTCCTGGCGGCACTCGCCACGGACCGGCTGCGGCTGCTCTTCGCGCGACGCCGTCCCGCCGCAGCGACGGAGTCCGCCGCGACGCTCGCCGTCGAACTCGAAGAGGCGGAGGCCCACCGATGAAACGCATGATCAGCGCGAACAACCTCCTGCTGGTCGGGATCGTCGTGGTCGGAGCCGCCGTGCTGGGCATGGCGACATCGGGACAGTTCTTCGGCCCGGTGTCGATGACGAGCTTCTTCCGGTTCGTCAGCGTGCCGATCCTGATCGGGCTCGCCCAGATGATCACGCTCTGCGTCGGGCAGCTCAACCTCGCGGTCGGTGCCATCGGCGGTGTCGCGGCCTGCTTCACCGGCGTGATCGTCACCTCCTGGGGCGTCCCCCCATGGATCGGTGCCCTCGTAGCCGTGCTCACCGGCGCCGTCCTCGGCCTCGTCAACGGTCTGCTGGTCGTCGGGACCAGGATCAACGGCTTCATCGTGACTCTCGCGATGTCGCAGATCCTGATCGGTGTGCAGTACGCCCTCGTGGGCACCCGTACGATCGAGCGCAAGGCCTGGCCCGAGCTCGCCGCCTTCGGGCGGTCGGAGATCCTGGGCATCCCCACGATCTTCCTGATGACGCTCGTGGTCGCCGTGATCGTCGCCCTGTACTTCGCACAGACGGTGTCGGGACGCAAGCTCCTGGCCAGCGGGGGCAACGCCTCGGCCGCGCAGCTCGCGGGAATCTCGACCGACCGTGCTCTCGTCGTGGCCCACACGCTCTCCGGACTCCTCTGCGGCGTCGCCGCGATGGTGAGTATCTCGTTCCTCCCCGGCGTGAACACGACCGTCGGCGGCGACTGGCTGCTGCCGAGCTTCGCCGCACCGATCATCGGCGGCGTCGCGCTCGCCGGAGGGACCGTGGCCGTCCTCGGCACGGTGCTCGCGGCGATGGTCGTGCGGCTCGTGGATGCCGCCAGCCCGATCTTCCGCTTCGACGCCGAGGTCGTGAACTTCGTCGTCGGTGCGGTGGTGCTGGGTACCGTGGCTCTCGGCAAGCTGCGCGAGGTGCAGGCGTCTCGACATGCCAGCAGGATCAGATCGTTGCGAGCGGAAGCCGCACTGGCGGAGGTGAAGCGATGACCGTCGCACTGGAAGTCCGGAACCTGCGCAAGACGTTCCCTGGCGTGACCGCGCTCGCCGACGCGAACCTGACCCTCGAGGCCGGCTCGGTGCACGCCCTCATGGGCGAGAACGGCGCGGGCAAGTCGACGCTCATCAAGATCGTGACCGGTGTGCAGGGCGCTGACTCCGGGAGCCTGATCCTGGGCGGTGAGGAGATCTCGTTCTCGAACCCGCTGGAGGCGATGGCGGCCGGCATCGGTGTCGTGCATCAGGAGCGCAACGTCGTCCGCGAGTTCACCGTGGGGGAGAACATCGCCCTCTCCGCGATGCCCCGCCGTGCGGGCACGGTCGACTGGCGGCAGGTGTGGCGCGAGTCGAAGCGCTGCCTGGACATGCTCGACCTCGACATCGACCCCCGCACCCCCATGCGTGAGCTCTCGGCCGCGCAGATCCAGCTTGTGGAGATCGCCCGCGGCCTGTACCGCAGCGCCAAGGTGCTTCTGCTCGACGAACCGACCGCCTCACTCAGCAACGACGAGGCCGACCGGCTCTACAAAGTGGTGCGCCAGCTCAGCGCCGAGGGCACCGCCATCGTCCTCGTCAGCCACAAGCTGGACGAGGTGTTCGCGCACTGCGATGCGATCACGGTGCTCCGCGACGGCAGCACCGTCATGCCCTCGCAGCCGATCGCGGACACGACCCATGACGAGGTCGTCGCGCGGATGGTCGGCCGCACGCTCGCCGATCTGGAGGTCGAGGAGCGCGAGGTCGACCGCACCGTCACACCCGCGCTCGAGCTGACGGACGTCAGCACCGCCGCCGGGCATCGCCGCATCTCGCTCGCGGTTCATCCGGGAGAGGTGCTCGGGATGTACGGGCTCGTCGGCGCCGGCCGCACCGAGCTCGCGCGAGCCATCCTCGGACTCGACCGGGTCGTCGGGGGAGAGGTGAAGGTCGACGGCAGATCGGTGCGGATCCGCTCCGTGCGCGATGCCCTGCGCCGTTTCCGCATCGGCTACGTCACCGAGAACCGCAAGGAGGAGGGAGTCTTCCTCCTGCAGTCGATCACGCGCAACGTCGCCGTCACCATCTGGTCGGAGATCTCGAAGGTCCTCGGATTCGTCCCCGGGCGCACGGAGCGCGACGCGGTGCAGACCCACGTCGTCGCCCTGGACATCAGGATCAGCTCGCAGGATCAGCTCGCCGGACAGCTCTCCGGAGGCAACCAGCAGAAGGTCTCTCTGGCCAAGTGGCTCGCCGCGCGGACCCGTGTGCTCATCATCGACGAGCCGACGGTCGGGATCGACGTGCGCACCAAGCGCGCGTTCTACGAACTCATCTGGCGGCTCGCCGACGACGGCATGGCGATCCTGCTCATCTCGAGCGACCTCGCCGAGATGGTGACTCTCGCCGACCGCATCGTCGTGATGGACCAGTTCATCGTGCGCGGTGTCGTCGAGAACACGCACGATTACCAGCCGATGAGTGCGGCCGTGATGAGTCACATCCACGGATCGTCGGTGGAGGCTTCATGATCCCCGTTCGCACGCATCGCGGGCTCGACGTCAGCGTCCTCGGCATGGGGTGCGCCCAGCTCGGCAACCTCGGCAGTGTGTTGACCGACGAGGAGGCGGAAGCCTCGGTGCACGCGGCCTGGGACGCCGGCATCCGCTACTTCGACACGGCGCCCCACTACGGACTCGGCCTCTCGGAGCGCCGACTCGGCCGCGCGCTCGCCGCGTATCCGCGGGACGAGTACGTGCTCTCCACGAAAGTCGGGCGACTACTCGTCCCGAGCCCGGAGACGGCTCACCTGCGGGACATGGCCAACCTCTTCGACGTGCCGTCCGACGTGCGTCGCGTCTACGACCTCAGCCGCGACGGCGTGCTGCGGTCGCTCGAGGCGAGCCTGGACCGGCTCGGAGTCGACCGGGTGGACGTCGTGTACATGCACGACCCGGACGACCACTTCGACGCCGCCAGGACCACCGGTGCGCAGACGCTGTCGGCGCTGCGCGACGAGGGCGTGATCGGAGCGTACGGCGCCGGGATGAACCAGGCCGGGATGCTCGCCGACCTGATCGAGCAGACCGACGCGGACATCGTGATGTGCGCCGGTCGCCTCACGCTGCTCGAGCAGGCCGCCAGTCTGCGGATGCTGCGGCTCGCGCGCGAGCGTGGTGTCGCGGTGGTCGCCGCCGCCGTCTACAACTCGGGGCTCCTCGCCCGTGACAGCGTGCCCGACCGGGTCAGCTACGACTACGCCGATGCGCCCCAGGACGTGGTGGAGCGGGCGCGCGAGCTCGAGCGCATCTGCCGCGCGCATGGCGTGACGCTGCCGTCGGCCGCCGTGCAGTATCCGCTGCGGATGCCGCAGGTGGTCTCGGCCGTCGTGGGGATGCGCGGGGTGCAGCAGGTGACGGAGGCCGTCGCCCGCGCGACGGCGAGCATTCCGGAGTCGCTGTGGAACGCGTTGGAGCAAGCCGGGCACGTCCTGTCACCGGAATCGATCTGAGCGCGGAGGGGACCACATGCGCATCGCCCTGCATTCGATCATCGCCGAGGGCGCGGTCGACGACTACCGAGCCCACCACGCCCGGATCCCCGACGCGTTGCGCGACCTCTTCGGCGTCGCGGGCATCCACGACTGGACGATCTGGCGCTCCGGGCGACACCTCTTCCACCTGGTCGAATGCGACGACTTCGAGGCCGCGATGCGCGTCGTCGAGGCCTCGCCGGTGAACGACGCATGGCAGGCCGACATCGGCCGGTTCGTCGAAGGCTTCCACGGTGCTGATGGCGAGGACGGCTTCACCCCGATCGAGCAGGTGTGGGCGCTGTCGGTGCAGCGCGGCACCGACGCGTGACGCGCGGTCAGGCCGGACGTGTCTCGCTGAAGTCCGGGCGGGTTTCGCCGACGTGGCCGCGGATGAAGAAGATCGTCACGAAGCCGGCGACGACCACCACGATGTTGCCGAGACCGGCGAAGCCCGTGAGCGCGCCCTCCGCCGGGTAGGCGGTCTGCAGGAAGATGCTCGGGTCGGTGCTCGCGTGCAGCAGGATCGGCGCGATGATCGTTCCGGTCACGCGGAGCGCGAGGTACATCAGGATGCCGAAGGCGAAGGTGTAGACCAGCTGAAACCCGGTCGCGAGGAGGTTCTGCCCGTTGAGCAGGTTGCCCGCGTGCAGTCCCGCGAAGAGGGCGGCCGAGACCACGGCTACCACGACCTCGCGGTGGCCCGCCTTGCGCATCAGGTTCACTACCAGGCCGCGAGTGAGCACCTCTTCGGTGAAGCCGATCAGGAGTCCGGCCAGGAGCCACGTCAGCACGACGTCGAAGCCCGCCTTGCCGTAGTCGATCGTCGCGAAGCGGAGGATGTTGAACAGCAGCACCACAACGATGGCGATCCACATCCAGCCTCGGCCGCGGACCGGCTGCCGGCCGAAGACCTCGCGCCACCACCCGACCGAGAGGGTGAAGGCGGCGAGGATGACGGCCCCGACGAGTTCGGGCAGGACGTAGAACACGGCGAGGCCCGCCGCGCTGCTCGGTTCCTGGATGTTCAGCGCGAGCGGAGTGAACGACAGCGAGAGCAGCTGGAAGAGGACGAAGTACGCGGCCGTGAGGAGGAGCGCTCGCCACCATCCGCCCTTTTCCCAGAACCTCTTCCAGAACGTGGCGGTGGGCGCGGGAGAGGACATGAGGACTCCAGGCGGTGGGGGAGGGCCGGCGTGTTCACGTCAGTTTTGCGCAGGCCGGCGCTGTGCGTCCAGCGGAGGCATCTCGGCGTGTCAGCGAGGAGCGCTCCGACCCGCACCCCGGTTGCGCGTCGGTGGGAGGTGCGGGATCGGGATCGGCCGCGTCGCCCGAGAGGCGTCCTGGAACCTCCGGACGGCGTCGAGCACGTCCTCTGCGGAGCTGTACCGCAGGGCGAGGGGGAGGTCGCGTCGCCACAGGACCTCGAACTCCGTCGGCGCGTCTTCGAAGATCGTGCAGACCACTCGGCGGTGATCGCCCTCCGGGTAGTGCAGATCATGGATCGCCCAGTCGGTGTCGCCGACGCGCGCCAGGGCGAACCTGCGGTCCGGGTCGTGCTCCATCGTTCTCCTGCCTGTCCCCACGATGAAGGATGACCGCTCGCTTCGCGGAAAGGGAGGGGCTTGACACCGCCGCGCCCTCACCCTTCATCGGAAGGGTGAGGGCGCGAGGGTGTCAGCGGACCGTCGGTGTGGAACCTGTGTCCGTCGGCCCGGCATCCGCCGTTGCGAGATCGTCCGGATGGGCGATGCCCCGCTGCTCGGCTTCCATGCGCTCCGCTTCCTCACCGCTGATCGCCTCGCCGCGGGCGACGAGTCCGGCCTGATCGGACAGCGGGATCTGCTTGAGGAACAGCGACAGCACGAGCGCGAGTGCGATGAAGGGTACGAGGTACCAGAACACCGGCGCCAGAGCGTCCGCGTACGCGGTGACGATGCCGTCGCGCACCTCGTCGGGGAGGGTGTTCAGCGTCGCGGGGTCGATCGTGGACGCGGCCTGGGACGCGGCATCCGGCGAGGCGCCGGCCCCGGCGAAGACCCCGGTGAGGTTCTCGGTCAGGCGCGTGGTGAAGATCGTGCCGAACACGGCGGTTCCCAGCGACGCGCCCACCTCGCGGAAGTAGTTGTTCGTGCTGGTGGCGGTGCCGAGCTCGCCCGCGGGGACCGCGTTCTGCACGACCAGGACGACGACCTGCATGATGAGGCCGAGCCCGGCGCCGAACACGAACAGGAACGTGCAGATCAACCAGATCGGTGTGGAGGCAGACAAGGTGGTCATCGAGACCATCGCGATGCCGGTGATGATCGTGCCGAGGATCGGATAGATCTTGTACTTGCCGGTCTTGGAGATCGCGATGCCCGAGAAGATCGACGTGCCCATCAGGCCCACCATCATCGGGATCATCAGCAGACCGGATTCCGCCGCCGAGGTGCCGGACGACATCTGCAGGAAGGTCGGCACGAAGCCGATCGCCGCGAACATGCCGATTCCGAGCACCAGACCGATCGCGGTCGCGTTCACGAAGATCGGGTTGCGGAAGAGGCTGAGCGGGATGATCGGGTCCTTGACCCGCGATTCCGTGATGACGAAGGCCGTGGCTGCGACGATCAGGCCGGCGCCCCAGGCCCAGGTGGCCAGCGAATCCCAGCCGAACTCCTTGTCGCCGCCGAAGTCGGTGAAGAAGATCAGGCAGGTGGTCGCGATCGAGAGGAAGATGACGCCGAAGATGTCGATCGGCTTCTCGGCCTTCTTGCTCGGCAGCTTCAGCGCGACCAGAGCGATGATGAACGCGGCGATGCCGACGGGGATGTTGATGTAGAACGCCCACTGCCAGGTCAGGTGGTCGACGAAGTAGCCGCCGAGGAGCGGCCCCGCGACGGCCGACAGACCGAACACGGCGCCGAGCGGGCCCATGTACTTGCCGCGCTCGTTGGCCGGCACGATGTCGGCGATGATCGCCTGCGACAGGATCATCAGGCCGCCGCCGCCGAGGCCCTGCAGGGCGCGGAAGACGACGAACATCCAGAAGTCGGTGGCGAAGGCGCAGCCGACCGAGGCCAGGGTGAACAGCGCGATGGCGACCAGGAACAGGTTGCGTCGGCCGAGGACGTCACCGAACTTGCCGTAGATCGGCATCACGATGGTCGTGGCGAGCAGGTAGGCGGTGGTGATCCAGACCTGGTGGTCGACGCCGCCGAGCTGCCCGACGATGGTCGGCATGGCGGTCGAGACGATGGTCTGATCGAGGCTGGAGAGCAGCATGCCCGCGATGAGGGCGCTGAAGATGATCCAGATGCGGCGCTTCGTGAGCAGGAAGGGCGCATCCTTCGTGGCGGTGGCGGACATTCAGAGGTCTTTCTGTGACGGTGCGTAGAGCGAGCGGGCGAGGTCGAGACGTCGGGTGATGAGGTCGCTGAACGGCTCGGTGGACTGGTGGTGCAGGAGCTGGTCCATGCTCATCCGCACGAGCGCGCCGACGGTGTGCACGATCACCTCGGCGCGGAGTTCGGCATCAGCGTCGTCTCCGGTGCGGCGGACGATCAGCCCCATGTCGCGACGCTCGTTCTTGGCGAGCTGCTCGAACGCGGCCTTGAGCAGACGCGGCTCCTGCTCGATCACGGCGAACATCGCCGGAGCATCCTCGACCGGGTTGAACAGCTCGAAGCGGCGGATCGTCAGCTCGATGAAGTCGTCGAGCAGGTCACCGTGCTGCGAGGCGAACTCCTCTTCGAGGGCCTCCTGGCGCGAGTCGATGGTGGCGAACCCGAAGACCGCGTTCTCCTTGCTCTCGAAATAGTTGAAGAAGGTGCGTCGGGACACGCCCACCTCGGCGCACAGCTCTTCGATGGTGAAACCCGCGAAGCCCTGCTCCGTCGTCAGTCGGCGTGCGGCATCGGTGAGTGCGCGGGACGTCTCGCGCTTGCGCTGCTCCCGCAATGAATCTGCACTGTCGCTCATGGAGTGCAATATTGCACTCTCTTCCTTGGAGTGCACTGTGAGCGTCGACTCGAGCGGAGACGAAAAAGTTCCGACGAATCTGTGACGTTCTCCGCCCGGCATCCGTCCTAGTGGTGTCGCTGAACGGCGACCCGCACTCCGCAGGGGGACGGATACACGGATGAAGGAGCTCGAGATGGCGAACGTGACCGGCAGTACTCAGCCCAAGACCCAGATCGTCGCACCGCAGCGGGGGGCTGCTGCGGGCAAGACCACGATCGAGGATGCGGTGGTGGCGAAGATCGCCGGCATCGCCGCTCGCGAGGTCAGCGGCGTCTACGCACTCGGCGGTGGCGCCGCACGCATGGTGGGCGCCATCCGTGAAGCACTGAACACGGCCGATCTCTCGCAGGGGATCAGCGTCGAGGTGGGCGAGACGCAGGTCGCGGTCGACGTGACGATCGTCGCCGAGTACCCGGTCTCGCTGCAGAAGGTGGCGGACGACGTCCGCGCCGCCATCCACCGCGCCATGGTGGAACTGGTGGGCATGGAGGTCGCCGAGGTCAACGTGACCGTCAACGACGTGCACATCCCCTCCGATGACGAGGGCGACGGCACGCAGGAGACGCGAGTCCAGTGACCGCGTCGGTGATCGGAGCGGCGGCCGCGGCCGCCCTCGCGTTGACCTGGGTGGCTCTGGGCTTCTGGGCCTTCGTGCTCGTGGCACTGGCGATGCTGGTGGGCGCGGTCGCCGGCCGCATCATCGACGGTCGACTCGACCTGCGGGCGCTCGCCGAGGTCTTCCGAGGCCGGCGCTCCTCCTCATGACGGCCGACCGCTCACCCCTGGCGGAGGCAGGTGCCGTCCTGGGGACGACGACCTTCACCGCCCGCGCGCTGCAACGGCTGGCCGTGGGCATCGCGCACGATGTCGCCCGGGTCTCGGCTCGCGACGTCGGGGTGCAGCTGTCGGACGATCACGGTGCACTGCGGATCGCGGTCACCGTGCCCGTGGCCGTGGCATCGACGCGTCGAACGGACCTGGTCGCCGGTGGGGAGGACCTCCGCACCGGTCTGATCGAGGGCATGCGAGAGCTGGCCGGCCGTGAGGTCGGCACCGTGGACGTCCGGTACTCGGGCGTCCACCGGAGTACGGAGAGGAGAGTGCGATGACGAACGAACAGGCGACGTATCGCCGCGTCCTGCGTCGTGAGACGCACACGTCCCGCACGGTCGCGGCGATGGTGGTCGCATCCATCGGTGCCCTGCTCCTGATCGCGCTGCTCGCCGGCGCCGTGTGGTGGCTCGTCGACGGCGGTTTCCGTGACGCGGCAGCGCGCCCGCTCGAGGAGATCTCCGTCGGGGTGCAGCAGCCGCCGGTGCTGTTCACCGTGGGCGGGGTGCTCACGGCCCTCGCCGTGGTGCTCCTCGCGCTCGCACTGCTGCCCGGACGACGGGCACGGCGGGCACGCCTCACCGAACGGTCCGCGCTGCTCGTGGACGACGGTGTGATCGCCGACTCAATCGCCGCAGCGGTCGCCCGTCGTGCCGGCGTCGAACGCAGCCGGGTGGCCGTCTTCGTCGGCCGGCGCACGGTCGAAGTCCGCATCACTCCGACCAGCGGCGTCTTCGTCCGGGTGGCCGACGCCGAGGACGCAGCGAACGACATCCTCGCGGGGATCGGCTTCTCGGCCACCCCGCGCGTCATCGTCGAACCGAACGGAGTGGTCGCATGAACGCGACGAACCGATTCGTGAACCGCAGCGTGCTCTTCCTCGTGGGGGCGGCACTTCTGATCGCCGGAGCTGTCGCTCTCGCGGCAGGAGTGCTCTCCGCCGGTGATCCGCCGGCGTGGGTGCGGCGGCCGGCGGCAGAAGTCGCGGCCGCGTGGGAATCCGTCGACGGATGGACGTGGCAGGTGATGGGCATCGGCCCGGTGTCGATGCCGCTGCTGTTCGCGGCGGCGGCCGCGCTGGTGCTGACGGTTCTGCTGGTGGTGTTCCTGATCTCGCGCCGACGTGGGCGCTCGAAGACCGTGCTCGACGTGCGTACCGCCACCGGGCGGACGACGGTCGATCGCAACGTGGTCGACGCCGTGCTCACCGAGCCGCTGATCCGGCGACCCGATGTGCTCTCGGCCCGCACCGGCACCTACCGTGTCGGTCAGACGCGCGCGGTCGAGTTGGCCGTGACCGTGCGGCCGGGGGCTCCACTGGCGAACGTCGTCGCGGCGGCCGAGGCGGCGATCGACGAATGGGACGAGCTGCTGGGGTCTCGAATCCCGATCCTGCTGCACCTCTCCGATCGGCGCTGGAGCGAGGGTTTCCGCTCGCCGACGAGAGTGCGGTGATCGGGTGCGACGGCGACACAGACCAACGCACGGACCACGTGCGTGAACACGCGAACCCGAGACACGGGTGCGATGAGAAAAGGAGACGCCATGGGCGCTGAAGACAAGATCAAGGCCGCTGCGGAGAAGGTCGCCGGCAAGGCGAAGGAGGCCGTCGGCAAGGTCACCAACGACGACAAGCTCGTCGCCGAGGGCAAGGCCGAGCAGGCCAAGGGCGAGATCCGCGACACGGCCGAGAACGTCAAGGATGCGTTCAAGAAGTAGCGGACGCGGGGAGGGACCCGACCGGGTTCCTCCCCGATCACTCCCAGGTCGGTCGGCGAGGATCCGATCCGGTGAGGCGTCGGTTCCGAATCTCCTGTGGGGATCGGATCGAGGGGTGGGGAACAGATGGAAGAGGAACGCTTTCGCAGAGCGCTCGAGCAGGCCGACGACGGCATCGTCGCCGGACGTGCGATGGACGGCGATGTCGAAGCCTTCGCGGTGCTCGTGCGGAGATACACGCCGATGATGCGTGCGTACACGCAGCGGATGCTGAACGCCTCGGCCGATGTCGACGACATCGTGCAGGAGTCGTTCGTCACCGCCTGGCAGCGGTTCGGCGAGCTCGACGACCCGTCGAAGGTGAAGAGCTGGCTGATGCGGATCGTGAGTCGGAAGGCGGTGGATCGCATTCGTGCGGCCCGACCCGCCGTGGACATCGACTCCATCGATCGCCCGGCGCCTCTGCACGCCTCGCCCTCGGCGGTGGTCGAGGTGCGAGCCGGAGTCGCCGCCGTCGGTGCCGCGCTGCGCGAGCTGCCCGATGCCCAGCGCGAATGCTGGGTCCTGCGCGAGATCGGCGGCTACTCCTACGAGGAGATCTCGGAAGAGCTCGGCATTCCCGTCTCCACCGCGCGAGGACTGCTCGCGCGGGCCCGGAAATACATGATCGTACGGATGGAGGAGTGGCGATGACCGACGAGAGAGACATGCCAGAAGTCCGCCGTCTCGGTCTGGAACCGAGCGATCTCGACGGGCACACGCTCGACGAGCTCACCGACTACCTCGAAGCGGGACGACAGCCCTCCGACCGCTCGATCGACGAGTCGCCCGGCTGTCAGCTGGCGCTGGACGCGCTCGAACGCCTGCACGGCCTCGGCGCGGAGCTGATGGCCGCCGAGATCGCCGCGGAACCGGAGGTCGATGGGAGCTGGGTCGACCGCATCCTCAGCGGCATCGCCATGGATGCGCGCTCGGGCCGACGCATCCCGTTCGAGTCCCCGGATCCGTCGACGGATCTCGGGATCACCGAGGGGGCGGTGCGCGGACTCATCCGCTCGGCCGAGAGCACCGTGCAGGGACTGCTCATCGGGCGCTGCCGCCTCATCGGCGACGTGACCGTCGCGGATGAGCCGATCCGCGTCGAGATCGACGCCAGCGCGCTGCACGGGCAGCCGATCCCGGTGGTCGCCGACCGCCTCCGGGGCGAGGTGGATCGGGTCCTTCGTGCGCACACGGAGTTGAACGTCGTCGCGATCGACATCGCGATCCGGGACATCAGGGAGGTGTCGTCATGGACGCAGGAGAGCTGAGGGTCACCGATGCAGGGGCGGCGCTCGCCGCCGAGATCGAGACGGCGGTGCGGGCGACTCCCGGTGTCCGCAGCGTGTACCGCTCCGGTTCGCTCATCTCGAATCTGTTGCGCGCGGGGGCCGCGGCGCTCGGCGGGCGACAGGAGGATGAGCCGCTGGTGTCGGTCGCGCCGGTGGGCGAAGGCATCGCCGTGGAGGTGTCGATCGGGGTGGACTCCGACGCGAGATCGGCGGATGCCCTTCGCGCCGTGCACGCCGCGGTCGATGCGGTGCTCGAGACGCGGGGGCTCCGGCCGGACAGCATCACCCTCACGGTCGTGCACGTGCAGTCCGCAGAGGCAGCCCCCGCAGGATGACACGGGGGATGCCGCCCTCGGAGGAGGGCGGCATCCCACGGAGAACCCGGTGGCGATCAGGCGATCGCGCGCAGCCCCTCGACCAGCGGGGTGGTGGGGCGTCCGATCAGCCGCGCGAGCGTCCCGTCGGTCTCGGCCAGCGCGCCACCGCGGATCCCGGCGTCGAGCGCGGCGACGAATCCGGCCGTTCCCTCATCGAGACCGGCTTCGCGCAGAGCCGCGAGCTGTTCGTCGAACGAGACCGGGACGAACGCGACCTCGCGTCCCGTGATCTCGGAGAAGGTCGAGGCCAGATCGCTGTAGGTCCAGGCGACGTCGCCGCCCAGCTCGTAGACCTCGCCGACGTGCCCGTCTTCGAGTGCGACGACCGCCGCCGCCTCTGCGAAGTCCTTGCGGCTGGCCGAGGCGACCCGTCCGTCACCGGTGCCCGAGGTGAGCACGCCGGTCTCGGCGGCGCGAGCGAGGTCGGCGGCGTAGTTCTCGGTGTACCAGTTGTTGCGGAGGATCACGGCGGGGAGTCCCGCAGCGGCGATCAGCTCTTCCGTCGCCTTGTGCTCGGGCGCCAGGACCAGGTCGCTGGTGGTCGCCTTCGGTGCGCTGGTGTAGATGAACTTGGAGACCCCGGCGGCCTTCGCGGCGTCGATGACCGCCTGGTGCTGGGCCACCCGCTGTCCGACCTCCGACCCGGACACGAGCACGACGGTGTCGACGCCCTCGACGGCCGCGGCCACCGAGGCGGGGTCGGTGTAGTCCAGGCGGACGACGCGCACGCCGAGGTCGGCGGCCTTCGCGGTGTCGCGGGCTCCGGCGACGATCGACTGCGGGTCGGCGCCGCGCTCGAGGAGGCTGGCGATGATGAGGCGTCCGAGGTTGCCGGTCGCGCCGGTGACGAGGATGGTCATGAGGGTCCTTTCGTAAGTGACACCCTCGACAACCTCGCGACGGGTCGCGCGCATTCCGATCTGCGGGTACCCACTTTGAAGTAAGGTACCCACATGACGGTTAGTTTCGCGCAGATAAAGGAATCCACGCCGTTCGTCTTCGATCAGAACTGCGGCACTCGGGTCGTCCTCGACCACATCATGAGCAAGTGGGGCGTGCTCGTGCTCTCCTGCCTGTCCGACGGCACGCACCGGTGGGGCGAGCTGCGCCGCGAGGTCGACGGCATCAGCGAGAAGATGCTCGCCTCGACGCTGCGCACACTCGCCGAGGACGGGCTCGTGCATCGGGAGTCCCTCCCGACGGTGCCCCCGCACGTCGAGTACAGCCTCACGCCGCTCGGCCGCGATCTGATGGAGCGGATGCTGCCGCTGATGGAGTGGGTTGCCGACCACGCCGACGGGATGCTCGAAAGGGGGTGAATCTGCGGATTCCGTTGCCAGGATGCGCCGTTGGCCGCGGATTCGGTCGGTGAAAGAAACCGTTGACGCGATAACCGCGGTGGCCCTACTGTTCTGACATGGCAGCAACGACGCCCATTCATCTGGAACGACCCGACGGCAAGGGTCTGGCTGCGGGAACCCTGGGACTCTGGGGGTCGACCGTCATCGGTCTCGCCTCGACGGCCCCGGTCTACTCGCTCGTCGCGACGCTCGGCTTCGTGGTGCTCGCCGTCGGTGCGCAGGCGCCGATCGCCTTCATCATCGCCTTCGTCCCGATGCTCCTGATCGCTTTCGCGTATCGAGAGCTCAACAACGCGGTGCCCGACTGCGGCACGACCTTCACCTGGGGCACCAAGGCGTTCGGTCCGTGGGTGGGCTGGATGGGCGGCTGGGGTGTCGCCGTCGCCGGTATGGTCGTGCTCGCCAACCTCGCCCAGATCGCCTCGGTCTACTTCTGGTCACTGATCGGACAGGACCTCGAGAACAACGACTGGCGCGTGGTCGTCGTGGCCGTGCTCTTCATCGCTGCGATGACCTGGGTCAGCTGGCGTGGAGTCGAGATCGGCGAGCGCATCCAGAACATCCTGCTCGGCATCCAGTACCTGGCCCTGGCGATCTTCGTGGTCACCGCGCTGTGGCAGTTCTTCGCCGGCACCGCCCCGAACCCCACTCCCTTCTCCTGGGAGTGGATGAACCCGTTCGCCTTCACCGACTGGTCGGGCTTCACCGAGGCCATCCTCCTCGCACTCTTCATCTACTGGGGCTGGGACACCTGCCTCGCCCTGAACGAGGAGACCAAGGACCCGAAGCGCATTCCCGGCCGCGCCGCGCTGCTGACCACCGTCATCCTGCTGGTCACGTATGTCGCCGTCACCATCGCGGCCATGATGTACGCAGGGCTGGGGGAGAGCGGCACAGGCCTCGGCAACGAGGCGAACGCCGACGACTTCTTCCTCGCGATCAAGGACGGACTGCTGGGCCCGTTCGGCTGGGTGCTCGTCGTCTCGGTGATCATCTCGGCGATCTCGTCGACGCAGACCACCATCCTGCCGACCGCCCGCGGCACGCTCGCGATGGGCGTGTACCGCGCCCTGCCGGCGAAGTTCAAGGACGTGCACCCCACCTACAAGACGCCGTCGTTCTCGACGATCGTCATGGGCGTGGTCGCCTCGGCGTACTACATCGGCATGACGCTGATCAGCGACAACATCCTGCAGGACTCGATCCTCTCGCTCGGGCTCGCGATCGCGTTCTACTACGCCATCACGGGTTTCGCGTGCGTCTGGTACTTCCGCAAGGATCTGACGTCGTCGCCGCGGGACTTCTTCTTCAAGGGGCTCTTCCCGCTGCTGGGCGGGCTGATGCTCACCTGGGCGTTCATCCAGTCCGCGATCGACATGTGGGACGTCGACTACGGGTACACCGTGCTGTTCGGCATCGGCGGCACCTTCGTGATCGGCATCGGCTCGCTGGCGTTCGGGCTGGTGCTGATGTTCGTCTGGTACCTGTTCCCGCGGTCGAAGCGGTTCTTCCGCGGCGAGAGCCTGAACCGCGAGACGCAGGTGA
The DNA here is from genome assembly GCF_044743585.1 of Microbacterium sp. NPDC087592. Taxonomy (NCBI): domain Bacteria; kingdom Bacillati; phylum Actinomycetota; class Actinomycetes; order Micrococcales; family Microbacteriaceae; genus Microbacterium; species Microbacterium sp. NPDC087592. Next base: position 519,016 of record NZ_JBIUWT010000001.1, on the reverse strand, counting down.
TGGTGCCGGACGAGCCCAGCGTGACGATCCGTTCCATCGACGGCGGCATCTGAGGTCGCCCGGGCACGTCCGCGGACGTGTCCTAGGCTTGCTCCGTGCGCATCCGGCTCGACATCGCCTACGACGGCACCCACTTCCGCGGGTGGGCGAAGCAGCCGACGCTCCGCACCGTGCAGGGGACTCTCGAGGCGGCCCTCGCGCGGATCGTCGGCTCCGACGTGCAGTTCGTCGTCGCGGGCCGCACCGACGCGGGAGTGCACGCCAGCGGTCAGGTCGCGCACGTCGACCTCGACGAGAAGCAGTGGTCGCGCATCGAGGCCAGGCAGGGGCGGGCTCCGCTGGCTCCCGCAGAGACCATCGCCGGGCGCATGCGCGGGGTGCTCGGTGCCTACTCCGACGTCACCGTCATGAAGACGTCGATCGCTCCCGAGGGGTTCGACGCCCGGTTCTCGGCGGTGTGGCGGCGTTATCGCTACCGTCTCGCCGATACCCAGGCCGGGTTCGACCCGCTGCGTCGGCACGACACGACGAACATCCGCGGGAGTCTCGACGAGCAGGCGATGGATGCCGCGGCCCGCAGCCTCATCGGCCTGCACGACTTCGCGGCGTACTGCAAGCCCCGCGAAGAGGCGACGACGATCCGCACCCTGCTCGACTACCGCTGGGAACGTGATGCCGAGGGCGTGCTCGTCGCCGAGGTCAAGGCCGACGCGTTCTGTCACAGCATGGTGCGTGCACTCGTCGGCGCATGCGCGGCGGTGGGGGAGGGACGCCTCGACGTCGAGGATGTCGTGCTGCTGCGCGACGCCCTGACGCGCACGAGCGAGTTCAAGGTCCTGGCGGCGCGCGGCCTGATCCTCACCGAGGTCGGCTACCCCGCCGACGAGCTGCTCGCGACGCGCGCGGAGCAGACGCGGGCTCGACGTGACGGTACGAGCCGCGTTCGCGATCCGGAGCCCGACCACAGCCTGGGCGAGTAGCGTGGAACGGTCATGAAGGTCATCTCGTACAACCTCCAGAAGCATCGCGCGGCCGGCGAACTCGCCGCCATCGTCGGCGAGCACGACCCCGACATCCTGTGTCTGCAGGAGTGCGACGTTCCGGAGCTGCCCGCAGAGATCGGCGACCTCGTGCTGGCGGATGCGACGCAGGGCAACCGCCTCGGGCTCGCGCTGTTCTACCGCTCGAGCACCTACCATCTGCAGTCGATCCGCACCCTCGGGTTGAAGAAGTCGCTGCACGACCGGATCGCGAAACCCGCTCACGAGCGTGTGCTCGGCGCTCGGCTGCGTGACATCGACGACGCCCAGGATTTCATCGTCGCCTCGTTCCATGCCGCACCGCTCACCGCCCTGAACTCGTTGCGTCGGCACCAGATCCGCGCGGCGCTCACCGAGCTCGCGACTCTCGGGGAGGGGCTGCCGCAGCTGATGGTCGGCGACTACAACTACCCGATCTTCAAGGAGAACCTCGGTCAGGCCGTGCGCGACCACGGTTATGCCCTCTCGCTCAGCGACGACCACACCTACACGCGCTACCGGGTGTTCCGCGGGCACTACGACTTCGCGACCTCGGCCGGTTTCGAGATCGAGCGCATCACGACGCTGCCCCAGGGGTCGAGCGACCACCGCCCGATCCTGGTCACGGTCAAACCCGACTGAGTCGGCGGTTTGGGCATCCGCGCCCGGTGGCGTATGATTTCCCTTTGGTGCCTTTCCCGTTCGCGGGAAGTGGGCATCGTCCGAACGTGAGCCCTCCACTGGCGTGTTCCTCCCTGTCGGGAAGAACCACCCCGGAGTGGGATTCACGAACTTCTCCGTTCGACACAAGAAAGCAGCACTATCGTGACGCGCACTTACACCCCCAAGGCTGGCGAAGTCCAGCGCGATTGGGTCGTCATCGACGCCACCGACGTCGTTCTCGGCCGTCTGGCTTCGCACGCCGCTACGCTCCTGCGTGGCAAGCACAAGCCGACCTTCGCCAACCACATCGACTCGGGTGACTTCGTCATCATCGTGAACGCCGACAAGGTCGCGCTCACCGGTCAGAAGCTCCAGAAGAAGCTGGCCTACCGCCACTCGGGTTACCCGGGCGGCCTGAAGTCGGTCACCTACGCCGAGCTCCTCGAGAAGAACCCGGTTCGCGCTGTGGAGAAGGCCATCCGTGGCATGCTCCCCAAGAACAGCCTCGGCCGCCAGCAGCTGACCAAGCTCAAGGTGTACGTCGGTGCCGAGCACCCGCACGCCGCGCAGCAGCCGCAGACGTACACCCTCGACCAGGTCGCCCAGTAAGCGCCGTAAAGACTTAAGGACATACTCGTGGCTGACATCCAGGACACCACCGAAACCCCCCAGAACTTCTCGACGTCGACTCCGGAGACCGACGTGGTCGAGGCGGCTCCCCGCCCCGTCCTCAGCGTCCCGGGTGCCGCTGTCGGCCGTCGCAAGCAGGCCATCGCCCGCGTGCGCATCGTCCCCGGCTCGGGCACGATCACGGTCAACGGCCGCACGATCGAGGACTACTTCCCGAACAAGCTGCACCAGCAGCTGATCAACGACCCGTTCACGGTGCTGAACCTCACCGGTGCATACGACGTCATCGCGCGCATCTCCGGGGGTGGCCCCTCGGGCCAGGCCGGTGCGCTCCGCCTCGGCATCGCCCGTTCGCTGAACGGCATCGACGAGGAGAACAACCGTCCGACCCTGAAGAAGGCCGGCTTCCTCTCGCGTGACGCTCGCGTCAAGGAGCGCAAGAAGGCCGGACTCAAGAAGGCCCGTAAGGCGCCTCAGTACTCGAAGCGTTAAGGTCCACTGCTCCGATGCCGATCTTTGGCACGGACGGCGTGCGAGGACTTGCCAATGGCATCCTCACCGCCGACCTGGCGCTCACCCTGGCCCAGGCGACTGCTGTCGTCCTGGGCCAGGGCCGTACTGCGGAGGCTCGCAAAGCCGAAGGCAAGCGACTCACCGCAGTGGTCGCCCGCGACCCCCGGGTCTCCGGACACTTCCTGACGTCGGCCGTCTCGGCCGGGCTCGCCTCCTCGGGGGTCGACGTCCTCGAGGCCGGTGTCATCCCGACCCCGGCACTGGCGTTCCTCGTCGCCGATCGTGACGCCGACTTCGGTGTCATGATCTCGGCCTCGCACAACGCCGCTCCCGACAACGGGATCAAGATCTTCGCCCGTGGGGGCCGCAAGCTCCCCGATGAGGTCGAGCAGCGCATCGAAGAGGCCATGCACGGCGAGATGCTGCGCCCGACGGGTGCCGGCGTCGGTCGTGTCGACCGCTTCTCCGACGCGGAGGACCGCTACGTCGTGCACCTCCTCGGCTCGCTGCCGAATCGTCTCGAGGGCATCCACGTCGTGCTCGACTGCGCCCACGGCGCGGCATCCGGCGTCTCGCCCGAGACGTTCCGCGATGCGGGCGCCGAGGTGACGGTCATCGGGGCAGACCCCGACGGCTGGAACATCAACGACGGAGTCGGCTCCACCCACCTCGACAACCTCGCCGAGGCTGTCGTGCGTCTGGGGGCCGACATCGGCATCGCCCACGACGGCGACGCCGACCGCTGCCTCGCCGTGGACGCCGAGGGCAATCACATCGACGGTGACCAGATCATGGCCATCATCGCGGTGTCGATGAAGGAGCGCGGACGCCTCACCGACGACACGCTCGTCGCGACCGTCATGAGCAACCTCGGTCTGCATGTCGCGATGCGCGAGCACGGCATCACGGTGCGTCAGACCGCGGTCGGCGACCGCTACGTGCTCGAAGACATGAACGAGGGCGGATACGCGCTCGGCGGCGAGCAGTCCGGACACGTCATCATGAGCGAGTACGCCACCACCGGTGACGGCATCCTCACGGGCCTCCATCTGGTGGCCGAGATGGCACGACAGAAGAAGACGATCGCCGAGCTCGCGTCGATCATGACCGTGTACCCGCAGGTGCTCATCAATGTGCGCGACGTCGACAAGGATCGGGTCGCAGACGACGAGGTCGTGCAGCAGGCTGTGCGCGACATCGAGGGCGAGCTGGGTGATTCCGGCCGCGTGCTGCTGCGCAAGTCCGGCACCGAGCCCCTGGTGCGCGTCATGGTCGAAGCCGCCGATGCGGAGTCGGTGCACGCCTACGCCGGACGACTGGCGGAGGTCGTGCAGGAGCGCCTCTCGCTCTGACGCTCGCAGAACCTCGGAACCGGCCGGTCGCTGATCTCAGCGGTCGGCCGGTTCTCTGTGTACGGGGAGCCGAGGGACGGCGGTCAGGGTGCCGCGCAGATGCGGTACTGGCCGGCGTCGACGAGCGTCTCGGTCGTGCAGGGCTGAGTGGTCAGCCGTGGCACGTCGGCCATGGCGGGGGCGTCGAAGAGCCCGACGTGCGCACCCGTCAGCACGATGGGCGCGACCGCGTACCCCCAGGGCTCGGCCGCCAGCCATTCGACGTCGTTCGCCTCGACCCAGGCCGTGAGCGGCACGAGGGCCGTACGCTGGCTCTCCAGCGTGGTGCGGGGCTCGTACGTCGACACGACATGAGCCACGCCGCCGCCGGCGATGATGGCGGCCAGAGCGGACGCGGCGATGATCCCGATGACGCGCGCGCCCTTGCGGCGGGGCAGGGCGGCCACCGCCCACAGCGCGGCCGCGGCGATGACGGGGAAGAACGCCAGGATGCCGGGCGCGGGGTGCCGCACCCACAGCGGCAGGCGGGAGGCGGTGGCCCACCAGCCGACGAGGGCGAGCGCGCCGACGATGGCCGCCAGGGCGTACGCGATCACGATCCGGTCGGCCGCGCTCGCGTCCCGCCAACGCAGCACGACGCCGGTGACCGCGAGACCGAGGGCGATGACCGCTCCGATCACGGCGAGGAAGCCGGGCAGCGACCACGAGTCCGCCAGCGTCCCGAGCTTCTGCAGCACCGTGGTCGCGGCGTCACCCTGCCCGCCGGTGCGGAGGAAGTGGGCGAAGTCGCGCACGTGCTGCCAATAACCGGAGAACCCCAGCGACAGCAGCGCGCCCAGCTCGAGGAGCAGTGTCGGCACGGCGGCCAGCAGGAGGGGCAGCCACGACCGTCGGAGCGTGTCGCGCACCCGGGCCCAGCCGGTGCCGTCGGAGAGCACCCACAGGGCGATGGCGAAGGCGGGAAGGGCGAGGGCGGCGATGAGCTTCGCCTGGATCGCGAGGCCCACGAGGAGCCCGGCGAGCCAGGCGCGGCGCGGAAGCAGCGTGAGGGCCCAGACGAGGAGCGCGGCCGCGGGGATCTCGCCCAGCAGGTCGGCGGGGCCCTGGATGGGGGAGAAGCCGGCATCCGCAGTGAACGCCAGGGGCACGGCCACGGCGAGCAGAGCAGCCCAGCGTCCGCCGATGCGTCGCCCGATCACGGCGAGGCCGGCGAGGAGCGCCACCCAGAAGGCCAAGGGCACGAGCCGGGCCGCCAGCACCGGGTCCATCCCGGTCGCGAGGAGCGCGGCGACGGGCAGGAGCACGACGGGCCCGGTCGAGATACGCGGGTCGAACGGTGTGATGGTCGAGCCGGAGAGAGCGCCGTCGCTGGAGTATCCGAGCCCGTCCAGCAGATTGAGCGGGACCGTGAGGTTGAAGGCCTCGTCCTCCCAGAAGCGCCACACCACGAGGCTGTGCCAGGCCACGATGACGTGACCGATCAGCAGGGCGACCGCCGCCGCCCAGAACACGACCGTGCGTGCTCGGGTCATCGCGCGACGGTCTCCGGAAGACGGATGCCGCGCAGGGGAGCGGATGGCCGCAGAGAGAGGGTCCACGCCTCGACGAGGGCGACGCGCACGAACCGGCGCAGACGCTTCGGCGGCAGGGTGACGGAGTTCCCTCGCCCCCACATGGTGCCCGTGGTCGATTCGCCCCGACGAGGGATGCTGGCCACGCGGAGGTAGCGCACGGTGAAGCCCGCGCGCGCCTCGGCGAGCGAGAAGTGCACGTGCGGGACCGTGGCGTCGGCCGGGGTCGCGTCGACGAGCAGTCGCAGGGCGTCGGGGCGATAGGCGCGCAGCGGGGTGTTGACGTCGGGGATGCGTCGTCCGGCGGCGAGGGCGATCAGCAGGCCGACGGCACCCGTGAGCACCTTGCGGTACCAGGGGTCGGTGCGGCCGTCGCGCACGCCGTGGACGACATCGGCCTCTTCGGTCGTGAGTGCGTTGATGAGCCGAATGAAGTCGCTTCCGTAGAACTGCCCGTCGCCGTCGACATGCACCAGCACATCGGGGTCGGCGGCGAGTCCGGAACGGTAGGCCGCGAGGGCTGTCGGGCCGTGGCCGCGGTTCAGGGGCTGAACCTCGACGGTCACGTCGGAGACGCCGTCGAACACCGAGGCGGTGGCATCCGTGGAGCGGTCGTCGGCGACGTGGAAGGTGACGCGGTCGGCCAGGGGAGAGACGCAGTCGCGGATCTCGTCGATGAAGCCCTGGATGCCCTCGGCCTCGTTGTAGGCGGGCATGACGACGGCGAGGTGGCGAAGGGGCACGGGGTCCTTGGGGTGGCGGAGGGCGCGGGGATCAGCCAGTAGCCTAGTTGAGCCATGAACCCTCCCTCCCGTATCCGTCGCATCGCCAGCGTCGGCAGCCGTTTTCTCGTCGTGGGTGCTCTGAGCACCCTCATCGAGGTCGGCGTCTTCAACCTGCTGGTCTACGTGTGGGGATGGGATGTGGTCGCCGCGAAGATCGTCGCCTCGCTCGTCGCGCTCGTGAACGCGTACATCGGCAACCGCGAGTGGACGTTCCGTCACCGCGATCGTCGCGGACGGGTCTCCGAGGTCACGCTGTTCCTCGTGACCAACGCCGTCTGCACGGCCATCGGCGCCGTGCTCGTCTGGGTGGGTGTCGAAGCCGTCGGTGCGGTCCTCGGCCGAGAGCCGGGGGCGGTCGCCGTCAACCTCGTGAACCTGACGAGCATCGTCATCGTGGTCCTGCTGCGCTTCGTGCTCTATCACGGCATCGTCTTCCGGGTGGCGCCGACCAAGTAGCGGTGCGGCTCGGTCGCGGGCAGGTCAGGCTCGGGCGGTTGCGCGCTTCTTGGCGCTCTTCGCCTTCTTGGCCTTCTTCGCCTTCCGGCGATCCGTCGACGTCTCGCCGTCGAGGTCGTGCGTCGAACCGTAGGTGTAGGAGCCGTAGCCGTAGCTGTCGGGGCCCTTGGTCGGCAGCATCGTGACGACCACGCCGAGCATCTGCACGCCGGCGTTCTCGAGCGCGCGCAGTGCTCCGGAGAGCTCCTGCTTCTTCGTCTTGCCGGAGGCGGCGGCGAGGATCACTCCGCGGGTCTTGCTTCCCACCACGGCCGCGTCGGTCACCAGCAGCAGCGGCGGGGCATCGATCAGCACGTAGTCGAAGTAGTCGCCGAGCGACTTGAGCACCTGATCCATCGCGGCCGAGCCGAGCAGCTCGCTCGGGTTCGGCGGCACCTGCCCGCTCGGCAGGACGTACAGATCGGACGTGCCCCACTTCTGCAGCGCATCGGCCACGTCCACGCGGCCGATGAGCACGTCGGTGAGTCCGACGCCGCCCTCGATGCCCAGGTAGTCGGCCACGCGGGGCAGCCGCAGGTCGCCGTCGACCAGGGCCACGCGGGCTCCCGTCTCGGCGAGGGCGATGGCGAGGTTGGCGGTGGTCGTCGACTTTCCTTCGCCGGGGCCGGCGCTGGAGACGACGAAGATGCGGGGGCCCGAGTCGAGGTTGAGGAACTGCAGGTTCGTGCGCAGGCTGCGGAACGATTCGGCGCGCGGGCTGCGCGGGTCGGCGTGCACGATGAGGGGCCGCTTGGTGGCATCCGGGTCGTACGCGATGCCGCCGAGGACGGGGCGATCGGTGAGCGCCTCGATGTCGTGGAGCGTGTGGATGCGGTTGTCGAGCACGGTGCGGAGCATCGCGATGCCGAGGCCGAGTGCGAGGCCGATGATGCCGCCGAGGATGATCAGCAGGCGCACGTTGGGGCTCGTCGGAGTGGAGGAGGCGATGGCGGGCTCGGTCACGGTGATGCGCACCGGGCTGACGGCGTCTTCGGTGGCGGGCTGCTCGAGCGTCTTCTGCACCGCGTCCTGGAAGCTGGTCGCGACGGCGTTGGCGATGGCCGCGGCCTGCTCGGGGTCTCCGTCGGTCACGCTGACGTCGATCAGCACCGTGTTGAGCGGCGTGGTCGCGGTGACGCGGCTGCTGAGCCCCGAGACCGAGTCGTCGAGGCCGAGCTCATCGATCACGGGTTCGAGCACGAGGGCGGTTCCGACGACGTCGACGTAGCTCGTGACCATCTGCCGTGCGAAGGTCGTGCCCTGCACGAGGTCGCCGGTGGCGGCGCCCTCGGTGCGGACCGAGACGTACAGCTGCGTCGATGCGACGTACTTCGGCTGCTGGAGCGCGGCATAGCCGGCGCCGCCCGCGAGGCCGAGGACCATCAGGACGAGGATCAGGATCCAGTTTCTGTGCAGCACACGCACATAGTCGCGAAGTTCCACGCGGCAGATTCCCCCTGATGCAATGCGACCGCTGCCGATCAAGGCGGGCCGTGAAAACGGTATCCCGGTATTCTTCCACAGCGACGGTGGGACGACCGGCCGCTGCGTGTGGTCAGTGCGTCGTCGCCGCCGCGGCGGTGCCGTAGGCCGTGCTCGCGGCCGCGCGGACCGGAGCCTTCGTGAGCACCGTGCCGAGCACTCGGGCTCCGACCGACTCGATGCTCTTGGCCGCATCGGCGAGCCGGTTCGCCTGCGACGATCCAGCGGCGGCGATCAGGAGGGCTCCGGTCGTGACGCGGGCGATCACGGCGGCGTCCGTCACGAGCAGCAGCGGAGGGGCGTCGATGATGACGACATCGAAGGCCTCGGTGAGCGTCTCGATCAAGCCCTCCATCGCGGAAGAGCCCAGCAGCTCGGCCGGGTTCGGCGGCACGGTGCCGGCCGGGAGGACGAACAGGGCGCTGCGGCCCCAGCGCTGGATGACGTCGTTGAGCTGCACGCGTCCGGCCAGCACATCGCTGAGCCCGATCCCGCCCTCGATGCCGAAGTACTCCGCCACGCGGGGGAGCCGGAGGTCGCCGTCGAGCAGGGCCACGCGCTGACCGGCGTCGGCGAACGCGAGTGCCAGGTTCGCCGCGGTGGTCGACTTGCCCTCGCCCGGGCCGGAACTGGTCACGACGAACACGCCCTGGTTGCCGGAGAAGAAGAAGCGCACGTTGGTGCGGAGGCTGCGGTAGGCCTCGGCGCGGAGGCCGTGCGGCGCGGTGCTCATGGCGAGGGGGTGCTCACCCGTGTCCGGGTCGAGCGGGATCTGTCCGAGGACGGGAACCGGCACGGCGGCCTCGACGTCGGCGGCGACGCGCACCCGGCGGTCGAGCGTCGCACGCAGGAGAGCGACGCCGACGCCGACGGCGAGCCCGAGCAGCGAGCCGATGATGAGAGACAGGGAGAGGTTCGGCGCGACGGGATTCGTCGGCACCTGAGCGGGTTCGAGCGTGACGATGCGGATGCTGAACGCGGCGGCCTGGTCGCGGCTCTCGAGCGTGTCGGTGACGACGGTGGCGAAGCTCTCGGCGACGGCGTTCGCGATGCGGGCGGCCTGCCCCGGGTTGCGGTTGTCGACGGTGATCGTGATGATCGCGCTGTTGAGGGGTGCGGAGGCGCTGATGCCCGTGGGGGCTGCGGTGAGGCCGAGGTCTTCGGTGACGGGATCGAGCACGAGGGAGCTCGTGATGAGCGAGCGGTAGGTCTCGACGGCCTGCTTCGCGTAGCCGGTGGCGAGCGAGCGTTCCGCGGGCGTGGCCGTGTCGGCGACCTGCGCGGCCACCATGACCTCGGTCGAAGCCTGGTAGCGGAGAGGGGTGAGCATCGCGACCAGCGCACCGGTGGAGAGCCCGATCAGAACGCTCGCGACGATCACGACGATCTGTCGACGGAACACCCGAAGGTAGTCATGGATGTCCAAAGCTCTCCAGCGTGGTCGAGTGCGATCGGCGGTATCGTCTTCCGAGACTACCGATTCCTATGAAGGCGACATGACGCACCTCAACGATCTCTTCCCCGACGGGCCCCGCGCCGGCGACGCAGGGAGCGTGGTACTGGACGACCACCACACTGCGCGCCGGTTGCGGGAGATGATCGGGGAGCCGCGGCAGAGTGGCGCAGCGGCGACGTCCGACGCAGATGCCCGTGCACTCGCCGACATGGTTCAGGCCGCCGCGCGCACCGCCGTTCCGGTCGGTGCGGGTTCTGGGGAGTCCTCCCGTTCGAAGAAGCGGCCGAGGCGCTCGGTCGACGCCGTGACGCTGTCGGCTGCCTCGCTCGCCGTCGTGGCGCTGGTCGTCGCCGGCACCGTCGGCGGCATCCAGATGGCGACGGCCAGCCCGGCCGCGAGTGCCGTGGAGTCGTTGGAGGCCGATGAGGCCGCCCTTCTGAATGCTCACCAGTCCCTGAAGACGGCTCAGGACCGGCTCATCGCCGACATCGACGCGCAGACGGCGGAGGTCGCCCCGCTGCGGAGCGCGCTCACCGCGACGAGCACCGCCCCGGATCCGGCTGGCGAACCCGACGATGTGCCGATCGCCGTGACAGACGCTGCCGCGCTCGCCACGGCACTCGCGGCCGTCGATGCGTATGCCTCGGGGGTGGCGGCGATCACGGTTCCCGAGCTGCCCGCCGAGTATGCGCGTGCCGACATCGACGAGGACTCGCTCGTGGAGGTCGGCGGCGCGATCGACGGCGTGCAGGAGCGTCTGGTCGCGTTGGATATCGCGACCGCCGAGGCGCGGGCTGTCCGCGAGAGGTTCGATGCGCTTCGGCCCACCGCCGACGTGGCGGTGGATGCGTACGCCGCATCGTTCGTGCCCGCTGCGGCGGCCGCGATCGCCCGCTACCCGGATGCCGAGGAGTCGCTGCGTGCGGCTGTGACGGATGCCGCGGCGCGCGTCGCGGCCGCGGATCTGTGGACGGTGGAGGGACGTTCGGCGCTGGCGGCTTACCGGGATGCGTTCGTCGCTTTGGCTGCGGACCAGCTGCGGTTCGAGATCGAGCGCGACCAGCGCGAGCAGGCGGATCAGTGGCAGCCGCAGCAGCAACAGCAGCAGGGCGACGGGACTCAGAATCCGCCCACGGAGGGAAGCGCCGATCCGGGAACCGGCGTCACTCCGCCGGTCACGGACCCCGGTAGCGGTGACCCGGACCCCGGCACCGACCCGCCGCCGGACGGAGAGGGAACGCCATAACGCTCAGACCTGGTCATTCGCTGTGAGAACATATCTCCAGGAGAGTGAATAAGTCTGAGGGGGCTCCGTATCTTGATTCCGGATGGGTCTGTCGACGTGTCTACCGGCAATATTCCAATATTGTCCGAGGTGTCGGTGAAGCAGCGGCGACGCCGGATGCTGGCCGCGGCGGTCGATGGGCTCGCCTGGACTTTCGGCGTCGTCCTGGCGATCGCTCTCCGCTTCGAGTTCATGATGGACGCGCAGGGGTGGATCTCGACCATCGTGCTCGCGCTCGCCGCCGGCGTCATCCAGATGGCCGTCGGCTTCGCGACGGCCCTCTACCGCGGGCGCTTCACCTACGGCTCGTTCGACGAGGTCCGTGCGGTGGCGTTGATCGTCGTCGTCGAGGCGGTGCTGCTGTCGCTGATCGTCATTCCGATCGGACCGCTCGTCGGAATCCCGCGCGGCACGCTGCTGCTCGCCTTCCCGTTCGTGCTGCTGCTGATGTTCGGCGTGCGCTACGTGGCTCGTCTCGCGATCGAGCGTGCACGCAAGCCCGGCGCGGACGCCGAGGCGGCCCTGATCATCGGTGCCGGGTTCCTCGGCGACAAGCTGCTCGCGAACGTCACGACCGATCCGTCTTCGCCGATCCGGCCCGTCGGTCTGCTCGACGACGACCCGGCCAAGCGCAATCTCCGCCTGCGGGGCGTTCCGGTGCTGGGCACCACACGCGACATCGCGTCGGCCGCCCGGAGCACCGGCGCAAAACTCGCGGTCATCGCCATCCCGAATGCCGACAGCACCCTGCTGCGTGCCCTGAGCGACCGTGCCGAGAGCGCCGGTCTGCGCGTCGCGGTCACCCCCACTCTGGCGACGCTCGCGTCGGGGGAGCAGTCGGTCACCGACGTGCGCGACATCAGCATCGAGGATCTGATCGGACGCCACCCCGTCGACACGAACGTCGAGCTCATCGCCGGGTACATCACCGGTCGACGCGTGCTCGTGACCGGTGCCGGTGGCTCCATCGGGTCGGAGCTGTGCCGGCAGCTTGCCAAATACGGGCCGAGCGAGCTGATCATGATCGACCGCGACGAGACCGGACTCCAGGTGGCCCAGCTCGGGACGCTCGGACACGGGCTGCTCGATTCTCGCGACGTCGTCCTCGCGGACATCCGTGAGGAGCAGAATCTGCTCGACATCTTCGTCGACCGTCGCCCCGAGGTCGTGTTCCATGCCGCCGCTCTGAAGCACCTGCCGATGCTCGAGCAGTATCCCGACGAGGCGTGGAAGACGAACGTGCTGGGCACGCTCAACGTGATCAACGCCGCGCGTGCCGTCGGCGTCGACACCTTCGTCAACATCTCCACCGACAAGGCGGCCAACCCGACGAGCGTGCTCGGTCACTCCAAGCGCGTCGCCGAGAAGCTCACCGCCTGGGCGGGATCCGTGACCGGGATGCGGTACCTCTCGGTGCGGTTCGGCAACGTGATCGGCAGCCGCGGTTCGATGCTGCCGACGTTCCAGCGGTTGATCGCCGAGGGGCGGCCGATCACGGTCACCCATCCCGAGGCGACGCGGTATTTCATGACGATTCCCGAGGCCTGCCAGCTGGTCGTCCAGGCGGGCGGCATCGGGCGTGCAGGCGAGGTTCTGATCCTCGACATGGGGGAGCCGGTGTCGATCCTCGAGGTCGCCAAGCGCATGATCGCGATGTCGGGCAAGAGCGTCGAGATCGTGTTCACCGGGCTCCGTCGTGGCGAGAAGCTGCACGAAGAGCTCGTCGGTTCGCGGGAGAACCTGGAGCGACCCTTCCACCCGAAGGTGTCGCACACACGGGCCGACATCATCACGCCCGAGCGGCTCGACAAAGCGGGCTGGATGGACCGGATGTACGCGAGCCCGCGGATCAACGACACGGTGGCGATCGAGCCGATCCGTGCAGAAAAGGTGTCAGAGGCGTGAGCGAGCGGATCTACATGTCTTCGCCCGATGTCGGCGAGGCGGAGGAGCAGGCGGTCGTCGCGGCGATGCGATCCGGATGGATCGCCCCTCTCGGCCCCGATGTCGACGCCTTCGAGCGCGAGCTCGCCGAGCGCGTCGGAGTGGCTCACGCGGTGGCGTTGAGCTCGGGGACCGCAGCACTGCACCTCGCGCTGCTCACGCTCGGCGTGAAGCCGGGCGACGTGGTGCTCACCTCGTCGATGACCTTCGCGGCGACGGCCAACGCCATCGTCTACACCGGCGCCGAGCCGTACTTCATCGACGCCGATCCCGCGACCGGGAACATCGATGCGGCGCTGCTGCGTGAGGCTCTCGTCGAGCTGCGCGAGGCCGGCGAGCACGTGTCGGCCATCGTCCCGGTCGACCTGCTCGGCAAGGCCATCGACTACACCGCGGTCCTCGCGATCGCCGATGAATTCGGCGTGCCGGTCGTGGCGGATGCGGCGGAGTCGCTGGGCGCCACGCACGCCGGTCGTGCGGCGGGCAGCTTCGGACGAGCATCCATCGTGTCGTTCAACGGCAACAAGATCATGACGACGTCCGGTGGCGGAATGCTGCTCACCGATGACGCCAACTTCGCGCAGCACGTGCGGTATCTGGCCACCCAGGCGCGGCAGCCGGTGGTGCACTACGAGCACATCGACATCGGCTACAACTACCGGATGAGCAACCTGCTCGCGGCGCTCGGTCGCGCACAGCTCGCCCGCCTCGACGCGATGATCGCGCGGCGCCGGGAGATGCGTGAGCTGTACAAGCAGCTCTTCGCCGAGGTCGATGGCGTGGAGGTCTTCGGGGCAGAGGGAGACGAGGCGGACAACGTCTGGCTGACGTCGATCCTCGTCGACTCCTCCGTCACGGGCTGGGAGCCGTCGGAACTCGCCGCAGCGCTCGCCGCCGACGACATCGAGAGCCGTCCGCTGTGGAAGCCGATGCATGCGCAGCCGATCTTCGAGGGTGCGCGCAGCAAGACGAACGGCGCGTCCGAGAGCCTGTTCGCGCGAGGCCTGACTCTGCCGAGCGGGTCAGCTCTGGACGATGCGCAGCGTGAGCGCGTGGTCACCGCGATCCGTGGCTTCCTGAACCGATGAGGGCGCGGGTGCGTCCGTACGACGTGGTGAAGCGAGGGCTTGACATCGTCGTGTCCGCCGTCGCGCTCGTGCTGCTCTCTCCGGTCATCGTCGCGACGGCTGTGTTGGTCGCGACGAAGCTGGGGCGGCCGGTCGTCTTCGCGCAGGAGCGGCCCGGCAAGGGCGGTCGGATCTTCACGCTCTACAAGTTCCGTTCGATGCGTTCGGTCGACGAGGCGCGCGGATGGGTGACCGATGCCGACCGGTTGACCCCGTTCGGCGTGCGGCTCCGGTCGACGAGCCTGGACGAACTGCCGAGCCTCTGGAACGTGCTGAAAGGCGACATGAGCATCGTCGGCCCGCGTCCGCTGCTCGTGGAGTACCTGGATCGGTACACGCCGGAGCAGGCTCGCCGGCATGAGGTGCGACCCGGCATCACCGGGCTCGCGCAGGTGACCGGACGCAATGCGATCTCCTGGGAGAGTAAGTTCAGGCAGGACGTGCGCTACGTCGATCGACGAAGCGCCGGGCTCGACCTGCGGATCGTCCTCGCGACGATCGGATCCGTGCTGAAGCGGGACGGGATCTCCGCGGAAGGACACGTGACGATGTCGAAGTTCGGAGAAGCGGATGGCTGAGCGGATCGTCGTCATCGGCGCCGGAGGCTTCGGGCGCGAGACGCTCGACGTTATCGAGGCGATCAATGCTGCGGGTGGCGCACCGAAATGGGAGATCGTCGGCGTGGTCGACGATGCCCCCGCCGCGGTGAATCTCGAACGGCTCGGAGCGCGAGGGTACCCGCATCTGGGCGGGATCGACGCGACTCGTGACATCCTGGCGACCTCCGCGATGGCGATCGCTGTAGGTTCCCCTGCCACTCGTGCGCTTCTCGCCGCCCGGCTGATCGAGGCAGGTGCTCGCTTCGCGACCCTCGTCCACCCGTCGGCCATCGTGGGGTCACAGAGCAGGATCGGCGAAGGGTCCATCATCTGCGCAGGGGTGCAGGTCTCGACGAATGTCGGCCTTGGCCTGCGGGTCCACCTGAACCCCGGGGCCATCATCGGTCACGACGCTGTTCTCGCGGACGACGTGTCGGTCAACCCCGGCGGGGTCGTGTCGGGGGATGTCAGCGTGGGACGAGGCTCCCTCATCGGGGCCGGAGCCGTGGTCCTGCAGGGGCTGTCCGTCGGTGAGGGGGCAGTCGTGGGTGCGAGTGCGTGCGTGACGAGGGATGTCCTGCCGCGGGTCGTGGTCAAGGGAGTGCCCGCACGATGACGGGAAGACGTCTGGTATTCATGGTCACCAGCTCGGTGACCGCGACGACCTTCCTCGGGGGATACCTGCGCTTTCTGCGGGACGCCGGGTGGGAGGTGACGCTCGTGTGCAGCGAGGGTCCAGGGGTCGTCGAACTCGCGCGCGCATCGGGCGTCCTCTACCAGCCCCTTCGAATGGAACGTGAACCATCCCCGTTGAAGGATGCCCGTGCTCTGCTGAAGGCGACGGGGCTGCTCCGACGGCTACGACCGGATGTGCTCGTCTACGCCACACCGAAGGCTGCCCTCATCGGTGCGGTGGCCGGCTGGCTCGCTCGTGTGCCGAGACGCAACTACGAGCTGTGGGGGTTGCGGTTGGAGACCTCGGCAGGGTTCTCCCGCCGGATTTTCGCCTCCCTCGAGCGGCTCACGATGCGGCTCTCCAGTCAGGTCATCGCGAACAGCGCGAGTCTTGCGCAACGAGTGTCCGCGCTGGGGCTGAACGGAGGCCGGGACGTTGTCGTTCTCGGAGCGGGGTCCTCGCACGGGGTAGATGCCAGGCGGTATTCCGAGGACGCGGAAATGCCTGATCTGGATCCGGGCGTGAAAGCGCTGCTGCAGCGCTCGTCCGCTCCGATCGTCGGATTCGTGGGTCGTCTCCACCCGGACAAGGGTGTGGACACGCTCATGGAGGCGCTCCGAATCTGTGCACAGCGGTCGATCTCTGCCCAGCTTCTCGTCGTCGGCGCGCAGGAAGGCGTGAACGTCGAGACCGACATCGACGGGCCCGTCGACATCCCGGTCCATGCGGCCGGGTTCGTGCAGGATGTCCGGCCGCTGCTGCGCGCGATGGATATCCTCGTGCTCCCGAGCCGACGGGAGGGCTTCCCGAATGTGGTTCTGGAAGCCGGGGCGATGAAGGTGCCCGCCATCGTCTCCGATGCCACCGGGTGCGTGGATGCCGTGATCGACGGAGTGACCGGCCTCGTCGCACCGGTCGGCGACGCGCAGGCGCTCGCCGTTGCCCTGGAGACCCTCCTCACGGATGCGGATCGCCGCGAATCGCTGGGCGCTGCAGCGCGAGCGTGGGGCGAGGAAGCCTTCGTCCCGGCCGTCGTCTGGCGGCAGCATTCGGATTGCTGGGCCGGCGAAGGAGGCGTTCGGTGATCATCGAGGTCATTCGGGGGCTGAACATGGGCGGTGCAGAGACGCTTCTGTTCACGAGGTTGCGTCACGCGGTCGAGCACCGTCCACCAGGGTTCGAACGAACCGTGGTGGTCAACACGTTGCGGCAGAATGACCATTTCGCTTCTCGGCTGCGCGACCTCGGTGTCGAGGTGGTGGAACTGTCGTCGTCGAATCCCGTGCGAGGGATGAAGGAGCTGTCCTCGGTCATCGCGGCGCAAGACTCCGTGAGCACGGTCGTGTTTCATTCGCCGGTGACCACTTACCTCGAGAAGACGCGACGAGCGTCGAGGCGGTCGGGTTCGGACGTCCGCCTCATCGACGTCGTGCACAGCACCCGCTATCGCGCGCCGTATCGGTTGATGGGCGCGATGCTCGATCGGTTCAGCGATCTCGCCATCGCTGTAGGGAACGACGTCGCGGAGGCATCTACGGCTCGGCACTACCGAGCTGTCAGCACTGTGCTCGCTGGCGTGGATCGAGTACGCATGCGAGCCTGGATCCAGGCGTCCCCCGATGCGCCCTCGCAGATGCGCGGTCAGCTCGGTGTTCCTGACGGGCATCGGCTGGTCGTCGCGGTGGGGAGTCTGATTCCACTCAAGGGGCACCGACATGCGATCGAGGCGCTGAAGGCCCCCGAACTCGCGGAAGTCTCTCTCGCGCTGGTCGGCGCCGGCGCCGAACGGTCGTCACTTCAGGACTTCGCTGGCGAGATGGGTGTCTCATCGCGCGTGCACTTCGTCGGACGCGTGGACGATGCGTGGCGTTGGACCGCGATCGCCGACGCACTGGTGCATCCGAGCTACTTCGAGGGCCTCCCGGTCGCCGTCATGGAGGCTGCGGCGTTGGGGACACCGATCGTCGCCACGGATGTCGGCGGCCTTCGTCAGATCGTCGACGGTCCCTCGGCTGGACGACTGGTCGAGGCGCCTGATTCAAAACTGATCAGCGCGGCTCTGAGCGAGGTCTTGGGAACTGCGGATCGAACGGCGCAGGCTTTCGCCGGAAGGGCGACAGGGGAGTCGTTCTGGTCGATCGATCGATTCGCGACCGACTTCTATCGAGCGCTGGGCTCGGCCGGCAACCGGCCCTAGTTCGCTCCGGCTGTACTGAGTGGCGCCGAGGCTCGGCGAACAGTCCACCACGCGCATGCCCAAGTGATGACGTCCGCGAGCGCGAGCGCGGAGAACAGCAGCGTGAGGCTCACTAGCAGGGACAGCCCCGCGGCCACGGCGATGACCATGGCGAGTGCAAGCAGGGCGACGCGGACGAGCTCGACGATTGAGAGGATGCGTGCGCGTTCCAGGATGCGGAAGACAGCGCGGGTCGGATTCGTCACCATGCGCGTCGCCGAGACCACCGCCATCGCCTGCGCGACCGCCGCGGCCGCGGTCCAGTCCGCGCCGAGGAACAACGGCAGCAGCGGTTGCGCCAGCAGAAGAAGTCCGAGCGCGACGCCGATCGCGGGGATGCAGAGCCAGGCCGACGTCCGAAGGAAAATTCGTTCCTTGTGCGGAGAGTCCGACCGAAGCGCGTGCGACAGCTCACCGCTGAACACGGATCCCGCCGCCAGACCGATGAGGGCGAGCGGGACCGCGACGATGCGCTCGGCCATACCGACATAGCCGCCGGCTGTCGCACCGAACGCGAAGAGGGCGAACAACGCCGGCGCCTGCTGGGAGAGAAGGGTGATGCTCGTCATCGGCGCGAAGACCACAGGGAATCGCCAGAAGCGTCGTACGGAGCTCCTCACCTCGTGGAGGCGCACCCGACGCTGGTAACGCTTCGCGAACGGCAGCAGCAGCAGGGCGCCTGCGGACGTGCCGATGACCGCGCCACCGACGAGCCCGTTGAAAGACGTCGTCTTCGACGTTCCGATGAAGGCCAACTGCGTGGCGGTGATGGTCAACGACTGCGCGGAATTCCTGCCCCCGATGCTGGAGTAACGACCGCTCCGGACCGCCAGCTGGCTGAACAGCAGTGCGACTCCCGTCACGAAGAGAAGGAGAGGCAGCGACCAAGTGAGGAACGGGCGGAGCGCTCCGGGAAAGGACTCGACGAGGGGCGTCCATGCGATGACGCCGGCCAGGACCAACGCGGCGCCCAGGAGCGTCGACAATGCCGTCCAGACGAGCGGTGCCACGTCACGGTCAGCGGGTGGCTGGATGACGGCCTGATCGAACCCCAGCAGTGCGAACGGCGCGATAGCACCGGCGAGAACCAGGGCGAACGTGAGCACACCGAACTGGTCCGGCGTATAGAAGCGCGACAGCACAGGCAGGGCGAAGAACGTGACGATCTGACCCACGACCGTGCCCAGGACGATCGTGCTGAAACCACGTCCGGCGCCCTGCCGGACCCGCTTCTCACCGTCGCGGGCAGCCGACATCAGGAAACGGCTCCGCCTTGGATGGCCCGCTGAAGACTCCCGAAATCGAAACGGACGGAACGATACGACGCCACGGCTTCAGGCCGGGTGACCTCGTCGATGGCTTCACGCATCGTGTGCTGGTCGACTTTGCGGATGAGCGTGATGTACGCACAGCGGTCTGCGATCCAGTCGCGGTAGGTGCCGGTGATCTTATGGTTGGTGTTCGGAAGAACCACGCACGGTGTGCCTGTCACGGCGGCGAAGATCATGCCGTGCAGACGATCCGTGACGACGAGTGCGGACCTGCGGTAGGTCTCCATGGTTTCCAGAGGCAGCCGGTCGAAAGCCGTCTGGTCGACTTCATCATCCGGGATGCCGTGATCCCGGTCCGTGATATCACCGAAGCGGGCTACCGCCTCGCGGATGACAGCGTGGTCTGCGTCGGAGAGCGCACGCTCGACGTCCTTGCGCAGCGCGAGGAGCGCACCTGCGCGGTCGAGCGGCTCCCGATCCTGATAGTCCTCGGTCAGAGACAGCACGACATCCGGCGCGAAGCCCACCTGTCCCGGGTAGAACGCCCGCATGATCTCGTAGCTCTCGCTTTCGCGGGCGAAGAGTGTGAGCCTGTCGGAGCTCGCGCTGAGGGCGCGCGCCTCTCGCTGAGCGGATTTCTCCCGCTCCGGACGATCCATGTAGATGATCGACTGAGGGAAGGACACGAGCCGATGAGGTCGTAGGTAGCGGGCGACGAACTCCCGGCCGAGCTGCGCTCTCGGGTACAGGTCACCCATGCTGCCGCCGCCGACGAGGAGGACGACATCGTCTGGTCCGAGTTGACGCTTGAGCGACCGCAGTACTCTGTATGTTCGCGAGATTCGGATGCTCTGCACGATGTAGCCGGGATCCAGCTTCGACGTGAAGTGTTCCTGCGCGTAACCGATGGCGAGGTCACCGATGTTCCCGTAGTCGGGTACCAGCATGATGACGGCATTCGGACGGTCGGTGCTGAGAGCGATCTTCTCGCGGGACGTCCACGTGTGGAACAACTGGTATGCGCGGGCCGCCAGCGTCTTGACCTTCATCGTTCTTCTTTCTTCGTCAGGCGGGTTGCGATCGTGTGACGTCGGGCGTAAAGCCACACCCGCAGGGCTCCGAGGAGCTGGACGGCACGAGGGCCCAGATACGCGGCAAGCGCGAAGAGCCGGCTGCTCGTGTTGCTCTCCTTGTCGAAGAGCACTTCGCGGCGGAACGCGCGCAGCGGCGCGAGCGCAGGGGCGGGGAGGGTCTTCAGGTTCTGGCGCACCGAGATCTCGGACAGATAGAAGACGCTCTCCATGAACTGGCGCGCATGGGCCGCCCGATGCACCCTGGGGGGCAACTCGGACACCGCTTCGGCGGCCTCCGCTGCGAAGGTGAAGGTGTCGAGACGTCGAGCGGTGTGACGCAGGGCGGTGATGCTCGTCGCCCGCTGGATGTAGAAATAGCTCGCGTACGTGGTGAAGGCGATGCGCTCGGATCGGAGGAAGAGGCGGTACGTCGTCGGAAGATCCTCATAGAGCGCGCCGACCGGGTATCGGATGCCCTCGAAGAGGGCCGCGCGATAGAGCTTGCCCCAAGCGCTGTTGGTCGTGCCGTCGAAACGGAAGAGCCGGACGAGCGCATCATCGCGAGACTCGTACGCGGTCGGCGAGGGGGCAGGCCGACCATGCTGCGGGTACACCTCCCGGGGCTCCGTCGACTGGAAGCGCGCGATCGCGATGTCGACTCCCGGGTGGGCGAATTCCGCGACCAGCTTCTCGATGTGGTCGACGGCGACGACGTCATCGCCATCGATGCAGATGATGTAGTCGCCGGTAGCGACATCCAGCCCCGAGTTTCGCGCAGCCGACAGACCGCCATTGCTCTGATGGATCACGTGGACCCGGCTGTCAGCAGCCGCGTAGGCGTCGCACAGCAGCCCGGAGTCATCCGTCGACCCGTCGTCGATGAGGATGACCTCGAGCTCAGCGTGCGTCTGGGCGAGTATCGAATCGACGCACGGAGCGACGTACGACGAGACGTTGTAGACCGGCACGATCACGCTGACGCAGGAAGGGCTCGGGGGGGCCATCGTGACGTCCTTCGTGTCTGGGCGCTTAGACGGGACGACCCCGACCCGTCGGCCGCAATTGAGAGCGAACCAGCCTGTCTGAAGGGCGCCGGCTTACGTCAGGACTCTACAGGCTGGGTAAGAGCGAGACCAATCCGAGCCCGGGTGGGCGCGCTCAGGCGCGCCGCCTGACGGATCCGCTGCCGGCACCGAGGGTCCCGTTCTCGCGACGCGCTCTTCTGGCGCTCTTCGGGGGCATTTCGCCTCCGACGATCTGCTTGTGTATCAAGACCACGAACACGAACAGGAACAGGACGGGAGTGCCGATGAATATCTGCCCCTTGACGATTCCGATGGCGAACCCTGCGAACAGGGCAAGGAACAGCACCGTGTCGGGACGCGAGTTCTTCAGGAGGAAGTACGCAAGCGTGCCGTATCCGATGACGACGAAGAGCAACCCGCCCATGAACAGGTCATTGGTCAGGCCGACATCTGACCGGAACCCCTGGCTCTGGAAGATGTCGTCACCGGTGCCCCAGATCAGCCCGAGCCCTTCGGGGAAGACGAGTATGTCCTCGAACAGCACGCTGTATGTTCCCTCTACCGACCCGTCCGCCACAAGCGCAGTGGTCTCGTCGATGAACCCCTGGAGGAAACGTGCGGTGATCGGGCTGAGTTGGGAGACGACGGACCACGCGATCCACAGGAGGCCACCCAGGCCGGCCACGATCGCGAGCGACGGACCTATCTTGCGGCCGCGGAGGATCTGGCCGAGAAGCATCAGCGCGGTCATCGCAGCGAATACGGCGATCCCGGTTCGTCCGTTGAGAAGGATCGCGACGAGGATCAGAGGCACGTAGCGCAGCCCGCGGAAACGATAGTTCAAGGCGAAGTAGACGGCCACCGCGGCGAGCATGCCGTGGTAGATCGGCGTGACGAACGTGAACTCTCCCATGAGCCCGTAGATTCGGGAGCTCATCAGGTACTCGCCCCGGTCGCCAGCGGCGAGCTGGTACAGCCAGTTCGATATTTCCTTGAGTGGGAAGAAGACGAACGACAGCAACCCCCAGACACCCTGGAACGCCGCCAGCTTGTAGATCATGCGGAGGGCGGACTCCGCGCTGAACCCGCGACTCTTGCAGATGTGGACGATGAAGGCGGCGTGAATCGCCATCAGCAGAAGCACGTTGTTCTGGACGATTCGCAGATCGACGAAGTCCTCGACCTCGGGATGCGAGGCCAGGTGCACGATCGCCACGAACAGGCTCAGCCCGAACATGACGATGAGGAAGCGCCTCAGCGGTGGGTATCCCAGCAGCCGGAACATGCGCTTTCCGCTCAGGGCGGAGTGGATCAGGAGAACGGCGGCGAGTGCGGTCAGGATGAAGAATTTGCTCGCGAAGAACGATGCGGAGAACGTCGGCGTGTAGATGACGTAGAAGACGTAGACGTACAACCCGATATTGCGGAGGAAACCCGAGCGCTCCGCGGGTCGGGCCAGCTCGTCCCCGACGCGCGTCGAAGGCAGCGCTGTGGTCATGTCTCTCATCGCGCACAAGCCTACTGGGCGGCGCCCGGCGCTCTGGATCCGAGCATCTGCAGCGCTCGCGGTATCACTGTGTCGTGCAGCCCGATGCTCCATCGACCGTCGACTGCGTGGCCCGCGACATCGGCGTGTGCCAGATCTCCAGTGGCCCCGCATCCGCCGAATCCGCGAGCGCGAACTCGAACTCGACCGTGTGCGAACTCACCAGGTGGTTCAGGACTTCGATCTTCACGGCGGGTCGCCCGAGGTGCGTGCCGCTGCTGATGGGCTTCGCGGGCGCGCCATCGAGGGTGATGCTGTTGAGCGAGGCGCCCTCGGGGCCATAGATCACGAGGTAGGTGCTCACATCTTCGGCTGCGAAGTACGGCCCGCGAACGTAGTACGGCAATCTCGCCGCCAGTTCTTCGTCAATCTTCGAGGAGAGCACGGCTGCGCCTCGAACAGCCTGCGGCTGTCCGGGTTCGCACGTTTCGAACGACGCAGAAGTCGCCAGGTCGAGGTAATAGCTCTTCTTCGAACCCGTGTTGTCATTCACGTAGACGCCGATGGCCGTGTGCTCGCTGTTCGACGATGGCAACGAGCCGGCGAGGCGGCTCCCCGCGATCGCAGCGCTCTCTGCTTCGTCCGAAGACCAGTAGAGCAGGCGACCTTCGTCAGCGGATCTGCTCAGGGCGTTGATCAGGGCGACCGGCGAAGGACTGCCCCCGGTGATGGCCGTGAAGATCGCATCGGTGGCCGCAGCGAAGAAGGCGTTCTGTGAGTAGCCGTCTTTGTAGTTGAAGTACACGCCGTTCAGCAGAATCGGCGCGGTGTTCTCCACCGTGAGCACTTCGCCGGTGGGGAGCGGCACCGGCCCTGACGCAGCGAGGATGTACGAGAGTGCCACCGGGTCGAGTGATACGACCGCGTCATACGGTTCGCCGATCGTGCCCTGCCAATGAGCCCCCAGGATCTCGGCTGCTCGAGGAAAATCGGGGACCATCGTCAGGTCAGGAGTCCAGCGTCCGATCTTGTCGCCGTAGATGGCGACCTCCTCGTCGGTGAGCTGCGTGACGGGCTGGTCCAGACCGTTGGGGAATTCCGCCGTGTCCGCGTATCGAACGATGCTGATCGCGCCCGCCTCCGCGCGCAACAGCATCATCACCGCCGGGTTCCCACCGAGGCTCCGCGCTTCCGAGTTCCCCTGGAACATGACCAGGTAGTTCCGAGGCCCTTCAGACCCGAGCGCGCGGGGGAGCAGGGCAAGAGTGTCGGCGATCGGACTCATGGTCGATTGCAGCTGCGTCGCTTCGTTCTCGAACGCCTCGACTCCAGCGAGGACAGGACCGATCAGCGATCCCTGATCGACGGCCCCGAGGTCGGCGACGACCGAGTCGACGGTTTCGGAGAGGTCAGCCGTCGTGCTCTTCAGACCCTCGAGCGCGTCCAGGTTGAACCTGCCCTGTTGAGGAGCTATGGATGCGAGATCGAGTCCCTGGATAGACCCTGCGACGGAGCTGACCAGGCGGTCAGTGAGTACTGACACGACGCGGACTGCCCGCACGTTGTCGCCCACACCGAAGGGGACGGCTTCCGCGATGCTCCATGCCACGCCCGAGGTCTCGCCGACAGCTGCCTGCGTCGATTCGAGCGCGGCGTCCGCGCTCAGCGACGCGGCTTCGAGGTCCATGGCGAGCAGCGATGACTTCGCCTTCTGCGCCTCGGTCATAGCTGTGCTGAGGCTGGTCCGCGCACTCTGCGCCTGCGTGTAGACCTGCAGTGCGACCCACACCGCTCCGCCGATCGCGGCGAGCACGACGACGACGATCGCGAGCCAGATCCACCCGCGTCGTCGCCGACGCGGTGCGCTGTCCGGGCGAGGCGACTCGCGAGTGGTCTCGGTTGATCGAGCCTCGCGTGCGGCCTTTCGAGAAGCGGGGGGCTGGTGCGAGCTCATGTCACTTATCCAATCATCTGCGCATGGCAACATATCGCGCTGCACCGCAAGGCAACCTGTGAAGCGAGTGCTGACGCACGAGCGGGCCCGCGCAAGGTGCAAGAATGCCAGGGAATGCGATCGGAGGCGTTTCGCGTCTGGAAAGGTGACATGGGGCGTCCGGAAGAGTTGGAAGCGGTGCCACTTCGGCTACCTGAGGCGACACTGCTCGCGCACGCGCTGGGAGCGAGGGTCGCCGAACAGGTGTCCGCCCGGGTGCTCTCGATCAAGGGGCCTGCTGCCGATCATCATGCGCTCCGTGAACCTCGCCTGTCCGTGGACGCGGATCTTCTTGTAGACCCCCCGGCGTTCGAGTCATTCTGCGCGGCGTTGGAGGCGCAGGGCTGGCACGAACGTGTGGCCAGGTCGACTCCGACGATTCTCGAACCGCATTCCCGGACCTATATCCACCCAAGGTGGCCGTGCGACATCGATGTGCATGAGAGGTTCCCCGGCTTCTTCGCAGACCCGGCGGACGTGTTCGATGAGCTGTGGAATCGTCGCGAGGCACTCTATGTGGGAGGCGTCGCACTCACGATCCCCGCACTCGTGCCGTCGATGATGATCGGTGCTCTTCACGCGCTGCGCAACATGTCGGTCCTTCGGCATCGGGCGGAGTGGGACTCGATCATCGAAATGCTGCAGAGCCGCCTCGACGACAGCGGCCGGCAGGATTTCCTGCGTCTCGCCGACGCCGGACGGTCCCGATGGGTGCTTCGGGAGGCGCTCGAGATCATCGGGTTCGGGCCAGTCGAGAATGACCTCTCGACGAGCGAGGCGGACAGCTGGTCCTCGAACCTGCGCTTCGGCGCCGACGGGGGTGCGGCCGGATGGCTCATCGCCCTTCGGCGCGGGCCGATGAGGGAACGGGCCCTGACTCTGGTTCGCGCTGTGTGGGTGCCGAAGGAGTTCGTGCCTCGCAATGAGAAGTCGGTGCCGCTGTCGACGCAACAGGTGATGCGCTACCAGATTCAACGCTGGCGTCGGGGTCTGCGTGCCACGCTCAACTACGTCCGCAATCTGCGAGGCTGATGCTCCTTCGGCTGTCGATAGGCTACGACCATGCCCGCCGTCCACGATCGCCTGCTCAGCGAGGAGTTCACCGAGATCGGGGATGAGGTCTGGGTCCTGCGTGCCGGGGCTATCGCGGACGCCGACGGATCGGTCATGCTTCTGCTGGCTGTCGACGGAAGCAACCTCCGGAAGATGGTGTCGGGGCTCGAGGCTGACCCGGGATATGTGAGCGCGCGGCTCGTGGGCATCGACGCCACCGGAGTGGTCGTGCCTTTGCAAGAGTCGCAGGCCGAGTCCGTGCGGGCGTCGTCGGAAACGTCGAACCTGCCGGCGACTTTGCGAGCGCGACATCTCGTTGTCCTCAACGATGGTGCAGTGGGGGAATCGCAGACGTCGGTGCCAGACGGTCTCGAGGGCATCTTGCGCTCGCTCGTGAGCGCAAGCATCGGTTTGGGGGGCGTACCGCGACCACTGGCGCGCATCACCGATGTCGTTTCGCAGTGCGATACGGCACATCTCACTGTTGCCTCCACGATCACGATCGATGAGCTGAGAGAGAGGGTGCAGCGCCATGTCTCTGCGACCGGCCTGGTCGTCGACGAGTCGCCGTTGCGTTCGAGAGCGCGCCATCGGGGTGACAGTGACTCAGCCGGACGCTCCACGCCTGCGAGACCGTTGTACTTCCGCGGTCCTGCCCTCGACGAGCTCGCGCTCGTGGACGGGCGTTCGGTCGTGCTCCAGGGCGAGAACGCAACACCGCTTCTTCACGTGTTGAATGCAGACGTCGCCCAGGTCTGGAACCGCGCTGATGGTGTCGAGCGAACGCGATTGGGAGGTCCCGCCGGAGTCGTCGATACGTTGCTCGATTTCGGCCTGCTCGACTCCCGGCCGTCGTGGCGCATCAGTGACGATGTCGCGTGGGTGGGAGACGACGCTCGCACGACGGTACTGAGCCCGGACAGCATCTCGCCGCTGGCCTTGGTGGGATCGTCGCATGTCGTGTGGTCGGTGCTCGCCGATCGATGTGCAGTGAACCAGGATGCGCTGGTCGATGCCTGCGCCCGGCTCTTCGATGCCGACGCGCGCGAGATCGAAGCCCCGATCGAGGCGCTTCTCTACGACCTCTGGGATCGAGGCCTGGTCATTCGCATCTGAACGACGGCACCCTCGTCTACGGCCCGCCCCACCGCCCGATCGGCCACAGAATGGCCCCGGCCTGACCGAACACGTCGTCGCGCGTCATCCAGCGCCAGCAGCTCTCCTCCGGATCCGCCGTCCCGCGACAGAGATACGCGGAGTCGGCCGAGTTCGCCCGATTGTCTCCGAGCACGAGATACGAATCCTCCGGAACGGTCACCGGCCCGAAGCAGCGGGTCGACATCGGCTCGCTGTCGCAGTCGAGCGACCCGGCGACGAAGGGGAGATCCTTGACGACGTAGGGCTCATCGAGCGGTTCGCCGTCGACCAGCACCCTGCCCTGGGCGTCGCAGCACTCCACGGTCTGCCCGGGGCCGGCGATGACTCGCTTCACCAGCACGTAGGGCCGGATGCCGGTGGTCTCGCCGACCCAGTGGAACGCCTGCGAGAACCAGTTTCCGCCGGTCGCCGGCTTCTCGCCCCAGGCGTCATCGGGACGGAACACGACGATGTCGCCCGGTGCGGGGTCGGCTGCGACGTAGGCGAGGCGGTTGACGATGAGGCGGTCACCGGGCTCGAGCGTCGGCGACATGGATCCGGACGACGGCTGGCCGATGAAGGCGACGATGATGCCGGTCAGCGCGAGTGCGAGCGCGATGTTGACCCAGATGTTCCCGAGGAGTCGCCGACGCGGTCTCGGTGCATCTGTCGTCATCATCTGCTCTCCGGCTCGCGCGCTGCGGTGTCGACACAATACTGTCAGTGAATGGCCCAGTATTCCGGTGACAGCGGTCCCCGCCTGCTCGAGTCCGCATCGGCGTCGCAGGCGCAGCGCCTGCTCATCCCCGACGTCCTCCGTGGCGTGGCGATCGTGGCGATGGTGATCGCGCACGCGAACCCGTTCCTGCCCGAACTGCCCTGGGCCGCGAAGTTCGTAACGGCGATGTTCAGCGACCTGGCGTCGCCGCTGTTCGCCCTGGTGATGGGCATGTCGGCAGAGCTCGTCTGGCGCCGGGGCGGACGCGTCGGCGTGACACTTCTGCAGCAGGTGATCCGTGGACTGTTCCTGATCGCGCTGGGCGTCTGGATGGCGACCTGGGGCTCGTGGGTCGATGTGATCCTGGCGTATCTCGGCGTGACCATCATCCTCGGAGCGCCGATCCTCCTCGCACGCACGCCCGTGGTGATCGCCGTGACAGCGGTCCTCCTCCTCATCAGCCAGCCTCTGGTGGACCTCGCCCGGACCTGGACCTGGGTGTACACGGCCCCCGCCCCGGTCGGCGACATCATGCAGTGGCTCCTCCTCGGATCGCACTACCGCGTGCTCAACCTCCTGCCGATGTTCCTCATCGGCGCGCTCCTCATCCGGCACGGTCTGCAGCGCGACCGACTGCTCACGGGGCTGGCCATCGCCGCACCGCTCGCCTACCTGGCGTGGGGTGTCGGTCAGCGGCTCGGCGACGTGCAGTCCGGCGACTACCTCGACACCCTGAAGGACTTCGCCCTCGTGTTCGCGGTCTACGTGATCGTGGTCTTCGCCGCGACCGCTCGACGCGACGGCGCCAAGCGCTTCTGGAGCCCGATCTTCGTGCCCCTCGTCGCATGCGGACAGGTCGCGCTGAGTCTCTACCTGCTGCACGTGGGGATCATCGCGCTGTGGAACAGTGCGAACGGCCGGCCCACGGAGAACTTCTGGCCCGGGTGGCTCGTGATCGTTCCCGGCATGATCCTCGTGGGGTGGCTCTGGTGGCGGTTCGTCGGCACGGGCCCCGTCGAATGGGTGATGGGCTGGCTGACCGGTCGGCGCAAGCCCCTGCTCCGCGCACGATGAAGGCGGCTTCGCGCCACTGACACCGCGTCAGGCGGGGGAAACCTCGACCGCCGCGCGGATGCTGTCGATCAGCACCCGCACCTCGTCGCTGCCGACCGCCAGCGGCCCGGCCTGCGTTCCGTCGGTGCCGATGAGCGCGGCCACCGGGGTCGCCGCTCCGATGCGGAGCGCCGCCGCCACCGAACCGCCGACGTCGAGCGCGAACCGCGTCGAAGCGGGGAGGTCGTGCGGCGGCTCTGTGCTCGCCGCGACGCTCACGGCGCGCTGGATCACATAGACGTCGACAACGGCCGCCAGAGGGGCCTCTGTGGCCTTGAGCGATGCCAGGGCGGTCGCGCACGCATGACACCCGGGCGCGACGAACACCAGGAGGCGAGCGCGGGCTGCCGGGACGAGCACGTCGACGATCTCTGCCGTGGCGGGCAGCAGCACCGCGCCGGCTCCACGGGGGATCTGCGCGTCCGTCCGCCCGGTGGCGTGCGATGCGCGGACCAGGGACCAGACGCCGACGGCGATCAGCAACGCGGAGCCGACCGCGCCCAGCACGAGCGGCGCGGAAGGCCCTGTGAAGAGCGTGGCCGGAATCCCGACGGGCTCGGAGACGGCGGCCGCGGTGACGGCCCCCGCCAGTACCGAGGCGGCGATGGCGGTGAGGACCGCGTTGCGCACGATGAGTCGAGGCCCGATCGCGGAGGGGAGCCAGTCGCCGAAGCAGCCGCAGTCATCGGTGGCGCCGAGTCGGTGCGCCCGGGCGACGGCGATCAGGAGAGCGGATGTCAGCAGGAGTGCTGCGGCAGCGAAGCCCACGAAGAGCCAGCTGGCGGTCACGAGCAGGCCCACGGCGACAACGGCCTCGACCGCGATCAGCACCCTGGCCGCGGTCTTCGAGTGGCCGACGGGAATACGCAAGGCTGCGAAGGTCGCACGTCCATGGTCCGCCGCGCGGAACTTGCCGACGGCGCTCATGGCGAAGACGACGGCGAGGAAGAAAGCAAGCGGAACGAGGAATGCGCTCATGGGTTGATTCTCCCGGATCGGAAAAGCGGGCGGATCCTGGAAGGATCCGCCCGCTCGGTGCTGCACGTCGCCCTGCCGCCACCATCGGCGGTGGCCGGAGCGACGAAGGGAGCGTCGGTGCTGGGCCCGGCGCCCCCATCGAGATTTGGCTCAGAGGAGCGAGATGCCGATGTTCGACGAGGTCGAGTTGTTGCCCGTGACCGAGTCGCCCGAGACGGTCGCGGTCATGACCTGCTGGGGGCCGCCGAGCAGTGTGGTGAGAAGCGTGATGTTCAGCAGCGAGTCGAGCGTGGTTCCCAGCCCGATCACGATGTTGCCTCCGGCGGGGATCGACGGGAGGGTCAGCGTGTAGTTGCCGTCCGCGCCTCCGACGGTGACACCGCCGACCGCCGCGATGTTCAGCGACAGCAGGGAGGAGTTGTACTGCACGACGGCCGTGGCGCCGGCAGGCGACGCATCGGTGCCACTGTTCGTGATCGTCAGCGTGTTGACCGCGGTGACCGTCGCGAGACCGAGGTTCAGCGAGATCGGACCGCTGAGCGCGGGAACGAGGTCGTCGTTCACCAGCGAAGCCGCGGCGAGCGGCGTGGCGACGGCTGCCGCGATGACGGGAACCGACCATGCCGCGCCCTTGACGATGGTGCGGCGCGAGATGCCCTTGTTCTTCTGGATTTCTTCGGTCACGTGAGTGCCCTCCCTGTTCGATGCAGATGCGGTTTCCCGCTGTGTCGTGAAGAGGCGACACGTTGTCTGCATCCCCCAGGAGCCTCTTCGTGGTCATCAAAGTAGGGAGAGGAAGAGGGGGAGGAAGGGGGTTTCGGTGAACTACGCGCAGGGTGCGCTCAACCTGCGCGATCTGTGCGTTCTGGCTGCGCGGAGCTATGCCCGGCGCGAGGAGCGCAGTGTGCGCGGGGTGGCCTGATAGGCCTCGTCGAGTGCCCTGCGCATGCTCATCGGAGAGTGGAATCCGGCACGCTGCGCGATCTGATCGATGCTCAGCACGTCGTAGCGACTGTCGACGAGGAGCGAGTGGGCCAGCCGCGCACGCTGCCGACGGATCTCCGCCGCGACGCTGTTGCCGGATTCGGAGAAGACGAGCTGCAGCTGCCGCAACGACGACTGCACCTCGTGCGCGACGCGCGACGGGTTCAGCGACGGATCACCGCACTGCTGCGAGATCACGGCGATGGCACGCTCGCGCAGCACGGCATGCGGCGAGCCCTGGGCGCTGACCCCGCCGACCCGGTCGAGCAGCACCGCGCCGCACATCTCCATCACCAGCTGCTCGATGGCGTACTGCTCGATCGCCGATGCATTGTCGTCGGTGTCGAGCAGGCACCCGACGAACTGCTGCATCGAGGTGTCGAGGAGTCGGCGGTCCGCGAACACACTCGCGTCGGAAGGCAGCGACGGCACGAACGAGGCGATGGCCGAGCGGGGCACGAGTGCGGCGACGAAGCTCCACTGCCCTGCCCACCGCAGCCGGCGTGTGATGCCGTGTGCGGCGACGACGAGACCGCCCTCGGTCTCGACCCAGGGCTCACCCTCTACTCGCGACCAGAGCGCCTGTGCCTCGACGAACGCGAAGACCGAGTGGTCGGGGTACCGGGTCACCGTGTCGACGTGGAGCTCGGAGGTCCCTCCGCCCGTGCTGAGCAGTCGCACACCGCCGGAGGCGCGCTCCCGGGAACGCAGTCCGGGGCGGTCACCGACCCGCCGAACACCATGCTTCGCGAGCTCTCTGTCGTCGATGACCTGAGCGTTTGAGTGACTCACGAGACGTTCCCCCTCAGGGTGCCTGCGAACAACTGCGGCGCCTCTGCGATCGGGGTGCCGAACCTGCTCCCATCAACGCGTCGCGTTGCCGGGTTCGCCATCCCGATGCCTCGATACGGTGGTGTATTGAATACAGATTCAATCATCTGGCCCCTCCTGTCAACACAGATCCTGAATTCGTGTAGTGAGACGACACGAACCTCATCTGCATCCCCCAGGAGCCTCACTGCGAGCCACCGTAGATCGCCCGCCGGGGAATGTCCGGCGAATGGAAGAAAAGCGCGCAATGTGCGTTGTTCCTGCGCGCAATGTGCTCTCGCCTGCGCGGCTCGCCGAGTCGAAGAACGTGGATAGGCTTGCTGCCATGTCCGATCGCTTCCTCGTCAACGCGGTCGGAGCCGTCATCGAGATCGACGCCTCTCGGCGCGACGAAGACTTCCGCGCACGCACCCTCGCCGCCTGGACAGACGCGCGCTACGAGGGCGATCGAGCCGCCGATGCGGTCGCCGTGGTTCCGGCCGACACGGAAGACGCCGCAGCCCTCTCCGCGCTCTCCACAGACGTCACGGTCAAAGCCCTGGCGCACCGCCGACACGACCCGATCTGGATGCTGCACGCCGCCGGACTCGCCGCCGCCGACGGTCGCGTCGTGGTGCTCAGCGCGGCATCCGGCACCGGCAAGACGACAGCGGCGCGACACCTCTCGAAGCGCTACGCGTACGTGAGCGACGAGACCATCGGCATCGACGACACCGGTCGCGTGGTGCCCTACCGCAAGCCGCTGTCGATCATCGAACAGGATGCCGTTCCCAAGGCTCAGGTCGCGCTGTCGAGCATCGGCGGCGCGCACACCCTGCCCGGCGAGCTGCGGGTGGCGAAGATCGTCGTGATCGATCGCTCGCCGGAGGGCCCGGACGTGCCCGAGATCGAACCGCTGGACATCGCGGATGCCCTGGCGCTGCTGGGACCGCAGACCAGCTATCTCTCCGACGGGCCGGCACCCCTGCAGCGGATCGCTGCAGTGCTCGAAGCCACCGGCGGTGCCGTGCGACTGCGCTACCGTGAGGTGACGGGCATCGACGGGATCATCGATGCTCTGCTCGACGTCGAGCCGGCTCCGGTGCCGCCGATCGTCGCCCGCACCGCACCCGTGGTCGACGCGTCAGCCGCGGACGCGTACCGCCGCGCGGAGACCGTCGATGAGCTGGTGCTCGACTCCCGTGTCGCCGTGCTGCGGCGGACGCCGACCGGGGGACAGGTGCACGTCCTCGACGGCATCGGCCCGACGATCTGGAGCGCGGCCGCCGGCGGGAGCACGCTCGCTCAGCTCGTCGACGCCGTGGTGAGCGCACACGGGGAGCCCGCGGACGGAGACCCCGTGACGATCGTGCAGACGGCCGTGCAGGTGCTCATCGCCGACGGGATCCTGCTGCCGCCGACTCAGCCCTGAGAGGGGCCGCAGACCGAGCGGTGACTCAGACCTGAGCGGTGCCGCGCCGGCGTACACCGGGCGCGACGTCGGGCTCCGCGCTCTCGCTTCCGCCGTCCTTCGCGTAGCGCTCGTAGGCGCCGTAGTACTCGCGGCCGTAGTACGCCGACTCGGCACCCTTGCGGGGCACACGGTTCAGCACCACGCCGAGCACGCGGCCGGTCGTGCGGGTGATGTTGTCGATCGCCCGCTGCAGCATGTCGAAGGTGGTCTTGCCGGACGAGACGACGATCAGCACGCCGTCTGCGTTCGCGGCCAGCACCGCGGCATCGGTCACCGGCAGCACCGGCGGCGAGTCGAGGATGACGATCGCCGACTTGCTGATCTCCGCCAGGAAGTCGCGCATGCGCTGCGACCCGAGCAACTCGCTGGGGTTCGGCGGGATGCGGCCGGCGCCGACGACGGCCAGCGGGATGTCGCGGGACGGACGATGTGCCACATCCTGCAGCTCGGCGCGGCCCGCGAGCACATCGGTGAGGCCGACGTCGTGGGACATCCCGAAGATGTCGGCGATGACCGGGCGACGAAGGTCGCAGTCGATGAGGATGGCCCACTGTCCTGCTGCGGCGAGACTGGACGCGAGGTTGACCGAGACGGTGGACTTGCCGTCGCCGGGCACGGAACTCGTGACCACGATCACGCGTGGCGGGTTGTCGACGTCGATGAACTGCAGGTTCGTGCGCAGCTCGCGCATCGACTCGATCAGGTGATGCGACACCCCGTGCTGCGATTCCAGGGAGAAGTCGATCACCTGTCGCTCGCCGGCGATCGACTTCTCGAGCGGGAGGGTGCCGATGACGGAGACGCCCGTCTCGCGCTCGATGTCGCGGGGGTGACGCACGCGACGGTCGACGGTGTGCCGCACGAACGCGTAGACGAGACCGAGGGCGAGACCGGCGAGAGCGCCGATGATGACGTTCAGTCGCGTGTTCGGCGACGACGGGGTGCTGGGAAGGCGTGCGGAGTCACCGACGATGAGGGAGATCGCCGCCGGCGTCTCCGCCGTGCCGCCTTCGAGCTTCTCGATCTCGATCGCCATGCCGTCGAGCCAGGCCTGCGCCAGTGCCTGCGCCGACTCGGGCGTCGGCCCGGTGGCGGTGACCTTCAGCGCGGTGGTGTCGACGGGGTTCGTCACCGTGACCCGGTTCACCAGCACGTCGGGTGAGGCGTCGATGTCGAGTTCGTCGATCGCATGCTCGGCGACCGCCCGCCAGGAACCGAGATTGAGGTACGACTTGACCCTGCTCTGGGCGAGCTGGTTGCCCACGAGGGCGGAACCGCTCGTGCCGTCTCCGCCCACGGCAGTCACGATGCCTGTCGTGTCGGCCGAGTACACCCGCGGCTGGAGGGAACTCCAGCCGAACGCGAGGGCCGCACCCACCAGCGTGGCCGCGACGATGACGATCCAATGCGCGCGCAGAATGCGCGCGTAGTCTCTCAGTTCCAACTCTTCATCCCCTCGCACATCCCGCGGGGAGGCCGGGATGCAGACATGAGAATGAGCATACGGCGAACACCCCGCCGCCGGAGGCGCACACGGCTCACGTGAGGGCGGCGCGCACGATTCGTTCGACCTCGACCAGCGCGGGAGTCAGCTCCGCCGCCGACCGCGCGTAGGTCTCACGCGACCGCCGGTAGGGGTCGATCACGTCGTCGTCATCCCCGGAGGAGGCGGTGACGCCGCGCTGATCGTTGACAGCACGCAGCACGGCGGCGAACCGCTCGTGGGACGACGAGCCGGCCGCATCGGCGGCAGCGCGGGCGTCGTCGGTGCTCACCGTCGATGCGAGGCGCGCGAACTCGCGGACCGTGAAGGTGCGACGCAGTCGGTTCGGCATCATCTTGACCACGTGCGACCGATGCTCGCGTGCCATGGTGAGGACGAGGTCGGCGTCTTCGAGAAGCGGCTCGACCAGGTAGCGGGCCAGGTGGGCGGATGCCGTCGCGGGATCGACGCCCGCCTGCGCGGCCAGCTCCAGCGCCGGCTCGGGCATGCCGTGACCCACCAGGGCATGGGTGCCCGCGCTGTGGACCCGCACGCCGAGCGGTTCGAGGTCGGCCCGCAGCATGACCTCGGCCAGCGGCGACCGGCAGATGTTGCCGGTGCACACGGTGAGGATCGTGAGGCGTGACGAGGGGGCATCCGACGCCGGTGCGCCCAGGATCGCGGCGAGGGGGGCGGCATCCTCCGTGGGGGCGGATGCGGGGGCGACGGGTGCGGACGGTGCTTCCGGGGCGGTGGCGGATTTCTGTCGTTCGCGCCATTCCCGGCGGCTCATGCCGGCCGGCGGTCCATCGTCGTGCTGCGGGTTCACGCCACCAGCCTAGGGCTCCGTGCGGGACGCGACGGCAGCATCAGGATGAGCAGCACCGCGATCACCCCGCCCGCGAGCGTTCCGAGACTGTTGGCGATCACATCGGAGATCGTGGGGTAGCGCGAGGGCATGAGCCCCTGGACCGACTCGATCAGCCCGCTCATCAGGGCGCCGATCAGCACCACCTGCCACAGCCGCAGACGCGACCAGGCGAACGGCAGCAGGAACCCCACCGGGACGAAGAGGGCGACGTTCGCCAGGAACTCGAACACCACGGCGCTCTGATAATAGGGAGCGATGCCGGCGTCGGACACCCACCGTGCCATGACACCGACGAGACCGGTGACCTTCGCCGAGACGTTCGCCGGCAGCCACACCGTGAAGCCGATGAAGAGCAGGTAGCCGACGAGTGCGACCCGCGCCGTCGCAGCCCCGGCGCGGACGGAAGCAGCGGTGGCGGAGGACATCCCGTCATGGTAGCCGCGGCGCCCCGGCGCGACTCTCAGCTTCGGGCGTCGCTCCAACTCAGCTGCTCGATGTAGCGCAGCAGCACGCCCTCACGCAGCGCCCACGGCGACACCTCGAGCTCCTCCACCTTCAGCGCCGTCATCGCGGCATGCAGCGACACCGCCGCGGCCACGATCTGGAACGTGCGATCCGGGGTGATGCCGGGGAGCTCCTGTCGGGCCGACGCGGGTAGCCGCGCCAGCCGAGGGATCCACGAGCCGAGCGAGGCCCGGGGGAGCAGCATCCGTTCGGTCCCCGACCATCCGGGCGCCGGATAACCGACCAGACGTGCCAGCGAGCGGATGGCCTTCGACGAGCCGACGACGTGGTCAGGCCGGGGCAGCGCGGCGAACTGCGGCAGGACCGTGGCGAGCGTCTCGGCGGCGTGGGTGCGCAGCTTCTCGACGTCGGCCTCACCGGGCGGGTCGTTCGGCAGGAACTGCACGGTCATGCGTCCGGCGCCGAGGGGGACGGATGCCGCGGCATCGGGCATCTCCTCCGCGCCCGCGGCGATCTCCAGCGAGCCCCCGCCGATGTCGAGGAGCAGCAGCTGCCCCGCCGACCATCCGACCCAGCGGCGCACGGCGAGGAACGTCAGCTCGGCCTCGGTCTCGCCGTCGAGCACCTGCAGCGGCTGCCCGAGAGCCGCCTCGATGCGCGCGATCACGTCGGCTCCGTTGCGCGCATCGCGCACCGCACTCGTGGCCGTCGCGAGCAGCGCATCGACCCGTTCCGTCTCGGCGACGCGACGCGCCTGGGCCACCGCGGCCTCGAGCGCGACCACGCCCTCTTCCGAGATCGCCCCGTCGGGCGTGAGATAGCGCATGAGGCGCAGCACCGTCCTGTCGCTCGTCGTCGCGAGCGGACGTCCACCGGGGCGGACGTCGGCCGCCAGCATGTGGACGGTGTTGGATCCGATGTCGAGGACTCCCAGGCGCACGGGAAGAGACTACTCGCGCCCGGAGCCGCCATCGCGCTCGTATCGTACGGCCGACCTCGGAAACAGGGCGCCGACACGGTTCGTCACACATGGCAACAGATCGACCCGCCCGAAAGGCGACTCACAGCAGATCGATAATCTCGCGCCATGCCCGATAGCGCCGTCCTCCTGCCCATCGCAGCGCTCACCGTCACCCTCGTCGCGTTCGTCGGCATCGCGTTGCTCCGTCGCCGCGGCGCGGGATTCACCTCGCTCGTCCTGATCGCCCTGGGCGTCGGCATCGGGATCGGCATCGGGTTCCGTGACGGCCTCGAGTACGTCGCCGTTCTGGGGGACCTCTACGTGCAGGTGATCACGGCGATCGTGGCTCCGCTGATCTTCATCTCGATCCTGTCCAGCGTCACTTCGCTGGGATCGGCCGTGAAGCTGCGCACGATCGGGTTGTCGAGCGCCTTCTGGCTGCTCCTCACCAACGCGATCGCCATCGTCCTCACCCTCGCCATCGCGCTGAGCGTCGGCCTCGGGCAGGGAGTGCAGCTCGATCTGCAGGAGGGCAGCGGCGACACGCTCACCGGGCTGATCAAGCCGCTCGACGAGGTGCTGCTCGGACTCTTCCCCTCGAACATCGCCGGCGACTTCGTCGGCAACAACATCACCGGCATCATCCTGTTCGCCCTGCTCTTCGCCGTCGCCTACCTGGTCGCCAACCGGAGCGACGACCCGAACCTGCGCTCGTTTAAGAGCGTGATCGACGGCACCAAGAAGGTCATCATGACCGCGGTGGGCTTCATCATCGAGCTCACTCCGTATGCGGTCCTCGCCCTCGTCGCCACGACGACGGCCACCGCCGTCACGCGCATCGAGACCGTGCTGGCGCTGGCGCTCGTTCTGGTGCTGGCACTCGGGATCGCGTTCATCGACGCCTACGTCGTGAACGGCGTGCTGCTGCGAGTCTTCGCCGACGTGAACCCGATCCGGTGGTTCCGCCTCCTCACCCCCGCCCAGTACACGGCGTTCACGACCCAGTCGAGTGTGGGGACGCTCCCGCTGACCATCCCCACCCTCACCCGCAAGGTCGGCGTGCCCGAGGACGTGGCCGCGTTCACCGCTCCGATCGGCACGACCATCGGGATGCCCGGGTGCGCGGGCATCTGGCCGATCATCGTCGCGGTCTTCTCGATCAACGTCCTCGGCATCGAGTACTCGGTGTGGGACTACGTCGCCCTCGCACTCCTCTGCCTGCTGGTCTCGATCGGCACCGCCGGGGTCCCGGGCACCGCCATCATCACCGCCACCGCGGTGCTCAGCGCCTCCGGTCTTCCCATCGAGGTGCTGGTCGTCCTCATCCCGATCAGCGCGGTCGCCGGGACCGCATCGACGATGGCCAACGTCACCGCGGCGGCCACGGCGGCGACCATCGTGGCACGCCGCCTGGGCGTGCTCGACGACGCCGTCTTCCGCGGCGAACGGCCGCCCGTCGAGGCTCCGGCAGAGCCCGCATCGCGGCGGGAGCGTCGACGTGCGCAGACCGGCCCGACACCCGTCGTCTCCGACCTCGGCGTCCCCGCCGACCTCCCCCTCGGGCAGTGCGAGCTGCCCGCCGCCCGTCCGATCCACGAGAGAGTCTCCCGATGAAATCCGTCCGCCGTTCCCGCGTACTGTCCGCCCTCGCGGTCTCCGCCGCCTTCCTGCTCGCCCCGATCGCGATCCCGACGGCTGCGCACGCCGCGGGCGACGTCTGCGATCTGTGCTCGATCAACTTCGACCTGGGAGCCTGCGAGGGCCTCGGCGGCTACCCCTACGACTCCACGGTGGAGGCACCCCCGGCGGCGGTCTCCGGCGGCGGCGGCGCGCCCAAGCCCGCGCCGGCTCCCGCTCCGGCGCCCAAGCCGGCCCCGGCCCCCGCTCCGGCGCCCAAGCCCGCGCAGCCACCCGCGACGGGCAACGACAAGCCGGCGGCCGGTACGTCGAACTCCACGACCACGAACACGAGCACGAGCACGACCCCGGAGAGGGCGGCGGTCGCGGCCACAGTTCCGACGGCTCCGACCGGCCTCTCCCACGAGATCGACGGAACGACGCTCTCCCTCGCCTGGACGGCTCCGGCCGACGGCGGCTCCGCGCTCACCGGCTACAAGCTGGTCCTGAACGAGGGCACGCCGATCGCCCTTCCGGCAGATGCCACCGAGTACGAGATCGAACTCGGTGAGGGCACGTACGACCTCACGCTGATCGCGACGAACGCCGTGGGCGACTCTCCGGCGTCCGAGTCGATCGCGGGCGTGGAGATCGCCGGCGAGGAGGCGGAGACGGCGAAGACCGCTGCGACCGTCACCGCCGAAGCGCCCGTGGAAGCCGAGATCCCCCTGGCGGCGCCGCTGACGCTCGGCGGCATCGTCGTCGTCGCCGGCGGGCTGCTCACCTGGTGGTGGCTGCGTCGTCGCTCCAGCGCGACAGCGACCGTCCCGGCCGCGGCATCCGACGACGGCACGCCCATCCTCTGACCCCAACACACACGTACCGAGAACAGGAAACCTTCATCATGTCCAGAACAGCACGAGGCAGACGTCTCGCCGCGGGGTCCGTCATCGCGGCGCTCGTCGCGGGCGGAGCCGCGGGTCTCACGGCCCTCCCGGCAGCAGCCGCCCCGGTCCCCACCCCGACGTTCGACTACTTCGCCGACACCATCCCGGGCCTCCGCGCCGGCTCGGTTTTCGAGTCCGTGACGTTCGAGCGGTTCGAGAGCCTCCTCAACAGCGACGGCACCTACGCGTTCCTCCTCGGCGGTCCGAGCGATCCGACCACCGTCGCCACCGCGGCGCAGATCGACCAGGTCGCTCAGCAGTACGGCGTCGACGCGATCTACACGTTCGATCCGCTGCTGGACGGCGCCTCCGTCGACATCCGGACGTTCGTCACGGGGGTCACCGGCGAGGCTGCGGGCGCGCTCTACACGCGCCTCGTCGACGGGTACCTGAACAAGGACACGACCCCCGAGTTCGGCGCAGGCACCGACCCCTACCTCTTCGTCTACGACGGCGACCGCCGCGTGGAGGGCGTCGAGGACCGCATCGTCTCGTCGCTCGGCGGCAGTGAGGACACCACCTCGGCGGCGACGGACGGGTACCGCCAGAAGGTTGCATCGGTGTTCGAGGCCGTCGCGGTGAACGGCCAGGCGACGCTGGACACCCAGTCGCAGTACGAGTTCTTCTCGACCGCGGTCAACTCCCGCCACCGTGCGGCGTACAGCACCAACCTCACCGCGTACGGCGAGACCATCTTCACGGACGCCGACGCCGATGACTTCGTGCTGCAGTCGATCACGTACCCCGAGCTCGTGGACCTGCTCGAGTCGGACGGGGAGCACACGATCCTGTTCGGCGGCACCTGGTGCCACAACACCCGCGCCGTGATCCGCGACGTGAACCACAAGGCCGCGGAGTCCGGCGTGCAGACCGTGTACGTGTTCGACCTGCGCCTCGACGGCTGGAGCGGGGCGAATGCTCACATCCGCGACACCAACTCGTCGATCGCGCACCTCTACGGCGACCTGGTGCAGAAGCACCTCCCGAACCTGCAGACCCAGTACGTCCTGAACGGCAGCGCCGGCCAGCGGGTCGAGTACCACCCGGGCGGCGACACCGCGGCGGACAAGGTGGCAGCCCGCAAGCTGCAGGTTCCGTACCTCTTCGACTACGACGGCTCCGCCACGGCCGCCCCCATCACGAAGAACTGGATCCAGGACAACGGTGAGGCGGGCTTCCGCGAGTACATGACCGAATGGTGGTGGATCTCCGACCTGCAGGGCCCCGCGAAGCGCCCGAACCAGACCGATGAGCAGTACGAGGCCGGTCGCCTCACGAACCTCGCGTTCGCCGATGAGGCGCTCGCGAAGCTCGATCAGTTCTTCGGTCTCGAGGTCGAGCCCGTGGCGACCGCTCCCGCAACGCCGTCGGCTCCGACGGTGACCGCCGTGGGCGATGCCGTCACGGTCAGCTGGGCCGCCCCGGCATCCGACGGCGGATCGCCGCTCACCGGATACTCCGTCACGCTCGGCTCCACCACCGTCGACACCGCGGCGGGCGTCACCAGCCACACCTTCACCGGGGTCCCGGTCGGCACCCACACGGCGTCGGTGACGGCGCGGAACGAGATCGGGAGCTCGCCCGCTTCCGCCACCGCCTCCGTCGCCGTGGGCGGCGACCAGCCCGGCGGGGGCGAGCCCGGCGGCGAGGAGGGGGAGCTTCCCGCAGCGGGGGATGCCTCGGTCACCGTCACCGGCGACCTGCGTCCCGGCGGCGAGATCAGGGTCGAGGGTGAAGGGGTCGACCCCGACTCCGACGCCGTTCGCATCGAGCTGCACTCCACGCCCACGGTGCTCGGCAGCACGACCGCCGCGGCCGACGGCACGTTCGCGCTGAACGCCACGATCCCGGCATCCGTCCCGGCCGGTGGCCACGCGGTCGTCGTGTTCGTCGACGGCGTCGAGGTGGCTCGCACCTCCGTGACGCTGGGCGCATCGGGGCTGGCCAACACGGGAGCTGATGCCGGGCTGCTGATCGCCGGCGGCGTGACCGCCCTGGTCCTGCTCGGCGCCGGCGGTCTGCTGGTGGCCCGACGTCGCGCTGCGTCGGCATCCTGACGCACGCACGTCGCATCCGGACGCCCCTTCCCTCCCGCGGGGGAAGGGGCGTCCGGCGCATCCCGCGTGCGAGCACGCGGATACGATGTACTCCGTGACCACCGTCGACCCCACGCTGCCGCTGTCGCCCTATCGGGAGATCGGCCGCGCGGAATGGGCCCGGCTCGCCGCCGGACTCGAGCAGCCCCTCACCGAGACCGAGGTCGTGGAGCTGCGCGGCATCGGCGACCGGCTCTCCCTCACCGAGGTGCGCGAGGTCTACCTGCCGCTGAGTCGCCTGCTCAGCCTCTACGCGACCGCCACCAAGCGTCTGGGGGCGGCCACGTCGTCGTTCCTCCAGGAGGACGACACCACCACCCCGTTCGTCGTCGGCGTCGCCGGATCGGTCGCGGTCGGCAAGTCGACCATCGCGCGCCTGCTGCGCGAGCTCATGAGCCGTTGGCCCGGCACTCCGCGCGTCGAGCTGGTGACCACCGACGGCTTCCTCTACCCGAACGCCGAACTCGAGCGCCGCGGGATCATGGACCGCAAGGGCTTCCCGGAGTCGTACGACCGCCGCGCGCTGATCGAGTTCCTCACGAACGTGAAGAGCGGCGCCACCGAGGTGCGCGCTCCCTTCTATTCGCACATGCGGTACGACATCGTGCCGGACGCCAACGTCGTCGTGCGTCGTCCCGACGTGGTCATCGTCGAGGGACTCAATGTCCTGCAGCCGCCGCCCGCGCCGAACGACGTCGCCGTGAGCGACCTCTTCGACTTCTCGATCTTCGTCGACGCCGACACCTCGCACATCGAGAAGTGGTACGTCGACCGCTTCCTCGCCCTCCGCCAGGCCGCGTTCGCCAATCCGTCGTCCTACTTCAACGTGTTCGCACACCTCACGGACGAGGAGGCGATCACCACTGCGCTCGGATATTGGAATGAGATCAACATGCCCAACCTCGTCGAGAACGTGATGCCGACGCGGCACCGTGCGCGACTGGTCCTGCGCAAGGGCGCGGATCACGACGTGGAGACCGTGCTGCTGCGCAAACTCTGAGCGCCGTTCGGGGCGAGAGAATGTACGGACGACTCGCAAAAAACCCGCCTTACTCTTGATCGCATGTGTGGAATCGTCGGATACGTGGGCCCGCGCCCCAGCCAGGACATCCTTCTCGCCGGTCTTGCCCGCCTCGAGTACCGCGGCTATGACTCCGCGGGCGTCGCCGTGATCGACGGCGAAGGCTCGCTCGGCATGCGCAAGAAGGCGGGCAAGCTCGCCATGCTGCGCGACTCGCTCGCCGACGCGCCGCTGCCAGACGGGTCGACCGGCATCGGTCACACCCGCTGGGCGACGCACGGCGGACCGACCGACGTCAACGCGCACCCGCACCTGGCCGACGACGACAAGCTCGCGGTGATCCACAACGGCATCATCGAGAACTTCTCGGCCCTGCGTGAGGAACTGCTCGCCGATGGCGTGGTGTTCCGCAGCGAGACCGACACCGAGGTCGCAGCCGCCCTGCTCGGACGGGAGTACGCCGGCAACGGTGGCGACCTGCAGCTGGCCTTCCGCAGCATCGTGAACCGCCTCGAGGGCGCGTTCACCCTGCTGGCCATGCACCAGGACCACCCCGGTCTCGTGGTCGGCGCTCGCCGCAACTCGCCCCTGGTGATCGGACTCGGCGAGGGCGAGAACTTCCTCGGCTCCGACGTCGCCGCCTTCATCGAATACACCCGCAAGGCGCTGTCGATCGGACAGGACCAGATCGTCTCGATCACGCCGGAGGCCGTCACGGTCACCGACTTCGCCGGCACGCCCGTCGAGGCCGAGCCGTTCGACGTGTCGTGGGACGCCGCCGCCGCCGAGAAGGGCGGATGGTCGAGCTTCATGGCCAAAGAGGTCTCCGAGCAGCCCGAGGCCGTCGCGAACACGATCCGCGGTCGCATCCAGGACGGCCAGGTCGTCATCCCCGAGCTCGACGGACTCGACGAGCTGTTCATCGGCATCAACCGCATCATCATCACCGCCTGCGGCACCGCGTCCTATGCGGCTCTCGTCGGCAAGTACGCGATCGAGCAGTGGGCGCGCGTCGCGGTCGACGTCGAGCTCGCGCACGAGTTCCGCTACCGCGACCCGGTGATCGGCGCCGACACCCTCGTCGTCTCGATCAGCCAGTCCGGCGAGACCATGGACACGCTGATGGCCGTGAAGTACGCCCGCGAGCGCGGCGCACGCACGCTGTCGGTCTGCAACACGCAGGGCGCCACGATTCCCCGCGAGTCGGATGCCGTCGTCTACACCCAC
Organism: Microbacterium sp. NPDC087592; assembly: GCF_044743585.1. NCBI lineage: Bacteria > Bacillati > Actinomycetota > Actinomycetes > Micrococcales > Microbacteriaceae > Microbacterium > Microbacterium sp. NPDC087592. Next base: position 475,380 of record NZ_JBIUWT010000001.1, on the reverse strand, counting down.
GCCGGCCCCGAGGTCGCCGTCGCGTCGACCAAGGCGTTCTCGGCGCAGATCACCGCGCTGCTGCTGCTCGGCCTGCACATGGGCCGTGTGCGCGGAGCGATCGCCGACGCGTCGACCGACGTCGCCGAGCTCGCAGCTCTCCCGGAGAAGATCGCGAAGGTCCTCGAGAGCGAGCAGGAGCACGTGACGCAGCTCGCCGGCTGGATGGCGGACACCCGCTCGGTGCTGTTCCTCGGTCGCCACGTGGGCTACCCGATCGCGCTCGAGGGCGCGCTCAAGCTCAAGGAGATTTCGTACATCCACGCCGAGGGCTTCGCCGCCGGCGAGCTCAAGCACGGGCCGATCGCGCTCATCGAGCCGGGACAGCCGGTGTTCGTGCTGGTGCCGTCGCCGCGTCACTCCGCGCTCGTGCACTCGAAGGTCGTCTCGAACATCCAGGAGATCCGCGCTCGCGGCGCCCGGGTGATCGTGATCGCCGAAGAGGGCGACGCGGCCGTGCTGCCGTTCGCCGACGAGGTCATCCACATCCCCCTGGCCGGCGCGATGTTCGAGCCGCTGCTCGCCGTCGTCCCGCTGCAGATCTTCGCGATGGCACTCGCCACCGCCAAGGGACTCGACGTCGACCAGCCCCGCAACCTCGCGAAGTCGGTCACGGTCGAGTAGTCCCGTCTTCACGTCGCACGAATGGCCTTGTTTCCACGGAGACGAGGCCATTCGCACGATTCCTATGCGACGCATGCTCGCTAGGCTGAACGGGTGATCATCGGCACCGGCATCGACCTCGTGGACATCCCGCGATTCGAACGGACGATGACCCGAACGCCCCGCCTCAGGGAGCGGCTCTTCGCCCCCTCCGAGCGAACGCTGCGCCTTCCCTCGCTCGCCGCGAGATACGCCGCCAAAGAGGCGCTCATCAAGGCGCTGGGCGGTTCCGACGGAGTGCACTGGACCGAGATCGAGATCGCCTCCGAGCCGTCGGGACGCCCGCACTTCGTCCTCACCGGTTCGACCGCCGCGGTCGTCGAGGAGCGCGGCATCCGTACTCTGCATCTGACCCTCACCCATGACGCCGGCCTGGCCGCGGCGTTCGTCGTCGCCGAAGGAGCCCCGCTGTGACCGTCCCCTTCCGCGAGGCGTCCATCGATCTCGACGCGATCGCCGACAACGTGCGGCACTTCCGCCGACTCACCGGCGTCGAGGTCATCGCCGTCGTCAAGGCCAACGCCTACGGGCACGGCGCCGCGGCCGCCGCTGTAGCCGCGCTCTCGGCGGGTGCCACGCGCCTCGGCGTCGCCGAGATCCCCGAGGCGCTCGAACTGCGCAGGCAGGGCGTGCACGCGCCCCTCATGGCGTGGCTGCACGCGCCGGGGGAGAGGTTCGAGCACGCGGCCGCGCAGGACATCGAGCTCGGCATCTCCTCGTTCGACCAGCTCGAAGCGGCTGCCGCGGCGGCCACAGTCGACCGCCCGGTGGGCGTGCACCTGAAGTTCGAGACCGGGCTGTCACGCAACGGCATCGCCCCGGCCGACTGGGGGCGTGTGCTCGCCGAGGCCGCGCGCCTCGAACGCATCGGACGGCTGCGCATCGTCGGGCTGTTCAGCCACCTCTCGAACACCTCGGCAGACGACGACAGGGCCGCGCTCGCGAAGTTCGAGGAAGGTGTCGCCGCGGCCGCATCCTTCGGCATCCACCCGGAGATCCGCCACATCGCCGCCACGGCCGCCGCCATCGACCTGCCCGAGATGCGACTCGACGCCGTGCGCATCGGGGTCGGCCTGTTCGGCCTGTCCCCCTTCGACGACCGCAGTTCCGCCGAACTCGGGCTGCGACCCGCCATGACCCTCCGCGGAGCGATCGCCGCCGTGCGCAGAGTGCCGGCGGGCACGGGCGTCTCGTACGGCTACGACCACCGCACCGACCGGGACACGACGCTGGTCCTCGTGCCGCTCGGATACGCCGACGGTGTGCCGCGGAATGCCTCCGGGCGACTCCCCGTCTCGATCGCCGGACGCCGCTTCGTGAACGTCGGGCGGATCGCGATGGATCAGTTCGTCGTCGACGTCGGCGACACCCCGGTCTCGATCGGCGACGAGGTCGTGCTCTTCGGCGACCCCACGCTCGGGGTGCCCTCCGCCGCCGATTGGGCTGCGGCCGCCGACACCATCAACTACGAGATCGTCACGCGCATCGGTCCCCGCGTCCCCCGGCGGGCATCATGAGCGTCGACCCGGCCTTCCTCGGCCGGCGGGAGATCGCGACGACCGAGGCGATGGAGCAGCTGGGCCTCCGCATCGGCGAGCAGCTGGAGGCGGGCGACCTGCTCATCCTCACCGGCCCTCTCGGCGCCGGGAAGACCACCTTCACCCGCGGCCTCGCCGAGGGGCTCGGGGTGCGCGGACCCGTGCAGAGTCCGACCTTCGTGATCGCGCGCACGCATCCGTCGCTCACCGGCCGGGCTCCGCTCGTGCACGTCGACGCCTACCGCCTGGGCTCCGCTGCGGAGCTCGACGACCTCGACCTGGACCTGGAGCATTCGGTGGTCGTAATCGAGTGGGGACGCGGCATGGCCGAAGAGCTCGCCGATTCGTGGTGGGACATCGAGCTCGAGCGGCCGGTCGGTGCCTCCGACCTCGACCGCGCAGAGCTCGACCCCGCAGAGCTCGACGCCGACGCTCCGCGGATCGTCACGATCGTGCGCGAGGGCATCACGTGACGGCGGCTGTGCGCCCGCCGCTCGTCGCCGTCATCATCGAAGACGACCCGGGTGTGCGCTCGCTCCTGGACGAGGTGTTCCTCGCCGCCGGTTTCGAGACCCACCTCGCCGGTTCCGGGCCGGAGGGCATCGCCGCGATCGAGGAACACCAGCCGGTGATCACGACCCTCGACATCAATCTCCCCGGCATCGACGGGTTCGAGGTCGCGAGGCGCATCCGCCGGGTGAGCGACACGTTCGTCATCATGCTGTCCGCGCTCTCCGACGAGTCGGACGTGGTCCTCGGGCTCACCTCCGGTGCGGACGAGTACCTCGTGAAGCCGTTCCGGCCGCGAGAGCTGCGCGCGCGGATCGAGGCGCTCCTCCGGCGCCCCCGGATCGTCGACACGCGCCCGGGCCCGACGCCGGCCCCGGCCGTCGTGCACGAGCCGGGGACGGAAGGCGCCACCGTCTTGACCTGGCGGGGCCTGGTGCACCGCGACCTCAGCGTCGACCTGGACACGCGGCTCGTGCTGATCGGGCAGAAGCGGATCGACCTCACACCCACTGAGTTCGACCTGCTCGCCGCCATCCTCGAAGCGAAACTCCGGGTGCGCAGCAAAGCGGACCTCGCGCGCGGGCTGCGCGGCGCTCCCGACGGCTCCACCGACTACGTGAGCGAGCCCGACAAGCGCGCGATCGAGACGCACATCGCGAATCTGCGGCGCAAGCTCGGCGACAGCTCTGCGCGACCGCGCTACATCGAAACAGTGCGCGGTGTGGGCTATCGCCTCGCTCCTGCCGATGACACGGCGACCTGACTGGGGCGGGGCCGCGGCTCCCCAGCCGCGGCCCCGGTGCCTGCGAATCCCCATTCGCGTGGCCCCAGCGTCTGCGTTGTTCCCCAGTCGCAGTGTCGGCCCCACTCAGAATGCTAGGGCTGCGGGGACGCCTGAAGAGCTGGCACCCGCGATCTTTGAGTAATCTTGCGGTAAAGCTGAGGTTCTTGGGGGAGGGCGAGCGTCGATGATCCGTACCGTGTCGATCTGGCGCTGGCAATTGGTCTTCACCGGCAGCATGGTGGCGATCGTCGTGATGGTCGCAGCCTTCAAGCCGCAGACTCTCGGCATACCCTTCTTCCTCGCGGGGATCACGCTGATCGTCGTCACGACCATCGCGACGCTGCTCGTCCCGTGGCACCGCCTCCCACCGAACGCGGTGACCGTCGTGCCGTTCCTCGACGCGCTCGCGGTGGGCTTGACCACCAACGCTCCCGACCTGCGGCTCGGGTTCCTGTGGGTCTTCCCGGTCGTGTGGCTGGCGTCGTACTTCACCATGCCGTGGGTGGTGGGAGGCATCGCCTTCATCGGCCTCTGTCTGGTGGTGTTCTCCGATCGCACCGGCACGCCGGCCGACGTTCTGCTGCGCGTGCTCACCGCCATCATCACGCTCGGCTTCCTCGGGGTGACGGTTCGCATCGGGGCGCAGCGGGCGCGTGCCTCCCGGCGGCTCCTCCAGCGTCGCTCCGAGCAGATCAACCGCGCAGCGGAGCGTGCCGAGACCAACCAGCAGCGGGTGACGCAGATCATCGATGCGCTCGGGGTGGCCCTCGTCGTGGTCACGGCGGAGGGACGCATCCTGCAGATGAACGATGCCTACCGGGTGCTGTACGGCCGGGATCGCTTCGGAGCCGCACTGCCCACGGCGGCCGTGGAGTACGACGGACGGCGCGGCGCGACCGTGCCCCCTGAGCGCACGACCCTCGCCAGGGCGGCCGCCGGCGAGCAGCTGCAGGACGAGCGCGTGTGGCTCTTCGACGGCACCGGCAAGTGGCGTGCGCTGGAGGTGACGACGCAGACGGTGGCCAGCGCGAAGGCGCGCGACCAGATCACGCTCGTCGTCATCGACGACGTCACGATGCTCCTCGAAGCAGCAGAGGAGCGCCGCGCACTCACCGCGATCGTCTCCCACGAGCTGCGCAATCCCCTCACCGCGATCGTCGGCCACGTCGACCTGCTGCGCGAGCGCGAGGATCTGCCGGGCCGGGTCCCCGCGCAGCTCGAGGTCATCGCCAATGCCGGAGAGCGGATGCAGGAGCTCGTGACGACCATGCTGGACCAGACCGTGCCGCCGACCGAGGACCCGTTCGAGCCTGTGGACCTTCGTCAGATCTTCGATGCCGCCGCCGCATCCGCTGCGCCGCTGATCGCGGTGAATCGCCAGGTGCTGGAAATCGTCGGCGTGGATGCCCTCATCATCCACGGGGATGCCTTCCGGCTGCGTCAGGTGCTCGACAATCTGCTCAGCAACGCCGTCAAGTACACGCCCTCCGGTGGGCGCATCACGGCCCGGCTGCGGGCGATGGGTGCGCAGGCCGAGCTCGTCCTCTCCGACACGGGCATGGGCATCGCGCCGGATGAGCTGCCCCGGCTGTTCGAACCGTACTTCCGTTCCGACGCCGCCATCCGCGGCGGCATCGCCGGCACCGGTCTCGGCATGGGCATCGCCCGCGAGATCGTGGTCGCCCACGAGGGCACCATCGAGGTCACGAGCGAGGTGGGGCAGGGCACCACCGTCACACTCCGTTTTCCCCGCCGTCGTAAGAAAGAGGTGCAGGCATGACGCCTCTCGTGCCCGTGAACGTCGACATCACCACGAGCATGGTCGCGGTCGTCACCGTCCTGACGGTGCTGGTGCTCGGCCTCGCCACACTCGCCCGCCCATCGCGGGCGACGGTGATCTGGGGTGCCGCGTTCGGGCTCGGCATGCTCGGTGCGTACCTCTGGCTCGCGGGGCACCAGAACGACTTCCAGCCGCTTCGCAGTGCGGCATCGGCGCTGCTGCTCTGCTTCGAACCGCTGATCTGGATCGGTCTGCGGGTGCACCTCGGACGACGCGCTCCCTGGTGGATCGTGGTGGTGTTCGTGGCCGTCGCTCCCGTGTTGCTCGTCGCGACATCGGACTCGCCCTGGTATCTGTCCGCTTTCAACCTCGTCTTCGTCGGCAGCGGCGTCTTCGCCGGTCTCGTCGCCTACGAGCTGCTGCGCAGGCAGCCGGTCTCGCGGGACATCATTCTCCCGCTCGCGCTGGCGTCCTGCGGCTTCGTGATCGTGTCGGTCGCCAGCGCGGTCAGTGCGCTCACGATCGGCACGGCGAGCTCCGCGGAACAGCTGGACGCACTGCGCGGCATGAACGCCGTCGGCACCATCGCGGTGTCGACCTGCGCGGCCTTCACGCTCGTGCTGCTGGTGCGGGCGGGGGAGTCCCGACCCGCCGAGACGGATGGGGTCGCGCAGCGCGCCCGTCGGCGGCTCCGGAAGGCCGAGGTGCAGAACGACCACGGCTGGTCGATTCTCGAGGTGCGTCTGGACGACCCCGCCGACCTCCGCGAGGCGATGTCGGGCTCGGAGTTCGCACGCATCGTCGATCGCTTCCACGACGACATCCAGGAGGCGCTCCCGCCGCTGGCCGATGCCGAGCGCATCGCCGACGACCGTGCCGTCGTGGTGATCCGTGCGAGCGATGAAGCGGTCAGGTTCCATGTCAGGGCGGTGCTGAGCCGGATCTCCGACATCGACCATGACCGGGCCGTCGGTGGCGTCCGCGCCTCCGCCAGTATCGGTTGGGCCACGGCCGACACCTGCGGCTACGACTACGACGTGCTGGTGGCCGCTGCAGGACGGGCGGCGGCGCGGGCACGAGAGGCCGGTGGCGATCAGTGGAAGCGAGCGGCCGAGGCCGACGCGACGGTCGCCTGAGAGGTTGAGGTCGTCGACGGCGGACGACGATCCTCCGTCCGTATGCGGGTCAGGACGGGCGCGACTCGCGGCCACGGGCGAGGGCGGCGACGATCGCATCCTCGGCATCGGCGCCGGTCTCGGCAGCGGCGGACACGTTCTCCGCGACCACGGCCTCGATGATCTCGGTCCGCTGGATGCGCGTCTCTCGCGGCGCCTTCACGCCGATCCGCACGCTGTCGCCCTTGATCTCGAGCAGCGTGATCTCGATGTCGCCGTCGATGCGCACGCTCTCACCGATCCGCCTCGTCAAAACCAGCATTCGTTCAGCCTACTGCCGCGGAGACGGCGCCGATCGACGGGGCCGCGGCGTCACGGACGACACCGACCGTCTCGATGGTGAGCGCGGCGGACGTCGCCTCCGTATAGGAGAGCACGGGGAGGCCGTCGGTCTGCGCGGAGACGAGTCGTCGCACTGCCGGACGCAACGACGGAGCGCACACCAGCACCGGCTCTCCGCCCTCGCGCACCGAGGAGACGGCCTGCTTCACGGACTCCACGACGGACTCCATGCGCTGCGGGTCGAAGACGATCTGAGTACCCTCGTCGCCGGGACGCAGGTTCTCGAGCATCGCCTGCTCGAGGAGCGGGTTGATCATCACGACGCGGAGGATGCCCGCGTCGGCGAAGCGCGCGGCGATCGCCGGGCCGAGCGCGGCCCGCGCCGCCTCGATCAGTCCTTCCGGGTCGGTCGACGTCCTGGCGCGCAGCGCGAGCGCCTCATAGATCCGGCTCAGGTCGTTGATCGGCACGCGCTCGGCGAGGAGACCCTGGAGCACGCGCTGGATCTCGGCCAGCGACAGCAGGGCGGGCGTGAGCTCCTCGACCGCGGCCGGGGAGGCCTGCTTGAGGGCGTCGGTGAGCTGCCGGACATCTTCCCGGCTCAGCAGACGCGCGGCATGGGCGTGGATCACGCTGGAGAGGTGCGTGATGATGACGCTGGCCCGGTCGATGACGGTGGCCCCGGCGAACTCGGCGCTGTGCCGCATCTCCAGGGGGATCCACTTGCCCTCCAGCCCGAACACCGGGTCGAGCGTGGCCGTACCCGGAAGGGACTCCAGGCCCTGTCCGAGGGCCAGCACCGAGCCGATCGGTGCCGTGCCGCGCCCGGTCTCGACCCCGGCGATGCGGATCACATAGGTCGCCTGTGCGAGTTCGATGCTGTCGCGGGTGCGCACCGGCGGGGTGATCAGGCCCAGGTCGAGGGCGATCCGACGGCGGAGCGCCTTCACACGCGCCAGGAGGTCGTCCGGGCCGCCCGTGACCAGATCGACGATGTCGGGCGAGAGGAGGATCTCGAGCGGGTGCACCCGCATCTTCTCGATCAGCTCCTCCGGCTGGTCGGTCGGAGCGGCCGTCGGGGTCTGGGCCGCGATCGCCTCCTCCCGCTGTTGGTTCGCCTTGATGCGCTGCGCGACGAGCAGCAGGAGGGCTCCGATCGCGACGAACGGCAGCATCGGCATGTGCGGGATCAGCGACATGATGATCGCGGCGCATCCCGCGATGATGAGCGCGTTGCGGGACTGCCCGAGCTGCGCCGATGCCGCCGTCCCCATCTCGGCCTCGGCCGTGGAGCGGGTGACGATCATGCCCGTCGAGACCGCCATGAGCAGCGCCGGGATCTGCGTGACGAGCCCGTCGCCGATCGTGAGCAGGCTGTACGTGCTCACGGCCTCGTCGATCGCCATGCCGTGCTGCACGATGCCGATCGCGATGCCGCCGATGAGGTTGATGATGATGATGACGAGGCCGGCGATCGCATCGCCCTTCACGAACTTGGACGCACCGTCCATCGCGCCGTAGAAATCGGCCTCCGCGGCGACCTCCGCACGGCGCTCGCGGGCCTCGGCATCGGTGATGAGACCGGCGTTGAGGTCGGCGTCGATCGCCATCTGCTTGCCGGGCATGGCGTCGAGCGTGAACCGGGCGCCGACCTCGGCCACGCGCTCCGCGCCCTTGGTGACGACCACGAACTGGATGACGACGAGGATGAGGAACACCACGGCGCCGATGATGAGCGAGCCGCCGACGGCGATCGCCCCGAACGCCTCGATCACCTGACCTGCGTACGCCTCCCCGAGCACCAGACGTGTGGAGGCGACGTTCAGCCCGAGCCGGAACAGCGTCGCCACCAGCAGCAGCGAGGGGAACACCGAGAAGTCCAGCGGCTTCTTCACGAACATCGACGTGAGCAGGATCACGAGTGCGAACATGATGTTCAGGATGATGAGGATGTCGAGCAGGAACGGCGGCACCGGGACGACGAGCAGCATGATGATGCCGACGACCCCGATGGGCACCATGAGCTTGACGAACAGCTGTCTCATGCGGTCCTCCGGTAGGGAAGGGTGTGGATGCCGCGGGCGGCGCCGCGCCGACGCAGCGCGTCGACGAACACCAGCACGCGCGCGACGGCGTTGTACAGGTCTTCGGGGATCTCCTGGCCGAGCTCGCACGCGGCGTGCAGGGCGCGGGCGAGCGTGATCTCGCGCACGAGCGGCACACCGGCGCGCACGGCCTCGTCACGGATGCGTTCCGCGATCACACCGCTGCCCTTCGCGACGACCTTGGGGGCCGCGCGACCGGGCTCGTACCGGAGGGCGATCGCGATGTGCGTCGGGTTGACGACCACGACATCCGATCCGGCGACCGCGGCGATCATGCGGTTGCGGCTGGCGGCGAGCTGCCGGGACCGCCGCTGCTGACGGATCAGCGGATCGCCCTCGGAGTTCTTGCTCTCGTCGCGGATCTCGCGCTTGGTCATGCGGGTGTGCTTGCGGTTGCGGCGCATCACGACGAACATGTCGATCGCGGCGAGGACCAGACCGACGGCGATCGCGGTCTGCAGCAGGGCGGCCGTGCCCTCGGACGCCGTGCCGAGCAGGCGAGAGATCGAATGGGCGCCGCTGGCGGTGAGCACCGGCATCAGCCCCGCGATGACCACCCAGAGCGCGATGCCGATCGCCGCGGTCTTCAGCAGAGCCTTGGCGCCCTCCCACAGTGCCTGCAGGCCGAACACGCGACGGATGCCGCTGACGATGTTGAACTGCTCGAAGCGCCCGGTGAGCGGTTTCAGATGCACGCCGCCCTGGACCACGGCGCCGATCAGAGTGACGATCGCGACGGCGGCGAGCATCACCGCGATGGTCGGGAGCACGGAGCCGAGGCCGCGCTCCAGCGCACCGAGTGCCGCCTCCGGCGTGGGGCTGAACACCAGAGAGGTGACGGTGAGGAGCTGCTCGGTCCCGGCGCCTGCGCCGAGGGCGATCGCCGCGGGCATGGCGATCGCCGCGGCCCCGATGCCGAGCCACGCCGTGAGGTCCTGGCTGCGCGAGAGGCGCCCCTTCTTGCGGGCCTCGTTGAGGTGCTTGTCGGTGGCCTTCTCGCTGCGTTCGCCGGTGTCGGTGCCGCTCACTCATGCACCCCCTGCATCATCTTCAGCGCCTGCCCGGAGAGGGCGTCGACGATGCCGGGGAGCACCGCGTACACGGCACCGGCCAGCAGCAGGGTGAGCAGGATCTTCACCGGGAAGCCCATCGCGAAGGCGTTGAGCGCCGGCGCGACCCGGGTGATCAGTCCGAGCCCGACGTCGGCGAGGAACAGCACCAGCACCAGGGGACCTGCGATCTGCACGGCGGCGAGGACCATCTGCGACACCCCGTCGATGAGGAGTTCGGCGGGCCCGGCCACCTCGAAGATGCCGTCGACCGGCACCGCCTCGAAGCTCCGGGCGAGACCGGCGAGGATCAGCTGATACCCGCCCGAGGCGAACAGCAGTGTCAGCGCGGTGATGTGGAAGAGCCGGGTGAACTGGGCGCCGTTCACGAGCGAGTGGGGGTCGAACGCCTGCGCGAGCTGGAACCCGCCGAAGACGTCGATCAGGCTGCCGGCGGCTTGGAGCGCGGCGAAGCACAGGAAGACGAGGAAGCCGAGCAGCGCTCCCGTGAGCACCTGCAGCACCAGGGCTCCGAGGAACGGGCCGGTGTCGAGGTTCTCGTAGCCGGGAGCGACCGCGGTGCCCACGGCGAGGGAGAGGCCGATGGCGAGCATCGCCTTGACCCGCACCGGGATGGCGCCGTAGGAGAACGGCGGGGCGATCATGATGAAGGCGGTGATGCGCACCGCGGCGAGCATGGTCGCCTCGAGCCACGCGAAGTCGATGGGGATGAACACGCGGTCACCCGCTCAGCAGGGTGGGGATGCGGGCGAACATCTCGTTCGTGAAGGCGATCATCTCGGCGATCATCCAGTTGCCGGCGATGAGCAGCGCGATGCCGACGGCGACGATCTTCGGCACGAACGACAGCGTCACCTCCTGCACCTGCGTGATCGACTGCAGCAGCGAGATCGCGAAGCCCACCACGAGCGCCGTGACGAGCATCGGGGCGGCCAGCTTCGCGGCGATGATCAGGCCCTGGGTGCCGATGTCGATGACCGCTTCCGGGCTCATCCGACACCCCCGTAACTCTCCAGCAGGGCGCGGATGATGAGGCCCCAGCCGTCGACGAGGATGAACAGCAGGATCTTGAAGGGCAGCGAGATCATGACCGGCGGCAGCATCATCATGCCCATCGACATCAGCGCCGCGGCGACGACGAGGTCGATCACGAGGAACGGCACGAAGATGACGAAGCCGATGATGAAGGCGGCGCGGAGTTCCGAGATCATGAACGCCGGGATGAGCGTGTACATCGGCACGCTCGAGGGATCCTCGGGGTTCGGCTGCCCCGCCATCCGCGTCATCAGGGCCAGATCCTCTTCGCGCGTGAAGCGCAGCATCCACTCCTGGAGCGGCAGCTGGCCGACGTCGATCGCCTGCGTGAAGGTGAGCGTGCCGTCGATGTACGGCTGCACGGCGACCGTGTTGATCTCGGTCAGCACCGGCCACATGATGAACAGCGACAGAAAGAGTGAGAGCCCGGCCAGCACCTGGTTCGGGGGGATCGTGGGCAGCGACAGGGCATTCCTGGTCATCGCCAGCACGACGAAGATCTTCGTGAACGACGACATCATCAGCAGAAGTGCCGGGGCGACCGAGAGCAGCGTGATGCCCAGCAGGGTCAGGATCGAACCCGAGGGGCCGCCGTCGACGCCGTTGATGTCGATCGTTACGCCCTCGCCCGGGTCGTCGGGGGTGACCTCGGCGTGGGCGGCGGTGCCGGTGAGCAATGTGAGCACCGCGACCAGGACGAAGGCAGCGAGGAGGATCAGTGCGACCCGTCGCAGCGCGCGGCCGTCGACGACCCCACGGGACGCGCTCATCGCGTGCGCCGGATGGCCTCGGCGGTCTGCCGCCAGGTTTCGGGGGAGAGGATGGAGCCGCGCAGGGGATCGTTCCGATGACGCACCCGGCGCTGCGGAGCCGGCCGGGTCGGCGATGCCGCGGGCGTCTCGGTCAGGGCGGTGGCGGCGAGGATGCGGTCGAACTCCGCGGCATCGGATGCCGCCTCCGACGTGGCCGTCGACCACTCGGCGCGGGTGTCTGCATCGGGTTGCGCCGCGGCCTTGACCGGAAGCTTGTCGACCACGCTCACGCCGTGCTCGGTGACACCGAGGACGTACCGGGCGTCCTCGGTCTGGACCACGACGACCTGTGCCTTCGGACCCACGCCCTGCCGACCGAGCACCGTGATGACCTCGCCGTCGCGCCGACGCGCCTGCGTGCGCGCGACGCGGCGCTGCAGGAACCACAGCACCCCGAGCACGGCGGCGAGCGAGAGCACGACCCGCAGGCCGAGCAGGAGGTCGTCCAGGGTCAGGCCTCGACGTTCTCGAGGATGCGGGTGATCCGCACCGCGTAGTCCTGGTCGACCACGACCACCTCGCCGTGCGCGATGATGCGGCCGTTGAGCTTGATGTCGGCCGGGGCGCCGGCGGAGCGGTCGAGCTCGACGATGCGGCCGGGCTCGAGGTCGAGCACATCGCGCACCGACATGCGGGTGCGGCCGATCTCGACCGTGAGCTCCATCTCGACGCCGGCGATGCGGTGCAGACGCCGGGTCGAGCTCGATGCCGCCGCCGGAGCGCGGGTGACGACGACGGCGAGGCGTCCGACCGTGCGATTCGCATCATCCTGCAGGTCGAAGAGCTGCGCGGTCGGGTTCGAGAAGAGCGGAGAGGCATCGCCGATCACGGCATCACCGAGCGCGCCGGCTCCCAGGGCGCTCGTCGAGGCTTCCAGCGCGTCGCGCAGCCGATCGGCGAGGGGCGCTCCGGAGAGCCCATCGACCAGGGTCTCGGCGTCGAAGAGCTGCACGGCGAGCTGCGCGCTCGCCTCGCCGACGAACTGCACGATCACGGCGTCGCCGGGATCCCCGGACACCTGCGAGGCGCGGGCGGTGACGGGAGCGGCGGTCGGCAACGACGCGGCGAAGGCGGCCGCGACGGCCGACTCATAGGTGGTGGTGCTGGTCACGCGGGCTCCTCGGCGAAGACGGGATCGGGGACGGTGGTGGCGACGACGCACGCGAGACGGGCGCCGGCACTGCCCACGGCGGCGGTGGCGACGGTCTGATCGCCCACGGCGAGCAGCATCGGGCGATCGGCGGAGTGCGGGAAGGAGATGATGTCGCCGACGGCGAGGTCGAGCACCTCACGGGGGAGCACGGCGCGCGGGGCCAGACGCAGCGAGAGCTCGATGGGGGAGACCTCGACCTGGCGTCGGACCAGGCCCGGCGCTGCGGCGCGGTCGGCGTCGGAGGTGCGCACGGTGAAGCCGGCGAGCACCGACGCCGGCAGCATGACGCTCACCGGCACCGCCCGACCCGCGAGGCGCATCGAGAAGCGGGCGACGATGACCGGTTCGCCCGATGCGGCGACCTGGGCGAACTGCGAGCTGTACTGGATGCCGCTCACGGTGACACCGGAGGGGAGCAACCCGTCCAGCGAGCCGGTCAGGTGGTCGAGCGCGTCGACGATGAGGGAGCGGATCAGCGCCTGCTCGATCGGGGTGAACGTGCGGTCCTCCGACGTCGCGGACGCTCGTCCTCCCACCATCTGCACGATCCACGTCGTGGCGGCGGAGGTCGGCAGCTGCACGATGAGTCGCTCGTCGGAGTCGGGCAGCGCGCACACGATCAGGGTCGTCGTGGTCGGCAGCGAGGCGGCGTACTCGCCGTAGGTCAGCATCCCGACATGCTCGACGGCGATGGTGGCACGCACGTGGATCTTGGCCGAGAGCTGCGCCGACCACTGCCGGGAGAACGTCTCGAAGGCCAGCTCGAGGGCGCGGGTGTGCTCGCGCGAGAGGGTCGCCGAACGGCCGAAGTCGTACACCTCGACTTCGGCGGTCTTCGTCGCCGTCGCTGTGCGCACGTCGGAGCGCACGCTGTCCTCGATCACCACGAACCCGACTATCGGGTGGTGATCGACGTGCGTTAGGCGGGAACGGTCAGGAGGACGGCTGCGCGGCCTGTGCTTCGGGGATGAGTGCTCGCACCTCCTCCTTCGCATCGGACAGGACGACGATGTCGACGCGCCGGTTCTGTGCCAGCGCCGCGGGCGAGGAACCGGCCGCGACAGGTCGGGTATCGCCGAACCCGACCGACTTCAGGTGCGCCGGCGGGAGCCCGGACGCCTCGACGAGGTGCCGCAGCACCTGGGTGGATCGACCGGCCGAGAGCTCCCAGTTCGTGGGGAACGGGGCGACCGATCCGCGGACGTCGGCGTGGCCTTCGACCGAGATCTCGTTCGGGGCGGTCACGAGGACGGAGCCGAGCGCATCGAGCACCAGCACGGCCTTCGAGCTGAGGGTGGTGCTGTTCGTGGTGAAGAACGTCTCGGCACTGACGAGTCCGATCGTGAGGCCGCGCTCGTCGATCGTGAAGGTGACGTCGGCCTCGAGGCCGTTGTCGGCGAGCACCGTGCGCAGCCGCTCGCGGAGCGCGGAGAGCTCGTCGAACTCAGTCTGCGCCGCGGCCAGCTCGATGTCGGCGAAGTCCTCGCCCTTCTCCTCGACCAGCTCCGGCGGCACCACGACGCCCGTGACGGCATCCACGTCTTCCGAGGGCTCCTGGCCGAAGCCGGTCGCGAGTGACGCGCTGAGAGCCTCGAACTTCTCCTGGTCGACGGTCGACATCGCGAACAGCACGATGAACATGCACATCAGCACGGTCACCATGTCCATGTAGGACGCCATCCACCGCTCGTCCGGACCGCTGTGCTCCTCCTGCGGTACTCGGCGTCGGGCGCGCACGCTCACGACGCGGGCTCCGTCTCCGTCTCCTCCGCGGCGCGAGTGCGGGTGCGACGGCCCGAGCGGGCGGAGGGGCGCTCGGACACGAGGGCGCGCAGGCGCTCTCCGACGAACTGCGGCGGGGCGCCGGCCTGGATCGCGAGCATGCCCTCCATGAGCACGGTCATGCGTTCGAGCTCGAGCTCGCCGAGACGCTGGAGGCGTCCGCCGATGGGCAGCCAGATGAAGTTGGCCGACAGGAGACCCCACAGCGTCGCCACGAAGGCCGTCGCGATCATGGGACCGAGGGTGTCCGGCTTGTCGAGCTTCTCCAGCACATGCGTGAGGGAGACGACCGTGCCGATGATGCCGACGGTCGGGGCGAAGCCGCCGAGCGTCATGTAGAAGCGTGAGGCGGTGCGGTTACGGGCAGCGGTCGAGGTGAGCTCATCCTCCAGCAGGGTTCGCAGGTCTTCGGCGTCCGTGCCGTCGGCGATGCTCTGCAGAGCCTGGCGCAGGAACGGGTCCTTCTCGTCCTCCAGCCCCTGCTCGAGGGCGAGGAGCCCTTCGGCGCGCGCCTTCTCGGCGTAGCCGACCACCGTGTCGATCATGCTCGACGCGGTGCGGCGCTCGCCGCGGAAGGCGCGGGGGAGCGACTTGACCGCATGCAGCGCATCGCGCACGGTGCCGCTCGCGATGCCGACGGCGATCGTGGCTCCGAAGACCAGCACCATCGGGGCGGGGATCAGCAGCGATCCGATGGTCGCGCCTTCGAGGTTGATCATGGCGATCAAAGCGCCGAACGCGAGGACCAGCCCGAGGATGAGGGACGGATCCATCAGCGGTCCGTCTCGGGGTCGGTGGGAGCTGCGGGGGCGTCGTCGGCCGCCGTGATCATCGCGGCGGCCGCGGCGAGCACTCCGGCGCGGAAGCGGGTGATCTGCGCGATCACGTCGTCCATCGTCTCGGTGACGACGAACGTCGCACCGTCGACCATGATGAGCGTCGTGTCCGGCGTTGCCTGGACACGTTCGATCAGGTCGGGATTCACCGCGAACCGGGAACGGTTCAGGCGCGTGAGGACGATCATGGGCTCCATCCTGGAAAGATCCGTCCGCGTTCCGGGGAGCGCGGACCCGACGGCCCGTCCTGGGCTGTCGGAGGTGACTGTCGGCCGGTGGGCGTCTGGCGTTAGCGGGTGGCCATGATCTGCGCAGGATACTTCCCATTAGCTCTAAAGCGCAGTAAACTTCCCATAAGACCTAAAGGGAAGTATTCTGCTCACGGAGGTGCGAGATGCAGTTGCAATCAGCCAAGGCGTTCGCCGGGTTCGTCCGTGCGAACAGATTGAGCGCGCACATGACCCAGCAGGAACTCGCCCAGGCGGCGCGCAAGAGCAGACGCTGGGTGCACGACCTGGAATCGGGCAAGGTCGTCCCCTCCCTGAGCGCCGCGATCGAGGTCGCCGCCGTTCTCGGATTCAGCGTCACGCTCGAACGGAGCGCGCGCTCCGACATGCTCGACCGTCTCTTCGAGGATCTGTGATGAGCGCGCTCGATCTCTGGCTCGACGGACGGTTCGCCGGGAAGCTGATGCGCGGAGAACGCGATCAGGTGGAGTTCCTCTACGACGACGACTACCGCGAGGAGTCCCGTTCGACGCCCCTGTCCGTGAGCATGCCGAAGAGCGAAGCGGGGCACGGTCCCGACCGGGTCATGCCCTGGCTCTCGAACCTGCTGCCCGACTCCGACGAGGTGAGGGCGCGCTGGGCGGCGAAGTTCGACGAAAGGCGCAACGACCCCTTCTCCCTGCTCCGCCACATGGGGGAGGATGCCCCGGGCTCGGTGCAGGTCGTGCCCGAGGGGGTCATCCCGAGCTCCACGGGAGCCATCTCCCGGCTGACGGAGCGGGATGTCGCGCGCCGCGTCCGGGCCATCCTCGCCGATCCGGACCACTGGGTCGACGACAGCGACGACGACGAGAGCAGGTTCTCGTTGGGCGGCAACCAGGGCAAGTTCGCTCTCGCCCGCATCGACGGGGAGTGGTTCGAGCCCAATGGTCGTGCCGCCAGCACGCACATCGTCAAGCCCGGCATGGTGCTCGCTTCGGGGCAGACCGACAACGACGTCCAGGCGGTGGAGTTCGTCACGATGCGCGCCGCGCGGGCGATGGGCGTTCGTGCGGCCACCGTCGACATCATGGACTTCGACGGTCTCCCCACCTTCGTCACGACCCGCTACGACCGCAGCGTGGCGGGGAACGGCGAGGTCACGCGGGTCCACCAGGAGGACTTCTGCCAGGCGCTCAGCGTCCTGCCGGCGCGGAAGTACGAAGAGGACGGCGGCCCCACCATGTCGGACATGGTGCAGCTGGTCGGCAGCGCGTCTTCGCCGTCGTACCGCGGCGGAGACCTGCGGAGTCTCACCGAGCTCTTCGCGTTCAACCTGCTGACCGCGGGAGTGGACGCACACGCGAAGAACCACAGTTTGCTGCATGTCGGCGGGGTCGCCAGGCTGGCACCGGCGTACGACCTGATCTCCGCTCACGGCATCTGGGACGACGACCGCATCACATACCGCTCGAGTGCCGCGGTCAAGTACGGGAAGGAGCGCCCGTACCGCAAGATCACCGGCCGCAATCTCGCGCGCACCGCCGACGTGCTCGGCGTGCCGCGGCGGGAGTTCGCCGCACTGCTGAACCGCATGTCGCAGAAGCTCGGCGAGGCATTCGAGGAGGCGGTCCAAGCGCTGCCCGGCGGACTCGCGACGGCGCGTGTGCGTGCGATGCCCGCGCGCATCGAGCGCTTCGCAGGAGAGTTCGTCGAGAGGATCGCGGCCGAGGACCTGAGCGTGCGCAACATCCCCACCTTCACCGGGCCGACGAACGCGGAAGAGCAGGCCCGGACCGCGGTGTGGGAGCCGGGCGAGTGGCGCTCCGGTCGGTGGATCACCGGACGGTACCGCACCCGGATCTCCCGCTGACGGGTCAGCAGCGCCTCCAGGAGGCGACCGCTGTGACACGTCGAAGGCGCCCCGACTTCGGCCGGGGCGCCTTCGCTCAGCGCTTGAGGTTCGTGAGCTCCTGCAGCACTTCGTCGCTCGTGGTGATGATGCGGGCGTTCGCCTGGAAGCCGCGCTGCGCGACGATCAGGTTGGTGAACTCCTGCGAGAGGTCGACGTTCGACATCTCGAGGGCGCCGCTGATGATGCCGCCCAGGCCGTCGGTCCCGGCCTCGCCGAGCGTCGGCTGGCCGGAGTTGCCGCTGGGGCGGAACTGCGAGGATCCGGTCTTCTCGAGGCCGCCCGGGTTCACGAAGCCGGCCAGTGCGATGCGTGCGAGCACCTCGGTGTCGCCGTTGCTGAACGTGCCCACGAGGCTGCCGTCGTTCGTCAGGGCGTAGGAGCTCAGGGTGCCGGCCGGCTTGCCGTTCTGCTCCTTGATGGCGATGTCGCTGACGTCGGCGAAGCCGGTGACCGCCGAGAGGTCGACCGTGATGCCGCCGGACACGATCGACGAGGCGCCGGCCTGCTTGCCGTCGGTGAAGGCCAGCGGGGTGCGCGCGCCGGCAGCGTCGGTGACGTCCCAGCCGGCGGTCGTGCGGGTGAAGGTGAGACGCATCGAGGTCTCCGTGCCCTGCGCGTCGTAGGTCTTGATGTCGCGCACGAGCGTGTCGCCGACGGCCGCGCCCGAAGGCAGGTTGCCGGTCACCCGGGCGGTGGTCGTCGCGGCGGCCGGGCTCAGAGCGCCCACGGGGAGCGTGATGTCGCCGATGCCCTGACCCGGGACGATGGCTCCGCCGCGCGCGGTCCAGCCCTGCACGAGCGCGCCGTCGGCCGAGACCAGCTTGCCGCTCGCATCGAACGAGAAGCCGCCGTTGCGGGTGTACAGCGTCTCGCCGCCGGAGCGCACCACGAAGAAGCCGTCGCCGGCGATCATGAGGTCGGTGGGGACGCCGGTGGGCTGCGGTGCCCCCGACGCGAAGTTGGTGCTGATGCCGGCGACCTGCACACCGAGACCGACCTGGGCGGGGTTCTGACCGCCGAGGTTCGTCTGCGGCATCATCGAGTTGCGCAGCAGCTGCGACAGCGAATCCTGGAACTGCACGGCCGAGGCCTTGAAGCCCGTCGTGTTGACGTTGGCGATGTTGTTGCCCGTGACGTCGAGCATGGTCTGGTGCGAGCGCAGGCCCGAGATTCCGGCGAAGAGGGAGCGGAGCATGGTGGTGCCTTTCTGGGTGCGGGGCTGATCAGGATTTGGGGACGAGGGAGACGCCGGAGACGGCGTCGAGGGGGATGGAGGCTTCACCGATGGTCACGAGCGGCACAGCGCCCGCGTAGGAGACCGAGGTGACGATGCCCTTCTGAGTGACACCGTCGGCATCGACGTACTGCGCTTCATGGCCGATGAGCGCGGCGGCGGTCTGCCGCATGCTGAGCGCGAAGCTCTCGGTCGAGGTGGCCGACAGCGCGGTCAGCTGCTCCATGGACGCGAGCTGCGTGGTCTGCGAGATCATCTCGTTCGTGTTCATGGGAGAGCTGGGGTCCTGGTTGGTCAGCTGCGTCACCAGCAGCTTCAGGAACACCTCCGAGTCGAGCGTCTTCTTGCGCTCGACCGGGGGCGTGGTGCTGCCGGTCTGCACGCCGGTGGGCGGGATGGTGCCGGTGATGGGGTCGACCGTGGTCATGGGGTTCCTCTCGGATCAGGCGAAGACATCGATGCCGCCGAGCAGCGCGTCGAGGGGGCCGGATGGTGCGCCGTCTGGTGCGGAGGGGACGACGGCCGGGTTCGGCCGCGCGGCCGCATTCCGGTCGGCGGGGGCGTCGCCGCGAGTCTGCCCGCCGCCCGCGCTCGCCGCGTTCCCGTTCGCCGCGTTGCCGTTCGCCGAGCCGCCGCCGTTCGGCGACGATTGCGGATTCGACGAGCCGGGGCCGTCGTCCGAGGTCGAGAGCATCAGGGAGGCGTGCGGTGCCGCTGCCGCGAGATCCCGCCGCAGGTCGGCGAGCACGGCCCGCAGCGCCTCGCGGCCGAGATCGTTCGGGGCGTGCAGCTCGATGTGGATGGCCCCGCCGGAGATGTGCGCGCGCACGGTCACCGGCCCGAGGTTCTCCGGCGACACGGTCAGCGTGAGGCTGTGGTCGCCGTCTGCGGCCTGGGCGAGGGAGACGACGGGGGCTGTGATCTGGGGAAGCAGCACCGGCCGGGCGATCGCGGCCGCGGCGGCAGGCGTCGTCGGGGCGATCGGGGGCGGCGATGCCGGTGCCGGTGCCGTGACGGCGGCCGTCGGGCCGGCAGCGTCTGCGGTCGCGGGTACCGACGCGGCGGGGGCGGCGACGACCGGAGTCGAGCCTGCAGAGGACGGCGCGGCGTCGGGTGCCGTGTCAGCGGCGGTGGCTGCCCCGGCCAGGAGTGCCGGGTCGGCGTTCGACCCCGGTGCCGGTTCCGACGAGGCAGCCGCGGCGACGGCACCGTGCGGACCAGCGGCGACGGGGACGAGGCGGAGAGCGGCGTCGGCCGGAGCATCCGCCGTCGTGCTGTTCGCACCGGATGCGCCGGCGATACCGTCGCTGCCGACAGGAGCCGATGCCGCACCGACGGCGGCGGGCCCGGTCGAGGCGCGCGGCGACGATGCGCCGGTCGCGGCGGGTGGCACGGATGATGCGGCCAGGGCTGCCGTCGATGCGGTGGTGCGTGCCGGATCGACCGATGCGGCGACAGCGCCGGACGCCGCGATCGGGGTGGGGTCGGCGGCTTCCGCAGGGGCATCCGCCGCTCCGGTGTCTTCCCCAGCATCCACCGGTGGCGGGGGCCCGTCGAGGTCGGGGTCCGCTCCCGAAGTGCTTTCGTCGACGGGAGCCACAGTCCCCGACCCGCTCGGGATCGTGAGGGTCGTGAGGGGTGGGAGAGGCGATGCGGTCACCGGAACAACCGGATCAGCGGATTCGGCGGTCGCATCCGTCGTCTCGGTTCCCGTCGACGCGCCCGACGACACTCCCTCAGCGAGGACGCCATCGGTGGGCGCGTCGTCGGCGAGCTGAGCCCGCGCCGCATCCTGGATCACGTCGGCGAAGGCCGCGGCGCCCGGGGTCGCGCCGCGCGAAGGCGCCGCGCCGCTCGGCCGCGACGCGCGAGGGTCGAGCATGTCGACGATGCCGAGCGCGGTCATGACTGCCCCTCCGTGTCGGTGCGCGATCCGATCTCGTCGAGCTCCGCCTGTTCGGCGTGCAGCTCGGCCGCCCGCACCCGCACGGCGTGCGCCTGGGCGAGACGGTCGAGTCCGCGCATCGCTCGTCGTGCCTCCGAGTGCTCCGCGCGGGCCTGGTCGACGGTCTGCTCCTGCAGTTCCGCCAGCATCGTCAGGTCGGAGAGCAGTGTCCGGCCGGCCACACGGGCGGCCGCGAGCGCGGCCAGCGAGCGGACGTCCACGGCTTCACTCCCGGCGCCGGAGAGATGCGCGCGAAGGGACCGATCGCGGGCCTCGGTGTGCCGGGCGTCGAGCACCGCGCGGGAGAGCCGCTGCGCCGCGGCGCGCTCCTGGATCTCGCGCACACGCAGCAGGCCCGCCAGGGAGAACGACCGTGTCATGAGACTCCTCCGAAACCGGAGACGAGCTCGTCGAGTCGACGCCACGATTCGTCGATCGCGCTCGTCTCGTCGAGCGACTGGGTGAGGAAAGCGGAGATCGCCCGTTCGTGGGCGATCGCGGCGTCGATGCGGGCGTCGGCACCCGGCTGGTACGCGCCGATGTCGATCAGGTCGTTGGCCCGGCGACGCGCGGCGAGCACCGCACGTAGCGTCGCCGCGTGTGCCCGCTGCCCGGGGGCGGTGATCTTCCCCACCACGCGGGAGACGGAGCCGAGCACGTCGATCGCCGGATGGTGTCCTGAGAGCGCAAGCGCGCGGTCGAGCACGACGTGGCCGTCGAGGATCGAGCGCACGGTGTCGGCGATCGGCTCGTTGTGGTCGTCACCGTCCACGAGCACCGTGTAGATGCCGGTGATCGAGCCACCCCGGTCGGTGCCGGCGCGCTCGAGCAGACCGGCGAGGAGCGAGAACGTCGACGGCGGGTACCCACGGGTTGCGGGGGGTTCTCCGGCCGACAGGCCGATCTCGCGCTGGGCCATCGCCACGCGGGTCAGCGAGTCCATCATGAGGATGGCGTGCGCGCCCTCGTCACGGAAGGCCTCGGCGATCCGGGTGGCGGTGTACGCGGCGCGGATGCGCGCCATGGCCGGCTGATCGGAGGTCGAGACGATGACCACCGACCGGGCGAGTCCCTCCGGCCCCAGGTCGTCTTCGATGAACTCGCGCACCTCACGGCCGCGCTCGCCGACGAGGGCGATCACCGTCACCTCGGCCTCGGTGCCGCGCGCGATCATCGACAGCAGCGACGACTTGCCCACTCCCGAGCCGGCGAAGAGCCCGACGCGCTGCCCGCGACCCACGCTGACGAGCGTGTCGAGCGCGCGCACCCCGAGCGGAAGAGGGGAGTTGATCCGGTCGCGTCCCATGATCGAAGGGGGAGCGTGGTCGAGGCTCACCGGGATCGCACCCGTCAACGGGCCCTTGCCGTCGATCGGTCGGCCGAGTCCGTCCAGGACGCGGCCGAGCAGAGCGGCCCCGGTCGGCACACGGAGCGGGCCACCGCGACCCCGCACGGGCGCCCCGACGGTGAGCCCGGCGACGGCGCCGAGGGGCATGCACCGCAGACCGCCCTCGCCGATCGCGACGACTTCGGCATCGACCCCGTCGAGCGTCACGACATCGCCGACGGCGCCTTCGAGCCCTCGCACCTGCACGCTCAGGCCGCGCACCTGGGAGACGACGCCGACTCGTTCCGGTCGAACCGCCTCGCGGACGGCGGCCCAGGCCGTCACGACCCGGCCTCGACCAGTGCGCGGCGGGCGCGCTCGAGGGCGCTGCCGATCCGGGCGTCGATGTGTCCGTGCGCCAGGGTCGCGACGGCATCGCCGCGCTCGAGCGTGTCATCGGCGACGAGCGCGAAGTTGGTCAGGTCCGACTCCGCGGTCTGGATCGTGCGCAGGTCGTCGGGGTGCAGGCGCACCTCGCGGATGTCGGCGGGGTCGGCGACCGCGAGTGCGCGCCGCGCGGCGGCCGCGGCAGACGAGCCGGCATCCGAGAGCTCCGCGACGAGGATGAGCTCGGCGAGTTCGATCGCGCCGCGCAGCACCTCATCGCGCGCAGCGGCGGTGAGCTCGCGCTCCCGCTCGCCCAGTGAGAGGGCGGCGGCCTGCAGCGCAGACACCGCGGTCGCCACCTCGCGCGCGGCTGCCGCGTCGCGGGCCGCCTGCTCCGCCGCGGCGACGCGCTGCGCCGACTCGGCCTCGGCGAGCCCGGCACGGAAGCCCTCCGCGTGTCCTTCGGCGTAGCCGCGCATCCGGGCGCGCGCATGCTCCGCGCCGTCCGCGTGTCCGTCGAGACGAGGGAACAGCACCGGCGAGAACGCGTCAGTAGACATACTCGTCCTCGTCGGTGCGCTGCACCGTGATGTCGCCCGCCGCTTCGAGAGCGCGGATGGTGCGCACGATCTCGGCTCTGGCCTCCTCGACCTGTGAGACGCGCACCGGACCGAGGGTCCGTGCCTCCTCATCGAGGTTCTCCCGGTTGCGCTCGGAGACGTTGCGGCGGATGAGATCGGCGATCGCCTGGTTGGCGCCCTTCAGCGCCAGAGCCAGCGAGCGGATGTCCATGCCGCGCAGCACCCGCTGCGTGTCGCGGTCGTCGAGCTTGACGATGTCGGCGAAGGTGAACATGCGTGACCGGATGTCTTCGGCGAGGGCGCTGTCGCGGTCCTCGATGCTCGCGAGCAGTGCCTTCTCGACGGTCGCCCCGGAGCGGGCGATGATCTCGACGAGCGGTTCGACGCCGCCGAGGGTCTCCGGGGCGTCGCGGCTCGCGAAGCTCCCGGTGCGGGTCTTCAACGCGTCGGCCACGATCGCGATCGCCTCCTGCGACGCGGTGCCCATGGTCGCGATCGCGTGGGCGACATCGGTGCGGGTCGGGTCGGGGAGCGCTGCCAGCACGGCCGCCGCGCGGTCGGTGGGCAGGTGCGCGAGCACGAGGGCGACGGTCTGCGGAAGCTCGCCGTCGAGCAGGGTCGCCAGCTGTGCCGGGTCGGCGGAGCCGAGGAACTCGAACGACGAGTTCATCGACGTCGAACCCACCCTTCCGAGCACGGCCGCGGCCCGCTCTGCACCGAACGAGGCCTCCAGCAGACCGGCCGCGAGGTCACGACCACCGCGGGCGGGCGGCAGGTGTCCGGTCGCGATCCGGTGGAACTGCCCGAGCGCCTGAGCGGTGGTGGCGGCGTCCAGGTCCTGCAGCTCGATGATCTCGGCGGCGACGGCCTCGGCCTCCGACTCCGAGAGGTGCTTCATCACCTCGATCGCCTGTGCGCGGTCGAGGTTCATCAGCACGACGGCCGCCGTCTGCCGGTCGGTCAACCCGCTCATACGTGCTGCCTGTCGTCGATGAGGGTCCGCAGCAGCTCGGCCGTGCGCTTCGGGTCCTGTCGCGTGAGGGAGTCGATCTCGGCGCGGCGGCGCTCGAGGCTCACCTGGGCGGGCTCGGGGTCGGGCTCCGGCTCCGGGTCGGGCGTCGTCTCGAGGAAGGCCAGCGGCGTCGTGGCCGCCTGGTCGATGGCGACGGTGGCCGCACCGGGGCCGAGGGCCGCCGACAACGGGGCAGGCCGGTCGCCGAACAGCTGATCGAACTCGGTCGCGGAGTTGGCGCGACGCCGCATCCGCACGAGGGCGGCGATGACCGCGAGCAGCAGGGGCAGAGCGATCGCTGCGGCGATGATGGCGGTGTTCAGGAGCACAGCCTGACGCTCGGCCGCCTCCGCGTCCTTGGCGGCCTGGAGGGCGGCCTGTGCGGCTTCGGCATCCGTCTGGCTGAACGACACGAGTTCGACGGCGATGGAGTCGCCGCGTGCGGTGTCGATCCCCGCGGCGGTCTCGACCAGTTCGGTCAGCTGCGCGGTGCTCAGGTCGCCACCGGCACCCGCGTCGACCGCGACCGAGACCGACTGGCGCAGCACGTTGCCGGCGGGGGTCGAGGTGCTCTGGGTGCTCTTGTTGACGGCGTTGGTCTTCGACGTCTCCGTGGATTCGGAGGTGCCGTCCGCGCCCGCCGACGGCACCGCGATGTTGTCGGGTCCGAGCACACCGGCGTTGGAGCTCGAGCCGTTCTGCGTGTCCGTTCGAGACTGCTCGGTCAGCGGAGGTGCCCCCTCCGCCGGGGTGTAGGTCTCTTCGACACGCTCGTTGACCGAGCGGTCGATCTCGGCGACCACCGTCACGGTCGCGTTGCCGGGGCCGACGACGGTGTCGAGCATCTGCTGCACGCTCGCGGTCACCCGTGCCTCGTAGTCGCCGGCCTGCTGGTCGACGCCGCCGACCGCGCCGACGCCGGCGGCCGAGAGGGTCTGGCCGCTCTGGTCCACGACGGCGACGTTCTCGGGCTTCATGCCGCTGACCGCGGCGGAGGTCAGGTGCACGATCGCCTCGACCTGCTTCGAGGTGAGCGACGAGCTGCCCGAGGTCTCCACGAACACCGATGCGGTGGCGTCGACGGTCTCCGAGACGAAGACGCTCTCCTCCGGGATGGCGAGCTGCACGGAGGCCGCTGTCACGCCCTCGATCGACGAGATGGTCGCGGCGAGCTCACCCTCGATGGCGCGCTTGTAGGTCACGGACTGCTGGAACTCCGAGGTGGTCACGCCCATGTCGTCGAGCAGCGAGTACCCGCCGGAACTCGCACCGGGAAGGCCCGCGGAGGCGGCGGCGAGCCGCTGGTCGTAGACGTCCTTCTCCGGCACGAGCACGGTGGCTCCGCCGTCGGCGAGCTCGTAGGGGACCGAAGACGATCGCAGCTGCTCGACGACGGCGTTCGCATCGGAGGCACTCATCCCCGAGAACAGCGGGGTGTAGGTCGGGCGGGTCAGCCAGCTGGAGAGCGCGACGATCCCGAGCGCGAGCACGGCCACGCCGATGATCGCGATGGTGCGCTGCGCGAGCGTGAAGCCCGCGATCACGCGTCCGATCCGCTGGAAGACGTTGGTGACTGCCTGGGGCATCAGGCTTGCATCCGCATGATCTCGTTGAACGCGTCGACGCCCTTGTTGCGCACGGCGGCGACGAGTTCGAGGGTGACCGACGCGCGCGAGGAGGCGACCATGGCCGAGTGGATGTCGTCGAGGTCACCCGTGACGGCGGCGACCTTGAGCGCGTCGGATTCGGACTGCAGGGAGCGCAGCTCGTCGATCGCACCGGTGACGCTGTTCGCGAAGGCGGTGTCGTCCGCCGCCTTCGCCGGAGCGGTGGGCGGGGCGAGGGTGAACGCCGAGGAGATGCCCTCGACGCCGGAGAGGGGATCCATCAGCTGCGTCCGATCTGGAGGGCGGATTCGTAGGCGTTGCGGGCACGGTCCACGATCGCGGCGCTGGCCTGGTAGCCGCGCTGCGCGAGGATGAGCTGGCTCATCTGGTCGCCGAGGTCGATGTCGGGGTAGCGGACGTAGCCGTCGGCGTCGGCGAGCGGGTGGTCGGGCTGGTGCACGAGCCGCCCCTCCGCACTGCCCTGCACGGAGCCCGCCACGTACACACCCGGCGACTGGTCGCTGGTCTGGGCGGTGATGTACCGCGCACGGAAGGCGGCGCCGTCGGTCGCCGTCACGGTGTTGATGTTCGCGATGTTGTCGCTGATGGCGTCGAGCCACTTGCGGTGCACGGTCAGGCCGGTGCTCGCGATGCCGATCGCGTCGAAGGTCATGAGGTCCTCATCGCCGCGCGCATCGACGCGAACGAGCCGTTCACGGCCTGCGTGGCGAACTGGTAGCGCAGCATCGTGTCGACGCTGGACAGGGTCTCGGTGTCGAGGTTGACGTTGTTGCCGTTCAGGCGCGTGGGCTCGAGCGAGGTGCCGACCGTCGAGCCGACCCGTCCGTCACCCGCCTGCACCGAGTCCGCGAGCGCCTCTTCGAAGCGCACCCGCTTGGCGTGATAGTCGGGGGTGTTGATGTTGGCGATGTTGTCGGCGATCGCCCGCTGGCGCAGCGCGAGGCCGTCGAGCGCGCTCGTCAGCGCGTTGATGGTCACAGAATCGAACACGACCGCTCCCCGTGTGTGGTGGTGTGGCCGATCCATGGCCGAGTCTTGCGAGCCATCCGTGCTCTCCCTGTTCTATCGGCAGGGTCGCGCACGACGTTAGGGAGCGGTCTCAGCCATCCACGTCGAGGAATGCGGGAGCATCGGGGCGACGGGTCCCCGGGATCCGGTCCACCGCGCCGAGGTGCTGTCGGAGGTCGTCGAGATCGGTGCGGGCGCGCTCCATCGCGAGGCGCTGACGCTCGACCACCCGGCGGGCGCGATCGGCGAGATGCACGGGCAGGGGAGTGGAGGGCGGCGTCCACGGTTCGATGACGGCCGTGTCGGCGGTTCCGGGGGTAGCCGTGAGGATGCGGTCGGCGTCGAGCTCGAGGCGATCCAGCAGTTCGGTCCACTCCGCCGTCACGTCGTCGGCGCTCACGACCGGGTCTCCGCGACGGTCCTGGCGGCTTCGTGCCAGGCGTCCCGCAGCGGGGCGACCATCCCGTGGCAGGCACGGGTGCGCTCGGGATCGCGGCCGATGTTGGCGCCGATCAGGGTCTGCGACAGGAAGACGTACACCGAGCGGAGGCCCGCGCTGCCGTTCCAGTCGTCGGTCAACGACGAGGTCAGCTCCGACACGATGGCCTGCGCGTGCTGCAGTTGGGCATTCGCCTCGGTCCAGTCCTCGGCTCGCTGTGCGGCCTCGCCGCGCTCGATGTCGAGCAGCAGCCGGTCGTACAGCAGCGTCACGAGACGCTCGGGCGGTGCCGACAGCACGGCATCGTCACGGTAGCGCTGCTGCGCACGCAGGGCGGCGTTCATGCTCACTTCCCCGAGCTCGAGGTCGGAAGGGCGGCGATCTGCGACGACAGGTAGGTCGACTGCGACTGCAGTTGCGACAGCATCACCTCGAGGCGGGCGTAGGTGCGCTCGAGCGTCGCCTTCCGCTGGGCGAGGCGCACGTCCCAGCGCTCCATCTGCTCGCCGAGGCTCTTGACCTCGCTCTCCTGGCCGGTGATGCGGGAGGTGAGCAGGCCGTCGTACTTGTCGGAGTACACCTTCGCGGTGTCCTGCACGCGCGAGGCGACGTCGGAGAACAGTCCGGCGACCGCATCCGGGTCCTTCGCGAGGGCTTCGGCGAACTTCTCCTCGTCGAAGCTCAGCACGCCGTACATGTCGGTCTCGATGCCGATGGAGGAGGGAGACACCCCATCGACCGGATGCTGGATGGCATCGGCGATCGCCGTCCGCAGCGATCGGACGGTGCTGTCGCCCGTGAAGACGCCCAGGGTGGTCTTGTCGCCCTGGTTCGCGGCGACGGTGGCCTTCGACCCGTTGTCGATACGCGTCAGGATGTCTTTGACTGCGGCGATGAACTCCGCGGAGGCCTTGGTGCGGGCCTCGGTGTCGATGGTGACGCCGATCGTGATCGGGTCGGCGGATGCCGCGGACACCGTCACATCGACGCCGTCGAACAGATCGGTGAAGGTGTTGCTCGACGAGGTCAGTACCTGTTCGGCGCTGGTGCCCGCCCACAGCCGCAACTGTGCGTCGGCGCCCACCGCGATCACGGCCGCCCCCGCTTCGGTGGCGATGTCGGATGCGGTGCCGGCCTCGACCGCGGCGACGTCACCGCGATAGGCGCGGAACTGGCCGCCCTCGCCCGAGTCGGCCGCGCGCAGCTGCAGTCGATGCAGCGGGTTGCCGTCGGCGTCGCGGCCCGCGGGCACTGCTGACGCGACGACTCCGAAGCCCGCTTCGTTGATGGCCTGGGCGACCTCCTGCATCGAGGCGCCGTCGGCCTCGATCTGCAGACGCTCGCCTTTGGCGTTCTCGAGGGTGATCACCGGCGGGTCGACGGGCCACCCGTTCGACGCAGCCGAGACGATGGTGTGATTCTTCGCGACCTTGTCGACGACGATCTCCGCCGAGACCGGGGCGGCGCCGGTGCGGGTGGCGACCGTGACGGTGTTCGACGACGACGATGTCGTGAACCGGGCGAGCCCGCCGGGCGACGCGGCCTTCTCGGCGGCGGTGGCGAGGTTCTGGATCGCGGTGTTCAGCGTCTGCAGTTGGGTGACGATGCCGTTCTTGTCATCCATCTTCGCCTTGAGCAGCGAGCGCGGGATGGCGTGCACGTCCATCAGGGCCTTGATGACCTCTGTGGTCTTCAGGCCGGAGACGAGGCCGTCGAGCGAGAGAGACATGATCGCCTTTGCAGGTCGGGAGCGGACAGGGTCCGGGCGACGGTCGCAGCCGCCGCCCGGACCCTATGGCGTGGGTCAGCGCAGGAGCTGGAGAACGCCCTGGTTGGACTGGTTCGCCTGGGCCAGCATGGCCGTGCCCGCCTGCGACAGGATGTTCGCCGAGGTGAACTTGACCATCTCGGACGCCATGTCGGTGTCGCGGATACGGCTCTCGGCGGCGGACAGGTTCTCCGCCGACACGTTGAGGCTGTTGATGGTCGACTCGAAGCGGTTCTGCAGCGCACCGTAACCGGCACGTGCGGTCGAGACCGCCTGGATCTCCGTGTCGATGTCAGCCAGCGCGGCACCGTAGGTGGCCGCATCCGTCATCGTCGCCGCGTAGCCCTTGATGTCTGCTCCGAGGGTGGCGAAGTTGGTCAGGCCGACCGAGATCTGGTCCTCGGCGGCGACCGCGCCCGCACCGACCTGGAACGTCAGCGTCGTGCCACCCGAGAGCAGCTTGATGCCGTTGAAGTTCGTGCTCTCGGCGATCCGGGTGAGCTCATCACCCAGGGTGTTGATCTCCTTCTGGATCGCTTCGCGCGACTTCGCGTTGTTCGAGTCGTTCGCACCCTGAGCGGTCAGGTCGCGAACGCGCTGCAGGATCGAGTGGACCTCGGTCAGGGCGCCTTCCGCGGTCTGGATGACCGAGATGCCGTCCTGGGCGTTGCGCGCCGCCACGTTCAGGCCGTTGACCTGCGAGCGCAGGCCCTCGGAGATCGCGAGGCCGGCGGCGTCGTCCGCTGCGCGGTTGATCCGCAGACCGCTCGAGAGCTTCTCGAGCGACTTCGACAGGTCGTTCTGCGTGCTGGACAGGTTGCGGTAGGCGTTGAGCGCCGACACGTTGGTGTTGATCTGCATACCCATAAGGGTTCTCCTCCGTGAATTCGTTGTGCGAGAGACCATCCGTGGTCTCCCGCACACACCTATCGGCGGAGGCGGCGCGGGCGTTAGCCGGGCGCGTGGCGCCGCTAGGCGATGACCCCCAGTGCAACTCGGAGATCCTCCTTGGCTCGGGCGTATCGGGATCGCGCCGTCGCCGCGGGAATGCCGACGATGTCGGCCGCCTGGCCGAGCGTGAACCCGTCCCAGTGGACGAGCTGGACGATTTCCGCGAGCTCCGGCTTCAGACGCTCCAGGGCGTCGCGGACCTCACCGCCCTCGTCCGCCGGAGGTGCCGCCGCCACGGGCATGTGGGCGCGCACCTTATCGACCAGGGCCAAGCGACGGCGCTGGCCCCGCGTGTGGTTCAACAGCGTGCCGCGGGCCAGCCCGAACAGCCACATCCGCGCCTCGGTCGCGTCGTCAGGCAGATCCTCGACGCGCCGCCACGCGATCAGCAGTGTCTCCCCGAACAGGTCGGGCGCATCGTCCGACCCGACGCGCCGGTGCAGGAACCGCAGGACGTCCCCGTCGGATTCGCGCAGGACCGTGGTCAGCAGCCGTTTCTTGCGATTGATCGAGGTCACGGGGTCACTGCCTCGCACTGCAGCTGCTCGTCGCCGCCATAGCCCCACACGACGCCTGCCTCCTCAGCCCGCTGGGTCACGGCTTCGCGCATCGCGACGTTATGAGCGGTCGCGTATACATCGTCCTCAGACGGCTCCGCAGCGGGCCCGGCGTCCTCTCGCTGACCGTCGTCGTTCAAGACCGGGATGATCGCGTGGGGATCGGACCGGATCCGATCCACCCACCGCTCGACCGCGCCGTCCTCCACAGCGAGGTGTCCGACGTCGGTGACGAACGCGTTCCAGTCGCCCACGTCCTCCGTCTGCTCGACGACGACCCGCAGCTCGCATTCGCGGCCGCTCGGCAGCGTGAAGACGTAGGCGGCATCGGGTTCCTGTGCCCAGGGCAGCCATTCGAAGCCCCCTGCGGCAGCAGCCGCACCGGCGCCACCGGTCAACAGCACTGCCAGCCCGAAGCCCGCGACGAGGCGCGGTGTTCGTCGGGCGGCGCGCGGCTGCGCAGCCGACGTCTGCGCGCGAGCCGTGTGCGCGGCCTCGTCCATCGTGCGGCGGAGGTCGTCGTCGATGCGCAACGGCGCGGGTGCCGAGCGCTCGAGAAGCAGATCCAGACGGTCTTGGGTATCCATGTCACTCCCATCGTGAAGGGTCGTTACATGAGATATGTCCGGCAGCACCGCCGGTGATGACGACTTCCCGGATTTCTCCGATCGCGAGAGCGACCTTCGGAGGTGTCGGGCTAGGCGGGGGCCGATTCGCGGAAGACGCCGGCGATCCGCGCGCTGGCCGCGTCAGCGATCCGTGTGAAGTAGGCGTCCCGCGCTCCGGCCGACACCCGGGTCGTCGTGGCGGGGGCGGCGCCTTCGGCGAAGTACCGGTCCAGGGCGTCGCGCAGCAGGCGGATGGCCTCCGACCTCTGCTGCGACACGGCGGAATGGGTCACGCCGAGCTCTTCGGCGATCTCCTTGACGGGGCGTTCTTCGAAGTAGACGCCCTGCACGATCCGGCGCATGCGCTCCGGCAGCGCGGCGACGGCCTGCTCGAGCACCTCGCGGCGCTCACCGACGAGTGCCGATTCCTCGGGCAGCAGGATGTCGGTGGTCACATCGCGGGCGGCGGGGTCTTCCAGTGTGGTGACGGTGCGGGCGGCATCGCCGAGGGCTTCGAGGACGACATCCTTCGCGACGCCCATTGCGGTGGCGACCTCGGCCGCCGTCGCCGTTCTGCCGAGTCCTGCGGTGAGGGTCTCGCGCACGGCGACCGTCTCTTTGATGCGCTTGCGGATGCCGCGGGAGGCCCAGTCCATGGAACGCATCTCATCGGCGAATGCCCCGAGGATGCGGCGGCGCGCGTAAGCGCCGAAGGGGACGCCCAGCGACGGGTCGAACGCGTCCGCGGCGGTCACGAGCGCGAGCGCTCCGACGGCCGCGAGCTCGTCGCGGGGGATATGGGTTGCTCGGGCGTGTGTTTCGGAGGCGAGGTAGCCGACCAGGGGGAGGTTGCTCTCGATGAGCAGATTGCGCTCAGCGCGCGACGACATGGGGGATGATCCACCTCTCTGGATTCACTCCGGAAGCTCCAAGGAGACGAGTAGATGCACTTATCACACTTTTTGTGATCTGTACATGGGGAGAACTACCCATCGCCGTTCCACATAGTAACCTTAGGGGCGCGGCAGCCGATAGTGACCTTTGGCCGCGTTAACAGGCGTGGCGATCACTGGGGAAAAGGGGATCATGGGAGCCAACGAACTATCGATACAGCTGTGGCGCGAGCGTGAACTGCTCGAGATGCTGCTCTTCAAACTAGACGAACAGCAGCTGCTGCTCGCAGCCGGGCGATCCCAATGGATCCAGTTCGCCGCGCGTGAGATCGATCAGGTCCTCGATCGCCTGCGTGGCGCGGGACTCGCGCGCACGGTCGAGGTCGCCGCGGTCGCCGAGGAGTGGGGGGCTCCGGAGAGCGCGACGATCCGCGAACTGGTCGCACACGCGCCGGAGGGCGCGTGGCAAGAGGTCTTCGCTGACCACATGCGCGCGTTGACGAAGCTCGCCGCCGAGGTCGAGCAGCTGCGCGACGCGAACACGGAGCAGCTCAGCGGCGTGCTCCGTGCCACTCAGGAGACGCTCGCCGCGCTGGGGCACGAGACGGGCGAATACACGACGAACGGTGACCGCGCACGCGACGACGCAGCGCGCATCATCGACACCGAGATGTGACCGGAAGGGGATCATGTCGACCTTCAGCGGATTGAACACTGCGGCCAGCGGACTCGCCGCCGCCCGACGCGGCATGGACGTGGTCGGGCAGAACATCGCCAACCAGAAGACCGAGGGCTACACGCGTCAGCGGGTCCAGACCTCGGCCATCGCGGCGATCGCCCAGACCGGCCGATTCAGCGTCGGCGCTCTGCCGGGACACGGCGTCTCGATCGACGGCGTCGCCCGTCTCGGCGATGCCCTGCTCGACGCCCGCGTCCGCGACTCGCTCGCCGCATCGGGCTTCTGGTCCACGCGCGCGGTCGCCGCGACCACGATCGAGGCCTCGCTCGCCGAGCCCACCGAGAACGGACTGGCGGCGCGACTGTCGAAGTTCTGGTCCGGCTGGCAAGATCTCGCAAACACACCGGACTCCGGTGCAGCGGCATCCACCATCCTCGAATCCGCCAAGGAGCTCGCGTCCCACATCGCCGGCGGCTACCGCACCGTGGCCACCCAGTGGAGCGACGCGCGGGCCACCGCCGAGCGCACCGTCACGCAGGTCAATGCCGCCGCCGACCAGATCGCGGTGCTCAACGGCGAGATCCGCGACGCCCTCGCCTCCGGGCGCTCGGCGAACGAGCTCATGGACCAGCGGAGCGTGCTCGCGCAGAACGTCGCCCGCATGTCCGGGGCGGCGGCCACCATCGAGAGCGACGGGTCGATGACTCTCCGCGTCGGCGGTAACGCGCTGGTCTCGGGTTCCGATGCGCGCCACCTCGTCCTCAACGGCCCGGCCACGATCGACGCGGGGCAGCGCTTCACCGTCTCGTGGGAATCCGCGCCCGATCTCCCGGCCTCGATCGACGGCGGCGAGCTCGGCGGCTCGCTCGCCGTGCTCGCACCGGCAGCCGACGGCGGCATGCTCGCGCAGCTCGCCTCGACCTACGACGCGGTGGCGACAGCCCTGGCCGGTGCGCTGAACGCGCAGCACCGTGCGGGTGTCACCTCGTCCGGGCAGCCGGGCGGCGACTTCTTCACCCTTCCGACGACTGGGTCGGCCGCGCTCGGACTGCGGGTCGCCGTGACGACCCCGTCCGAGCTGGCGCTCGCCGCACCGGGTGCCGGTGCGCTGGATGCGACCAACGCCGACCTGATCTCGCAGATCGGGCGCGGCGCCACCTCGCCCGACGCGCTCTGGTCCGATCACGTCACGCGCTTCGGCGTCGCGACGGCAGCCGACGTGCAGCGGGCGAAGGTCTCCGATTCGGCGGCTGTCGCGGCGGTCGGGGCGCAGCAGTCCGTTGCCGCCGTCGACGGCGACGAGGAGACGATCAGCCTGCTCACCTACCAGACCGCCTACCAGGCTGCAGCCCGCGTGATGACGGCGGTGGACGAGGCGCTCGACGTCCTCATCAACCGCACCGGCCTCGTCGGACGCTGATAAAGGAGCATCGTGATCTCTCGAGTGACATCGTCATCCATGACGCAGACGGCGATGCGCCAGCTGCAGTCCAACCTCACCGAGCTGGCGCGTCTGCAGGAGCAGGCGACGTCGCAGCGCGCTTTCGCCACTCCGTCCGAAGACCCGGCGGCCGCGGCCGCGGCCCTCGCCCTGCATGCGGAGCAGCGCCGCAACGACCAGTACGCACGCAACATCGACGACGGGCTCGCGTGGGTCACGGCGGCGGATGTCGCGATCACCGCGAGCACCTCGCTGCTGGGCCGGGTCCGCGACCTCACCGCCCAGGGGGCGAACGACGGCGCGCTGGATGCCACCGCCAAAGAGGCGCTCGCCGTCGAGCTCGAGGGCATCCGCAAGGAGCTCCTGTCCCAGGCCAACACCCGGCTCCTCGGTCGCTCGGTGTTCGCCGGCACCTCGGACACGGCGGCGTTCGCCGCGGACTACTCGTACAGCGGCGTGGCGGGCTCCGAAGTCAGCCGTCGCGTCTCGGATGCGGCATCGGTCCGCGTCGATACCGATGGCGCCGCGGTCTTCGGTACCGGCGACGACTCGGTGTTCGCGCTCGTCGACAAGATCGTCGCCGACCTCCGTTCCGGAACGAACGTCGGTCCGCGCCTCGCGGAGATCGACGACCGACGCACCGCCATGCTCGGGGTGCAGGGCTCCGTCGGAACCCGACAGTCTCAGATCGAACGCGCCAAGGAGGCGGCAGTGCAGAATTCCGTGTCCCTCGAATCCCGCCGCACGGCGGTCGAGGACGTCGATTCGATCGAGGTGCTCGTGCGTCTGCAGGCGCAGGAACTCGTGTACCGCTCCGCGCTCGCGGTGAACGCGCGCGTTCTCCAGCCCTCGCTGATGGACTTCCTGCGATGACCGCCGCCCTCAGCTTCCTGACGCCCCCTCCGGGACTCGCGCCGCACGTCGACTTCGCGCTCGCGCCGGTCGACGGCGCCGACGGTCTGTTCTCGATGCGGGCCGTGGACGACGCGGATCTGCGCCTGTACCTCGTCGACCCGAGCACCGTGCTCGGCGAGTATGCGCCGATCCTCAGCGACGAGCAGGCCGAGAGCCTCGCGCTCGGCTCGGCCGACGACGCACTGGTCCTCGTGGTCGCCCACCCCTCCACGGAAGGCGTGAGTGTGAACCTGATGGCGCCCGTGATCGTCAATCGCACCACGGGAGCCGCGTCGCAGGTGATCCTCGAGGATCAGGACTACCCGCTCCGCGCGCCGCTGGGCTGAGGCGCGAGCCGCGGGCACTCCGGGCCGCTCTCACAGCGCGACCACGGCTACCCTGGAGACGTGATCCTTGCCGTCGACACCTCCCTGGGCACCGCTGTCGCCCTCATCGATGCCGACGGGGCGCGACGCGCCGAAGCCGCCGCCACCGACCCGCTGGGCCACGCCGAGGTGATCGGCGACCTGCTCGTCGCGGCGCTCAGCGATGCGGGTGACGGCGAGGTGACGCATGTCGTCGCCGGCATGGGCCCCGGACCCTTCACCGGGCTCCGCATCGGCATCGCCGCGGCCCGCACCTTCGCCCTCGGACGCGGCATCCCGGTCGTCCCGGTCCCCAGCCATCTCGCCGCCGCTCTCACCGCGCTCGAGACCGAGTCGCAGCCGTTCGCGATCGTCACCGATGCCCGCCGACGCGAGGTCGCGATCACCGTCTTCGACGGGCTCGATGCCGACGGGATCCCGCACATCGTCGCCGACACCGTCCTCGTGCGGGCGGCTGACGCCGACGCGCACCTCGACGGCATCCGCCGCATCGATGTCGCCACCCTGTCGGCGGCGGACCTGGCGCGCGTCGGAGCTCGCGCCCTGGCAGCCGGTCGCACGCTCACGGGCGACGAGCCGCTCTACATGCGCCACCCCGACGTGACGGTGCCCGGTGCGCCGAAGAAGGTCGGCTCATGACCCTGCGCGACGCCACCGCGGACGACCTCGACGCGATCATGGCGATCGAGGAGCGCTCCTTCCCGACCGACGCGTGGAGCCGCGAGACCATGGCCGCCGAGCTCGAGAGCATCCACGGCCGCTACCTCGTCGACGACCACGACGGCGCGGTCATCGGCTACGGCGGCGTGCGCGCGCTGCGTGGCAGTGCCGACGCCGACATCCAGACCATCGCGCTCCTCGCCGAGCACCGCGGGCAGGGTCGGGGCCGCGCGCTCCTGCGTGCTCTCCTGGCCGCCGCGGCCGAGCGCGGTGCCCGTGAGGTGTTCCTCGAGGTCAGGGCCGACAACCCCGCCGCAGAGGGCCTGTACCTCGCGGAGGGGTTCGAGGAGATCGGCCGTCGCCCCCGCTACTATCAGCCGGACGACGTGGACGCGATCGTGATGCGTCTGGAACTGCGCCGCCACCCGGCATCGCACGACACGACCGAGGAGGCGAAGGCATGAGCGAACCTCTGGTCCTCGGCATCGAGACGAGCTGCGACGAGACCGGGATCGGCATCGTCCGCGGGCGCACCCTGCTCTCCAACACCATCGCGTCGAGCATGGACGAGCACGCCCGATACGGCGGCGTCGTGCCCGAGGTCGCCGCGCGGGCGCACCTCGAGGCGCTTCAGCCCGCCATCGATGCGGCACTCGCCGAAGCAGGGGTGCGTCTCGACGACCTCGATGCGGTCGCCGTCACGAGCGGCCCCGGCCTCGCGGGCGCGCTCATGGTCGGAGTGGGCGCCGCCAAGGGCCTGGCCGTCTCGATCGACAAGCCGCTGTACGCCGTCAACCACCTCGTCGGCCACATCGCCGCCGACATCCTCACGGCCGATTCCGCGCCGCTCGAGTACCCGACCATCGCGCTGCTCGTCTCCGGTGGTCACACCTCGCTGCTGCACGTCCGCGACCTCACCACCGACGTCGAGCTGCTCGGCGAGACGATGGACGACGCCGCCGGCGAAGCCTTCGACAAGGTCGCCCGGCTCCTGTCGCTGCCGTACCCCGGCGGTCCCGAGATCGACCGGGCGGCGGCCGACGGCGACCCGAACGCGATCCGGTTCCCGCGCGGTCTCTCCCGGGCATCGGATCTGGCGAAGCATCGGTACGACTTCTCGTTCTCGGGTCTGAAGACCGCCGTCGCGCGGTGGGTCGAGCGCTGCGAGGCCGACGGGATCGAGGTGCCCGTGGCTGATGTCGCCGCGAGCTTCCGCGAGGCGGTCGTCGACGTGCTGGTGACCAAGGCACTCGCGGCCTGCGCCGACCTCGGGGTGCCGCGCCTGCTGCTGGGCGGCGGCGTGATCGCGAACCGTCGGCTGCGCGAGGTCGCCCTCCGGCGTGCCGATGAGGCGGGAGTCACGGTGCGCATCCCGCCCCTCTCGCTGTGCACCGACAACGGCGCGATGATCGCCGCGCTGGCCGCCGAGCTGATCTCCTCGGGGCGGCGCCCCTCGACTCTGGCGTTCGGGGCGGACTCCACCCTTCCGGTCACCGAGATCCAGATCGCCGAGGCGGTGCCCGCATGAGCGACGTCTCCGGCTCGTCCGACGCGAAGACCCCCCGGACTCCGCCGGCGCGCGTCGAACGCGCCAGTGACGAGGTCGAGCAGCATCCCGGGGCGGCGCCGCGGCTTCCCGGCGCCCGTCGCGAGGGCTACACGAAACTGCCCACCGGCCCCGTCGGCATCGAGCCCGTGGTGGTGAGCGGGCCCGACATCGATGCCCCGGGCGAGGCGGAGTGGGAGCCGACGACCGGGGCCATCCCGATCGACGACACCCGCCTCGCGCCGTGGGCCCTGCTCGCCGCGATCGTCGCCCTCGGAGCATCGTTCTTCGTCGGCTGGGGGATCCCCGTCGCGGTCGTCGCGGTGATCGCCGCGATCATGTCGCTGCGTCGTCCGCTCGAGAGCCGTTCCATCGCGCTGTGGGCGCTCGTGCTGGGCCTCTGCGCGACCGCGTACAGCCTGGGCTGGTTGGTCTGGGCAGGCATGCAGTTCGAGAAGCTCGGCTGACCGGATGCTCGAGCCAGAGGAGTCGGAGGAGCTGCGTTCCTTGCAGGCGCGGGCGTATGGTCGCGATTCCTCGCTGACATCGGCCGAAGCCGAACGCCTCCGCGAGCTGGAGGAGCGCCGCGTCGCACCGGTCGCCGAGAGCGGATCCGCAGAGCGCGTCGTCGCCGGACCACCCGTCGAGGATCCGGAGTCTGCGGCGAAGTCAGCGGGAGCCGACGATGCCGCCGATGAAATCGATGCTGCCCCTGCCGGAGTGCCGGCGGGCGAACCCTCAGCAGACGTCGAGGACGGAGCATCGTCCGCATCGTCGTCCTGGCGCTCCGCGCTCTCCGCACTGCGTCCTCGCTGGCGCCCGGTCGCCCTCGTAGCCGTCGTGGTGCTCGCGATCGGAGTGGGGATCGGCTGGCTCGCGTTCGGTCGATCCGGCGCCGCAGCGGTGGAGTTGACCGCCGATCAGCAGGGATGGCAGAACGATCTCGTCGCGACCGGTGTGTACGATCCCGGTTCGATCCACGCGCTTGGCGTCGAGGAGGACGTGGTCATCTGGACGGCGACGAAGGGCGACCAGGAGCGCACCTGCCTGATCCTGGGCACGGGCGAGGCGACGGTTCCGACCTGCGAACGCACCGAGATGATCGCCGCGACCGGCATGTACGGCTCGATCTCGGTCAAGGGCAAAGGGGACCTGCAGCGCGAGGTCAGCGCGCAGATGCTCTTCACCGCGTCGGGCGAACCCGCTGTCGCGGTGAGCGCGTACGACTACGACACGAGCGAGAGCGGCATCACCTACGCGAACGAGGCGGAATCGGAGGCCGCAGCCCGGTTGTCGGAGGACGGCTTCGAGGCCGGCTCGCTCTGGGTGGTCGGCTACGACGGCGACGTGCCGATCTGGACCGCCGTGCAGACCGAGTCGCAGAACCAGTGCCTCATCTACGACGGGTCGACGGATGAAGCTCCAGTGGCCTGCGCCGACCCGCAGACCATGCAGGAGCAGGCCTCTGGCCTCGTGCTCAACGTCGTCGACGCCGAGACGGGTGGCGTGACGCACCTGGAGTTGATGTCGAATCGGGGGCCCGGGTATCTGACCATCACCCGGGAGGGAGATGCCTCGGGTGCCGTCGGCGACTGAGGCCGAAGAGCTTCGGGTCCTGCAGCGGAAGGCCTACGGCCGGAGTGGAATGCTGACCGAGGCGGAATCCCAGCGTCTGCGCGCGCTCGAGGATTCGCATCGTTCGAGCTCTGCCGTCGTTCCTCCCGAGCGGCGCGAGCCCGGCGGCGATGGCGAGCCGACGAGCCGGGAGCAGACAGAGCGAGCGATCGGGATCGTCGAGCAAGAGCTCGCCGCGCCCACGGAGTCCGACGCCGCCGACGTACCCGCCGTGACGCACATGCAGGATGCCCCGGACCCGCAGGCGCGGGAGACCCCGGCGACGACGGCTCGAGGTGTGACGCGCCGTCGGGCGATGATGACGTCGGTCGCTGCGTCCGCCGTCCTGCTCGCGATCGGGGTCGGCGTCGGCTGGGGACTGTTCGCACCGCGGGCCGCGAGCATCCCGTTGACGCAGGAGCAGCTGCAGCGCCGGGGAGAGCTGGCCACGGAGGCGTTCGATCCCGGGTCCATCCGCGCGGTGGCGCAGGACGAGGATGCACTGGTCTGGTATGCGACGAAAGACGAAGGATCGGACGCCTGCCTGATCCTCGACGTCGGCGTGCAGTCGCAGACCAACTGTCTCGCCGCGGAAGAGACGGAGCGTGGCTTGTCCACATCGCTGACGCTCCCGGGAGACACGGGTTCCGACACGATCCACGCCACGATGCTCCTCTCGACGGCGGGGGAGCCGCTGGTCGCGATCCAACGATGGGGCGGGATCGATTCGCTCCTGGCCCAGTTCCCCGAAGAAGTGCGCGACCGAGCGGAATCGCTCACCACGGAGGGGTTCGAGCTCGGCCTCTCGATGGTCGGAACCTTCCGAAACGCGCCGGTGTGGCTGGGGGATCGGCTCTCGGATGCCGGAGCCACGGAGCGATGCCTGATCGTGGATGCCGCCGGTCCCGTGGTGTGCAAGCCCTCAGAGACCGCATTCGCGGAGGGCCTCACCGTGAAACTCGAGACCGTCGATCCCTCGGGCGCGCGGGTCTCGACCGCCGCGCTCGACCTGCAGTTCACGGGCCAGCTGACGCCGTACCTGTCCGTCTCGGTCGAGTCCGCGGTGCCCGGCGTCGAGAACGACCCCGTCGTGATCCAGGTGTCGCCGGGTGAGCAGATCGAGGTCGAGGACCCGAGCGACGGCGGCTGACCCCGGCGGGGCTCGGCGACGGTCAGCTGGCGGCAGGAACCCGATCGGCGAGGATCGCCCGCCGCTGATCGCCGATGCGCGCGAGGATCAGCGTGGCCTCCTGATCGCCGCGCAGCACGAGCTTCTTCCGGAACGCCGCGGGGTCGATGTCGACTCCGCGCTTCTTGATCTCGATGCGACCGATGCCGTGCGCCTGGAGAGCGGCGCTGATCGCCTTGGGGTTGGCGGGCAGGGTCTCGCGCACGCGGAACGACTGCACGAACGGGCTCGTCAGCGCGGCATCCGAGGTGAGATAGGCGATGTGCTCGTCGAGCATCCCGGCGTCGAGACTCCGGGCGACATCGCCGATCAGGCGGGCGCGGATCACGGCGCCGTCCGGCTCGTGCACGAAGGCGCCGAGCTCGCGCACGGGCTCATCGGCCACGTCGGCCGGTGCGGTCATCTCGTGCGAGCGGTCGCCGCGGATCACGAGCGCCGAACGTCGCACGCCTTCTCGGGCGAGGGCGCCGCTCCATACGACGAGCTCGACGACGCTGCCGTCGGCGCTCACCCACTGCGCCTCGGCGTCGGCAGGAAGGGCGTCGCGGTCGTGTGCGGGGCCGAGCTTGATGCCCGTCGGCACGCGCGCGGCGACGTCGAACGCCCAGTCCAGCGAGGGGGAGTAGTCGTCTGCAGAGACGCGGCGGGTCTCGCTGTGTCCGGAGGTGCGCCGGGCGGGATCCATCCAGATCGCGCGTGCGTTCGAAGCATCCGAGCCCTCGAAGGCGTCTTCCGCCGTGCTGTGCCGAACCACCGCGCCCTCTCCGAAGGGCGCGAGGTTGTACGCCGCGATGGCGGCGGTGACCTCGTCGGCATCGACGGCGAGCACATCGAGTCCGGCTCCGGCGAACGCGAGGGCGTCGCCGCCGATCCCGCAGCCGAGGTCGGCAACGGTGGTGAACCCCGCGCTGCGGATCCGCTGGGCGTGTCGTGCGGCCACACCGAGCCGCGTCGCCTGCTCGAGCCCGGCTCGGGTGAACAGCATCCGCGCGGCGAAGGGGCCGAACTTCGCCGACGCCTTGGACCGCAGGTGCGCCTGGCCGACCACCGCCGAGACCAGCTCGGGGGAGTGCCCGGCGGCACGCAGCCGTGACACGGCGCGGGCGACGTCGGCGGTCGACCCGATCGTCCCGACCGTGTCGAGCAGTTCGAGACCGGCGGGGGTCAGCAGGGCACGCAGCTCGGACATCTCCACGTCCTCAGCCTAATTCCCGCTCGCATCACTGAATCACGGCGTGCGTTGGCACTCGCATTGCATGAGTGCCAGCCCAGCGCATAGACTGGATTAGCACTCTCGGGTTGAGAGTGCGAACAAGTCTTTCGTGTCAGTGTCAAGAAAGAAGAGGTAGACCGTGTCGGTTTCCATCAAGCCGCTCGAAGACCGCATCGTCATCCAGCAGGTCGAGGCCGAGC
Organism: Microbacterium sp. NPDC087592; assembly: GCF_044743585.1. Taxonomy (NCBI): domain Bacteria; kingdom Bacillati; phylum Actinomycetota; class Actinomycetes; order Micrococcales; family Microbacteriaceae; genus Microbacterium; species Microbacterium sp. NPDC087592. The sequence goes on along the minus strand of NZ_JBIUWT010000001.1, from coordinate 433,535 downwards.
AGACCACCGCGAGTGGCCTGGTCATCCCCGACACCGCCAAGGAGAAGCCCCAGGAGGGCGAGGTCGTGGCCGTCGGCCCCGGCCGCATCGACGACAACGGCAACCGCGTTCCGATCGACGTCGCTGTCGGCGACCGTGTCCTGTACAGCAAGTACGGCGGCACCGAGGTCAAGTTCGGCGCAGACGAGTACCTCGTCCTGTCCGCTCGCGACGTCCTGGCGGTCGTCGTCCGCTGATCTGCGGAACCGGGTTCCGTCGCTCTGGAAGAGGCGGTGCCCAGGTCCTCGAAGGGGGCTCGGATGCTTCGGCATCCGGGCCCCCTTCTGCATCCCGCCATCGAGCATCCGATTCCTGCCGAACTCCGCGAGGACGGCTCACCGTCGCTCTTCGGACCGTCGACGCGGGCATAGTGTTGTGCGGTGATCCCCGAGACGACCCGCGCCACCCAGACCGCCGGAGTCGCCTACGCCGGAGCCGCCTATCTCCTCTGGGGCGTGCTCCCGCTCTATTTCCTCCTCCTGGTGCCGACCGGTCCCTGGGAGGTCGTCGCGTGGCGGGTGCTGCTGTCGTTCGTCTTCTGCATCCTGCTGCTCACGGTCACGCGCGGCTGGGCGCCGTTCGGCGTGATCCTGCGGCAGCCGAAGCTGCTGGGATGGACTGCGCTCGCGGGTGTCCTGATCTACATCAACTGGCAGGTATTCCTGATCGGAACGCTCAGCGACAACGTGGTCGAGACGAGCCTGGGCTACTTCATCAACCCGATCACCACGGTGTTGCTGGGTGTCTTCGTCTTGAAAGAGCGCATCCGCAGACTGCAGTGGGCGGCGATCGCCATCGCCGCGATCGCCGTCGTCGTGATCATCGTGGCTTATGGCGACTTCCCGTGGATCGCGCTCTCGCTGACCGCGTCGTTCGGGGTCTACGGGCTCATCAAGAAGAAGATCGGCCCGGCGGTGGACGCCGTCAGCGGGCTGACCCTCGAATCGTTCTGGCTGATCCCGATCGCCGTCGTGCAGCTGATCGTGGTCGCGACGACTCCCGCGGGCATCACGATGGGCGGCAACGGGTGGGTGCACGCGGTGCTGCTGGCCTTCGCCGGCGTGGCTACGGCCGTGCCCCTGCTGCTGTTCGCGGCGGGAACCCGCCGGATCAACCTCACGGTGATCGGGATGATCCAGTTCATCACCCCGGTGATGCAGTTCCTCATCGGCGTCGCGATCCTGCACGAGCCGATGCCGCCGGAGCGCTGGGCCGGGTTCATCATCGCCTGGATCGCGATCGGCGTCTTCGTCGTCGACCTGCTGATCGCCGCCCGCCGAGGGCGCCGGATCGCGCAGCCCGAACTCGTCTGAACCCGCGGTTCTCCGGCCCGGAATCCCGGTATCGGATCGTTAACGCACCGAGATACTTGCACCCCCTGTGGACGGGTATCACGCCCTAGTGTTAGAGCACCCGCCCGTGGTCACAATCCACGTTCAGTTACGCAAGGGAGCACCATGAACGCAATGAAGGGTTCGCGCACCGCGAAGGTCTTCGCAGGGATCGCTTTGATCAGCGCATCCGCCATCGTCATCGCCGGCTGCAGCAGCACGCCGAACGCCGAGCCCAGCGAAGGCGGTGAGAAGCCGGCCGTCGATCTGACGCTCAAGCTCGGCTCGCTGCTTCCCGCGACCGGCTCGCTCGCCTTCCTCGGCGCTCCGATGGAAGCCGGCGTGCAGCTGGCTGTCAACGAGATCAACGAGGCCGACGCCGGCGTGACCATCGACCTCACCACCGCCGACGAGGGCGACCTCGACAACAAGGCGTACGAGACGTCGATCACCAACCTCCAGAACGAGGGCATCACCGCGATGGTCGGCGCCGCGTCGTCGAGCGTCACCAAGCTCATCCTCGACGGCAACGCCGGCGCGGGCATCCTCACCGTCTCGCCGTCGAACACGTCGCCGGACTTCTCGGGCATCAACCCGCTGTACTTCCGCACGGCACCGAGCGACAACCTGCAGGGCGAGGTCCTCGGCAACCAGATCGCCGAAGACGGTCACAAGACCCTCGGCATCATCTACCAGAACGACCCCTACGGCACCGGTCTGTTCGAGGCCATCAAGTCGACGTTCGAGGGCACCGGCGGCGAGGTCGTCGCCGATGCATCCTTCAACCAGGGCGACGGTCAGTTCAACGCTCAGGTGTCTGAGATCGCGGCCGCCAAGCCCGACGCCGTCGCGGTCGTCTCGTACGACCAGTTCGCGACCATCGCGCCGCTGCTCGGCAACGCGGGCGTCGACACGGGCTCGCTGTACCTCGTCGACGGCAACCTGAAGGACTGGGGCACCGACGTCTCGGTCAACCTCGAGGGCTCGAAGGGAACCCGCGCCGGCGCTGAGCTGCCGCAGGACTTCCTCGACCAGCTCAACGAGGTCTGGACGGCCGACGGCAACGACCCGATCGACGCCGTGACCTACTCGGCTGAGGCCTACGACGCCGTCATCCTCATGGCGCTGTCGGCTCTGGCTGCCGGCTCCGTCGAGGGCGCCGACATGGCTGAGCAGATGGGCACCGTGTCCGGCGGCGGCGACAAGGGTGAGAAGTGCACCACGTACGCCGAGTGCGCCGACATCATCAACGGCGGCGGCACGGCGGACTACGACGGTCTCTCCGGCGAGATCACGTTCGACGAGAACAACGACCCGAAGGGCGCCGCGATCGGCGTCTACGAGTTCGGCGCCGACAACACCACCACGCGCCTCAAGTAAGCGCACAGACGAGGCCCCGGATGCTCGGCATCCGGGGCCTTCGTCGTCCCCGCCGACGGATGCCCGAACTCCCGACGGATGGCCGCCGGGCACGACGAAGGGGGATGCCGCGTGGCATCCCCCTCTTGCGTGAACGCGCTCAGGCGGCGTCGGTGCCGAGCGTGCCGAGGTAGAGGCCGATGACCTTGGGGTCGTTCAGCAGCTCGCGCCCGGTGCCCTCGTAGGCGTCCTTGCCCTGATCGAGCACATAGCCGCGGTCGCAGATCTGCAGGCAGCGGCGCGCGTTCTGCTCGACCATGATCGTCGTCACGCCCGCCTTGTTGATGTCGGAGACGCGGATGAACGCATCGTCCTGACGCACGGGGGAGAGGCCGGCGGAGGGCTCGTCGAGGAGCAGCACCGACGGATCCATCATCAGCGCCCGCGACATGGCGACCATCTGCCGCTCACCGCCCGAGAGCGACCCTGCGCGCTGCTTCAGGCGCTTGCCCAACTCGCCGAAGATGCTGCTGACGAACTCCAGGCGCTCGGCGAAGATCTTGGGGTTCTGGTAGAGCCCCATCTCCAGGTTCTCCTGGATCGTGAGCGACGGGAACACGTTGTTCGTCTGCGGCACGAAGGCCACGCCGCGGCGCACGAGCTTGTCGGCCTTGAGCCCGACGATGCTCTCGCCCTTCACCGTGACATCGCCCGAGCGGATCTCGACCATGCCGAAGATCGCCTTGAGCAGCGTCGACTTGCCGGCGCCGTTCGGGCCGATGATGCCGATCAGCTCACCCTTGTGAGCCACGAGGTTCGCGCCGTTGAGGATGTTCACCCCGGGCAGGTATCCGGCGTGCACATCGGTCAGCTCGACGATCACGTCGTCGTTCTTGATCTCGTTGCGCTCCGCGGGAGCGGGAGCGGGCGCGGGCGTGGGGGCGGATGCGTCGGTCATGCCTTCTCCTCCTCGACGTCTTCGGCCTCGACTTCGGCCTCGACCTCGGTCTCGATCTGCTCCCGGATGCGGATCGCGTCTTCTTCCGAGATCACCGGAAGGCGGCCGGTGACGGCCCCGAGGTCGACGTCCTGGTGTGCGCCCAGGTAGGCGTCCACGACGGCCGGATCCTCCATGACCTGGTCGGGCGGCCCCTCGGCGACGACACGGCCCTCCGCCATCACGACCACCCAGTCGGCGATGTGGCGGACCATGTGCATGTCGTGCTCGACGAACAGCACCGTCATCCCCAGATCCTTGAGGTCGAGGATGTGCTCCAGCAGCGACTGCGTGAGCGCGGGGTTCACACCGGCCATGGGCTCGTCGAGCATCACCAGGGTCGGGTCGCTCATGAGCGCGCGGGCCATCTCGAGGAGCTTGCGCTGACCGCCCGAGAGCGATGCGGCGAAGTCCTGCTCCTTGGCGTCGAGCTTGAAGCGGGTCAGCAGCTCGTGCGCCCGTGCCTCGATCTCCTGATCCTGCTTGCGCCAGAGGAAGGGGAACAGCCCCGCCCAGAAGCCCTCGCCGCGCTGGTCCTTCGCGCCGAGCTTCATGTTCTCGAGCACGGTCAGCAGCGACAGCGACTTCGTGAGCTGGAAGGTGCGCACCTGTCCCATCCGCGCCACCTTGAACGAGGGGATACCGGAGAGGTTCTTCCCGTCGAACGACCAGGTGCCGGCGTTCGGCTTGTCGAAGCCGCACAGCAGGTTGAACAGGGTCGTCTTGCCGGCGCCGTTCGGGCCGATCAGCGCCGTGATGGCTCCGCGCGGGATCTCCAGGTGGTCGACATCGACCGCGGTGAGACCGCCGAAGCGGCGCTCGACCGCATCGACGATGAGGATCGGGTCTACCTTCTTGACGCCGGGCGCGGCGGGACCGGCGGCCAGGCCTCCGGTCTTGGCGCGGGGCGTGCTCTTCGCGGGCGTGACCACCGCGTCGTCATTACTTGACAAAGGTCATCTCCCTCTTGTTTCCGAGGATGCCCTGCGGGCGGAAAATGACGATCAGCATCAGCACGACGCCGATCACGATGTACCGCACGACGTCGGCCTGTGCGCCGGACATGGGCAGGTAGCCGGCGTTCGCCATGGCGGGGAGGAGCGCACCGAGGAAGGCGAACACCACCCAGAACAGCACCGCGCCGAGCGTCGGGCCGAGCACGGTGGCCGCGCCGCCGAGCAGGAGGATCGTCCACAGGAAGAACGTCAGCGACGTGGAGTAGCTGCCGGGGATCACCGCGGACGGCAGGATGAAGACGATGCCGCCGACGGCGCCGATCACACCACCGACCACGAGCGCCTGCATCTTGTAGGCGAAGACGTTCTTGCCGAGCGAGCGCACCGCATCCTCGTCCTCACGGATGCCCTTGAGCACCCGACCCCATGGGCTGCGCATGAGCGCCCAGACCACGAGCACGGCGATCACGAGGGCGATCAGTCCGACGACCCGCACCCACAGATCGGTCGCGTTGTAGGTCCACGGGCCGAAGCCGTAGGTGCCCGGCGGGAAGGGATTCGAGTCGCGGAAGCTCTGGTGGTACCCGGAGAGTCCGCCGGCGGAGTTGGTCCAGTCCTTGAAGAGCTCGGTGACGAACATGAGCCGCACCACCTCGGCGGCGGCGATGGTCGCGATGGCGAGGTAGTCAGCACGAAGACGCAGGGTCGGGATACCCAGGATCAGAGCGAATGCCGCGCCGCCCAGCATGCCGACGAGGACGCCGGCCCACCACGGGAACCCGAAGGTCAGGATCGAGATCGCGTAGCCGTAGCCGCCGATGGCCATGAACGCGGCCATGCCGAAGTTGAGCAGGCCGGTGTAGCCGAAGTGCACGGCGAGGCCGGTCGCCGCCAGGGCGTAGGCGATCGTCGTCGGGCTGAAGAGATAGGAGGCGGTGTTGCCGAAGATGCTTCCGAAGTCCATGCGTCAGCCCAACCTTTCCTTGCGTCCGAGGATGCCTTGCGGCCGCACCAGCAGAATGATGATCAGCGCGACGAGTGCCGTGGCGTACTTGAGGTCGGACGGCACACCCAGCAGGGTCGACACCTCGACGGCGAGGCCGACGATGATCGAGCCGATCAGGGCGCCGATCGCGGAGCCGAGGCCGCCGAGGGTGATCGCGCAGAACATCAGCAGCAGCATCTGCATACCCATGTCCCACTTCACACCGGGGCGGAAGTACGCCCACAGGATGCCGGAGATCGCGGCGAGAGCACCCGCGAGGATCCACACCGTGCGGATGACCTTGTCGACGTCGATGCCGGATGCCGCGGCCAGCTGCGGGTTGTCCGAGATGGCCCTGGTCGCCTTTCCGGTGCGGGTCCTGGTGAGGAAGAACGCGACACCGAGGATCACGACGATGCTCGTCCCCATCGCGATCATGTCGATGTACGACAGCGAGATGGGTCCGAGGCGGATGGGCTCGGGGCTCGCTCCCGGAAGCTGGTACGTGTTGCCGCCGATGAAGTACTGCATGCCGTACCGGAGGGCGAGGGAGAGCCCGATGCTCACGATCATGAGCTGGACCACCCCGAGGCCTCTTCGCCGCAGGGGTTTCCAGATCCCGGCATCCAGCGCCCACCCGAGCGCGGCTCCGCCGATGACGGCGGCGATGATGCCGAGCCAGAGGGGCAGGTGCCAGAACGTCGTGCACAGCAGCGCGACGACCGCGCCCCAGGTGACCATCTCGCCGTGGGCGAAGTTCGACAGGCGGGTGGTCCCGTAGATGAGCGCGGCGCCCATGGAGGCGAGTCCGAGGAGGAGCCCGAAGTTCAGGCCGCCGACGATGCGCGACAGGAGTTGATCGAGGAACGACACGGTGACCCGCTCGCCCGCTCCGAGGAAGAAGTTGACGATCTTGGTGCCGGTGAGGCCGAATTCGAGCTCGAACGACGCGGTGGTCCCCGATACGGGCTGGATGCCCTCGGGGAGTTGCGTCGCATCGACGATGACCCCCTTCGGCAGCGTGGACTCGTCCACCGTGAGGGTGTACGTCTCCATCTCCGGCACGTAGAGGCGCCACTTGCCTTCGGCGTCGGTCTCGGTCTCGGCTTCGAAGCCGTTGCCCTCGATGGACATGACGACGCCTTCGACCGGCTCATCTGCATTGGTGACGACACCGGCGAAGTAGAAGTCCGTGACCTCCTGCCCGTCATCCGTCGTCTCGGCCGAGGCCGATGAGGGGGGCAGGAACAGGAACGCCATGAGCGCCATGAGGATACCGAGGCAGATGACGGCCCAGGGGCGCCTTCGCTGCACGGCGATTGTTGTGGGTCCCACGCAACCTCCACTGTGAGTGCTGTCACTGCGGCATCGGGTATGAACCGCAGGGATGGACGACGCATTTGAGCGTAGTGTGCGATCCCCGAATCACCTACGGTCGCGGTCAACGGTCCGATAACGGCGGGCTCCGGGAATGTTCTCGGGCGCGTCGCGCTTAGAATCTTCATACGGGCCGTGGCCCCGCAAAGGCCGACGTCGACCACCCCCCTCGCACTCGGACATGCGCGACTCGCGCAGAAGGAGAATCCATGGAACAGCACGATCCCTTCGGCTTCGTCGGACTGACGTACGACGACGTGCTGCTCCTGCCGGGGCACACCGACGTCATCCCCAGCGAGGCCGACACCTCGTCGCGGATCACCCGCCGCATCTCGGTCGCCACCCCGCTGCTGTCGAGCGCGATGGATACGGTCACCGAATCCCGAATGGCGATCGCCATGGCGCGCGAGGGCGGCATCGGCATCCTGCACCGCAACCTCTCCATCGCCGACCAGGCCGCGCACGTCGACCGCGTCAAGCGCAGCGAGTCGGGCATGATCACCGACCCGATCACCACGACCCAGGACGCGACCGTCGAAGAGGTCGACAACCTGTGCGCCAAGTACCGCATCTCGGGGCTGCCCGTGGTCGACGACGACGGCAAGCTGGTCGGCATCATCACCAACCGCGACATGCGCTTCGTGTCGGGCTTCGAGCGTCAGAGCACTTTCGTGAAAGACGTCATGACGAGCGAGAACCTCGTCACCGCGCCGGTCGGGGTGGCCGCCGGAGAGGTCATCGCGCTGTTCGCGAAGCACCGCGTCGAGAAGCTGCCGCTCATCGATGACAACGGCAAGCTCGCAGGCCTCATCACCATCAAGGACTTCGACAAGAGCGAGAAGTACCCCCTCGCCACCAAGGACGACCAGGGCCGCCTGCGCGTCGGTGCCGCGATCGGCTTCTTCGGAGACGCGTGGGAGCGTGCCGAGGCGCTGCGCGACGCCGGTGTCGACGTGCTCGTCGTCGACACCGCCAACGGGCAGTCCCAGGGCGTCATCGACCTCGTCCGCCGCCTGAAGGCCGACGCGTCGTTCGAGCACATCGACATCGTCGGCGGCAACGTCGCGACCCGCGAGGGCGCCCAGGCTCTGGTCGATGCGGGCGTCGACGCGGTCAAGGTCGGCGTGGGTCCCGGGTCGATCTGCACCACGCGCGTCGTCGCAGGTGTGGGTGTGCCCCAGGTCACGGCCGTCTACGAGGCTTCGCTGGCGGCCCGACCGGCGGGCGTGCCCGTGATCGCCGACGGGGGACTGCAGTACTCCGGTGACATCGCCAAGGCTCTCGTCGCCGGTGCCGACGCCGTCATGCTCGGCTCGCTCCTGGCCGGAACCGACGAGTCCCCGGGCGAGATCGTCTTCCAGTCCGGTAAGCAGTTCAAGCAGTACCGCGGAATGGGTTCGCTCGGCGCGATGCAGACCCGCGGCAAGCAGACCTCGTATTCCAAGGACCGCTACTTCCAGGCCGACGTCCCCAGCGACGACAAGCTGATCCCTGAGGGCATCGAGGGGCAGGTGCCGTATCGCGGCCCGCTCGCCGCCGTCGCCTATCAGCTGGTCGGCGGTCTCCGTCAGTCGATGTTCTACGTCGGAGCGCGCACGATCGAAGAGCTCAAGACGCGCGGCAAGTTCGTGCGCATCACCTCGGCGGGGCTCAAGGAGTCGCACCCGCACGACGTGCAGATCGTCGTGGAAGCACCGAACTACAAGAAGTGACGTCGGATCCCGACGGGATCTTCGCAGAGGGGCCGGATGCCGTGCGCATCCGGCCCCTTCCGTCTGTCGACGGCCCGGCGTACCGTGCCGGTATGTGCCGAAACATCGTTCCGCTGAACAACCTCGAGCCCGCCGCGACCGACGACGAGTGCCACGAGGCGGCCCTCCAGTTCGTCCGGAAGATCTCCGGAGCGAACGCGCCGTCGCGTGCCAATCGGGCCGTGTTCGACCGCGCGGTCGGCGAGATCGCGCAGGCGACCCGTGCCCTGTTGGATGAACTGGTCACGACCGCCCCGCCGAAGAATCGCGACGACGAGGCGGCCAAGCGCCGCGCCCGCTCGGCCGACCGCTACGAGGCCATCCGCGTCTTCCAGCAGGAGAAGAAGGCCGCTGCCGCGAGGTCGTGATCCGCGCGGGCCCGGGTGGCGAACGGGCTATGCCAGAATCGACATACCCCGCTCGACTTTCCCTGCGGTCCCGGTGTTGAAGGCGCCGAGATCGCACTCGCCGATCCCCATCGGTCAGGGAACCTCCCCAAGGAGAGCTGTACACATGCCTGAGGATGCTCCCAGAGTCCTCGTCGTCGACGACGACGCCGACGTCGCCCTGCTCGTGAAGACCGTGCTCGAGAGGCGGGCCGGCTGCATCGTCGACGTCGCCGAAGACGGGCGGGCCGCTGTCGAACGCGTGGCGCAGGTGCGCCCGGACGTCGTCGTGACCGACATCGAGATGCCCGGACTCAACGGACTCGAACTGCTCGCCGAACTCCGGCGCACGGTCCCCACCGTTCCCGTCGTGGTGATGACCGCCCACGTGTCGGTCGAGTACGCCGTCTCGGCTCTGCGCGCACAGGCCGATGAGTTCCTCACCAAACCCCTCGACAACGCCAAGCTCGTCGAGTCGGTCATGCGACTGGTCGAGGAAGGACGCCGTCGCCGGGAAGAGGCGCGCCCGACGGAGCGCGTGCTCGCGATCGGCGCCCATCCCGACGACGTCGAGATCGGGGTCGGTGGACTTCTCGCCGCTCATTCCCGGGCGCAGGACGAGATCACGATCCTCACCCTGTCCCGCGGAGCCCGCGGCGGCGATGCCGCGAGCCGACAGGACGAGTCGCTGGCGGCGGCGGAGATGCTCGGCGCCCGGCTGTTCCTGAAGGATCTCGTGGACACGGAGATCTCCGGCGGCGGCTCGACCGTGCGCCTCATCGAGGAGGTCGTGCAGGAGATCCAGCCGACGATCGTCTACACGCACTCGAGCAACGACCGGCACCAGGATCACCGTGCAGTGAGCGAGGCCACGATCGTGGCGACCCGCCGCGTGGGCACGGTCGCCTGCTATCAGAGCCCGTCGTCGACGATCGATTTCCGTCCCACCCGGTTCGTGCGGATCGATCAGTACCTCGACGACAAGCTCCGGCTGCTGGAGCGTTTCAGCTCGCAGACGGCGAATCGCGACTACCTGGCACCCGAGTTCGTCACCGCGACGGCGCGGTACTGGTCGCGGTTCGGCGGCGGAACAGCCGTGGAACCCCTGGAAGTGGTGCGCGAGACGGCTGAGTTCATCGGCGCCCATGAACTCAGCCGACGGGAGAGCTGATGACGAAGCGTGTGCTGGTGACCGGAGCAGGCGGACCGGCCGGAGTCGCCGTGATCCGATCCCTCCTCTGCCGATCCGATCTGACCGTGTTCGCCGCCGACATGGACGGCTGGGCGAGCGGAATCTATCTGGTGCCCCCGGCCCAGCGTCGCCTGGTCCCACCGGGAAGGGACGACGACTTCGTGCCGGCGATCGCGCGCATGGTCGAGGCTGATCAGCTCGATCTCGTGATTTCGACGGTCGACGTCGAGCTCATCGCCCTGGCCGAGCGGCGGGACGAAATGGCCCCCGCCGTGCTCGCCGCGCCGTCGGCCGACACGCTGAACACGGCGTTGGACAAGCTTGCGCTCGCCGAACGGTGCGCGCCGACCGGTCTCACTCCCCGCACGGTCCTCGCCGGACCCGACGCGCAGGCCGTCGACTGGGAGTTCCCGGTCTTCGCCAAGCCGCGCCAGGGTGCCGGCAGTCGCGGCGTGCGTCTCGTGCCCGATCGCGCGGCCCTCGAGGCGCTGCCCACGGACGAGGGTCTGATCGTGCAGGACTTCCTTCCGGGGGAGGAGTACTCGGTCGACGTCATCGCGGATGCGACGGGTCACGTGGTCGCCGCGGTGCCCCGCACCCGTGCCCGGGTCGATTCCGGGGTCGCCATCGCCGGACGCACCGTGCAGGACCCGGAGCTCGAAGAGGCGGCGGCATCGATCGCCCGCGCCATCGGACTCGTCGGCGTCGCGAACGTGCAGCTGCGCCGGGACCGCGCCGGCCGGGCCGTGCTGCTCGAGGTCAATCCGCGCTTCCCCGGCGCGCTGCCGCTGACGATCGCGGCCGGTGTCGACATCCCGTCACTCGTGGCCGACCTGTTCCTCGGACGCGAGCTGCCGGCGCGTGTGCCGTTCCGCGAGGTCGCGTCGGTGCGCTTCCTGGAAGATGTGATCGTCGAGGTCGACGACCTGCTGGTCTCCGAGCACGCGGGTCATCAGGAGGAGCTGTGACCCACGCCGTGCTGCGCGGCGACCATCACGTGCACTCGACCTTCTCGGACGATGCCGTCTCGACGCTCGCCCAGAATGTCGATGCCGCGGTCGCGGCCGGGTTGACCACGCTGCGTCTCGTCGACCACGTGCGTCAGAGCACCACGTGGGTGCCCGAGTACCTGGCCGCCGTGCGCGCGCTGCGGGTGCCCGATGGACTCACCGTGCTCTCGGGCGTCGAGGCCAAGATCCTGGATGCTGCCGGGTCGCTCGACATCCCGGTGCTGCCGGAGGGCATCGACCGGATCCTGATCGCCGACCACCAGTTCCCCGGGACGGACGGCCCCCTCGGCCCCTCGACCGTGCGCGATCGGATCGCCGCGGGGTGGGCCCCGGACGACGTGCTGGATCAGTTCGTCGACGCGCTCATCGCGACCATGCGTCGGTACCCCGGGAATCAGCTTGCGCACTGCTTCTCGATCCTCCCCAAGATCGGTCTGTCCGAGCTCGATCTCGGCCCGGAGCGCACGCAGGCGTGGGCGCTCGCCGCGGCGCAGACCGACACCCTGGTCGAGGTCAATGAGAAGTGGGGGTGCCCCGGCGTCGAAGCGCTGTCGGCCCTCCGCCGCGCCGGGGGAGTGATCGTCGCCTCCACCGACAGCCACGACGCCGCCGAGGTCGGCCGCTACTCCCGTGTCATCCCGCTGCTCGACGAGGTGGAGGCCGCCTGATGGCCGATCTGACCTGGCTGCAGACCGTGTTCGTGGTCATCCTCCTGCTGTGCGTTCTGGTCGGCACGCTGCCGGTGATCAACACGGGACTGCAGTTCCTCATGCTGCCGGTGCATGCGTTCCGCAACCACTACGGCAAGGCCGCGCCGTACCATCCGAACGTCGCCGTCATCATCCCGGCGTGGAACGAGGGGGCTGTCATCGGCCCGGCGATCGAGCGGCTGCTCCAGCTGGAGTACCCCGCCGATCGCCTGCGCGTGTTCGTCGTCGACGACGCGTCCACCGACGACACCCCCGCTATCGTCGGGGCCAAGGCCGATGCCCACCCCGGACGGGTCGTGCACCTGCGGCGCGAGAAGGGTGGCGAGGGCAAGGCGCACACGCTCAACCACGGCCTGGATGTGGTGCTCGCCGACGTCTGGACCGAAGCCGTGCTCATCATGGACGCCGACGTGATCTTCGCGCGCGACTCCCTGCGCAAACTCAGCCGGCATCTCGCCGACGACAAGGTCGGGGCGGTGACCGCCTACATCGCCGAGGGCAGCCGCGACCGCAACTACCTCACGCGGTTCATCGCGATCGAGTACGTGATCGGCCAGCTCTCCGCCCGTCGGGTGCAGAACGTCGGCGGCGCGATCGCCTGTCTCGCCGGCGGCGCCCAGCTGCATTCGCGGGCCAACCTCGAGGCGATCGGCGGGCGGATCCCGACGGGGACTCTCGCCGAAGACACGATGACCACGTTCGAGGGTCAGCTCAAGGGTCGCCGGATGGTGTTCGAGCCGCACGCCGTCGTGCTCGCCGAAGAGCCGCGGACGATCGACAGCCTCTGGAAGCAGCGACTGCGCTGGGCCCGCGGCAACGTGCAGCTGACCTCGATCTACCGCAAGCTGTGGTTCCGTCCGAGCCGCGAGCACAACCTGGGCAGCTTCTCGTTCGGACTGGCCTGGTTCACCATCCTCCTGCTGCCCGCGTTCATGCTGCTCGCCGCGGCGGGAATGCTCGCTCTGCTCGTGCTGCACAGCGACATCGCGGAGTTCGTCTTCCGCTTCATGTGGATCTCGGCGGCCTGCGTCTACCTGTATTCGATGCTGTACGCGGTGCAGCTCGATCCCCGTACGGGCCGGCACTCCTGGCGCGAGGCGATCATGTTCCCGGGGCTGGGTGCGCTCATCTTGATGGCCATCGCGCTGTTCCCCTGGGCATTCGAATCCGGCCTCGAAGCCGTCGGGCTGGATCTCACCGACGAGACGCGCATCCTCTGGGCCGTGATCTTCTACCTCTGGGGGCCGATCTCGATGCTCGGGATCTGGCTCGCGCGCGCGGTCGAGAAGCTTCCGGGCGGGCGTTTCTTCGCCGGGCTCCTGCTCTACATCTGCGGCTACGGTTCCCTGCTGTGCGCGATCACCGTGGACTCCTACATCAAAGAGTGGCGTCGTGCCGACGCCTCCTGGATCAAGACCGAGAAGATCGGACGCGTCGACTCATGAACGCTGCACCGTCACCCGAAGCCGAGCGGGAGGAGATCGTCGCGGATGCCCGGCGCGAGCGACGACTGATCCCGCAGGCTGTTCTCGCGCTCGTCGTCGTCGTCGTGGTCGTCGTCGTGCGAGAGCTGTTCCTTCGATGACCGGGAGGCCGTTGGCCCTCGTCGTCGAGGACGCTCCCGACCAGGCTGCGCTCCTGCGGCGCTATCTCGATCGTGAGGGCTTCGACGTCTTCATCGCGCACGACGCCGAGTCGGCGATCGCGGCCTTCCCGGACATCGATCCGGTGGTCGCCGTGCTCGATCTGCTGCTCCCGGGAATCTCCGGGCAGGCCTGCGCGCGCCTGGTGCAGGAGCGATTCCCCGACTGCTTCCTCGTGATCAGCTCGGTGCTCGATGCCGCCGACTACCCGCCGGCGGATGCCGCGCTGCCGAAACCGATCACGGGCGCCGACCTGCACGCCATCGTCGAAAGGGTGCCACGATGAGGGCGACGCCGCTCGGCCGCGCGGAGAACCGCTGGTATCAGGTCTTCGACAACCCGAGCCCGCTGCTCAAGCAGGCGCCGACGGTCATCGCCACGATCATCGCGGCGATCCTGACCTGGTGGGTCCCCGATCTTCCGATCACGCATGTCATGCCCGCGGTGGCAGGGATCGCCGTCGTCCTCGCGGCCACCGTGCTCGCCGCCGTGCTCACGACGCGGGGGATGCATGACGGCTGGGCCGTACTGCTCATCCCCATCGTCGATATCGTCGGTCTCGGTCTCTTCCGCACCGGCACAGGCGGCGCCACCTCGCTCTTCTCCTCGCTCGTGCTCCTGCCCGTGGTCTGGTTGGCCGCGGCTCCCGGCATCCGGTGGGTGTTCGTCGTCGGCGGGTTGACCTCGATCGCGCTCCTGATGCCGTACTTCACCAACCCCCCGGACACCTCGGTCGAGTGGCTGCGCGGGGTGGTCGGTCCGCTGGTGTTCTCTGCGGTGGCCGCGGTCATCAACCAGCTCTCCCGGCAGCAGCGCATGCGCGTCGACCAGGCGGAGGAGCTCGTCGTCGAACGCACAAGAGCGTTGTCGGAGAACGTCGCGATGATCGTGCAGCTCCGCGACAAGGAACGTCAGTACCGCGAGCTGCTGGACTCGTTCGAGAGCCTGTGGGCGTCGATCACGGCGCAGGCGGTGATCGCGACGGACTGCAGTGGGAAGATCACGGCCTGGAATCCCGGAGCGGAACGCCTGCTGGGACTCTCGGCGGAGGAGGCCCGCGACGACGTGCGCATCGACCGCTTCTTCTCGACGGCGGTCCTGTCGATGCTGGCCGCCGACAACGTCGACCGTCCCGGCTCGGACCACGAGCTTCTGCCCGGCTATGCGGAGCTCTCGCCCGGAATCCAGGCGCTGTTCTCGCAGGCTGATGCCGGGCTCCCGGTCGACGGGGACGTCGAGGTGACGACGGCGGGCGGTACGACGGTTCCCGCCCGGGTCACCGTCACCCCGCACAAGGACGGCGCCGGCGCGCAGCAGGGATACCTGTTCGTGCTCACCGACGAGACCAGGGCGGTCGAGGTCGCGCGCATGAAGGACGAGTTCGTCGGGATGATCTCCCACGAGCTCCGCACGCCGCTGAGCGCGATCATCGGCTTCCTCGATCTGCTGCAGAACGATCCCGGTCAGCCGCTCACCGTCGACCAGCAGGAGTTCGTCGGCATCATCGAGCGCAATGCGAAGCGTCTGCTCAACCTCGTCGGTGATCTGCTCTTCACCGCGCAGGTCGAGTCCGGGAGGTTCCCGCTCGAGCGCGAAGAGGTCGATATCGCCGAGCTCGTCCGATCGGCGGTTGTCTCGGCGGGTCCGCACGCGCAGCGCGAGGGCATAGAGATCGCGGCGGAGGTCGGTGCTGACGCCATTCCTCTCCTGATCGACTCCGGGCGGATCGGTCAGGCTCTCGACAATCTGCTGTCCAACGCGATCAAGTTCACCCCGCGTGGCGGGCGCGTCAACGCCCGCGTCCGTCCGGTCGACGGGGGAGTGGAGCTGGCCGTGCAGGACACGGGCGTCGGGATCCCGGAAGACGAACAGGGGATGCTGTTCACCCGATTCTTCCGTGCGTCGACCGCGACGCGCAATGCCGTGCCGGGTGTCGGGCTCGGGCTCACGATCACCCGGGCGATCGTCCTGGCGCACGGCGGGAGCATGGACGTGACGAGTCAGGAGGGCGTGGGCACCGAGTTTCGCTTCGTCCTCCCGTCGGCACCCCGCACCGAGGTGCTGACGAGCCTGAGCCGCGCCGACTGACATCCCACTGCGTGCGCATGAGTGGTACCGTGGATCCATGGATACCACCTTCGTCGCGCCGATGGGTGATCGCGGTCGGCTGGTCATCCCCGCTGAGCTCCGCAGCCGCCAGCATTGGGAGCAGGGCGTGCCGCTGCTGATGATCGAGACTGCGGGTGGGGTCATCCTGGTCACCCGCGAGCAGGCCAAGGCCCTCGTCAGGTCTCAGCTCGAAGGCAAAGACGTTCTGAAATCGCTCCTCGCCGAACGTCGGGCGGCCGCGAGCTCCGAGGACGCCGCTGCGTGATCGTCCTGGATGCGTCCGCACTCCTCGCATTCCTGCAGGGCGAACCCGGAGCCGATCGCGTGGAGGAGGTTCTCGACGATGCGGTGGTCGGAGCGGCGAACTGGTCCGAGGTCGCGCAGAAGGTGCGCGCATCCGGTGCCGACTGGGGCGTGGCGTCCGGACTGCTGCTCAGCTATCGATTGCGCGTCGAGCCGGTGTCGCACCGTGACGCCGAGGAGGCAGCCCGGCTGTGGAAGCGCGGGAGCGGCCTTTCGCTCGGCGATCGGCTGTGCCTCGCGGTAGCGGCGCGTCTCGATGCGGTCGCGCTCACGGCGGATCGCGCCTGGGGCGAATCCAAACGCGTCGAGCAGCTTCGGCGGTGATCTGAACCGCGGAGCGTCGCATCCGTGACGCTCCGTTTCCGGGTGTGAAGCCGGATGACGGTCCTCATGCCGCCTGAGCGCAGGGATCGTTACCGTCGGGCCATGACTCTTCTCCAGGACCAGCTCGCCGGCATTGCCGATGTCACTCCCGCCGAGCGCTCGCAGCGACTCACCGACGCGGGAACCGCGTGGAACGAGCGGATCGCCGCGGATGCCGCGAACGCACAGCTCACCTACCGCGTGAGCGGGCGGGGCATCGGCTCCGTCGCCACCGAGATCCGCGCAGGGAAGCACCGGTTCCTCGTCGACGAGCCCGGCGCGCTGGCCGGGGACGACGTGGCCGCGAGCCCCGTCGAGTACGCGCTGGGTGCGCTCATCTCGTGTCAGGTGGTCGTGTACCGGCTCTACGCGCAGGCGCTCGGTCTCACTATCGACCAGATCGAGATCACGGCGGAGGGCGACCTCGATGTGCGCAAGCTCTTCGGCATCGACGAGTCGGGGAGGGCGGGCTTCCACGATGTCCGGGTCTCGGTCGACATCACGGGCCCGGACGGCGCCGAGCAGTACGAGAACCTGCGCGCCGTCGTCGATGCGCACTGCCCCGTGTTCGATCTCTTCGCGGCGCCCGTGCCGATATCGAGCGCTCTCGCCTGAGCGCGGTTCGGTGCGTGGCGTCCACGCCTGATAGCCTGGTCGGCTCGGCATGCGCGGGCGGAAGGACGGCCACGCACCGTGGGCTACATCGATGTCTCCAGCGTCTCACTGACGCTCCCCGACGGCAGACCGCTTCTCGACGAGGCGACTTTTCGGGTCGGCGCCGGCTCCACCAGCGCCCTGATCGGCCCGAACGGGGCGGGCAAGACCACCCTGCTGCGGATCATCCGCGGCGATCAGGCGGCCGATGACGGGGTCGTGACCATCGACGGCGGACTCGGCGTCATGGATCAGTTCGTCGGTCACGGCGAGGCGGGCGAGACGGTGCACCAGCTGCTGACGCGCGTCGCCCCGGCCCGTATTCGCGCGGCGGCCGAAGCTCTCGAGGCCGCCGAGAACGCACTGATCGAGCGCGACGAGCACGACACGCAGATGGCGTACGCGTCGGCGATCTCCGAGTACGCGGACGCCGGCGGCTACGAGCACGAGACCGTCTGGGATCAGTGCACGGTCGCAGCGCTCGGCGTGCCGTTCGAGCGGGCGCGATATCGCGAGCTCACGACGCTCTCCGGCGGCGAGCAGAAGCGGCTCGCGCTCGAAGCCCTGCTGCGCGGACCCGACGAGGTGCTGCTGCTCGACGAGCCCGACAACTACCTCGATGTCCCGACCAAGCGGTGGTTGGAGGAGCAGCTTCGTCAGACGCCCAAGACCGTGCTGCTCGTATCGCACGACCGGGAGTTGCTCGCCCGTGCCGTCGACCGGCTGATCACGCTCGAGCCGGGCGGCGCCGGTGCCACGGCGTGGGTGCACGGTGGAGGGTTCGCCACCTACCAGCAAGCGCGGACCGACCGGATGGACCGCCTCGACGAGCTGCGTCGGCGCTGGGACGAGCAGCACGAGAAGCTGCGCACGCTGGTCGCGAACCTCAAGGTGAAGGCGTCGGCGAACGACGGCTTCGCCTCGCGCTATCAGGCGGCGCAGACCCGCCTGCGCAAGTTCGAGGAGGCGGGGCCGCCCGAGGAGCGGCCGCCCGCGCAGGACTTCGACATGCGTCTGCGCGGCTCCCGCACCGGCAAGCGGGCCGTGGTCGCACAGCGTCTCGAGTTGACCGGGCTCATGCGTGCCTTCGATGCGGAGGTCTGGTACGGCGACCGGGTCGCAGTGCTCGGTTCGAACGGATCGGGCAAGTCGCACTTCCTGCGACTGCTCGCGCGCGGCGGCAGCGACCCTGATGCCACCCTCGGCCATGTCACGACGACCGGAGAGCAGGTCAGCGCGGTCGCGCACACCGGCACGGCGACTCTCGGTGCACGCGTCGTGCCGGGGCTGTTCGCGCAGACCCATGCGCACCCGGAGTTCGTCGGGCGCACGCTGCTGGAGATCCTGCACCGCGGCGACGATCGTCGTGCGGGGATGCCTCGGGATGCCGCGAGTTCGGCGCTCGACCGGTACGGGCTCGTGCGGCAGGCGCAGCAGACGTTCGACTCGCTGTCGGGCGGGCAGCAGGCGCGGTTCCAGGTGCTGCTGCTCGAGCTGTCCGGGGCGACGCTGCTGCTGCTGGACGAACCCACCGACAACCTCGATCTGGAATCGGCCGAGGCGCTGGAGCAGGCCCTGGCGCGATTCGAGGGGACCGTGCTGGCGGTGACGCACGACCGCTGGTTCGCCCGGTCGTTCGACCGTTTCCTGGTCTTCGGGTCGGACGGCGACGTCTACGAATCGGACGAGCCCGTGTGGGACGAGAAGCGGGTCGCTCGGACGCGCTGACGAGAGCAGAACCACGACCGACGCGAGTCCGCGGGTAAAGGGTGAAATAATACCGAGATGATAGATCTCGGGGACATCACTCACGCACGCGGATCAGTGGTTGCGCTCCTGCAACGGAGCGGCCTGGTCGACCGACCTCGGTTGCGGCGGATCTTCGACGCCTTCGAGCGTGAGATCAGGGTCGTGGGTATCTGGGCTCCCGCCGGCTCGGGCAAGTCCGTGCTACTCCGGCAGTGGATGGCCACCGTCGACGGCCTGGTGTGTTTCGCAGATGCCGCCGATGAGGCGCAGGTGTTCGACGCGATCCAGCGGAGCAGGGCGGCAGGTGCCTCCCGGGTGTATCTCGTGATCGACCAGCTGGATCGGTCGTCGGCGCAAGCGCGGGAGGCCATCGCGGCGGCGGTCGACAGCGGCGATGGCCGCCTTCGGGTGGTTCTCGCCGGCAGATTCGATGCACTTCCGGTGTCGCCCGCCAGGTGGGTGCGAACCAGCGAGATCTCCGGTGCCGATCTCGCCTTCACCGCCGACGAGGCGACCAGCCTTCTCGCGGATGTGACAGCCCCCACCGGGAAGCAGCTCCGCGGTCTCCTCGCCCGCACCGGTGGGTGGGCGACCGCACTCGTGCTCGTGCGCCGTCTGCGGGAGACGGGCGACGGCTCGGTGGTGGATCGGTTCGACGGCGACAGTCGCCCTGTCGCCGACTATCTCGTCACCGAGGTGCTGTCCGCTCTCGATCCGGAGCAGGAAGAAGTGCTCGTCTGGTCGGCTGTCGCGCCGACGGTATCGGCAGCACTCGCCGTCACGGTGACGGGGAGTCCCGACGCCGGTCGTGTTCTCGAGCAGCTCGCCTGTGCCAACTCGCTCGTGATGCGACAGGACGCGGATTCCTATCGGTTCCATCCCATCCTCTGGGCGTTTCTCGCCGCAGAGCAGCGACGACGCGATCTCCCACGGGCGAACAGCGCCCACGCAGCAGCGGCGCGGTGGTTCTCGGCGAGGGGCGATCTGCGCAGCGCCCTCGCTCAGACAGTCCGGGCCGCAGACGCGGCCGCGCTCGCCGCCTTCCTCGATCAGCACGGCTACGAGTTGATCTTCCAAGGCGAATCCGGCCCGGTGATGCGTGCCGTCCGCGCGGTCGCGCCCCGGGACCGCGAGAGGCTGGAGGCGGATATGGGGCTGCTTCTCGCGATTCCGCACTTCCCCGATCGCCCAGGGGCAGCGCAGCTCCTCCGTGTCCGCACCCACGCCCAGCGGAGGGCTGAGCGGACCGCCGTGGACGAGATCGTGGACGCGCTGTGGGCGCACGCGAATCGGCGGCGGGGCGACATGCGGGACCGGCCGCCACTAGCCGTCGACGCGTCCTGCTCCCGCGGAACCGCACTCCTTCTCGAGTATGTGCAGGTGTGGACCACGGGAGGGGTGGATGGCGAGATGAACGACAACATGAGCGCGGCGCTCGTGCACCTCGGCTCGCCGACCGCCGACACCTCGGAACTGCGATGGTTGCGGACGCTCATCCTGGAGAGTGCGCTGTCGATCGTCTCCCGGGCGCCGAGTCGGGTCGACATGGAGCCTGTCCTCCTCCAGATCGAACGTGACCGGCTCAGTGGCGCCGATGAGCGGGATACCGTGGCTGCGCGCGCCGTCTGCCTCCAGGCGACGCGTGCCTATCACCGGGCCGACCCTCTCTCGACGAGCGTGCTGGAGCACTGGAGTCCTCGTGCCGGCGCACGCCTCGACCACTTGACGCAGATGCTCCTCGCGCTCGACGAGCTCACCCGCCGTGGGGGCGGCGCCGCGCTCGCGCGGGTGGTGGCTCTGATCGAGAACGACCTCTCCGACACGGTCTCCAGCCTCGCCTATGCCGTGGTTCCTGCGATCGGGTCCGCCATCCGCCAGGGTGACCTGCCGCTGGCAGACCGGCTCCTGGCGCGCTGTCGTCGTGTTCTCGGCGAATACAGCGTCGAATCGGCGACAGCGGCTTTCCTCCGGCATCCGAACCGTGAGGGCGATCACGTCCTCCGTGAGGCCTTGGCGGGCGGTGCTCCACGATTCACCCCGCTGGCTCTGGCCTCTGCCTGGGTGGCTCTTGCCGTTCACGCGCACCGCCACAGACGCGACGCGTCGGCGACCGCGGCGATCCTGAACGCGCTGATGTGCGCGGCGCCGCTGGGGGCCGTGCGGCCGTTCCTCCAGGAGGGGAACGAGCCGTCGGTCGTGCTGCGTGCACGCATCGAACGGTTGGGGGCGTGGCGGCCTGTGGCAGAGGAGATCCTCGCGCATCCGGACATGGCGATGTCGGAGAAGGCCGCGACCGTCACGATCGCGAAGCTCACGGCGCGGGAACAGGAGTTGCTGCGGGAGCTTCCCGCCCACCAGAGCATCGCCGAGATCGCAGGGCGTCGGTACGTCAGCGCCAACACCGTCAAGTCGCAGCTGCGAAGCATCTACAGCAAGCTGCAGGTCAACGGACGTGCCGAGGCGGTCGAGGCTGCTCGCCGTGTCGGTCTGCTCTGACCGGATCGACCGGGGAGGGGCTCGCCGTCGCGTGAGACCACGAGCCCCTGCTTCGCCTCGGATCAGCCCGCGAGCACGCGCGTCTTGATCTGCTCGTACTCCGCAGCGGTGATGGTGCCGCCGTCGAGGAGGGCCTTCGCCTTCGCGATCTCGTCGCTCGGGCTGCTGCCGGCCACGGACTTGATGTAGTCGGCGGCGGCGGATTGCGCGGCCTGCGTTTCGCGGACGCCGCGCTCCGCCATCCCTCCACCGCGGGCGATCAGGTAGATCAGCGCGGTGAGGAACGGGACGAAGACCAGGAAGAGCAGCCAGGCTGCCTTCGCCCACCCGTTCAGCTTGTGATCGCGGAACAGGTCCGTGATGATCGCGAACAGCGCGAACAGGTACGCGAACAGGACGAACACCGCCAGGAACCACCAGACGATGTCCCAGAAACTGGCCCACAGGGTCATGAAGTCACCTCTCATAGAGAACGGGACCCGCTCGGATCCCGCAGGCCAACGATCGCTGGCGATGGGAAGGTCGGTCATCCCCCCATCCGGGTGAAAGGCGGCGCACCCGGTGCTCGATGTCTTCGAGCGCCGTCGCCGTTCCGCGACGCTTCGAGCTCTGCCCGAGTCGACCGCCGCGCCCGGGTAGGCTGGAGGGGTGACCATGGAGATCGAGCTCGGCCGAGGAAAGCGCGCACGTCGCGCGTACACGTTCGATGACATCGCGGTGGTGCCGTCTCGGCGCACGCGCAACCCGGAGGACGTGTCGACCGCCTGGACGATCGACGCCTTCGGCTTCGGCATCCCGGTGCTCGGAGCCCCCATGGACTCCGTCGTCAGCCCGCAGACCGCGATCATGCTGGGTCAGCTGGGCGGACTGGGTGTGCTCGACCTCGAGGGTCTGTGGACCCGGTACGAGAACCCGGAGCCGCTGCTCGCCGAGATCGCCGGTCTCGACGAGGGCACGGCCACGGTCCGCATGCAGGAGCTGTACGCCGAGCCGATCAAGCCCGAGCTCATCACCCGTCGCCTCGCAGAGATCCGCGAGGCCGGCGTCACGGTGGCGGGCTCGCTCACGCCGCAGCGCACGCAGGAGTTCTACGACACCGTCGCCCGCGCCGGCGTCGACCTGTTCGTCATCCGCGGCACCACGGTCTCCGCCGAGCACGTGTCCAGCGTCGCCGAGCCCCTGAACCTCAAGAAGTTCATCTACGACCTCGACGTCCCCGTCATCGTCGGCGGAGCAGCGACCTACACCGCGGCACTGCATCTCATGCGCACCGGAGCAGCCGGCGTGCTCGTCGGCTTCGGCGGGGGAGCGGCGTCCACGACCCGCGCGACCCTCGGCATCCACGCGCCGATGGCGACCGCGGTCTCCGACGTCGCCGCCGCGCGCCGTGACTACCTCGACGAATCCGGTGGCCGCTACGTGCACGTGATCGCCGACGGCGGCGTCGGCACCTCGGGCGACATCGTCAAGGCGCTCGCCATGGGGGCGGACGCCGTCATGCTCGGCGTCGCGCTGGCCCGCGCCACCGACGCGCCCGGCCGCGGATTCCACTGGGGTCCCGAAGCCCACCACCCGAAGCTCCCGCGCGGTCGTCGGGTCGAGGTCGGCGGCATCGGCACGCTCGAGGAGATCCTCTACGGTCCTGCGCCGGTCGCCGACGGCACCGCGAACCTGATCGGGGCGCTGCGCAAGTCGATGGCGACCACCGGATACTCCGACCTCAAGGAGTTCCAGCGGGTCGAGGTCGTGCTCGCACCGTACGAGGCCTGAGGTTCAGCGCACCACCGTGACGACTCCTGCTCTGTTCCCCCCGACCCTGCGTGAGGTCATGCTCCGGGGACGCTGGATCGGCATGCTGCTGCTCTGCCTCCTCGTCGCCGGCGTGTTCGCCTGGCTCGGGCAGTGGCAGCTCGAGCGTGCGATCGAGACGGATCCGCCCGACCCCGGCGCCACCGAGCAGGTGCAGCAGCTCACCGAGGTCCTCGAACCGGGCCAGTATCTTCCCGAGCCGCTCGTGGGGCAGCGGGTGGAGACCTCCGGTGCCTGGGTTCCCGAGGACTTCATCGTCGTGTCGAGCCGGTTCAACGACGACGTCCAGGGCTACTGGGTCACCGGGCAGCTGCGCGTCGACGAGCGCACCTCCATCGCGGTCGCGATCGGTTGGGCGCCGGACCGGGCCACCGCGGACGCGGCGGTGAAGGCGCTCGAGGCGGGTGCCGACGGCTCTCCTATCGATATCACCGGGCGCATCATCTCGGACGAGGGCCCCCAGGTCCCGCCGCATTCCGATCCCGCACAGCTGGACAGGATGTCGCCCGCCGCGCTTCTCAGCCGCTGGCACGACAT
The DNA here is from genome assembly GCF_044743585.1 of Microbacterium sp. NPDC087592. Taxonomy (NCBI): domain Bacteria; kingdom Bacillati; phylum Actinomycetota; class Actinomycetes; order Micrococcales; family Microbacteriaceae; genus Microbacterium; species Microbacterium sp. NPDC087592. Next base: position 409,779 of record NZ_JBIUWT010000001.1, on the reverse strand, counting down.
CGAGCAGCTCGACGTCTACCGCCCCTACCTGGCTTCGACCACCGCGTCGGCCGGTCTGGTCGACATCTCGTCGCCGGCCCCCGAGGAGATGTCGCCGGTGAACTGGCTCAACGTCTTCTACGCGGTGGAGTGGGCGATCTTCGCGGGGTTCGCGTTCTACCTCTGGTATCGCCTCGCGAAGGATGCCTGGGAGCGCGAGGTCGAAGAGTTCGAAGACGCGGCCGCGGCGGAAACCGTGTGATCGATCCGCGCATCCGCGCGCGTCACGCTGCGCAGTTGCGTGCTGCAGCCTCGCGATAGCGACCTTCGTCAGGGGTCGTCGAGGCCATCCGGTGAGCGCTCGATGACGAATCGGAAAACTCCGTTGAGGATGTCCGGACCGCTACGTATGCTCGCACCATGTGAGCATGCTGGGAGTTTCCCCTGTGTGCAGCGTCAGTCCTGAGAAGTGTCGAACCCGACCGAGGAGACAGCACCGATGATGTCCGCTCCAGACGACGAGAACCGCATGGGTTCCGTCTCGCACCGTAGAAGTCGGGGGCGCATCGGCGCTCTCGCCGTGACCTGCGTCGCCGCGTTGAGCCTCGGCTCGCTGGCCGCTGTGCCCGCCACCGCCGATACCACCGGTACGGGGGTGGTGATCAACGAGGCGTATCTCTCCGGCGGCAGCGCGGGAGCGGCGTTCAAGAACAAGTTCGTCGAGCTCTACAACCCGACCTCGGCGCCGATCACGCTCGACGGCATGTCGCTGCAGTACCGCTCCGGCACCGGGACCGGCGCCGCCAACGGTGTCGCCACGCTCTCCGGCGTGATCCCGGCCGGCGGCCACTACCTCGTGCAGGGCAACAGCAACGGCGCGAACGGCGCCGAACTGCCCGCTCCGGACGCCACGAGCACACTGACCCCGAGCGGCACCACAGGAACGCTGGCGCTCGTCGAGGGCACGGCGGCGGTGACCCTCACTCCCGGTTCGGTCGTGGGCGTCGACGGAGTGGTCGACCTGCTCGGCTACGGCACGTCGAACACGTTCGAGACGAAGGCTGCTACCCCGCCCGCCGGCAACACCGACGTGAAGTCGCTGAACCGCACCGACGGCGTCGACACCGACGACAACAGCGCCGACTTCACACTCTCGGCCACGATCACCCCGCAGAACTCCGGCGACACCGACCCGGGCACCGACCCGGGCGGCGAGCCGACGAAGGCGACGATCGCCGAGGTGCAGGGCACGACCGACGTCTCTCCGCTGAGCGGCAAGACCGTGCAGGTCGAAGGTGTCGTCACGGCCGACTACCGGACCGGCGGCTACAAGGGCATCGTCATCCAGACACAGGGCTCCGGCGGCGCGGCGGACGCGACTCCCGGAGCCTCCGACGGCGTGTTCGTCTTCCTGAACGCTCTGTCTCCGAGCCTCGAGATCGGCGACCTCGTCTCGGTCACCGGTTCCGTGAGCGAGTACTTCGGCCAGACGCAGCTCAACCCCGCTGCGGCCGCCGACGTCGAGGTGCTCACCGCGGGTGTCGGCGTTCCCGCCGTCACGCCCCTGCCCGCCACGGTGCAGGGTGCCGACCGCGAGCAGTACGAGAATATGTACGTGGCTCCCGAGGGCAGTTACCGCCTCGCGTCCAGCCACCAGCTGTTCAACTTCGGCTCGCTGTGGCTGAACGCCGGAGCCGACCTCGCGGTGAAGAGCACCGAGACCACGCGTCCGGGCGACGAGGCCGCGGCGATCGCCGCAGCCAACCGCGCCAACCGCATCCTGCTCGACGACGGCTGGTCCATCCAGGTGTCGAACAGTGGGCACCCGGGCGAGCAGCCGTACTTCACGAAGGATGCCGTCGTCCGCAACGGCGACACGGTCGACTTCGGCGACAACGGCTACGTGCTGCAGTGGGGCTTCAACGACTGGCGTCTGCAGCCCGTCGTGCCGATCGACGACTCCTCGTCCGCCGACCTCAAGGTCGGCTTCGAGGCGACGAACCCGCGCACCGCATCCGCGCCCGAGGTGGGCGGCGACGTCCAGGTCGCGTCCTTCAACGTCTACAACTACTTCACGACGCTCAAGAGCGAGAACTCGAACGCCCGCGGGGCTGCGAACGCGGCGCAGTTCGCGATCCAGAAGTCCAAGATCGTCGCGGCGATCAACGGACTCGACGCCGAGATCGTCTCCCTCATGGAGATCGAGAACTCGGTCAAGCTCGGAAAGCCCATCGACACGGCCCTCAAAGACCTGGTCGCGGGCCTCAACGCCGACGCCGGCAGCGATGTGTGGGGCTACGTTCCCACGCCGGCCACGCTGAACGATGCGGCGACGACCGACTTCATCACCAACGCGATCATCTACAAGAAGGACGCCGTCGAGACGGTGGGCGACAGCGCGACCGTCACCGACGAGACCGTGTGGGGCAACGCCCGCGAGCCGATCGCGCAGGCGTTCGACATCGACGGTCGCGTCGTCACGGTGGTGGCGAATCACCTGAAGTCGAAGTCGCCGCCCGAGGGGGCGGGCGCGGAGCCGGCCGACGGCCAGGGCTTCTTCAACGCCGACCGCGTGAAGCAGGCGAATGCGATCCTCGCCTTCACTGCCGACCTCGAGGAGACCACCGGCAGCAGTGACATGCTGCTGATCGGCGACTTCAACGCCTACGGCAAGGAAGACCCGATCAACGTGTTCACGTCGAACGGGTGGAGCGACCTCGTCGCCGACAAGACCGATGGCCAGTACACGTACACGTTCGACGGTGAACTCGGTTCGCTCGACCACGTGATCGCGTCGCCGTCGCTCGCCTCGTCGATCACGGGCGCAGGCGTGTGGGGCATCAACTCGCCGGAGTGGAGCGACCGCGGCTACGCGTACGGCGCCACCGACGAGGGCACGCCCTACCGGTCCAGTGACCATGACCCGATCATCGTCGGCGTCTCCTCGGAGATCCCGCCGGTGAGCATCGACGTCGTCACGGTCAACGACTTCCATGGACGGATCGAGGCCGACGGTGCTGCCGCCGGTGCCGCCGTCCTCGCGGGAGCCGTGAAGCAGTTCCGCGACGAGAACCCGAACACGATCTTCGCCGGTGCCGGCGACCTGATCGGGGCTTCGACGTTCACCTCGTTCATCAACGATGACAACCCGACGATCGACGCGCTGAACGCGGCTGGTCTCGATGTCAGCGCTGCGGGCAACCACGAGTTCGACCAGGGCTGGGAAGACCTGCGCGATCGCGTGCAGGAACGTGCGGACTGGGAGTACATCTCGTCGAACGTGTTCGTCACCGAGACCGGCGAGCCGGCGCTCGCACCGGCCTGGGTGAAGGAGCTCGACGGCGTGAAGGTCGGCTTCGTCGGTGCCGTCACCGAAGACCTCGACTCGCTCGTCTCGCCCGAGGGCATCAAGGACCTCGAGGTCCGCAGCATCGCCGACTCCGTGAATGCGGTGGCCGACGATCTGCGCGACGGTGACGAGTCCAATGGTGAGGCGGATGTCGTCATCCTGCTCGTGCACGAGGGCGCCTCCAGCGTCGAGCTGTCGAGCATCACTCCGGATTCGCCCCTTGGCGAGATCGTCTACGGCGTCGACGACGACGTGGACGCGATTGTCTCGGCGCACACCCACCTCGCGTACAACCACGTGATCGACGGCCGCCCGGTCGTCTCCGCGGGGCAGTACGGCGAGAACCTGGGCCTGATGAACATCAAGGTCGACCCGAAGACGAAGGATCTGATCTCGATCACCAACGAGATCAAGCCCCTCACCGCTGCGGGCAAGCCGCTGTACCCGGCGGTGCCCGAGGTGCAGGCGATCGTCGACCAGGCCAAGGCCGAGGCCGACGTGCTGGGCGCGATCAAGGTCGGCGACATCACGGCCGACTTCAACCGCGCACGCCAGAGCGACGGCAAGACGGAGAACCGCGGTGGCGAGTCCACCATCGGCAACTTCGTCGCCGATGTGCAGCAGTGGTCCACGGGCGCCGACCTGGCACTCATGAACCCGGGAGGCATCCGCGCGAACCTCACCTACGCCTCGTCCAACGCCAACGATCCCGCAGGCAACGTCACCTATCGCGAGGCGGCGACGGTACAGCCGTTCGCCAACACGCTGGTGACGCTGACGCTCACCGGTGCGCAGCTGAAGGGCGTGCTTGAGGAGCAGTGGCAGCCGGCGGGTTCGGCGCGTCCGTTCCTGAAGCTCGGAGTCTCGGAGGGTCTGCTCTACACCTACGACCCCACCGCGGCACAGGGCTCGCGGATCACGTCGATCACGCTCAACGGCACGCCGGTCGACCCGGCGGCGAACTACACGGTCGCCGCCAACTCGTTCCTCGCCGCGGGTGGAGACAACTTCTTCACCTTCAAGGAGGGCGCGGGCAAGCGCGACACCGGCAAGATCGACCTGCAGTCGATGGTCGACTGGTTCGACGCGAACAAGACCGCGAGCCCCGACCAGGCTCAGCGCGCGGTCGGTGTCGCCGTCAGCGCGGCGGATGCCGACGGTTACAGCGCCGGCGACCAGGTGACGGTGTCGCTCTCCTCGCTGGCCTTCAGCGCGGGCGAGCCGGCACCGGGCGATGTGACGCTCTCGCTGGGCGACACGGTGCTCGCCACCGGCGCCGTCGACCCCGCCGTCGTCGACACCACCGATGAGGGTGGGCGCGCCAGCCTCACCTTCACTGTTCCCTCGGGCGTCTTCGGCGAGCAGTCGCTCACTGTCGCGGTCGCCGGAACCGGGACGACGGTGCAGGTGCCGTTCACGATCGCCGGTGAGGAGGAGTTCGCCGGCACGATCGCCCTCGGGTCGTCCAAGGTGACGGCGGGCAAGAACCTCAAGGTGACCGGTGAAGGCTACGTGCCCGGTGAGACGGTGAACATCGAGCTGCGTCCGAAGAAGGGCAAGCCCGTCCAGGTCGGCACGATCCAGGTGGGGGCTGACGGTACGTTCAGCACCCAGGTCACCGTTCCGAAGAGCGCGCCGTCGGGCAAGTACACCGTGGCGGCGTCTCAGGCCGACGGGGATGCGGCGACCGCCACGGTCACCGTCAACCGCGCCGGCGGCATCATCGGTGCGATCCTCGACTGGCTCTGGGAGCTGCTCACCCGGTGGTTCTGATCGGGGAAGAGTGTTTCTGATCCGCTAGTCGGATGACACAGGCGAAGGCCGTCGGGAGCGATCCCGGCGGCCTTCGTCGTCGCTGTCGCGACTCGGCGAGCGTGACGGCTCGGGCGCGAACAGGCGTCTGGCCCTACGGCGTGAGTACCTGGACGTCGGCCTGCGCGAGGGCAGCGGCGATGCGCGGCGGAGGGGGAGCGTCTGTGATCAGGTAGTCCGCGCGCTCGAGCAGCGCGATCTGGGCGAAGAACCGACGCCCGAGCTTGGTGGAGTCCGCGAGGATGGCCGTGCGCTCGGCGCGCTGGATCATCTCCGACATCATGGCGGCGTCGCCGAGGTTCGACGTCGAGTATCCGGCCTCGTCGACCGCACCCACAGCGATCAGGGCGAGGTCACAGCGGATGTCGACCTCCGGGCCGCCCGGGGTCATTGTGAAGGTCACGGGGCCCGTCGTGGCCTGCGTGATCGACCGCACCGCCCCGCCGAAGACGTACAGGTCGCGGAAGACCGACGGTGACAGTTCGCCGGGGATGCGCAGGTTGTTCGTGGCGATCGTCAGATCGTGATGATTGCGCAGCGCACGAGCGACGGCGAGCGTCGTCGTCCCGGCGTTGAGCATCACGACGGAGCCGTCTTCGACGAGACCGGCGGCGATGCGCGCGATGCGCTCCTTCTCCTCCGTCTGCATGCGCAGGCGCACGTCGAGGGCGCGGTCCTTGAGCTGGCCGCTGGCTGCGCTGACCGCTCCGCCATGCGTGCGGATCAGGACTCCCTCTCGATCGAGTTGGTCGAGATCTCGGCGGATCGTGTCGATCGACACGGCGAAGTGCTCCGCCAGATCGCTCACGGTCACCTGACCGGTCTGCTCGACGTAGGTGGCGAGGTCGGCTTTCCGTCCGGCGGGGAGACGGCGTCGCTGTCCGGTCGCTGAAGCATCCATGCACCCATATCTAGCACAGGAACAGAGGCAACGCGGCATACTCGTGCAGAAAACGGCATGTCGACGAAACCCGGGGGCGTCCGGTTATGTCGCAGAAAGCCGGGGGTGCGGGTCCGAAAGTGTGAAGAATGCGCTTGACGAATCGGCATGAGACGGCATAACATGGCTCAAAACCGCATGAACAAGCATTGAAGCGCGTGATGCGGCACGATCTCAACGAGGAGAAGTGATGAGCACAGTCGGAAGAGGGCAGCGACGAACCCGAATGATCGTCGGCGCCGGAACCGCGGCGGTTACCCTTCTGGCCCTGGCGGGTTGCACGCCCGGCTCGGATGGCGACAGCGGCGGTGACGGGAAGGTCACCATCGAATTCGCGCAGTGGTGGGAGCCGGAACTGCCCGACGGCGAGTTCCGCGCACTCATCGACGAGTTCGAGGAGGCGAACCCCGACATCACCGTCGACCTGGTGAGCGGCCCGTACGCGTCCACCAAGGAGCAGCTCTTCGCCGGTGCGGCATCCGGCACCATGCCCGACGTGGTCGGACTCGACGGCGCGTGGGTGAACGACTTCGCCTCTCAGGGCGTCATCGCCGATCTGAGCGCGCTCATGAAGGAGTACGACTACGACGACAGCGAGCTGGCCAGCCAGATCCAGGTCGACGGCAGCACCTACATGATCCCGGTCGTGAACTTCGTCTACCCGATGTTCACGAACGACGACCTGCTCTCCCAGGCCGGGGTGAGCGCGCCCCCTCAGACCCGCACCGAATTCGCGGATGCGGCGGCCAAGGTGTCGGCGCTCGGCGGCGATGTTTCGGGCTGGGTGCTCCCGCTGTCCCTCGAATCGCCGAACGGCGTGCAGAACGACGTCATGTCGTGGGTCTGGGCATCCGGGGGCTCGATGCTCAAAGACGGTCAGCCCGACCTCACGAACGACGACGTGACCTCCGCAGTCGAGTACATCGGCGGGCTGTGGGACGACGGCGTCATCGCCTCGGGCTCCTTCACCATGAAGGAGCAGGACAAGGTCGAGGAGTTCACCAACGGCCGCGCCGGCATGATGATCGACTCGCTCGCGCACATCAACCTGATCCGCGAGACGAACCCCGATCTGAAGTTCTCGATCTCGGCGATCCCCGCCGAGGACGGCTACGACGGCGAACGCGGCATTCCCTACGCCTCCTGGGGCATCGGCGTCGCCGAGAACTCCGAGCACAAGGAAGCGGCGTTCAAGCTGGTGTCGTTCCTGATGAGCGAGCAGACGAACTCCGAGCTGTCCACGATGGCCAAGGCCTTCCCCGGAAACTCGAAGTCGGTCCCGGACTTCGTGAACGACGACGAGCTCTTCAAGACGGCGTTCGACATCTACCAGGCCGGCTACCCGGCGAACGAGTTCACGGGCCTCCCGGTCGCCGAAGACCTCATGCGCCAGTTCGGTGAGCAGCTCCAGGCGGCGCTCGACGGGCAGCAGTCGATCCCCGACGCGCTCAAGAAGGCGCAGGCCTCGTGGGAAGCGGAGTTCTGACCTCCCGCCTCCCCGCCTGAACGGGGTGCCGCATCGCGATCGCGATGCGGCACCCGACCAACCAAGGAGCTCGAGTTCCCATGAGTCTCAGAACAACCGACGACACCGAGGTGATCGTCACCGGAGTCGCACTCTCGCGGCGCCGACGGCAGCTGCGCAAGACCGGCGAGTCGTACGCCTTCCTCTCGCCGACGGTCATCCTGCTGTTCGTGCTGATGATCGTGCCGATCGTCATGGTGATCGGCTATTCGTTCCAGGACAACGTGATCCTGAACAAGTCGCCCGAGTTCGTCGGCATCGCGAACTACGTCGAGATCCTCTCCGACCCGCGCTTCTGGAAGGCGACGGGCAACACCATCCTCTTCACGGTGACGAGTGTCGCCGCCCACCTCGTGCTCGGCCTCGCCTTCGCGATGATGCTGAACAGCCCGCTCCTCGGACGGTTCTCGCGGTCGCTCTTCCGGGCCCTCTACGTGCTGCCGTGGCTGTTCACGGTCGCGGTCATCGCGGTCCTCTGGCGCATGCTGCTCGCCCCGAACGGCGTGGTCAACTTCCTGCTCAACACCGACATCGAGTGGTTGGCCTCGCCCCAGCTCGCTCTGGGCACGATCATCTTCATCAACATCTGGGCGGGGTATCCCTTCTTCATGGTGAGCCTGCTCGCCGGGCTCCAGGGCGTTCCCGCCGAACTCCACGAGGCGGCCACCGTCGACGGTGCGAGCGCCACGCAGCGCTTCTGGAACGTGACGATCCCGCAGCTGCGCCCGATCATCGTGAGCCTCGTGCTGCTCGACCTGATCTGGACCTCGCAGCAGTTCGCCCTCATCTGGATGACCACCGGTGGCGGCCCGATCGACGTCACCGAGGTGCTCAGCACCTTCACCTACAAGCTCGCTTTCGCCAAATACGACTTCTCGCTCGCGTCGACCTCTGCCGTGCTCGTGCTGCTGATGTCGATGGTGCTCGCCGTGTTCTACGTCCGTCATCAGAAAGCGAGGGACTGACCATGGCTCTCACCGCCCGCAACCAGCGTCGGGTCGGCAAGACCGGCCTCATGATCGGACTCCTCATCGGCGCGGTCTTCGCCGCGGGGCCCGTGCTGTGGATGCTGTCCAGCTCGTTCAAGTCGAACACGCAGATCTTCGAACTGCCGCCGCGGCTGCTGACCGACACGTTCTCGTTCGACGCCTACGTCGCGATCTTCACGAATGCCGAGACGATGCGGTTCTTCCTGAACAGCTACATCGTGGCCGGCTCCGTCACCGTGCTCACGCTGATCGTCGCGATCCAGGCCGCCTATGCGTTCAGCCGTTTCGAGTTCCGGGGCAAGCGGATCCTGAACGTGGTGATCGTGAGCGTGCAGGCGGTGCCGCCCATCACTCTGCTCATCCCGTACTTCGGGCTCATGGTCGGGCTGGGCCTCTACAACTCGTACGCGGGGCTGATCCTCACCTACATGGTGTTCACCCTGCCCTACGCGATCATCATGATGACCGGCTACTTCAACACGCTCCCGAAGGAGCTCGACGAGGCCGTGCGGGTCGACGGTGCCGGATCCATGACGGCCCTCTGGCGCATCCTGGTGCCGATCTCGGTGCCCGGCATCGTCTCGGTCGGCATCTACACCTTCATGATCGCGTGGAACGAGTACCTGTTCGCGCTGACGCTCACGCGCACGATCGACATGCGCACCGTGCCGATCGGCATCCAGCTCCTCATGGGCCAGCACTCCTACGAGTGGAACCAGATCATGGCCATGAGCGTGCTCGGGTCGATCCCCGTGCTCATCCTCTTCCTCTTCTTCCAGCGGTACTTCATCAGCGGCCTCACGGCCGGGTCCGTGAAGAGCTGAACGACGTCCCGTCCGGGGCTCCGACCACCACGAAACAGGAGATACAAGTGCTCTACACCGGCAAATCCATCCTCGACGTCGCGAACGCGAACAACTTCGCGATCCCCGCGTTCAACATCAGCGACTGGGCGATGTTCAACGGCGTCATGGACATCAGCGAGGAGAAGGCCGCCCCGGTCATCATCGCGATCCACCCCGACGAGGTCTCGCACATCACCACCGACCTGATCGCCGCGATGCACTCCCGTGCGCACCGTTCGAGCGTCCCCGTCGCCATCCACTGGGACCACGGCGGCAGCTACGAGCAGATGATCACCGCGATCAAGGCGGGCTTCACCTCGGTCATGATCGACGCCTCCCTGCTGCCGTTCGACGAAAACGTCGCCCTCACTCGAAAGGTCGTCGATGCCGCCCACGCGGTCGGCATCCAGGTCGAGGGCGAGCTCGGCACGATCGGCGCCAACGACAGCTACGGCGAGTCGGGCGCCGCCGAGATCATCTACACGAACCCGGCAGACGCCGTGCGTTTCGTCGCGGAGACCGGCGTCGACAGCCTCGCCATCGCGATCGGCACCTCGCACGGGCTGTACCCGGCAGAGAAGAACCCGGAGCTCCGTCACGACCTCCTGCAGGAGATCAAGGCCGCGGTCGGCATCCCCCTGGTGCTGCACGGCGGATCGGCGAACCCCGACTCCGAGCTGCGCCGCGCGGTCGAGCTCGGTATCAACAAGATCAACATCTCCAGCGACATCAAGGTCTCGTACCACAACCGCATGCGCGAGATCCTCGGCACCGACGAGCGCCTGCGCGAGCCGAACGCGATCCAGCCCGAGCCGATGGCCGCACTGAAGGCCACGGCGGCTGAGAAGATCGAGCTGTTCGGCGCAGACGGCAAGGCCGACCTGTACTGACCGGACGGCAGATCTCGAAGGGGAGGGCGATCGGCGGATGAGCGCTGGCGAGGACAGGCGGCTCGTACTCGGGCTCGGGGGAACGGTCGACTACGAACTGCGGTGGGATGCCGCCGTACTCGAACGGCTGGCCGCCGCGCACCACGTGCGGCGGCAGGAGCTGACCTCGACGGCGCCCATCGTCGACGAGCGATCGCTCCTGGTCGCCGTCCTCGCCCTCGTCGATGACGGTACGGGCGCGGAGCGCTTCGTCGCATCATCCGATGTGATCGAGGCGTTCTCCTCGCACTTCGAGTACGCCGTGACCCTGGGCGGCACCGGCGTGCGGGCCGGGCTCGTCCTGGACAGCTTGGGAATCCCCAGCATCCAGCATCTGGTGAGCATCGACGACAATGTGCGCCGGCTGCTGCCTCCCGGGGTGTCCTTCGTGTGCTCGGCGACGCAGGACACCCTGGATCCGCACCTGATCGTGCAGTATCCGGCCGGTGCACGCATACGACTGCACGACGGCGATGTCTTCTCGCCGGGACCCAATCGGCTGATCTTCGCCAACGATCCGCCGAACCGTGAGATGCGGCTCGCGGCCGAGCTGGGGGAGACGCTGGCCACCGCCTCCGTGCTCCTCGTCTCCGGCTTCAACACCATGCAGGACCATGCCCTGCTCGAGCAGCGTCTGGAGCAACTCCAGGAGGCGATGCTCCGGCTGCCCGAGGATGCGCTGGTCTACTACGAGGACGCCGGCTTCTACACGCGCGCCTTCGCGGAGACGGTACGCATCCGGCTCCTCCCCGGCATCGACGTGTACGGCATGAACGAGGACGAACTGCAGGAGTACGTCGGGCGGCCGGTGGACCTGCTCGATCCGGCAGACGTGGTCCGCGCCCTGGCCGACGTCCGTCGGATCATCCCCGTCCCCGCGCTGGTCGTGCATACGCGGTACTGGGCGCTCGCCATCGGAGCCGAGGCCGACCGCCACCGTGCCGCGTTGGAGAGCGCCGTGCGCGTGGCGGCCACCCGCTATCGGCTCGGTGACGGATTCACGGCGGCGCAGGCAGCCGAGACGGCCCGGATACCCCGGCACGGGAAGGGAGCCACCCTCGTCGCTGCCGTCACGGCGGCCGTGCCGGATGCCGTCGGCGTCCCGGCATTCGCCCTCGAGGTCGAACACCCGACCACGATCGGCCTCGGTGACACCTTCGTGGGCGGGTTCCTCGCCGCCCATGCCCAGGACGGAGAGTACCCGTGAAACCGATCCGGCTCGCGTCGAACCGTCCGGCCGAACGCTTCTACCGCGGCGGTGCCCGCATCTCTGCCTTCCGCGGGGAGCGCGAATCCGCACCGCGTGAGCCCGAGGACTGGGTCGGATCGACCACGACGATCCGCGGCGAGCAGGTGCTCGGGCTGACGACGCTCCCGGACGGGAGGGTCCTGCGCGATGCGATCGCCGAGGATCCCGTGTCGTGGCTCGGGTCCGTGCATGCCGAGCGGTGGGGAGCGGACACGCGTCTGCTGGTGAAGCTCCTCGACGCGGGACAGCGGCTTCCCGTGCACGCGCACCCGCACGACGATTTCGCCGCTTCGCATCTCGGCCGCGCGCATGGCAAGGCGGAGGCCTGGTTCATCCTCGAGGGAGGGACCGTGCACGTCGGGTTACGCGAGGAGACGACGGTCGAGGCGCTCGCAGACCTGGTCTCGCGCCAGGACGTGGCGGCGCTCCTCGGCCTGCTGCACGAGGTCGAGGTCCGCCCCGGCGATGTCGTCTGGGTGCCACCGGGTGAGCTCCACGCGATCGGTGCCGGGGTGCTGCTGCTCGAACTGCAGCAGCCGGAGGACCTGTCGATCCTGCTGGAGTGGGACGGCTTCGCCATCGACGGCCCCGGCGAGGGACACCTCGGTCTGGGCTTCGATCTCGCACTCGCCGCCGTCACGACCGCCGCGCGAAGCCCGGCGGAGCTCGCCGCCCTCGTGCATCCGGCGCCGCGGTCAGGTTCGGTCTTCCCGCGCGCGGCGGATCGGTACTTCCGACTCGAGCGGCGTCCGGTGCACGGACCGTCGGTCATCGAAACCGGGTTCGCGATCGTGATCGTCTCCGACGGCACCGTCGACCTCCGTGGCGAGGTGCTGCCGACCGGCGCCGCAGTCCTCATCCCGGCCGCCGCCGGCAGGATCGAGATCAGCGGCGACGCCGAGCTCCTGATCGCGCGGCCCCCGGCGTCGTGAGGCCGATCGCGCGGGATCGAGCGGCGAATCCCGGCGGCTAGACTGGACACATGCCCGAACCGAAAGTCGCCAGCTTTCCGGCGATCCGCGGTGCGCTGAAGTTCTACCAGATCGCGTCGATCATCACAGGAGTCATGCTGCTCCTGCTGCTGACCGAGATGGTGCTGAAGTACACGCCGATCCACCTCGAGCTCTTCATGGGAGGCTCCGGAGGACCGCTCTGGTTCGCCGGCGTGCTCGCCGGCCCCGACTGCCAGTGGTGGTCGCTGTTCGCCCCGATGACCAACTCCTGCGAGATGACCTCGCTGGGCGACGGGTTCAACCTCTCGCTGTTCATCCTGGTGGCGCACGGCTGGTTCTACGTCGTCTACCTCTTCGCGTGCTTCCGCATGTGGAGCCTGATGCGCTGGCGCTTCCCGCGCTTCATCCTCCTCGCGCTCGGCGGTGTCATCCCGCTGCTGTCGTTCTTCATGGAGGCGGTCGTCGCCCGTGAGGTCAAGACCTATCTCGCCACCCGAGAGGCCGCCGAGGCCTCCACCCCCGCCCCGGAAGGTGTCCGTTGACCGAACAGTCCGAGACCCAGCAGCGTCCTGCGCTCGTCGTCGACTTCGGCGCGCAGTACGCGCAGCTGATCGCCCGTCGAGTCCGCGAAGCGGGTGTGTACAGCGAGATCGTGCCGCACACCGCCACGGCCGAGGAGATCGCCGCCAAGAACCCCGTCGCGATCATCCTCTCCGGCGGGCCCTCGTCCGTGTACGAGGAGGGCGCGCCGAAGCTCGACCCGGCGGTCTTCGACCTCGGCGTCCCGACGCTCGGCATCTGCTACGGCTTCCAGTACATGGCCCAGACGCTCGGCGGCGAGGTCGCGCACACCGGACTGCGCGAGTACGGCGCGACGGATGCCGCGATCTCCGGCGACGGCGGCACGCTGCTCGGCGGTCAGCCGGCGGAGCAGAACGTGTGGATGAGCCACGGTGACCAGGTCGCCACGGCGCCGGAGGGCTTCGACGTGCTCGCCACGACCGAGGCCACGAAGGTCGCGGCGTTCGCGAACGAGGAGCGCGGGTTCTACGGCGTGCAGTGGCACCCCGAGGTCAAGCACTCCGACCACGGCCAGCGCGTGATCGAGAACTTCCTGCACAAGGGTGCGGGGCTCGCCTCCGACTGGAACAGCGGCAACGTGATCGCCGAGCAGATCGAGCGCATCCGCGAGCAGGTCGGTGACGCCCGTGTCATCTCCGCTCTCTCCGGCGGCGTCGACTCCGCGGTCTCCACGGCACTCGTGCACAAGGCGATCGGCGACCAGCTGACCGCCGTCTTCGTCGACCATGGCCTCCTCCGCAAGGGCGAGCGCGAGCAGGTCGAGAACGACTACGTCGAGTCCACCGGTGTGCGTCTCATCACCGTCGACGCGGCAGAGACCTTCCTCGGCCACCTCGAGGGAGTGACCGACCCGGAGGAGAAGCGCAAGATCATCGGCCGCGAGTTCATCCGCGCGTTCGAGAAGGTGCAGCTCGACCTCGTCGCCGAGGCGAAGGCTTCGGGCGGCGCTCCGGTGAAGTTCCTCGTGCAGGGCACGCTCTACCCCGACGTCGTCGAGTCCGGCGGCGGTGCGGGCACCGCGAACATCAAGTCGCACCACAACGTGGGCGGCCTTCCCGACGACCTCGACTTCGAGCTGATCGAGCCGCTGCGCGCGCTGTTCAAGGACGAGGTGCGAGCGATCGGCCGCGAGCTGGGAATCCCCGAGGCCATCGTCGGACGTCAGCCGTTTCCGGGGCCCGGTCTCGGCATCCGGATCATCGGTGAGGTCACCGCTGACCGTCTCGAGATTCTGCGTGAGGCCGACGCCATCGCCCGCGAAGAGCTGACGAAGGCGGGTCTCGACCAGGAGATCTGGCAGTGCCCCGTCGTGCTGCTGGCCGACGTGCGCTCGGTGGGCGTGCAGGGCGACGGCCGCACCTACGGTCACCCGATCGTGCTGCGCCCCGTGTCGAGCGAAGACGCCATGACGGCGGACTGGACGCGTCTGCCGTACGACGTGCTGTCGAAGATCTCGAACCGCATCACGAACGGCGTCCGTGACGTCAACCGCGTCGTGCTCGACGTCACGTCGAAGCCGCCGGGGACGATCGAGTGGGAGTAGGGAGCGCCATGCTCCCCGATGCGGCGCCGGCTCTGCCCGACGCCGAGTACCTGGTGCTGTCCAGCCGGTTGATCCCGGGTCTGGACGGCGGGTACACGATCGCGACGCTCGCGCGCGCCCGGCAGCTGGCCGGTGCCGGCGTCGCCGAGGGGGCCGGCCCGCAGCTCCTGACGTTCGACCCGGGAACCGCGGCCGATCACGCTGCCCACCGCAGGACGTTCGCGGAACAGGGGGCGCTCACCGTCCCGTCGCGGATGCGCAACCTCTTCGATGAAGCCGTCGCGTCCGACGGGGGAGCGGCCGGATGGCTGCGTGCGGCAGCGGACGCCGCCGTCACCGCCGACCCCGACGTCGAGTACCGTGTGCTGACCGATGCCGACGGGCGCCCGTTCGCGGCGCTCCCGGTCATCCCGGGCAACCCCGACTGGCACCTCACCGCGGAGCCGGTCCTGGTCTACGACGGCGCCGGCGAGGTCGCCGGCGCGCTGCACGGTTTCCGCGGTCTCTACCGCGCGTGGCTCGATCATGTGGCGGCCGCGTTCGGTGACCGTCGCATCGTCGTGATCTGCGAGTCCCGCCAGCTGGGCGAGCTCATCGCGGACTGGTCGGATCCGCGGGTGCGCATCGTTCACACCATTCACACGATGCACGTCGAGGAGCCCTACACGCCGGATGCGTCGATGAACACGCTCTGGACCCGGTGGTTCCGCCTGGCCGACCGCTTCGACGCCGTGATCTGGCCCACCGCCACGCAGCGTGACGATGTGGTGGCCCGGTTCGGGGACGCGGCGTCGCACGTCGTGGTGCCGAATCCCATCGCTCCGGTGGAGGCCCGCGACGACCTGCGCGAGGACGGCCTCGTGATCATGCTCGGACGCCTCGCACCCGGGAAGCGCGTCGACCATGCGATCCGCGCGTTCCTCGCGGCCGACGTGCCGGGCACCCGGATGGAGATCTGGGGTGGTGGCCCCGAGCAGGGACGACTGCAGGCGCTGATCGAGGAACTCGCGGCGG
The DNA here is from genome assembly GCF_044743585.1 of Microbacterium sp. NPDC087592. Classification (NCBI taxonomy): domain Bacteria; kingdom Bacillati; phylum Actinomycetota; class Actinomycetes; order Micrococcales; family Microbacteriaceae; genus Microbacterium; species Microbacterium sp. NPDC087592. Next base: position 394,070 of record NZ_JBIUWT010000001.1, on the reverse strand, counting down.
GGGACCGTGTCGTCCTCGCCGGCTACACGCAGACCCCCGGCACCGTCCTCGATCGCGCATCGCTCCTCGTCACGTCGACGGCGTTCGAGGGGCAGCCGCTCGGTGTGGTCGAATCGCTCCTCCACGGCACCCCCGTGGTCTCGTACGACGTGCGCTACGGCATCCGCGACGTCCTCGGCGCCGGTGGGGGAGTGCTGGTCCCGGACGGCGACATCGAGGCGCTGGGAGACGCGATCCGTTCACTGCTGACCGACCCGGATCGGCTCGCGGCGCTGAGCGCCGAGGCCCCGACGGTCGCTGCGGCGTGGAGCCCGGAGCGCTCGCTCGACGCCCTCACTGCAGTCATCCAGGCCGCGGTCGCAGCCCCGCCGCGTCGCTGAGCCTGCGCGCCTTACAACGGTCCGGTCGCGATTTCAGCTGCTCTGCTCGAAGCCAGAGGGGAGTTTCGCCTCCACAGAGGGCCCCTCACCGAGATAGTCGAGGAAACGGCGGCCGCGCTCGGAGATGCCCGGCTGAAGGAGGACACGAAGCGTCGCTGTGCGGAGCGAGACGCTGGCCAGCTCGTGCTGCTCCAGAGTCGTCAAAGCCGTCTCGATTATCGCGATATCACGGGAGCGGAGCTCGGGAACGATATGCGTGAGCACGGTCATTGGTGAGCCACCGGTGATCGACACTCGGATGTGGTGCGCGGTGAGCCACCCCGCCGGGTCGGCGAAGAAATTCAGCAGCCAGATGTGCAGCTCGTCGAGTTCAACCACGAGGCGGAGGAAATCTGCACGCTCGACGCGGGCGGGCGCACCTCGTTTCAAGGGACCGACGGCTGCGAGCGCGAGTCGTCGTCTTCGTGATTCGCTGGCGGTCTCCGCCGCTTCGCGCTGGGTGCGGGCAAGTGTGGCGAGAAACTCGTCGGAAGCCACCACATCGGCAACTGTGAGCGCATCCAGCCCTTGGTCTTCCGCGAGGCGTCGCAACTCGGAGACGATGGCCAGATCAAATTCGTGACGCCTCTGTGCCGCGCGGGCCGCGATGGCATGGTCGAGCAGACGCCCCGCTGCCTGTCCGATCAGCGGGATGGTGTCGATCCCCATGCCGATGACCGTCGTGAGGGTGTCTTCTGCGGGCTCATGCGGTGGAACGAGGTTCTCAAAGTCGGCCATGAGCCGAGCGTAGCGGTCAGCCGGAAACCCGTCGCGTCGCTCGGTGTGCGAAAACTCGCCGGAGGATTTTCCTCGCCGATGTCGATCCGCGGCATTCCCGTTCGACGTCTGGAATGAGAGGGTCGAGAGACGGCCCTTCGAACAAGGAGAACATCATGAAGTTCATGCTCATCATGCGCGCAGACGACACCGCCGTCGAGGCATACAAGGAGATGCCCTTCGAGCAGGTCATCGAGGCCATGGGCAAGTACAACGAGTCGATGATCAAGGCCGGCGTGCTGGTCGCGGGCGAGGGTCTGACCGACGCCGCCGAGGGATTCGTCGTCGACTTCAGCGCCGAGAAGCCGCTCATCACCGACGGCCCCTACGGCGAGACCAAAGAGCTGTTCAACGGCTTCTGGATCGTCGAGGTCTCGTCCCGCGAGGAAGCCGCCGAATGGGCGAGCCGCGCACCCCTCGGCGCCGGATCGTTCCTCGAAGTACGTCGTGTCACCGGTGTGGAGGACTTCCCGGCCGACAACGAGTGGATCGAGAAGGAAGCCGGCTGGCGCGAGGAAGCGGCACAGCGCGCCCAGCAGTGATGGACGGATCCGCGAACGACGAGACGGCGCGCTCCGCCCCCGAGGACGGGTCGGCGGAGCGTGCGGTCGCCGCGGTGTGGCGCATCGAGTCCGCGCGCATCGTGGGGGCGCTCACCCGAATGGTCGGCGACTTCGGACTCGCGGAGGACCTCGCCCAAGAGGCGCTGGTCGATGCGCTCCGGCAGTGGCCGGTCGAGGGCGTACCGCGCAACGCGGGGGCCTGGCTCACGGCGGTCGCGAAGCGCAAGGCGATCGACGGGTGGCGCCGCGCGGAGCGCCTGGATGCCCGGGTCGCCGCCCTCGCGCACGACCTGGAGCGGGAGCAGGCCGAGGCGCCGGACGTGCTGTGGGAACCGGATGCGGTCGACGACGACGTGCTGCGTCTGATCTTCATCGCCTGCCACCCGGTGCTGTCGAAGGAGGCGCAGGTCGCCCTGACGCTGCGGGTGGTCGGCGGTCTGTCGAGCGAGGAGATCGCCCGCGCCTTTCTCGTGCCGACGGCGACCGTGCAGCAGCGGATCGTGCGGGCGAAGAAGACGCTCGCCGCGGCGAACGCGCCCTTCGAGGTGCCGCCCCGCGAGGAGCACACCGCGCGTCTGAGTGCCATCCTCGGCGTGCTGTACCTCATCTTCAACGAGGCGCATGCGGCGAGCAGCGGCCCGGAATGGATGCGGCCCGAGCTCAGCGACGAGGCCATTCGTCTGGGCCGGGTGCTCGCGGCGCTGATGCCGCGTGAGCCCGAGGTGCACGGCCTGCTCGCGTTGATGGAGCTCACCGCGGCGCGGTTCGCCGCGCGCGTGGACCGGAACGGCGATCCCGTGCTGCTCGCCGATCAAGACCGTGGGCGGTGGGATCACGGGCGCATCGCCCGCGGTCGAGCGGCGCTGGCGACGGCCGACGCGCTCGGTCGCGGTCGCGGTGCCTACTGCCTGCAGGCCGCGATCGCCGAGTGTCATGCCGTGGCGGCATCCGTCGACGACACCGATTGGGACCGCATCGTGCTGCTCTACGAGGCGCTCGGACGGATAGCCCCCTCGCCGGTCGTGGAGCTCAACCGTGCCGCGGCTGTCGCGATGGCGACCGGTCCGGCATCCGCGTTGCGCATCATCGATCAGCTCTCGAGCGCGGGAGCGCTGCGCGGGTACCACCTGCTGCCCGCGACCCGGGGGGAGTTGCTGCGGCGGCTCGGGCGCGAAGAGGAGGCACGGAGCGAGTTCGCGGTCGCCGCCGGCCTCGCGGGCAACGATCGCGAACGGTCGCTGCTCGAGCGGAAAGCCGCCGGCGCAGAAAAATGACCCGCCCCCTTCGGGAAGCGCGAGGCTGCCGAAGGGGACGGGCGTCGAGGATGCGGGAGCGTCAGTCGTTGACCTTCTGACCGCGACCCGCGATCAAGCCGTAGATCAGCAGGACGATGATCGAACCGGCGATGGCGAGGAGCCAGGTGCCCAGATCCCAGAACTCGGTCAGCGGGCGGTTGAGGATCAGGCTGCCGAGCCAGCCGCCGAGCAGGGCGCCGACGACACCGAGAAGGAGGGTGATGAACCACCCGCCACCCTGCTTGCCGGGCAGGATCAGCTTGGCGATGGCCCCGGCGATGAGGCCGAGGAGAAGAAAGCCGAGAAAACTCATGGTCAGCTCCTATGTGTCGGGAGCCCCGGGGGGCCAGGGCTCGTAACACCCACACTGCCGGTCTTCGCGACCGCACGACAACCCCTTGCGCGCACCTCCCCGGATGTGCCAAAAGGCCCGCCTCCGCAAGGGAGACGGGCCTTTCGTACTGCGGTTCGCGTCAGTTGTTGCCGCGGACGATCGCGATGATGCGCAGGATCTCGACGTAGAGCCAGACGACCGTGACCATGATGCCGAAGGCACCGAGCCAGCCGTACTGGCGGGGAGCGCCGTTGCGGACGCCCTGCTGGATCTGGTCGAAGTCGAGCACCAGCGAGTACGCGGCCATGATCACGACGAGGACGCCGATGATGACGCCGAGCGGGATACCCATGATGGTGGCGCTGAGCATGCCGAACGCCTGATCCTGCGGCAGGACGCCGGTCCACATGAGGACGAGGTTCAGCAGCGAGAAGACGAGGTAGCCCATCATGGCGATCATGAAGATCTTGGTCGCCTTCTTCGACGCGCGGATCTTGCCGCTTGCGAAGAGGGCCAGGGTCACGCCGACGACCGAGACGGTCGCGAGGGTGGCCTGGAACACGATGCCGGGGTAGATGACCTCGAAGAACGCCGAGATGCCACCGATGAAGAGGCCCTCGAGCGCGGCGTAGCCGAAGATGAGCGCGGGGCGCACCTTCTTGCGTGAGGTGAAGGTGATGACCATCGCGAGCACGAAGCCGCCGAGCGCACCGATGATCCACGGCATCATGTTGACGGGCGCCGGGTTCTGGGGGTTGTACGGCGGAGCGTCGATCCCACCGAGCGTCCACACCCAGCCGATGGCTGCGGTGACGAGCAGGATGGCGAACAGGCCGGCGGTCTTCCAGACGGTGTCCTCGACGGACATCCGGTCGGTCTCGATCGCACCGGCAGGCGGGGCGGCGTACATGCCCTCGAGCTGCGCGTTGGCCGCGACATCCATCGCCCCGTGCTGGAGCGAGGCGTTCTGCGCGCCCTGAGCAGCCTGAGGTCCGCCCGGGTAGGTCGCGACGTTGCGCGGGTCCTGCTGCTGGAAAGCAGGGTTGTTGAAAGCGAAGTTGCTCATTGGTGGGCCTCACTCCAAAGGGGGTTGTAGGTCTCTTGCCTCCACGATACTCGGGTGGTGCCGCTCCGGGCGTGTTCTACGCTGAGAGCGTGCCCAGGAAATCACCCCTCGTCATCGGGCACCGCGGTGCGCCCGGCTATCGCCCGGAGCACAGTCGCTCCTCCTACGAACTGGCGCTCGCGATGGGCGTGGATGCCGTGGAACCCGACGTCGTCGCGACGAAGGACGGTGTCCTCGTCGTGCGGCACGAGAACGAGATCTCGGGAACGACCGACGTCGCCCTGCATCCGGAGTTCGCCGATCGCAAGACGACCAAGCGTGTCGACGGACAGGCGCTGACCGGCTGGTTCACCGAGGACTTCACCTGGGCGGAGCTGTCGACCCTGCGCGGGCGGGAGCGGCTGCCCGAAGTGCGGGTCTCGAGCGCGAGCTTCGATGACTCGCAGGCCATCCTCCGCCTGCGTGACGTGCTCGACATCGTGCGTGACGGTTCGACCGAGCACGGGCGGGAGATCGGCGTGGTGCTCGAGGTCAAGCACGCCACCTACTTCGCGAGCATCGGCCTCGACCTGGCTCCGCTGATCGAGCGTGAGCTGCGGGATGCGGGGTGGGCCGAAGGAGAGCTGCCACTGGTGATCGAGTGCTTCGAGTCGACGGTGCTCGGGCAGCTGCGGGAGCGCGGCGTCGCGGCGTCGTACATCTACCTGATCGAGGCGACCGGTCGCCCGTACGACCGGCTGGTGGCCGAGGGCAAGCAGGCGCTCACGTACAGGGCGACCGTCACCCCGCAGGGGCTCGACGGCCTCGTCGGACGTGTCGACGGCATCAGCGTCAACAAGAAGATGCTGCTCGACCGCGGCAACACGATCGTCGCGGATGCGCATGCGCGCGGCCTCGCGGTCTTCACGTGGACGTGCCGGCCGGAGAACGCGTTCCTGTCGCCGGAGTTCCGCGGCTCGGGAGGGCGCTCGGCGTTCGGGGACTACGAGTCGGAGTGGGGCGTCATCGCGCGCCAGGGCGTCGACGGCGTGTTCGTGGACCATCCCGATCTGGGCGTCGCGTTCTTCCGCAGCTGAGCGGAGGCGTCTCCGGCCGACCGTTCGTCAGAGCGGACCGAGGACGGTCTTCACGTCGCCGTCGAGCGCGAGTGCGCGCAGCGGTTCGAGGATCTCGCGCTCCTCGAACCGGAAGTGCGACTCCATGATCGCGGCGATGCCGTCGAGGTGTCCGGCGATGGTGGGCGCATCATCTCCCCGCTCCGCCGCGGTGCGCAGCGAGCCGAGCAGGTGGGCGAGCATCGAGTGGTCCTGCATGAGCTTGTCGATCACGCCACTGAGTTCGGGATGCTCCGTGCGCAGCGCGGGGAAGAGCATGCGGTCCTCGGCGCCGTGGTGGCCGTCGAGAGCCGCGCAGAAGCCGATGCAGTAGAGCACGAGCTCGGACGTGGCATCGGGTGCCGAGCCGCCCTGATCGAGGGCCTCACGGGTGGCGGCGAGCGCCGCGCGCAGGCGCGAGTGCGCCGAGCGGAGCTCGTGATCCCAGGCGATCAGGCGGGCGGCATCCATCGCCCCAGTGTAGGCAGCGGCCGGGTCAGAGAGTGCGGTCGAACGCGCCGCGACGGGTGGAGACGATCTCCTTGCCGAGCGGCATGAGCGAGATCGGGACCATCTTGAAGTCGGCGATTCCCATCGGGATGCCGATGATCGTGACGCACAGCAGGATGCCGGAGACGATGTGCCCGATCGCGAGCCACCAGCCGGCGAGGATCACCCACAGGACGTTGCCGAGGAACGAGCCGACGCCGGCCGTCGGCTTGCTGATGACCTCGCGCCCGAACGGCCAGATCGCGTAGGCGGCGATACGGAACGAGGCGATCGCCCACGGGATCGTGATGATCGGGATGCACAGCAGGATGCCGGCCAGGACGTACCCGAGGAACAGGGCCCATCCGGCCAGGATGACCCAGATGATGTTGAGGATCGTGCGCATGGGGAGATTGTGTCACCCGTGCGGCTCGGTGTCTGAGCATCCGCCCCGAGGTCCCGGGCGCGCGGCGGTCCGGATGCCAGACTGACCGCATGACCGGAATCGTGGTGCAAGACGTCAGTAGAGCGTTCGGGACGGTGCAGGCGGTGCGAGGGGCCACCCTGCGAGCCGAGCCGAACCGCGTGACCGGACTGGTCGGGCCGAACGGAGCGGGCAAGACGACGCTGCTCCTCATGCTCGCCTCACTTCTCGCCCCGGACAGCGGGACGATCAGCATCGGCGGCGTCGATCCGTCGGTCGATCCGCTCGCTGCACGGCGTCTGCTCGGCTGGATGCCCGACGCACTCGGCGCCTGGCCTTCGCTCACCGCGCGGGAGACCATCGTCACGACCGCCCGTCTGTACGGCATCGAGAAGCCGGATGCCGCCGCGCGGGCGCAGCAGCTGCTCACGCTCGTCGGGCTCGGGGAATTGGCGGACTCGCCCGCGAAGGTGCTGTCGCGGGGGCAGAAGCAGAAGCTCGGCCTCGCCCGCGCCCTCGTGCACGACCCCCAGGTGCTGCTTCTCGACGAGCCGGCATCCGGACTCGACCCCGAAGCGCGGGTCCAACTCCGCGAGCTGCTGCGTCGTCTGGCCGCCGAGGGGCGCACGGTGCTGATCTCGAGCCACATCCTCTCGGAGCTGGAGGAGGTGGTCGACGATTCCGTCTTCCTCGTGGCCGGAGCGGTGGTCGACGCGGCTCCCCTGCAGACCTCTGTGCGCGCGTGGCGCGTGCGCCTGGCCGGCGCGACGCCGGAACGTCTGAACGCCGACACCTGGCAGGTGGCATCGAACCTCGGTCTGTCCCCCGACTCCCTCGCCACGGATCGCGGAGCGGTACTCGTCGGATTCGCGGGTGAGGATGCGGCGGCGCAGTCATTGCGCACGCTCGTCGAAGCGGGCCTGCCGGTAGCGGAGTTCGCCCCGGCGCAGAGCGATCTGGAGCACACGTTCCTCAACCTGTCGCATGCGCCGCTGCCGCAAGCCGCCGCTTCCACCCCGCAGCATCCGGCACCGCCTGCACCCTCTTCGCCCGCCGCACCACCCGCACCACCCGCCGCGCCACCGGCGCCACCCGCCCCCGCAGCACCGACCGGAACGGAGAAGGGAGCATGAGCCTCGCGAACATCGGGATCATCGCCCGACTCGAACTGACCCAGCGGCTGCGGAGCGTCGGCTGGTACGTCCTCCTGGGTGTCTTCGCCCTCATCCTGCTCGGGGTCACCGGACTCGCGTTCGCCGTGTACTCGTGGGGCGACTTCGTCGGCGCCGGCGTCTATTCGATCGTCGTGAACATCGTGCTGCTGCTGGTCGTGCTGGTGTCGCCGACCCTCAGCGGAAACGCGATCAACGGCGACCGCGATGCGGCGACCCTCGCCGCGGTCCAGGTGACCGCGGCGTCGACCGGCGACATCATGCTCGGCAAGCTCCTCGCCGCCATCGCGACCGGCGGGGCCTTCCTGCTCGTCGCCGTGCCGTTCCTCGCCCTGTCGCTCCTGGGCGGGGGAGCGGATGCGCTCGTGCTGCTGGTCTCGCTGCTCGTGCTCGCGGTCGAGATCATCGTGGTCGCGGCCATCGGCGTCGGCCTGAGCGGACTCATCGCCCGCCCGCTGTTCTCGGTCGCGGCGACGTATCTCGTGGTCGCCGGCCTGGTCTTCGGCACGCTCATCGCCTTCGGGCTGGGCGGCATGGCCGTGCGCAGCGAGGCGACGACGTACTCGCGCCCGTACGACGCGAACGGCGCCCCCATCTGCGACGACTGGGAGGTCGGCACCACCTACGAGGTGCCGCGGTTCGACTACGTCTGGTGGGCGCTGTCGGCCAACCCGTTCGTCGTGCTCGCCGATGCGACCCCCACGGAGTTCTCGGCCGAGGGGTACCCGGTCGACCTGTTCGGCCAGATCAAGCTCGGCGTGCGCAGCGCGCAGCAGTCGCCGCTCGAACAGCGCTGGGACGAGTGCGACCCGAACGGCGGCTACCGCACGCCGGAAGAGATCATGGACTCGTCGGTGCCCAGCTGGTTCGTGGGACTCGGCGTGCAGATCGTCATCGCCGGCTCGCTGTTCGCCGGGGCATGGGCACGTACGCGGACGCCCGCGAAGCGTCTGCCGCCGGGAACCCGCATCGCCTGAGGATTCGGCAACGGAAGGGGGAACGGGAAGTCGCCACCTCCCGTTCACCTTCCGTGCACCGGAGGGATTCTTCGCGGCCACGCGGGATCGGTGGTCTGGGCTGGTACCCGACTGAGTCCGGTCGGGCCCCGCCTGGGGCCTGCCGGCCGACCCCCAGGAGTCCTCCATGCCCCGCCTGCAATCCGCAGCCGCGGTCGCGGCGGTGTGCGCACTGAGCGCCGCCGCCCTGCTCGCCACTCCCGCCGCCGCCATCGGCGCCGATCCCGGCATCCGCCCCGCAGAGACAGTCTCGGCCGCGCCAAGCCTCGTGCTCAACGAGATCGTCTACGACGACGCGGCGACCGGTCTCGCCGACCAGATCGAGATCTACAACGCGGGCACCGAGACGGTCGATCTCGCCGGTTGGAAGGTCGCCGACGAGAAGCGCGACAGCTTCGGCGCGGCGCCCGAGGGCACGTCGCTCGCCCCCGGTGAGTTCCTCGTGCTCGTGAAGGACGTCGACTTCCCGTTCGGTCTCGGCAAGGGCGACGAGGCCGTGCTCTTCGATCCGAGCGGCGCCGAGGCCGACTCCTACGCCTACGAGAACACCGCGCCGCTGTCGGTGTGGGCGCGCTGCGCCGACGGCACGGGCGAGTGGGCGCATGCCACGGCAGCGACCCCCGGCGCAGCGAACGACTGCTCGATCGCACCCGTGTCGGGATCCATCGTGATCAACGAGGTCGACTCGCAGCCCGCCGACTGGGTCGAGTTCTACAACCCCGGAACCGAGGCGCTCGACATCTCGGGCTACGAGATCCGTGACAACTCCGACGATCACCGCTGGCGGTTCCTGGCCGGCACGCAGATCGGCGCAGGCGAGTTCCTCGTGGTCGACGAGGGCACGATCGGTCTCGTCGGAGGGGCCGAGGCGGCCTTCCGCGACCCGATCGGCATCGGCAGCGCCGACCGCATCCGCCTGTTCGACGCGGCGGGAACGCAGATCGACGACACCCTCCCATGGGAGGGGCACGCGGCGATCGACGGAGACTTCTCCGCCGCCACGCTCGCGCGCTGCCCGGACGGTGTCGGCGCGTTCGTGCTCGCTCATTCGACGCCCGGAGCCGCCAACTCGTGCGTCATGCCCGACGTCGTGATCAACGAGATCGAGTCGAACGGCGACACCACCGACTGGGTCGAGGTCGCGAACACCGGCAGCACGGCCGTCGATCTGTCGGGCTGGAGCGTCATGGACAGCGACCCCAGCGGTCATGCGGGTGAGACCACACCGCTTCCGGCCGGCACGACGTTGCAGCCGGGCGCATACTTCGTCTTCGACCAGCCGGCGAACTTCGTCTTCGGTCTCGGCAACGGCGACACCGTGACGGTCCGCGATGCGAACGGCAACTCCGTCGACGAGCACGTCTACACCGCCCACGCTGCGGGCGTGCTGGCGCGCTGCGCCGACGGCTCCGGCGACTTCGTCGATGTCGCGGTCTCGACCAAGGGGCTGCGCAACGCCTGCGGCAATCCGGTGCGCCTCAACGAGGTCGAGTCCGACGGCGGTTCGCCCGACGACTGGGTGGAGCTCGTGAACCCGACCGACGCGGCCCTCGACGTCTCGGGCATCGTGGTGAAGGACGACGACGACACCCACGCGTACTCGATCCCGGCCGGAACCACGATCGGCGCGGGGGAGTACCTCGTGATCGAGCGCGAGCAGCTCGGCTTCGGCCTGGGCGGCGGCGACGCGGTGCGGCTGTTCGACGGCGAGCTGCTCGTCGACGAGACCAGCTGGGGCGAGGGCCACGCGGCCGTCACCTGGGGGCGCTGCCCCGACACGACGGGTGCGTTCGCCGCGACGACAGAGTCCACGAAGGGTGCCGCGAACGTCTGCGCCGGCGAGGTCACCGTCTCGCCGTGGCCCGGGTCGGCCGAGGTCCGCGTGCTCGACAGCATCCCGACGTTCCTCGAGGACAGCTCGGGGCTCGACGTGCAGGAGACCGCCGACGGCGCGTTCCTCTGGGCGGTCGACAACGGCGAGGGGCGCATCTGGAAGCTCGAGGCGCACGCCGACGGCTCGGTCGAGAAGGTCGACGGCTGGGACGCGGGCAAGCGGGTCCGCTTCCAGAAGGACGCCGCGGATGCGGGTGCCGCAGGTCCGGACACCGAGGGCATCACGGTCGACGGAGACGGCTTCGTGTACGTGGCCTCGGAGCGCGACAACGGTGCCAAGGGGGTGAACCAGAACAAGGTGCTGAAGGTCGACCCGGAGGCGTCGGACGGGGACCTCGTCGCCCAGCAGGAATGGGACCTCACCGCGCTGCTGCCCTCCGTCGGGGCGAACCTCGGCATGGAGGCCGTGCAGTGGGTGCCGGATGCCGCGCTCGCCGGAAAGCTCTTCGATGACAACACCGACGCGGCGTACAAGCCCGCGGACTATGCCGGCCACGGCGGCGGACTGTTCCTGGTGGCGGTCGAGGACAACGGCCACGTGTACGCCTTCGCCCTCCGCGGTGACGGGACCGCGACGCTGGTCTCGGAGGTCGCTCCCGGGCTCGCCGGCGTGATGGCTCTCGACTACGACAGCGTGCGCGGCACGCTGTGGGCCGTCTGCGACGACGGCTGCCAGGGTCGTTCGGCCGAGATCACCCTCAACGGCACCGCCCAGCCGGGCATTGTCCAGTACGCGCGTCCTGCCGGCATGCCCGACATCAACAACGAGGGCTTCGCGACCGCGCCGGCCTCGCTCTCGGTCGACGGTCAGCGTCCGGTGTGGTGGTTCGCCGACGGCTTCGCCTCCGAGTCGCTGCGCACCGGAACGCTTCCGGGCGTCGACGGTGAGAATCCCGGTGGCGAGAACCCGGGCGGCGAGAACCCGGGTGGCCAGAATCCGCCGCTGCCCGGCACGGACCTGGTCGACGGCAACCGCAACGGCGTGACGGTCGATCCCGCGGTCGCCACCCGCGGTCAGAAGGTCACGGTCACCGTCGGCGCGGACGCGGCGGGAGAGGACATCGCGGTGTGGATGTACTCCGACCCGGTGCAGCTCGCGACAGGCGTGCTGTCCGCGGCAGGGTCGATCACCGTGACGGTCCCGACCGATGCCGCGCTGGGTGCGCATCGGATCGCGGTGTACGACGCCGATGGAGTGTTGCTCGGCTGGGCGGACATCCGTGTCGCCGACGGAGCGGGTGGTCTGGCCGCGACCGGTGCCGAGTTCCCCGTCGCCGCGATCGCGCTGGCGCTGATGCTCCTCGTCGCGGGAGGGGTGGCGGTCCGACGCCGCACGCGCACCGTCTGAGATCGATGGGGTGCGCGGGTCGTCCCGCGCACCCCATCGCAGCCGCCTCGGCTGGGGCATCCTCGTGCCGCAGTGTCGGTGCCGACGCCTAGACTCATAAGGCCATGACCGAAGCTCCTCTCATCGTCCCCGGATCCGTCGGCCCCCGCTCCTCCGGGGCCCCGGGGCAGGACGATCTCCTCGCCGGCCTGAACCCGCAACAGCTCGAGGCCGTCACCTATCGCGGGCCCGCACTCCTCATCGTCGCGGGCGCCGGATCGGGCAAGACGAGCGTGCTCACCCGCCGCATCGCCTCGCTGCTCCGCGGGCGCGAAGCCTGGCCGAGCCAGATCCTCGCGATCACGTTCACGAACAAGGCGGCCGGCGAGATGCGGGAGCGCGTCGAAGGACTGATCGGCGACGCCGCGCGCGGCATGTGGATCTCGACGTTCCACTCCGCCTGCGTCCGCATCCTGCGCCGCGAGGCCCAGCAGTTCGGCTACACGAAGTCGTTCACGATCTATGATTCCGGCGACTCGCGCGCGCTGCTGAAGCGCCTGGTCAAGGAGCATGAGGCCGACGCCTACGGGCTCACCCCGGCATCCGTGCAGTCGCGCATCTCCAAGCTGAAGAACGAGCTGTCCGACGCCGAGTCCTACGCGCGCCAGGCCAACATGAGCGACCCGGCAGAGCGGGTCTTCGTCGAGGTGTTCGCCGACTACCAGCGGCAGCTGCAGAAGGCCAACGCCTTCGACTTCGACGACCTCATCGGGCAGACCGTCTACCTGTTCCGGGCTTTCCCGCAGGTCGCCGACACCTACCGTCGACGCTTCCGACACATCCTGGTCGACGAGTACCAGGACACGAACCACGCGCAGTACTCGCTGATCCATGAGCTCACCCGTCCCGTGTCGGGTGCTGCGGGTTCCGCCCCCGACCCGTATGCCTCGAACGGCATGATGATCTTTGAGCCCGATCCGGCGCCGACGGCAGACGCCGGCGAGCCGGGTGCCTCGCTCACCGTGGTCGGCGACTCCGACCAGTCGATCTACGCCTTCCGCGGTGCCGACATCCGCAACATCAGTGAGTTCGAACGCGACTTCCCCGGCGCCCGGGTGGTGCTGCTCGAGCAGAACTACCGGTCGACGCAGAACATCCTCTCCGCCGCGAATGCGGTGATCGGCAACAACTTCGACCGCAAGGACAAGAAGCTCTGGAGTGACAAGGGCGACGGCGACGCCATCATCGGCTTCACCGGCTACTCGCAGCACGACGAGGCGCAGTTCGTCGCCGACGAGGTCGAGTCGCTGCACCGTGCGGGCATGCCGTACTCCGAGATGGCCGTCTTCTACCGCACGAACTCGCAGTCCCGTGCGCTGGAAGAGATCTTCATCCGCTCGGCCGTGCCCTACAAGATCATGGGCGGCACCAAGTTCTACGACCGCGCCGAGATCAAGGACGCGCTGGCGTACCTGGTCGCGGTCGCGAACCCGGCCGACGAGATGTCGGTGCGACGCATCCTGAACAAGCCGCGGCGCGGCATCGGAGATGTGACCGAGACGGCCATCGCCCGCTTCGCCGAAGAGCACGGCATCAGCTTCCGCGACGCGCTGTCGATGCCGGGTCAGCTCGGTGTCGGCCCGAAGATCCAGGCGGCGATCGGGCAGCTCGATGCGGTCCTCACTGAGGCGGCCGCGATCCTGACTCCCGCCACCGGCGAGGTGCCGCCCCCCACGAGCGTGGCCGACGGGCTGGGCGTTCTGCTCGGCAAGAGCGGTTACCTCGATGCGCTGCGCGCCAGCCGCGACCCGCAAGACGAGGCCCGTGTCGAGAACCTCGACGAGTTCGTGGCCGTCGCCCGCGACTTCGCCCGCAACAACCCCGAGGGCACGATCGTCGACTTCCTCACCGAGGTCGCGCTGGTGTCCGATGCCGACGACCTCGACGACGAGTCCGGTTCGGTGTCGCTCATGACCATGCACACGGCCAAGGGTCTCGAGTACGACGCCGTCTTCGTCACGGGTGTCGAGGAAGACCTGATCCCACACCGCATCTCGGCGGGGGAGCCCGGCGGGCCGCAGGAGGAGCGACGACTCTTCTACGTGGGCATCACACGCGCGCGCAAGCGGCTGCACCTGTCGCTCGCCATGACGAGAGCGCAGTTCGGCGAGGTCACCGTGGCGATGCCCAGTCGCTTCCTGCAGGAGATCCCCGCGAACCTGATCGATTGGCGGCAGTCGCCCGGAGATGTGAACTCCCGTGGAGGAATGCAGTCGCGCGCACTGAACGCACGTCGCCAGGGCGGGTTCGGCGGCTCGGGCTCGGGCTCGGGCGACCGGTTCGGGGTCAAGGCGCTGCCCGGTCGCGACTCCCTCAAGCCGCTGTCGACCGCGATGGACAAGTTCCCCAACCGGGTCACGGCCAAGATGCGTGACAACGGTGACCTCGAACTCACCGCGGGCGACCGCATCCGTCACGTCGACTTCGGCGAAGGACGAGTGGATGCCGTGACCGGCGAGGGCGCGAAGCGCATCGCCCACGTGCGGTTCGACTCGGCGGGGCAGAAGAAGCTGCTCATCAAGGTCGCGCCGATCGAGAAGATCTAGCCTCGCGCCACGCGTCGGTCACCAGCGGAGCGCGCACGGGAATGCCGGTTAGGCTGGCTGATTATGGCCCTCTTCTCCCGCCGCAAGAAGTCCGCAGACGATGCCGTCGCCCCCGCCGCTGAGGCCGAGGATAGCTCCGCCGGTTCGGATGCCGTGAACGCCGATCAGGGCACGACCGAGGCTGAGCAACCCGTCGAAGCACCTTCGATCGGCATCTCCGTGCAGGCCTTCCGCGGTGTCGGCGCCGAGGCCGGCCCGGAGGTCGCGTTGCCGACCTCCGATGCGCAGCCCGAGGCAGCAGCCGCGGACCCGCGTCCGGTGCAGCCCGCTCCGCCCGCGCAGCCCGCAGCTCCCGAGGAACGGCGTCTTCCGCTCGCCTCGCCCCTGCCGCCCGAGCAGACCGAGACCGTCGCAGGGATGAAGGACAACGTGCTGCTCCGCGAGGCTCTCACCGAGATCGAGGCGGGCGCGTCCAACGACCAGCTCCTCGGTGTGATGCGTCAGGCGCTCCAGGGCCACCTCTACATCCGCGTGAACGGCGACGCGCGTGCGCAGATCAGCGAGGGAAAGCCGCTGTCGGTCGCGGTCGTGCGCGACAACGACGACCGGCAGTTCATGCTGGCGTTCAGCTCGGCCCGTGCCGTGCGCGACTCGGTGCAGCTCGAAGCCGACCCCGCCGCGACCTCTGCCGTCGCGCAGCCGGTGACGTCCGTGCTCCAGCAGGTCGTGTCCGGTGACTTCGCCGGCCTCATCGTCGACAACGCCTCCGCCCCGCATCGCGTGGTGTTCCCCACCGATCTGCTGCAGAAGACGCTCGAGCAGGCCGACGTCGACATGACCGTCAAGACGATCCTCGCCGCTCCGCGCGAGCAGGACTCGACGCTCAAGGTCGGTGAAGCGCTCGCGGTGAAGCGGATGTGGGTCGCCGTGAACGAGGGTGACGGCAGCGGCCAGGCCGGTATCGCCGAGGCGCAGACCACCGACGGCCGCCGCTTCCTGCAGCTGTTCTCCCACCCCCTCGAGGTGATCGCGCTGGGCCGCGGAGACCGACCGCTGCCGTTCGAGCCGGAGCAGTTGGCGAAGGTCCTCTCGAGTCACTCGGACATGGCCGGAGTGATCGTCGACTCCGCGGGTCCGTCGATCGTCGTCGAGCGGGATGCACTCACCCCTGTTCTCGCGCTGGCTGTCGCCCTCGGCGACTGAGCGCCACCGGAGCCGGTGGCCCCCGCGGTGCGGGGTTCCGTCGGTCGGAGCATCGCTCTAGGGTCGGAGCATGGCCTCAGAACGTGTCACCCTGACCATCACCGACTCCGACGGAGAGCGCGATGTCGCGCTGTCGAGCCCGAACCGGGTGGTGTGGCCGGACCTCGGAATCACGAAGGCGGAACTGGCCGAGTACGTGCAGCTCGTCGCGGATCCCTTCCTCGCGGCCAACGGCAACCGTCCGGTGTCGCTCGAGCGCTTCCGTGACGGCGTCGGTGCGTCGGACGGACCGCGCGCCGAGGGCTTCTTCTCGAAGAATCCGCCCAAGGGGACGCCCGACTTCGTCGACGCCGTCACCGTCACGTACAACAGCGGACGACAGCATCCGCAGATCGTGCTCAACCGTGCGAGTGCGATCGTCTGGGCCGTGCAGATGAACACGATCGTGTTCCACCCCTGGGCGTCTCTGGCCACCGATGCCGACAACCCCGTGGAGCTGCGCATCGACCTCGACCCGCAGCCGGGCACGGATTTCGCGGATGCAGTGACTGCCGCGCACACGCTGCGAGAGGTGCTGCGCGAGGCTGGGCTGGAGGCTTTCGCCAAGACCAGTGGCAACCGCGGTCTGCATGTCTTCGCGCCGATCGAACCGACCCACGAGTTCCTGGATGTGCGGCATGCCGTGATCGCGGCCGGACGCGAGCTGGAGCGGCGGTTGCCGGAACAGGTCACCACCAACTGGTGGAAGGAGGAGCGCGGGGAGCGGATCTTCGTCGACTTCAACCAGGCCAACCGCGACCGTACGATGGCCGGTGCCTACAGCCCGCGCGCACTGCCGGGGGCGACGGTGTCCACTCCCGTCGAGTGGGACGAGCTCGACGGCCTGGACCCGCGGACGTTCACGGTGCGCAGCATCCCGAACCGCCTGGAGCAGGTCGGCGACCCGTGGGCGACGATGCAGGCTTCCCCGGGCCGCATCGACACCCTGCTGGAGTGGTGGGAGCGCGACAAGGAGAACGGGCTGGGGGAGCTGCCGTTCCCGCCGGAGTTCCCGAAGATGCCGGGGGAGCCGCCCCGCGTGCAGCCGAGCAAGAAGGTCGCCGCGAACTGGGACGACGACGGTACTCCCGCCGAGAAGGACTGACCTTGCGGGCCGGGCATTTTCGTATAACACTATTGATATGATCTCGCGCGAAACCATCAACGGCAGTCCGGTCACCGAGGAGCAGATCGCCGCGTGGTCTGCCGAAGCGGAAGCCGGATACGACGCAGAGGTTCTCAAGAAGCGCGGTCGCGGGCGGCCGGGACGCGGAGCGGCACCATCGCAAGTCGTGGCGCTGCGGCTTACTCTCGACGAGATCGCGGCGCTCGACGCCCGTGCGGAACGCGAAGGCAAAACTCGATCAGAGGTGATCCGCGAGGCGTTGTCGGCTGCAGCCGCGTGAAGGTTCATCCACGCGATGCCGGCGAGGCCTCAGATGATCGCTCTGCTCCCGTGAACGGCGAAGGGTACGAGATCTCTTTGGGACCTCTCCGAACGGCCCGTCAGCGGAGGACGTCGGCGAGGTCGTAGCCCGCGACCGTGTCGAGCTGGTCGTAGGTGCAGGAGCGGGCGTCGCGGTCGGGCCGCCACCGCTCGAACTGCACGGTGTGGCGGAAGCGGGCGCCCTCGAGCTGGTCGTAGCGCACCTCAAGCACCCGCTCGGGGCGCAGCCGCACGAACGAGACGTCCTTGCTGCCGCTGAACCGTGACCGCTCGCCTTCTGCGGTCAGCGCCTCGCCGCTGTCGTCGCGCTCGACGAGGGGAGCGAGCTCCTCGACGAGTTCCTGCCGCCGCACGTCACTCCAGGCGGCCACGCCGCCGACCTGCCGCAGCACCCCGTCGTCGCCGTACAGCCCGACCAGGAGCGATCCGACGCCCGAGCCGGACTTGTGGATGCGGTAGCCGAGCGCCACCACATCGGCCGTGCGGGCGTGCTTGATCTTGAACAGCGTCCGCTTCCCCGGCGCATACGGCTGGTCGAGGGGCTTGGCGACGACACCGTCGAGTCCTGCTCCTTCGAATTCGGCGAGCCAGCGGACGGCCGCGTCGCGGTCTCGAGTCGTGCGGGTGATGTGCAGCGGATGCTCGACGCCGTCCATGAGTGTCTCGAGACGGGACCGTCGGGTCTCGAAGGGCTCCGTCAGTAGATCATCGTCGCCGAGGGCGAGCAGATCGAAGGCGATGAACATCGCCGGCGTCTCCGCAGCGAGCTTCGCGACGCGCGAGGCCGCCGGGTGGATGCGCTGGCTCAGCGCCTCCCAGTCGAGGCGCTGCGAGCCGAGTGGCCCCGTGGCGACGACGATCTCGCCGTCGAGCAGGCACGGTCCGGGCAGCAGCTCGGGGATCGCCTCGACCAGCTCGGGGAAGTAGCGGGTGAGGGGCTTCGCGCCCCGGGAGCCGATCTCCACGGTCTCGCCGTCCCAGGCGATGAGGCCGCGGAAGCCGTCCCACTTGGGTTCGAACAGGAGCCCGCCGGAGGTCTTCGCCGGATCGGGAACCGCCGGCACGGCCTTGGCGAGCATCGGCGCGGGGATCTCGTAGCGCATGCTCCCATCCTGGCCGCGGCATCTCGATTCCGGTACCCCGGCGTCGCCGCCGATCGAGCGTCAGCCGAACACGTCGTCGAGCCCGGCCGGCATCCCCGCGTCGTGCAGCACGGTGCGGGCGGCATGCCAGCCTGCCATGCCGTTCACCGCGGGGCCGGGCGGAGTCGATGCCGACGCCAGGTACACCCCGCGCATCGGGGTGCGCCAGGGCGTCGGAGAGACCACGGGGCGCCGCAGCGCCTGCCGGATGTCGAACACGCCACCGGAGATGTCGCCGCCGATCTCCCCGGGGTTGATCGCCTCCCGAGACGACGCGGGCACCGCGTGATGAGCCAGGATCAGATCCCGGAAGCCCGGCGCAAAGCGCTCCACCTGCGCCGTGATGAGCTCGGTGGGATCGAGGTCGGAGCCGTTCGGCACATGGGTGTACGCCCACAGGACGGCCTTGCCCTCGGGCGCGCGCGTCGGGTCGAAGACGGAGGGCTGCACGGCGAGCACGTAGGGGCGTGCGCTCACACGGCCCGCGGCCACGGCGTTCTCGCTCGCCCACACCTCTTCACGGGTGCCGCCGAGGTGCAGGGTCACCGCGTTTCGCACCTCCGGGTTCGACCACGGGATGGGGCCGTCGAGCGCGAAGTCCACCTTGGCCGCAGCGGCGCCGTATCGGTAGCCGCGGAGCGCTCTGGCGTATCCGGCCGGCACGTCGGGGTGGGTGAGCGCGAGCCGGGGTGAGGTGTTCAGCAGGAGCACGTCCCCGCGTGAGGGGTCGCCGGCGTCGAGGGTGCGCAGGTCGTTCACGCGCGCGCCGGTCTCGACCGTTCCGCCGTGCGCCTCGAGGTCGGCCACCAGGGCGTCGGCGATGGTCTGCGAACCGCCGCGCGGGTAGGGCCAGCCTCCGGCGTGGGCGAGAGCGGCGAGGAGGAGCCCCGCTGCCGCCCCGGCAAGGGTCGGCTGCGGGGAGTTCGCGTGGGCCACGACTCCCGACATCAGGGCGGCGGCCTCCTCGGCCCGGAACGAGACGCGGGCGAGAGGGGTGCCCTGGTCGAGCATCCGGATCGCGTAGCGCACCGCGGTGACGGGGTCGGCCGGCATCCGGAGGAGCTGATTGCCCGTGAAGTCCGTCACCCCTTCGATGTGCGTGCTGAGCGGACGCAGGCGGGTCAGCCAGGCGTCGCGGTCGGGTCCGAGGGCGGCGGCGGTGCGCTCGATGTCCCGCCAGGCGACGGCCGCGCGGCCGCCGTCGAGGGGGTGGGCGAACGAGATGTCGGGGCGGATCCATTCGATGCGCTCGTCGAGCCGGAAGGCGTGGAAGAACGGCGAGGACACCGCCGCCGGATGCACGGCGGAGCACACGTCGTGGCGGAAGCCCGGAAGCGTCCCTTCTCGGGTGCGCAGCCCGCCGCCGATCGTGTCAGCGGCCTCGAGAACGCGGACCTCATAGCCGGTGCGGGCGAGCGCCACCCCGGCGGCGAGGCCGTTGGGTCCGGATCCGATGATCGTCGCGCGTGCCATGCGGCCAGTCTTGCACGGGCAGAGTGGTCGAAAGAGGGGGTTGCGGCGTGCGATCCTGGAACAAATGAAAGAAGTACAAGGGCCGACCCCCGCAGGCACCTCCCGTCCATACCGTTCGCTCCAGGAAGCGCTGCGCGCGCACCGAATCGACCCGTCGAACCACGCGTTCATCGCGGAGATCACCCAGACGATCGGAATCAGCTCGTTCATCGACCGTGGTCGCTACATCGAGGCCATCCGTCGCGGTGAGGGCGCCGCGCTGCACATCGGACGCACCTACACGAACGGTTTCACCGAGGACGAACGGCTCGTCGTCGGGTCCACTCCGCTTCGTCTGCAGCCGAGCGAGGGTCGCGCGCCCTACTTCTACGTCAGCCACCCGAGCGAGTTCATCCCGCTGACCCCGCCGCGCGCTGCCAAGCGCACCACGACTCCTCGTGTCTCCGCTCCGCGTGCCGAGAAGGCACCCAAGCCGGTGGAGGAGCGGGACTACGGCGTGTGCGACGTGTGCTTCATGGTGAAGACCCCGTCCGGCGGCTGCGGCTGCGACTGACGGTGAGCGTCGACGCGCACAGTCCGCTCGAGCAACCGATGATCCGCGTAGCCGATCTGACCGGCCCCGATGCGATCGAGGTCGGTTCCGCGGTGCGGGCCTATCTGCTGCAGACCGAGCTCGAGAAGCACCAGCAGGCAGGGACCGTTCCGGACCCTGCCGCCCCGCTCCCGGAACGCTATCGCCGCGAGGTGCAGACCCCGGCCGCCGCGTATGCCGGGCATCGGGTTCTGCTCGCACAGCTTGAGGAACGCGTCGTCGGTGTGGTCGTGCTCTCGGAACGGGAGGGGATCGCGGAGATCAAACGTCTCTGGGCGGTTCCTGCAGCCCGCGGCCGCGGTGTGGGGTCGGCGTTGCTCGACGGCGCCGTGCACGCGGCGGCCGAGTCAGGTGCGACTGAAGTTCGACTGTCCGTCTGGGACTGGCGACAGGGTGCTCTGCGTCTCTATGAATCGCGCGGCTTCGAGCGCGTGCCGTCCTGGGACGACCGGGAGCGGCTCGTGTGCATGGTGCGTCCGGTCTGATTCGACTGGGAGACACGCGCCGGCACCGGCACGTGCGTCGACTCACGGCAGAGGCTGCGATAGACGATAGCGGCCGGGGGTCATCCCCACGAGCGGGGTGAACTGCTCGATGAACTGGCTGGTCGTCGCCCACCCGCACGCGGCAGCCGTGTCGGTCACCGAGGTGCCGTCGGCGAGCAGGACGAGCGCCCGGTGCACGCGCAGCTGGAGACGCCACTGCCGATATCCCATGCCGGTCTCCTGCGGGAACAGCCGGCTCAGCGTCCGCTCGGTCGTGCCGGTGCGCGCGCTGAGCTCGCCGAGACTCACAGGCAGGGCGAGGTCGTCCTCGACGATGCGGGCTGCGCGACGCAGACGCGGATCCTGGGGTTCGGGCAGGTGCAGTGGCTGTTCCGGCGCGGTGATCGCCTCATCGACGATCACGCGGCGCAGGTGGTCCAGCGCGCTCGCCGTGCGTGAGTGGTCGGACGTCATCGCCAGCACGGCCTCGCGGGCGAGCGGTGTCGCGACGAGCACGGCGGGGGAGGCGGGCAACAGGGCGGCCAGCTCGTCGGTCAGGTGGACGATGCGCATGTCCGTGCGTCCGTGCGCCCGATGACGATGCTCGGCGCCGGCGGGCACCCATGCCATGCGCGTCGACGGCGCGATCCATGCGCCCTCGTCGGTGAGCAGCGACAACACTCCTGAGGCCGCGTGCACCAGGTGCCCGAGCGGGTGTGCGTGGCGCGGCGACGTCTCCGCGTGCGCGAAGCGGTAGGCGCCCTCCATGGGAAGTGTTCCGAGGGAATCGAAGTCGACGAGATTCAGATCGACCAGCCGGGAGGATTGGCGAGTATTCGACATCAAAATGTAGTTTACGTGTTTCCTGATGGGCGGGCCGGATGCTGGACTCGAGGCATGACCACGATGCAGGAGCCGTTCGACACCGCGCCGACCCCGCTGACCACGCCGTCCGTGCGCCGCGGCGGCGTCCTCACCGGGATATACGTGGGCATCGGCCTGTTGATGATCGCCCTGAACCTGCGCATGGGCGTCGCGTCGGTCGGCCCGGTCCTGCCCGCGATCGAGCACGACCTCGGCATCCCCGCGGCGGCGGCCGGACTCCTGACGACGATCCCCGTGTTCGCGTTCGGTGCCTTCGCGTTCCTCACCCCGACGCTGACGCGCTGGATCGGACTGCATCGGCTGCTCGCGCTGACGATGGTGGTCGTGGCACTCGGCATCGGGATCCGCCTCGTTCCCTCTCCGCTGGCGCTCTTCGGTGGCACGGTGCTGGTCGGCGCGGGCATCGCGGTCGCCAACGTCTGCATGCCCGCCGTGATCAAGCAGGACTTCGCGCACCGTCTCGGCCTGATGATGGGGCTGTACTCGACGGCGCTGTTCCTCGGTGCTGCGGCGGCCGCCGCTCTGACCGTGCCGTTCATGACCGCGCTCGACGGATCATGGCGGGGTGCTCTGGCGATCTGGGCGATTCCCGCCGTGCTCGCCCTGCTGGTCTGGCTGCCTCGGGCGATGCGCGCGGTCACCGGTTCAGCGACCGCGGCCGGTGCCCCCGTCGACGCGATCGTGGAGCCGCGGAACGAGCCGCGGATGTCTGCGCTGCTGCGCGACCCCGTCGCGTGGGCGGTCACGGGATTCATGGGCTTGCAGAGCCTGAGCTACTACGCTGCCCTGACCTGGATCCCGACGATCCTGCAGGACGCTGGCGTGCCGGTGTCCGACGCCGGCCTGCTGCTGTCGTACTCGAGCCTTCCCGGTATCGCGGCGGCGCTGCTCGTACCGACGATGCTCCGCCGCATCCGACCGACCTGGCTTCCCGTCGTGCTCTCCGCACTCCTGTGCGCGGCGGGGCTGATCGGTCTTCTCGTCGCGCCGGGTGGAGCTGCGCCCTGGGTGTGGATGACGCTGCTCGGGCTCGGACAGGGAGCGGCCATCGCCCTCTCGCTGACCTACATCGTGCTCCGCGCGCCCGATGCGCGGCACACGGCGCACCTGTCGACCATGGCGCAGGGGATCGGTTACCTGCTGGCGGGTCTCGGTCCGATCGGCCTCGGCATCCTGCACGCCGCCGTTGGGGGGTGGGCTGTGCCCGTCGCGGCGCTGGTCCTGCTGCTCGGCGTGCAGGCCGTGGCCGGGGCGGCGGCGAGCCGGGAGCGCCACGTGCGCGCCGGCCGTCGGTGAGCCGACCCTGAAGGATCGGGTCTCAGGCGAACGCGCTCATCCCGGTGATGTCACGCCCGAGCAGCAGCGCCTGCACGCTCTCCGTGCCCTCGTAGGTGTGGATGGCCTCGATGTCGGCCATGTGCTGGATGACGCCGTTCTCGAGCAGGATGCCGTTGCCGCCGAGCAGATCGCGAGCGGTCGAGGCGATGCGTCGCGCGGCGCGTGTGTTGTGGAACTTCGCGAGCGACGCCTGGGTCGGCCGCAGCTCGCCCGCGGTCTCGAGATCGGCCATCCGCCGGCAATACAGCTGCATGGCGGTGAGATCTTCGAGCATGTGGGTGAGGCGCTCCTGCACCATCTGGAACTTCGCGAGCGGCTTGCCGAACTGCACGCGCTGGGTCGCGTAGGCGAGTGAGGCCTCGTAGCAGGCGGTCGCGTGTCCGAGTGCCGACCAGGCGACGCCGGAGCGGGTCGCGTACAGCACGGTCGAGGCGTCCTTGAAGCTCTTCGTCCCCGGCAGCACGGCGTCGAGCGGCACCCGCACGTCGTCGAGGACGATGTGGGCCTGGTGGATAGCCCGCAGCGAGGCCTTGCCGCGGATCACGCTCCCGGTGTACCCCGGCGTCTCCTGTTCGACGAGGAAGCAGCGAACCGCGCCGTGCTCGTCGGCGCCCTCGTCGTCGATCCGCGCCCACACGAACGTGATGCCGCCGGACGCGCCGTTGCCGATCCATTTCTTCGCGCCGCGGATGACCCACGAGTCGCCGTCGCGGCGGGCGACGGTCTCGAGGGAGACGGAGTCCGAGCCGTGGTCGGGCTCGGTCAGCGCGAAGGAGCCGAGGACCGACCCGTCGGCGAGAGCGGTCAACCACCTCTCCTGTTGATCCGGGGAGCCGAACAGCGCGAGGGTGCGCAGGGCGAGCCCGCCCTGCACGGCGAGGATCGTGCCCAGCGAACCGTCGCCGCGGGAGATCTCCATGTTGACGAGCCCGGCGGCCAGCGGCGACACGCTCGTGAGCGAAGGGTGCTGGACGCCGTCGACGACGAGGTCCATCTCGCCCATCCGACGGGCCGCCTCCAGCGGGTACTCCGCGCGGTCCCAGGCATCCGCCATCTGCGGGGCGACCTCGTCGACGTAGGACTTCGCCCGGTCCCACGCCTCGCGATCGGCGGCGGGGATGTCGGTGAAGACGGCGTAGTAGTCGCTGTCCTGACGCGCGGTGATGTCGTACGACGAGACCCGTTCGCCGGGGAACGGGGTGGCTGCAGTGCTCATGGGGCTCCTTCGTGGACCTGAGTATCGTACTCCTCGATACTCGGTTCCACGACCCTCGAGCGGCTAGTCGAGCTCCGACTGCAGGCGGCGGCTGACCTCGGCGATCGGCATCGAGCGCGGGAACACCGCGACGACCATGTCGTCCGGGGCGGTGGCGGCTTCGCCCGCCACACCGTAGCGGCGGCGCACATCGGCCAGCGCCGTCTGCAGGGTTGCCAGTGGCACCTTCTTGCGCCCCCGCAGCAGCTGGCGCAGCACGTGGTTGTGCACGGCGGTCACGAGGGCGGCGAAGCCCACGGCATCCAGCGGGTCGACGCCGGGAAGCGCTCCGCGCAGGTACTCGTCGAACAGCCGCTCGTAGCGGAAGACCGTGATGATCTCGCGTTCGCGCAGCACGGGCACCTCGCGCACGATCTGGTAGCGACGGCGGGCGAGCTCGGGGTCGTGCGCGAAATGTGCGAAGACCGACTCCGAGGCCGCGCACACCGCGCCCCACGGGTCGTCGTGCCCCTCGGCGAGGAACTCCCTGAGCTGCTCGAGGAGCACCTCGTGGTCGGCGAACACCACGTCCTCCTTGCCGCCGAACTGGCGGAAGAACGTCGAGCGCGAGACACCGGCGGCCTTGGCGATCTGTTCCACCGAGGTCTGGTCGAACCCCTGGGCGCTGAAGAGCTCGAGCGCTGCGGCCACGACGCCGGTGCGCAGTTCTGCGGATTCGTGCATGGCGAAAGCCTAGACCTCGGCGGGCGGAGACGCCGAGGCGAGGCCGTCATACTGAGAGCGTGAGTGAGCGCGGAATTGCGGCCGGATGGTTCGAGACCCGGCGACGCGGCACCCTGCGCTGGTGGGACGGCTCGCGCTGGACCGAGCACATCGCGGTGCGAGGGCGGACGACCACGCTGGCCGTGGAGAGCGCGACGATGCGCCGGCAGCTGCTCGTCACCGAACTCGTGCTCGTGGCCGTCCTCGTCGGCTCGATACTGGTCGCCCTGTGGGGCTCGCTTCCGGTTGTCGTGGTGCGACCCGTGGTCGTCGCCACCGGTGCCGCCCTCGTGGTCGTCCCGCTCGTGATCTCGCGGCAGCTCCGTCTTGCCGCGCTGCCGGCGAGGCGCTGGGGCGTCCCGGCACTGCGCTGACCCGGCGATGCCGCGGCCGCAGGAGCGTCCAGGCCGAGGTAGTAGGCTGGGGGACTGGTCGATGTCTCGACATCGAGAGAATTACCAGACAGCAGCCCAGTGAAGGAACCACAGTGGATCTGTACGAGTACCAGGCACGAGACGTTTTCGAAAAGTACGGAGTGCCGGTCCTCGCCGGCATCGTCGCGGACACCCCTGAAGAGGTGAGGGCGGCCGCCGAGAAGATCGGTGGAGTGGTCGTCGTCAAGGCTCAGGTCAAGACCGGCGGCCGTGGCAAGGCGGGCGGCGTCAAGGTCGCCAAGACGCCCGATGAGGCGTACGAGGCAGCGAAGGCCATTCTCGGCCTCGACATCAAGGGCCACGTCGTCAAGCGCGTCATGGTCGCGCAGGGCGCGCGCATCGCCGAGGAGTTCTACTTCTCCGTGCTGCTCGACCGCGCCAACCGCTCCTACCTGAGCCTCTGCTCGGTCGAGGGCGGCATGGAGATCGAGGAGCTCGCGGTGGAGCGTCCCGAGGCGCTCGCGCGCGTCGAGGTCAACCCGCTCACGGGCATCGACAAGGAGAAGGCCGTCGAGATCGCTCGCGCGGCGAACTTCCCCGAAGACCTCGTCGAGAAGGTCTCCGACGTCTTCGTCAAGCTCTTCGACGTCTACAAGGGCGAGGACGCGACGCTGGTCGAGGTCAACCCGCTGGTGCGCACCGAAGAGGGCGACATCATCGCGCTCGACGGCAAGGTCACGCTCGACGACAACGCCTCCGAGATCCGTCACCCGGAGCACGAGGCGCTCGAGGACAAGGACGCCGCAGACCCGCTCGAGGCCAAGGCCAAGCAGTCGGGCCTCAACTACGTGAAGCTCGACGGCGAGGTCGGCATCATCGGCAACGGCGCAGGGCTCGTCATGTCCACGCTCGACGTGGTCGCCTACGCGGGCGAGAACCACAACGGCGTGAAGCCGGCCAACTTCCTCGACATCGGCGGCGGCGCCTCGGCCGAGGTCATGGCCGCGGGCCTCGACGTCATCCTCGGCGACCCGCAGGTCAAGAGCGTGTTCGTCAACGTGTTCGGTGGCATCACGGCGTGCGACGCCGTCGCCAACGGCATCAAGGGTGCCCTCGAGACGCTGGGCGCCACGGCCTCCAAGCCGCTCGTCGTGCGCCTCGACGGCAACCGCGTCGACGAGGGTCGCGCGATCCTCGCCGAGTACGCGCACCCGCTCGTGACCCTGGCCGCCACGATGGACGAGGGCGCCGACAAGGCCGCCGAGCTCGCCAACGCCTGAGACTGAAGGACTAGAAGAATGTCGATCTACCTCAACAAGGACTCCAAGGTCATCGTCCAGGGCATCACCGGCGGCGAGGGCACCAAGCACACCGCGCTGATGCTCAAGGCCGGCACCCAGGTCGTCGGTGGCGTGAACGCCCGCAAGGCCGGCACCACGGTCGCCCACACCGACAAGGACGGCAACGCCGTCGAACTGCCCGTCTTCGCCTCGGTCGCCGAGGCCATGAAGGAGACCGGCGCCGACGTGTCGATCGCGTTCGTCCCCGGTGCCTTCACGAAGGACGCGATGATCGAGGCCATCGACGCCGAGATCCCGCTGCTCGTCGTCATCACCGAGGGCGTCCCCGTCGGCGACTCGGCCGAGGCCTGGGCCTACGCACAGAGCAAGGGCAACAAGACCCGCATCATCGGCCCGAACTGCCCCGGCATCATCACGCCGGGCGAGGCGCTCGTCGGCATCACGCCGGCGAACATCACGGGCAAGGGGCCGATCGGCCTCGTGTCGAAGTCGGGCACCCTGACCTACCAGATGATGTTCGAGCTGCGCGACCTGGGCTTCTCGACCGCCATCGGCATCGGCGGCGACCCGGTCATCGGCACCACGCACATCGACGCGCTCGCCGCGTTCGAGGCCGACCCCGAGACCAAGGCCATCGTCATGATCGGTGAGATCGGCGGCGACGCCGAGGAGCGTGCGGCCGACTACATCAAGGCGCACGTCACCAAGCCGGTCGTCGGCTACGTCGCGGGCTTCACGGCTCCCGAGGGCAAGACCATGGGTCACGCCGGTGCGATCGTCTCCGGCTCGGCCGGTACCGCTCAGGCGAAGAAGGAGGCCCTCGAGGCCGCCGGCGTCAAGGTCGGCAAGACGCCGTCCGAGACGGCAGACCTGATGCGCGCGATCATCGAGTCGCTCTGATCTGAGTTACGCTTGATCTGAAGGCCCCGGACTCCACTCCGGGGCCTTCTTTCATCCCCTCGGTTGGTGGACCGTCGAGTCAGGTGCGCGGGGTCACCGCGTCCAGAATGTCGTCGAGCGCCGTGTGGGCCTGCGTCCGCGCGTCGGTATCGTCCGGGTGCGCGGCGAGCCAGAGCGCGAGTTCGTTCATCGCTCCGGACAGCGCCGCGGTCAGGGCGTCGAGGACGGCGGGGGCGGCCCCGGCTTCGCGCAGTCCCAGGCGCAGCTCCCGTTCGGGCCCATCGGCATCCAGCCTTCGCCATTCCTGCCAGCCGAGCACGGCCGGGCCGTCGACGAGGAGGATGCGCGAAGCCGCTCCTCGGGTGATGGCGTCGAGGAACGCGTGGCTGCCGTCGCGGAGCGCGGCGTCCGGAACGCCCGCGGCAGTGGCCTTCACGATCGCCCCCGCGACGACCTCCTGCTGTGCCGCAGCGACCGCCGCGAAGAGCAGCGGCTTCGACGAGTAGTGGTGGTAAACGGCGCCGCGGGTGACTCCGGCCGCCTGGGCGATCTCGTCGACGGACGCGGTGGCGTATCCCTGTTCGGCGAAGTGCGTGGTCGCGGCATCGAGGATCCGGCGTGCGGTCTCAGCGGCGTCGGCGGCGGATGCTCGGGGCATGGGGTTCCTTTACGTGCGGCGTGTATGTATTCTAACGGAAGGATACAAACACACTGTACGTAAAAGGAGAGATGATGGAGATCACGAGCTTCTATCCGGTGCTGATGGTCGACGACGTCGCCGCTGCCACGCAGTTCTACCGCGAGGAACTCGGCTTCGAGACGACGTTCGAGGCCGACTGGTACGTGAGCCTGCGCTTCGTCGGCGGAGAGCTCGCGCTTCTGGACCGGACACACGAGACCATCCCGGAAGGCTTCCGCGAGCCGGTGCGCGGACTGCTGCTCAACGTCGAGGTCCCCGATGCCGCAGCCGAACACGCGCGGCTGGTCGGGGAGCGCGGGCTGCCGGAGCGGCTGCCCCTGCGGGACGAGGCCTTCGGGCAGCGGCACTTCATCGTCGAGGCTCCCGGTGGTGTGCTGATCGACGTGATCGAGCCGATCGAGCCGTCCGCGGAGTTCGCCGCCGCCTACGGGGGCTGAACACCAAAGAGGGGCGGATGCCGCAGCATCCGCCCCTCTTGTGATGCTTCGGGTCAGATCCCGACGCCGAAGAGCACCTCGATGGGCCCTCGCGCGAAGAAGATCAGGAAACCGGCGCCGACGACCCACAGCAGCGGGCTGATGGTCTTGGCCTTGCCGGAGAAGGCGTGGATGAGCACCCAGCTCACGAAGCCCGCGCCGATGCCGTTCGCGATCGAGTAGGTCAGCGGCATGACCGAGACGGTGAGGAACACCGGCAGCAGCACGCGGAAGTCGCTGAAGTCGATGTAGCGGATCTGCGCCATCATCATGGCTCCGACGATGATCAGCGCGGCTGCGGCGATCTCGGTCGGGACGATCGAGGTGAGCGGGGTCAGGAACATCGCGATCAGGAACACGACGCCGGTCACGACGTTCGCGAGTCCCGTGCGCGCGCCCTCGCCGATGCCCGCACCCGACTCGATGAAGACCGTGCTGGACGACGACGAGGTCGCCCCACCGGCGATCGCACCGACACCCTCGACGACCAGCGCGGACTTGATGCGCGGGAAGTCGCCGTTGTCGTCGGCCAGGTTGGCCTCCTTCGCGAGACCGGTCATGGTGCCCATGGCGTCGAAGAAGTTCGTGAACAGCAGCGTGAAGACGATCATCACGATCGCCACGAGGCTGACCTTGCTCAGGTCGAAGCTGAAGTCGACCGCGCCGATCAGGCTGAGGTCGGGAATGCCCACGGGGGAGCCGTTCAGTGCGGGTACCGTGAGTCCCCAGCCGCCCGGGTTGACCACGTTGCCCTCATCGTCGAAGCCACGGGCTCCGATGTGCCAGATGGCCTCGACGATCACCGCGAGCACGGTGCCGCCGATGAGGCCGATCAGCATGCCGCCCTTGATCTTGAGGGCGACGAGGATGCCGGTGAGCAGGAGCGTGATCACGAAGAGCAGTGTCGGCACTGTCGCGACCGAGCCGTTGACGCCGAGGCCCACCGGCGGCGACGAGGCGCCGGTCGCGGTGACGAAGCCCGAGTTGACGAAGCCGATGAAGGCGATGAACAGGCCGATGCCGACCGTGATCGCGATCTTCAGCTGGAACGGCACGGCGTCGAAGATCGCCTTCCGAAGTCCGGTGGCGGCGAGCAGCACGATGACGACACCGTTGATCATCACCAGTGCCATGGCCTCGGGCCAGGTCACCTGGCCGACGACCGAGAACGCGACGAAGGCGTTGATGCCGAGGCCGGCGGCGAAACCGAAGGGGAGACGCGTGACGAGTCCGAACAGGATCGTCATCACACCGGCGGTCAGCGCGGTGGCGGCTCCCACGGCATTGAACTCGAGCATGTTCCCGGCGACGTCGGGCTTGCCGGAGAGGATGATCGGGTTCAGGATCACGATGTAGGCCATCGTGACGAACGTCACCAGACCCCCTCTGATCTCGGTGCCGATCGTGGATCCGCGCTTGCTGATCTCGAAGAAGCGGTCCAGGGAGTTCTTGGGCTCGGTGGATGCCGGGGCGGGCGGGGCAGTTGTCATCGGGAAACCTCCGGAGAAACGCTATCGTGTCGCCGACCCCACGCGCGCCCCCAGGGCTTCGTCGGCAACTCGTCGTAGTCTCGAAACGCTATGCAACGCCTCCTCGTCGCGCTCCTCGCCGCCTTCGACGCCGCCATCGCCGCGGCGGTCGGCCTCGTCGTGCTGCTCGCGCCGTTGACCCTGCTGTGGACCGTCGCCTTCGGGATCACGGCCGACTGGGGAGCCCTCTGGCCGCTCACCGGGACGCTCTGGGAGTTCGGCCACGGCGTTCCGCTGACGATCACGATCCCGGACACGCTCCTCGTCGCACTCGCGATCCCACCGGCGGCGGCGAACTTCGTCGTGTCGATCACACCGCTCGCCTTCCTGGTGTTCACGCTGCTCTTCGCGGCGCGTTCGGGCAGCAGAGCGGCGAAGGCCGGAGCCTGGCTGCTCGGCTCGCTCACCGGAGCCGCCGTGTTCACCCTCATCGCCGCCGGTGTCGCGCTGACGGCGCGACTCGACGCGGCGCAGACGCCGTTCGCGCCGGCGATCATCCTCCCCGCCGCGGTCTACCTCGTCGGTGTGCTCTGCGGCGCGGTGCGCATCGCGTGGGAGGAGGGTGACGGCGGCATCCTCGACCGACTGCACGACTGGTTCGACGCCCGCGAGGACTGGGCGCCCGTTCCGGCGGCGATCGTGCGCGGCGCCGCCTTCGCCCTCGTCGGAGTGGTCGGCGCGTCCGCCCTCGCCCTGGCCGTCGCCACGCTGCTCCGCGGGGGAGAGGTCGTGGCGCTGTTCCAGGCCGCCAGGGTCGACGCGCTCGGCGCGACGGTGATGACCCTCGCCCAGCTCGCCTACCTGCCGACCATGCTCGTGTGGACGGCAGCATGGCTCGCCGGTCCCGGCTTCGCCGTCGGCGCCGGAACGGCGGTGTCGCCCGCGGGTACGCAGCTCGGCGTCGTCCCCGGCATCCCCGTGTTCGGGCTGCTGCCGGAGAACAGCTCGATCTGGATGCTGATCGTCGTGCTCATCCCCGTCGCCGCCGGTGCGTTCGCCGGTTGGGCGGTCCGCTCGCGCCTCGTGTGGGAGGGCACACCCCTCGGGATGCTGCAGCGTGCGGTGATCGCCGTCGGCATCGCGGCTCTGAGTGCCGGGGTCGGCGGGCTCGCAGCCGCCCTCGCGAACGGCTCGATGGGTCCGGGGCGGCTGGCTGTCGTCGGACCGGCTGCCTATCCGTTCGCCCTCGCGCTCGGTGCGGAGGTGCTGGTCGGGGCGGCCATCCTGCTGCTGTCTCCGCGGAACCGTGATGAGCTCGCCGAGGAGCGCACGGACCGGTGGATCGCCGAGATGACCGAGCTCGATCCGAATGCTGTCGTCGTCGCCGGCGCGGCGTCCGCTGTGCCCTTCACGGACGTGTCAGCCGCCGACGACACGGCGCCGCTCGATGACGTGCGCGGGTTCCTCGCACCGCCGCGCGATCCGGCGGAACCGCGCGACTGACGGCGGGGTCCGCTCGGCCCCGGACACCGGGCGGGAGCAGTATGCACACCCCGGTAGACTGGGCGCGTGCTCACGGTCGCCGTTCTCATCTCGGGCACCGGCTCGAACCTTCGCGCCCTCCTCGAGGCCGCTCGTCATCCCGATTTCCCCGCCAGGGTGATCGTCGTGGGTGCCGACCGCGAAGCCGACGGGCTGGCCCACGCCGAGGAGTTCGGCATCCCCAGCTTCACCGTGCCGTGGCACGAGCACGAGAGCCGTGAGGCCTGGGGTGACGAGCTCGGACGCCAGCTCGCGGTCTGGAATCCCGACCTCGTCGTGCTCTCCGGACTCATGCGTTTGCTGCCCGCGTCGCTCGTCGCGCGGTACACACCGCGCCTCATCAACACCCACCCCGCGTTCCTGCCGGAGTTCCCCGGAGCGCACGGCGTCCGCGATGCGCTCGCCGCCGGCGTCTCCGAGACCGGTGCCAGCGTGATCGTCGTCGATGACGGCGTCGACACCGGGCCGATCCTCGCCCAGGAGCGCGTGCCCGTGCTCGACGGCGACACCGAGCACAGCCTGCACGAGCGCATCAAGCCCGTCGAACGTCGACTGCTCATCGATGTCGTCCGCGGGATCGCCACCGGCGAGCTCACCCTCACGCCTGCTTCCTGACCCCCACCCGACGCCCCCGCACGAAGGAGCCCATCATGGCCGGCCCCCGCCACGACCCCACGCTCTACCGCGATCGCGACACCGTGCCGATCCGGCGCGCGCTCGTCTCGGTGAGCGACAAGACCGACCTGCTCGTCCTCGCTGCGGCTCTCGCCGATGCCGGGGTGGAGATCGTCTCGACCGGGTCGACCGCCGCGACCATCCGCGATGCCGGCTTCACCGTGACCGACGTCGCGGCCGTCACAGGGGTCGCCGAGATGCTCGACGGTCGCGTCAAGACGCTGCACCCGAAGGTCCACGGCGGCCTGCTGGCCGACCTGCGCCTCGAGGAGCACGAGCGTCAGCTCGAGGAGCTCGACATCGCGCCGTTCGAGCTCGTCGTGGTGAACCTGTACCCGTTCGTCGAGACCGTCGCCTCGGGCGCGGTCGGCGACGACGTGGTCGAGCAGATCGACATCGGCGGACCCGCCATGGTGCGCGCCGCGGCGAAGAACCACGCCAACGTCGCGATCGTCGTGTCGCCGCAGTCCTACCCCGCGATCGTCGAGGCCGTGGCCGCCGGAGGCACCTCGGTTGCGCAGCGCCGCGAGCTCGCGGCCCGCGCATTCGCGCACACCGCCGCCTACGACACCGCGGTGGCGCAGTGGTTCGCCGAGGGCACGCTCACCGAGCCCGGCGACCTGCCCGCACATCTGACGATCCAGGCCGAGCGCCTCGCGACCCTCCGCTACGGCGAGAACTCGCACCAGCGCGGCGCGATCTACACGCGCGCCGGCGGTCACGGCATCGCCCAGGCCACGCAGCTGCAGGGCAAGGAGATGTCGTACAACAACTACGTCGACGCGGATGCCGCGCTGCGGGCCGCGTACGACATGGTCAAGCCGGCCGTCGCGATCATCAAGCACGCCAACCCGTGCGGCATCGCCACGACCGCCCCGAATGCCCTCGACCCGATCGCCAGCGCCCACCTGCGCGCGCACGAGTGCGACCCGGTCTCGGCGTACGGCGGGGTGATCGCCGCGAACGGCACGGTGACCCTGAAGATGGCCGAGAACCTCAAGGACATCTTCACCGAGGTCATCGTCGCGCCGTCGTTCGAGCCTGCCGCCCTCGAGGTGTTCAAGGCGAAGAAGAACCTGCGACTGCTGCAGCTGCCGCAGGACTGGCAGCAGGAGCGCATGGACGTACGCCTGGTCTCGGGCGGACTGCTGCTGCAGGACGCCGACCGCTTCCCCGACGATATCGGTTCCGTCGCGAAGAACTGGGAGCTCGTGTCGGGCGAGCGTCCGAGCGACGAGGAGATGGAGAACCTCATCTTCGCGTGGAAGGCCTGCCGCGCCGTCAAGTCGAACGCCATCGTGCTCGCGAAGGACAACGCCACGGTCGGCGTCGGCATGGGCCAGGTCAACCGCGTCGACTCGTGCCGCCTCGCGGTCGAGCGCGCCGGCGACCGGGCTGCCGGTTCGGTCGCCTCGTCGGATGCCTTCTTCCCGTTCGCGGACGGCGCCCAGGTGCTGATCGACGCCGGTGTCACCGCGATCGTGCAGCCCGGCGGATCGGTGCGCGACGAGGAGGTCGTGGACGCGGCTCGCAAGGCCGGCGTCACGATGTTCTTCACCGGAGAGCGTCACTTCTTCCACTGAGCGGCCGGCGTCCGCGCCGACACCCCCGCTTCGCGCCGAGACCCCGGCCTGCCGACGTCTGCAGGCCGGGGTCTCGTGGTTGTGTCGGGGTCTCAGTGTCAGCTCGGGGGTTCGGTCTTGAGGCGCACAGTGATGTCCGATTTCCGCCAGTCGAGGTCGGAGGTGCGTGGCAGGGTGGAGGTATGAGCTTCCCCGTGATCGACTTCGACGAGCGCTACCGTGCCATCAGCGCGCGCGACACCCGCTTCGACGGGCAGTTCGTGACGGCGGTGCGATCGACCGGGATCTACTGCCGTCCGAGCTGCCCTGCTCGCACACCCAAACGGCAGAACGTGACGTTCTATCCGACGAGCGCGGCCGCACACGAAGCCGGATACCGCGCGTGCAAGCGCTGCCTGCCCGAGGCGGCCCCCGGGTCTCCGGCGTGGGACATCCGCGGCGACGTCGCGGCCAGGGCCATGCGCCTCATCTTCGACGGCGTCGTCGAGCGCGAGGGGGTGCCGGGGCTCGCCGCGCGCCTCGGATACTCGAGCAGACACCTCACCCGACTGCTGACGACCGAACTCGGTGCCGGACCGCTCGCCCTCGCCAGGGCGCATCGCGCACACACGGCACGGATGCTGCTCGTCGGCACGGACATGCCGATCTCCGATGTGGCGTTCTCGGCCGGCTTCGCCAGCATCCGCCAGTGCAATGACACGATCCGCGAGGTGTTCGGGCTCACCCCCGGCGAGCTCAGGGCGCGTCGACGCCTGCCGGCCTCCGCGGTCCCCGGTGCGATCGACCTCGTCCTGCCGTACCGCGGTCCGCTCGACGCGAGCGGCATCTTCACGTGGATGGCGGCACGCGCCGTACCCGGGGTCGAAGAGACCACGGCGTCGTCGTTCTCCCGGCATCTGCGGATGGCCGGCGGTCCCGCCTGGTTCGAGGTGAGTCAGGATGCGTCGGAACGCCTGCACCTGCGGGCTCGAGTCGCGCGCCTCGGCGATCTGGCGCCGCTGGTGGCTACCGTGCGCCGCATCTTCGACCTCGACGCCGATCCGCTGGCGATCGACGAAGCGCTCTCCGCGCACCCCGAGCTCGCCCCGCTCGTCGCCCGCACGCCCGGCATGCGGGTTCCCGGCTCCGCCGACCCGCACGAGATGCTCATCCGCGCGATGATCGGGCAGCAGATCACGGTGGTCGCCGCCCGCACGGCGCTCATCGCGCTCACCGAGGCGCTGGGGGAGCGCACCGAGCAGGGACTGCTCTTCCCCACGATGACCGCGATCGCCGAGCGCGGCGCCGAGGTGCTGCGCGGCCCCGCCGCCCGCATCCGCGCGATCACGGGCGCCGCCGCGGCCCTCGCCGACGGCTCGCTGACCCTGACGGTCGGCGATGACGGTGGCGAGCAGCGCGCGGCCCTCCTCGCCATGCCGGGGATCGGACCGTGGACGGCCGATTACGTGCGCATGCGGGTGCTCGGCGACCCCGACATCCTGCTCCCCGGCGACGTCGCGCTGCGTGCGGGAGCTGCGGCCTCCGGACTCCCGGGAGAGGCCCGGCCGCTCACGGCCTGGGCGGAACGCACCGCCCCCTGGCGCAGCTACCTGAGCGCGCATCTCTGGCGCGCCGCCCCGGTGCGACCGGCGGGGCCCCGGCGCGCGGCATCCACCGCCCGCGCTGCGACCACAGCTGACACGACATCGAAGGAGACCTCATGACCGCTCTCATCCAGACAATCGAGACCCCGGACGGGGCCTTCACGATCCTCGCCGACGAGCGCCAGCGGGTGCTGTCGTCGGGGTGGACCTCCGACGTCGAGGCGATCCTTGAGCGACTGTCTCCGGCGAACCGCCCCGAGGAGCTCCGCGAGACGGAGACAGAAGCTGGGGACGCCGCACTGGCCTTCTACGCGGGCGACCTGTCCGCGATCGACACGGTCACGGTGAAGCAGTCGGGCACCGTGCTGCAGCTCGCCGGATGGTCGGCGCTGCGGGCGATCGAACCCGGTGCCCCGCTCACCTACACCGGCTTCGCGGCACGGCTCGGCAACCCGAACGCCGTGCGCGCGGCTGCCTCGATCTGCGCGCGGAACGCCCCGGCGCTGTTCGTGCCGTGTCACCGCGTGCTGCGCACCGACGGCAGCCTCGGCGGCTTCGCCTGGGGTCTCGACGTGAAGGAGAGCCTGCTCGCGCGCGAGAGCATCGCCGCCTGAACGTCCTCTCCTCGCCGCGCTGCCCACCCCCGGCGGTGCGGCGTCGGCGTGCCGGAAGGCGGGCTGATCACGGATTGCCGCGAAAGACGCCGAACAAATCGGGAATGCGTCTTGTGTTCAGCTGGTTCACAGCAATAGGCTGGTGGGCTGTCGCGCCGACCGGACGACACAGCCGAGCCCTGAGGAGGACACCATGACCACGATCGCCACCGCGCGGATCGCAGCTCTCGGCTCGACCCCGGCGCGCCCGCTCTCCTAGAGCCACTCCGCCCCTTCTGCACCGGATGCCGGACTCTGTGAGTCCGCTCTCGCATCCGTCCCCTTCCGCAACCGCATTCCATACGAAACTCGTCTGAGAGACATGTCTTCCTCGCCTTCCGCGCAGAATCCCTCGCCTTCGTCCACCCTTTCCACTCCGGCCGCACTGTGGCGGCTGAAGCCGTTCGTGAAGCCCGTCATCTGGCGGCTCGCCGGCGGTGCTGCCAGCGCGCTCATCGCGGCCATCATCGCCCTGATGATCCCGATCGTCCTCGAGCAGATCATCAGCGGACCGGTCCGCTCCGGTAACTTCACCGCGATCGTCTGGGGTGCCCTCGCCGTCTTCGCGCTGGGG
This sequence comes from Microbacterium sp. NPDC087592, assembly GCF_044743585.1. Lineage (NCBI taxonomy): Bacteria > Bacillati > Actinomycetota > Actinomycetes > Micrococcales > Microbacteriaceae > Microbacterium > Microbacterium sp. NPDC087592. The sequence continues at coordinate 357,183 of NZ_JBIUWT010000001.1, read as the reverse complement.
CTCGGCGAGGCGCTGATGGTCTGGCTGCGTCGTCAGTTCGTGCTCAACCCCTCGACCGAGGTCGAGTACAAGATGCGCACCGAGCTGTATTCGCGCCTGCAGACGCTGCCGGTGTCTTTCCACGACAGGTGGGGCTCCGGTCAGCTGCTCAGCCGCATGATGCAGGACATCGGCCTCATCCGCCGCTGGCTGGCCTTCGGGCTCGTGCTGCTCGTCGTCAACGTGCTCACCATCATCATCGGATCGGTGCTGCTGTTCCGCTGGCACTGGCTGCTCGGCACGATCTTCCTGGTCACGGCGATCCCGCTGTGGATCCGCGGCTACCTCTTCGAGAAGCGCTACGGCGCGCTCACCCGCCGCAGCCAGGACCAGGCCGGCGACCTCGCGACCAGCGTCGAGGAGAGCGTGCACGGCATCCGCGTGCTGAAGGCTTTCGGCCGCGGCAAGCACGCGCTCAGCCGCTTCAGCCGCCAGGCCGAGACGCTGCGCGAGACCGAGATGAGCAAGGCCGGTGCGATCGCGTCGATCTGGTTCTGGCTCGACATGATGCCGCAGATCGCGTTCGGCCTCAGCCTGATGTCCGGCATCTGGCTGATCTCCGTGGACCAGATCGGCGAGGCACAGCTGTTCGCGTTCTTCGCGATGGCCGTCGTGCTCCGCTGGCCCATCGAGTCGATCGGTTTCCTGTTCTCGTTCATGCTCGACGCCCGCACGGCGACCGACCGCGTGTTCGACATCTTCTCCGAGACCAACACCATCACGGACCCGGAGAACCCCGTGCACATCGAGAACCCTCGCGGCGAGCTCGCGTTCGTGAACGCCCACTTCCGGTATCAGGACGCCGGTGCGAACGAGCGCGATCTGCTCGACGGCATCGATCTGGTCCTCCGCCCCGGCGAGACCATGGCGCTGGTCGGTCTCACCGGCAGCGGCAAGACCACGCTCACGACGCTGCCCACCCGCCTGTATGACGTGACGGGCGGCAAGGTCACGCTCGACGGCGTCGATGTGCGCGATCTTCCGCTGTCCGAACTGCGTCAGCACATCGCGATGGCGTTCGAAGACGCGACGCTGTTCTCGGCGACCGTGCGTGAGAACGTGCTGCTCGGCCGTGCCGACCTCGACGTGCACAGCGAAGAGGGGGAGCGCGTGCTCCGGGAAGCGCTCGACGTCGCGCAGGCGTCGTTCGTGGACTCGCTGCCCGACGGCGTCGAGACCGTGATCGGCGAGGAGGGGCTCAGCCTCTCCGGTGGGCAGCGTCAGCGGCTCGCCCTCGCCCGCGCGGTGGCGGCGGCGCCGAAGGTGCTCGTGCTCGACGACCCGCTGTCGGCGCTCGACGTCGACACCGAGGCGCTCGTCGAAGAGGCACTGCGGCATGTTCTCGCCGAGACGACGGCTCTGATCGTGGCGCACCGTCCCTCGACCGTCGCGCTCGCCGACCGCGTCGCGCTGCTCGAAGCCGGCCGCGTGACCGCGGTGGGCACCCACTCCGAGCTGCTGAAGACGAGCCGGCACTACCGCCACGTGATCTCCAGCCTGGAGGCCGAGGAGGCGGCGCGGACCGGGGCGATCCCGATCATCCGCGACGAACAGCTCGAGGTCGAAGACGAGGTCCGTGAGGGCCGCAGAGCCGAGGCCGCCGACGAAGACCCGATCACCGAGAAGGAGGTGCAGCGATGAGCTCCGCCATCACCGGAACCCAGGACGAGGATCGTTCCGAGTACACCCGCGAGGAGAGCAGGGAGATCCGTCGTCGGTCTCTCCGGCTGCTCGGATCGCTGGTGCGCCCGCTGAAGCCGCAGATCGTGCTGGCCGCCGCGGTACTGATCATCTCGACCGCTCTGCAGGTCGCCGGTCCCATCCTGATCAGCATCGGCCTCGACCGTGCGCTGCCTGCAGCCATCGACCAGGCCGACTGGATGCCGACCTTCATGATCGGCGGCATCTACTTGGCCGCCGGCATCCTGGCCGCCGTGATGATCGCCTGGTACGTCATCATCGCCGCCAAGCTGACGCAGGCCGTGCTGCTCGATCTGCGCAAGCGGATCTTCCTGCACACCCAGCGCCTGAGCCTGGAGTTCCACGAGTCGTACACGTCGGGTCGCATCATCTCGCGCCAGACGAGTGACCTCGATTCCATCAAGGAGCTCCTCGACGGAGGTCTGAACGAGCTCGTCTCGGGCGTGCTCTTCGGACTCTTCACCTTCATCGCCCTGTGCTTCTGGGACTGGCAGTCCGGCCTGATCCTCGCGATCGGCGGTGTGCCGCTGTTCTTCCTGATGAAGTGGTTCTACTCGCGCTCGCAGCTGGTCTACCGCGAGTCGCGTGTGATCAGCGCGAAGGTGATCGTCCAGTTCGTCGAGACGATGACCGGCATCCGCGCCGTCAAGGCGTTCCGCAAGGAGCCGCGCAACGACAAGGCATTCCAGGAGATCGCGGGAGAGTACCGCGATGTGAACCGCCGCTCGATGCTGCTGTTCGGCACGTTCGAGCCCGGTCTCATGGGCGTCGCCGCGCTGGTGCTCGGCATCGTCGTGCTGTGGGGCGGCATCCGCGTGTCCGAGGACGCGCTCACCGTGGGTGTGCTGCTGTCGGCGGTCCTCTACGTGCGCAACTTCTTCGCTCCGATGCAGGAGATCGCGATGTTCCTGAACTCCTACCAGTCGGCCACGGCCGCGCTGGAGAAGGTGTCGGGCGTGCTCGAAGAGGTGCCGACCGTTCCGGATCCCGAGAAGCCGGTCGACCTGTGGGAATCCCGCGGCCACATCCGGTTCGACGAGGTGACCTTCGGCTACAACGGCGAGAAGACGATCCTCCCGAACTTCTCGCTCGACATCCCCGCCGGTGAGACGATCGCCCTGGTGGGCACGACCGGTGCGGGCAAGTCCACGCTGGCCAAGCTCATCTCGCGGTTCTACGACCCCTCCCAGGGGCGGGTCACTCTCGACGACGTCGACCTCCGCTCGCTGCACCCGAAGGACCTCCGCCGCGCGATCGTCATGGTCACGCAGGAGGCCTACCTGTTCAGTGGCACCGTCGCCGACAACATCGCCCTCGGCAAGCCGGATGCGTCGCTCGACGAGATCAGGGCCGCCGCGCGTGCGGTGGGAGCGGACGAGTTCATCTCGTCCCTGCCCGACGGCTACGGCACCGACGTGAACAAGCGCGGTGGACGGGTCTCGGCCGGTCAGCGTCAGCTCATCTCGTTCGCCAGGGCGTTCCTCGCGGACCCCGCGGTGCTGATCCTCGACGAGGCCACGGCATCGCTCGACATCCCGTCGGAGCGGTTGATCCAGGATGCGCTGCAGACCCTGCTCAAGGACCGCACCGCGATCATCATCGCGCACCGCCTGTCGACGGTCGCGATCGCGGACCGGGTGCTGGTGATGGAGCACGGGCAGATCATCGAGGACGACACTCCGGCCGCGCTCATCGGCGGTACCGGCAAGTTCGCCCAGCTGCACGCGGCCTGGCAGGAGACACTGGTCTGATGACGCCGATGACCTCACCTCTGCGGGCGCGGGACCTCCCCGTGCTCGCAGCGGTGGGGATCGGCGTCGGGAGTACGGCACGGGGGATCCGTCCGTCGCCGCGCCTGGGTAGCATCGAATCATGGACCCCTTGCTGCTCGCCGCCGAGTGGTGGTGGATCGCGCCGACCGCCGTCGCTGCGGGAACGGCCGGTGCGATCGGTCTGCGTCGCCGGAGCAGCACGATGAGCGGGCGTCGGCTCGAGGTCGATGCGGCGCGCCACGACCTCAGGACGGCGCAGCGGATCGCGTCCGAGCGACGCATCGCCCTGAAGATCGCCCGTGCCGATCTGGCTCGCGTGACCGCGGAGCGCGCAGCGCAACGCGCGACAGCGGAACAGGTGGCCGGAGCGCGGCGCATGCTCAAGGAACGGGAGCGCGACGCCAAGGCGGCCTCGGCCGACGTGCGCGCCCGGCAGGTGCGTCTGAACGCCGCACGCGCGGCGATACCGGCGTCCTCCGAGCCCGGCCCCGTGGAACGGCTGCATGCCACGCACGACGCCGTGACGGTCCGGTGGATGCGGTACGAGACCGACCCCGCGCTCCAGATCGCCTATCCCGCGATGACCGATGTCAAGCTCCCCGCCACGGCGGCGTACCTGCGGGCAGCCGGACACGCGGCCGAGATGCGGCGCGCGGTCTCCGGCAAGACCACCCCCGCCGACTTCGCGGCCTACCGAGACGCAGTCGCCGAGCTCGAGCGCGCCTTCGAGGCCGCCGAGCACGCGGCGAGGGTCCAGGCCGGCGAGGCCCCGCCGAACGCGGCGTGGCAGGACGCGGCCCAGGACATGCTCAGCCGCTCGGCTGAGGCGATCGACCGTGCAGCCGGTGCGGCGGCATCGGCCATCGCCGCCTGGACCAACCGGAAGAAGCCCGGCAAGCCGGACGACCGCCCCTGACGGCCGCCCGGCGAAGCACGTCAGGCGGTCAGCCCTCCACGGTGCGGGTGCGGATGAGCTCCCGGTACCAGAGCCCCGAGTCCTTCACGGTGCGTGCGAGGTCGTCGAAGTCGACCCGCACGATGCCGAAGCGCTTGGCGTAGCCGTACCCCCACTCGAAGTTGTCGAGCAGCGACCACACGAAATACCCGCGCAGGTCGACGCCGCGCTCGAGCGCCCGGTGCGCCGCGGTGAAGTGTCGGCGCAGGTAGTCGGTGCGCTCGACGTCGTGCACGGCACCGTCGCCGGTGACCTCGTCGTCGAACGCGGCGCCGTTCTCGGTGACCATGAGCGCCTGCTCGGGGAACTGCTCGGAGAGCGACACCAGCAGCTCCTCCAGTCCCTCCGGAGCGATGTTCCAGCCCATGGCGGTGTAGGGACCGGGCTGCTCGACGAACTCGACCAGCTGGTCGCTGCCGGGCCAGGCCGTTCCGCCCGCGGCACCCTTGTGGCCGTCGTTCTGCTGCTTCGGCGAGACACCGTCCCAGAGGCGCACGGTCGCGGTCGAGTAGTAGTTCACGCCGAGCACGTCGATCGGCTGGGCGATCGTGGCGAGGTCCCCGTCCTGCACGAAGCTCCAGTCGGTGACCGACGCGGTGTCCTCGAGGAGATCGGCCGGGTATTCGCCGCGCAGCATCGGGCCGGTGAACGCGCGGTTGGCGAGGGCGTCGATGCGGCGCATCGCCTCGGCAGCCCCGTCGCCGTGCCCGCGGAGCACGTGGAAGTTCAGGGTGACCGAGTAGTCGGGGTCGCCCGTCGAGGTGGATCGCAGCGCTTGCACCGCGCGACCATGGGCGAGGTTCAGGTGGTGCACGGCAGACAGTGCCGATTCCGGTTCGTGCCGTCCGGGTGCGTGGCCGCCCTGGCCGTAGCCGAGGTAGGCCGAGCACCACGGCTCGTTCAGTGTCGTCCAGGTGTGCACGCGGTCGCCCAGGGCCGCACCCATGATCTCGGCATAGCGCTCGAAGGCGTCGGTCGTCGCCCGCGATGTCCAGCCGCCGGCATCCTCGAGGTACTGCGGGAGGTCCCAGTGGTAGAGCGTCGCCACCGGCCGGATTCCGCGTTCGAGCAGCCTGTCGACCAGGCGCGAGTAGAAGTCGATCCCGGCCTGATTCACCGCGCCCGATGCGGTGGGGACGATGCGCGGCCAGGCGATCGAGAACCGGTAGGCCTCGAGCCCCAGGTCGGACATCAGATCGAGGTCCTCGTCCACACGGTGGTAGTGGTCGCACGCGACGTCGCCGGTGTCGCCGTTCCAGACCCGACCCGGTGTCTTGCTGAAGGTGTCCCAGATCGAGGGGGTGCGCCCGTCCTCGGCCGCGGCTCCCTCGATCTGATAGGAGGCGGTGGCCGACCCGAACGTGAAGTCCTCGGGGAACACGAGTCCGGAGCCGCGGTAGTCGTCGCGGGGCGTGAGCAGGCTGGTCATGCGGTGATCTCCTCGAGGTCGACGGTGTAGTCCTCGGCGCGTCCATCCGGGTCCGTGACGGTGACCGTGGCGCTGCCGGCGCCGCCGGGGAAGACCCGGAGCCGCAGTCCGTCATGGTAGTCGTAGTCCGGGCGGTCGACCCGGGCGCCCCAGGGGAGCGCCGTGCCCGGCCGTACGTACAGCGGCAGCGAGTCGAACCCGTGCTTCTCGCGCCGCCAGCCGCCGCCCGTGACGGTCTCGCCCGTCAGCAACGAGGTCCATTCGCCGGCGGGGAGGTAGAACTCGACCTCTCCGTCTTCGGTGAACACCGGGGCGACGAGCAGGTCGGAGCCCAGCATGTACTGCCGGTCGAGGTAGGCGGTCGCCGGATCCTCGGGGAACTCCAGCACCATCGGCCGCATCAGCGGCACCCCCGTCGCCGCGGCATCCAGACCCTGCTGGTACAGGTACGGCATCAGGCGCATCTTGAGGTGCGTGAACTGCCGTGTCACCTCCACGGCCTCCTCGTCGAACGCCCACGGCACCCGGTACGAGCTCGAGCCGTGGAAGCGCGAGTGCGACCCCAGCAGCCCGAATGCCGTCCAGCGCTTGAAGACACCGGCATCCGGCATGCCCTCGAACCCGCCGATGTCGTGGCTCCAGAACGCGAACCCCGAGAGCGCGAGCGACAGGCCTCCGCGCAGCGTCTCGGCCATCGACGTGTAGGTCGAGGTGGAGTCGCCGCCCCAGTGCACGGGCATGGTCTGGCCGCCGGCGGTCGCGGACCGGGCGAACAGCACCGCGTCGCCCTCGCCGCGTGTCTCGGTGAGCACGTCGAACACCGCGCGGTTGTACAGGTCGGTGTAGAGGTTGTGCATGCGCTCGGGGTCTGCGCCGTCGGCCCACACCACATCCGTGGGGATGCGCTCGCCGAAGTCGGTCTTGAAGCAGTCGACGCCCTGCGCGACGAGGCCCCGCAGCTTCGACTGGTACCAGGCGGTGGCGTCGGGGTTCGTGAAGTCGACGAGCCCCATACCGGCCTGCCAGAGGTCCCACTGCCACACCGAGCCGTCGGCGCGCGTGACCAGGAAGCCCTGATCGGCCGCCTCCCGGAACAGGGGGGAGCGCTGGGCGATGTAGGGGTTGATCCACACGCAGACCCGCAGCTCCTTGTCGTGCAGGCGTCCGAGCATCCCCTCGGGGTCGGGGAAGACCCGCGGATCCCACTCGAAGTCGCACCACTGGAACTCGCGCATCCAGAAGCAGTCGAAGTGGAAGACCGAGACCGGCAGCTCGCGCGCGGACATCTCGTCGATGAAGGAGTTCACGGTCTGCTCGTCGTAGTCGGTCGTGAAGCTGGTCGACAGCCACAGCCCGTAGGACCAGGCGGGGACGACGGGCGGGCGACCGGTGAGAGCCGTGTAGCGACCGAGCACGTCCTTCGGAGTCGGACCCGCGATCACGAAGTACTCGAGCACCTCGCCGGACACCGAGAACTGCACACGCTCGACGGATTCCGAGCCGATCTCGTAGGAGACGTGGCCCGGGTCGTTCACGAGCACGCCGTAGCCGCGGTCCGAGAGGTGGAACGGCACGTTCTTGTAAGCCTGCTCGCTGGAGGTGCCGCCGTCCGCGTTCCAGATCTCCACGGTCTGACCGTTCTTGACCAGCGGTCCGAAGCGCTCGCCGAGTCCGTAGACGTGCTCTCCGACGCCCAGGTCGAGCTGCTCGTGCACGTAGGCGGATGCGCGGGGAGCTGCGCCGCCCTGCCGTCCGTTGCCGACGATCCCGCGATCGACCTGCGCATCGTCCGCCAGCCGCACGTAGCCCTGCGCCTTGTGGCCGCTGCCGGTCACCCGGCGTCCGTCGACCTCGAACGAGAGGTCCCACGGCTCGCCGGGGGTGATGCGGGCGACCAGGGATCCGGCGTCCAGCACACCGCCGTGGTCGCCGACGGAGATCGAGGCCGTTCCCGTTCCCGCGCCGGGCAGCGAGAAGCCGCCGTGCCAACGTCCACCGGCGTGATGCGCGATGCGTACGCGGATGACGCCCTCCGCGGGGGCGGAGAGGGTGGTGGTGAGCACGGGGCGGTTGAGGGTGTCGCCGCGTTTCGCGATGACCATCGTGGGTGCGGTGATGACGATGCCGGTTCCGTCCGGCGTCTCGTCGGTCTCGGCGATGTCGTACGCCTCCTGCGCATAGAGCGCGGTGACCCCGGGACGCAGCTGCCAGAACCCGTCGGTGAACTTCATTACTTGACTGCTCCTGCGGTGATGCCCCGGGTGAGGGTGCGTTGGAAGATGAGGAAGAAGATGAGCGTCGGGATGATGCCCAGCAGCGCCGAGGCGCTCGTGGTGGTGACGTCCATCAAGCGGTCGCCCTGGAGCACGCTGATGGCGACGGGAACCGTCTGATTCGCATTCGAGGCGAGGAACGTCAGCGGGATGAGGAACTCGTTCCACGTCCAGATGAAGAAGAAGATCAGCAGGACCGAGAGCGTGGGACGGCTGATCGGGAAGATCACTCGCCACAGGATCTGCCAGCGGCTCGCACCGTCGAGCGACGCGGCCTCCAGCACCTCCTTGGGGAACGTGCCGTAGACGGACGAGAGCAGGTAGGTGCCGAACGCCGCCTGGATGACGGTGAAGACGATGATGACCGACCACACGTTGTCGTACAGTCCGACGGACTTGAACATGTAGTACAGCGGGTAGAGCAGAGCCTCCTGCGGCAGCAGGTTGGCCATCAGGAACAGCAGCACGATCCACGAGCGACCGCGCACGCGCCCGATGCCGATCGCGAAGGCGTTGAGCATCGAGATGACCACCGCGAGCACCGACACGATCCCGGCGATGAAGATCGAGTTCCAGACCTTCTCCGGGAAGTTCACCCGCTCCCAGAACTTGATGATGCCGCCGAAGTCGAGCGACTCGGGGAGGGCGAGGGGGCCGGAGGTGGCGTAGTCGACGGGCGACTTGAACGAGTTCACGAGCACCAGGTAGAACGGCGCGATGACGAGCAGTGCGCCGACGATGACGAGAGCCAGCAGCAGCCAGTCGATCGGTCGCTTCTTGGTCATGCCGCCGCGCGGGCGCGTCTTGGCGGGCTTTCCGGTGACGATGGCGGTGGTCGCGTGCATCACAGACCCGCCCTTTCCTTGCGCTCGAGGGAGTTCTGGACGCGGATGAAGATGATCGACACGATCACCACGACGATGGTCAACACCGTCGCGATCGTGGCACCGTAGCCGACGTTCCGCTTCGTGAAGAACTCCTGGTAGGCGTAGTACGCGGGCACCAGGGTGGCACCGGCAGGGCCGCCGCGGGTGATGATGTAGACCGGACCGAACACCTTGAGTGCGGCGATCGTGCAGGTCAGGGTGACGACGAAGATCTCGGGGCGGATGATGCTCATCGTGATCGCCGAGAACCGCTGGAACCAGTTCGCGCCGTCGAGCTCCGCAGCCTCGTACAGCTCGGGGTCGACGCGCTGGAGCGCGGCCATGAAGACCACGACGGGGTAGCCGAGCTGCACCCACACCATGACCACCATGAGCACGATGAGCGCCGACGGCATCTGACCGAGCCAGTCGTAGGCGGGCAGGCCGAACCACCCGAGCATCTGGTTGAGGGCGCCGTCGCTGCCGGGGCGTACGATCCAGCCGATCACGATGCCGGCGACGGCGATCGGGAGGATCTGCGGGAGGTAGTACGTGGCCCGGAGGAAGCTGCCGACCTTGCCGCCGAACTTGCGTCCGACGACGTCGAACAGGAGCGCGGCGACGATCAGGCCGACGATCGTGGGTACCACGACCATCGCGATGATCATCCACACCGAGTTCGTGAACGAGGTCCAGAAGTCGTCGTCGGTGAGGATCTTCTGCCAGTTCTCGAGCCCGATGAACTCCGGAGTGCGCACCCCCTTCCACTTGGTGAAGGTCAGGTACACGTTCCAGATGAGCGGGACGATCACGACGACGAGCAGGAGCACGAAGCCGGGCAGCAGGTAGATCCAGTAGGCCCCGGTCCCACCGCGGCGCTGCGGGATCGACGGCTGTTCGGGCGGCAGCTTCGTGCGGCCCTCGCGGCGGGTGGCGAGTGACATGTTCATCTCCAGGGGGATGCGGGGGCGGCGTCCTTGCGGATGCCGCCCCCGCGGTCGATCAACGGAAGTCGGCGGTGCCTTCGTCGTACTGCTCGCCGAGGTTCTTGTTCGTGGTCTCGACGTCCTGCACGCCGGTGACGAGGCCCTGCAGCTCCTGCACGATCACGTCGTAGAAGCCGGGCGCGGGCCAGTCCGGGTAGAACGAGAGGCCGTCGGCGTCGAGGACCCCGTTGAACGTCTCGATGAGGGCCGCGCTCTTCTCGTCGGTGATGTCGGCGGTGTCCGCCGCGACGGGGAGACCGCCGTTGTTGCCGATGATCGCCTGGATCTCGGGGCGCATCGTGATGTCGATGAACTCGTAGGCGAGGTCCTTGTTGGACGCGTTCTCGGGAACGACCCAGAGGTTGCCCGAGGAGCCGAGCGAGAGGTCCGCTCCGGGGAACGCGGCCATCGACCAATCGAAGCCGGTGGCCTCCGCGACGAATCGGCCGAACCACCACGAGCCCGAGACGAAGATCGGCGACGAGCCGTTGATGAACGAGACGCCGGCGTCTTCGGCCTTGACCGACGAGACGTCGGAGGCGATGTAGCCCTTGTCGACATATTCCTTCAGGGTCTCGGTCGCGGACGTGACCTCGGGGCCTTGCCAGTCGACGGGCTCCTTGTAGAGCTGGTAGTCGTCGACGAAGCCGCGGTCGGCCTCGAGCAGCGCGAGCTGGTACCAGAGCTGCCCCAGCGGGTACTCGGCGCCGGCTTCCGCGAGCGGCGTGACGCCCTGGGCGACGAAGGCGTCGAGCACGTCGACGAACTCCTCGTAGGTGGTGGGGATCGCAAGGCCCGCCTCAGCGAAGGCATCCTCGTTGTAGTAGACGCCGACGAACTCGCCGTAGTTCGGAACGCCGAACCAGGTGTCACCGCCCATCACGCCGTCTTCCGAGTACTTGGCGGTGGTCTGCAGCGACGGCGCCAGCTTCTCGTCCCATCCGTACTCCTCGACCGCGTCGGAGATGTCGGCGATCAGGCCGGTGGAGGCGAGGAAGCCCGCGGTCGCGTTGCCCTTGTTGAACTCCATGAGGTCGGGCGCGGCGTCGGTGTCGAGCACCTGGCTCGCGGTCTTCTGGATCTGCTCGAAGGACTTCTCCTCGAACTCGACCTTCGCTCCGGTCTCCTTCTCGAAGATCTTGATGGACTCGGCCCAGGCCTTGCCCATCGCGCTGTCGGCGCCCTCGTAGTGCCAGAGCTTGAGGGTCTGACCGTCGCCGCCCTCGTCGCCCGATCCGGCCGTACAGCCGCTCAGCGCGATGCCGGTCGTCGTGAGCGCGGCCACCAGGGCCAGCGCCTTCGTCCTGCGGGTGCTGCGTGCCATCGTCGGCACTCCTTTCTCAATGGCCCCATGGGCCGGACACTTCACTGGGTCGGATTGTTCAGTTGTGGACAAGGCATCGTCGAAGCGTTTCGATCGCGAACATGCCGGCGAGAGAGTGAGGAGGACGATCAGTCCTGTGCGGGGGAGACGGAGCCGACCGAGCGGTACTCGGGCGGGATGAGGTGGATCTCGGCGGGGGCGAGAGGGTCGTCCAGACGGCGAACCGCCAGGTCGACCGCGAGTTCGCACGATCGCTGCGGCACGAGTGGGATCGTGTCGACGGGGACCGGCAGTGCCGCGGTGTCGAAGGACGCGGCGGCGGAGATCACCGAGACGTCGTCGCCGACCCGCAGTCCGTGTTCGGCGAGCACGGACAGCAGCACCTGGTGTACGTCGTCGACGGCGTGCACGATGAACGCGCGGTCTCCGCGGGCGAGCGCGGTCTCCGTGCACGCACGCACGGCGGACGCATCCGTCACCGCCGAACCGGAGGCTGACCAGTCGAGAGTGACGTCGCGGGCGGCTGCCTGTTCCTGCGCGCCCCGGAGCAGACGGCGGGGGAAGTTCGATTTGCGGTACGAGACCTCGGTCTGACCGAGCAGGGCGATGCGTCGGTGACCCACGTCGGCGAGACGGTCGACCGCCAGCCGACCGGCCGCTTCGAAGTCGAGGTCGACGCAGGTCAGACCCTCGCGGTCGTCGGGCAGGCCGATGAAGATGGTGGGCGTGCCGACCGAGCGGGCGATGGGGACGCGCTCGTCGTCAGGAGCGACGTCGAGCACGAGGATTGCGTCGACGAGGTTGCTCGCCGCCACGCGGTTCATCCCCTCGGACGCCTGTTCGTCGGTGAGGAGAAGGATGTCGAAGCCCTGTCGCCGTGCGGCGACCGCGGTCGCGAGCACGAAGGCCATGTGGGTGGGGGCATGCGTGTCGGCGCGCAGCGGCTCGGTCAGGGCGAAGATGTGGGTGCGCCGACCGGCCAGCATGCGCGCGCCGGCATCGGGCTCGTAGCCGAGGGCCTGCACGGCATCCTCGATGCGCATCCGGGTCTTCTCCGAGACCGGGCGCTTGCCGCTGAGGGCGTAGGAGACCGTGCTGATCGACACACCGGCGGCGCGTGCCACCTCATGGATCGTCGTCATCGGGACTCCATCGTCATCGTGCGGGAAGCAATCGTCGAAGCGCTTCGCTCACGCTTCTCCAGCGATGATAGACACGACCCGTCGCCCTGCGCAAGCCTTTTGTGGTCATGCGCAACAAATAAGCTTCCGCAACCGTGGGAGCGATCCCGCGGTCTAGGGCGACGAGGTCTCGATGGGGGAGGGGATTCGAGACCCCGCCGCCGGCCTAGGACGTGACGCGGATCTCGGCGATGACCTCGCCGTAGGCGGTCTCGCCGACAGGCGTGAAGCCGACGCGGTGGAAGAAGGTCTCGGGCCCGCCCTCGCCGGCCTCGTAGATGACGTTGACGTGGTCGACGTCGCGCGCCTTGGCCTCTTCGACCAGCGCCTCGACGGCGAAGCGGCCGACGCCGCGACCCTGATCGTCGGCGTCGACGTTGATGCGCCACAGCACGGAGCGGAAATGCTCCTCCGGTGCTTCGGGATCGAAGTTCGCGCTGACGAAGCCGACGACCTCGTTGCGGTCGAGGATCACCCGCTGCCAGGAGGTCTGCGGGTTGATGACTGTGGCTGCGATCCCGTACGAGACGGGAGCGAGGAACTGCTCCTGTCCGGGCTTGAGCGACAGGTTGTTCACGGCGACGATCGTCGCAGCGGAGAGTTCGACCATGCGCAGTTCGGACATGGACCCAGGCTAACCCCTCGGGCCGGAACCGACACGTCTCGGTCGAACATTTCGTCCAGAACTGGCCGATCGTCACCACTCGCCGGACGTCGGTGAGAGGCCGGGGCAACGGGCCCGAAGCCACTCAGGTATCTTGGTATCGAGACAAATAGACCACAAGAGCGGAGAACCTCCCGGTGACCGACGAAGCCATCATCTACACCCACACAGACGAGGCGCCGGCACTGGCCACCGCCTCGTTCCTGCCGATCATCCAGGCCTACACGGGTCAGGCGGGCATCGACTTCGAGACCCGCGACATCTCGCTGGCAGGCCGCATCCTGGCCGCCTTCCCGCAGAAGCTCACGCCGGAGCAGCAGGTGGGCGACGCGCTCGCCGAACTGGGCGGCCTGGCCACGCTCCCCGAGGCGAACATCATCAAGCTGCCGAACATCTCGGCATCGATCCCCCAGCTCAAGGGCGCCATCGCGGAACTGCAGAAGCAGGGCTACGACATCCCCGACTTCCCGGACGAGCCGTCGTCGCTCGAAGAGAAGGACGTGCGCGCGCGCTACGACCGCATCAAGGGTTCCGCCGTGAACCCGGTGCTGCGCGAGGGCAACAGCGACCGCCGTGCGCCTCTCGCCGTGAAGAACTACGCGAAGAAGCACCCGCACCGCAACAAGCCGTTCGCCGCGGGATCGAAGACGCGCGTCGCCACCCTGGGGCACGACGACTTCAAGCACAACGAGCGCTCCTGGGTCGCTGCCCACGACGACGTGCTGAGCTTCCGGCACACGGCCGAAGACGGAACGGTCACCGTGCTGAAGGAGGGCCTCAAGGTCCTGCCGCGCGAGATCATCGACGCGACCTTCCTCTCCGCCAAGGAGCTGGATGCCTTCCTCGCCGAGACGCTGAAGACAGCCGCGGCCGACGACGTGCTGTACTCGGTGCACCTCAAGGCGACCATGATGAAGGTCAGCGACCCCATCATCTTCGGTCACGTCGTGAAGGCGTTCTTCGCCGACGTGTTCGCGCAGTACGGCGACAAGCTCGCCGCGGCCGGACTCAGCGCGAACGACGGGCTCGGCTCGATCCTCGCTGGGCTCGCGAACGTGGCGGGTGGCGACGAGATCGCCGCCGCCTTCGACAAGGCGATCGCCGAAGGGCCGCGCCTGTCGTACGTGAACTCGGACAAGGGCACGACGAACCTGCACGTGCCGAGCGACGTGATCGTCGACGCATCGATGCCCGCGCTCGTCCGCAACGGTGGAAAGCTCTGGGGCAAGGACGGGGAAGAGGCTGACACCCTCGCGGTGATCCCCGACTCCTCGTACGCGAGCGTCTACCAGGCCGTGATCGACGACGTGATCGCGAACGGTCCGCTCGACCCGGCGACGATCGGCACGGTTCCCAACGTGGGGCTGATGGCGCAGGCCGCCGAGGAGTACGGCAGCCACGACAAGACGTTCGAGATCGCCGCAGACGGCATCGTCCAGGTCCTCGACAGCGAGGGCACCGTGCTCATCGAGCACACGGTCGGCAAGGGTGACATCTGGCGCGCGACGCAGACCAAGCACATCCCCGTGATGGACTGGGTCAAGCTCGCGGTCACGCGTGCACGCGCGACCGGCGACCCCGCCGTGTTCTGGCTCGACGCGAACCGCTCGCACGACGCGCAGATCATCGCGAAGGTGCACCAGGGGCTCGCGACGCTCGACACCAAGGGCCTCACGATCACGATCCTCGCGCCCGAGGAGGCGACGCGCTACACGCTCGCCCGCATGCGTCACGGGCTCGACACGATCTCGGTCACCGGCAACGTGCTGCGCGACTACCTCACCGATCTGTTCCCGATCCTCGAGGTCGGCACGAGCGCCAAGATGCTCTCGATCGTGCCGCTGCTCGCGGGCGGCGGTCTCTTCGAGACCGGCGCGGGCGGGTCCGCACCGAAGCACGTGCAGCAGCTGGTCGAGGAGAACTACCTGCGGTGGGACTCCCTCGGCGAGTTCTTCGCGCTGGCCGCATCGCTCGAGCACTTCGCCGACCGCACGGGCAACGAGAAGGCCCGCGTGCTGGCCGAGACGCTGGACGCCGCGACCGGCACCTTCCTCGAGGAGGACCGCTCCCCGGGCCGCGCGCTGGGCACCATCGACAACCGCGGCAGCCACTTCTACCTGGGCCTGTACTGGGCTCAGGAGCTGGCGAAGCAGACGAAGGATGCCGAACTCGCCGCATCCTTCGCGCCGATCGCCGCCACGCTCGCCGAGAACGAGGAGAAGATCGTCTCCGAGCTCAACGCGGTGCAGGGCAAGCCGGTGGAGATCGGCGGCTACTACCGTCCCGACGAGGATCTCGTCGCCGCGGTCATGCGTCCGTCCGCCACACTGAACGGCATCGTCGACGCACTGCGCTGACACACGAGAAGGGGGTGGATGCTTCGGCATCCACCCCCTTCTTCATGTCCGCGGGAGAGCGGTTCAGTAGTAGACCGAGACCTCGAGGCCGACCGGCGACCAGTCGTAGACGTACTTGGCGAGATCGATCGGGAGGTTCACGCAGCCGTGGCTCATCCGCTGGCCGAAGTTGTTGTGCCAGTAGGTGCCGTGGAAGCCGATGTTCGGCGCGAACCAGGTGATCCAGGGGACGTCTTCGGTGCAGTAGGGCGCGCCCTCGTAGCAGCCCATGTCCTGGATGGCTGTGTGCGCGAACACCTTGAAGTTGCCGGCCGGGGTCAGCGTGCCGGGCAACCCGGTCGACACCGCCCAGGACTGCACGACCTCGTTGTTCTGGAACAGGTAGGCGCGCTGCGAGCTCAGGTTGATCTCGATGCGGCGGAACAGGTTGACCGTCTCGAAAGCGGTCTCGCCCACGGTGAGCTTGTAGACCCCGTCGCCGGCGGCGAGCTGCTGAGCGAACTGCTCGGCGATGCCCGACGTATCGCCGACGGCGCGGCCCACGACGCCCTCCTGCTCGGCCCGCAACACGGTGCCGGCGGAGTCGACGATGTTCGTGGCGTTGACCGGCGCCCGGTCGACGAGACCCGGAAGCGTGTCGACGGTGGCCTGGATGGCCTGGGCGTCGGCTTCGATGCGCAGCTGGCCGTCTTCGTCGACCACGGTCAGCCAGGTGGCTGCGACCGCGGGCTTGACCGGCACGGTGCGTTCGTCGCCGACGTAGAAGCCGATCGCCCCGAGCATCGTGTTCAGCTCGGTGGCGGTGGCGGTGGCGTCGTCGTCGGAGACGGCAGGCAGGGCCTCGGCAGGACCGCCGGGGTATTCGAGAGACGTCTTCCCCGCGGCCACCGCATCGGTGAAGGCGGCGGTGAGATCGTCGACGTCGATTCCGGTGCCGGGCTCCGAGGCCGTGACGATGTACTTACCGCCGGCGGGGTCGAATGCGACACCGGCGTCCACCGGGTCTTGGAAGCTCGACGGCACGGCGCTGCGCAGCGCCGCTGAGGCCTTCTCCGCATCGAGGGCGATGTCGGCGGGAACCGGATCGCCCATCCACATGCCGAGGTTCCACAGCGGTCGGGCGGCGAAGGCGGCATCGGCGAGAGCGGTCGCATCGAGGGACGCGCCGAGGTCGGCGCCGGTCAGGACCGCGTCATCTCCGTCGCCGGTGAGCGTGACCTCGGTCTCGGCGAGATGCGTGCTGATCGCTTCGGCCGCGGCGCCCGGTGTCATCCACCCGACCGGGATTCCGGCGACGGTGGTTCCCGGTGCGATGAGTACCAGCGAGGCTGCTCCCGCGCCCAGGGCGACGACGCCGAGTCCGAGCCCGATCCAGAGGCCGAGGCGGCGCTTCTTGGGGGCCGGTTCGACGGGGGCCCACGCCAACGGCTGTTCGCCGGTGGTGGGCGGGACGGCGTGGGTGGCCGAGTCCCGCGGCGTGAGTACGGCGGTGGGCGTGGCGTCGTCGCCGTGCGCCTCGGCTGCTGCGCCCGGCGCAGAAATCAGATCGGTCACGAACTTCACCCCCCGGATCTCAAACGTGTCCTGAGGTCCAATGGTACGGGATGGGAGGTAACGGGGAGGCAACGGTCCGTGATATCGTCCCTCCCCGCGCCAGGTCAGTCGACGATGGCGATGCCGTCGATCTCGACGAGCATCTCCTCGCGGGGGAGACCGGTGAAGACGGTGGTGCGCGACGGGAGGACTCCGCTGGGGGTGTTCGCGGTCACGAAGGCGCCGTAGGCATCGTTCATGATCGGGAAGTCCTCGCGCTTGGTGAGGTACACGCGCAGCATGACGATGTCGTCGAACGTCGCGCCCGATGCCTCGACGATCGCCTTGACGTTCTCGAGGGTGCGAGTGGTCTGCGCGGCCACGTCGCCGGGGAAGAGGTACTCGTTCGTCTGCGGGTCGACCGGGCCCTGGCCGGACACCTGGACGAACGGGCCCTTGCGGATCCCCTGCGAGAAGGTGTGCGCGGGAGCGGGGGCGGCATCGGTGGAAACTCGGATCTTCGCGGTCATGCCGTCCAGCCTAGTAGCCTTGTTAGATGCCTCTACAAATTCCGGATCCCGTTCTCGGCGCCTGGACGAAGGGCTTCCCGGCGCATGCTGCGGGACTCCGACTCTCGGAGGTCGCGGGCGCCGATCTGCGCCTGTCCGACCTGGTCACTCCGGTGCTCACGGTGCACGAGGACGCGCTCGTGCACAACGAGAGGACCGTCTTCGCGTGGGCGCGGGAGCAGGGTGTGCTGCTCGCGCCGCACGGCAAGACCACGATGGCGCCGGCCCTCTGGCAGCGGCTCCTCGAAGCGGGCGCGTGGGGCATCTCGGTCGCGACGCCGTGGCAGGCCGAGGTCGCCGTCGACGCCGGTGTCGCGACGGTGCTGATCGCCAATGCTGTGACGGATGCCGCGGCGGTGCGCCGCCTGAGCGCACTGCTCGCCGCCGATGACGGGCTGCGGGTGCTGTGCTGGGCGGACTCTCTCGCCGGCGTCGCGATCCTGGCGGATGGGATGCGCGGTGCTGAGCGGCCGCTCGACGTGCTGGTCGAGCTCGGCGGCGCGCAGGGCCGCACCGGCGCCCGCAGCGTGGAGGAAGGCGAGCGGATCGCGCAGGCGATCTCGGAGGCTCCCGGGCTGCGACTCGCCGGTGTCGCCGGGTACGAAGGTCCGTTCGGGCCGGATCGCAGCGACGCTTCCGTCGCGGCCGTCGACGCCTATCTCCGGACGATCGTCGAACTGCACACGCGCCTGGTGTACCCCGCGGACATCCGCCCTGTGCTCAGCGCGGGCGGCAGCTCGTTCCCCGATCGGGCTGCCGCGGTACTCGCGCCCCAGGGCGCGGAGGCCGACGTCGTCCTGCGGTCGGGTGCCTTCCAGATCCACGATGACGGCTTCTACTCCCGCATGTCGCCGTTCGGTCCGTTGACCGGAACCGCGCCACTTCGTTCGGCGATGCATGCCTGGTCGCGTGTCGTCTCGCAGCCGGAACAGGGCCTCGCCCTGTTGGACGCGGGCCGTCGGGACGTGCCGTTCGATCTCGATCTGCCGGTCCCGCAGTCGGTCGACGGTGAGATCACGGCGCTCAACGATCAGCATGCGTTCCTGCGGTTGGCGGACGGCTCTTCGGCGGCGGTCGGCGACGTGGTGCGTCTGGGGCTCTCGCACCCTTGTACGGCGTTCGACAAGTGGCGGGTGGTCGCCGTGATCGACGACCCCGACGCCGAGGATCCGCGCGTGATCGGGGCGGTCGCGACATGCTTCTGAGCGCGGAGAAGGCCGCAGCGGGCCTGGTGCGGGTCTACCGCGGAGCGACCGTCGTCGACGGGACCGGGGCGGCCCGTTACGTCGCCGATGTCGCGGTCGAGGGCGCGCGGGTGGCCGCGGTCCTGCCGAAGGACGCCACCGAGAGCCTCGAGCTTCCGGAGGGGGCGGTCGAGGTCGACGCGGCCGGCCTGGTGCTGGCGCCCGGATTCATCGACATGCACGCGCACAGCGACCTCGCCGTGCTGAGCGGCGCTGCCCACGAGGCGAAGATCCGGCAGGGCGTCACCACCGAGGTGCTCGGTCAGGACGGCCTCGGCTACGCCCCGTCGGACGACCGCGCGGCCGCTGTCATCCCCGGCCAGATCGCCGGATGGAACGGGATGCCGGCCGAGGTGCCGTGGCGGACCGTGGACGACCTGCTCGCCGCGATCGACGCCGCGACCGTGGCGAACGCGGCGGTCCTCGTGCCGCAGGGGAACCTGAGGATGATGGTCGTCGGGCACGAGAACCGTCCGGCCACAGCCGCCGAGATCGCTGCGATGGCCGATCTGCTCGGCGCGGCGTTGGATTCCGGTGCGTTCGGGATGTCGAGCGGCCTCACCTATACGCCGGGGATGTACGCCGACACGGCGGAGCTCGAGGCACTGTGCCGCGTGGTCGCGGAGCGTGGTGGCTACTGGGCGCCGCACACCCGCAGCTACGGCGGGGGAGCGCTCGACGCCTACCGGGAGGCGCTCGACATCGGCCGCCGCACCGGGTGTCACGTCCACCTCACCCACGCCACGATGAACTTCACCCCGAACCGGGGGCGGGCAGCGGAGCTCCTCGCTCTCATCGATGAGGCCATCGCGGATGGCGTCGACGTGACCCTGGACACCTATCCCTATCTGCCGGGAGCCACTACGCTCGCTGCCCTGCTGCCGAGCAGGCTCGCCGCCACGGGCGACCTGTTGCGTGCTGTCGCCGAGCTGGACGCGGCCGGTCGGGAGACGGTCCGAGTCGAGCTCGAAGAGGTCGGCTGCGACGGCTTCCACGGCGAGAGGGCCGACTGGACGCAGATCCAGATCTCCGGCACGGCCCATCCTGACCTGGTCGACCTGGTCGGTCGGACGGTCGCCGAGATCGCCGAGACCACGGGGCGTCGAGCCGTCGACGTCGTGCTCGACACGATCATCGCCGATGCCGGGGCCACCGGCATCCTGATGCACATCGGCGATGAGGAGAACGTCCGCGCGATCATGCGCCACCCGCAGCACACCGGCGGAAGCGACGGCATCCTGATCGGTGCGCGGCCGCACCCCCGTGGCCGGGGCACGTTCCCGCGCTATCTCGGACACTACGTGCGCGAGCTCGGCATCCTCACGCTGGAGGAGGCGGTGCAGCACCTGGCGGGTACACCGGCCAGACGGCTGGGCCTCGACCGCGACGATGCTCCGCGCGGTGTGATCCGCTCCGGCGCGACCGCCGACCTGGTGCTCTTCGATCCCGAGACCATCGCTGCCGGCGCGACCTTCGACGAGCCGTTCACCCCACCGCTCGGCATCGTCGAGGTGCTGGTCGGCGGAGTGCCCGTGGTCTCCGACGGCGAGCCCACCGGTGCCACGCCGGGGCGGGCGCTGCGGATGCCGCCGGTGGCCCATCGAGCCACGGTGCCGCGCATCGACGCACGCATCGACCCGCTGGCAACAGGTTTCGCTTGGTCGGACGAGACACCCGTGCTCGCCACCGCGGAGCTCGCCACCGTTGCGGGCCGGCTGG
Source organism: Microbacterium sp. NPDC087592 (assembly GCF_044743585.1). Classification (NCBI taxonomy): domain Bacteria; kingdom Bacillati; phylum Actinomycetota; class Actinomycetes; order Micrococcales; family Microbacteriaceae; genus Microbacterium; species Microbacterium sp. NPDC087592. Next base: position 336,571 of record NZ_JBIUWT010000001.1, on the reverse strand, counting down.
GTGGAGTCGGTCGCGACGACGGACGGCCGGGCATCCGCCTCGTGGTCGATGAGACGCTCGGCGCCGATGCCGCAGCGGCGGGTCGCATCGCACCGGAGGCGTTCCGCGTGAGTGTGAGCGCCTCGGGCATCGAGGTCCGGGGTGCGAGTCCTGCCGGCGTGTACCGGGGTGCCACGGTGCTGCGGCAGCTCCGTGACCCGGACGGAGCGACGACGCCGATTCCGGCCGGAGTCTGGGAGGGAGCGCCCGCCTATGCGTGGCGAGGCGCGATGCTCGACGTCGCACGTCACTTCCGGACCGTGGAAGAGGTCCGTCGTCTCATCGACCAGCTCGCGGATCACCATCTCAACGTCCTGCACCTGCATCTCTCGGATGACCAGGGCTGGCGGTTCGAGGTGCCGGGCTTCCCCCGCCTCACCGAGATCGGTGCCCGTCGAGCAGCGACGCAGCGCGGCCACGGTCCGCTCGCGACCGTCGAGCCCGGCGTCCATGAGGGCTTCTACACGACCGCCGAGTTGCGTGATCTCGTGAGGTACGCCGCCGAACGCTTCGTCACGCTCGTCCCGGAGGTCGAACTCCCCGGTCACGTGCAGGCCGCGCTCGCCGCCTATCCCGAGCTCGGGAACACCGACGTCGGCGACCCGGTCGAGTCGCCGTGGGAGCGGTTCGGCGTGAACCCGCGCACGCTCGCGCCCACCGAGGCCTCGCTGGCCTTCGGGCGCGCGGCCATCGACGCGCTGTGCGACGTGTTCGACTCGGAGTGGATCGGCATCGGCGGTGACGAGGTCCCGGTGACCGAGTGGGCGCAGAGCGCCGCGGCCGCCGCGCGTATGCAGGAGCTCGGACTCGCCACCGCGCACGACGTGCAGCCGTGGTTCACGGCCCATTTCGTCGCTCATGTACGCGCCAGAGGTCGCACGGCGCTGGCGTGGGACGAGGTGCTCGAGGGCGACGTGCCCGACGGCGTCCGGATTCTCGCATGGCGTGGCCCGGTCGCGATGCGCGCGGCTCTCTCGCGGGGCATCGAGGTCGTGGCCTGCCCCGACCTCGAGGCGTACCTCGACTACCCGCAGTCCGAATCCGCGGAGGAGCCCATCAGGGTCGGCCCGCCACTGACGATCGAGCGGGCGTACACCCTGCGCGTCGAGGACGGAGCCGTCGGCGGTCAGGCCAACGTCTGGAGCGAGCATCTGCCCACCCGTGATCGGGTCGACTTCGCGATGTTCCCTCGTCTGTCGGCGATCGCCGAGCGGCTTTGGGAGGGTGGTGACCCGGCACCGTTTGCGGACTTCGGTCGACGTCTGCCGATGCAGCTGCGCCGTCTCCGCGCGGCGGGGGTGCGGTATCGTCCACTGGACGGACCTGCACCCGATCAGCGTCGTCCCGGAGTGCCCGGCAAACCCCTCACGGTCGAGGCGCGCGAGCGCATCGTCGCCGGTCTGGTGACGCGGCTTCTCGAGCGTTCGGAGGACGCCTCCGCCGAGCTTCGAAAGTAATGTAACGTTTCGGTAACCCTCCTCGCGCGACCGCGGGGAGAGGTTGCACAAATTTTGTTCGTAAGGTCTACTAACAAACATGTCCGTTTCGGATGAACAGCGTCCCGCGCCGCCGGTAGAGTACCTCGGCGCGAACACGCATGCCTTCGGCCCGGGGCGCCACCTGCGCTCGCGTGCGAAAGTGCTTCCCGAGCATGCACGCGGCCACAACCGTGCACTCGTGCTGCAGACGCTGTATCACGCCGGTGCGATGAGTCGTGCGGATCTCTCGCGAGAGACCGGGCTGACCCGAGTCACGATCTCCGACCTGGTCGCCGAATTCATCGCCGACGGCATCGTCATCGAGATGGGCGTCCGCGAGGCCGTAGGTCCGGGCAAGCCGCCCATCCTGATCGACATCGACCGCGTCGGCCACCAGATCCTCGGCCTCGATCTCTCGGGTCCCAGCGCTTTCACCGGCGCGGTGCTGAGCCTCGACGGCGACGTGCTCGAACGGCGTGAGGTGCCGCGGCCGGACTCGCCCGACGGCGAAGCGGCGTACGCGGCCCTGCACGAGCTCGCCAAGACTCTGGTCGCCGCTTCCACGCAGCCGCTGCTCGGCGTCGGCATCGGAACTCCCGGTGTCGTGCGGCCCGATGGACTCGTCCTCAGCTCGCCGAACCTCGGCTGGACGAACTTCCCGCTCGAGGCGAAGCTCGGCATCGACCTCGATCTGCCCGTCCTCGCCAGGAACGACGCCAACGCGGCGGTGCTCGCCGAATACACGTTCGGCGATGCGAAGGCCGACTTCATGCTGATCAAGATCGGCAAGGGCGTCGGCGCCGGGCTCATCACCGGCAGCCAGCCGCTGCTGGGCAGCCGCTTCGCGGCGGGGGAGATCGGACACGTCGTCGTCGGCACCGACGGCGGTCCCCGATGTGCCTGCGGCAAGGATGGCTGTCTCGAGGCCTGGCTGAGCGTCAGCCGCCTGCGTGCGGCGCTGGAGTCCGACTCCGACGCTCGCGACGAGATCCTGCGCGACGCCGGAACGCGCATGGCGATCGCCGTCGCTCCGATCGTCGCTGCTCTCGACCTCTCCGAGGTCGTGCTCTCCGGTCCCGCAGATCTGCTCGACGGCATCCTGATCGATGCCGCGATCGAGACGCTGCACGCCCGCACGCTCGAGGGCGTGTTCGAGGACGTGGTCGTGCGCCGGACCCACCAGGAGGACATCGTCCTGCGCGGCGCCGCCGTCATGGTGCTCTCCGGCCAGTTGGGCGTGTCGTGACGCTCCCCTTCGCCACCGCGGAGACCGCGGGGAGCAGCATCCGATGAGCGATGCGCGTGCTGCCGACCCCGCCGGTCGGCGGATTCGAGTGGGCCTGGACGTCGGCGGTACCAAGATCGACGCCGTGGCCGTCGACTCTTCCGGGGAGATCATCGGCCGACTCCGCCGGGTCACCGGCTGGGGAGACGATGCCGTCGTCGAGAGCATCGTGACGGCCGTCAGCGGGCTCGCCGATGAAGTCGGATTGTCGCTGTCGGACATCGGCTCCGTCGGAATCGGCATCCCCGGGCTGGTCGACGCCGACGCCGGCCGCGTCGACCATGCGGTCAACCTCGGCGTGGAATCCCTCGATCTCGCCGACCGTGCCGAACAGGAGCTCGGCATGCCGTTCCGTGTGGAGAACGATGTGAAGGCGGCCGCACTCGGTGCGGCGGCCCTGAGCGGGGTCACCGGGTCGATGGCATATCTCAACCTCGGCACCGGCGTCGCCGCCGGCATCGTGATCGACGGCCGCATCTGGCGCGGGGCCCGTGGCACAGCCGGGGAAGTGGGGCACCTCTCGGTCGATCCGAAGGGACGCCTGTGCGGATGCGGTCAGCACGGCTGCGTCGAGACGTTCTGCGGCGGCGGAGCGCTCGCCAAGGCCTGGGGTCGCCCGGGCGCGCTGCCGATCAGAGACATCTTCGACGCCGCGGACGCCGGCGATCCGCTCGCTCTCGCGCTCCGAGAGGACCTGTTCCACGGCGCTGCCGCCGCCGTTCGTGTGCTCGTGCTCTCGGCCGACGTCGAGACCGTCGTCATCGGAGGAGGGCTCACGGCTCTCGGCGACCGCCTGGAGGCCGGCGTACGTGCGGCGCTGCATGCCGGCGCCGACGCGTCGCCGTTCATGCGGTCCCTCCGCCTGGATGAGAGAATCGAACTGCTTCCGGCCGGGTCTCCCGCTGCCGCTTTCGGCGCCGCACTGGTCGGCGCATCCATCACCGAGAAGGAGATCGTCCCGCATGGCTGAGGTCGTCATCGTCGAGAATGCCGAGGCCGCAGGCGCCTTGGTCGCCACCGAGATCGTCGAGCTGATCGAACGCCGGGCGGATGCGGTGCTGGGGCTGGCGACCGGATCCACTCCGCTTCCCGTGTACCAGGCGCTGCGCACGCAGCTCGCGGGTCGCGACGTCTCGCAGGTGCGCGGCTTCGCGCTCGATGAGTACGTCGGCATCGACCCGTCGCACCCGGAGAGCTACCGCTCCGTGATCACGCGCGAGGTCGTCGAACCACTCGGTCTCGACCCGCAGCGCATCCACGTTCCCAACGGCGCTCTCGCGACGATCCAGCACGCCGGCGACGACTACGAGGTCGCCATCGATGCGGCCGGTGGGGTCGACCTGCAGATCCTCGGGATCGGTACCGACGGACACATCGGCTTCAACGAGCCGGGGTCGTCCTTCGCGTCGCGCACCCGGGTGAAGACGCTCACGGAGCAGACCCGCGAGGACAACGCGCGCTTCTTCGACTCCATCGACGACGTGCCGATGCACTGCATCACGCAGGGACTCGGCACCATCCTGAAGGCGCGGCACCTGGTGCTGCTCGCTTTCGGCGAAGGCAAGGCCGAGGCCGTGGCCGGCGCCGTCGAGGGACCGCTCACCGCGCTCCTTCCGGGCTCCGCCATCCAGCTGCACCCGCATGCGACGATCGTCGTCGATGAGGCTGCGGCATCGCGTCTCGCTCTTGCCGACTACTACCGCTACACGTTCGCGAACAAGCCGGCCTGGCAGGGCATCTGACGTCTGCCCGGCGCGTTCAGCCCGCCAGCGCGGGCCAGGCGATCGGCAGCAGGTGCTCGACGCTCAGGGGCGCGAGGGGGAGCGTCGCGACGTCTGCCGGCGTGATCCATCGCAGTTCGGCGAGCTCCGCCTGGACCGTGACGGCTCCGGGGTCGACGGATGTCGCGAAGGCCGCAGCGACGACACGGTGCCCCGGTTCGTTCGCGGCCGCGGAGATGAAGGTCCCGAGTGGGTGAAGGTCACTCTCGTCGAGCGTGAGTCCCAACTCCTCGTGGAGCTCGCGGATCAGGGTCTGCACCGCGGATTCGCCCGGCTCGGGCTTGCCTCCCGGTTGCATGAACCGCGTGGTGCCCTGCTTGCGGACGACCAGCACCCGGCCTTCGGCATCGACGATCACGGCCGCGCTCACATGGATGTCAGGCATCGGGGCTGAACACCTTTCCCGGGTTGAGGATGCCGAGGGGATCGAACACCGCGGCGATCTGCCGTTGCAGCTGCCACTGGTCGTCACCGAGCTCTTCGGCGAGCCAGCGGCGCTTCAGCACGCCGATGCCGTGCTCTCCGGTCAGGGTCCCGCCGAGGCGGATCGCCGCGCGGAACAGCTCGTCCGCCGCGACCCACACCTCGGGCGGAACGTCCGGACCTTCGAAGAGGAAGTTGGGGTGCAGATTGCCGTCGCCGGCGTGCGCCACCGTCGGGATGGTGAGCCCGTGCTCGCGTTCGATGCGCGCGATCTCGTCGAACATGGCGGGCATCGCGCTGCGCGGCACGGAGACGTCCTCGATGAGCGTCGTGCCCAGTGACGCCATCGCCGCGTGCATCGATCGGCGGATCGCGAGCAGCTGTTCGCCCTCCGCGCGATCGTGCGAGACAACAGTGACCCCGCCGTGGGAACGGAGGATCTCCGCGATGGCGTCGGCCTCGGCACGGGCGGCGGGTCCGTCGGTCTGAATTGTGAGCTGGGCCGCCCCCGGCGTCGGGGCGACGAGACCGAGGAGCGCGTGCACGGCGGTGAGGCTCGCGGCATCCATCAGCTCCATGATCGCCGGTTGCACCCCGGCGGCGGTGACAGCGGCAGAAGCGGAGGCTGCGGCGCGCACGCCGGGGAAGGTGGCGACGACCGTGCAGGTCTCTCCGGGCACGAGCCTGCGCAGCTTGAGGGTCGCTCCCACCACGACACCCAGCGTGCCTTCGGAGCCGACGACCAGTGCGGTGAGGTCGAGGCCGGTGACGCCTTTGACGCTCCGGTGGCCGAGGTGCAGAAGCCGTCCGTCCGCGAGCACGAGGTCGACGCCCAGCACGGCATCGCGGACGACACCGTATTTGGCGCAGAGCAGTCCGCCGGCACCGGTGGCGATGTTGCCGCCCACCGTGGAGATGTCGCGGCTGGCCGGGTCGGGCGCCCACCACAGGCCGTGCCGCGCGAGCCCGGTGTTGAGGTCGGCGTTCAGGATGCCGGGTTCGACGACCGCGAGCAGATCGTCTGGTCGCACCTCGCGGATCGCGGTCATCCGCCGCAGGGACAGCACGATCTCGCCACTGCCGGCGTTGGCGGCACCGGCGAGTCCGGTGCCGGCACCGCGGATGACGACGGGGGTGCGCGTGGCCGTCGCGATGCGCATGGTCTGCTGGACGTGCTCGACCCGTTCGGCGTGGATGACGGCGATCGGGCGTCCGGCGGCGGCATGACCGGAGCGGTCTGCTCTGGCCTGCTCGAGAACAGTCTCGTCGGTGTCGACGAGCGCGCCGAGCGTCTCCTTCAGCCGTGTCAGGACGCTCACGGCCGCGCGCTCACCACGAGAGGCTCACGACAGTGCGCGCCGACCACTGAGAACGCCCGCGACGACGGCCACCAGGGCGAACGCGGTGCCGATCAGCGCCTGGCCCATCGACCACCAGGCGATCGTGACGCCGACGTAGATCAGCAGCTCGACGGCGGCGCGGAGGAACGGATGCACGCGCAGTACCGGGCGCGGAGACAGGAAGAGCGCCCAGACGAGGATCACGAGCACCGGCGCACCGATACCGAGGATGACGTTCCAGGGGAGGTCCCAGCTGGCGAAGCCCCACAGGGCGAGAGAGGCGACCGCAGCGACCAAGACGACGGTGCGGACGACGTCGAGAGCGGAGATGGTCGGGCGCTCGACGCCGGGGACGGGTGCGGGATCCGAGGACATGCATCCAGTCTATTCGGCGGCCGGAGCGTCCTCAGCCGGTGCGGCGGCGGCGGTGTCGGTGGCGGGCGCGTCAGCGGCGGGTGCGGAGTCGACCGGCTCCTCGGGAGCAGGTGCGACCGGTGCCGGTGCGGCCGGTGCCGGTGCGGCCGGCGCGGGGGCCACGGGTGCCGGTGCGGGCTCGACGGGTGCGGGTGCGGGCTCGGCGGGTGCGGGCTCGGCGGGAGCCGTCTGCGTCTCCACGGCGGTGACGGCTGTCGTCGTGTCGTCGCCCTCGAGAGCCTGTTCCGCCTCCTGCAGGACGGCCTCGACGGCGGGGCCGGATTCGAGTGCCAGCAGAGTGGTGTCGGCGGACGGGCCGACCTTGTCAGCCAGGACGTAGCGGAACGTGACGACGGTCGTGTCGGCGTCCACGACCTGCCAGAAGCTCGGACGAAGATCGATCGTCCCGGTGCCCGCATCGTCGAGGACGATGCTGTCGCCACCGCCCCCGCTGCCGTCGAGGAGCGCTTCGACCGTCGTTCCCGGCGCGCCGGTGACCGGCACGCTGTAATGGATGGTGAAACCGTTGAACCAGATGGTCGCAGCGGACCAGGTGGGTGCCTCCGTCGGGACCGCAGGATCGACCGGGTCCACAGGATCGACCGGGTCCACGGGATCGACCGGGTCCACGGGATCGACCGGGTCCACGGGATCGACCGGGTCCACGGGATCGACCGGGTCCACGGGATCCACCGGGTCAACGGGATCGACGGGAGTCGCGGGAGGAACGGGCGGAGCGACGACCGGGCCGGCGTCTTCCCGCGGCTGCGCCGGCGAGGAGTCTTCCTCAGGAGGAATGACCGGCGCCTCTTCCGGCACGGTCTCCGGCTCGTCGATGACGATCGGCTCGTCGAGGTTCAACGAGGCGTCGGGGCCGACCTGCGAAGTGATCGACGACGGGTCGGAGTCTCCGGCGCTGGGCTGCGATGTGGCCGGGTCCGCCCCGGCGAGTCCAGGAATGATGGTGGCCGCGGCGACGACTCCCGCGACGACCAGCGCAGCGGAGCCCGCGCCGACGAGGGCGCCGATCCCCGTCAACGCGCCACCGGTCGAGCCCGCTCCTGCGGTCGCACCGCCGCCGGCGGCGCCACCCGACCCGGTCCCGCCACCCGAGGAGGCGATGCCCGTCGCTGCCGGACCCGTCGGGTCTCCGGCGAACACCGCTCCGGGGATGCCGGACGGCATGGCAGCCAGAGCCACGATGGGAGTGCCGGCGCCCTGCAGCGTCGCAAGGTATCCGGCCGCGCCGGTGACGCCGAGCACGAGCGGGAGCAGCACGAGGGCGAGGCGCTTGGAGACGTCTTTGGCCTCGGCAGCGACGATCATGCATCGGGCGCACTCATCGAGGTGCAGCTCGAGGCGCTTGTGGTCACGAGTGCTGAGGTTGCCGCGCGAGTAGGCGCCGAGATGTTCGATCGTCCACTGGCATTCGGAGCCTTCGTCGGCGCTGCGCAGATGAGCCTGGATCCAGGCCTCGCGGAGGCCTTCGCGAGCGCGGAACGCCAGCTGCGACACCGCGCCGGACTTCATGCCCAGCAGGTGTCCGACTTCCTGCGGCTTCATCTGTTCGATCTCGGTGTACCAGAGCACCTCCTGCCAACGGGAGGGAAGGCTGCGGAAAGCCTGCGCGGTGAGGCTCCGATCGAGCGCCTCGTTCGCGGCCTGGTCGGTGGTGTCGGGGTCGGCGACGGCGTCGAGCTCGTCGATCGCGGTCTCCCGGCGGGCGCGACCCCATCCTGCGGCAGTGTTGCGGATGCTCGTGAAGAGGTAAGCGCGGAAGGAGCCGTTGGGACCGCCGCCCTTGAGGATCGCCTGGTAGATGCGGGTGTATGCCTCTTGGACCAGGTCGTCCGGGTCGACCGAGGAGGTGACCGAGCGAGCGACCGCGAGGCCGGACGGATAGTGGCGACGCCAGAGTTCGCCGAACGCGCCTGTGTCGCCCGAGCGGGCTCGCAGGATCAGGTCGGCGTCGCCGATCGGTTCGTCGTGAGTCGTGTTCTCTTCGTGCACAATCATCCATCTGTCGCGGGCGCAGGTACGTCTCTACAGGGTGAGATGCGTGAGGGCGCCGCTCATCACGCGACTTCATCATTCTCTCGCGAATCTCCCAGCTAAGCCACCCTTCCCTGCGGATTCTGAACAGATATACGGGATCTCGCCAGGCCGACCGGGAGCCCGCGGCCCGCGGGAGCACGGCGGCACGAACTTTTTCCCGAAGTCGCGTAATGAACCCGAGGGGTCGCCGTCTCATCCCATAGAGACAGCCGTACGAACTCCACCGGGGGGCGGAGTTCAGGTGCTGGTGTGAAGGACATGCACCGGTCGGGCGGGTCGGGATCCTCGGGGGAGGAGAGCCCGGCCCCCCATCTCTGCACACGAGGAAGAGACCGCCGATCTGGGGACCGGCGGCCTCCCGCGTGGATCGGTCCTCGGACCGGGGTGGCTTTCCGAAGATTTTCGAGAAGTCGCGTAATGAATCGGTGGGGATGCCGTCTCATCCCATAGAGACAGCCGTACGAATTCCTCCGGGGGGCGGGATTCAGGCAGCGGTCGGTCGGGATCCTCGGGGGAGGAGAGCCCGGCCACCGGCTCTGAGAGGGGAACGGGGCCGTCGATCTGGGGACCGGCGGCCCCCCACCCGAACCTGAACGACCGGAGAGCGCAGGGTTGCGCGTCGCGCGATGCTCTGCTGCCTCTAGGCGTGCAGCCGTGGTCCTGACCACACTCGTGCGACGCGCAGCTCGGCATCCAGCAGTATGGCATCTCCGAGCATCCCGACCCGGAGCCCGCCGAGTTCGGTGGAGCGGCCGATCGCCCGCGCCGGCGTCTCGGTGAGGGCCCGCACGGCTTCAGCGACGTCCACGCCGGCGGCCACCGTGCGTCGCAGCGCGACATCCTGAGTGAGGGTCGATCCGGCGATCGAACCGGTGTCATCGGTTCGGGCGACGCCGTTCTCGACCGTGACGCTCACCGCTCCGAGGTCGTAGTGGCCGTCAGCGCTTCCGGCCGCGGCCATGGCGTCGGTGATGAGAGCCACTCGGCCCGGGGCGGAATCGAACACGAGCTTGATGACGTGCGGGTCGAGGTGCACGTTGTCGGCGATCGCCTCCAGCACCACACGATGATCTGCGGCGGCGGCGAGCACCGGTCCGGGAGCACGATGGTGGATGCCGGGCATGGCATTGAACGCATGGGTGAGGATCGACGCGCCGGCCTCGAACGCGGCGACCGCCATCGCCGCGTCAGCATCGGTGTGTCCCACGGCTGCCGCGGATCCGGCGGCCACGATCTGCCGGATCGCGTCGAGTCCGCCCGGAAGCTCCGGTGCGATCGTCACCTGCCGGACCGTGCCGCGGCCCGCGTCGAGCAGACGCGCGACGTCGGCCGCAACAGGGTGGCGCAGAAGCGCGGGCTCGTGCGCGCCGTGGTGGCCCGGGTCGAGGAAGGGTCCTTCGAGGTGCGAACCGAGGATGTCCGCGTCGGTCTCGGTCAGGTCGGCGATCGTGGCGACGTTGCGCGCGAGCGCGGCGATCGACGCCGTCACGAGCGACACGACCGCCCGGGTGGTGCCGTGCGCGCGATGCAGATCGCGCCCGGTGCGAATCGCCTCGACCCCGTCGTCGAACGATGCGCCGGCGCCACCGTGTCCGTGGATATCGATGAAACCCGGGGTGAGCAGGGCGCCGGGTCCGGCATCCGCCGCGGCGTCGACGACCTCATCGGCGGGCGACCAGTCGGCGCCGGTGCCGCGAGCCGTGACGGCGCCGTTCTCGATGCGGACCCAGCCGTCTTCGGTGATCTCGCCGCGATCGACGATCCTGGCCGAATGGACGACCAGTGAACCGGTCGCGGAGGAGTGGGTGCTCAACGTTCGCTCCAGGGGATCTCGTCTGCGGGATGGAAATCGACCCCCTCAGCCTTCCACAGCGGGGCGAGCGCTCCGACCCGCTCGCGGAAGGACTCCCACACCCGCTCGGGAGCGTGCTGCGGCGACCATGCCACCTCCGCCTGGGCGGCCACGCGGGGGAAGACCAGTTGCTCGACGTCGCCGAGTGTGCGCGTGGTCTCGGACCACAGCGGCGCTTCGACGCCGAGGATCGCGGCATCCGGCACGTCGAGGACCGCGGTCGGCTCCCACTCGTAGGCGGAGCGGACGTCGATGATCGCGGCCCAGGTGAGTCCCAGGGGGAAGTCCTCGGTGTACTTCATGTCGAGGTAGGTGACGTCGGCCGCGGACATGATCAGTGCGCCGCCGCGCTCGACGAAGTGCGCGGCCTCTTCCGCATGGGCGCCCTCCGGGGTCGTCTTGCCCCAGTACTGCCCGACCGTACCCTCGGCGATGTTCGCCGCCGATCCCATCTCATGCCAGGCGACCGGTGTCTTGCCCGCGTCGACCACGATCGCGGTGGCGCGCTCGGCGAACAGGTCGAAGTCCGCCTGGGGCGTGCCGAGCGACTCGTCGCCGCCGATGTGGATGTACGGACCGGGTGTCATCTCGGCCAGCTCACGGACGACGTCGCGCACGAAGTCGTACGTGCGCTCCTCGTGGATGCGCACGCTGGAGTGTCCGACGCCCCAGCCCAGGTAGCTCTCGCCGGCGACCGGCAGCGCCTGGCCGAGGCGTTCCGAATCCGCGATCAGGTTGTCGTTCATGACCGGCTCCTCGACGAGCTCCGGGTAGGCGACGCCGATCGCGTGCGTGTGACCGGGGAGGTCGATCTCGGGGATCACGATCATGTGCCGGGATGCGGCGTACGCGACGATATCCCGGTAGTCGTCCTTCGTGTAGAAGCCGCCAGGGTCACCGTTCGCCGACGTGCCGGCCGAAAGCTCCGTGAGCCGCGGCCAGGAGTCGATGTGCACACGCCACCCCTGGTCGTCGCTGAGGTGGAGGTGCAGATGGTTGAGCTTGAGTGCGCTCGTGCTGTCGATGAACTTCTTGACGTCGTCGACGCCGAAGAAGTGCCGGGCCACGTCGAGCATCACGCCGCGCCGGGCGAAGCGGGGGGAGTCGGCGATGTCGGCGCCGAGGAGCGCCCAGCCGGAGTCGTCCTGCCGGAGCAGTTGCAGCAGTGTCTGCACGCCGTAGAAGAGTCCGGCCTCGTCGGCGCCGACGACGACGGCCCGCTCACCGATCTCGAGCGTGTAGCCCTCCGGCGCCGACGAATTCGGGTCGACGAACAGCTCGATCTCGGCGGGGGCCCCGTCGGCGACGGAGAGGCGGATGCCGGTGCGGCGCTCCACCGCGTCGATCAGTTGGGCGGCGGCGGGGGAGGAGCCGAGCACGCGCGTCGTCGCGGTGACCGGCATCCGCCCTTCTCGTGCGGCGGCGGAGACGGGCACGGGCACGAGAGGAAGGGGATGAGGAAGGACCATGAACAAAACCTACCCGCCGCGGCCCCTCAACGGAACGGGGAATCGAATCGATTCTGTGGCGGGTGTCGATGTCTCCGCGTCCGCCGCCTCGGGCATCCGCTATGCTCGTAACCGTCGCGACTGGCGTCTGGGTGGACTACCACCGGGGAGCGACTGACCACGGAATTCGACCGCGCGCCTGGGCCGATAGGAACACCCCTTTCGAATCCGTCGTCAAAGGAGCATGTCACCATGACCGACCGTTACTTCAACGCCCCGCTCGCCGAGGTCGACCCCGAGATCGCACAGGTCCTCGACCGTGAGCTGAAGCGTCAGCAGACCTTCCTCGAGATGATCGCCTCGGAGAACTTCGTTCCCGTCTCGATCCTGCAGTCGCAGGGTTCCGTGCTCACGAACAAGTACGCCGAGGGCTACCCCGGCCGCCGCTACTACGGTGGCTGCGAAGAGGTCGACGTCGCGGAGTCCCTCGCGATCGAGCGGGCGAAGAGCCTTTTCGGCGCCGAGTTCGCGAACGTGCAGCCGCACTCCGGCGCGTCGGCGAACGCCGCGGTCCTGCACGCGATCGCCCGCCCCGGCGACACCCTGCTCGGTCTGTCTCTCGACCAGGGCGGCCACCTCACGCACGGCATGAAGATCAACTTCTCCGGCCGGCTCTACGACATCGTCGCGTACGGTGTCGACCCCGAGACCTCGACCATCGACATGGCGGAGGTCCGCCGCCTCGCGATCGAGCACAAGCCCAAGGTCATCATCGCCGGCTGGTCGGCCTACCCGCGCACCATGGACTTCGCGGCCTTCCGCGAGATCGCCGATGAGGTCGGCGCGCTGCTCTGGGTGGACATGGCGCACTTCGCCGGTCTGGTCGCCGCGGGTCTGCACCCGAACCCGGTTCCGCACGCCCACGTCGTCTCCTCGACCGTGCACAAGACCATCGGCGGCCCCCGCTCGGGCTTCATCCTCACGAACGACGCCGAGCTCGCCAAGAAGATCAACACCGCGGTCTTCCCGGGTCAGCAGGGCGGCCCGCTCATGCACGTGATCGCTGCCAAGGCGACCGCGTTCAAGCTCGCCGGCACCCCGGAGTTCAAGGAGCGCCAGGAGCGCGTGCTGCGCGGTGCGAAGCTCATCGCCGAGCGCCTTTCGCAGCAGGACGTGAAGGATGCCGGCATCGCGGTGCGCTCGGGCGGCACCGACGTGCACCTGGTGCTGGTCGACCTGCGCGACGCCGAGATCGACGGCAAGCAGGCGGAAGACCTGCTGCACGACATCCACATCACCGTGAACCGCAACGCCGTTCCGAACGACCCGCGTCCGCCGATGGTGACCTCGGGTCTGCGCGTCGGCACGCCGGCGCTCGCGACCCGCGGCTTCGGTGATGCCGAGTTCACCGAGGTCGCCGACATCATCGCCCTCGCGCTGCTCCCGGGTGCGGATGTGGAGTCGCTGCGCGCCCGCGTCGACGCCCTGGCCGCCGCGTTCCCCCTCTACCCGGACCTGCAGCAGTGACGGCGAAGATCCTCGACGGGAAGGCAGCGTCGGCAGCGATCCGTGCCGAACTCACGGAACGCGTCGCGGCGCTGAAGGAGCGGGGCGTCACCCCGGGCATCGCGACGGTGCTCGTGGGCGCAGACCCGGCATCGCAGCTGTACGTGGGCATGAAGCATCGGCAGTCCGAGGCGATCGGGATGAACTCGATCCAACGCGAGCTGCCGGCGGATGCGACCCAGGCCGAGGTCGAGGCGCTGATCGACGAGCTCAACGCCGACCCAGCGTGCCACGGCTACATCGTGCAGCTGCCGCTGCCGAAGCACCTCGACACCGACGCCATCCTGGAGCGGATCGATCCGGCGAAGGATGCCGACGGACTGCACCCGACCAACCTCGGCCGCCTCGTGCTGAACGTCAACGGTCCGATCCACACGCCGCTGCCCTGCACGCCGCGCGGCGTGATCGAGCTGCTGCTGCGCAACGACTACGACCTCAAGGGCAAGCACGTGGTCGTGGTCGGTCGCGGTGTGACCATCGGCCGTTCCATCGGGCTGCTGCTCACCCGCCGCGACCTCAACGCGACGGTCACGCTGACGCACACCGGCACCGTCGACATGCCGCGGTACCTGCGTGAGGCGGACGTGATCGTGGCTGCGGCCGGCGTCAAGCACCTGATCCGCGCCGAGGACGTCAAGCCCGGTGCCGCCGTGCTCGACGTCGGCGTGACGCGCGAGACGCACCCGGAGACCGGCAAGAGCCTGGTCTTCGGTGACGTCGCCCCCGGCGTCGCGGATGTCGCAGGTTACATCTCGCCGAACCCCGGCGGTGTGGGGCCGATGACGGTCGCCCTGCTCATGACGAATGTCGTCGAGGCCGCCGAGCGGGTCGTGTAGCCGACGGTCGCCGCAGATACGCACGATGTCGCAGGAATCCGTGAGATTCCTGCGACATCGTCGTTTGACTGCGAGGTGAGGCCGGTCAGCCGAGTTCGTCGAGCATCCGTCGCTGCTCGGGCGTGAGTCCGTCGTTGAGCTCGTCGCGGGCCGCGGTCGTCTCGGGGGACTCGGGTGCGGCCGTCGTGGAGGCCGTCGCGGGTGCGGACTTCGAGCGTCCGCCCGTCACCCGCGCCTGCACGGAGTCGTAGATCTCCGCGGCCTTGGCCCGCATCCGGTCGTCGATCTGGTCGTAGATCATCCAGCCGAACAGCAGGGCGAGCGGCGGCAGCACGAACGCCCAGAAACCCGAGGCGCGCACGCCGCTCAGCCACACCGTGAGCACCCAGACGATGAGCTCGACGAGGTATACGAGCACGTACTGGACGATCTTCTCGCCGGTCTTGGTGCGCTCCGCGGCCGACTTCGCGGCGGACTTGCGGAAGGCACCGGCGATCAGCGGCTTCACGAAGAGTGCCGCAAGGGTCAGGATGACCGATGCCCACAGGGCATTGAACCCGACGGAGACGCCGGGCAGCAGCAGACCGATCAGGAGCAGCACCGCGACGTTGAACACGTAGAGCGCGGCGAACCGGACGATTCCGTTCTTCATGCGACCAGAATCCCATAGATCGCGGTGGCGTGGAGGGGGAGCAGCTTTCGCGCGCGGGTCAGCCCTGTGGGTGCAGCGTGCTCTCGATGCCGCTGATGCGGGCCTGCTCGTCGAACCGGAACGTCGCCGTGCCGGTGGTGTCCGACACGGACGCGCCCGAGAAGGCCTCGTCGGTCCAGGTCAGGGTCCAGCCGGCGAGTCGGGCGAGGTCCCAGACCGCGGTGCGGGCGTCGGGCAGGTCTGCTCCGGCGAGCACACGGGGGAGGGCGACGACCGCGTCGGCGACGGTGAGCGGTGCGAGCGGTGCGTCGAGCAGGAACACCGCGCGGGTGCCGTTGCCGACGGGCGCGGAGTAGTACGGGGAGCGTCCGGTCAGCTCGACGGCGACGCCGCCGATGGTGTGCGCCGCCTGCGCGATCCAGTCGTCGTCGCCCGCGCCCTCGGGGAACGGCACCTCCGAGTTCGTCAACTCCGCGATGCCGTGCTCGGCGCCGTATGCGTGCAGCTGAGCGGCGACGCCCTGCGGGTCCCCGTTGGGGTGCGCCCAGGCCCACAGCAGCGAACGGGGGCCCGGCGCGATCGTCGCGATCAGGTGCGCGCGGGCGACGAACTGCTTCGAGGGGTCGTCGTTCGCCGTGAAGGTGAGCGTGCCGGCCGCCATGTCCGCGTCCCAGCGGTGCTCGCCGAGCGCGTCGGCGGCGGCGGAGAGGGCGTCCTGTCGGAGTGCGACGAAGAGGGCGGCACGGTCGGCGAGGGGCTGGAGCGCGGCGAAGGTCATGCCGACAGTCTCGCCGGAAATGCTATGAATCCGCTAGCTCGCACACCGTTCGTGTGAGCGGCTCAGTAGCTGGCGCGCGCCGCCCCGTCCGCGGTGATGAATCGCGCCGCCAGCGCCTCGGATGCGCGGGCCAGCAGGGCGACATCCGCACCCACGGCCACGAAGTCCGCGCCCGCGGCGAGGTAGGCATCAGCGGCGGCGGGGTCGAACGCGTTCACGCCGACGGCCTTACCCGCGGCCTTGACCGCGGCGAACACCTTCTCGACGGACGCCGTCACATCGGGATGCGTCTGCTGACCGAGGAGCCCCATCGAAGCGGACAGGTCGGACGGTCCGACGAACACGGCATCCACGCCGTCGACCGCGGCGATGTCGGCGGCAGCCTCGACCCCTGCGGCCGTCTCGATCTGCACGGTCAGTGAGACGTGCTGCGCGGACTCCTGCAGATACTGGTCGACGCGGTTCCACCGGGCGCTGCGGGCCAGGGCGCTTCCCACTCCGCGTACGCCCTCCGGCGGGTAGCGGGTGGCGGCCACGGCGGCGCGGGCCTCATCGGCCGAGGAGACCATCGGGACGATCAGATTCTGTGCGCCGAGATCGAGGATCTGCTTGATCGCGACCGTGTCGTTCGACGGCACGCGCACGAGCGGGGCGATCGGATAGGCGGCGACGGCCTGCAGCTGCTGCAGCACGGAGTCGAGCGTGTTCGCCGAGTGCTCCATGTCGATCAGCAGCCAGTCGAGCCCGGACCCTGCAGCGACCTCCGCGAGAAGCGGGCTGCCGGAGCAGACCCACATGCCCACGAACGGGTGGTCGGAGTCCGCGAGCTGTTCGCGGAAGGAGGGGTCTAGACGAAGCGGCATGCGATTGTTCCCATCGGTCCGTAATCGCACAGCACTTCATCGCCACGCGACACCCACATCGGGCGCGTGAACGATCCTGCCAGGATGATCTCGCCTGCTTCGAGACGCGCGCCGTGCTGATGGAACTTGTTCGCGAGCCAGGCCACGCCGGTGGCCGGATGGCCGAGCACTCCGGCGGCGACGCCGGTCTCCTCGATCTCGCCGTTGCGGGACAGGACGCCCGGTACCCAGCGCAGGTCGATCTCATCGGGGCGCTTGTGGACCGTGCCGAGCACCATCGCCCCGTACGCCGCGTTGTCGCTGATCGTGTCGACGATCGTCCGACCCTCCAGCTCGATGTGCGAGTTGAGCACCTCGAGGGCCGGCACGGCATAGTCGATCGCCGCGAGGGCGTCTTCGAGAGTGCAGTCGGGGCCTTCCAGTGGGCTCTTCAGCACGAAGGCCAGCTCGACCTCGATGCGCACGTTCGAGAAGTGGTCCACCGGGATCTCGGCGCCGGACTCGTAGACCGTGTCGTCGAACATCACGCCGTAGTCCGGCTCGGTGATGCCCGTCGCCTGCTGCATCGCCTTGGACGTCAGCCCGATCTTGCGTCCGACGAGCCGACGACCCGCCGCGAGGTTCTGGTCGCGCCAGACCCCCTGGATCGCATACGAGTCCTCGACCGTCGCCTCCGGGTACCGTGCGGTGATGCGCGGGATCACGCTGTGCGTGCGATCGGCTTCGGCGAGCTCCGCCGCGATCGCCGAGATGGTCTCGTCTGACAGCATCGGTGCCTCCTAGAGCTGGTGGCCGAGCTTGTACTCGCCCTGCTTGTACTCGGGCATGTCCTTGTCGTCCTCGACGCGGGTGTACGAGAAGCCGTCGGCGCCGATGGTCACCGCCATCTCGCTGGAGTCGGTGCGGGCGACGACCGGCTGCGGGTTGCCGTCGAGGTCGAGCACGAGCGAGGCATCCGTGTACCAGGACGGGACGACGGGGTTCCCCCACCAGTCGCGGCGCTGGTTGTCGTGCACGTCCCAGGTGACGACCGGGTTGTCGGGGTCGCCCGTGTAGTAGTCCTGCGTGTACACCTCGACGCGGTGTCCGTCGGGGTCGCGCAGGTACAGGTAGAACGCGTTCGAGACGCCGTGGCGGCCGGGGCCGCGCTCGATCGCATCGGAGCGGCGGAGCGCGCCGAGCTTGTCGCAGATCGCGAGGATGTTGTGCTTCTCGTGCGTCGCGAAGCACACGTGGTGCATGCGGGGCCCGTCGCCGCCGGTCATGGCGGTGTCGTGCACGGTGGGCTTGCGGCGCATCCAAGCGGCGTAGACGGTGCCCTCCTCGTCCTGGATGTCTTCCGTGACCCGGAATCCGAGGTCCTGCATGAAGCCGACCGCGCGCGGCACGTCGGGGGTGACCTGGTTGAAGTGGTCGAGACGCACCAGTTCGCCCGGGATATGGAGGTCATAGCGCCACGACATCCGCTCGACGTGCTCGGTGGCGTAGAAGAACTCGTACGGGAAGCCGAGCGGGTCGACCACGCGCACGGAGTCGCCGATGCCCTTCACGAAGCCATCCGGGTTGCGGCGTACGTCGCAGCCGAGCTCCGTGTAGAACTCGACGGCGCGGTCGAGGTCTTCGGGCGTGCGGACCCGGTAGGAGAAGGCGGCGACAGCGGCGATCGGTCCCTTGCGCAGCACGAGGTTGTGATGGATGAACTCCTCGGTCGAGCGCAGGTAGAGCGCCTCGTCGTCTTCTGCTGTCACGTAGAGACCCAGCACGTCGACGTAGAACTGACGGGAGGCCGCGAGGTCGGTGACCACGAGCTCCATGTACGCGCAGCGGAGGATGTCCGGCGGCGTGCTCTTCGGTGTCGCCACGGGGTTCTCCGAGTGGATCGGCGCCTCCTGGGAGACGTAGAAGCCGGAGGAGGTCAGGGTCATGTCTTCGCGGTGTGTCATGTCAGCGTCCTTGCGTGATCGGGCAGACGGGTTTCAGTTCTTGCCGAAGGTCGGGTTGTGGGCTCCGCCGAGCGTGATGTGCACGCTCTGCTGGTCGGTGTAGAAGTCGATCGAGCGGTAGCCGCCCTCATGACCGAGGCCCGAGGCCTTCACGCCTCCGAACGGAGTGCGCAGGTCGCGCACGTTGTTGCTGTTCAGCCACACCATGCCGGCCTCGACCGACTGCGCGAAGTTGTGTGCGCGCTTGAGGTCGTTGGTCCAGATGTAGGCGGCGAGCCCGTACTTGGTGTTGTTCGCGAGGGACAGCGCCTCCTCGTCGGAGTCGAACGGCGTGATCGCGACGACCGGGCCGAAGATCTCCTCCTGGAAGATCCGGGCGTCGGAGGAGACGTCGGCGAACACGGTCGGTGCGACGAAGTTGCCCTCGTCGAAGCCCTCGGGGCGACCGCCGCCGGCGACCAGACGTCCTTCCGTCTTGCCGATCTCGACGTAGCTCATCACCTTCTCGTAGTGCTCGGGGTGCACGAGCGCGCCGACCTCGGTGGCCGGATCGTGCGGGTAGCCGACCTTGACGCGCTTCGCCTGCGCCGCGTAGCGCTCGACGAACTCCTCGTAGATCGAACGCTCGACGAGGATGCGCGATCCGGCCGTGCAGCGCTCGCCGTTGAGGGAGAAGACGCCGAAGATCGTGGCATCGACCGCGGCTTCGAGATCGGCATCGGCGAAGACGACGGCGGGGGACTTGCCGCCGAGCTCCATCGACAGGCCCTTGAGGAAGGGCGCGGCGTTGCCGAAGATCAGCTGGCCGGTCGAACTCTCGCCCGTGAAGGAGATGAGCGGCACGTCGGGGTGCTTCACGAGAGCGTCGCCCGCGTCTTCGCCGAGGCCGTTCACGAGGTTGAAGACACCCTGGGGGAGACCTGCCTCTTCGAAGATGCCGGCCCAGAGCGAGGCCGAGAGCGGCGTGAATTCGGCGGGCTTGAGCACGACCGTGTTGCCGGTCGCCAGTGCGGGGCCGAGCTTCCAGGACTCGAGCATGAAGGGGGTGTTCCACGGCGTGATGAGGCCGGCGACGCCGATCGGCTTGCGGTTGACGTAGTTCATCTGGCGCCCGGGCACCTTGAAGGCGTCGTCGGACTGCGCGACGATCAGGTCGGCGAAGAAGCGGAAGTTCTCCGCGGCGCGGCGGGCCTGACCGAGCGCCTGCGTGATCGGAAGACCGGAGTCGTACGACTCGAGCTCAGCGAGGCGCGCGTCGCGGGACTCGACGAGGTCGGCGATGCGGTGCAGCACGCGCGAGCGCTCGCGGGGGAGCATCCGCGGCCAGGGTCCTTCATCGAAGGCGCGCTTGGCGGCGGCGACGGCGAGCTCGATATCGGCCTTCTTGCCGGCGGCGGCCGTCGTGTAGGTCTGGTTGGTGACCGGGTCGAGCACGTCGAAGGTGTCGCCGTCGACGGAATCGACGAACGCGCCGTCGATGTAGTGCTGGATGTGGTCGGGGAGGTCGGCGGGGATGCGCGAATCGGTCATGAGTGTTCTCCGGTCGTCTGGGCGGAACGGGTGTGCAGGGCGTCGAGGAACGCGTCCATCGTGCGCCAGCGGTGGTTGCGGGCGGCGAGTTCGATCTCGAGCGGGTCGGCGCCCGCGCGGATGAGCTCGAGGATCTGGGTGTGCTCTTCGACCGAGTGCTGGGCGCGTCCGGGGACCGACGCGAAGGTCGTGTCGCGGATGCCGGAGAGCCGAGACCAGCCGCGGTGCACCAGGTCGAGCAGATGAGGGTTGGGGCACGGCTCGAACAGCACCGAGTGGAACTGGCGGTTGAGCTCGGTGAAGGCGTGGGCGTCGAGGTGGTCGAGCATCTGCGCCATGCGCTCGTTGATGCGGGCGGCCTCGTCGAGGGCGGCCTCGTCGAGCAGGGGAGCGGAGAGCGCGGTGGCGCACCCCTCGACCAGGCCGAGCGTCTGCATCGTGTGGGCGTATTCGCTCTCGTCGACGAGTGTCACCCGCGCGCCCACGTTGCGCTCGAAGGTGACGAGACCTTCGGCTTCGAGGCGGCGGATCGCCTCGCGCACAGGGACGACGCTCATCTTGAGGTCTTCGGCGATCGAGCCCAGCACCAGCCGGTAGCCGGGGCTGAACATGTGTCCCGTGATGCGCGAGCGGATCCACTCGTACGCGACCTCGGACTTGCTGGCCGTCGTCATCGTCATCGGGAGCTCCGGTGGGCCGTGGCCTCCTCGTAGCGGGCGCGCCACTCGGCGTTGAGCGGGAACAGGCCGTCGACCGGGTGACCGGCGGCGACCTGCTCGGCGATCCAGGCGTCTTCGACCTCCTGCGCCACGGCGTCGGCCGCGACCTCGGCCGCCAGGGACGGCGGGATGACGATCACGCCGTCACCGTCACCGACGATGATGTCGCCGGGCTGCACGGTCGCGCCGCCGCAGGAGATGGTGACGTCCACGTCCCACGGCACGTGCTTGCGGCCGAGGACCGAGGGGTGCGCGCCCTGCGAGAACACGGGGAGTCCGATCTCGGCGACCGCGTCGAAGTCACGGACTCCGCCGTCGGTCACGACGCCGGCCGCGCCGCGGGCCTTCGCGCGCAGGGCGAGGATGTCGCCCAGCGTGCCCGTGGTGGCGTCGCCGCGGGCCTCGATCACGATGATCTCGCCGTCTTCCACGGCGTCGAATGCGCGTTTCTGCGCGTTGTAGCCGCCGCCGTGTGCGGCGAAGAGGTCTTCGCGGAACGGTACGAATCGCAGGGTCTTCGCGGTGCCGACGATCTTGCTGCCCGGGATGTTCACCGACACTCCGTCGATGAAGCAGGAGTGGTGTCCGCGCTTGCGGAGCTGGGCGGAGAGCCCCGCCGTCGGAGCTTCGAGGAGCAGGGCGCGCAGCTCGGGGGAGAGGCGTGAAGGGTCAGGAATCGCCGCGTCGGCAGGGGTGGGCGCGGCATTTTGCGACCCCTCACCGGTGGGGGGCACGAGTCCGGCGGCCTCGGCCGAGCCCCAGGCCTCGGTGCGCTGCAGGTCGTCGACGGCGGGAAGTGAGCCGAGGTCGCCGTCGAACGGGACGTCGCCCTGGGTCACGGTGGTGACCAGACGGCCGGAGGTCGGTGCGCCGGGAGCATCCGGAGCATCCACCTCGACCTCGACGACGTCGCCGGGGACGATGACCGAGGAGCCGGCAGGGGTGCCCGTGAGGATCACATCGCCCGGTTCGAGCGTGAAGTGCTGGGAGAGGTCGGCGACGAGTTGCGCGAGCGGGAAGATGAGCCCGGCCGTGGTGTCGTCCTGGCGGAGTTCGCCGTTGACCCAGGCGCGCACGCGGAGGGCCGCGGGGTCGACGGTGCGGGCATCGATCAGCTCGGGGCCGAGAGGGGTGTAGCCGTCGCCGCCCTTGGAGCGGACGTTCGAGCCCTTGTCGTTCGCGCGGAGGTCGTACAGTCCGAGATCGTTCGACGCGGTGACCCACCCCACGTGGGACCAGGCGTCGTCGAGGGAGACGCGCCGGGCGGCGGTGCCGATGACGAGGGCGACCTCACCCTCGAAGGCGAGCAACTCGGTGCCGACGGGGCGTTCGACCGAGCCGCCGGAGACACCGACGGAACTGGCCGGCTTGAAGAAATAGGAGGGGGCGGCGGGACGCCTGCCGCGCTGATCGGCGCGGGAGGCATAGCTCAAATGAATCGCGATGATCTTGCCGGGGCGGTCGATGGTATCCGTCACGGGGCGCCTCCTCGCGCTCGTCTGCGTGGTTGTGCAGGACGCCTTGTGCGTCGTATTCGAAATCATATATCATCGGTTCACCCCTCGGCAAGCACTCCGGATCCGCATCCGCTGCACGCCGTGACAATGCGGTCACAACCAAAGGAGACACCCCCATGAGCGGGCAGTCACAGGGTGGGTTCACGCCCACCGGAACCATCGCGACAGCGGCCGATCGGCGCCGCGTCGTCTTCGCCACGGTCGTCGGCACCACCGTCGAGTGGTACGACTTCTTCATCTACGCGACGGCAGTCGGACTCGTGTTCGGCCAGCTGTTCTTCGAGCCGCTCGGCGCGGACAGCGCGCTCATCGCCTTCGCCACCGTCGGCGTGAGCTTCCTCTTCCGGCCGCTCGGCGCGTTCCTCGCCGGACACTACGGCGACAAGCTCGGACGCAAGACCGTGCTCATGTGGACGCTGATCCTGATGGGTGCGGCGACCGCCCTCATCGGCCTGCTCCCGACATACGAGACGATCGGCATCATGGCGCCGATCCTGCTGGTGCTCCTGCGCATCATCCAGGGCATCTCGGCCGGTGGCGAGTGGGGTGGCGCTGTGCTGATGGCGGTCGAGCACGCTCCGCGCAAGAAGCGCGGCATCTTCGGGGCTTCACCGCAGATCGGCGTTCCCCTCGGCCTGCTGCTCGCCTCCGGTGTGATGGCGCTGATGACCGTGATCGCCCCCGGCGACCAGTTCGCGATCTGGGGCTGGCGTGTGCCGTTCCTCCTCAGCGTGGTGCTGATCCTCGTCGGCTACTACGTGCGCCGCAAGGTCGAGGAGAGCCCGGTCTTCACCGAGCTCGCCGCGCGCAAGGAGAAGGCGCGGATGCCGATCGCGCAGCTGTTCCGCAAGCACCTGCTGCTCGTGATCATCGCGGCGCTCGTGTTCGCCGGCAACAATGCGGTCGGCTACATGACCACCGGCGGGTACATCCAGGGCTACGCCACGAACCCCGAGGGGGCGATCGGCCTCGAGCGCGGTCCGGTGCTCTGGGCCGTCGCGGGCTCCGCCGTCACGTGGCTGCTCACGACGCTCCTGGCCGGCTGGCTGTCCGACCGCATCGGGCGCCGAACGACGTACGTCATCGGCTGGGTGCTGCAGCTGGTCGGCGTATTCACGCTGTTCCCCCTCGTGAACACCGGTGAGATCGGACTCCTGTTCGCCGGTCTCGCGATCCTGACGATCGGTCTCGGCTTCACCTACGGCCCGCAGGCGGCGCTCTACGCCGAGCTGTTCCCCGCGAGCATCCGGTTCTCGGGCGTCTCGATCTCCTACGCGATCGGTGCCATCGCGGGTGGGGCCTTCGCGCCGACCATCGCCACGGCCATCGTGAGTGCCACGGGCTCGACCGACGCTGTCACCTGGTACCTCGCCGGGATGACGCTGATCGGCCTGGTCGCCACGCTCCTGCTGCGCGACCGCTCCGGTATCCCGCTCGGTCCGGACCATGAAGAGGAGCAGTCCGTCAGCCCGATCTACGGACTCGCGAAGGCCTGAGTCGGCTGCTCGCGGCATCCGATCGAGAGCGTGCGTCCCGAGTGGGCGCACGCTCTCGTCGTTCCGCCCCCGCCCTCGCCTCGACCGGGTCGTCAGCCGTCGAGGGCCTCACGGATGACGGTGGCCGAGCGGTGCAGTCGTGCGGCGATCTGGGCGTCGTCGAGATCTGTCGCCACATGCACCACGGCGATCGCGGCCAGGCGCTGACTCCGCAGGACCAGCGGCACGGCGACGGATTGCACGGTGGGGATGACCTCGTCATGGCTGGTGGCGTAACCGCGGAGCTTCGTCGCCTCCACGTCCGCGGGCAATGACGCGGGCGCTTCGGCGGGCCATTCGGTGCTTGGCAGCTGAGCGAGAATCGCTTTGCCCGGGGCGCCGACGGTGATCGGATGCCGGGCGCCGGGGCGCTGGGCGACGCTCGCGACGGCATGCCGCGGTTCGACGCTGGCCAGCGTGATGCACTCGGCCCCGTCGAGCGCGGCGAGGAAGCACGTCATCCCGAGCTCGTTGGCGATCGCGGTGAGTTCGGGGAGTGCTTCGGCCTGCAGATCGTGCGCGACGCCGGCCGCGAGTGCCGCCATCCGCGCGCCGAGGCTCACCGCCCCGGCCGCGTCCCGCGTGACGAGGCCGTGGTCCTCGAGCGTGCGCAGCAGGCGGTAGGCGATCGAGCGATGCACGCCGAGACGGGTCGCGATCTCGTCGATCGTGAGGGGGCCGCGGGCGTCGGAGAGGACTTCGAGGATGCGGATGCCGCGGCTCAGCGTCTGCGATGCGGGGGAGGTGCTCGGGGTCTCGGACATGCGTGCGCTCCCTTGCGGTCACCGGCGCGGCGGTTTAGGCTGTGTTCAATAGTAGAACAGTGTGTTCGAATATAGAACACATACCCCCCGAGCGCAAGACCCGAAGCGCAGGACCGACGAAGAAGTCCGGAAGGAATCGACGACGATGCAGTTCCACCACCACGGCTACGTCTCCGCAGACCCGCGCGTGCAGGACGCCGCCGGCGTCGGACTCGACCGGCCGGCCGACCTCCCCGATGAGATCGATGTGCTCATCGTCGGCTCCGGACCCGCCGGGATGCTCCTCGCCGCCCAGATGTCGCAGTACCCGGATATCTCCACCCGCATCATCGAGAAGCGCGACGGACGCCTCCCGTTGGGTCAGGCCGACGGCATCCAGCCGCGCAGTGTCGAGACCTTCCAGGCGTTCGGATTCGCCGAGCGGATCATCGCCGAGGCCTACAACATCGGCTGGATGAACTTCTGGGGCCCGAACCCCGACAAGCGCGACGAGATCGTCCGCACCTCGCGCACCGCCGACTACGCCTACGACATCTGCGAGTTCCCGCACCTGATCGTGAACCAGGCGCGCGTGCTGGACTACTTCGCCGAGGCGGCCGCGAACGGCCCCGGCCGCATCGCCCCCGACTACGGAGTCGAGTTCGTGGGGCTCACCGTGCACGAGGAAGGCGAGTACCCGGTCGAGGTCCGCATCCGCTACGTCGCGGGGGAGCGCGCAGGGGAGGAGCGGACGATCCGCACCAAGTTCGTCGCCGGGTGCGACGGCGCCCGCAGCGGCGTGCGCCAGGCGATCGGGCGCACGCACGTCGGTGCCTCGGCCGCGCACGCATGGGGCGTGATGGACGTGCTCGTCAACACCGACTTCCCGGACTGGCGGACCAAGTGCGCCATCAACTCCGAGGCCGGCAACATCCTGCACATCCCGCGTGAGGGCGGCTACCTCTCCCGCATGTACATCGACCTGGGCGAAGTCGCCGCGGACGACGACCACCGGGTGCGGCAGACGCCGATCGAGGAGATCATCCGCCGCGCCAACGAGATCCTCCACCCCTACACCCTCGATGTGCGTGAGGTCGCCTGGCACAGCGTCTACGAGGTCGGCCACCGCGTCACCGACGGGTTCGACGACGTGATCGACGAGTCGGGACGCACGCCGCGCGTCTTTCTCACCGGCGACGCCTGCCACACGCACAGCGCCAAGGCGGGCCAGGGCATGAACGTCTCGATGCAGGACGGCTTCAACCTCGGCTGGAAGCTCGGCTCGGTGCTCACGGGGCGCGCCCCCGAGGCGCTCCTGGCGACGTACGGCGCGGAACGACGTCCGGTGGCGCAGCAGCTCATCGACTTCGACCGCGAATGGTCGAGCCTGATGGCGCGCAAGCCCGAGGAGATCTCCGACCCCGGCGACCTCGCGACCTACTACCTCGCGACCGCCGAGTTCCCGTCGGGCTTCATGACGCAGTACACCTCGTCGATGATCACCGGCACCGACGCCCACCAGGCGCTCGCCGTCGGCTACCCCCTCGGCAAGCGCTTCAAGTCGGCCGAGGTCATGCGCGTGGGCGACGGCAACGTCACCCACCTCGGACACCACGCGAAGGCGGACGGCCGCTGGCGCGTGTACGCCTTCGGCGACCGCACCGGGGAAGCGCTCGCCGCCTGGGCCGCCGATGCCGCCCCGTTGTTCGCGCGCTTCACTCCGGCGGATGCCGACGTCGACGCCGTGTTCGACGTGAAGGCCGTGTACCAGCAGCCCTTCGAGGAGGTGGAGGTCACCTCGGCGCCGGACCTGTTCCAGCCGAAGACCGGTCCGCTCGGCCTCACCGACTGGGAGAAGGTCTATGCGGCGGGTCCCAGCAAGTGGACCGAGACCGACATCTTCGCGGCGCGAGAGCTCTCGCGCGACGGCGTGGTGGTCGTCGTGCGACCCGACCAGTACGTAGCGGCGATCCTGCCGCTGGACGCGGTGGACGAGCTCGCCGGGTTCCTCGACGGGGCGCTGCTCCCGGCCCGCTGAATCTCCTCGGCATGACACGTGTCATGCCGAGGAGATGACACCTCCCTCCGGCGTCGTCATGCTCCTGCCGCGAGGCTGGAGACATGAACAACTCCTCCGTGGACGGGTCGGCGACGCAGGTCACCGCGCGTCCGGCATCCGAAGCCTCGAACCATGATCCGGTCGTCCTCGAGCTGAACGGCGTCACACGCCACTTCGGCTCGGGCGACCGCCGCGTGCAGGCCGTCGGCGGGGTCGACCTGTCGATCCGCCGCGGCGAGGTCGTCGCGCTGCTCGGACCGAACGGCGCGGGCAAGACGACGACTCTCGACATGCTCCTCGGGCTCACGCAGCCCAGCAGCGGCAGCGTCCGGGTGCTCGGCGTCACGCCGGAGCAGGCGACGTCGAGCGGAGCGATCGGCGCGGTGCTGCAGACCGGCGGCCTTCTGGGCGACCTGACCGTGGGCGAGACCGTGCGCCTCATCGCCTCGCTGTACGGAACGGAAGCGGCCGCGCGGGTGCCTGAGGTCATGGCCCGCGCCGACCTCGAGCACCTCGCCCGCCGCCGCGTCTCCAAGTGCTCGGGGGGAGAGCAGCAGCGGGTGAAGTTCGCGCTCGCGATGGTGTCCGACCCCGACATCCTCGTGCTCGACGAGCCGACGGCCGGGATGGACGTCACCGCCCGGCGACACTTCTGGGACGTGATGCGGGCCGATGCGGATGCCGGACGCACGATCATCTTCGCCACCCACTACCTGGAGGAGGCGGAGCAGTTCGCCCGGCGGACCGTCGTGATGCACCGCGGTGCGGTCGTCGCGGATGCGCCCACCGCTCTGCTGCGAGCGAGCCTGGGGGAGCGGAGCGTCTCCGCGACGGTCGGAGAGGGGGGACCGGCGCTCGTCGCGACGCTGAGCGCGACCGATGGCGTGGTCGACGTGCGGCTCGACGGAGATCGTCTCAGCCTGCGGGCCGCGGACTCCGACGCCGCCGCCCGCATCCTGCTCGACCACGGCGCTCACGACCTGGAGATCGCCGCACCCACCCTCGAAACCGCCTTCACGGCTCTGACGGAGAACTGACATGCTCGTCTCACCCACCATGCTGCGCATCGAAGGCGTCCGCCAGCTGCGCAACCCGTACACGCTCGCGTTCACCCTGGCGATGCCGGTCGCGATGTACCTGCTGTTCGGAGCCGGGATGGGCTTCGGCTCGCTCTCGGCCGGGCACGGCAACGTCTCGTTCTACGTGATGACCTCGATGGCCGCGTACGGCACGGCGGTCGCGATGAGCTCTCTGACCTCGCTCGCCGCGACCGAGGCGAAGCAGGGCTGGGGGCGCCAACTCGCCATGACGCCGCTGACGACCGCGGGCTATGCGCTGACGAAACTGCTCACCTCCGTCGCCTTCGCGGCGCTGGCACTGGTGGCGGTCTTCGCCGCAGGCATGATGACCGGCGCGGAGGTCGAGGACGGCTGGCGCTGGGTGGCGACCGCGGGCATCATCCTCGGGATCGGCCTGATCTACGGCCTCTTCGGGCTCGGTGTCGGCCTGTTCTTCAGCTCCGACTCGGCCGCGGCGCTCGCCTCGATCTCGATGACGTTCTTCGCGTTCTTCGGCAACGTCTTCATGCCCCTCGACGGGGTGATGCTCGACATCGCCCGGTTCACCCCTCTCTACGGCTTCGTGGCTCTGAGCCGCTGGCCGTTGACCGACGGCACCCTCACCACCGGACAGACGGATGAGCTGTGGATGCTGTTCCTGAACGTCGCCGTGTGGCTCGCACTGTTCGTGCTGCTGGTCACCATGGGCATGAAGCGTTCCCGGGCGCGGCAGTAAGACGCCGGCCGGATCGGGCGACGACAGTAGGTTGGACGGATGACGCAGCACTCGAAGCGGGCCTCCTCGGAAGCATCCGAGGAGGCCCGGCGGTTCGCCGCCCTGGGAGCCCCTCCGGCCGCGTGGGCAACTCCGGGAGCTCGCCCCCCACGCGGACCGGTGGGAAAGGACCCCTGGGCCCGGTTCGGCTGGCTGATGGCCGTGATCTGGCTGGTCTTCCTCGTGTACCCGGTGATCGCACTGTTGCGCTCGGAGGCGCCGCTCGCGTGGATCGTCGTCGGCTGGATCGCGCTGGTCACGTTCGTCGTGCTGTACGTCACCGGCTTCATACACGGCATGCGCGGCGGTGGAGGACTGGGGCGACCACCGTCGACGCGGCAGTGGGTCACCTTCGCGATCCTCATCGTCTGCGCGCTGGTCTCCGTGCCGGCGGAGGGCGGATCGGCGCTCAGCTTCCTGCCGTTCGTCATGTCGTTCGCCTCGTACGGCCTGACGCGCGTCTGGCACTGGATCACGACGATCGCGGCCATGACGGTCGCGGCGCTGTGCGTCTTCCTCCTCCCCGGAGGCCTCAGCTACCTGTCGGTGCTGGCGATCATCGGCCTGCTCGGCGTGGTCAACACGGTGACGACCTGGCTCATCATCCGCTCCGCCGAGGCCGAACAGCTCGGGCTCGAGCTGGCGACGAGTGAGGGCCGCGAAGCGGTCGCCCGTGACGTGCACGACCTGATCGGCCACTCGCTGACGGTCGTCGGTCTGAAGGCGCAGCTCGTGCGACGGCTCATGGACTCCGATCCGGAGCGCGCCAAGGCCGAGCTCGCCGACATCGAGCGACTGACTGCGGAGGCGATCGCCGGGGTGCGCTCGTCGGTTGCCGGTGCACGGGCCACGACGCTCGTCGAACAGCTCGCCTCCTCGCGGGACTCGCTCCGTGCGGCCGAGATCGACCTGCGAGTCGACGGGGAGCCGGCGGCCCTGTCTCCGGTGCAGGCGATCACTGCGAGCTGGATCCTGCGCGAGGCGACGACCAACGTGCTGCGTCATTCCGAGGCCCGCACGGTCCGAGTGCTGCTGGCGCCGGGGCGGCTGGTGGTCGAAGACGACGGGATCGGCATGAAGGACGGCGCGAGTGACGACTCGGGCAACGGGATCCGCGGCATGCGCGAACGCGCGGCGGAGGCGGGTGCGGGTTTCGTGATCGCCGCGGCGCGTGAAGCCGAGGGCTCAGGGACCCGGGTAGAGGTGACCTGGTGACGGCCGCGGGGGAGGCCGGCGGCATCCGGCTGCTGATCGCCGACGACCAGGCGCTGGTGCGTGGCGCGTTGGGGGCGCTGCTCGATCTGGAGCCGGATCTCACCGTGATCGGCATGGCTTCCGATGGTGCAGAGGCGCTACGGCTCGCGGAGGAGCTGCGACCGGACGTGTGCCTGATGGACATCCAGATGCCGGGCATGGACGGTGTGGAGGCCACACGCCGCATCCGCGAGGCGAGTCCGGAGACGCGCATCCTGGTCGTGACCACCTTCGCGCGCCCCGGCTACCTGCGGTCGGCGCTGGATGCCGGAGCCAGCGGATTCATCGTGAAGGACACTCCCGCCGAGCAGCTGGCGGAGGCGGTTCGTCGGGTGCATTCCGGGTTGCGCGTGCTGGATCCGGTGCTCGCCGCAGACAGCCTGTTCGACGGCGCGAACCCGCTGAGCGACCGCGAGCGTCAGGTGCTGCGCCTGGCCGCCGACGGGCGCTCGGCGGCGGCCATCGCGGCGGAGGTGTTCCTGTCGGCCGGCACCGTTCGGAACCATCTCTCCGCGGCGATCGGCAAGACGGGTGCGGGGAACCGGGCGCAGGCGGTGCGGATCGCGCTCGACAAGGGCTGGATCTGACGCTCAGCTGTCTTTTGCGGATGCGGACTGCGCCTGCTGTGCCGCGGCCTGCTTCTGCCGTGCGAGCCAGGTGTGCCCGGCGATCGCGGCCCTGACCTCGGCGGAGTAGTCCTTTCCCCCGTCCGGGTGACGCAAGAGGTTCCTCCGGTGGAAGGGAGACGCCTCCCGATGCGGCCCACTGCGGTCGATGCGCCGGGCGAGTTCGGTGAGGCTGTCGCGGCCGGCTTCGTGGTACTCCTGGCGCTCGGCCTCATCCAGGCGGATCAGGCACGAGTCGTCGGCCATCGAGGAGATCGTGTACCGGGAGTCGAGGTACAGGTCGCCGTGCTGTTCGACCAGGAACCACAGGCCCGGCTCATGATCGACGTAGCGCATCGCATCGCGCACCTCGGCGATGCGATCGGCGTCACCCCACTCCTCGACGGGAGGGATGGCTTCGAGGGGCCGTCGCATCGCGGCATCCAGCGGGTGATACCCGAATGTCGGAGGGGCGTCGCGATACAGGGTGAGGCAGGCGACCCGGCCGCATGCGGTGCACGTGACCTGGCTCTCCACCCGCTCCATGAGGGCGGAGGCGTGCAGCAGTCGAAGGTCGGCGAGGCTCACGGCTCCGCTGGACTCCTTGAGGACTCCTGCTTCGACCCCCGCCACGAGAGCGTAGACCGTGCCGTCCAGATCGAAGGACCCGTCGCCGGTGCGCACGATCAGTTCGCGGCACACCGGGCAGTCCTCGTCGGCCGGGCGGCACGTCTCCTTCGGATCGTCCACGGTGAACGCCACCCGCTGCAGGTCGCCGGCTCGACGGCCCCCGTGCTTCACGAACTCCGGGCGCAGATACGCTGCCTCGAGGACGAAGTAGCGGTCCCCGTCGGCGAACCTCCAGGGGACGTCGAACGTCGCCTTGAAGTCGGCGAAGGTCGCATCGTTGTCGACCCCCGGGAGCCACTCCGCGGCGTCGAGGCCGCGCGGAGCGGACGGCGTCGGCGCGAGGTGCAGGATCACGGCGACGACCGCGTCATCGTGCAGCACGATCTCGCCGCCGGACCCGAACAGCAGATGCTGCGAGAGCACGGCCGGTTCACCGATCCGGCGCTCCGTCGTCTCCACGGGTTCAGTGCCCAAGGCATCGATCAGGCGACGCACGGGGGCGTCGTCACGTGCCAGGCAGAGGGCGTCGAGAATCAGGGGCATCCGGTCATGCTCTCGGCGTCGCCTCACCCGACCAGTATCGGTCACAGACCGCTCTGGTGCGACGTCGGCGGCCCCGCGTACCGTGGACGCCGATGGGCGACGGCGCCCGACAGGAGGAGCACGTGATGGATTGGAAGATCGAACTCATCTTCGTCCCGGTCTCGGATGTCGACCGGTCGAAGGCCTTCTACGAGAAGATCGGCTTCCACGCCGACCACGACCAGACGCCCGTGGAGGGGCTGCGGTTCGTGCAGATGACTCCACCGGGTTCGGCCTGCTCGATCGCCTTCGGCACCGGCCTCGGCATCGATCTCGAGCCGGGGCAGCAGAACACGATCCAGGTCGTGGTGCCCGACGCCGACGAGGCGCTGGCGCATCTGCAGGGCCTCGGCGTCGACGCACGAGGCGTCGAGGACATGGACTGGGGGCGTTTCGTTTCTTTCGACGACCCCGACGGCAACAGCTGGACGCTGCAGGAGCTGCCTGACTACGGCGCCCAGGCCTAGGCGGTGGTGGTCGCCGGCGTCGACGTGGTGTCGGCGACCACCTCGACCTTGAAGCCCGCGGCATTCTCGAGCCAGCCCGCGTAGTGCTGCTCGCCGCCGGCGTGCGGGTAACGCTCGGAATAGAGCGGGTGCCAGCCGTGCGCCGGGGCCTCGGACATGAGCGCATCCACGGAAGCGGGGTCGCCACCGTGGAACGCCAGATGGTTGAGCCCGGCGCGCCGGCGGTCGTGCCCGGCATCCGACAGATTCGGAGAGGTCGTGAAGGTGAGGTAGGTCCCGCCCGCAGCCCAGGATTCGCCGTCGGCCCACTCGCTGTCGAGGGTGAAGCCCAGACGATCGAGGATCCAGCGCCATTCCGTGCGCACGGCATCGAGGTCGGCGACCCACAGTTCGACGTGATGAAGACCCGGCATCATCCGAGTCTGCCAGTCGCGTCAGGAGTTCACGCGGATGATCTCCTGCTGGTACGGCGCGATGACGTCCCCGGAGATGCGCAGGTCGAGGAGCAGGAAGCGGCGGGTGGAGGGATCCTCGGCGGTCCAGCTCTCGAGGCGGTCGAGGTCGGCGAGCGTGCGCACGACGACGCCCTCGGCTCCGACGGCCGCGCCGAAGGCGGCGAAGTCCACCTCGGGGATGCGCATCGGGCCCTCGGCGAGGCCCTTGAGCCCGTACAGGTTCACTTCGGCGCCGTATGCCGCGTCGTTCCAGACGACGGCCATGCCCCGGCCGCCGGCCGCGCGGACCGCAGATTCGAGGTCGGCGATCGCCATCAGTCCGCCGCCGTCGCCGGAGGTGAGTACAACGGTCGATTCGCGCCGAGCCAGAGCGGCCCCGACGACGCTCGGCCAGCCCTGCCCGATGGACTGGAACGCGGTGCCGATCATCATCATGCGATCGGGCGCGGCGACCGGCCAGTACATGTTCGCCCAGCCGATGAAGTGGCCGCCGTCGGACACCACGACACGATTCTCGGGGAGCAGTTCCGCGATACGACGGGCGGCCGATCGCGGGTCGAGGCGTCCGTCGGCGGCGAGGTCGTCACCGGCGTCGTACGCTCGGGCCGCGGCGACGTCGACGCTCTCCCGCCACGGGCTCGACGACAGGGAACCACCGAGCCGGGACACGAGAGCCTCGGCGGCCAGGCGGGCGTCCGCGCGTACGAAGCCGCCGACGTGGGCATGGGTGGCGGCGGGGGCGATGTCGACCTGGAAGACCCGCGTCCCCGGCGCGAAGAGTTCGCCGAACCGCATCGTGAACTGGTTCAGGGAGGCGCCGAACACCACGGCGACATCGGCTGTGCGCACGAGGTCCATCGCGCCGTCCGCACCGAAGCCGCCGGTGACGCCCAGGTCGTACTGCGTTTCGGGGAAGATGCCCCGGCCGAGAGCCGAGGACGCCGTCAATGCGCCGGTCGCCGCGGCGAGCTCGCCCAGCGCGGCGCCGGCACCGGAGAGCCACGCGCCGCGACCTCCCAGGAGGAAGGGTCGCCGGGCGGTGCGCAGAGCATCAGCGATCTCGTCGAGCATCCCGTCGGCGAACTCCCCGCGCGGCGCGAGCGGAGCGGGCACCCGTGGCGACGGGGCCGCCGGAACCTCGCCGGCTTCGAGCGCCGCGACGTCGTAGGGGATGGCGAGGACGACCGGGACGCGATAGGTCAGCGCGTGCTCGATGGCGATGATCGTCGTGGCCGCGGCATCCGCTCGGCCGACCGTATAGGTGCGGGCGCCGACGGCCGAGGCGAGGGCGATCTGGTCGACGTCCCACGGGCGCGGGCCGGACGTGGGCTCGTCGCCGACCACGAGCACGAGCGGGACGTGCGCCTGCACGGCCTCGGCGAGGGCGGTCAGGGTGTTGGTGAATCCGGCGCCGTACGTCGAGGTGCCGGCGGCGATGCGCCCGGACGCGCGGAAGTGGGCGTCGGCGGCGACCACGGCCCCCTGCTCGTGACGGACGGCGGTGAAGGAGGCATCCGTCTGCGTCTCGATGGCGTCGAGGAAGTAGGCGTTGCCGTTGCCCATCACGCCGAAGACGGAGTCGATGTGCTGGGCGAGGGTGAGGGCGACGTGTGCGGAGACGGTGGGCATGCGAAAGCCTTTCGAGACAGGGACGGAGGAACTGCGGGATCCGTATGTGTCTCGCCTCCGCGTCTTCGCGAAGTGCTTCGTGCCTCTTTTTCAGGCACCGGCCGGGCCGGACCCGCTCAGTCTACCGGCGAGGAAGCACCGCGGGATGCGGGAGAATGCAGAGATGACGGATGCGGCGCTCGAGCGCGAGACACTGACCTGGGACGGCTTCGGAGCGGCGACACGGGAGCTGGCGCGGAGCATCCTCGCCACCGGCTTCGAACCGGAGGTGGTGGTGGCGATCGCCCGCGGCGGGTTGCTCCCGGCCGGTGCCATCGCCTACGGGCTCGGTGCCAAGAACTGCGGAGCGATCAACGTCGAGTTCTACACCGGGATCGGCACGGTGCTCGATGCGCCCGAGGTGCTTCCGCCCGAGCTCGACATGGCGTATCTCGACGGCCGCCGGGTGCTGCTCGTCGACGATGTGGCCGACTCCGGGCGCACGCTCGCGCTGGCCGTGCAGCTGCTGCAGGAGAAGGGTGCCGACGTGCGGTCGGTCACGATCTACACCAAGCCTTCGACGATCATCCAGCCCGACTTCGCCTGGAAGGACACCGACCTGTGGATCAACTTCCCGTGGTCGTTCCAGGGCACGGTGCGCGAAGAAGATCTGGGCCTCGCGCCCTCGGCCTGAACCGCGGCTCCCTCGGGTCAACCCCGCAGCAGCGACCGCAGCGTCTGGATCGTGTCAGCTTCGGCCGCGGTCTTGTCTGGACGGTAGCCCTTCACCCGGGCGAAGCGCAGCGCGATGCCGCCCGGATACCGCGGAGAGCGCTGCACACCGTCGATCGCGATCTCGACGACGATGTCGGGGCGCACGAAAACGGTGGATGCCGTGCGGTGCGACTCGTGCTCGGGGAACTCGGTGGTCTGCCAGCGCAGCAGCTCGTCGGTGAGTCCCTTGAAGGTCTTGCCCACCATGACGAACCCACCGGGGTCGCCGAACTCGCCGTCGGGGTCGCGCGCGCCGAGGTGCAGGTTCGAGAGCCAGCCGCGACGACGCCCTGAGCCCCACTCCGCGCCCAGGACCACCAGGTCGAAGGTCAGCACCGGCTTGACCTTGACCCACGACTTGCCGCGGCGCCCGGCGGCGTAGGGGGCGTCAATCGCCTTGACCACGACCCCCTCGTGCCCGGCGGCGAGGGCATCGTGCGACAGCTGCTCGGCGGCATCGGCATCGGCCGTGACGATGCCGGGCATCCGCCATTGGCCGGCCACGCGTTCCAGCTCGGCCAGCCGTGTCGAGAGCGGCTCGTCGAGCAGGTCGCGTCCGTCGACATGCAGCATGTCGAAGAACCAGGGCCGCAGCACGAGCTCCCGCGAGACCTCGGCCCCGAACCGCGACATGGTCTCCTGGAACGGTCGCGGCCCGCCGTCTTCGTCGAGCGACAGCGTCTCGCCGTCGAGAATGATGTCGTGCACCGGCAGTGACCGCACGATCTCGACGATCTCGGGCACGCGGTGGGTGATGTCGGCGAGGCTCCGCGTATAGACACCGACCTCGTCGCCATGACGATGCACCTGGATCCGGGCCCCGTCGAGCTTGTACTCGACGGACGCTGCACCGGTGACCTGCAGCGCCTCCGACGCGGTCGCCGCCGTCGACGCCAGCATCGGCAGCACCGGTCGCCCGACCTGGAGCCCGACCGCCTCGAGGTCGCCTTCAGCCCCCGCGAGGGCGATGCGCGCGGTCTCGCCGAGGTCGCCCGACAGCATCGCCGCCCGCCGAACGAGAGCCGCAGGACGGTCGGCCGCCCGGGCGATCGCGTCGAGGAGGACGCCCGACAGCGCGCCGGTGCGCAACTCGCCGAGCATCGCACGCACGAGGAAGTCCCACTCGGCCGCGGTCGCTCGCGAGCCGAGATCGATGAGGATGCCGGTGCGGCCCGCCGCCGAGCCCGAACCGGACGTCGAGGCGAGGGCATCGAGCGAGTCGTCGACATCGCCGACCGTCAGGGTGGATTCGTCGGAGTGGGCGATCTCGATGGCCGAGAGCCCGCGCCAGCCGACGCCCAGCCTGCCCTGGCGCGGTGCCGCGAGGAGGAGACCCACGACGATCGAGAGCTCGGAGATATCGGCGCGCGCGAGGAGCTCGGCGAGGGCATCGATCTTGGCGAGCCGGGACGATGTGGCGCCGACGCGGTCGGTCGTGGTGACGAGCTCTGCGAGCTTCATCCGAGCATTCTCGCACCGGCCTCCGACATCGGGTCGGTGCCGCGTCTCAGCGGCCGCGGAACTCGGGCTTCCGCTTCTCCTGGAAGGCGGCGAACCCTTCGCGATAGTCATCGGTGTCGCACAGGGCGGCCTGCGCCGCGTTCTCGATGCCGATCGCATCCCACAGCGCGAGTCGCTCGTCGCGGATGCGCGCGATCAGCTCCTTGCTCGCGAGGAAGGCCGCCGTGGCGCCGCGGGCGGCCGTCGCGGCGGCGTCCGTCGTCGCCTGGACGACCTCGTCGTCGGGGAAGACCCGCGAGAAGAGGCCCGAGGACACGGCCTCGGCCCCGCTCATCAGGCGTCCGGTGTAGATGAGGTCGAGCGTCTTGTGGGCCCCGAGGCGGTCGAGGAACAGCGCATGACCGCCGGAGTCGAGCGTCGCACCGAGCGCGGCGAACGGGGAGCCGATCTTCGCGGACTCGGCGACGTAGACGACATCGGTCGCGATCAGCAGTCCGAGCCCGACCCCGAGGCAAGCGCCGTGCGCGACCGCGAAGGTCGGCGCAGGGAACCGCGCCATCCGCTGCAGCAGCGGGGTGACGAGCCCGCCGAGGTAGCCGAGCACATCGTCGTTCCGCGGGTCGACGCCCGAGATGTCCCGGCCGGCGCAGAACGCACGCCCCTCACCGCGGAGTACCAGCGCGCGCACGCCCGCGACCTCCGCGGCCTCGTAGGCGGCATCCAACTCGGCCAGAGCCCGCTCGTCGAGAGCATTGAGCTTCGCCGGCGCAACCAGCGCGATCGTCGCGACGTCGTCGGCGACGGTGAGGTCGATCATGGGGGCTCCTGGTCAGACGTCGTAGTCGACGACCACACGGTCGCTGGTCGGGTGGGACTGGCAGGTGAGGACGAACCCGCGTTCGAGCTCGTCCGGCTCCAGGGCGTAGTTCTCGGTCATGGTGACGCTGCCCTCGAGCACGCGTGCTCGGCAGGTGCCGCAGACCCCGCCCGCACAGGCGAAGGGCGCATCGGGGCGCACGCGCAGGGCGGCGTTCAGTACCGACTCGTGCGCATCGACCGGGCTCTCGACCGTCGATGAGACACCGTCGAGGGTGACCTCGATCCGCACGGTCTTCTCGCCGGCGCGCACCTGCACCGGTCGGGCCGCGCGCGCGGGCTCGTCGCCGGTCGTGAAGAGCTCGAAGCGGATGTGCGAGCGGTCGACGCCGACATCGGCCAGCACCTCGCGGCAGAGGTCGACCAGGGCGAGCGGTCCGCAGAGGAACCACTCGTCGACGGTGGCCGGAGGGATGAGCGTGCCGAGGATCGTCCGCAGCTTCTCCTCGTCGATCCGGCCCGAGAGCACCGGGGCCGCCCGCTGCTCGCGGGAGAGCACATGGTGCAGCACGAGTCGCGTCGGATACCGGTCCTTGAGGTCGGCGAGGTCTTCCAGGAACATCACGTCGAGCGTGGCGCGGTTCGTGTACAGCAGGGTGAACCGCGACGTGTCCGACCGGGTGAGCACCGTGTGGGCGAGAGCCATCAGCGGCGTGATGCCGGAGCCCGCGGCGATCCCGACCACGTGCCGGTCGTCGAGGTCGGGAAGCGCCGAGGTGAACGTGCCCTGCGGGCTCATCACGTCGATCTCGAATCCGGGCTGGAGCCCGGTCTGCGCCCAGGTCGAGAAGAGCCCGCCCTCATCGCGCTTCACTGCGACGCTGAGGCGCGTGTCCTGCCCGTCGTCGCGGTGCTCCGGCGCGCGGCACAGGGAGTAGGAGCGCCGCACCTCGACCCCGTCGAGCGTCGTGCGCAGGGCGACGTACTGTCCGGGCAGGTGGTCGTACTCGTCCGCGAGCGCGGCGGGCACCGTGAACGTGACCTCGACCGCGTCGTCGGTGAGCGGGCGCACGTCCTCGACCGTGAGCGTGTGGAAGCGGGCGCGCTTTCGAGGAGCGGTCTCGCGGGCGGTCGTCGCGCGGGGGACGGATGCCGGCGCGGACGTGAAGAGCGACATGTCAGTGCACCTTGAAGTGGTCGAAGGGTTCGAGGCAGGCGCGGCATTCGAACAGCGCCTTGCACGAGGTGGAGCCGAAGTGCGAGACCTCGCGGGTGTCGAGGGAACCGCACCGCGGGCAGCGCACGCTCAGCGCGAGCCGGATCGGACCGGTCGACACCGCGGCGCGGCCGGACGGCGGGGCGATGCCGTAGGCGGCGAGCTTGGCCTTGCCGGCATCCGACATCCAGTCCGTCGTCCAGGCGGGCGAGAGGACGAGCCGCACATCGACCTCGCCGAACCCGGCGGCGGTGAGCGCGAGGATGACGTCGTCGCGGATCGTGTCCATCGCCGGGCAGCCGCTGTAGGTCGGGGTGATGTCGACCCGCACGCGATCACCGTCGGCCTCGACCGCGCGGAGCACACCGAGGTCCTCGATCGTGAGGACGGGCACCTCGGGGTCGGGGACCGCCGCGGCGATGCGCCAGGCATCCTGGGTGGGGGTCCGCGTCACCATGACGCCCCCGGATGCCGTCGTGCGAGCACCTGCATCTCGGCGAGGATGTGGCCGAGGGGTGTCGCGTGGGTGCCCTGCCGCCCGCCGGCGGAGGATGCCGCGACCGCGGGCACCGACAACTCCGCCTCGGCGAAGACCGTATCGACCACGCCGTCGAATCCGGCGCGGAGGCTCGACGGGCGCACCGCGGCATCACCGAGACGCTCGATCAGGTCGTCGTCGCGGAACAGCTCATCGACATATGGCCAGACGTCTCCGATCGCGCGGACGATCCGGGTGCGGGACTCCTCGGTGCCTCCGGCGAGGCGCAGCGTCCACTGCACCGCGTGGTCCCGGTGGTAGTCGACCTCTTTGAGGGACTTCTCCGCGATCGCCGCGAACGTCTCGTCGCTGCTCGCCCGGAGGGCCGAGTACAGCTCGAACATGTAGGTGGCCACCACGAACTGCCGGGCGATCGTCTGGGCGAAGTCGCCGTTGGGCTGCTGCACGATCCAGGCGCAGCGGAACTCGGGCTCGTCGCGGAAGAAGGCCAGGTCGTCTTCGCTGCGCCCGTCGTACGACCCCGCGTAGTGCAGGAAGGAGCGCGCGTGCCCGAGCAGGTCGAGGGCGATGTTCCCGAGGGCGACGTCTTCTTCGAGCTCGGGGGCTCGCGAGATCCAGGCGCCCAATTGCTGGGAGAGGATGAGCGCGTCGTCACCGAGGCGCAGCGCGTACTCCGCGATGTCGGCGGAGGCGGCGACCGCGCCGGTGCCCGAGAGCTCCTGCGAGAGGCGGAGCTCCTCGACCGAGACGTCGCCGTGGACGTCGCCGTGGACGTCGATGTCCTCGTGCGCGGTGTTCGGGTGTGCGGTGCTCACAGGTGCGGCACCCCCTCGGAGGCCGTGTAGTACACGGCATGGCGGTAGTTCTTGCCGGCGGGACTCTCGAAGTAGGCGCCCTTGGCATCCGGATCGCTCGTCGTGATCGCCTCGGCCGGTGCGACCCAGATCGACACGCCCTCACCGCGGCGGGTGTAGAGGTCGCGGGCGTTGCGGATCGCCATCTCGGCGTCCGGCGCATGCAGCGAGCCGACGTGCACGTGGCTCAGCCCGCGGTTCGCGCGGACGAAGACCTCCCACAGCGGCCAGGGTTCGCGTTCGTCGGCACCGGGAGTCGCCATCACGCCACCGCCTTCTTCTTCAGGGACTGCTTGCGGGCGTACTCGGCCGCGGCCTCGCGCACCCAGACGCCGTCTTCGTGAGCCGTGCGACGGCGCTCGAGCCGCTCGGCGTTGCACGGACCGTTGCCGCGGAGCACTTCGAAGAACTCGTCCCAGTCGATCTCGCCGATCACGTACTGCCCGGTCTCATCGTCGAAGCGCAGCTCGGGGTCGGGCAGCGTGACGCCGAGGATCTCGGCCTGCGGCACGAGCATCCCCACGAAGCGCTGACGCAGCTCGTCGTTCGTGAAGCGCTTGATCTTCCACTTCATCGACTGGGCGGAGTTCGGGGACTGGTCATCGGGCGGCCCGAACATGGCGAGGCTCGGCCAGTACCAGCGGTTCACCGCATCCTGCGCCATCTCGCGCTGCTCGTCGGTGCCGCGCATGAGCGAGAGCAGGATCTCGAAGCCCTGGCGCTGGTGGAACGACTCCTCCTTGCACACCCGCACCATCGCGCGTCCGTAGGGGCCGTACGACGCCCGGCACAGCGGCACCTGATTGCAGATCGCGGCGCCGTCGACGAGCCATCCGATCGCGCCCATGTCGGCCCAGGTGGGCGTGGGGTAGTTGAATATCGAGGAGTACTTGGCCTTGCCGCTGATGAGCTGGTCCATCATCTCGTCGCGGGTGGTACCGAGGGTCTGCGCGGCGGAGTAGAGGTAGAGCCCGTGACCCGCTTCGTCCTGCACCTTGGCCATCAGGATCGCCTTGCGCTTGAGGCTCGGGGCGCGCGTGATCCAGTTGCCCTCCGGCTGCATGCCGATGATCTCGGAGTGCGCGTGCTGGGAGATCTGGCGCACCAGGGTCTTGCGGTACGCATCGGGCATCCAGTCGCGCGGCTCGATGCGCTGCTCGTTCGCGATGAGCTCGTCGAAGAGACGTTCCTCATCGGAGATCTCGCCCACGAGGGACAGGTCTGCGGGACTGGTCATCATCGACTCCTCGGCATCAGGTCATCTTTACTGACCGATCGTTAGGTAATTCTGACACAGCGGATGGCCGGTTTCAAGACGGCCCCGAGGGCGGCTCAGTGCGAGCGGGAGATCAACTCCAGCAGAGCGCGCCCATATGCTTCGGACGGATCCGGATGATCGAAGACCGAAGTGGCGTCCGCGATCTCGATCTCGACACGGAAGGTGTCCTCGACGCGCGACAGCGAGCGGAACGTGCCGCGCAGCAGCTCGCGCAGCTGATCCTCCCGCGGCAGCCACACCGCGTCGGCGAGCGTCACCGCGTCGAGCGCCCACTCGGTCGTGCCGTTGAAGGCGAGGTCGGTGCCGCTCGGGGTCTGTCTGGCCTCGATCGTCATCTCGCTGACCGTGAAGATCTCGGCCTCCGCCTCGAGTTCGACCTCGTCGGGGAGATCGAGCTGAAAGCGGTCGCCCTCCGCCGGGTGCCAGACGAGTCCGGCCTCTCGAAGGGTGACGGCGAGCTCGCGAGTGATCATCCCTTCACGCTAGACGACGGAGGATCGCCCGGGATGCGAGCGGGCTGGGGATGAGGGGCCGGTCGTGTCGGCGGGGTGAGGCAGAGTGGGGGGATGACCTCCCTCGCTCCTGCCGACACCCGGGGCGCCGCGCTCGCCGCTCTGCGCGAGCTCGTCGGGCGCCCGGATGCCGACTTCCACGACGGCCAGTACGAGGCGATCGAGGCGCTGGTCGAAGGGCGCCGGCGTGCGCTCGTGGTGCAGCGCACGGGATGGGGCAAGTCCGCGGTGTACTTCGTCGCGACGCTGCTGCTGCGACGGCAAGGCGCGGGACCGACCGTGCTCGTCTCGCCGTTGCTGGCGCTCATGCGCGACCAGATCGCCGCCGCCGAGCGTGCGGGAGTGCGCGCGGTCGCGATCAACTCGACCAACGCGCACGAGTGGTCCGACGTGCTCGCTCAACTCGATCGCGACGAGGTCGACGTGCTGCTGGTCTCACCCGAGCGGCTCAACAACCCGGCCTTCCGCGAGCAGCAGCTGCCGGCGCTCGTGCGTCGCATCGGGATGCTCGTGGTCGACGAGGCGCACTGCATCAGCGACTGGGGCCACGACTTCCGCCCCGACTACCGGCGGCTGCGTGATCTGATCGCGCAGATGCCGGCGGACGTGCCGGTGCTCGCGACCACCGCGACCGCGAACAGTCGGGTCGTGGCCGATGTCGCGGAGCAGCTCGGCAGCCTCCAGGCGGGCGAGACGGTAGAGGGTGACGCGGCGCCCGTGCTCACGATCCGCGGGCCGCTCGCACGGACCTCGCTGCGTCTCGGCGTGCTGCGGCTGCGCGACTCGGCGAGCCGCCTGGCCTGGCTGCTGAGCCACCTCGATGATCTGCCGGGGTCGGGCATCATCTACACGCTGACCGTCGCCGCGGCGGTCGACACGGCCCGGCTGCTGCGTGATCACGGGCACGACGTCCGCGCATACACCGGGCAGACCGACACCGACGAGCGCGCGGAGTCCGAGGGGATGCTCAAGCGCAACGAGGTCAAGGCGCTGGTCGCGACCAGCGCGCTGGGCATGGGGTTCGACAAGCCCGATCTGGGCTTCGTCCTGCACCTCGGTGCCCCATCCTCGCCTGTGGCCTATTACCAGCAGGTCGGCCGTGCCGGTCGAGCGAGCGAGAGCGCCGACGTGCTGCTGCTCCCCGGCGTCGAGGACCGCGACATCTGGCACTACTTCGCCACCGCGTCGATGCCCGACCGGGAGCGGGCGGAGCGGGTGATCGGCGCGCTCGGCGATGCGCCGATCTCGACGCCGGCACTCGAGGCGATGGTCGACATCCGGCGGACGCCGCTCGAGCTGCTGCTCAAGGTGCTCGACGTCGACGGTGCGGTGCGACGCGTGCAGGGCGGCTGGGTCGCGACGGGCGAGCCCTGGGCGTACGACGCGGAGCGCTACGAGCGCATCGCCGCCGAGCGCCTCGCCGAGCAGCAGCACATGATCGAGTACGAGCAGACCGACGGATGCCGCATGGAGTTCCTGCAGCGCTCGCTCGATGATGACACGGCCGCTCCCTGCGGACGGTGCGACAAC
The DNA here is from genome assembly GCF_044743585.1 of Microbacterium sp. NPDC087592. Classification (NCBI taxonomy): domain Bacteria; kingdom Bacillati; phylum Actinomycetota; class Actinomycetes; order Micrococcales; family Microbacteriaceae; genus Microbacterium; species Microbacterium sp. NPDC087592. Next base: position 293,340 of record NZ_JBIUWT010000001.1, on the reverse strand, counting down.
TGCGCGGGCGGATGGTTCCCCCGCGAGATCGGGGAGTCGGCGACCACCCAGGCCGCGGAGTCGCTCGACCGGGTCGGTGTCCCGATCGAACCTCGTCGTGCTTGGCCCACCGGTGCCGATCGGTTGGAGGTGCCGGTCAAGGGCCGCATCCCCGCCGACGAGCAGGCGGGCGAGGGGAGGGCGCTGGCCCGACTCACGGATCTCGGGTGGGGAGGGGCGCTGCGCGAGCTTTTCGCCGCGGGCGCGACAGATGGCCCGGTGGCGCCGCAGCTGCTGCAGGCCTGCATCCGTGTGCTCGCCGGATGGGGCTGGGAGGAGCGCCCGGTGGCGGTCGTCGCCCTGCCGTCGCGGTCGCATCCGCTGCTCGTCGACTCGCTCGCGCGCGGCCTCGCCGACGTCGGACGACTGCCCTATCTGGGGGCGCTCGAACCGGTCGGCGGCGGCCCGACCGGCCAGCCGGGCGGGAACAGCGTGTTCCGCCTCGGCGGCCTCTGGGATCGGTTCAGTGCCGAGCACCTCGACGTTCCGGCGGGGCCGGTGCTGCTCGTGGACGACCTGGTCGACAGTCGGTGGACGATGACGGTCGCTGCCCGGGTGCTGCGGCAGGCCGGTGCGACCCAGGTGCTGCGTTTCGCCCTGGCCTTGCGCGGCTGAGTCAATCTGCGAGCTGCGTCAGTCGTCGGCGGGCGCGACGCGGGGCGGCCACGAGGTCGCTCCGAGTTCCCGCGAGATGTTCCTCGCGGTCTCGCGCAACGCGTTCATGATGGCGTCGGAGGCCGGCGTCTGCGATGTCGGCAGCACCACCGCGACCGCCGCGACGATGTCGTTCGAGGCGTCGGCGACGGGGGCGGCGAGCGAGGACTCGCCCAGCACTGCCTCATCGAACTCGCCCGCGGTGCCGCGCTCCGCGATCGCCGGCAGCTCCAGGGTCAGGCGGGCGACGTCGGTGATCGTGTCGCCCGTGAGGCTGCGTAGCGGCTGCTCGAAGACGCTCTGCTGGAATCCCTGGTCGTAGGCGAGCAGCACCTTGCCCATCGCGGAGGCGTGCGCGGGGATGGCGACGCCGGTCTCGAGCATCTGCTGGCTGTCGTCGGGACGAAGGTTGTGGTGGATGACGAGCACGTCGGTGAAGTGGGGGGCGCCGAGCCGCACGGAGAGGTCGGTGCGACGAGCGAGCTCCTGCGTCCAGCGCATGGCCCGCGCACGCACGTCGAGGGTGTCGAGGTACACGTTGCTCAGGCGCAGCAGCGTCGGCCCGAGCATGTAGCGCTGGCCACCGCGCTCCTTCGCGACGAGGCCGTGCGAGCGCAGCGACTTCACGATCCCGTGCACGGTCGAAGGCGGCAGGCTGAGGGCTGCGGCGAGGTCGGTGATGCCGAGGTGGCGTGCTCCCTGGAGCAGTTCGAGGATCTTCGCCGCGCGGTCGATCGCCTGGATCACGGGGGGAGCCTCCTTCCGGTGCGTCGTCGAGCCGGTGCGTGTGCCGCCGGTCTTCAAGATGATCTTGACAACCCGGGCAGGCTCCGAGCATATTCGACATTAACGAATTGCTTTCGGATTGCGCGAAAGAAATCCCGAGGATCAAAGGAGATCGAACGATGAAGAAGCTCATCAACGCCCCCGAGGACGTTCTCGTCGAATCCCTGAAGGGGGTCGCGCTCGCTCACCCCGAGCTCTCCGTCGACCTGGAGAACCACGTCATCACGCGGGCGACGCCCAAGGCGCAGGGCAAGGTCGCGATCGTGTCCGGCGGCGGTTCGGGCCACGAGCCCCTGCACGGCGGCTTCGTCGGCACCGGGATGTTGGATGCCGCCGTGGCCGGCGAGGTCTTCACCTCCCCGACGCCGGACCGTGTCCAGGTCGCCACCAAGGCCGTCGACCGCGGGGCCGGCGTGCTCCACATCGTGAAGAACTACACCGGCGACGTGCTGAACTTCGAGATGGCCGCCGAGCTCGCCTCCATGGAGGGGATCGAGGTGGGCAGCATCACGGTGGACGATGACGTCGCCGTGCAGGATTCCCTGTACACGGCAGGTCGCCGCGGCGTGGGTCTGACTGTGCTGCTCGAGAAGATCGTCGGTGCCGCCGCGGAAGAGGGCCGCGACCTCGCCGCTGTCGTGGAACTCGCCAAGAAGGTCAACGGCCAGGGTCGCTCGATGGGCATGGCGCTCACCAGCTGCACGGTTCCCGCCGCGGGCAAGCCCACCTTCGACCTCCCCGACGACCAGATGGAGATCGGCATCGGCATCCACGGTGAGCCCGGTCGTCATCGCGAACCGCTCGCTCCGGCATCCGACATCGCCCGGCAGCTGGTGGAGCCGATCCTCGCCGACATCGATGCCGCGGGCCCCGCGATCGTGATGCTCAACGGCATGGGCGCGACACCGCTGATCGAGCTGTACCTGATGTACGCCGAGGTCGCGGCGATCCTCGAGAAGTCCGGGGTGCAGATCGCGCGGAACCTGGTCGGCAACTACATCACCTCGCTCGACATGGCGGGCTGCTCGGTCACGGTGCTCAAGGCGGATGACGAGCTGCTGCGCCTGTGGGACGCCCCGGTGAACACCCCCGGCCTGCGGTGGGGTGCGTGATGGCGGCTGTCGACACCGCTGTGCTCGCCGACTGGGTCTCCCGTTTCGGCGCGGCTGTCACGGAGAAGCGCGACTGGCTCACCGAACTCGACTCGGCGATCGGCGACGCCGACCACGGCGCGAACATGGCCCGTGGGATGAGCGCGGTGAGCGAGAAGCTCGGGGCGAGCACTCCGGCCACGGTCGATGAGCTGTTGAAGACCGTGGGCATGACGCTGGTGAGCTCCGTGGGCGGGGCGAGCGGACCGCTCTACGGCACGTTCTTCCTGCGGATGGGGATGGCGGCCGGTGCCGTGTCGGAGCTCGACGGGCCGGCGCTCGCCGCCGCCCTGCGCGCAGGACTCGACGGCATCGTGGCGCGAGGGAAGGCCGAGGCGGGCGACAAGACGATGTTCGACGCGATGGCTCCGGCCGTCGATGCACTCGACACCGCGCTCGCCGGAGGTGCGTCTGTCGCCGTTGCCGCGAGGACCGCAGCGGAGGCGGCCGCGGCCGGCCGCGACGCCACGCTCCCGCTTGTCGCCCGAAAGGGCAGGGCCAGTTATCTCGGCGAACGCAGCGCCGGGCACCTCGATCCGGGAGCCGCATCGACGGCGATCCTGTTCGACACGCTCGCCGCGGCCGTGGAGGGCAGCGCCGGATGATCGGCATCGTCGCCGTCTCCCACAGTGCACGGCTCGGGGAGGCGGCCCTGGAGCTTGCCCTGCAGATGGTGCAGGGCGGCGGGGTGCGCGTGCAGGTCGCCGCCGGCGCGGGAGTGGACGGCGACGGCACGCCGATCCTCGGGACGGATGCGGTGGCGGTGGCCGCCGCGATCGATGAGCTCGCGGCGGACTGCGACGGCGTCCTGGTCCTCATGGATCTCGGATCGGCCGTGCTGAGTGCGGAACTCGCACTCGAGCTGCGTGCGAGTGACGTGCCCGTGCGCCTCGTGCCGGCTCCGTTCGTGGAGGGGCTGCTCGCCGCGGTCGTCTCCGCCGCGGCGGGGGGCGGGCTGGACGCGGTCGCGGCGGAAGCGACCGCCGCACTCGGCGCGAAGACCGGGCAACTCGGGGTGCCTGACGACGCGGCGCCGTCGTCCGACGCCGAGCCCACATCCGGTGTCGCAGAGGATGGGGGGCCGACCGGTGAGGAGATCGTCCGACGGGTGCGGGTGCGCAATCCGCTGGGCATCCATGCGCGCCCCGCCGCGCTGATCGCCGAAGCCTCGGCGGGGGCCGATGTGCGGCTGCGTCGTCTACCCGACGGTCCCGACGCGCCGGCCGCGAGCCTCTCTCGACTGCTGATACTCGGGGCTCGGCAGGGCGACGAAATGGAGCTGGTCGCGCGCGGCCCGGAAGCCGACGCGGTGCTGGAGAAGCTGTCCGCGCTGTTCGACGACGGCTTCGGCGAGGGGACGGACGAAGCAGCACCGACGGCGCCGACGACGGCGGCTGCGGCGCCCTCGGGATCCACCGCCCCGCTCTCCGACGCGCCGGCGCCCGTCATCGCGTCCGGCGCGGTGTTGCGGGGCCGCGGCGTCAGTCCCGGTCGCGTGGCCGCACCGCTCGTGCACCTCGCGCCGGCGGTCGGCGAACCGGAGGCGGGCGAGGTCGTCGCTTCGGCCGACCGCGACGCCGAGGTCTCGGCGATCGAGTGGGCCGCCGTGGCCGTGGCGGATCAGCTGCGCGCACGGACGTCTCAGGCGACGGGGGAGACCAGGGCGATCCTCGATGCGTCGCGCCTGCTGGCCTCCGACCCCGAGCTGGTCTCGGAGGCGACGGCGCTCGTCCGGTCGAAGGGCCGCAGTGCGGCGCGCGCGATCTGGGAGACTGCAGCGGCGCACGAGAAGGGTGTCGCCGCGCTGGGAGGCCGGATGGCGGAGCGTGTCGCCGACATCCGCGACGTGCGGGACCGGATCATCGCCGAGATCCTGCAGGTCGACATGCCCGGGGTGCCCGAGCGCGATGAGCCGTTCGTGCTCGTCGCGACGGACCTCGCGCCCGCCGACACCGCGGCCCTCGCCGGAGGGCACTGCGTCGCGCTCGTCACCGAACAGGGCGGACCGACTTCGCACACCGCGATCATCGCGCGATCGCTCGGTCTTCCCGCCGTCGTCGGCGTCACCGGCGCGGTCGGCATCCCGGTCGGCTCGACGCTCCTCGTCGACGGCGGGCGCGGCACGGTCGAGGTCGATCCGCCGGCATCCCGCGTCGCCGAAGCACAGGCCGCCGCGACCGTCGTGGAGTTCGACGGATCCGGGCGTCTCGCCGACGGCCACCGTGTGGCGCTGCTGGCCAACGTGGGCGGCGCCCCGGACGCGGTGAACGCTGCGGCAGCACGAGCAGAGGGCATCGGTCTGTTCCGCACCGAGTTCTGCTTCCTCGACCGGACCGAAGCGCCGACGGTCGAGGAGCAGACCGCCGCCTACCGCGGTGTCCTGGCCGCATTCCCTGACCGCAAGGTCGTCGTGCGCACGCTGGACGCGGGAAGCGACAAGCTCCTCCCGTTCGCGAACTCCGACGACGAGGACAATCCGGCGCTCGGCGTGCGGGGGCTCCGGATCGCGCGCCGCCGGCCGGAGCTGCTCGCGGACCAGTTGCGTGCACTCGCGCTCGCCGCCACCGCGGAGTCGGCCGAAGTCGAGGTGATGGCCCCGATGGTGGCCACCGTCGACGAGGCCAGGGAGTTCGCCGAGCGCGCGCGTGCGGCGGGGATCAGCCGCGTCGGCATCATGATCGAGACACCGTCGGCGGCACTTCTCGCCGCCGAGCTGTTCGAGGTGGTCGACTTCGTGAGCCTCGGAACCAACGACCTCGCGCAGTACACGCTCGCCGCCGATCGGCTGCTCAGCGACCTGGGTGATCTGAACGATCCGTGGCAGCCCGCGGTGCTGCGCCTGATCGGCATGGTCGGAGCGGCGGGGCGTGCGGCGGGGAAGCCGGTGGGTGTCTGCGGAGAGGCGGGCGGCGATCCGACCCTCGCTCCGGTGCTCGTGGGGCTCGGGGCCACCTCGCTCTCGATGACCCCGAGGTCGCTCGGACGAGTCGCGGAGGCGCTCCGCGATGTGACTGAGGAGGAGTGCCGTCGCGCCGCCGAGGCCGTGCTCGAGGCCGCCACCGCGGACGAGGCCAGGGCCGTGGGCGCCGCCGCTCTGCAGCGTGCCGACGCTCGGTGATCGCGTCGCATATGCGTGCTCCGGCATGTGCAGAATCTCATTCTGATCTCGGCATGGAGCGAGCGCCTCAGATGCCCGGGGGGAGGCTCTAGGCTCGGCTGCACGGGGGTGCGCCGATGCCGGCGCCGAGTGTGGATCGGAGTGGGACATGTCGCAGTCGAGGAGGTTCGGGCGGGGCCTGATCGGTGTGGTCGCGTTCGGGGCATTGGTGGCTCTTTCCGGGTGCGTTCCGACTCCGCAGTCCACGCCCACACCCGAGCCCACGGCCGCGCCGGAATCCCCGGCTCCCGATCCGTATGCCGGACCCATCGCCTTCGTTGGCGACGAGCTGGACTGGTTCCTGCTGAGCGCCGAGGAGATCTCCGGCCTGCTTCCCGATGTGGGTGATGTCAGCCCGGCGGTGCCCTCCCTGATCCAGGTGTCCGACGGGGGCGGTAACGAGCCGGAGCCCGCGATCTGCAGCGCGATCTACGCCGAGGCGTCGCTGGGCTCGATCGGCGCACGCTCCATCACATGGACGAGCACGGTATCCGAAGGGCGAGACGGCTGGCTCCACGTGCTGCAGTTCGCCGATGAAGCGGCTGCCACGGCGCGCATGGACCAGTATGCCCAGGCCGCGGAAGAATGCGGAGCCTTCGAGTACGGCGGGGCGCCTTCTTCCTTCGCCTCGTCGACGGCCGAGGGCGAGGGTGGGGTGCGTGCCATCGCCGGCTCCCTGGTGCTCGCCTATCCCGAGGGCGGTGGCTACAGCCTCTACAAGAGCTACTCCTCGGTCGGAAACGTGATCGTCGAGATGTGGCAGGCCTTCACGGGCGAACCCGCGTTCGATACGGATGCCGCCGCAGCGCTGCTGCGCGATCGGGCGAGTGAGGCGAGGGCGAAGCTGATCGACGAGCTGACGGCGAACCCGCTGGTTCCGGCGGACGTCCCTGCAGCCGACCCCGCGGCGCCGTGGAGCGAGTGGGAGATCACGACGGCGGGGGTCGGCCCGGTGCGCCTGGGCGTCGAGCTCGATGAGGCCATCGCCGCGGTACCCGGAGCCCGCGTCGCGGAACCCGAGCGGGCGGGTGGGACGACGCGATTGATCTCGCCCGATGAATCGGCCTCGCTGGTGCTCTGGACGCAGGACGAGTCGACCGTCGTCGCCGGGGTCTCCGTCGGCATCGCGAACGTCGCTGGTGACCGGACCCACGATGGCGCGTCGCTTCCGTCCGCCGGCGGTGTGCGAATCGGAGATCCGGTCAGCGCCGCGGCAGCGGCCTTCCCCGAGGGGACGGCACTGCGCATCGTCTCGTCGGGCGAGTACTTCTACGAGTGGTCCAGCCGCGAGGGGGTCGTCATGCGATTCCGCCTCGATCGTGACTCGACGGCAGACGCCGCCGCGGTGATCACCGGCATCACAGTCGACGATGCCACGCTCGGGAAGGCGCCGGTCTTCGGCTGAGCCGCGCGCAGGTTGCCAGCCCCGTACAGCCCTTCTTTACCGACCGAGCGGTCAGTTAGTATGGGCCGCGCGGATGCTGTCGCTGCGGCGTCCGCGCGACGAGGAGGTCGACGATGACGGATGCGACGCCCCAGGCCGCGGAAGCCGTGCGCCCGAACCGGGCCATGATGGAGCGCGATCGCGCCTCCGCCTCGCTGGGCCTCGTCGTCGAACGTGATGATCCCGGACACGCCGTGGTCTCGATGCGCGTGCGCGACGACATGACCAACGGGTTCCACATCACCCATGGCGGCTTCGTCTTCGCCCTGGCCGACACGGCCTTCGCGATCGCCTGCAACGAGGACGATCGGGTCACGGTGGCCGCGGGCGCCGACATCTCCTTCCTGAAATCCACCGTCGCCGGACAGACGCTGACCGCGACGGCCGTGCGGCGCACCCGCAGCGGCCGCTCCGGCATCTACGACGTGACGGTCGTCGACGAACTCGGCGACCCGGTCGCGGAGTTCCGTGGTCGCTCGCGCACCACCGACCAGACCTACTGACCCGTGCTGCCGCTCCCGGCCGACAGCGCGATCCGATGCGAGACTGTGGGGATGTCCGAGATGCAGAGCACGCGACGAGGCCGCCCCGGGTACGACCAGCAGGGCATCCTCGCGGTCGCCGTCGCCGCATTCAACGAGCACGGGTACGACGCGACCTCGATCGGCATGCTGGCCGAGCGGCTCGGCCTGTCGAAGTCGGCGATCTACCATCACTTCGGATCGAAGGACGAGATGCTCGACCTCGCCCTCGACGCCGCGCTCGGGGGGCTCGAGGCCGTGGTGGACGACCCGCTCCCGGCCACCGTCGATCGTGACGATTCCCGCGCGGTCGCCCGCCTCGAGCACGTCCTCCGGGGTGCCGTCCACGTGCTGGTGGACCAGCTCCCCGCCGTGACGCTCCTGCTGCGAGTGCGCGGCAACACCGATGTCGAGCGCCGTGCGCTCACTCGACGTCGCGCGTTCGACCGCCGGATCACCGCGCTCGTCTCGGAAGCACAGGCCGAAGGTACGCTGCGCGCCGACATCGACGCCAGCGTCGTGGCCCGCCTGGCGTTCGGAATGATCAACTCGATCGTGGAGTGGTACCGACCGGGCGGCCGCGAGGGCGCGGATCGGCTCGCCGACGACGTCGTCGCCATTGCCCTCGACGGTCTGCGCCGACGATCCGACGATCCCGCGAGCGCCCCGGTCTCCTGACCGGCGCGCCCGCCGGGGATCAGGCGGCTGTGGCCTGCTCCTTCGCGACGAGGGTGAGCACGTCGTACGTGGCGACGATCTCGTCGCTCTGGTTCTTCAGCACCGCGTCCCAGCGCACCTCGCCGTACTCGTCGGTCTCGCGGGGAGTGATCTGCTTGGCGGTGAGCTCGACGCGGATCTCGTCGCCGGGGGAGACCGGGGTCAGGAAGCGCAGGTTCTCCAAGCCCGAGTTCGCGAGGACGGGACCGGGCGCCGGGTCGACGAAGAGGCCCGCAGCCCACGACACGAGCAGGTAGCCGTGGGCGACGCGACCGGGGAAGAACGGGTTGGCGGCGGCGGATGCCTCGTCCATGTGGGCATAGAAGGTGTCGCCGGTGAACGCCGCGAACGTCTCGATGTCCTCGAGCGTCACCGTGCGCGAGCCGCTCGCGACCTGATCGCCGATCCGCAGCTCGGCCAGCGACTTGCGGAAGGGATGCACGCCCCCGCTCGCCTGGTATGGACGCGCCACCGTGCCCTGATGCCAGACCCCGGTGAGGGCGGTCAGCATCGCAGGGGAGCCCTGCACCGCGGTGCGCTGCATGTGGTGCAGCACCGCGCGGATGCCGCCGAGCTCCTCACCGCCGCCGGCGCGACCGGGGCCGCCGTGCACGAGGTTCGGCAGCGGCGAGCCGTGACCCGTCGAGCTGCGGGCGTCGTCGCGATCGAGGAACAGCACTCGTCCGTTGTAGGCGGCCATGCCGGTGGCGAGCGCGACGGCGACCTCGGGGTCGTGCGTGGCGACACTGGTGACCAGCGAGCCGCCGCCGCGCGCGACCAGGGCGCTCGCCTCGTCGAGGGTGCGATAGCCGACGATGCTCGAGACCGGGCCGAACGCCTCGATCTCGTTGACCGCCGCGCTCTCCGGGTCGGAGAAACGCAGCAGCATCGGCGCGAGGAAGGCGCCATCCGGAGCGGGCCCCTCCGTTCCGTCGCCGTGCCGCACGTCCGGAGCGTCGGTCGAGCCGATGACCAGCTCGCCGCCGCCGTCCTGCAGCCGTGCCACCTGGCGCAGCACCTCGTCACGCTGCGCGGTCGAGGCCAGCGGCCCCATCGTGACGCCCTCCGCCCGAGGGTTGCCGAGCACGATGCGTTCGGACAGTCGTGCTCGCACCGCGCCGATCACGTCGTCGACGGCACCGACCGGCACGATCGCGCGTCGGATCGCCGTGCACTTCTGCCCGGCCTTGCTGGTCATCTCCGCCACGAGCTGCTTCACATACGCGTCGAACTCGGGCGTGCCAGAGACGGCATCCGTCCCCAGGATCGATGCGTTGATGGAGTCGGTCTCGCTCGTGAAGCGCACGCCACCGGTCTGCACCGCATCGTGGGCACGCAGTCCTTCCGCGGTCGACGCCGATCCGGTGAAGGCCACCAGATCGCCCAGTCGCAGTTCGTCGAAGAGACCGGGGACACTGCCCGAGACGAGCTGCAGTGAGCCCTCGGGCAGCAGGCCGGACTCGACCATGATCCGCACCATCGCCTCGGCGAGGTACCCGGTCGGCGTCGCGGGCTTCACGACGGTCGGCACACCGGCGAGGAAAGCGGGCGCGAACTTCTCCAGCGAGCCCCAGACCGGGAAGTTGAAGGCATTGATCTGCACGGCGACGCCGGGGAGCCGGGTGTAGATGTGGCGCCCGAGGAACGAACCGTCCCTGGACAGGTTCTCCACCGCGCCGTCGACGTAGACCTTCGCATTCGGCAGCTCCCGCCGGCCCTTGCTGGAGTAGGCGAACAGCACCCCGATGCCGCCGTCGATGTCGACCCACGAGTCCTGCGCGGTCGCGCCCGTGCGGCTCGAGATCTCGTACAGCTCGGCCTTGCGCTCCGTGAGCGCGAGCGCGAGCTGCTTGAGCCGAACGGCGCGCTGGTGGAAGGTCAGCTCACCGAGCGAAGCCTGCCCCGCGGTGCGGGCGTAGGCGAGAGCCGCCGAGAGGTCGATGCCCTCGGTCGACACGCGGGCGACGATCTCGCCCGTCGAGGCGTCGCGCACCTCGGTCGCCTCGGCGTCGGCAGCCGGCGACCACCAGGATCCCTGCAGGTAGCTGGGGAGGATCTCGGTCATGTCAGTTCCCTTCATGAGGCGTCCCATTCGTAGAAGCCGCGTCCGCTCTTGCGTCCGAGGTGGCCCTCGGCGACGAGGCGGCGCAGCAGAGCCGGCGGTTCGAAGCGTTCGCCGAGGTTCGCGGCGAGGTATTCGGAGATGCCGAGCCGCACGTCGAGCCCGACGATGTCGGTGAGGCGGAGCGGCCCGACCGGATGCTTGTAGCCCAAGGTCATCGCGGCGTCGATGTCTTCGGCGGAGGCGACGCCCTCTTCGAGCATGCGGATCGCCTCCAGGCCGATCGCGACGCCGAGTCTCGACGACGCGAACCCGGGGGCATCGGCCACGATGATCGGCGTCTTGCCGAGGGCTTGCACCCAGGCCCTCGCATCATCGATGAGTGGGGGAGCGGTGGCCGCGCCGCGCACGATCTCGACGAGGGTGGACGCGGGCACCGGGTTGAAGAAGTGCATGCCGAGGAAGCGCGACGGCCGGTCGAGCACCGCGGCGAGCTCGTCGATCGAGATCGACGAGGTGTTCGAGGCGAGGACGGCGTCGGGCCCGAGCTGGGCTTCGACGCGGGTGAGGGCGTCGACCTTGAGGGCCAGATCCTCGGGCACGGCTTCCACGACGAGGTCGCACGGCGCGAACAGCGCGAGATCCGTGCCGGTGTCGAAGCACGCACGGTAGGCGTCTCCCGGTTCGACCGCGGTGCCGCGGGTGATCGAGGCGTCGATGGAATCGAGCACGCGGTGGGCGGCGGCCTCGGCAGCGGCCACATCGCGTTCGACGACCGTCACGCGCGAACCCGCCAGCAGGAACGCGTGGGCGATGCCGGCGCCCATGCGCCCGCCGCCGAGCACCCCGACGTGCGCGGGAGCGTGGGGCGTGGCCTCGGTCATCGGTCTCTCCGTTCCAGGAAGTCGGTCATGCGTCGGAACTTCTCCGGGCTCTCGAAGAGCTCGGCCTGGGCTTCCAGGTCGGCGGCGGGGTGGCGGTCGCGGGGCGCGCGGAACACCCGTTTCGTCGCGATGGTGGCGGCCGGGTCGTTGCGGGCGATCCGGCCGGCGATCGCCTCGGCAGCGGCCAGCAGCTCCTCGGGGTCGTGGATCGCCGAGACGAGACCGATCCGCAGCGCCTCCTCGGCCTTCACCGTGCGTCCGGTCAGCAGCAGCTCGATCGCCCTGGCATCGCCGACGATCTCCTTCAGCCGCCAGCTCGCGCCGGCCGCGGCGAGGATGCCGAGGCCCGTCTCCGGGTTGCCGATCGCGAGCGAGGGCGTGGCGATGCGGATGTCTGCGGCGTAGGCGAGTTCGGCGCCGCCGCCGAGGGCATAGCCGTCGATCGCCGCGATGACCGGCATCGGCAGCTCGGCGACCCGCACGAAGGCGTGCGCGTTGATGCCGCGCAGCGCGTCGGCGGCCCGGCGTTCGCGCAGCTCGGCGATGTCGGCGCCCGCCGCGAAGACGCCGTCGGCGCCGACGAGGATCAGGGTGCGCGGGGTCTCCTCGAGCTCGTCGCAGAGGAGGTGCAGGGCATCGATCGTGGCCTGGTCGATCGCGTTGCGCTTGTGCGGACGGTGGAGAGTGGCGACCACACGGTCGGGGTGCCGCTCGACGAGCAACGGCTCTTCGGGATTCGTCGGGGCCGGCATCACACCTTCTCCAGGATCACGGCCGCACCCTGACCGACGCCCACGCACATGGTCGCGAGTCCGTACCGGGAGCCCTCGCGCTCCATGCGCCCGAGCAGTGTGATCAGCAGCCGGGAGCCGGACGAGCCGAGCGGATGGCCGAGGGCGATGGCCCCGCCGTCGGCGTTGACGCGCTCGTCGTCGAGGCCGAGCCGACGGATGGAGGCGATCGACTGTGTGGCGAAGGCCTCGTTGAGCTCGACGGAGCCGATGTCGTCGATGGTGAGTCCGGCGCGGCGGAGCGCCTTCTGCGTCGCGGGCACCGGGCCGAGGCCCATGACCTCCGGTGCGAGACCGGCACTGGTGCCGACGACGATCCGGGCGCGGGGCACGAGGCCATGGCGCTCGACCGCTTCGGCGCTCGCCACGAGGATCGCCGAGGCGCCGTCGTTGAGGGCGCTGGAGTTCCCGGCCGTCACGACCTGGCCGCCGGCGACCACGGGGCGCAGTCGGGCGAGCGCCTCGAGCGTGGTCTCGGGTCGTGGGCCCTCGTCGACCAGCACCTCTCCGGCCGCGGTCGGCACGCCGACGATCTCGGGGGCGAAGCGTCCGGTCGCGATCGCGGCGGCGGCGCGCTGCTGCGAACGCAGGGCGAAGGCGTCAGCCTCGTCACGCGTGATCCCGTCGATCCGGGCGACCTCCTCCGCGGTCTCGGGCATCGAGAAGGTCGCCTTGTCGCGGGCGACGAGGCGAGGGTTCGGGAAGCGCCAGCCGATCGAGGTGTCGAAGGCCGCGCCCGGTTTGGACCAGGCCTTCTCCGGCTTGGCCTGTACCCAGGGCGCACGGGTCATGGACTCGACGCCGCCGGCGACGATGAGGTCGGCATCTCCGGCGCGGATCGCCTGTGCGGCCATGGTCACGGCCGACATGCCCGAAGCGCAGAGCCGGTTCACCGTGATGCCCGGAACGCTGTCGGGGAGCCCGGCGAGCAGCACCGCCATCCGGGCGACGTTGCGGTTGTCCTCGCCGGCCTGGTTCGCCGCCCCCAGGATCACCTCGTCGATGTCGATCTGCGTCGCATCGATGCCGGCCCGGCGCACCGCTTCGGCCACCACGATCGAGGCGAGGTCGTCGGGGCGGACGGTGGCGAGCACGCCGCCGTAGCGCCCGACCGGGGTGCGCGCCCCTCCGACGAGGAATGCCTCGGTCATGCGGATCTCCTGACTTCGTCGTCTCGGCGGGGGCTCGTCGCCCTCTCGCGCGGCCAGGAATTACTGACCGATCGTATGGTAATTATGGCACACGCGCCGCGTCGGCCCGAGGGGCTTCGGGCGGTCTCAGACCCGCACGAACGCGCGCAGCGGATGCTCGATGAGCTCGGTGACGCGCCGCAGGAATCCCGCCGCGTACCCGCCGTCGCACACGCGATGGTCGAACGCGAGCGACAGCTGCACGATACGACGCGCGACGATCGCCCCGTCGACGACCCACGGCCGCTCGATGATCCGGCCGATGCCGAGGATGGCGACGTCCGGGTGGTTGATGATCGCCGCCGAGCCGTCGACGCCCAACCCGCCGTAGTTGTTGAGGGTGAAGGTCGAGCCGCGCAGGCGTTCCGGCGGCATCGTGCCTGCTCTGGCCGTGGCGGTGAGCTCGCGCAGTGCCGCATCGAGCTGCTCCACGGTGAGGGCGTGCGCACGGGGGACGACCGGGACCAGGAGTCCGCGTTCGGTGTCCGCCGCGATCCCGAGGTTCACGCCGTCGAACGAGATCAGCTCCTCGCCGCTCTCGTCGAGTCGCGAGGCCAGCACCGGGTAGTCCTCGAGGGCGAGCAGGACGAAGCGCGCGAGCAGTGCCGTGACCGAGGGGGCCTTGCCGCCCTCCGGGGCCATCTGCGCGCGGAGGTCCCATAGGGACGTGGCATCGACGTCGACCCAGACGGTGGCCTCGGGGATCTCGGTGCGACTGCGCGTGAGCTTCGCGCTGACCGCGCGCCGCAGCGGCGACATGCGCTCGCGGGAGACGACGTCGAGCCCGTCGACGGACTCACCCGTCCCGTTCGCGGCGCGGTGATGCGCGGCGGCGCCGTCGACGGCGTTCTCGACCGCGGCCTGCAGCACGTCGGCGCGGGTGATCGCCCCGTCGGGGCCGGTCGCGGCGATCGTGTGCACGTCGAGGCCGAGATCGCGGGCGAGGCGACGGACGAGGGGGGAGCGCACGGCCACCGGGCGGCGGACGGATGCAGCGAGGGCAGGGGTCGCGTCAGGGTCGACGGCGGCGGCCTTCGATGCGGATGCCGATGCGGGTGCGGGTGGGGGTGCGGTCGGGCGGTCGACTCGGACCGACGCGGCGGCCGGCCGTCGCCGCCCCTTCGTCGTGTGCGCTGTGGTGCCGTAGCCGATCAGCACGTTCCCGGATCCGGCGCGTTCCTCCTCGCGGTACGCCTCATGCTCGGGGGTGCTCGACGCTGCAGACCCGGCAGCATCCGGAGTCGTTCCCTCCGCCGCCGATGCCGATTCCGGGTCGGCGACCTCGAGCACCGGTGCACCGACGTCGATGGTGTCCCCGGCGGTGCCGTGGAGAGCCGTGACGACGCCGGCGAACGGCGATGGCAGCTCCACCACGCTCTTCGCGGTCTCGACCTCGGCGATCGGCTGGTCGGTCGTGATGGTGTCGCCCACCGCGACGAGCCACGTCACGAGTCCCGCCTCAGTCAGGCCCTCGCCGAGGTCCGGCAGGCGGAAGATGTGCGTGGACGGCTTCAGTGGGGCGCTCATACGTCGTCCTCCCAGTGCAGGGTGTCGATCGCATCGAGCACGCGGTCGACATCGGGCAGGTACCAGTGCTCGAGCTTCGGAGGTGCGTAGGGGGTGTCGAGCCCCGTGACCCGTCGGACCGGGGCCGCGAGGTACTCGAAGCAGCGCTCGAACACGCGGGCCTGGATCTCCGAGGCGACGCTCACATATCCGGGGGCCTCGGCGATGACCACGGCACGGCCGGTGGACTTCACCGCGGCGGTCACGGTCGCGTCGTCGAAGGGGGAGAGCGAGCGCACGTCGACCACCTGCACGCTGCGCCCCTCGGCGGCGGCGACATCGGCGACCTCGAGTGCGAGCGGCACGGAGGCGCCGTAGGCCAGGAGCGTCACATCCGTGCCCTCGTGGGCGATACGGGCGGTGCCGAGTTCCGTGGTGATCGAGGTGTCGACTTCGCCCTTCGACCAGTACAGCTTCTTCGGCTCGAGGAAGATCACCGGATCCGGCGAGGCGATCGCCGCGCGCAGCAGCGAGTAGGCATCCTGCGGCGTCGACGGACTGACGACCGTGAGGCCGGGGGTGTGCGCGTAGTAGGCCTCGGAAGAGTCGCAGTGATGCTCCACGCCGCCGATGCCGCCACCGAACGGGATGCGGATCACCAGCGGCATCCGCATCCCTCCGCGCGTGCGGTTGCCGAGCTTCGCGACATGGCTGACGATCTGCTCGAACGCGGGCAGTGCGAACGCATCGAACTGCAGCTCCACCACGGGCCGCATCCCGTTCATGGCCATGCCGACCGCGGTGCCGACGATGCCGGACTCGGCCAGGGGCGTGTCGAAGCAGCGCTCCTCGCCGAACCGCGCGGTGAGGCCGTCGGTGATGCGGAAGACGCCCCCGAGCGCCCCGACGTCTTCGCCGAAGACGACCACATCCGGGTCGGACTCGATCGCGTCGGCGAGTGCTCTGTTCAACGCGGCGGCCATGGTCATGGTGGTCGCCGTGGGGGACTCGACCTCGGTGCGGGTGTCGTCGTGTGCGATCGTCATCGGTGGCCTCCGTTCGGGGTGATCCCTGCACTCGCATCGGCGAGGCGCGAGCGCTCGATCTCGTCGCGCAGCAGGTGCCATTGCTCGTCGAGCTGCGGCGAGCGGGTCGCTGTGACGAAGCGGAACAGGTCTTCGGGGTCGAGCTCGGCGTCGGTGTTCAGCGCCGTGCGCATCGCCGCGGCGATCTCCTCGGCGCCGGAGGCGAACCGCTCCTCGGCGTCGGCGTCGAGGGCTCCGGTGCCCGTCAGATGGGTCCGCAGGCGAAGCAGCGGGTCGCGGGCGATCCAGGCCTGCACCTCGTCGCGCTCCCGGTACCGGGTGTCGTCATCGGCGTTGGTGTGCGCCTGCATCCGATAGGTGTGCGCCTCGACGAGCGAGGGGCCGCCGCCGGCGCGGGCGCGGTCCACCGCCTCGCCGAGCACGGCGAGCACGGCGGCGACGTCGTTCCCGTCGACACGCTGTCCCGGCATCCCGTACCCGATCGCCTTGTGGGCGAGGGACGGCGCCGCGGTCTGCCGCGAGAGCGGGACCGAGATCGCGAACCCGTTGTTCTGCACGAAGAAGACGACCGGCACCTGGAAGACGGCGGCGAAGTTCATCGCCTCGTGGAAGTCGCCCTCGCTGGTGGCGCCGTCGCCGCACAGCGCGAGCACGACCGTGTCCTCGCCGCGATGCGTGGCCGCCTGCGCGAAGCCGACCGCGTGCAGCAGCTG
Organism: Microbacterium sp. NPDC087592; assembly: GCF_044743585.1. Classification (NCBI taxonomy): domain Bacteria; kingdom Bacillati; phylum Actinomycetota; class Actinomycetes; order Micrococcales; family Microbacteriaceae; genus Microbacterium; species Microbacterium sp. NPDC087592. Next base: position 276,679 of record NZ_JBIUWT010000001.1, on the reverse strand, counting down.
GGTGGCGAGGGGAGTGGCCTGCGGTGCGACCCGGTGGGCGCGCACGTCGTAGCCCGAGTGCCAGTCGCCCTTGAGGAGGACCATCGCGTCGGCGGGTTCGACTCCGCGTGCGATGACGGCGACCGAGTCGCGATAGGTCGGGAACAGCCAGTCCGTGTCGCCGAGAACCATCGCGGCGGCGACCTGGCACGCTTCCTGCCCGTGCGAGGACGGGTAGACGGCGAGGCGTCCCTGACGCACGAGCGCGCCGGCCTGGTCGTTGATGCGCCGGCCCTCGACGAGGCCGCGATAGGCGGCCAGCAGGGTGTCGCCGTCGGGGAGCGCGTAGTGCTCGTCCGCGACAGGCTGTCCGTCCGCATCGATCAGTTGCACCGCGGTGTCTCGCGGAAGCATGTCGGTGTGCAGCATGCGCTCGTCCTCCTTGGCGAACTCGGTGGGGACAGCTTGCCTCTGTGGGCGACAGTCATCCAAGATCATCCGCGAAATACTGGATGGAAGAGCGGCAGATGCGGCATTCTTGATCGAAGTGTCAGATTTTCTGGCCCGAGGGAGGGGTGTCATGATCGCGCTGGACGACACGGACCGAGCGATCCTCGAGGAGCTGCGTCGCGACGCGCGCTCGTCGATGACGGCGATCGCGGATGCCGTGCACATCTCGCGTGCCGGTGCGCACGCGAGGATCAAGCGCCTCACGGACGCCGGTGTCATCACGGGATACACGGTCCGCACGGATCCCGTACTGCTCGGGCATCATGCGAGTGCCTACGTGACCCTCGCCATCGAGCAGGCGACGTGGCAGGCGGTGAGCGACCGGCTGCGCGCGATCCCCGAGATCGAGCACATGGCGCTCGTCGGCGGCGACTTCGACGTGATCCTGCTGGTGCGCGCCAACGACGCCCGCGACCTCCGTCGCATCGTGCTCGAGGACATCCAGGCGATCCCCTCCATCCGCTCGACCCGGACCACGCTGATCTTCGAGGACTACACGCGGGAGTAACGGGGACACGGGCGCGTTCTGCGGTGCGGGTGGGTTCTGCGGCGGGGTCTGCGGCGGCGGGGTCTGTGGCGGCGGGGTCTGCGGCGAGTGTGGACAAGTGTTGCGTCGGTGTTTCTGTGGAGGGCGTGTCGGTGTTCCGCGTGTTTCGCGTGTTTCGGAATATTGCTCTGAACTGGGGTTATCGAGGTTCGAATGTCGGTGGTCCCGGGTTGACTTAGGGGTATGAACAACCCCGCGGAACTGCTCGGCCAGGTCGTCGCTGACCTGGATGCGGTGCTGCGCTCTGACGTGATCGCCCGGCTCGGTGACGACGAGAAGATGGTGTTGTTGCGGGTCGCGGGTGAGGTGCAGCGGCGGGTGGGGGCGGTGGTCGTGGAGGCGGTCGCGTCGGTCGATGAGCGTCCGGCGGGGTCGGGGGAGCCGGCGTTCTGTGGACGCTATGGCTGTCGCACGGTGAACGAGTTGCTGCAGCGGGTGGTGCGCACGGATGCTGCGGGGGCGGGGCGGGTGGTGAAGGCCGCGAAGGCGGTGCGGCGGGAGGTGGGGGTGTCGTCGGGGGCGTGGTTGCCGGCGCGGTGGCCCGCGCTGCGGGTGGCGTTGGTGGACGGGACGATCGGGGTCGCGGGGCTGTTGGCGGCGATCGGGCCGATCGAGCAGGCCGGGGCCCGGGTCGGGGCCGCGGACCGGTTGCGGGCGGATGCGGAGTTGGCCGCGTACGCGCGGGGGTTCGCGGCTGCTGACGCGGAACCGGAACCGGAACCCGATGCGGACACGGACTCGGATGCTGGTGGGGAGGTTGGATCGGCGGCGACGCCGGAGGATCTGCGGTTGTTGGCGCAGGTGATCGTGCAGTATCTCGATCCGGATGGTGCGGAGCCCGCGGACGATATCGCGATGCGGGTGCGGGGGCTGACCCTCGGGCGCGCGAAAGACGGGGTGATCCCGGTCCGGGGACGGTTGCTGCCGGAGGTCGCGGGACAGTTGCAGCGTCTGTTCGACGCGTACCTGAACCCGAAAGTCGACGGACCACCCGTCCCCGGAGTCATGTTCCGGCCTTCGGGGGAGACGAACTCGGAAACGAACTCGGAAACCCTCGATGACGGTGCGGGTATGGACGACGACGCCCTTCCGTCCGGTGACCCGGGGCGGATGGTCGACCCGCGCTCGCGGTCGCAGAAGCAGCACGACACCCTCGCCGCGATCCTCGGCATCGCCGCCCGCCATGACGACACCCCACGCCTGGGCGGGGGCGCGCCCACACTGGTGGTGTCCGTCACCGCCGACGACTACACGACCGGTCGCGGCTGGGCGCACGTCGAGGGCATCGACACCCCCGTCCCCACCCGTGTCGCCGTCCACACCGCGTGCGCGGGCGGGGTGCAACGGGTGCTGTTCGACCCGCACGGGCGGATCATCGGCATCAGCACCACCGACCGGATCTTCACCGCGCATCAGCGTCGCGCGATCACCCTCCGCGACCGTGAGTGCCTCATCCCCGGCTGCCACGTCCCCGCGACCTGGTGCGAGATCCACCACGTCCACGAGCACGCCCACGGCGGCCCCACCCACACCGACAACGGCGTCGCCCTCTGCTGGCACCACCACAGAACCCTCGACACCTCCGGCTGGGAGATCCGCATGCGCCACGGCACACCCCACGTCCGCGGACCCGCCTGGTGGGACCCCGCCAGACGCTGGCGCACCCCACGACCCCCGACACCACTACCCCCGACACCACGACCCCCGGCACCACGACCCCCGACACCACGAACAACGACCTCGCGAAACGACACGCGTCTGTTCCGCTGCGGGTGTGAAGAGCTGCGGCGGGTGTGATCTGTCGTTGCCGGTAGGACGAGCGCCAGCCCACTCAGCGAACGAGGAGAGACACCACGACGATGGCGAGGGAGACGGCGCCGAAGGCGGCGGCGAGCGCCGTCAAGGCGAGAAGCATCCCGCCTCCGGGCATCGCCTCGGAAGAGAGCTCCGCCGGTGTGGAGAGCTCCGCCGGTGTGGAGAGCTCCGCCGGTGTCGAGGAGTGCAGTGCGGCGGTCGTCTGCAGCTGCCGGCGCCGGGCGGCCACCCAGAACGTGCATGCAGCGCCGATGCCGACAACTCCCGGCGCGAGTCCCCACGCAGCCGCGTCGGCCGGCAGCAGAAGGGGGAAGACCCTGAGGGAGACCACCGAGCCGATCGCGATGGCGAGCGCAGTCCGCCGCCACGCGAGTTCCGTGCGCTCCGGCTGCAGTCCCGGATCGAACGGACCCGAGACGAGTGCCCCCGGGGGGATGTGCCCCTGACCGGTCACCGCCAGAGCACCCCCGCCAGAACCAGCAGGCCGACGATCGTCACGACGACCGCGAGCACGATCGCAGAGAAGGCTCCCGGCAGCGGGCGCGACTGGCGCAGGGCGCGCTCCGCGCGCATCCACTCCCACCAGGCGAGGGGCGCGACCGCCGTGCCGGTGATCATCAGCAGCAGTGAGGCCGCGAGGCGGAAACCGGCGTGCAGGTCGAGGCCCAGGACTTCGAGGGCGACGCCACCCGCGATCAGCGCGAGGCCGGTGCGGGTCCACGCGAGGAACGTGCGCTCGTTCGCCAGAGAGAAACGCGGATCGGGTTCTTCGCCGATGCCGAACACCGAGGCGGGGAAACGTCGCATCGCCTCATCGTAGCGGCGGGGTGCGGCGGGGTGCGGCGGGGTGCGGCGCTCGCGGGGGAGCGACCGTCGTCAGGAGATCGTGATCTCGAACCCGGTGGCCGTGGGGGTCACGGCCACCTGCGAGAGATCCGTGACCAGGACGGTCGGGTTGTGCGCTGCCGCGTGCTTCCCGACACCGACGACCCGCATGCCGGCCGCGAGACCCGCCTGGATTCCCGCGCCGGAGTCCTCGAACACGATGCAGTCCGCTGGGTCGATCCCCAGCAGGCCCGCGGCGCGGACGAATCCCTCGGGATCGGGCTTGGAGGCGGAGACGTCTTCGGCGGTCACGCTGCGCTCGGGCACGGTGAGCCCGGCGGCCTGCATCCGAGCGGTCATGAGGGCGACGTTGGCGGAGGTGACGATCGCGTGCGGGAACGGCTGCAGCGCCTCGAGCAGCGCCCGTGCGCCCGGGATCTCGATCACACCGTCGACATCACTCGCCTCCGTGGCGAGCATGACCTCGTTCTCACGGAGGTTGATGGCATGGTCGCGCTCGGGCAGCATGATCGCCATGCTCTGGTGACCCTGGCGGCCGTGCACGACGCGGAGCACCGTCTCGCGGTCGATGCCGTGCGGCTCCGCCCAGGCGAGCCAGAGCCGCTCCACGACAGCTGTCGAATCGACGAGGGTCCCGTCCATGTCGAGAAGGACGGCGCGGGCGGCGAGAGTCTGGGGCACCCCTCCAGGCTAGTGCGGGCCGGATCGGACGCCTGCCGACTTCTATGATGTGGACCGGGAGGCACGGACGATGAATGCACTCGCGAAGAGAGTCGTGCAGGTGCTGCGGCAGGTGCGGGGTCCCGACACGGCGGATGCCGTGTTCGAGGCGACCGCGCTGATCGTCGGCGCCGGGTTCCTCGTGATCGGCTTCCTCGTCGCGCTCCCGGTGTTCTGGGGACATGATCTGGCGATCAGCGGCAGCGGTTCGATCGGTGTCTTCGCCGCGTTCGGCGGAGCGATCACCGCGGCCATCGCCTTCGCCCTCGGACGCATCGCGGTGCGGCCGGAACAGGTGGATCCGGCCGCGGTCCGCGACGGCTTCACCGTGCCGGGCGATCGACTGCGCTGGTACGACCTCGCCGCCATCGCGTTCGCGCACGCGGCGATCGCCTACCTCGGCTGGCTCGGCGTCGCGGAGCTCCTCGAGCGGAGCTTCACGGATGCGCCGGTGTTCGCCTTTCCCGGCGCGGTGCTGGTGGCGGTCGCGTTCGCTCTGACCGGCTACGTCTCGTTTCTCAGCGCGGTGGCGCTCACGCCCATGGTCCTCTCGCTCGTGCTCGCGGTCTTCCTCGTCGTCGGCGCCTTCGCCAGCATGCTCGCCTCCAGCGACGTGCACTGGTGGCGCGACAACCTGTCGGCGCTCGGGATGAGCAGCAACAGCTCATCCGTGGCCTTCAACGCGACCCTGATCATCGCCGGCGTCATGGTGACGACCATCGCCCGGTACGCGACAGCCGGGCTCCCCGCCGACGATCCCGCCGACCGCCGCGGACGTTTCCTCGTGCGCGGAGGTCTGATCCTCCTGGGGATCTTCCTCGCCTGTGTCGGGCTGTTCCCCGTCGACGAGTTCTTCCTCCTGCACAACACCGTTGCGACCGGCATGACGGTCGTGTTCGGCGTCGTCGTGGTGGGACTGCCGTGGCTCCTGCCCAGCATCCCGAAGGTGTTCGTGGGCTTCGGCTGGGCCTTCGTGCTGGTGATCATCCTGCTGGCCGCATTCTTCGCGGTCGGTTACTACAACCTCACCGCGGTCGAACTCATCGCCGCAGTGCTGATCTTCAGCTGGATCATCGTCTTCCTGCGCACGGCGGGCTCGATCGGAACAGCGCCGCCCGCCCGCATCGACGAGGTCGAGCGGACGGGCGGCACCGTGCCGGGGGCTGCGGCGTGAGCGTCAGCCCTTCACACCACTGGCGGCGATTCCGGCGACGAACACCCGCTGCGTGACCAGGAACACCAGGAGCGTCGGAAGCGACGCGATGATCGCACCGGCCAGCACCACGTTCTGATACTCGAAGCTCATCGTGTAGGACATGAGCCTGTTCAGGGTCAGGACCACAGGGTAGAGCGCCTCCGAACGCAGGATCGAGAGCGGCCAGATGAAGTTGTTCCACGCATAGACGAACATGAAGACGGCGAGCGTGACGATCGCGGGCTTCAGCAGCGGAACGACGAACTGCCAGACGATCCGGAACTCTCCGGCGCCGTCCATCCTGGCCGCTTCGATGAGTTCGTCCGGAATGTCGCGGATGAACTGCCGCATCAGGAAGATGCCGAACGCGTTCGCCAACCACGGCAGCATCACGCCGAGATACGTGTCGGAAAGTCCCATGCTGTTGACCAGGTAGTACAGCGGCACCAGGGTCACGATCGGGGGCAGGAACATCGTCGCGACGATCGACCAGAAGAGCAGATCGCGCCCCTTGAAGGTGTGCTTGGCGAACACGTACCCCGCAAGGATGCTGGTGGCGAGGACACTGAGGGTGCTGCCACCGGCGATGATGAGGCTGTTCATCATGGACTGCATGAACGGCACTGCCGTCAGCGCGGTCGCGGCCTGATCGAGCGTGGGGTCGGTCGGGAACCAGGTCGGCGGGATCTGGGAGAACTCCGCGGGCGACTTCAGCGCCGAGATCACCAGCCAGTACAGCGGGAACAGCGGCACCAGGGCGACGATCGCCAGCAGCACGTAGAGTCCAGCCGTCGACAGCCGCCGCCGCATCGGAACCGGACGCCGAGAGGCCGGCGCCGTCTTCGGCTTCGGAGCCCGAGGCGGCGTGGAGGTCGGGGTCGAGGTGCTGGTCTGAAGACTCATCGCGTGCGTCCCTTCATGATGATGCCGAGGACCCCGCCGACGGCGATGATCATGAGGAACAGCGAGACCGCGAGGGCCGAGGACTCACCGGCCATGCCGTACTGGAATGCGGTGCGCTGGATCTCGAACGAGACCATGTTGGTCGAGTTCGCGGGCCCGCCCTGGGTGAGGAGGTAGATCGGATCGAACACCTGGATCGAGTTGATGAAGGTCATCAGCACCACGAACACCAGCGACGGGCGCAGCAGCGGGATCGTGATCGACCAGGTCTGACGGACGATGCCCGCGCCGTCGATGCGTGCGGCCTCGTAGAGGTCCTCGGAGATCTGGGTGAGCCCGGCGATGAGCAGGATGACGTAGTAGCCGAGCATCTGCCAGACGTTGAAGATCACGAGCGAGACCAGGGCCCACTGCGGGTCGCTGAGCCATCCGGGCGGGTCTATCCCGACCGCGGCGACCATGGTGCTCAGCGGGCCGTAGCCGGGCGCGTAGATGTTGCTCCAGATGATCACGATCGCGATCGTCGGGATCACATACGTCGCGAAGAGCAGCACCCGCACGATGCCCTTGCCCTTGAGGCGCGGAAAGTACAGCAGGAGCGCGATCAGCAGGGCGATCGGCACGGTGATGACGATCGACAGCAGTACGTAGAGGGCAGTGTTGCCGAGCGCCTGCACTCTGGTCGCATCGGCGAACAGCCCGGAGTAGTTGTCGAGCCCCACCCACGTCATCTCGGTGATGGGGGTGAACATCGACCAGCGGTGGAAGCTGATCCAGACCGTCATCAGGGTGGGGATGAGGGTGAAGACGCCGATGATGAGCAGCGCCGGGCTGAGGAACAGCGCCGACCAGCGTCGGGTGGAGGCGATGCTCCGGCGCTTCGAGGTGCGCGCGACGGGCGGCGCGGCGGCGGGACGTTCGAGGGTCGTCAAGTCAGGCCTTTCGGGAGGATGGCGGGGAGGCGGTCGAGGCCGCCTCCCCGCCGGGGTGTCACTGAGCGGCGCTGAGCGTGGCGTCGACGTCGCGAGCGGCGTTCTCCATCGCCGTCTTCGCGTCGACCTGTCCGTTCACGAGTGCCTCCAGCTGTCGCTGCAGGGCATCGGTCGCAGCCGGTCCGCCGAGCACGGTCGGGAACGGGGTCGCGTTCTCCAGAGCCGTCACGTACGACGACAGGAACGGCGTCTCCAGCTCAGCGGCGTGCGCCTCCAGGTCGGAGGAGCGCGTGGGCAGGATCCCCATCGACAGCAGGATGTCGGCCATCGCCGAGGAACCGGCTTCGCCGGAGTCCGGGCCGTTGAGGTAGGTGAGGAACTCCCACGCCGCCTTCTGACGCGCGTCGGAGGCCTTGCCGTTGACCATCGTCATCCAGGAGTACGAGATCGACGAGGACTCATCGCCGCTGGGGCCGACCGGGATCGGCGCGGTGGCGACGTTCTCGAAGTCATCGCCCATACCGTCGCGGAGCGCGCTCTCCCACCAGTTGGCCATGACGATCATGCCGGTCTGACCGTTCACGAAGGCGTCGAGGTACGGGCCGGTGGTGTTGGCGTTCGCCGTCGACTTCCTGGGGTCGCTCGACCCGTCGGCGACCAGCTTCTCGTACAGTTCCGCCGTCTCGAGGGCTTCCGGGCTGGTCAGCTCGGAAGCCGTGCCCTCCTCGTTCAGGAACGAGCCGCCGTTCGACGCGAGCAGCGACAGGAACGGATGCACCACGCCGGAGTTCCAGCCGGTGATGAGGCCGAAGCCCTGCTGGTCTCCGGTGGTGAGCTTCGCGGAATCCTCGACGAGGGCGTCCCAATCGGCCGGAGGCTCGGCGATGCCCGCCGCGTCGAACAGCGCGGAGTTGTAGTTGAGCTGGTACAGGTCGATCTCGTTCGGGATGCCGTACACGTCGCCGCCGTTGCTCGCCGCCGAGACGACGCCGGCCGGCCAGTTCTCCGTGACCTCGTCGGCGACGTCGGCGGGCGCGGCAGCGGCGAGACCGTCGCGCACCAGCTCGGGCAGCCACGCGTCGTAGATGCCGACGATCGCCGGGCCGTCCGCCGACGCACCCTGCGTACGCAGGGTCGAGAGCAGGTTGCCGAACGGGACCGCCTGCACCTTGACGGTGATGTCGGGGTGGTCTTCGGTGAACGCCGCGCCGGCGGCCTCCAGCATCGCGACCTGGTCCGGTCCCCAGTGCGTGAGGAAGGTGAGTTCCTGGGGGCCGCCGGCATCGCCGGAGCCGCCGGAAGAGCCGGAGCAGCCGGCGAGGGTCAGCGTCGTCGCGAGCCCCAGAGCGGTGACCGCGAGAAGTGATTTCTTCATGGTTCCTTCGTTTCTGTGCGTATCGGGTGGGTGAGGAGGATCAGGGGCCTGCGAGGGTGAACTTCTCGGCCCCCGCAGATCGGAATGCGGCTGCGCGCCGCTCACCGACCAGGCAGCCCTTGACCTGCATGAGCGCGGAGTAGTAGTCGATGAAGCGGAAGCCGTAGGTCTCGCCGCGCGCGAAGGCGTGCTCCTGGATTCCGGTGAGCCAGAGGTCGAACGCCTCGTCGGGGATGCCGAAGAACGTGTCCGCCTCGAACCCCTCCATGTCCTCCCAGTTCTCGGCGTGCAGGATCCGCGGAACGGAATGCCGCGCCGCCTCGATCTCCTCGAGGGGGATGGAGGCGAGGAAGGCGCCGCGGAGGGCCGCCTGCGCCGCGCGCTCGTGGTCCCGGTGCATGGAGTGCACCCAGTGGGTGATCAGGACATCGGGCTTGGTCGCACGGATGATCTCGGCGATCTGCTCGGCGACCGCCTCGTCATCCGGGAGGAACCCGTCGGAGTAGTCGAGGGTGATCAGCTCAGCGCCGATCGTCTCGGCGAAGAAGCGGGCCTCGTGGAGTTTCTGCTCGCGGTAGACGCTCGGTGCGACCGTCGGATGCCCGCGCTCGCCGTAGGTGCAGTCGACGATGATGGCGCGGCCGCCCTCGAGGACGACCTTGGCGAGTGTGGGGCCCGCCGTCAGCTCCATGTCGCCGATGTGGCCGCCGACCGCGATGACGGTGTTAGACATTGCTCTCTCCGATCTCTGCGCGCAGGATGTCGAATGTGCGGGTCGCGGCGAACCCGGTCTTGGCGTACAGGGCCGATGCGGTCGATCCCTCATCGGCCCAGAGGAACCAGGCGCTGTGTGCGCCGAGCGCGGTCATCCGCTCCAGGGTCAGGTGGAGAAGCGCCTTGCCGAGTCCCGTTCCGCGGCTCTCCGGGAGCACACCGAACGGGCCGAAACGCTCGATCACGGACTCGTAGGTGCCGTGCATGGCCCAGCCGAGCACCGTGCCCTCAGGGTTCTTGGCGATGAGGATGCGTTCCAGCGGCAGCCCGCCGAGAACGCCTTCGCGGATCGCACGCGCCCAGTCGGAATTGAAGGCTTCGCCGGCGATGCGGATCAACGGCACGAGGTCGTCGTCGCTCGGCGTTCCGAGATACCACCCGTCGGCGCGCAGCGCTTCGATCCGAGTGCGGACGTCGTCGGGCATCTGATAGCCGATCAGTGAACGGTCCATCGCGCTCGGACGCTCGATGCGGGAGAACCCCAGCGATTCGAGCAGTGCCGACGCGGCGGGGTAGCGGGCGGTATCGAGACCGGGCAGCACGTAGTTCGGCGTGTACGCCGAGAAGACGACCTCGGTCGCGCCGTGCGAGCGGAGCCAGCCGATCGCCTGGGTCAGCAGGCTGCGCCCGAGACCGTGTCCGCGCTGCTCGGGGACGACGAAGAAGAACGGGATCCACCCGGTCTCCGGCTGGAGATCGCCGGCGTCGTGTGCGATGCGGCGGCGGACGGCATAGGCCGCTCCGACGATCGCGCCGTCGCGCTCGGCGATGAGGAGGCCGTCCGCATCGAAGTTCCGATCGAGCAGGACCAGATCGCGCAGTCGTGCGGGGGTGATCCCGTCCTGCGGGGCGGATCGGGTCCAGGCCTCGGCAAGAGCAGCGCTCTCACCGGGTCGGAAGGGGCGCACCATCGTGGTGCCGTGCTCATACGTCAACGTCGTCGTCCTCTCGCCTTCGGGTGTGGCCAGTATGGCAACAATGTTCAAGAAAGTCGAGAGATACGTAGATCGTTTACATCACGGAAATATGACGATCTCGCCGCCGGTCGCCGTGGGTGTCGAACCTGGGGGAGGAGGCCGGCGCGAGCTCAGTCGCGGAGGGCCCGGGTGGCCTCGCGGGTCCGGCGCAGCGCGTCGACGGTTTCGGCGAAACGGCGCTTCGCGATGCCGACGAACAGGCAGTCGACGAGCGCCAGCTGCGCGATCCGGCTGACCATCGCTCCGGCGCGGAAGGTGGATTCGCGCACCTCGGTGAACAATGCGTGATCGGCGGCGCCGGCGAGGGGGGAGTCCTTGGCCGACGTGACTGCGATGGTCGCCGCGCCGTTGGCACGCGCCGTCTCCAGGAAGCGCACCGTCTCCGCGGTGGAGCCCGCATGCGAGAACCCGATGGCGACCGTGGGGGAGGTCTGCAGGACGGTCGCGGCGATCGCTTCGTGCGGATCGGAGGGGACGTGGGCATTCCTGCCCACGCGAAGGAGCTTGTGTGCGAGGTCTTCTGCGACGAACTGGCTCGCCCCGATGCCGAAGATCAGGATGCGGTCGGCGCGGTCCACGGCGTCGATCGCGGCCTCCAGTACGTCGAAGTCGAGTCGGGCCACCGTCTCCTCTATCGCGAGCAGTTCGAGAGAGGCGAGTTTGGACACTGCTTCGCTGAGCGTGTCCTCGTCGGAGATCTCGGACCCGAATGCGCCCCGCGCTGAGAACTGCGCCGCCTCCTTGCCCAGCTCGGTCGCGAGCGCCATGCGCAGCGGCGCATAGCCGCTGAATCCGATCGCGCGGCAGAACCTTACGACCGAGGCCACGGAGGTGTGGCACTCCTCGGCGAGTTCGTTGATGGTCATGTCGATGACGACGGACGGATTCTCCCGAATCGCTGCGGCGACGCGGGCGAGAGACGGGGGCAGCGTCGCGGCCGCTGCCTCGATCGTCGACTGAATGCTCATCCGCTTCCTCCAGAGATGTGGGATTCTCAGTATGTCGTGGGCCCCTGCGCAACGTTGGGTAAATTCTTTTCAGTAAGTCTAGATCCGATGTAGACTCTTTCCGAACTGTTGTGAACGTCACAGCGAGGAGAAAGATGAGCAGCGCCCCGACGGCCGTAGCGGTCGACCTCGGCAAGACCCGTTGCCGCGTCATGGTCGACGCCGAGCAGCGCGTCGTACGCTCGGGCATCGGCTCCCCGGGGCTCGCGACGCCGAACGGCGTCGAGGACGCCGTCGCGTCGATTCTTCCTCTGCTCGACCAGGGCGAGGCACCCGAACTTCTCGGGGTCGGCGCAGCCGGCGCCTGGGTCGCACCCGACGCCGCTCTGGCGCTCGCGGCCGCTCTCGCCGCGTCGGTGCGGGCGCGCGTCGCCGTCGCGTCCGACGTCGTCACCGCCCACGCGGGCGCTCTCGGCGGTTCGCCCGGAGTGCTGTTGATCGCGGGCACCGGCGCTGCGGCGCTCGGCGCCGACGCAGACGGCATCCGTCTGATCGACGGCTGGGGGCCCGACATCGGCGACTTCGGCAGCGGATCCTGGCTCGGCCGCGAAGCCGCCAGAGCCGTGCAGCGGGCGACCGCCGGGCTCGGACCCGATACGCGACTGAGTGAAACAGTCGCCGCGAGCATCCTTCCCGCCGACGACGTGGTCTCCTGGCTCGCCGAGGACGGATCGGTCGCTCGGCGTCTCGGCTCCCTCGCGCCTCTCGTGCTCGACGCCGCGGAGACCGGTGACGACGTCGCCCACCGGATCGCGACGGAAGGCATCCGCCTGCTCACCGCCACGGCCGTCGCCGCCTCGTCACTGACTCGCGACATCGCGCTGCACGGCGGCCTCACGGATCACGCCTGGTTCCGAGACAGCCTCATCTCCTCGCTGCACGCTGCCGGACGCCGGGTGGTCCCCGCCGCCGGCGATGCCCTCGACGGCGCGCTGCTGATCGCACGCCGCACCGATCTCCCTCACGAAAGGTTCGTCCACCGTGCCGAATGACGATTCCCGCCTCGCCTCCCTCCTCTCCGTACTGGAAGGCCTCGGCACCGAGGCATCCACGACCGAGCGCGGGGATCTCGACCTGTTGAGCACGGCCGAGCTCGTGCATCGGATGAACGACGAGGACCGGCGGGTCCCCGAGGCGGTCGCCGAACGGGCGGACGAGATCGCGGCGGTCGTCGACGCGATCACGGAGCGGTTCCGGCGCGGCGGTCGGCTCATCTACATCGGGGCCGGCACGGCAGGCCGCATCGGCGTGCTGGATGCCAGCGAGTGCCCGCCCACCTTCGGCACGGACCCCTCGATGGTGGTCGGGCTGATCGCCGGCGGCGAGATCGCGATCCGTTCGGCCGTGGAGAATGCGGAGGACGACGCGGAGGCGGCAGGTGGCTCCCTGCGTGAACTCGGACTCTCGGCCGACGACACGGTGGTCGGCATCTCGGCTTCCGGCCGGACGCCGTATGTCGTCGGCGGGCTGAACTACGCCCGCAGCGTCGGCGCGTTCACGGCGGCGATCGCCTCGAACGCGGACTCCGAGATCGGTGCCGCCGCGGAGGTCGCCATCGAGGTCGTGACCGGACCGGAGTTCATCTCCGGATCGACGCGGCTCAAGGCAGGCACCGCGCAGAAACTCGTCGTGAACATGCTCACGACCCTGTCGATGATCAAGCTCGGCAAGACCTACCGCGGGGTGATGGTCGATCTCCTCGCCACGAACGAGAAGCTCCACGCGCGCTCCATCCGTACCGTGTCGCAGCTCGCCGGCGTCGACATCGACGTCGCGGCCGCCGCGCTGCAGGGGGCGGACGGCTCGGTCAAGCGCGCCCTGCTGATGCTGGCGGTCGACGCCACACCGCAGGCCGCGGCATCCGCGCTCGATGAGGCCGACGGGGTGCTCCGCGACGCGATCGCCGCTCTCGCCTGAGGGGAGCGGCCGGTGCCGTCGTGATGTGTCTCGGCCCCTGCGCGGGCCGCGCCGAGCCCGGGAGTCGGTCCGGTAGCGTGGCCGGATGCCCCTCGCCCTGATTACCGGCGCCGCGCGCGCGAACAGCATCGCCGCCGGCATCGTTCCCCGCCTGCGAGCGGCCGGATGGACCGTCGTGACGAGCGACCTCTGCGACGCCGACCACCTCGCCGACCTGTCGACCGTGGACGGACCGGAGGCCCTGATCGCCGAGGTGGTGGCCGCGCACGGTCCGATCTCCGCGCTCATCCTCAGCCATGCGCACGACGTGCAATCCGGCATCCTCGACACCACGGCCGAGAGCTTCGACCTGCACGTCGCCGTGAACGCACGGGCGAGCCTGCTGCTGATCGCGGCGTTCGCGCGACAGGTCGGCGACGACGGGGGAGTGATCCTCGCCCTCACCAGCGACCACGTGACCGGAAACCTCCCCTACGGTGCATCCAAGGGCGCTCTCGACCGGTTGGTCATCTCGGCTGCCCGCGAGCTCGGTCCGCGGGGCATCTCGGCGAACGTGCTGAACCCCGGACCCATCGACACCGGCTGGATGGACGACGAGACGCGCACCGGGCTTGCCGGGATGACGCCGCTCGGGCGACTCGGACGGCCCGCCGACGTCGCGGCCGTGGTGGAGTTCCTCGTGTCGGACGAGGGTCGCTGGGTCTCGGGACAGCTGCTCAAGTCGGACGGGGCGTTCTCGGCGCAGTACTGACCGAGCGTGACGGGGCGCGGATCTCCATGACGAGGGGATGCCGCCGGCGATCCGAAGCCGGTGCGTGCCGCCGATTCGGCTCGTCATCTCGCGGCTTGTACGCTGGTGGCATCCCCCGATCCACCCGGCACATTCGCGCGCCGGCGATCTCGGCGCGCGCTCACACATGCAAGGACGCAGATGAACGATTCCGCGGCACACCGCGACGACTGGGCTGAGAACGAAGAGCTGGCGGAGCGGATGATCCCGCTCATCGGGGCGCTTCGACGCGAACACGATGTGGTCACCTCGCTGCACGGGCACCGACTGCTCGGGCTCTCGGCGACGGGACTGGTCGAGGTGCACGAGCGCGTCGCCCAACTCGGGCACGAGCGGCTCCCGATCGAAGACACGCTCGCCGTGCTCGAGGCGATCCACGCCCTCGCTCCCGGCGCCTCGTCGCTCGACGTCGCGCGCCTGGTCGCGGGGCACGCCGAGAGCGGCCAGCCTCTGGACGACTACCTCGCCGAGGAACTCGCACCCGCCATGGGGGCCGTCGCCGCCGAGCCCACCGACCTGGTGCTCTACGGCTTCGGGCGCATCGGTCGCCTCCTCGCCCGCATCCTCATCGCCCACACCGGCGGCGGCAGCGGACTGCGGCTGCGCGCCATCGTCGTCCGCCGCGGGGCGGAGAACGACCTCGCCAAGCGCGCCTCTCTGCTGCTGCGCGATTCGGTGCACGGCCGCTTCGCCGGCTCCGTCACCGTCGACGAGGAGGCCGAGCAGATCATCGCGAACGGCACCCGCATCCAGGTGATCTACTCCGACGACCCGGCATCCATCGACTACACCGCCCACGGAATCCACGACGCGATCGTCGTCGACAACACCGGACGCTGGCGCGACGAGGAAGGCCTCTCCCAGCACCTGCGCTCGACGGGCGTCGCGCGCGTGCTGCTCACCGCACCGGGAAAGAGCCCGCTCAAGAACATCGTGCACGGCATCAACGACGAGACGATCGCCGCCTCCGACCGCATCCTCTCCGCGGCCTCCTGCACCACGAACGCCATCACCCCGGTGCTGGCGGCGATCGACGAGGCGTACGGCGTCGTCAAGGGGCATGTCGAGACCGTGCACTCGTTCACGAACGACCAGAACCTGATCGACAACTTCCACAAGGGCGACCGCCGCGGTCGCTCGGCGGTGCTCAACATGGTCATCACCGAGACCGGAGCCGCGAAGGCCGTCGCCAAGGCGCTCCCGCAGCTGGAGGGCAAGCTCACCGGCAGCTCGATCCGTGTGCCCACGCCCGATGTGTCGCTCGCGGTGCTGCACCTCACCATCGAGCGCCCGGCCACCAAGGAGCAGGTCAACGACTACCTGCGCCGCGTCTCGCTGCACTCCAAGCTGCGCCAGCAGATCGACTACGTCGAGAGCCCCGACGTCGTCTCCACCGACTTCGTCGGCTCGCACCGCGCCGGCATCGTCGACGGCCTCGCCACGATCGCCGACGAGGACACCCTGATCCTCTACGTCTGGTACGACAACGAGTTCGGCTACTCGTGCCAGGTGATCCGCGTGCTCGAGGTCATGGCGGGGTCGCACCCGATCGTGCTGCCCGAGCGCCGCGAAGTGACGCTGCAGGGCTGAGCGTCTCCTGCGCCGCGTCGGTGGCGCCCGGCATGATGGGGGCATGAAGACCGCGACCCTGCTCACCGAGCGTCTCCGATCGCATCGGCTGAGCGCGCCGGCGCGCACGGTGACGGATGCCGCGCACCACATGCTCGCGGTGCAGAGCCAGGACTTCACCGCGGGGCGCTGGGCGCTCGCCGCGCGTACCCGCGGGCCGGTGCGTCTGCGCGACGTCGACCGTGCGTTCGACCGCGGCGACCTCGTGCGGGCGTGGACCATGCGCGGCACGCTGCACACCGTGCCGGCACGCGACCTGGGCTGGATGCTCGAGGTCACCGCCGCCCGACAGCGGCAGCAGGCGGTCTCCCGTCACCGTCAGCTGGGCATCGACGACAGCATGGTCGCGACGGCGGTGCGCGCGCTGACGCCGCAGCTGCGCGACGGTGGCCGCACCCGCGCCGAGGTGTTCGAGATCCTCGAGGGCGTCGGCATCGACCCGACGGGGCAGCGCGGCATCCATCTGCTCTTCACCCTCACGATCGACGGCCTCATCTGCCAGGGGCCGGTCGCCGCGCGGGCGGGCATCACCAGAGACCAGCGGTTCGTGCTGGCCGAGGAGCACATCCGCGAGCACACCCGCCCGGCAGACCCACTCGCCGAGCTGTTCGTGCGCTACATCGACGGGCACGGACCGGCGGGCGTCGCCGACTTCGCGTGGTGGTCGGGACTCACGCTCGGACAGTCACGCGAGGCGGTCGAGCGCGCGGCAGGGCGGGTCGACGAGGTGGACGAAGGGCTGTTCGTGTCGCTCCAGCGTCCGCGGCGCGCGACGGGCGCGACGACGGTCCACGCCCTCCCCGCGTTCGACGAGTACTACATCTCCTACGCCGACCGCACGACCGTGTGCGCGCCCGAGCACCTGGCCACCGTCGGCCCGGGCAAGAACGGCATGGTGCGCGCCACGCTCATCGAGCAGGGACGCGTCATCGGATGCTGGACGCACGCGAGCGCGACCCGCGACGCGCCGCCGGAGCTGTTCGCGGAACCCGCCGAACCGGCAGCCGTGGAGGCCGCGCTGGCGCGATTCGCGCACTTCGCCGGCGACTGAGCGCGTCGCCGGCGAAGAAAACGGTCACCGCGAGGCGAGCACGGCCTCCGCGGGGGCGACGAGTGCGGCGATCTCGGGTGCCAGCGCGATGAGCCGTTCGTTGGCCTCGGGCTCGGCGACGGTCGCCCGGAGCCCTTCGCCCGGGAACGGCCGCACGAGCAGGCCGTGGCGTTCCAACAGCTCGGCGGCAGCGGCCGTGGCATCACCGAGGGGAAGCCAGACGAAGTTGCCCTTGCTCTCGGGAAGCGCGAGGCCGGCGGTGGTGAAGGCGGCGACGACGCGCTCCCGCTCGACGACGAGCTCGGCGACCCTGGCCTCGAGCTCGTCCTCGGCGGCGAGGGAGGCGATCGCGGCCGTCTGCGCCAGGTCGGTCACGCCGAACGGGATGGCGACCTTGCGCAGCGCGATGCCCAACTGCTCGGGGGCGATCGCGTAGCCGATGCGCATGCCGGCCAGGCCGTAGGCCTTCGAGAAGGTGTGCGCGACGGCGACGTTCGGGTAGCGGCGGAAGTACTCGATGCCGACGGGGGAGTCGTCGCGGTCGTTGAACTGCACGTACGCCTCGTCGATCACGACGACGATGTGCGGCGGGACCTGGGTGAGGAATCGATCGAGCTCGGCGTCGCCGATGGTGGTCCCGGTCGGATTGTTGGGGTTGCACACCAGGATCAGGCGCGTGCGGTCGGTGATGGCCGCCCGCATCGCGTCGAGGTCGTGCCGGTGGTCGTCCGTGAGGGGGACCATGACGGGCACGGCTCCGGCCGCGCGAGCGAGCATCGGATACGCCTCGAACGACCGCCAGGCGAACAGGATCTCGTCGCCCTCACCGGCCGTCGCGCGCATCAGCTGCGACACGACCTCGACCGATCCGCTGCCGAGCACGACGTTCACCGGCTCGACGCCAAACCGCTCACATAGCACCGCGGTGAGGGCCGTCGCCGCGGTCTCGGGGTAGCGGTTGATGTGCGCGAGCCGGTCGGCGATGGCCGCGGTCACCGACGGGAGCGGGGGATAGGGGTTCTCGTTCGACGACACCTTGAAGACCGGCCCGGTGGTCTCCGCCTGCGGCGCGGCCTTCCCCGGCGTGTATCCGGGGATCGCGTCCAGGTCCTCCCGCAGTCTCAGCTCCGACATCCGTTCCGCCTCTCTCATCATCCGCTCGTGCGGCACCCGTCCGTCCGTTTGACAGTGCCGGGCATCATCCATACTATCGCAATTGAATATATCGAATGTGGTCAATTCGGTCGATGGCGGCCGGAACGACGGAAGGAGCGGAGCGACGGTGCCCCAGTCTGCGGTGGATTCCCCGGAAGCGTCCCTCGCCCTGCGCGTGCGGGCGATGCGGTGGGAGGCGCGGGACGTGCTGTCCCTCGAACTCGACGACCCGACGGGCGCGCCCCTGCCCGCGTGGGAGCCCGGCGCGCACATCGACCTCCGCTTCGCGAACGGAGTGGAGCGCCAGTATTCGCTGTGCTCCGACCCCGCCGACCGCACTGCCTGGCGCGTCGCGATCCTGGCCGAGAGCCCGAGTCGCGGCGGCTCCCGCTACGTGCACCAGAGTCTCCGGGTCGGCGAACTCGTGACCGTCTCCGCTCCCATCAACCACTTCGCGCTCGCCCCCGCAACGGAGTACGTGTTCGTCGCGGGCGGCATCGGCATCACGCCGATCCTGCCGATGCTGTCCGAGGCCGTCCGCCGCGGGATCCCGTGGCGCCTGGCGTATCTCGGCTCGACGGAGGAACGGATGGCGTTCCTCCGCTACCCCCAGCTGGCCGGGGGCGAGACGCTCCTGGTCCGTGGCGACGCCGACGAGCGACTCGACCTCGCCGCGTGGATCGGCGTCCCCTCCGCTGGGACCGCCGTGTACGCGTGCGGCCCCGAACGCATGCTGGATGCCCTCGAAACGCTCAGCCTCGACTGGCCGCATGGTGCGTTGCATCTCGAGCGCTTCCAGCCGAAGACGTTCGGCGAGTCGCAGGGCGCCGACACCTTCGAGGTCGTGGCGGCCAGGTCCGACCTCGTCGTCACGGTCGACCGCGGCTGCAGCATCCTCGAGATGCTCGAGAGCGCCGGGATCGGGGTGCCGAGTTCCTGCCTCGAGGGCGTCTGCGGCACCTGCGAGACGGCCGTGATCGACGGCGCCCCCGAGCACCGGGACTCGATACTCACCCCCGACGAGCGCGAGAGCAACGAGACGATGATGATCTGCGTGTCCCGCTCTCTCGGCGAGCGTCTCGTCCTCGACATCTGACCCCGCACGAACGGAGCGAACATGGACACCGGAACCGCATACGGCCTACGCCTCGGGCAGCCGCTCAACGAGCTCGCCCAGGTCGGCCCCGGCACCCCCTACGGCGAGGTGCTTCGCCGCTACTGGCACCCGGTCGCGAAGGTCGAGGATGCGACGACGCGCCCGATCTCGCTGCAGGTGCTGGGCGAGGAGCTCGTGCTCTTCCGCACCCGCAAGGGCAAGGCCGGCCTGCTGCACCCGCGCTGCATCCACCGCGGCGCCTCGTTGTTCTACGGCGGCGTCGAAGAGGAGGGCATCCGCTGCTGCTACCACGGGTGGGTGTTCGACACCGAGGGGCACTGCCTCGAGCAGCCGTGCGAGCCCGAACTGGGCCTGCACCGCGATCGTGTGCGCCAGCCCTGGTATCCGGTCGAGGAGCAGTACGGCCTGATCTGGGCGTACCTGGGCCCGCCCGAGAAGAAGCCCGTGCTTCCGCGGTACGACACCCTTGAGGAGCTCGCCGACGACGAGCAGTTGATCGTCAACGACCAGGGCGTGGGAGGCGGCGGACCCGCCCAGCTCGACTTCAACTGGTTGCAGCACTGGGAGAACGTGATGGACCCGTTCCATGTGCCGATCCTGCACGCGCGCTTCAGCGGCAACCAGTTCACACCCGAGATGGCGCTCATCCCCGAGGTCAGCTACGAGTACACGCCGCTCGGCGTGCGCAGCATCCAGATGCGCGAGCTCGGCGACGGTCGTCAGCTGCGCCGCGTCACCGAGGTCATCTTCCCGAACCTGCGGGTCGTCGCCAGCCCGAAGCTCAGCTCGGGGCAGACGAACATGATCGGCTGGGTCGTGCCGATGGATGACACGAACTTCCGCATCTTCACCGTGGCGCGCGATGCCGATCCCGACTTCCTCGCGAAGCTCCGCTCCACGCACGAGGGCAAGCCGTGGAAGGAGCTCACCGACCTCGAGCATCAGCGCCTGCCCGGTGACTACGAGGCGCAGAAGTCGCAGGGTGCCATCTCGCTGCACTCCGAGGATCACCTCACGACCACCGATCAGGGCATCGCGATGATCCGGCGGATGATGGCCAAGCAGCACCGCGCGGTCGCAGCCGGCGGCGACCCGGTGGGTGTGAGCTTCGATGAGGCGGAGCGGCTGGTGCGCATCGAGGGCGGCAACTACTTCGAGGGCGCCGCAGACGCGCCGCTGCTCGCCGACGCGGTGGACGACTGACATGGCGAAGTACACGGCGCGACCGCCGCGCGGAGACCGCCCGGTCCTCGTGCTCGGGATCAGCGACGTGTTCGTGATCGAGGGCGAGCCCTCGGTCCCGGTGAGCATGCACCACCTCTCCGCCTGGGGCCGGTGGGTTCGCGACGTCGCCATCCCGGACTCGGCGGCCCGACGCCTGCACGAGCTGGCCGAGCACTTCGACATCGTCTGGGCATCCGAGTGGGGACACAACGCGCACACGGCGTTCCGCGGGCCGCTCGAGTTGCCGGAGGAGCCCTGGCCCTTCTTGCCCGTGCAGTTCGACAAGCTCGCGCACATCCGGCGCTATGCCGATGGTCTGCCGTGGGTCTGGGTCGACGATCCTCTCGTGGATCTCAGCGGAGAGCCGCCGGAGTGCGAGGACGGGATCGTCGTGCGGGTCGACCCCGCTGCCGGCATCCTCAGCCTCGATCTCGATGATCTGCTGACACGGACGCGCGCGCTCGTCGAACGGCGCACGGGAGGGAACACGATGCACACGAGCGAGGAGCAGGGATGAGCGCTGACGTCGCGATCGTCGGCGGACGCGTGGTCACCGGCCTCGGTGAGGAGCTCGACGGCGGCACGGTTCTCGTGGCGGGCGGCCGCATCGAGGCGGTCGGTGTCGGGATCGCGGTGCCGGACGGTGCGCGGGTGATCGATGCGACGGGATGCTGGGTCCTGCCCGGACTCATCGACCCGCACAGCCACATCGGCGTGCACGAAGAAGCCAACGGCCCCGCGGGCTTCGACGGCAGCGAGGTGTCGTCGCCCGTGACCGCCGGCGTGCGGGCGATCGACGCGATCAACATCGAGGACATGGCGTTCGCCGACGCGTTGGCAGGCGGCATCACGGCGGTCGTCGTGAAACCGGGATCGGGGAATCCGATCGGCGGGCAGAGCGTGGCGATCAAGACTGCCGGTGGACGCTCGGTCGACGAGCAGGTCATCCGCGCGGCCCTCGGCATGAAGTCGGCGCTCGGCGAGAATCCGAAGCAGGCCTATGGGGAGCGCAAGCAGCTGCCGTCGACCCGTCTCGGCATCGCGCTCGTCATCCGGCAGGCGCTCCTGGATGCGCGCGACTACGCCGAACGGCGGGATCGCGCCCGCGCCGAGGGCACACCGTTCGCGGTCGACCTGGGAAAGCAGGCGCTCACCGAGGCCCTCGACGGCGCGCTCTCCTGGGAGCAGCACGCGCATCGGCACGACGACATCGCGACGGCGCTGCGCATCGCCGAGGAGTTCGGGCTGCGTCTCGTGCTCAACCACGGAACCGAGGCCCACAAGCTCGCCGACGTGCTCGCGGAGCGCGATGTGCCCGTCATCTTCGGCCCCATCCTGTCGAGCCGATCCAAGGTCGAGGTGCGCGAGGCCGATCCTGCGAACCTCGCGACCCTCGCCGCCGCGGGAGTGCGCGTCGCCCTGACCACCGATCATCCGGTGGTTCCCATCGGGCTCCTCGCTCTGCAGGCTGCCGTCGCCGTGCGTGCCGGCCTTCCCCGCGAGACCGCCATCGCCGCCATGACCTCCGCCGCGGCCGACATCGCCGGCATCGGCGACCGCGTCGGTGCGCTGGAGGTCGGCCGCGACGCGGATGTGGTTCTGTGGACCGGAGACCCGCTCGACGTCGCCTCGACCGTGCGGGAGGTGCTCATCGACGGACGGACCGTCTACACCGCGAAGAAGGAGAACTTGTGACGCTGCGCGACGATGCCGCCCGCCTGCTGCCCGAGCTGGTCGATCTGCGACGCCGCCTGCACCGCATCCCCGAGGTCGGTTTCGAGCTTCCGCAGACGCAGGCCGTCGTGCTCGCGGAACTCGCCGACCTCGGCCTCGAGATCACCACCGGCAGTGACCTGAGCTCGGTCACCGCGGTGCTGCGCGGAGCGGCGGACGGGCCGTCGGTGCTGCTGCGGGGCGACATGGACGCGCTGGCGATCGTCGAGGAGACCGGGCTCGAGTACGCGTCCGTGAACGGCGCCATGCACGCGTGCGGACATGACCTCCATGTGGCCGGACTCGTCGGTGCCGCCCGGCTGCTCGCGGCACGGCGGGAGAGCATCGCGGGGTCCGTCGTCTTCATGTTCCAGCCGGGCGAGGAGGCCGGCGGAGGTGCGCCGCTGATGATCCGCGACGGCGTGCTCGAGGCGTCAGGCGCGAGGGTCGAAGCGGCATACGGCATCCATGTCGGTCCGGGGGAGCGCGGCACGTTCCAACTCAAACCGGGCACGATCATGGCCGGTGCGAACGTGCTGAGGGTCACCGTGCACGGCCGGGGTGGCCACGGCTCCCGCCCGCATCAGGCGGTCGATCCGGTGCCCGCGGTCGCCGAGATCGTGCTGGCGCTGCAGAGTTGGGTCACCCGGCGCGTCGACGTGTTCGACCCCGTGGTGCTCTCGGTGACGAAGCTGTTCGCGAGCGAGGTCGTGAACGTGATCCCCGAGCAGGCCGGCCTCGCCGCGACGCTGCGCACGTTGTCTGAGGCCTCGATCGCACAGGCCCAGGCGGAACTTCCGCCCCTCATCGAGCGCATCGCGGCCGCGCACGGGTGCACGGCCGATGTCGAGGTGATCATCGGCTATCCGGTGACCGTCAACACGGCCCCGGAGACCGCGGCGGCGACGGCGGTGCTGCGCGAGGAATTCGGCGACGAGCGGGTCGAAGAGCTCGCCGTGCCGTGGATGGCCTCGGAGGACTTCTCGTTCGTGCTCCGCGAGGTTCCCGGGACGTTCCTGTTCCTGTGTGCCACGCCGCCGCACGTCGATCCGGACGACATCCCGATGAACCATTCACCGCACGCGGTCTTCGACGATGCGGTGCTCGGCGATCAGGCCGCGGCGCTGGCCGCGCTCGCTCTCCGGCACGTGTCCCGCTAGGCGCGGGCGCCGTCCGGTCGCGGTACCGAACCGCGGTCAGCGGCCGAGCGTGCGGTGGTCCAGCACGGCCTTGCGCCCGGCCTCGACGTCGCTGCTGCGGATCGCATCGATGAGTGCCTCGTGGATGTGCAGGCGCTCGTCCGTGTCCTGGCGGAATCCGGGGACGGCCAGTGCGTCCTCATCCGCCGCGCCGGCGGTCTCGCCCTCGATGTAGTCGACGAGGTTGAGGTAGAACGTCCGCAGCACCGCGTTCGGCGAGATCTCGGCGATGCGGCGATGCAGCCGCCAGTTGCCGTGCAGCCCCTCGATCGGGTCGTGCCAGTGGTCGGCGAGGTCGGACATGACCGCGTCGAGGTCGGCGATGTCCGCATCGGTGCGGTTCAGGACGGCGTCATGCATGACCGCCTCGTCGAGCGCATCGAGCACCTTGATCACGTCGTTGACCGGAGCGCCGGTCTGGCGCAGACGGAGCACGCTGTGGGCGAGGCGGATGAGTGGCGACTGGTCGGCGACGAAGATGCCGCCGCCCGGGCCAGGGCGCAGGTCGACGGAGCCGCGGGCGCGCAGCACGCGCAGCGCTTCGCCGAGTGTGGCCGGCGCGACGCCGAACTGCTCGCACAGGTCCTGTCGTGTGCCGATGCGGTGGCCGGGGGTGAGGCCCTCGGACTTGATCATCGCTTCGACCTCGGTCACGACGCGGTCGGCGACGGACTGTGCGGGCGCGACACGCTGGAAGGTGCGCGCGTCATCCTGGGTGCTGGCCACGGGAATCCTTCGGTCGGGGCAGTGTTCTGCAGCGGATCTCTCACATCCTAGGGACGCCCCGCCGCCGGGGAGCGGCGGCTCAGGGCGATTCTCCTATTTGCAGTAATTGAATGTATCTAATACAGTCAATCACGCAATGCTGCTCACGAGAGGAAACAGATGACCGACCACACCGGTGGCGATCTGCTCGCAGACTCCCTCATCAACCAGGGAGTCTCACGGATCTTCGGTATTCCGGGCGTTCAGCTCGATGCCGCCGCAGACGCCCTCCACGCCCGCGCCGACCAGGTCGACTTCATCTGCGCCCGCAACGAGCAGGCGACGACCTACATGGCCGACGGGTATGCGCGCAGCACCGGAGACGTCGGTGTCGCGATGGTCGTTCCCGGCCCGGGAGTGCTCAATGCCCTCTCCGGTGTGGCGACGGGCTACTCCGCGAACTCGCCGATGCTCCTCATCGCCGGACAGATCGATTCGAAGGCCATCGGCCGCGGACTCGGCGCCCTGCATGAGATCCCCGACCAGACGGGCATCCTCGAACGGCTCACCAAGTGGACCGGCATCGCCCGCTCCGCCGACGAGATCCCCGGACTCGTGCGCGAGGCCTTCGTGCAGCTGCGCAGCGGCCGCCCGCGTCCCGTCGCGATCGAGGTGCCGCCGGACGTGCTCGCCGCCACCTCGCGGATGACGGCGGCCGAGATGGTCGCCGACGCCCCGCTCGTTCCCGACGAGCAGCAGATCCGCGACGCGGCGGCCCGGCTCCTCGCCGCCCGGCGGCCGATGATCGTCGTCGGCGGCGGAGTGCTCGCCTCGAACGCGTCCGTCGCTCTGCAGGCGCTCGCTGAGGCGCTGGAGATTCCCGTGCTGATGACCGAGAACGGCCGGGGAGCGCTCGACGCCCGGCACCGCCTCGCGTTCGACTCGCTCGCGCTCCGCGCCTTCCGTGAGGACGCCGATCTCGTACTGGCGGTCGGAACCCGCTTCGTCTCCACCTTCGGAACCCAGGTGGACACCCATGGTGCACCGGTGATCCTCGTGAACGCGGAAGAGGCAGACCTCGGCGGCCCGCGCGCCGCCGTGCAGACCCTCCACGCCGACGCCCGGCTGGCGCTCGCCGCGCTCGCCGCCGAGGTGGGGTCCCCGCAGCGCGATTCCCGCGAGAGCGAGTTCGTCCGCGTCCGCTCCTGGCTCGCCGAGCAGTTCGACGACATCGCCCCGCAGCGCGAGTACCTCGCGGCGATCCGCGGCGCGCTGCCCGAGGATGGTGTCTTCGTGAGCGAGTTCACCCAGGTCGGCTACGCGGCCAGCGCCTGCTACCCCGCGTATCAGCCGCGGACCTACATCGGCCCCGGTTACCAGGGCACGCTGGGCTACGGCTTCGCGACGGCTCTGGGCGTGAAGGCCGCGGATCCGACCCGCTCCGTGGTCTCGGTCAACGGCGACGGCGGATTCTCCTGGACGCTGCAGGAGCTGTCGACGGCGAAGCGCTACGGCCTCGGGCTGGTGACGATCGTCTTCCACGACGGCTTCTACGGCAACGTGCGCCGCATCCAGAAGAACCGCTACGGCGCGCGCTACTTCGCCAGCGACCTGACGAACCCCGACTACGCCAAGCTCGCCGACGCCTACGGCATCCGCTCCGCGCGGGCGTACACGCCGCAGGAACTGGCGGGTGTGCTCGCCGATGCGGTCCCCGCGAACGAGCCGATCCTCATCGACGTGCCGGTGGGGGAGTTCCCCTCGCCGTGGCACCTCATCCATGAGGGCGTCCCGCGTCCCGTTCCGCTCGCGCCCGACGCGCACCTCGTGCAGCGGGCAGGGGTCTGACATGACCATCGGGCACGACATCGCAGGCATCAGGGAAGATGTCGATGGCCTCAGGGCGATCGATGTCGTCAGCCCGGCCGACGGCACCGTGATCGGCGCCGTCGTCGCAGGCGGCCCCGCGGACGTCGATCGCGCGGTGGCTGCGGCCGCGGACGCGTTCGGCAGCTGGTCCACGACGCCGATGGCGCAGCGGATCGCTTACGTAGAGGCGCTCGCCGAGGGGTTGGCGCGCCACCGTGAGCTTCTCGCCGTGACCCTCAGCGCCGAGATGGGCTCGCCGATCGCGTTCGCGCGTTCCGCTCAGGTCGGGGTAGCGATCGCCGACCTGAACATGCTCGCCGATGCTGCCCGCGTGCACGTCGAGCGGGAGGCGGTGTCGAACTCCCTCGTCGTCTCGGAGCCGGTCGGCGTCGTCGCCGCGATCACCCCGTGGAACTTCCCGCTGCACCAGATCGTGCTCAAGGTCGGCGCGGCCCTTCTCGCGGGCTGCACGGTGGTGCTCAAGCCCAGCGAGGTCGCCCCTCTCAATGCCGCGATCATCGGGGACATCCTCCGCGAGATCGGATTGCCGGCCGGTGTCGTGAACATCGTGCACGGCGACGGTGCAGGAGTCGGCTCGCCCCTCGTCGCCCACCCGGGCGTCGACATGGTCACCTTCACCGGCTCACGCCAGGTGGGGGAGCAGGTGGCTCGCGCCGCGGCGGCGACCATCAAGAAGGTCGCCCTCGAGCTGGGTGGCAAGTCCGCCGCGATCGTGCTCGACGACGCACCGCTCGAGGAATCGGTGCGGGGAGTGCTCGCCTCGTGCTTCGCGAACGCCGGCCAGACCTGCGCCGCGCAGACCCGCGTCCTGGTACCGGAGAGCATGCGCGATGCCTGGCAGAACGCCGCGCTCGAGGTCGCCGCGGGCTGGGCCCCCGGGGATCCGCGCGAGGAGGGGACCGCGACCGGACCCCTGGCCTCCGCTCTGCAGCGCGACCGCGTCCGCGCGCACATCGCCACGGCGATCGACGAGGGTGCGCAGGTGCTGACCGGCGGTCTCGATATCGTCGAACCGACGGCAGGCGGCGCCTACGTGCAGCCCACGATCTTCACCGATGTGACGCCGGACATGCGGATCTTCCACGAGGAGGTCTTCGGTCCGGTGCTCACGATCACCCCCTACGGCACGGTCGATGAGGCTGTCGACCTGGCCAACGACAGCGTCTACGGACTGTCGGGCGGCGTGTGGTCGAGCGACCCTCGACGCGCCCTCGACATCGCTCTGCGCATGCGCACCGGGACCGTCGGCATCAACGGCGCAGGCCTCGATGTCGGTGCACCCTTCGGCGGATACAAGCAGTCGGGCGTCGGCCGGGAGTGCGGTGTCCACGGGTTCGAGGAGTTCCTCGAGCTCAAGTCGGTGATGGGCGCCGCTGCCCTCATCGACGATCGCTCGTGAAGTTACATACCCGAAACACCGGCGACACGAGCCAATAAAGAGTAATTCATAACATTCAATTGGGTTGACCCGCACCGTGCGGAACCCGTGAGAGAGGACACCATGAGACGCAGCATTGTCGCCGCGGCCGCCGTCGGCGTGACGGCCCTCGCCCTGTCCGGCTGCGCCGGTACGGCGGAGCCCGGGGGAGGAGAAGCACAGACGATCAAGATCGCCGTGCAATCGGATCCCGGAACGCTCAACCCGATCACGAACGCGACGAACGCGAGTGAGTCCGTATCCACGTTCGGGTACGAGTCGCTGCTCTTCTACCCGACCGGGGAGGAGCCCCGAGGGCTGCTCGCGGATTCGTGGGAGTCGACCACGACCGGCGTGGAGTTCACGCTCAAGGACGGCATCCTCTGCGCCGACGGCACGCCGTTGACCGCGACCGATGTCAAGTCCACATTCGAGTACGCCGCGGCCGACGAGACGGGCTCGCCGTACAAGGGCGTGTACTTCCCGGCCGAGGGCCTCACGATCGAGGCGGACGACGATGCCCGCACGGTCACCTTCACCAGCGCGAACGCCCAGAGCTTCCTCGCCGAGACGATCGGCGCCCTGCCGATCGTGTGCGCGTCGGGTCTCGCAGACCCGGCCATCCTCGACACCGAGTTCCACGGCACCGGCGCCTACGCGTTGAAGGCGTCCTCCCCGGGGCAGTCGTACACGTTCACGCTGCGTGACGACTACACCTGGGGTCCCGACGACACGACCAGCGAGACAGCAGGGCTGCCCGGCACGGTGGAGATCTCGATCATCGAGAGCGACTCGACCGCCGCCAACATGCTCCAGACCGGCGAGGCCAACGTCGCCGAGGTCGGCGGCAGCGAGCGCGACCGGCTCGACAAGACCGAGTTCGCGAAAGAACTCGAGGTGCCGCTGCGCCCGGGACTGATCTTCTTCAACCAGGCGGAAGGCCGGGTCGGCCACGATCTCGCCGTCCGTGAAGCTCTCGCCCAGGCTGTGGACCGCGAAGCCGTCGGACCTGTCGCCTCCGCTGGTCGCGGCGAGCAGATCACGACACTCGTGTCCGAGTTCGGCGCCGCGTGCACCGCGATGGACAGCTCCGGCGCCATCCCCGACTACGACGTGGATGCTGCTGCTGCCGCACTCGACGCCGCGGGCTGGGTCGAGGGTGCCGACGGCATCCGCGCGAAGGACGGCAAGCCGCTGTCCATCCTGATGCTCTACCCGGCATCCGAGAGCCAGGGCGTCACCGCCGCGATCGAACTGCTGCAGACCGAGTTCAAGAAGATCGGTGTGGATGCTGTGCCCACCCCGTCCGCGTCCTACACCGACGTGATCTTCTCCGGTGGCGACTGGGACATCGTGTGGGCGCCGATCTTCACCAGCCTCCCGAGTGACTGGGCCGGCATCCTGGGGGGAGAGTTCCCGCCCAACGGCGGTAACTGGACCTACAACAGCAACCAGGAGTACTTCGACCTGGTGGGCGAGGCGCAGGCGCTGGCCGGAGCCGACTCGTGCGACGCCTGGCAGGCTGCGCAGGACTCCCTGTTCCGCAACCTCGAGGTGCTGCCCGTCTACTCGTCGACGTCGACTTTCTACGGTGTCGGTGTGGAGTTCGGCATGTCGAAGAGCATCCTCGCTCCGACCACGATCCGCGTGACAGAGTGACAGGATGACGTCGCAGATCGTGACGCGGCCGAAGACCGTCGTGGTGGCCACCCCTCGGGGTGGTCGCCACGGCGGCGGCCGCTGGATCCCCTTCCTCCTCCGGCGCATCGGCCGGATGCTCATCGCGATGTTCGTGATCGTGACGGCGGCGTTCGTCGTCCTCCGCGCCGCCGGGGGAGACCCGGTCCGCGCGGCACTCGGGCCGACCGCACCGGCATCCGTGGTGGCGGAGCGCCGGGCGCAGCTCGGGCTCGATGATCCTCTCATCGTGCAGTTCTGGAACTACCTGACCGGGATCGTGTTCCGTGGCGATCTGGGCGTCTCCCTGATCACCGGACGATCGGTGAACGAGCTGGTGGAGTACCGGCTCCCCGCCACCGTGCAGCTCGCCGGCATCGCGTTCATCGTGATCCTCCTCATCGCGATCCCCCTCGGGCTCGCCATCGCGATCCTCACCGCCGGCAACCGCCGTCGCCCCGTCGAGGTCGCCTTCACCTCGGTGACGGGCTTCTTCGCCGCCGTGCCGGAGTATCTGATCGGTGTCGCACTGCTGACGCTGTTCGCGATCACGATCCCGCTCCTCCCGGTCGCCGGCATCAGCGGCCCGCAGTCGTACATCCTCCCCGTCCTCGCGCTCGCGCTCGGCGCGTCGGCGTCGCTGTCCCGCATCGCTCGTGTCGAGGCGCTCAATGTGCTCAGCGACGACTACATCCGCACCGCGCGCTCCAAGCGGCTCCCGGCCGCGATGGTGTACTTCCGGCACGCCCTGCCGAACATGCTCACCGCCACCCTGACCCTCGGCGGCGCCCTGCTCGCGACGATGATCGCCGGCAGCGTCCTGGTCGAGCGGGTCTTCAACTGGCCGGGCATGGGCAGTGCCTTCGTGCAGGCGATCATCACCAAGGACTACGGCATCGTGCAGGGGCTCGCGATCGTCTACGCGGCGATCATCCTCGTCGTGAACCTGCTGGTGGATGTGGTGCTCGCCATCCTCGACCGTCGTACGACCATTCTGGAGACCGCATGACCTCCTCGCACCGGCGGCGCACCTGGCTGCTGCAGTCCCCGATGGCGCTGATCTCGCTGACCTTCATCGCGATCTTCGCCCTCCTCGCCGTGTTCGCCCCGATGTTGTGGGGTACGCAGGCCGAGACCCCGTCGCCCGCCGACCTCCTCCAGCCACCGAGCGCCGAGCACCCTCTCGGCACCGACGCGCTCGGGCGGGACCTGCTGCTGCGCACGCTCGTGGCCACGCGGCTGTCGCTCGTGATGGCGCTGACCGCGACCGCTCTGGGTGCCGTGGCCGGTCTGATCCTCGGTGCGCTGCCGGTCGTCGCCGGTCCGCGCGTGCAGCGCATGTTCGGCTCGGTCATCAACACCTGGCTCGCCTTCCCGGTGCTGCTGGTCGCGATGCTCACGGTGATCCTGCTCGGCACCGGCTCCACGACGGCCGTGATCGCGCTCGCGCTGACCATGACCCCCTCGTTCGCCCGCCTCGCACAGACCCTCTCCTCGCGCGTCGGGGGTTCGGAGTACCTGGCCGCGGCCCGCCTGCTCGGGGTGTCGAAGACGCGTCAGTTCACCCGCTACATCCTCCCCAACATCGCCGAACCGGTGATCGTCAACGTCACGATCTCGATCGGCGGGGGACTCCTCGCCCTGTCGAGCCTCAGCTTCCTCGGCGTCGGCGTGCAGCCGCCCGAGTACGACTGGGGCCGCCTGCTCAGCGAGGGCTTCGAGCAGGTCTACAGCCAGCCGTCCGCGATCGTCGGGCCGGGTGTGATGGTCGTGCTCGCCGGAATCATGTTCGGCATGTTCGGCGAGGCGCTGGCCTCCCACATGCGCGGCCGGGGGCGCACCCGCACGCTCAGCGTCCGCGAGCTCGGCGATCCTGACCGCGTCTCCTCGACCACTGCCGTCGAGGAGCGGAGGGACGACGTGGAACCGCTGCTCGACGTTGCGGGCCTCAGCGTCTCGTTCCCCGGTGAGCACGGCTGGGTGCGCCCCGTGCAGGACGTCTCGTTCCGCATCGCCCCCGGCGAGATCGTCGGCGTGGTCGGCGAGTCCGGCAGCGGCAAGAGCGTCACGATGATGGCGATCGCGCAGCTGGCTCCGGCCGGGGCCGCCGTCAGCGCGCAGCGCCTCACCTTCGCGGGAGAGGAGCTGTCCGGACTGTCGAGCGAGCGTGCGGCGAAGAAGCTCGGCACGAGGGTCGGTGTCGTGTTCCAGGACTCGCTCACCGCGCTGAACCCGGCGCTCCGCGTGGGCACGCAGCTCGCCGAGGTGCCGCGCGTGCACCAGAAGGCGACGCGGCGGGAAGCGGATGCCGCGGCCGTCGACGCTCTGGCTGCCGTGTCGATCACCGATCCGGCGCGTCGGGCCAAGCAGTTCCCGCACGAGTTCTCCGGTGGCATGCGGCAGCGTGCGCTCATCGCGATGTCGCAGATCGGGAAGCCGCGGCTGATCATCGCCGACGAGCCCACCACGGCGCTCGACGTCACGGTGCAGCAGCGGGTGCTCGCCCTGCTCCGCCGCGAGTGCGAGGAGACCGGGGCAGCGGCGATCGTCGTCTCGCACGACATCGCGGTGTTGGCCGAGCTCTGCCAGCGCATCCTGGTCATGTACGGCGGCCGCATCGTCGAAGACGTCGACGTCCGCCACCTTGCAGAACCCGAACGGCTGGCGCATCCGTACACCCGCGCGCTGGCGGAGTCGCTGCCGGATCTCGACACCGACCGCACGGCACCGCTCGCGACGATCCCCGGCGAGCCGCCGGACCTCGCGCAGCCGGTGGTCGGCTGCGCGTTCGCCCCGCGCTGTGCGTTCGCCACCGAGCTCTGCCGCACCGAGACCCCTCAGCTCGTCGCGCACGGCTCCGGCCGCGTGGCGTGCTGGCACCCGCAGGACGTGGGCGTGCACGAAGACGAATTCGCGAAGGCGGGTGCATGATGGCCGATCTCGTCATCGAGAACCTCGTGGTCACATTCGGCCGCGGGCCCCACGCCGTGAATGCGGTGGACGACGTGTCGCTCACGGTGCCCCACGGCACGACGGTGGGGCTGGTGGGCGAATCCGGATCGGGCAAGTCCACGGTCGCACGCACGGTCGCGGGGCTTCAGAAGCCGACGTCGGGGCGGATCCTGCTCGACGGCAAAGACCTCGCGGTCGGACGCCGTGATCGCCGGGCCCACGCCCGAGACGTGCAGATGATCTTCCAGGACCCGTACTCGTCGCTGAACCCGCGCATGTCGGTGGGTGAGACCCTGGACGAGGCGCTGGCCACCCACGGCTCCGGCAACGCCAAGGCTCGTGCGGCCGGCGTCAAGGAGCTGCTCGAACTCGTGCGGCTGAAGCCCGGTGTGTCGGAGTTGCATCCGTCGAGCTTGTCCGGCGGCATGCGGCAGCGCGTCGCGATCGCCCGCTGCCTCGCGGTGAAGCCGCGCCTGATCATCGCCGACGAGATCACGTCCGCCCTCGACGCCTCGGTGCAGGGCGCGGTGCTCAACCTGATGCGCGACCTGCAGCGCGAGCTCGAGCTCTCGGTGCTGTTCATCACCCACAACCTCGCCGCGGTGCGATACATCGCCGACACCACGGCCGTGATGCGCAGCGGCGAGATCGTCGAGCACGGCGATGCCGACGCGATCGTCACGAACCCGCAGCATCCGTACACCCAGGCGCTCGTGGCGGCCATCCCGCGCATCCAGAACGCCGGCACCGACAGCCTCCTCCACTCGATCGGATCCTGAATGACCCTGCTCGACGACGCTCAGGTCCTGCTGCCCGAGCTCGTGGCCCTGCGCCGCGCCATCCACGCCGACCCCGAACTGGGTCTCGAGCTGCCGCGCACGCAGCGGCGGGTGCTCGACGCGCTGGAGCCCCTCGGACTCGAGGTGGTCCTCGGTGAGGGCCTGAGCTCGATCGCCGCGGTCATGCGTGGCGCGCATCCCGGACCGACCGTGCTGCTGCGTGCCGACATGGACGCGCTTCCGCTCGTCGAGGACACGGGGCTCGACTACGCGGCGACGGGGGAGCGGATGCACGCCTGCGGGCACGACCTGCACGTCGCCGGTCTCGTCGGAGCCGCGCACCTGCTGGCGGGGCGCCGTGAGGAGCTCCACGGCGATGTCCTGCTGATGTTCCAGCCGGGCGAGGAGCTCGGCGACGGCGCGAAGCGGATGCTGGCCGAGGGGCTCCTCGAGACCACCGGGTCCCGGCCGGTCGCGGCCTTCGGCATCCATGTCGTACCCGGCGAGTACGGCGTGTTCTCGACCCGTCCCGGCGCGCTCATGGCCGGCGCGATCGAGGTCGAGATCACCGTCACGGGAGCCGGGGGACACGCCTCGGCGCCGCATCTGACCCGCGATCCCGTGCCCGTCGCCGCCGAACTCGTCACCGCGCTGCAGACCTTCGTCACCCGCCGCTTCGACGTGTTCGATCCGGTCGTCCTCAGCGTCACGCAGGTGCATGCCGGGGGGCCGGCCCGGAACATCATCTCCGACACCGCCACGCTCGTCGTCTCGGTGCGGGTGCTCTCGCACGAGTCGAGTGCGCGCGTGCAGGCGGAGCTCCCCGCGCTCGTCCGCGAGATCGCCGCCGCCCACGGTTGCACGGCCCAGGTCGATGTGACCGTGCTGTGCGCGCCCACCGTGAACGATGCCCGCGTCGTGGAGCGGGTGCGAGCCACGCTGCAGGGCCTCTTCGGCGAAGAGTGCGTGTGGGAGACCGCACACCCCGTGATGGGATCGGAGGACTTCTCCTTCGTGCTCGAACAGGTGCCGGGGGCCTTCCTGTTCTTGCGGGCGACGCCGGCAGAGGTCGACCTCGAGTCGGCGTCTCCGAACCACTCTCCGACGGTCGTGTTCGACGATGCGGTCCTCGCCGATCAGGCCGCGGCGCTCGCGGCGTTCGCGCTGGAGACGCTCACGGCCTGATCTGCAGCCTCGTCGGACTCCTCAGCGGGTGAGGAAGGCGCGGAGGTCGGCGTTCAGGCGCACCGCGACCTCGGGGTCGCTGTACATCATGTGCCCGGCGCGGTACCAGTGGGTCTCGGTGCGCTCGCGCGGCAACCCCCACTGCCGCAGCAGGTGGTCGGCCGCGCCGACGGTCGTCAGCGAGTCGTACACGCCGGTGCCGATGAACAGTCGTCCGCGCGGTGTCTGCTTCATCCAGCGTGACAGCCGTGCCGGGTACGGGTACGTGCGGAACGGGGAGGGGCGTCCGTAGGCGACGAACCCCGCACCGCCCTGCTCGTCCCACTCCCAGTCGCGGCCCGCCTCCGGGTCGACCACGCGATACGGCTGCGCGGGGGCGGTGCCGAAGACGTGTCGCATCAACTGCTGCAGTCCCGCCACGTACCGCGGGGAGAGTGCCACATCGGAGGGGTCGTGGTCGAGCTCACCGGAGCGGCGGTCGGCCGCCGGTGCGGAGTACCGGCTGTCGGTCACTCCGAGCACGCGTCCGGGGAGCAGGCGCGAGCGGAAGTCCTGCTTGCTGACCCAGAGTCGATCGTCGGCGAGCTCGCCCGTGGGAATCCCGATCATCCGCGAGAGGCGCTCCGAGATCCCTGCACGCTCGTCGGCCGGCAGCTGGTCGCCCTGCAGCATCGCGAGGGCGAGGTCGCCTCGAGCGAAGTCCAGTGCCGCGGCGATCGCGTCCTCGACCGTCTCGTGTTCGCGGGAGCCGACGCCGTGATACCAGGCCGTCGCTGCCTTGTACGGCAGGTTCGCGAGCGCTCCGACCACGTTGCCCGGACGATCCAGCGTCTCCTGGATGTTGACGGCCTGCCCCAGCAGCACCATGCCGTCTAGCGGCGCGGTGTCTATGCTGTGCGATGAGGTCGCGAGGAATGCCGCACGCAGGGTGCCGTAGCTCTCTCCGAGGAAGAACTTCCGGGAGTTCCAGCGACCGTGCCTGTCGACCCAGTCCGAGATGGCGGCGGCGATGGCGTCGGCGTCTCCCTCCACGGAACGGAAGTCCGACGCATCGGCATCGTCGGCGAAGCCCCCGAACCCGGTACCGGGTGCGTCGAGGAACACCAGATCGGCGACGTCGAGGATCGTCGACGGGCTCTCCTCCACGCCGTACGGGGGATGCCCGGCATCGGCGAGGTCGACGGGGACGTGCGCGCGCATCGGCCCGATCCCGCTCAGGTGTAGATAGAGCGTCGACACCCCCGGACCGCCGTTGGTGAGGAACAGCACGGGGCGATCCGGCCCGTCCACCGTGTAGCTGAAGACGGACAGGGTCCCGTGTGCAGAGCCGTCCGAGCGCCGCAGCGGGAGCTCATCGAGGCGGGCGGTGTAGGCCAGGTCGCCGACCCGACCCGCGGCCTCGAGCCCGATCATCCGTGCGTCGTCGCGTCGCGGTAGAAGTCGTCGAGATCGTTCTTCATGCGCTCCACCGCCCGTTCGTCGACGAAGGTCATGTGACCGGACTCGTAGAACGTGAAGCGGATGTTCTCGCGCAGGCTCGGCGCCAGATAGAGGTGCGCCACGTCGACCTCGGGTCCGAAGAACGGGGTGGCCAGGTCGTAGAAGCCGCCCATCACGAACACCTTCAGGTTCGGGTTGCGGCGCACGGCGGCCGACAGGTCGATGGAGACGTCGGGCACCAGCTGCGGGGCATCAACGCCCGGTGCCTTGTGCTTCCAGTCCCACGCGCGGGAGATCGGCATGTTGTGCAGGTGGCGGTAGTGCAGGTCGCTGGTGAAGCCGATGTCGTCCACGAGGTGCGCGCGGTACGTCGAGAGGTGTGCGCTGTTGACGCCGGCGGTGGCCGCGTCGTCGGTGGCCGGGTCGTGCGAGCCGTTGCCGACGACGTACTGGTGCTCGGCGGTGAAGCGGGTGTCGAAGCGGCCGATCACGCGCCCTTCGTCGGCGAGCAGGGCGTAGCGGTACTGCTCCATCCCGATGCGGAAGTGGTGCTTCTTCAGGTAGTCGGCGTCGAGCCCGATGAGGGCGCTCATCCGTTCGGCGACGGCGTCCTCGAGGTCGGCGGGCAGCAGATCGCCGCGTAGCAGCGCCTCGGCGAACGGACCCTGCGCGAACTCGCGTGCCTCCAGGAGGAGTGGCTCGAGCTCGGTGTGCCCGGTGCGGGCCTTGCCGTGGTACCAGGCGGTCGCCGCGTACGAAGGGAGCAGATTGATGTACTCGCGGGGTCCGCCGAGGTTGCTCTCGCCCCAGTTGAGCACGGTCGACAGAAGCACGACGCCGTTGAAGTCGAGGCCCTGGTTCTGCAGCCGATGCACGAGCGACGCAGCGCGCGTGGTGCCGTACGACTCGCCGAACAGGAAGCGCGGCGCATTCCAGTTGTTCGTGATCGTGAGCCAGCGCGTGATCGCCTTTGCGAACGCGGCCACGTCCTGGTCGACGCCCCACAGCTCTGCCGGGGTCGCATCGCCGAGGAGACGTGAGTATCCGGTGCCGGGCGCGTCGATGAACACGAGGTCGGAGGCGGTGAGCAGCGTGTGCGGGTTGTCGCCGCTCGCGTAGGGGGCGGGCGGCGTCGCGAGGGGTGTGTTCGTGGGCGTGCGCTTCGGTCCGAAGCCGCCGATGTTGAGCCAGAGGCTCGCCGAACCGGGGCCGCCGTTGAACAGGAACGTCACGGGGCGCACCGGGGCGCCCTCCTCGCGGTCGGCGATGTACGAGGTGTAGAACACGCTCGCGAGCGGGCGGTGCTCGTCGTCGCGGACGATCACGGTGCCCGCGCCGGCGGTGTAATCGAGCGAGCGGCCGCCCGCGGTGATGCGGTGGCGGCGCGAGGTGAAGGTCTCCGTGTCAGGTGCGTCTGCGGGGGTCGGCTCGGTCACAGGTCTCCCTCGGGAAAATGAATGAGTGAATTGAATATATCTTAATCACTCGCTCGCGTGCCGACCGAGGAAGTTGTAGACCTCGTTATCGTCCACGCCGGGGAACGCGCCGCGGGGGAGCGGCGAGAACATGTGCGTGTGCACGCGGGCGCTCGGCCAGGCCCTGCCGTTCCAACGTTCGGTGAGCTCGGCGGAGGGCCGACGGCAGCAGGATTCGTCGGGGCAGGTCGACACGGCGCGATCGCTGGTCTCGCGCCCGCGCCACCAGCGCGCGTCGTCGAAGGGGACCCCGACCGTGATGGAGAACTCCCCGTCGGTCGACGCCCCGGTCTGTGTCGAGCACCAGAACGTGCCCGAGGGCGTGTCGGTGTACTGGTGATGCTCCGTGGTGCGGTTCTGCTGCGTGAACGCCGCGCGCGCCTGGAACTTGCGGCACACCCGCTGTCCCTCCACCGCGCCGGTGACGTCCATGGGCAGCGGCAGGTCGTCGTTCTCGTAGACCCTCGTGATCGCGCCCGTGGCGTCCACGCGGAGGAAGTGCAGCGACATCCCGAGGTGCTGGGTGAGCAGGTTCGTCATGCGCATGCCGGCTCCCTCGTGCGTCACCCCGAACGCGTCGCGGAAGTCCTCGACCGCGAGGTTGCGATCCTTCTTGGCCTGCTGCAGGAACGCGACGGCGGCCGTCTCCGGCATCAGGCAGCACGCGGCGAAGTAGTTGATCTCCAGCCGCTGCTGCAGGAAGTCGGCGTAGTCGGTCGGGGGCGTGTGCCCCAGGTAGCGGTGGGCCATGGCCTGCAGGGCCATCGAGCGGAGGCCGTGACCGCCGGGGATCGATGCCGGCGGCAGGTAGATCCGCCCGTTCTCGAGGTCGGTGACCGATCGCGTGGAATGGGGCAGGTCGTTGACGTAGATCAGCTCGAAGCCGAGCTTCTCGGCCATGATGCTCACCGTGCGGTGGGTGAGCGCGCCCTGCACGTGCCCGGCGGCCTTCAGGTGCTTCTCTGCGAGCTTCTCGATCTCGGGGAGGTAGTTGTTCTGCGCGCGCATGCGCAGCCGCATCTCGGTGTTCGCGCGCCGTGCCTCCTCCGGGGTAGCGATGGCTTCGCGTTCGCGACGCTGCAGTTCGCGGTGCAGTCCGAGCACCGACTCGATCGTCTCGTCGCTCATGCCCTTGGTCACGCGCACGGGCGCGACGCCGAGCTGCCGGAAGACGGGGCTCTCCTGGGCGCGTTCGAGTTCGATCTCGAGCGCGGCGCGACGGTTCGGCGGCTCGCCCGAGATGAGGTCGGTCACCTCGGTGCTCGTGGCGTGCGCGATCGCCTGCAGCAGCGACAGCTTGGGTTCGCGCTTGCCGTTCTCGATCAGGCTGAGCTGCGACCCGGCGACGCCGACCAGCGCGCCGAGCTCGTCGAGGGTGAACCCCTTCTCGAGCCGGTGGTGACGGATGCGATGACCGAGAGTCGTGAGGTGTATGCCGGAGGACGCCATTCCTTGAGTGTAGCGAAAGAATTGCAGTTCTTATCGCTCGATTTGTCCGAAAGTCCGGTCGGAAGCGGAAGAAGATAGGTGCAAGCCCCACAATTCAAAGGAGCACACGTCATGGCCTTCGCCGAAGTCTTCACCCCCCGCACGTCTCCCGTCGCACCGACGCGTACGTTCGGCGCGGCTCCGACGTATGACACCCCCGCCATGGCCGAGCTGGCCGCGTGGGTCGAGGAGATCCGCGCTCTCACCCAGCCCGACTCCGTGCACTGGGTCGACGGCTCGCGCGCCGAGAACGACTGGCTGCTGCACGGCCTCGTCGACGAGGGCAAGCTCATCAAGCTCAATCCCGAGTGGCGTCCCGGCTCCTACCTCGCCCGCTCGCACCCCAGCGACGTCGCCCGCACCGAGGGACGCACGTTCATCGCCTCCGAGCGCGAAGAGGACGCCGGTCCCACCAACAACTGGGCGGACCCCGCCGTGATGCACTCGAAGATGGACGAGATCTTCGAGGGATCGATGCGCGGCCGCACGATGTACGTCGTGCCGTTCTCGATGGGACGCGTGGGCGGCCCGCTCTCGCACATCGGCGTGCAGATCACCGACAGCGCCTACGCGGTCGCGTCGATCGGCATCATGACGCGCGTCGGCGATGCCGTCACGCGTCAGATCGCCGAGGGGGCTCCGTGGGTCAAGACCGTGCACACGGTCGGCGCGCCCCTCGCCCCGGGCGAGAACGACGTCGAGTGGCCCTGCAACGACGACAAGTACATCGTCCACTTCCCCGAGACGCTCGAGGTCTACTCCTACGGTTCGGGCTACGGCGGCAACGCGATCCTCGCCAAGAAGTGCTTCGCGCTGCGCATCGCCTCGGTGATCGCCCGTGACGAGGGCTGGCTCGCCGAGCACATGCTGCTCATCCGCGTGATCGACCCGCAGGGCAAGGCGTACCACGTCGCGGCCGCGTTCCCCTCGGCGTGCGGCAAGACGAACCTCGCCATGCTCCGCCCCACGATCCCGGGGTGGAAGGTCGAGACCCTGGGCGACGACATCGCCTGGATCCGTCCGGGCGAAGACGGTCGCCTGTGGGCGATCAACCCCGAGGCCGGCTTCTTCGGCGTCGCACCTGGCACCGGCGAATCGACCAACGTCACGGCGGTCGAGACGCTGTGGGGCAACACGATCTTCACCAACGTCGCGCTCCGTCCCGACGGCGACGTGTGGTGGGAGGGCCTGACCGACGAGGCGCCCGCGAACCTGATCGACTGGGAGGGCAACGAGTGGACGCCCGACTCCGGTCGACCGGCAGCGCACCCCAACTCCCGGTTCACGGTGTCGGCGGCGCAGTGCCCGCAGATCTCCGACGACTGGGAGGAGGCCGTGCCACTCGACGTCATCCTCTTCGGCGGGCGTCGCGCCAGCAACGTCCCGCTCGTGGTCGAGGCCACCGACTGGACGCACGGTGTCTTCCTCGGCTCGAACATCTCGTCGGAGCGCACGGCTGCGGCCGAGGGCACGGTCGGGGAGCTCCGCCGCGACCCGTTCGCGATGCTGCCCTTCTGCGGCTACAACATGGCCGACTACTTC
This sequence comes from Microbacterium sp. NPDC087592, assembly GCF_044743585.1. Taxonomy (NCBI): domain Bacteria; kingdom Bacillati; phylum Actinomycetota; class Actinomycetes; order Micrococcales; family Microbacteriaceae; genus Microbacterium; species Microbacterium sp. NPDC087592. Next base: position 236,754 of record NZ_JBIUWT010000001.1, on the reverse strand, counting down.
GGTCACTGGCTGAAGGTCGGTCGTGGTCTGCGCTTCGACCGCGCACCGCGCATCTTCCAGGTGAACTGGTTCCGTCGCGGTGACGACGGCCGGTTCCTGTGGCCCGGCTTCGGCGACAACTCGCGTGTCGTCGACTGGATCATCCGCCGCATCGCCGGCGACGTGCCGGCTGTCGACAGCCCGATCGGACGCCTGCCGCGCGTGGAAGACCTCAACCTCGACGGACTCGACCTCCCCGCCGCCGACCTCGACGAGCTGTTCGCCGTCGACGCCGCGGCGTGGCAGACGGAGGCCGACCTGACCGAGGAGTTCTACGACACCTTCGGCGACAGGGTTCCGGCGGCGCTGCGCGCCGAGCTGGCGTCGCTGCGCTACCGCCTCGCCAAGGCCTAGCCCCCAGACCGGTGCCGGTTCGGGGGAGCCGGCACCCTCATACCCGCGAAGGCGGGACATCAGAGACGAACCCATGGCTGAGTGGTCTCCGACGTCCCGCCTTCGTGTTGTCCGGGAACGGACGTGAATCAGGTGAGCAGCTGGTGCCGGGCGAGGTCGCGGTACAGCGGCGTCGTCTCGACGAGTTCCTCGTGCGTGCCCTGGCCGACCACGACGCCGTCCTGCAGCACCACGATCAGGTCGCTGTCGACCACGGTCGACAGGCGGTGCGCGATCACGATGAGCGTGCGGTCGGTCGACACCGCGTCGATCGCTTCGCGCATCCGCTGCTCGTTCACGCCGTCGAGCGATGACGTCGATTCGTCGAGCAGCAGGATCGGGGCGTCGGTGAGCAGGGCGCGGGCGATCGCGAGGCGCTGGCGCTCGCCGCCGGACAGCATGACGCCGTCCTCGCCGACGGGCGCGTCGATGCCCAGCGGGTTGCGTTCGAGCACGTCGCCGAGGTTCACGGCACGCAGCACGCGTTCACAGTCCGCGTCGGAGGCATCGGGTGAGGCGAGACGCAGGTTCTCGGCGAGCGTGCCGGCGAGGGTGGGGGCATCCTGCTCGACGTATCCGAAGTTGGCGCGCAGGTCGTCGCGCGGGTAGGTGCGCGCGTCGTGGCCGTGCAGGCGGATGGACCCGCCGGTCGGGTCGTAGAACCGCTCGATCAGCGACAGGATCGTGCTCTTTCCCGCACCGCTGGGGCCGACGAGGGCGATTCTGGCGCCGTGAGGCACGGCGAACGACACCCCGCGGAGCACTTCGTGGTCCTGCGCGGCCGGTGCCGCATCTTCGACCGATTCCAGATGCGCGTCCGCGAGGAGGGTCCGCGCTGCCTTCGCTGCGGCCTGACGGGCTGCCACCACGTTCGCGGGGTAGTGGAAGCGCACGTCGCGGAACTCGATGGCGGGTGCGCCGGGGGCTGCGTCCTCGGGAGGGAGGGCGGCGGCGATGGCTTCGTCGTCCTGCGATTCCGTCGGCAGGTCGAGCACCTCTTGGATGCGACCGAGTGCGCCGAGTGCCTGGTTCACCGACGTGATCGCGCCGAAGGTCGTGGCGAGCGGCATCACGAGGAGGAACAGGAACATGATGAACGAGATCAGCGACGCGATGGTGATCGCGCCGGCGGCCACCCGGAACCCGCCGACGCCGAGGACCACGAGCAGCGACAGTTGCAGCGCGATGCCGGAGACGGGCACGACCATCGACGAGATCTTGGCGATGCGCACGCCGATGCCGTACGCGTCGGTGGCGAGCTCCGACACCGCGGCCGTCTCGCGCTCGGTGGCGCCCGAGGCGCGGATGGTGCGGATCGAGCCGACCGCACGCTCCACGCCGGAGGCGAGTTCGCCGACTTTCTCCTGCTGCGCGGTCGAGGCGGTGCGGATGCGGCCGCTGAGCAGCACGACGACCGTGACGGAGATGCCGATCACCACCACGATGAGCAGCAGGAGGATCGGGTCGATCAGAAGCATCGCGATCAGCGCGCCGAGGAAGAGCACGGCGCTGCCGACGGCATCCGCGAGGCCCTGCGTGAGCACGGCGTAGAGGAGGGTCGTGTCGGTACCGACGCGGGAGACGAGGTCGCCGGTGCGGCGGGCATCGAATTCGGAGGTCGGCAGGTGCAGGATGCGGGCGATCAGCTTGCGGCGGCTCGAGTGCACGACCGCGGTGCCGGTGCGCTGGAGCAGATAGTGCTGAAAGCCCGAGATGACGGACGACACGATCACGAAGCCGACGAGCAGCCACACGAGGATCCCGATCCCGGTGTCGGACTGCACCGCCTCGATGACCTGGCCGACGAGCAGGGGTTGCACGAGAGACGTGGCGGCACCGACGACGCTGAGCACGGCGACCACGATCAGGGTTCGCTTGTGTTCGAAGAGGAAGGGGAGGAGCTGGCGGAAGGTGGCGCGCGGGCCTTCGGGCTGTGCGCCACGTCCGCGGCGGCGTGCTGTCGCCGAACCGGACATGCGGGACCTCGATCTGGAGATGGTACTTCGACCGTACTTCGTTCGCGGCCGAATCCTATGGGCGGGCTGTAAGGGTGCGCGGTGTCGGGGCCGGGCGTCAGGAGCGACCGAACCGCCGGTGCGCGGCTTGCTTGCTCACTCCCAGCGCGCTCGCGATCGCCTGCCACGAGTATCCGAGGTTGCGGGCGCGGCGCACATTCGCCTCTTCGGCGCGAGCGATCTCCTTGCGTGTCTCGGCGAGCCTGTGCAGTGCGGCCAGGGGCTCGCTGCCGTCGTCCTGTGCGATCGCGGTCGGCATTGTCATGATGCACCTCCTGCGTCAATAGTTGTTGACTTCGTCACGGAAGTCAATTTCTGTTGACGTGTAAGACTGGTGGGATGCTGACCGCTCCGAAGCTCGTTCCCGGCGATCGTGTTGCCGTCCTCTCGCCCGCGTTCGCGGCGCCCGCTGTGGCGCCGGAACTCCACGAACAGGCGCTGCGCCGCCTCTCAGAGCACACCGGCCTGGTTCCGGTCGAGTATCCGACGACGCGTGAGCTCGACGCGAGCCCGCAGGCGCGCGCCGCCGACGTGAATGCGGCGTTCGCCGACCCGGGCATCCGGGCGATCCTCGCCACGATCGGCGGCGACGATCAGGTCCTCGTCGTCCCGCACCTCGACCCGACGCTTCCGGTGGTCGATCCGAAGCCGTTCGTCGGGTACAGCGACAACACGAACATCCTCAACTGGCTCTGGGGGCTCGGGGTGCAGGGCTACTACGGCGGATCGACAGCCGTACACCTGGGGCCCGGACCGCAGGTGGACAGCATCCACCTGCGGTCGCTGCGCGCGCTGCTGCTGGAGGGCGGCGCGCTGGAGATCACCGAACCGGGGGAGTCGGAGGACGTCGGTCGGCGATGGGCAGACCCTCGAGCACTCGTGGAGTTCGGTGACCGCATCCCGACCGAGCCGTGGACGTGGGCCGGGCCCGCCGTGCGCGTCGAGGGCACGACCTGGGGCGGATGCCTCGAGGTGATCGATGGTCTCGCATTCGTCGGCCGACTCCCGGCGGCGGAGCAGCTCGAGGGCGCGATCCTGCTGCTCGAGACGAGCGAGGAGCGGCCGCCCGCCGGCTGGGTCGCCCGGTGGCTGCGAGGGCTCGGCGAGCGAGGGATCCTCACCGCGGTCTCCGCGGTCGTGGTCGCGCGCCCGCCGGTGAGCGATTTCGAGTTCCGCCCCACGCCCGCTGAGGCTGAGACACTCCGTGCGGCGCAGCGAGACGCGGTCATCGACGTCGTGACCCGCTACAACTCGGAGGCCGTCATCTGCGTCGGTCCGCCGTTCGGGCACACGCGTCCGCAGTGGATCGTGCCATACGGCGGCACCATGGTCGTGGATGGCGCCTCTCGCACCATCGCCGCCGCGTACTGATCGGAGCTCGCCGCTGTGAGTTATCCACAGCTCGCTCTTTCGCGCATGTGCAACACATGCGATCCTGGAAGAGTGGGTCGGATGCTGCAGGTACGAAATCTCCCGGACGATGTTCATGCACGCCTCAAGGAACGCGCCGCCGCGGAGCGCATGTCGCTGTCCGACTACGTGGCCCGCGAACTCGCGGACCTCGTGCAGTACCGGACGAACGCGGAGATCATCGCCGCAGCGCGCGCGAGGTCGGTGAGTGACGGAAGCGCGCTCACACGCAGTCAGATCCTCGCGGCGCGTGACGCGGCTCGTGCCGACAGGGACGGCGAGCTCGCCCCATGAGCACCGCGGTCGTGCTCGATGCCTCCGCAGCGATCGATGCCCTGCTGGGCACCGGTGACTGGGTGAACGGCGACGACTTTCATGCACACGCCGGACTCGACATCGAGGTGCTGTCGGTGCTGCGGCGGCAGGCGCTCCACGACGGTCTGCCCGCCCACCGTGCGCGGGAGGCGCTCGACCTCTTCGGTGAGCTGCAGATCACGCGGCATCCGCTGCGCCGGCTGATACCGCGGATCTGGATGCTGCGGGACGATGTCACCGCCTACGACGCCGGGTATGTCGCGCTCGCCGAGGCCCTCGGCATCCCGCTGCTCACGCTCGACCGCAAGCTCGCGAAAACGGCAGCGCGCTACTGCGAGGTCATCGTCCTCTGACGGACGTCCAGACGGCGCCGGCCCGGAGAGGCGGCCTCACGATCGAGAAGCCGCCTCTGAGCGGTCAGAGCTCGACGGCGGCGGCGACCCCGAGGTCGTCGTCGTAGTCGTGGTCCTTCGTCTCGGGGGAGAGGAGCAGTGCGACGAAGGTCAGCACACCCATCGCGGACAGGTAGAGGCCCACCAGCCACGGGGCGCCGTCTCCGAGCGACCACAGCCAGAGCGCGATCAGAGGTGCCACAGCGGCGCCGAGGATCGACGACACGTTGTAGGCGATCGCCGACCCCGTGTACCTCACGTTCGTCGGGAACAGTTCGGGCAGCAGCGCACCCATCGGGCCGAACGTCGCACCCATCAGCATGAACCCGAACACGAGGAACGCCTGGGCGAGTGCACCGGTGAACTTCGGGTCGACGGCGGGCAGCAGGAACGTGTTGAACGTGAAGCCGAACACGATGATCGCGCCGGTGACCCAGAGCAGCAGCTTGCGTCGACCGATAGCGTCGGCGATCGGGCCGGACAGTAGCGTGAAGATGCCGAAGAACACCACGCCGATGATCTGCATCAGCACGAAGTCGGTGTAGCCGAAGCCGAGGCCGGGATAGAACTGCGCCGCGAACTTGGTCGGGTCGAACGGGGCGCCCGTCGCCTCGGCTGCGGCCTTCGCGGCGGCCGAAGCGGTCTCGAGCGACGCGGGCTTGGTGCCGTAGGCGAGCGTGAAGTTCGTCATCAGATAGAACAGCACGTAGGTCGCCAGCATGATGAACGTGCCGAGGATGAGCTGCTTCCAGTGGTGACGGAACACGGTCGCGAGCGGGAGCTTGCGGATCACGCCCTTCGTCTCGGCCTTCTTGAACGTGTCGGACTCGACGAGCTTCAGCCGCACCCACAGGCCGATGATGACCATGACGGCGGAGAACAGGAACGGGATGCGCCATCCCCAGGAGAGGAACGCTTCCGACTTGAGAACCGGGTTCTCGGCGTGCGGCAGCAGCCAGTTGATCGCGAGGAAGAGGAAGTTGGCGATGATGAAGCCGAGCGGTGCGCCCAGCTGCGGGAAGGTGCCGTACCAGGCGCGCTTGCCCTTCGGGGCGTTCTCGGTGGCGACCAGCGCCGCTCCCGACCACTCGCCACCGAGCGCGAAGCCCTGGGCGAGACGCAGGATCAGCAGCAGCAGCGCCGCCCACCAGCCGATGTCCTGGTAGGTGGGGAGCAGGCCGATCACGAAGGTCGCGATGCCCATCGTCAACAGCGATGCCACGAGAGTGGCCTTGCGGCCGAACTTGTCGCCGAAGTGGCCGAACACCACGGCGCCGATGGGGCGCGCGACCATCGCCGCACCGAACACGGCGAACGACGAGAGGAGCGAGGTGGTGTCGTCTCCGGTCGGGAAGAACAGCACAGGGAACACGAGAACGGCCGCCGTCGCATACGCGTAGAAGTCGTAGAACTCGATGGTCGTGCCGACCAGACTCGCGGTGATGACGCGCGAGCGCGGGTTCGCGGGCGCAGTGGCAGTACTCATGAGGCTCCTCCGTTCAGCCCCTTTGGTATACCGGGGACTCGGCGAGTTTACGCCTTCCTGAGTGTTGGCTGTGTACGCGTTTCGCGTGTCATCCGGCGCGCGATGCCGTTGCATAGAGTCGGAGGCGGCGCAAGACGGGGAGGAACGATGACCACGAGGATGCTGCTCCTGGCCGACACCCACGTGCCGAAGCGGGCGAGAAGGCTGCCGGATGCGGTGCTGCAGGCGGTGGACGATGCCGAGATCGTGGTGCACGCGGGCGACTGGGTCGACGAAGCGACGCTCGATCTGCTGGAGTCCCGGGCGCGAGTGCTGCACGGAGTGTTCGGCAACAACGACGGCCCCGAGCTGCGGGCACGCCTGCCGGAGGTCGCCCGGTTCACGGTCGAGGGCGTCGATATCGCCGTCGTGCATGAGACGGGGGAGTCCCGCAGGCGCGAAGAGCGGATGGACGAGGCGTACCCCGGCATCGATCTCCTCGTATTCGGGCACTCGCACATTCCCTGGGACACCGTGTCCCCTGCGGGCCTGCGACTGCTCAACCCCGGGTCGCCCACGGACCGCCGTCGGCAGCCGGCGTGCACGATGATGTGGGTCACGATCGAGGGGACGAATGTGGACGCGACGCTGGTGCCGCTGCCGTGAACCATCCGCCCGTCTACCGCGCTCCGATGCGCTCCCGCGTCACTCCTCCGTGACGCCGAGCGCCGGTGCCTCGACGAAGCGGGCGACGGGTGCCAGGACCTGCTCGAGTTCGAGAACGACGAGCCGGTTGCGGCCCTCGCGCGTTGCCGTGGCCGGCACGTAGAGCGTGCGCTGCGGTCCGTTACGCCAGTAGCGGCCGAGGAAGAATCCGTTGACGAACGCGTATCCCTTGCTCCACGGTGCGGTGTCGAGGAACAGGTCGGTAGGGGCATCCAGGGTGAACTCGGTCGTCCACGCGAGCGGGCCTTCTCCCGCAGCCTCCGTCGGCTGACCCGCATCGATCTCCGCGGCGATGGCGGCGACGTCGAGCGGTGTCGAGCGCCACCCGGTCACGGCTGCGCCGTCCAGAGTGATCTCGCCGATCAGGCCCTTCTCCTCGCCGAGCCGGTGGTCGTAGTTCACGCGGCCCTGGTCCTCGACCAGGATGCTGAGGGTGCGGCCCGCTGGAATGCGGATCGCACGGTCGTGCCGCGTGCGGGAGAGCGTGCCGACCGCGACGCCGTCGACGCTGACCCAGGCGAGGTCGCGCACCTCGTCGATGAGCAACTGGCCGCCCTTCCCGTCCGGGAGGTCGACGTCGTATCGCACCAGCGCGCTCAGATGCCCGAGGGCGTCGAAGCTCTGCGGCTGTGCGGCGACCGCACCGGATCCGGCAGCATCCGTCCACGCCCCGACGGGGGAGAGGGAGACTTCGAGCGCCGGTGCCGCGCTCGCGAAGGCTGGCACCTCTTCCGGCACCGGGGCGTACTTCGCGATCACCTCTCGGAAGGCGAAGAACTTCTCCGTGGGGGTGCCGGCCTCGTCGAGCGGCGCGTCGTAGTCGTAGGAGGTCACGAGCGGCAGGTAGCGACCTTTGTCGTTCGCGCCGTTGGTGAGCCCGAAGTTCGTGCCGCCGTGGAACATGTAGATGTTGACCGATGCTCCGGCGGCGAGCAGGGCGTCGAGGTCGGCTGCGGCCGCGGTGACGTCGGTCGTGTGATGCACTCCGCCCCACCAGTCGAACCAGCCGTCCCAGAACTCCGAGCACATCAGGGGTCCCGTCGGCTGGTGCCGGCGCAGAGTCGCGAGGCGTTCCGCGCTGCGGGATCCGAAGGAGCCGGTCTTGTGCAGCTCGGGGAGGCTGCCGTCGCTCAGCATCTGATCCACGGGTTGATCCACGGTCGTGAGAGGCACCGTGATGCCGGCGTCCCGCGTGACGGCGACCAGTGCCTCGAGGTAGGCCTTGTCCGCTCCGTAGGCGCCGTATTCGTTCTCGATCTGCACGAGCACGACGGGTCCGCCCCGGTCGATCTGGCGCGGCGCGACGATGTCGTACACGCGTCGCAGGTAGGCGCTCACCTCGACGAGGAAGTCGGGAGCCGACGATCGCAGGTTCTCCATGCTCCCGGTCAGCCACACCGGCAGACCGCCGTTGTGCCACTCGGCGCAGATGTAGGGACCCGGGCGCACGATCGCATCCAGACCCTCGGCATGAACGAGGTCGAGGAAGCGTCCGAGATCGTTCCACCCGGTCGTGTCCCACTCGCCGCGCCGCGGGGCGTGCGCGTTCCACGCGACATACGTCTCGATCGTGTTCAGGCCCATCAGCCGTGCCTTGCGGATGCGGTCCTGCCACAGGTCCGGGTGCACGCGGAAGTAGTGGATGGCGCCGGAGATCACCTGATGCGGCTGACCGTCGCGGAGGAAGTCGGTGTCGCCGAGAGAGAACGTGGTCACGTGTCGGAGTGCTTTCGATCGAGGAGCTGAGCCGGCCCCGCTCTGGGGCCGGCTCAGCCACGGTGTTACTTGTTGACGGTGAAGCCCTGCGCGTTGCCGTACTCGACCAGCGCGTCCTGCCAGGCCGTGAGGCCCTCGTTCAGATCGGTGCCGTTCTGGTACGACTGGCCCACGGTGTCGCCGAAGATGCTGTTCGCGTACACCTGGTAGGGCAGGTAGCTCCAGTCCTCGACCACGTCGTCGGCTGCGGCCGCGAGGACCTCGTTGATCTTCTGGCCGCCGAAGTACTCCGGAGCATCGGCGAGGAACTCTTCGCTGGAGAGCTCGGCGGTCGTCGACGGGAAGCCGCCTGACTCGAGGAAGATCGAGATGCTCTCCTCCGAGTTGTTCAGCCACCACAGGAAGCCGGCCGCGAGCTCCGGGTTCTTGCTCTGCGTCGTGACGGCCTGACCGCCACCGCCGTTCTCGGCGCTCGCCGGAGTGCCGTCGTAGGTCGGCATCGGCGCGACGCGCCAGTCGCCTGCGCCGTCGGGGGCGCCGGTGATGAGGTTGCCGGGCATCCAGGCGCCGATCACGAGGGTGGCGAGACTGCCGTCACCGAGGCCGCGGAACCACTCGTCGCTCCAGCTGCCGTAGGGCGCGACGAGGTCCTCCTCGACGAGGCGGTTCCAGTTCTCGGTCCACTTCTTCGACCCTTCGTCCTGCAGGTCGATCGTGACATCGGTGCCCGAGGTCTCGAACGGCTTGCCTCCGGCCTGCCAGATCATGGAGGTCGCGAAGCCGGCGTCGCCGGTGTCGTTGGTGATGTAGGCGTCGGGGTTCGCGGCGTGGATCTTCTTCGCCGCCTCGTAGTACTCGTCCCAGGTGGTCGGCACTTCGACGCCCGCGGCGTCGAACACGGCCTTGTTGTAGAACAGTGCCATGGGGCCGGAGTCCTGCGGCAGGCCGTAGATGGCGTCGCCGGCGGTGACCGAGTTCCAGGTGGATGCGGTGTAGTCGTCCTCGAAGTCGGCGAAGCCGTACTTCGACAGGTCGGCGAAGGCGTCGGTCAGTGCGAACTGCGGGAACGCGTAGTACTCGATCTGCACGACGTCGGGCGCGCCCGAGCCTGCCTTGATCGCGTTCTGCAGCTTCGTGTACTCCTCGTTGTTGGTGCCGGCGTTGACGAGGTTGACCTTGACGTTCGGGTATTCCTTCTGGAACGCCTCGACCTGAGCCTCGGCAGACGGCGTCCACGACCAGTACGTGATCTCGCCGCCCTTCTCGAGCGCGGCCTCGACGGAGTCGAAGGAGCCGGATCCGGCGTCGGAGCCGGAGCCGCTGCCGGCGTCGCTGCCGGTGCTGCAGCCGGCCAGCGCCAGTGCTGCCACGGTTCCTGCGGCGAGCACCGCGAGGGCGCGCCGTGTCGGTGAGGGAAGGTGCTTCATTGCTGTGTCCTTTCGGGGGTGCGATCCAGCATCGGATCGCGAGGGGGGTGAGGAAGGAGTGCGGGGCTACTGCTTGACGCTTCCCGCGGTGAGACCTGACTGCCAGAAGCGCTGCAGCAGCAGGAAGGCGATGACGATCGGGATGATCGTGAGCAGAGAGCCCATGATCACGAGGTTGTAGATCGGCTGGGAGCCGGCGCCGATGGCCTGGGCGCTCCACTGGTTCAGACCGACCGTGAGCGGATACCAGGCGGGATCCGACAGCATGATCAGGGGGAGGAAGTAGTTGTTCCAGGTCGCCACGACCGTGAACAGCGCGACCGTCACGATGCCCGGCGCGAGCAGGCGCATCGAGATCGTGAAGAACGTGCGGAACTCTCCGGCGCCGTCGATGCGCGCGGCCTCCAGCAGCTCGGTCGGTACGGACTCGGAGGCGAAAACCCAGATCAGGTACAGCCCGAAGGGGCTGATGAGAGACGGGATGATCACGGCCCAGGGGGTGTTGGTCAGGCCCAGCTCGCTGAACAGCAAGAACGTCGGGACGGCGAGTGCCGTACCGGGAACGGCGACTGCTCCGAGGACGACGGCGAAGACCGCGCGCCGACCCGGGAAGCGGAACTTCGCGAGGCCGTAGCCGGCCAGTGTGGCGAGCAGAGTCGCGCCGCCCGCGCCGACCACGACGTACAGGAGCGTGTTGCCGAGCCAGCGCAGGAAGATGCCGTCGCGGTAGGAGAACGTGGCGACGAGGTTGTCGAAGAACGCGAAGTCGTCCGAGAACCAGAGCCCGAAGGAGCTGAAGAGTCCTGCCTGCGTCTTCGTCGAGCTGAACAGCAGCCAGACCAGGGGCACGAGCGTGTACAGCGCGTAGACGATCATGACGATCAACAGCGTGTTGGACTTGCGCGGGTTCAGCGGATCGTGACGTCGGCGAGAGGGGCGGGCGAGGGGGAGTGCCATGTCAGCGCACCTCCGACTTCGAGCCGCGCAGCTGCACGACGTAGGCGATGACCGCGGTGATGATGCCCATGATGATGGCGATCGTGGCGGCGTAGTTGAACTGCTGTCCGGCGAACGACAGGTTGTAGGCGTACATGTTCGGCGTGAAGAACGTGGTGATCACGTTCGGAGCCAGGGGCCGCAGGATGTTCGGCTCGTTGAAGAGCTGGAAGCTGCCGATGATCGAGAAGATCGTCGCGATCACGAGCGCGCCGCGCACGGAGGGGATCTTGATCGAGAAGATCGTGCGCCATGCCCCCGCTCCGTCGAGGGAGGCGGCCTCGTACATGTCGGTCGGGATGGTCTTGAGTGACGAGTAGAAGATCAGCATGTTGTAGCCGACGAACTCCCACGTGACGATGTTGCCGATCGAGACCAGCATCCACTCCTTGGCGAACGGCGTGATCGCATCGACTCCGAGGAAGTCGTTGATGTTGCTCGTGAGTCCGAACTGGTCGCCGTAGATGTAGCCCCACATCAGCACCGCGACGACCGCGGGCACGGCGTAGGGAAGGAAGATCAGGATGCGGAAGAACGATGCTCCGCGCAGACGTGCGCTGTCGATGGCGAGGGCGGCGCCCAGGGCGAGGACCAGCATGATCGGCACCTGCACGACGAGGAAGATCAGTACGCGGCCGAACGCCTCCCAGAACTGCGGGTCGGTGAGCGCGCGGACGTAGTTGTCCAGGCCGACGAAGGCGTTGCCACCGATGAGCTTCTCCTGGAAGAAGCTCAGGTACAGCGCGTAGGCGAGCGGTGTCAGGAACACCAGGGCGAAGACGACCATGAACGGGCCGACGAAGGCCCAGCCCTTCCAGTCGCGCTTGTCGCGGCGCCGGAGGCCGGGGGCGCCCAGGGCTGCGGGGGTTTCAGTCGTCATCGACGATTCCTTCTTACGGTTCCGGCGCACCGTGCGCCGTGTGTCAACGTCAACATATGCGATGCGCTGCTAGTGTGTCAACGTCAACATATGAGGGGATGGGTGATCGTGACCCCAGAGCATCCGACAGAGACGTCGGCACGTCGCCGTGAGCCGTCGATGGAAGACGTCGCCCGTGAGGCCGGCGTCTCCGGACAGACGGTCTCCCGCGTCGTGAACGCCAGGGGTTATGTCGGCGCCGCCACCCGCGAGCGCGTCGAGGCCGCGATGCAGAGCCTCGGCTACCGCCCCAACAGCGCAGCCCGCGCGTTGCGGTCAGGGCGATTCCGCACGATCGGCGTCGTGATGTTCTCGTTCAGCTCCTACGGCAACCAGCGCACGCTCGACGCGATCGCGGTGCGCGCCGCCCAGCTCGGCTACGCGCTCACCCTCATCCCCGTGGAGTCGAGTGCCGGCGAGACCGTGGCCGGTGCGTTCCGGCGCCTGGAGGAGCACGCTGTCGACGGCATCATCATCGTGATCGAGGCACACCAGCTCGACGAGGCCGATATCGAGATCCCCGATGCCCTGCCCGTGGTGTTCGTCGACTCCAACCGCGGCGAGACGCTTCCGTTCGTCGACACCGACCAGGCGCAGGGTGCGCGACTGGCGACCGAGCATCTGCTCGAGCTCGGACACGACACGGTGTGGCACGTCACGGGTCCCGCGCGCTCGTACTCCGCGGAACGGCGTCGCGATGCCTGGAGGGAGACCCTCGAGAAGCACGGGCGACCCGTGCCCGAGCCGCTCCAGGGCGATTGGTCCGCCGCGTCGGGGTATGCGGCGGGGATCCGGCTCCGCGAGATGGACGGCGTCACCGCGGTGTTCGTCGCGAACGACCAGATGGCGATCGGCGTGCTCCGCGCGTTCCGGGAGGCCGGATGCGAGGTGCCGGGCGATGTGAGCCTCGTCGGCTTCGACGGGTTGCCGGATGCCGCGCAGCTGTGGCCGCCACTGACCACGGTGCAGCAGCATCCGGAGCGGGTCGGCGCACTCGCGGTGGACGCGCTGCTCGCCGAGCTCGACGGCAGCGGGCGTCAGCAGACGCCGCTCGTGAGCACCGAGCTGGTCGTGCGGGAGAGCACGGCGCCGCCGCGAAAGCGCTGAGCGCTCGCGCTCAGCGCCAGATCGCGGCGATGGCGGCGTTGGCAGCGGTGAGGATGCCGACGAGCCAGAACACCGCCGGCGGGATGGCTGCTCCGCGGCGCTGACGGCCCAGGCCGATTCCGAGCAGCGCGCCGATGACGAGCAGGATCACGAGCTTGACGCCGATCTTGACGTAGTTGAGCTCATACGAGATTCCCCAGGGGGCGGCGAGGGCGAGCCCGGCGACCGCGGCGATCGCCATGCCGATGTTCATCAGACGCGTGAACTCGCGCTTGCCGCCGAACGCCTGAACCGCCCACGCTCCGAAGAGCACGGCGAAGCCGATGAGGTGGACGAACAGCACGATGTGGCGCAGAGTCTCCATGCCCTCACCGTAGGAGGTGCGGGGCGGTCTGCGCTAGCAAGGCCAGGCTGACCTGCGCGGTGGGGCCCGCCTCAGCCGCGCAGTTCCCGGACGACGAGGGCGGTGCGCAGTGCCGCGTCCGCCGCCTCGGCGCCCTTGTCCTCCTTGGAGCCTTCCAGGCCCGCGCGGTCGAGCCCCTGCTGCTCGTCGTCGAGGGTCAGCACGCCGAACCCGACCGGCTTGCCGGCGTCGAGCGCGACGCGGGTGAGGCCGTCGGTGGTCGCGGCCGACACGTACTCGAAGTGCGGAGTGCCGCCGCGGATGATGACGCCGAGTGCGACGACTGCGTCGGCGCCGCCGGCGAAGGCGGCCTGCGCGGCCAGGGCGAGCTCGAACGAGCCGGGCACCCGCACGAGGCGGTGTGTGGCCTGGGCCTCGTTCAGCACGCGTTCCGCGCCGGCGATCAGGCCGTTCGAGATCGTCTCATGCCAGGTGCCGGCGACGATCACGACGTTCAGACCGCGTCCATCGATGTCGCCCGTCTCGGGTGCTCCTGCGCCGCTCATTTCTCGTCCTTCCCGTGGGCGAGCGCCTCTGCGAGTTCCGCTTCGCCGATGATGTGACCCATCCGGTCACGCTTGGTCTCGAGGTACTGGTGGTTGTTCGGTCCGACGCCCACGATCAGGGGGACCTGTTCGATGACGTCGAGTCCCAGCTCGCGCAGCTGCTCCACCTTGTCGGTGTTGTTCGTCAGCAGCCGCACCTTCGACACGCCGAGATCGGCGAGGATGCCCGCTGCTGCGGCATAGTCGCGCGCGTCGGCGGGCAGGCCGAGGGCGAGGTTCGCGTCGACCGTGTCGAGGCCCTCCTCCTGCAGGCTGTATGCCCGCAGCTTGTTGATGAGGCCGATGCCGCGTCCCTCGTGACCGCGCATGTAGATGACGACGCCGCCCTGCTTCTCGATCGCATCGAGCGCCGAATCCAGCTGCGGGCCGCACTCGCACTTCAGCGAGCCGAATGCCTCGCCGGTCAGGCACTCCGAGTGCACGCGGACGAGAGCCGTCTCGCCGAGTTCTCCCGAGACGACGGCGATGTGGTCGGTCCCGGTGACGCGGTCCTTGTAGGCGAGGAACCGGAAGGTCCCGTGGGTCGTCGGCACCGTGGCGTCGGCACGCAGGCTCACTCGGCGCCCGCGATGCGCCGAGGGCGTGGCGCCTTCGGGGTCGATCTCGTTGAGGTGCGCGATGAGCTGCTCGATCGTGATGACCGGCACACCGTCGCGAGCACCCAGTTCGATCAGGCCGGGCAGGCGCATCATGCTGCCGTCTTCCGCGACCACCTCGGCGATCGCGCCGACCGGACGCAGGCCCGCGAGTTTCATCAGCTCGACGGCGGCTTCGGTGTGACCACTGCGCTCGCGCACGCCACCGTCGACGGCGCGCAGCGGCAGGACATGGCCCGGACGGATGATGCTCGTCGCCGTCGAACCCGGGTTCGCCAGCACGTTCAGCGTGTGCGCGCGGTCGTGCGCGCTGATGCCGGTGGTGACGCCCGCGGCCGCGTCCACACTCACGGTGTAGGCGGTGGAGCGGGCGTCTTCGCTGGCGGCCACCATCGGCGGCAAGTTCAGGTGGTCGGCGAGGTCGGTCGGCATCGGGGCGCAGATGAAGCCGGACGACCAGCGCACCGTCCAGGCCACCCACTCGGGCGTGGCGAGCTCGGCCGACAGGATCACGTCGCCTTCGTTCTCGCGGTTCTCGTCGTCGGCGACGAGCACGGGGCGCCCGGCGCGCAGCGCCTCCAGGGCCTCGGCGATCGTGGAAAGGCTCATCGCGAGCCTCCTTCCGGTGCGGCGCGGAACGCGAGCAGGCGCTCGACGTGGCGGGCGAGGATGTCGGTCTCGAGGTTCACGCGGTCTCCTACGGCACGGCTGCCGAGGGTCGTCGCGGCGAGGGTCTCCGGGATGAGCGAGACCTCGAACCAGGGGGAGGGGTCGGCGGGCTCGCTGACGGCGCTCACGGTCAGTGATGTTCCGTCGACGGAGATGGATCCCTTGTCGACCACGAGCGGGGCGAGGTCGGACGGCAGGCTGATGCGCAGGACGCTCCACTGGGCACCGGGTCGCACCTCGAGCACGTCGCCGACTCCGTCGACATGACCCTGCACGATGTGTCCGCCCAGTCGTGCACCGACCGGCATGGCCTTCTCGATGTTGACGCGGGTGCCGACCGTCGCCGAGCCGATCGCGGCGACGTCGAGCGTCTGCTTCATCACGTCGGTGTCGAAGGTGTCGGCAGTCGAGCCGACGACCGTGAGGCACACGCCCGAGACGGCGATGGACTCGCCGTGCACGGCATCCGCTGCCGCGCGGGGGGCGCGCACGGTCAGGCGCCAGCCGTCGCCCGCGGGCGCGATCGCGGTGATCTCGCCCATCTCCTCGATGATTCCGGTGAACATCAGGCGGCTCCTTCGTTCTGGTTCTGAGGGTCTGTCGGTGCTGCGGGGCGTGCGACGGCGAGCAGATCGGGTCCGAGGGGGACCCATTCGTCGATCGTGAGGCGGCGCGCATGGTCGATCGATGCGACGCCGATGTCGCCGAGGGCGAGCTTGTCGCCGCCGAGCAGCACCGGCGCGATGTAGGCGAGCACCCGGTCGGCCAGGCCCGCCTGGATGAAGGCGCTGGCCAGGGTCGGCCCACCCTCGACGAAGACGCGCTGGATGCCACGCGCGTGCAGATCGGCGGTCACCGCGTGCAGATCGTGGGTGTCGTAGAAGAGCGGGGAGTGCGGATGACGGTGCACGGCGGCGTCCGTCGGCGTCGGGCGCGAACCGATGACGACCGGGACGGGCTGGTGCGACAGCAGAGCGTCGCCGTCGCGGGCGGTGAGAGCAGGGTCGTCGGCGAGCACGGTGCCGGTGCCGACGACGATCGCGTCGGCCTCCGCGCGGCGGTGGTGCACGTCGGCCCGAGCGGCCGGTCCCGTGATCCACTGGCTCGAGCCGTCGGCGGCAGCGGCGCGACCGTCGAGGCTCTGCGCCCACTTGACCGTGATGTGCGGGCGTCCCAGGCGCTGTGCCGTCAGCCAGCCGTCGATCAGGGCATGCGCGGCATCCGCCTGCTCACCCGAGTCGACGTCGACGCCGGCGGCGCGCAGGCGCTCCGCTCCGCCTCCCGATTCGGCGCCGGGATCGTCGAGGGCGTACACGACTCTGGCCACGCCCGCCTCGATGAGGGCGACGGCGCAGGGCCCGGTACGGCCGGTGTGGTTGCAGGGCTCGAGCGTCACGACGGCAGTGGCGCCGCGGGCGTCGCCGGGCGCGAGCTTCGAGAGCGCATCGACCTCGGCGTGCGGTGTCCCGGCTCCCTGATGCCAGCCCTCGGCGAGGACCGTGCCATCGGGGGAGAGGATGACCGCGCCGACCTGCGGGTTCGCCCCGCGCGGTCCGCGCGTGGCGAGCTGGAGCGCGCGATCCATCGCGCTGCGCTCTGCCGCGTTCACTGCCATCCGTCGTCCTCCTCTGAGGCTCCGGGGTCAGACAGGGATGGCGGAACGGACGCACGGATGCGTCTCGTGCTGCCTCCCTTCCGGACTAGCGAGGTCTCCCTCGCATCACCGTCGGTCCCGGAATTCCACCGGATCGGCATCCCGATCTCTCGAGACGCTCGCGGACTGTCACCGCCGGTTCGGATTCCCACCGACCCCGGAGCACGTTGTTGTTCTGAGTGTACTCAACGCATCTGCGCGCATTTCATTCCGAGACATGGATCGGGAGGGCCCGGAAGGGCGAGGTCACTTCAACAGTCGAGAGAGACGACGGTCGGCGAGCACCTTGCCGCCGGTCTGGCACGTGGGGCAGTACTCGAGGGAGCGGTCGGCGAAGAACACGCTGCGGACGGTGTCACCGCAAACGGGGCATGCCTCGCCGCGACGCGCATGCACCTGCATCCCCCGTCGCTTGGCGTCTTTGAGGTCGGCGGGCGGTTTGCCCGATGCCTCGGCGACCGCCTCTGTGAGCGTCTCGCGCATCGCTTCGTACAGGCGGTCGATCTCGGCATCGTCGAGCTTTCCCGCGATCGCGTACGGCGACATCCGGGCGGCGTGCAGGATCTCGTCGGAGTACGCGTTGCCGATCCCCGCGATCACCGCCTGGTCGCGCAGCAGTCCCTTGATCTGCATCCGCCGGTCTTCCAGCAGCGCAGCGAACGTGCCGCGGTCGAAGGCGGGGTCGAGCGGGTCGGGGCCGAGCCGCGCGATGCCCGGCACCTCCTGCGGGTCGCGGACGACGTAGACGGCGAGCGACTTCTTCGTTCCGGCCTCGGTGAGGTCGAAACCGCTGTCGTCGTCGAGCGCGATGCGCAGGGCGATCGGCGACTTGCCGGGTTTGATGAGCGTCGTCGGCAGCGTCTCGTACCAACGCAGCCACCCCGCCTTCGCGAGGTGGAACACGAGGTGCAGCTCGTCGCCGCAGGACAGCACGATGAACTTGCCGAGCCGGGCGGCCGCCGTGATCGTGGTGCCCTGCAACGCGGTGATCGGCGGATCGTAGGTCTTCAACGCGGCGATCGCCGCGACGCTGGCGCGGGTGATCGTGCGCCCCACGGCGCGGTCGGCGAGGAACGTGGTCAGGCCCTGGACTTCCGGCATCTCCGGCATGCCTTCATCCTGTCATCGGCCGCCGACACTGTCACCCGGTGGGCTCACTCCTCAGAGGATCGGCCAGTCCACCGGCGTGCGGTCGTCATCGTGCAGCAGGCCGGCGATCCAGCCGTCGTCTCGGCCACGCGGGCTCGTGAGCGCCTGGCGCTGCAGGCCTTCATAGCGGAAGCCGAGCGCGCGGGCGGCCCGCGCCGAAGGGACGTTCCCGGCGACGGCCTGCCAGCGGATGCGGACGAGCCCGAGCTCGGTGAAACCCCAGTCGATCACGGCGCGTGCCGCTTCCGCGAGATGACCCTTGCCCCGAGCGGCCGGGGTCACCCAGTACCCGAGCTCGGCGGCCCCACCCGTGACGTGGGTGGCGATGCCGTGCAGACCGATCATGCCCACGAGCTCGTCGCCGGCGTACATGCCCCAGACGGCCTCCGAGCCGTCGGCCCACGACCCCGCGACGAGACGCACGAAGTGCTCGGCATCCTCGTGGTTGTACGGGCTCGGAACCGTCGTCCAGCGCGCGATCTCCGGATCCTGGCACGCCTCCGTGATCGCATCGATGTCCGCCTCCGTCGGTGCATGCAGGACGAGACGTTCGGTGGTCAGGGCGACGGATTCCATCCCGACAGCCTATTGAGGTGAGCCCCCTCGGAACGAGCGGGCGGGCCGGAGTGTCGGCGGGCGCGACTAGTCTTGTCCGGTGACTGTTCCGGGGATTCTGCGCGCCTTGGAAGAGGCGTCTCTGTACCGTGACGCTCTGCAGTGGGCGCACACCGATGCCGACCTCGGTCTGGTCGACGGGCTCGATGCGCCGGCGCTCGCCGGCCTGCTCGGCAAGCGCGCTGCGGCGGGGCATCCTCCCGCCCTCCTCGCGGTCGTCCCCACCGGGCGCCGCGCCGAGAGCCTGGCGCTGGCGATGCATGCCTACCTGCCCACGGCCGACATCCTGACGTTCCCGGCCTGGGAGACGCTGCCGCACGAGCGCCTGAGCCCCAGCGTCGACACGGTGGGCCAGCGCCTGCAGACACTGCGCCGCATCGCGGAGTGGTCCGGTGACCACCCGCTCGTGATCGTCGCCTCCGTGCGCGCGGCGCTGCAGCCGATCGCGGGCAACCTCGGGGAGATCGCGCCGCTCGAACTCTCCGTCGGCAGCAGGGGCAACGAGCTCGACCGCGTGGTCGAGCAGCTCGTGGAGCGGGCATACTCCCGTGTCGACATGGTCTCCCGCCGTGGCGAGTTCGCCGTGCGCGGCGGCATCCTCGATGTCTTCCCTCCCGTCTCGGAGCACCCGTTCCGCATCGAGTTCTTCGGCGACGAGATCGACCAGATCCGCGCCTTCTCCGTCGCCGATCAGCGCTCGCTCCCCGGCGACGTGCCCGGCGTCGACCTGCCGCCGAGCCGCGAGCTGCTGCTGACCGCCGATGTCCGCGATCGCGCGCGGGAGCTGATCGAGGGCTTCCCGGCGATCAGAGGGATGCTCGAGAAGATGTCCGAGGGCATCCCGGTCGAGGGCATGGAATCGCTCCTGCCTGCGGTCGCGGGGCCGCTGAAGTCCCTGGCCGAGTATCTGCCGGCGGGGGCCGCGACGGCCGTCGTCGATCCCGACCGCTCCACCGCGCGTGCGATCACGCTGGGTGACACCAACCGCGAGTTCCTCGATGCCGCCTGGAGCGCGGCCACCTCTGGTGCGTCGGCGCCCATCGACCTCGGGGCCGGCGACTTCCTCACGGTCGCCGAACTGCGCGAGGTCGTGCGCGACCGGGGTGGCGTCTGGTGGCAGCTGAGCCCCTTCGGCATCAGCGTCGGCGACGGCGATGCGGCTTCCGACACGGATGCCGCCACCCTCGGTGCCGCCATCATCCCGTCGTTCCACGGCAACGTCGACGGGGCGATCTCGTTCGTCGAGGCCAAGGTCACCGACGGCTGGCGCGTCGTGGTGATCGCAGCCGGAAGCGGCCTGGTCGACCGTGCACGCGATGTGCTGTCCGATCGCGGCCTCGCGGCCCGCGTCGTCGAGAGTCTCACGGATGCGCCCGAGGCCGGTGTCGCGACCCTGGTCATGGGGTCCGTCGAAGCCGGATTCCAGGTGCCCGAGGCGAAGCTCGCCGTCCTCACCGACAACGAGTTCTACGGACGCACGATCGGTGGCGACCAGCGGGTCGTCAAGAAGCTCGCCTCGCGGCGCAAGAACGTCGTCGACCCCTTGCAGCTGAAGCAGGGCGACTTCGTGGTGCACGCCACGCACGGCATCGGACGGTTCGTCGAGATGACCCAGCGTGAGGTGTCCACCGGTGGCCGCAACGCGACCAAGTCCGTGCGCGACTATCTCATCCTCGAATACGCCCCCTCCAAGCGCGGCTACCCGGGCGACAAGCTGTATGTGCCGACGGATCAGCTCGACTCCCTCTCGAAGTACGTCGGCGGCGAGGCCCCGACCCTGTCGAAGATGGGCGGCAGCGACTGGTCGCAGGCCAAGGGCAAGGCCCGCAAGGCGGTGCGCGACATCGCCGTCGAGCTCGTGAAGCTGTACTCCGCGCGCATGAGCGCCAAGGGCCATGCCTTCGGCCCGGACACGCCTTGGCAGCGCGAGTTGGAGGAGGCGTTCCCGTTCGCGGAGACGCAGGACCAGTTGCAGACCATCGACGAGATCAAGGCCGACATGGAGCGGCCGATCCCGATGGACCGGCTGCTCTCCGGCGACGTCGGCTTCGGCAAGACCGAGGTCGCCGTGCGCGCGGCGTTCAAGGCGATCCAGGACGGCAAGCAGGTCGCGATGCTCGTGCCGACGACGCTCCTGGTGAAGCAGCACATGGAGACGTTCACCGAGCGCTTCGCCGGTTTCCCGGTCAAGGTGCGCGCGCTGTCGCGCTTCCAGACCGACAAGGAAGTCCGGCTCACGCTCCAGGGGCTGCTGGAGGGGTCGGTCGACATGATCATCGGCACCCACCGCATCCTCACGGAAGGGGTCATCTTCAAGGATCTCGGCCTGATGATCATCGATGAGGAGCAGCGGTTCGGCGTCGAGCACAAGGACGCGCTGAAGAAGCTGAAGACCAACGTCGACATCCTCGCCATGAGCGCCACCCCCATCCCGCGCACGCTGGAGATGGCGGTCACGGGCATCCGCGAGATGTCCACGCTCGCGACGCCGCCCGAGGACAGGCATCCGATCCTGTCGTTCGTCGGCCCCCGCAGCGACAAGCAGATCGCCGCGGCCATCCGGCGCGAGATCCTGCGCGAGGGGCAGGTCTTCTTCGTGCACAACCGCGTGCAGTCGATTCAGCGCGTCGCGGCGCAGTTGGCGGAGCTCGTGCCCGAAGCGCGCATCGCCGTCGCCCACGGGCAGTTGGGTGAGCACCAACTGGAGCAGGTCGTCGATGACTTCTGGGAGCGCAAGTTCGACGTGCTCGTCTCGACCACGATCATCGAGACCGGCCTCGACATCTCGAACGCGAACACGATCATCATCGACCGCGCCGACAAGTACGGCCTCAGCCAGCTGCACCAGCTCCGCGGTCGGGTCGGGCGAGGGCGTGAGCGGGCGTACGCGTACTTCCTCTACGACGAGATGAAGCCGCTCTCCGAGACCGCCGCCGACCGGCTGCAGACGATCGCGGTCAACAACGAGCTCGGCTCGGGCATGCAGGTCGCGCTGAAGGACCTCGAGCTCCGCGGCGCGGGCAACATGCTCGGTGCGGAGCAGGCCGGACACATCGCCGGCGTCGGATTCGACCTGTATCTGCGGATGATCGGCGAGGCGGTGGCGACGTTCCGCGGCGACGAGGTCGAGACCGGGCAGGAGCTGCGGCTCGAGCTTCCCCTCGATGCCCGCA
This sequence comes from Microbacterium sp. NPDC087592, assembly GCF_044743585.1. Taxonomy (NCBI): domain Bacteria; kingdom Bacillati; phylum Actinomycetota; class Actinomycetes; order Micrococcales; family Microbacteriaceae; genus Microbacterium; species Microbacterium sp. NPDC087592. The sequence goes on along the minus strand of NZ_JBIUWT010000001.1, from coordinate 215,009 downwards.
TCCCCGAGTACTACATCGACAGCGAGCGGCTGCGTCTCGAGGCGTACCAGAAGCTGTCGGCGGCGTCGGCGGCCACAGCGAAGGACGGGGCCATCGATCTCGTGATCGAGGAGCTCGTCGACCGCTACGGCACGCCGCCGGAAGAGGTCGAGGGATTGCTGGCGATCTCGCGACTGCGTCGTCGGGCTGCGCGCGCCGGGCTGACCGACGTGGTGGTCATGGGCTCGAACCTGCGCATCGCACCGGCGCGGCTCGAGGACTCGATCAAGGTGCGGCTGCAGCGGTTGTATCCGAAGGCGAAGCTCGTGGCCGGGGGAGAGGCGCTGGTCGTGCCGATGCCCACGGTTCCCGCCGCTGTGGGCGTGGGGCTCGAGCCGCTGCCCGACGCACAGCTTCTCGAATGGGTCGAGCAGCTGTTCACCGCGATCTTCCCGGAACCGGCCAAAGCCGAGTAGCGTGCGGTGGCTGCTTTCGCGGCTGCGGCGGGACTAGTCTGGCCGCATGTTGTACGAGCACCTCGGGGCTCGCCCCCGCATCCATGACACCGCCGTCATCGCACCCACCGCCGTCGTCTCCGGCGATGTGGAGGTGGGGCCGGGCTGCCAGGTGCTGCACGGCGCCGTCATCACGGCGGAGGGCGGCCCGATCACCCTCGGCGAGAACGTGATCGTGATGGAGAACGCGCTGATCCGCGCCACCGCGGCCAATGCGGTCCATGTCGGCGCGCACACGCTGATCGGAACGCTGGCGAGCATCGCCGGGGCGACGGTGGGTGAGGAGGTCTTCTTCGCCTCCGGCGCCCGCGTCTTCAACGGTGCTCTCGTGGGGGCCCGCTGCGAGGTGCGGGTCAACGCGATCGTGCACCGCCGCGCCGTGCTGCCCGAGGGCACGGTGGTCCCGATCGGGTGGGTGGCCGTCGGCGACCCGGTGCAGCTGCTCTCACCCGACCGGGATCAGGAGATCGCCGCTGCGCAGCCCGAGCTCGACTTCCCCGGTCACGTGTTCGGCGTCGACCGAGACACCCCCGACCTGATGGTGCAGCTCACCGAGCGCTACGGCAGCTCGCTCGCCAGGCACGCCCACGACCGCGAGATCACGGACTGAGACGCCGCGGAGACGACGAGGCCGGGCACCCCTGCGGATGCCCGGCCTCATGTCGTTCGGATCAGATGACGCCCTGGGCGAGCATCGCGGCGGCGACGCGTTCGAAGCCCGCGATGTTGGCGCCGGCCACGTAGTCGCCGCCGACGTCGTGACGCTCTGCGGCGTCGAACGCGGCGTCGTGGATGTCCGCCATGATCTCGCGCAGCTTGTTCTCGCTGTCGGCGAAGGTCCAGCGCTGACGCGAGGCGTTCTGGCTCATCTCGAGCGCCGAGGTCGCGACACCGCCGGCGTTCGCGGCCTTGCCGGGGGCGAACAGCACGCCCGCCTTCTGGAAGGCCTCGACGGCGTCGGGCACGCACGGCATGTTCGCGCCCTCGGAGACGGCGCGCACGCCGTTCGCGATCAGGGCCTCGGCATCCGCGAGGCTGACCTCGTTCTGCGTGGCGGAGGGGACGGCGATGTCGACCGGGACCTCCCAGACGCTGCCGCCTTCGACGAAGCGCGCGCTCGGACGACGGTTGGCGTACTCGACGATGCGGGCGCGCTCGACCTCCTTGAGCTGACGGAGCAGGTCGACGTCGATGCCGGCGTCGTCGACGACGTAGCCGGACGAGTCGGAGGCCGTGACGGCGGTCGCGCCGAGCTGGGTGGCCTTCTGGATCGCGTAGATCGCGACGTTGCCCGAGCCCGAGATGCCGACGCGCTTGCCGGTGAGAGAGTCGTTGTGCACGGCGAGCATCTCCTGCGCGAAGAACACCGCCCCGTAGCCGGTCGCTTCGGTGCGCACCTCGGCGCCGCCCCAGCCGGTGCCCTTGCCGGTGAACATGCCCGACTCGTGGCGGTTGGTGACCTTGCGGTACTGGCCGAAGAGGTAGCCGATCTCGCGGCCGCCGACGCCGATGTCGCCCGCGGGGACGTCGGTGTGCTCGCCCAGGTGGCGGTAGAGCTCGTTCATGAACGACTGGCAGAAGCGCATGACCTCGGCGTCGGACTTGCCGTGCGGGTCGAAGTCGGACCCGCCCTTGCCGCCGCCGATGCCCTGACCGGTGAGCGCGTTCTTGAAGATCTGCTCGAAGCCGAGGAACTTGATGATCGACAGGTTCACCGAGGGGTGGAAGCGCAGTCCGCCCTTGTACGGGCCGAGCACAGAGGAGAACTGGATGCGGTAGCCGCGATTGACCTGCAGCTTGCCGGCGTCGTCGATCCACGGCACGCGGAAGAGGATCTGCCGCTCGGGTTCGACGAGCCGCTCGAGGATGCCGCCGTCGACGTATTCCGGGCGTCGCTCCAGCACGGGGGCGATCGAGTGCAGCACCTCGTGGACGGCCTGGTGGAACTCCGGCTCGTGCGGGCTGCGGGACAGCACCGTGTCGAACACGGGCTGCACGGAGGCGGCGAGCGGATGGAAGTCGGCGGGAGTCGTAGCGGTCACGCGGAAGGGACTTTCTGATGGGGGATTGTGGTGCAGGCGATCGTGTCGCGTGAGGCATCGCCGGAGTCGGCGGAGGTTTCACTCTAGCGGCCGGCCGAATGCGGATCGCGCACCCGGCCGGACGGTATCTCGGTCACCCGGTGTTCTGAAGGCCGGCGGCGACGCCGCTGACCGAGAGCAGGAGCAGACGCTGCTGTTCGGCATCGGCGCCCGAGCCGGTGGGCTCGTCGCTCGCCGAGCGCAGCGCCCGCAGGGCGCGCAGCTGCAGCAGCGAGAGCGCGTCGACGTAGGGGCTGCGCAGCTGCACGGCCCGCTGCAGAACCGGCTTGTTCTCCAGCAGGCGCTCGCCGCCGGTGAGCCGGATCACCCAGCGCCGCGTGATCGCGAGTTCGTCGAGGACGAGCTGTGCCAGATCATCGCGGTCGCCCAGCGCCAGGTACTGCCGCGCGATGCGCTCGTCGGTCTTGGCGAGGCTCATCGCGACGTTGTCGATCATGGTGCGAAGCAGCGGCCACTCGCGGTACGCCTCGACGAGCAGCTCCTCATCGCCGACGGCGTCCAGGGCGGTGCCGAGACCGAACCAGCCGGCGAGGTTGATGCGCGCCTGCGTCCACGCGAACACCCACGGGATGGCCCGCAGATCCTCGAGCGACTCGACGGACAGTCCGCGGCGCGCCGGGCGGGAGCCGAGCGCGAGCAGCCCGATCTCCTCCATCGGGGTGACCGTGGCGAACCAGGGCGCGAATCCATCGGCCTTCACGAGCGAGAAGAAGCGCTCGCGGGAGGCGGCGTCCATGACCGAGGCGACCTCCGCGTAGCGCTCGGCCGCGCGACTGGTGCGCTCCTCCTCGGTGGGGGACGACGCGAGCAGCGTGGCGGCGGCGACCTGGTCGATGTGCCGCATCGCGATGGCCGGCTCGCCATAGCGCGCGAAGATGACCTCACCCTGCTCGGTGAGCTTGAATCGACCGTCGACCGAGTGCGGCGGCTGCGCGAGGATCGCGGAGTTGGCGGGCCCGCCACCGCGCCCGAGGGCGCCACCGCGACCGTGGAAGAGCGTCAGCTCGATCTCGGACTCCTGCGCCCAGCGCGCGATCTTCTCCTGGGCCTCGTACAGGGCGAGGTTCGCGGCGACGGGGCCGACATCCTTCGACGAGTCCGAGTATCCGAGCATGACCTCGAGGCGGTTGCCGGTGGCGGCCATGCGCTCGCGGAACTCCGGGAACGTCACGGCCTCGGCCAGGATTCCGGGCGCTGCCTGAAGGTCGGCGAACGTCTCGAACAGCGGCACCACGTCGAGCACCGGAGCGTCGTCACCGAGCGCGTACCGAGCGAGACGGTGCACGTTGGCGAGATCCGAGGCGGCCTGGGTGAAGGAGACGACGTAGCGTCCGGCCGCGCGCAGGCCGCGGTCGCGCTGGATGTCCGCGATCGCGCGGAAGACCTCCAGCACCTCCTCGGTCTGGGCGCTGATCGCCTCTCCCGCATCGAGTTCGGCCAGAGCCTTCGCGTGCACCTGCGAGTGCTGACGCACCTCGAGCTCGGTGAGGTGGAAGCCGTAGGTCTCGACCTGCCAGATCAGGTGCTGCACGCCGCCGAAGGCGTGGCGCTTGGCGCCGGCCTCCGCGAGCGAGGATTGCACGGCCCGCAGGTCCGCGAGAAGTTCCTCGGGACGCGAGTAACCCTGGGTCGAGTCGCCGTGGCGGGTCGCGGCGACTCGTCGGGACAGGACGAGCAGCACGCGGCGGTGGGGCTCATCGGGGGAGCGGGCCGCGAGTTCGGCGGCGAGTTCCGGTTCGGCCGCCACGAAACGGTCCCACAGGGCGACGACCTCGGCGTTCGGCGGGGTGTCGTCGGCCGAGAGCGTGAGGGTCCGGCCGATGCGGTCGAGCGCGCGCTCGAGGCCGCGCAGGACGTGGTCGGCCGCGATCTGCGAGGCCTCACGCGTCACGGAGGCCGTGACGAACGGGTTGCCGTCGCGGTCGCCGCCGACCCAGGAGCCGATGCGCACGAACGCGGGCACCACCGGGGCGCTGGAGCCGGATTCCTCGCCACGGAGGGCGTCGTCGATGCGGCGGTACACGTGGGGCACGGTCGTGAAGAGCGTCTCGTCGAACACGCCCATCACGGTGCGGACCTCGTCCGTCGGGGAAGGCTTCTGCGATCGCAGCGGCGCGGTGCGCCAGAGAGTGTCGATCTCCTCCAGCATCCGGCGGCGGGCGCGGTGCTCCTCGGATCCGCCGGCGCTCGCCGCGTCGTGCTGGGTCAGCAGTTCGGACAGGCGGCGGATGCTCGAGGAGACGGCGCGGCGGCGGGCCTCGGTCGGGTGCGCGGTGAAGACCGGGTGGAAGCGGAGGCCGTCCAGGCGGCGGCGGGCTTCTTCGTCGCCGACCTCGCTGCGCAGTCGGGCATAGGCGGTCGCGACGGTGTCGGCGGCATCCTCCCGTCCCGGCTGTCCGGCGCGCTCACGCAGCACGCGAACGCGCTGGTGTTCCTCGGCCAGGTTCACGAGGTGGAAATAGCAGGTGAAGGCCCGGGCGACCTCGTCGGCCCTGGCGATCGTGAACGACTCGGCGATTGCCGCGGCACGCTCGAACGCGTCGGGCGTCTCCTCGTCGTACGCCTGGATCGTCGCGAGGCGCAGACGCTCGACGTCTTCGAAGAGGCCGTCGCCGCCGGCTTCGCGCAGCACCTGCCCGAGCAGCTGCCCGAGCATCCTGACATCGGTGCGCATCGCATCCGGCGTGCCGCGACCGGCTTCGAATCGGCCGATCACACGGATCGCCTCGGTGTTCGTGGGCTCGGAGAAAGAGTGTGCGGGGGTCACCCTTCGAGAGTATCCCGGGCGGTGGGGGTGTCCTGCACGCATGACGCCCGGCGCCGGAGCGACGCAGCGAGACCGCGGGCGCGGCGATATCCCGGCGACCTACGATGGAGGGGATGCGCATCTCAGCGAACCCCCTCCGAGGTCAGCAGTTCCCCGCCGTCCTCCTTCTCGTCGCCGCCGGCCTCGGCCTGCTGCTCGCGAACCTGCCGACGCACGACGGGTTGGCGGCGTTCCTCGACTTCCACATCGCGGTGCCGGGCACCGCGCTCGATCTGTCGATCTCGCATTGGGTGTCCGACGGCCTCCTCGCGATCTTCTTCCTCGTCGTCGCGATCGAGCTGCGTCACGAACTCACGCATGGCGAGCTCGATTCGCCGCGCAAGGCCGTGCAGCCGGCGATCGCCGCGGGCGGCGGGGTGCTCGTCCCGATCGCGGTGTATCTGCTGATCGCCGGCGGTGACAGCTCCACGTCGTCGGGCTGGCCGATCCCGACGGCGACCGACATCGCCTTCGCTCTCGGGGTGCTGGCGATGTTCGGCAAGGGGCTGCCCTCGCGCGTTCGGGTGTTCCTCCTCGCCCTGGCGATCCTCGACGACATCATCGGCATCATCTTCATCGCGGTGCTCTTCGCCGACGACGTGCAGTGGTTGCTGCTGGGCCTCGCGGTCGTGGGTGTCGCCGTGTTCTGGGCGCTCAGCCGTGTCCTGCACGCGAAGGGGCACCCGCTCATCGCGGTCGCCATGGTCGTGGTGGGTGTCATCACCTGGGGGCTCGTCGCCTCCTCCGGCATCCATGCGACGATCGCCGGGGTGCTGCTCGGGCTCGTCATGTCGCCGGTCCCCGCGGGCCGCACGCGGCACGCGCTGGAGCCGACCGTGAACGGCGTGATCCTCCCGGTCTTCGCCTTTGTCGCGGCGTTCGTCGTGATCCCCGCGGTGTCGATCACGCAGCTGTCACCGGCGTTCTGGGCGATCGTGGTGGCGCTCCCCGTCGGCAAGATCATCGGCATCTCCTTGTTCGGCTGGATCGCGATGCGCATCCGTCCGAAGGGCGCAGATCCTGCGCTGCCGTTCGCCGACATCCTCGCGGCCGGTGCGCTCGGCGGTATCGGCTTCACGGTCTCGCTCCTCCTGGCCAACCTCGCCTTCGCGAGTGACGGCGGCATCCGCGACCAGGCGATCCTCGGTGTGCTCGTGGGCTCGCTGATCGCGCTCGTCCTCTCCGGGTTCATCGTGTCGCTGCGGGCACGCTGGTACCGTCGGGTCGCATCCGCCTCGTCGTGAGCGCGGAGCCGGATCCGGACCGACCGAAGGAGGTCGCGTGAACTCGCAGCCCGAGTCTGAGTCCCGTGCTGACGGGGAAGACCCGCTCCGCACCGCCGCCGACACCATGCACGCGGTCCGCGACCGCTGCGTGTGGTCGCAGCAGATCACGCACCGCGACCTCGTGCCGTATCTGATCGAGGAGTCGCACGAGGTGATCGACGCGGTCGAGTCCGGCACCCGCGACGACCTCCGCGAAGAGCTCGGAGACCTGCTGTGGCAGGTGCTGTTCCACGCGGCGATCGCGGCGCAGGATCCGGAGGACCCGTTCGACATCGACGACGTGGCGCGCACCCTGACCGAGAAGATGGTGCGCCGGCATCCGCACGTCTTCGCGGGAGAGGTGGCCGAGACGCCCGAGCAGGTGCTGGTGCACTGGAACGCGGCGAAGGCCGCGGAGAAGCGGACCCGCCGCAGCGTGCTCGACGGCGTGCCGCGGGGGATGCCGGCACTCGCGCTCGCCCAGAAGCTCGTCGGTCGCGCAGCCGGTGTCGGTGTGACGGTCGCGCCGGTTTCGACGGCAGTGTCCCCGGCATCCGAAGCCGACCTCGGTGAGGCACTGCTCGCGCTCGTGGCGACCGCGCGCGCCGAGGGCTGGGACGCGGAACGTGCACTGCGCGACCGGCTCCGCGCGCTCGAAGACGACGTCCGGGCGGCCGAAGCCGGCTCCTGACGCACGGCCGGGGTGCCCGACCTGGGAAGATGGACGCGTGGCTACTGTGAACCCGCCGCGCGGCATGCGCGACATCCTCCCCGCCGACAAAGCCCGCCGTGAGCGCGTGCTCTCCGTCATCCGCGAGCGCTACCTCGCGCACGGATTCGACGAGATCGAGACTCCCGTGGTCGAGGACTACGAACGCCTGCATGCCGGGATCGGCGGAGACAACGAGAAGCTCTCGTACAACATCCTGCGGCGCGGACTCGACGCCGACGCGATCCGTGCGGCGGCCGACGACCCTGCCGCGCTCTCGGACCTCGGCCTCCGCTACGACCTCACCGTGCCGCTCGCCCGTTTCTACGCGAGCAACCGCGGTCAGCTGCCCACCGTCTTCCGCTCGATCCAGATCGGTCCGGTCTGGCGTGCGGAGCGCCCGCAGAAGGGACGCTACCGGCAGTTCGTGCAGTGCGACATCGACATCATGGGAGACGACTCGTCTCGTGCCGAGGCCGAGCTGATGGTCGCCTCGCTCGACGCGGTCGACGCCCTGGGTCTCGAGGGCGCGACCGTGCGGATCAACGACCGACGCGTTCTGGACTGGATGCTGGACTCCTTCGGGTTCACCGCCGAGGAGCGTCCCGGCGTGCTCATCACGATCGACAAGCTCGACAAGATCGGTCCGGAGGGAGTCGCCGCCGAGCTGCATGAGCGCAGTGCCTCGACCGCTGCCGCCGACGCCTTCGACGCTTTCCTGCGTCGGCCGCAGACGATGGAGTACAACCCGTTCGGGGAGCGTCAGATCCGCAAGGCGCTGCCCGACGGCGCCCCGGCCGAACTGATCGAGCACCTGGTCGGCATCGGCGAGGCCGTCGCGGCGGGGCGTGGTCAGTCCGACATCCCGCTCGTCTTCGACCCGTTCCTCGTGCGCGGCATGGGGTATTACACCGGCACGATCTTCGAGCTCGCGCACCCGTCTGTCGCATACTCGCTCGGCGGCGGCGGGCGGTACGACGGCATGATCGGTCGCTTCCTCGGGCAGCAGGTGCCCGCGGTCGGGTTCTCGCTGGGCTTCGAGCGTCTGGTCGATCTGATCGCCGATGAGGTGGATGCTGCGGCCGAGGCGGTCGTGCTGATCCACGACGCCGACGTTCCCGTGCATGAGCTCGTCCGTCACAAGGCCGCGCTCATCGCCGAGGGTGCCCGGGTTCGGCTCGAGCGACGCACGAAGAACGTCAAGGCACTGCTCGAGCGCTCGGCGGCCGACGGATACACGGCCTTCGCGACCGTGTCCGCGGGTGCCGACGACCTCGAGGTCAAGCCGCTCTCCTGACGCGAGGTTCGGAAGGCCCCCGCGTCGCGTTCACGCCGCGTTCACGCCGGCGCGGTGGAATCGGGGCGTGAGCCGCTTCCGCACCCTCGCCGTCGTGACGCTGGCCCTCGCGGCGGTGCTGAGCGGTGCGCGTTTCGCCCTCGTGCAGCAGGCCGCCATCGCGCGGAAGCGGATCGGGAAGCCGCTGGGGGAGGAGTCCCTCGACGCCGACCGGGTGTGGCGTCGAGCGCTCGACGGCGAGCACCTCGATCTGCTGGTGTTGGGCGACTCGATCGCCGCGGGCCTCGGGGCGGAGCATCGCAAGGAGACGCTCGGCGGTCGTCTGGCGAAGGCGACGGGACGCCGGATGCATCGACCGGTGCGGCTGCGCACCGCGGCGGTCGTGGGGTCGGAGTCACCCGACCTCCCGGCGCAGCTCGATGCGCTCCCCGCCGACTACCGTCCGCACGTGGCCGTGATCGTGGTGGGCGGCAACGACGTGACGCACCGTCTGCCGGTGGCGCTGTCTGCGCAGCATCTGCACGAGGCCATCCGGAGGCTGCGCACGAGCGGTGCCGAGGTCGTCGTCGGCACCTGTCCCGACCTCGGTGCATTGCGTGCGGTTCCGCAGCCGCTCCGTCGGATCGCGTCGAGCCTGTCGCGCCGTCTCGCCGTGATCCAGGACGAGACGGCGCGGCGGGCGGGCGCCGAGCCGGTCGACCTGCGCCGCGCGGTCGGCCCGATGTTCTTCGACGAGCCGGAGGAGATGTTCAGTCTCGACCGCTTCCACCCGAGCGCTCTGGGTTACCGGCGCACCGCCGAGGCCCTGCTGCCTGCCGTGTGCCGTGCGGCGGAGGTGGCGCTCAGTTCGCGCCGTCGCTCGGGGCCGTACTGAACGACGCGGCCCACTCGGCCACCCGCCGGCTGCTCTCCTCGTCGGAGATGTCATCGACACGGGTCATCACCGACCAGCGCACGCCGAACGGGTCGCGGATGCTCGCGAAGCGGTCGCCCGAGACGAACGGTGCGGGTGCTTCGCGCACGGTGGCTCCTGCCGCGACGGCCTTCGCCACGACCGCATCGACATCGGAGACATACAGGCCCATCGAGTAGCAGTCGTCGTCGCCATCGGGCGCGCGGACGAGATGGTACTCCGGGTTCGGTTCGCCGAGCTGGAGGATGCCGAGCCCGAAGTCGAGGTCGGCGTGTGCGACCACGCCGCCGAACTCGGTCACGTCGATGACCCTGGCACCGAACACGTCGCGGTAGAACTCGATGGCCTGCCTCGCGTCGGGGATCGCCAGGAACGGCGTGAGCGAGGTCGCGCTGTTCGGGCGGCCGTCGGTCGTGTATGTCCCGGTGGCGCCTGTCGTGGGGGCCTCTGTCGTGGGGATGTCGTTGCTCATGCCGCCACGTTAGGTCGCGGGGAAGGCCCGCGGCTTGAAAATCCGCGACAACCTCCCGACGTCGGTGGGGGAGCCTACGCTGAGCGCATGGTGAACCCGACCCGTGGGGTGCTCTACCCCGCCCGCCTGCCCGAGTTCCACCGCCTCCCCGCACCGGCAGCGGCGACGGAGCTGGTCGCCTGGTTCTGGATTCCGGAGTGGGACATCGAGCGCGGGCGTTCGTCGCGCCAGGAGATCGTCGCCTATCCGGCGCTCAACCTCGTTGTCGATGCGGATGCTGTGACGCTGTCGGGCGCCACGACCCGGATGACCCACCGTGATCTCCGGGGGAGAGGCTGGGCCGTGGGTGCTCTGCTGCGCCCCGCTGCTGTCGCCGCCCTGATCGACGACCCCAGCGTGCTGGTCGACGGCGAGCGAGTCCTGGGCGAGTCGACGGCGGAGGTCGCCGAGCTGCGCGGTGCCCTGGTGGCGGCGATGGGTTCCGGAGACGGGCATCGCGATCGGGCGGTCGCGGCCTTCGCCCGGTGGCTCGGGGAACGGGTCGGTCCGGTCGGGGATCCCGCCCGCCAGGCCAACGCGCTCATGGACGTGCTGATGGGGGAGGGAGCCGCGCTCACTCCGGAAGAGGCGGCCGCCCGCCTCGCGGTATCGGTTCGCACTCTCCAGCGGATGACCCATCGCCACGTCGGGCTCTCGCCGGCAGCGATGATCCGGCGACGGCGCCTGCAGGAGGCAGCTGTGCGCGTGCGGGAGCACCCGGACATCGACCTCGCGTCGATCGCCGCCGAGCTCGGATACGCGGATCACGCCCATCTGACGAGGGACTTCCAAGCCGTCCTCGGTATCGCGCCGCGCGCATACCGCTCCGAGTCGAGCCGCTGACCTCAGACGCGCGCGAGTCGGAGTCGCAGCATCCGGTATCCCACGCCGAGCAGGACCACCCCTGCTCCGATGGTGGAGGCCAGGACGGGAAGGGTCGCCACCAGCACGAGGCAGCCGAGCGCGCCGATGACCTGCAGTGCGCGGGGGTAGCGGCGTGCCGATCCTGTCTGCCGGAAGGCCGCCGCATTGGCGATGAAGTAGTACAGCAGCACACCGAAGGACGAGAAGCCGATCGCCCCGCGAAGATCGGCGAACAGCACGATGGCGATCACGATGACGGCGATCATGATCTCGGCGCGCTGCGGCACGTGGTGGCGCTCGTCGATCTTCGCGAGGAATCTCGGGACGTCGCTCTCCCGTGCCATGGCGAGGGTCGTCCGGCCGATCCCGGTCAGCAGTGCCAGCAGCGCGCCCAACGATGCCGCGGCGGCGGCGACCCGCACGATCGGGGTCAGGCCGGGCCATCCGGCGCGCACGAGCACATCGACGAGCGGAGCGGGCGAGTCGACGGCATCCCCGCCGAGGACCAGGACGACCGCGACGACCACCAGCACGTAGACGACGACGGCTCCACCCAGTGCGAGGACGATCGCGCGCGGAATCGTCTTCGCCGGGTCGACCACCTCCTCGCCCATGGTCGCGATGCGCGCGTAGCCGGCGAACGCGAAGAACAGCAGCCCGGCACCCTGCAGCACGCCGTAGGCGGTGGCGTCGGGCAGCGGACCGGGGGCGGCGGTCGGTGCGGCGCCGAGCCCGAATCCGACCGCGACGGCGATCCCGAGGAGCGAGCACACGACCAGGATGCGGGTGAGCAGCGCGGTCCTGGTCACGCCGAAGCAGTTCACGACCGCGAGCGCCGCCACCGCCGCCGCGGCAACCGGCACCTGCCATCCGGCGGGGGCGGCATAGGCGGCGAAGGTCATCGCCATGGCGGCGCAGCTCGCGATCTTGCCGATCACGAAGCTCCAGCCGGCGACGAATCCCCACCAGGGCCCGATCTCGGCGCGGGCATACGCATACGTGCCGCCCGCGACGGGATGCGCGGCCGCGAGCTGCGCCGATGCGGTGGCGTTGCCGTATGCGACGACGGCGGCGATCGCGAGGGCGATGAGGATGCCGCTTCCGGCGGCCCCGATCGCCGGAGCCCACACGGCGAACACGCCGGCGCCGATCATGGAGCCGAGACCGATGGCGACGGCGTCTCCGAGCGTCAGACGGCGAGCGAGGGGCATCCGTCCATGGTGACAGCCCGCGGTGAACGGCGGGTGACGCGGTTTACCCTCGGGACGCCGTGACCCGCTTCTTCTCCCGGATGTACACCTCGCGGCGCACCTTCGCGACGACATCGCCCTCGCGGTCCGTGATGGTCGTCTCGAACCATTCGAGCACTTTCGCCCCACCCCGGGCACGCTCGCGGATCTCCTCGGCCTTCTCCTTCGACACCTCGAACTCGGCCGTCAGCACGCCGCGGCCGGGCTTGAGGAACTCGATCTCGCCGCGGGTGTCCCACACCACATGGTCGCGCCCGAGCTGATGCATGACGAGCATGAAGAAGTACGGGTCGGTCATCGCGGACATCGACCCGCCGAACGCGGTCTTGACGTAGTTGCGGGTGAAGACGTTCACGTGCAGCTCGACGGTGGCGTGGGTCCAGTCCTCGCTGAAGCGACGGATGCGGATGCCGCTGAAGAGGTTCGGGATCCACAGGCTCATGCCGAGGGCGAGGCGGCGGGGAGTGATGCGCATCCCGCCAGTGTGGGGGACGCGGGCGAGGACGACGAAGACGTCTGGAGGGTAGCCACAGTTGTTCTAGTTCGAGTAGAATAACGCGAACAAGACGGAGGTCGGATGCTGATCAGGGTCGACATGGCGAGCGGGGTGCCGCTCTACGAGCAGGTTGCCGCTTCTGTGCGCGCCGACATCATCGCCGGCAGACTGGCGCCGGGAGACCGCCTTCCCTCGGCGCGCGAAGTCGCCGAGACCCTCGAGATCAACCTGCACACCGTCCTGCACGCCTACCAGCAGCTGCGCGCGGAGGGCCTGATCGACCTGCGACGTGGTCGTGGTGCAGTGGTCTCGGCTTCCGTCGGTCCGCTCGTCGACCTGACGAAGGATCTGCATGATCTGGTGTCGCGCGCCGCCGCGCTCGGCGTCGCGCCGGCCACACTCGCCGCTCTCGTGAAGGAGATCACCGTATGACCCCCGCCGTCCGCCGTGCCCGCACCGCCTTCCTCTGGGTGGGGGTGATCATTCCGCTCACGATCCTGGCGGTGTCGGCGGTCATCGTCGCGTTCTGGCTCCCCGAGATCCCGGAGCCTGCGGCGATCCACTGGTCGGAGGACGGCGTGAACGGCTTCGGGCCCGGCTGGACCTACCTCGCCATCCTCGGCGGCATCGCGGTGATGGTCATCGGGTTCGCGCTCCTCGCGTGGTTCGCGCACCGACTCCCGCAGAACGGGCAGCCGGTTCCCTCCGCAGAAGCCGAGCGCCCGCAGTGGTCGATCACGGCGAGGTTCCTCGGCGCGATGAACCTCGGTCTCGCGGCCATCATCTCCTTCATCACCCTGGTCGGTGTCGACGCGCAACGCGGTCTCGCGGATGCCGCCGACACACCCGACATCGGCTTCGAGGTGCTGATCGGGTTCCTGCTCATGGCCGCCGGCGTGGCGATCGGGTGGTTCCTGCAGCCGTCCACGCCCCTGCCGGACACGAGCGGGTCCGAGAGCCCGGCGGAGCCCCTCCCGACCTCCGCCACGGAACGCCTCGTGTGGATCGGCACCGCAGCGATCGCCGGTGTCGCGTTGGCCGTGCTCGGCGGCGCGGTGCTGCTCGCCTGTGCGCTCGCCGCCGTCATGATCGCGACGGGAGCGGGCGGAGTGATGACCGCGGTCATCACGCTCGCCTCGTGCGGGATCCTGATCGCCGCGCTCGTCACCACCTTCGCGTTCCGCGTGCGCATCGGGCCCGCCGGACTGCTCGTGCGGTCGCTGGCGGGCTGGCCGAAGATCGAGATCCCGTCCGCCGATATCGCGTCGGTACGCGCGATCGACGTCGATCCCTTCGCCGAGTTCGGGGGATGGGGGCTGCGCTACGGCCTCGACGGACGGTACGGCGTGGTCCTGCGGCGAGGTGAAGCGCTCGAAGTGACGCGGGTCGGTGGACGGCGGTTCGTCGTCACGGTCGACGACGCACAGACAGCGGCGGCGGCGCTCGCCGCCGTCACGAGGAAGGAAGCGTGAACAGCATGGACTCACCCACCCCCACGTCTCGAAGAGTCGAGTGGCCCGCCATCATCGTCTTCGTGGTCGTCGCTTGCGCGCTGGCCTGGCTGGTGGCACTGCCACTGTGGCTCGGAGACGGTCTCGCCGAGCCGATGTCCGTCTTCCTCCTCCCGGTCATGATGTTCACTCCGGCCATCGCGGTACTGGTCGCCACCTTCGCGATGAGCGTGCCCGCGCGGGGACAGCGTGCGCGCTTCCTGGGCCTCTGGCCGCTACGGCCCGCCAAGCGCGTGGTCTGGCTCATGGTCGCCGCATGGCTCGTCCCGCCGGTCCTGGTGGCGCTCACGATCGTGGTGTCCGCAGCGCTCGGGTTCGTGCAGCTCGATCTGACGTTCGCCGGCTTCGCGGCTGAGCTCGCGAAGTCGCTGCCCGATGGTGTTCCGGTGCCGCCGGTCGAGATCGTGGTGTTCGCGCAGATCGCGATGGTTCCGCTCGGGGCGCTGCTCAACAGCTTCTTCGCCTTCGGGGAGGAGCTCGGATGGCGAGGCTGGCTGGTGCCGGCCCTGCGACCGCTCGGCACCTGGCCCGCCCTGATCCTCAGCGGCGCGATCTGGGGCCTGTGGCACAGCCCGATCATCCTGCTCGGCTACAACTTCGGGCGCACCGACATCACGGGAGTCCTGTTCATGGTCGGCGGCTGCGTCGCGTGGGGCATCCTGCTCGGCTGGCTGCGCCTGCGCTCGGCATCCGTCTGGCCGGCGGTGATCGCGCACGGATCACTGAACGCCGCCGCCGGGCTCATCGTCCTGTTCGCGGCCACGCAGCCCGACATGGCGCTCGCCGGACCGCTCGGCGTGGCGGCATGGATCGTCATCGCGGTGGTCGTCCTGGTGCTCGTGCTGACCGGCCAGTTCCGGAAGCAGCCGGAGCTCGCCGACGCGCCCGGTCGTCTGCTCTCGCCGCCGCGGGGTTGACGGAGGCCACAGCCGGCGGTTGGCTGAGGTCATGGACTCCACCCCCGCCGCCTGGTCGCAGGCCGATTCGTACCTCGCCGACACGCTCGTCGGGCCCGACGCCGAATTGGAATCGGCTCTCGTCGCGCAGCGGGAGGCGGGGCTGCCCGAGATCGAGGTCGCTCCCGTCGCCGGCAAGCTGCTGAACCTGCTCGTCCGCATCAGCGGTGCGCGAAGGGTGCTCGAGATCGGCACGCTCGGCGGCTATTCGACGATCTGGCTCGCCCGCGCCGTCGGTTCCGAAGGCCGCGTCGTGACGATCGAGGCGGAGGCTGAGAACGCCGCCGTCGCACGGGCCAGCATCGATGCCGCCGGTGTCGGCGACCGGGTCGACATCCGCATCGGCAGGGGCGCCGAGGTGCTGCCGACTCTGGTCGGCGGGTTCGATCTGGTGTTCATCGACGCCGACAAGGAGTCCAACACCGTCTATCTCGACTGGGCCGCGCGACTCGGTCACTCGGGCACGGTCGTCGTGCTGGACAACATCGGGCGCGAAGGCGAGATCGTCCGCGACGACAGCACCGACTCGAAGGTGATCGGCACCCGTGACGGACTGCGGATGCTGGGGGAGGACCCGCGCTTCGACGCCACGGCGCTGCAGACGGTCGGGGCGAAGGGCTGGGACGGCTTCGCGATCGCCGTCGTGGTCTGAGCCCGCTCCGCGCGCGGCGGTCGGACGAGTCCCTGATCGGGTCGCACGGCCGGGCTAGACTGGGCGCGGATCGACGACGCTCCACACCACGTTTTCCCCCTGAGCAAGGAGCACATCAGTGGCACTGATCGAGGCTGTAGGCGCACGCGAGATTCTCGACTCGCGCGGAAACCCGACCGTCGAGGTGGAGGTCCTCCTCGACGACGGCATCGTGCAGCGGGCGGCCGTCCCGTCCGGTGCATCCACCGGTGCGTTCGAGGCGTACGAGCTCCGCGACGGCGACAAGAGCCGCTACGGCGGCAAGGGCGTCCTCAAGGCCGTCGAGGCCATCATCGACGAGCTGGGACCTGCGATCGAAGGTGTCGAGGCGAGCGAGCAGCGCATCGTCGACGAGATCCTCATCGAGGTCGACGGCACCGAGAACAAGAAGCGCGTCGGCGCCAACGCCATCCTCGGCGTGAGCCTCGCCGTCGCCAAGGCGGCCGCAGACTCCGCTGACCTCCCGCTGTTCCGCTACCTGGGTGGCCCGAACGCGCACGTGCTGCCCGTTCCGCTCTTCAACGTCATCAACGGCGGCGAGCACGCCGACAACGGCATCGACATGCAGGAGTTCTTCCTCGCGCCGGTCGGCGCGGAGACCTACTCCGAGGCGCTCCGCTGGGGCGTCGAGACCTACCACGTGCTGCGCGCAGAGCTGAAGGCCGCGGGCTACGCGACCGGTCTCGGCGACGAGGGCGGCTTCGCCCCCGACCTGCCCAGCAACCGCGAGGGTCTGGACTTCCTGGTGAAGGCGATCGAGAAGGCCGGCTTCACCCCCGGCACCGACATCGCCCTCGGCCTCGACGTCGCGGCGACCGAGTTCTTCAAGGACGGCGTCTACCGCCTCGACAACAAGGACTGGGACGCGGCCGCGCTCACCGAGTACTACGTGGGCCTCGTCAACGACTTCCCGATCGTCACGATCGAGGACGCTCTCGCCGAGGACGACTGGGACAACTGGAAGCACCTCACCGACGCTCTGGGCTCCAAGGTCCAGCTGGTCGGCGACGACCTGTTCGTCACCAACCCGCAGCGTCTCGCCGACGGCATCAAGCGCGGCGTCGCCAACTCGCTGCTCGTCAAGGTCAACCAGATCGGCACGCTCACCGAGACGTTCGATGCGGTCAGCCTGGCGCAGCGCTCCGGCTACACGGCGATGCTGTCGCACCGCTCGGGTGAGACCGAGGACACCACCATCGCCGACCTCGTCGTCGCGACGAACTCCGGTCAGATCAAGGCGGGTGCGCCCGCTCGCAGCGAGCGCGTCGCGAAGTACAACCAGCTGCTGCGCATCGAGGAGGAGCTCGGCGACGCCGCGGTCTTCGCCGGTCGTTCCGCGTTCCCGCGTTCGCAGGCCTGAGAACAGCTGACACACGAAGAAGCCGCGCGAGCGGCGGCCGAGAAAGCCGTCGCCCGCGGCGCAGGAAGCCGCTGAAGCGGTATGACGAAGGAGGGGCCGTGGCACGACGACCGGCTCCTCCTTCGTCGTCTCCGAACCCGAAGACGACCGGAAAGGGGCGCGGCGGGTCGAAGGCGTCCGCTGCTGCCGCCCCCGCGCCCAGGGCCTCGGGGAGGAACCGCGGCGACGACGCACGTGTCGATGTGCGCGAGTGGGCCTCCGGCATCCGCCTCTCCGCGTTCTCGGTCATCATGCTCTCGCTCGTGGTGCTGGGGGCCTGGGTCCTCGTGCCCACGCTCGGCACGTTCATCGACCAGCGTCAGAAGATCGCGGCGCTCGAGGCATCGGTGCAGGTGAGCGAAGACGAGATCACGGCGCTGATCGCCGAGCGCGAGCGATGGAACGACCCCGCCTACATCACCACTCAGGCGCGCGAGCGCCTGTACTACGTCAAGCCGGGCGAGGTCGTCTATCTGATCGACAACGACCTCGATCCGTCCGTGCTCCCGCGTGAGCAGGCGCCCGTGAGCGACACACTCGAGGAGAAGCCGTCGGACTGGATGCCGCAGCTGCTGCGCACCCTGGTCGCGACGGGACTCAGCGACACGGCGACGACCGCTCCCTGAGCGTCCGCTCCGAGCATCCTCTCGGCCGGCTCCCCTACGCTGGTGGGGTGACCACGCCGCCGTTCCCCGCTCCCACGCCCGCCGAGCTCGCCGTCGTCTCGGCCCAGCTCGGTCGTCCTGCCCGGGGTGTGGTGGGCATCGCCGCTCGCTGCGCCTGCGGCAACCCCACGGTGGTCGCGACGACGCCGCGCCTCCCGGACGGCACACCGTTCCCCACGTTCTACTACCTGACGCACCCGGCTGCCACGGCCGCGATGTCGACCCTCGAGGCCACCCAGGTGATGCCGGAGCTCGCGGCGCTCCTGGCCGACGATGAAGATGTCGCCGCCGCCTACCTCGCCGCGCATGAGGCCTACCTCGCCGACCGCGCGCAGTTTGGGGAGGTGCCCGAGATCGACGGCATCTCGGCGGGAGGGATGCCGACGCGTGTGAAGTGCCTGCATGCACTCGCGGGGCATGCGCTCGCTGCCGGTCCGGGAGTGAACCCCATCGGCGATGCCGCGCTGGCGCGGTCGTCGTGGTCGCCCGAGGTGTGCCGGTGCGAAGACCCCGGTGCCGCCCAGCGCGAAGCGGCGGCGTCACCGGCATGACAGCCCGTCTGACGCTGCGCAGCGCCGCCGCCATGATGGTGGTCGCGGCGTCTGTGCTGCTCCTCGGGGCCACGGCGACGCCGCCGCCGATCCCGGACGACCCCTCCGACCCGACCCGCGCATCGGAGTATTGGCTCGACGGTGCCCGCATCCGTGAGGCGTGGCAGACGACCCGCGGCAAGGGTGTGACGATAGCCGTGATCGACACCGGCATCGGCAAGGTGCCCGAGGTGTTCGGCGATGCCGTGGTCGGCGGCACGGACGTCTCCGGTGCGGGCACGCCGGATGGACGGACGCCGCTCGGCGCGATCGACGGAAATCATGGCTCCTGGGTGGCTTCGCTCGCCGCCGGACGCGGCGCCGCCGACGGGACCGGCATGATCGGAGTCGCGCCGGAGGCCAACCTCCTCTCCATCTCGGTCGGCTTCGGCGCGGCCGCCGCCGTGCCGTTCACGGAGCAGGTGGCGAAGGGCATGCGCTGGGCGGTCGACAACGGCGCCGACATCATCAACCTCTCCTTCACGACGAACACACTCGACTGGGACGAGAGCTGGGACGACGCGTTCCTCTACGCGTTCGAGCACGACGTGGTGGTCGTCGTCGCTGCGGGCAACCGGGGGAGCGGCACGAACATCATCGGCGCTCCTGCGACCATTCCCGGCGTGCTCACGGTGGGCGGCGTGGACCAGACCGGCACGGCGAGCGTCGAGGCTTCCACCCAGGGCATCACGATCGGGATCTCGGCGCCGAGCGAAGGCCTGATCGGCGTCTCCGCCGATGGCAAGGTCGAGCACTGGCGCGGCACGAGCGGCGCGGCGCCCATCGTCGCGGGAGTCGCCGCGCTGATCCGCTCTGCACATCCCGACATCAAGGCGATCGACGTCATCAACCGCATCATCAAGACCGCGATACCGGTCCCGGACGCCATCAAGCCGCAGGATCCGCTCTACGGCTACGGCCTGGTGGATGCCGCCGCGGCGATCTCCGCGGACATCCCCCCGGTGAGTGTGAACCCCATGGGCGACCTGGCGGAATGGGTGCGCTACTTCCGTCGCGCGGAGTCGGAACCGCAGCCCGTGCCGTCGATGACGCCGGTGGACGTGCCCCCTCTTCCCGCGGCCGATGCGCCGAGCGAGGCGGCTTCACCGTTGCTTCCCAGCGCCGATTCGCTGCGCTACGGTACCCTGCCGCTCATCGCGCTCACCGTGCCTGGTATCCTGGTAGCGCTTGGCGTCACCGCAGCTGCCCGGCGCATCCGATCGGCGCGCGTTTCCGTACGCCAAATCCCCGACTCCGAGGAGTAGTTCTTCTGTGCCTCAGAACAGCACTGTGCCCAAGATTCTGATCGTCGGCGGAGGGTACGCAGGCTTCTACACCGCGTGGAAGCTCGAGAAGCACCTCCGCAAGGGTGAGGCCGACGTGACCATGGTCGACCCGCTGCCGTACATGACGTACCAGCCGTTCCTGCCCGAGGTGGCCGCCGGCTCGATCGAGGCACGTCACTCGGTCGTCGCCCACCGCCGTCACCTCAAGCGCACCCACGTCCTCACCGCCAAGGTGACGAACATCAACCACGCGCAGAAGGTCGCGACGATCACGCCGCCCGTCGGCGAGCCGTACGAGTTCGCGTACGACCAGATCGTCGTCACCGCGGGAGCCGTCTCCCGCACCTTCCCGATCCCGGGCATCGCCGACAACGCGATCGGGCTGAAGACCATCGAGGAAGCCGTCGCGATCCGCGACAAGGTCATGTCGAACTTCGACAAGGCGGCCTCGCTCCCCGCCGGACCCGAGCGCGACCGTCTGCTGACCGTCGTCGTCGTCGGCGGCGGGTTCGCCGGTATCGAGGTGTTCGCCGAGCTGCGTTCGCTGGCTTCCGCGCTGGTGGGCAAGTACCCGCAGATCAGCTTCGAAGACACGCACTTCCACCTCATCGAGGCGATGGGCCGCATCATGCCCGAGGTCTCGCTGCAGACCAGCGAGTGGGTGCTCAAGGACCTCGCCAAGCGCGGTGCCAACGTGCACCTCGACACGCAGCTGACGAGCGCGGTCGACGGCAACGTCGAGCTCTCCACGGGCGAGGTCATCCCGACCGACGTCATCGTGTGGACCGCCGGTGTCATGGCGAACCCGACCGTGGTTCGCGGTGGCGACCTCCCGGTCGAGGAGCGCGGTCGCATCCAGACCCGTGCCGACCTGCGCGTCGGAACGCCCGAGGCCTTCGTCGAGGGTGCCTGGGCTGCGGGCGATGTGTCGGCCGTCCCCGACCTCTCGGGTGGCGGCGTCGGCGGCTTCTGCGTGCCGAACGCTCAGCATGCCGTCCGTCAGGCGAAGCTCCTCGCGAAGAACCTCGTGGCCGTCCTCCGGGGCGAGAACCCCAAGGAGTACTTCCACAAGAACATGGGCGCGGTGGCGGGTCTCGGCCTGTACAACGGCGTCTTCCAGTCCGGCAAGATCGCCCTCAAGGGCTTCGTGGCCTGGGTCGCGCACCGCGGCTACCACGGCCTCGCGATGCCGACGTGGGAGCGCAAGTTCCGCGTCATCTGGGGCTGGTGGAACAACCTGTGGCTGGGTCGCGACCTGGTGAACCTCGAGACGGTGCAGAACCCGCGCTACGTCTTCGAGGAGTTCGCCGCGCGTCCGCGTCCGGCAGCTCCCGCGGCGCCCGTGGCAGATGCTGCTCCTGCGGCGAAGGCTGCTCCTGCCGCGAAGGCTGCTCCGGCGGCCTCGGAGACGACCGCCGAGAAGAAGCCGGCCGCGAAGAAGCCGGCCGCGAAGAAGCCTGCGGCGAAGAAGCCTGCCGCCGAGAAGGCTCCTGAGCCGGCCGAGGCTGCAGCGAAGTAGCAGACCCTCGAATCAGATTGAGATCGGCCCCGCGCGCTCTGCGCCGGGGCCGATCTTCGTTTCTTCGGGGCGGCTCCGAGGCGAAGCACAGGTGCGGTCGGTAGCGTGAGGGCAGCAAGGGGAGTACTCCCGTCTGCAGCGTCGTCGTCATTACGAGCACGAGATCGTGCTCCGGCCCGCTGGCCCGTGAGGGTGGAGGAGACCTTGGCACCCGCATCGCGGGGTGCCGAGAGACCCCTGCCGTCGCTTCGACGTGGGAATCCCCGGTGGCCCGCACCACGAAAGGGACACCCATGGGAAAGCTCTCCCGACTGATCGGAATGGCATCCGACGCGCTCGAGAAGAATGCCGGTTCCGGACGCACCGACCATTCGGCGGGCGGGTCCCGCTCGACGGACTGGGGCGGGATGCTCCGCGGAGCCGTGGACGCGGTCCGCGGTCCGGCGGACGGAACTCCTCGCGCCGAGCAGAGCGCACGGGTCGCGGGGGCGGATCCCTACGCGCCGCCGGCACCCGGTGCTCCGAGCGTCAGGGCCGGTTCGACCCCTCCGCGGGATCGTTACGCACCACCGGTCGCCGGATCCGCGCGTACATCCCCTGCGGCAACCGACGCCGATAGAGCAGCCATCGCCCGCTACGATTACCTGCTGCAGACGGCCGACCCGCAGCGTGTCGAGCAGATCCACCGCGAGGCATTCGCCCGTCTGACTCCCGAGCAGCGCACGCTCGTCGAGGCGCGGATGCGGCAGGAGCTCGAACCGGGGGAGCGTCCGAGGTCGTCGTCGCCGGACGACCTCGCGCGAGCGGCCGGGCGGGCCGAGGCCATGAAGCCGGGGCGGATGCGCGGACTCCTGTCGCGCGTGCGCGGCGCGGGTGCCGGTGGTGCTGCGGTCGCCGCAGGCGGTGCGGCGGTGGGACTGCTCGGCGTTGTCGCCGGTGGTGCGGTGCTCAGCACGGTGGCCGGTCCGCTTCTGGAGCAGGCCGCGAACATCGGCGTCGACTTCGGCGCGCTGGCCGAGGGCGTCGACGTCGAGTCGCTCGCCGCCGGAATCGATGTCGAGTCGATCGCGGGCGGGGCCGGCGACCTCATGGGTTCCGCAGGCGAGGCGGCGTCCGGACTGGGCGAGACGGCCACGGGATGGGGCGAGCGGCTCGGCGACCTGGGCATCCCGGGCATCGGCGATCTGTTCGGACGCTGAGCTCGGATGTTCTTCGCAACCGACGCCGAACACGGCTTCACCGGTCTGACCGGATTCGCGGCCGACGTGCTCACCTCCCTCGGCGACGTCGGGGTCGGGGTGCTCGTCTTCCTCGAGGTGCTGATCCCGCCGATCCCGAGCGAGGTGATCCTGCCGTTCGCCGGATACCTCAGCCAGAGTGGGGAGCTGAACCTGGGGTGGCTCATCTTCTGGAGCACGCTGGCCTCCTGGCTGGGAGCCCTGCTGCTGTATGGACTCGGCGCGGCGATCGGCATGCAACGGGCGGTGCGGCTGCTGGCGGCGACCCGGTTGGTGAGCCGCTCCGACCTGGAGCGGGGAGCCGACTGGTTCACGCGCAGCGGCGGCTGGACGGTGCTGGTGGGCCGGATGGTCCCGGGCGTTCGCAGTCTCATCTCCATCCCCGCCGGGGCATCGCGCATGAATCTCGCCACCTTCAGCATCTACACGATCGTCGGCAGTGGCGCGTGGAACGCTCTGCTCCTCGGTGTCGGTGCGGCGCTCGGCACGCAGCACGAGCAGTTGGAGCAGTACCTCGGGTACCTCGACTACGCCGTCTACACGGCCATCGTGATCGCCCTCATCGTCCTGGTCGCTCGCCGGGTGCGTGAGGCTGCGGGAGAGCGGAGGGCGGTTGCCGACGGCGAGAACTGAGAAGCGGAGTGCCCCCGCTGGGACTCGAACCCAGACTGAAGCGATTTTAAGTCGCCTGCCTCTGCCATTGGGCTACGGGGGCCGCGTCGTCAGCCTATCGCCGTGTGGTGGCTGCGACCCGGTGCCGCAAGGGGTGATCCGGAGTACGAGGAGGCCTTAGGGTGGGGGAGTGCTCGACCTCATCGACGAACTGAGCCCCGTCCAGGGTGCGCCCGCGACCGCCCCCGAGTGGGAAGATCCTGCCCGCTACTGGCCACGCCTCTCCGCCGCCACCGGACACTTGCCCGCGCCGGTCGGGGTGATCGATCGCGAAGCGCTCCGTTATAACGCGATGGACCTGCTGGTGCGCGCGGGCGGGCTCCCCATCCGTGTCGCCTCGAAATCGGTGCGGGTGCGGGCCGTGCTCGATGCCGTGCTGAAGCTCCCCGGATTCCGCGGGATCCTCGCGTTCACGCTCGAGGAGGCGCTGTGGCTGGCCGAGACGCACGATGACATCATGCTCGGCTATCCGACGGTGGATCGTGCGGGCCTGGAACGGCTCTTCTCCGACGAGCAGGCGGCGCAGCGCATCACGCTGATGGTCGACGATCTCGTCCACCTCGACTTGATCGACAGTGTCGCAGGTCCCGCCTCGCGCCCCGAGATCCGGGTCGCGATCGATGTCGATGCGTCCTGGCGCTCTTCCCTCCTCGGCCACATCGGCGTGCGCCGCTCGGCGCTCTTCACGCCCGGCGAGGTCGCGGGCTTCGCCCGCAAGGTCGTCGCCCGTCCCGGCTTCCGGCTCGTCGGACTTCAGATGTACGACGCGCAGATCGCCGGTCAGGGCGATGATGCCGGTGCCGACGCGCCGCTGATCCGCATGGTGCAGGCACGTTCGAGGAACGAGCTGCGGGAGCGACGGGCAGCCATCGTGGCCGCCGTCGGTGCGATCGCTCCGCTGGAGATCCTCAACGGAGGGGGCACCGGCTCGCTCGAGTTCACGGGGAGCGACGAATCACTCACCGAGGCGAGTGCCGGGAGCGGGCTGCTCGGTGGCCACCTGTTCGACGGCTACCGCTCGTTCCGTCCCGCTCCTGCCTCGGCCTTCGCGTTCGATGTGGTGCGCCGACCGGCCGCCGACATCGCCACCGTGCTGGGTGGAGGGTGGGTAGCTTCCGGTCCCGCTCTCGCCTCCCGTCAGCCCCGTCCGGTGTGGCCCGAGGGACTCCGCACACTCGGGCGCGAGGCCGCCGGTGAGGTGCAGACGCCGCTGCAGGGCCCCGCCGCCACGTCGTTGGGCGTGGGGGACCGGGTCTGGTTCCGGCATGCGAAGAGCGGCGAGCCCGCGGAGCGCATCGAGCGCTATCACCTGGTGTCGGGGGAGCAGGTCATCGAGGAGCTTCCCACCTACCGCGGCGAGGGAAAGGCGTTCCTGTGACGAGAATCGGCGGCTCCTGGCAGAACTGGGGCCGTTCGGCCTCGGTGCGCCCCGTGCGCGTGGAGCGTCCGCGCAGCCCCGAAGGCGTGCAGCGCGCGGTGATCGCTGCGGTCAAGCACGGTCTCAGCGTGAAGGCTGTCGGAGCGGGGCACAGCTTCACCGGCATTGCCGTCGCACCCGGTGTTCTGCTGGAGCTGGACGACCTGCAGGGACTCGTATCGGCGGATGCAGCCAGCGGCCGCGTCACCCTCCTCGCAGGAACCCGTCTGCACCGCATCCCCGGACTACTCGCCCCCTATGGGCTCGCCATGGAGAATCTGGGCGACATCGATCGCCAGTCCATCGCGGGAGCGATCTCGACCGGAACCCACGGCTCCGGTGCCCGGTTCGGCGGCCTGGCGACCCAGGTCGTCGGCATCACCATGGTCACGGCCGCCGGAGATTTCCTCCGCATCGACGATGAACACGAGAGCGACCTGCTGCCTGCCGTCGCGCTCGGGCTCGGCGCGCTCGGCATCATCGTCGAGGTGACGCTGCAATGCGCGCCGGCGTTCGTGATGCACGCCATCGACGAGCCGGCGCCCCTCGACGACGTGCTCGCCACACTCGAGGAGCGCGTGGCCTCGTGGGACCACTTCGAGTTCTACTGGTTCCCGCACACCGAGGTGGCGCTGACGAAGCGTCAGACGCGACTGCCGGAGTCGACGGTGCGCAAGCCGCTCCCGGTCGTGGGCAGGTGGATCGATGAGACGCTCCTCTCCAACGGGGTCTACCGCGTCGTGTGCGCTGCGGGGCAGGTGGTTCCTGCGGTGACTCCGCCGTTCAGCAGGTTGGCGGTCAAGCTCACCGGGGACCGTGAGTACACCGAGCTGTCGCATCGGGTGCTCATCCAGAGCCGCACCGTGCGTTTCCGTGAGATGGAGTACGCGCTCCCGGCCGAGAACGTCGTGCCGGCGTTCCAGGCGGTCCGCGCCCTCATCGCTCAGCGCGGGTGGCGGATCGAGTTCCCGATCGAGGTGCGCTTCGCGGCGGAAGACGACCTGTGGCTGTCGACGGCGCACGGGCGGCCGAGCGCCTACATCGCCGTGCACCGGTATTGGCGCGCCGACCCCACGGAGTACTTCAACGCGGTCGAGGAGATCATGCTCGAGTTCGGCGGACGGCCGCACTGGGGCAAGCTGCACACGTTGACGGACCAGACGCTGCGCGAGCGCTACCCTCGATTCGACGACTTCGTCGCGCTCCGCGACCGCCTGGACCCCGAGCGGCGCTTCTCGAACCGCTATCTCGAACGGGTTCTCGGAGCCTGACCCGGCTCGAGGCCGCAATCCGCGCCGCGCGCCCAGTCCACGTGCAGGGTGCGCGTCTAGGATGAGAGAAACACGAGGAAGGGTGGGCCTCTGATGGAATGGCTCGTGCCGGTACTGATCGTTGTCGGAGTGATCCTGCTCGCCGGCATCTATCTGTGGGCCACGTACAACTCGCTGGTGCAGCTGAAGGTCCGCGTCGACGAGGCGTGGAGCGGCATCACGGTGCAGCTGAAGCGACGAGCCGACCTCATCCCCAACCTCATCGAGACGGTCAAGGGATACGCCTCCCACGAGAAGGCGGTCTTCGAGAACGTGACTCGTGCGCGCGCCGAGACGCTGTCGGCCGGCGGTCCCGGTGAGGCCGGCATCGCCGAGGGACACCTCCAGCAGGCGCTGCGCAGTCTCTTCGCGGTCGCCGAGGCGTACCCGCAGCTGCAGGCGAGCACGAACTTCCTCCAGGTGCAGCAGGCGCTGGTCGACACCGAAGACAAGATCCAGGCTGCGCGCCGGTTCTACAACGGTGGCGTGCGCGAGCTCAACACCAAGATCAAGGTCTTCCCGAACAACCTGTTCGCCAAGGGGCTCGGCTTCACCGAGCGGGAGTTCTTCGAGGTCGCCGACAGCAGTGCGATCTCCGAACCTCCTCGCGTCCAGTTCTGATTCGAATCGCATTCACCAGGGGCCCGCTCACCAGGCGCTGAGCACCACGCCCTCTGCGGTGAACGACACGTCGCCGCGCAGACTCCACGAGTCGGTCCGGTAGGTGGCCTCACGTTTCGCGCCGTCCTGACCGGTTCCGGTGACCGTGGTGACGAGGACGCCCCCCTCCGCCGCGAATCCGTTGCCGGATAGGGCCAGCGTCGGTAGCTTCTCGATGCGGTACCGGTACTCCGACACGGCGCGGAATTCGGTACCCCAGGGAATGCGGATGCCGCAGCCCTCGGGCGCGGCGGTGCCGGGCTCCGCGCACGTCTCGAGGTGCTCGTCGAGCTGATTCTGGGCTGCGACTGTCGCCTCCGAGCGCAGCGACACATCGATGTCGACGGCCGTCTCGTCGCCGGGGAGCACGGTCACCGATGTCTCTCCGCTGAGCAGCGACACCGGTGCGGCGGCGACGGTGTAGCTCGCCGGCAACAGCGCCGTGGCTTCGCCCGCGGGCAGCGTCTGCCCGCCGATGGAGACGAACGAGCCGATCGAGGGATCGGCGGTCACGGTGCCCCGCCCGGACTCATCCACGACCCACCGCCCGTCGACGGGGGAGAGTGTGAGCGCTGCCGTGTGCTTCTCGTCGGCCAGGCGGAAAGTGATCTCGGCCGTCGCCGTCACACCACCGACCGGCGCGCTGTCGTCTCCGCTGACGGAGATCACCTCCGCATCGTGCACGAGTGCCGTCGCGTCGGAGAACGCGTCGAGGGTCTCCCGTTGCATCACGGCACCAGTGGCCTCCACCGCTGCGGGGTCACCGGATTCGAGTGCGCGCAGGTACTCCGCCGCCGCCTCCTCCGCCGTGGCGGGGCGGCCGGTCGCCTGCCAGATCCACAGGCCCCCGGCGACGAGCACGACGACACCGACCGCACCGGCGATCAGCCACCATCGCCGCCGGCTCACGGGGCACTCTCTCTAGCGTGCACGTGGCGGTGCACGCTGCCACCTGCTCCGGTCAGCGCCGCATGAAGCGCTGCCGTGGCATCACCCCACCCAGAGACCGAGACCCGCTCCAGGCCCTGCCAGGCGGCCGCGAGGGCCAACTCGGCGGCGACCGGCTCGGCATCGCCCGGCTGCGCCTGGGGTTCCCACCACGCGGACTGCACCTGCAGCGTCGAGGTGGCGCGGTCGGCCTTCAGATCGACGCGCGCCACGATGCGGTCGCCGACGAGCACGGGCAGCGAGTAGTAGCCGAACCGGCGCTTCTCGGCCGGCACGTAGATCTCGATGCGGTAGTCGAGATCGAAGATGCGCAGCGCCCGGTTGCGGAACCACACCACCGGATCGAACGGAGTCAGAACGGCCGCGGTCTCGATCTTGCGGGGCAGCACGGCATCGCGATGCCGCCACGCGCGCAGCGGACGGCCTCCGCGTTCCCAGCCGCGCACCTGCACCGGCTGCAGCTCGCCGGCGTCGACGAGCTCGGTGATCGATCGGGCGACCGCGGCACGGTCGCGGATGCGGTAGTAGTCGGCGAGGTCGGACTGCGTCGCGACACCGCTCGAGCGAGCCGCACGGCGCGTCAACTCCAGGATCGCCTCGTCTCGGGAGATCTCCCGCGATCGGATAACGTCGGGGATCACCTGGTCGGCCAGCGCGTACGTGCGCTCGAAGCCCCGGCGGCCGCTCACGGCGACATCGCCCGTGCGCCAGAGGTGTTCGAGCGCGAGCTTGGCTTCGTCCCAGTCCCACCATGTTCCGCGCTCTCGCGGCGCGTCGTCGCGCAGGTCGGCGGGACGCAGCGGCCCCCTGGCGCGGAGTTCGTCCTGCACCCACTGCACCGTGCGCGCGTTGTTGCTCATCCACGAGTCCTCATCCGCCCACTTCCGCCGGAAGTCGTCCATGCGGAATCGCCACAGCGGCCAGTCCGCCACCGGGATGAACGTCGCCTCGTGGGCGAGGTACTCGACGTAATGGGTGGTGCGGGAGAGGAAGACCCTGTCGAGCAGTGTGGGGTCGTAGGAGCCGAGACGCGAGAAGAGCGGCAGGTAATGCGAGCGCGCGAACACGTTCACCGAATCGATCTGAAGGACGCCGAGCCGATCCATCACGCGGTGCACGTGGCGCGCGGTGACCGATGCGGGTCGGGATCGGGTGAACCCCTGAGCGGCGAGGGCGATCCGCCGGGCGTGCGGGGAGCTGAGGGTCTCGGTCACGCCGTCAGCGTATCGCCGGGCACCGACATCTCCGCTCTTCAGCGATGGATGCGTCGAACGGCATACGGCTTGACCGTAGACTTGGGCGATGAGCGAGGACCAGCGCCCCCGGCTGCGAGATCTCTTCCGTCCGCGCCCGGTCTCCACCGACCGCACCGTGACGACCGATGCCGATGAGGCGGTGCCCTTGCCGCTGCGCATCACGGCGAGCTACTCCTGGCGGCTGTTGATCATCGCCGCAGCGATCGGCGTCTTCATCTGGCTGGTGATGCTGCTGAAGCTCCTGGTCATCCCGCTCATGGTCGGCATCCTCATCACCGCACTCCTGTGGCCGGCGTTCTCGTGGATGCTGCGACGCGGATTCCCACGCTGGCTGGCGATCACGATCTCGCTGATCGGAACGGCCGCCATCGTGACCGGACTGATGTGGCTAGTCGTCTGGCAGGTGCGCGCTCAGCTGCCCGACGTGCAGGCACGCTCGACCGAGGCGTTCGACCAGTTCCAGGTCTGGCTCCACGAAGGTCCCCTGAACCTCTCCGACACCCAGATCGCCGACTACCTGCAGCAGGGCCTCGACTTCCTCGACGAGCAGACGCAGGCGCTCTGGACGGGCGCACTGGCCATCGGCACGACGGTCGGACACGTCGCGACCGGTGCGCTGCTGTCGCTGTTCATCCTCATCTGTCTCCTCGCCGACGGCGCAGGAATCTGGCGCTGGACCCTTCGGATCTTCCCGCGCAAGGCGCGGCCCGCCGTCGACGGTGCCGCCCGAAACGGCTGGGCGACGATCGTGAACTACGCCCGCACTCAGTTGTTCGTGGCCACCATCGACGCGATCGGCATCGGCCTCGGGGCATTCCTGCTGCAGGTGCCGCTCGCGCTTCCGGTCGCCGTCCTGGTGTTCCTCGGCTCCTTCATCCCGATCGTGGGTGCGGTCGCGACCGGCGCCGTCGCCGTGTTCCTGGCTCTCGTCTACAACGGGCCGTGGATCGCACTGTGGATGCTCGTGGTCGTGCTGGCGGTCCAGCAGATCGAGGGCCACATCCTGCAGCCGATCATGATGGGCTCCGCGGTCAAGGTGCATCCGCTCGCCGTCGTCCTCGTCGTGGCGGGCGGCGCGATGATCGCCGGCATCCCCGGAGCACTGTTCGCCGTTCCGCTTGCGGCCTTCGTCAACGTCGCGGCCGTGACCATCAGTTCTGGTTCCTGGCGCACCGGCGTCGGGCCCAGCGGAGACCTTATCTGGAGCACAGTACCGCGCGAGCGGAGACGGAGGAATCGATGAGTGCAGTCCCCAGCCTGACCGAGTTCGAGCTAGCGGCTCAGAGTCTGGCTGAGGTGATCTCGCACACGCCGACGTTGCCGTCGCGAGCCCTCTCCGACATTCACGGAGGCACCGTCCTGCTGAAGATGGAGAATCTTCAGCGCACGGGCTCGTTCAAGATCCGCGGTGCCGCGTACCGCCTCTCACGCCTGAGCGCCGAGGAGCGCTCGCGGGGCGTCGTCGCCGCATCCGCCGGCAACCACGCCCAGGGCGTCGCGCTCGCGGCGCAGGCGCTCGGCATCCCCGCGACCATCTTCATGCCGCTGGGGGTTCCGGTTCCCAAGCTCCTCGCCACCCGCGGGTACGGCGCCGAGGTCGTGCTGGAGGGTGAGACCGTGGCGACATCGCTGCGTCTGGCGGCGGAGTTCTCCGAGCGTACCGGTGCGGTGCTGATCCACCCGTTCGACCACCGCGACGTCGTGATCGGGCAGGGGACGCTCGGACTCGAACTGCTCGAGGACGCCCCGGATGTCGACACCGTGGTCCTCGGCATCGGTGGCGGAGGCCTGATCGCGGGCGTCGCCGCGGCCGTGAAAGCGCGTGCCGCCGAACTCGGGCGCACCGTCCGCATCATCGGCGTCCAGGCCGAGAACGCCGCCGCTGTGCCCCCGTCGCTCGCTGCGGGCGAACCCGTGGACATCGTCACCCGTCCGACCATCGCCGACGGCATCCTGGTCGCGCGCCCCGGCGCCATCCCGTTCGACATCATCAAGGAGCTCGTCGATGAGGTCGTCACGGTCTCGGACGATGACCTCGCTCGGGCGATCCTGATCCTGCTGGAGCAGGCGAAGGTCGTGGTCGAGCCGGCCGGTGCGGCCGGCGTCGCGGCGATCCTGGCCGGCAAGGTCTCCGGCACCGGCACGACGATGGCGGTGCTGTCGGGCGGCAACATCGATCCGCTGCTCCTGCAGCGCGTGGTCTCGCACGGGCTTGCGGCATCGGGCCGATACCTCACCATCCGCGTCCCACTGCCCGACCGTCCGGGCCAGCTCGCCCGCGTCTCCGAGCTCATCGCCGAGGCGGGTGCGAATGTCATCGAGGCGATGCACACCCGTCATGGTCACGGACTCCAGATCAGCGAGGTCATCCTCGAACTCAGCGTCGAGACGCGTGGCCCCGAGCACTCGGAGCACACGCTCGACACGCTGCGGCGGGCCGGCTTCGAGCCCATCCTCGTCGCCGACTGACCTTCCCACCCACGCAGAAGCGCCCCCGCGTCCGAGAGGATGCGGGGGCGCTTCTGCGTGGGTGGTCAGCCCGCGTAAGTCTCGACGTTCACGATCTCCACGCTGATGGAACGCCCGTTGGGCGCCTCGTAGGCCGACTTCTCGCCGACCTTGAGGCCGAGGATGGCCTGACCGAGCGGGCTGGCCTCGCTGTAGACGTCGAGGTCGCTGCCGACCGCGATCTCCCGACTGCCGAGGAGGAAGACCTCTTCGCCGCCGGCGACGAGAGCCGTGACGACGGTGCCGGGCTCGACGATCCCGCGGCTGGCGGGAGCCTCGCCGACCTTGGCGGTCTTCAGCAGAGCCTCGAGGGTGCGGATGCGGGCCTCCTGCTTGCCCTGCTCATCCTTCGCGGCGTGGTATCCGCCGTTCTCCTTGAGGTCGCCTTCTTCGCGAGCCGCCTCGATGCGCTTGGCGATCTCATCGCGACCGACGGTCGACAGGTGCTCCAGCTCGGCGACGAGCCGGTCGTAAGCCTCCTGCGTGAGGAAGGGAACCTGAGCATCGGTGGACATGGCGAAGCTCCTTCTTTCGGGATCCCTCCGGCGTGCTGCGGGGGATATGCCAAGACGCCCCGGCTCGTGCCGGGGCGTCGTATGTCTGCCACGAGTCTAGGCGACCCAGCAGGTGTTCACCAAACCTGTCGTGGCCTCGGCGACCGTCGGGATGGTGACCGACTTCGCCTGTGAGTGACTGTTCCCGGCGGGGATCTCGACGATCTTCCAGCCGACCACGCCGAACTCCTCATCGAGGGCTTCGAGAGCGCACACGACGTCCCGGCCCTGCACGCCGGTGACCTGGAAGCTCACCTCCACCGAGTGCTCGTCGACGAGCGTGAAGCCCAGATCGTCGGCGTCCACGGAGGCCATGGACTGCGCGACGGTCATCCAGCTGAAGGCACCGATCACGAGCAGCGCGAGGCCGCCGCCGACGATCCACGGCCACCGACGCCGTCGGGTTCGTCCATAGCGTTCGTCGAGCTGTTGTGCGGTCGTCACAGGTGGGTCTTCCCGGTCGTTAGGCTGGTGGTACCAGGTTATGCGACCTGCGTACGAAAGGCCGATTCATGCTCGCTCTGACCGAGACCCCGATGCCGACGCCCAGCATGACCGTCGATCCGGTGTCCGTCACCCCGGGGTTCGTGGGCTTCGCGGTGATCGTGGTGATCGTGATCGCCGTGATCCTGCTGATCTGGGACATGAACCGTCGGATCCGCCGCGTCCGGTATCGCGACGAGGTGCGCGAGGAGCTCGACGCCGAGGAGGCCGCCCGCGCCGCAGCCGGAGCACAAGCCGACACGAGCGCGACGGGATCGACCGAGGTCGACGGCTCGAGCACACACGACGAGGGTGAAGAACCGCCTGCACGCTGAGCGCCCACGAGTTCCGGAGCGCCCGAGTGAGGACGGGTGACGGTGACTACGGAGCGCCGAGCGAGGGCGACAGCGGCGCGATGGCGATGAGCAGGCACGCGGTCCAGTGGCACAGGAACGCGAGCACCGTGCACACGTGGAAGATCTCGTGGAAGCCGAAGTGGCCGGGCCAGGGGTTCGGTTTCTTGAGGGCGTAGACGACCGCGCCGCCCGTGTACAGGAGCCCGCCGACGATCACGAGCACCATCATCGCGACGTTCGCCGCGAGAAGGTCGCCGATGTACATCACCGCCGCCCAGCCGAGCAGCAGATACAGCGCGACGTACAGCCAGCGGGGGGCGTTGATCCAGAAGACGCGGAAGAGGATGCCGACGAGGGTCCCTCCCCAGACGAGGCAGAGGAGCAGCACTCCCTTCGCAGGCGGCAGCGCGAGCACGGCCAGCGGCGTGTAGGTGCCGGCGATCAGCAGCAGGATGTTCGCGTGATCGATCCGCTTCAGGAGCACCTTGACCTTCGGCTTCCAGTCGAACCGGTGGTAAAGCGCCGAGTTGCCGAACAGCAGCATGGACGTGACCATGAAGACCGCGGAGGCCCATTTCGCTGCGGCCCCGTCGGCGACGAGGATCAGGATCGCGCCGGCGACCACCGCCACCGGGAAGGTGCCCGCGTGGATCCACCCTCGCCACGTGGGTCGGATCTCCACCGCGGCATCAACTTCCCCGGCAGCGTGCAGCGGGAGCTCGGGGACGTCGGGACCGGACTGTTCGGGAGTGCTCACGTGCTCACTCTAAGCCGACGCGCATACCTCGACGAGCACATGATCCTCAGCATCCGCACACCGTGGCGAAAGCCGGGGCACGGTAGCGTAGGGAGGTGATATCACGCGAGAATCCGGTGCGAGGGCCGCTGTATCGGCTCTACACCAGTCGGCTGCGTCGCCACCTCGATCCCGCTTCCGTCCCGCATCACGTCGCGATGATGATCGACGGCAACAGGCGATGGGCGCGCCAGCTCGGGTTCGACAGCGCGGCAGAAGGCCACCGGGCCGGGGCTGCGAAGATGCGTGAGTTCCTCGGCTGGTGCGACGAGCTCGGCGTGCGCGTCGTGTCGCTGTATCTGCTCTCCAGTGACAACCTGCGAAAGCGGGACTCCGTGGAGCTCGCCGATCTCATCGAGATCATCGCCGAGCTGGCGGAGGCGCTCTCTCAGGAGGGCAACTGGCGGGTCAAGCACGTCGGACGCTCCGACATCCTGCCGCCCGAACTCGCCAGAGTGCTCGCCGACGCCGAAGCGCGCACCAAAGACCACAGCGGACTCCACGTGAATCTCGCCGTCGGCTACGGCGGCCGCAACGAGATCGTCGACGCCGTTCGCAGCATCATCACCAAGCACGAGGCATCGGGGGGCACGATGGAGGATCTCGCCGCCCACCTCACCCCGGAGATGATCGGGGAACACCTCTACACCGGGGGACAGCCGGACCCGGACCTCGTCATCCGCACGAGCGGTGAGCAGCGGTTGAGCGACTTCCTGCTCTGGCAGAGCGCTCACAGCGAGTTCTACTTCGTGGAGGCGCTCGGGCCCGATCTCCGACAGGTCGACTTCCTCCGCGCCATCCGCGACTTCGCGGATCGCGACCGACGGTTCGGTCGCTGAAGCCGGGGCGGCACGCCCGGCACCGTGCCACAATGACGCAGTGAGCACTTTCCAGGACTACGTCGACACATTCGACAACGAGTCCGGCTACCTGAACTGGGCAGCATTCGGTCCGCTGTCCCCCTCCGTGCGCGAAGAGGTCTTCGCCGATGCCGACCTTCTGGGAAGCGGGCGCCCCTCCTCCCTGTCGCTGGTCGCCGAGCGCGTCGGCCAGGCGCAGGAGCTCGTCGCGGAGCTCCTCGGCGCAGACGCCGCCGACGTCACCCTGCAGCCCTCGTCGACGCACGGACTCATGCACGCCCTGTACGGCATCTCCGGGGCGGTCATCGTGAGCACGGCGGAGTTCCCCAGCGTCAGCCTGACGATCGAGCGGGCCGCGACCGCATCGGACCGCGCCGTATCGCCCCGGTGGATCACGCCCGACGACGGACGCGTGACGCCGGAGGCAGTCGCCGAGGCGCTCGACGACGAGGTCGTCGCGCTGGCAGTGAGTCACGTCGACTTCCGCACCGGATACCGGGCCGACCTCGCCGCACTGCGTGACGTCATCGGCCCCGACCGCCTGCTCATCGTCGACGCGGTGCAGTCGTTCGGCGTGATCGACGTGGACTACGCGGCCGCCGACGTGGTCGTCGGACACGGATACAAGTGGTTGCGTGCGGGCAGGGGCAGCGCCTTCGCCTGGTTCGCGCCGCGTGCACGGGAGCGGATCGTCCCCGTGCTGTCCGGGATCACCGGAACGACGGCGACCGGACTGTTCGTCGATGAGCTGCCGGGGCCGGCGGCATCCGCGAGCGCCTACACGGTCAGCCAGCCGGACACCCTCGCTGCCGGGCGCCTCGCGATCGGCGTGCGGGACATGCGCGATGCCGGGGTCGCCGCCATCGAGGAGCGACTCGCCGAGAACGTCGACCGTGTCATCGAGATCGCCGACCGCCATGGGATCGAGGTGAGTTCGCCGCGCGAGCGCGTGGAGCGGGCCGGCATCGTCGCGCTGGCACCGGAGGAACCTGCACGCCTCGCCGCAGCGCTCGCCAACGCAGGAATCGTCGTGACTGCCCGAGGTGCTTCGGTGCGGGTCGCCCCGCACGCGGGTACGGATGCTGCCACTTTCGAGCTCCTCGACGACGCCCTGCACGCGTTCGGCAACGAGACGTTCATCAGCGCGTAACGAATCCCTGGCGTGTCGAGTTCGGGTTAATCCCCTGGGCGGTCGTACGTTCTAGGCATCGGGCAAGGCGCCCGTTCGGGTCGGCCTCAGGTTCGCGGCTCGTGACCCCCTGGTCGACTCGTTCGAATAGCCGGGATTCCCCGGGTCGGGAGTGGGTCGTGACCACACGTACAGCGCAGCAGGCCACCAGCACCGCGCAGCAGTCCACCCGTAGGACGTCGAGCCGGGCATCGTCGTCCGCCGATCCGGATCAGGATCTGCGCACCTACGTGCTCGACACCTCCGTTCTGCTGAGCGATCCGCAGGCGTTCTTCCGTTTCGCCGAGCACTCGGTCGTCGTCCCGGTCGTCGTGATCACGGAGCTGGAGGGCAAGCGCCACGACCCGGAGATCGGCTACTTCGCACGGCAGGCGCTGCGGCACCTCGACGACCTGCGCATCGAGCACGGCCGCCTGGACTTCCCGGTCGAGGTCGGGGAGGGCGGCACGCTCCGCGTCGAGCTGGCCAACACCGACTCCTCGGTGCTCCCGGCTGGCATCCGGCTCAGCGACAACGACACCCGCATCCTCTCGGTCGCGATGCACCTCGCGCAGGACGGCCAGGACGTCACGATCGTCTCGAAGGACCTGCCGATGCGCGTGAAGGCCGCATCGCTGGGACTCCGGGCCGAGGAGTACCTCGCCGAACAGGCGGTGGACTCCGGATGGACCGGCATCGCGACGCTCGACCTCTCCGGCGACGACATCAGCGACCTCTACGAGAGCGAAGTCGGCATCAGCGACCAGGCTCGGGGGATCCCGGTGAACACCGGGCTGATCATCCACTCCGAGCGCGGCTCCGCTCTCGGGCGCGTCACGGGTGACGGCGAGTTCCGCCTAGTGCGAGGGGACCGCGACATCTTCGGCATGCACGGCCGCTCGGCGGAGCAGCGGATCGCGATCGACCTGCTGCTCGACCAGGAGGTCGGCATCGTCTCCCTCGGCGGTCGTGCGGGAACCGGCAAGTCGGCGCTCGCACTGTGCGCCGGGCTCGAGGCCGTGTTGGAGCGCCAGCAGCAGAAGAAGATCATCGTGTTCCGGCCGCTGTTCGCGGTCGGCGGCCAGGAGCTCGGCTACCTGCCCGGCGACCAGGGCGAGAAGATGGGCCCCTGGGGGCAGGCGGTGTTCGACACGCTCGGCTCGGTCGTCTCCGGCAACGTCATCGAAGAGGTCGTCGAGCGCGGACTGCTCGAGGTGCTGCCGCTCACGCACATCCGTGGACGCTCTCTGCACGACGCCTTCGTGATCGTCGATGAGGCCCAGTCCCTCGAGCGGAACGTGCTGCTCACCGTGCTGAGCCGCATGGGACAGAACTCGCGGGTCATCCTCACCCACGACGTCGGTCAGCGGGACAACCTCCGCGTCGGCCGGCACGATGGGATCGCCAGTGTCATCGAGACGCTGAAGGGGCATGAGCTCTTCGGACATGTCACCCTGACCCGCTCCGAGCGCTCGGCCATCGCCGCCCTCGTCACCGAGCTCCTGGAGGGCGGAGAGCTCAGCTGACGACGCATGACGGCGACGACGGCGGATGCCACGCGGTCTGAGACCGCGGCATCCGCCGTCGTGTGCGCGGGGATCTCGCCTTCCGCCGAATGCATGAGTGGCGCCCGGATGCATGACCGTTCGGGCGCTGGACATCCTGCGTTCGTGCAATCCTCATGCATCCGGGGGCGGACCGGGTGGTCCGGGACTGCACAGCCATGGTTTGAGAAACGTGATTCCACGGATTGCACTCCGGCGTGCGAGAGCAATGGTCACGTGCATCCAGGATGAGACGATGATCGACGTCGGCTCCGTCCTCGGGCACTTCGGAGGGGTCGCGCGCGGCACCCGACTTCAGGCGTTCGGCTGCTCGCGTTCGCGGCTGGGCGTCGAGTGCAGGGCCGGACGTATCGTTCGGGTGCGGCCCTGGTTTTTCGCGTCGGGTGACGCCGCACCGGAAGTGGTCTCGGCAGCAGCGCACGGTGGCGCCCTCACGTGCGGTGGAGCTTTGCGCGCTCGAGAAGTGTGGACGCTCGAGATGCCGAAAGAGGTGCACGTGTGGATGGGTCTCGGTGGTCGACGTCATCATCCGGAGCGGTGCGGCTGCGTCGCCCACTTCACCCCAGGACGTATGGATATCGGAATCGCTCCGATCGATGTCGCGCTTCTGCACGCATTCGCCTGCTATGGCGAGGAGTTCTTCTTCGCTGCATTCGAGTCGGCATGGAACAAGCGGATGCTTACAGCCGCGGCACGCGCGAGGGTCCGGGCGGCTCTTCCTGCTTCCGCGCGCTGGCTCGTCGATCTTGCACGGCCCGATGCGGAGAGCGGCTTGGAATCGCTGGTACGGCTGAGGCTCCACCTCATCCGAGTCGAGGTGCGAACGCAGGTCGCAGTCGCAGGAGTCGGACGAGTCGACTTCGTCATCGAGGGGCGGGTGATTCTGGAAGCAGACGGTCGGGAGAACCACGACGGACCGAGTCAGCGTCACCGGGATCTCATGCGCGATGCCGCGGCATCACGCCTCGGGTTCGAGACTCTTCGCTTCGACTACGCGATGATCTTGCACACCTGGGATGTGGTTGTGGCGGCCGTGATGGCAGCACTCGGCCGTGCGCGGGTCTGACCCGCTCCATCCGCATGAGTTCTTGCCAGATGCATGAATGTTCCTGTTGGGTTCTCATGCACCCGGAACACGGTCATGCATTTGCGGACCGGAAACGACGGATGCCGCGAGGAACGAGTCATCGCGGCATCCGTCGTTTCGTGCAGGTCAGCCCGGGTGCGTCATCGACAGCAGGTCGAGCTTCTCGTCGAGCTGCTCGAGAGTGAGGTCACCGCGCTCGACGTAGCCGAGGTCGATCACGGCGTCGCGCACGGTGATGCCCTTGGCGACCGAGTGCTTGGCGATCTTCGCGGCAGCCTCGTAGCCGATGAGCTTGTTCAGCGGGGTGACGATCGACGGGCTCATGCCCGCGAAAGCGGCGGCGCGTTCGACGTTCGCCTGCAGGCCGTCGATGGTCTTGTCAGCGAGCACGCGCGAGGCGTTCGACAGCAGACGGATCGACTCGAGCACCGCCGTGCCCATCACCGGGATCGCGACGTTGAGCTCGAACGAACCGGATGCTCCGGCCCAGGCGACGGTCGCGTCGTTGCCGATCACGCGCGCGCACACCATCAGCACGGCCTCGGGGACGACCGGGTTGACCTTGCCGGGCATGATCGAGGAGCCGGGCTGGAGGTCGGGGATGTGCAGTTCGCCGAGACCCGTGTTGGGGCCGGAGCCCATCCACCGCAGGTCGTTGTTGATCTTGGTGAGCGAGACGGCGATCGTCCGCAGAGCGCCGGAGGCCTCGACCAGGCCGTCGCGGTTGGCCTGCGCCTCGAAGTGATCCTTCGCCTCGGTGATGGGCAGCTCGGTCTCGGCCGCGAGCAGCGCGATGACCTTCTGCGGGAAGCCGAGGGGCGTGTTGATGCCGGTGCCCACGGCGGTGCCGCCCAGGGGAACCTCGGCGACGCGCGGGAGGGCCGACTGCACGCGCTCGATGCCGAGGCGGATCTGACGGGCGTAGCCGCCGAACTCCTGGCCGAGGGTCACGGGCGTGGCGTCCATGAGGTGCGTGCGGCCGGACTTGACCGCGTCCTTCCACAGTTCCGCCTTCGCCTCGAGGGCCACGGCGAGGTGGTCGAGCGCGGGGATGAGTGTGTCGATGAGGGCCTGCGTCACGGCGATGTGCACCGACGTCGGGAACACGTCGTTCGAGGACTGCGAGGCGTTCACGTGGTCGTTCGGGTGCACGGCCGAACCGAGGATGCCGGTTGCGAGGGTGGCCAGCACCTCGTTCATGTTCATGTTCGACGACGTGCCGGAACCGGTCTGGTAGGTGTCGACCGGGAACTCGCCGTCGTGCGCGCCGGAGGCCACCTGGTCGGCGGCCTGGGCGATCGCGTCGGCGATGGCGCCGTCGAGCGTGCCGAGTTCCTTGTTGGCGAGCGCTGCAGCCTTCTTGATCCGGGCGAGGGCGGCGATCTGCGTCGATTCGAGGCCCTTGCCCGAGATCGGGAAGTTCTCGACGGCGCGCTGCGTCTGCGCCCCGTAGAGCGCGTTCACGGGCACCCGCACCTCACCCATGGTGTCGTGCTCGATCCGGTACTCGGTGTCGGTCATTCCGAACCCTCCTTGGTTGCGGGGTCGATCCCCTTGGTGACGTCGGTGTCGAGCCCGACCGTGATGACGGGCACCGCCTCGCCCTCGGCCAGACGGTAGTTGGCGCCGACGATGCCCAGACGGCCTTCGGCGACGGCGTTGCTGATGATCTCGGACGACTGCAGCAGGTCGCGCACGGTGTTGCGCAGATGCTCGATGCCGACGAGCTCCGAGTCGATGTCGGCGACGGTGCCGCCGCCGCTCTCTGCCAGGACCTTCCGCGCGGCGGGGACGATCGGGGCGATCAGCTTCCAGATGTGCGGCGGCAGAGGAGCGGCGTCGATCGCGGTGCCGTCGATCGCCGCGCGAACCGCGCCGCAGGAGTCATGGGCGAGCACCACGATCAGGGGCACTTCGAGCACCGCGACCGCGTACTCGAGGCTCGCGACGATCGATTCACCCATGACCTGGCCGGCGTTGCGGACGACGAACAGGTCGCCGAGGCCGAGGTCGAAGATGATCTCCGCGGCGAGACGTGAGTCCGAGCAGCCGAACAGCGTGGCGACGGGGTGCTGCGCCGCCGCCAGGTCTTTGCGTCGGAGCACATCCTGGTTCGGGTGACGCGGTTCGTCCGCGACGAAACGGCGGTTGCCCTCCTGCATCTGCTGCCAGGCTGCGGCCGGGGTCAAGGGGTGCGTCATGAGGCCTCCGAGATGTCGCGGATCTGCGGGATGAGGGATTCTGCGAGCTCCGCGGTGGAGTCTGCAGAGCGCGCGCCGTAGAGCAGGATGTAGTCGTCGCCCGCCTGAGTGCCGATGGCGTAGGTGACGTTCGCGTTGGACTCGGCGCTGCCGGGCTTGTAGACGTCCCAGTCGAGTCCGCCGATGCGCACCGTGTCCGTGGGTGCGATGCCGTTCAGTCGCTGCGGGGCCCAGGACGCGTCGGCGTCGAAGGCTTGCGCGACCTTGACGAAGCCGCGCTCGGTGTCGGATTTCGGGGCGAGCGTCACTTCCCAGACGACCGTGGCGCCACCCTGCATCTCCGCATTGTTCGCGCGCCAGAAGGTGCCGAGCTCGGGGATGAGGACGGGGCGCTCCATCGAGGACTCCACGCCTTCGGCCACGGACGCGACGTCGAGCGGCTTGCGCTCGACAGGCTCGCCCCGGGGCACGGCGAAGATGATGACGGCGACGACGGCCACTGTGACCAGCAGCGCCGCGATGAGGTTGCGGAAGGTCTGGCTGGATCGGTAGGCCTTACTCGACGCCGCCTTGCGGGCGGCGGTCTCGTCAGGCGTCTCCGGGCGTCCGAGCTCGGCGATGATCGGAGGCTGCTTGCTCATGCGTCGCCGCCAGGAGTCTCGTCGTCCGACGCGGCTGCGCGAGCGGCATCCAGACGGCGTTTCGCGCCGAGCAGCCACTCCTCGCAGCGAGCGGCCAGCGCCTCGCCGCGCTCCCAGAGGGCGAGCGAGTGCTCGAGGGTCGGAGAGCCCTGTTCAAGCTCGGCGACGACTTTCACGAGCTCGTCACGGGCTGCCTCGAACGACAGCGTCTCCACGGGGATGTCGTTCAGGGCGCTCACCCCTCCATCCTACGTCGTGCGTCGTGTCGGCCCGGCTCAGTCGTTCTCAGGGATCTCGCCCTCCGAGCGGGCAGCCACCGATCCACGATCGACCGTGATCGTCAGGGCGCTGCCTGCCGGCGCATCCGCCGCATCGCGAAGGATCACGCCGCCCTCGAGGTGCGCGATCGCATAGCCGCGAGCCAGGGTCGCCGCGGGGGAGAGCGCCCGCAGGGAGGCGCGCAGCTCGCTGGTGCGACGTCCGGCGAGGTCGAGCTGCCGGGTGAGACTGTCACGACCACGCGACAGCAGGAGCCACAGCTCCTGCGCGCGCGCGTCGATGATCGGCGCGGGGGAGCGCAGGACCGGGCGGGAGCGGAGCTGCTCGAGCTGTGCGATGTCGTGCGTGAGGCGCTGCGTGAGGCGCGACGTCGCGCGGGATCTCAGCTGCGCGATCAGAGCCCGCTGCTCTCCGACGTCGGGGACCACGCGCTTCGCCGCATCCGTCGGGGTGGATGCGCGGAGGTCGGCGACATCGTCGAGGAGGGGGTGGTCGTTCTCATGTCCGATCGCGCTGACGACGGGAGTGGTCGCCGCGGACACCGCCCGCACGAGACGCTCATCGCTGAAGCCGAGGAGCGTCTGCGGGTCACCGCCGCCGCGGGCGATGATGATGACGTCGACCTCGGGGTCCGCGTCCAATTTCGCGAGGGCCGCCAGGGTGTCGGGCACACAGCGATCACCCTGCACGGCGGCGTACTCGGTGCGGAAGCGCACCTGCGGCCAGCGCAGCTCGGCGTTGCGGTGCACGTCCTTCTCGGCGTCCGAGCGCTCGCCGGTGATCAGCCCGATGACGTGCGGGAGGAACGGCAGGCGCTTCTTCCGGGCCGGGTCGAACAGACCCTCCTGACGCAGCTGCACACGGAGCTTCTCGAGACGCTCGAGCTGATCGCCGAGCCCCACGTGCTTCATCGCGGAGACCGCGAAGCTGAAGTCTCCGGCTTTGACGAAGTAGTCGGCCTTCACCGCGACGACGACGTGATCGCCGATGCCGATGTCGGACGGGATGCGTCCGCGCACACTCGACCACACGCGGATCGAGATCTGCGCGTCCGAGCGGGTGTCCTTCAGCCGTGCGAAGACGTTGCCGGCGCGCACGTTCCAGGACGTGATCTCACCTTCGACCCAGACCGTGTTCCAGCGGGCGATGAAGTCGCGGATCGTCGCGTTGAGCCTCGTGACCGAGGTGGGGGCATCGGCTGTGGAATCGCGAGGGGCGACCGAATCGGCGGGCGGCGTCTCACCCTGGCCCGTCGTCGCTTCGAAGACTGTCATCCGCTCCCGTTCCTGACCCTGGTCTCTCCGGCCCCGCACAGCCGCGCGGCGGTAGAATCCAAGGGTGACTTCGACTGCCGTGCATCTCCCCGTCCCCCGTCTCCCACGTGTTCGTGCGGCGGCCGGACGGCTTCAGGATAACCCGGTGGCCGGACGCAAGCGGGTCCTGCTCGCCGCGCCGCGCGGATACTGCGCCGGCGTCGACCGCGCCGTCGTCGCCGTCGAGAAGGCGCTCGAACGCTACGGCGCCCCGGTCTATGTGCGCAAGCAGATCGTGCACAACATCCATGTCGTGACCGAGCTCGAGGAGAAGGGCGCGATCTTCGTCGAAGAGGTCGACGAGGTCCCCGAGGGCGCGCACGTCGTCTTCAGTGCGCACGGCGTCTCCCCGGCGGTCGTCAACGCCGCATCGGATCGTGGACTTCACGCGATCGATGCGACCTGCCCTCTGGTCACCAAGGTTCACCGCGAGGCCGTGCGATTCGCCCGCGACGACTTCGAGATCCTGCTCATCGGTCACGAGGGTCATGAAGAGGTCGAGGGGACAGCAGGCGAGGCCCCGGAGCACGTCACGGTCGTGAACTCCCCGGAAGAGGCAGACACCGTCGTCGTGAAGGACCCCAACAAGGTCGTCTGGCTCTCGCAGACCACTCTCTCGGTCGACGAGACGATGGAGACGGTGAATCGCCTCCGCACGCGCTTCCCCGAGCTGCACAACCCGCCGTCCGACGACATCTGCTACGCCACGCAGAACCGCCAGGTCGCGATCAAGAAGGTCGCGGCCGGTGCCGACCTCGTGATCGTCGTCGGCTCGTCGAACTCCTCCAACAGCGTGCGCCTCGTCGAGGTCGCGCTCGAGTACGGCGCGAAGGCCGCCTACCGCGTCGACTACGCGGAGGAGATCCAGCAGGAGTGGCTCGACGGCGTCGAGACCGTCGGCGTCACGAGTGGTGCATCCGTGCCCGAGGTACTGGTGCGCGAGGTACTGGATGCGATCGGCGACGCCGGGTACCGTGATGTCGAAGAGGTCAAGACCGCAGAGGAGGACCTCATGTTCTCCCTGCCCAAGGAGCTTCGACACGATGCTTCCGGTCAGCGTGACGATCGTGCACTCGGCGGTCGCGCCACTGGAGGAGGCGCGTAGCGTTGAGCGCCGCGGAAGCGGAGCCGACCCTCATCGGGTCGGTACAGCGCGCGCTGCGGCTGGTCGACATCGTCGCCAATTCACCTCGGCCGCTTCCGACCAAGATGCTGGCGGCGATTACGGGGCTGACACCGGGCACGACATACAATCTCGTGCGCACCCTCGTCCACGAGGGGTATCTGAACTCCGAACCCGACGGGTTGGTGCTCGGGGCCCGGTTCCCCTCGTTCCAGCAGCAGATCGACTCGCGGGGTGTCTTCCTGGCTCGAGTCCGAGCCGCCCTCCGGGACGTGACGGAGGATGTGGGGGCGACCGCGTACCTCTCCCGGTTCGCTGATGGAGAGATGCACCTGGTCGACATCGTCGACGCGGTGCGCAACCCGA
This sequence comes from Microbacterium sp. NPDC087592, assembly GCF_044743585.1. Lineage (NCBI taxonomy): Bacteria > Bacillati > Actinomycetota > Actinomycetes > Micrococcales > Microbacteriaceae > Microbacterium > Microbacterium sp. NPDC087592. The sequence continues at coordinate 170,884 of NZ_JBIUWT010000001.1, read as the reverse complement.
GGGTGGAGCTGTGGGTCGGACTGCAGTCGAGCGCGCACGCGACGGCTTTGGGGAAGCAGATCCTGGCGGACCTGCCCGATGATGAGCGACTGGACTACCTCTCCCGACATCGCCTGGAGGAGCTCACGCCGCGCACGATCAGCGATCGCACGACACTGCTGACCCAGCTGGAGCACTCGCCCGGGTGGGCGGTGGATCATGAGGAGTATGTGATCGGCGCGACCTGTGTGGCGGTGCCGGTCATCGCCCCCGGCGTCACCGCGTCGCTCGCGATCTCGTTGCCGGCCGACCGCGCAGTGGTGGACAGCGAGCTGGTGGCGACGCTGCAGCGAACGGCCAGACGGCTCTCGCTGCAACTCGGCGCCGACAACTTCGACGCGGGTTCCGACGGCGCGGAGTTCACTATCTGAAGTCTGACCCCTGGCGCTCGGGCACACGTTTTCCTATGATCAGGTGAGTAGCGGCATGCATCAGCGCTACTGATCACCACGGGCGTCCCCAGCGCCGGTGATCAAATTGGATGAGAAGCGTCCCCAGCGCTTCACGTCCGCGGCCCCGCGAAGTCCCCACTTCTCCGGGGCCGCTATCGTTTTCACGCGCCCTCGCTGTGAATCGCCCAGGGTCGGGACGGTTAGCATGGCGGGATGACCGATCAGCGCCCGCAGTACGGCGAACTCGCCACGCCCGAGGAGCAGCGGCGAGCCGCCGGCTTGCCGCCCCTCGACGAGGTCGTCGTCGCCCCGCCGGCACCGCCGGCCGCAGGCCCGACGGTGCCCGATCCGAGCGCGAGCGCCCCGGCGGCACGTCCGCACCCGGTCGACCGCTTCGTGACCATCGCGCTGCTTGCCTACGGCCTGGTGAACATCATCATCACCGGGTTGTCGTATCTCGATCTGCCCACCGTGATGAACGAGACGATGAAGATCCTCGGCATCGAGGGGGAGTTCACGAACTTCGCCCAGGGGCGGATCTGGGGGACGATCGCGGCCATCGTGCTCGCCGTCGGATGGTCGATCACGGCGGCGCTGTCGATCCGACGTCTGCGGCGTCGACGGATCAGCTGGTGGGTGCCGATCGCGGGTGCGCTGGCGACGATGATCGTCGTGACGATCTGCATCTCGGTGCCGATGATGAACGACCCGGCGTTCGTGGCCTACCTCGCGACCGTCGGGCAGTAGCCGCGGGAGCACGTACTGTCGAAGGATGCTTCAGAACAGCTTCGGCATCCAGCTCTCCTACGCCTCCGTGGATCGTGGCGACGGCTCCGACCCTCGGCCAGCGGCCCGAGACATCCTCTCCCTGTTGCGTGTTCCCGCCGGTATGCGCGATGCGACAGCCGCGTGGGATGACCGGGAGGAGGCCGTACTCGCGATCCCGGTGACGGACGACGGCCACGTCCTGACGCTCAGCGAGGAGGACACGGTCGAGTCGACCCTGTCGACGAGCGAGCTGAAGTCAGCCTTCGAGGCGGAGGGCCTGACGCTCTGGCTGGACGTGGACGTGGACGTGGATGAGGACGAGGCGTTCGGCTTCGATCCGGTGGAGGAACTGGTCGACGAGCTCATCGACGATTCGGCCGAGGTGGGCGCCGACGAGTCGGAGGATGCCGCGATCGATTCCGCACTGTTCGCGGCTTCGGCGGTGAGGGTCTCCGCGTTCTCGCACCGCGGCCCCGGCATCGCGAGGATCCTGGCGACGGCGCGCAGAATGCCCGTCGATCACCGGGAGTCCGGCGACTGGTCGCTTCAGCAGTTCGAGACCTCGGAGCCGACCGGTGATTGGTCGACCTCCAGGGCGGAGGTGCCCGTGATCGAGCTGAATCGCGCGGACGCCGACGTGTGGTTCGAGGTGACCGCGGGCAACGGCGGTCCGGTGCCGTTCTGGACGGATGCGGAACGCGACACCCTACCCGTGCTCGACATCGACGCCATCCGTGTTCCCGAGACTGCGGAGATCTACCGTCGACTGCTCACCGAGGGTGACGGGAGCCGCGATGAGCTCCTGGAGCTGGCCGCCGCCGTCAGGCTCGACGTGGATGCCGCCCACCGCGCACTGATTCCCGAGGCATTGGGTGGTGTGATCGGTGCCGAGTCCCGCGAGCGAGCCTTCCTGGCCGCCTTCGGCGTCGCGCCGGACTTGATCGACGCCGCGTTCGGCGGGGCGACCGCACGGCCGCAACGGCGGTTCCTGCCGGTGGGGTGGTGGACCGCGGTACGGGAGACGGCGATCGCCGGGGTCGGGGAGTTCACGCCTCTCACCCGTCGGGAACGCCCGCTCGCGCGGCTCGGCGAGGCTCTCCGCCGCCGTCCCGTGGTCGGCCTCGCCCTGTCGTTCGGGGAGTTCGCCGCGGGAGCGTGGGTAACGTCTCGCGTGCGGGGAGCGGGCAGGACCCTCGGGTTGCTGCTCGTGATCGATGCGTTGATCGATGCAGCGATCTCGATCGTCCGGATCCGCCGCGGCCGAGGCTGACGGCTGCCCGGCTGGCCGACCGCGCCACGCTGCGAAATGAGAGATGCCCCAGCCGACCGGCTGGGGCATCTCTCATCGAAGTCGCGACGGATCAGCTCTTCGACTGGCCGTACGAACCGAGCTGACGGGTCGATTCGACCACGCGGGCTGCCATCGCCGACTCGGCGATCTTGCCCCAGGCGCGGGGGTCGTACTGCTTCTTGTTGCCGACCTCGCCGTCGACCTTCAGCACGCCGTCGTAGTTCTTGAACATGTAGTCGGCGATCGCACGCGTGTAGGCGTACTGCGTGTCGGTGTCGATGTTCATCTTGATGACGCCGTTCGCGACCGCGAGGGCGATCTCCTCGTCGGTCGAGCCGGAGCCACCGTGGAAGACCAGATCGAGCGGCTTGGCGCCCGTGTTGTACTTCGCTGCGACCTCGGCCTGGATCTCGCCGAGGAGTTCCGGGCGCAGCTTGACGCCACCCGGCTTGTACACGCCGTGCACGTTGCCGAACGTGAGGGCGGCGATGTAGCGACCCTGCTCGCCGAGACCAAGGGCCTGCACGGCCTGGTCGACATCCGCGAACGTCGTGTAGAGGGCGTCGTTCGAGCCCTCGTGCTGCACGCCGTCTTCTTCGCCGCCGACGACGCCGATCTCGACCTCGAGGATGGCGTTGATGTTCTTCATGCGGGGGAGAAGGTCCTTCGCGATCTCGATGTTCTCCGCGAGGGGAACCGCCGAGCCGTCCCACATGTGGGACTGGAAGATCGGGTTGCGGCCGGCCTTGACCTCGTCCTCGGAGGCTGCGATCAGCGGCTCGACGAAGCCGGCGAGGGCGTCCTTCGGGCAGTGGTCGGTGTGCAGCGCGACGGTGATCGGGTAGTTCTTGGCGACCTCGGTGGCGAAGCGGGCGAAGGCGAGAGCGCCGGTGGCGCGTGCCTTGACGGTGTGGCCGGCGAAGTAGTCGGCTCCACCCGTGGTGACCTGGATGATGCCGTCGGAGCCGGCCTCGGTCAGCCCCTGGAGGACGGAGTTGATCGTCTGCGAGCTCGAGACGTTGAATGCGGGATACGCGAAGCCGCCGGCCTTCGCGCGGTCGAGCATTTCGGCGTACTGATCCGGGGTGGCGACGGGCATGAGAACTCCTGCGATAAGGGAAGCCGGGACAGGTGCCACTCTATCGGGGCCACCGGAGTCGTATCGAAGGTCGGGCGTCCCGCTCGCACGGCAGCTCGTGCCCAGGCGTTAAGAATCGCGATTCCTTCGAGGGATGGAGGCGGAAAACCGGGCTGTTCGCTCGCGTCGATAGCTAGGCTGACCGCATGGTGAGTCTGACTGCGGATCTGAGCCCTCTTCGTCCCGACCGTAACCTCGCGATGGAGTTGGTGCGAGCGACGGAGGCTGCGGCCATCCGCGCGGTCCCTTTCATCGGTCGAGGCGCGAAGGAGGCCGCCGACGGGGCGGCCGTCGACGCGATGCGCGCGTTCCTGGGCACCGTCGACTTCCAAGGCCGCGTCGTGATCGGCGAGGGCGAGAAGGACAACGCACCCATGCTGTTCAACGGCGAGGTCGTCGGCACCGGGCGCGGACCGCTGTGCGACATCGCGGTCGATCCCATCGACGGAACCTCCCTCACCGCAGCGGGTCGGCAGAACGCGCTGTCCGTGATCGCGGTGTCCGACCGGGGCACGATGCTGGATGCCTCCACCGTCTTCTACATGGACAAGCTCGTCACGGGGCCCGCAGGCGTCGGTGTCGTCGACATCCGGCTCCCCATCGGCGAGAACATCCGCAAGCTCGCCGGTGCGCTCGACAAGCCCGTCGACGAGATCGTCGTGTCGGTACTGAACCGTCCGCGTCATGAGCAACTCATCCAGGAGATCCGCGATGCGGGCGCCGGCACCCGACTGATGAGCGACGGTGACGTCGCGGGTGGGATCAACGCCGCCCGGCATGATGCGCGCACCGACATGTGCGTCGGCGTCGGCGGCAGCCCCGAGGGCATCGTCACGGCATGCGCCATCAAGGCGCTCGGCGGACACATCCAGGGTCGTCTGTGGCCGCGTGACGACGACGAGCGTCAGCGCGGGATCGACGCCGGGCTCGACATGGACAGGGTCTACGAGGCCGACGACCTGGTGCAGGGCAACAACACGATCTTCGTCGCGACCGGTGTCACCGACGGCCAGCTCGTGGCGGGCGTCCGCCGTGAGCGGGGCTATGTGTACACGGAGAGCGTCGTGCTCCGTGGTGCTTCCGGAACCCTCCGTCGCATCGCCTCGGAGCACCTCGTCTCGAAGTGGCTCTGATTCACAGGCCCCTCTGAGGGCGCGTTTCTCCCGGCCGACGACGACGGCATCGTTATCGAGCCGGTATAGGGCCGGGGTGGCGTGAGCCACGCTTTCCGGAGCGCCGTGTCACAATTGTCACTGGGTTTGTCGCCGTGGACGGAGCCGTCAGGCACCGCAGGCACAGGAGGGCGAACGGATGACAACGCAGCACACGAGCGGCTCGAAGGCCGCCGCGACGAAGATCATCACGACGAACACCGGGCGAATTCTCCGAGTGAGCGCCGACGCCGAGCCGGGCGTCGCAGCCACCCCGCCCGTGACCACCCCGCCGGCGGCGATCGCCGATCCGGCTCGCCGCGCTGACGTGCTGTTCCGCGTCCGCCGCGACGAGGGCCATGAGATCAGTGCCTGGTGGATGATCGGAGCTTTCCTCGCCACCAGTGGCCTCGTGATCCTGCTGCTCAGCGGCGTACCCGGTATCGCCTGAGGCGCTGCTCGACCGTTCGTCCGCGCGCTACGCCGTAGGCCGCAGTGCAGGCGTGACGGCGGTGCACAGCGTCGGTGGCCCCTAGATCTCGTCGAGACGAACCCGTACCTCGCCCACGTCCGCGCGCACCGATGCCGCACCGATGTGGTCGGTGGCTTCTGACGTTTCAGCCACGGATTCGTCCCCTCGCCCGTCGGCGGCGATCAGCTCGGGAGCCGTGAAGCGTCGTCCTGTGCTCTCCGTCACTGCCGGAACGGACGCGAGAGCCGCAGCATCGACGCCGGGGAACTGCCGCGCCGTCACGAGCACGCGCGTCTCGAGGGAGCCGGCGAAGCGGTTGTAGCTGTCGACCGTGCGCTCCAGGGCGCGGCGCAGGTCGTCGGCGTGCCCGGCGAGAGTGCCCAACCGGTCATAGAGCTGCGTGCCGAGGGCGAGCAGCGTGCGTGCCTCGGTCGACACCTCCTGCTGCGTCCACGTGAAAGCCACGGTCTTCAGGACGGCCCAGAGATTCACGGGAGACGCGAGAGCCACTCGTCGGCTGAACGCGTAGTCGAGCAGGGTGGGGTCTTCGTCGATGGCCGCGGCGAGCAGCGACTCGCTCGGCAGGAAGCAGATCACGAACTCGGGACTCGCGTCGAGTCCGGCCCAGTACGCCTTCTTGGCCAGGGCATCGATGTGCGCGCGGACGGCCTTGACGTGCTTCTGCATGAGGGATCGCCGCTGCGGTTCCTGGGCGTCGCCCGCCGACAGCGCCGATGCCTCGAGATACGCGTCGAGCGGCACCTTGGCGTCGACCGCGATGGAGCTGCCGCCGGCGAGACGGATGACCATGTCGGGCCGACCCTGGCCCCGGTCGGAGGAGATCGTCGCCTGCAGATCGAAGTCGATGTGGCGTGTGAGCCCTGCCGCTTCCACCACGCGGCGTAACTGCGTCTCGCCCCACACTCCGCGCGTGGCTGTCGAGCGCAGCGCTCCGGCGAGGGACTCCGTCGTCGCCCGCAGCGCCTCGTCGGACTCCTGCGCGCGTCGCAACTGCTCCTCCAGCGTGCCGAACTGGGCGTGACGCTCGCGCTCGATCGCGGTGACTTTCGTCTGCATCTGCTGCAGGCTCTCCCGCACCGGAGCCAGCGCCGTCAGCACCGCGTTCTGCTGCTGCACGCGCTGCGCCTCGGCTCGCTGCTCGTTCCGTGAGTGCTCGACGGCATCGCGGTAGAGGTCGTACTGGCGGTCGCGGTCGTCGCGCGCGGCGGCCAGCTCGGCCTGAGCGCGCGCGAGATCAGCGGCCCCACGTCCTGCGTGCAGGAACCAGCCCACAGCGACACCCGCCGCGAGGGCGACGAGGAGGAGAACCACAGCCAGAGCATCCATGTGTTCATGATGCGGCCGGCATCGGACATTACGAGGTCGCCGCGCACGGGAGCGGTGTGTCGGCTCAGGCGACGGCGCGCTCCAGAGCAGGCGCGACGGGTGCGGTGACGCGCAGGCTCAGCGCGTCGGCGAGCGCGAACACGTCGGCGGCACCCGCCCTGGCGGCCGCATCGATCACGATCTGCGCGCAGGCACGAGCATCGGCGAGGGCATCGTGGTGCGCGAACTCCTCGAATCCGGCGGCGGCTGCGGCGACGGGCAGGCGATAGGAGTCGAGCACATACGTCTTCCGCGCGACCTGCAAGCTGCAGAGCGAGCGGTACGGCGGGCAGAGCTGCCCCGTCGCCTCCGAGGCGCGGCGCAGCACGTTGAGGTCGAAGTCGGCGTTGTGGGCGACGAGCACGTCGGCTCCGGCGAAGGCGCAGAGTCTGTCGAACTGGTCGACCCACGTGGCAGCCGACAGCACATCCTCCGGCTGGATGCCGTGGATCCGCACGTTCCACTCCTGGAACTCGTCGTGACCGGGCGGCGGCTGGATGAGCCATCCGGTGGTGGCGACGACCTCGCCGCCGCGCACACGGACCAGTCCGACGGAACAGGCGGAGGCGGGGCTGGAGTTCGCGGTCTCGAAGTCGATCGCAGTGAAGTCCAGTGGCACGTCTCCACTCTCACCCCGAGGTCGGCGACCAGGCGGGAGACTCGCCGTAGGCTGGCCGCATGGCTGAGGACATGGCGACGTCGTTCGGAGCACAGGCCGGGGATTACGAGGTCGGCAGACCCGAGTATCCCTTCGAGGCGGTGGCGTGGATGCTCGAGCGGATGCCGCACGGAACCCGCCGTATCGCCGATGTCGGTGCCGGCACGGGCAAGCTCACGCGGGTCCTGACGGAAGCGCCGGATGCCGAGGTCGTCGCGATCGATCCGGATTCCGAGATGCTCGCGACGCTGCGCGGAGCCGTGCCGGGCGTGCCGACCTTCGTGGGGTCGGCAGAGCGGCTGCCCCTTCCGGATGCCAGCGTCGACGCCGTCGTCCTGGGGCAGGCCTGGCACTGGGCCGATCCCGTCGCCGGATCCGCCGAGATCGGTCGGGTCGTACGCAGCGGGGGAGTGCTGGGCCTCGTCTGGAACATCCGCGACGATCGGGTCGCATGGGTGCGCCGGTTGACCGAGATCATGCACGGCAGCCACGCCGAGAACATGCTCGCCGAGGGAGATCCTGTCGTCGCTGCACCGTTCAGCTCGCTCGAACAGGAGCGCTGGGAGTGGGTCCGCCCCATCACGCGCGACCTGCTGCACCGCATGGCGGCGTCGCGCAGCTACATCATCACCGCCTCCGACGATGAGAAGGCTCGGATCCGGGGCGACCTCGACGCGCTGTTCGACGAGCTCGATCTGCACGGCGACACGACCATCGATCTTCCGTACGTGACACGGGCCTACCGCGCCGTCCGCGACTGAGGAGCGGCCTTCCGCAGGGCGATGGGGGTGGGGCCAGGTAGACTCGTGCCCCGTGGCTCTCACTATCGGCATCGTCCGATGCGTGCGTCTAACTCCGCGAGAGAGCGGACGCGATCCGGATGCGCGGCGAGGCGCCGGGAGGGTCGACGTCGATGCGGTCGACGAGTAGGCGCAAGGCCTCGCGTCGGCGCTGAACGGGCATGTCGGGCCACTGTGCCACCAGGTCGCCGACGAACGCGATTGGCTGCACAGTCTGCTGCGCCGCGTGCCGTGTGAGCTCGGCAGACAGCTCGGCCTGCTCGGCCTCGAGCTGCGCGCGGATGCGCTGATAGGCGTCGTTCGGAATGGTGCCGTCGACGACCTTCATCGTCGCCGCGTCGAGGCGTTGCGTGACCTGGGCGATGCGGCGGGCGATCTCCTTCGTCGGATCCTGCACAAGCTGCGGCCGACGGGGTGCACGGCGTGCTGCTTCGTTTAGTTCGTCGCGGATCTCGGCGAGCCATGCGAGCACGGCGTCGTCGATGATGTGCGCGGCGAGTGACGCATCGGGGTGTCGGGTGTATTGCGCCGAGTCGGTGCACGCGTAGCGGGGGCGGCCGTGGTCGGTGCGTCCCCCCATTCGGCCGCCGCAGTGGCAGTAGATGAATCCGGAGTACGTGTACGGCGATCGTTCGGCCCGCGGCCGGCGGCGACGGGCATCGCGGGCGTGCTGGTAGCGCGTCCATTCCTCCGCGGTGATGACAGGCGGGTGCGCGCCGTCGTGGAGGTCGCCGCGGAATAGGACGAGGCCAGCTCCGAAACCGCTGTCGAGGAGGCGGAGGATCGATGCGGTGTTCCAGCGTGCGTAGCGGGCGTGCGCTCCGTCTTCGCCGGGCGCGGCGTCGGGTGCGCTGAAGCGCTGCGCGATCTCCCACGCTGCCTCACCAGCGGCGTAGGCACGGTACATGCTGGCGAGCTTCGGCCCTTCGACGGGATCGATCTCGTATGTGCCTGTCTCGCGTGAGTAGGCGTACCCGAAGTGGCGTTGGCCGTTCGGGGTGAGTCCGTGGCGGACCCGGCGCTCGAGGGTCTCTTTCCAGGTCGCGCCGATGGAGCGCGCCATGAAGTCGGCGTGCTCGACCATGACGCCGCGGCCGAACCGTCCGGCGGGGGATGAGTCGTTGGGTTCGGTGGCTGAGAGGATCGCGCCGCCGGCTGTGTCGATGCGGTCTTCGGCGACCGCCCACTTCAGCTTGTTGCGTGCTGCGCGGTCGATGCGCCAGACGACGAGAACGTCGGCCGCGCTCTGCTCGATGCGCTCGCAGCCGTACGCGAGCCGGTTCCACCATGCGGAGCGCTTCCGCGATCCTGATTCGTCGATGCCCTCGATCCACTCGACGATGTCGATGTTCTCGCGCGCGGCGAACTCGCTGATGACGTGCCGCTGGATCTCGGGGCTCGTCATGTTGTCGCGCTCTTTCGAGACGCGGATCGCGGCGATGCCGCGGCGTCGTTCTGGGATGACGCGGAGGCGTCGCGCAGCCGTGGGCATCAGGCTGCGCCGATGCGGTGCGCCCACTGGCCGGCGCCCATCTTCGGGGCGACGTAGACGTCTTCGCCGATGCGGACGAGGACGCGTCGGAAGGCTTCGACGATGTCGGTCGTGACCCGGAGGGCGATCGCCATCGCGTCGAGGTGTCCCTCGTGCCGGGCCTCCTCCACGCGATAGTCATGTGGATCGATGAGTTGCATCGCGGCCCATTCATCCGCGCGACGCTCCTGCTTCGCGTTTAGCGGGCCGAACATCGTCGGGGTGTCCCCGAAGACTGCGTGGCAGCATTCGTGCGCGAGCGTGCTCACGTAGCGGCGGAACCGCAGATCGTGCTGGATACGAATCAGCCGCTCGTCGTGCACGTACTCGCCGTCGCGATCGGGCGGTAGGTCGCAGAACTCGACGCGCACGCCGAGCGTGTCGAGTGAGCCGTACAGCTCCAGAATCTTCGAGTCCATCAGAACTCCCCCTCATCCCCTCCGGGGTCGCGAGACTTCTTCTTCGCGACCGCGCGCTCATCCTGCACGAGAGCGGGGACATCGCGCCTGCGCATAGGAGTGACGTTCGTGGGTGCATCGCGCTCGCCGAGCTCCTCGACCATGCGGTCGTAGGCGTGCTCCACGATCGTGCGCGGTTCGAGGTCGAGCACCTCGCAGACCTCGCAGAGGACGGCGATTGGGATCTCGGTCTTGCCGTTCAGCCAACGGTTGAGGTTCGCGTCGGCGCGGCCGATCTGCTCGGCCACCGCCTTCGCCGTGAGCGCTCGGGAAACGATCGCTCCCTTGAGCTCAAGGCCCACGTATCGGCCGAAAAGTTCTCCGCGCTGTCTCGTAGTCACGGGTCTAAGTATGCACCCAGTCAACCCAATTGTCTAGATTGATCATTCGGTTAACTTGACGGTTGATCGCGTGATGAGGATGATTGACCACATGATCAATCCAGTTGCCTCGGAAGTCGGTTCAGCGGTCGACGCCGCCATCAAGACCGCGGGTCGCACGAAGGTCTCAGTGTCGGACGAGTCCGGCATCCCGTACCCGACTCTGAACCGCAAGGTCGCGGGAAAGTCGGAGTTCTCGTTCACCGAACTGCTCCTCATCGCTGAGTGCCTTGAGGTGTCGCCCGCCACGTTCGTGCCTAGCGCCTTCCTCCCGCTGGCGGTGGCGTCGTGACCGTCGACCTGACGCGCGAGGAGCGCATCATGGCCGCCGCGATCATCATGCGCGATGCCATCGAAGAGATGGCCGCTCACGAGCACGAAACGGCGAAGGCCGCATGAACTCCCGGTCTGGGGGCCGGGTGCCCGCTGGGGTATCGGGTCAGGCGGGTCGGGGCACCGTGGGGACGGATGCCCCGACCACGCCGAACGACTCGATCGATCTGGCCGTGGCGCTGTTCAGCCCCGTGCTGTGGGTGGCCGCCGCAGGATACGCCGCCGCCACCGTGACGCTCGTCTACGCAGCCTGCATGCTCGCGCCCTGGGGGCTGCTGCTCCTCATCCTCGCGCTCGGCACGCTCGCGGACGCCGTGCTCTCCGGCCTCATCGCATTCGGCATCTCGCGCCTTGAGGCGGACCCGGCATGAGCGCGCTCGAGGTGTTCCAGTACACCGACCGCGAGGTGCGCACGGTGACGCTCGACGGTGAGGCGTGGTTCGTGCTCGCAGACATCTGCGGAGTGCTCGAGATCTCGAACGTTGGCAACGTCGCTGCGCGTCTCGACGAGGCTGACATCCGTCAGGCGGATATCAGCTCGGGCGGCCAGCGCCGCGCGGTCACGATTGTCTCCGAGTCCGGTATGTACGAGGTCGTCATCCGGTCCGACAAGCCCGAGGCGCGCCGGTTCCGCTGGTGGGTCACGCACGAGGTCATCCCAGCGATCCGCCGCACCGGCAGCTACGCCGTCGAGACGCCCGAGCAGCTCATGGCTCGCGCCGTGCTCAACGCGCAGGAGATCATCGCCCGCAAGGACGAGCAGATCGCCGTGCTCGTGCCGATGGCTGAGGCATGGGAGGAGATCGCCGACGCCGGCACAGACTACGCCGTGCGCGATGTCGCCCCGATGCTGAGCCGCGCCGGTATCGAGACCGGGCCGCAGCGACTGTTCGAAACGCTTCACGAACTCGGCTGGATCTACCGCGGCGAGAAGCAGCGGTGGACACCGTACGCGAAGGCAGTCGACGCCGGGTATCTCAAGGTCCGCGCGATGCCGCCGTACCGCGACCGCGACACCGGCGACCTCAAGCCCGCAGCCCCGCAGGTGCGCGTCACCGCGAAGGGCGTCGAACGACTCCGCGTCCGCCTCGGCGCGGGCGCACTCACAACCTGACCCCACACACGAAAGCGGGGCGCCCGTTGCACCGGACGCCCCACCGAAAACGAAAGGCAAGCACATGCCTCAGACACAGGATACCGACGACAACGTCGCCCCGGTGGACGACTTCACCCCACTCACGGCGGACATGCACCTCAGCGTCGCCGACCGCACCGCGCCCGTGATCGACGGACCGATCGCGACCGATCACCGCAGCATCTGGCCGCTCGCGCCGGCGCGCATGCTCCTCGTCGTCGCCGCGCTCGTTGTCGCCGCGATCTGCGGACCGGCCGCAGCGGACCCCGCCACCGGGGTAAACGGTGCCGATCTCGGCGTCCTCATCAGCCTCGCGACGTTCGTCGCCGCGTTCCTCATCCCGCTCCCGAAGAAGGATCCGTCATGACCCCTCAGATCACCGCCGCCCGACTCGTCGTCCCGGACGACGCGCCCCGCACCGTCTGGATGCTCGAGCGCGGCGAGGGCGTCACCGCCTCCGACGCGTGGAAGATCGCCCGCGCCGGCATCAAGGCCCGCCGCACGATCGTCGAGCAGAAGATGAACGGCTCCACCTTCCGGGGCAACAAGGCCACGAACGCCGGGCACGCTCGCGAAGCCGCACTCCTCGACGAGGCGGCCGAGCGCCTCGCTTCGCTCACCCCGAACGGCGCGCTCTGGGCCGCCGCTGACAACGACCTGCACCGTGCAACCCCCGACGCGATCGGTGTCGACCAGGGCGGCGCTCTCGTCGTCATCGAGGTGAAGTCGCACGAGTTCGGGTGGAAGTCGGACGCGATCCCCGTCGAGCACATGGCGCAGATGCAGTGGCAGATCCACGTGCTCGGCGCCGACTACGCGCTCTACGGCTTCGAGGTCCGTGACGAGAACGACATGCCGCCGATTGCCGGGGCGACGTGGATCCCGGTGCCTCGTGACGAGGAGATGATCGCGTGGCTCGTCGAGCGCGCGGACGACTTCATCGCGTGGCGCGACGCCGGATGTCCCGACGTCGACGACCTCCCCGAAGAGGTGACGGACGCGGTTGCCGAGTGGGCGCCACGGAAGCGCCAGCTTGACGCCGCGGTGAAGGCCGAGAAGGTCGCGAACGACAAGGTCAAGGCAGCGACCGCGAAGCTCCCCGGCGCGCAGCGCTTCGGCGCAGTCGGCATGACCGAGCACGGCGGATTCCAGACCACGGTCTCGGAGACGACGTCGATCGACGAGGCCGCTTGGAAGGCCGCTGCGCCCGAGGTGCACGGCCACGTCGAGATGCTGCGCGTCGAACTCGCCGTGCTCGAGGCATCCGCACTCAAGCACTTCCCGCGCACGACCCGGAAGGCACCCGCACTGAAGTTCCAGGAGGTCGAGAATGTCGACTGAGCTCGTAGAGAAGAAGACCATCGGCGAGGTCGAGCACATCGTGCACGCCTCCGGACTCTGGGACGGCACCGGCCCGGTCGAGTTCTCCAACGACGGCGACACCTGGGTCGAGGCGTGGGCGCCGACCGTCGAGACCGGAAGCGACGGCGAGGTGATCTCGGTCGAGATCGCGCACCCCGAATTCGCCCGCGTCGAGGTGTACCGCAAGGACGTGCGGATCCCGACGAAGGTCACGATCCGCTGGGCCGAGCAGTACCCCGCCGCATCCGAGGAATGGTCCGGCAAGTGGGACCGATCGCCGATGCGCCACCTCGGCCGAACCGTGCGCATGGTCGCGTTCCGGCAGACGTTCCGCGACCTCCTCGGCGATATCCGCATCGAGGAGGAGATCGACGAGCGCGACCTGCCCGCCACGGCCGCGGCGTCGGCATCGGACGCCGCGCCCGCCGTGCGCGACTGGGACGCGGAGATCGCCGCGGCCGAGACGGTCGAGCAGATCGACCAGGTCGAGGCGGACGCCCGTGCCGCGCGCGTGTTCACCCCGGACGCTGCCGGCACCGCCCGTCACCGCGCGCTGCGCGCCCGCCGCAAGGCGATCGTCGAGTCCGCGTGGGCGCTCGACCATGCCACCGCGCCGACCCCTGAGCCGGTGCAGACGCCAGCGGCGGCCGATCGGCCCGCGCCGCGCGACTACCTGCCGCCGCAGAACCGCGCCGACCGCCGCGCCGCGCGCCGCAAGAGGGGACGCCGCTGATGTACACCAACCCCAGCACGGGCGAGGTCATGACCACCGAAGCCGCGACGTTCGCCATCAAGGCCGGCGCGCAGCTCCTCGACTACCAGGCCACCAACCCCACCGAGATGGAGTACTTCATCCGGGAAACGGTCGGGCTGATGGAGAAGCTGCCCGACGTGATGCTCGAGATCAACGCCCGCCGCTACAACGCCGAGCGCGCCTACATCGCGAAGAAGCAGACCCAGCTCGCCCACTACGGCCGCAACAACGTCCCCGCGACATTCGCCCGCGCGATGGCCGACACCGACGCGCAGGCCGAGCTCGAGGCATGGCACAACGTCAAAGCCGAGTACCACTACGCCGCGGGCACCGAGCGCGCCCTGCGCACGAAGGTCAACTCGATGCTCAACATCAACCGCGCTATCGCCGCGCAGTTCGGGGCGCACCGATGAGCGCGGTCAGGGCGAGCTCAGAAATGCTCGTAGAAGAACGACCACGCATCCCATCCGCCGCCGACTGCGCCAACACCCGGTGCCGGCGTGAGGAAGAAGGAATCTCTGCCGTCCTGCTCCAGGATCGCGAGGTAGGACGGGTTCAGGTCGTATCGCACTTCGAAGGCATTCTCTCCGACGCGCGTGACCGTGACGGGGTTCCCGGAGGATCCGCCGTTGAACTTCACGGACTCGCCGATTGTCGCCGGGAGTTCAGGCACAGCGTTTTCAGTCATGCCCGAACTCTATCGGGGGCCAATCGTGTGTGTGGAGCGAGGGGGGAAGGTACGTGCCGCGCTTCGGCGCAGTCAGTCGAGGTCCTCGTAGTCATCGCGATACCCGCGAGCCGCTGTGAAATGGAGGGGGACACCGGGGCCGATGTGCACGCCGACCATCGTGTTGGGGGCGTTCACCGGGTAGAAGTGCCAGACCAGTTGTCGGCCCTGCTGAAGCTGGTACTCGATCTTGTCCTTGTCCTCGATGGAGATCAGAAATTCAGTCCCGTTGTAGTGGAGCGTCACATCCTGCTTCGACATGCCCGCACTCTATCGGGGGTGACCCGATGAGCGCGCTGCGCTGCGACGCGCACTTCGGCACCAGCGATCGCCGCTGCATACGCCCCGCCGGGCACTCCCAGCCCCTGCATACGATCCCGGGTGAGATCAGCTGGCCGGACACGCTCGTGATGCGCCGCTCACGGGCCGCGCGCTTCCGCTCGGGCGAGCTGTTCGCCGGCGTCGGTGGGCTTGGCATGGCTGTCGACGAGGTGTTCAACGCGACTCCAGCGTGGTTCTGCGAGTTCGACGCCGCCCCGTCAAAGGTGCTCGCACATCACTTCCCGAACGTGCCGAACTTCGGTGACGTCCGCTCCGTCGACTGGTCAACCACCGAACGCGTGGACATTCTCGCCGGCGGGTTCCCCTGCCAGGACGTGTCGCTCGCCGGCCGCCGTCGCGGCATGAACGACGGCACCCGTTCAGGACTCTGGTCAGAGTTCGCGAAAGCCATTGATGAGATTCGACCCGATTGGGTGGTGATTGAGAATGTCCGAGGACTCCTATCAGCGGATGCCGCTGTCGAGATGGAATCCTGCCCGCTCTGTGTGGGAGACGACCCAGAGCATGTTCTGCGGGCACTTGGAGCTGTACTCGGAGACCTGGCCGAGCTCGGGTTCGATGCGGAATGGGTCGGCCTACGAGCAGCCGACATCGGAGCCCCGCACGGTCGATTCCGTGTCTTCATTCTCGCCTGGCCGCGCGAGCGAGTTGCTTCCGACGCCGTCCGCGCACCCGTTCGAGGGCGAACCGGAGGCATTCCTCGAACGGCGAGAGCGTTTGAAGCAGCAGGGAATCAATGGGAACGGGGCGGGCACCCCACTGGCTATCGCAGTGAGGATGCTTCCCTAGCGCTGCTGCCCACTCCCGACGCATATGCCGGGAGTCGTGGCGGGTCGCAGCATCCCGAGAAGAAGCGCGCCGGTAACCACATGGTGACGCTGCAGGACGTGGCCGAGTTCACGTTGCTGCCGACCCCATCGGTCTCGAACAGCCATGGCAACGAAGTGAACGGACGGGGCGAGCCCCTGCTACCGGGCGTAGTCCATCTACTGCCGACCCCGAACGTGGCGATGGCGGATGGAGGCCAGACCTCGAGGTCCGGCGATCGCAAAGGCGAGCTTTTGCTCGGTGGAGTCGCAGCCGAGCATGCGACCGAGTGGGGGCCGTACGCGGCAGCGATCGCGCGATGGGAGCGGATCGTGGATCGCCATGCCTCGAGCCCCGTTCGGCTCGACGGGAAGAACGGCAAAGCCCGCCTGAACCCTCAGTTCACGGAATGGATGATGGGTTGGCCTGCTGGCTGGGTGACGGCGCCCGACATCGGGCTGTCTCGCGCGGAGCAGCTCAAGGCGTGCGGGAACGGTGTCGTGCCGCAGCAGGCGGCGGCGGCGCTGCGTGTGCTGCTTGCCCGCCCCGGTGTGCCAGCGCTCTTCGAGTCGATGGCGGTGGCGTCGTGAGCAAGCCGACTGAAGAGATCCGCCGCGGTGTGTACCTCCGCGATGGCTACCGCTGCGTCATGTGCGGTGCGCTCGATCTGACATTTCAGCACCGTCGCGCGGTCGGGGCGGGCGGCTCCAAGAACATCCCGACGGCCGTCGATGGCCTCAGCCTCTGCATGATCTGCAATGGAGCGTGCGAGGCCGAGCTGCAGACCAAGGCGCTCGCGAACGGCTGGAAGGTCCGACGCTGGGTGACCTGCCCTGAGCGGGTGCCGGTGTACTTCCCGCACGAGTTCGCCTGGTATCGCCTAGAGGGCCTGAACCGGATCAGGATTTCGGCTGCCGTAGCGATGGAGATGGGCTGCTCGGTGTACGGCGACCAGTGGATGCAGTGGCGGCTTCGCGCGATCGCGGGTGTCGCATGAAGCGTCCGACGATCGGCACGGTGTACGCCGTGTACTGGCCTACCGAGCAGGTGCTGAAGGTTGGCATCATGTGGCGCGACTCTCGCATCCGGCACATGGTCGACACCGGCGGTGAGGTGCTGATGATGATGCGCGACAGCCCCGCCGGGTGGGAGCCGTACGCGCTCCGCGAGCTCGCGAAGACCTGGCCGCGTGCCTTCGCCACCGCCGACGACTCCGAGATCATCCTGCGCCGCGGCCGCGGGTACACCGAGTGCTACCGGATTCCGCTCAACGAACTCCCGGCCGCAGTAGACGCAATCCTGAGGGGCACGATTCGCCATGACGCTGAGCAGACCAAGAACGATGACGGTCGAGGCGTTCCGGCAGATCCGTCGACTCCCGCCGGCGCTGAGAGCGACCGCCGAGGGTCTTCGGATGCATGCCGACGACCACGGCCGCGGACGCGTCGAGTTGAGGCAGATCCTCGCCGACGTGTATCCGGAGCAGTCCGACGTGACCGAGTCCGTCCTGGTGGATCACCTGCTCGAGCTGGCCGAAGCGGAAGTGCTCACGCTCTACGAGGACCGTGGTGTCTCCCTGTACGCGTTCACGCATTGGGGTCGCATCGACCGGCCGACGAAGTCCGAGCTTCCGGAGCCGCCACCATTCGCGAGGCGCTCGCGAGAGCCTCGCGAGTCACTCCTGGCGGGGGAGAGAGGGAGCGAGCGGGAGAGCGAGAGCGAGGGGGCGCGGGAGGGCGAGCGTGTGCGCGAGGGCGAGACTCCGTCAGCCCGCATGTCGCGAGAAGTGCTCCCACCGAATCCGTTCTGCGAGGACCATCCCGGCGGAGTGCTGGAACCCTGCATCGCTTGCCAAAACGCACGGCTCCGCAACAAGCACTTCCTGGATATCCGCCGCTGGGACATGAGACAGGGAGAGGGGTGGAGCGATGAGCCCTTCTGACGCCCTCATCGACTTCATCGACCTGACCACGGCCCGATTCGCGAGAGACCGCAGCTTCCGGCTCCGGTTGCTTGCCGAGGCCGATGAGACACCACGAGAGACCGCATACAGGATCCGCCGCGAATCAATGATCGCGGCACAGAGGAGGACAGCATCATGAGCAAGGACACGCAGATCCCCGTCGGGGAATTCATGGAGATCCGGGACGCCGTTGCGGGTGAGCTCCGGAAGGGCGCGAGCTCCCAGACACAGAAAACGACGCTGGTTCGCCAGGCTGAGGGGCTGATCCTCGCCGGGTACGTCGACATCGACGCAGTGCGCACCGATCAGCGCTTCGGCCCGGTATTGGCAGAGATCCTCGCTGAGGCCATGCGTTCAATCGAGAAGCACGGCGAGCAGCGTCACCTCCCGATGGGCACGGGGGCCGACGAGCGTCCACTTGCAACGATAGCCACCTTGGATGGCGCCACCGGCCTGCACCCGCACATGGACGCGGAGGAGATCGCGTCGGTCGCGACGCTCGACACGAAGGCGCATTCGGAGAACGAGGGTGGCGACGGGACGGTGACATGGTGGCAGATCCTTCGGGAAGAGGTCTTCGAAGCGGCTGCAGAGAACGGAACCCGCGAGCTGCGCGCCGAGCTCGTCCAGGTCGCCGCGGTCGTACTCAAGATGATCGACGCCCTCGACGCGAAGGTGGCCCGCTGATGGCTGCGGAGACCGTGATCACCGTCGTCGGCAACCTGACGGCCGACCCCGAGCTGCGCTACACGCAGAACGGCCTCCCGGTGGCGAACTTCACGATCGCGAGCACGCCGCGCATCTTCGACCGTGCCGCCGGCGAGTACAAGGACGGCGACGCTCTGTTCCTCCGGGCATCGGTCTGGCGGGAGTTCGCTGAGCACGTCGCCGGCAGCCTCACGAAGGGCATGCGCGTCATCGCTCAGGGTCGTCTCCGGCAGCGCTCGTATCAGGACCGCGAGGGCAACCAGCGCACGGCGATCGAGTTGGAGGTCGATGAGATCGGCCCGAGTCTGCGGTACGCGACGGCGCAGGTCACCCGCACCGCCAAGAGCACCGACGCGAAGGGATCAGCGGCGCAGCCGTCGAACGAAGAGCAGTGGGCGACTCCCGAGACGCCCACAGAGGGGGGATGGACCTTTGGCGACGACACACCGTTCTGAGGATGAGGACTCCTGCAAGTGGTGCCACGGGAAGCTGTCGATCATCGTGTCCCGTGACCCGGATGAGGAGGTCGACTGCGTCTGCACCGACAAGCCGGAAGAGACGGATGCCGACCGAGTGGATGCCTTCGCCCAGAGTGTCGGTCTCGAGCTGATGCCGTGGCAGCGCGACGTCGCGGTGCGCGCGCTCTCTGGCGAGCCGATCACGCTCGTCGGGGGCCGCCGCTCGGGGATGACGACGGCGAGGCGCATCGCGGAGGGGGTTCGACATGGCTGAGCGCTACTGCATCCGAGGGTGCGTGGTCAGCGGCGAGCATTACGCCGCCTGCGCCCACTCCGGCCCCGACTACACCGGCATGTTCCCGTGCAGGGGATGCGTCATGGTCGAGGCTCGCGACGGCGTCCTGCTCTGTGAGCGCTGCTACCGGAGTCTGCGCCGGCACCTCGAGGATGCAGCAGACATCGTCGGTCACCTCCGCTCGATCGCGGACCCGACGAAGGCCGCTGTCTTCGACCGGATCCGGGTGCAGTCGTCGTCGATCGAGATCCCGGCGCCCGTGGCCGCTGACCTCATCGATGCATCGAACGACATCACTACGACTCTGAACATGTGGGCGAACCATGTCGCGGGGGAGGACCGGCCCGGCGCTGGCCTCCCGGCCGGTGCGATGGCGGATGCCGCTCATGACGTGGTGCAGCTCGCCGTCGACGTGATCCTCGACGAGCTCGACCGCCTGGCGAACGACTCGCATCAGGTCTACTCGTTCTGTGAGGGGGTGATGGTCGTGCACAAGGATGCCCCGGATGTGTGGACGGTCGCGGATGCCGCCGTGCGCTGGCCGCTCGAAGACTCACCCCGGTGGGCGCAGGCCGCATGCCCGGTGTGTGACCTGATGGCCGTGAGGATCCAGCCCGGCCGCAACGGTCGCCCGTCTCGGTATCGGTGCACGACGGACGCCTGCGAGTGGGAGGCGAACTCGAAGGACGACGGCGGCCTGTGGGCGTCGGTGTTCGCCGAGCCAGCCCCGGCCGAGGTGCGACCCCATGACCCGCGCTGGCTGACCCTCGCGGACGCTGCACGCCTCGTGGAGCGCACCACGGGCACTGTCCGCAACTGGGTGACACAGAAGCTCCTCGCACCGGAGATGGGTCGCTACTGGCAGGACGACGTTCTCGCAGTGGCGGCCCAGAAGAGGGGAGAGGCCGCATGAGCACCTGGCTGACCCTTACGGAGGCCGCGAAGCGCATCCAGGGCGATGCTGCACTCGCGTCTGCTGAGCGCCGCATCCGCCGGTGGGTGGAGTCCGGTGACCTGAAGCCGCTCGCCGGCCGTTTCCGTGCCGCCGATGTTCTCGCCACTGAGAAGAAGATGCGGTCGCGTCGCGGTCGGCCGCGCAAGACGCCTGATGCGCGCGAGCGTGCGTCGTGAGGGTCTGCGCCTGGTGCAGGGGAGAGATCCCCGCGGCCGCGCGACGCGACGCCTTGTGCTGCTCCAAGCGGTGTCGACAAGCTCGGCACCGCTTCCGCTCCGGCGTAGGCGTCGCCGCGGTGGGGAGCGACGCTCCGCTGCGGCTGGCATATGCGGATCCGCCCTACCCGGGCCTGTCTCGCCGCTACTACGGCAATCACCCGGACTTCGCTGGCGAGGTCGACCATAGGCGTCTCATCGAGCAGCTCGACACATACGACGGCTGGGCCTTGTCGACGTCGGCTCGTGCGCTGCAGGAGGTGCTCGCACTTTGCCCGCCTGGATCGAGGGTCGCGGTGTGGGACCGAGGTGAGCGGCCTACGCGCAGTGCTGGCCCTCTGAACGCCTGGGAGCCCGTCATCTACCGTGGCGGGCGTCTGGATGCGTCGCGTTTCACCATGGCGGGCGAGAGGATCTGTCGCGACCGACTCGAGAACGCGTCGCGGCGACCAGGTGGACGCGTCGCGGAGGACCTCGACGACGCGTCGCTGGTGGCCGCCGACGACGCGTCGCGTGGATCCTCGCGACGCATCGACGTGCTGCGGTATCGGCCGGGCTCGCGCACGACGGACCCGGGACGGGTGATCGGGGCGAAGCCCGCCGCCTTCTGCCGATGGATGTTCGACCTCCTCGGCGCCGAACCGCAGGACGAATTCACCGACCTATTCGCAGGGTCCGGCGGAGTGATGCGGGCGTGGCATGCATTCGCCGGAATCGATGAGAGGAGCAGGGTGTGAGAATCAGATCGTGGGGATGCGCATCACGAACTCACGCCTCAGCCCAAAGCGGGGCCGCCAGGTGATCGTCATGGTCTCGCCGCCCACGCCGAAAGGGTTGGCGAAGTTCGCGCGGAATGTCTCATTCGGCCGGAGAGTTTCGGGCTGGCCAGGCATGGCCATCGGACCATCGGTGCCGGGGGGACCGTACAACATGCCGTGTGGAACCTCGAGCCGGATGTCGCGGGCGGTGTACGCCGACAGATTCGTGAAGATGAAGTTGACGTTGTCGCTCGTAGTCACGGTCCATGGCACCGCGACAGCCCGGAGAGCTCGAGCCGTAAGAAACGACTGCACTGTGCCGTAAGCCCCGCCGAGCACGCCGACACCCCAGCCGATCCATCCCCACCACTCCATGCCGGTCAGGGTATCGGAGGCGTTCGCCTTGGCCGAGAGCGTGGGACGATCTGTGCATGACTGATGGGCAACCTGACCCGGAGATGGAAGCTGCCGGGCGGCTTGAAGTTCTCGCGCTTCTTGATGAGATTGACGACTTCATGCCGCGTGTTCGCGGGCTGCGTGCTCGAACGGGAGGCGCTCTGCAACGCGCCGACGGCAAGACTGACTACGCGCCGATCTCCTTGCAGGTTGGCTGGCAGTTGCAGATCGCGGCAGATCACCTGAACGGATTCGCGCGCCTTGTTCGGGAGGAGGGCCGGCTTCCGCACTACTCGGGATATGTCCTGATTCGCGCCGCGCTCGAGGCCTGCGCCACGGCCCTGTGGCTATTCGGGCCGGGTAAGCCGGCACAGCGGATCCTGCGATCGTTGCGGGTTAGCTGGTGGTTTGCTCAGGAGGCCAATCGTTTTGCGACCGACGTCGGTTTCGATGGCGAGACGGTCAACGGCGAAACCTATGCGTACCTTGAGCGGCTGCGCAACGGGGTCAAGGAGCTCAGGCAGTCCAAACTCGATGTCACGCAGATCAGTCGCACCGACATGTTTCTGGACGTCGAGCGTCGATTCCCGAATCCTAAGAAGCTGACGCCGTTGCATGCGTGGCGGGTGTGTAGTTCACTCGCGCACGGAAACTCGGCAATGGCAGTCATGGCACTGAAGCGTGAACAGATCGACCCGCGAGATCCAGGCAGGCATGTCGCAAGTTCCAGTTGGGCGCTCGTTGCAACGTTCGTCCGAACTGCCGTGTGGATGTTCAATCGGGCGATGGAGCGGTTCGAAGAGATCGCGGTGGCTCCGTGAGGACTCATGCGACCGCAAAAATATGTCAAATGTGTCCAGATGGTGTGTTAAGCTGTGCTTGCACCTGAACCATGTCCCCGAAGCCTCGCCGATCCGGCGGGGCTTTCTTTGGTTCTCGGGCATCGTTCCGGCGTTCCCGCGCCGGGCTCTCGCCCCGCCACCACACGCTCTCATCCCTCTGCTAGAGCGACCGCCGCCGCCATGACCTCGCGCAGCCCGTATGGAGTCGGGAGCGTAGAGCGAGCCGCACAGGGCTGGTCGCATGATGCGCACACTCGAGCGGTGATGGGCGGCGGGGCACAGTCCTTTACGAGGCCGCGTCGAGCCCTAGGAGCACGACGCCTGCGGCGGAGCTGAGTAGCAAGATCCATTG
Organism: Microbacterium sp. NPDC087592; assembly: GCF_044743585.1. Classification (NCBI taxonomy): domain Bacteria; kingdom Bacillati; phylum Actinomycetota; class Actinomycetes; order Micrococcales; family Microbacteriaceae; genus Microbacterium; species Microbacterium sp. NPDC087592. Next base: position 148,018 of record NZ_JBIUWT010000001.1, on the reverse strand, counting down.
CCGGCGCTGCTCGATGCCGGATGCAGGAGTTGGATCCGCCATTCGACTGAAGAAGGTCCTAGTCCCGAGATCGGGATCGACGCCATTGAGTTCGAGCAGCAGTCGTTTGCGCGCCGTCAGTTCATGGCCAAGACGGGTGCGACGCTCGTCGGAGACGTTCATCTCGTAGAGCGCACCTCGACGAGAAGACTCCCACGCCGTCACTCGCTCGAATACCCGGGCCGCGTGGTTCTGTCTCATGTAGTCCACGAGGAATGACCCGCTGACGTAGGCGGAAGCAACAATCGGCACGATGGCCGCCATGAGTGCCAGCACGGGCTGATCCTATCGAGTTGAGCACGGTGCGTCATCGCACGCTCGTCGGAGGTGGTGGCTGTGGGCAGTAGCTCGATACGCGACGGCAAGGGGCACCGCGCCTATCGTCGCCAGCAGGCAGCGCTCAAGCGACGCACCCGAGCGCAGAACCTCCCCTGCGGCCACGGATCCCCTTCGGGGTGGGGCTGTGGGGAGAGCATCGATACGACGTTGCCGGACACTCACCGGATGTCGTTCACCGCTGATCATGACCAGGCCATCGCGAACGGCGGCCGCCTGGCCGGTCAGGTCCTGGTGCCGATGCATCGCTCCTGCAACAGCCGGAAGTCGAACCATGCCGCGACCGAGATCTGGAGTGCTTCATGAAGACCGACCCGAACGACGCCGCGATGCAGCTCCGCCTGTTCGCCGCGATCGGGGATGCCGAGCCGACCGAGCTCGCCGTCATCGGTGTGCCGCTTCGAATCGCGTTCGGCCCGGATGGTCAGGCCGTGGTGACGGTCCGTAGGTGGGCGCTTCGCCGCCTGCTCCGCAAGCTGGGTCGTGCGCTCGCACGGTCTCTCTGATCACCGCACTCGGGGTCCGACTGCTCAAGGCATCTTCAAAGCCCGTAGACGCGAACCTCGCCCCGCTCACGCCCCATCCGGGCCGACTCCTGGATCGTCAAAAAATCCAGAGTCGGCCCGGGGCTGCCAGCCTCCCGCGCGGTCCTGGCGGTTCTCTCCGCAGGTAAAAACGGCGCATGGGGGAATTCGGAGGGAGGGGAGCGCGATGGGACGTCCCAAGGCCCCCTGCGGCACCGATGCTGCCTACCGTCGTCACCTCCGCGAGGGCGTCGAGGTCGACGAGGCGTGCCGCCGCGCTCACACCGCGGCCGGGCGGAAGTCGTCCGGACGGACGAAGCCGCGCGCTGCCGCGAAGCCAGAGTTCACGCCGGCCCCCGAGGCTCCGCCGACCGATGATGTCGAGCAGCCGGATGACATGAAGCTGATCGTCGACACGCTCCGCACCGTATTCAAGAACGTCGCCGAGAAGGACCCGACCCGTATCGCTCCCATCGCTCGCGTGTTCCAGACCGCCGTCGAAGCGACTCGCGGCCCGGTGGAGACGCCGAAGGAGCTGACCCTTGCCGACCAACTCGCCGCAGCACGTGCAGCTCGGGCTACAAGAACCGCGGGTAAGGGCGCTACCGCTTAGTCGGACCAGCACGCTCGTCGACGACGTCCTCGACATCTGCGACCTCGCATCGATCGTGTGCGACCCGTGGCAGGAGGGGGCGCTCGAAGCGATCGCCTCGATCGACGACGACGGCCAGTGGGCGGCGACCGAGTTCGGGATCCTCGTCTCGCGCCAACAGGGCAAGGGCAACATTCTGCTCCCGTACGAGCTCGCCCACCTGTACCTGTGGCCGCGCGAGGACGGCGCGCCGAAGCTCATCGGTCACACCGCCCACGAGGGACCGACCGCCCGCGAGGCATTCCGGCGCGCTCGCCGCATCATCCTCGCCTCGCCGATCCTCCGCGCTGAACTCGTCGGCGGCGGCAAGCAGACCGCGCAGGGCATCACCGGCATCTCGACCGGCAACGGCAACATGGCGATCGAGCTGAAGAACGGCAACCGCCTCGTGTTCTTCACCCGCACCGGAGCCGCCGGCGTCGGCGTCTCGTTCGACGTGCTCATCATCGACGAGGCACAGCACTCGCCCCTGACCATCCTCGAGGCGCTGCTGCCCGCCTCGGACGCGAGCCCGAACCTGCAGGTGCTGTTCACCGGCACCGTGCCGAAAGAGGACCAGGACGGCGAGTACTTCGAAGGCCTCCGCGATCGCGGACGCTCCGGCGGCATGGATCGCACGGGATGGATCGAGCACACCCCGGTCGGCTCCGACGACCCGGACACGGCGGCGAAGATCAACCTCGGCGACCCGCAGGTGTGGCGCGAGGCGAATCCCGGCCTCGGCATCCGCCTCGCGTGGAAGACCGTGCAGGACGCATGGCACCGCATGGGCCAGACCAACCCCGAAGCCTTCGCCCGCCAGCGATGCTCGATCTGGCCGAGCCGGAAAACCGAGGTCGCGGCCAAGCTGTCCGAGCTGGACATCGAGGTGTGGAAGAGGCACGCGGACGATGCCGCCGGAGTCGCGGGAGATGGCGTCGTCCTCGCGCTCGCACTCGGACGCGGAGGCGGATACGGCACGGTCGGCGCCGCCGTTCGTATGGACACCGAGACGATCGCGGTCGAGCACCTGCACACCGAGAGCGGCACGCGCTGGATCGCGCCCATGATCAAGAAGCTGAAGGCCGAGCACGGGAACGCGCTCGTCGTCCTCGACTCGAAGAACGCGGCCTCGGTGATCTCAGCACTCGATCGCGCGAAGGTGAAGTACCTCGCGATGAACCTCGACGAGATCGCCGCCGCACACACCCTCTTCATCGAGCACGTGAACGCGGGGCTCGTCCCGCACCGTGACCAGCCCGAGGTGACCAAGTCTCTCGAGCTGGCGACGACCCGCAATATCGGCCGCGCGGGCGTGACGTGGGAGCAGTCCGACCCGACCAAGCCCGTGTCGATGGCGCAGGCCATCACCTGGGCGCTGTGGGGAGTCCTCAAGTCCGAGGCGACGCCGAAGAAGCGCACACCCCCGCCTCCCGCATCGCGGGTGATCCGGCGAGACGACGTAGAGCGCGACGAGGTGAACCTCGCGACGTTCCAGTTCTGAGAAGGAGGCCCGCCTTGACCGAGATCGGATATCAGGCGGATCCCGGTGTGGTGACGTGGGCGTCGCTTCTCGCCTGGGTTGGCGAGCGAAACCCGGACCTGCAGTGGCCCCAGTCGAACAACATCTTCGACCGCATGCGACGCGAAGACCCGCAGGTGAAGTCGGTACTGCGCGCGGTCACCCTGCCGCTGATGCGCACCGACTGGGTGATCGACGGCAGCGGATGCCGTGATGAGGTCACAGAGCACGTCGCCCGCGACCTCGGCCTGGCGATCAAGGGCAAGCCATTCGTCGCGCCGCGACGTCGTAAGGGCCGGTTCTCGTTCCACGAGTTCCTCCGTCTTGCGCTGCTCGAACTGGTCTACGGGCACAGCTTCTTCGAGCAGGTCTACTCGATCGATGACAACGGTTTCGCGCACATCGCCAAGCTCGCCTGGCGCCCGCCTCGCACGATCTCAGACATCGAGGTCGCCTCGGACGGTGGCCTCGTCGCGATCAAGCAGCACGGCGTCGCAGGCCGCAGCGACGTCCGGATCACGGTCGACCGCGTCGTCGCGTTCGTCAACGAACGCGAGGGCGCGAACTGGATCGGTGAGTCTCTGCTGCGCGCCGCCTACAAGATGTTCGTTCTCAAGGACCGCGTACTGCGCATCCAGGCTCTGACCGCAGAGCGCAACGGCCTCGGACTCCCCGTGGTCATCTCGGCGCCAGCCCCCGAGGGCGACGACTTCGACGCCGCCGTGACCTGGCTCGATGAGCAGATCTCGAACAACGAGAAGATCGCGAAGGAAGCGCGGTCCGGGGACGCGGCAGGCGTGAGCCTCCCGCATGGCTCGGACATGAAGTTCGTCGGTGTCACCGGCAAGCTCCCGGACACCGACCAGGCCATCCGCTACTACGACGAGCAGATCGCCCGCGCTGTGCTCGCGAACTTCCTCAACCTCGGCGGCAACAACTCCAAGGGCTCGTACGCCCTCAGCGACGTGCTCGGCAGCTTCTTCACTGACTCGCTGAACACGATCGCCGACCACGTCGCGGACGTTGTCGACCAGCACGTTATCGAAGACCTCGTCGACGCGAACTGGGGCCCTGAGGAACCGGCACCCCGCCTGGTTCCTGCGCCGATCGGCGAACGGCAGCCAGTCACCGCCGAAGTCATCAAGTCACTCATCGAGTGCGGTGCGCTCGTCATCGACGAACCCCTGCGCGCCTACGTCCGTGATCGGTGGGGCCTTCCGGTTGAAGACCTCCTCACGGCAGACCCCAAACCCAAGAGCGCCGAGGAGGCCGCATGAGCACCACATCGAATATCGGAGACCTGCTCGCCGGCCGTGACTGGTTCCGGCTGCAGCACGACGCGGAGAGCCGCTCCGCGGTGCTTCACGTCTACGGCACGATCGGCAGCAACGAATGGTGGGACGACGTCGCGTCGCCCAGCCTCGTGCGCGAGCTCGACACGCTCGACGTCGACGAGGTCACCATGTACGTCAACTCGCCCGGCGGAATCGCCGACGACGGCGTCGCCATCATGAACGCGCTCGCGCGGAACAAGGCGAAGGTGACCGCTTTCGTCGACGGTCTCGCCGCCTCCGCCGCAACGATCGTGATCCTCGGAGCCGACGAGATCGTTATGGGTGCGGGTTCTCGCCTGATGATCCACGACGCCTGGTCGATCGCATGGGGGCAGGCCTCTGTGCTGCAGAAGGCTGCCGAGCGCCTGGACAAGCTGTCCCAGACCCTCGCGGGTCTCTACGCGCAGCGCGCCGGCGGCGACGCCGCCCAGTGGCGCGCCGCGATGGAGGCCGAGACCTGGTACACGGCCGAGGAAGCCGTCGAGGCCGGGCTCGCCGACCGGGTGGCGGCGCTGCACGCGGACGACGAAGTCGACACCGAGGCCGAAGCCGCCCGCAACGTGATCCCGATCCGGGACGCGGCGCGCGTCTTCGGATGGCAGCACCCCGGCCGCGAGGCCGCATCCGCACCATTCATCCCTGCGCGCGAGCAGTCCACCGTGCGCCCCAAGCTCCCGAGCTCGCCCGAGCCGGGTGAACCCAACCGAAAGGAAGAAGCTGTGGCTTGCAGCGATCTGACGGCTGGCCTCCGTGAGCGGCTCGGCGTGACCGATGCCAATGCCACCGACGACGAGCTGCTCGCAGCCGTCGATGAGGCGCTCACCGAGCAGGCCGACGACACCCCCGCGGCATCCGCCGCATCCACCGCGCTGCCCGAGGGCACCATCGCCGTTGACGCGACGGTCTGGGAAGAGACCCAGGCCAACGCGCGCCTCGGCGCGGAGGCGCGTGCAGAGCAGGACCGCACGCGCCGCGACACGATCGTGGCCGACGCCCTGCGCACCGGCCGCATCACCCCGAAGTCCAAGGACGAGTGGCGCGCTCGCCTGGACAAGGACGAGAAGGAGTACGCCAGCGTGCTCGCTTCGCTCCCGAAGAACACCGCCGTCGCGGTCAACGAGGTCGGTCACTCCGACACGCTGACCAGCAGCGACGACGCCCTGTACGCCCAGTTCACGGGCGACACGACCGAGACGGAGGCCTGAAATGGCTGACTACCTGCCCAAGTTCAAGCCGGGCCAGGCGGTGACTTTCACCGCATCCGCCGACGTCACCGGCGGACGCCTGGTCGCCATCACCGGCAACCGCACAGTCGGGCCCGCGGGCGCCGACTCTGCCGCGGTCGTCGGCGTGGCCGGCTTCGACGCCAAGGCCGGAGAGCGCGTCACCGTGTTCACCCGCGCCGGGGGCGTCCAGCAGCTCACCGCAAGCGCCGCGATCGTCGCTGGCGTCAAGGTCTCCTCGGCTGCGGCCGGGAAGATCCAGACGGTCGGCGCGACGACCAACCCCATCGGCCTCGCCCTCGAGGCGGCGGCCGCCGACAACGACGTCATCGACGTCCTGTTCATCTGAGAGGAGATGACGTGTCTTACACCTACCCGGTGAAGCACCCCACGGGGACGCTCACCACGGAGCAGCTGCATCTGTTCCTGTCCAACAAGGGCCTCATCGCTCGCCGCGTCGCGGACATCACGAAGATGAAGTTCATCGCCGACTGGCTGCTTCCCGCGCGCTTCGACGCGAGCGGCGGCGGCATCTTCTACGAGACCGGTGAGCCGGTCTTCGCGAACGGCGACCCCGAGTCGATCGCTCCACTCGGTGAGTACCCGCTCATCGTCCTCGAAGATGGCACGGTCGTGTCGGCCAAGACCGACAAGTGGGGCCTGGACACGATCGTCTCCGACGAAAAGATCAGCCGCCAGGGTCGCGTGCCGGTCGATCGCGGCATCCAGCGGGTGTCGAACTCGATCATCCGCTTCGTCGACTCCGTCGCCATGGCCGTGATCGCGTCCCGCGTGTCCAGCACGTTCAACTCGGTCGCGACATGGGAGACCGCAGGAGACGCTGTCGAGGCCATCCTGACCATCCAGGCCGAACGCGCCGAGCTGGGCCTGGGCTTCGAGCTTGACACGGTCGTGCTGCGCCCCGCGCAGTACGCGAAGGTCATCGGCATGCTCATCAACGACAAGGCACTCCCGCGGGAGACCGGCGCGACGGCGATCCAGGGCAACCTCCCCGTCGACGTGCTCGGCCTCACCTGGGCCACCACGCCGCACTTCCAGGGCGCCAACCCGCTCCTGGTCGACCGCGACAACCTCGGCGGCATGGCCGACGAGAAGCTCGGCGGACCCGGCTACGCCTCCGCAGGCGACTTCGGAGTCGAGGTCAAGTCGATCCGTGACGACGACGCTGAGGGCTACAAGCTCCGCGGCCGCCGCGTCACGGTCCCCGTCGTGACCGAGCCGCTCGCCGGCGTCCAGCTGACGGGCACGGGCCTCTGATGGCCGGGCAGAACGCTCAGCAGAGCGCGGAGCAGAAGGCCGCAGCCGACAAGGCCACTGCCGAGAAGGCCGCTGTCGAGAAGGCGGCGGCTGACAATGCCGCCGCGGAGAAGGCCGCAGCCGACAAGGCCGCCGCGGAGCAGGCCGCGACCGAGGCAGAAGCGGCACGCGTCGCAGCTGCCGAGGAAGCGGCGAACACGCTGCAGGTCATCGGTCCGGTCGCCGTGCTGCCGCTCAAGGCTGGTGGCGAGCGTTACGTGTACCGCGGCACCCCCGTCGGTGACGAGTTCACCAAGGAGGGCGTCAAGCACGCCCAGGCGGTCGGCCTCGTCGGCAAGCCCAAGAAGTAACCCAGGAACAGGGGGCGATGACATGATCACGCACGATCTGATCGGCACCGATGAGGATCTCGCACGCGAGGTGCTCATCGTGGCTCGTGACATCGCCCCCTGCATCCTCTCTTTCGCTGATGGCAGCGAAGACCAGAAGGACGCGCTGGCCGTGCTGAAGCGCGTCTACGCCGACCTGACCGTGCGCGGCTCCCGCGCCGTGCGCTCCCAGAGTGTCGGGTCCGCGAGCGTGTCCTATGCCGACATTGACTCGGCCTTCGACGGGCAACCGCGCCGCGCACTGCGCACGCTGTGCGCGACAGCGACAACGTCGGGCCTCGCTCGCGGGAGTTTCCCGCTCGAGCGGCCCATCTCACGACTGTGGCCGGAGACATACTGATGCAGTTCCTCGATTCGTTCGTCCGCCAGCGCGCCGAGCGCATCACCGACCCGTACAACCCAGACGCCGAAGTCGACGACTGGGACGATCCCGACGAGTTGCCCCTCGAGGGCTACTTCGAGATGCAGTCCTCGTCCGAGCAGGTCGACGCCGGACGCGAACAGGTGATCACCCTTCGCACGCTCGTCCTCAACGATCCAGATGCCGACGTGCGCCGCGGCGATCGCATCGTCCAGGGCGACAAGGTCTGGACCGTGCAGGGGTTCCCTGACGCACCCCGGAACCCATTCACGAACTGGCGGCCCGGCCTCTGGGTGCGCCTCATCGAAGGGGTGGGCTGATGGCGAAGAACACCCGCTTCGAGGAAAACCCGCGATTCTTCGAGACCGTGCTGCGCAAGCCCGGAGTCGAGCGCCTCGTCGACGACATCGGCGACACCACCCTTGCGAACGCGCAGGCGACCGCGCCGGTGGACACGCAGGCCTACCGGAACGGTCTGCACATCGAGCACCACGACAGCCGCTTCCGTCGTACGACCCGCGTCGTCGGGTCCGACGAGAAGACGATGCTGATCGAGTCGAAGACCGGCAACCTCGCCCGCGCGCTGAAGGCCGCGAAGCGATGAGGGTCCGGCCGCCGAACTACGTCGCATGGTTGATCGACTACGTCCGCACCGAGGTGCGGAAGGAGAGCGAGTACAGCGCGGCTGAGGTCGGCAACAAGGAACCGGACACGCTCTCGCTGCCGATCAAACGGCCGATGATCATCATCCGAGACGACCCCGGCAGCCGCCGTGACTGGACGACGTTCGATCGCTCGATCGGCGTGACCGTCCTGCTGGGGCCGAAGCAGAACGACAAGCCCGCGATGGATCTCGCGCTGTTCGTCGCCTCGATCCTCTTCGACACGGACCTGCCGCTCGTCGACGGGTCCCCGATCGCGTCCGTCGACATCGACGGATGCAACGGCCCCTACACCGTGCCCGACCGGCTCGACGTGGCCCGCATGTACATGACCGCGCAATACGTGGTCGTCGGCTCGTTCTGAGCCAACCCGAACCACCAACCGCTTCCGGCGCCCGTCGGAGGCTCTCTCACGAACAAGGAGAAGCAGATGACTGCTGATGAGCAGGGAAATGACCTCGGAGCGGTCGGTGTACCGATCACGGGGATGGCGGCGTTCGCGCAGCTGGTCGCAGAGAATGTCCTGACGAAGGCCGAGCTGTGCGCGAAGCCACTCGTTCTTCCGCCGGCGTATCGCAAGCTCGGCCTCTACAAGGTCGACGGCGGACCGGCGCCCGGTCGCGAGACCGAGGATCCGATCCTGTTCTTCCAGGTCGGCTACTCGCTCGCAGGGGACGGCACCCGCAGCGTGGTAATCACGCTCGCAGAGCAGAACGCCAACGTGCAGCACCTCATCGAGGGTGCCGAGCCTGACGAGAACGGTGTCATCGAGGTCTCGGCCTCGCTGCCCGATAACCGGTTCATCCTGGTCGTCGTCACCAAGTACCGCGGCGGGCTCGAGAAGCGGCAGATCGGTGTGGCCTCCGTCACCTCGGTCGAGCTCGACCAGCAGGAGCGCGGCTCCGTCGAGGGCGCGGCCGTCACGTTCACCTGGGCCGAGCACGATCTGTTCAACGGTGCACCGTTCTGGCAGTTCGGTCCCGCGATCCCCGGCACGCCGCAGGCGCCGACCGGTGCCACCGCGGGCGCGCCTGGCGCGTTCGTCCCCAACGGTGCGACGGTCCCGGCGAACATCACCGCGCTGCGCGCGCTCGGCGACCTCGGTCAGACGACCGCGTGGACGACCGGGCAGTACATCGTGATCGGAACCGGTCAGGTCTCCTGGGACGGCACCGACTGGAAGACCGGTGCGGCCGTCTAGGCCACGCCCTGAACGACTGGCCGGGGCGCTATCGGGTCGCCCCGGCCAGTCCAACACCTGAACCCGAGAACCGAAGGAGCACCAATGACTCCGTGGGATCTGATCGTGTGGGCGTTCGCCGGAGGCGTCGCCGTCGTGATCTTCAGCGTGGGAGTCGCCATCGCCACGGCAATGGTTTCTGCCGCCCGCACCCTCACCAAGTAGTCCGCTCAACTCAACCCGACAACCCCGATGAAGGAGACCGCCATCATGGCAACCACCAAGACCCCGCCGGCCCCGACGCCCGAGTACGACTTCGATAGCTGGAACGATGACGTCGAGGAGAAGGCGATCGAATCGCTCAAGCCCGACGTGCGCTACATCATCGTCGAGAAGCGCTTCGTCGGCCGGTTCGTCGACGGCACGATCGTCGAGATCCCGCTGTCCCTCTCGGTCGATGACATCGACGAGCTCGAGGCCGTGTCCGGCAACCCGATCGACCAGCTGAAGCACCTGCTGACGAAGCTCGGCGGCGAGAAGGTCGCGAAGGACTTCACCAGCCACGACCTCGCCGAGACCATGTTTCTCGCGACGAAGTACTTCACGATCCTCCAGCGCATCGCCGGAGCGTCCCTCCCGGAATGATCGCCGTCGCCCAGATCATCCGGGACCACCGCCGCGTCATCGCCCGCACACTGCGGGAGGAGGCCGGTGTCGGTCTGTCCGATCTGGGCGACGGCTTGTCATGGGGTGAAGTGAAGATCCTCATCGAGGAATACGCCTCCGACCCCGCCACGCACTACGGCGCCGAGCTTGCGGGCTGGTCCTACCCGGCATCGACGCGCGAGCTGATCCTTCTCGTCGCGACGATCCGCGACGAGAAGGCCGTCAAGAAGCTCATGCCGTGGGCGCTGCAGACGAAGACCGGCCCGAAGGCTACGCCCGACGAGATCACGGCTGCCGAAGCCGAGCTGGAAGCGGACATCGTCTTCTCCAGCTGATGAGGGGGTGCGCAAATGTCCGATGAGGTCGGCTCCGGTCACGTCTCGATCTTCCCGGTAATGACCGGATTCAAGGGCAAGGTCGCACGCGAGACCGAGCAGGCAGGCGCGGCCGGTGCGAAGACCTTCAACAAGGGCTTCAAGGGTGCCGGCACCCTCACCGGTCGCTCCCTCGGACGAGAGATGCGGCAGTCGCTGAACTCGTCGACTGCCGGTCTCGGCGCCGACGCGCTGAAGTCGCTGAACCGTGAGGTCGCGGCCGCATCTGCCGTGCTCTCACGTGCACGGTTGAAGCAGCAGGACGAGGCGGGAAAGGTCCGCGTCGCCGAGGCGAAGCTGCAGGAAGCGGTCGCCAAGTCCGGCGCCGAGTCCTCGCAGGCCGTCGCCGCCGAGGAACGCCTCGCCGCCGCGCGCCGCCGCAGCGCGGATGCCGCCGATGCCGTCAACGCGGCATCCGCACGCCTCGCCGCCGGGCAGGCTGCCGTCGTCTCCGCGACGAGCGCTCTCGCCGCCGCATCCACGCGCGCGCAGAGCGGTCTGCGCGGCGTGGCCGGATCTCTCCGCGACGGGTGGAAGAACGCTGCCGCTGCCCGATCCGCCTTCACTGGCGTGATGGGGTCGCTGGCGGGCATCGTCCGCGCCGCAGCCGACATCACAGGCGTCACCCGCGTCGCCCGTCTGATGGCGGCTCAGGTGTCCCGTGCGTTCACCTCGATGGCAACCATGGTCGGCGGAGGGCTCGCGAAGGCGTGGGCCGCGTCGAAGTCGTGGCTCGGCTCGATCGGCAAGACCGTACGCGGGGCATTCGCCCCCTTCACGCAGTACGCCGCCGCGCTCGGCACGCGACTCGCGTCGCCGTTCGTGCAGCTCGGCTCCCGCGTCTCGACGTGGATGAAGCCGGTCACGTCGCAGGTCGGCGCGCTGTTCTCCAAGCTCGGTGCGACCGCAGGTCCGGCCATCTCACGGATGGCATCCGCCTTCGGGCGCGGCATGTCCGGATTCGGTGGCGTCGCTTCCCGCGCGCTGTCGTCGGTCGTCTCGGCTGCGAGCACCGCCGGAGCCGCCGCAGGGCGTGCCCTCGGCGCGGGGATCCAGTCCGCCGCCACCGGTGCTGTCGGCATCGCCGCGGCCGGTATCGGCGTCGCGCTCGGGAAGGGCTTCGGTCGCTTGAACGCGATCGACACCGCGCAGGCCAAGCTCCGCGGCTTCGGCAAGGACGCCAGCGAGATCAAGTCGATCATGGCCGACGCGTCCGCGTCGGTGAAGGGCACCGCGTTCGGACTCGGCGAAGCCGCGACCGTCGCCGGTGCCGCCGTCGCCGCGGGCATCAAGCCCGGACAGCAGCTGCAGGGCCACCTCAAAAGCATCGCGAACAACGCCTCCGCGGCGGGACTCACGATGCAGGAGATGGGGTCCATCTTCAACAAGGCCGCCACCCAGGCCAACGGTGTCCAGAACGACGTCATCGGGCAGCTCGCTGACAAGGGCATCCCGATCTACCAGGAGCTCGGCAAGCAGCTCGGCGTCACCGCCGGCGACGTGTTCGACATGGCGTCGAAGGGCAAGATCGACTTCGCGACCTTCTCGAAGGCCGCGACCGCCGCCGCCGGCACCGTCGCGGACGAGATGGGTAAGACCGTCCCCGGCGCGACGAAGAACTTCTTCGCTGCGATGGGCCGCATCGGAGCAAACGGGCTCGGCGGTCTCGAAGAGGGATCGTTCTACTCGAAGCTCGGGCCGCTGATCAACTCCGTATCGAAGGCGCTCGGCCCGCTCGAAGAGCGAGCGAAGGGCGTCGGAGCGGCGTGGAACGCCTGGGTCGGTCCGATCATGGACCGCCTCACCGGGTTCTTCACCGCGATCGGTGACGGCAGCAGCACGGTCGTCGAGAGCCTGAAGGGCTTCCTTCCGATCCTCGCCCCGCTCGCGGGCGCGTTCGCTGCTCTCGGCGCTGGTGGCCTCGGTGGCCTGCTCGCCCGTCTCGGCCCGCTCGCAGCGCTGCTGCCCGGTCTGAGCGGTGCGCTCGGGCTGCTCGGGGGACCGCTCGGCATCGCCGCGGCCGCGCTCGGTGCGTTCGCCCTGTCGGGTGGTGACATCAGTGGGCTCGTGTCTGGGCTCACCGGTGTCATCACGAGCGTCGTGGCGGCCCTGCCGGGGCTCGTGCAGCAGTTCGTGAAGTTCGTCCCGCAGATCGTCGGTGCGATCCTCAGCCAGGTGCCCGTGCTGCTGTCGGCCGGCGTCGAGATCATCACGGTGCTGATCGACGGCATCGTGCAGTCGATCCCGATGCTGGTCTCCGGCGCGCTGCAACTCGTGCAGGGCCTCGTCGGCGCGATCATCACGAACCTCCCGGCGATCATCGACGGGGCGATCGAGCTGGTCTCGGCGCTCGTCTCGGGCCTGATCGCGGCGCTGCCTCTGCTCGTGCAGGGTGCGCTCCAGCTGGTGTCGGGTCTGCTCACGGCGATCATTTCGGCGCTGCCGATGATCATCGAGGGCGGCGTGCAGCTGCTGATGTCCCTCATCACGGGGATCATCCAGGCTCTGCCGCAGCTAATCACCGCGGCGCTCGACCTCGTGATGGGGTTGCTCACCGCGATCATCGAGAACCTGCCGCTGATCATCGATGCCGGCATCCAGCTGTTGATGTCGCTCATCACCGGTCTGCTCAACGCACTGCCGATGCTCATCGAAGCCGCGATCACCCTCATCATGCAGCTCGTCACCGGGCTGTTGGAGGCGCTGCCGAAGCTGATCGAAGCGGGCATTCAGCTCGTCGTCGCTCTGATCACCGGACTCGTCGAGGCGATCCCGCAGATCATCGCGATGCTCCCGCAGATCGTCACCGCGATCTGGGAGGGCCTCGCGGGAGTCGATTGGCTCGACCTCGGCGCGCAGATCATCAAGGGCATCATCGACGGCCTGTTCAGCATGGTCGGTTCTCTCGGTGACGCCGTCGGCGACATCGTCGGCACGATCACGGACTTCTTCCCCCACTCGCCAGCCAAGCGCGGTCCTCTGTCCGGGCCGGGGTGGCGGCGGCTGAAAGAGTCTGGCAAGGCCACGTTGGAGCAGTTCAACGCGGGCGCGAAGGACGAGTCGGGCGCCTTTGGCGCGTCACTGGTCGACATGGCCAAGGACGCGTCCGTGAAGGCGCAGGCGGCCATGCAGAGTGTGTCGTCGACGATCGCGGTTTCGGCCAGCGGTACGTCGGCCGCCCAGCCCGCACCTGGTGGAGCAGGCGAAGCCGGTCGTTCCGTGTCGCAGGTGAACCACTTCGACAAGACGGATCCGAATGAAGCTGTCGAGCTCGCCAACCAGCAGCTCGCGGCGATGCTCAGGGGGGCGTGATGCTTCGAATCCGCGCAGGAGGGTTGCAGATCCTCGGTCGTCCCGAGGATCTGCAACCCCGCGTCGAGGGGCTCTTCGTCGCCCGGGACGGTTTCGACGGGTGGGACGACAGCGGCGACGCCCGTCGCGAGTCAGTCGAACGCCCTGCTGCGCACGGCGAGTTTGACCTGCCGGCATTCCAGGGCGCGCGGGTGTTCTCGATCGACGGTCACGCGCTCGCCTGGTCCGAGACAGAGCTCGCGCATCTGCGCAGCCAAGTCACCGGGCTCGGCGCCGATGGGTCGCGCCTGCAGATCACCGTGGACCACCAGGGACAGACCCTGTGGGCAATCGCGCGGCGCAGCGCCAAGGCGACATTCCGCGACGCCGGCGTGCGCCACGGAATGCTCAGGGCGCGTTTCCTCCTCCAGTTCGTCGCGGTCGATCCCAGGAAGTACGGCGAGGTCCGCCACTACGCCGCCGGGAAAGCAGCGCTCCACTACGGCAACTTTCCCGCGACGCCGCGCTTGCTCATCGGTGCGGGCGCGGGCGGGTACACGGTCACCGGGCCGGACGGCCGAGTGGTCACCGTCGGCACGGCGCCCGCAGCAGCGCACGAGATCGACTTCGTCACCGGAGGGCTGTTCCTCAACGGCGTGCGTCAGATGGGCGCGATAACCGTCTATCAGCCGTGGAGCATTCCTGCCGGGCTTCCCGGCGTCACGGCGTCGATAAGCGGTGCACGGTCACTCACCCAGCGCGTGCACGACACCTTCATCTGAGGAGATGCCATGGCGGAGTTTCAGGCCTACTCCTGTGATGCGATTACCGGCGCGGTCATCGATCGGGTGCCGTTCAGTGCGTTCGCGTACTCGAGGATGCTGTCGGCGGGGGACTCGGGCTCATCCATCGCTGTCCCGATCGACGGGACACTCACGAAGACCGAGCTCCGTCACCTGTTCCAGCATCTCTCTCGGATGATCGTGCTCGAGCGGGACGGTGTCGTCGAGTACATGGGGCGAGTGCAGACCCGCGGTTATGCTCGCGGCGCATCGTTCCTGCAGATCGGCTTGTCCGATATCTGGACGTGGCTGGCGCGGCGCGGCGGGTGGGATCACTCGGTAGCGAACGTCGAGAAGTGGTCAACCACCGAGACGGGCAACCTCGCCGCACAGGCCGCGGCGGCGATCGTGCGGGGCCGCGATATCGGCCCCGTCCTGCCGGCGATGGGTTTGCCGCTGACGCTCCCTGGCGGTGGGGCAGGGCCATCCGTGACTCGGAAGTACTTCGGGTATCACCTCGACACGGTCGGCGACGTGATCGCCGACCTGCTCGACGAGGGCCTCGACATCTACTTCAAACCTCGCTGGATTACATCCGGCGATGCCGATTGGCTGTACCAGGCCGGGCAGGGCTGGAATTCCGGGGTGACTCGGGAGTTCTACGTCACGGCTGAACAGTCCGACGTGGTCGCATTCTCCGAGTCATCGGACGCGGCGCGAGTGACTAACAACGCCCGGTACATCGGTGAAGGCTCAGAGCAGGACATGCTCGTCCGCTCCGAACGGAACACGGCGTCCCCGTATCCGCTCATGGACCGGATCACGCAAGCGAAGAATGTGAGCAATGTCGCGCAACTGAGTGCGCTCGCGGCGCAGGATCTGAGCATCTACGGCGACCCGACGTTCCAGTGGTCCTTCCAGGTTTCGGGCGACTCGCCGGTGGATGTCGGCGACAAGGTTCGTCTGCACTTCGATGGCGACCCGTGGATCGCCGACGGCTGGCACGAACGCCGGGTCGTGAATGTCGCGGCGTCCATCCCGGGCCCCGATGTGAAGACGATCAGCGTTCAAGCGACTGGGGGTGCCTGATGGGTGTCGACCACCTCGGGGAGGGTGCCCTCAAGCAGGAGTTCGGGAAACTGTGGCGAGAGCTGCGGAGAGTGGCGAGGGCGACGATCCAGAATGCGTCGATCGGACGCGCTGGCCTCCGGGTCTACGACGGCGGCTGGATCCGCATCGAGGACGGCGGTCTCTCGGTCACCGGCATCCAGACCGTCTCGGGGCGGCTCGAAGGGTCGGGGGTTTTCGACTGGACCGGGCCCCTGTTCCTGCGGGGGAATACGGGGGTCACGGGAATTCTGCAGGTCACCGGCGCGACCACCCTCGCCGGGAACCTGAATGTCACGGGCCTGACGACGCTCAACGCGGACGTCACGCTCAACAACGACCTCACGCTCGGCGCCTCCGGGCAGATCAACGCCGGCACCGTTCGCATCAACAGGTTCGGCTCATATGGTGGGCAGATCGTCTCCACCGGGTCCGTGCTCTACCTCAGTGCGGGCTCATCCATCATCATCGGCGCCGAATATCTCTCGACGAACAAGATCGAAGCGACGGACGTCCGATGCTTCACGCTCGACGTGCTCGGCGCGAAGAGCTTCCGCATGCCGCATCCGACGAAGCCGAATCACTGGCTGCGCCACGGCTCGACCGAGTCGCCGGTATCGGGGACGGAGTACGCCGGCAGGGCCACGCTCGACTCGAACGGTGAGGCGGTCGTCGAGCTCCCGGAGTACTTCGAGGCGCTGAACAAGCCGGACGGGCGGACAGTGCAGCTCACGCCGGTAGGTCGCCCGTTCCCGGTCGGCGCCGACGAGGTGGCCGACGGCCGCTTCACCGCATACGGGGAACCGGGCCGAGACGTGTTTTGGCTCGTCAAGGCCGAGCGCTTCGGTGGCGACTTCCTGCTCGAGGAGCAGATGGCTCAGCCACCGTTCCGGGAAGCTCAGTAGCCCAGCACGTCCGGCGTCGGCATGGTTCCATTGGCGAACTCGGCGCGGGCCGCCTCTTCGCCGATGCTCTGGTAGTAGGCGAGGCGGCGCTGCGTCAGGTCCGGATAGTCGGACGGTCCCTGCGAGAACTCGGGGCAGTACGCGAGAGACGCCGCCGAGATCAGCGCGGGGTCTCCCGCGGCAGCGCTGCCGGCGCGCATCGCATCACAAACGCTCTTGGCGACGTCGACCACATCATCTCCGAGGGCGCTCAGGCCGTCGTTCCGGGCAGCGATGTTCAGCACGGCCTGGTCCGGGTAGAAGGCGGCGCAGATGACGTCGTTCGCGTTGCCTGGGTCGCACACCTGGCCGGGCGCGGTGACATCGGCTGATGACTCGGGAGACGACGTCTCCTCGGTCCCGTTCGCTGCGACGGTCTGAGTCGACTCTTCGGCCCGGGTGCTCGTCGGAGCCGTGGAGACGGCGGATGCGCACCCGGTGAGGGCGAGCAGGGCGATAGCGCTCACGAGCGCGATTCGGGCCTTCATGACTCGTTCTCCTTCACGTACTGGATGAGTGCTCGGCGGATGACGACGGAGACGTTCTCCCCGTTCGCCTTCGCTGCTTCATCGGCGGGGATCCAGATCTCGTCTGGAACTCGGACCTTGCGAACCGGCGTTTCTGTCATGCACTAAACGTAGCCACACTGTGGCCACAAAGCAAGGGGTAGAGCATGGGTGGTCTTGTGATCGAAACCGTGCGCCCGGGCGTGCAATTCACGCCCGACGCCGCAGCCGCGTTCCGCCGCGCAGACGCGCAGGTGCTGGCGGAGTTCGGGCGCCGCATCGACGTGAACTCCACGTATCGGTCGTGGTCGGACCAAATGGTGATGTACGTCGATTGGTCCCGATACGTCGCATCCGGATATCGCCCGTCACTCAAGCCGAACCACAGCAAGGCTGTGCACCCGTCGCAGTCGTTCCACGTCTCCGGGACAGCGCTGGACTCGGACGACTGGGTGAACGCGCGCATCGTCGCGATCCTCGCCGAGAACGGCTTCATCCGGAACCGACTGCACATCCCGAACGAGCGCCACCACTTCGAGTACCTCCGCGGAAGCGACAAGAACTTCGGCAAGCCGACAGGCGGCGGAAACAGCAAACCCACCCCGGCGCCCGTGCCGGCTGACCTCATGGAGGCGATCAACATGGCACAGATCCGATACGTCCACCGCGTCGAGAAGGGCTACGAGACCGAATGGATGATCGTCGGTCTCGAGATTCCCGGCGGCTTCCAGACGACCAGCGACAAGACCCGTGCCGAGGGCTGGGGTGCCATCTACGGCACCGACAAGGGCGGATCGTGGAAGGCGCTGACGCGGAAGCAGTACATCGCCTTGCAGGCTTCCGCGCGTGAGCTGCACGAGCAATGGGCCTCGATGCAGAAGGCGTTCCGGAGCTGATGCAAGGCGGAGAGATCACCGTGCGGCACACGCACCGCACGTTGCCATCGTGGGCGATCCTCGCGATCGGCGTCGTCGCTACCGGGGCCGCGTTGATCTGGGCATCGGGACTGCGTGACGAGACCGGGGAATCGCTGCTTGACAAAGACACCGCCACAGTTCTCGTCGCGCTCATCGGCGCCGCCGCGACCCTCCTCTCGCTGCTGTTCCAGCGCCTGGGCGAGGTGCGGCACCAGGTGAAGAACTCCCACGGCACAAATCTGCGCGACGACATCGACAAGCTCGATGCGCGAATCCGCGGCATCGAGGAGACCGCCGGGCACGCCGTGCGCGCCGCCCGCAAGGCGTCCGACGACACGGTCCAGTTACGCGAGGACGTGCAGGCCGGGCGGCGCGAAACCGGAGAGGTGCGCGCCGACGTGCGCGGCCTCCGCAGAGACATCGGTCGCCTGACCGACGCCATCAATCACAAAAAGGAGGCCTCATGAAGGCTCTGTTCGACTCCCTCGTCCGCACGTACGTTCCCTGGCTCGCCGGCATCGTGATCGGGTTCCTGATCAGCCTCGGCGTCCCGCTCGACCCCGAGGTCGAGGTGCAGATCACGATCGCCCTCATGGGGGTCTCATCGCTGCTCTACTACTTCCTCGCGCGCGTGTTCGAGCTGTATGTCTCCCCGAAGCTGGGCTGGCTCCTCGGGCTCCCGAAGCAGCCGATCTACGACCGGGGCACGAACGGCCAGCTGCAGCGCCGTGACCTCAAGGGGGAGTGATGGCGGCCGTCACCTTCACGCTCACGGACTTTGGTCTGCAGACGCTGACCGGCAAGTCGCCGCGTGTGATCTTCACACCGTCGAGCGCGGGTGTGAAGGGGGCGCGCCTCTTCCCGACCACTCCGATCGTCGTCATCCCGGATGGAGCTGGCAACGGAACGGTCACTCTCGAACCGACTGACGGTGTCGTGCCGACTGTCTGGTACACGGTGTCTATCGAGCACCTGCAGCCGGGTGGGGAGTACACGCACTACGACGTCCTCGGATACCGCCTCTATGTGACCGACCAGGGCGGGCCCATCGGGAGCATGCCCGGCGTGCCGCTCTCCCCGAGCTCGGTGCTCGTTTCGCTCGATCCGCCGCCCGCTGGTTACAAGGGTTGGTGGCTGTATTCCCCCGCGCAGGGCCAGGAGATGCCCCTCGACGACCCCCTCATCGGGGAGCTAAGGCTGGTGAGCTGACATGGCTGACATTGTTCCCATCACGAATCTGCGCGGCCCGGCCGCGCGGATCACCGAGGTCACCTCGACGACCGTGGCCCCGACGGAGCCAGCCGGCGTCGTTATGACGGGTCCGGATCAGAACCGCAAGTTCGCGTTCAAGATCCCGCAGGGTCCGCGCGGCCTCCCGGGCGTCAACGGCGTGGAGAACGATGAGGCCGTCGCGGGTTACGTGGAGGCGACCGATTCAAGCACCCGTGGGACTCTGTCCGCGGTGTTCGGGTGGGCAGTCCAGGTCACCGATCCGCGCTTCGGCGCTGTCGGTGACGGCGTGACGGACGACACTGCAGCGATCCAGGCGGCGATCGACTTCGCGTTCGCGAGCGGCGGTGCCACGGTTGTCGTGCCGCCGGGCACATACATGATCAACGCTGACACCGGCGCCTCGATCTGGACGAACGCTGGCGGCATCGCGATGCGCGATGGTCTTACGTTGTGGATCAGCGCCGGCGCGACTCTCAAGGCGCTCCCGGTGACCACGGTCGTCTCGAAGGTCGTCCGAGTGCACGAGTGCTCGAACGTCACGATCACGGGTGGCGGCACGATCGACGGGAACCGCGACAACGCGGTGGTCACGACCGGCGAGTGGGGCTACGGAATCTCGGTCAACGGTGGCGACACGATCACCATTGACGGCGTCAGCACCATCAATTGCTGGGGCGACGGAATCAACCTGCAGCGGCTCGCGTTCGCCGACTACACGCCTCCACGCCACGTGGAGATCCGCGGGGTCAAGGCGCTCAATAACCGTCGCCAGGGTTGCTCCATCGAATCCGGCTGGGATGTCCTCGTCGAGGCATCCGAGTTCTCTTACACGAACGGCGTGCTGCCGACCTGCGGAATCGACATCGAACCGCCTGATGCAAATGGCACAGTCGATCACCTCACCATCCGCAAGAACATCTTTGTTGGAAACGCCCGCGCGGGCATCCAGCTGTGGGAGTCGTCCAAGACGAATGACATCGTCATCGAGAACAACGCCCTGTCGGGCAATGGTGCGACGGGCAGCATCCCGCAGATGCGGATCGTCGACGGCGGAGCTGGGCTCAAGGTCACCAAGAACACCTTCACAGGGAGCTCCGGGACCATCGCTGCGTCCATCGCGGGCCCTGCCCGAGGCGGTCTGATCCAGGACAACACGTTTGACCGCGACCTCGAGGTGACCGGCACGGCCCTGATTGTCGGCTTCCCGCGAGGGATGATCGTCAAAGAGAATCAGATCGTGGGGAGTCTCCGGTTCTCGTACTTCCTTTCGTTCAAGATCGAACTGAACACGATCCGACCGAGTGACACGCAACCGTGCATCGACTTTTCCGGTGTGGGGTCATCGCAGAACGGAACGATTCAGGGAAACACCTTCGAGGGTGGAAGCTACGGCATCTACGGTAATCAGTCTGTACCGATGTCGTTCATAAAGGTGCTCGACAACCTCTTCCAGCATCAGCGTTCGCCAGCGATCTACGTCAAGGGCGGCGACACGCTGACGGTGGAGGGGAACACCTTTGAAGGTTGCTGCCTCACAACTGGGGCCTCGATCATCGTTGACGTCAACGACACCACCGGCGCCGTGCGACGTCGCATCGAGAGGAACACGTTCAAGGTGGCTCCACGGGCGGGTGGGCCGACGCCCACCAACACCCCGACGTCCTGCTACTCGTCGGCCGCAAGCGTTCAAGCGTCGTCGCTGTTGGACAACATCAAGATCGGGACGATCGACATGTTCCCGCCGACGCAGGCAACGGCAGGTGGAACGGTGTTTGCAGAGCTCGGCCGAGTTCCTGCCCGCGCCAGCACCTACCGGCCGGCGGCACCGCCGAACGGAACCATGATGATGGATCTGACCCTCGGCATCCCGATCTGGTATCGCAACACCGCGTGGGTCAACCACGCTGGGACCGTCGTCGTCTGATCAAAACCCCCAAGGGGCATGCCCGCGCGGCGTGCGCCTTGGGGGTTTCTCTGCGTTGCGGATGCAGGCTCAGCGCGCTCGGTCAGCGACCGGCGCGTGAGTCTCGGCGTCCGACATCTCGTTCACGGCATGCTTCTGCCGGGAGTTGAGGAAGTGTCGCTCGACGAGCCAGAACATCCCGTAGGCGATGGCAAGTGCCAGCGGTATGCCGATGAAGGTGAGGAGCAGGTACTCGGCGATGATCGGGATTCCGAGAGGCAAGAGCAGGAGGTTGAGAAGCCCGAGGATCGGGCTGTGGAAGAGGTAGACGCTGTAGGAGATCAGGCCGAGGAACATCATCGGGCGAGATTGCAGGGGCCTGACGATCCGCGGCGGCCGGCCCGAGGAGATGGTCTGTCGGCCCGTCCAGATCAGCGCAGCGGCGACGGCAAGTCCCGTCACGATTTCGACGAACGGGTCAGCGGGGATGCCCGCCATTCGAGGCAGCGCAGCGGCGGGAATGATGCCGACGGCAAGCGCCACCGCTGCGGCGCCGGCCCAACGCTGATCCCTGGCGCCCATGGTCAGTTGCGCGGCAAGCATCCCTGCGGCGAACAGTGCGATGAGCCACGGGTGGGCGAAGGTGCCCGTCTGCAGCGCGACCGGGATCATCGTGGCGAGGAGCAGGACCGTGACGATCTTCACCCCTGAGACGCGTCGCCACAGCGGGAGCAGAATCAGCGCCATGATGAAGTAAATCTGCCACTCGAGCGCGACGCTCCACAGCGGGCCGTTGATCGTGAACATCCAGTGCGGAGAGAGGTTCTGCACGAGGAGCAGGTGCGTGACGATCGATTCCCAGGTCACCGGGATCTTGGAGTCCCACGCCGTACCCGAGGGCTGCTGCATCACCGGGATGAGAGCGATAAGCAGGAGAGCGAATGCTGTCGCCGCGAAGTACGGCGGGAGGATCCGACGGGCCCTCCTCTTGACGAACCCGCCGACCCCGTCTCGGAACGTGAGTTCAGGCGTGCGCACCACCGGGAGCATGAGCACGTACCCCGACAGGACGATGAAGATCGGGACGCCGACATATCCGAGGCCGACGATCTCCTTCCAGAAAGGCATCGCGGCCTCGGCGTCGCCCATCTTCCCCGTGAAGAGGAACGCGTGGTACGCCGCCACCAGCAGCGCAGCAGCGCCGCGCAACCCGTCCAGGTATCGGAACTCGACGCGTTTAGGTGTGGGCACGCTGTGAAGTGTACCGATCGGCTCGCTTCGCGCCAGGCCGTCGGGGAGAGAGGCCCACCAGTAGGCTGGTCGGCGATGAGTGACATGACCAGGGCGCGGCCCGCACCTCGTGCCAGCGACAAGACCGCCCGGCCAGCAGATCGCGCAGGCTTCCTCCGCAACATTGGGCTGTATGTCTACGTCTTCTACGTGATCTACACGCCGACGTTCTCCACATCGTTCTTCGCGAGCAAGTTCTTCGTGCTGGCCGCGCTCGCGGTCGTCCTGATGATCCACTCTGCGCTCGGCAAGCAGCACATGTTCCGGCTGCTGGGGTACCCGCCGCTGAGGCGTTTCCTCATCATCATGTTCGGGCTGAGCCTTTTCGTCGCGATCGTGCACCTGGCCGCGCATCCCGAGGTCGAGGACTTCGTCGACCTCCGCATCGTTCAGAACAACGTGCTCCTCCTGATGGCAATCCACGCAGCCTTCATCGTGCACATCTGCAAGAGCCGCGGGTTCACTGCTGAGTCCTCGCTGCGGATGATCTACAAGCTCGCTGCGTTCCAGGGCGTGTGGGGGCTGGTGTCGTTCGTGGTGCCTCAGCTCAAAGAGGTATCGAACTGGCTGTACCAGCTCGCCGCTGGCGAGCGGGGCGAGTACCTGATGAGCTCGCGGATCTATGGTTTCA
The DNA here is from genome assembly GCF_044743585.1 of Microbacterium sp. NPDC087592. Classification (NCBI taxonomy): domain Bacteria; kingdom Bacillati; phylum Actinomycetota; class Actinomycetes; order Micrococcales; family Microbacteriaceae; genus Microbacterium; species Microbacterium sp. NPDC087592. Next base: position 124,895 of record NZ_JBIUWT010000001.1, on the reverse strand, counting down.
TGGGCGAGTTCACGTTCGTCACGCCGATCTACCACGGCATGCTCGCCGCCGTGGCCGTCTACTTCGCCCTGAACTACCGCTTCCGCGGGCTGCGCTACGTGCCTCTGATCCTCGTCGCGATCCTCCTGAACGGGCGCACCGGGATCGCCGTGTTCGCTGCGATGACCGCGCTCATCATCGTCGGCCAGATTCTCCGCGGGCGGAAGATCGGCCCGGCGCTCGGCATCGTCGCCGCGCTCGTCGGGCTGCTCTGGATCGCATGGTCCGTGGTATCGCAGCTCAGCCCGATCACAGCGAAATTCCTCCAGGGCTTCATCGACGAAACCTCGGCCTTGGTGACTGACGGATCAGTCGAAGGCACGTACAGCGTGCTGTTTCAGGACGTGCTGATCTTCCCCGAAGGGCTCGGGCTCATCTGGGGCACGGGCGCCGATGTCTATGAGAACCAGGGTTTCCGAACGGACGTCGGCCTCACGAACGACCTGTTCATGGGTGGGCTCATCTTCGTCGTCATTGGATACGGCACCCTGTTGTACTTCCTCCTGAAGAACTCGCGCCCCGACACGGTCCTGTTCCTCTCCCTGTTCGTCGGCTTCGCGATCGGGATCGTCAAGGGGCAGATCTTCATCGGCACGCCGGTGCTTTTCCTCTTCGTGTTCGTCGTGCTGATCCACAAGCAGGTCACGGGAGAAGGGATGGTGGCGAAGAGCGTCAAGGTCCGGCCCGAAGGCCACCGCTACAGCCATCGGCGAGGGTTCTGAGCTACGTAGCGCGACATCCATCCCCGCGTGCGAAGACGCACGGGATGCTGCATGATCGGGAACATGGCTCTCACCAGGGACGACTTGCTGCAGCTGCTTGCTGAACAGCTGGAACTCTTAGACCTCCACTGCGAACGATTCGATAGTGGCCGGCGGGTGACTTCGCTATCTCTCAGCACGACAATCCGCGTTCTAGTGCACGACACTTCGAGTAGTCACAGCGTTCTGGGCTCGTTGGGCGTCAAGGAGACTATGCGCTTCCTGGACGCGAGCGACTATCAACGGCTTGCTCAGTTCAGCAAACCCGGCGATCGAAGGGTCCAGGGGAGCGAGCCCGGCCTCGTCGCGGCCTTCTTTCCCGATGAGGGAGATCCATACTTCATCCCGAGATTCGAAACTCCCGAGCCAGACCTCCCCGAAAGAGCTTTCGAAGACTGGTGGCAACTGCCGACAATGAGCGATGACAGCGGTTACGAATTCTCCCGCAGAAATCTCGTGCTGACTGTTGCGAACAAGGCTGGCGGTGCGCACGTAGACCGGATGGGAACGAGCGCAGTCTTCAATGACCTGGCGCGTAAGGGCAGCCTCGGGTTTTGGACCGTGAATGGGCGAGTGCTCGCATCGCCCGTCCCGCCAGCGATTCGCCAGATCGCGGAAGAACTGCGCCTCGCAATCCGGGCGGCCTTCGCTGAGGAGCTCGGCGAATTGGCTACGCATCCTTTCACGCCGCCGGTGCACCCACCTGGTTTTGCAGTGGGCAGCTGGAGCGTGAGCGCGCGCGAACACGAATAGTGCGAGGTTGCTGCTCCCTGAACCTTCAGCTTCACTCGGTCCGCCTATGGTCGGCGGACCGTGAGCATCTGCCACCCTGCTGGGACCTGCGCCTCGAGTGCAGTCATGTCCTCCGCCTCGATCTCGCGGGTGCCGTCGCGGCGCTCGAACTTCCCCTCGACAGATCGCACCGGCGTTCCGTTCGTCATGGTCGGAACTGCGGAGACGAGTTCCCAACCTTCGGGTGCCTGTGCGACGAGCTGCGCACGAACGTCTGCGAGCTCCTCACCCTTCAGGGTGATCGCGTGGGTCTCGATGGGGCGGATGAGTCCGATGAGCATCAGACCAGCCTAGGCCGCCGACGCACGCGAGAACCCCGGCACGTCAGGGGGAGGTCCGGGGTTCTCGGCACGGCCAACGTACACCTCGTGGCGACGAGTGTGAAGGCGTTTCGTGAGGGCTCGACGGTGCACAGCTATAGACAGCCAGGCGGTGCTGTCGTATCGTGCGAGGTCAGCGCGGTTACGCGGTAGCGCGGTTCGGGGGAGGTCCCGTTCACCGAGCTGAGGCCTTCCGCCGAGTACATGCGAAAGCTGTGCGGAGCGGGAGGCCAACTCGTTCTCCGTCTGGTCGTCGAGCGCCACAGCGCTGACGCACTCGTGGAACGGAGAAGGAAGATATGGCACTGTCGGGTGGCCCGGTGGATCGGACGCGGCTCGGGGAGAGCGCGTATGCGCGGCTCCGGGCGGCAATCATCGGCGGTGAGTTGGAGCCAGGGTCGGTGCTCGGCGTCTACGAGACTGCCAAGGCTTTCGGCACCTCAAGGGCACCCGTCCAGGTCGCGTTGGATCTGCTCGCCCGTGAAGGGCTCGTCGAGGTGTATCGCAACTCATATTCTCGAGTGGCTTCGGTGGGCAGAGAGAGCACGCGCAAGGCGGTCGACGTCCTCACGGATGTGTGGACGGGCGCCGTTCGCCGGTTCCTACCGAGGGCAGGCGAGGAGGAGGTTGCAGCCCTGAGCGACCTCACAACCCGGTTGGCGGTGGCGATAGCCAGCCGGGAGGTGGCATCTTTCGCGGACGCTCTGGAAGAGCTAGCGGTGAGCTGCTCGAGAGGTGACGCAAGCCCGGAACGCACCAGCATCGTCCGCCAGACCTGTGCTCACGTTCGCCGCTACTGGCTCCTCTCGGATCGGGCGCTTGATTGGGATGCCGCCGCGACGCTGACCGCAGCCATCGGCGCTTCCATCCGATCACGGGACGCCGCTGGAGCGTGCGACGCGATCACAGGATTCCTTGACGAGGTCGCTGCCGACGCTCCCTGATCCGGGCGCTCAAGACTCGTCGTCGAGCTGCACAGCGTTGCCCCACACCCAGCAGCGGAAAGTCCGGTCCTCGGCGCGGAACTCGATGCCGGCGGCGAGAGGCGTGGAGCGGACGAGCTTCGCGTCGACCCGCACCGCCTCCGGGCCGAACCGCACCCACGCGCGAACACGCTTCGGACGCGGGTGGATAGTCATTGGCTGCTCGCGCACGTCCATCTCGCGATCGGTGAGCGACTGCAGCGGGCCGTGCTTCGCGGCCTCGAGGATCGATCGCGCCTGCGACTGCATGTCGCGATACGCGGAGAGCGTCGCGCCTGGGGTCCCCATTGCCGGTGATTCCTTCCTCCGGCCGAGAGGTTCGATTCTACGTCGCGACGTCCGACATCGCTGTCAGTGGTCGGTGGCAGGATCGGTGACCGTGACGCCTGCTGACCTCCTCGCCTTCGAAGCCGCCAACCCTGTTCACACACCCTCGAAAGAGGAGCGGATCCGGCGAGAGCTCGGCATCACACCGACTCGGTATGTCGTGCTCCTGCACCGGGCGGCATCGTCTGCCGAGAGTATCGCCGCGCACCCGCTCGTTGCCCGTAGGGTGCGCGACCGAGTGGCGGCCCGTGCAGCGGCGAGAATCCGCCGCACTGCAGCGTGATCTCGGGCCGGTAAGCTCGTCTTGCCATGTCACAGTTACGAATCGGTATCGTCGGCCTGCCCAACGTCGGCAAGTCCACCCTCTTCAACGCACTCACCAAGAACGACGTGCTCGCGGCGAACTATCCGTTCGCGACGATCGAGCCCAACGTCGGCGTGGTGAACCTGCCCGACCCGCGCCTCGACAAGCTCGCGGAGATCTTCGGCAGCGAGCGGATCCTCCCCGCAGCGGTGTCCTTCGTCGACATCGCCGGCATCGTGCGCGGTGCGAGTGAGGGTGAGGGGCTCGGCAACAAGTTCCTCGCGAACATCCGTGAGGCCGACGCCATCGCTCAGGTCGTGCGCGGCTTCTCGGACGACGACGTCGTGCACGTCGACGGCACGGTGAACCCCGCCTCCGACATGGAGACGATCAACGCCGAGCTCATGCTCGCCGACCTCGAGACCGTCGACAAGGCGATCACCCGGTACGAGAAGGAAGTCCGCGGCAAGAAGATCGAGCCCGTCGTTCTCGAGACCGCGAACGCGGCGAAGGATGCCCTGGAGCGTGGCGGGCTGCTGTCGGTCGCGGGCATCGACCTGACGCCGATCCGCGAGCTGGGCCTCCTGACCGCGAAGCCTGTCATCTTCGTCTTCAACGTCGATGAGGGCGTTCTGACCGACCCCGCCCGCAAGGAAGAGCTCGCCGCTCTCGTCGCTCCGGCGAAGGCCATCTTCCTCGACGCGAAGATCGAGTCCGAGCTCATCGACCTCGACCCGGAGGACGCCGCCGAGCTTCTCGCGTCGACCGGCCAGGACGAGTCGGGGCTCGACCAGCTCGCCCGCATCGGCTTCGACACCCTCGGGCTGCAGACCTACCTCACGGCTGGTCCGAAGGAAGCTCGCGCGTGGACGATCCCCAAGGGGTCGAAGGCCCCGCAGGCGGCCGGTGTGATTCACACCGACTTCGAGAAGGGCTTCATCAAGGCCGAGATCGTGTCGTTCGAGGACCTGGTCGAGACGGGCTCCGTCGTCGAGGCTCGCGCCAAGGGCAAGGCTCGCCTCGAGGGCAAGGACTACGTCATGCAGGACGGCGACGTGGTGGAGTTCCGCTTCAACAACTGAGCGGGGATCGCAGGTCCGGGGGATCGTCTCGGACCTCGTCTATTCCGCAGAGTCGGCACCAGGCTGTCGGGCCTCGGCGTCTGTCAGACCCTTCCGATACTTCGTGGCAGCACGCCGGATCGTTGCCACCTTCGGGTTGTCCGCCCGCGATGCGGGAAGACGGTCGAGGATCGTCACGTCGGCTCGGGCGGCGAGCGTCAGAAGTCCCCAGATGCCGATCGAGTCGAGCTCGAAGTCGGCTTCCTCCGGGGTCGCTGCCGCGAACGCCGCATGCGCGGCCGCTTCGATCTCGGGGGCGCTCGGCCTCTTCGCCGCACCTTGCACCGCGTTCGGCTGATTCGAGTAGTCGTCGAGCTTCGTCAGCAGTCGCTCCGCGCGCTCTGCGCCGAGTGTCGATGCGAGCTCGGCTTGGATCGGGTACGTCTCCGTCACGCTCGTCTCCAGAGTTCTGATCAAGGCAGCTGCCGTCGGAGCCGAGGAAGGGCCCCGCACGGGCAGAATACCCAGTCCGAGGCCCTCCGCGTGCGGCCGGGAGCTCGTCAGAACATCCCGGGAATCTGCTGGAGCAGCCAGGAGAAGCCGATCATGACCACGGTCGCGAGCGGGAGGACGAAGACGGTCACCAGGCCTGCGCTGGCGCTCTCCGGCTGCTCGCCCGGCCCGACGATGGGATCGTCCTGCACCCGACCGCCGAGGTAGGCGCGCATCTGCAGGAGGAAACCGGCGGCGAGGAGGACCACGCCGATGGCCGAGGCGATCCAGACGCTCACCTCTCCGATCTGCTGAGGCAGCAGGAGAAGTGCGCCGACCATCACGATGAGCAGCGCCATCCAGCCGATCCAGCTCCGTACCGGATGCTGGGCGATCATCCGCAGAGGCACGTGCGACGCGAAGAGGAGCAGCGCGAGCGCCCCCGAGGCGATCGCGAGCAGGACGAGGTGCCCGACGGTCACGGCAAGAGCCGATTCGCCCGCGAATGCCGCCTGCGCGCTGAAGGTGGTGAGCAGCATGCCGAAGAGGCCCAGAACGAGAGCGATGCCCCATTCGCGATCGATTCGTTGAGGTGACTGCTGAGGCTGCTCCGGGGCGTCCTCGGCGGCGTACGCACGGGGTTCGCCGAATGCGGCAAGGGCGCTCTCGCCCGACTCGGACACATGACTCTCCACGACCACGAGGGAGTCCCCGATCCGCGATCCCGGAACGCCGAGGAGACGCTGCTCGAGCACGAACTGCTCGATCCAGTCCCGCTCGACACTCGGCGCCAGTCGCGTGTAGGTGTCGACGGAGCCGAAGCCCGTCCTGTTGCTCAGGTTCATCGGTGCTGCCTTTCGGTTCCCGGTGGTCATGTCAGTTCTCGGCGCTTCTCGAGCGCTCCGTCGGTGAGCTCGCGGGTGGTCTTCGTGAAGTCGGCCCAGAGCTCGGCCATCGACCGGGCATATGCGCGGCCCTGATCTGTCAGCGAGAAGTACTTCCGGCCGGGGCCGCCGTCGCCGGGACGCCATTCGACTTCGACGAACCCGGACTCCTCGAAGCGCCCGAGGAGGGGGTAGAGGGTGCCGCCTTTGATGTTGCCCAAACCCGCGGTCGCCAGGCGCTGGGTGATGGCGTACCCGTAGTTCGGGCCCTCGAGGAGGGCTCGCAGCACGCACACGCCCAGCGCGCTTCTCATCCACTCACTCGGCCACTGTTCCGGACTCATGACTAGATCGTACGTCAGACTAGTTGCTGTGGCAACTAGTGATCGCTGATCTCACCCACGCGGGGGAGGGCGCCGATACCTCCGGGCGATGGTCGGGTCGCGCGGAACGCGCCAGCCTGGGGGCATGCTCTCATCGACAAGCACAAGCACAAGCACAAGCACAAGCACAAGCAGCACCGATGACCCGTCCGTCAGGTTCGTCCGTTCTCGCCGTGTGGCGGGCGGTATCGGCGCTCTCGCCCTGGTCGGCCTGGGCGTGGCGCATACGGCGACCAATGCCGTCGGCTTCGCAGAGGAAACGGACGCCTCCTGGCCGATGTTCCTGATCTTCGGTGTCGGAGTCAGCCTCGTGCTGTGGGCGGTCGCGGTCATCGCCTGGCGATTCTCACATCGCGGAAGCGGGCGCGTCAGTCGCGTGCTCATCGCTGTGGTGGGCGTCCTCTGCGGCCTGATGGCGTTCAATGTGCTGCGTGTGCACCCCGAGATCATCCTCTCGCCCGCCGGTCCAGGGCCCTGGACGCTCGTCGGAGGTCCGGCGCTGCTGCTGTCAGCGCTCCTACCGCTGCGGAAGAAATAGGCCGCGAATGCACGCAGCCTCCTCCTCGACCCGGTCAGCGCACCGTCCTGACGGGTGACAGGATTGACGGATGACCGCAACACTCGTGGCCCAAGGGCTGGCCGGCGGGTACGGCCACCGCACCCTGTTCGACTCGCTCGACCTCACTGTCACCGCCGGCGACGTCGTCGGTCTCGTCGGAGCCAACGGGGCAGGAAAATCGACCCTCCTGAAGCTGCTGGCCGGCGTGGAGGAGCCGCAGGCGGGCACGATCAGGCTTGCCCCGGCGGATGCGTTCGTGGGCTGGCTTCCGCAGGAGCACGAGCGCATCGTGGGCGAGAGCGTCATCGACTACATCGCCCGCCGCACCGGATGCGCTGCCGCGACCAGAGAAATGGATGCCGCAGCCGCGGCCCTCGGTGATCCCTCGCTCGCGGCTCCGGGCACAGACCCCGCCGACACCTACTCCACGGCATTGGATCGGTGGCTGGCCAGCGGTGCCGCAGACCTCGACGAACGCGTCCCCTCCGTGCTCGCCGACCTCGGACTCGACCTGGGGGATGAGCCCGCCGACACCATGATGACCTCGCTGTCGGGTGGGCAGGCCGCCCGTGTGGGCCTCGCCGCGCTGCTGCTCTCTCGCTTCGACATCGCGCTGCTGGATGAACCGACCAACGACCTCGACCTCGACGGCATCGAGCGGCTCGAGGCATTCGTGCGTGGGCTCCGCGGCGGTGTCGTGGTGGTCAGCCACGACCGCGAGTTCCTCGCCCGCTGCGTGACCAGAGTCTTGGAACTCGACCTCGCGCAGAACAGCAACAGAGTGTTCGGTGGCGGCTACGACTCGTACCTCGAGGAGCGGGCCACCGTGCGTCGACACCAGCGCGAGAAGTACGACGAGTTCGCCGATAAGAAGGCCGACCTCGTGTCCCGCGCCCGCACACAGCGCGAGTGGTCGAGCCAGGGTGTGCGCAACGCGATGAAGAAAGCACCGGACAACGACAAGATCAAACGTAAGGCGTCAGCCGAGTCCAGCGAGAAGCAGGCGCAGAAGGTGCGTCAGATGGAGAGCAGGATCGCCCGGCTCGAAGAGGTCGAAGAGCCGCGCAAGGAGTGGCAGCTGGAGTTCACGATCGGCTCGGCCCCGCGTTCCAGCTCCGTCGTGTCGACCCTGAGCTCGGCGGTGTTCCGGCAGGGATCCTTCCAACTCGGACCGGTGTCGCTGCAGGTGAACGCGGGGGAGCGCATCGGCATCACCGGTCCCAACGGTGCCGGAAAGTCGACGCTGCTCCGCGGGCTGCTGGGGCGGCAGCTTCCCGATGAGGGAACGGCGAGCCTCGGCGCGAGCGTGCAGATCGGCGAGATCGACCAGGCCCGCGCGCAGCTCGTCGGAACGCAACCGCTCGCGGTCGCGTTCGAAGAGCTCGTGCCGGAGATGGCATCCGCGGAGATCCGCACACTCCTCGCCAAATTCGGCCTCAAGGCCGATCACGTGACGCGCGCGGTCGATGAACTCTCGCCGGGGGAGCGCACGCGAGCAGGGCTCGCCCTGCTGCAGGCCCGCGGCATCAACCTGCTCGTGCTCGACGAGCCCACCAACCACCTCGACCTGCCCGCGATCGAGCAGCTGGAGCAGGCGCTCGAGTCGTACGAGGGAACCCTGCTGCTCGTCACGCACGACCGGCGGATGCTCGCCACGGTGCACACCGACCGGCACTGGCGGGTGGAGGCCGGGCAGGTCGCCGAAGCATGACGGCCCTCGTCATCGACAGCGTCCCGCACGGTCGCCTGACCACGAACGACATGGCGCAACTGCAGGCGCTTTTCGACGACGAGTACTCCGCAGAGTTCGGGGCCTGGGATCCGGATCAGCCCTACGGCTACGCGCCCCATGACAATCACCTGATCGCGCGCGCCGACGATGACGTGGTCGGCCACATCGGCTGGGCGCGGCGGACCATCGGTGTCGGTGCGGCGGAGCTCGTGGTCGCGGGAGTCGGTGGGGTGCTGATCTCCCCACGCGCACGTGGGCAGCGGGTCGGTGCCCGGCTCCTGACACACGCGGCAGCGTCGATGACGGATGCCGGGGACATCGAGTTCGGCTACCTCGGCTGCCGCGAGGAGGTCGTCTCCTTCTATGAATCGTGCGGATGGCGCCGAATCTCGGCGGTCGAGCACTCTATCGATCGCACGGGTCAGCCCGCCACGCAGCCCTCAGGGCCTCCCATCCTGACCCTCGCGCTCGGCCCGACACCACGCATGTGGCCCGCGGGCACGATCGAGCTTCGGGGACGGGCCTGGTAGTCGTCGGGCGAAGATGCTCCGGCAGTCCTCGTCTCGGTGGCCGCCGGGTCGGGATACGCTGGTGGACGGCGGCTCCGGTCGCGGTCCGGTCGCAGGCGTCCGCCGTGGAGGTTTCGCCTGAGTTCCTGACACCGACGGCACGAGGAGATTCACGCCGATGACCGACACCCAGATCTTCGAGCCCGACGGCCGCGCGATCCCCTTCGTCGATGAGGGCGACGGACCCGTCAAGCTCGTCCTGATCCAGGAGCGCGACCTCCCGGCCGACATCCTCGGTGTCGTCGCGCACTACCTCGCCGAAGAGGCGGGCTTCCACGTGCTGCGGATCGGTCACCGCGCCGAGGTCAAGGGCGAAGAGGTGTCGCTGGACGAGCGCGTCGAGGATGCGCTCGCGGTGATCGACCACGTCGGCCTCGGCGACACCTGGATCGGCGGACACGGATTCGGCGGCACCGTCGCACGTGCTTTCGCCGTCGCGCACGCGGACCGTGTCAACGGACTGGCGCTGCTCGGCGTCGAAGAACTCGACATCCCCCTCGCGCCGGTGATGCCCGTTCTGATCATTCAGGGGACGAAAGACAACGTCACGCCGTTCGCCAACGGTGAGCAGCTGCAGTCGACGGCCCCCGAGCGTGCGAGCGTGAAGAGCATCGACGGGGGAGATCACCACTTCCCGATGACGCACCCGATCGAGACCGCGGTCGTCATCGAGGAGTACCTCGACTGGGACTGACCCCCTAGCGGCCTTGCCGCTTCTTGTACGGCTTCGGCTGCCCCTTCACCGCGGGGGTTCGGCCCTTGCCTTTCGAGGCCTTCGCCTTGCCGCCGGCCGGTGCGGGGGCGTTCTTCACCGGCGCAGGAGCGGCCGCGACCTCCGCCTTCGCCTCGACCAGCAACAGCTCGCCGACGTGCGTCAACCGGGTCTGCCCTTCGCGGTGGACGATGGGATGGCCGACCTCGGCCTCGAGCTTGTCGATCGACGTGTACAGCGAGGCCAGCGGGATGCCGAGCTTCTCGGCCGCCCGCGGAAAGTGGAGCTCTTCCGCGAGGACGACGAAACGGCGGAGCAGAGAGATCTTCACGGTGGCCCTTCGACTGTTCGCACGGGATTGCGAGCCACTCCAGGTTACGCGGTGGGAACGGGGTTCAGAGGTCGCTGAAGTCGTTGGCCGGAGCGAGGATCCGTATCACGGTGTCGCCCTCGAGCACGAACAGCTCATAGAGGATGCCGACGGATCCCGGGCGGGTCAGCGATTGCGTGTCCGGAACCTCTTGCCCTCCCAGGCCGAGATTGGCGGCAGTGGCCGGATCCTCTTCATCGACGAGCGCCCAGGCGCCTGCATCGATGAGTTCGGTCCTCGTCGAGCCGACACCGACGCCCTCTTCGGTGATCACTTGCATGTCTCCGACCTCGGCGGCCGTGATGGCGATCGACGCGGGGCTCCCGCCCTCGCGGTCCGCGACGACCGAGAGTCCGTCCCAGTCGTAGCGCTGCAGGGTCGACGGCTCTCCGGGGAAGATCTCCACTGTCTCCGGCGACGGGAGCTCGCCGGTCGCCGTCTCAAGCAGATCGAGGAGTGCCGCGGAGTCGTCGAAGCTCGCGCTGCTGGTGCCCGTTTCGTTCGTCACGGTGACTCCCGCCAGCGAAACGACGATCTGGGGATCGACCTCGGGGGTCGGGCTGGGGGAGGGCGATGCCGGAGACGATGTGGGCGTCGGGCTCGGCTGCGCGGTCGAGGTCGGAGCACAGCCGAGAAGCAAGACGGCCGAGACGGCGAGTGCCACGGCAGGGGCGAGGGAACGTTGCATGCTCAGACACTATGGCGCGGCCTGGTTGCTGCGTGCGGGGCGCGGTCGAGGTATCCGAAACGTGATGCGGCAGACAGGACGGATGCCGCGACCGAATCGGCCGCGGCATCCGGAATCCTTCGGTCAGGCGACCTGAGGGAGCACCGCGAACGACACGGAGCCCTCGTCGTCCACACCCGCGTCGAGGATCTTGTCGTCGAGTGCGGCGACGGCGGACTCATCGAGGAAGAGCCGGGTGCCGGAGACTTCGACGACCTGGTCCTGGGGCTCCGGATCTGCGGCGACGAGCACGGCGAGACGCGCGCCGCCATCCGCATTCTGAGGTTCGGACGAGTGGATGCGCAGTCCGGCATCCGGGGCGTCGGTCTGGCGACTGACGAGCGTCGTCACGATGGCGGAGGCGTTGTCGGTGAGGGTGAGCACGAGACTCTCCTTCCGTTCGGGGCATGTCACGGTCGCAACATGTCCGGGCTACGATGCCGAACTCGGACGATCGCCTCAACCCCCTTGTGCGGATTCGGAGGAGGCTCTTATCCTCCTCGCAGGTTCTTGCGCAGGAACACCTGTTCCGTGCCGTCGCCGTCCGGCACCCTCTCGTGCTCGACGTAGCCGCACCTCTCGTAGAGGCGGATGTTCGCCTCGCTCAGGCTGCCGGTGAAGAGTTCGGCGACCTGTGCGGTGGACGCGCGCTCCGCGTGGTCGAGCAGCATCCGCCCGACTCCCTCGCCCTGCATGTCCGGGGCGATTGCGATTCTCCCGATCAGGAGCATCCCGTCCTTCTCCACGAATCGGATCGCGCCCACGAGGCGTCCGCCGATGCGCGCCGCCAAGCCGGACTCTGAGCGCAGCTCCGCCTCGAGCTCGGTGAGGGTCTGCGTCAAGGGAGGCATGTCCACGCTCCCGTAGATCGCGGCTTCCGAGACGAACGCCGCGCGCTGCACGGTGAGCACTTCACCGGCGTCCGCCTCGCTGAGGGGGGAGATGACGATCCCGCGGTCGTTCTGGTCGTTCTGGTCGTTCTGGTCGTTCTGATCGTTCTGATCGCTCTGCTCTGTCACGATGCGGGGTTTCTCCTTGTGTCGCGTGTTCAGGTCCGGTCGCCAGAATCGGGGCCCGGACTCCCCGTGTCAACCCCCTCGGGGCGACGTACCCGTCCCGGCTATCCTCACCGGCAGGAGGTCACAGACATGGCTGAAACGAAGACGAAGAAGACCGGCAGCTCGACGAAGGGCTCCGTGAAGACCACGCGTCAGCAGAATGCGGAGAAGGGCTTCACTGCCTCTCCCGCGCTCGCGAGCAACCTGCAACTCGTGCTCGTCGACCTGCTCGAACTGGCGATTCAGGGGAAGCAGGCGCACTGGAACGTCGTGGGCCGCAACTTCCGCGACACCCATCGCCAGCTCGACGAGATCATCGACGATGCGCGCGCGTTCAGCGACACGATCGCGGAGCGGATGCGCGCCCTGCATGCGGTTCCGGACGGGCGCAGCGCCACCATCGCCAAAACCACGACTCTGCCCGCGTTCCCCGCGGGGGAGGTCTCGACCACCGAGACCATCGATCTGGTGACCGAACGACTGGAGGCGGCGGTCGGGACGATGCGCGACGTGCACGACGCCGTCGACGAGGAAGACCCGACGTCGGCGGATCTCCTGCACGCGGTCATCGAGCGACTCGAGCAGTTCGCCTGGATGGTCAGCGCCGAGAACCGCAGCCCCGCCGGTCGCTGACTTCGCCCTGCTCCTCGGGCCGTGATCAGTCCGGCGCGGTTCCGGGGGAGCGGGGGCGGCCGCGCATGATACGCGGGAGGGCGGCCCACAGCGCGATCACCAGCACGAGCGCCGATACCAGGGCTACGAGCCCGGCCGTACGATTGACCGTGAAGTCGACGATCAGCATCGTGACCCCGATCGTCAGCGCTCCGATCACGATCAGATCGATCCTGACGATCCGGGCGGCGATCCGCACGAGCTCGGGTTTGCGGCGGTGTCCGAACAGAGCGCGGTGCATTCCCACGGGAGCCAGCGCCAGGATGGTCGCGATCGCGGCCAGGGCGACGAGGACGACGTAGAGGTCACGCTGGAATTCGTCCATCTCGGTGAACCTCGGCTGGAATGCCACGGCGAGGAGGAACCCGGTGAGGATCTGGGTCCCCGTCTGCATCACGCGGAGCTCCTGCAGGAGCTCTTCCCAGTTGCGGTCCGCGCGTTCGTTCTCGGTCTCGTCACGTCCGTCCCTGCGGTCATCGAGTTCGTGGTCGCTGCGCGGAGGATCCGATGTCATGATCACAGTGTCGTGCCGCCGCTCGCACGATGTCCAGGCTCTTGCACCGACGGATCGAAAGAAGGCATCATGACGCTCCCGCCCATCAGCGATTGGTGGTCCGAACTCTCGGAGGACGCACGCCGCTCTGTTCTCGACGGCGACTCTCCACACCTCGACGAAGACGTCCGGGAGGAGATCCGGGTGATCACCGGAGCGGTGGTGGGGATGGTGGAGGGTTTGACCGAGGAAGACCTCGACTACGCCCGCGCGCACGCCGAGGAGGAGGCGGGCTGATCCACGCGGCAGCCGCGGAGATTCACTCGCGGGCGTCGGCTCCCGGGGCGGGCTGCTCCTCGCGAAGCCGCGGCTCGGTGCGACGCTCGGGTCGGGCCCCGGCCTTGTCGGCGTAGAACGCTCGGATCCGGTCCATGTCCGCGGCGACGTCTCCGGTGAGGTCGATCGTGGGACCGAGGCCCGTGGTCATCGTCATGCGATCGACGAAGCCGAGTGTGACCGGCATCCCCGTCTCGCGTGCGATGCGGTAGAAGCCCGACTTCCAGTACTCGTTGCCGCCACGGGTCCCGTCCGGGGTGACCACGAGTCCGAAGACCGTTCCGGCGTGCACCTGCCCGACGACATCGTTCACCACACGCGCCGGGTCCGCGCGATCCACGGGGATGCCGCCGAGACCACGCATGAGCGGACCTCGCCAGCCGCGGAAGAGGCTCTTCTTCCCGAGCCAGTGCACGTCGATGCCGAGTCGCCAGGCGATCGCGAGCATGAGGACGAAGTCCCAGTTGCTGGTATGCGGGGCGCCGACGAGCACGGTCGGACGTGTGGGGGCTGCCTCGCTCGTGAGCGTCCATCTGCTGAACGCCCAGAACATGCGGGCGAGGAGTCGTTTGAGCATGGATCAACCGTAGGGGAGAACGGCTGTCGAGCCGCTGTCCGCACCCGGCGTGCGGCTTCGGCGCCACTCCCTCGGAGCAGGCGTACGATCGAGGGATGAAGAAGACGCCGGAGGACACCGTGCAGCAGGAAGCGCCCATCGGGCTGCAGCCGCTCCCGGGAGCCCTGGACCTGCTCGAGGGCGATGCCGCCGGCTATTGCAGCAACGGCATCTGCCACTTCCCCGCCCCGAAGGCCGAGTAGGCAGCAGACGCCGTCGCGTGCGAGCGCTCGGGGTCAGTGGCCGCCGTGGAAGCCCTCGCCGGCGTCGTCGGCGGGCTTGCGGACGAACGGGCTGAGCGCCACCGCTGCGAGCGAGATGATCGCGGCGATGAGGAACGCCATGCGCGCACCCGGTGCTCCGGCCGCTGCTCGCGACAGGCCTTCGCCCTCGCCCGCGTGCAGGATCGCCGAGTAGGTGACCGTCAGCAGAGCGACACCGGCCGCGCCGCCGACCTGCTGGAGCGTGTTCAGCACAGCGGAACCGTGCGAGTACAACGACCGCTGCAGCGAACCGAGCGAGGCCGAGAACAGGGGCGTGAACGACATCGCCAGTCCGACGGACATGGCCGCCTGCACGATGATGAGCACCCACCACACGGTGTGCTCGCCGACCGTGGAGTAGAAGAACAGCGCCGCCGACACGAGGATCGTGCCCGGGATCAGCAGCGGACGCGTGCCGCGCGCGTCGTACACGCGACCCATGACCGGACCCAGCAGACCCATCAGCACCGAGCCGGGGAGCAGGATCAGGCCGGACTCGAGGGCGTTCAGCCCCGCGACGTTCTGCAGGTACTGCGGCAGCAGGGTCAGCGTTCCGAACATCGACAGCGCCAGGATCGTCATGATGATCACCGAGAACGTGAAGTTGCTCGAGCGGAAGACGCGCAGGTCAAGCAGTGCGTCGTCGACACGCTGCAGGATGAGCTGACGCCACACGAACAGCGCCAGCGACACCGCGCCGACGACCAGAGCGATGATGCCCGTGGTCTCGCCGGATCCGCCTTCGCCGCCGAACTGGCTGAGGCCGAACACGATGCCGCCGAAGCCGAGCGCCGCGAGAGGGATCGAGAGGACGTCGAGCGGGACGACGCGGGTCTCGCCGAGGTTCGTCATCCACTTCACGCCCATGAAGAGCGCGATGAGCGCGATCGGGAGGATGATCGCGAAGAGCGCGCGCCAGTTCAGCGTCTCGAGCACGGCACCGGCGATGGTGGGTCCGATCGCCGGGGCGAGCGAGATGACCAGGCCGACGCGGCCCATCATCCGACCTCGGGACTGCGGCGGAACGACGTTCATGATCGTCGTCATCAGCAGCGGCATCATGATGCCGGTACCGGCGGCCTGGATGACGCGCCCCACGAGCAGGATCGAGAAACCGGGAGCGACCAGCGCGACGAGCGTGCCGAGCGAGAATGCGATCATCGCGGCGATGAAGACCTGCCGCGTGGTGAAGCGCTGCAGGATGAAACCGGTGGTCGGGATCACGACGGCCATCGTCAGCATGAAGGCACTGGTGAGCCACTGGCCGAGCTCGGGCGGGATGCCGAGATCGGCGTTCAGATGCGGGATCGCGATCCCCATCGTGGTCTCGTTGAGGATGGCGACGAACGCGGCGACGAGCAGCAGCCAGATCACGCGCATGTCCTTGCGCGAGATCTCACCCGCTGCCGGTGCGGGGGTCGTCGAGATGGAGCCGGTATCGACGGCAGACATGGGCGGCCTCCTGGGCGAAGAAGAAATGGAGATATCGCGAGAGTTCGCAAGAGTCCTTCAGCGTAACGGCGGGTGCGGACATTTCATTCCGAACTCACAGAAATCCGCTGTCGGCAGATCCGGGCGGCCTCGATGTCGCGGGGGCTGAGTACGCTGGCGCCATGAGCATGGGCGGTGGACGAGGTGGAGGAGCGAGCTTCCGCGGGGTCGATGAGGATACGCAGCGGAAGCTGAATGCCGAGGCGCCGCGAATCAGCGGCCTCGGTTCACGGGTCGTCTCCCTGTTCCGTGCCTACCGCGCGCGTATCTTCCTCACCGGGATCCTCGTCGTCGTCGGTGCCGCAATCGCCGTCATCCCGCCCCTGATCGTGCAGCGCATCTTCGACGATGCGTTGTTCCCGGTCGCCGGCGGCGGGCCGCATCTCGAGCTGCTGGCCTGGCTCGTCGCCGCGATGGTCGGGCTCTTCCTGCTCTCCGCCGTCCTCGGCGTGGCGCAGACCTGGCTCACCTCCACCGTCGGCAACAGCGTCACCGGCGACCTGCGGGTGAAGCTCTTCGAGCACCTCCAGGCCATGGAGCTCGGATTCTTCACGCGGACGAAGACCGGAGTGATCCAGTCCCGGCTGCAGAACGACGTGGGCGGCGTCTCCGGCGTGCTGACCAACACCGTCACCAGCATCCTGGGCAACGTCGTGACCGTCATCGCCTCGCTCGTCGCGATGATCCTGATCGACTGGCGCCTCACCCTCATCGCCGTGATCATGATGCCGTTCCTCATCTTCGTCCAGCGCAAGGTGGGCCAGGTGCGCGCACGGATCGCCGGCGAGACGCAGGAGTCCCTCTCCGAGCTCACATCGATCACCCAGGAGACGCTGAGCGTCTCGGGCATGCTGCTGTCGAAGGCGTTCAACCGTCAGCGCACGGAGTCGGAGCGCTATCAAGCCGAGAACCGCAATCAGGTCGTCCTGCAGGTGCGCAGGGCCATGAGCGGCCAGGGCTTCTTCGCGGTCGTGCAGGTGCTCATGGCCAGCGTGCCGGCGGTCATCTACCTCGTCTCGGGCTATCTCATCGCCGGGGGTACCGGGGCGATCACGGCGGGAACCGTCGTCGCGTTCACCACGGTGCAGGCGCGGCTCCTCATGCCGCTCATGGGCCTGATGCGGGTCTCGCTCGACCTGCAGACGTCTTCGGCGCTGTTCGCGCGCATCTTCGAGTACCTCGACCTGGTGCCGGAGATCCAGGACGCTCCGGACGCGATCACCGTCGACGAGGCACCGGGGCCCAAGGGGCGGCTCGAGTTCGCCGATGTGCTCTTCCGCTACCCCGACGCCTCGGCCGACGCCCGACCGACACTGGACGGCGTCTCGTTCGTCGCCGAGCCCGGACAGCACGTGGCGTTCGTCGGCCCCTCGGGCGCGGGCAAGACGACGATCCTTTACCTCGCGCCGCGGTTGTACGAAGCGAAGGGCGGCTCCGTGCTCTTCGCGGGGGCCGACGTGCGCACGCTCACGCAGGAGTCGATCATCGACCACGTGGGCATCGTGTCGCAGGAGACCTACCTGTTCCACGCGACGATCCGCGAGAACCTCCGCTATGCCAAGCCGGATGCGACAGAGCAGGAGCTGATCGCCGCGTGCACCGCGGCCAACATCCACCACATCATCGCCGGGTTCGAACAGGGATACGACACCGTGGTCGGTGAGCGCGGGTACCGGCTCTCGGGCGGGGAGAAGCAGCGCATCGCGATCGCGCGCGTGCTGCTGAAGGATCCGCCGGTGCTTCTCCTGGATGAGGCGACGTCGGCCCTCGACACCGTGTCGGAGCGCGTGGTGCAGGAGGCGCTCGACGAGGCGGCGAAGGGGCGCACGACGCTGTCCATCGCGCACCGCCTGTCCACCGTGATGGGTGCCGATGTGATCCACGTGCTCGAGGCGGGGCGCATCGTCGAGTCGGGGACCCACTCGGAGCTGTTGGCGCTGGGCGGGTTGTATGCGGAACTCGCCGCGCAGCAGGTCGCCGCATCGCGTGTGCTCGACACCGAGGCCGCGGTCGAAGAGGCCGTGACCGGGGGAGTCGGAGCCGCGCTCACCGACCGCCGTGCGGATCGTGCGCCCGCGGACTCCGCCGGCGCCGATGCCGTCGCGGCCATCACCGCTGCGGTTCCGCTGTTCGCCGAGCCCCGCCCCGACGAACGGGTCTACCCGGCCGAGCCCTGATCTGCGCCGGGAGTCAGTGCACCGACAGCCCACCGTCGACGAACAGGGAGTGGCCGGTGACATAGCCCGAACCCGCTCCGGCGAGGAAGACGGACGCGCCGGCGAAGTCACTCGGAAGCCCGTTGCGGCCGATCATCGTGCGGGCGGCCAGCTCGGCGATCTTCGCCGGGTCCTGCTGCAGCCGGGCGTTCAACGGCGTCAGCACGAACCCGGGTACCAGCGTGTTGCTGGTCACTCCGGTCCCTCCCCATGCTTCGGCCTCGGAGCGCATCAGCGACTCCACCGCCCCCTTCGAGGCTCCGTATACGCCACTGCCGACGAAGGCGCGATGCGCCTGCTGGGAGCTGATGTGGATCAGCCTGCCGTAGCCGCGCTCCGCCATGCCCTGCGCATAGCGCTGACCGAGCAGGAAGGGCGCGAGCGCGTTGACGGTCATCGTCGCATCCCAGTCGTCTTCGGTGATCTCCGCGAACGGCGGACGGATGTTGATGCCCGCGGAGTTCACCAGGATGTCGGGCTCGCCGAACGGCTGGGCAGCGGCCTCCGCGACGGCATGGATGCCCGACCGCGTGCTGAGGTCGCCGACGACTCCGGCCGCGCGGCAGCCGTGCGCGCGGAGCTCCTCGACGGTCTCCTCGATACGGGCCTCGCCGCGCGCGACGACGACCGTGGCGGCACCGGACCGGGCGAGTGCCGTGGCGATGCCGCGGCCGATGCCGGAGCTGCCGCCGGTGACGACCGCGGTGCGGCCCTCGAGCGAGAAGAGGGAGGCGAGGTAATCGTTCATGCGGTCATCCGGATCGTTCGTTCAGCTGTGCGGCGTCACCACGCGAGTGCGGCGGTGATGGTGGGATCGGGGGAGGCATCGGCGAACTCGGGGAGTGCCCGCAGCTCTGCGATGAAGGCGTCGACCTCGGCGGCGTATGCCGGGTCGGGGTGGCTGCTCGCGATGTCGAGCAGGGACGGCATGTCCATGGCGAGGATGAGCTCGAGCCGCGCGACGACCGAGCCTCGGGCACCCGCCTCGTGCAGCACACGGATGCCGCCGCGCAGCGCAGCGAGGTAGTCCTTCAGTACAGGCAGCTGGGCCTTGCCCTGCGTGATCGAGGTGCCGTCGGCACGCAGCCGCCACTGCACGACGACATCGGGGATCACATCGAAGGCCCGCGCCCGGGTGTACATGAGCTGGGCGACCACCTGGTCCTCGTACGCGACCCTCTCGGGGAAGCGGAGATCCTGCCAGAACTCGGTGCGGCTCACCTTGGACCAGGCGACGATGTTCGACACCGCCCGCGGGTGTGCCGCGAGTGCGGTGCCGAGGCGCTCCGGCGAGGTCGCCGCCGCCACCCAGGGCTGCACGCGCCCGGCGACATACGCTGCTCCCTGCGAGCGTGAGCGCACGTAGGCGCCCGCCACGAAGTCGCTCCCGGTCGCTTCGAGTGTGCCCGTCATCCGCGCGAGCGCGTGGGGCAGAAGCTCGTCGTCACCGTCGAGGAACCCGAGATAGGGCGTGTCCACGAGGTCGAGGCCGACGTTGCGCGCGGCGCCGAGGCCGCGGGATGCGGCGTGGTGGATGGCCGTGAACCGGTCGTCGGCGGCGGCCGCCGCGGCGAAGATCGCACCGGTGTCGTCGGTCGAACCGTCGTCGATGAGGATCGCGCGCCATCGCAACTCGGTCTGTGCACGCAGCGAGTCGAGTGCGGCGGGGGCGAAGGCGGCGATGTCGCGTCCGGGGACGATCACGGTCACGATCGGGGCGGCAGCGGTCACCAGCCGAGTCTATGGCTGTGCATCAGCCTCGCGCCGCGCGCACGGACTCCGCGACGAGCGCAGACAGCCGCTCGGGTGCGTCCTCGGCCAGCTCCTCCCGACCGAAGGTGAACCGGACGGATGTCTGGGCCACCTCGGCCGGAACACCGCACGCGAGGAGCACATGCGAAGGCTCATCGCTGCCGGCGGCGCATGCCGAGCCGCTGGAGGAGATGACCCCGCGACGCTCCAGCTCCAGCAGCACGGCCTCTCCACTGGTGCCGGCGAACGTGAAGCTCGCCGTCCCGGGCAGACGGCGCATGGGATCGCCGGTGAGGGCGGCCTCCGGGACGCTGCTCAGAACGAGGGAGAGGAACCGTGCAGTGGCCGAACCGACCCGCGCCGTCACGGTCGCCCGTTCGTGCTCCGCGAGCTCCAGTGCGGTCGCGAGTGCCACGGCTCCGGCGACGTTCTCGGTTCCCGAGCGTCGCCCGCGTTCCTGACCGCCGCCGTGCAGCAACGGCTCGATCGGCACACGTCCGCGCACGGCCAGTGCGCCGATCCCCTTGGGGGCACCGAGCTTGTGCCCGGCGATCGACACGGCGTCCGCGCCGAGCTCGTCAAGGGGAAGCCACCCGGCCGACTGCACGGCGTCGAGGTGCAGGGGCACGCGGGCGGCGCGGGTGGCGGCCGACAGCGCCGCTGCATCCTGCACCGTGCCGATCTCGTTGTTCGCGTGTCCCACCGAGACCAGCGCGGTGTCAGGGCGGATCGCCGCGGCGACGGCATCCGCAGAGATCCGCCCGCAGGCGTCCACCGGCAGCGGGGTCACGTCGACGGAGTGGAAGCGTCTCAGGTACGCGGCCGACTCCAGGATCGATTCGTGCTCGATGGGGGAGACCACGAGGTGTCGTCGCCCTGCCTCGAGCGCCGCGAGCGCGATGCCCTTGACCGCGAGGTTGTTCGCCTCGGTGCCGCCTGCGGTGAACACGACGTCGCCGACACGCATCCCCAGGACACGTGCGACCCGCGCACGGGCGTCGTCGAGGGCGCTCGCCGCAGCCTCTCCTGCGGTGTGGTGGCTGGACGGGTTGCCGAATACGCCCGTTAGGTACGGGCGCATCGCCTCCAGCACCTCCG
Organism: Microbacterium sp. NPDC087592; assembly: GCF_044743585.1. NCBI lineage: Bacteria > Bacillati > Actinomycetota > Actinomycetes > Micrococcales > Microbacteriaceae > Microbacterium > Microbacterium sp. NPDC087592. The sequence goes on along the minus strand of NZ_JBIUWT010000001.1, from coordinate 103,885 downwards.
GTCGCACCGGGGACGTCGCGGCATGGTCGAGATAGAGCACGATGCTCAGTCGATCCGCAGGTCCAGGCCGAGGTCGAGAGCGCGCGCGGAGTGCGTCAGCGCCCCCACCGAGATCACGTCGACGCCGGTGCGTGCGATGTCACCTACGGTGTCGAGGTTCACTCCTCCCGACGCTTCGACCGTGGCCCGGTCGCCGATCAGGGCGACACCTTCGCGCAGATCGTCGAGCGAGAAGTTGTCCAGCAGCACGGTGTGGGCACCACCGTCGAGGACGGCAGGGATCTGGTCGAGGCGGTCGACCTCGACGACGACGTGCGTGGTGTGCGGCAGACGGGACAGAGCGTCGCGCAGCGCCGAGGCGAGGTCGAGGCCGGAACGGGTGAGCACGGCGAGATGGTTGTCCTTGGCCATCACGGCATCGGACAGCGAGTACCGGTGGTTGCGGCCGCCGCCGGATTCGACGGCGTGCCGCTCGAACGCACGCAGGCCCGGAGTCGTCTTGCGCGTGTCGGCGATGCGCGCGCGGGTGCCGTCGACAGCCGCGACGTAGGACGCGGTGAGCGTCGCGATGCCGCTCATCCGCTGGGTGAAATTCAACGCGACGCGCTCTGCGGTGAGGATGCCGCGCGCCGACCCGGAGACCGACGCGAGGACGTCGCCTGCGGTGAAGTCGTCGCCGTCGCCGACGTGCAGATCGACGACCAGGGTCGGATCGGTGAGGGCGAACGCGGCAGTGAAGACCTCACCGCCGCTGAACACCCCTGCCTCGCGCGCGACGAGATCGGCGGTGGCTGTCGCCTCGACGGGAAGCAGCGTCGTGCTGGTGAGGTCGCCCCACGGCGCATCCTCCTCGAGGGCTGCGCCGACGACGCGGGTCAGAGTGGAGCGGGTGAGCATCAGACGGTCTCCAGGATCGATGAGCGGGTGCGGGACGGCGCGGCGTCAGCGGGCGCAGCGGCATCGATTCGGTAATGGGCGCCGATGGAACCGGTGCGCTCCAGCGCGGCGGAGGCGGTGGCTTCAGCGAGGAGCAGCAGGTTCGCGTCCTCGTGCTCGGCGGTCGTGGTCGGCCGCGACGAAGATGCAGTCCAGGCGCGCACGATGGCCAGTGCATGTGCGAGGCCGTCGTGGGTGCGGAGCAGCCCGACCTCATCCCACATCAGCTGCTGCAGCGCGGCGCGGCTGAATTCCGGCGTATCCGATCCGCGGTCCTCCATCGGCGGCCGGACAGCGGCAGGGGGTGCGGGCACCGGCACGAGACGCCAGGGCCTCGCCAGGGCAGCAGCGGCCCTCGCGCCGAAGACGGCGCCCTCGAGCAGGGAGTTGGACGCCAGACGGTTCGCCCCGTGCACGCCGGTGCGGGCGACCTCGCCGACGGCGAAGAGTCCCGGGAGCGTCGTGCGGCCGTCGAGATCGGTGACGACACCGCCCATCAGGTAGTGCGCGGCGGGGGTCACCGGGATCGGCTCGCGCGACCAGTCGAATCCACGCTCCCTCGTCACCCGATCGATGGTCGGGAAGCGCGCGGCGAGGGTCTCGGCCCCGAGCATCGTGGCGTCCAAGCGCACCGGCCGCCCCTGCGCGGACGCCTGCCGTGCGATGGCCCGGGAGACCACATCGCGAGGGGCCAGCTCGCCATCGGGATGGCTGTCGAAGGTGAAGCGTCGGCCGGCGTCGTCGAGCAGGGTCGCACCTTCCCCGCGCACGGCCTCCGAGATGAGGAACGCCGGACCCGACGCCAGGATCGTCGGATGGAACTGCACGAACTCCAGGTCGGCGACAGCCGCTCCCGCGCGCAGGGCCACGGCGACGCCGTCGCCGGTGGCGCCGGTCGGGTTGGTCGTGTGCGCGTAGAGGCGGCCCGCGCCACCCGTCGCGAGGATCACGGCGTCGGCGCGGAACCCGGTGGCAACCCCGTCATGCAGCACGCGGATGCCGCACACGGCGCCCTCGACCACGACCAACTCGGTGAGCAGAGCGTGCTCGACCGCGGTGATCGGTGTGCGCCGCACGGCAGCGATCAGCGCCGAGGAGATCGCCGCGCCCGTGGCATCCCCGCCGGCGTGCACGATACGCGCATGCCGGTGGGCCGCCTCGCGTCCGAGCTGCAACGCGCCCTCGGCCGTCCGATCGAACCCGACGCCGCGGGCGATCAGCTCCGCGATCCGCTCGGCGCCCTCGGCCACCAGCAGGTCGACAGCCGCGGGATCCGAGAGCCCGGCACCGGCGTCGATCGTGTCGGCGGCATGCTGCTGCGCCGAGTCGTCGGGCCCGTAGATGCCCGCGACGCCTCCCTGGGCGAGGCCGGTCGACCCGTCCCCGAGCGCTCCCTTGGTGACGAGCGTCACCGCGTATCCGGCCTCGTGCGCGTGGAGTGCCGCCGTGAGACCGGCGATGCCCGAGCCGACGACCAGGACGTTCATCGTGTGCTCGCACTCACCGGGGGCTTCGCAGCGAGCATCCGCTCCAGCGCCACTCGGGCGGGCTCGGCGACGTCGCCGGTGACCGTGATCCTGTTCGGCGTGCGACCGGCGACGAGTTCCTCCAGCACCCAGGCCAGGTAGCCGGGGTGGATGCGGTACATCGTCGAGCATGGGCAGACGACCGGGTCCAGACAGAAGATCTCGTGCTGCGGGTACTGCGCCGCGAGCCGGCGCACGAGGTTGATCTCGGTTCCGATGGCGAACGTCGTGGGCTCGGTCGCGGAGTCGATCGCGCGACGGATGTACTCGGTCGAGCCGGCCTCGTCCGCCGCGTCGACCACCTCCATCGGGCATTCCGGGTGCACGATCACCCGCACGCCGGGGTGGTCGGCGCGGGCCTGCTCGATCTGCCCGACGGTGAAGCGCCGGTGCACGGAGCAGAAGCCGTGCCACAGGATCACCCGGGAATCGACGAGCTCAGCGGCCGAGGAGCCGCCGAGCGCTCGCCGCGGGTTCCACATCGGCATCTGCTCGAGTGGCACGCCCATCGCCTTGGCGGTGTTGCGCCCCAGGTGCTGGTCGGGGAAGAACAGCACCCGCCGGCCGCGCTCGAAGGCCCACTCGAGCACGGTCTGGGCGTTGGACGAAGTGCACACGATCCCGCCGTGCCGTCCGACGAAGCCCTTGATCGCCGCCGAGGAGTTCATGTACGTCACGGGGATCACCGGCACGCGGCCGTCCGCGTCGGGGGTGTCGAGATCGCCGAAGACGTCTGCCAGCTGCTCCCAGCACTCCTCGACCTGGTCGATGTCGGCCATGTCGGCCATCGAGCATCCGGCGGCGAGGTTCGGCAGGATCACGGCCTGCTCGGGCTGCGAGAGCAGATCCGCGGTCTCGGCCATGAAGTGCACGCCGCAGAACACGATCGCCTCGGCGTCTGCTCTGCCTTTGGCTGCCGTGGCGAGTTGGAAGGAGTCGCCGACGTAGTCCGCGTGCCGCACGACCTCTTCGCGCTGGTAGAAGTGGCCCAGGATCACGACCCGATCGCCGAGAGTGGCCTTCGCCGCGCGGATGCGTGCGTCGAGTTCGTCCTCCGACGCCTCCCGATATGCGACGGGGAGTTCACCTTGCCGTGGGGATCCCGTGGGGATCACGTCACCCATCGAGGAGCCGGGTCCGTATCCGGGTCGGGAGTCGAAGTCCCACGGCCCCGCGGCCAGATCGGTGGCGCAGGTCGGGTCGGTGGATGTGCCGGCGACGATCGCCTGGATGGCGTGGTCCACAGAGGCGTCCAGCGGCGGAACGGCGGGCGCGGGGACGAAGGTGATGCTCATCGGGTGCTCGTTTCTTCGGGACCGAGGGGGCCGCGGTCGGCCAGCTCGACATCGGTGTTGTCGCGGTACAGACGTGCAGGACGGTGGCTCCCGGTGCGGAAGCGGTCGGTGGGGAGCAGGTTGCCCGCGGATTCCACCTGACGACGGAAGTTGGCGGGATCGAGGCTCTTCCCGAGGATCGATTCGTACGCCTCGCGCAGCTCCGCCAGCGTGAACTCGGCGGGCAGGAAGCCTTGTGCGACCCGGCTGTAGCCGACCTTGTTGCGCAGGCGCCAGAGGGCGTATTCGACGATCTTGGCGTGGTCGAAGGCCAGTTGCGGCAACTGATCGATGTCGAACCACCGGACGTTCTCGGGGGCATGACCGGATGCCCGGTGGGCCGAGATCTGCGCGGTCACGTCGTCTTGACGCAGCAGCGCCCAGTACACGATCGAGACGACTCGGGTGGGGGAGCGGTCGACAGCGCCGAAGGCGTAGAGCTGCTCCAGGTAACTGGGGGCGAGACCCGTCGTCTCGGCAAGGGTGCGAGCTGCGGCGTCGACGGGCGACTCGGTCGCGGTGAGCCAGCCACCGGGAAGCGCCCACTGGTCGGCGAAGGGCTCGCGGGTGCGCAGGACGAGGGGCAGCGCGAGGACCGCGCGTCCGTCGTCGGTGCGCCGCAGCGTCAGGATGACCGTCGAGACGGCCACCCGGATGTCCCTGCTTTGAGTCATAGACACCTTAACCTCCGGATTCGATCTTAGTGTCATCGAGACCCTTAGTGCGCGCACATGACGCCTTCTCGCGTCGAGGCCGAAACGTTATCTGGCGCGTTCCAGGAGGGTTGTTCGCCGCCACAGGGTTTGTTAGGTTACTGTCCTAACAAACCCCCTCCGGGAAGAGGCCGATCGGCCACCTCCCCGGGACCACGAACCCCACAGTCGGGGTTCCGCTCCATCCGGAGCGATCCCTCCTGCAGTGCAGCACCGAGAGGAAACAAGAGAAATGATCCGAAACGGAAAGCGCAGAATCGCGCTCACCGCGATCGCCGGAGCATCCGTCCTCGCCATGGGCCTCACCGCCTGCGGCACCGGCGGCGGCGACGACGGCAATGCCGACAGCGACCGCGCCCTTCGCGTCTGGGCCGGCAGCCAGACGCCGATCGCCGCGAACTACAACCCGTTCGCGCCCACCGTGCTCCACGGCGCGCTCGGCCCCATCTACGAGCCGCTGTTCTTCTACAACAAGACCGCCGACACCGAGCCCGTCGGCCTGATCGGCGACACCTTCGAGTACAACGAGGACGGCACGGTGATCACGATCGCCATCAAGCCCGACCTCAAGTGGAGCGACGGGGAGCCCCTCACCGCGAAGGACGTCGCGTTCTCGTTCAAGTACGAGGCGAACAATCCCGAGGGCAACGGTCTGGTCTCCGCCGAGGCCACCGACGACACCACCGTCGTGCTGACGTACTCGTCCGCGCAGTACACGACGGAGTTCCAGCGCCTCGGCTCGACCTACATCCTCCCCGAGCACATCTGGGCGGACGTCAAGGACTTCGCGAACTTCACCAACGAGGAGCCCGTCGGCTCGGGCGCATACGTCGTCGAGAAGACGACCAGCGAGTCGTACACCATCGTCGCGAACGAGAACTTCCGCGACGCCGACAAGCTCGGCGTCAAGAAGGTCCAGTACATCGCGGTCGACAACAACCAGACCGCGCAGGACCTGCTCGCCGCCGGCGAGCTCGACTGGACCGGCATGTTCATCCCCAACCCCGACGATGTGACGGGCAACGGGAAGATCGACTGGATCAACACCCCTCAGGACCCGACCGTCCTGTACACCTGCTCGAACGCCGAGCTCGGCTGCACCGGCCCGCAGACCGACGTCGCCGTGCGTCAGGCGCTCAACCTGGCGATCGACCGCGCCACCATTAAGGACAAGGCGTTCGTCGGGCTCACCGGTGACATCTCGCCGACGTACGCCCTGCTGCCCCGCGACGAGAAGTGGGTCGCGGACCCCGCCAACGAGGTCAGCCCGCAGGAGGCGAACGTCGCCGAGGCGGACGCGATCCTCGAGGCCGCCGGTTACACGAAGGACGGCGACTTCTATGCGAAGGGCGGCGTGCCGCTCGAGCTCACCCTCACCTCGGTCGACGGCTGGACGGACTACAACGACGCCGCGAAGCTGATCGCCGAGCAGGCGGCCGCGGCCGGCATCAAGATCAACGTCTCGACCGTGCAGTGGCAGGAGTTCTCCGACTCCCGACAGGGTGGAGAGTTCCAGCTCATCGTCGGCGGCATGATCGGCACGTCGGTGGCAGACCCGTTCCAGATCTACCGTGACTGGTTCGGCGGCACCGCGGTGCAGTCGACCAGCCCGGTCGGCACCGAGGTCCCGGCGGGTCGCTGGAACTTCAGCCGGTACAACAACCCGACGGTCGACGCTGCGGTGCAGGCCGCGATCAGCACCGATGACGAGGCGGAGAAGAAGGAGCTGTACGGCACGATCCAGACCGAGATCGTCCGCGACCTGCCCTACATCCCGCTGGTGATCAACGCGACCCAGACGTTCTACAACACGAAGGACTTCACGGGTTGGCCGACGGAGGAGGACCTCTACGCCTTCCCGCCGTCCTGGGGTGCGATCGCGGCAGGCTACGTCCTGACGCAGCTGCAGCCGGCCAAGTAGTCGAAAGGAGACGGGAAGCAGGAAGTCAGGAAAGAGTGACATGAAGTTCTATGCACGAAGAATCGGGTTCTACGCGTTCACGCTGTGGGCCGCGATCTCTCTCAACTTCCTGCTTCCCCGTCTCATGCCGGGGAACCCCGCCGACATCATGATCGCCAAGATGCAGCGGGCGGGCGGCGAGATCTCGGAGACGACGATCCGCAACATCAAGCTCCTGCTCGGTGGCGACGACTCCTCGCTCTGGGACCAGTACCTGGCGTACTGGGGCCGCATGTTCCGCGGCGACCTCGGGATCTCGGTCACGAAGTACCCGACCCCGGTGACCGAGCTCATCGCCGGGGCCCTGCCGTGGACACTCGTCCTGGTCGGCACGGCGACCGTCATCTCGTTCGTCCTCGGCGTCGCACTCGGTGCCTGGGCCGGATGGAAGCGGGGCACCTGGGTCGACCACGTGATCCCCGCGACCACCGTGCTGCAGTCCATCCCGTACTTCTGGCTGGCGCTGATCCTGGTGTCGGTGTTCGCGGTCGGACTCGGCTGGTTCCCGATCTTCGGGGGTTACGACGTGTTCGACTTCCCGGACGGGCCGGAGCCCACCTGGGCGTTCTTCTCCGACGCGTTCGCGCACTCGCTGCTTCCGGCGATCACGATCGTGATCAGCTCCGTGGGCGGCTGGCTGTTCGGCATGCGCAACATGATGGTCGCCACCCTCGCCGAGGACTACGTCCTCACCGCCGAGGCCAAGGGCCTCCGGCACCGCCGCATCATGACGACGTACGCCGCGAGGAACGCTGCGATCCCGTCGATCGCCGGATTCTCGATCACGCTCGGCTTCGTCGTGTCCGGCTCCATCGTCATGGAGCAGGTGTTCACGTATCCGGGCATCGGCAAGCTGATGTTCCAGGCCGTCACGAACAACGACTATGCACTGATGCAGGGCCTGTTCCTGGTGATCACCATCACGGTGCTCGCCGCCAACTTCTTCATGGACCTCGTCTATGGCTTCATCGACCCGAGGGCGCGCCAGAATGTCTGATCCGCAGAACACCGCCGGTCTCCTGACCGTGGAGGACGCGCCCATGACGGCGCCGGCCAGCACCGTCTCGCTCGCGACACAGCGGGGAGGCCGCAAGCGGCGCATCCTGCCGAGCACATCGCCGAAGTTCATCGTCGGCTCGCTCCTCGTGCTCGCGATCGTGTTGTTCGCGATCATCGCGCCGTTCTTCACGCAGAATCCGCGCAGCACGGCGAACCCTGCACTCCAGCCGCCGTCGGCGGAGCACTGGTTGGGCACCACGAAGCTCGGCAACGACATGTTCGCCCAGCTCGCGATCGGTGCGCAGGGATCGCTCATGGTCGGGTTGATCGCCAGCGTGATCGCGATCGTGCTGTCGCTCGTCTTCGGTGTCCTCGCCGGATACCTCGGCGGCTGGCGTGAAGACGGACTCGCCCTCATCACCAACGTGATGATCGTCATCCCCGCCTTGCCGCTGGTCATGGTGATCGCCTCCTTCGTGCCGCAGCGCACCTGGCAGCTGGTCGCGATCTTCCTCGGCATCACCTCCTGGGCCGGCGCCGCCTACGTCCTGCGCCTGCAGACCCGTTCCCTCCGCACCCGCGACTACGTCTACGCCTCGAAGGTGGCCGGCGAGCGATCGCTGCGTGTGATCCTGGTCGAGATCATGCCGAACCTCCTGCCGCTGCTCACCGCGCAGTTCCTCTTCGCTCTGATCTTCGCGATCCTCGGCGAGGCCGGGCTGTCGTACCTGGGGCTCGGACCGACGGACTCGATCACCTGGGGAACCATCCTCAACGACGCGCAGTCCGGCCAGGCGCTCGGCCGCGGAGCGTGGTGGTGGTTCGTCCCGCCGGGCATCATGATCGCCATCCTCGGCGCCGGCCTCGCACTGATCAACTTCGCGATCGACGAGGTCATCAACCCGAAGCTGCGCAACGCGCCCGACGCCGCGCGCCGTGTGCGCAAGGCCGCGAAGACCAAGGGGGTCACCGCATGAGCCAGCCGGTGCTGACGGCGCGGAACGTGTCGATCGAGTACGAGGTCGACCCGCCGGTGAAAGCCGTGCGCGATGTGTCGCTGACGCTGAACCGCGGCGAGATCCTGGGTCTCGCGGGAGAGTCCGGCTGCGGCAAGACGACCCTGGCCTATGGGATGAACCGCCTCCTCAAGGCGCCGGCGCTGATGACGGCGGGGGAGATCGTCTTCCATGACCGCGACGGTCATGACATCGACATCGTGGGTCTCGACGGCGAGGGCCTCCGGGCTTTCCGGTGGGACAAGATCTCGATGGTCTTCCAGGGGGCGATGAACTCGCTCAACCCGGTGATCTCGGTCAAGGCGCAGATCTTCGACATCTTCGACACGCACCGCCCTGGCATGAGCAAGAAGGCGAAGACCGCACGGGCGGAAGAGCTGCTCACCCTGGTCGGCGTCGACCCGAACCGCCTGACGAGCTTCCCGCACGAACTCTCGGGCGGCATGCGGCAGCGGATGATGATCGCGATGGCCCTCGCCCTCGATCCGCAGGTGATGATCATGGACGAGCCGACGACCGCGCTCGACGTGGTCGTGCAGCGCGGGATCATCCGCGAGATCATGCGGCTGCGCGAGAAGCTCGGGTTCGCGGTGATCTTCATCACCCACGACCTGCCGATGCTGATCGAGATCAGCGACCGGATCGCGATCATGCTGCAGGGACAGATCGTCGAGGAGGGCACGGCGGAGGAGATCTACCGGACCCCGCAGCACGAGTACACGAAACGGCTGCTGTCGAGCTTCCCGTCGCTCAAGGGCGAACGCGGCGACTTCGTCCGCACCGGTGTCAGCCAGGAGGGCGTCCGATGAGCGCGAACACGACCGCACCCACCGCGGCGCAGCCGGCGCGGCTGGAGGCCCGGAACCTGGTGAAGGACTTCCCCCTGCGCTCCGGTTTCAAGACGAACATCCTGCACGCGGTGAAAGACGTGTCCTTCACGATCGAGGCGGGTAAGACGGTCGCGCTGGTCGGCGAATCGGGGTCGGGGAAGTCGACGATCGCGCGGATGCTCATGAAGCTGGAGACCCCCACCAGCGGGGAGATCCTGTTGGACGGGAAACCGTCCGGAACCCGCGGCCGGGCGCTGGAACGCTACCGCGCCGACGTGCAGATGGTGTTCCAGGACCCGTTCGCGTCGTTGAACCCTTTCCACACGATCGTGCATCACCTGGAGCGGCCGATCCGCCTGCACCACCCGGAGCTGTCTCGTGGCGAGGTGCGGGAGCGGGCCGTGGAGCTGCTGGAGCGCGTGCGACTGACCCCGGGGGAGAGCTACGCCGATCGCCGCCCGCACGAGCTGTCCGGCGGGCAGCGTCAGCGTGTCGCGATCGCGCGGGCCCTGGCCCCCGGGGCGCGGTTCATCGTCGCGGACGAGCCGGTGTCGATGCTGGACGTGTCGATCCGTCTCGGGGTGCTGAACCTCCTCGCAGACCTGCAGCGCGAGGAGAACCTCGGCGTCCTCTACATCACGCACGACCTGGCCACCGCCCGACACTTCTCGGACGAGATCATGGTGCTCTACAAGGGCGACGTCGTGGAGCGCGGGCCTGCGGACGAGGTCATCCTCAACCCGCAGCACGAGTACACCAAGACGCTCCTGGGTGCCGCTCCCGAGCCCGACAACCTCGGACGCCTCCGCGACGAGGTGCGCGCCGAGCTCGGTATCGCGCACTGACAGCCTCGCTTCGAATCACGTGAATGGTCCCTACGGTGCCCCGAATGGGACCATTTGCGCGATTCGAACGCGCGTCACGGGAGCCCGGTGCCAGGGGCCGGACCGGGTAGACTGATCCCACAACTGAAGACAGGCCGAATGAACCACGCGGGAGAGCCCCGGCGAACGCAGCCGGGCACCGAAGGAGCAAGCCTCCCCGCCAATCTCTCAGGTACGCGTACCGCGCGGTTCCGGCCACTCTGAAAAGCGATCCCGCGAGACTGCGGATCCGCCGACGGTGAAAACCCCGCCTCCGTGCACGGGTGAAGCTCTCAGGCCTATGACAGAGGGGGAGTTCCGAGGAGCGGCGATGCCGCCGTTCCGCCCGTCACAGCCCGGGAGAACTCCATGTCCGACCCCCGCTACACCCCGCTGCGTGAACGCCACGAGGCGCTCGGCGCGTCGTTCACCGATTTCGGCGGCTGGCAGATGCCCGTGCGCTACACCTCCGACCTCGCCGAGCACCACGCCGTGCGACAGGCCGCCGGTATCTTCGACATCTCGCACATGGCGGAGTTCCTCGTCACGGGCGAGAAGGCGGCCGAGTTCCTCGATTTCGCGCTCGCCGGACGCATCTCCGCGATGCCGGTGGGCAAGGCGAAGTACTCGCTGATGCTGGCCGCGAACGGCGGCATCGTCGACGACGTGATCGCCTACCGGCTTGCCGACGACCGCTACCTCGTGATCGCGAACGCCGGCAACCGGGGCTTCGTGGACTCCGCGTTCGCGAAACGCGTCCGCGACTTCCCCTCGCTCCTCGAGCGTGAGCAGCCGCCGCTCACGCCGGGGGAGGACCGCAGCTTCGCCGGTTTCCTCGGTGACCGCGGCGTCGATGTGGAGGATGTGTCGGACTCCTACGCGCTGCTCGCGGTTCAGGGGCCTGCCGCCGAGGCGATCCTCGCTGCGACCTCCGGCATCACTGAGCTGAGCAGTCCCTGGGCCGATCAGAAGTACTACGCGTGGGCCGACGCACGTTTCCTCGGAGAGCCCTTGCTCATCGCTCGCACGGGATACACGGGCGAAGACGGCTTCGAACTGCTCGTCTCTGCTGCTGACGCGCTCGCACTGTGGGACGCACTGGTCTCGGCAGGCGAACCGCACGGGCTCGTGCCCGCCGGTCTCGCGGCGCGCGACACCCTTCGCCTCGAGGCGGGCATGCCGTTGTACGGTCATGAGCTGACCCTCGAGACCCTGCCGTCCCAGGCCGGCCTCGGTCGCGTCGTCGTCATCGCCAAGGATGAGTTCGTCGGCAAGGAAGCGCTCGTCGCCGTCGAGCGGGCCGGCGCATCCGACGCCCCCGTGCTGGTCGGCCTCGTCGCCGAGGGCAAGCGCGCCGGCCGCGCCGGCTATGCCGTCGTCGACGGCGAAGGGGAGAAGCTCGGCGAGATCACCAGCGGAGCCCTCAGCCCTACTCTCGGCCATCCGATCGCGATGGCCTACGTGCACCCTTCTTCCGCCGAAGAGGGAACAGCAGTATTCCTTGATGTGCGGGGGACGAAGATCCCCGCGACCGTGACCGCCCTGCCTTTCTACCGGAGGACCAAATGACCGACCTCGCCGCCCTCAGCTACACCGAAGAGCACGAGTGGATCGCCGCTGACGGCGACACCGTGACCATCGGCATCACCGACTACGCCGCCGAGAAGCTGGGTGACGTCGTGTTCGTCGAACTCCCCGCCGTCGGCACCGAGGTCACCGCCGGCTCCGTCGTGGGAGAGATCGAATCCACGAAGTCGGTGGGCGAGCTCTACGCGCCGGTCACCGGCACCGTCGTCGAGATCAACGACGCGGCCGTCGACGATCCGTCGCTCGTCAACGCGGCACCGTTCGAGGGTGGCTGGCTGCTCAAGGTCACCGTCTCCGCCGGTGCGCTCGACGGTCTGCTGGACCGCGACGCCTACGTCGCGCTGACGGAGGGCTGATTCACCAGTGGTCACTTTCGCCGATCGTCACATCGGACCCACGGATGCCGCGCAGCGCACGATGCTCGCTGCCCTCGGCCTCGACACCGCCGGAGCGGACGACGCGCTGAGCCCGGTCGAGGCGCTGATGCGTCAGGCCGTGCCGGCGTCGATCTACACCGGACCGTCTCCCGAAACCGAGGGTGGGACGCCGACTCGCATCCCCGCGGCAGCGAGCGAGACCGAGGCGCTCGCAGAGCTGCGGACCCTCGCGTCCCGCAACACCGTGAACCGCCCGATGATCGGCCTCGGCTACTACGGGACCATCACGCCGCAGGTGATCCAGCGCAACGTGCTGGAGAATCCGTCCTGGTACACGGCGTACACGCCCTACCAACCGGAGATCTCGCAGGGTCGCCTCGAGGCGCTCATCAACTTCCAGACCATGGTCTCCGACCTCACCGGTCTCACCACGGCCAACGCCTCGATGCTGGACGAGTCCACGGCCGTCGTCGAGGGGATGCTGCTGGCGCGGCGCGCCTCCAAGTCGTCCTCGAACGTGTTCGCGGTCGACGACGACGCACTGCCGCAGACCAGGGCGATGCTCGCGACCCGCGCGGAAGCCCTCGGGATCGAGATCGTGTCCGTCGACTTCGCCGCGGGGGAGGAGCTGCCCGGTGATCTCTTCGGTGTCTTCGTCCAGTACCCGGGCGCATCGGGTCGGGTCTGGGATCCGTCCGCCGTGTTCGACGCCGCGCACCTCGCCGGCGGACTCGCCGTCGCAGCGGCTGATCTGCTCGCGCTCACACTGATCGCGTCGCCCGGGTCGCTGGGCGCGGATGTGGCCGTCGGCACGACGCAGCGCTTCGGAGTGCCGATGGGCTTCGGCGGGCCGCACGCCGGCTACATGGCCGTCCGCTCCGGCCTCGAGCGACAGCTCCCTGGCCGTCTCGTCGGGGTGTCGGTGGATGCCGACGGCAAGCCCGCGTACCGTCTCTCTCTGCAGACGCGCGAGCAGCACATCCGCCGTGAGAAGGCGACGTCGAACATCTGCACCGCCCAGGTGCTGCTGGCCGTGATGGCGGCGATGTACGCGGTCTATCACGGCCCCGACGGGCTCCGTGCGATCGCGTCGGAAGCAGCCACGAAGGCGGCGCTGCTCGGTACCTGGCTCGCCGAGGCGGGCGCCGAGGTCGTGCACGACGCGTTCTTCGACACGGTCACGGTGCGGGTGCCGGGGCGTGCGGCCGAGCACGCCGCGCAGGCGCGCGACGGATACGGCATCCTGCTCCGCGTCGCCGATGCCGACACGATCGGCATCTCGGTCGATGAGACCACCACGGTGACCGAGCTGCATCAGGTGGCGATGGTCTTCGGTGGCGCACAGGAGCGTGCGTTCGGCTTCCTGCAGCGTGGCAGCAACGCCCTGCCGTCGGACCTGGGGCGTCAGGACGAGTACCTCACGCACCCGGTGTTCCACGCACACCGCAGCGAGACCGCCATGATGCGGTATCTGAAGAGCCTCGCCGACCGCGACTACGCGCTCGACCGCGGCATGATCCCGCTGGGCTCCTGCACGATGAAGCTCAACGCGGCCACCGAGATGGCGGCGATCACGTGGCCCGAGTTCGCGGGCATCCACCCGTTCGCTCCGGCGGCCGATGTGCAGGGATACCTCGAGCTCATCGATCAGCTCGAGGGCTGGCTCGCCGAGGTCACCGGGTACGACGCGGTCTCGCTGCAGCCGAACGCGGGCTCGCAGGGTGAACTCGCGGGGCTGCTCGCGATCCGCGGCTACCACCACGCCAACGGCGACCAGCACCGCACGATCTGCCTGATCCCGTCTTCGGCGCACGGCACGAACGCGGCGTCGGCCGTCCTCGCCGGCATGAAGGTCGTGGTCGTCGCGACCGACGAGCTCGGCAACGTCGACCTCGAGGATCTGCGCGCGAAGGTCGCGCTGCACGCCGACGACCTCTCGGCCCTGATGATCACGTACCCCTCCACGCACGGCGTGTACGAGGAGCAGGTGGTCGACATCACGGCGGCCGTGCACGACGCCGGGGGGCAGGTCTACGTCGACGGCGCGAACCTCAACGCTCTGCTCGGCTACGCGCGCTTCGGCGACCTGGGGGGCGACGTCTCGCACCTCAACCTGCACAAGACGTTCGCCATCCCGCACGGCGGCGGCGGCCCCGGCATCGGTCCGGTGGCGGCGAAGGCCCACCTCGCGCCGTTCCTGCCCTCGCACCCGCTCGCCCAGAGCGCGGAGCACTTCGGCGGGTACACGTTCGAGGGCGGTGTGATCTCCGCAGCGCCCTACGGCTCTGCCGGGATCCTGCCGATCTCGTGGGCGTATGTGCGGATGATGGGCGCCGACGGGCTGCGTCGCGCCACCGCGGCGGCCGTTCTCTCCGCGAACTACATGGCGGAGCGGCTCGGCGCGCACTTCCCGGTGCTCTACACGGGCGAGAACGGGCGGGTGGCTCACGAGTGCATCCTCGATCTGCGTCCGCTCAAGGAGGCCACCGGCATCACGGTCGACGACGTCGCCAAGCGCCTCATCGACTACGGCTTCCACGCGCCGACCATGTCGTTCCCGGTCGCGGGCACGTTGATGGTCGAGCCGACCGAGTCGGAGGACCTCGACGAGATCGAGCGCTTCATCGAGGCCATGGTCATGATCAAGGCCGAGGCGGAGGGGGTCGCCGCCGGTCGCTGGCCGGCCGACGACAACCCGCTCGTGCACGCGCCGCACACCGCGGTCTCGCTCATCGCGGGGGAGTGGAACCACGCGTACTCGCGGGAAGAGGCGGCATACCCCGTGCGCGCCCTCGTCGCAGGCAAGTACTGGCCGCCGGTGCGCCGCATCGACCAGGCGTACGGCGACCGCAACCTCGTCTGCGCCTGCCCGCCGGTGGAGGCTTTCGCCTGAGTCGGATGCTCATGTGAGCACACGGTGCTGCACCCCTGTTGTGGGTGCGGCACCGTCTCTCTTTTCCCGGTGTTTCGGCCTTGTTACGTATGGTCACCACTCAGTAACAGTTCGTTAGCTGAGGGCGGGGGCGACGCGGGTGCGGGTTACGCTCAGGTATCCCTGCCTGCTCGATGGTGAGCGCGCAGAATCCCCGTGTCCACAGGAGGACAAAAGTGAAAAGAAACAGGACTGCCCTCGCGGGCACCGCTCTGCTGGCCGTCGGCGCGATCGCGCTCGCAGGCTGCGCATCCGGCGGCGACAACGGCAGTGGCGAAGAAGGCGGCGAAGCGTCGACCGGAATCGTCACGGTTCAGAGCAACGAGCCTCAGAACCCGCTCCTCCCCGCCGTGACCAACGAGGTCGGCGGCGGACTCGTTCTGCAGAACATCTTCGCCGGTCTCGTCTACTACGAAGCCGACGGTGCCCTCGCCAACGACCTCGCCGAGTCGATCGAGTCGGAAGACAACCAGACCTGGACCATCAAGATCAAGGAGGGTGAGAAGTTCAGCGACGACACCCCCGTGACCGCGGAGTCCTTCGTCGAGGCATGGCAGTATGCCGCCTCCGACCCCGCCTTCGAGAACCAGTGGTGGTTCGCCAACTTCTCCGGCTACAGCGCCGACGCCGTGAAGGAAGACTCCCTCGCTCTCGAGGTCGTCGACGACACGACGTTCACGGTCGAGCTCGCCGCTCCGCAGTCGGACTTCCCGACCACTCTGGGTTACCAGGTGTTCGCGCCGCTCCCCGAGTCGTTCTTCGATGACCCCGAGGCGTTCGGCCAGGCTCCCGTCGGCAACGGCCCGTACGTGCTCGACAAGTGGGAGCACGACTCCGTGATCTCGCTGCTCCCGAACGAGAGCTACGACGGTCCCCGCAAGCCGCAGAACGGCGGAGTCGACTTCGTCAGCTACGCGACCGCCGAGGCTGCGTACACCGACCTGCTCTCGGACAACCTCGACGTGATCAACCCCGGCGTGCCGCCGACGGCTCTGGCCACCTACAAGGACGACCTGGGCGACCGCGCCGTCGACCAGCCGGCCGCGATCTGGGAAGGCCTGACCATCCCGGCACGCCTCGCCCACTTCGGCAACGACGAAGAGGGCAACCTGCGTCGTCAGGCCATCTCCTACGCGATCGACCGCGAACAGGTCACCGACGTGATCTTCGAGGGCACCCGCACGCCGGCCGTCGACTTCACCTCCCCGGTGATCGCGGGCTGGAACGACGAGATCGCCGGTTCCGAGGTCACGCACGCCGACGCCGACAAGGCGAAGGACCTGTGGGCTCAGGCCGACGCCATCGCCCCGTGGAGCGGCACGTTCACCATCGCGTACAACGCCGACGGTGGACACCAGCCCTGGGTCGACGCGGTCACCAACCAGCTCAAGAACACGCTGGGCATCGACGCCGCCGGTCAGTCCTTCCCCGAC
Source organism: Microbacterium sp. NPDC087592 (assembly GCF_044743585.1). Lineage (NCBI taxonomy): Bacteria > Bacillati > Actinomycetota > Actinomycetes > Micrococcales > Microbacteriaceae > Microbacterium > Microbacterium sp. NPDC087592. The sequence goes on along the minus strand of NZ_JBIUWT010000001.1, from coordinate 87,379 downwards.
CTGGCGACGCTCCGCGAGGAGATCAAGAACCGTTCGCTGAACGCGGCGACGCGTTCGGGATGGCAGTTCGACTACCCGGGTGCGTACAACATCCTGGGCGCGCTGTTCATCACCGGTGCCGGTTCCAACGACGGCGACTACTCGAACCCCGAGTACGACGAGCTCGTGCAGAAGGGCTCCACGGCGCCGTCGGTCGAAGAGGGCAACAAGCTCTTCGAGCAGGCGCAGGAGGTCCTGTTCACGGACCTTCCCGTCCTGCCGCTCTGGTACCGCTCGACCAACGCCGGTTTCTCCACGCTCGTCGACAACGTCGAGTACGGCTGGGACAGCTGGCCGATCGTGTACGAGATCACCAAGGCCGGCGAGTAACACTCCCGCTCTGATCTGAACCCGCCGTGCGGGGCGATGCGCAAGCGTCGCCCCGCACGGCGCGGTTGAGTTCACGCCTATGACTGCCTACATCATTCGTCGCCTTCTTCAGGCGATACCCGTCTTCCTCGGGGCGACCTTCCTGATCTTCTCGATGGTCTTCCTGCTACCGGGTGACCCGATTCTCGCTCTGTTCGGTGACAAGACACCGACCGATGCGCAGTACGCCGCCTTGCAGGCGCAGTACCACCTGGACCAGCCGTTCTTCACGCGCTACCTGATCTACCTCGGCGACCTGTTCCAGGGCGACCTGGGAACGACTTTCCGCGGCCAGAGCGTCAATGAGATCCTCGCCGCGAAGTTCCCGGTGACGCTGCGCCTCGCGCTGCTGGCGATCGTCATCCAGCTGCTCTTCGGCGTCGTCGTCGGTCTCATCTCCGGCCTGCGCAAGAACAGCCTTTTCGACCACGCCTCGATGCTGGTGAGCCTTCTGCTCATCTCTATCCCGGTGTTCGTGCTGGCCTTCATCGCGCAGTACTTCCTCGCCATCGAGTTGCATCTGTTCCGACCGACGGTCGGACGAGGTGCGCCCTGGTCGGACCTGATACTCCCGGCGATCGTGCTCGCCGCACTGAACTTCGCCTACGTGGTGCGGCTCACGCGCAACTCGGTCATCGAGACGCGTCAGCAGGACTTCGTGCGGATGGCGTTCGGCAAGGGCCTCCCCACGCGGCGCGTCATCCCGGTGCACGTGCTGCGCAACTCGCTCATTCCCGTGACGACGAACCTCGCTGCCGACTTCGGCATCCTGATCGTCGGCGCCACCGTCACCGAGGGCGTGTTCAACGTGCCCGGTATCGGAAACGAGCTCTTCAAGGCCATCAACCAGCACGATGGGCCGGAGATCGTCTCGATCGTGACCGTGCTCGTCGTGATCTACGTCCTGGTCAACCTGTTCATCGATCTGCTCTACGGTGTGCTCGACCCGAGGATCCGCTATGTCCGATAACACTCCCACCCGCCGCATGGCGCACTATGTGGCCGAGGCAGACGAGGGCGGCCTCGGGGCCGTCGATGCCGTCCGTGTCAGCGAGCGCAAGAGCAACCTGTGGCTCGATGCGTGGCGCGACCTCCGTGGTCGCTGGATGTTCTGGACCGCCGGCGTCTTCGTCGTGCTGCTGGTCATCATCGCGTCGTTCCCCGACCTGTTCGCTCCGGTCGACCCCTTCCAGTGCGACCTGAAGTTCTCGAACGACGGCCCTTCCGCAGGGCACCCGCTCGGGTACACCTTCCAGGGCTGTGACGTGTACTCCCGTGTCGTGCACGGCGCAGGGACCTCGCTGTCGGTCGGCATCCTGGTGACGATCATCATCGCTGCCATGGGCATCGTGATCGGTGCGTTCGCCGGTTTCTTCGGCGGCTGGATCGATTCGCTCCTCATGCGCATCGGCGACATGTTCTTCGCGATCCCCTACGTGCTGGCCGCCGTGGTCATCATGTCGATGTTTCTCGACAACCGGAACATCCTCGTGGTCTCCCTCGCGATCGGCTTCTTCGGATGGCCCTCGGTGGCGCGCATCCTGCGCGCCGAGATCCTGCGCGTGCGTTCGGCTGACTTCGTGATGGCGTCCGAAGCGCTCGGGGTATCCCGGGTGCGGACGATGTTCTCGCACGTCATGCCGAACTCGATCGCCCCGGTGATCGTGCTCAGCACGGTCGGTCTGGCCGCGGCCATCACGGCCGAGGCCACGCTGTCCTTCCTGGGCGTCGGTCTGCCGCCGGAGTTCATCTCCTGGGGTAACGACATCGCGGCCGCGCAGACGCGTCTGCGCACCGACCCCATGCCGCTGATCTATCCGTCGATCGCTCTCTCCCTCACCGTGCTGTCGTTCATCATGCTCGGCGAGACGGTGCGAGACGCGCTCGACCCGAAGGCGAGGGCACTGCGATGACCGCCGAATACAACCCCGATGTCCCGCTCCTGTCGATCGAGAACCTGGAGGTCGCGTTCAAGACGCAGGACGGTTTCGTCCCAGCGGTGCGTGGCGTCAGCTTCGACATCTACCCGGGCGAGACCATGGCGATCGTCGGTGAGTCCGGCTCGGGCAAGTCGACGACCGCGCACGCGATCATCAACCTGCTGCCCGGCAGCGGGAAGGTCACCGGTGGCGCCGTCAAATTCGAGGGTCGCGACCTGACGAAGCTCGGGCGCTCCGAGATCGAGCATGTGCGCGGCAACCTCATCGGCCTGGTTCCCCAGGACCCGATGAACAGCCTCAACCCGGTGCACCGCATCGGTTTCCAGGTGGAGGAGACCATCCTCGCCAACGGGCAGGCCGACGGCCGCAAGGCTGCACGCAAGCAGGCGATCCAGGTGCTGAAGGAGGCGGGACTGGCGGATGCCGATCGGCGTCTGCGGCAGTTCCCGCACGAGTTCTCCGGCGGCATGCGCCAGCGGGTGCTCATCGGCATCGGGCTGTCGTCCGATCCGAAACTGCTCATCGCCGACGAGCCCACCAGCGCGCTCGACGTCACGGTGCAGAAGCGGATCCTTGATCACCTCGACACCCTCACGAAGGAGCGCAACACCGCGGTCCTGTTCATCACCCACGACCTCGGCCTCGCCGCGGAGCGGGCGGAGAACCTCGTCGTGATGCATCGCGGTCGCATCGTGGAATCGGGTCCCGCGCTCGAGATCCTGCAGAACCCGCAGCATCCGTACACCCAGCGGCTGGTCGCCGCGGCGCCGAGCCTGGCGTCGAAGCGCATCCAGACGGCGGTCACGGGTCACGTCGACCCCCTCGCCGAGGTGCTCACGGAGGCCACGGGCACGGTCGATCTCGCATCGATCGCGCACACCGAGGCGGTTCCTGCCGAGCCGGTGATCGAGTTCCGAGATGTGACGAAGGTCTACAAGATTCGGGGGAGCGGCTTCCGTTCCACCGATTTCACGGCCGTCGACAAGATGTCCTTCCAGGTGCCCAAGGGCTCCACGATGGCCATCGTCGGCGAGTCCGGTTCCGGCAAGTCGACCGCCGCCAAGATGCTGCTGCGTCTGGAGACGAAGACGTCGGGCTCGATCCTCGTGAACGGTCGGGACACCGACACGCTCTCGCGGCCCGAGCTGCAGGCACTGCGTCGCGAGATGCAGCCGGTCTTCCAGGACCCGTACGGTTCGCTGGATCCGCTGCACAACATCGGCAACACGGTGGCGGAGCCGCTGCGCGTGCACGGGGTCGGCGACTCCGCCTCCCGCCGCAAGCGCGTTCTCGAGGTGCTGGACCAGGTCGCGCTCCCATCGAGTGTGGCCGACCGGTATCCGAACGAGCTCTCGGGCGGTCAGCGTCAGCGCGTCGCCATCGCCAGGGCCCTCGCGCTCAAGCCGGAGATCGTCGTCCTCGACGAGGCCGTGTCGGCGCTGGACGTGCTGGTGCAGGCGCAGGTGCTGAACCTGCTCGCCGAACTCCAGTCCGAGCTCGACCTGACGTATCTGTTCATCACCCACGACCTCGCGGTCGTCCGGGTGATCGCGGATCGCGTCTGTGTGATGGAGCAAGGGCGCGTCGTCGAACACGGCACGGTCGACGACATCTTCGCGAACCCGCAGCAGGAGTACACGGAGCGTCTGCTCCAGGCGATTCCCGGCGCGTCGATCACCCTCGGGAGCCACTGACGGTGACGACGGACGACAGGTCGGAGGGCGTACGGACATTCCGTGCGCCCTCCGGTCCCGCCGCGCTCGTGATCGGCTCGCTTCTGGCCCTGTTCCTGTTGGGCGATGCCGTCCTGCGGGCCGGGTGGGGGCCGATGCTGCTGCTCGCCCCGTGGGTGCTGCTGGTGCTCTGGCTCGTGTATGTGAGCTCCTTCGCCTCGGCCGTGCGCATCGACGACGACGGTGTGGTGGTGCAGAACCTGCTCCGCCGCATCACATTCGGCTGGCAGCGCGTGCGCGCCGTCGACCTGCGGTGGCAGCTGATCTTCTCGCTCGACGACGGGAAGGATCTCGCCTGCTACGGGGGACCGGCCAAGGCCGGCCCGATCCGCATGCCCGCTCGCGGGGGCGACGGCGAGGAGAAGATGCCCGCAGGCATCCGCGCGCTCACCGAGATCGAGGAGCGCTGGGAAGCCGCCCCCGCCACCGCGGACGCCCCGATCCGACGCAGCTGGGATCGTCCGGCCACGATCGCGCTGGTCGTGATCGTCGTCTGGGCCGTGCTGGCCGTCCTCGTGGCGAACGCGGGTTGACCGCGACTCTTCGGCTCAGCCGGGGAGTCCGAACAGGTCGGGCCACAGCGCTGCCGCCCACGGGTACCCGACGAACGCGGCCGCATCGATAAGGAAGTGCGCGACCAGGAACGGCATCAGGCGCCCTGAGCGCTGATACAGCCAGCCGAACAGCAGACCCATCGCGAGGTTCCCGAAGAACGCGGGATAGCCCTGATACAGGTGGTAGCTGGCCCGCAGCACCGATGTGCCGATGATGATCGACCACGGCCCCCAGCCGAGCTGCTTCAGCCGCGTGAAGAGATATCCGAGCAGAACGAACTCCTCCTGCAGCGAGGCCCGTGCGGCAGCGAGCAGAAGGACGGGCACCGTCCACCAGTAGGCGTCGATGCCGGCGGGGTCGATCGCCACGGTCATCCCGAGCGCGCGACCGGCGAGGTAGAGGCCGATGCCGGGCACGCCGATGGCCAGGACCAGCAGGACGCCGCGACCGATGTCGCGCCCCGCCCTGGTGCCGTCCAGCCCCAGCTGCCCCAGGTGCGGTCGGCGCGACTGCCAGAGCAGGAAGCACACCAGCAGCACGGGGACGAGCGAGAAACCGATCGCGAGCACCTGGTAGATGAGGTCGAAGATCTCCCGGTCGCTGCGTGAGGGGTTCAGCTTCGCGACCTGATCGGCGATCGGGATCTCATCGGTGAGGCGGTAGGCGAGCTGCACGATCGCGTACACGGCGGATTGCCCGAGCCCGAGCGCCAGGACGATCGCGATCTCCCACCACAGCCGTGCGCGAGAGGGGGTGGGGGAGAGCTCGGGAAGGTCTCCGGAGGCCTGCGGTCGGGTCACGATCTCGATGCTACGACCTGTTTTCAGGAACACGCCCTGAGCTTGCGTTATCCTGGAACGTCGGCTTCCCGGCAAAATCCCACACTCTTTAGGACACCTGCATGGCGCACGCCCTCCGCTCTGACCTCCGCAACGTCGCAATCGTCGCCCACGTCGACCACGGCAAGACGACTCTCGTCGACGCCATGCTGCGTCAGACGGGCTCCTTCGGCGAACACGCCCACGTCGATGAGCGCGCCATGGACTCCAACGACCTGGAGCGTGAGAAGGGCATCACGATCCTCGCCAAGAACACGGCGATCACGTACAAGGGCAAGCACGCCGGCGGCAAGGAGATCACGATCAACGTGATCGACACCCCCGGTCACGCCGACTTCGGTGGCGAGGTCGAGCGCGGCCTGTCCATGGTCGACGGTGTCGTGCTGCTGGTCGACGCCAGTGAGGGTCCGCTGCCCCAGACCCGCTTCGTGCTGCGCAAGGCGCTCGAGTCGAAGCTGCCGGTCATCCTGCTCGTCAACAAGACCGACCGTCCCGACGCGCGCATCGCCGAGGTCGAGGAAGAGGCGCACGACCTGCTGCTGGGCCTCGCTTCCGACCTGGTCGACGACGTGCCCGACCTCGACGTCGACGCGCTGCTCGACGTGCCGGTCGTCTACGCCTCCGGTCGTGCCGGCGCCGCGTCGCAGAACCGTCCCGCCGACGGCTCGCTGCCCGACAACGACGACCTCGAGCCGCTGTTCGAGGCGATCCTCGAGCACGTGCCCGCGCCGTCCTACGACGACGAGCACCCGCTGCAGGCCTGGGTCACGAACCTCGACTCCAGCCCGTTCCTCGGTCGTCTCGCGCTGCTGCGCGTCTTCAACGGCACGCTCAAGAAGGGCCAGACCGTGGCCTGGGTCCGTGCCGACGGCACGCACCAGAACGCGCGCATCACCGAGCTCCTGAAGACACGCGCACTCGAGCGCTATCCGGCCGATTCCGCAGGCCCCGGCGACATCGTCGCCATCGCCGGTTTCGAGAACATCACCATCGGCGAGACCATCGCCGACCCCGAGGACGTGCGTCCGCTGCCGGCCATCACGGTCGACGACCCCGCCATCTCGATGACGATCGGCACCAACACCTCCCCGCTCATGGGCAAGGTCAAGGGCCACAAGCTCACCGCTCGCATGGTCAAGGACCGTCTCGACAAGGAGCTCATCGGCAACGTCTCGCTCAAGGTCGTCGACATCGGACGTCCGGATGCGTGGGAGGTGCAGGGCCGCGGAGAGCTCGCCCTCGCCATCCTCGTCGAGAACATGCGCCGCGAGGGCTTCGAGCTCACCGTCGGCAAGCCGCAGGTGGTCACGAAGAAGATCGACGGCAAGACCTACGAGCCGTTCGAGCACCTCACGATCGACACGCCGGAGGAGCACCTCGGCGCGATCACCCAGCTGCTGGCGGGCCGCAAGGGTCGCATGGAGAACATGACGAACCACGGCACCGGCTGGGTGCGCATGGAGTTCGTCGTCCCGTCGCGCGGCCTGATCGGCTTCCGCAGCGAGTTCCTCACCACCACGCGCGGCACCGGCATCGCGAACGCGATCTCGCACGGCTACGAGCCGTGGGCCGGCTCCATCACGACGCGTCAGAACGGCTCGATCGTCGCCGACCGCCAGGGTGTCGTCACCCCGTTCGCGATGATCGCCCTGCAGGAGCGCATGTCGTTCTTCGTGCAGCCCACGCAGGAGGTCTACGAGGGAATGGTCATCGGCGAGAACTCCCGCGCCGACGACATGGACGTGAACATCACGAAGGAGAAGAAGCTCACCAACATGCGTGCGGCGAGCTCCGACACCTTCGAGTCGATGACGCCTCCGCGCCAGCTGACGCTCGAGGAGAGCCTCGAGTTCGCACGTGACGACGAATGCGTCGAGGTCACGCCCGAGGTCGTCCGCATCCGCAAGGTGAACCTCGATGCGAACACCCGTGCTCGCGAGACCGCGCGTCTGAAGCGCCAGGACGCCAGCGCCTGAGTCTGCTCCGAGAAGAGGGCCTCGTGCCGCCGAAAGGCGTGCGCGAGGCCCTCTTCTCATGTAAATCCCAGGTCAGGGATGGTTTTCACTCAGGTTGATGGTGCAGACTCGTTGGCTTGCGCCCGGGACGAGCTCCCGATGAGTCTCCTGCGAGGGCGTACGACAACCCGAAAGTCGAACCCGATGCTTCAGAAAACCCGTGCGCTTCGGCGCGCCTCTGACGCGGCGTCCGCCCGCGCCGCCGTCACCGCCCGCCGCCCGATGGCCATCCTCGGAGTGACCGCCGCCACCCTGGTCGGAATCACGCTCAGCGTGGGCCTGGCCTCCACCTCTGCCGCGGCCGCCATGAGCCCGGCCATCGCCGTCGCCGCGCCCGCGCTGTCCGGTGCCGAGCCGCTGGCGCAGATCACCGCAGACGCTTCGTCCACGCGCGTGGAGGCCCGGAGTGCTGTCGCGGCCGCCGAGGCGGTGAGCGCCGACGTCGCCGCATCCGGCCTCGATGTGGGTGTCTCGACATCGGTCGACACGACCGAGCTCGAGAGCGGCATCGACAAGCTCTCCGACAGTGAGGTGACCCCGTTGCTCCTCGTGGGCATCGTCACCGACGACGTGGAGTCGGAGCTCGCGAAGGTCGTCTCGGACACGGAGGATCTGCGTGCCGCGCTCACCGCGGCACAGGAGAAGCGGGCTGCGGAGGAAGCCGCTGCAGCCGCGGCCAAGGCGGCGGCAGAGCATGCAGCTGCCGAGCGGGCGGCCGCCGCGGCGCTCGCGTCCGCCAACACCGTCGAGGGTGCGAAGGCCTCCGCGCAGCAGCAGATGTCGAGCCGGTACGGCTGGGGTGGGGATCAGTTCTCGTGCCTGGACTCCCTGTGGACCAAGGAGTCGGGCTGGAACTACCAGGCATACAACGCCGACGGCGGGGCTACCGGCATTCCGCAGGCGCTGCCCGGCAGCAAGATGGCATCGGCGGGAGCCGACTGGCAGACCAGCGCCGCTACGCAGATCGCCTGGGGCCTCGAGTACATCTCGGCGGCCTACGGAACCCCGTGCAGCGCCTGGTCACACTCGCAGGCGATGAACTGGTACTGAGGCCGTGACGCCCCGACCCGTCGCCTGTCGCCAGCGGTGGGTGAGCCTCAGCGGAGCTCGGAGATGAGCGCCGCGCTCGTACCGACGGCTGTCGCTTCGAAGATGTGCGGGGCGTCGCCGGCATATGTCAGGTAGTCGCCGGGGTTGAGGAGCACCGGCTCGTCGACCGGTCCGATCAGTGCTTGGCCGGAGACCAGGATGACGTGCTCGATGGTGCCCGGGTGGTGCGGGTCGGAGCGTCGGGCATCGCCCGGTTCGGCCTGGATCAGGTAGATGTCACGGCGCGCGCCGGGAGGGCTGGCCGACAGCAGCGTCGCGCTGTAGGCGGCCGCGGAGGAGGGGACGCCGGCGAGGTCGTCGGCGCGGATCAGGGTGGGCGCGTTGCTGTGCTGGTCGACGAGGACGGCGAACGGCACTCCGAGGGCCACTCCGAGGGCCCACAGTGTTTCGACGCTGGGATTGCCCGCTCCGCTCTCGAGCTGCGACACGGTCGCTTTGGACACACCCGCGCGGCGCGCGAGTTCCGAGACCGACAGGCCGACGGCCTCTCGTTCTCGGCGCAGAGTGCGGGCGATGCGCGTGCGAAGGTCTTCCATGCGTTCATCATGTCAAACGTTCGTTCGCTTGACTATCCGTTCGCGACTGTTCAGAATTATGGTCATGTGTTCAGCAAAGCGAACAAGGATCCGCAGGGCGTGCGATGACCGCCGAGCGTGAGGTCTGGCGCGAGGCGCTCGGCGTCGTGCTCGCGACCAGCGCCTACGGCGTCTCCTTCGGCGCGTTGGCTGTCGCGTCCGGACTCGACGTCTGGCAGACGTGCGTCCTCAGCCTGCTGATGTTCACCGGAGGATCGCAGTTCGCGTTCATCGGCGTCTTCACCGCCGGAGGCCTCGCTGCTCTGCCCTCCGCGGTCGCGTCCGCCGCCCTCCTCGGCGTGCGCAACGTGGCCTACGGAATGCGCATGTCGCCGATCGTCGGCGGAGGGCCGGTGCGCAAGGCTGCCGCCGCGCACTTCACGATCGATGAGTCGACGGCCGTGGCGATCTCACAGGGCGACCCGCGGCTGCGTCAGGTGGGCTTCTGGGTGACCGGCATCGGCATCTTCGTGGGCTGGAACATCACGACTCTCGTCGGTGCGCTCGTCGGTGACGTGCTCGGCGACCCCCGGACCTGGGGTCTCGACGCTGCTGCTGCTGCCGCATTCCTCGCGCTGCTCTGGCCGCGGCTCCGGCAGCGGCAGGCCATCGTGGTGGGCGTGGCGGCTGCGGTGGTCGCTGCGGCGTTCACCCCCTTCCTCATGCCGGGTCTCCCGGTGCTCGTCGCGGCGGTCGTCGCGATCGCCGTCGGCTGGTTCAACTGGCTGGGCCGCCGCGAGACGCCGCCGGAGGATCACGCCCGCGTCGGAACGGAGGGGGCGCCATGAGCCTGTGGAGTGCGATCCTCCTCGCCGCGCTCATCTGTGTCGCGCTCAAAGCCGCCGGATACCTGGTGCCGCCCAAGGTCCTCGAAGCGCCTCGCACCGCTCGCATCTCCGACCTGCTGACCGTGGCGCTCCTGGCCGCACTCGTCGCGGTGCAGACCCTCGGCGACGGCCAGGCCATCACGGTGGACGCGCGCGTGCCCGCCCTGCTGGTCGCGGGAGGGCTCCTGTGGCTTCGGCAGTCGTTCCTCGTCGTCGTGGCGGCGGCCGCGCTCGTCGCGGCGCTCCTGCGGCTCTTCGGTCTCGCCTCCTGAGCGACTGCTCGGCCACAGGCGGCGCCGGTAAGATCGACGGGTGCGCGTGAGCTGGGTGTCGAGAGTGTTGTCGTGGGTCGCTGCGGCCCTGGTGGGCGGCGTCTACGGCATCGCCGGCACGATCGCGCACAGCGTGATGTGGGGGCCGATCCCGGTGGGGCTCATCGTGGCCGCCATCGCCTGCGCGGCGATCCTCGTCGCCGTACGAGCGCTCACGCACGACAGGGGAGCGGCGGTGGCAGCCGGACTCGGCATGATCGGCATGCTGGTGCTGATCTCCGGCGTGGGTCCCGGCGGATCCGTCGTCGTCCCGGACTCGCTCAGTGGGCAGATCTGGACCTACCTGGTCGCGGGAATCGTGCTGTTCGTGATCGCCTGGCCCTCTTTCTCACGGGTTCCCGTCCGCACGGTCGCACCTGCCGCGCAGGAACCCGAGCGCCACGAGTCGTAGACTGAAGGGGTGACGTATGTGATCGCCCTCCCGTGCGTCGATGTCAAGGATCGCGCCTGCATCGACGAGTGCCCCGTTGACTGCATCTACGAGGGGGAACGGTCGTTGTACATCCACCCCGACGAGTGCGTGGATTGCGGCGCCTGCGAACCGGTGTGCCCGGTCGAGGCCATCTACTACGAAGACGACCTGCCCGATGAGTGGCAGGACTACTACAAGGCCAACGTCGAGTTCTTCGACGAGATCGGCTCGCCCGGAGGTGCCGCCAAGGTCGGCGTCTACACGTTCGACCACCCGATCATCGCCGCGCTCCCGCCCCAGGGCGAGTAGGCGTCTTCTGTGAGCGTCCGCGACCTCGCCGACTACCCGTGGGATGCCGTCGTCCCGTTCCGTGAGCGTGCCGCGCAGCATCCGGAGGGTCTCGTGGATCTCTCCGTGGGCTCGCCGGTGGATCCGACGCCGGAGCTCATCCGCCGTGCGCTGGCCGAGGCGACCGACGCGCACGCCTATCCGCAGACGGTCGGCACGCCGACGCTGCGCGAAGCCATCGTCGAGTGGTACGCGCGGCGCCGGGGAGTATCCGACCTCCGCGTCGACAACGTGTTGCCGACGATCGGCTCCAAGGAGCTCGTCGCGCTGCTGCCCACGCTCCTCGGACTCGGTGCGGGCGACGTCGTCGTGCATCCGCGAGTGGCGTACCCGACATACGAGGTCGGCGCCCGGGTGGTCGGTGCGACGCCGCTCCCGGCCGACGATCCCGCCGAGTGGCCGGAGGGCACCAAGCTCATCTGGATCAACACTCCGGGCAACCCGGACGGCCGGACCTGGACGGTCGATGAGCTCGCCGCGGCCGTGCGCCGTGCGCGCGAGCTGGGTGCCGTCCTCGCGAGCGACGAGTGCTACGCCGAGCTGGGCTGGGACGGAAACTGGGCGACCGAGCCGATCCCCTCGATCCTCGACCCTCGGGTGACCGGCGGCAGTAGGGCGAACCTGCTCAGCGTGTACTCGCTGAGCAAGCAGTCGAACCTCGCCGGCTACCGCGCCGCGTTCGTCGCCGGCTGTGCGCGCGTGGTCGGAGAACTGCTCACCGCTCGCAAGCACCTCGGGCTCATGCCGCCCGCGCCCGTGCAACACGCCATGGCGGTCGCGCTCGGTGATGACGAGCACGTCGCGGCCCAGAAGAACCTGTACCGCACCAGGCGAGAAGCGCTGCGCCCCGCGCTGGAGGCCGCAGGCTTCCGCATCGACGGTTCGGAAGCAGGACTGTACCTCTGGGCGACGGAAGGGCGCGATGCCTGGGAGTCGATGGGTCGCCTCGCCGACCTCGGCATCCTCGCCGGTCCCGGTCCGTTCTACGGTGCGGACTCCTCGCAGCATGTGCGCCTCGCGCTGACCGCTCCCACCGAGCGGGTGCGAGAAGCCGCGCGCCGCCTCACCGCCTCCGCTCTGTAGGTTTTCTCCGTGAAGTTCGCATCTGTTTGGCGGATGTCACAGTAGGCCTGTGTGCCTACTAGGCTGTAATGGCGATTCGGTCGTGTCTCGACCTGGTGCCACAGCGCCGTGAGATCGCCAGTTCCGACTTGATCAAGATCTTGTCCGATATACCGCGACCAGCGGGGTCGGACGCCAGGAGGAGGACCGCGTGAGCGCAGCGGCAGAGCAGACGGCGAAGCTGACGATCGGCGATACGACCGCCGAATTCCCGGTACTGCGCGGCACGGCAGGCCACGACAGCATCGACTTCTCGACGCTGACCCGGCAGACCGGCTACACGGGCCTCGATTACGGCTTCGTCAACACGGCGTCCACGAAGTCCGACATCACCTTCATCGACGGAGACAAGGGCATCCTGCGCTACCGCGGGTACCCGATCGAGCAGCTGGCAGGGTCCACGAGCTACCTCGAGGTCGCCTGGCTCCTGATCTACGGCGAACTGCCCTCGGCTTCGGAGCTCGCAGAGTTCGACGAGAAGATCCGCCGTCACACGCTGCTGCACGAAGACCTCAAGCGCTTCTTCTCGGCGCTGCCGCACACGGCGCACCCCATGTCGGTGCTCTCGTCGGCGGTCGCCGCCCTCTCGACGTACTACGAGGGGCAGACCGACCCGCACAACCCCGAGCACGTCGAGCTCAACATGGTGCGCATGCTCGCCAAGCTGCCCGTGATCGCGGCGTACGCGCACAAGAAGAGCGTCGGCCAGGCGTTCCTCTACCCCGACAACTCGCTGAGTTTCGTGGACAACTTCCTCAAGCTCAACTTCGGCGTGCACAGCGAGGAGTACGAGGTCAACCCGGTCATGTCGAAGGCTCTCGAGCTGCTCCTGATCCTCCACGAGGACCACGAGCAGAACGCCTCCACCTCGACGGTCCGCCTCGTGGGCTCCACCGGTGCGAACCAGTTCGCCTCGGTCTCCGCCGGCATCCAGGCGCTCTCCGGTCCGCTGCACGGCGGTGCCAATGAGGCCGTCCTGACCATGCTGGGTCAGATCCGCGACTCCGGCCAGAGCGTCTCGCGCTTCGTGGAGCGGGTGAAGAACAAGGAAGAGGGCGTGAAGCTGATGGGCTTCGGGCACCGCGTTTACAAGAACTACGACCCGCGGGCCAAGCTGGTTAAGGACGCCGCCGACGAGGTGCTCTCGTCGCTGGGCGTCACCGACCCGCTGCTCGACCTCGCGAAGGAGCTCGAGGAACTCGCCCTCGCCGACGACTACTTCCGTGAGCGTCGACTGTACCCGAACGTCGACTTCTACACGGGCGTCATCTACAAGGCGATGGGCTTCCCGACCCGGATGTTCACGGTGCTGTTCGCCATCGGTCGTCTGCCCGGCTGGCTGGCCCAGTGGCGCGAGCTGCAGCTCGACCCGCAGACCAAGATCGGCCGTCCGCAGCAGCTGTACACGGGGTCTCCCGAGCGGTCGTTCCCGACTCGCTGAGCGCACAACGAGAAAGCGCCCCTTCCGCCGAAGCGGAAGGGGCGCTTTTCAGTCGAGCTGCGTCCGCGGGTCAGCGACCCTGCGAGCTGCGGCCACCGCCCTGACGGGACTGGCCACTCTGCGTGGAGTAGCCACCGCCCTGGTAGCCGCTGCCCTGGCCGCCGGCGCCACCGGCGCGGGGGCGGCGACGACGACGCGCGGGCGGGTTCGCCGCGCCGCTCTTCTCGCCGCCGGCCGGACGCTGCTTGGAGGACTGACGCTGCTGCTGCTGCGGAGCCTGCACCGGGGCCGGACGCACGTGCGGGGCGCGCTCGGGGACCAGGGCGGTGACGGCAGCGGTCGTGACATCTTCCAGCGGAGCCGAGATGGCCGCCTTGCGCAGCAGGTCCTTCACATCGCGGCGCTGCTCGGGAAGCACGACGGTCACGACGGTGCCGGCCGCGCCGGCACGAGCCGTACGTCCGGAACGGTGCAGGTACGCCTTGTGCTCGACGGGCGGGTCGACGTGGACGACGAGGTCGACGTTGTCGACGTGCACACCACGGGCGGCGACATCGGTCGCGACGAGGACGCGCACTCCGCCGTCTTCCGGTGCTGCGGAGAACGCACCGAGGTTGCGCTCGCGAGCGTTCTGCGACAGGTTGCCGTGCAGGTCGACGGCCGGGATCCCGGCAGCCGTGAGCTGCTTCGCGAGCTTCTTCGCCTGGTGCTTGGTGCGGGTGAAGAGGATGCGGCGTCCGGTGCCGGAGGCGAGCTCCTTCACGAGAGCGGTCTTGTTATCGGTGGAGTCGACGACCAGCACGCGGTGGGTCATCTCGCCCACGGGCACGCTCTCTTCATCGACCTCGTGGCTGACCGCGTTCGAGAGGAAACGGCGGGCGAGGGTGTCGATGCCGCGGTCCAGCGTGGCGCTGAACAGGAGACGCTGGCCACCGGCCGGCGTTGCGGTGAGGATGCGGGTGACGCCGGGGAGGAAGCCGAGGTCGGCCATGTGGTCGGCCTCGTCGAGCACGGTGACCTCGATCGCGCTGAGGCGCACGACCTGCTGCTTCATGAGGTCTTCGAGTCGACCGGGGCAGGCAACGACGATGTCGACGCCGCCGCGCAGCGCCTGCTCCTGCGGACGCTGGCTGACACCGCCGAAGACGGTCGTGACGCGCAGACCGGCAGCCTCGGCGAGCGGGGCGATGGTCGCGGCGATCTGCGTCGCGAGCTCGCGGGTCGGAGCGAGGACGAGTCCGCGCGGGAGACCTGCGCGGCGCTGACCGCCGGATGCGGCGAGGCGCGCCACGAGCGGCAGGGCGAAGGCGATGGTCTTGCCGCTGCCCGTGCGTCCGCGGCCCAGGAGGTCGCGTCCCGCGAGGGAGTCGGGAAGGGTGTCGCGCTGGATCGCGAAGGCCTCCGTCTTGCCCGAATCGGCGAGAACGGCGGCGAGCTCGGCGGGAACGCCGAGTTCAAGGAAAGTAGACATGCAGAAACTCCGTCAGCGCACGAGTGATCGGCGCGAGATAAGGGGTGAGGTGGGCGACGGCGCAGGAATTGCGCATCGGTTCGCCGTTCGAAATGCCAGCTCATGCTGGTGGTGGGAGCAGTTCTGCTCGCTTCGGTCCTCGGAGACCCCATGACGACGACGATGTTGCAGCACCGGCGGTGCGGACAACGGTGTCAGTCTACCAGTGCGTGCATGCCGTCGGCTGCATGCCGCCTCCACGCGCGGGTCGCGGGCTGACGATGAAGGCGCGCGGGCGGCTCTCAGGCGTGGAGGGCCTCGTTGAGCGTCACGCCCACTCCGGCGCGGCGCACGGCCTCGACGGCGCCGCTGAGGGAGTTCCGTCGGAAGAGCAGTCCGTCCTGGCCGGAGAGCTCTCCGCCCTTCACGGTCTTCCGTCCGCCGTCCGGCGTCACCGGGCCGTCGACCAGCACGATCTTCGTCCCGGCGGTCACGTACAGGCCCGCCTCGACGACGCAGTCGTCGCCGAGGGAGATGCCGATGCCGGCGTTCGCTCCGAGCAGGGTGCGTGCACCGATCGACACCCGGTGAGTGCCACCGCCCGAGAGCGTGCCCATGATCGAGGAACCGCCGCCGATGTCGCTGCCGTCGCCCACGACGACGCCCTGCGAGATGCGTCCCTCGACCATGGAGGAGCCGAGCGTCCCGGCGTTGAAGTTGACGAAGCCCTCATGCATGACGGTGGTGCCGGGGGAGAGATGTGCGCCGAGCCGCACGCGCGAGGCGTCGGCGATCCGGACGCCCGCAGGCTGCACGTAGTCGGTCAGGCGGGGGAATTTGTCCAGGCCCTGCACTTGGATGCCGGCGCGCTGGAGGTGCGGCCGCAGACGCGCGGCATCGGCGGGGAGCACCGGCCCGGCGTTCGTCCAGGCGACGTTCGGCAGATGGCCGAAGATGCCGTCCAGGTTCAGCTCGTTGGGGCGCACGACGAGGTGCGAGAGGGCATGCAGCCGCAGGTACGCGTCCGCCGTGGAACCGGGAGCCTCGTCGAGGTCGATCTGGAGCCGGATGATCTCGACGGTCACGTTCCGTCGCTCATCGGCGCCGACCAGGGGCTCGAGCGCGGCGACGGCGGCATCGTCTGCAGCGGCAGATCCCGTGCGCACGTCCGGGTACCACGCATCGAGGACCGTGCCGTCGCCGGCGATCGTGGTCAGGCCGATACCCCATACAGTGCGTGCGTCGCTCATCCCTCCACGCTATCGCGCCGGGAGGCGAGGGACTTCACGCATGACGGGGTAAGTAGGCTTGACCCATGGTGCTCGATCTGACCGCGTCCTCCGTCGACCTCACTCGTGCGATCTGTGACATCCCGAGCGTGTCCGGCGACGAGAAGACCCTCGCCGATGCGATCGAGGCGGCCATCACCCCGCTGTCCCACCTCGAGGTCTTCCGCCACGGCAACACGATCGTCGCCCGCACCGAACTCGGGCGCGCTCAGCGCGTCGCGATCGCCGGACACATCGACACCGTGCCGATCAACGCGAACCTCCCGACCAGGGACATCGAGATCGACGGTGTGCCCTACCTCTGGGGGCGGGGAACCGTCGACATGAAGGCGGGCACGGCCGTGCAGCTCAAGCTCGCCGCAGAGCTCACCGATCCCGCGATCGACATCACCTGGATGTGGTACGACAACGAGGAGATCGAGGCGTCCAAGAACGGCCTCGGCCTGCTCGCCGCCGTGCGACCCGACCTGTTCCGGGCGGACTTCGCCATCCTCGGCGAACCGTCCAACGGCGAGGTCGAGGGCGGATGCAACGGCACGCTGCGCGCGATCGTGCGCACGACCGGCGTTCGCGCGCACAGTGCACGAGCGTGGATCGGCGAGAACGCGATCCACCGTGCTGCTCCGATCCTGACGCGGCTCGCGGAGTACCGCGCCAGGGAGGTGCCGGTCGAGGGCCTTCTGTATCGGGAGAGCCTGAGCGCCGTGCGCATCGCCGGCGGCGTCGCGGGCAACGTCATCCCCGACGCGTGCGAGGTCGAGGTCAACTATCGCTTCGCTCCCAGCAAGTCCGCGGCGGACGCCGAAGCGCACTTGCGCGGGGTTCTCGCCGGCTTCGAGATCGAGATCACCGATGCAGCCGAGGGTGCGCGCCCCGGACTCGACGCCGAGATCGCGCAGCAGTTCGTTGCGGCTGTGGGCGCCGAGCCTCGCCCGAAGTACGGCTGGACCGACGTCGCCCGCTTCTCGGCGCTCGGCATTCCGGCGGTGAACTACGGTCCCGGCGACCCGCACCTCGCGCACCACGACGAGGAGCGCGTGCCGCTCGCGCAGATCGACGCCGTGGAGCGGGGCCTGCGCGCATGGCTCACCTCGCGCTGAGCACGGTTCGCCGGTGGGCGCAGACGCCGATCGCGCTGCGGATCGCGGTCGTCTACCTCGCTGCCCGGGCCGTGACGACGATCTTCCTGCTCATCGCCGCCTCGCTGTCGACGTCGTTCTCGCGCTTCGGGGCCGATGCCGGACTCGAAGACTTCATCCTCGGGTGGGACGCCCAGTGGTACTGGCTGGTCGCGGAGTCCGGCTATCCGACCGAGCTTCCCCTGACGGAGTCGGGCGAAGTCGCCGAGAACGCCTGGGCATTCATGCCCGTGTTCGCATATGCGGCGAAGGCGGTGGGCTTCGTCTTCGGGTCCTGGGGAGTCGGCGCTCTCCTGATCTCGCTGGCCGCGGGGTATCTCGCGTGCCTCGCGCTCCATCGTCTGCTCCGTGACCGCATCGGCGCTTCTGCGGCGCTCTGGGCAGTCGTGTTCTTCGCTGCCGGGCCGATCGCCGCGATGTTCCAGGTCGGCTACGCGGAGACCCTGTTCCTGCTGCTGCTGTTCCTCGCGCTCGATGCGACGATCAGACACGAGTACGGCCGGCTCTACCTCCTGATCCCGGTGATGGCCTTCACGCGCCCCGGGATCCTCGCCTTCGCCCTGTACCTCGGGTTGCACGGTGTCGTGCGCTGGTTCCGCCGGAAGAAGGAACCGCTCACCGGGCGCGAGATCACGCACATCGTCGCGCTCGGGGCGCTCGCGACCGCGGCGGGCTTCGCCTGGCAACTGATCGCCGGTGTCGTCACGGGCGATCCCGGTGCCTATCTCGCGACCGAACTCGCGTGGCGCCGGCACTGGATCGTCGGCGGCGTCGACGGTTTCCTGCCGTTCGAAGGATGGGTTCAGGCCTCGCAGTTCTGGTTCGCGCTCTGGGGCATGCCGCAGTGGTGGGGGCCGGTGGCGCTCGTGCTGCTCGTCGCGGCGGCCGCCGTCGCCCTCCTGCGCTCGCCCCAGGTGCGCGCCCTCGGCGGTGACCTGCGTCTGTGGAGCGCCAGCTATCTCCTGTACCTCCTCGCGGTGTTCTTCCCGCAGTCCAGCACGTTCCGCCTGCTGCTGCCTCTCAGCCCGCTCTGGGGCGCCGTCGCGGTTCCTCGATCGCGGTGGTGGCGCGTCGGTGTGGTGGCTCTCTGCCTCCTGGGCCAATGGCTCTGGATCTACCACGTGTATGCGCTCGGGAGCACGTTCTGGCAGGTGCCCTGACGGTGTCGGGCGACCCAATTGTTGCTCGGTGACCTCCAGGTCCCGGTGACACCCGATAAACTCATTCCATACCACCGGAGGAAAGGGAGCCACGATGGCAGCGATGAAGCCGAGGACCGGAGACGGACCCATGGAGGCCGTGAAAGAAGGACGACTCATCATCGTGCGCGTTCCGCTCGAAGGCGGCGGCCGTCTGGTCGTCTCCGTGAACGACGCTGAGGCCAAGGAACTTCACGACGTGCTTGCCGCCGTCGTGGCACCGGCCTGAACGATCTGAGGTCCGCATCCGCGGACCGAAAGGGCGGTGGATCCTCGGATCCACCGCCCTTTGTCGATTCCGGGGCGTACCCGGGCGAGGAGACTCTCAGTCGCGGTCGGCGAGTCTGATCAGCTGGAGCAGTCCTTCACCTGCGGGCGACACGGTCGCCAACACGGCCGACGACTCCTGGGTCTCCTGCACCAGCGAGCGGTACGCCGACGTGACCTCATCACGCTGCACCGGGTCGGCCACGCGGCCGCCGCCGAGGATCCGCGGCACCAGCACCAGGCCGCCGGTGCGGGCGAGGCGGAGTCCGTGCTCGACGTACTCGATGATGTGGTCGGGGTCGGCGTCGACGAGCACGATGTCGTACGAGGACTCATTCATACGGGGGAGCACGTCGATGGCGCGACCGGTGATGAAGCGGACCTTCGTGGACGGTACCTTCGCGTCGGCGAATGCCTGTCGCGCTGCCGCGAGGTGTTCGGGCTCGTTGTCGATCGAGGTGAGCACGGTCTGCGGCGCTCCGTGCAGCAGCCAGAGCCCGGAGACGCCGGCACCGGTGCCGATCTCGACGATCGAGCGTGCGCCGGTCGCGGCGGCGAGCACGGCGATCTGGGAACCGACGACGGTGCTGATCGGCATCGCGCCGAGCTCGACCGCGTGTGCGCGTGCGCGTGCGATGGAGTCGGGTTCCACGATGGACTCGCGAAGGAATCGCGCGTTCGCGTCGTGCTCGCTCATGGCCTGTTTCTCCCTGCCTGCCCGGTGGTTCCCTCCAGAGTATTCGCTCGGTGTACCCGCGGACCGCAGGCGCGACGGTAGCCTGTAGAGATGACGTTCGGGCTCACCTTCGAGAAGCTGCTGCTGATCGGTCTCATCGCGGTCCTCATCATCGGCCCGGAGCGTCTCCCGCGAGCTGCCGAGGGCTTCTCGCGCATGGTCCGAAAAGCCGGCGAGTACCTCCGCTCGACCAAGTCCCGCATGCGTGAGGAGATGGGTCCGGAGCTCGACGATGTGGACTGGCGCAAGCTCGACCCCCGTCAGTACGATCCCCGCCGCATCATCCGCGATGCGCTGTTCGAGGAGCCGCAGCCGACGACGACGCCGACGCAGGCGCGGGAGACGATCGCGGAGCCTGTCGCTCCCCGTGCGCTCCCGCAGGAGTTCAGCGCGAGCAACCGGCCCCCCTTCGATCCCGAAGCCACGTGACCCGAGGGCGGCTCGCCGATCGCGATGCCGTGGCATTCGGGTTCTCCGCTCTGTGCGCGTGCATCGGCGTCCTGATCTGGACGCTCTGGGTATTGCCTGTCGCCGCCTCCGTGAGTGACGCCGATCCGGTTCCGCTGGGACGCGGGGCGACGGTCGAGCTGCAGGAGGGCGAGCGCGTCGGCATCTGGGGCAGTGGTGTCTCCGCGATGCTCGGGACGCTGGAGTGTTCGGTATCGGATCCGGACGGCGCCGAGCTCTCTCAGCGTGCAGGACCCTCGCTGTCGTGGGACGACACGCTCTGGTGGATGACCCCGAAGCGCGGGTTCGAGCAGCACACGCAGTTCACCGCTGTCCGCGCGGGCGTCCACACCGTCACCTGCGCCGACTCGCTCGACACCTACGACGGCGAGTTCCTCGTCGCCGGGGACGCCTTCGGAAGCGGCGCCATCGGTCTCGGCCGCACGGGCGGGAACGACTTCGCCGTGGGGACGTTGCTGGCGTTCGGCGCGGTGTTCTGTCTTCCCGTCGCCGTGGTGCTGCCCGTGGTCATCCTGGTCCGCCGACGCGTCACCAGGCGAAGAAGCACGCGAGATGCCGAGCGCGCGCACGCGTCCTGGACGCAGTTCCCGGAGCCTTAGGAGAGCCGCACTCAGCCGATCGTCATCGGCAGCGAGCGGCCGGACAGGCCACGCCCCTGCCGAGCGAGGGTGCGGGCGAGATCGAGGATCGTCGTGGCCGCGGCATCCTTCGTCGCGCCGGCGACGATCGGGATGCCGGCGTCTCCACCCTCACGGAGCGCAGGGCTCAGGGGAATGGAGGCCAGCAGCGGGACCGTGGTACCCGGCTCGGACAGCGCTTCGGCGACCGCCGCCCCTCCACCCGAGCCGAACAGATCGATCACCGTGCCGTCGGGGAGCGCGTACGCCGCCATGTTCTCGATGACCCCGATCACCCGCTGACCGGTCTGCCGTGCGACGAGTCCGCTGCGGATCGCCACCTCCGCGGCAGCGGTCTGCGGGGTGGTCACGACGAGGACCTCCGCGTGGGGGAGGAGCTGGCCGATCGAGATGGCGATGTCGCCGGTGCCGGGCGGCATGTCGATGAGCAGCACGTCGAGATCGCCGAAGAACACATCGGTGAGGAACTGCTGCACCGTGCGGTGCAGCATCGGTCCACGCCACGCCACGACCGCCTCTCCGTCGCGGAGGAACATCCCGATCGAGATGGTCTTCACTCCGTGCGCCACCGGGGGCAGCATGAGGTCGTCGATACGAGTCGGCTGCGTCCCGGCGGGGATGCCGAGGAGCCCGGGAATCGAGAATCCGTGCACGTCGGCATCGACGAGGCCGACCGACAGTCCCTCGTCGGCGAGCGCCACGGCGAGGTTGGCGGTGACCGTCGATTTACCCACGCCGCCCTTGCCGCTGGAGACGAGGATCACGCGGGTGAGCGAGTCGGGCCCGAAGGGCATCTGGCGGGCGGGCCTGCCGTCGCGGAGCTTCTCGGTCAGCGCCTTGCGCTCGGCCGGGGTCATCACGCCCACCTCGACGTCGACCGCGGCGATGCCGGGGACGGATGCTGCAGCCTCGCGCACATCGGACTCGATGCGCGCCGCCGCAGGGCAGCCCACGATCGTCAGGACGATGCCGACCTGAGCGCGGTCTCCGTCCACGGCGATCTCGCGGACCATGTCGAGCTCGCCGATGGGGCGGCGCAGCTCCGGGTCCGTCACCGCGGAGACTGCGGCACGGACGAGGTCGGCCCCGGTCACGATGCGGCGCCTGCCGTCGGCTTGTCCCCGGTGTCTTCGAGCTCGGCGAGCAGAGCCTTCAACTCCTGCCGCAGCACGTCGCGCGTCACGGCCTGCGCGTTGCGCTCCTCGAGTGACATGCGCAGCGCCACGATCTCGCGGGCGAGGTACTCGGTGTCGGCGAGGTTGCGCTCCGCGCGCTGGCGGTCCTGCTCGATCTGCACACGGTCGCGATCGTCCTGGCGGTTCTGCGCGAGGAGGATCAGCGGCGCGGCGTACGAGGCCTGCAGCGAGAGCATGAGCGTCAGGGCGGTGAAGCCGAGGGCGGCATCGTCGAAGCGGAGCTCGTCGGGCATCAGGGTGTTCCAGACGATCCAGACCACGCAGAACAGGCTGAGGATGACCAGGAACGCCGGGGTCCCCATCGCACGGGCGACCCACTCCGTGAACCGGCCGAACCGATCGCGCGAGGTCGTGCGGGGCCTCGTCGTGCTGCGGCCGGGGGCATCGAGGCGCGGCGACCGGGGCATCAGCGGGCCTCCTTCGCGGAGGACGAGGTGTCATCGCTGTCGTGCGATCGCCAGTCGTCGGGGAGCAGATAGTCGAGCACGTCGTCGATGCTGATCGCACCGACCAGGCGGTGGGCCGCGTCGATCACCGGCAGCGAGACGAGATCGTAGCTCGCCAGCAGTCTCGCCACCTCGGCGGCGGATGCGGTGACGGGAACGGGCTCGAGGCTGTCGTCGAGGATCGCGCCGAGTCGCTCGTGGGGCGGGTAGCGCAGCATCCGCTGGAAGTGCACGAGTCCGAGCAGACGCCCGGTCGGCGTCTCGAACGGCGGCAGGGTGACGAACACAGCGGCGGCCAGCGCGGGGTGCAGCTCGTGGCGGCGGATCAGGGCCAGCGCCTCCGCGACGGTGGCGTCGGCCGAGAGGATGATCGGCTCCGGGGTCATCAGGCCACCCGCGGTGTCGGGACCGTAGCGCAGCAGCATCCTGACGTCTTCGGCTTCTTCCGGCTCCATCAGCTCGAGAAGCTGTTCGAGTCGGTCCGGGGCCAGCTGGGCGAGCAGGTCGGCGGCGTCGTCCGGTTCCATCTGGTCGAGGATGTCGGCAGCGCGCTCGTCGCCAAGACGATCGAGGATGTGCACCTGCTCGTCCTCGGGCATCTCCTCGAGGGCGTCGGCGAGACGGTCGTCCGACAGCTCCTCGGCGACTTCGATCATGCGCTGCTGCGGAAGATCGAGAAGGGTGTTGGCGAGGTCGGCGGCGTGCAGCTCCGAGTACGAGGCGACGAGCTGCTCGGCGGACTGCGATTCACCCGGTGCACGCTGCTCGGCGACCTCGCTCCAGGCGGCGAACGTGGTCGGACCCTTCGCGAACGGCGAGGCGCTGGTCTTCGGGCGGCG
The DNA here is from genome assembly GCF_044743585.1 of Microbacterium sp. NPDC087592. NCBI lineage: Bacteria > Bacillati > Actinomycetota > Actinomycetes > Micrococcales > Microbacteriaceae > Microbacterium > Microbacterium sp. NPDC087592. Next base: position 64,055 of record NZ_JBIUWT010000001.1, on the reverse strand, counting down.
GAGGAACAACTGACTGATCGCCCATTCGCCGAGGCGGTTCGGCTCGATCGCGACGTCTTCGATGACGGCCGTGCCGCTGCCGTCCGCGAAGCTCACGCGCCGTCCGAGCATCTCGGCGAGCACGCGCACCTCGCCTGCGCGGGGAGAGAAGCGCCGCACGTTGATCAGGCCGGTGGTGATGACCTGTCCGGACCGGATCGAGGTGACCCGGCCGATCGAGAGGAACACATGGCGTCGCCCCGGGATCTCCACGACCAGACCGATCACGCGGGGGGCCGCGGTACTTCGGTAGACGACGACGACATCCCGGACCTTGCCGAGCCGGTCGCCGAGGGGGTCGAAGACGGCGCACCCGGCCAGGCGCGCGGCGAAAACCCGTTGTGTGCTCACTTCTCCAGAGTAGTCGGCGGGTCCGGTCGAGGGCGGGATGGTCGCGCCTCGGGCCGTCGACCGGTACGCGTGGAAGAATAGCCGGATGAGTATGCTGAACCGCCCCGCGAGCGGCACCGAGACCGGCGAGATGGTCGCTTCGACGCGCGACTACGAGAGCGCGCAGAAGACGGTGTCGAAGCTGATCGCGGGGGAGGTGCCGGCACGGGACATCGCGATCGTCGGGCAGAGCGTGCGCACGGTCGAGCGTGTGACCGGAAAGCTGGGGTATGCGGCGGCCGCGCGTTCGGGTGCTGTCAACGGCGTCCTGATCGGCCTGTTCCTGTCGGCGATCCTCGTGATCGGCAACCCCGAGGTGCCGATCCAGCTCTTCGTCGGCTTCGTCTTCATCGGCGTCGCACTCGGCATGCTCCTGAGTCTCGTCACCTACGCGATCGTGCGTCGCCGGCGCGACTTCGCGAGCGTCACGCAGTTCGCGGCCGACCACTACGAGGTCACGGTGCAGACGGCATCGCTCGCGAAGGCCCGTCAGGTGCTCGGCGCGACGAAGACAGCGCCCGTGCGGCCGCCCGTGAACCTCGACGAGCCGCCGCGGTACGGCGAGCGGATCACGCCCGGTGCGGCGACTCCCGAGCCCGCGGAGCCCGTGGTCCCGCCGCGTCCCGCCGATCCCGTCGCGGAACCGCAGCTGCCGGAGGGCGATCCCGCCCCCGAGGCCGGCCCGGCGGCGCCCGCTGCCGACGAGGCGGCGCCGATCTCCCCGCTGCCCGCTCCCGAACCCGGCATCGCGCCCGGCTCGGATGCGCCGGAAGGTGACCGACGATGACGCTCCCCGAGTCTCCCGAGCCGGGCGAGTTCTCTCCGCCGCCGCCACCTGCGCCCCCGGCGTCGACTGCACCGCCTGCGCCGCCTGCGCCCCCGGCGTCGACTGCACCGCCTGTGCCCCCGGCGCCGACTGCGCTGCCGGTGCCCCCTGCGCCGCCCGCACCGCCTGCTCAGGCATACGCTGCCCCCGCGGCGCCCGCGGGATATCCGGCGCCGGGATACCCGCCTCCCGGAACCCCGGCACCCGGATACCCAGCCCCCGCGTACCAGGCACCTGCGCATCAGGCACCCGGTCAACAGGCTGCTGCCGTGCCGCCCGGGTATGTCCCGCCGGCGTACCCAGGACCTGGTTATCCGTCGCAGACGTATCCCGCTCCCGGTCACCCCGGGCAGTTCCCCCCTGCGGTCGCGCCGGCACGCGGTCTGCTCCCGTGGGCGCTCGGCTTCCTGGTCCTCATCCCGTTCCCGTTCATCGGAGGGCTCGCGTCGGGCCTCGCGATGGCTGTCAGCGGGGGATCGGCGCGTCGAACCGGCGGACCCGCTGCGGAGAACGCGCGGTCGGCCTTGAACTGGGGACTGACCTACCTGATGGTGTCGACGGTGCTCCTCGTCATGCACTTCGTGCTGCTCATCACCGTGACCTCTCAGGGCAACGCCTCCACCGGGTTCTTCCCGCTGGGCATCCCCATCACGTTGTACTTCGCCGTCTCGCTGCTGCACGTCGTGCTCGTGATCATCGGCACGGTGCGGGTGTCTTCGGGAGGCGTCATGCGCGTCCCCTTCGCCATCCCCTTCGCGCGCGCCTGATGACGACGATCCAGGTCGATCTCCCGACGGGGCCGACCGTGGTCAGCGCGGACTGGTTCTCCGGCGGGAACGGCGTGACGGTGCTCGTCGCGCACGGTGCCGGCACCGGCAAGGACCATCCGTTCCTCACGGGGTTCACGGAGGCCCTGGGCGGACTCGGCTTCTCCACCCTGCGCTTCAACTTCCCGTATGTGGAGCAGGGGAGGAAGATGCCCGGGCCCGCGGCGTACGCGATGTCGACGTGGCGGGCCGCTGTGGCGTTCGCTCGCGCGCAGGAGCCGGGAAATTCGGTGTGGGCGACGGGTAAGTCCTACGGCGGACGCATGGCATCGATGGCCATCGCGGACGGTCTCATCGTCGACGGCCTGGCGTACCTCGGCTATCCGCTGCACCCACCGGGCAGGCCCGAGAAGCCACGCGTGGAGCATCTGCCGGCCATCGCGGTTCCGCAGTTGTTCGTCGAGGGCACGAACGACCCTTTCATCCAGCCGATCTCGCAGTTCGAAGAAGCGGTCGCGTCCTGTCAGGATGCCCGAGTCGTCTGGATCGAGGGCGGCGGCCACACCTTCGAGGTGAAGGGACAGAAGCGTCCCGCCTCCGAGATCGGCGCATCTCTCGCGCCGATCGTCGCCGAGTTCACACGCCGCTAGCGGCGAACTCGGCGACGTGCCGTGTCAGCCCTGTAGCCGGGCGATCCACGCCTCGACCTCGTCGGCCGTGCGCGGGATGTCCGCCGACAGGTTGACCGGGCCGTCCTCGGTCATGAGGATGTCGTCCTCGATGCGCACGCCGATCCCGCGGAGCTCGGCCGGAACCGTCAGGTCGTCGATCTGGAAGTACAGGCCGGGCTCGATCGTGAACACCATGCCGGGGGCCAGGATGCCGTCGTAGTACATCTCACGGCGTGCCTGCGCGCAGTCGTGCACGTCGATGCCGAGGTGGTGCGAGGTGCCGTGCACCATGTACCGGCGGTGCTGGCCACCCTTGTCCGCATCGAGCGCCTCCTCGGCGGTGACCGGAAGCAGGCCCCACTCGGCGGTGCGCTCGGCGATGACCTTCATGGCCGCGCCGTGCACATCGCGGAATCGCACACCGATCCGGGCTGCCGCGAAGGCCGCGTCCGCTGCTTCGCGCACCGTCTCGTACACGCGGCGCTGCACCTCGGTGAACGTCCCGGAGACGGGAAGCGTGCGGGTGATGTCGGCGGTGTACAGGCTGTCGGCCTCGACACCGGCATCGACCAGGATCAGGTCGCCGGGGGCGACCGTGCCGTCGTTGCGCGTCCAGTGCAGATAGCAGGCGTGGGGCCCCGACGCGGCGATCGTGTCGTAGCCCTCGCCGTTGCCGTCTTCGCGAGCCCGGCGGTGGAACACTCCTTCGACGACGCGCTCGCCGCGGGCGTGGGCGACGGCGGCGGGGAGCTCGCGGATGATGTCGTCGAACCCGTCGGCCGTGATCTCGACCGCACGGCGCATCTCGGCGATCTCGAACTCGTCCTTGATGAGGCGCAGCTCGGAGACGAACCGGGTCAGCGCGTCGTCCTCTTCGAGCACCAGCTCGCCCGCGACGGCCTCGAGCTCGTCCAGGTGGGCGGTCGCGATCTCGAGGTCGGCGGCGACGCCGGCCAGGGACGGGCGGGGGCCGATCCAGAACTCGCCGACCGTGGCATCGGCATAGAACTCGGTCGTCGTCCGGTCGGCACGCTCACGGAAGAAGAGCGTGATGTCATGTCCCGAGTCGGTGGGTGCGAAGACCAGTACCGAGTCGGGCTCCGCGTCCGACGCCCATCCGGTGAGGTGCGCGAAGGCGGAGTGCGCCCGGAAGACGTAGTCGGTGTCGTTGCTGCGCTGCTTGAGGGAGCCGGCGGGGATCACCAGGCGCTTGCCGGGGAACGCGGCCGAGACGGCAGCACGGCGGACGGCGGCGTAGGAGGCCTGTGCGCGGGGAGCCGGGAGGGTCTCCGGGCGCTCGGCCCAGCCGGTGGAGATGGTGTCGAGGAAGCCCTGGGGGAACGGCTGCTTGCGGTTCGTGGTGCTGTTCTCGGCCGATGCTTCGACGGTGGGTTCTGCGATCGTGTCGCGCTCTCCGGTGCTCATCCCTCCAGTCTGTCATCTGCAGGGAGTGCACGGGAGTTCAGCCGGCGGGCTCCAGCTGCACGACGAGCGCGCGGTGGTCGCTGCCGCCGGCGTCGTCGAGAACGACGGAGCCGGTCGGAGTCCAGTTCTGCGAGGCCATCACGTGGTCGATCGGCGCACCGGCGAGCGGCGGGAGCGAGCTCGGCCAGGTGCCGGTGACTCCGTTGCCGGTGCGCGCCGCCACGTCACGGCAGTAGCCGATGTCGCCGCCCTCCACGCCGAGACCGGCCATGTGGTCGATCGTCGCGTTGAAGTCTCCCGCCAGGATGAAGTCCCCCTGCGGGCACTGGTCGGCGATCCACTGCAGATCGGTCTGCCACTGCTGCATCTCTTCCATGCGCGGTGCGACCGCGTGCACGGCGACGATCGTGGGACCTTCGCCGTCGATCGGCATCAGGACGACGCTGGGCACGGAACCCGTGTTGCTGGTGCCGTCCTTCGCCGACTCGATGACGGAGTACTCGCCGAGGTCGGGGGCGACCAGGACCGTGGTCTGCCAGGATTGCGGTCCGTCCTGTACATCGGGGCGGAACTGCACGTGGTGCACCCACATCGGGTGCCCCTGCTCCCTCAGCATGATCGCGATCCGCTCACCGACCTCTTCGGTGGTCTCGGGCAGCGCGACCACGTCCGCGCCCTGGTCGAGGATCCGCTGTGCGATCACGTCGGCCGACACGGCCTCGCCCGCGGTGTTCCAGGTGAGCACTCGGACGCTGCTGTCGGTCTTCTCCGGAAGTGCGGTCGCTCCGAAGCCCCTGCTGGCTCCGATCAGTGCGGTGGCGCTCGCTCCCAGCAGGGTGACGATCAGCACCGACGCGGCGAACCCGCGAAGCGGACGCGCGAACAACAGCAGGAGGGCGAGCACCACGATGATGAGGAAGCCGCCGAGAACCAGGCCGCGGACGGAGACGAGCTGGGCGAAGGGATAGGTCTGCTCGAGGTGGAAGAACTGCGGCCACACCACGATCGCCGTCGCGATCGCGAGCAGGACGGTGAAGAGGATCCCCAGTAGTCGAAACATCCCCTCCAGCCTAGAAGCGCCGCCTGTGAAGTCCCTGCCCCGACATCCTCTCCGTGCGCCTCCGCGCCCGGCGACGGTCGCGCTCGGTACGCTCGGAGGATGGCCACTCCGTCTGCCGGGTTCGCCGGTCCCGCCGACCTGCACCTGCACTCCCACCAGTCCGACGGCACGGAGTCGCCGGCCGAGGTGATGCGGCAGGTCCACGCGCACGGGATCCGCACGGCGGCGCTCACCGACCACGACCGCTCCACCGGGTGGGCCGAGGCGGGCGATACGGCCGTCGCGCTCGGAATGACCTTCATCCCCGGCATGGAGCTCTCGGCCAAGCACGAATGGCGCAGTGTGCACGTACTGGGCTATCTCTTCGACCCCGAGAACGAGGCCCTGCGCACCGAGACCGATCGCATCCGCGGAGACCGGATCGGCCGTGCCGAGCGCATCGTTCGGAACATCGGGCGGGACTACGACCTCCACTGGGAGGACGTCGTCGCGCAGACGAACCTGGATGCGACGGTGGGGCGCCCCCACATCGCCGACGCGCTGATCGCCCGCGGCATCGTCCGCGACCGGACCGAGGCGTTCGACGGCATCCTGCACCCGCGCGAGGGGTACTACGAGCCGCACTATGCGCCGGATCCCCTCACCGCCGTACGTCTGATCACGCAGGCCGGGGGAGTGGCCGTCATCGCGCACCCCGTGACGTCGGGCCGCGACCGGATGATGCCGGTGCCGTTCATCGAACGGCTGATCGCCGCTGGCCTCGGTGGCTTCGAGATCGACCATCGCGAGAACACCGAGGCCGGCAAGCGGAAGCTGCGGGAGATCGCCGCCGAGCACGACCTCATCATCACCGGTTCCAGCGACTATCACGGCAGCGGCAAACCCAACCGTCCGGGCGAGAACACCACGTCCGACGAGATGGTCGCGCGGCTCATAGCACGCGGCACCGGCATCTCCCCGCGTTATCCCTGATCCTCGGCAATCTGTCGGTCATCTCCCGGCCGGCTGTCGACGGCGACCGATACCGTCCGAGGCATGCAGCGAGCGACTTCCCTGGAGCGGCGCGTCGATGCGATCGCTCACCAGCTCCTCCGCGGCGCTCCGGCGCACGGAATCCGCGCCGGCCTGATCGAGTTCGCGGTGTTCGTGCTGAAGCAGGCATGGGCGTGCATCTTCGGGGCGGCACTGCTCGTCGCGATCGTGGCAGCGCGGCTCTGGTACCCCGACGATGCGGCGCTCGCCCGCAACGATGCGCTCACGATCGCCGCGGTGCTCATCCAACTCGCGATGCTGGCCTTCCGGCTGGAGAGCGGTCGAGAGCTGTGGGTCATCGTGCTGTTCCACATCACCGGTACCGTGATGGAGTTGTTCAAGACCGATGTCGGATCGTGGGCCTACGCCGCGGACGGCTTCCTGCGCATCGGCGGGGTGCCCCTGTTCAGCGGTTTCATGTACGCCGCTGTCGGGTCGTACATGGTGCGCGTCTACCGCCTCTTCGACCTGGGCTTCGAGAGGTATCCGCGTCGGTGGATGACGGCGATCCTCGCGGTCGCGATCTACGTCAACTTCTTCACGCACCACTGGTGGTGGGATGCGCGTTGGGTGCTGCTGGTCGGCGTCGTGCTGCTGTGGCTGCCCACCGTCATGCACGCCCGCGTGTGGCGTCGCACGATCCGGCTACCGCTCCTGGCCGTCTTCGCCGGTGTCGCCGTGTTCATCTATCTCGCCGAGAACATCGGCACCTGGGCGGGTGCGTGGGCGTATCCGGAGCAGGCCGAGGGCTGGCAGCCGGTGTCTCTGAGCAAGCTGACCTCGTGGTTCCTGCTGATGATCATCTCGGTCGTCCTCGTCGCGTGGGTGTATCCGCCGCAGGTACCCGCCGCGTTGCTGCAACGCGGGCAGGCCGCTCAGGCACCGGTGTGACCCGGGTGCACGACGAAGGGCGCGTGAACCGGACCGTCGTCCGCTTCACGCGCCCTTCGTGAGGTGCTGTGGTCTGTCAGGCTCCGGTGACCGGAGCCGCTCCTGCGCCGGAACCGCCGCGACGACGCCGGCGACGACGTGCCGGGGCCGGCTTGCCGTCGTGGTGTTCCTTGCCCGCACCATCGTGCGTGCCGGCGCCCTCGGCACCACGGTCGGCCGCCGGCGCAGACTGGCCCTCTCCCGACGTGGGCTCGGCGGCGCCTTCGGCGAACGTCGAACCGACCGGGGTGGTGCTGTTGCGGCGGCGGCGACGGCGGCGCGTGCCACCCTCGTCGGTGCCTTCAGCCGCGGCATCCGCAGCCCGCTCGGGACGGCGCGTGCGCTCTGTCTTGACCGACTCGGTCTTCGGAGCCGAAACGAGACGGCCCTTGGTGCCCTGTGGGATGTCGAGGTCCTCGAACAGGTGCGGACTCGACGAGTAGGTCTCGATCGGTTCCGGCTGGCCGAACTCGAGGGCGCGGTTGATGAGGGCCCACTTGTGCAGGTCCTCCCAGTCGACGAACGTGACCGCGATACCGGTCTTGCCCGCGCGGCCGGTGCGGCCCGCGCGGTGGAGGTACGTCTTGTCCTCGTCCGGGATGGTGTGGTTGATCACGTGGGTCACGTCATCGACGTCGATACCGCGGGCGGCGACGTCGGTCGCGACGAGCACGTCGCGCTTGCCGGCCTTGAACGCGGCCATCGAGCGCTCGCGCTGATCCTGGCCCATGTCGCCGTGCACACCGCCGACGTTGAAGCCGCGGTCGCCCAGTTCGTCGACGAGGCGCTGTGCCGCACGCTTGGTGCGCGTGAAGATCACGGTCTTGCCGCGGCCCTCGGCCTGCAGGATGCGGGCGATGATCTCGTCCTTGTCCATCGAATGCGCGCGGTAGACGAGGTGCTTGATGTTCGCCTGCGTCAGGCCCTCGTCGGGGTCGTTCGCGCGGATGTGGATCGGGTTCGACATGAAGCGGCGGGCGAGTGCCACGATCGGGCCGGGCATGGTCGCCGAGAACAGCTGCGTGTGGCGGACCGCCGGGACCTTCTGGAAGATCTTCTCGATGTCGGCGAGGAAGCCGAGGTCGAGCATCTTGTCGGCCTCGTCGAGCACGACCTCGGTCGCGTTCGAGAGGTCGAGCAGACGCTGGCCCGCGAGGTCGATGAGGCGACCGGGGGTGCCGACCACGATCTGCGCGCCGGCCTTGAGCTGGTCGATCTGTCCCTCGTACGCCTTGCCGCCGTAGATGGCGACGACGCTGGTGGAACGGTTGCTGGTGAGCAGGTCGATGTCTTCGTAGACCTGCACCGCGAGCTCGCGGGTCGGCACCACGATGAGCGCCTTGACGCCGTGCTCCGGGTCCTTGCCGAGGCGCTGGACCACGGGGATGCCGAACCCGAAGGTCTTTCCCGTTCCGGTCTTCGCCTGGCCGATGATGTCCTGGCCGGGAAGGCCGAGGGGGATGGTCTGCTCCTGGATCGGGAACGCGTCGACGATGCCCTTGGCGGCGAGCGCGTCGACGATGTCCTGATCGATGCCGAGATCGGCGAAAGTTGTCACTTTATTCAGATTGCCTGTCCGGCGAGCCTGGGGGATCGCCACGTAAACGGAGCCACGCCGTCTCTTGTGCCACAGGCGCGGGGCCCCGCTCCGACGGCGGGGACACGCCCAGCCTACCCGAGGGGTCGTCGGGACCCGGAAGGAGGTCGTGGCGCGGGTATTGTGAACGACGTGGCGAACTCGGGAGGAAGACCTCGTGGTTAAGTGGTTCTGGCAGCGCGAAGACGCGCCGCGGCGTACCCTCGCCCTGCGCAGTCGAGGGGAACAGAGCGATGCCACGCGCGTCGACTTCGCCGAACTCGCCCCCGAACTGGATCGTTTCCTCGGCCAGGCGGCCTACCTGCAGCTGGGGTATTTCGAGACGCTCACCCGGCTCATCCGAGCGACGCCGGAGCTGTCCGAGAAGGAGTCGCTATCGCGCGCGGCCGGGGCAGCGCTGACGAAGCACCGCGGCATCGTCGAGGTCATCGCGGAACGCGGCGGGGATCCCACACAGGTGATGCTGCCGTTCCGCGAGCACCTCGATGCGTTCCGACGCAAGACGATCGGTGCGCGTCCGCGTGAGACCCTGCTGGCGGTCTACATCACCGCGGGGATGCTCGACGACTTCTACCTCGCGCTCGCCTCGAGCTACGGCGACACCGGCCGCCGGGTCGCGCAGATCCTGCGAGAGGACGACGCCGGCCACGAGATCGTCGCGATCATCCAGGAGACGATCGAGAGCGACGAGGAGTGGCGTTCGCTGCTGTCGATGTGGGCGCGCAGACTGGTCGGAGACACGATCCTCGTCTGCCGCTCCGCCCTGCGACCCGAGTTGCTCGACGTCGACGACGCGCGCATCGAGCCGGTGTACACCGAGCTGATGGGAGCGCACGCGCGCCGCATGGATGCGATGGGACTCGCGTCGTAGAGACCTTCGCGGGCCAGGGTGTCCGGGTCAGATGCCCAGTGCGGTCCTGGCCGTCGCGTCGGAGCGCTTGCGCAGTGCCGTGATGGCCAGGGTACCGACGGCGGCGATCGCGACGGCGCCGAGAACGCTCGCGACCCACAGCCAGATGCTGTCCTCGCCGACGCCCAGCCACTGCAGGCCCGTGTAGAGGATCGCCGAGGCCGCCGTCGCGATGGCGGGGGCGAGGACGACCCCGCGCAGCTCGCGGTCGGCGATCAGGAAGTGCACCGCGATTCCCAGTGCGCACGCTCCGACGAGTGCGAGGAGGATGTACATCGTCGGATCAGGCGACGAAGCCGACGCGGCGCGATTCCTCGGTGCCCAGCTCGATGTAGGCGAGGTTCGCGGTCGGGACGATGTACGAGTTGCCCTTCACGTCGGCGAAGCTCACGTGCGTCGCGTTCTGCTCCAGCGCCGTGGCGACCTGGGTACGGACCTCGTCCGCGCTCACGCCGGTGTCGAAGCTCAGTTCACGGCCGGTGTTGATGATGCCGATGCGGATTTCCACGCGTGCTCCTTGAAGTTCGGGGACTGGCCCAACTCTACCCCGCGCGCCTCGGGCCGGATCGGCCGACCGCGGTGGTTTCGCCCTGAGCGCACAGACGAGGACGCACGCCGATGTCCGCGCGTCCGGATAGCGTGGACGACATGACATCGGATGCCGCGCAGCGAGCTGTGATCGCCGCGGAGCCGTCGGCATCGGGCGTCATCATCGGCGCACCGGGAACGGGGAAGACCCGCACCCTCGTCGACCGCGTCGTGCATCTGCTCGATGCGCAGGGGCTGCGGCCCGAAGAGGTGCTCGCGCTCACTCCGAGCCGACAGGCGGCGACGGCGCTGCGCGACCGCATCGGCGTGCGCATCGGCCAAGCCACCCCCGGGCCGTTGGCGCGGTCCCTCGGGTCCTTCGCCTTCCAGCTCGTCCGCGGGGCGATGGTGCGCGAGGGCGCGGAACCGCCTGCGTTGCTCACCGGCGCAGACCAGGACCGCATCATCGCGGAACTGCTCGTCGGTGACATGGAAGACGGGCGCATCGCCTGGCCGGATGCCCTCAGCGCCTCCGTGCGCGCATCGAAGGGATTCCGTTCCGAGCTGCGGGCGTTCCTGGCGGAGTGCACCGAGATCGGCGTGCACCCCGAAGAGCTCCGTGCGTCGGGCAATGATGTCTGGACCGCGGCGGCGGAGCTCCTGGTCGAATATCGGACGGTGCTCGATGCGCTGCGCTCGGCGCACCGCGACGCCGCGGATCTCCTCAGTGAGGCGAGCACGATCCTGCAGGGGGCGGACGCGGCGACGCTCGGTCCCCTGGCGCCCCTGCGCGTGGTGCTGATCGACGACGCGCAGGAGCTCACTCGGGGTGGGATCGCGATGGTCAAGAGCCTCCGTGGCCGCGGCATCGCCGTTCTGGCCTTCGGTGACCCCGACATCTCGTCCGGTTCCTTCCGCGGGGCCAGCCCGGAGCTGTTCGCCCAGCTCGCGGGCGCGCTCGGAGATGTGCATGTGCTCGACGGTGCGCATCGTCAGCAGCCGGCGCTCACCGCGCTCACACGGACCGTGACGCAGGCGATCGGCGTCTCCGGCAGGGTGGAGCACCGGCGTGCTCCCATGCCGGTGACATCGGAGGAGATCGACGCCCGGGTTTCGACCTTCGTCGCACCCTCGCCCTACGAGGAGCTCGATCGCATCGCCGGAGTGATGCGGGAATGGCATCTCGCTGAGGGGATCCGTTGGGAAAGGATGGCCGTCATCGCCCACGACACCCGACAGGTGACGACCCTCGAGACCGAACTCGCCGCCCGAGAGATCCCCACCCGCGCCGCCGGAGTGCAGCGTCCGCTCGGCAGCGAGGGCATCGTGCGAGACATCGTCGGCATCGTGCGCCTGGGGCTGACCCCGATCGAGGAACGCACCTCCGAGGCGCTCGAAGAGGCCATGCGCACCCCGTTCGGAGGGATGGACGCGATCGGACTGCGGCGCCTCCGTGCCCGGCTCCGGCATATCGAGCTCGAACAGGGCGGCGCGACGCCCGCGCGAGAACTGCTGCGGCAGGCCATGGCCAACCCGGCGCACCTGACCCTCATCGACGCGCCGGAGTCGCGCACGGCAGAGCGCTTCGCCGAGACGATCGAAGCCACGGCCAGAGCGGCCGCCGAAGGGGAGACGATCCACGATCTGCTGTGGCGGGTGTGGGACCAGGCCCGCGCCGTGGACGGTCGCCGGCTCCGGGTCGCCTGGCGCGAGATCTCGCAGTTGCCGACCGGCGCCGAGACGGCGCGCTCACTCGACGCCCTCGTCGCGCTCTTCGACGCGGCGAAGAGGTTCGTCGAGCGCACTCCCGAGGAGCAGCCGCGCACCTTCGTGCGCGACATCCTCGACAGCGAGGTCCCCGAGGATTCGCTGTCGACGCCCGACCGCCCGGGCAGAGTCACGCTCCTGACCCCCGCGACGGCCCTCGGCACGGAATTCGACGCGGTCGTCGTCGCGGGGGTTCAGGACGGGATCTGGCCGAACGTGCGCCTGCGCGGCGGTCTGCTGCAGACGTGGCGGCTTGCGGATGCGATGCACGCGGCTCGCACCGGCACCAGCACCGAACCCGTCGGTGTGCTGGATCGCCGGCGGGCGGCCCTCCACGACGAACTCCGCCTGTTCGTCCGCGCGGTCTCCCGTGCGCGAGACCGCCTGCTGATCACGGCGGTCGATGACGACGACCTCACGCCGAGTCCCTTCTTCGGGTTCCTGCCGGCCCCGGAACCACCGGAACGGCACGCGTCAGCGGAGCATCCGCTCACCCTGCGCGGACTGGTCGCGCGGCATCGACGCAGCCTCACCACCGCCCACACGGACTCGCTCAGGCGAGACGCCGCCGGGCAGCTCGCCGTGCTCGCCCGCGAGGGGGTGCCCGGCGCCGACCCCGCGGAGTGGTACGGGGTGACCCCGACCTCGACCGATGCTCCGCTGCGCGACCTCGCGGTCACCGGCGCACGGGTCTCGCCATCGAAGATGGAGTCCTATGAGGAGTGCGGCCTCAACTGGGTCGTCTCGGCCCTCGGTGGCGACACGGTGATGCCTCCGACCGCCGGCATCGGCACGATCGTGCACGAGGCGATGGAGCGCGTTCCCGACGGCGACCTGGAGCGCATGCGCGCGATCGTCGAGGAGCACTGGCCGGAACTCGACTTCGAGACCGAGTGGATCGGCCGCAAGGAGCGGCGGCGCGCCGACGTGCTCGTGAGCCGCCTGCACACCTATCTCGGCGATGTGCGCCGCGAGGGCGGCCGCGCGATCGGCAGCGAGATGGAGTTCCGCTTCGCCGTCGACGTGGCCGCCGAAGCGGGGGACGATGCCGTGCCGACGGTGCACCCGGTCGGGGAGGACCGGTCGAATCAGGCCGTCATCCACGGGTACATCGACCGGGTGGAGGCCTATCCGCCGGCGGCCGGCGAGCACTCCCATGCTCGCGGACGCGGTTGGGAGCGGATGTCGAGCGGACCGGAAGGGCCCGTGGTCGTCGTCGACCTGAAGACCGGGAAGAACGACCCCGAATCCGACTCCGGCGTCGCCGAGCACGCACAGCTGGCCGCCTATCAGGTGGCGGTCCAGGAGGGGCTGGTCGAGGGTGCCCCGCCGACGTCTCTGGCGGGTGCGCGGCTCGTGATCGTCTCCAAGACGCTCGCCAAGAGCGACTACCGGATCGCCCATCAGCACACGCTGAGCGACGAGTCGCGCTCCGCCTTCCTGCGGCGGGTATCGGATGCGGCGCGCGGTATGTCGGCATCGAGCTTCACCGCGCAGGTGGAGTCGCACTGCGCAGACACGCAGCGCCGCGTGCATCCGTGCCGAATCCACACGGTGCCGGCGGTGAGCTCATGACGGCGTGGAACGGTGGCGAAGGCATCTCCGCCACAGACATGGCCGCCGCGCTCGGCCAGCCCTCGCCCACAGCTGCTCAGCAACGCGTGATCGAGGCTCCGCCGGAGCCGGCGCTGGTCGTGGCCGGTGCCGGCAGCGGCAAGACCGAGACGATGTCGGGGCGCGTGGTGTGGCTGGTCGCGAACGGACACGTGCGCAGAGATGAGATCCTCGGCCTGACGTTCACGCGGAAGGCGGCGGGCGAGCTCGCTGAACGGATCGGACACCGGCTCGCGGTCATCGACGAATACGGACGCCGGGGACTTCTGCCGCATCTGCCCGAGATCGTGCGGACCGGTGCGCTACGTCGTGTCGATGAGGCGGTGCCGGGCCGCCAGCGCGAGCTCGTGCGCACGCATGTGCTCGACGAGCTGGCCGCGCACCACGGCACCGGCTGGAATCCGGCGACGCCCCGATCGGCGGAAGACCTCATGGTCCGGCCGCGCGTCTCGACCTACAACGCGTTCGCCGACGGCATCGTCCGGGAACATGCGGCACGGATCGGGCGGGATCCCGACGTCGCGATGCTCAGCCAGGCAGCCTCCTGGATGCTCGCGCGGGAGGTGGTGCTCCGCAGCGATCTGCCCGAGCTGGAGAACATCGACTATGCGCTCGGGACGATCATCGACGCAGTGCAGCGCCTCGCGGGTGACGCCCTCGATCATCGCGTCGACCTCGCCCTGGCCGAGCGGATCGCGGGGGAGCAGGCCCTCGCGTTCGAGTCGTATCGAAGCAACGGCGATGTCGAGAAGGCGGCGGTCAACCTGCTCAGTCTGCCGACGCTCGCACGCCTGGTGCGTGACTACATCGACGAGAAGGAACGTCGTGGCGTGCTGGACTTCGCCGATCAGGTCAGTGGCGCCTACGACATCGTCGAGTCCGCTCCCGATGTCCGCGCAGAGCTCCGCGAGCAGCATCGCGTCGTGCTCCTCGACGAGTACCAGGACACTTCGGTGATCCAGACGCGCTTCCTCGCCGAGCTCTTCCGTGATTCCGCGGTGATGGCAGTCGGAGACCCGCACCAGTCGATCTACGGCTGGCGGGGTGCGAGCGCCGACAACCTCTACGCCTTCTCCGGCACGTTCTCGGGAACGGGAACGGCGACGACGTACAGCCTCATGACGAGCTGGCGGAACGACCGCGGCATCCTCGACATCGCGAACCGGGTACTCGAGCCGCTGCAGCGCCCGGGGCTGGATGTCCCGCCTCTCGAACCCCGCCCCGGGGCGGGGGAAGGCACCGTCGCCGTGCGATTCCCGTTCACGGTCGACGAGGAGGCCGCGGCCGTCGCGGACTGGTTCGCCGAACGGCGGACGGAGCACGATGCGCGCGCGGCCGGTTCGGGTCACGCGATGACACCTCACACCGGCGCGATCCTGTTCCGTTCCAAGCGGCACATGCAGACCTTCGCGGCCGCGCTCGCCGGCCGCGGCATCCCGCACCGCATCCTCGGCCTCGGTGGACTCCTCGCGACACCGGAGGTGGTCGACGTCGTCTCGACCCTTCGCGTCGTGCACGATCCCACGGCGGGGTCCGCGCTGATCCGCCTGCTCACCGGCCCCCGGTTCGGCGTCGGCGTCGCCGACATGGCGGCCCTCTATGACCTGGGGCGCACGCTGTCGGAGCGCGACACCGCGATGGCGCCCCTCCCTGAAGAAGTGCGGGCACGGCTGCGATCTTCCCGCGGCGCGGACGAGGCGGTGTCGATCATCGACGCGGTCGACGTGGTGCGCGCGGTGCGCGACGACTACCGGTTGCTCGAATCGATCACCCCCGACGGGCGGGCGCGGGTCAGAGCAGCGGGGGAGATGCTGGAACGGCTCCGACGCGCCTCGTCGCAGCCGATCCCGGAGCTGATCCGACTCATCGAGCTCGAACTCCGCCTGGACATCGAGCTCGCGGCCAACGAGACCAGGGGCCCCGCACGTATCGCGGCCACGCAGCTGCGTGCCTTCGCCGACGAGGTGCGGGCGTTCCTCGCGGCCGATGAGCGGGGGAGCATCGGCAGCCTGCTCGCGTGGCTCGACAAGGCCGAGAGCACGGATGAGCTGATGCCGCGGCCCGAGCCGCCGGAGGCGGGTGTCGTGCAGCTGCTCACCATCCACGGGTCCAAGGGACTCGAGTGGGATGCAGTCGCCGTGGTCCGGCTGGTGGCCGACGAGCTTCCGAGCAGGGTCTCCGACACCTCCGGCTGGTTCGGGTTCGGCGTCGTGCCGTTCGCCCTGCGCGGTGACCGCGACGCGTTGCCGCGGTTCGAGTGGGACCCCGTCGAGGCCATGGGCGGCGAGGCCGATCCCGCGAAGCGGCAGAAGCTCGCGCAGGCCTCGCTCTCGGGCGGTGCGACGAAAGCGAATCCGCACGGGGGCGCGCTCAAGCGGTTCAAGGACGCCTACCGCGCGTATCAGCAGCAGGAGGAGCGGCGCCTCGCGTACGTCGCGGTCACCCGTGCGCGGACGGATCTGCTCCTCAGCGGTGCGCACTGGGCCGGTCAGAAGGCCCCGCGCACGCCGAGTCCCTTCCTCATCGAGGCGATCGAGGTGCGCGGCCTCGAGCCGATCGAGACGGTGGACCCGGACGACAATCCGTACGACGGTCCCGGGTCCACGCTCCGCTGGCCACTCGATCCGCTGGGAGCGCGGAGGACGGTCGTCACCGCAGCCGCCGCGGCCGTCGATGAGGCGATGCGCGCCGGGACGGCCGAGCCGACGATCGAGCTCGAACGATTGCTGGCTGAGCGCGCCGCCCGCCAGCGCGGAACCGATGCCGAGGCCCCGACGCGCGTACCCGCCTCGCGATTCAAGGACTATGTCACCGACTTCTCGGGAACACTGTCGTCGATCGTGCGCCCCATGCCGGAACGCCCTTATCGGCAGACGCGGCTCGGCACCCTGTTCCATGCCTGGGTGGAGCAGCGGTCCGAACTCGTCGGAGTCGGCAGTCGCGTCGACGAGGCGCTCTGGGAGATAGACGAGGAGGAGACCGGGTCAGACCCCGTACGCGAAGGGTCGGGTGCAGCCGCCGACGCCGCTGATCTCGCTGTCATGCAGGCGACGTTCGAGCGCAGCGAATGGGGCGGGCTGAAGCCGATCGCCGTGGAGATCGAGATCGATTTCGCCCTCGGATCCGGGCTGTCCGGCTCGCACGAGCGCGAAGAGGCGCACATCGTGATCTGCAAGCTCGACGCGGTGTACCGGCGCGCCGACCGCGGCGGCCGCATCGAGATCGTCGACTGGAAGACCGGTCGGGCGCCGCGCACACCGCAGGAGCGCGACGAACGGATGCTGCAGCTCGCGCTCTACCGCCTGGCCTATCATCGGCGATTCGAGGTGCCGCTCGAGGAGATCGACGTGGCGTTGTACTACGTGGCGGACGATCTGATCATCCGGGGCGACCGCGTCTATTCGGAGGAAGAGCTCTTCCATCGCTGGAGTGCCGCGCGCGCGGCGCGCTGAGCCTCGTCGGAATCGTCCGCGTCGTCATCCGTGTCCTCGCGCGGGGCGAGGGGGTGCGAGTCCTCGCGTGCTCCGGCGACTCCGCTGGTGCCGGCGAAGAGGCTCGCGACACCGGAGAGGTCCTCGGTCTCGATGTTCAGCATCTCCGCCCGGTGCGCGCTCTCGTCGGCGCGACGGCCGGTCGCGGTGCCCGGGAGAGCTTCGTGGGGCGCGGTCTCGGTCTGCGCCGGGTCCGACTCGTCGGGGGCGTTGGCCCACAGCTCTTCCGGGTTGTACGCGTCGGTGTGCATCGATGTATCGATCTCTGCGGCGGTGTCCTGGGGAACACGGTCGAGGGCATCGAGAGCGGAGTCGACACCGACCCCGCGAGAGTCGACGACGTTCAGGTCGTCGTCGCGGATGCCCTCGGCGAGTGCGTCCAGCAGGGCGGCGGCATCGTCGACGATGTCCGGCCGGCGCATCGAATCGCCGTGGACCAGCCATCGGGCGAACTCCAGCTCCGCGAGCAGGCGCGCGCGCACCTCCAGGCCGCTGTCGGGTGCCCGGTCGACCGAACGGGCATATGCCGCGTGCACGTCGGCGGCGGCGTCCGGGGCTGCCGAGAGCCAGGAGAGATCGAGGGCCGGATCGCCGACGGAGAGTCCATGCCATCCGACCAGTCCGACCACTTCGGGACCGCGCTCGGGGTCGTCTTCGAACAGGAACGAGGTCGCCTGGACGCCCCCCAGGATGACGGTGGACTCGAAACGCCACAGCTCGTCGTCGGCGACGGCATCGCGCCAGCGCACCGTGAGTCGAGCCGGAACGCGGCCCGTGGCAGCGGCGGTGTCGACCAGGCGCTCCAGTTCCGCGCGGCTCTCCTCGGCGCTGCGAGTGGCGAGCCCGGAACCGCGGACGACCGATGTCGGAAGGGCGTGCACGGCGGCGATCGACGACCCCATCGATTCGGCGGCGCCACGCCCGGCCGGCACCAGCGCGGCCTCGATCTGGAATCCGGGAAGGAGCTCGGTCACGAGGGCGCGGGCGTCGCCGAGTCGCGTCTCGCCGATATAGGCCGGAGCGCGGAAGGGGAGCATCGCCCGTGCGCCGTCGGTCAGTGCGCGCAACGCGAGTGCCTCGGCAGCGAGCTCACGCGCGGTGTCGTCATCGTCTGCGACACGGATCGCGAGCTCACGACCGTCGGCGAGTGAGGCCACCGCCGAGTCGAACCGCGCGTCGCCGTCCGCGCTCAAGCTGCGGGCGCCCGTGACCTCCGCCCCGGGCAGAGCAGCGGTCACTGCCGCGGCTAGAGTGAAAGGAGAGCGTCCCATGCCCCCAGGGTAGGTCGGCTCAGGGGCGGTCCCGCCTCCGCCACGCCCGTGAAAGAGGGAGTCGATGACCATTCCGCGCCCGTCCCTCGACCGTGCAGCCGAACTCCGCGACGAGCCGGACGTCATCGGCCGCCTCCGTGGCGACCCGGCCACCCGGGTGATCGTCGTCCGCGAGGGGCGGGTCAGAGTCGTCGATTCGACGCTCCTGCGGGTGCCCGCCGAGACCGTGGTCGAGGCGACCTGGGCTCTCCTCGGACGCGACGCCGACGGTACCGTGCTGCTCCTCGCCGCCGCCCCGCCGGAGACCGATGCGCTCGACACCGCTCCCGACGAGGTCTGGCTCGGGCTGCGCGATCTCGGCGGTCGCATCGACGGGCAGGAGACGGAGTTACTCACCGGTGCCATCGCGCTCGCCGGGTGGCTCCGCGACGCACCGTTCTGCCCCACCTGCGGTGGTGGCACCGAGCTGCGCAACGGCGGATGGTCGCGACGCTGCCTCGTGTGCGGGCGGGAGCACTTCCCGCGCACGGATCCGGCCGTGATCGTCGCCGTCGAGAGCCGTGACGGGGAACGCCTGCTCCTCGGCGCCAACGCGAACTGGGGCGGCCGCATGTACTCGTGCTTCGCCGGCTTCACCGAGGCGGGGGAGTCGCTGGAGTCGACCGTCCACCGCGAGATCGAGGAGGAGTCCGGCGTGCGCCTGTCGTCGCTGCGCTACATCTCGTCACAGGCGTGGCCGTTCCCGCGGTCGCTCATGGTGGGGTTCCGCGCCGTCGTCGACGAGGAGTCCACGGCGCTCGCCGACGGCGAGGAGATCATCGATGTGCGGTGGTTCACGCGTGCCGAGATCGGTTCCGCCCTTGCGGGAGACGGTCCGGTCGGGCTTCCGGGTCACGCGTCGATCGCCCGTGCACTGATCGTCGACTGGTACGAGGAACACGCGTGAGCGCACTCGATGCCCTCGACGAGCGGCAGCGGGCTGCAGCATCCGTCCTTCGCGGACCCGTCGTGGTGCTCGCCGGAGCCGGTACCGGGAAGACGCGTGTCATCACGCATCGCATCGCGCACGGAGTCGACACCGGGGCGTACTCGCCGTCGCGCGTCATGGCCGTCACCTTCACCGCCAAGGCGGCAGGCGAACTGCGGGGGCGTCTGCGGGCGCTCGGCGTCGAGGGCGTCGCGGCTCGGACCTTCCATGCGACCGCCCTCGCGCAACTCAACTTCTTCTGGCCGACGCTTGCCGGCTCGCCCGCGCCCTCGATCATCGACAACAAGGTGCGGATGCTGGGTCAGGCCGCCGATGCGATGCGGCTCCGCCCGAGCACGGCCACCCTTCGTGACATCGCGTCCGAGATCGAATGGCGCAAGGTCTCGATGCTCTCGATCGAGCAGTACGCGGCGCTCGGGCGTCCGATCAGCGGCGTCGACGCCGGTCAGCTGGTCGAACTCATGCGCGGCTACGAAGCGCTGAAGGACGATCGCCGTCAACTCGACTTCGAGGATGTGCTGCTCGCGTGCGCAGGCATGTTGGAGGCAGAACCGCGGGTCGCGGCATCCGTCCACGAGCAGTACCGTCACTTCACGGTCGACGAGTTCCAAGACGTCTCGCCGCTGCAGAACAGGCTGCTGGAGCTGTGGCTCGGCGACCGACACGACATCTGCGTCGTCGGCGACGCCAGCCAGACCATCTACTCCTTCGCCGGAGCGGAACAGCGGTTCCTGCTCGAGTTCGAACGACGTCATCCCGATGCCACGGTGGTGCGGCTCGAGACGAACTACCGCTCCCAGCCCCCCATCCTCACCGTCGCGAACGCGCTGATGCAGGGCCGTCCCGGCGCGCTGGAGCTCGTGCCGGCGCGAGAGCAGTTCACCGCGGATGCGCCCACCGTCACCGCCTATGACACCGAGGGCGAAGAGGCCGCAGGCATCGCCGCCGCCATCTCTGCGCAGATCGCGGCCGGGGCATCCCCTTCGGAGATCGCCGTGCTCTACCGTGCGCACGCGCAGTCCGCGATGCTGCAGCAGGCGCTCGCCGTCGAGGGCGTCGCGACCACGGTGCTGGGCGGGACCCGGTTCTTCTCGATGCCGGAGGTGCGTCAGGCGATCCTGGCGCTGCGTGCGGCGGCGGTGGCGCCCACCGAGCAGGGGTTCCTGCCCGGGGTGCAACGGGTGCTGCGCGAGCTCGGGTTGACCGACGAGCCACCGGCCGCCGGTGGGGCGCAGCGCGGCGGCTGGGAGGCGCGGCGCGCCATCCTGCGGCTCGCCGAGGAAGCCGGACCGGACGCGACCCTGCGCAGCTTCAGCGATGCGCTGATGGCGCGGGCCAAGGACCAGCACGAGCCCACGATGCGGACGGTGACCCTCTCGACCCTGCACGCGGCGAAGGGCCTGGAATGGCCGCATGTGCATCTCGCCGGCTGGGCCGAGGGCTCACTCCCGATCTCCTATGCGACGACCTTCGAGTCGGTCGACGAAGAGCGGCGTCTGGCCTACGTGGGCGTCACGCGGGCCGCGCGAACGCTCTCGCTGTCCTGGTCGAGATCGGCAGGACGGGGGGAGCGTGCTCCGTCGAGGTTCCTCGCTGAGATGGGGACCACAGGCCGCGGCACCGGCATTCTTCGTGAAATGTCACCGAACGCCACACGCGGGAACCGTCCGCGCTGACGCGCACGACGCGCCCGTCAGCGCTTCGGCCGCCGGCGAGGAGCAGGGCGGCGAGGCGACCCGCCTCGGCGACTTGCGCGGCGCGGATCGGACCGGGGTCACGGTCGATCATCTGAGTGTGCAGGAGTGGCCATGCCGGATCGAGGGCGGTGGCGTGCGCATCGCGGCAGGCGAGGCAGGCGGATTCGCCGGGGACCACGAGCGGCCCGACGGTCACCCTGCCCGGCTCGAAGGACACCGGCAGATGCGGGGTGTCTTCGCGCATGTGGCGCGCGAATTGCAGAGCCGCCGCGGCGCCTCGCACGAGTACGACGCCCACGCCCGGTCGTCGCCCGGGATCGACGAGGGAGACGCCCTCATCCGTGAGCGCCTCCCGAATGCGGTATTCGGTGCGCCCGTCGTCGATGCCGATGCTCTCGACCCAGGCCGTGCGGGGCACGGTCGGCTCATCGAGCAGTGCGGGTTCCAGGCGCGCGAGCAGAGCCCTCGCCGCCTCGCGCGGGGCCCCGGCGGCGTGCGCGATCACGTCGAACGATCCGCGGCGGAAACCCGTGCGCAGGCGGCTGAGCAGGAGCTCCACCCAGGCGGCATCCGCCTCGACGCGCAGTCCGTCGTCGTCACCGAGCTGCAGCGTGTGCTCGTCCCGCCACAGCAGCGGTGCACTCGGGTCGAGGCGCGTGAGGATCGGCGGTGTGAGAGGCATCTCTCCGATTCTGGAGGGACGCCGCCGCCCGCGGGGAGTTGTCGAGGCATCCGTGGACAACTGCCGCGCGTGTCCCCGACGGGGGAGGAGAGGTGATGACACCTTCCGTCCCCCGTCGTGGTCGGATCCTCAGACCGGGCGGTCCCCCTCCGGGGCGGCGTCGCCATCATCCTCGGCGCCGTCCTCGCCACCGTCGGACGGTGTCTCCTCCGAGAAGTCGTCACCGTCGAGCAGGCGGGCGAGCGCCTCGTCGAACTCGTCCGCGACGGGCTGTTCGCCGCGTTCGACGGCCTGCAGCCGGGCCACGAGCGCGCTCGGGTCGTCGATGTCCTCGGCCGTCGGCATCAGGTCGGGGTAGTCCCAGAGGGAGTCGCGGGCACTGATGCCCACGGCATCGGTCACCGCCTGCCACATGGCGGATGCTTCGCGCATGCGCCGCGGTCGCAGCTTCAGCCCCACCAGCGCACCGAGCGCGTCCTCGGCGGGTCCGCCCACCGCGCGGCGGCGACGGGCGGCCTCGGCGATCCGTGCGCCGTCCGGAAGGCGGGAGGTGGCCTGTGCGGTCACCACGTCGACCCAGCCGTCGATCGTCGCGATGAGGTTCTCGAGTCGGGTCAGGGCCTCGCGCTGCGCTTCGCTCTGCACGGGCAGGAGCGCGCCGCCCTCGATGGCCGCGCGCAGTTCCTCGGGGTCGGAGGGGTCCAACCTGCTCGCCACGTCTTCGAGGGCGTCCACGTCGACGGTCACACCCCGAGCGAAGTCCGTGATCTGCGCCATCACGTGCAGGTGCAGCCACTTCGCGTGCCGGTAGAGCCGGGCATAGGCGAGCTCCCGGGTGGCGAGATAGAGCGCGATCTGGTCTTCCGGGATCTCGAGGCCGTCGCCGAATGCCATGAGGTTCTGGGGGATGACGGCGGCCGTGCCCGCGGGGAGCACGGGGATCCCGACGTCGCCTCCGGACACGACCTCGAGCGACAGGTTGCCGAGCACCTGGCCGAACTGGGCGGCGAACACCGAGCCGCCGAGGCCGCGCATGAGCTTGCCCGCGCCCTGGACGACGCTGCGCATCTCCTCGGGGACCTGCGTATCGAGTGCGGAGGTGAGTGCGTCGGCGATGCTGGTCGACACCGGGTCGGCGATCTCCTTCCACACCGGCAGCGTCTTCTCGACCCATTCTCCGCGGGTCATCGCAGTGGGCGCCTCGGAGAGCTCGGAGATCGTGGTGGCCTCGCCGAGCCACAGATTCGCGAGGGAGAAGGAATCCGCGAGCGAGGTGCGGGAGCCCTCGGTGATGCCCTGTCCGTCGCGGTTGGCGATGAACAGGGCCTGCCGCAGCGCGTTCTCCCACGGGTCGCCGCCGAACGCGCCCTGGAGCTGCGACATGATCGTCTGCATCATCGCGGGGTCGAGGGTGAAGCCGTCCATGCCTTCGAAGGCACCTCGAAGCGCTTCGGGGTCGATGTCGCCACCGCCCTGGTTCGCGAGCATCCTTCGCAGGAACTCCTGGAAGTCCTCGGGGGTGGGGTCTTTGTCTGCCATGTCGCTCGCCTCTCAGCAGGTCTGAAGCCGTGGCCTCTACGCTAGTCACAGGTTTCTGCGCGCGAACCCGATGCGGGCAGATCGGTGTACGCCGCCCGCGAACGACGGAGGAATGCAGTGGATCGAACGCGGTCTGGAAAGCTCGGACTCGGAGTCTGGGCGCTGATCGTCGCACTCGTCGCCCTCGTCGTGCTGACATTCCTGCCGTCGCCGTACGTGATCCAGCGGCCGGGTCCGGTCTACGACACCCTCGGCACCGCGACGGACAAGGAGGGCGACGAGGTTCCCCTGATCAAGGTCGAAGGCGCCGAGACGTTCGAGACGGCGGGCACGCTCGACCTCACCACCGTGCAGGTCGTCGGCAATCGGGAGCGCACCCCGAGCTGGTTCGAGCTGGCGCTGGCCTGGATGGACTCGTCGCGCGCTGTCGTGCCGCTGGACTCGGTCTTCCCCGAGGGGGTCACGACCGAGCAGCGCGACGAGCGCAACGCCACGCTGATGGTCGACTCGCAGCACGAGGCGACGGCGGCCGCGCTCAACGAGCTCGGCTACGACACGGGCGCAGAGGTCGTGGTGGTGGATGCGGTCGCCGACTCTCCGGCCGACGGCACGCTCGAAGCCGACGACGTGATCACCGCGATCGACGGCACGGCTGTCGAGTCGGCGACGGAGCTGCGGGCCGCGATCCAGAAGGCCGGGGGAGACCCGGTGACCCTCACGGTGCTGCGCGACGGCGAGGAGCAGAGCGTCGAGGTGACCCCGGAGGAGCACACCGAGGGGGGAGTGACGACCTGGCTGATCGGCGTCACGCTCCGCACCGACTACGACTTCGAGATCGACGTCACGATCCAGCTCGACAACGTCGGCGGCCCGAGCGCCGGGATGATGTTCGCGCTCGGCATCATCGACACCCTCACCGAGGGCGAGCTCAACGGTGGGGAGAATGTGGCCGGCACCGGAACGATCGACGCCGCCGGCACGGTCGGGCCGATCGGCGGTATCCGACAGAAGCTGTACGGTGCGCGTGACGCCGGAGCGGAATACTTCCTCGCCCCGGAGGCCAACTGCGACGAGGTCGTCGGGCACGTTCCCGACGGGCTGCAGGTGATCCGCACGGCCACGCTCGACGAGTCTCTCGCGGCGCTCGAGGTCATCGCCGACGACGGCGACGTCGCCTCGCTGCCCACCTGCGAACGCGTCGCCGGCTGATCCGCGGGAGCGGCCGTGACCTCGCCGTGATCGGGATGACAGCCCGCGCACAGTGAGCGATGCCTAGGATGGAAGGGTGACCTCACCCTCAGCATCGAATCCGGCCACGCCTCGAACGTCCCGACGTATTCTCGGCATCTCCTTGGTGATCATCGCCGCCTTGATCGCGGTGTTCTTCGTGTTCGCCTCCCTGTACACCGAGTTCCTGTGGTTCGATCAGGTCGGCTTCACGGGGGTTCTCACCACGCAGTGGATCGCCACGGCGGTGATGTTCGTCGTCGGCTTCCTCGGGATGGCCGTGCCGCTGTTCGTCGCGATCCAGCTCGCGTACCGGTTGCGCCCGGTCTACGTGCGACTCAGCTCGCAGCTGGACCGATACCAGGAGGTCATCGAACCCCTGCGCCGTCTGGCGATGTGGGGCATGCCGATCTTCTTCGGACTGTTCGCCGGCTTCGCCGCCGCGGGGCAGTGGAAGACCGTGTGGCTCTGGGCCAACGGTGTCGCCACGTCGAGTGTCGACCCGCAGTTCGGCATCGACACCGGCTTCTACATGTTCGCGATGCCGTTCTACTCGATCCTTCTCGCGTTCGTCTCGGCCGTCCTGCTGCTGTCGCTTCTGGTCACGGCGCTCGTGTCGTACCTCTACGGCTCGGTGCGCATCGGCCAGGGTGAGCTGCGTATCTCCAAGCCCGCTCGCATCCAGCTCGCCGTCATCGCGGGGCTCTACCTGCTCGTGCAGGCGGCGAGTCTCTGGCTCGACCAGTACAAGACGCTGGTGCAGCCGGACGACCGCATCACCGGTGCAGCGTACACGGGAGTCAATGCGACCATCCCCGGCCTCGCGATCCTCGCGATCATCGCCGGCGTCGTCGCGATCCTCTTCTTCGTCACGGCCGTCATCGGCCGCTGGCGCTTCCCGCTCGCGGCCACGGCACTGCTGATCGTCGCCGCACTGGTCGTCGGCGTCGGTTACCCCTGGGTGGTCACCACCTTCCAGGTGAAGCCGAACCAGAACGCCTATCAGGCCGAGTACTACCAGCGGAACATCGACGGCACGAAGGAGGCGTACGGGGTCGCGAACCTCGAGACGACGCCTTTCGCCGCGAAGACCGATGCCGAGGCCGGCCAGCTGCGCGCCGACGCGGAGACCACGGCGTCCACACGCATCATGGACCCGAAGGTCATCCCGCCGACCGTCCGTCAGCTCGAGCAGTACCGCGGGTACTACCAATTCCAGAAGACGATGGACGTCGACCGGTACGAGATCGACGGGAAGATGCAGGACACCGTGGTGTCCGTGCGCGACCTCGACATGTCGGGTCTCGGCGACGGAGACAACTGGAACAACCGTGTCGCCGTCTACACCCACGGCTACGGCCTCGTCGCGGCCGCGGGCAACCAGCGGACGACCGACGGTGAGCCCGTGTTCCTCGAGCGCGGCATCCCGACCTCCGGGTTCCTGTCCGACCGAGAGAACTTCGAGCCGCGGGTCTACTTCGGCGAGAACTCGCCCGAGTACTCGATCGTCGGGGCTCCCGACGGCTCCGAGCCGGCGGAGATCGACTACCCGCGCGGCAAGGACGGCTCGAGCGAGACGAAGACCACGTTCGAGGGCAGCGGCGGTCCGCAGATCGGCGACACGTTCACGAAGCTTCTCTACGCGTTGAAGTTCCAGTCGGAGCAGATCCTGTTCTCCAACCTGGTGAACGAGGAATCGCAGATCCTGTACGACCGTGACCCGAAGACCCGCGTGCAGAAGGTCGCTCCGTACCTCGAGCTCGACAGCGACCCGTACCCGAGCGTGGTGGACGGTCGTATCGTGTGGATCGTCGACGGCTACACGACCAGCTCGACGTACCCGTACTCGACGAGCGTCAGCCTGTCCGACGCGATCGCGGACTCCAACGTCCCGTCACCGACGCTCGCCATCGATGACATCAACTACATCCGCAACTCGGTCAAGGCCACGGTCGATGCCTACGACGGTTCCGTCACGCTCTACGCATGGGATGACGAAGACCCGGTGCTCAAGACCTGGCAGAAGATCTACCCGTCGACGCTGAAGCCGATCAGCGACATGTCGGGCGAGCTGATGAGCCACGTGCGCTACCCGACCGACCTGTTCAAGGTGCAGCGTGACGTCCTCGGCGTCTACCACGTCGACAAGGCCGGCTCGTTCGCTCAGCAGGACAACCGCTGGCAGACGCCGAACGACCCGCGCAGTGAGGCGATGCTGCAGCCGCCGTACTACCTGACGATGCAGATGCCCGGCCAGGATTCGCCGCGGTTCTCGATGTTCTCGACGTTCATCCCGAACTCGCAGGGCGCGGGCGGAAGCCGTGACGTTCTGATGGGCTATCTCGCGGTGGACTCGGATGCCGGTTCCGAGAAGGGCAAGAAGGCAGAGGGCTACGGCCAGTTGCGCATGCTCGAGATCGACACCGACACCACGGTTCCCGGTCCCGGTCAGGTGCAGAACACCTACAACTCCGATACGTCGGTGGTCCCGCAGCTCAACCTGCTGCAGCAGGGTGAGTCCGAGGTGATCTACGGCAACCTGCTGACGCTGCCCGTCGGTGGCGGTCTGCTCTACGTGCAGCCCGTCTACGTGCAGTCGTCCGAGGGGACGCAGCTGCCGCGACTCCAGAAGGTGCTCGTCGCCTTCGGAGACCGGGTCGCGTTCGAGAACACCCTCACCGAGGCGCTCGACACCCTCTTCGGCGGTGACTCCGGTGCGACCGGTGGTGACGACGAGGTCGAACCCACCGAACCCGGGACAGAGGATCCGGAGACCGGAGAGACGCCGACAGAGCCCACGGAGCCGACGAACGCCGAGGCGGACGCCCTGGCTTCCGCGCAGGAGGCCCTGATCGACCGTGAGGCGGCGCTGAAGGCCGGAGACCTCGCCAAGTTCGCCGAGGCGGACGAGCGTCTCACCGCAGCGGTCGAGAAGCTCCTGCAGCTGGAGTCCGCAGCGGGGGAGTGATCACCCCTTCGTCACGGAGAGCAGAATGGGCGCCCCCTCGGGGGCGCCCATTCTCGTCTCCGGCCGATGTGATCCGCGGGCTCGTCGCCGCAATCGTCGGACTCGTCCTCGCAATCATCGGACTCGTCCGGGCAAAGCGAAAGGCCCTCTGACCTGGATTTCTCCGAGTCAGAGGGCCTTTCATTTGTTGCGGGGACAGGATTTGAACCTGCGACCTCCGGGTTATGAGCCCGGCGAGCTACCGAACTGCTCCACCCCGCGGCACAAGAAGTAACTTATCACGGATCCCAGGGTCGGGCCAATCGGGGCCGCCCTGCGCGACGCCCCGGGCGTGTCGATGCGAGAGGATGGGGATATGCCTGAGACCCCTGCCGTCGCCGTCGCCGTGTGCCAGTTCGCGCCGACCGCTTCCCGAGCCGACAACCTCGCGCAGATCGCGCAACTGACTGCCGACGCTGCCGCGCGGGGCGCGAAGCTGATCGTCTTCCCCGAGTACTCGAGCTACTTCGTCGACCCGATGGACGATACCCTCGCCGCGAATGCGGAGGGCCTCGACGGCGAGTTCGTCGAGACTCTGACCGCGCTGGCCGCCGACCGTGCGGTGGTGATCGTCGCCGGCCTCGTCGAGCGAGCTTCCGATGGGCATCGAGTGCGGAACACGGTCGTCGCGGTGCGCGGTGACGGCATCCTCGCCGTCTATCGCAAACAGCATCTCTACGACGCCTTCGGGCAGACCGAGTCCGACTGGATCGAACCCGGGGAAGTGGGGGAGGCTGCGACGTTCGAGCTCGGCGGACTCCGCTTCGGGCTCATGACCTGCTACGACCTGAGGTTCCCCGAAGTCGCCCGGTCTCTCGTCGACGCGCAGGCCGACGTCCTGGTCGTCCCCGCCGAGTGGGTCAGAGGTCCACTCAAGGAGCACCACTGGACGACGTTGCTCGCCGCGCGCGCGATCGAGAACACCGTCTACGTGGTCGCGGCCGATCACCCGACGCCGATCGGTGTCGGCCACTCGCAGGTCATCGACCCGCAGGGCGTGGTCCTGGCAGGGGTGGGGACAGCCCCCGGCATCGCGGTCGCGGTCGTGGAGGCCGCCGCGATCGAGCGGGTGCGCCGGAGCAATCCCTCGCTGCGCGTGCGGAGATACGCGGTCGTACCGCGCTGATGGCGTGATCCGCTGCGAGCGGAGAGCCGGTCAGGCGGAGAACCGCGCCAGCCGCGAAGCCGCCTCCTCGAGCACGTCGACGCGCTTGCAGGCGGCGAAGCGCACCAGGCCCGAGTACTCGTGTCGGTGGGTTTCGGAGACGAACGCCGTCAGGGGGATCGCCACGACTCCGGCGCGCTCCGGCAGGGAACGACAGAATGCTGCGGCGTCCGCGCCGCCGAGCGCCGTCGCGTCCGCCACCGTGAAGTAGCCTCCCTGCGGGGCGTACACCGTGAATCCTGCGGTGCGCAGTCCTTCGCCGAGGATCTCGTGCTTGCGGGCGAGTGCCGTCGCGGCATCCGTGAAGTACGAATCGGGCAAGCGGAGCCCCACCGCGACGGCCGGCTGGAAGGCGGAGCCGTTCACGTACGTGAGGTACTGCTTCACGGTGAGGACGGCGGTGATGAGATCGGCGGGCCCGTGGACCCAGCCGATCTTCCATCCCGTCGCGGAGAACGTCTTGCCCGCCGAGGAGATGGTGAGGGTGCGCTCGGCCGCTCCGGGGAGCGTGGCGATCGGGGTGTGCGGCGCGTGGAACGCCAGGTGCTCGTAGACCTCGTCGGTGACGATGACGGCGTCGTGTCGCGCGGCCAGCCGGACGACCTCCTCGAGCACGTCGCGACCGAAGACCGCACCCGTGGGATTGTGCGGATCGTTGATGAGGATGATCCGGGTGCGGTCCGTCACGCTCGCGGCGAGCTGATCGAGGTCGGGCTGGAAGTCGGGAGCGCGGAGGGGGACAGTGCGCAGTCGTGCGCCCGCCAGCGCCACCGCCGCGGCGTACGAGTCGTAGTACGGCTCGAAGACGACCACCTCGTCGTCGGGACCGTCGATCAGCGCGAGCAGCGTCGCCGTGAGCGCCTCGGTGGCGCCGGCCGTCACGATCACTTCGTCGGCCGGGTCCACGTCGAGGCCGTAGAAGCGCCGCTGGTGCTCGCTGATGGCGGCGAGCAGGTCGGGAATGCCGCGACCCGGCGGATACTGATTGGCTCCGTGGGCGATCGCGCTGCGGGCGGCCTCGAGCACCTCCGATGGTCCGTCCTCGTCGGGGAAGCCCTGTCCGAGATTGATCGCCCCGGTACGGGCTGCGGCGGCGGACATCTCTGCGAAGATGGTGGGCGCGACGGTTCCGTCTGCGGCGAGCAGGCCTGCACCGGCCGCCGTGCGCCGCCATGCGCCGGGAATGACACTCATGAAGAACAGGCTAAGGCCATAGCTGAAACTCATCGTTGACATAAGGAACACACAGACACAGGCGTCATTCTGAAGTGGTCGTTGAAGGAGCACACACCATGAACGAAGACAACACCCAGGACCACTCGGCACCCGCGTCGAACGACGCCGTGCCGTCCACCGAGGCTGCAGAGGTCGCCGCTCAGCCGGCGACGCCTGCCGCCGCTGACACGACCGGGTCGGCATCCGCCGCGCCCGCCACCGCCGCGCCGACGCCCGGTGCACCGGTGCAGGGGCACGAGGTGCCGTCGACGTTCACGTCGCACGTGTCGCCCGCGCCGCAGGTCGCGCCGGTGCCGCACGCATTCAGCGCGCCATCTGCGCCGGCGACGGGCACCGCTTCGGGCGCGGCCTTCGGCATCCCGACGGCGTCGCACACGCAGCCCACGCAGCCGTACGGCGCGGAGCCGCTCGTCGGCGATGGCACCAAGACCAAGGAGCAGAAGTCGCGCGGGGGCACGAAGTTCGCGGCGCTGATCGTCGCGGCCGCACTCGTCGGCGGCGTCGCGGGCTTCGGCGGCGGTGCGCTGCTGAACGGGCTCCAGGACACCCCGTCCTCCGGCACGGCGACCGGGCCGCAGACCGTGACGGTCAACAACCCGGGCTCGGTCAACGAGACCACCGCGGTCGCGACCTCCGCACTGCCGTCCGTGGTCACCATCGAGGTCGCCGGCTCGCAGGAAGCCGGCAGCGGCTCCGGCGTGATCATCAGCGACGACGGCTACGTGCTCACGAACACGCACGTCGTCACGCTCGGCGGTGCAGCGGCAGATCCCACCATCCGCGTGACCGCGTCGGACGGGAAGATCTACGAGGCAACCGTCGTCGGCACCGACCCGATCTACGACCTTGCCGTGATCAAGCTGAAGGACGCCCAGGGACTCACGCCCATCGACTTCGCCGACTCGTCGAAGCTCAACGTCGGCGACACGACCGTTGCGCTCGGTGCCCCGCTGGGCCTGGCGAACTCGGTGACGACCGGCATCGTGAGCGCGCTCAACCGAAGCATCCAGATCGCGTCCTCCGCTCTGCCCGACTCGTCCGCCGAAGACGCGCCGCAGGAGCAGTCTCCCGAGGGCCAGGGCCAGGGGCCGTTCCAGTTCGACATCCCCGGCAGCGGCGAGCAGCAGCAGACCTCGGAGTCGATCTCGATCGCCGTCATCCAGACGGATGCCGCGATCAACCACGGAAACTCCGGTGGAGCGCTCGTGAACAGCAAGGGCGAGCTGATCGGCATCAACGTGGCGATCGCGAGCTCGGGCAGCTCCGAGGAGTCCGGCTCGATCGGCATCGGCTTCGCGATCCCTTCGAACATCGCCAAGCGAGTGTCCGAAGAGATCATCGCCGACGGCGCCGCGACCCACGGTCTGCTGAACGCATCCGTCCAGGATGCTTCGAGCATCGAGGGCGCTACCGTCGCCGGTGCCTACATCGCCAAGGCCAACGAGGGCGGGGCTGCTGCCGCAGCCGGCATCGAGAAGGGCGACATCGTCACCTCCTTCAACGGGGTGCCGATCACCAGCGCGACCGACCTCACCGCGCAGGTGCGTGCGGCAGCGGCCGGCAGCAAGGCCACCGTCACATATGTCCGCAACGGCAAGGACTACGACGTCGAGGTGACCCTCGGCGAACTGGCCGGCTGACCCGAGCCTCACAGCGAAGGACGCCACCCCGCGCGATAGGCTCGCGGGGTGGCGTCCTTCTCTTTCGGCACCGGCAACGCGGCCAAACTGCTCCGGATCCCGCTGTATGCCGTGGGACGCATCGGTACTCTTCTCCTCCCGCGAGGGCGGCGCTGGGTGTTCGGCTGTGGTGCCGGGATCGGCGACGGTGCGCTCGCAATGCAGCAGCACGCGGCAGCGGCGGGCCATGACACGCTCTGGCTCACGTCATCCGAACGCGAAGACCGCGAGGCGGCCGCACTCGGTATCCGTTTCGCCCGCAAGGGCGGCCTGCGCGGCTGGTGGGCGACCGCCAGGGCCGGTGTGCTGGTGGTCACTCACGGCTTGGGCGATGTCAACCGCTATGCGAACGGTGGCGCGTTCGTCGTCCAGCTCTGGCACGGCATCCCGCTCAAGCGGATCGGGCTGGACTCGCCGGCGACGACCGAGGTGCCGAAAGTCCCCGGTGCGCCGCTGCTGCGTCGCGCGATCGCGGTGCTCTACCGCGCCGCCGCGCAGCGGATCCGTGTGCTGCCCGCCGCGTCGCATCGCGCGAGGGGCAGGCTGGAGTCCGCATTCGGTCTCGGCGACGACCGGGTCGTCGTGACCGGCGAGCCTCGCGTCGATGTCCTCTCGGCGGGTTCGGGGGAGGAGCGGCGCAGCGCCGCATCCGCACTTCTCCGCCGGGTCGTCGGCGACATCCCCGTGTCCGCGCGCACAGTCCTGTACGCGCCGACCTGGCGGGACGGAGCTCCCGACCCCGCCGTTCCGTCTGCGGCGGAGTGGGTTCAGATCATCCGCCTCCTCGAAGCGCAGGACGCCGTTCTCCTCGTGCGTTCGCACCCGCTGGGGGAAGGTGGCTACGCGCCGCCCCTGCCGAGCAGGCGGGTCCGCGCTCTGGGCTCGACCGTGATCGCCGACGTCACGCCCGTGCTGCCGGCGGTGGACGTGCTCGTCACCGACTACTCCTCTCTCGCTTACGACGTGGGGCTGTTGCCGATGCCGGTCCTTTTCCTGGCGCCCGACGCCCAGCAGTACGCGCGCACACGCGGCTTCTACGGTCGATACGAAGAGGTCGCGGGCCAGGACGCGGCCGCGGATTGGACGGGGCTGCTCGCGCAGCTCGAGCATCTGCTCGCCGACCGTCGCGTGTACGACGCGGCGTCCGTGCGGTCCGCTACGCTCAGCGCGGGGATGCACGCGTATCGAGACGGGCGCAACACCGAGCGCGTCTATGACGTGATCCGCGCACGGGGGATTCCCGCGCCGAAGGGAGCAGCATGACAACGGCCCGCATCGACGACACGGCACAGGCGCTGGTCGTCGCAGGGACCGGGGCACGACCGGCGGAAGCCGTGTTGGTCGGACCGCGCGCACGGGTCGAGGCCCGCTTCAGCGGCGGCGGCAAGACGTGGAAGGCCGCGTTCCCGCTGGAGGCGTCGCGCTGGGGCGGCCCGTCACTCCCGCTACCGACCGGAACGTACGAGCTGCGGATCTCGGATGCCGACCTGCAGGAGCTGAGGATCGATCCTGTCGTCCTGACCGGCGTGCGCATCGCCGTCGACGGCAGCACGGTCCGCATCGCCGCGCCGATCGACCCCGTGTACGAGACGGTGGAGGGCCGGTCGACGCTCGAGGAGCGCTACGTCGCCCAGAGCGGCGGCACCGAGAATGCGGTCTTCTTCGAGAGCTTCTACGGTCGCAGCGTCGGCTGCAATCCTCGCGCGATCGACCGCGAGCTCGCGACTCGTGCCCCGCAGGTGCGGCGCTACTGGAGCGTCGTCGACCTCTCGGTCGAGGTCCCGGAGGGCGCGATCGCGGTCGTCGAGGGGAGCCCCCAGTGGTGGCATGCGCGGGGAGCGGCGCGTCTACTCGTCGTCAATGACTGGCTGCGGCGTCGTTTCGCCCGCAAGCCGGGTCAGAAGGTCCTGCAGACCTGGCACGGCACCCCGCTGAAGCGGCTCGCGCTGCACCGGCCGGGTTTCGATCCACGACGCATGGCTGCGGTGGTCAAGGAGTCCCGCCGCTGGGACGTCCTCCTGGCGCAGAACACCTACTCGGAACGCATTCTGCGCAAGGCATACGCGTTCTTCGGGCGCCCGATCTGGGTGGACGGCTACCCCCGCAATGACACGCTGATCTCGGAAGACCCGGCTGCGATCCGCCGCTCCCTGGGCATCGGGGCCGAAGAGAGGGTGCTCCTTTACGCCCCGACCTGGCGAGACGACCGCACCGAGATGGTCGACTTCATCGACCCCGAACTCCTGGCACGTCAGGCCAACGCGGTGGTGCTCGTGCGCGGCCATTCCCGGACGCTCGAACAGGGCCGCGACCGCGACGGCGCGCGCGTCATCGACGTGACGGGATATCCGGAGACCGCGCGGCTGCTGCTCGCCGCCGACGCGCTGATCACCGACTACTCCTCGGTGATGTTCGATTTCAGCGTCACAGGCAAGCCGATGTACTTCCTGGTGCCCGACCTCGATCACTACCGTGGACAGCTGCGCGGCTTCTACTTCGACCTCGCCGAACGCGCGCCGGGACCCCTGGTGCGCACGCAGCAGGAGCTCACCGCCGCCCTCGAGGACGCGGGTCACGAAACCGCATTCGCCGAGCGGTACGCGGCGTGGCGTCGACAGTTCAACGCCCGGGACGACGGCCACGCCGCGCAGCGCGTCGTCGACCGCATCCTCGATCTCGGTTTCGTCACGCCCTGACGTCCTCGCCGCCGGAGCGGTTCAGGGCAGCGGAGTGTTGCGAGTGCCGAGGCGAGACGCGTCGACGGTGTCGCGGGCTCCGCGGAGCACGCCGCCGAGGAAGCCGATTCCCCAGGACAGGTGCATGGTCGGCAGCACGAGCATGGTCCACAGCCGTTGGCGCACACCGCCGCCACGCGGCGCCAGAGCGACGCCCAGCACGAGGAGCAGATACAGCGCGAGGGGTGCGTACACGATGAGGGAGACGATCAGCGAGACCGCGCCGCCGAGCACTCCGGTGAGCTGGAGGATCCCCGTCACGAGGGCGAGCAGGACCAGGAGCACGAGCGCAGGCGGCGCGAAGTAGCGGATGCCGTTGCGGCGACCGAACCGACGCACGAGCTCGCCGCGCCAGGCGCCGGTCGCGCGGAACTGGCGCGCCAGACGGATCCAGCTCTCGCGGGGCCAGTAGGTGACGGACAGCTCGGGGTCGAACCAGACACGGTGCCCGGCCTGACGGATGCGAAGGTTGAGCTCCCAGTCCTCGCCACGCCGGATCGACTCGTCGAACAGGCCGACCTCGTCCAGGACCTCGCGTCGCATGACGCCGAGATAGGCGGACTCGGCCTCGCCCTCCTGGGAGCTACCGTGGTACGCGCCCCCGCCGAGTCCGACGGGGGAGTTGTACAGGCGGGCGACGGCCTTCTGGAACGGTGTGCGTCCCTCGGCGTGCATGACGCCGCCCACGTTGGCCGAATCGGTGCGTTCCAGAGTCCGGAGCGCCCGGGCGGCGTAGCCGGCGGAGAGCTCGGAGTGCGCGTCGACACGCACGATCGTCGAATAGCGGCTCGCTCGGATCGCGGCGTTGAGTCCGACGGGAATGTGCGCCGCGGGATTGTCGACCAGCCGGATACGCTCGTCCTGCTCCGCCAGGCGCTGAGCGAGCTCCGTCGTGCCGTCGTTCGACGGCCCCAGCGCGAGGACGAGCTCGGTGGGGACATCGACGTCCTGGGCGAGCACGGATTCGATCGCGTGCTCGAGGTAGGCGCGCTCGTTGAGCACCGGCATCACGAAGGACACCCCGGGCAGGGGAGCGGCTGTTTCGTCGGCTGGCACATGACGATCATGTCACGGTGGCTCCTACTGATCCTGAGGAGGACGCGGACTATCGCCCTTCCGGCGCCGGATCCGTCCGCAGGCGCCGGACGACGCCGCCCCGACGAACTATTCTGGAGGGATGGGTGCACTGTCTGATGCGAAGAAGGCGTACCGACTGCTGACGCGGGCGCTCGCATCCCGCACCGCCGTGCAACGCGTGCGTCGGCGGCTCTCGGAACGCGAACCCCTCCCGACCGACCACTTCCAGGTGGCGGTGTATTTCGCCGACGGTGCCGTGAACATGTATCAGATGCGTCAGTGGTACCGCCCGCTGGCCGAGCTTGCGAAGCGGTGGCCCGTCGTCGTGCTCTCGCGTCAGGCGACCGGAACCGAGAGGCTGCTCGAGGAGGATTCCCCTCCCGTCGCCTTCGTGCCGAAGGTCCGCGACCTCGAACGGTTCATCGCGACGCAGGACATCCGCGTGGTGCTGTACGTGAACCAGAACACCCGCAACTTCCAGATGTTCCGCTACGGGCGGCGGTGGCACGTGTTCATCAACCACGGCGAGTCCGACAAGATGTACATGACCACGAATCAGTACAAGGCCTACGACTACGCCTTCGTGGCCGGTCAGGCTGCGCGTGATCGGCTGTCGCGCACGTTGTGGGACTATGACGTGGATCGCCGCACCATCGAGATCGGCCGGCCGCAGGCGGATCACTACTCGGGAACGCTCCCCTTCGTGCCGGACGAGCGGACCGTCGTCCTCTACGCGCCCACGTGGGAGGGGGACCGACCGAGTGCCCACTACGGGTCGATCGCCACGCACGGCGAAGCGCTCGTGACGCGACTGCTGGCGACCGGCGCGCATCGGGTGATCTACCGTCCCCACCCGCGTAGCGGTGTCGTGGACGAGGCGTACGGGGCCGCCCACCGGCGGATCATCGCGGCGATCGCTGCCGCGAATGCGGCGGACCCGACGGCGCAGCACGTCTACGATCATGCACCGGAGCTCGGCTGGCAGCTGACGGCGGCCGATGTCGCGATCGTCGACATCTCCGCGATGGTCTACGACCGTCTGGCTGCGGGGAAGCCGCTGATGATCACGCGTCCGACCGACGAACGTGCTTCCATCGACACGCAGGGCTATCTGGCTGATTGCGAATGGCTGACGGCGGAGGCCGCGCACGACATCGTCGCGGAGGTCGAACGGGTGCGAGCCGACGAGGCAGCCACCGCTCGTCTGCGGATGTGGGTGCAGCACTACTTCGGTGACACGACACAGGGAGTGGCCACGGAGAAGTTCCACGCGGCGGTCGACGGGCTCATGAAGGAGTGGGAGCGGTGGCAGGCCCACGAGGTCGGGGCGATCCGCGAGGACGAGGACGACGACGACGAAGAAGTCGACGACGAGGAAGTATGAGCGTGGACTTCTCGCTGGCGCATCCGATCGTCCCTCGACTCGAGGTGCGGGAGCGAACCGGGTCGACGAACGCCGATCTTCGTGCGCACGCGGGGGATGTCGTCGGTTGGCCGCATCTGTCGACCATCGTGACGC
This sequence comes from Microbacterium sp. NPDC087592, assembly GCF_044743585.1. NCBI lineage: Bacteria > Bacillati > Actinomycetota > Actinomycetes > Micrococcales > Microbacteriaceae > Microbacterium > Microbacterium sp. NPDC087592. The sequence continues at coordinate 27,186 of NZ_JBIUWT010000001.1, read as the reverse complement.
GCGACCAGACCGCGGGCCGAGGCCGCCTTGACCGCAGCTGGGTCGCCCCGGCGGGCACGGCCTTGGCCGTCTCCGTGCTTCTGCGCGCTCTGCCGCTCGACCCGGCGACACGAGGCTGGATTCCGCTCGCCGCCGGGGTGGCGATGTCGGACGCGGTCGCAGCGCAGCTGCCGGAGCACGACGTCGGGGTGAAGTGGCCGAACGACGTACTGGTCGACGGACGCAAGATCTGCGGCATCCTCGCCGAGGCGACGGGGGATGCCGTGGTCGTCGGCGCCGGTGTGAACACGGCGATGACGGTCGAGCAGCTTCCGGTGCCGACGGCCACGTCATTCGCGGCCCTCGACGTCGAGGTCGACGAGGATCGGCTCCTGGCCGCGTATCTCACCGCGCTGGATGATCTGCTGTCCACGCTCGTCTCGACGGGTGACGCGGGCAGGAGCGGGCTGCATGCGGCGGCGACCGCCCGATGCACGACGATCGGACAGGCGGTCCGCGTGTCTCTGCCGGCCGGCCGGATCCTGGAGGGCGTGGCCACAGCGCTCGATCCGGAGGGGCGCCTGGTGGTGTCCGTCGACGGCGAGCAGCAGGCGATTTCCGCCGGTGACGTCGTCCACGTCCGCCCTGCCGGAAACTGACACGCCGTCGTCCAGACGGCGATGTCGGCGATCACAGGCACAATGGTGGTGTGACCCAGCCTGTGACGCTCGGCGGGCGGCCCCTGATGCCGCCGCCCGGTACGCCTTCGGAGGAGTTACTGATCGCGCGCTTCCGGAGCCACGCGCGTCGGCTGTTCTGGTCGGCACTCGTGCTCATCGCGACCTTCGGTGCGACGGCGTACTTCTACGGCAACCTGCCCGCGGGCTTCGAGGACTGGATGCTGCTCGCCGCAGCCGGTCTCCTGGTCATCCTCGCGGTCGTCATCCCCTTCGTGATCTGGTACTCGCGCAGCACGACGGTCACGACCAGGCGGGTCATCGCGCACCATGGCATCGGCGCTCGCGGGCGCCGCGAGATGTCCCACGCCCGCGGATACACGATCGCGGTTCGCCGTGGTCCGCTCCAGCGGCTGTGGGGCTCGGGCAACATCATCCTCTCCAACGGTGTCGATGCGCCGCTCCGACTCGCGAACGTCCCGAACGTCACCCTCGTGCACGAGACGCTCGCCGACCAGATCGAGGTCGGGCAGATCCTGGCGCATCGCGACGCGCAGGCCGGCGGCGATGAACCACACCCGATGTGAGATCGCCGCTCGCGGCAGGGACGTGCGCTGAAGGCTGACCCGGAGCGTGTCGAATCCGGCCCTCCCGGTGCGCGAGAATGGGTGCAGACGAATGGAGACGGCACATGGCGTTGCGTGTTGGCGTGATCGGCGGAGGACAGCTGGCCCGGATGATGATCGCACCTGCGGTGGAGCTCGGTCTCGACCTGCGAGTGCTCGCCGAGGGCGAGGGGATGTCGGCCGCGCTCGCGGCCACCGCGATCGGTGACTACCGCGACCTCGAAACCGTGCGCGCTTTCGCGGCGGACGTCGACGTCGTGACGTTCGACCACGAGCATGTTCCGCAAGACGTCCTGCGAGCGCTCGTCGCCGACGGGGTCGTGGTGCATCCGGGCCCCGATGCCCTGCAGTTCGCGCAGGACAAGCTCGTCATGAGAGCCCGGCTCGCCGAACTCGGTGTGCCGCAGCCCGACTGGGCTCCCGTGCGGAGCATCGCCGAGCTGCAGGACTTCCTCGATGCGCATGCCGGTGCGGGCGTCGTGAAGACACCCCGCGGCGGATACGACGGAAAGGGCGTGCGGGTCGTCCGTGCCGCCGCCGAAGCGCAGGACTGGCTCGATGCTCTCGCCGAAGACGACGCGCTCCTCGTCGAGGAGCTCGTTCCTTTCGTGCGCGAACTCGCCCAGCAGGTGGCGCGCCGCCCGAGTGGGCAGGTCGTCGCGTACCCCGTGGTCGAGACGGTGCAGCGAGACGGAGTGTGCGCCGAGGTCATCGCCCCGGCGCCCGCTGCCGCGGACCGCCTCGTGGAGGTCGCCGAGGAGATCGGTCGCACCATCGCGGACGGGCTCGGCGTCACAGGCATGCTGGCCGTGGAGCTGTTCGAGACCGACGACGAACGCATCCTCGTCAACGAGCTCGCGATGCGCCCGCACAACAGCGGGCACTGGAGCCAGGACGGCGCTGTCACCGGACAGTTCGAGCAGCATCTGCGGGCGGTCGCCGATCTTCCGCTGGGAAGCACCGCGCCCCGCTCCGCCTGGTCCGTGATGGTGAACATCCTCGGCGGACCGGTGGCGGGCACGCTCGATGAGCGCTTCGGTGCGGCGATGGCTGCGCACCCGCAGGCGAAGATCCACACGTACGGCAAGGCTCCGCGACCCGGCCGGAAGGTCGGGCATGTGAACGTCGTCGACGATGACCTCGACGATGCCGTGTACGTGGCGCGGGCAGCTGCCGCCCATTTCGACTGAGCAGTGCTCGCTCTCGGCGTCACACGGCGCGAGACATGCGCGCGAAGAGGCGCGGCGTTCGGGGTTTCTCCCAGCGGCAGACCGTAGCCTGATCTGGTGACCGAGCCACTGCACTCCTCCGCCGTTCCTCTTGTCGGCGTCGTCATGGGATCCGACTCCGATTGGCGCGTGATGAGCGATGCGTCTCAGGCCCTCACGGACTTCGGAATCCCGCACGAGGTCGAGGTCGTCTCGGCGCATCGCACGCCCGACAAGCTCATGTCGTACGCGCGTGACGCGCGGTCACGAGGAGTCCGCGTCATCATCGCGGGTGCCGGGGGTGCAGCGCACCTTCCGGGCATGCTCGCCTCGATGACCCCGCTTCCCGTCGTGGGTGTCCCTGTGCCGCTCGCCTACCTCGACGGCATGGACTCGCTGCTCTCGATCGTGCAGATGCCTGCCGGGATCCCGGTCGCCACCGTGTCCATCGGCGGAGCGCGCAACGCGGGACTCCTCGCGGCACGGATCCTCGGGACGGCAGACCCCGACCTCGCCGACCGTGTCGAGGCGTACTCGCGCGAGCTCGAGGCCCAGGTCGAGGAGAAGAACGAACGGCTGAAGGGGTCACTGTGACCCTTGCGCCTCCGCGCGCATCAGGGCGCCCACTGATCGAGACCCGGCCGCTGCGGCACCCGGACCTCTCCGATCCGGGCACGATGGCGAAGCGCGGCTGGTGGCTGGTCGCGCTGAATCTCCTGCTGCCGGGCTCGGCCCAGGTGCTCGCCGGCAATCGTAGACTCGGTCGCTTCGGCCTCGGTGCCACTCTGCTCGCCTGGCTCCTCGCGATCGTCGCTGTCGGCCTCGCGCTGTTCGCGCGCCCTGTCCTGCTGTGGCTCACGATCGGCGGCGGGTTCTTCTCGGCTGCCGTCCTCACGATCGTGCAGGTGCTTCTCGTCGCCTACGTCGTCCTCTGGATCGTCCTGACATTTGACGCCCTGCGTCTCGTGCGCCTCGTGAAGCTCCCCGGGCCGTCGCGCCTCGCCATCCCCGTCGTCGCCCTGCTGCTGCTGGGTCTCGTCGGCGGGGGAGCCGCGTATGCGGCGACCGCGGTGGGCTCGGTGCGCAGCACGATCGGCTCGATCTTCGGTCAGAGCGGCCCGAGCGTGCAGCCGAGCGACGGCTACTACAACATTCTGCTGCTCGGCGCCGACAGCGGCGACGGACGCGACTCGATGCGGTTCGACAGCATCTCGGTCGTGTCGGTGAACGCCGACACCGGCGCCGTGACCATCACCGGCATCCCGCGCGAGCTCCCGAACGCCCCGTTCAGCGAGGGCAGCCCGATGCAGGAGCTCTATCCGAACGGCTTCGAAGGGCACAGCTCATCGACGTGCGGCTGGAACGGGTGGATGAACCACGTGCGCAACGCGGCCGAGGTGTGCCGCGATGACGGGGGAGCAGGGCTCTATCCCGACGCCGTCGCCCACGGCTCCGACCCGGGGATCGAGGCGACCAAGGACGCGGCGGAGGGAGTCCTCGGCATCGAGATCCCGTACTACGTGTTCGTCGACATGCACGGCTTCGCGGAGCTCGTCGATGCTCTGGGCGGCGTGGAGATCGATGTCACCGAGCGTCTTCCGAAGGGCGGACCGCCCGAGGGGTGGACGGGCACCGACGTGAACGAATGGGCCATCGGCTGGATCGAGCCGGGCACACAGCGGATGAACGGCGACACGGCTCAGTGGTACGCCCGATCCCGCTACACCACCAGCGACTGGGATCGCATGAAGCGTCAGCGTGAGCTCCAGGAGGCGATCCTCGCTCAGTTCACTCCGCAGACCGTGCTCACCCGATTCAATGAAGTGGCTGCGGCGGGCACGGCACTGATCAGCACCGATCTGCCCTCCGACAAGCTGCCGGAGTTCTTCGACCTGATGCTGAAGGCGAAGGAGCAGCAGGTGACGTCGATCGAGCTCACGCCCGACTTCGGCGTGGACGAGCACGAACCTGACTACGGCTTCATCCACGACCTGATCGCGACGTCGCTGCATCCGCCGACGCAGACGCCGAGCCCCGCTCCCTGACGACCGCGAGCCCGCGTCGACCGGAGACGGTGCTGGACGTCCGGACCGTCCCCGCGAGCGCGCGACAAAGCCCACGGCTCTCCCGTCCCAGAAGGGGCGAGCCGTGGGCTTCCGGTGGGTGCCACCGGATGCACCAGACGACGGTGATCGGAGGGGGAGGGATCACCGTCGTCCAGTCGACCACCGCGCGAGGCGGCAGCCGGACCTAGGCGCGCTTGCGGCGAGACGCTCCGACCGCGACGAGGGCACCGCCGGCGACGAGCGCCGCGGCGCCGCCTCCGAGGACCCACGGCGAGACGCTTCCGCCGGTGAGGGCGAGCTCGAATCCGTCGCCCGTGAGCGGCATCTCCGCGCCTGCCGGTGCGACCCCAGGATCGTGGTCGCACGTCGAAGCGGCATCATGACCGTGTGCGACCGTGATCGTCGCGGTGTACGAGCGCGAGCCGGCGAAGGAGACGGCGTAGGAGCCCTCTCCATCAGAAGGCGGGCGGAAGGTGAGCGTCAGGCTGCCGTCGGTCGCGGCGGTGTTGCCCGAGACGGCGGCATTCCCGGCGTTGAGCCCGGACACCGAGACGCTCACGTTCTCGGACGGCAGGAAGTACCCCGGTCCGAACACGATGGTCGAGACTTCGCAGATGTCGATGACCGGGTCGCCGACCTTGACGCCGGGAGGCGTCGTGTACGAGTCGGAAGACGCGGCCGGAACAGTCGATGGCGCAGCGGATGCGACGGCGGGCGCCATCAATACGAGCGCGCCGGCGGTAAGGCTGATTGCAGCCAGTTTTTTCAGCATGATTTCTCCCCAGAATTTCACGCGGAATCGCATCCGGATACACCCCTGCATCCGACTGCGTGGAGTCGTCTTGCCCCCACGGCAAGATTGCAGACTCCAGATATTCCCCAGTGGCTCAACGCTACCCTATCGAGCGCGGAATGTCACGTTGCGCAGTTCAGCGGTTTCCGTGCGGTGTCCGGAGCCTCGATGAGCGGTGTGTGCCGCACTTCCGTGAATCGCGCTCCCGCGCCCGTGCCCTCGAACTCGACCGTGATCGTCGTCGATTCGCCGGGGGCGAGGGAGACCTCGTGCTGCACCACGGAACGATCGCCGAGCATGGCCGTCTGTACGCCTTCCTCTTCGCCGTCGCGGTCGACATGGGCGGGCGTCGCGCCCTCGGGTCCGTACACCGCGATCAGCGTGCGCACCGTGCCGGCGGGGACGCCGTAGAAACCGTCGGCCGTGACATAGGCGGGCAGCGAGGTCGCGGCGTCCGCCGGGGCCGTATTCGTCCACGTGACGCGCACCTGCGTGGTCAGAGCGCCCTGACACGTGCCGACCGACGTCGTGATGGATGCACGGGTGTAGTAGTCCATCTTCCCGCCGGTGGTGTCATTCATCAGCACGCCCACGTAGGTCGCGTCGTCGCTGTCCGTGGGGATCGTGCCGCCCAGTTCGGAGGCGGCGAGCACGGCCTCCTCCTCCGGGTGTGCGCTCCAGATGCGGATACGACTCTCGTCCGCCGATGTGGCCAGTGCGCCGATGAGAGCCCGGGGGTCGCCGCCGGACAGTGCGGCGCTGAACAGGCCGCCCGCCGCCTGTGCGAAGATCTCGTCCTGCGTGGCGGGATCGGGGACGGCCGCATAGATCTGGGACAGCAGGATGTCCGTCACGGTGTCCGCTGTTGCCGTGAAGGGTCCGAAAGCGAGGTCTCCGGTCGCCTTCATGAGGTGCTCAGCGACGACGGCGTCCACGGCGATGACGCCGTCGACGGTCCCGCCGAAGCGACCCGTCCACCGGGCCGCGATGATCTCGCCCGCCTCGGCGAAGTCCGGGATGGCGGTGATGTTCTGGAGGTAGCGACCGGGGCGGTCGTCGAACAGGGCGATCGTGGACTCGCTGAGCGGCAGAGCGGTGTCCAGCGGCGGGAAGTCCCGGGTCGACGCCTGTCTCTGCAGCGTGATCGTGCCGTTCTCCGCGTGCAGCAGCGCGATCGAGCCGATGATCCCGCCGGAGGAGCGCAACTCGGCGTTGTTCTGCATGGCCAGGACGTAGTTGCGCGGACCTTCGCCGCCGAGCATCGTCGGCAGCAGCACGGAGGCGCCGTGCAGGGAGCCGACCACCGACGCGGCTCCCGTCACCGCGGATCGCAACTCACCGATGGCGTCGGCGAGGGGTGGCAGCGTCGCGCCCGCATCGATGCGCTTGGCCTGCAGCTCCGCAGCGCTGAGCGCAGTGCTCGCCGTACCGAGCGGCTTCTCGATCTCCGCGAAAGGGGCGAGGTCGATCGTGCCGCCTTCGACGCCCAGACCTGCCAGATCGAGCCCGCCTGCCACATCGAGCAGCGGTGTGAGCGCGTTCGTCGAGACGTCGTGCGCGATCTCGGCGATCTCGCTCACCGCGCGGAAGTTCGGTCCCAGCCACGGCAGAGCGCCGAAGGCCTGCCAGACGGGGTCCGAGGTGAGTTCGTCGGCGGACGCCGCATTGCGCGCGATGCTCCCGGAGACCCGCTCCGCTTCCTCGAGGTCACCCGAGGCGATCGATGCCTTCAGCTGCGTGGCGCCGTTGGCGACCTGCTGAAGGTCGCTGACCGCGCCGATCCCGCGGATCGTCACCCAGCCGATCGCGATGAGGAGGATCGACAGGAGAACGCCGACGGTCCACCCGATCCATCGGCGTCGGACGGGAAGACGACCATCGCTCACCCGAGCATTCAAGCATGAACCGCTGGTGCGGCGGTGGGCGAAAACTGTGGGAACGCTGACATTCGCGCGGCACGGGTGGTGCGCTCCACGGGGAGCTGCGCGGCGAGGATAGCCTGATCGCATGGGTGCTCGGCTGCGTGTGGTTCTGGATCAGCTCGTGCATGTCGTCGACCCCGACCAGGCTTCCGCCTCTCTCGATCTCACGGTCGGCCTGATCGCCACGGCACCCTCGGGGTGCATGGTGGACGCCATCGTCCCTGCGGGCGCGGAGATTTCGGTCGCCGGTGTCGGAGAGGTACGGACCCTCGGGCTCGGGCGCCGTGAGTTGGCCGCCTCCTGGCAGCTCGGGATCGCTCCGGGGGTCGGCGGAGGGATGATCCACTCGCCGACGCTGATGGCACCGCTCGTGCGACACGACCGAGTACATGACAACGACCAGACCACGGTCACGCTGTGGGATCTGCGCGCCTGGGACGCACCGGAGCAGTTGTCGAAGAGCCTCGTCGCCTGGCAGCGCGGGATGCTGCGGCGCGCGGTGAAGCATGCCGACGCCGTGGTCGTGCCGTCGCATGCCGTCGCCGAGCGGCTGTCGGAACTCGCACGCCTCGGGGATCGCGTCCGCGTGGTCGCGGGCGCTCCGCCCCGTGGATTCGCGGCGCCCGCAGACGCCGCCGACCGGCGAGCGGCACTGACGTTGCCCGCGCAGTACGTGGTGTTGGCGGGATCGGCGGCGGATCTGCACGACGGTTTCCGCGGCGCTGCAGCGGCGGGAATCGATGCCGTCGTGCTGGGCGCTCCCGATGGTGCGGAACCCCGTTACGCCGAGCTCGCTTCGGCTGCAGGGCTCCCCGAGCGGCGCGCGCACATTCGAGGCGCGCTGGATACCGCAGACCGTGCGGCCGTGCTGGCCGGGGCATCGCTGTTCGCCACGACGAGCAGTTCCGCCGGGTGGCCATGGCGCGCGGTCGAGGCGATGACCCTCGGGATCCCCGTCGTCGCCGTCGACAGCGGCTCGCACCGGGACGTGATCGCCGACGGGGGGATGCTGGTCGCAGCCGAGGAGATCGCGGACGCCATGGTGGAGGCCACGGACGCCGCCGCGGACCGGTTGCGCGTCCTGGCGGCGGATCGGTCCAGGGCTTTCTCCTGGGCGAGTTCGGCCGAACGGCTCTGGGGTCTGCACGCCGACCTCTGAGGGCTGGGAGCCACCTGCACATCGACACGACACGCCGGGCTGCTGTGGCCAAAGAGGCGCAACAGTGGCATCATCCTGCAACTTCCGTCACACTGGTCACATGTCTCGACGTGCCCCACGCTCGCGAAACACCCTGAGGACCGCCCCACTCCTCACCTGTTTCCTCGCTGTCTCCGCCCTCGTTCTCGGAACGGTCGTTCCCGCCGCCGCTGCTCAGGCGACGGTCGCGTCGCCCGTGGCGGCAGCCGCGAACGCCTCCGCCGCCCCCGTCGAAACGGGGATCGCGAAAAGCAGCCTCACCGGCTTCACTCCGGGCAACCTCATCAGCGACGCCGTGTTCACGAACAAGAGCACGATGACCGAGGCGCAGATCCAGACCTTCTTCAACGGCAAGGTCGCGCGCTGCCTGGGTGGTCGTGACGAGAACAACGAGGCGATCGTCTGCCTGAAGGACTTCCGGATGACCACGGTCACCCGCCCGGCAGACCAGTACTGCAGCGGATACACGGGCGCCGCGAACGAATCGGCCGCTCGCATCATCTATCGCGTCTCGCAGGCCTGCAACATCAACCCGCAGGTGCTGATCGTGATGCTCCAGAAGGAGCAGGGTCTCATCACCCACACGTGGCCGAGCGCCTGGCGCTACCGGATCGCGCTCGGGCAGGGATGCCCCGACACCGCGCCGTGCGACCCGAACTTCATCGGCTTCTTCCACCAGATCTACGGCGCCGCCCGCCAGATGCAGATCTATATGGAAGGCAAGTGGTTCCAGTGGTACGCACCGGGGAAGACGTGGAACATCCTGTACAACCCGAAGGCGTCCTGCGGCTCCGCGCCGGTGTACGTCGCGAACAAGGCGACGTCGGCTCTCTACTACTACACGCCGTACCAGCCCAACGCGGCCGCCCTGCGCGCCGGCTACGGCGAGGGTGACGGATGCTCGGCCTACGGCAACCGCAACTTCTACAACTACTTCACCGACTGGTTCGGATCCACGCAGGGCACGCCCGCCGCCGCGCCGCCAACGCTTGCCTCTGCGAACACCTCGCCGTTTGTTCTTGCGACGTCGACCGACGGAACTGTGTGGGGCTACCCCTTCGCGCGCGGAGTGTGGGGCAAGGCCGTGTCGCTCTCGACCGGGATGACCGACGTCTCGTCGGTGCATCTCATCGGCGACGCGAACGGAGACGGTAACCGGGACATCCTCGCGGTCGGCAAGGACAAGCGCGTGTGGTCTCTTCTCGGCGCTGGGGACAAGACGTTCGCGGCCCGCACCCAGGTGGGCGTGGACTGGTCGGGGAGCGTCATGGTCACCCCTGCCGGCGACTTCGACGGCGACGGTATCCCTGACATGTTCACGACGGATAAGGCTGGCGCCCTGCTGCTGTGGCGCGGCGACGACCGTGGGGGGTTCCGCCCACCGGTGACTGTCGGTTCGGGCTGGAACTCGATGAATATGCTCAGCGGCGGCTTCGACTTCAACGGAGACGGGCGCCCTGATCTCATCGGACGCGACTCCGGAGGCCGACTCACTCTTTTCACGGGAGACGGCCGCGGAAAGTGGGGGGCCTCCGTTCGGATCGGAACCGGCTGGCAGAACATGACCTCGATCATGAGCCCCGGCGACTTCGACGGGGATGCCAAGCCTGATCTGCTTGCGCGGGACGCCGCCGGCGCGATGTGGAAGTACGCCGGCGACGGCAGAGGCGCAGTCAAGGCCGGTGTGAAGGTGGGGACCGGGTGGCAGTCGATGGTGTCGATCCAGGGGGCGGGCTCCCCGGTGACGAAGGCGCGGCCGATGAAGCCTGGAGTCGGTGACATCGACAATGACGGGAAGGTCGACGTCGTTGCGACCACCACAGGCGGTTCAGCGCTCCTCTACTCGGGAAGCGGAGCAGGCGGCTGGCTGAGCTCGCGGACCATCGCGAGCGGGTGGGCGGCCGCCGACCGGGTCGTGCCGCTAGGCGACTTCACCGGCGACGGTAAACGCGACATCGGTCGCATCGATGCGACCGGGCGGTTCCTCCTGCACAGCCAGGTCGGTATCAACGGTGATTCAACGCAGATCGGACAGGGCTGGTCCGGCCTTGACCTGTTGATCGGAACCTCGGACTTCGACGGTGATCGGCTGCCGGATGTCCTGGCCCGCGATACTGCCGGGAACCTCATCCTCTATTCGGGCAACGGCAAGGGGGGCTGGCTGGGTTCCGGCGTCGTCGGCAAGGGCTGGTCCAACATGGACGCCGCGTTCTACGCCGGCGATTTCGACGGTGACGGAAAGGCCGGCGATATCATCGCCCGTCGTACGGATGGGACACTCTGGCTGTACTCGCTCACCGGAACGACGTGGGGGGACTCCCGCCAGATCGGCAAGGGATGGGGAGGCATGGCGCAGATCCTCTCTCCGGGCGACTTCGATGGAGATGGGAAGATCGACGTCCTCGCGCGCACAGCGACCGGCGACCTGCTGTTGTACAGCGGCGATGGACGGGGCGGGTGGTTGTCGTCCCGAACTGTCGGCAAGGGCTGGGTCGCTGCCACGCCCATCGGCTGACGACAGAGGACGCCCAGCGGCGTGCCATAAGATGGGGGAGTTCTCGGCGGCACCCGTCGCCGTCGCCGAATGAGTGGGCCTGTGACTGACACCCGAGATCTTTTCGCCGCCGTCCCGCGTTCCGAATTCGACACCCCCGGCAAGAGCCGTGGGCTGATCGACGTGGTGCGCTGGCGCTATCTGCTGAACCTGCTCGTGCGCACGGGCGTGACGACGCGCTACCGGAACTCCGTGCTCGGCTGGACCTGGTCGTATGTGCGGCCGGCCGCGCAGTTCCTCGTGTTCTGGGTCGTCCTCGGCTTGTTCATGAACCTCGACCGTGGTATCCCGAACTACGCGGTCTATCTGTTCTCGGGCATCGTCGTGATCAACTTGTTCTCGGAGGCCTTCAAGAACGCTACGACTTCGATCGTCGGCAACGCTGCGTTGGTGCGGAAGGTCTTCCTGCCTCGTCAACTCTTCGCAGTTTCTGCCGTCATCGTCGCGTTCGTGCATTTCCTTCCTCAGGTCGGTCTTTTGCTCGTGGTGTGCCTGTTCCTGGGCTGGGTCGTGCACGTCTCGGTCCTGTCGGTGCTCGCCATCTTCGCCGGCATGATCATCGTGATCATCTTCGCCCTCGGTTTGGGGCTCTTCTTCGGCGCCATCAATGTGCGCTACCGCGACGCGGAGAACATCGTCGAACTGATGCTGCTCCTCGCCACGTGGGCGTCTCCGGTCCTTTACTCCTGGGTGATGGTGCAAGATGCGGTCGTGAAGACGCTCGGTTGGCCACAGTGGCTCGTCGAGGTGTATCTCCTGAATCCCATCACGCAGGGTGTCGAGCTCTTCCACTACGCCTTCTGGCGCCCGGCGACCGAAGGAATGATCTCGGCAACCGGGTACGCCGGGCTGTCAATGGACGCGATGCCACCCGGCCTGGCCTGGAACACCCTCTGGACGTTCCTCATCGCCGTCGGCACGCTGCTGATCGGGCAGACCGTTTTCCGCCGCCTCGAAGGAAGATTCGCACAGGACCTATGAGTGCTCCGCAGACGCTCCGACCGAGCATCGTCATCGACGGCGTGAAGAAACGCTTCACGCTCAACCATGCCTTCTCCCTCAAGGACACCGTCGTGTCCTGGATCAAGCGGCGCAAGCTGACGAGCGAGTTCGAGGCGCTCAAGGGCGTCGACATCGTGATCGGCGAGGGCGAATCCGTCGCTGTCCTCGGACTCAACGGCTCGGGGAAGTCGACTCTCCTCAAGCTCGTCTCCGGCGTGATGGAACCCGACGAGGGGCAGGTTCTCACTCGGGGCAGGGTCGCCGGCCTGATCGAAGTCGGTGCCGGGTTCCACCCTGAGCTCTCCGGCCGTGAGAACGTGTTCCTGAATGCCGCGATCCTCGGCATGAAGAGGCACGAGATCGAGGCACGCTACGACGAGATCGTGGCGTTCAGCGAGATCGAGCAGTTCATCGACCAGGAGGTCAAGCACTACTCGTCGGGCATGTTCATGCGCCTGGCCTTCTCGGTTGCCATCCACGTCGAGCTCGACGTGCTCCTGGTGGACGAGATCCTCTCCGTCGGCGACGCGCCGTTCCGCGAGAAGTGCCGCTTGAAGTTCGAGGAATTGATCGCGCAGGGGAAGACGCTCGTCGTCGTCAGCCACGACATGGAGATGGTGCGCCAGCTCTGCGCTCGAGGAGTGGTCATCAGCAAGGGCGAGGTCATCTACGACGGCGAGGTCGAACGCGCGATCGCTCTGGTGGACGCGTGATGGCGGGGTGGGTCGGGCAGGCACCTGCTCTGCTCGTCGCGATCGCGATCATCGTGCTCCCGGGCCTTCCCGCTGCCCTCTGTCTCCGAGGGAGCGGACTCCAGCGTCTGGGTGCTGCGATCGCGCTCTCACTCGCGATCGTCGCCACCGCGAGTGTCGTCGCGCCGTGGCTCGGCCTCGGATGGTCTCCGCTGCCCGTCGCCATCGTCGCCTCGATCGTCACGGTCGTGGCGGCTGTGCTGCGCTGGATCGGTCGTGGGGTGCCGCCGGTCGCCATACCGCGCCGTCCCCTCGTCTGGGCTGCCCTGAGCGCGGCATTCCTCGGATGGACCGCCATCCTCATGGTCGGGATCGTCGACCCCTCCCACCCCAGCCAGCTCTACGACGGCCTGTTCCATCTGAACGCCGTCGAGTTCATCGTGCAGAACAGCGACGCATCCCCCCTGCACATGACGATGGTGACTCCGGGGGCGAGTTCCGCCGCCTACCCCACTCTGTGGCACGCCGTCGTGGCGCTCGTGGTTCCGGTGTCAGGCAGCGTCGTTGCGGCGACCAACATCGTCACGGTCGCCGTGATCGCGGTGATCTGGCCGGTCGCACTCGCATGCCTCGCGTCGGTCCTCTTCCGAGCGCATCCGGCTGCGGCTTTCTGGGCGCCCCTGGTGGCCTTCGGGTTCAGTGTCTTCCCGCTCGGTTTCCTGAACTGGGGGGTGCTGTACCCGAACCTGCTGGGCAACGTGCTGTTGCCCCTCTTCCTCGCCTTCGTGATCCGGGCTTTCTCTTCTGGCGACGGACCCGCGGGACGAACGCTGTGGATACTCACCGCTGCTGCCGCCGCCGGAGCATCCGCCGCTGCACATCCGTCGTCTCTGCTCGCCGGAGTGGTGCTCGTGGTGCCGTTCGTCGTATGGCAGGTACTCCGTCCCTGGCGGACGGCGTCTCGTGGGCGCCGTGCCGGGATCATCGTCGGGCTCGTAGTCGGTTTCGCGCTGCTCGTGGCCGTCTGGCTGGCAGCCAACGTCACTACTCACGAGTGGCTTCCGGGCGCGACCATGAGTCAGGCTCTGGGGGAGGTGGCATTCCTCAGCCCGGTCGGACGTTCTACTGGTCTTCTGCTCGGACTGTTGGCCGCGATCGGAATCTGGCGCGTCGTGAAGGACCGCCAATGGTGGGTGCTCTTCGCTTACGGAGTGAGCATCGTGTTCTACCTCGCATCGGCCTGGCTGCCCCTGCTTTCGTTGCGGAGCCTGTTCGTGGGTGTCTGGTACGACGACACCACGCGAGTGGGAGCGCTGCTGGCGATGTGGGGCATCCCGCTCGCCGGACTCGGTGCAGCAGTGGTCGTGGCGTGGTTGCGCGCGCGCTGGGCTGCAGGCTCACGAGCGGGCGTGGTCGTCATCGCGCTGCTGCTCGCGCTCGCCGCGGCGAGCCATCTCCGTCCGCTGGCCAATGATGTCTCGTACATGCGGAACTCGAGCTACTTCTTCACGTCGGATTCCCAGGGACTGTCGACCGACGAGGCCGCGCTCTTCGAGGAGATCGCCGACCAGCTCGACGAGGATGACATCGTGCTCGGCGACCCCCTCACCGGAGCGGGGCTGCTGTTCGCCTACACCGGCAACGACGTCGTGTTCCCGCACGTCACAGGTCGATATGGTCCGGACGCGGAACTGCTCGCTCGCGATTTCGCAGCCGGTGGGCCGGCTGTATGCGATGCGATCGCCCGTCTCGGCGTCACGCACGTGCTCGACTTCGGGGATCGTCAGCTCTTCGAGAATCACTGGACGACGTTCGACGGTCTTCACCACCTCGGCGACTCGGACCTGCTGAGCGAAGTCGACCGGGTGGGCGACGCCGTGCTCTACGAAGTCACCGGTTGCGCGTAGGCCGCTGTTCCTCGTTCTCTGCGTCGAGCAGCGCGATCCTCCGTGCCAACAGCGTGAGTTGGCGCTGGAGGGCCAGGTTCCTCCGGTATTGCGTGTAGACGAATGTCAGGAACATCACGACGAGCGCGTACAGCAGGAGGTCGGTGCCGCGTCCCACGCCGATCAGCGAAGCGACCCAGGTGAGCCACTGCGGGAAGAGCACGGACAGGATCGCGGCGACGATGAAGAGCATCATCAGGAGGCGACGGATCGCGAGGTGGCTGTCCGCACCGGTGCGACGCATGACCACCAGGCCGAGGACGATGATCGCGGCGATGAGGAGCAGTTGGATCCACACGGTCACCTCACCACCAGATCGACGAGGATGTTGACGGAATTGAGCACGCTCTGCCCCTTGCCCTTGGAATAGTCGGTGTAAAGCAACTCCACCGGGTGCTCGCGCCAGGGGAGACCCGTACGTCCGAGCTCGAGCACGATCTCGGTGGCATGCGCCATCCGATCCTGTTTGAGGTCGATGCTCTCGGCGGCATCGCGACGGATCACCCGGAGGCCGTTGTGGGCGTCCGTGAGCTTCATGCCGGTGGTGAGATTCGTGACCCGGATCGCGGTCTTCAACACGACCTTCTTGACCCAGCCCGGGTCGGTGCGGTCATCGAGGAATCGGGAACCGAAGACGATCGCGACGTCCTCGGAGCGGGCGAGCTCGAGCATCTCCATCGCATCCTCGATGCGGTGCTGCCCATCGGCGTCGAACGTGACGATGTACTCGCAGGAGCTGTGAGTGAGGGCATACTCGATGCCCGTCTGAAGCGCCGCGCCCTGTCCGAGGTTGACGGGGTGCCTGACGAGATGGGCGCCCGCATGCGCGGCGACGTCTGCGGAGCCATCCGTCGAACCGTCGTCGACGCAGACCACGTTGGGGAAGTGCGGCAGCAGGCTCGTGATGACGTCGCCGATGACGCTCGCCTCGTTGTAGAGCGGTATCACGATCCATGCGGTGCTGTCGGCCACGGAGCCGATCGGTGTTTCGCTCATACACCCATTCTGACAGGGCCTGTCCGTGCTCTCGGCCATTCATCAGGTGTCGCATCGTCTGCCGATAGACTCGAGCGTGCGACTGCCATGTCACGGCGGCGCAGGAAGCGTGTGAAAGTGACTCAGTCTCCCCGGGTGCGGATCGTCGATTCCGCAGATGTCTCACCTGACGCCACGATCGGCGACGGCTCGTCCATCTGGCATCTTGCGCAGGTGCGCGAGCAGGCGCACCTCGGCGAGAACTGCATCGTCGGCCGTGGCGCGTACATCGGAACCGGCGTCGTCATGGGCGACAACTGCAAGGTCCAGAACTACGCGCTCGTCTACGAGCCGGCACGACTGGGCGACGGCGTCTTCATCGGCCCGGCAGTCGTGCTCACGAACGACACCTATCCGCGTGCGATCAACGCCGACGGGACCATCAAGAGCGCACACGACTGGGAGCCTGTCGGCGTGACGATCGAGCGCGGGGCGGCCATCGGCGCACGCGCGACGTGTGTCGCACCCGTGACCATCGGCGCGTGGGCAACCGTCGCCGCCGGGGCGGTCGTCGTCAAGGACGTTCCCGCCTTCGCGCTCGTGGCAGGCGTCCCCGCCCGACGCATCGGATGGGTGGGGGAGTCCGGCGTGCCGCTGGTCGCCGGCGCCGACGACAAGACCTGGGTGTGCCCCTCCACGGGTGCCCACTACCTCGAAACCGACGGAACATTGACCAAGGAGACCGTGTGAGCGAGTTCATTCCCCCCGCGAAGCCCATCATCGGCGACGAAGAGCGGGAAGCCGTCGACCGAGTCCTGCGCAGCGGCATGGTCGCCCAGGGCCCCGAGGTCGCGGCGTTCGAGCAGGAGTTCTCGGCGCACTTCGTGCCCGGTCGCCCGTCCGTCGCGGTGAACTCCGGCACCGCGGGCCTGCACCTCGGCCTGCTGGCGGCCGGCGTCGGTGCCGGTGACGAGGTCATCGTGCCGTCGTTCACCTTCGCGGCCACGGGGAACTCCGTCGCGCTCACCGGTGGTACGCCGGTCTTCGTCGACATCGAGCCCGACACGTTCTCGCTCGACCCCGAGGCGGTCGCTGCCGCGATCACGCCGAAGACCAAGGGCATCCTCCCCGTGCACCTGTACGGACACCCCGCGCGCATGCGGGAGCTGGAGGCTCTGGCCGCCGAGCGCGGGGTCGCGCTGTACGAGGATGCGGCTCAGGCCCACGGCGCCTCGCTCGACGGACGCCCGGTCGGCTCCTTCGGCGACTTCGCGATGTTCAGCCTCTACCCGACGAAGAACATGACCAGCGGCGAGGGGGGCATGGTCACGACGGCGACCGACGAGCTCGCCCGCCAGGTCAAGCTCCTGCGCAACCAGGGCATGGAGCGTCAGTACGAGAACGAGGTCATCGGCTTCAACGCCCGTATGACGGATATCCACGCCGCGATCGGACGCGTGCAGCTGACCAAGGTCGATGCCTGGACGAAGACCCGGCAGTCCAACGCCGCATTCCTCGACGCCAATCTCCAGGGCGTCGTCGTGCCGCCCGTGGCGGACGGCGCCGTGCACGTCTACCACCAGTACACGATCCGCGTTCCCGAGGACCGTGACGGCTTCGTCGCCGCACTCAAGAACGAGTACAACGTCGGCGCCGGGGTCTATTACCCGATCCCGAACCACCGGCTGCCGTCTCTGACGCACTTCGCTCCGGGCCTCGACCTGCCGGAGACGGAACGTGCCGCCCGCGAGGTGGCCTCCCTGCCGGTCCACCCGTCGCTGACCCAGGACGATCTCGAACGCATCGTCGCCGCCGTCAACGCCGTGGCGAAGGCGGGCAGCTGATGCCGTTGCGAGCCGGCCTGCTCGGCGTCGGGATGATGGGGCGTCATCACGCCCGCGTTCTGCGTGAGATCGACGGCGTCGACCTGGTCGCGATCGCCGATCCGGGTGGGGACCCGCATGGTGTGGCTGGAGACCTTGAGATCCTCCCAGACATCGAGGCGCTGATCGGCGCGGGCATCGATCTCGCCGTCGTGGCCGTGCCCACCCGATTCCACGAGGACGCGGCCCTCAAGCTCGCCGCGGCCGGCGTGCACACACTTGTCGAGAAGCCGATCGCGCACAGCGTCGAAGCGGGACAGCGCATGGTCGATGCGTTCGCGGACGCCGGCCTCGTCGGCGCCGTGGGGCACATCGAGCGATTCAACCCGGCCGTGCAGGAGCTTCGACGTCGGATCGAAGCGGGAGAACTCGGCGCGGTCTACCAGGTGGTGACCCGTCGACAGGGTCCGTTCCCCTCCCGTATCGCCGATGTGGGCGTCGGCAAGGACCTGGCATCGCACGATGTGGATCTGACCGCCTGGGTCGTCCAGAGCGACTACGAACGCGTCTTCGCCCAGACAGCCTTCAAGAGCGGTCGCGAGCACGAGGACATGATCACGATCACCGGGCGCACCGCTTCCGGCGTCATCGTGAACAACATCGTCAACTGGCTCAGCCCGATGAAGGAGCGGCTGACCGTCGTGACGGGGGAGAAGGGCGCGTTCGTCGCCGACACCTCCACAGGTGACCTCACCTTCTATGCCAATGGCACGATCCCCCTCGAATGGGAATCCGTGTCCTCCTTCCGCGGGGTCTCCGAAGGAGACGTCACGCGCTACGCGTTCGCCAAGCGCGAGCCGCTGCGCGTCGAGCATGAGGCCTTCCGCGATGCTGTGCTCGGGCATGAGACCGACGTCGTCACGATGGCCCAGGGGCTGCGCACGCTCGCAGTGGTCGAGGGTGCCCTCGAGTCTGCGCGCACCGGCGCGGCGGTCGCGCTCTAGGTGATGCGTCTCACGATCGTCAGCCGGATCTTCGCGCCGGAGCCCAGCGCGGCGTCTTTCCGTCTGCGGGCGATCGCGGATAACGCCGCCAGGGCAGGTCACGGAGTCGACGTCATCACGTCTGCTCCGCCGGCGTCCCTGGCGGGGATGCCGGACGGGGTCGATCCGCGCGTGCGCATCCGGCGTGCCAGAGTGCTGCGCGACCGCGCAGGCTACGTGCGGGGGTACCTGCAGTACCTCAGCTTCGACGTTCCTCTGATCGCCCGAGTACTGCGACAGCCGCGGCCGGACGTGGTGCTGGTCGAACCGCCGCCCACGACCGGCGCGGTGATACGCGTCATGTCGACGATCCTCCGACGTCCGTACGTCTATTACGCCGCAGACATCTGGTCCGATGCAGCCGGGCTGACCGGCGCGTCGGGATTGGTCGTCTCGGTCGTCCGGACGATGGAGAAGTTCTGCCTGCGCGGTGCCCGGCGGGTGCTCGCGGTGAGCGACGGGGTCGCGGAGCGTCTGCGCGAGCTCGGAGTGGAGCGCATCGAGACGATCGGCAACGGCACGGATCTCGCTGACTTCTCGGTCGAGGGACCGGACATGGGCGTGCCGGGGCCGTACTTCGTATACACGGGCACCGCGTCCGAAGTACACGGCGCCACGGTCTTCGCGGAGGCGTTCGCCGTCGTGCACCCGGAGCATCCCGACGCCAAGCTCTTCTTCATCGGCCAGGGGACCGACTGGTCGGCGATCGAGGAGATCGCCGGGCGGATGCCGACCGGCGCGATGACGGTGCTCCCCCGCACCGAGCCGAGCGAGGTTGCCCGGTGGCTTCGGGGAGCGCGAGCTGCTCTGGCCTCGGTCATCCCGGGCAAGGGCTACGACTTCGCGTTCCCGACCAAGATGTACGCGTCCCTGGCCTGCGGAACCCCGGTCGTGTACGCGGGCGTAGGACCGGGGCGCGACTTCGTGCAGTCGACGGGCGAGGGCACCGCGGTGGACTACAGCGTGGACGAGGTGGCGGCTGCCCTGCACCGCATCCTGTCCGACGAGGAGCCGCGAACGCCTGAGGAGCGCCACGCGGCGTCCCGGAAGGCCCGAGATGTCGCGGACATCGACGCGGTGGCTGAGCGTGCGGTCAGACTGCTCCAATCCGTAGGCGAAGGCGAACGTTGAGGTTGATGTGATGAGGTATTCGATGGTTCTGATCTCGGCGGGAGCAGCATGAAGCTCATCTGGAAGACTCTGCGGTCCATCGTCCCCCTGCTTCCGGCGAGGGCACAACGGTTCCTGTGGATGTACGTGATCTCGACGAGCGCGCTCGCGATCCTCGATGTCGCGGCGCTGATGCTGCTCGCGGTGTCGGTCACCTCGATGGTGCAGTTGGACGACGTGACTCTCCCGGTGATCGGCACGATCACGAGTGACGGATACATCTGGATCATCGCGACCGTCGCCATTCTCATCATCACCAAATCCGCGCTCGCCGTGACGCTGCAGTGGTTCGCCACGCGCCGGTTCGCGACGTTCGAGCTCGAGATCGGCGACCGGCTCTTCGACGCCTACATCCGCGCTCCGTGGACCGAGCGTCTCAAGCGCAACACCTCGCAGCTGGTGCGGCTGGCGGATGTAGGCATCGCGAATGTGACGTCGGGCTTCCTGCTTCCGGTGCTGGGCCTCCCGCAGCTGCTGTGCACCTCGGCCGCGGTCATCCTCGTGCTCGTGGTGGCGAACCCGGTGACGGCGCTCGTCACGATGGTGTACCTCGGCTTCATCGCGCTCATCCTCTACTTCTGGATGTCGCGGAAGTCGGTCGAGGCCGGCCGCGTCAACCGGGACTACTCGTTCCGGGTGGCGTCGCTCATGACCGACATGGTCGCGGCCCTCAAGGAGATCACGCTGCGCAACATGGCGCCGGATGTGGCGAAGGTCGTTCACGACAACCGCATCCACACCACCAGGGCGCGCGCGAACCTCGGCTTCCTCGGCGCTTTCCCTCGTTTCGTGCTCGACGCCGCACTCATCGGCGGATTCCTTCTCGTCGGCGGTGTCGCCTTCGTCATGGGCGGCGCCGCACAAGCGATCTCCGCCGTCGCGGTCTTCGCCGTCGCGGGATTCCGGCTCGTGCCGTCGCTCACCGGCTTCCAGGCCGTGCTCACGCAGGCCACCTCGAATGTGCCGCACGTCACCGCCGTGATCAGCGACATCGAGGCCGCGGAGGGCTACCTCGAGCGTGCCGAGCGCATCGGACACGATCCGCTGACGTCCGAGCCGCGCACTCTCGTGCTGTCCGACGTCGCCTTCACATACCCGGGCAGCGAGCACCCGGCGCTCAGCGGCGTGAACCTCACGCTCCCCATCGGCAGCACCCTCGCTCTCGTGGGTTCTTCGGGCGCCGGCAAGTCGACACTCGTGGACCTCATCCTCGGGCTGCTGGAGCCGACCGAAGGCACCGTGCGCCTCGATGACCAGAGCCTGCATGACGTCATGGCCGCGTGGCGCTCGAAGGTGGGTTATGTGCCGCAGGATGTCGCGCTTTTCGACGGGACGATCGCGCAGAACGTGGCGCTTTCGTGGACAAGTGAGTTCGACCGGGACCGTGTCGAGACCGCTTTGCGCCGTGCCCAGCTCTGGGACATCATCAGCAAGCGGGCCGGTGGCATGGACGGCCGGGTCGGCGACCGCGGTATGTCCCTCTCCGGTGGGCAGCGGCAGCGCCTCGGCATCGCGCGCGCTCTCTACAGCGACCCGCTGGTGCTGGTGCTCGACGAGGCCACGAGCGCCCTCGACACCAAGACCGAAGCCGACGTGACCTCGGCGATCCAGGAACTGCGCGGCGACGTGACGCTCATCTCCGTCGCCCACCGCCTCGCGACAATTCGCGATCACGACCAGATCTGCTACATGCGCGACGGCGGGATCGCGGCGACCGGCACCTTCGATGAGGTTATCGAGGCCATGCCCGAGTTCGCGGTGCAGGCCCGTCTCGCAGGGCTCGTGCGGTGACAGCCCCCCTCCTCCTCGATGTCGTGATCGCGGTGCACGCCACCACGCGGCCGATCGGTCGTGCCGTGTCGTCGCTCCTCGGCGACGGGGCGGACGGCGTGCGTGTGACCGTGGTGTGCCATGGCATCGACGTCCGGGAGATCGCTGCCGCTGTGGGAAGTACGGAGGGGCCCGCGCTACGGTTCGTCGAGTACCGCGACGGCATCCCGAGTCCGGCCGGACCGTTCAATCACGGCATTCGGCTGGCCGATGCGGAATATGTCGCGATCATGGGATCGGACGATTTCGCCGAGCCCGGGGCCGTGCGCGCCTGGAGGGACTACGTGCGCACGCAGCGCCCGGATGTCGCCCTGATGCGACTGCGTCGCCAGAACGGTCCCGTGCTGGCGAGTCCGCTGACACGCGTCGGCCGTGCGCGCGCACTCGACGCCGTGCGCGACCGTCTGTTCTACCGCACGGCACCCCTCGCGCTCATCCGCAGAGAGCTGCTGACGGACCCCGCGCTTCTGCTCACAGAAGGTTTGCGCACCGGCGACGATATGGCGATGTCTTCCCGCTTGTGGGCTGACGGGGCGCGGGTCGACGTGATGCACGAAGCCCCCTGCTATGTCATCGGCGCGGATGCCGCCGACCGCGTCACCGAGTCCACGATGACCGTCGGCGAACAGCTCCGCGCGGTCGAGCTCCTCGTCACGGACGACTGGTGGCGGGGTCTCCCTGATCGCGTACGCACGTCGCTCGCGATCAAGATGCTCCGCGTCCACGTGCTCGACGCGCTCCTCGGGCGCACGACGACGGACGCCTGGACCCCCGAGGACCGGGGCGACCTCGCGCGGATCGTCGACGCGATCGTGCGCGACGCCCCCCGCGCGCTGGTGCCGCTGTCTCGCGCGGACCGCGCCCTGATCGAGGTCGCTCGGGGTGACGCGAGCGCGACGGAGGTCGTCGCGGCGATCGCGCGCCGTCGCACGGCAGGGCGTCTGGAGACGATTTTGCCGCGACAGTGGTGGAGGGCATTCGACCGGGAGAGCACGCTCGTGCGCTTTTTGCTCTACCGGGTGAGACGAGGAGGAACCGAGCGTGGTTGATTCCACAACAGAGGTAGGCGAGAAACCCACGGTCCTCGTGCTGTCGTTCTCGCCGATCCGGCGCGACGCACGGGTGCTGAAGCAGGTGCGTCTGCTCGAGAAGGACTACCGCGTCGTCACCTGCGGGTACGAAGCGGCGCCGAGTGATGACGTCGAACACATCGAGATCCCCGCCGATGCCCGGGTCGACAACCCCTACGGGCGGTTCGTGTCGCTGCGGCAGTACTCGCTCGCGTATTGGCGACTCACGGGGGTGCAGTGGGCGCGCGAGGCCCTCGCCGGACGACGGTTCGACGTGATCATCGCGAACGACGTGCAGGCGGTGCCGCTCGCTCTGGCCCTGCGCCCGTCCGACGGCGTGCTGGCGGACCTCCACGAGTACTGGCCGCGTCTGCACGAAGAGAATTCGGCGTGGATGCGCTGGATCTCGCCCTACTACCGCTGGATGTGCCGTAAGTACGTGCGGCGGGCCGACGCCGTGACGACCGTGAGTCCCGGTCTGGCGAAGGAGTACGAACGAGAGTTCGGCTTCGCGCCCGAAGTCGTCACGAACGCCACACCGTTCGCAGATCTGCAGCCCTCGGCTATTGGCGCACCGCTGCGCCTCGTGCACAGCGGTGCCGGGCTCCGCAACCGCGACCTCGGGCTGATGGTCGACGCGGTCAACCGTTCGACGGCGGACGTGACCCTCGACCTGTACCTCACGCCCAACCACCCGGACTACCTCGAAGAGCTTCGGCGTCAGGCGGAGGAGTCGGGTCGCGCCCGTCTCCGCGATGCCGTGCCCTACGACGAGCTGATCACGACGCTCAACGACTACGACATGGGCGTGTTCGTACTACCACCCGTCAACTTCAGCTACGCGCACGCGCTGCCGAACAAGTTCTTCGACTTCGTGCAGGCGCGTCTCGGTGTGATCGTCGGGCCGTCGCCGGAGCTGGGTCCCACGGTGGATCAGTACGGACTCGGCAAGGTCACCACGGACTGGGGTGCGGAGGCGCTCGCGGCGGCGATCGATTCGCTGACGCCTGAGGAGGTGCGGGAGTTCAAGGCCAACGCCGCCCGCGCGGCGCACGAGCTCTCTGCCGAGGAGGCGGTCGGCCCGTGGCTGCGCACCGTGCAGCGTCTCGTCGCCGGTGGGCTCCGATGACGCAGTCGCTCCTCATCCTGTCTTTCTCGGACATCTCGGCCGACGCCCGCGTTCTGAAGCAGGTCGCGGCATTCCGTGATCGGTACGAGGTCACGACCTGCGGATACGGCCCCGCTCCCGAGGGCGTCGCCGATCATGTGCAGTTGCCGTCGGACCAAGAGGTCTGGCGATACTCGCGCGCGCTGCTGATGCTGCGACAGTACGCCAGGGCCTACCGGCAGAACGGTGCTGTGCGCGCTGCATCCGCCGCGCTCGACGGTCGTCGGTTCGACGTCGTGCTCGCGAATGACGTCGACGCCGTCCCGCTCGCCCTGAGCCTGGAGCCGCGCCTGGGCGTTCACGCCGACCTACACGAGTTCGCCCCCGCCCAGAAGAGCGAGCTGCTGCGTTGGCGGCTCTTCGTGGCGCCGTTCATGGCCTGGATCTGCCGCACCTCGGTGACCCGCGCGACGAGCGTGACCACGGTCGCGCACGGGATCGCTCGCGAGTACCGGCGTCGTTTCGGTATCGCCGCGGGAGTGGTGACGAACGCCACTCCGTTCGCGGATCAGCCGCCGACCGAGCTGCATGAGCCGCTCGCGCTCGTGCACAGCGGCGCATGTTTCCGCAACCGTCACCTCGACATCATGCTGGATGCGTTGGAGCTGACGAGCAGGCCGGCGACGCTCGACCTGTACCTCACGCCGAACGACCCCGCGTACCTCGCCGAGCTTGTCGAGCGCGCGCGGACGCGGCCGCACGTGCGGGTGCACGACCCGGTTCCGTACCGGGAGCTGGTGCGGACGCTGCACGACTACGACGTGGGCGTCTTCGTTCTCCCGCCGGTGAACGTCAACTATCGGTGGGCGCTGCCCAACAAGCTGTTCGACTTCGTGCAGGCGCGTCTCGGCGTGGTCGTGGGGCCGAGTCCAGAGATGGCGGAGCTGGTGCGCCAGGAGGGGTTCGGAGTGGTTGCGGACGACTTCACGGCCGCGGGTCTCGCCCGGGTGCTCGACACGTTGACTCCGGAATCGGTCGAGGCGCTGAAACAGCGCTCAGACGAGGTCGCGGCGCCCTTGTCGAGTGAGACCCAGGTGGCCATCTGGGTCGCCGCCGTCGACCGTATCGCCGCCGGCGGGTGAGGCTGCGTCACCGTGGGCGGGGAGCCTTGGGCCCGGATGCTAGCGTCGGGAACATGAAGGTTCTCGTCGTCACGACCTGGTTCCCCAGCGTGGAGGCGCCGCAGACCGGAACCTTCGTCGCCGACGACGTGCAGCTCCTCGCGGCCTCGCACGAGGTCGTCGTCCTGCACCTCGCGCCGCCCGGACAGATCGACAGCGCGCGCACGGAGGTCGTCGACGGTGTCACGATCGTACGCGTGCCGATGTCGCCGTCGCGCCCGGATCAGCTCGTGCGAGTCGGTCCTGTGATCCGCAGCCATCTGGCCGACGCCGACCTGCTCCACACGATGGCACTTTCGTCGCTGCTGCCGTTCGCCCTGATCCACGTGCGCATCCCCTGGGTGCACACGGAGCACTGGTCGGGACTGATCGCTCCGGAGACCGTCCCGACGGTGATGCGGGCTACCCTCCCGCTGACGGAGCGGGCGCTTGCACGTCCCGATGTGGTCGTCGCGGTGAGCGCGCGGCTGGCCGCACGGATCGCTGAGGTTCGCCGGAGGCCGGTCGTCGTCATCCCGAACCATGTCGAAGCACCCGCAGAAACGGCACCCCCGCGATCGCGGAGTGACGCGGTTCGGCTCATCGCCGTGGGTGGCCTCGTGCCGCACAAGGGGCCGTTGCTCGCGGTCGCGGCCCTCGCCGAACTGCGGCGTCGCGGCGTCGACGCTTCGCTCGTGTGGCTCGGCGACGGGCCGCTGCGCGCCGAAGTGGCCGCTGAAGCAGAACGTTCCGGCCTCGCGGAGCATCTGCGCCTCGCGGGAGCGGTCGCGAAGACCGAGGTGACGTCGGCGCTGCGGCGGGCGGACGTGTTCCTGCTGCCGACCGAGTCCGAGACCTTCGGCATCGCCATCGCGGAGGCACTGGTCGCAGGCGTTCCCGTCGTGGTCGGCGCGCGCGGCGCGCACAGCGAGTTCGTCGACGAGCCCGACGGGGTCCTGGTCGCTGAGCGCACTCCCACTGCTTACGCCGATGCCGTGGAGCGCATCGTGGAACTCAACCGTGACCGGACGCCGGAGCAGATCGGTGCCGACGCTCGCGAACGGTTCTCACCATCGACGCGGAAGGACGCCTATCTCGCGGCTTACGCCGCAGCGGGAGCGCCCGTGCAGGCGCAGCCCCGCGTCGACGTCGTGATCCCTGTGCACGAGGCGTCCCGTCCGATCGAGCGCGCGGTCGCCTCGGTGCTGCGCAACGACGTGCAGCTGCGCGTCACCGTGGTGGCGCACGACCTCGACGCGGACGCGGTGCGCACCCGCCTCGGCGCGCTCGCGGACGACCCGCGCGTGCGACTGGCCGAGCATCGGGACGGGCTCCGACGACCGGCCGGCCCGTTCAACCACGGTCTCGACCTCGCGACCGCCGCGTTCGTGTCGGTGATGGGCTCGGACGACGAGCTCGAGCCGCACGCGATCGACTCCTGGCACCGCCGCGCTCTGCGGGACGGCGCCGAGGCGGTGATCCCGGTGCTGGCGCACGCGGGAGGGCGTCCGGTGCCGACTCCGCCCACACGGCCCCTGCGTGTGCGCAGACTCGCGCTCACGAAGGATCGCCTTTCGTATCGCAGCGCCCCGCTCGGGCTGGTGTCGCGTACCCGGTTCCCCGACCTGCGCTTCGATACGACCGTGGCGACGGGGGAGGACATCGGCTACGTGACCACCGTGTGGTCGCGCGCGACTCGCGTGAGCTTCGACCGTCGCGGCCCCGCGTACCTGGTGCACGCCGACGCCGATACCCGTACGTCCACGACGACGCGACCGGTGGTCGCCGACCTGGGGTTCATAGATCCGCTGCTCGCGTCCGACGACTTCCGCGCGCTTTCAGCGATCGCGCGGGAGAGCGTCGTCGTCAAGATCCTGCGGATCAACGTGATCGGCGCCGTGCACAACCGCCGTGGCGCGGCATGGCCGGACGACGATCGGGCCTCGCTCGCCCGGGCTGTCCGCGTTCTCCGCGCGGCAGCCCCCGCGGCGGAGCAGCCGCTGTCGCTGGTGGATCGCCGCATCCTCGACCTCGCCGCGGACGAGGGGTCCGCGACCGCGGCACTGCTCGCGCAGGCCTCCCGACGTATGAGCAGACTCGCGCCCGCATCACTCGTCGCTCGGAGCCTCACCGGAACGCTGCACCGGGAGGGTCCGCTGCGGATGGCCGTGGCCTCCGTACTGGCTCTGGTGCGTCTGCGGGGGTGGGGGGGGGGGGGGGGGCCCCCCCCCCCCGCCCCCCGCGGCGGGGGGGGGGGCGCGGCCCCCCCCCCCCCCCGCGCCCCGCCCCCCCCCCCCGCGGCGGGGGGGGGGGGCCGCCCCCCCCCCCCCGACTCGGGCGGATG